>CAVSWG010000001.1:0-2470000 GCA_963731565.1 uncultured Solirubrobacterales bacterium
AGGCGTGGTAAACGCCACCCACCACGCAGCCCACCGCTCGGCGTTCGGCAAGCTTTTGATCGACCAGCCTTTGATGCGCAACGTGCTGGCAGACCTGTGCGTGGAGTCTGAGGCGGCCACCGCGCTTGCGATGCGCCTGGCACGTGCCTATGACGAAGCCGGCGCCGAGACGGGGTCGGTGGGACCCGATACGCGCGAGGGGGATCTGAGCGACGCCCATATGTTCAAGCGCCTGGCAACAGCCGTCGGCAAGTACTGGGTGTGCAAGCGAGCCCCAAACCACGCCTTCGAGTCCCTGGAGTGCCTTGGCGGTAACGGGTATGTCGAGGAGTCGGGTATGCCGCGCCTGTACCGCGAGGCGCCGCTGGCCTCGATCTGGGAGGGCTCGGGCAACGTGATGAGCCTCGACGTATTGAGGGCGCTCGTGCGCACGCCGCGCTCGCTGGAGGTATTCATGCACGAGGTGCGCCAGGCCGAGGGCGCCGACGCGCGACTCGACGCCCATGTGAAGAAGTTGGAGAGCCAGTTCTCAGACCCCGCCACCCTTGAGATGCGCGCTCGACGCGTGGTGGAGAGCATGGCGCTTGCACTCCAGGGATCGCTGCTCGTGCGTCACGGCGATCCCGCGGTAGCCGATGCTTTCTGCGCCTCTCGTCTCGGCGGAGACGGGGGCCTCGAGTACGGCACGCTGCCGGCGGGAAGCGCCTTTGAGACGATCATCGAGCGCAACCGCCCGCAGGTCTGAGCCGGCCGGCGGCAACTAAGCGCACCGCCCGCAGGTCTGAGCCAACCGGCGGCAACTAAGCGCACCGCCCGCGAGTCTGAGCCGGCCGGCGGGCAGGAATGCCGCCGGTTCGCACCTGGGGGCGACCCGCTCTGCGCCGGGCCATACGCCGCGAGAGCCTAAGATCAATACATGGCCAGTAGAACATCTATGCAAACACGCGGAAGCATCCAGTTGGCGCGTATCTTCGGCATCAGGATCGGCGTCAGCATTAGCTGGTTCTTCGTGCTCTTTTTCTTGATCTTCTTTCTCTCCCAGTACTTCCATGAAGTGCTCGGCGGTTCGAGCAGCACGGCATATGTGGTCGCGGTAGGCGGGGCGCTTGGTTATTTCGGCTCGCTGATCCTGCACGAGCTAGGGCACGCACTCGTCTCGCGCCGCCTGGGCATCCCGATCCTGGGGATCGACCTGTGGTTCTTCGGTGGAATGGCCAAGCCAGCGCGCGAACCGGAGACTCCTGGTGAGGAATTCAAGATCTCAGCGGCCGGCCCAGCCGTTACGTTCGCAGTGTTCGTGCTCTGCGCGATCGCGGCAGGCGCAATCGCAGGCAGCCACTTCAACGACGCGCTGCTGGCGCGCGAAGGTTTCACCACCACACCCGTGCTAGCGCTGCTGGCGTGGCTTGCATTCATCAACGCGGCCCTGTTCTTGTTCAACATCGTGCCCGCCTTCCCGCTCGACGGTGGACGAATCGCCCGCGCGGCTATCTGGTGGCGCACAGGCGATCGCAACCGCGGCACGCGCATCACTGGCCGCACCGGGCAGGTATTCGCGATGGCACTCGGGCTGATCGGCCTGCTGGCGCTGTTGGACGGCGACAGCTTCGGTCTGTTCACGATGGTGCTCGGCTTGATCCTCTACCAAGCTTCGGGCGGCGCAGTGATGCAAGGCGCGCTCGGCCAGCGCATTCAGAGTGTGCGGGTGGCGGACATCATGGATCGCGAGCCGCCGACGATTCCGGCCGAGTTGAATGTGCTCGACGCCCAGGAGCAGTTCTTCCAGCACTACCGCAGGCCTTGGTTTGCGGTAGTGGACCACGCGCGCCACTTCCTTGGAGTGGTGCGCTCGGAGCGGATCGACGCCGAGATTGCCGCCGGACGCCCGGCCTTGGAGGTCGGGGACGTGCTCGAGCAGGACTTGGCGGTGCGCATCGACGAGCAAGAGCCCTTGGAGTCGCTGTTGCGCAGCGAGGCGCTCGGCCGGCTCGGCGGGATGGTGGCGGTCGACGCCGACGGCGTCCTACGCGGTGTCGTCACGGTCGCTCAGATCCGCAGCGCCCTCAACCCCGCGAGCGGGTCCTAGCGCTGCGCGGCGTTATAGAGTCCCACCCGACACACACCGTCCCCTCTCCTTCGAGCCCCAGGAATTCATGCCAGCACATGACGTATTGATCATCGGCGCAGGTCTCGCGGGCCAGCGTGCCGCACTCGCGGCCGCACAGGCCGGCTCCAGCGTCGCGATTGTGAGCAAGGTCCACCCCGTTCGCTCTCACTCGGTGGCCGCCGCCGGCGGCATCAACGCTGCGATCAACGTTGCCGACGATTGGAAATCGCACGCGTACGACACCGTCAAGGGCTCTGACTTCCTCGGCGACCAGGACGCGATCGAGATCATGTGCTCGGAGGCGCCCCACGAGGTGATGCACCTCGAGCACATCGGCGTCACCTTCCACCGCAACGACTCCGGCGAACTGGACTTGAGGGCATTTGGCGGCGCCTCAATGAAGCGCACCGCCTATGTGGCCGACATCACCGGCCAGGCGATCCTGCACGTGCTCTACGAGCAGCTCATGAAGCACCACGAACAGGTCGAGCGCTACGAGGAGTGGTTTGTGACCTCGCTCCTGCAGGACGACACAGGGCGTTGCACCGGAGTGATCGCGCGTGACGTTCGCACCGGGCGCATGGAGGTCCTCAAAGCTAAGAACGTGATCCTCGCCTGCGGTGGAGCCGGCCAGGTGTACAGCCCCACGACCAACGCCTTGATCGTCACCGGCGACGGAATCGCCCAGGCCTACCGCATCGGGGCCCCCTTGATGGACATGGAGATGGTGCAATACCACCCCACGACGCTCGTGGAGAACGGCCTTTTGATCACCGAGGGTGCACGCGGCGAGGGTGCCGTGTTGCTCAACTCCGAGGGCGAGCGCTTCATGGAGAAGTACGCCCCCAACAAGATGGAGCTGGCCTCGCGTGACGTGGTCTCCCGGGCCGAGCAGACCGAGATCCTCGAGGGCCGCGGCGTGGGAGCCAACAAAGACGGGATCTACTTGGACATCACCATGGTCCCGCGCAAGCGCACCTTGGAGGCTTTGCGTGAGATCGTCAACATCGGTAAGGACTTCGCCGGCGTGGACATCACACGCGAGCCGATCATGATCCGCCCCGGTCAGCACTACATCATGGGTGGCGTGAAGACCGACATCAACGGGGCCACCCCGATCGAAGGCCTCTACGCCGCCGGTGAGGTGGCTTGTGTGTCGGTGCACGGCGGCAATAGGCTCGGCGCCAACTCATTGCTCGACACCTTGATCTTCGGCCGCCGCGCCGGCGAGCACGCCGCCGCGCGAGCCGCCGCAATGGCCATGCCCGACACCACCGATGCTCAATTGCGCGAGGACGTGAAGATGATCGACGAGATCGTCGCCCGCCCGCGCACGGGCCGCAGAGTGTCTGAGATCAAGCAGGAGCTGGGTGAGACGATGAACCAGTACGTGGCGGTCTATCGCGACCAGGAGGGTCTCGAGAAGGCCCACGAGATCGTCAAGCGCCTGACCGAGGAGTCAAAGAGCGCCTACATCGATGACAAAGGCACCGTCTTCAACCAAGACGTGCTCGGCGCGATCGAGCTCGGCTACATGCTCGACTGCGCCGAGGCGACCGTCGTGGGCGCGATCGAGCGCAAGGAGTCCAGGGGCGCTCAGTTCAGGACAGACTTCCCCGAGCGCGACGATGATGAGTGGCTCAAGCACATCGACATCAGCCTCAATGGGACCGATCCGTTGGTGAGCTACTCGCCCGTGACGATCACGCAGTGGCAGCCAGAGGAGCGGAAATACTGATATGCACGAACAGTCTCTCCTTCATAATTCGCTGCACGAGCATCAGTCAACCGAGGAGCGCGCCTGATGGCCGAGACACACAAGCCGCCGGAGCAGTTCACCTTGCGCATGCGCCGCTATGACCCGGAGTCCGGCGAGGCGCCTTATTGGGACGAGCACACGATCGAGCTCGAGCCTCACCGCTCCGTCTTGGAGGGGATCCTGCAAGCCAAGGCCAAGTTCGATGGCTCGATCGGGATCCGCTGCTCTTGCAGGGCGGCGATCTGCGGGTCCTGTGGTGTGCGTATCAACGGCGAACCCGGCTTGGCGTGCCACACCCACTTGGACCATGCGCGCGCATCGTCCAAGGACGGCGTGATCGAGGTCGAGCCGATGGGCAACATGCCCGTGATCAAGGACATGATCGTGGACATGGACGCGGTGCACTGGAAGAAGGTCCAGCGCGTCACCCCGTGGTTGCTCAACGAGGGGCCCCAGCCCGAGCGCGAGCACATCGTCCCCAGGGAGTCGATGGTCGACATCACCCAGACGATGGCCTGTATCCAGTGTGGTGCGTGCGTGTCGGACTGCTTGGCGATGGAGGTCGACCCCGGTTTCATCGGGCCGGCCGCAATTGCTAAGGCTTACCGCTTCGTGGGCGACCCGCGCGACGAAGAGCAGCGTGAGCGCCTGCTCGACCTGAGCGAAGACCCGCAGGGGATCTACGACTGCACGCACTGCTTCAAGTGCGTCGAGGCCTGCCCCAAGGACGTCAACCCGATGGGTCAGATCATGCGCCTGCGTCGCATCGCCGGTGCCGACCAGCACATCAACGACCAGAACAACGGCCACCGTCACGAGGAAACAGTCGTGACGCTGATCAAGGACTACGGGCTGCTGCACGAGGCAGAGATGATTCCCCGCTCCTATGGAGGCAACTCGTGGTTTGGCAAGTTCCACCCAGCCGCGGGCAAGGAGCTACTCAGCTCGCTGCCGGTCGCGATTCGCGGCGTGATGAAACGCAAGATGAGCATCAAGATCGCGATCTTCGGCCACAAGATCCCCAAGCAGGATCTAAACGCCGTCAAGAAGATCTACGAGAAGGTCGAGAGCAAGCCTGAGCGCTACGAGCTGAACCTGTATGTGAGCGGCGAGGATGAAGACGTGGAGACGCTTGCCGCCGTAGGCGCAGGTGAGGAGACCACCACCGCGTCTGAGGTAAGCGCATGACCGCGAACGTCCGAGACGCCCGAGCATCCGAAGGGAGCGCCAAATGAAGGTCGCCTACTGGCCCGGCTGCGTGAGCAGGGGCTTCACTCCCGAGCTGCACGGCTCGATGGCGAAGGTGGCGCCGCTGCTCGACATTGAGCTGGTCGAACTCGACCGCGCGAGCTGCTGCGGGGCCGGCGTGATCGCCGAGCACAACCAGGAGCTGGCCGACACCTTGAACGCGCGCACGTTCGCGCTCGCCCAGCAGGTCGAGGGAGCCGAGCTGATGATGAATATCTGCTCCACCTGTCAAGGCGCCCAGGGCGAGTGCCAGGAGCGACTCGACGCTAACGCCGAGTACCGCGCACACGTGAACTCCACCCTCTCAGATGAGGGCTTGACCTACGAGAAGGGCCTCGCTAACAAGAACTTCCTGTGGCTGTTGGTCGAGGAGATCGGCCTTGAGAAGCTCAGCTCAATGGTCAAGCGGCCGCTCACGAACCTCAAGGTGGGTCCCTTCTATGGCTGCTACATCGTGCGCCCGCGCAACCGTCTCGGGATCGACGAGGAGCACCCCCGCGACCATTACCTAGAGCAGCTGATCGACGCACTCGGAGGCACCGTGATCGAGTACGCGGGCATGCGCAAGTGCTGCGGCTTTCCGATCATCACGATGAACAAGGAAGCCTCGCTCAAACAGGCCGGCCGCCACCTCGGCGACGCGGTCGATGCGGAGGCCGACTGCCTTGTGACCCCCTGCCCCTTGTGTCACCTCAACCTAGACATGCAGCAGCCACTCGCCGAGAAAGCTGTGGGCAGAGAGCTGAACATGCCGGTCCTGCATCTCCCCCAGCTCGTCGGCTTGGCCTTGGGATTGGAGCCGAAGGAGCTTGGTCTGTCGCGACACGTCGTGAGACCCACATCGGTGATCGATTGGTCCACATCGGTCGTCGGCGCCGCGGCCTAGAGCGAATCGTTCCTACGTTCCCCGGCCGTCCCGTCTGCTGCCCTAGCCCATAGGCTGCACCGGTGCGCATTCTCACGGTAGTAGGCAACCGGCCCCAATTCATCAAGGCCGCCGCGGTGTCCGGGCCCTTGCGCGCCGAGCATGAGGAGCTTCTGGTGCACACCGGCCAGCACTACGACGAGAAGCTCTCCACGATCTTCTTCCGCGAGCTCGGTCTCACGCGTCCCGATCGCGAACTGGGGATCGGGGGCGGCTCGAACACATCCCAGACAGCACGCATGCTGGCAGCCCTTGAGCCCTTGTTGTTAGAGACGATGCCTGACGCGGTACTTGTCTACGGTGACACCAACTCCACGCTCGCGGGGGCTTTGACCGGAGCGCAGCAGCGTGTGCCCGTGATCCATATCGAGGCGGGCATGCGCTCGTTTGACCGCTCCATGCCCGAGGAGCTGAACAGGGTCTTGTGCGACCACATGAGCACCCTCCTCCTGTGCGCCTCTGAGACAGCGGCCGAGAACCTACGTAAAGAGTCCGTGACCGGCCGCAGTGTGGTCGTGGGCGATGTGATGGTCGACGTGGCGCTCAAGTGGCAAGCCTTGGCCCCCCACAAAGGCGAAGTCCCTGCCAAGTACGACGTCGTGCCCGGGGAATATCTGCTACTCACGGCCCACCGCGCCGGCAATGTCGACGATCCACAACGACTGCGAGCCTTGCTGAGAATCGTGGCGGAGCTGCCCAAGCCGGTCGTGTTTCCCGTGCATCCGCGCACGCGCGCACGCCTGGAGGAGGCGGGTCTGTGGGAGCAGCTACAGGCAATCGGAGGAGTGCAGCTCACCGAGCCGCTCGGCTACATGGAATTCGGCGCGCTCCTACGCGGCGCCCGAGCGGTTTTGACCGACTCCGGGGGCGTCCAGAAGGAGGCCTACCTAGCTGGCATCCCGTGCGTCACCCTCAGGTCCACCACCGAGTGGGTGGAGACGGTGGACGGTGGCTGGAACACACTCACCGACCTCGACGTCGAGCGAGTCCTCACGACACTGGAGCAGCCTCTGCCCAAGGAGCGCCCGCCTCTATATGGCGAAGGCAAAGCCGCCGAGCACTGCGTGGAAGCGATCGGAGCGCTTTGAGCGAGCCTCGGCAGCCCGTCAAGCTAGGGGTCGTCGGCCTCGGCTACTGGGGGCCTAATCTGGCGCGCAACTTCGATGCGATCGACGGGTGCGAGCTGACCTGGTTGTGCGACGCATCCGAGACTGCCCGCACGAAGCTCGCAAGCGCCTTGCCCCGGGCGCGCACCACATCCGACTTGGACGACTTGCTCGCCGACAACGAGCTTGATGCGGTAGTGCTCGCCACGCCCGTCCCCACTCACGCCGAGCTGGCCACACGCGTGCTTCGAGCGGACAAGCACTGCTTCGTGGAGAAGCCGCTCGCCACTACCGTCGCCGACGCCCGTCAGGCCGTGGAGGCCGCTGATGAGACGGGGCGCATTCTGATGGTGGGTCACCTGCTCGAGTACCACCCGGCCGTCACTCGCCTGAAGGAACTGGTCGAGGAAGACGAGCTCGGCTCGCTCTACTACATATACGGCAACCGCGTGAACCTCGGCCAGCTGCGAGCCGAGGAGAACGCCCTGTGGAGCCTCGGCGCGCACGACGTCTCGGTCGTCTTGCATTTGATCGACGAAGATCCTGTCGAGTGTTCGGCCCACGGCGAGTCCTACGTGCGCGGGGGCGTCGAGGATGTGGTCTTCTGCTATCTGCGCTTCCCTTCGGGCAAGGTCGCCCACCTGCACCTGTCCTGGCTCGATCCGCACAAGGAACGGCGCATCACGGTCGTCGGCTCCAAGCGCATGGCCACCTTCGACGATATGCAGATCCAAGGCAAGCTCACCGTCTATGACAAGGGCTTCGACGAGGACACCTCCTCCTGGGGCGAGTACATCGCACGCGCCGGCGAGAGCTTCTCGCCGCGGATCTCCTCCGCCGAGCCGTTGCGCTTGGAGTGCGAGCATTTCGTGGATTGCATCCGCGAAGGACGCACCCCTCGCTCCGACGGTCATGTCGGCTTGCGAGTGGTGCGAGTCTTGGAGGCTTTGCAGCGGTCGTTGGAGGAGTAGCTCAGCGCCACCCGAACACGCAGCGTGGCAACAAGTTCTGGCCACCCAACGTAGCTCCATAAAACTGTCCAGTTTTTGGCACGACCACTCGAAGCGAGCTCCGGGGCAGGAAAATTGCAACTTTTTCCGACGTCACCCAAGGCTCGCGGAAATATTCTGAACACACCAACGCAACACCTCAGCCGTCAAATGTGAACGCCGGGGCTACAGACGAAAGCCCTGTATCCATACGGGATCTTGCCTTGCCTTGGCGGTGAGGCGATCAATTGTGATCACCCGTCAAGTGGTGTAGGCCTGCGTTCATGGCATGAACGGAGGTAGCGACGATTGGGCGATTGCGGGACCCGTTGGGGTTACCCATCATCCGTCCTCACAAACCCCCCTGTGGACTGGAAGGACGCAGAGGGGCACTCCAAATTCCCTCTGCGGACATTGATGGACGCCTTGGGGAACTCCACCGCCAACCACGGGGAAACATATGCACCGCCGCCTTAACGTCATGGATGGACATGTAGGCTTCCGTCGCCGTGCGACGCTGGATGAGTCGCCAGAGACGGCTCAAGAAATCCGACTCGCAATCGCACGCACCAAGGCTGGAGACCGCGACGCGCTGCGTTTCCTGTACGTGCGCTACTCGGACAACGTGTACGGCTACATCTGCAGCATTGTGCGCGACGAACAGGAGGCCGAGGACCTCACTCAGCATGTCTTCATGAAGCTGATCACCGTGATCACGCAGTACAAGGATTGCGGCGTACCGTTCTCCGGCTGGCTGCTGCGCATGGCGCGCAACGTCGCGCTTGACCATCTGCGCAGGCGCCGCCCGACACCCACCGAAGAGGTCTTCGGTCCCGATGATCACATCGACCCCGAGTCACAGGACCGTGCGCGCGATCTTCACGATGCGCTCGCTTCGCTGCCCGATGAGCAGCGCGACGTGATGGTGATGCGCCACGTCGTAGGGCTCTCGCCGCCGGAGATAGCCGAGCAGATGGGTCGTACCGAGAGCTCGATCCACGGCCTGCACCATCGTGGTCGTCGAGCCCTTCAGGAAGAGCTCTCAAGGCTCGGCTCGTCTCCCTCCATCGCCAGCACGCCTTTGGCAGCCGCATGTTGACCACAGGACCGGTAGGAATCGGCAAGAGCAAAGTGCCGCTGATGCGACTCGATCATGCCGATCCCGAGCTGCTCGAGGAGCTACTGGGGACGGTGCGTGAGGTTGCCGAGCGAGGTGCCTTCACGCTGGGAGAGCATGTTGAGGGCTTCGAGCGGGAGTTTGCGGCCTATTGCGAGACCGACTTCGCGATCGGCGTCTCCTCCGGCACAGAGGCCCTCGTGTTGGCCTTGCGAGCACTCGAGATCGGGCCGGGCGATGAGGTGATCGTGCCCACCAACTCGTTCATCGCCACAGCAGAGGCGGTGAGCCTGGTTGGCGCCACGCCACGCCTGGTCGACGTCGATCCCGATTCGCACCTGATCACAGCGGAGATCGTTGCCGCCAACCTATCGCCCAAGGTGCGCTGTGTCATCCCTGTGCACTTGTTCGGCGCCACCGTGGATCTCGACCCGATCCTTGAGCTCACACGCGAGGCCGGCATCCATGTGATCGAGGACTCCTGCCAGGCTCACGGCGCGCGCTACAAGGGCCGTCGTGCGGGCTCCATCGGCGTGCTCGGCTGCTTCAGCTTCTATCCCACCAAGAACCTGGGTGCTTGGGGTGATGGCGGAGCGGTCGTAACGGCCGTTCCCGAGCTCGCCGAGCGCATCCGCCTGTTGCGCGCACACGGCGAGCGCCCGCGCTACAACCATCGCATCGTCGGCACCACCGCACGCCTTGATGCCTTGCAGGCCGCGATTTTGCGACGCAAGCTCATGCGCCTTGAGGATCGCAACGACGAACGCCGCCGGTTGGGCTTGGAGCTGCGCGCCGGGCTTGCCGCCTCGAGCGCGCTCAGTGGCGAGAACGCGATCGAGCTAGTCGAGCCGCCGTTCGCTGGGGCCGACCACGTGTATCACCTGTTCGTCGTGCGCAGCAACCGCCGTGACGGGCTGCGCACCTACCTGGAGGAGCATGGAGTCGCCTCGGCGATCCACTATCCCTCTCCGATCCACCTGACCGAAGCCTATTCACACCTCGGCCTCGGTCCCGGCAGCCTGCCCGTGAGCGAGGAGCAGGCGCAGCGAATCTGCTCGCTGCCGCTGTTCCCTGGCATGAGCGACGCCGAACTTGAGCAGATCGTGGATGCGGTGGACGGATTCACGAAAGACACAACGGCACCGGCGCGTTGATCGGATATGAGCCTCTCTCCTACACAACCGGTCGAAGGGCTGGCTGTGGCCGTGCTCGACCGCACCGAGCCGTCCGCCGCTCGCACTGAGGTCTCCTCCGGCCGATCCATCCATCGTCTGCTCGTCCACGGCGTACGCCGAACGATCGACTTCCTGGTGGCGACGCTGCTGTTGCTGCTTGCCGCCCCACTGCTGCTGCTGATCGCGCTCGCGATCAGAATCGACTCGAAGGGGCCGGTGCTCTTTCGCCAGCGCCGCGTCGGCCGCGGACAGCGGGAGTTCACGATCTTCAAGTTCCGCACGATGTGCCACGACGCCGACGCCACTCGTCATCGCAAGTACGTACAGACCTTGATCGGCGGAAACAGCCAGGCCGAGCGCGGGCGTCTGTACAAGCTCTCGGTCGACGATCGCGTCACCCGCGTGGGCCGCGTTCTGCGTTCGTGGAGCCTCGACGAGCTGCCTCAGCTGATTAACGTGCTGCGCGGTCAAATGGCCCTTGTGGGCCCAAGGCCCGTGATCCCTTACGAGGTTGAGATGTACCCCGAGGATTATCTGCGGCGCTTCGCCGTCAAGCCCGGCCTGACCGGCCTGTGGCAGGTGAGCGGACGCAACGAGCGCACCTACGACGAGATGGTGTCTTTCGACATCGAGTACGCCGAGGCCGACTCGCTGCTGCTCGACCTACGAATTCTCATAAAGACGGTTCCCGTCGTACTTCGTCGCCAGGGGGTGGCCTGAATGTTTGACAACGAGTTTCCTCCCGCGAAGCGCATCATACGTCGTGAGGCGCCACTTGGAACGGCAATCGTCGGCTACGGATATTGGGGACCCAACCTGGCTCGCAACGTAGCCGAATGCCCTGAGTTGCAGCTCGAGGCGCTGTGCGATCTCGACCCGGCGAACCTGAACCTCTTTAGTCGCCGTCATCCCGATGCTCGCGCGGTCCGCGACTTGGATGCCGTCCTGGTCGATCCCGCGATCGAGGCAGTCGTGATCGCGACCCCACCGCAGACTCACCACGCACTCGTCAAGCGTGCGCTTGAAGCCGGCAAGCACGTGCTCGTAGAGAAGCCCCTTGCCACGCGCTTGGAGGACGCCCACGATCTGGCCGACATTGCCGCCGCCAACAAACGAGTCTTGATGCCCGGGCACACGTTCATCTACAGCCCCGCTGTCAACACGGTGCGCGATCTCATCCGCGATGGCGTGATCGGAGACGTGCACTTCATCACCTCCTCGCGAATGAATCTGGGCAAGTACAACGAGGACGGCGTCGTGTGCGACCTGGCACCCCACGACCTCTCGATCCTCCTGTACTGGCTCGAGCAGCCGGTCGTCGAAGTTGCCGTCTCCGGAAGCAGCGTCCTGCGCCAAGGCGTTCCCGAGACCGCGTTCATGACGCTCACCTTCGCCCACGGGCAGACGGCCAACGTGCAGATCTCGTGGTTGGCCCCGCGCAAGGTTCGCCAGATGATCGTCGTCGGCAGCCAGCGGATGGTCCAATACGACGACACTGCCTCTGACGAACCGGTGCGAATCTATGACCGCGGCATGGACATGCTGCCGCCCACGCCGTCCAACTTTGGTGAGCACCAATTGATCTACCGCACCGGTGACGTCTTGATCCCGCGTGTCGAGCCCAAAGAGCCACTACGCCTGGAGCTCGAAGACTTCGCCCACTCGATTCGCACCGGCGAGGAACCACGCTCGAGCCTCGCGCTCGGAATCGAGATCGTCGCGACGATCGAGCTCGCCGAGGAATCTCTGCGCAACGGCGGCGTGCCGCTCGCGCTGCCCGTGCTCGCCGACAAGGCAGCCGCCTGAGGTCTTCGCGATGCCCGAGCCCACCATGCCCAACGACCTGAGCTCTAGCGAGTCCAAGCGAGTCTTGCGTACGCCCAAGCCGCGCGTACTCTCGGTGATCGGGGCCCGTCCTGAGATCATTCAGGCTGCACCGGTCTGCGAAGCCTTGGCGCCGCTTGCCGAGGAGATTCTCGTGCACACCGGCCAGCACTACGACGAGGCGATGTCCGAGAGCCAGATCCTCGCGACGAGCTTGCCACGCCCCCACCACAACCTTGGGGTCGGCTCACGTGCCCGCGAGGAGCAGGTCGAGCTTGCCCAGGAGCGCCTCGAAGAGCTGATTGCCGCCGAGCGTCCCGATGCGGTGATCGTGCGCGGCGATACCAACGCCACGCTCTCAGGCGCGCGCGCCGCGGTCGCGGCCGGTGTGCCGCTGATTCACGTTGAGGCCGGCCTTCGCTCTCATCGCGATGACATGCCCGAGGAGTACAACCGCATCGAGACCGACAAGCTCTCCCAGATCCTGTGTGCGCCGAGCCCTGGTGCTCGAAGCAACCTCGAAGCGGAAGGGGTTCAGGGCGAGATCCACGTAACCGGCGATCCCTTGTGCGACATGCTCGAACGCTGGCGCTCGCGCGTGCGTCCCGCCGGTGATGGCGATTACATGCTCGCCACCGTGCACCGTAATTACAACACCGACACCCCCGAGCGCCTCGGCGCAGTGCTGGCTTGCCTTGCGCGCTCGCCCTTGCCGGTCATAATGCCACTGCACCCGCGCACGCGTGCCTGCATTGACGCTTGGGGACTACAAGCACCAAGCAACGTGGAGCTGATTGACCCGGTTCCTTACACCCGCATGCTCGAGCTCGAGCGCGGTGCCGGCGCGATCGCCACCGACTCGGGTGGGGTTCAGCGCGAGGCTTACCTGTGGGGCGTGCGCTGCATCACTTTGCGTGAGGAGACCGAGTGGACCGACACGGTTGACGCCGGTTGGAACACGGTTGTGGGCGTGGACCCCGACGCCTTCGCGGCTGCACTCAGCGGCCCGTTGCCGGCCGAGCGCCCGCCGATTTTCGGCGACGGTCATGCGGCCGAGCGGATCGCCGATGTCATCACTTCCTTCTTGGGGGCACGATTCTCGGCCGGTGGCGGGGCAGCAACGCTCGCCGCCGGCTCGAAGCGTGGAGGTTGCAGCATGAATACTCATTCGACACCCAAAAGGAGCGCCGGCAGATGGACGAGCTGAACATCGGACTGATCGGCGCCGGGCGCATGGGTGCCTACCACGTCGAGACTTGGGAGCGCATCTCCTGTGGAAACCTCGTAGCGATCGCAGAGCCTGATGAGCGGGGTGCTCGCGCGCGGATCGGCCGGCGGCCGATTGAGTGGGTAGGCGACTATCGCTGGCTTTTGGAGCGCGCCGACGTCGATGCCGTGTGCATCTGCGCCCCCTCCGCCCAACACGCTCGCATCGCGCTCGACGCGCTCGACGCCGGCAAGCACGTATTTGTGGAGAAGCCCATCGCGACCGCCTTGGAGGATGGGTTGCGCATGGCCGCCGCCGCGCGCATCGCCGGCCTGAAGCTGATGGTCGGTCACGTCGAGCGCTTCAACCCCGCGGTCGGCAAGCTCGCCGAGCTGATCGACGAGGGCCGCATCGGTCAGGTCTTCCGTGCTCACGCCACCCGAGTTGGGCCCTTGCCGCTACGCATCCAAGACACGGGCGTGGCAATCGACCTGGCCACGCACGATCTCGATCTCATGCAGTTCGTCTTGGGTCGCGACATCACGAGCATTTACGCCGAAGGTAGCCGCTGCGTGCACCCCACGCAGGAGGACATGATCACCTGCCTATTGCGCTTCGGCGAAGACGGGCCCCAGGGCTTGCTCGACGTCAACTGGCTGACTCCCGAGAAGCGTCGCGAGATGACGGTGATCGGCGAGGGAGGGATGCTCAGCGCCTCCTACTTGACCCAGGACGTGTGGTTCACCGAGTCCACCGGCTCGCCGGGGGGCTGGAACGAGTTGGCCCGTATCCGCGGCGATGCCGAGGGGGCCGCCATTCGCTTCGCACTGCCACGCGTCGAGCCGCTGCAAGCCGAGCTCGAGGCGTTTGCCCGCTGTGTCCTCGACGACACGCCCGAGCCGGTCGGCGCGGGTGAGGGCTGCAGGGCGCTCGCCGCAGCACTCGCCGTGCGCGATTCGGCAGCCAACAACCGTCCCATCACCCTGCTTGACATGCCGGTCGTCCAACCCGTACGAGTCGCAGCCTGAGGAGGCCGCAATGATCCGCTTCGTCATACCCGCCTACAACGAGCGCGAGAACATCCCCAACCTGCTCGCCGATCTCGGGCCGGTAGCCCGTGAGCTAGGCGCGCGTGTGATCTTCGTCGACGACGGCTCCACCGATGGCACCGCCGAGGCGATCGAAGCGCACAGCGACTCCGTCCACCTGGCGATCGTTCGTCACGAGGTCAACCGCGGTCTGGGCACGGCGATCAACTCCGGTCTGAGGGCCGCCCTTGGCGAGTCCCAAGACGGCGATGCGATCGTGACCTTGGAGGCAGACAACACCTCCGACCTGAAAGACCTGCCGCGCATGCTCGAGCGCTTCCACGAGGGCGCCGACGTGGTGCTTGCCTCCGTCTACGCACCCGGCGGGCGCATTCTCGGTGTCGCACCCTGGCGCCTGGCCGCTTCCAAATCGGTCTCCAACGTCTTTCGCTATACCGGCGGCTTGCGTGACATCCACACGCTCTCTTCGCTCTATCGCGTATACCGCGCGGGCACTTTGCGCCGGGCAGCCGAAACCTACGGCTACCTGCTCGTGCGCGAGCCCGGCTTCGCCGCCAACGTGGAGCTCCTGCTCAAGCTCTACAACGCGGGCGCCAACGTCGCCGAGGTTCCCACGGTCAACGATTGGTCGCGCCGACTGGGTACCTCCAAGATGAATCTCAAGCCCACGATGCTCGCCTACGGGCGGCTCATGGCCGCTCACCTTGTCGGGCGCATCCAGCCCCCACCGATCTCACCGCTCGGCACCGAGCACCCCGCGAGCCGCTCCGAGGAGCGTCCCGTAGCGCAGCTGCACGCCGTCGCCGAGAAATGAGCGACAATGAGCCGGCTATGAGCCGGGAGCCCTCCAGCACTGGCGTCCAAGCCGACGCCAGCAACAATGCCGATACGCGCCCCCACATTGGAATCGTGGGAGCAGGCATCCTCGGGACTGTGCTCGCCTTGCGTCTCGCTCAAGGTGGGGCCAGGGTCACACTGCTGGAGCGCGCTCCCACTCTTGGTGGGCTGGCCGGCGCGATCGACTTCTCCGGACATCGCGTCGATCGCTTCTACCACGTGATCGTGCCCTCAGACCAGCGCATGATCGCGCTCACCGAGGAGCTCGGGCTCTCAGGCCAGTTGAGCTTCAATCCCGTCGGCGTCGGCTTCTTTGTAGACGGGAAGATGTACCCCTTCAACGGGATCGGTGATTTCTTGCGCTTCCCGCCGCTCTCTCTGCTTGGGCGTGCGCGCCTGGCCTGGTTTGTCCTGCACTGCCAGCTGCGCCGCGACTACAAAGCGCTCGAGCGCAAGCCGCTCGAAGCTTGGCTGACACGCCATTGCGGCCGGCGCGTTGTGGAGCGGATTTGGCGTCCCTTGCTCGACTCGCGCTTCAACGCCCGTCACGCTGAGCTGCCGGCGACCTACCTCTGGGCACGCACCAACCGCATGCGCTCCGCACGCGACAAGGGCAGCTCCGGCGAGACGATGGGCTGTTTGCGCGGCGGTCACGAGACGCTCATAGCCACCGCCGCCGCGCGTGCCACGGAACTGGGCGTGGACGTGCGACTCGGCGCGGGCGTGGAAGGGCTTGTGCGCGAGCCAACCGGCGAGATCACAGGGGTAATGGTCGACGGTGAGGCTGAGCACTTCGACCTCACGATCCCCACGCTCCAGCCTCCAGGCCTCAAACATCTGCTGCCGGCCGAGCTTCAACCTTTGCTTGATGCTTACCCCGAGCGCTACTTGGGCGTTGTCTGCTTGATCCTCAAGCTGCGTCGCTCACTGTTGCCCTATTACTCGGTCAACATCTGCGACCCAACTCCGATCACCACGGTTGTTGAGACCTCACACGTGGTCGGCACCGAGCACACGGACGGCTTGCGCCTCGCCTACCTACCCAAGTACTGCGATCCGAGCGCGCCCGAGTTCAGCGAGGACGACGACTCGATCTACAAGCGCTTCACCGAGATGCTCGCGCGCCTTGTGCCGGACTTCAGCGACGAGGACGTCGTTGACTGGACCGTGCAACGAGCACCGCTCGTCGAGCCCGTCCATGCGCTCGGCCACGAGCCCCGCACTGCGCCTGTCTGGCCTGGAGTCGAGGGCCTCGCACTCGCCTCGGCCAGCCAGATCTACCCACGGTTGCTAAACGGCGAGTCGGTCGTCGGGCTCGCGGAGCGCGTAGCGAGCGAGACGCTCGAGCGTTTCCCCGTGAGCTCGTCCACCAGACCGAGATAGCGCTCGCGCTGTTGCTCCCACGCGATGTCGCGCAGACGCGCGGTCGCGCAGGTGGCGCGCGCGCGCGCCGATGCCGGGTCGGCACAGACCTTCTCGATCGCACGTGCAAGGTCCTCGGGATCGCCGGCCTTGAACTCGCACAACTCCCGATCTGAGAAGTAGCCTCCGATTCCGGGTAGTCGCGAGGACACGATCGGCAGCCCCATGTGGGCGTACTCGAGCAGCTTCACCGGCAACAAGAGCTCGGTGAAGCGGTCGTGCAGGGTCGGCACCACACCTATGTGAGCTGCTTCAAGTTCGGCGGGAATCCGCTCGAAGGGAACCGGCTCGGCGGCCACGTCGATGCGCTCGCCGTCGATCTCCTGCGCAAGCGCTGCAAGCCGATCGCGGTCTTCGCCTGAACCACACACGCGCAACTGTAGGCGTGGGACGCTGCTCTGCAGGTGGCCAAATGCCCTGATCAGCGTCTCCACCCCGAAGCGGGGTGCCAAGCCGCCGTGATAGAGCACGCGCAGAGGTCCCTCCTGCGGCCATGACACGGGCTCGCGTGGCGGCCCGAAAACGCGCTCGTCGGGAGAGTTCATGATCACGCTGCTGCGACCGACACCAACACCGCGCTGTTCAAGACAGTGTCGGGCCTGATCGGTGACTGTTATGACACGCGTTGCCAAGGCCGCGCTTAGGCGCTCCTCGCGTTCGAGCAGACGCACGAGCCGATGGTCCTGTGGCCATCCGTACTTCGTAGCGAATAGCTCAGGAAAGGTGTCGTGAACGTTCAAGATCACTGGCACTCCTCGCAGACGCGGCACAACCGCCGCCGCGGTGAGGATGTCCGGCATGTTGTGAACCTCCACGAGGTCGAAGCGCTTGCGCAGGTCGAGCGTGCTCAAACGCCACAGGGCGCGCATGAGGAACTCGCCATACCCACGTACATAGGCTCGTCCACCTCCTTGAGGCTTGGCCGCCATCAACGGGTGCGTGCGAATCAAGCCGTCGCCGACCTGGATCACTTCACGCTCCCCCACGCACAGAAGGTCGACTTCGTCGCCGCGCTGGGCCAGCGCCCGCGCCTGGCGCTGAATACGGGAGTCCAAGCTGAAATCGGAGAGGTGAATCATCGCTACCCGCAGTCCCGCGCGGGCATCGCCACCTGCCTCGCTCCCCGATACCAGGGTCGGAGAGGACCCCAGCGACACGTTAGCCGCCCTCAGCACAGCACTACCTCGCCCCCGTCGCCGACGGTCAGGCGCATAGCGCGTGGCAGTGAGAAGTCGCGTGCGACCCGGGCATCGCGTCCAACAACACTGGCAACCAGGCGTCCACCGACGTGCATGATGCTGGCGCCGGCGAGGATGATCGAACGCTCAACCTCGGCGCCCTCGATGTGGGCCTGAGCACCGATCGAGGTGTATGGGCCGATGTAGGACTCGACCACCAGCGCGCCCGCTCCGATGATCGCCGGGCCGATGATGACGCTCGACTCCACGCACGCACTCGGGTGAACCACGACTGAGCCCTCGATCCGGTTCTCGGTGCCTTGGATCGGCTCGCTCTGCGGGCTCAGCTCGTCGAGCACGATCCTGTTCATCTCGAGCAGGTCGGCCGACTTGCCCGTACAGCGCAGCCAACCGTCGACGTACTCAACGTGCACGGATCCCCCATCTCCCACGAGCTGCTCCGCGACGGCGACGAGAGCCGGCTCGCTCTCGATGCGCCATCCCGCCTTTCCAGCACGACGTAGTCCACCGGGACCGAACAGGCAGACTCCCGACGGGCCCTGCACAGCTGCGGGCGGCGAGGAGTTCTCGGAAAGACGCAGCAGCCGGCGAGTAGCCAGTCCGAT
This sequence comes from uncultured Solirubrobacterales bacterium, assembly GCA_963731565.1. Classification (GTDB taxonomy): domain Bacteria; phylum Actinomycetota; class Thermoleophilia; order Solirubrobacterales; family Solirubrobacteraceae; genus Palsa-744. Next base: position 18,570 of record CAVSWG010000001.1, read on the forward strand.
CGAGTCGATGTCGGCCGAGCCCTTGCGCACGAGCACGATCAGATCCGGGGAGTCGGCGCTCAACATCTCGACGAAGCTCCTCAGCGGCCGTGCGAGCAGACCGTCAGGTGGGTGGACGATGCACGGTGCCTCGCCGAGCGAGTCGATCGCCTCCGCAAGTGCACTGGGTCGTTCCTCGCTCTCGTAAGCGAAGCAGCGGCTGATGAGCTCGGAGGGCCCATCGGTGGCGATGCACGCCTCGACCTCCTCGACCACCTCACGAGGGACCACAAGCGCCACCTCGCTCACACCGGCGTCGTGCAGCCGTTTCAGGGCATGGCAAACAATCGGCCGGTTCGCAACTCGCTGAAGACCCGCCGCAAATGAATCGTTTGGCGCAGCCCCGCCGTATACCGCGGCGGGGCCTGACGCGATCAGCCCCTTAAGGACCATGTCTAGACAACGGTTGACAATGGTCGCTGCTCGCGTGAGGCCTTCGACCGGCTCCCGATTGCGGGCACGGCGCCGAGAAGACGCCGATGCAACTCCCCGCGAGCGAAGCGGCGATAGTCACGGTCTGGCACACGTTCCACGCGTAGCGCACATGCGCGCGCATAGCCGTATATGAACGCGATTCCGGAGAGCCCTACCGGACTGCTGCGAGCTACCTTCACGGCTCGCAACGCCACCCATAGGGGCCCATAGTGGGTGATGTAGGCACACTCGCCGTGACGGGCTCGCCCGCGCAGACGGCCGTCGGCGCTAGCGATCGGCCGATGGTGGACCGACACCAGGTCGGTGAAGTTGCGTGTCTTGAAGCCGTGCATTCGAGCGTATGTGCCGTCGATCGTGTCCCATCCCAAACGCTCCTGCACCCCACCGATCGCGCTCAGACAAGCCCGCGAATAGCACTTCAGTGCCCCGTGTACGTGGTGGGCCGGTATCTGAATCCTGCGCGTGCCCCCGTCTGATGTCGGCTCGATGAGAACCCCGCCGGCGAGCCCAAGCGAGGTGTCCTCAGCAAAGCGCTCCATCAACACGCGCAAGTAGTTAGGGGGAAGCTCGATGTCCCCGTCGAGCTTCATCACATACGTGTAGTCCTCACTATCCACCTCGGCTAGAGCGAAGTTGAAGTTGCGCACCTCTATTGCATGCGCCAAACGATCGCGCGGGCCACGTCCGTCAGCCTGCAAAGACGTGGCGGGAGCTTGCATGACCGTCAGGAAGTCGATCTCATCCGCAAGCCCCTCCAGCTGCTCGCGGGTGCCATCGGTGGAGCCGTCGTCGATTACGACCCAGCGGGCCGGCTTCAGCTCCTGGGCCGCCACCCCGCGCACCACCTTGGCGATGTGCCGTGCCTCGTTACGCACGGGAGAGACGATCAAGATGCGGGGATTCTCGACGGTTTGATGCATTCCACCCAAGAACGTCGCAAGTGAACCGTTCCTCTCGCGACGACTTCAGAAGACACGAAAGAACTTGTCGGGGTGTCGCGTTTCGTGAAATAGCCGAGCAAGAGACTGCACGGACTTCGACGACATTACGAGGTGGCAAGCATGAGAACACTGGTGACAGGAGGAGCGGGCTTTATCGGTGGACACCTCGTCCGCGAGCTGGTTGCCCAGGGCGACGAAGTCGTCGTCCTCGATTGCCTCGAGGAGCAAGTCCATGGCGGTGTGCCGCCTGAGTTGCCGAGCTCGGTCGAGTTGATCGTGGGCGAGGTAGGAGACGTGGCCCGCGCCGACCAGGCACTGCGCGGGGTCGATCGTGTGGTCCACCTTGCCGCCGCTGTCGGAGTCGGACAGTCGATGTACGAGATCGCTCGCTACACAGAGCGCAACACAATGCAGACGGCCATCTTCCTGGAGCGCCTGGTTGCACAGCGGCCGCTGCCCACAAGACTGGTTGTTGCTTCCTCAATGTCGATCTACGGCGAGGGTGAATACGAGTGTGCTGAGCACGGACGCACCGCACCTCCGCCACGTCCCGAGGAGCAACTGCTCGCGCGTCAATGGGAGCTCCACTGCCCCACCTGCGGAGCAGTTCTCACCCCGGTCGGGACAAGCGAGACCAAGGCCTTGATTCCCACCTCGATATACGCGATCACCAAGCGCGACCACGAGGAGCTCTCACTCGTGACGGGAGCTGCCTACGGCATCCCATCGGTAGCCCTGCGCTTCTTCAATGTCTACGGACCCGGCCAAGCACTCTCCAATCCCTACACAGGTGTGGCTGCGATCTTCGCCTCCCGCCTGCTCAACGGACATCCGCCGGTCATCTTTGAGGACGGCGAGCAGTCGCGCGACTTCATCCATGTGAGCGACATCGTGCGCGGGATCCTGCTGGCACTGGAGTCAGAGGCCGCCACTGGACATGCCATCAACCTCGGCACCGGACGACCCAGCACGGTCGTACAGATCGCCGAGGCGCTCTCCGCCGGCTTGGAGGCCGAGCTCGAGCCAATACGCAACGGTCAGTACCGCGCCGGCGACATCCGCCACTGTGTAGCGGACCCGACTCGGGCGCGCGAGCTGCTCGGCTTCGAGGCCGCGACCACGCTCGAGGAGGGGATGGCTGCTCTGCTCACATGGCTCGCCGACCAAGAGGCAGTGGACCGCGTCGATGATGCAACCCGCGAGCTAGCGTCCCGCGGACTGGCGCGCTAGGAGGATCAGATGGAACTCGCACAAGTCCTCCGCATCCTTCGCGCCCGCTGGTGGGCGACGCTCGCGATCGTCGTGCTCGCTGTCGGTGCAGCCGTGGCCGTGAGAGAGACAGTGACATCGGCCCCCACGGGCGCCGCCACGGTGCAGATACTGGTCGACTCACCTGACTCCGCGCTTGCCAATCTTTCCCAGGAAACCGTCCCGCTGACCACGCGCGCGTCGGTGTTCGCTCAAGTGATGACGAGCGCCGCGGTGCTTGAAGCGATTGCCGCATCCGCCAAAGTGTCGGCCTCTCAGATCACCGCCCAAGGTCCCTACAGCGGGCCAGGCCAGGCACTCGACGTGGTGACACCCTCGGAGGCACGCGGCAACCAGCTACTCGCCCAGACCGTCAAGTACCGGCTCACATTCGTCGCGCAAACCAATGAGCCTGTCGTGACCGCCTCGGTGCAGGGCCCGAATGCCGCCGCCGCGGCGCATGTGGCTGCCAGCATCTTCCCAGGCGTCCAAAGCTACGTATCGACGCTGCAGCAGCAGTCGGCAACGCCCGCGCAGCACCGAGTGACGATCCGCCAGCTTGGCCCGCCCCAAGCCGGCTCTGTGAACTCGAGCGCCCGCTCGACGCTCATGGTCGCCGCCTTCGCCGGAGTCCTGCTGCTGGGCTTGCTCCTGTTGCTCGGAATCGAAGGCACGCGCCGCCGCGCGGATGAGGCCGCGGCATACGAGTCCGAGCAGCTCCCGGACTTCGACAGCCTTTCCCTGTTCATGGGCTCACCAGGCGTGTCCGACCCCGACTCGCCGGCTCCGGTGAGCGCCGGCTCAGCGCCGGCTCAACCGCGCCGCTAGCGCGGAGCGCGAAGTGGGCGCGCTCGCGCACACCATCGCCCGCAGGCCAGTGCCGCGGGCACTCGCCTTGATCGTGCTTGTCGCGGCATTGGCGGCGCTGCTGGTCGGCTACCGGCCGACGATCTCACCGCCCGGGCTGCATCCACGCCAGCTCGCGCTGGGAGCGGCACAGGCCGAGGTCCTGGTCGACACCAAGTCCTCTCAGCTGGCCGGCATCACTCCGGCCTACATCGGCAGCAACACACTCGCTGCTCAGCTCGCGGTCAACTACGCCTTGTATTTGCAGAGCAATGAGGCAACCTCAAAGCTCGGCCAAGCCATGGGGCTACACGGGCTGAGCGTGGCCGCCTCAGGACCATTCACACTGCTACTTGGCCGCGAAAACATGGGGCCAAAGCGACCAACCCCTCCCAACCCGATCCTCGTCGATCACAACTACCGCCTGCTGCTCGACGTGGATGGGGAACGCCCGATGCTGAGCATCTACGCCCAGGCTCCCACCGCGGGGGAGGCGGTTGAACTCGTGAACGCGGCGCGCGCGGTCCTGGTGCACCACATACGTGCCGAACAGCCTGCGCAGCTAGTAGGCGAAGAAACGGTCGTGCTCAGAGAGCTTGGGCCCACCACCGGAGGACTCGTTGGTAGTGGGGTGCGCTGGCAAGCGATGCTGTTCACGTTCGCCTTGATCTTGCTAGTCGGCGCAAGCCTGCTCTATGCCCGGCGCAACAGGCGCCGCTTGGTCTCCCTTTCGCGCGCTCGGATCGCCGGATTGGATCGACTAGACGAGGAGCGCCTAGACAGCGACGACTGGCCTCACACCACACGCATCTTGCCATGGGCACTCGCGGGCTTTGTGGTGATGCTGTTCATCGTCCCCTTCGACGCGATCAACCTGCCGGTCAGCCTCCCACTGAGCAACACTTTGGATCGGCCGCTGCTGGTCGCGCTGGCGACGCTTTGGCTGCTCAGCCTCGCGATCGTCAGCGGCGAGGCCCGGCCGCGCGTGAAACTTACCCGCGTACACTTCGCCGCGCTCACCTTCTTCGGCCTGTGCTGCTTGGGAGCGGCCCTCAACGGTCATGTCTTGGCGAGCATGGACGAGGTCTCCTTGGTAGTCAAGAAGCTAGCGCTGCTGTTCTCCTATCTGCTCTTCTTCTTCATCGTCGCCTCGGTCATCCGCCCACGCGAGGTGCCGCGCTATGCCGTGCTCATGGTTCTGCTCGGCGTAACCGTTGCGATCGCCACGATCGTGGAGTACCGGACGCACTACAACGTCTTCTACTCGCTGTGGGGCAAGGTCTTCCCGATCACGGTGCCCAGCGACCTGGACATGCCGGACTCAATCGGGCGACTGACCGTCTACGGGCCCACCAACCAGCCCTTGGAGCTAGCGGCACTGCTAGCGATGGTGCTGCCGTTCGCCGTGATGGGCTCAGTGGACGCATCCACTCGCCGCAAGCGCATGCTCTACTCGATCGCGATCGGGCTACTGCTGGCGGGGGGGCTTGCGACCTCGCGCAAGACCAGCCTCGTCGCCCCGGTCGGAGCGATCCTGTTGCTGATCGCCTACCGCCCACGAACGATCACGCGCTCTTTGCTCGGGCTCGCACTGGTCCTAGGTGTGCTCGTCCACTTCACCTCCCCTGGAGCGTTGGGGTCGGTCGTGACCCAGCTCGAGCCTGGACACTTCAACAGCGTCCTCACAACCACCGATAGGACCGCCCGCTACGACGCGGTGAGACCAGACGTGATCAGCAATCTGCTGCTCGGACGCGGCTATGAAAGCTATGACCCACATAAGTACCGCATCCTCGACAACGAGCTCCTCGGGCTGCTGATCACGACCGGCGTGCTGGGGCTGCTTGGCTACCTGGGCATCATCGGGTCAATGATGACCGCGGCTCATCGCACGATTCGCGGCCCTGACCCCAAGCGTGCCTCATTGGCACTTGCGTCATTCGGAGCAGTGGGCGTAATCGCCCTTGCCAGCGGGCTTTTCGACGTGCTCTCCTTCCCGCACGTGCCCTATTTGCTGTTCTTCATCGGAGCCATGATCATCGTTTTGCGCGAACGTTCGCCAGTAGCGCACAAAAGTACTCGCGCCTCTCGTGCGTTTGCTCATCAGATGCCTACACAACGCGCCACACTCAACCCCAAGGCGACGCGAGTCGTCGTCGGACTTTTCGTCCTGCTCATTGCCAGCTTTGCCCTGATCCTCGGACGCCCCTCCGGCGCGTCCGCGGCTGAAGTGTCCTGTCCAAACGCCAACGCAATCGTCAACGAGAACAACTGCATGGGAGAAGGCACGACCGCCAATCAGTCGGCGATCGAAAACTACAGCGAAGACCTGGGTGCTTTCACGCCTCAGACGAGCTACAACCTCGGCGAAAGCGTGCCCATCAAGATCGGCACGGATCTGCCGTCCTTCCCCGCGACGAACGTCAACATCTCGATCTACCGCATCGGCTGGTACGGCGGCAATGGCGCGCGCCTGATTGCCAGTGCGGGAGCGACGAACGTCAAAGTCAGCAACTCCTTCCAGTGCAACCCCGAAAACAAGACCACGGGCGAACTCAACTGTTCTAATTGGAGCGTCAGCTACACGGTCCCCGGCAGCAAGCTGCCGGTCTCGGGCATCTATGAGGCCGTAATCACCGACGCCGAAGACAACGCGATCCAGAACTACGTGGTCTTCCCGGTGCGCAACGATGCGCGCCCCTCCGACGTCCTGTACGTACTGCCAAGTGCCGACTACGAGGCCTACAACACGTGGGGCTGCAAGTCGCTCTACTACGACGCCTGTGGCGGCGCCAACACGATCTCCGGCGACGGGCGTGCGGTCGCCGTCTCCTTCGACCGTCCCCAGAAGGAAGGCGAACAGCAGTACAACCACTTCTTCGGCCCCGACTACCTAACCGTGGCCTGGCTCGAGCAACAAGGCTATGAAGTCACCTACACCTCCGATGTGGATCTGGACTCCAATGCCAGCGAGCTACTGAACCACAAGGTCGACCTCGTCTCCGGCCACAGTGAGTACTGGTCCCATAACGAGTTCAACAACTTCAAGGCCGCGCGCGACGCGGGCGTGAGCATCATGTCGCTCAGTGCCAATACCGCCTACTGGCAGACGCGCTATGAAAACAACCACCGCACGCTCGTCTGCTACAAGACGATTCAGGGCTCAAGCGACGGCGATCCGGGAGCAACCCCCAACGATCCCGCCTCGATCGGCCCCAGCGGAGAAGCCCTGCCCCAGTTCGCGACGACCACGCGACGCGATCCTGGCGCACCGGCGGGCAACCCCAACGCGCCTCCAGGCGGGCGAATCGGTCCCAACGAACCGGAGAACTCGCTGTTCGGGATCATGTATGTCGGCGACAACGACGAGGAACGCTTCCATCTGACGATCCCGCCAGGCAACGCCAACGGCGAATTCGCCTCCAACCGTGCGTGGCGTAATACGGGGATCTCCACCACAACGACTACGACCCTGCCCGAAGCCAACGTCGGTTGGGAGTGGGATCAGATCCCGACCCAGCCTGGCTACCTCGCGCAGGAGCCCGCGGGCGTAAAGCAGCTCACGCTGACCAACGTCGCCAACACAGAAGACTCATGGCTACAGGATGCTGGGCGCGCACGCGCCACTACACCGCCGCCCGGGGAGCCGAGCAACGTCAGCGCGGTCGAGTACCGCGCACCGAGTGGCGCGCTCGTGTTCGCCAGCGGCACGATGGAGTGGTCCTATGACTTCGACGCGGAACGACCCATCGACCAGCTCACCTACAACATCCTCTCTGAAATGGGCGCCAAGGCGGGCACGCCAGGCGAAGACATCATTCCCGACTCGCCTACCGCCCCGCAGCCGCCGCGGCCTTCGTTCACGGCTACGCCGACCTCGGTCTATATCGGCCAGAGCGTCTCCTTCGACGCCACCGCCTCGAGCGATCCCACCGGGACGATCACCGACTACAAGTGGGATCTTGACAACAGCGGCAAATTCGCAACCGACACAGGCACCACGCCGACGCTGGCGCATGTGTTCACCACGCCCGGCACCTACAACGTGACGTTGAAGGTGACCGACAGTAAAGGGCAGGTGGAAACCACCCGGCGCACGGTCAACGTGGCCAATACGGCGACAGCCAAGCTCACGGCCGCGATGAACCCGGTCGGCGCCGGACAGGCCGACACGCTCAGCGCAGTGGGCTCTGGCTCGGCCAACGGCACGATCACCGACTACAAGTGGGACCTCGACGGAAACGGCACATATGAGACCGACACGGGAACCACGCCTACCATCAAAAAGACCTTCGCGAGCACCGGTACCGCAACCGTAGGCCTGCAGGTCACCGACAGCAACGGCGCGACCGCAACCGCGACCCTTCAAGTGAAGGTGCTTGCACAGGGCGTCAGTCGCTACACCGACGCTGTCACCGCAGCTCCTGGCCTGCTGCACTACTACCGCTTGGACGAGCCCTCTGGCTCGACGATCACCGACAGCGCGGGCTCCAGCAACGGGACGCTCGTCGACACAACCCTCGGTGTAGCCGGAGCCGTTAACGGCGACCCAGACACCGCGGCCAGCTTCCCCGGCGACGGCGACCCCATCGAGGGTGAGGCGGGCTCCTTCGGTGCGATCCCGATGAACCTCTCAAGCCAGAGCACGATCACGCTCGACTTCTGGCTGAAGTGGGACGCCTACGGCAACAACGACGCCTTGGCGATGGAGCTCACTCCCAACTACAACGAAAACACGGGCGGCTTCATCGTCGACCCCAACGCAGGCGAGTTCGGTGGCACCTTCGGTGTCGGCATCGGCTCTGGGGCTACCCGCAACAGCGTCTTCTTCGCCCGTCCAAGCGCGGGCGTGTGGCACCACTATGCGCTCGTGCTCAACGCGAACGCGCCGGCCGCCACACAGATCACTCCATACGTCGACGGTCAGCCCGTCAGCTACCAGAAGGAGAGCAGCGGTACCGGAGCAGGGCCGTTCGCGAGCTCCACTCTGTACCTCTTCTCCCGCGCCGGCACAACGCTGTTCGGCAGCGGCTCGCTCGACGAGCTGGCTGTCTACAGCGGCGAATTGAGTGCCGGCACGATCCAGGAACAGTTCAATTCCAACGGTCCCGAGCCGCGCCCGGTCGCTTCGATCGCCAATTCGCCCAGCCAGCCCCACGCCGGTCAGAGCACGACTTTGAACGGCTCCGGCTCTCATTACGCGAACGGCTCGATTACCAAGTACGAATGGGATCTGAACGGCGACGGCACGTATGAGACCAACACCGGCTCCACGCCGACCACGAGTACAACCTTCGCCAACCCCGGCACCTACACGGTCGGCCTACGGGTCACCGACAGCGACGGCGCCGTCGGCACCACGACCAAGCAGATCTCGGTCGGGAACTTCCCGCCCACGGCCAAGGTGAGCGTCTCCCCAAGCCCAGCACTGACCGGGCAGACAGTGACGCTCAATGCAAGCGAATCGACCGACCAAGGCACGATCACCGACTACAAGTGGGACCTCGACAACAGCGGCAAATTCGCCACCGACACCGGCTCCACGCCCACGGTCACCACTAGCTTCCAGAGCGTTGGCTCGCACACAGTCGGCGTGCGCATGACGGACAGCCAAGGCCTGACAACCACCACGAGCGTCAACGTGCTCGTGCTCGAACAGGGCGTCAGCGACTATGAGGATCAGGTGCTGAGCACTCCCGGGCTGATCGACTATTACAAGCTCGGTGAGTCCCACGGGCCGACGATCGCCGACAGCAAGGGTTCGAGCAACGGCACGGTCAGCGGCGGCACGTTCGGTTTGCCCGGCGCGGTCAATGAAGATCCCACGACCGCGATCGGCTTCAACGGCACGAGCGACTCCGGCTCGATCCCGCTCAACCTGTCCAGCACGGGCAAGCTGACGATCGAGTTCTGGCTGAAGTGGAACGCCTATGCCAATAATGACGCGCTGGCGATGGAGTTCACTCCGAACTTCAACGCCAACGCGGGCGGCTTCCTGGTCGACCCCAACGCCGGCGAGTTCGGCGGAACATTCGGCATCGGGATCGGCGGCGAAGGCGATCGCAACAGCATCTTTTTCCAGCGCCCAAGCGCCGGGGTCTGGCACCACTACGCGATCACGATTGACACGAGCGCACCCGCCGCGAGCGAGATCAGCCCATACGTAGACGGGCAACCCGTCAGCTTCCAGCAGGAGGGCGTCGCGGCCGGACAAGGCACGTTCGCCAACTCCACGCTGTATCTGATGTCACGCGACGCTAGCGCCCTGTTTGGGAGCGGCTCGCTCGACCAGCTCTCGATCTACAACCAGCCACTGAGCGCAGGTCAGATCTTCCAGCACTACAACTCCTCTGGGACCAATAAGGCTCCTAACGCAGCCTTCACGATCTCCCAGAACCCTGTGCGACCGGGGCAGAGCGTGACGCTGAACGCATCCGGCTCGACCGATGCGGGCGGCTCGATAGTCGACTACCAGTGGGACCTCAACGGCGACGGCACTTATGAGACCGACACAGGCTCCAACCCTGTGCTGAACACCACCATCTCCACCGAAGGCACCTACAAGGTCGGCCTGCGCGTGATCGACAACCACAACGCGAGCGGCAACACAAGCCATTCGCTGACGGTCGGAAACCTGCCGCCGGTCGTCAAGGTGACCGCATCGCCCAACCCGGTAATAGTCGGTCAAAACACGAAACTCGACGCAAGCGGATCCACCGACCAAGGCACGATCACCGACTACAAGTGGGACCTCGACAACAGCGGCAAATTCGCCACCGACACCGGCTCCACGCCCACGGTCACCACCAGCTTCCAGACGCCAGGCACGCACACCGTCGGCGTGGAAGCGACCGATGACCACGGCTTGAGCGCGCGCACAACCATCACGGTGACCGTGCTTGAACAGGCTGCCAACAGCTACTCAGAAGCGGTCCAGAGCACGCCTGGCCTGATCGACTACTACCACCTCAACGAGCCGCAGGGCCCGACGATCTTCGACAGCAAGGGCCTCTCCGCAGGAACGATCACGGGCGGCACGTTCGGCACGCCGGGCCCGATCCAGCAGAGTACCTCGTTGAGCTTCAACGGTTCCAGCGACTCTGGCGCGATCCCGCTCAACCTGTCCAGCACAAGCCAGGTCACGATCGAGTTCTGGCTGAAGTGGAACCAGTACGCCAACAACGATGCCCTGGCGATGGAGCTCACCCCGAACTTCAACGAAAACGCTGGCGGCTTCATCGTCGACCCGAACTCGGGTGAGTTCGGCGGCACCTTCGGCGTAGGCGTTGGCACGGACTCAAACCGCAACAGCGTCTTCTTCCAGCGCCCAAGCGCAGGGGTCTGGCACCACTACGCGATCGTGCTCAACACGACCGCGGAAGCTGGCAGCGAGATCACCCCCTACGTCGACGGCCAGCCCGTCAGCTTCCAGCAGGAGAGCGCAGCGACAGGCCAAGGCCCATTCGCCAACTCAACGCTGTATCTGATGTCCCGAGCTGGCAGCTCCTTGTTCGGTAGCGGCTCGCTCGACGAACTCGCGATCTACAACCAGTTGCTCAGCCCCACGACAGTCTTTGCCCACTACCACTCACGCGACGTAGATCTCGCGCTCGTGCCCTCCTTCACGGCCAGCCCCTCCCCGGCTGTCACGGGCCAGAACGTGACACTGGACGCGTCGGCCTCCAGCGATTCGCAGGGCACGATCACCGATTACAGCTGGGACCTCGACGGCAGCGGCAAATACGCCACCGACATGGGCTCGAGCTCGACCCTCGTGCACGCCTTCAGCACGCCGGGTACTTACGTGATCGGGCTGCGCACCACCGACAGCACGGGCGCCGTTGCACGGATGACTCGTACGCTGATGGTTGCGCAAGCGCCACCCTCGACCCCAGTACTGACTCTCTCGGGCGCGAGTGGCAGCACGTTCCTCGCCGGCACGACCGCCTACACCAACCCGCAGAGTGGCAACTCGGGCGGCTTCACCGTGGCCGCGAGCACCAGCGACTCCTCTTCAGGGATCAAGGAAGTCGTCTTCCCCGCACTCAGCGGCTTCAGCTCCGGTGGCGGCGCCGACACAGGCCTGCCCTACCAGAGCAGCTACAGCTGGTCCGGCTCCGGCGCCACAGCATCCGGCGCGCAGACCGTCACGGCAACCAACAACGCCGGCATCAGCGCCAGCTCCAACTTCAACGTGGTGCCCGACACGAGCGCACCGACAGGTGGCGCGCTCAACATCAACGCCACGGCAGCCAACAGCAGCGGATCCACCAGCTACAACATCACGGGCGTCTACCCGATCGCGATCCGCACCGACTTCAGCGAGGCTCAATCAGCCAGCCAGTCGGGTCTGCGCTCGAGCACGCTAACCGTTGCCGCGGCTACACTCGCGGGCAACGTGTGCGGAGCGTTCGGATCGCCGAGCACGATCGTCGGCAGCCCCAGCCAGAGTGAGCCGAGCGGTTGCTACCGCTACACGCTCACCGGGGTGGATAACGTCGGCAACCAGGCAAGCATCTCCACCACCGTGATCGTCGACACGACGGTCCCGACCACCCCATCGCTGACATTCAGCGGCCTGTCGTCCAACACCTTCTACAAGCCCTCCACCAACGCCCTGTACTTCAGGCCCTCGGCAGGTGGCAGCTTCACCCTGACCGCGAGCTCGAGCGACGCCCAGTCGGGCATCAAGAGCTACACGTTCAGCTCGCTCACAGGCAGTGGCTTCGGTGAAACTCAGACCGGCGGCACCGTCGTCTACACCTTCGGTGCGACCGCCACTCAGCCGCCAACCGCTCCCACTGTATTCGCTGCCAGCAACGCCGGGGCAAGCTCCACCAGCGCTACTTACAGCCTGATCGCCGACAGCACCGGACCGACCGGGGGCGCCCTGAGCGTCAACGGGACCACAGCCACCGCGAGCGGAGCGACCGGCTACAGCAACACCGGCAACTTCACGATCGGCACGCGTACCGACTTCAGCGCGGACGCCGGCTCGGGCTTCCTCTCCTCGGTGCTAACCCGTGCAACGGGCACACTTGGAAACGGTGTGTGCAGCAACTTCGGCACCCCGACCACGCTTACCGGCACCCCCGCCCAGACCGGACTAGCGGAAGGCTGCTACCGCTACACCCTCACCGGCACCGACCGGGTCGGCAACACGGCGAACCTGACGACCACGATCGAGGTTGACAAGATCAAGCCACTCGTGGCACTGAACGTGCCAAGCTTTGCCACGGGGCCCGTGACCGTCAACTTCTCGGCAACCGACAGCGGCTCGGGCGTGAACACTGCCGCCGGTCAGCTGCGGCGCGCGACAGCAACCCTGACGCTCTCCGGCAATGTCTGTGGCGCGTTCACCGCCTTCTTGAGCATAGGGGCCACGGGGCTCGCCTCGCCCTTCACCGATAACAGCGTGAGCACCGGGCACTGCTACGAGTACGAGTACACCGTGCCCGACAAGGCGGGGAACTCCGAAACCTCCTCAGCACTACAGGCCGTGACAAGGGTGAGCACCACCAAGCCGGCCCTCACCGCGATCGCGGACACGACACCCGGCACCACAGCCGGCAAGCCGCAGGTCGGTGACGCGATCACGCTCACCTTCAACGAGCCGATCGCAGCCGCGACCATCCCCAGCAGCGTGACGCTCACCTATGCGCGGGCGCTCGTCGGCGCCACCACCGTCGCGGTGTCCGGCATCGGCTCGGGCAACTGGTCGGCCGGCGACACCCTCAGCTCGCACTACAGCAACACCGGTGGCACCAACGCAGTCGTCACCGCGAGCACCGCTGTCAGCGGCGCCACGGTCAAGCTGACCGTGACCTCGATCAGCGACCCGAGCGCGAAACTGACCGCCGGCGGCCCCGCCGCGGTCAGTGGGACCCTCAACTCGTCGGTCAAGGACTCCTACGGAAACACCGCGAGCACCAGCACGTTCACATCCGGCAGCGTTAGGCTTTTCTAAAGAACACGGCGTAAGCCGGTTCGCTCGCGAGAAACGCTCACACCAACGCGTTTTTCTGACATGAGCACTCAAACGATCAGCCTGGGGACAGACGCGACGCGCCTGTCCCCCACGCCCGCCCAGACCGACAACCTCGCAACCACACGTAAAGCTCGCGCCGGCATGGCGATGTCGCTCGCGACCTTCGCGATGGCAGCCGCCTCGGCTATCCAGGCGGTCCTGTACCTGGGACGCTTCGGCACCAACGCGCGCACCGACGGCTTCTTCATAGCGTTCGCGCTGTACTCCACGTTCGGCGTCTTCAGCCAGAGCCTGCGGCTCACCTCAGTACCACTTTTGGTCGAGCCCGGCGCCCGCCTGAGCGTGCGCGAGTTCGCAGCCACCCTGGGGCTCGTCGCTCTGCCCGTTCTGATCCTCACCGGCCCCTTGGCGGGCCCGCTTGCCCACCTGATCGCTCCCGGCTTGAGCACTCAGGGACGTAACGTGACGGCCTCCGCACTGCCCGTCCTCGGCTGCGCGATGGTGCTGCAACTATGGGCAGCCGGTGGAGCCACCGTACTTGCGATCCGCGATCGCTTCATATTCGTCGCCGGTGCCTACATGTCGGGTGCAGCCGCGGGCCTGATCACATTCCTCGCGCTGATGGGGACAGCCGGAGAGCAGACGCTCGGCTGGTCGATGCTCGCAATGGCAATCGTCACCTGCGCTTGGATGCTGGCCGGGCTGCGCCGCAGCGGAGGCCTCGCCGGCGGACGCAGTGAGAGCTCTTTTACGGCACGCGCGATCGTCGCCAACGCAGGACTGATCCTCGGGCGCACTGCGGTCTACCTCGCCTTCAACGTGTTGTTCGTGATCACACTCGCGTTTGCGAGCCACGCTACGGCCGGAGGCACGACAGTTCTCTCCTATGCCTACCTGTTCGCCAGCTACCTGGTCGCCGGCACCGGAATGGCGCTTGGCATGTCGAACATTCCCGACATGACACGCGACGCGCGCGCAAAGCGAGAGGCACTCGTCACAAGCACGGTGCCGCGCGGCTTCCGCTACGCGATGCTGATCGTGGCGCCTGCTTTGGCGGGGCTAATCGTCTCCGGTGCGCCACTGATCCATGCGGTGCTCCCCAAGAGCCTCTCCACCGCCCAGGTGGGCCAGCTTCAGACCTTCGCGGCGCTACTCGTGCCGTGGACTGTGTGTGCCCTGCTCGTCAACTTCCTGCTGCCGATGCTGTTTGCCGTCGGTCGCTCGCGACTGCTGAACATTCTCGCCGTGCCCTTCGTGCTATTGCACATCGCGGCCACGGCGATCGGTAGTGCGCTGTTTGGCGTCGACGGCGCCGTGGGAGCCTTCTTCGTGGCGCCCGCCTGCTTTGCAGGTGTGCTGCTCTACGCGGGGGCTGGTCGAGCCGCTGCCCCCGCGCTCTTGCGTGAGCTGGCCGGCGACGCCGGGCGCTTCCTTGGGCTCGCGGCGCTCTCCTTCGGCGCCAGCTGGGCACTCGGTGCGACTCTTTCAAGTGACCTGGCTCAAGCAGCGCTGGCCGGCGTCGTTGGCTGTGCGCTCTACGCGGTCGGCTTGCGCTTGATCGCTCGCAGGCAGCTTGAGATGCTCATGAGCACTCTTGTCGTCCGTCCCGCGCCGGCGTGAGCACGACGCTTGCCCCGCCGGTGGCCGCCGCGTCCGCGGCCACTTCGCCGTCCTCGGTCCCGACGGCGAAAGTGCGCAGCGGACCTGGCGACCGGGCCGTACTCGGCGTGCTCGCCCTCTGCTTCGTGGCACTCACGGCACTCACCTGGCGTAAGTGGGGTGTGCCCGAGATCGACGCGGGCGCCGAGCTGACCACCGCCGACCTGGTCAAGCACGGCGCGGTGGCCTACCGCGACGTGCGCTACTACTACGGCCCACTCGGACTCTATTCCCTGGCGCTCAGCTTCAGAGTATTCGGCTCGAGCTTCACGACCGCCTTCGCGTTCGGCTTGGCGCAGACCGTTGCGATCCTCCTGGCTTTCTATGCCCTGGCGCGTCACTGGCTCGTGCCGCTCGTGGCGGGTTTGGCGACGGCCGTGCTGTTGGCGATCGGCTTCTCCGGGACGGCCTTTAACTTCATCCTGCCCCACACAGACTCGGCCACCTTCGGTGTGCTGTGCCTGCTGTTGATGCTGCTCGCGCTCACACGTGAGCGAGTGACGCTCGCCGGCCTGGCAGCCGGCCTAGTCGCGCTTACGCGCCCGGAGTTCCTCGCGGTGGCAGCCGGCGCCGCCGTGGCATATGCGATCGCCACCTGGCGCGTATCGGGGCGCGCCGCAGCCTGGCGCGCGGCGTGGCGGCTGGCATTGCCGGCGATCGCGCTTGCGCTGGTGGTGTACGGGCTGTTCGCCGACCAGGCGGGTGCGTCCAAGCTTTTCACCGAAAACTTGTGGCCAGTGAAGTTCTTGAACTCGGGCGTCAAAACCGAGCAGAACTGGATGCCGCTGACGCTTGGGAGCCTCATGGGGCTGGTGGGCCGTGCGGCAATCTATGGCGGACTCCTGGCCGGCGTTGTTGCAAGCGCGGTCGGCTGGCACGCTCGCCAGGAGCATAAAGATGGGCTAGGGAAGCGCATGTTGGCGCTGTGGCCACTGGCGGCAGCTGTCGTCGTGCTCGCGTTGCTCGACGGTGCTTTGCGCGCAACCGGAATACTCGATGGTCAGCGAACGGCGATCGAGCTGGAGGCGCACCATCTGGTGCTCGGCATGAGCTGGCTGCCGGCGCTCGGGCTTGTAGTGGCAGCATGGGCTGCAATCCGCTTCGTGCGCGGTGAGAGCTCACCATTGGGGCGCTCATGGCCGGTGGACCTGGCCTTGATGGTGGCCGCCGCCGGACTCGGCCTGCGTGCCTATAACGCTTTCACGACGGAGGGGTCATACGCGCCTTACTACGCGGCCCCCTTGGTCCTGTTGCTCGGCATCCTGCACGAACGCCTGGCCGAGCGCTGGCCGCAGGCGCGCACGGCGGTGCTTAGCGTGCTCGGCCTCGTGGCAGCCGGGCTCGCCACGTATGCCCTCGGCGGGCTGTACATCCACGACACGACCACTGTGCACACGCCACGCGGCAGCTTCGTGACCACCGCCGCGGCAGCCCCAGCGCTACAGGCCGCGGTTCACCAGATCGACACCCAAACAGATCCGGGCGAACGAATCCTTGCCGCCCCGACCGACGGCGGCCTGTACTTCATGAGCGACCGCTTGCCTGCGCTTTACGAGCTAACGGTCCTGCCCGGGCTGATCGCCACGCCCGGCGAAGAACGTGCCGCGATCGCACACATGCAAAGCGAGCATGTCGCGCTTGCCGCCATCGGCGCACGCGATCTGTCGATCTGGGGCACACCCACCTTCGGCGTGAACTACAACCCCCTGATCGGGGCCTACCTGCGAGGGGACGAGCGCACCACCGTGACGGTCGGCACGCTTGCCAATCCGGTCGGGGGAACAAACCCCTCGCACGGCTTCACGATCATTCGCCTGCGGTGATGAGCCGATGCTCGAGCGAGAGCTGATCCTCACTTTCCACGGACTGGGAGAGCAGACTCCAGAAGGTGCGACACAGGCGGAGCTGAAGGTGTGGGTCCCAGTCGAGTGGTTCGAGGCGATCGTCAAGGCCTTGCCCGCGAAGGGAGTCACGCTCGCCTTCGACGACGGCAATGCCTCCGACGCAGAGCATGCGCTTGAGGTACTCACACGCTTGGGCCGTAGCGCCCGCTTCTTCGTGTTGGCCGAGCGGATCGGCACGCCGGGCTATCTGACAGAGCAGCAGCTTGGAAGCTTGCGGGCCGCCGGCATGACGATCGGCAGCCATGGCCTAGCTCACCGCGACTGGCGCAAGCTCAGCGACGGGGAGCTCCATGACGAGCTCGTGGGCTCGCGTCGCGCGCTCTCAGAGTTGCTTGGAGCGAACATCGACGAGGCCGCCTGCCCGTTTGGTTCATACGACCGCCGCGTGCTGCGCGGCCTGCGCAAGGCCGGCTATCGCAAGGTCTACAACAGCGATGGCGGGAGTGCGCGGGTGGGAGCGTGGATCGCACCGCGCAACACCGTCCATCGCGAGCTCGAGCTCGAGCGCTGGCTAGCGCTCACGGCCGAAGGCCCACGGGCATGGGAGAGCCCGGCGCTGGTAGGCAAGCGACTCGTCAAGTGCCTGCGGTGAGCACACAGCGCAGATCGGTGCTCGTGGGGTTTGCCGATGCCTTGGCCGCCCCTGAAGTCGCCGCGAGCTTGCTCCAAGCTGATTATCGCGTGGTGAGCTTCGCGCGCCGTGGGCGCAAGGTGTCGTTGCGCAAGCTGGCGGGGGTGGAGCTCGTCGAGGTAACCGCGCCCGAGGATGACTTGGCGGCTTGCCAGACCGAGGTGGCCGCGCTGGCAGCAAGCCACGAACTGACTATGCCGCTAGATGATCAAGCGGTGCTCGTGTGCGATCGGGGACTCCCTGTCGATGCACTGGTTGCCGGACCACGCGGAGCGCAGGCAGAGCTTGCCTTGGACAAGCGCGCCCAGTTGCGCGCAGCGGAAGCCGCCGGCTTGCCGGTGCCGGCTTGGGTCGAGCTGACAGCACAGCTCGACACACCCGGCGACTCCGCGATGCCGGAGGAGCTCCGGCTACCGGCTGTGCTCAAGCCGGCGCTTGCCGCTGAGGAGCGCGACGGACGTTTGCGACGCCTGGCCCCTCGACTCGTGCGCGACGCCGCCGAAGCCAAGCAGCTGCGAGAAGCATGGGGCCCCTCCACTCCCGCACTCCTACAACGTTGGGTGAGCGGTACCGGCGCTGGCGTCTTTGGCATCGCTGACGAAAACGGCATCCACCATCTCAGTGCTCACAGGAGAGTGCGCATGATGAACCCGGCTGGCTCGGGCTCGAGCGCATGCGCCTCAACGCCTGTGCCGCCAGAGCTCATCGGCCCAATCGAGCGGATGCTGGGGGAGGCGGGCTGGCGGGGACTGTTCATGATCGAGCTGCTGAGCGCCGGCGAGCAGTGGTGGTTCATGGAGCTCAACGGCCGCCCGTGGGGCAGCATGGCGCTGGCGCGCCGCCTCGGCTACGAGTACCCGGCGTGGGCCGCGGCGCGCGCGTTCGACCCACACGCCGCCCTGCCCCAGGCACCTAATCCATCCGAGGAGCTGCTGTGCCGCCACCTGGGACGCGAGCTGGTCCACCTGCTGTTCGTGTTGCGCGGCCCCGGCTCACACGCCGGGGCGTGGCCGAGCCGCCGGACAACGATGCGCGCCCTGTTGAGCGATGGGCGGCACAGCGCTTGGTACAACCACGGACCTGGCATGCGCAACCTGTTCATCGACGACACCGTGCGAACCGTGGCCGCTCAAACCTGGGCGAAGAGCAAATGAGCCCAGAAGAACACACGAGGATCAGAGCGGCCTTTCATGTGCACTCGGAGTGGTCCTACGACGCCGCGATACCGCTCCAGGAGATCGCTGCGCTGTTTCGCGGGAAGGGCTGCGAGGCAGTGTTCATGTGCGAGCACGACCGTGGCTTCAGCGAAGAGCGCCTGCAGGAATACATCGCGGCCTGCCGTGAGGCGAGCGTCGAGGGAGGACCATTGCTTGTGCCGGGCATCGAGTATGCATGCCCACAGGACCGCGTACACGTTCCAGTGTGGGGACCCGTGCCGTTTCTCGGCGAAGGCGTGCCCACGCTCGAGCTGCTGCGATCGGTAGCAGCCCATGAGGGCGCATCGGTGCTAGCGCACCCTGTGCGCCGGGATGCTTGGCAACTGTTCGAGCGCGAGTGGCTCGAGCTGAGCAGCGGCATCGAGATCTGGACGCGCAAGTGGGACGGTTGGGCCCCCAACCAGCGTGCCTGCCGGATGGCGGCGGAGGCCGGCTTGGTCGGTGTCGGTGCACTCGACCTGCATCGTGCCCACCAGATGTTCCCTTTGAGCATGGAGCTGGAACTCGAGGGCACCCTCAGCATCGAGGCCTGTGTTGATGCGCTGCGCGAGGGCCGCTGTAGGGCCTTGATCGGCGATCGCCCCGTTGCCCCGTTGACGCGCGGCGGCATTGGAGCCTCGGCCCGCGCCGTGGAGCGCGTACGCAGACCGGTTTGGCGACAAGGACGTCGCTTGCGCGAGCGAAAGCAAGCGCAGGGTTGATTCGTTTTGTAGTTGAACATGTCGGAGCACTCCACATCCAACTCCAACGGCGGCTCCTCCAATGGCACCGCCACGGGCTATGCCCGTCGGGCCGACCCAACGGGCGGTCCCCTTGTCGCCGACCTGGCGATCGTGATCGTCTCCACTAACGAGGCCCACTGGCTGGCACCCTGTCTCTCGACCGTCTATGCCCGCGCGGGCAACGCGTCACTCGACGTAGTCGTAGTCGACAACGAATCGAGCGACGGCACGCGGGAGCTAGTGAACTCGAAGTTTCCCCAAGCGCGCGTGGTGGCCTCCGCAAACCATGGCTTCGGGCATGGCAACAACCGTGGCCTTGAGACCACCAGCGCACGCTATGTGCTGTTCCTGAACCCCGATACCGAAATCCTCGCGGGGACTTTCGGAGAGCTCGTGGACATGCTCGACGATCGTCCCGAGATCGGGCTCGCCGGTGTGCGCCAGCTGACTCCCGACGGCGAACTGTTCCCCACGATCAGGCGCTTCCCAAGCGCCGCCCGGGCTTTCGGCGAGGCACTCGCCTCCGAGCGCTGGCCGGTGAGCCCCACGTGGGCCGGCGAGCGGGTGCTCGACATGCAGCTGTATGAGCGCGAGTGCGAGTGCGACTGGACCTCAGGGTCGTTCATGCTCGCCCGCCGCGAGGCCTTGCTAAGCGCAGGCTTCCTAGACGAGCGCTTCTTCATCTATGCCGAGGAGCCGGACCTCTGCCTGCGCATGAAGCGCGCGGGCTGGAGCGTGCGCCACTTGCCCGACATGACGATCATCCACCATGCCTGTAAGGGCGGCGTGCGTCCGCGCATGATCGCCCAGGACGCTTTCGCGCGACGCCAATACGCGCAGAAGCACTTCGCGCGTCTGCACCGCACCCTGTATCTCGGCGCGATCGGTGCTCGTCACGTGATCCGGGCGAGTATCGCCTCTGTGATGGGTAGCGACGCGGCGGTTCATCGCGAAGCTGCGCAGAGAGCGGTCAAGACGCTCGTGGGACGTGCGGAGCCGCCGTTTGGCGCGCCGCCGCCGACCGCGTTGCCGCCGCCGGCGGCGCGACGGTTGTTCTAAGACGCGTCCATTCGGAGGGGAATGACATCCACTCCCGGGATCCGGTTGAAGTGACGAACGTTGCCGGTCCCCACCCGCCATCCAGCGGCCATCGCGGTAGCAGCGACGAGTCTGTCGTGAGCTCCAACTTCAGTCCCAGCTGAAGCCAAGCCGGCCCAAAGCCGCGCGTGAGTCCGGGCGACAAGGAGGTCGAAGGAGAGCGTCGGGAAGGCAGAGATCACAGCCTCGACGAATGTTTCGCGACGCCCGCGATGCTCCTCCGACGCCCTATGTACGCCGTGCAACAGCTCGGATGCGGTAATGGCCGCGATTCCCACTTCCTCGTTCTCACCTAGCCTGGTTACCAAGCGCTGAGTGACGTCTGCCATCGCGCTGACGGCAGGCAACCCTCGGACGGCCCGCTCAAGCTCGATGAAAACAGTGGTGTCTAGGACCGTGCCCACGGATCGGGTGGAACTGGCCCGATGCTGTCGAGTACGGCCTCCATGTCCTCGGCGAAGGCAGGATCTGGTAGAGCAGCCTGTGTGAGCAGGACGAGTGCTTCCTTCAATGGCCGCCCACGACGCAACGCGACCACCTTCCCACGATCATCGGGATGGACGATGACATAGGCAGGTCGCTCACGGTTGACTACGACGACCTCCTCATGATGAGCTACCGCCTCCCGAGCCTTACGAGGGATCCGGACCTCCTCGGCTTTTATCGTCGCCATGCCCCGACTATAGCTAACCGTACGGAAGTGTACGGAATCAGGGCGAGGTCTCAATCAGCCAACAACAGCCTCTGCGGCATCGACCGGCTCCACCTTCTTGGGCGGGCGCCGACGGCGCAAACGATCGCCAAGCGGCCCGAGCACCTGCACGATCAAGTGCCGCACGTCCTGCCAGGCCGCGGGGAAGCCGAACCTGAGGACGAGCGCGTAGACGACCATGCCTGCGCTACCCACGAGCGCGATCAGCAAGGCTCGCGGCATCTCACCCGTGAGCAAGTGCATCGCCGGCGCAGTTACCGCGCCAAGCGCGAGGCAGCCGATCACAGCGGGACTCAGCTCGGGGATGAGACGTCCCATGGAAATCCCCACATTGGGATGCAACAGAAAGTGGTAGGCCCCGATCAGGATCACCAGGTAGGCGAATACGACCGCAGCAGCCACCACCATCAGGCCATGACGAGATGCGAGCAGCACCGCCCCCGCGTAGACCACGAGGCGGGCCACATTGAACACCAGCAAGGGACGGGGACGGCCGATCGCGAGCATCACCTGGGAGTAGCCGGTGAGCACGGCGGCCAGCATTCCCGCTAGCGCCAGCACCTGGGTGGGCTCGACCGAGGGCTTCCAAGCGCTGCCGAAGAGATATGGCACGAGCACGGGTGCGAGCACGATCAAGGAGGCCAGCAAGGGGAAGATGATGGCCGCGTGCACACGTGCGGCGCGCTCGTGCACCGCACGCAGCTTCTCGCGGTCCGGGGTGCGCGAGTAGACAGGGTAGGCGACCTGGACCATCACGCCGCTGAGCTTGTCCTGGTAGACCACGCCGAGGTTGAACGCCCGGTAGTAGATGCCGGTCGTGGCAGCCGATAGGCGAGCCGCGAGGATCACGTAGTCGACATTGCGGAACATCACCTCCACAAGGCCCGCAAGCGCTGCCGGCAAGCCGAAGCCGCCCACACGCCGCTGGGCGTGCAAGGACCAGCGCGGCCATGGCGCCGGCGCGCGCGCGAACAGCAATGCCGAGCTGATGCTCATCTGGACCAAGGCTCCGATCACAATCGCGCGGGCACCCAATCCCCCCAAGGCCAGGCCGACAGCAACGGCGTAGCCGCCGATCACGCTGATCGTGTCGATCAGGCTGGTGCTGCGGAAATCCAAATTCCTCCACAAGGTGGCGCGCGAGACGCCTCCCAAGGCCGCGATGAAAAGGATCGGCGAGATCAGCTCGATCAAGGAGGCTGTCTGAGCACCGAACAGGGGGCGTCCCACAGGCTCTGCCAAGAGGAACACGACGGCGCTCAGAATGGCTCCCCCCACGAGACTCATGAGCACCGCGGCGCGACGATCGTCCTCGTCGATCGTCTCACGTTGGACGAGCGCGGAGGCGAATCCCTCGAAGGTCAGGATGCCCGCCAAGGGCAAGAAGATCAAAGCAACGGCGGCGTGGCCGAACTCAGCGGGCGCGACCAGGCGCGCGAGCGCTATTGCGGCGACGAAAGCAAGCGTTTCGCCCACGACGCGCGTGATCGCCAGCCAGCGCAGGCCGCGAATCGTGGTCTCTTTTAGGGTCTCCTCGGGCATGCGATCCTTTGAGAAATCAACGTTTGGCCCGCCATCGCACTTGCGACGGGAAGGGGCCCTCGCTACCGGGCTTCAGGCGGCTTGGGAACACTTGCTAGCGGGCATCCGAACACTAGGTCCGCCGAGCCTGCTGGGCCGGCTGACCCACAAGTTCGCACGCTCAGCAGGCGTTTTTTGGTAGATGCAAGGCGAATCCGGCGCAGCGCTGGCGATGAGGCCCCGGCGAGACACACCCGCGAGGGGCGAGGTGGTTTTCACGTTCTCCTCCCTTAGTTGGGGGGCAGCCGCGCGGCGTGGCTGGTTCGGCACCGAGGACCGGCTCTCCCGCACCTTGGTCGAGCACGAAGAGGTGCGCAGGGTTCTGATCTGCGACCGTTCCCGCAGCCTGCCTCTCAAGCTACTGCGCGACCGCTTTGCGGGTGATGCGGAGGCATTCCCGGCCGATGAGGACACGCGGCTGCTCTCGCCGGTCAGGTTGCGTCGCGGCGACCCAACCTCCTTGCGCGGAGTGGAGCGCGGATTCGCGGCATACGGCCGGGCGATGGCGCGCGGAGCGCGGCGGATGGGCCTGGAGGATCCAGCGGTGATCACTACCCATCCCTTGGTGGCCGGCTTTGCCGATCTCTCGTGGGCGCGCTCGGTGACCTATTACGCCTTGGATGAGTGGACGGTTCATCCGGGCTATCGTCCCTGGTGGCCGGCATATGCGCGGGCCTATGAGCTGATTCGCGAGCGTGGTCACAAGGTGGCCGCGGTCAGCGAAGCGTTGCTGGATCGGATCGGACCGACAGGCCCCGGCTTGGTCGTGCCGAACGGCCTCGAGCCGAGCGAGTGGTCGAGCTCGGCGCACCAATCAAACGCCGACGACGCGTGGTGGTTGCCTGCAGACCCCGCGAAACCTCTGCTGGTCTATGCGGGCACGCTGGATGCCCGCCTAGACGTCGACTGGCTGCGCCAAACCGCCAGGGCGCTACCCGCTGCGAGGATCGCCCTGGTTGGCCCGGTCGTCGAGGACGCCCATCTGGAGCCATTGCGCGGAGAGCCCAACGTGGCGATCCAAGCGCCTTTGCCCCGGATACAGCTGGCGGAGCTGATCCGTGCCGCGGATGTGGGACTCGTTCCCCACCGACGCACCGCCTTGACCGAGACGATGAGCCCCCTGAAGCTTTACGAGTACCTCGCGGGAGGCCTACCGGTCGCCGCCACCGACTTGGAGCCCATGCGCGAGATTGACCCACGCGTGCTGCTTGTCGGGGAGGGCGGGGATTTCGCCGGCGCGGTGCAGCGTGCGCTGGCGCTGGGGCGGGCCGATGAGCGCCAGCGGAGCGCCTTCGTGGAGGCCAACTCGTGGCGGAGCCGCCATGAGGCGCTGCTCGAGCTGGCCTTCAGCTGATCCGGGCGCGATCACGAGCCTCACTGGCGAGGCGGCGCAACAGTGGGCGAACGCGTGGCCGGGGCGCCACAGAAGGCGCCGGCAAACGAGTCGGCGTCAGATGAGGATCACCGTTGCGTGCGATTCGTGCAAGCGAGCACCAACGCACGTCCCCGAGTGCATTGACCGTGGCAGTGGCCTCAGCCAGCACCTCCAAGCCGTGCTCGAGCAGGTCATGATGGGCGTAGAGGATCAAAGGCTGGCCGAGAAAAGCTCGCAAGACCAAATCCTCCTGTGGAGCATTGAAGCCCGTTCGTGGCAGCGAAGGCAAGCCGCCCGCGACGATCTCGCGACTGGCCCATCCCGTCAAGGCGCCCCGCTCGGGCGGCCCCGCACCGAGCGCCGCGGCAGGACCGGGACGCTCTGGACGAATCCAGGGATAGGGTCGCGATACACACACCCCCTCGAAGCCTCCCGCGCGCAGACCGCGTGCGGCCGGCTCGGAGAGCTGCTCGTGCGGTGGGACCATCACGCGCTCATACGGGATGCCCGTGCGCCTCTCAAAGGCCGCGGCGCGGGCAAGGGCGTGACGCGCGAGCACGAATCCCTGCCTGTCAGTGGCGATCCGTCCCAGCTCTGGACCGAGGTGGTCGTTGCCGTGCACGCAGATGGAGAGCTGGGCGGGATGCTCCTTGAAGGAGCGAACAGCGCTCCTCTGCGCGAACCAGCCGTCCAGAGGTGTCATCGCGATGACCATGTGGTAGCCGTGCTCGCCGGCGTGGCGCGCGAGCTCCCCGTAGCGCAGATAGCCATAGCTCGGCCAGTGCAGGTTGGGATCGTCGAGGACGAATGCCGCCATCGGCGCTCGCGCTGCTGGACGCAGATCACGGGTGAGGTCCTGCAGGAAGCTCACAAGCGCGAGCAGCGCCAGGCAGCGTCCCGGAGCCAAGCGCTCACGCAAGGACTCGCCCGCCTCGAGCTCTGCGGGAGCCACCGACACAAGCTGTTGTGGGCAGTCACCGGCGTCTCGATTGCCGGCAAGCACCCACGCGGGCGTACCGGCGATCGTGGCTAGGACGAGCTGCTCAGGCGCCCTCGCCTGCTCTGGGAGCGGGCTGCTCCAGCCATCGCTCAAATGTGCGCTACGGAGCGGCTGTGCGTGTGCGACCTCCGAGAGCGTAACCAGTGCGTCTCCCCCATCGCGTAAGCGCTCCTCGCCGATCGCCTGCAGGCTCGGCACTCCGGCAGGCAACGCGCCGGGGGCTTGGGCGCCGAGCACCAGGAGTGCGTCGAGCTCGTTGCATCCGCTCGAGTCACCGTAACTCTCGAAGCGAACTGGGTAGACCGCTTCGAGCGCCTCGAAGAGTCGCGCGCGCTTGCTCTGTGCGTGCGCCGGGAAGACGCCCACGCGCAAAGTCTTGCGCAGGCCGGCCTGCGAAGGCGAGGCTGCTAGCTCGGACGTAGCGCCCATATCGTCCCATTGCTCGCAACCGGACGGTGTTCGCAGAGCACCTCAAACCCCGCCTCTGCAAGCGCGGCATGGGCGGCGGCGCGTGGGTCAGGATGTGAGCACTGCTTGTCGTGCCACTCCATGACCAAGGCCTGCGCGGGCAAGGACGCCAACCTTGGGTCGGCGAGGATCTCCCACTCGCTGCCCTCGATGTCGATCTTCACGAGGTCCGCGGACTGGGCGAGCCGGAAGGCGTCTACGCAGGGGACCTCGATCGTGTCCTGCTCTGAGGACTCCGCACCAGCCACGTGCGATTCGGCGAACTCTCCCGCGACGAAGCGCACGCTGCCCTCATAGTTGGTTGCGCACGCGGGCACGACCTCGATCGAACCCGCGGCCGCGGTTCGACGCAGTAGCTTGAGATTCTCCGGATCGGGCTCCACCGTTGTGATGCTCGCGCCCGGCCAGCGCTCACTACAGGACGCGGCGAACAGGCCGATGTTGGCGCCCAGGTCGAGTATCCGCGGAGCCCGGTCGAGCGCTCCTAGGCGCTCGAGTACGGCCTGTGGCGGGTCGTACTCGCCAGCAATGAAGATCTCAGAGAAGATGCCTACGTCGCGGCTGGCGTGGCGGATGAAGTAAGGAACCCCTCCGCGACGGGTGTGGTAGGCGCCAACGACAGTATGGCCTCGATGCTCACGCCACTTGAAGCGCCACAGCTCGCGAACCGCCCGGCGCCAGAGGCCGTACTCGCGGATGAAGCGCAGGCGACGGGCCACAGAGGAGCTCGCTGGGAGCGCCAAGGGAGCCCCGGCATCGGCAGCGGTCACGGATGTCGCAGACATACCCATTCAACGATTCGAGGTGGCCGCTGCTCGCGCGGGCCTTCACGAACTCAACAGGCCTTGGAAGCTCGTGGAAAAGGCATTAGGAGCTCCGGCAGGGAGGCGCGGGAGCTCAGTAGGTGAGATTGCAGACAACGGGCCTTAGTGGGAGGGACCGTAAAGCCGTCCCACCGGACTCCAGTTGACGCCGACACCACGGGGGTTACGCGCGAGGCGGTAGTCGTCGCTCGCCGGTTTGACGAACCGGGGCCGGGCGAGGGTGCGATCGGAGCGGCTCATGCGCAAAGAGGATGGCGTCTGGCCAAAGATGTTGTCGTGCTCGGTGATCGCGAAGGGGGTGCCGATCGGCGGCTCGATCACGAACGTGGCAATCAGGTTGTGGTCGATCGTGGCTGTGGGCTCGAACGAGGCTTCGTTGGCCACGAGCGCAAGCCCCTTTCCGTCCCAGATCGTGTTGTGCTGGATCGTCAGTCCGCGCACGTTCCAAATCTGGGCGAAGTTGGCGTAGCTGCCGAGCTGATCGCGCACGAGCAGGTTCTCGGTGAACGACACGTTGGTGGCATCGCCGTCCTTGACGAAGAAACCCTGGCAGTCGTTGTCGTGCTCGTAGTTGTGATCGAAGACGAGCCCTTCGCCACCGTAGACCGACTGGACGCAGTCGGTGTGGTTGCCCGACTCCACGATGTGATCGAACTCGTTGCCCGTGATCCTCACATTGCGCCAGTTGTCGAGGTGGATCGCGTCTTCGCTGCCACCGTTCCCCACGTCGTGGATGTGGTTGGCTGAGATCGTCACGTTCGCGACCGGCGCCTGCGGTTCGCACCCGGGCCACTTGGGGGCGTTGGGGACAGTGCAATCGGCAGTGTCGAACACGATGCCCTCACCGCCCTGTCCGCCGGCATTGGAGATGTCGTCGTGCTCGATCGTGACATTTGAAGCGCCGGTCGCAAGCGCTATCTCGCCGTGCACCCACAGGTCGCGCACGACAATGTGGCTGCCGGCGATGGAGATCGAGCCGGTACTCACGTGCGCCCCAGGCGCCGGCGCGAGGACCACGTCGCTCGTGGGCTTGGCGTTAAGCGACAGCTGCCCCGTGTAGCTGCCCGCCCGGAGGCAGACCGTTCCACCATGGCCAGCCATCGCCACAGCCCGCGCGGCGCTGGCAAGGCTCGAGGCATAAGAGGTGCATCTCGTCCCCGGAGCGGACGCGTGAGGGCCGGCCGCGTCAGTCCCTAAGTTTGCCTGGATCAGGACGACCGCCAGCACTACGGCAAGCAGCGACGCCACGCCCAACATGAGGGCGAGGCGCCTACTGCGCTGACTCATCCCGCGGGGCCGTAGCTCTCTTCGGCCGGGGCCCAGTCGATGCCAATCCCGTTGGGGTTGCTGGCCAAACGGTAGTCATCGCTGGCCGTATTGGTGAACTGGGGGCTTGAGACGACGCTGTCGCCGGAGCCCTCGTTTAGATTGGTGGGCGATTCGCCGAAGATGTCGTTGCCCTCGGTGATCGAGAAAGCATTGCCAACCGGCTGTGACACTTTGAAGATGTTGAGCACGTTGTGGTTGATTGTCGCAGTCGGCGTGAACGAGGCGCCTTCGGCGACAAGCGCGAAGCCCTTGCCATCCCAGATCGTGTTGTGCTGAATCGTGAGACCTTGTGTATTCCATATCTGAGAGAAGTTGGCGTAGCTTCCGATCTGATCAC
The DNA here is from genome assembly GCA_963731565.1 of uncultured Solirubrobacterales bacterium. Lineage (GTDB taxonomy): Bacteria > Actinomycetota > Thermoleophilia > Solirubrobacterales > Solirubrobacteraceae > Palsa-744. Next base: position 46,924 of record CAVSWG010000001.1, read on the forward strand.
GCAAGAACAGGTTATCGGTGAACGACACGTCGGTGGCATCGCCGTCCTTGATGAAGATGCCTTGACAGTCGTTGTCGTGCTCGTAGTTGTGATCGAAAGTTAGTCCTTCGCCGCCATAAACTGACTGCAAGCAGTCGGTGTGGTCGCCTGCCTCGACGATGTGATCGAACTCGTTGCCGGTGACGGTCACGTTGCGCCAGTAGTCCAGATGGATCGCGTCTTCGCCGCCGCCTTCGCCGATGTTGTGAATGTGATTGGAGGAGATCATCACGTTCGAGATCTGCTTGTCCGGTTCGCAGCCGGGCCAGGTAGGCGCGTTGGGAACCTTGCAATCGGAGGTGTCGAACACGATGCCCTCCCCGCCGCCGGTGATGTCGTCGCGATCGATCGTTATGAACGACGCTCCTTCTGCAAGCGCGACTTGGCCATCGATCCACAGCCCGCGCACAACGAGGTGGCTACCGGCGATTTCGATTTCGTCTGTGGTGACGTGAGCTGTCGGCGCCGCCTGCAGGGTGACGTCAGCGGTCTGGCTGGAGCTGAGCGCGAGCTTGCCGTATGCACCCGAGTTCAAGCAGATCACGCTGCCCGCGGCGGCACTTGATACTGCGCTTGGCACGTTGGCGCCCTGGCTGAGCGTCTGGGTGCACGCCGGGTAGGGCTGCCCCGGAGGCGGTGGTGGAGGTGGCGGAGGCGGAGACGAAGATTCGATCACGATCGTCGTCGTCTTCGAGTTAGCCGTAGCGGAACCCGCCGCGTTGGTGGCCGTGACAGACACACGCAGCGTGTGGCCCACATCGCTTGAGGTCAGGGTGTAGGTGGCAGCGCTCGCACCGGAGATGTTCGCGCAGCCCTTGCCTGTGGAGTCGCAGTCCTGCCAGTGGTAGGCGTATGAGCTCGGGCTGCCGCTCCAAGTCCCCTTCGTGCTCGACAGGACGTCACCCACGGTGAGCGTGCCGCCGATCGCGGGCGCCGCGTTGTTGACCGGCGCAACCGTGGTTTTTTTGACCGGTTTTTCTTCGACCGGAGGTGTTTCTTTGGTCGGGGGCGTTTCTTCTACCGGGGGCGCCTGTTCGACCGGGGGCGCCAAGGGGGGCGCCGCTGGTTGGAGCAGAGGGGATGCGCCACCCGTAGACAGAGCAACGGTGGGGGGAGTCAGGTTCACGGGAGCGCCAGAGCCCGCAGGCCCAGGCGCGGAGGGGGACAGAGGCGAGGAGGAGGACGCCGCGCTGGCGTACGCCGAGATCGGACAGTGCGCATGGCGCCGAACCCTCGCCGCACTCCACGCCGAGGGCAGCGCACTGAGATCGGCGCGGACGCTGGCATCGCTTTGGCAGCGTCCGTGCAAGCGCGCCCGATAACGCAGCATGCCGCCCTCTCCGAGCACGGTCAGCCAATAGGACCTGCCCAGCACCAGCCGGGGCGCCCGCGTGAGCGTCACGGCGTTCCATGCCCCACTTCGTGGAGCGAGGATCGAGCCAGTCGCAAGTAGGGCGCCGGGACGGCCGTGACGGTTGCCATAGAGCCCCACCACAACCCTTGTGGCGCCGCTGCGTGCATCGAGGTAGAGCCACAGCGAGGCGGCGTGACCCGAGGCATTGGCACGCAAGCGGAATGCCTCCAAGCGCCCAGCGACGAGCGCGTCGTGCTGGGACTCGACGGTTGTGTCCCCGAGCAGCACCTTTGCGGGCCCGGCCCCGGCCGCCCGTACGCTGAGCGCGCCCAGCGATAGTGCGAAAATGGTTGCCGCGACCAGTGTCGCCATGAGCGCGATCGACCGGTCACGGGCATACTTCGGCACGGATGCGCGACGATACGCGTTCGGCATCGAAAACCTCTCCTGTCCTCGTCGTTTGGGCGTGACAGTTCGGTGAGCCCCTACCCCAGAGCCCTTAACCCGCGCCGTACTATACATAATCATGCCCGCGAACTTGTGAACATGCGGAGAGCCCTATGAAAAAGGGCGCTCGTTCCGAGGAACGAGCGCCCTTTCGATCAAACGGGAGTGGGATCGCCTGCGCGCTTGCGAGGCGCGAAGGCCGAGCTAGTTGGTTGGCCCGTACAGCACTTCGGCGGGGCTCCAATCGATCCCGATGTGATTCGGGTTTTTCGCCAGGCGGTAGTCGTCGGTCGCGGTGTTCATGAATGCCGGTTTGGATTCCATCAGGCTGTTTGGCCCAACGTTGAACGTGTACTCGTCGTTGCCTGTGAAGACGTCGTAGTTCTCCGTCGTCGCATACGAAGGACCGCTTCCTGGCCTCACGTTTATGTTGTCGAACACGTTGTGATTGATCGCAACCGTCGGTCCAGCAGTGGAGCCGTCCGCCTGCACGATCGAACCAGACGTGCCTTGGTAGGTGTTGTTGGTGATCGTCAGACCCGGGATGTTCTCGTCCACCCAGATGCCCGTCACCTGGCCATTGGTATTGGTATTGCGCAGGCTCAGGTTGTCCGAGATGGTGACATTGGAGATGTCGCCATCCTTTAGGAAGGGAAGGCCCTGTGCACCGGCGTTGTCGTGTGTGTAGTTCTTCGTGATCGTCAGACCGCTAGTGGTCACGCCGCCGTTGTATGACTGCAGCGTGTCCGTGTGGCAGGTCGAGCCCGGGCACTCCTTGATTTCGTAGATGTCGTTGCCTTCGACGGTTATGTGATTCCAGCCATCGAAGCGCAGGGCATCACCCTCGTTAGTCGGGCTCGTGTTGTGAATGCGGTTGTAGGCGATCGTGATGTAGCTGGAAGGAGTCGAGGTCGCGCTCATCACGCTTATCCCATACCCATTAGTCGGCCCGACATCGTTGTGTTCGATCACATCGTGACTGAAGCCGGGGTACGGACCACCCGAGCCCACATTGATCGTGCCCGTACTGTGCAGCTGGCTGACTGTGACATTGGACGCGGCGATGTTCACACCCCCGACGACCACATGAGCTCCGGGCGCCGCCGTCAGCGTCGCGTTGCTCGAAGGGGTTGTCGTGATGCTCACGGCGCCATAGGTTCCAGCGGTTAGACAAACGACCGCGCCCGCCTTCAGCGCGCCGTTTATCTGCGAGACGCTTGAGATGGTCGTCGTGCAGCTTTCACCGCCGCCGCCGCCAGACTGCTGAGCCGCCGAGACGCTAGCGGTTTGGGTAGAGCTGGCAGCCTTGGAACCACCTTCGTTGGTCGCCGTCACGGCAACCCGAATCGTGTGGTTCACGTCACTGGCTGCCAGCGTGTAGCCAGCTGCCGTGGCGCCCGTGATGTTGGCGCAATTGGCGCCCGAGGCATCGCAGTCCTGCCATTGGTAGGCATAGGACGACGGGCTGCCCGTCCAAGAGCCCTTGGCTGCACTCAATGACTGGCCTTCAGTCGTGGTCCCGCTGATCGTCGGGAGCGCCGTATTCGAAGGCGCTGCCGGCGGCGGAGGCGGCGGCGGCGGCGAGGGCAACGAAGCCACTGTGGCGGTCGCAGCCGACGTGGCGGCCGTCGAGCCACCTTCGTTGGTCGCCGTCACGACCACCCGGATCGTGTCGCCAACATTCCCCGGAGCGAGAGTCACACTGGCCGATTTGGCGCCAGCGATATTCACACAATTACTACCCGAGGAATCACAAGCCTCCCACTGGTAGGCGAAGGACGACGGGCTGCCCGTCCAAGAGCCACTGGCCGCACTCAAAGACTGACCTTCAGTCGTGGTCCCGCTGATCGTGGGAAGCGCCGTATTCGAAGGGGCTGACGGCGGGGGTGGAGGAGGCGTCGTTGTCGATTCAGCTTCGACAATCACGTTGTGCTCCACAGTCGCTGTCTGCCCCAACGCGTCGGTGACCGTCAGGCGTACGTACTTGGTACCCGCTTCCTGGAAGGTAAACGAAGTGACCTGACCCGTGCCTAGGGGCCACAGAACCGTTACCGGCTGGGTCGGGGCGCCGTCGTCCGACCATTCATATGTGCACGGAGAATCCGCACACGTGGAGCTCGAGCCGTCGAAAGAGACCGACTGACCTGTGACAGGTGAGCTCGGAGTGACGGTGAAGCTCGCGGTCGGAGGAGTCGGGGGCGGAGGCGGAGATGTGACGACGGGTGCGACGACCGGCGCCGTGGCGGCTGAGCTCGCCGAACCGGACCCGCCTTCGTTGCTGGCCGTGACCCTGACTCGCATCATGTGTCCGTCATCGCCGGCGCCGAGCGTGTAACTGGAGCCCGTTGCGCCACCTACGCTCGCGCAGTTCGAGCCTGACTTGTCACAGTCCTGCCACTGGTGGGCATAGGAGGTCGGGCTGCCGCTCCAAGAGCCGTTGGTTGCACTTAGAACGTTGCCTTCAGTGGGCGTGCCACTAATCGTCGGCAACGCCATATTGGTCGGAGCGGGCATCGGCGGTTCGACCACCGGGGGCGGTGTCGGTTCAACCGGGGTAGGCGACCCGAGTACAGATTCGGCCGCCGTCACATATGCCGAAAGAGGGCAGTCCGCATAGGTCCGACCAGTCCGCCAAGAGTCCGGCAGCGAACCGAGTCCGATCTGTGCCTCGGTCTCGCTTGGGCAGGGCCCACCGCGACGGTCGCGATAGCGCAGTGTTCCGCGCTCGCCAAGAATGGCAAGCCAATAAGTCTTACCTGCGACGAGCGAGCTAGGTGTCAATGCCACCGTGTTCCAAGCCCCTGCCTGAACCGTTGCGATAGAGCCACTAGTCAAGAGTGGGCCAGGGTGACCACTTGAGCCGCTGCTGTACAAGCCAACGATGAGCGTGCGTGCGGCATTGTGGGAATCGATGTAGACATGTGCCATGCCGGCAAGAGCAGAGATGCTTGACTGCACACGAGAGGCTTCGGCTTCGCCCGCATTTAGATTGTCAGCGTGAGACTCAATAGCAGTCTCTCCGAGCAACGGCGTAGCGGAGGTTGTAGCGGCGTCGCGCAACGACACTAGCCGGACAGTCTTGCTTCTGTGACGGGCCTTGCCTGTCTTGCTACGGTGCACCGTCTTGCTGTGGCGTACTGTCTTGCCACGGCGCACCCCGCGATGACGTCGTGCATGAGATGTTGCATGGCGTGAGTGATTTGCCGCAAACGCCGATGGAGCGGCGAATGCAAGGAGCAGTGCAAATGCAGCAAAAAGATTACGTGTGACTGGCTTGAGCATGGGGCCTCCCGCGAAGGGCCTGCGTGGGCATGTGCTCAGTTGTTTCGGTCCCCACCCACCAGGCCTTGAACCTTTTAGGGACCGACTGGACACAGTCGCCTAAATAGCGACGACGTTTTGGTGAATATCGAGGAACGGCTGTCGGCTGGCTGCGGATCGTGCCGTTCGGTCTCTGTGGGGGTGATGCCCCGCCAGCGAGGCGCCAAACGCCCGATTGATATGTTCGGGTTCATGGATTCATCCGGCGATGCTCTGCGGGTCGTTCTCGCCGACGACCACCACTTCTTTCGCGAGGGCTTGCGCGGGATGCTCGAGACCGCCGGCGTGAGCGTGGTCGGCGAGGCGAAGGACGGCGCCGAAGCGCTGGCGCTGGCCGGCGAGCTCAAGCCTGACCTTGTCGTGATCGACCTCAACATGTCCGACACGCTGGGCGCCGAGGCGCTGCGGCGCATAGCGGCCGTGAGCCCGGAAGCGCGGATGGTGGTCCTAACTACCTCGGTAGAGGCATCCGAGGTGCTGGACGCGCTACAGGCCGGCGCCTGCGGTTACATCCTCAAGGGCGCCCGAGCGGACGAGCTGATCGCCGGCATTCGCCAGACAGCGAGCAGCCACGTGGTGCTCTCACGAGCCGTGATGGAGGCGCTGGTCGTACATGTCAGCCCGAGCGAGGACGCCGAGATGGGGCCCCACAGCGAAGGTCCTCAGCTCACCGCGCGCGAGAAGGACGTTCTTCGGTTGATCGCCGAGGGCGCGGACAATGTCGCGATCGGCCTGGAGCTATCGATCAGCCGGCACACCGTCAAGCAGCACGTCACCAACATCTTCCAGAAGCTTGGAGTGCGTACTCGCGTGGAGGCGGCGGTCTACGCCGTGCGCGTCGGCCTGGTCTGAGCGGCTAGGCCGTAGCGGCGAGAGGCTCTATCGCGCGGATCGCTGCATCGCGGTCCTCGACACCGAGCTTGGCGACGCCGGCGGAGATGTGGCGACGGACAGTGATTGGCGAGAGCGATAGGAGCTCGGCCACCTCGACCGTCGCCAAGCCCGAGCCGAGCATCCTCAGGATCTCCGACTCTCTGGGCGTCAATTGCACCGTGCCTACACGCACGGGACTGGCGGAAACGCCTGCTGCGGTGAAGGCGCGGAACTCCTGCAGTACTCGCCCAACCAGGGTGCGGGGAAGCGCAGCCTCGCCCTTGAGCACACCGCAGAGGGCCGCGGGAAGCCGGTCCGGGCTGGTGTCTCTGGGTAGGTAGCCGACGGCTCCGGCGCGTAGCGCTTCGAGCAGATCCTCGGTGTTGGTGGAGATCGTGAGCATCACCACGGAGGTTGCGGGGGCTGTTTGGGCCACCCTGCGCGCGGTCTCGATGCCACCACCGGGCATATCCACGTCGAGCAAGCACACATCTGGGCGCTCGCGCTCGACAGCGCTGACGGCGCCATCGCAATCGGCAGCTTCGCCGACGACCTGGAAACCACCACGCATGAGTGCCATGCGCACGCCCAGACGAGTCACCTGATGATCGTCGGCGATCACGATCGTGGGCTCCGCGGTGCTCACGCCAGCGATCCCACAAAAGCAGAGCAGCGTGGAACCCGTCCTTGGATCCTGCTCGCGGTCATCATCCTTGTATGCCCTTTCCTTTTGTGCCCGTCCGACCCGAGATGCCTAGCGAATATCGGCTTCCGCGCCTCTCTTCGTTAGCCCCGTCTCTTCAGGCCAACCATTCGAATAGTTCGAGTGGTCCGTCCTGAACCGTCCGACGCAGCGGGGATGATACATATTTTTGCGCCTGATCGCGCATTTTGCGGTTATTTTCTTGCGAAATCTTCCGTGATTTGCCGCACATTGCGGACTTTTCGCCCGGACGCACCTGCATCCGTTTCATGGGCTTCAATCCGATGATAGGTGGTCGACCGGCGGCAGCCAAGGTTTTTTTGGCCGCCCGGCGCCAAACCGGCCGATCGACGCTGCGAGACGAGCGGGGAGCTTAGGCGGCGCTCATACGACGGCGCTCAGCGCCGCTGTAGGCGGTCTGGCGAGCGCTGCGCCGGTCCACACGCAGAACGGGGCCCGAGGAGTTGCCGATCGCGCGCAGCACGAATGCATCGCGGGTGGCGCTGTAGCGCAGCACCGGTTTGAGCAAGGACAACCAAGGTCCTGCGACATAGCGACGTTGGCGTTGCTGGCTGCGCATCGGCACTCCCTCTCCTCCTCCGAGCATGTACAGAGCCTGTGGTCGCGGTTTCGCGTCGGCAAACGCCCGCGGCGACCCTCTGTTATTTCAATACGTCCGACACAGCCAACTTCCTACATCGCTCGCCGATTCGTCACGACCCGCTCCCACATAGCGGCAAATCGCCGCTCAGAAGCCGGTCAGTCGAGCGTGGGCGTCTTCACGCAGCAGCCGTCGATCGTTCCAGTGCCCGTGCCGCTGTAGTGGCCATCTGGCTGGATCTCCACGCGGTAGTGGGCGCGAGTGCCCGAGCGATAGCGGATCGTGCACCTCCAGGGATCGCGCAGCACTCCCACTCCCCCCGGCCGGCAACGCAATGCCGCCGGAGGGGTCCGCCTGACAGCCGGCACAGGCTCCGGGGCTTCGGCCACAACGGCCTCTACCTGGGCGGCCCTCAGGACTGTCGCGGACTTCAGGGCGAAAGCCCTGGACTGTTCGATGCGGAACAGGCCCGCACCGCCCTGATCGCGCAGGACGACGACTGTCGCGGCGATCCCCACGAGGATCACCATCCATACGACAGCCGCCGTCAATCTGCGCATCAGACCGGATCAGAGCGGGCTAGCGGTGGCCGTGGCCACCTTTGTCATTGCCCCGGCCACCTTTGTCGCCGTGGCCACCTTTGTCGCCGCCGCCAAAGCCAAAGCCGCCGCCGAAGCCACCGCCGAAGCCACCTTGACTGCCTTTACCGCCACCTTGGTTGCCGCCTTGGCCGCCTTTATCGCCGCCTTTACCGCCGCCGCCTTGGCCGCCTTTTTCATGGCCGACGAAGTGGCAGGTGCCTTCTTCGAGCACGAAGCCAGGCGGACAGTGGGGGACCGGAATCTGCTTGCAATTGCGGCCCTTCAGTTCGTACCCGGGCGGGCACGTGGGAGGCGGAGTGGGAACGCATTTGCCGGCGCTCACTTCATAGCCGCGCGGGCATTTGGGCGGGGGAATCGGAGTGCAGTGACGCCCAGTGAGCACATAGCCGGCTGGGCATTCCGGACGATACTGGTGGTAGCTGGCGCTGCCGCCGCCGTCTTTGCCATCGCCGCCGCCGGCCAAGGCAAGGGTGCCGCCCATGCCCAGCACCAGAAATCCGGCTGCGACCAGTGTTGTGAGGCGCTGCTTCATAAAAGATCCCTTGGGTCGAGAGGAGGACCGGCGGGTCGCCTTCATCGCCCGCAGCTTCACTCGATCGAGTGCAAGCGGGTCGAGCTTGGGACGCCCGTCGCGAAGCACGTCGGCGACGTGCCTCAGGTCATCGGTGAGGTGTTCGTCTTCGTGTGAATGGCTCATGTGGGCTGATACGAACGAAGGGCCAGATTCCTGGCTGAAGCTCGCCGGCCTGGACAAACGGACGATGGGGGACTGTGCGAGGGATTCGCGATGACGAGTTCGAGCGGCTCTACGCCGACCACGCCCAAGACCTGTTCGCCTTTCTCAGGTACCGCACGGGCGATACGGTCCTGGCCGAAGACTTGCTCGCCGACACCTGCGAGCGAGTCCTGCGCTCACGCAGGCGCTTCGATCCGCGCAAGGGCAGCGCCAAGACGTGGCTGTACGCGATCGCACTCAACTGCCTGCACGACCACGTCCGCCGCCGCGCCGGTGAGAGCAGAGCCTTGGAGCAGGTTGCCGCGGGAGTGTTCCCGGCCTCAGACTTCGAGGAGATCGACCACCTGGCAGATCACGAGCTCCACGGGCTTGCGGATGGTGACCTGCTCGAGCGCGGCCTGGCCAGGCTCAGCGGCCCCGAGCGCGAGGCCGTCTCATTGCGCTATGGGGCCGAGCTCAGCATCGCTGAGATAGCCAAGCTGACCGGCGAGCCCGTCACGACGATCGAAAGCCGCGTCTACCGGGCCTTGGAGAAGCTGCGCGAGGTCTTGGCCTAAGCGCTGCCCTACGCGCGTGCGCGTAGGCGCGCGGGACCCTCTTTCTAGAGACTGCTGCCGCAACCTAGCTGCCACCAACTGCCCAGACTTTCCAGCTTCAGGACGGAAGAATCGAGAGGTGGTTGCTGGCGAGTGCCGTGGCCCGCACGATCGCCGCGCGCCTCACCCATTCTGTGGGGCTTGAGCCATGCAGCTGCTTGGCCGCCTCGCGGGTGAGCCGCTCCAAGGGGTTCATCCGCAGGGCCCGCTCCACGTTTGCCCGCGGGTCGATTCCGGCTGAGGCCTGGGCGATCGCAAGCGCGTAATAAGTCTCCCAGCCGCCCGGGTCCTGGCTGACCGCCTGGCGCATGGCCGCGATCGCAAGCCTTGGGCGGCCACGCTTGAGGTCGCAGAAGCCCACTACCTCATATGGTTCGGGGCGCAAGTCAAGCCACCCGATCGAAGAGAGCGCCGCGGGGGTCGCAGTGGCGCAGTCTGAGGCGTAGAGCGCGTGCTCGGCTTCTCCCAGCTTGCTCTGGGAGCCCACGATCGTGACCGGCAAGACCAAGCTAGCCAAGCACAACAGGGCCAGCACGATGCGGGTCTGATGGGCAGGCACCCAACCGCCCCCAGCCCCCCGACGCGTACTTAGAGCAAGGCCGGCGACGGCAAAGAAGCCAAGCGTGACCACGGGCATCTCCCAGTCCCAGTCAACGCCCGCGTGCAGGATCCACACGACTGCCGAGGCCAGCAGGCTTCCATAGAGGACGCGTCGAGCACCCCGGGTACGAACAGCGATCCCAAAAATCGTCGCCCCCACGAGCACCAACAGCAGCAGCAGTCCCGGCAAGCCGAGCTCCGCCATCGCTTGCAGGTAGAGGCTGTGGGCATTGATCACGTAGGCGGGGCGCGAACGCCCCGTGTTCCACAAGGTTTGGTAGGTGCCTGCGCCGGAGCCGTGCAGCGGAGAGGCCGAGAACCCATGCAAGGCCACCTGCCACAGTTCCGTGCGCCCGTCATTGGAGGGGTCGGTCAGACGCGCGCGCAGGTCGCCATGGGCGATCTTGGTGGGGGCCCCGCCGACGAAGCCATTCCAGTCGTGGGCCAAGGCATGGGGAGCGCCAAGCGCGATCGCCAGCACGAGCGCAACCGCCGCGGTCGCGGCGAGTACCGTCGCCTTCGCACGAGCTGACACGCGCGAGGACAGGGCTGGGCGGCATAGGCGAGGATCGAGCAGGTGGGCAAGCGTCAAGCGGGCCGCCATGCACACGAGCACACAGATGCCTGCCACCAGGGCCACTCGATGGCCTTGGCTCACGGCAGCCGGGGTCGTGGGGTCGATCGTGTCAAGGAGGTTGGCTTTGTAGGCCACCACGAGCAAGACCACCGTGGCTGGCACCGTGGCGAGCGCCCCGCTGAGGAGCCCACGGGGCCGCGCCACGAGCACGTACACGGCAAGACCGATCGCCCCCGCCAGGATCGAGCCGCGCGAGAACGTGAAGAACAAGGTCGCGGCCAGCAGGGGCGCCACTCCCGCCGCGAGAACCCTCACGAGGCGCGCTTCACGCAGGCTGCAAGTGAGGTGAAAGGCAAGCACCATTCCCAAGGCGGCGAGCAGGCCGAGCGTGTTCCAGTAGGTCACGGGGAAGCTCAGGCGCTGGTTGGACACGTCTGGCGCCGTGTGCCACACGTTGGGCATCACGCGTGTGAGCAGGCCCGCCACGCACACGATCGAGGCGCCGAGCGCGAGGCCCCTGACGAGCCAGCGGAGGTTGGCTTCGCTCGCTCTCACCGTCCCGAACAGGAGGAGCACCAACAGGTACATCCAGGCCCTGTCGAACTCAATCATCGCCCTGCCGGTCGAGTGAGACCACAAGGCCGAGGCCAAGGTCAGAGCCGCATACAGTCCCAGTGCCACGATCGCCACGAGCGTGACCGGGGCGATCCCCTCGAAAGGCCTACGCGCCTGCAGGATCCTCACGAGCAGGACTTGGCTGAGCACGATCGCCACCACAGCCGGCGTGCCCGGGAAGTAGCCACCCGCGTTGAAGCCCGTGAAGACAATCAAGGCGCCAGGCAACAACATCAAGGCAACCATCGCCACGTCGCTTGCCCACGTGGCCGAGGCCTCCTCGGTCACGGGCGCCTCGAACCCTATCGTCGCGCTACTTGCCACCCGCGCATCCTAAGCCCAGCCCTCGAGGCCCTGGACGGGTGTATGAGTGCCTAGCGAATCCGGATGGCCTCGCTGTAGGCGGATACGTGTGAGCCGTCGGCTACTTGGACGAGCGCTTGGTAGACGCCGCGGTGGCGGACGCGCACTACGGTGCTGAAGCTCGACACGGTGGGAGTCGCAGATTTGACGAACGTGCCGCCTTGGTTGAGCGAAGGATGGCCAGGGCGCAAGAGCTGGAAGCCCACGCGCGCGCCCACCTCAGCCGGGGCGACGGTGCCATACATGCGGTAATAGCGGCCAGGGTGGTTGCGGTGCACGCGATGTATGTGGAAGCTCACGCGTACTGCCACGCCCTCGACGACGATGGGGCTTGTCACGAACGGCGCCGTGGTAGTCACGACGCGTAGCTGTGTGTTCACCGTCATCCCGACCACTGGGAAGGAGAAGCCTCCGAACGAGTTGGTGACCTCGGGGTTGCCGAGTGTCTTGAAGCCTTGGAGATAGGGGAACGGGTTTGCCTGCAAAGCCACGATGCGGCCCGCATTGCCCGTGCCGAAGAGCGTGCCCCCCAAGGAGAAGGTGTCGCCGAAGGGAACCGCACTGGGGCTTGCTGCTATCTGCAGCGACATGGGTACCTTCGGCGTTTTGAAGCTGCGATCCCCACCGAATGTGTTGCCCCCCGCACCAAATACTACGAGGCGATAGTGGTAGAGCGTATTGGGCTCAAGGCCTCCCACCGCTTTGCTTACCGCAATCGTTGCCGGCGAACGGCCTCCCGGCGCTAGAGGCGTCTGGGCGCCGTAGCCCTTCGTCTTTCCATACTGGAATACATAATTGGCCGGTAGAGCTTTCGCGTTGAGAGCGCCGTGCAGGATCGCCGAGGTGGGCGTGAGCCCGGAGATGCCACCGGTTGACACGCCCGGCTTGGGTGGAGCGGCGGCAAATGCAGATACAGACCAAATGGCTGCAACGGCGGTTGCAAGAAGGAGTGTCCAGACGCGTACGGAACCGAGCAGTCGTTGTGGCCTAATTCGGCGATTATTAATGTTCATGGCGCTAGATTTCCCCTCATGCTGAGTAGTAACCCCCAATTTGTGCCAGAGTCGCGGGGGAGTGGCCACGATGTTGATAGTGGCTGCGCCCAGGGCGCGACCGAGGTCGGCCACTCAGACCGCGAGCTGGGCGGCGCAGGCTACGAGCAAGGCTCCGCTCACCCGCTCGACCGCCGCATCGATGCTCTCGGTGCCCGAGCGCAAGACTAGATCCGGGTTGACGGGTGCCTCGTAGGGCGCGTCGATCCCGGTTAGCCCGGCTAGGTCTCCCGCGCGCGCGCGGGCGTAGAGGCCCTTGGGGTCGCGCTGCTCGCACAGGGCAAGCGGGGCATCGACGAACACCTCGATGAAGGGCAGCTCGACCGCCGAGTGCAGCGAGGCGGCTTCTTCGCGGTCGCGTGCATAGGGGCTGACGAGGCTCACGATCGCGATCGTGCCCGACTCGGCCAAGAGACGCGCTACGTGGGCTGTGCGGCGCACGTTCTCGGTGCGTGCCTGCTCGCCGAAGCCGAGGTCGCCGTTGAGCCCGTGGCGCAGGTTGTCGCCGTCGAGCAGGAAGGCGGGGCGTCCTTCGCCCACGAGATGGGCCTCCACGGCGCTTGCGATCGTGGACTTGCCGGCAGCAGGCAGTCCTGTGAACCAGATCGTGGCGCCGGCGTGGCCCAAGGCCTGCCAGCGTTCTCGCCGGTTCAGGGCCGAGCGCTGCCACTTGACGTTGGGGCTGTGCGGTGTACTCCCGGGAGGCTCAGGAGAGCCTTGGGGTTCCGTGTCAGGCATAGCTTCGCCGTTCATGACCTGAGCGCCCGGCGGCCCCCCGGCGAGCGCGGTTTGGGGTCCTTTGCCATTGCGGGTGGCTACCTTGCCGTTGGTGAGCATCAGCTTTGCCTCGTTTTCCCTGGCTGAACCCGCCGCAATCCCAAAGACGCGGCCGCGCAGCTATTGAGCTCGTGCAAAACCCTATACGAACAGAGGCTAGCCTTTCCGACAGGCTTTGCGATCTTTGGACAGGTGTCGGAGGGGCCTCTACTGACAGTCCGCGATCGGCGGCCAGTCGAGCCGCTCGTACAGCTCGTCCGTTCCGAGGTCGATCAGGCCGCTCCGCCGCACCTCGCGGTACTCACCACGGTCCAGCTCGAGCCAGCGCGCCTTGCGCTCGGTCGGGTCGACGATCAAAACCTCGTCAACGTCGTGAGCTGCGTAGAACGGAAGCTTCTCCCAAGTCTCGTCGCCGGGCGAGACGATCTCCACAACAAGAGCTGCTGTCGGGAGCCACGTTCCAGACGCTCCCGGGCGATGCAAGGCACCATCGGGGACGCGGAAGTCCCTCTCAGAGGCGCCCAGGTTGAACTCGTGCATCGCGGACTCGAGACCCGCCATGCGTGCCACGGGTCCCAGCAGCTCGGCTAGTTGTTGAGCCATGCGCGCGTGCGCGAGGCTTGGGGCGGGGATCATGTGCAGGACACCAGCCCACATCTCGTCGAGGCGATCGAGCCCAGAGCGACGACGACGCTCCAAGAGCTCGTCCAAGCCGGCCGAGGAAGAGTCCAAGACCACGGTGCGCATGCATCCCAAGGTACCATCGTGGTCCGGTGACATCGCCCAGAGAATCAGAGCGTCTCCAGGATCAATCGGCTGCGGATTTTGTGCGCGATCCGCTTGGTGTCTCCGCCGCGACGCTTGCTGCTCGCCAGCGCCCAATGTCCGAGCGACTGGAGCTTGCATTGAGCTGGAACACTGTCGCGTCCGAACTACGGGCGGGCCTTCTCAAGACCACCAGAAGCACTAACTCAAGTCAGTAACCGAGTTGGGCACAGCCGAGAACCTTGTGCGGCTAACTAGTGCCTCGTTGGACGTGAAGCTACTCGAATCACTCGACAACTTGCCTTGAGCGTTAACTGCCAAGCCGCTAGGTGGCCGGGTGCGTCAGGCGTGGTTGGATGCGTGGCGCGAAACCATCTGTGCGATGCGCTCGGCCATCCAGCGAGGCATGAGACCAAGCCCTGACGGGACGATATCTTGAGTGATCTTCAACTCGCCGCGTTCGGGCACTTCCTGCTCCACACACCCACACTCGCTGACCCGCTCGTCGGCTGGATGTGCACTACTCACGGATCTCCTCTTGTGAGTCATTGACTAGATCCTAACGGACCAGGTAGCGGTCCTCACAGCCAGATCCTGGAAACAGGAGCAAGCTGAGCGATGCCGAGTAGCACGAATGCGAACCCGATCAGGACCAGCGCCCAGGTCACCAGGACCCGCCTCCCGGCCAGCAATTTTGTGTTTGCATCGATTGCATTAGCGACACTCCTGAGCAGCAATCGACGCCTCGTCTCGACGGCGCCATCCATGACGATGACCAAGGACAGGTTCTGACCGGTCTCGATCTCCGGCTGGGAGACTGCGGCAACGCTTATCGCCAGAGAGGCGGCAAGCCCGGGCAAAGGCAACCACCAAAGGACGCCGAGCTGGCCTACGAGGGCAATATCGACGCCAGCAAGGGCGACCGCTACGGCCATCAAGCTCAGTGCCTGCGTGTCGTAGCCGACGGAAATCGCGGCTTGGATACCAAGCTTTGCCTCGCCGACTGAGAGCAACTCGTCGGACAAATCGTCGGTGTGCTGGAGGTCGTCCTTGACCGGATTCATCGAACATATGTTCCCATAGAGTGCGGACGGAACGCAACAAGAACGCTCATATTTTGGGCGCGTCCGCGCGGCCCCTCTTGACGCCAAGGCGGGGGGTGCGGGGCATCCGGCCCCGCCTCCTGGCGTCCCGGCTCAGCCGTTGACCGTCGGCACGGGCGCCTCGGGGGAGGCGGCGCCGTTGGGTGAAGCGGGCGTGTCCGGGGGCGAGGCGGGCTTGGCCGGGGAGTAGTCGTAGCCGTAGCCGTAGCCATAGCCTCCGCGGCGGCCAGATTTGAAGCCGTTGGCGATGACTCCCAGGAGCGGTGCGCCCGCTCCGGTAAGCGTTTCGTGCAAGCGCTCGGCGACGTCGCGCCGGTTGCGACCCACACGACCAACGATGACAACGCCGTCGACCTTCTTGAGCAAGGGGAACGCGTCTGAGACCGCGGTGAGCGGCGGGGTGTCGATCACGATGAGGTCATAGATCGCTTTGGCTTGCTCGAGCAGGCTCTCCATCGCGTGGCTCTCGATCAGCTCACCAGGGTTGGGGGGCGGAGTCGCACCCGCCACGAGCACGTCGAAGCTGTGTCCGTCAGGCTTGTCGGTCGAGGGCGCCACCAGCTGGATCGTGTGCGTGGCCTCCGCCAAGGACACACTGCCGATCAACACATCCGAGACTCCCTTCCCCGCCGTGAGGCCGAGCTGGCGTGCGATCGTGGGGCGGCGTAGGTCGGCCTCCAAAAGCAACACGCGCGCCCCCACGCGCGCTGAAGCAGCGGCGAGATGGCGCGCGATCGTGGTCTTGCCGTCACCCGGGGCTGCGGAGACGACCATGAGCGTGCGCAGTTCGCGGTCTACGTTGAAGTAGCGCATGTGGGCACGGATTAGGTGGAAGGCCTCGGACTCGCCGGAAGGCAGGGCCACTCCGGCCCCTCCCTCGCCTCCGCCTGAGCGTGAGAGGGCGGAGCTCTCCGGGACGACTCCTAGTAGAGGTAGGCCGTAGACGGACTCGAGGTCCTTGGGCTCTCGGATACGACGGTCGAAGCGCTCCAGTAGGAAGGCGATGCTAAGACCAAGTAGGAGGCCGAGCACCACACCAAGTGCCGTGTTACGCGAGACCTTGGGCGAGGACGGAGAGGTAGGAACGGTCGCGGCCTGGGCAATTTCAACGTTGCCGTTGTGCAGTTCAGCGAGAACGCCGAGCGACTGGGCACGGCCCTCCAGGGCGATGCCCGAGGGGCTCAGCTTTTGCTTGGGCGTTAGAGTCTTGAGCTGTTTTTCGACCAGTTTAAGGGCAGATGCATAGTAGGTGTGGTTGCTATTCTGCTGCTCTTTGACGAACCGGGTCGTGTATGTGTTCGCGATAGCGGCCGCGAGCACCGGGGACGTTGATGTGGCTGCCACATCAACGACGTTCGATTCGCCTTGAGCGCTCACACTGAGGTTTTTGCTTACCGCTTCCTTGGTTAGCCCCTGGCCCAGATGATTCGCCGTCTTTTCTGCCATGTCGCCGAGCTGTACGAGCTTGAGATTCGTGTTTTGCTGAGCAAGCTGGTTATTGCTGTTGGCTATAGCGAGTCCAGCTACCTGCTGAGCCTGCTGATTATTGTTGAAGACGAGTGAAGCGGTGGCGGTGTACTTCTTAGTCTGGTGCTTCGAGAAGCCATAGGCTGCACCCGCGACGAGCGCAAGGCACATCAGAATCCATGGCGCCCGGCGACGCAGAACGCCCATAACCTGCTCGATGCCTATATTTGACTGCTCAGAGTCCATCAAGTTGTCTTCCGTGCCACGTTCATGGTCTCAGGTACGAGGTTCTTGCGCGTAGACCTTCATCGTGAGGCTTTCACGGCCGATAGCGTAGAGCACCAAAGCGGCTTACTGACCTCGATGACCAAACGATACGGCAACAGTACAGGACAGCCAGCCCGCCCGGCCCCTACTCAAGTCCCGGCGTAGCTTGTCTTGATGCGGACGCACTCGAAACCATCTCGCAACCGCACCCTTGATCGATCCCGAGCACTGCTGTGTCTAGCATTGAGCAACGACCAGCTTGGACTAAGCCTTTGAGCCCGTGAATGTCCTCCACCCGCATCAAACAAGCCGTCAAAGCGTGTTTTGTGCCCCAATCGCATAGCCGTCGGGGCGCGGAACCCTTCCCCAGCAACAACTCTCGCAAGACAGGACGTTTCATGCAAGAATGCCGTCGCCGATACATACCGTAGCCGCTCCCAGAGCTATTAGCGTCCCTAGGCATGGAGGTCCAATGAGCGATGATCTGGCCGTAGTTGTGGACGGTCGGAGCCTCGTCCGAAGTCGCCGGCATCGGAGATCAATGGGCATCGTACGACAGAACACGTGCGCCCTCGTCCAGCCCCGCAACCTCACTAGCTAGCTATGGCGACGGTCGATCTCCTATCGTCTGCCAGTGCTCGCACCGAGCGCATTCGTCATACAGCGCTTGTCCTTTTTACTGCCGGGAGCTCCCTTTTCTCGCGAGCCTCGACAGCTGGCATGCTGGTCATCGCAGCACGAAGACTTTCCACTGGCGGACTCGGCGTCTTCGCGACCCTCTTTGGCATCGCGATAGCTGCCGCTTACGTCCTAGCCAGTACGAGTGGCAACATACTTGCCTACTGGACGCGGGCGAATCCGTTGATGACTGGGCGTGCCGGCCGTATTGTGCTTGCTGCGGGGACTATGAGCTTTCTCCTTTCCGTGCCTCTCTACCTTGGTGTCGGCGGCAATGGCGCGCTAGAGGTAGCTGTGGCGACGCTGACCCTTCTCGTCGCTGGGCTCGCAGCCACAATCACGCTGCAACTCCTTCGCGGGGCTGGACGACTTATCCTGGGGGTCACCGCAGGTTTTCTTGTCCCGTCAGTACTCCGACTGGGATTGTCCGTGATGCTGCCTGCCCACGTCAGCGTCACCCAAATGCTAGGCGCGTGTGCAGTGGCCGCGAGCTTGGGCGCCCTGACTGGAGCAATCGCCCTCATCTCTCTCCAACATGCAGCCCTCCATGCCACCGAGTTTACCTACCGCTGGAGCCTACGCCTATCGCTCGCGGCGGGCACCGTCGGACTGATGTGGTTCGCGCTAGGCCAGATCGACCTCACTAGTCTCACCATTATTCGCGGCTCGACCGCAGGCGGAGAATACGCTCCGACCATGCGCGCATTTGAGGCCATGAATGCACTCGGACTCGCGGTAGCGCTTGTCTCGATTCGCGCACTTGCCGGCGTATCTGCCCAAACTGCGGTAGCACGTATGAGACGCATCGTCCCTCCGAGTCTCATTCTTTACGCCCTGATCACGCTGCCACTGGTCATTTTCGGGCATACCATCTTGACAACACTCCTACATCGCCCGGTCTTTTGGTCGCCTATCCCCATCTTGTGCCTAGCTATCGGCTATGGTGGCAACCTGATAATGGCCGTCTGCTTTGAGACCCTGGCTTCTCAGCGAGCCACATCGCTGCTACTCCGCCTGGCGCTCATTATTCTCCTATTCTCACTCGCCGTTACACCTCTCGCAGTTTTTTGCTTTGGAATTCCCGGCGCTGCGATCGGTAACTCTCTTAGTTACTTTTTTGGCGGCATGCTCATCTTTGTTCTACTCACTCGCAACACCCTCCATTCAACATCAGACGCTCAACAGGCGCCTACCGAACTCAAGCAAGCCTAATGCGCGTAATCATCGTTCAGCCTCATCTGCGGGCAGGCGGGTCAGAGATGCAAACCCTCCTGCTATCGAACGAACTTGTCAAGCGAAAAATCGAGACTCATATCATCCTGCATCGTGCCGAGGGTGAGTTCCTAGAGGAGATAGACCCCGCCGTACAGATCCATGATCTTGGGGTCGAGAGTCACCTACTCATACCCCTAATAGCCGTGAAGCTTAATCGCGTGCTGGGTACATTCCAGGATGGCTTGGTTATCGTCAAGCTCTGGTCGAGCATTCTTGCGACTCAGCTAGCAGCTGTGCGTCAGCGTAAACTCACCTTCGCGATCTACGAGGATCTCGATCCGCTGGAGCACTGGCAGTTCATCAAGCTTGGCCGACTCAAGAGGAAACTAATACGACCCATATACCGTCACAGCCCGCTTATTCTCGCCAATACCGAGCGTGTTGCAAATAGTATGGTCGAGGCATATTCCCTTAAACGTAGACCACCAGTCCTTTATTGTGGAATAGATGTACCTCGCATTAGGATGCTCGCTCAGATCACCCTTCCAGATGAAGCACGCTCCGAGGATACGCCGCAAATTCCGATTAGAGTGGTCACAGTAGCTTCACTACGACAGCGCAAGGGGCACCCCCGCATATTGGCCGCTCTCTGCGAACTAGACCAACCATGGCGATGGGACGTCATCGGGGACGGCCCGGAGGCAGAGGCCTTTTCTAACCAAATCCCGGACAGCGTTGCTGGCCAAGTTTTCCTTCATGGCGCGGTGTCTAACCCTTATCCGTATATCCTCGCTGCCGACGTACTTGTCCATCTACCTCATTCTGAGGCGTTCGGTATAGTCATTCTTGAGGCACTCGCTTTGGGTATACCGGTCATATCGAGTCCCTGTATAGGCCCACGTGAGATTTCCGGTCTGATCGACCCCGAGAATCGCTACATCCGTCTTGTCGAGTCTTCTGACCCTAGCGCCGTTTCCGATGTTATCCGCAGTGTCGCAAAACAATCAAATGAGAAAATACCAGCTTCCATAACCGACCCATTTACCATTACAAAGACAGCTGAGTCTTGGCTGTCCCTAGCACTTACTGCGGAACAGAAGGGGGCGCAGCCGTCATGAGAGTCCTCCTCGTTTGCTCCTCTGGCGGCCACCTGGATCAAGTACTCCTGCTCCAGGATTGGCTCGACACGCAAGATGTTGCCATCGCGACCTTTCTTAAGCCCGATGCTACCGATCGCATTTCTAAGTGGCGTTCATATGGACTGTACTGGCCCACTAATCGCCACCTAGGAAACCTCGTTAGAAATACATTTGTTGCTCTACGAACGATGATTCGAGAGCGTCCAGACGTGATTATTTCTTCTGGCGCCGCAGGCGCTGTTCCATTTTTCTACTTGGCCAAGGTCTTCCCGAGAACTCGCACTGTTTTCATTGAGTGCTATGACAGGGTCGATCTTCCCACCCTTACCGCACGACTTGTAAGGCCAGTGACAGATCTCTTTATAGTCCAATGGCCAACTCAGCTACCGACATGGCCAAGGCGCTTGGATCTAGGACCAAGCCGATGACTGATACACCTGCGGATGTCGGCCTAAAGATCTTTGTCAGCGTTGGGACCCATGAGCAAGGGTTTCCCCGTCTACTTTCGGCAGTCGTTGCCATCATGGCCGATCAACCAGAGACAACCAGATGGAGAATACAGACGGGACCCGCAAAGGTGTACTATCCCGCCTCTGTCGAGGCGCAGCCAGCATATTCCCACGACGAGATGCTTTCTAATCTCGCCTGGGCCGACGCAATGATATCTCAGGCAAGCCCTGGAAACGTATTTACAGCACTGTCGGCCTCTACTCAACCTATCGTCGTCGCCCGCAATCGTGAGTTGTCAGAGCATGTCGACAACCATCAAGCCATTTTTGCTGAATACCTTCAAACGAATCATCTCGCCATGGTGGCCCACGACGCTAGCTCCCTTTCCGGACACCTTGAGACATTGCGGCTTGAGCAACCTGGAGCAAGACGCGAAAGATTGACCCAGCTTTGCGAAGCCAGCCAGGAAAGGACTAGGTGCTGGGTCACCAAGTTTGAAGATGCGATAAGTGAGCTTATTCATGGTAACAAGAATTAGACAAGCCGACATTGTCCTAGATCGTTGGTGGCCAGCAAGCGTACTCGTGGCGGTTGGTTCTGTGGCGGTCGGAGCCGGGGTAGCAATAGCACCAGGCGAGACCGCGGTAGTCCTCGTCACTCTATTCGGACTGATAGGGCTTTTTATCGTGCCCGTCGATACTTTGCCCCTCGTTGCGCTTTGCTGCTTTACGCTATTTCCAGTAAACGATCTTCCACTACCCAGTTTTTTCCGGGGAGCTTCACTTGGCGTGGTGATCTTTGCGGTCTGGCTCTTGCGCCGAAAACAAACAAGACAACCCCTGCCCATGACCACTCGTCTTTCTGGCTATCTCTTGGTTTGTTACCTGCTTGCGACTACCGCCTTCACGATTTCGGCTGCCCGGAGTCTCGTTTGGACATTCGCTTTCGGTGCGTCAGTACTTCTACCAATCTTTGTAGGAGGTTTTACCGATCTAGAGGCAAGACGAGTTATTAAGGGTTTGATCGTTCTTTCGGTAGGGCTATCCTGCTTCGCAATTATTGAGTACCTCCTGCACACTAACCCAATCTTTGGCACCCTCTATACCGAGGGACCGTTTCCGGTAATACAGCATTGGAAGACCTACCGTGTAACTACTACTCTCGGGCATCCTCTGTACAACGCGATGTTCTTCGCCGCAGCTGCAGCAGCCGCTTTTGCCGTCTACCTCGAGACGAGACGGACCGCATATTTGGGCGCATTCGTTCTAACCCTTATCGGACTCTTCCTAACAGGTTCGCGAGGTGCTCTATATTTGACACCCGCGGTCGCCGTCCTTATCGTAATCTTCCAACTCCGGGCAGGGGATAAACCGCTGCGAAGTCTCGGCCGAATCGCTTTGCTGATCGCAGTCGGTGTCGGTATTGCAGGGGTACTGTATACCCAGACGGTGGGTGTTCGGGCATCCTCGGGCGAAGCGCAATCTTCTACCAATGCCAGATACCGTGACATCGGAGTTAGCTTGTCTACGGCTTCGCATACGCATTTTCTTGGAAGCGGCCCCGGCACATCTAATAGCGCAAAGGATGAAGGAACCGAAAGTGTTAACACCAGCAGTCTCGTCATCGAGAACTCGTACCTCCAACTTCTAGTAAGCATTGGGATCCCTGGCCTACTGCTTGTCATTATCCTTCTAGGATCAGTCATCCGCGAGGGAATTAGGCGATCACGACTACCCGCTGTAGCAGCGCTTATATCGATGGTCTTTGTGATGTCTACATTTAATTTTGCGGAGGGTGACCGGCCAGGATTGATCTTGCTCGGGCTACTTGCAGGCTGTTGCCTGGCGGTGCCCTCAATGTCAACGATTGACGAACACTTGCAAGCCGGAGGCTTGTAGACTCTGCGAAGTCGCCCTTGTCTTCGCACAACCAGAGAGCCAGCTCATGAACAACAATGCACAACCTATTCCGTTTATGATTTTCGCTACCCAGCGTACCGGTTCGAATTGGCTAATGGGAATGCTTGATAACCACCCTGCCATTGCGTCGTATGACGAGCTGTTGGATGGAGACGGCAGCGACTGGGGACGTCAGGACCTGGAGTTCTTTAAGCCATACTGCGCACGACATCGCAAACGCGACCGCCGTATTGGGCGTGCGCGCTGGCTATTTCGATACCTCAATAAACTCTATTCTCCACAGCCAGATATAGAGGCAGTAGGAATGAAGCTCATGTACAACCAACTATGGCACAACGCGTCGATATTGATCTACATGATGCGACATCGGGTTCGAGTAGTGCACCTTGTAAGGATGAATCGCTTTGACATTCTTCTTTCAGAAGAGACCGCCGAGGCACGGCAGCGTTATCACGCATGGCAGGGCGATGCCGTTGAAACCCCCACTGTTACCCTCGATCCACAGAAGGTCATTTCCTGGCTAAGAATTCTCGAGTACCGTGTTAGAATTGCGCGCTGCATACTAAAGTTGTTGCCTATTAGGCATATCGAAGTGTCATATGAGCAATTGACGGCGGAGCCATCTCTTGTATACGAAGTGCTCTCTTTTATTGGGGTGGAGGCACAGGCCGAGTCTCCAAGCTTGACCTCTGGGTTCAGGAAGCTCAACACAGATAAACGACATGACATTATTGAGAACTATGCTGAGATTGAGCGTGCTCTGCGAGGAACTCGTTTTGAGCATTTCCTTACAGAATAAAGAGGATTACGGAAGGCAAGATTGGGCGGGCTTGAGCGCGGCTCGTTAGACGAAAAGGATACCTGTCGCTAGCGTTTAGGCTGCAAAGTGACGATCGTTGCACTAGCGGAACGTACGATCAAGACGACACGGGACAAATGACCAAGGTTCAGTTGCTTGGCCCGCCACCGTCCCGCACCCGTCACGGGCGCTGAACCAAGAATGATCCCCCTGCTTGCATCAGTGGATGGAGCGATCAGAGTCTCTGCAGTCGTGGAGACATATCCAGGAATAGAGATTGACACAGGCTGAGCCAAGCCCGTTGTCGTAAAATTGTCAATTGCGATCCTGACCGTACCGTTGTTAGCGACAGTTGCCCAGGTTGTTAGGTCTGGCAATTGATTACGAGCGATGAGATGGGTAGGAAGGAACCGTCCTCCCTCGAGCTGACGCGCAGCAAGAAGCCCGTAGTACTCGGGCTGCGCAGTGACGTCTCCAGCATCGGCTGCCTCTTGACTGCCTATGGCACAGATCGGGCTTTCAAGGTAGGCACAGACGTGAAACCCATCGTGAAAGTCCAGACCACTGGCACCAGCACTAGTCGCACGCAGTATCCAATCCAACGACCAAAGGGCGCTGGCGAATACAGGAGTCGATGTGCTCGCCGTACAGGAGTCGCTGTTGGTCTCTCCGATCCGTGTCGGGCGACCTGCGATGCTTCCCGATAGGGTAAGCGTTTGGAGGATTTCGTCCTCCCGCTTGCGAACTTCGGGCGACAGGAGTTCGGTGACGGACCGTCTGGCAGTGATAGATCTCGAGCTACTGGGACATGTAATAGTCGGATAGAAGTGAAGGGTGATTCCGGTGAACATCCGTGCGGCGGATCCTATCTGAGTCAGCCACGTAGTTCCGCCAGTGGCGGGCCCAAAAATGGCCACGCCCGGGGTCGCAGCTTTCAGCACCTTGTCGTAGGTTTCCGCTTCGCGCAAGTATTCACCGACACCGTAAGTCTTAGGACGGAGACTAACCTGCTTATCGCTAAATTTATTAGGCTCGTTACCAATCTCGATGCCGAGCAGGCTCTTGCCGAGTATCTCGTCCGCATATCGGGCCTCATCTGCCGCACGCGCCGGTTCGAAGTGACCCAGGTTAGCCCCAAGCAGTACTCGCCAGCCTGTAGCAATCAACAACTTTTGTGGAGAGCTATGAGGTTGGCTGGCGTGACCGTTCTGGTCGCCCACGAAGGTGAAGGTTCCCCGCTGCTGGTCCACCATGAGAGGTCGACGCTATTACCGCCGATGCGCAGCACCGATGGCCCCAGCAATCTCATCAGTCGCACGAGGCGATAGTGCTCTGGGCTCAAACGACTTGTGCTCAATTCAGACGTCTCAAGCGAGAGTCCCACAGCACCCGTTTCAAAGTCATTACCTGGCGCACGTGTATCCACCCTCAAGGCCACGGCAGGAGCCAGTGGCACGCTGACAGCCGGCCGAGCCCACGTCCACGCACAAGCTGCCGTCAGGATGACTACAAACACAGCCAATATATAGCGACCACTCGAAGGCTTCATCCGAACCATCTCAACCAAGCTCAACTCGTGACCCCCATCGATTGCCACGGTCAACGACAGCATGCGTAGACGCATACGCCGCTTCCCGTCTCGCCCTCTTATCAACACCAAACCGACGCGGCCAACCGTAGTTGCGGATGGTGGCTCCTTCCGAGCCGATCGTATCGAGTGAGCCTTGACCCAGCGCCAAGCACGCCCGATCCCGCAAACCGGGCGCACACACCCCAGGTTGCCCAAGCAAGGTGCAGCCAGGTGCCGACATCCCTCTCGGCAACAGTTCGGCGGACAAGGCTCCCATTCAATACGATTCGATTTTATGGCACGCGCATCTCGGGGATCAGATGGGTTCGGGCGTGAGCTGGTCTTGGGTCTGCTGGCCGAGGAGCGGTCCAACTGCTACCAGCTGGACAGAAAGCTGGCCGAGCGATTTGGGTCGGCTTGTTACACCCAGGGGACGGCCAGACAGGCGATCAAGCGCCTGGTGGACGACGGGCTTGCGCGCACCGTCAGCGAGAAGCGCATGGCATCCGGCGCTGGATTGCGCGCGCGAGTCACCCTCTATGAGGCCACACCAGCCGGTGTGGAGCACTTCCAACAGTGGATGTGGGCGTCCGTCTCGACGCCACCTGTACGCGAGGAGCTGCATGCAAAGATCGCGCTGTGCAGCCGAGCCGACCTGCCGCGCATGGTCGCCGTGGTTCGCGAGGCGGAGAGCGTCTGCACAGGCAAGCTCCAGAGCCTCAATTTGCGCGTGCGGGCTCGCCGGCTCGATCTGGACCACGAGGACTTCCGTGCGCGCATGGATCTTGTCGTGAGCACAGGCGATCAGGCATGGTGGGAGAGCCGCATCAAGTGGTTGCAGCGAGTTCGTGTCTACTTGGAAGAGGAGTGGCGGCGCTACGGATCGGAGCCCAAGTCTCGGATGGTGGTCCGGCGGATCGGATGACGGATGTGCTGCTCTCGCTGCGGAATGTCTCACTGACCTTCCCGCGCGGGCGCCGACACGTCGTGCCAGTGCTCACGGACATCTCTTTGGATGTCGCTGCCGGAGAGCTCGTAGCGGTCCTCGCCCAGCGCGCACAGGGCAAGACGACATTGTTGCGCGTCGCGGCGGGAATGGACCGCCCGGCTCGCGGCGAGGTCATGTTCAAAGGCGAACATCTCTATCGCCTGTCTGACAAACGCCGCTCAGCCTTGTTGCAGTGGCAAATCGGCTTCGCCGAGCCTCTTGGACCTGACATAGACCTGCCGGTACTTTCGCACGTAGCGGTCCCCTTGCTGAGGACTCACAGCAAGAAAGACGCCTACGAGCGGGCACACGAGGTGTTGGCGCGTGTCGGCGCCGGGGAGTGTGCCGATCAGCCCTGGACGAGTCTCGCCGATTCTGAGCGCGCCCTGGCCGCGCTTGCCCAGGCGATAGTACGCCGCCCCGAATTGTTGCTGGTCGATGACCTGACCGCGGCGCTTGGGCTCGATGTGACCGAGCAAATCGGGCGCCTGTTGCACTCAATCGCCCACGAGGACGGACTGGCGGTGCTGATGAGCGTCTCGGACGCCGATGCGACCACCTGGTTTGACAGAGTCGCGTCGCTCTCCGGCGGCGAGCTACTCGTGTCGCCCTCATTGGATCCCGAGCCCAGCGAGAACGTGATCGAGTTCCCAAGTGGACCCCTGTGGCGCGCTTCCCCTTGATGCTGGATATCCAGGATCTCACGAAGCATTACTACGTAGGCGATGCGGAGCCGGTACACGCCGTGGATGGCCTGTCGCTCTCGATCGCCGCCGGAGAACTGGTCGCTTTGTATGGGCCGAGCGGATCGGGCAAGACCACCTTGCTCATGCTGATCGCAGCCCTCATAGCCCCCGACGCTGGCAGTGTGAGAGTGGATGGACACGACCTCGCCTGCATGTCCGACGCCGAGCAGTCCAAGTATCGATTGCGTGACCTGGGACTCGTCGACCAGACCTTCGATCTCCTGCCCGGCGGCAACGCCCTTCAGAACGCCGCACTGAAGCTGTGGATGCTCGAAAGCACGCGCGCCGCCGAACGGCGGGTGAGGCCACTCTTGGAGCGCTTGGGCCTCGGCGAGCGCTTGAATCATCGCGCAGACCAACTCTCCACAGGCGAGCGCCAGCGCGTGATGATCGCACGTGCGCTCTCGACCGAGCCAAAGCTTGTGCTCGCGGATGAGCCGACGGGCAATCTCGACACGCGCCGGGGCCGCGAGGTTCTCGAGCTACTGGGTGAGATCTGCCGCGAGCAGCAAACCGCCGTCCTGCTGGTCACACACGATCCGCAGGCAACCGTGTTCGCCGATCGCGTACTCGCCTTGCGCGATGGCCGCATCGTTGATTTTCGGCCCGAGGAGATCTTCTTCCCGCTGAGCAACGGTGAGGTCATCGGCTCATGAGAAGGCTTGCGAACGTGGCTCACCTCTACGTGGTGCGCTTGAGGGCACGCGCTGTATTGGTCCAAGAGATCTTCGCCGTTCTCGGCATAGCGGTCGGGGTAGCTCTCCTGTTCGCCTCACAGGTCGCAAGCACCAGCCTCAACGGATCAGTTGCGCAGCTGACAAGCAATGTGATCGGCAAGGCAAACCTCCAACTGGAGGCCCGCGACTCGCGCGGGCTCAGCGAACGTTTTGTTTCGCGAATCAGGCATACGCCGGGTGTGCGCACCGCCGTGCCCGTGCTCGAGCAGCGCGTTGGATTGATCGGTCCAACGGGTAGTGAGAATGTGGATCTGATCGGTGTCGAACCACGCATGGTGCGTTTGGCAAGCCCCCTTCTCCTGTCTTTTGGCTCAAGCCAACTGGCCCATCAGGAAGCGCTGGCGCTGCCTGTCTCGGTCGCCGGTAAAACCGGGGCCGGACCACTTGAAACGGTGCGTTTGCAGATCGGCGCCACGCTCGTCTCGAGTCTGGTCGCGACTGAGCTGACCAGTGAACAGATCGGTGCGCTCGCCGACAGTCCAGTGGCGGTCGCGCCGCTGCCCTACGCGCAGAGGCTGACTGGCATGCAAGGCACGGTCAGCCGCATCCTTGTTCAAACACAACCAGGAGCCTCGGACCGGGTCAACGCAGCGCTACTCACTTTTGCGGGCGGGCGCTATAACGTCGAGCCTGCGGACTTCGACTCGAGGGTCTTCGATCAAGCGGCTGCGCCTATCAACCAGTCGACCAGTGCGTTCGCAGCGATCTGCGCCTTGGTCGGATTCATGTTCGCCTACAGCTCGATGCTGCTCACGGTGCACCTTCGCCAGGGTCTCGTCCGGGAACTGCGTCGCAACGGCGCCACACGGCTGTACACGGTCCAAGTTCTCCTGTTCGATGCCTTCGTCCTAGGCGTTCTGGCCTCGTTGCTCGGCCTGGCGTTGGGCGAGCTGCTCTCGGTCACCGTCTTTCATGCCAACACGGGATACCTCTCCTTCGGATTCCCCGTGGGGTCGCGCAGAATCGTGACCTGGGAGAGCGTGCTCCTGGCTGTCGGCGGCGGACTGCTAGCCGCTTCCGTTGGTGTGTTGACTCCTCTGCGCGACATATGGACGCGGACTCGGCGCACCGAGCCCGCGCGAGCCCGGAGAACCCCGTTGGCCTGGACTCTCGCACTGGCGCTCGCAGGCATCGCGTGCCTGGGCGCAACGACTGTGATTCTGCTCACCGCCCCTCAGTCGGCGGTCCTCGGAGTTTCGCTGCTGATCCTCGCACTCATCTGTCTGCTGGCGCCACTTCTCGACGGGTTCCTGGCGATCCTCGACCGTTTGCCCGAGGCGCTATTTGCTGGAGCCAACCGCCTCGCGGTGATCCAGTTGCGTGAGCGAGGTAGCCGGGCGCGCTCGCTCGCCATCGCGGCAACCGCCGCTGTGGCGGTGTTTGGCAGCGTCACGATCCAAGGCTCTCATCGAGACCTTCAGAGCGGCCTCGACCGCCTCTTCCACGAAGTCACCAGCGCAAGCAGCTTGTGGGTGTTGCCGTTCGGATCTCAGAACCTGCTGGCTACGAACTCGTTCCACGCGACGGTTCTACCCAAGCTGAGACATCTCCCGGGGGTCCACTCGATCGGGCTCTACCGTGCGAGCTTGCTCGAATATGGGGATCGCCGCGTGTGGGTGCTCGCGCCACCAGCACGCGCAAGGATGCCGGTCCCTCAAGGACAGCTTGTCGACGGCCAGGCAACAAGCGCCGACGCCCGGCTTCGCGCCGGTGGCTGGGCGGTGATCTCCCAATCGCTTGCCCAGCAGAACCATCTAGGGGTCGGGCAGCCGTTCACGCTCCCGGCCCCACATCCCATCACCCTGAAGATCGCCGCGCTGAGCACAAATCTGGGATGGCCGCCCGGAGCGGTAATGCTCAGTTCGGCCGATTATGCACATGCCTGGGGCAATGCCGACCCGAGCGCATATGAGATAAGCCTCGCGCCTGGATACTCCGAGCAAGAGGTCCACGGCGAGATAGAGCGGGCGCTAGGCCCAGCCAGCGGGCTGACGGTGGAAACCGCCCGGCAGCGTGACGAGCTGCAGCAAACGGCCAGTCGCCAAGGTCTGGGGCGCCTCAGTCAGATATCGACCCTGGTGCTCCTCGCCGGGCTCCTGGCGACCGTCACCGCGATGGGCGCCATGATCTGGCAGCGCCGCCGCAGGTTCGCGCGACTGAAGGTGCAGGGATATGTGACGGGAGTGCTATGGACCGCCTTGATCTGCGAGTCGGCATCGCTGCTGCTCGTGGGCTGCTTGTTGGGTGCCGTGCTGGGAATCTACGGACAGTTGCTGCTCAGCCACGCCCTGCTCGCTGTGACTGGCATGCCGGTCATCTTCTCCTCACGTGTGGCGCTTGCGGCCGGCAGCTTCCTGCTCGTGACGATAGCCGGGGGAATCATCGTCGCGATACCCGGCTATCGCGTGGCAAGCGTCGCCCCGCGCCCTTAGCCGCAAGCAGCAAAGCGTTCGTCGGGAGGACTCCCAGCGCTGCCATGAACCCATCGTCCTTTCTAAAGACGTTCGTGTCTTTCGATCTCGGTCCTATAGGCTCGGCCGATACCGTTCACATCGACATACCGGTCCCGGTGGTCTCTCGCTGCGGCAATTGGCGGCACTCGCGTTGGCGGCAAGCCGCGCGGTCACGTGGATCTGGCCTGCTGCTTCACGCGAGCTCGAGCAGTGGCGCGAGCACGCAAGTCGCATTCCCGACGCGCGACTTAGAGAGGATGCGCTTGGGTCGATCACGCTCAAGCGAGACAACGCACAGGGAGCTGCCATATTTTGCATCCTCCCCAGGCGCCGACAGCCGCAGCTACTCAAGCTGCTTGTTGCATACCAGACGCTGTGGGACTACCTCGACAATGTCAGCGAGCGAGGCGCGAACTTAGGAAGCAAGAATGGCTACCAGTTGCATCGCGCCCTCGTCGAGGCGCTGGACCCTGACGCTCCGATATCCGACTATTACCGTCACCACTCCGAGCGCACTGACGGTGGCTACATCCGCGAGCTCGTGCTCACCTGTCGCAGATGCTGTCAGGCGCTACCCGCCTACCCCCAGGTTCGTTCGCTGATCCTCGACGGAGTACGACACTGTGCCATTCAGGGCATCAACCATCTCCCAGACCGCCATCAACGCGAGCAGGAGTTGAAGGCCTGGGTCGGACGACAAGAGGTCGCGCATACACACTTTGAATTGCGATGGTTCGAGCTGACAGCCGCCGCAAGCGCCTTCCTGCCCCACGCATTGCTGACACTAGCCGCCGAACCTCTACACGACGGCGTTTACGCAGTACAGGTTGGATTTGCCTACTTCCCTTGGATGGCATTGTCGATCGCAATGCTCGACAGCTATGTCGACGCTTTCAAAGACCTAGCCACCGGCAGTCACAGCTACATCGCCCACTATGACGACCAGCAAGTCATGTGTGAACGCTTGCGCGAGATTCTCGCATCGACTCTGCACCGAGTACGCAGGTTGCCAAACGGCTCACGCCACGCTGTCTTGGCAGCGAGCATGATGGCGATGTATCTCTCCAACGCCGACCGGCGATCGTTTGCGCTCACAAAGCAGATCGCGCTCGGAGGCGGCTCCCTGACACGCCTTTTGCTCCCTGCGGCGCGTCTGTGGCGAGCACTCGACCGGCGACGCATGTGCGACACGGCACATCAGAAGCTAAAGAGAATCCCTAGACGCACACTCCCCGCCCAGATACCCGTGCCGGCTGCGCTTCAGACGTTTTTGTTTTGGAGATGCCCGTTCCGGTATCTGCAGCTCTGCCGAGAACGATACGGACCGACATTCACTCTAAATGCGAGCAGCCATCCTCCACTCATCTTCATAAGCGACCCGCGTGAGATCAGATCGATAATGGCCGCTCCCGAGGAGATCCTTCATCCTGGTGAGGGAGGTAGCGCTATCTCACCAATCGTAGGCGAGGAATCGTTCATGCTCTCCGACGGAGCCGAGCACCAAACAGGACGCAAGGCTGTCGTTGCCGCACTTCACGCCGGTGCGGTTGAACGCCATACCCACACAGTCGTGCAAGCGGCGGAACGGACCATGTCACGCTGGCCTACTGACAAGATCGTGGCCTTGCATCCAGGGCTGAGGTCGCTGACACTCGAAGTCATCCTGCGAACGCTCACCGGACACTTCGCCGGTCCCCTGGACGACCTCACCCTCGCCCTGCGCGACCGAGTACTCGAAATGCTGCAGGTCACGGCCAGCCCGGTATTTATCGAGCCCCACCTACGCCACGGCCCAGGGAGACGAACCTGGCAGAGATTTATGCGCAATAGAGCACAGGCGGACAGGCTACTTACTCAACTCATAGACCAACGCAAGCGAGCAAAGCGAGCCGAGAGTGACCTGCTGGGCGCCCTGGAAGGCCTACCCACGCCTGACGGGTCGCAGCCGTCGCACAGACAAATACGCGACAACGCCATGTCTTTGATCCTCGCCGGGCATGAGACGACTGCCGCCCAAATCGCGTGGGCGTTCCAGTTGCTTGCGCACCACCCGGCCGCGCGCGAGCGTCTCCACAAGGAGATCGACAGCGGGGCCAGTGAGGAGTACCTCACCGCCACGATCCAAGAGGTGCTTCGTCACCGCTGCGTGTTCGTATTCGCGATCCCCCGTGCCGTAGCCGAGTTAGTAGAGATCGACGGCCATATCTACCGATCGCCGGCGCAGCTGCTGGCCTGTATCTATCTGTTGCATCATGACCCATCCATCTACCCCGACCCATACGCCTTCAGGCCGGACCGGTTCCTGGATTCCCCCCCAGATCCGCGCGCGTGGATACCGTGGGGTGGCGGGCGCAAGCGCTGCCCCGGTCTTCATCTGGCGATGCTCGAGATGAAGATTGTCCTGCGCACGGTGCTCACAAGCAGAACGGTCCATCCCGCAAGCAAGCGGATGGAGCACCCAGGCTGGCGCAGCGTGATCGTGGCGCCGCATGCGGGCTCCCGCGTGATCCTTCGCGCTCGCGAGTGACCTGGTAGGCGGGCACGACCGGCCATCCAGACGGCGACTTTGCTTGAGCGTGGTATTCGCCCTGCCCGGCTCCGGGTAGAAAGATAGGGACAGCTCCCTATTCAGAGCTGAGCACACACGTCATCGTCATCGTCGATGAAGGCAACCGGCAAATCCGAAGACAGCAAGCGGCGTATCAGGTCGGCGCCCGAACCAAGGCTCTCACGCTCCTTGGAATACGGCTTGGCGCTGCTTGAAAGCTTCTCGGCCGCACATCCGGCGTGGCAGATCAGCGAGCTGGCCGACATTCTCGAG
Organism: uncultured Solirubrobacterales bacterium; assembly: GCA_963731565.1. Classification (GTDB taxonomy): domain Bacteria; phylum Actinomycetota; class Thermoleophilia; order Solirubrobacterales; family Solirubrobacteraceae; genus Palsa-744. Next base: position 79,297 of record CAVSWG010000001.1, read on the forward strand.
ATCAGCCGCTCCACAACCCACCGCTACGCCCAAACACTCCTGATACTGGAACGCCTGGAGCAAGACAAGCAACGCCGCTACCGCCTAGCCCACGTGGCGGGAAGGATCGGCGGGACCGCGATCCACACGATCCGGCGGGAGACTCCAGCCGCCAGGACAATCCTCGAAGACCTACGCGATCAGACGGGGCACACCGTCAGCATGGGCGCCCTTGAGGGAACCCACGCGGTCTACCTCCAGCGCTTCTTCGCTCACGGAACGGGACAGTACGCCGCCGACCTGGAGCTTGGCGTCGGCGCATACGTACCTTTGCACTGCACCGCCATCGGCAAGGCCATCCTCGCAAGCCTCGATCAACCCCAACAACGCGCCGCCATCGCCTCCCTCACACTGGAGCAAGAAGGCCCGAACACAATCAAGACCAAGCGAGCATTGGCCGCCGAGCTCACACACGTACGCACGAGCGGCATAGCCACCTGCGACGAAGAGCAAGCCTGGGGAGTCCGCTCAATCGCAGCCGCCATACCCCACGCCGGCCGCTCCAGACCACTCGCGATCAGCATCACCGTGCCCGCCCAGCACTACACCGTCAAAGCCATGGTCGCCACGCTCGGGCCACACGTCAGAGCAGCAGCCGAACGCATATAGGCACAACGCAATGCTTTGCGGCATGTGAGAAGACAGCCCATGCGTCATATACGACGCATGATGCGCCGCAACGGGTGCATATAATTGGGTGATGCCTCGTCAGCGAAGCAGCGACCTGTTCCCCACCGATCAGCCGATCCCTGCCAGCCAGATGATCGGCCAACCATGCTCATCGCACAGAAGAGCCACTTGGCGAGCGTTGAACTCGATACCCAACGCATTGATGTCCCGCTAGTCGACCAAGGCCTGCTCGGCGCCTTGGCGGCCGACCGGCTCAGCCACGAGCAGACAGTCGAGAGGATCCGCCACCTACACAAGCTCGGCCTGGTAGTTGCCGAGCGGCTCGCCCAGGGCGAACAGGTCTACCCCAACTTGCCACGCGGAGCCGTACGTCGCGCGCTAGAGGCCCTCCGCGACGCTTCGATCATCGAAAGCAGAGGCCGCGGAGACTGGAGATTCGACAGTCCCCTCCTGCGCCGCTACCTCGCGGGCATCGGTCTATTCGAATAGAGCACATGTCCGCATCTCGGCGCATGGTGCGCCGGATTTGGCGCATAGACGTTTAGGAGCCTGTGCGGATGCCAACCAAAATCAGGGGCCCGGTTGATGAGCGATCGCGCCCTGCACTCTCCAGCCCTTCTCGCTCAGAACCCACGCGTTTGGTTCGCCACGCATGGAGCCGGCGGCTGTGTTCTCGATCAGGCCGAGGTTGTGCAGGCGTCCGAGCAGCTTGGAGATTTGGCCCTGGTCTGAGATGCCTGCGCCATCGGCTATCACGCGGTTTGAGGAACCAGGATGGGCGGCAACCGCCGCCAACACCAACATTGTGCGGTAGGTCAAGCGCATATCCAGCTCCCTGAGCGGATTCGCGGGGAGCAGACGAGCTTCGGAGGAGCGCTTGGGAATTGGCTTCTCCTGCTCGCCTCGTGCAGCCGCCGGACCGAGATAAGGGAGAACGACGATGCTCATCAGCTCGTTCAACAGCCCCATGAGACCGTCCGGCTGCGGGCTCGATAGCCGCGCGTGGATCACCGAGAAGACAGCGCCAACCACCCCCTCGGCAGCGAGCGCGGGTGGCTCAGCCCGTCGCTTGGCCTCGCCGCGACCCTCGTCCACAGCGGCAATCAGAAGGGCGAGCGCGCGCCGACGACGCTCGAGCACCGCCGGCCCCGCCCCCAGCGACTCCACCACCAGAAGACGGGCTGCGTTGGGCTCGTCGTCGAAGAAGCCGAGCAACGCCACAAGTGAGGCTCTGATCCGCTCTCGCCAGCTACCCCTTCCTCGGTACGCCGCGACGACGCCCACCGCCGCTCGCTCGTACGCCAGGTCGAGTGTGGCCAGGAAGCAGTCGTCGCGGTCGTCGAAGTGCTCGTAGAAGGTACGCCGCGACACGCCAGAGCGAGCCACCACATGCGCGACGGTCACGTTGGCCGCGCCACGCTCCACACACTCCTCGGCCATCGCCACCAGCATGCGTGTGCGCTGAATCTCAGAGACACGTTCGTGCGCTAGACCGTTGTTTTGTCGGTCCTGTCTATTGGGCGCCGCCTGCTCGGACGGCGCCCTCTCTCTTGTGGACATCTCATTTCTTCTTGTTGTGCTTGTGAGACCGAGCATTGCTGGCTGGCTTCTTCTTGTGCTTCGCACAGCCCGTTGGTGTTATCGGCGTCGACTGGTGTATCTGGGCTCCGTCCTGTGCGATGAACGCTGTGGGCATCTTCAGCTTGGCGACACACAGATTGCCGTTGGCCGCCAGGGCGCTGTTCGGTCCCTGTGGGAGCGTCAATTCGAAGCTGGTAACCGGTACGTCGGGCACCCGCTTGAACGAGGTGCTGGTGATGCCGGCTTTGCTGATGAACGTCGTGCCGTCCAGCTGGAAGGTGATCCCGTAACCGTGGAGCACGATCACCAGATCGGGGAACGCCGCTCCACCGTGAGATACGAAGTACACAGGGCCTTCCAGCGGCACAGGCAACACCGGTGTGACCGCCTTGGCGCTGCCGATCTTCGACGCCGCCGGGCAGGCATCCGGGCTCTGGTCGAAGGTGCTGTCAGGACACGCCTTCTGCAGGGTGGTGAGCCTGGACGGAAGTTGGCGTGGCAGGTCGACCTTGACCTTCGCGATGTTCGCTTGGGCGCCCTTGGGGTAGACGATGCGCGCCTTCAGTCCAGCACCATTGGCCCTGGATGTCTTGGATGGCGTGGTGACAGTGAACTTCGGAGCGAACCCGAGCCTGCCGCAGTTGGTGGCCTGGAAATTGTCGTCGAACAGGCTCTGAGTGCCCAGTCCGCCCGTCAAGACTCCAGAGAGTGAGAGCGAATCGCAGTTGGTCGGGTTGAAGATGAAACGCTGCCTGTCCACCCTCACGTTGACGGTTCGCAGATCAAGCGGGATGCCGTCGAGGATCGTCGGCAACGGGTCCGTGGTGACCGTGAGGGCAGTCGTGACAGGGTCTATCTTGATCGAGCCGCGCACGACCACCGTGCCGAGGTCGAATGGTCCCGCTTGCGCCGGCACGACAATCGATAGGCCAAACTCACCGCCCTTGTAGCCGGTCGTCAGGAAGATTTTGCCGCCGTTCACGTAGAACGGATTCGACCCGGCGCCCGCCGCCACTGTCAGCGTCCCGATTTCAGACGCCGCCGAGCATGTCCCCGCGTTTGCCTGCGCGTCATCGCACAGTGGGATCCCGGTGAGCGTCCCCAGCAGGCCGGGGGGCGTTTTCACTACCACGCCGCCAAGCTGTTGTTCGCCGTTGGCCCGACTGAACGTCACCGTCAGTGGACTGAACGCGCCGGCCTGATTGTTGATCGTGCCGGCCGCAAAGCCCGGAGCGAACGCCTGCTGGGCGTCCGTCGGGCACGGCTTGCCTTCGGGACCCGAGGTGATCTGAAACGGGCTGCTCGTTTCGACAGGCGAATTGCCGGACCACGGCGTGAACACAGCGCTCGTCTCGTAGGTGCCGCACGTGTGCGGGTTCACCAACGGTGCACGCGGCCCGCCCTTGAAGTTCAATTCCAAGTGATCGAACGGCAGCTGTGGATTGTTGTCAAACGTCGAGACGATCCGGCCCGTGTTCGGGTCGAGACTGACCTGGCCGGGAAGCTTGATGATCACGCCGTGGGCTTCGGCGACGATGTACAGCTTCAACAGGCGACCTTCGAGATCGTCAGCGACACCGCACGGGCCGCATTCGGGCTTGCCCAGATAGATCGCGCCTTCAAGCGGCGATTCAAGTAGCGGCGTGTGAATCTGCACGGTTCCGAGATTCGACCCGTCGGGACATTTCGCGGGTTCGCCTGTGCTCAACCCGATCTGCTCGGGCGTACAACCTTCGAGGCCATCCGCGGCGGAAGGCGACACGGACTCACCCGCGGGCAATGTCACCACGGCCTTCTTCACATCCGCAGTCGCGATACCGGAGGGGTTGAGCAGGCCATCCTGTGGCAGCGAGATGTCGATCTTCAGACCGGTCGGCGTGTCCGCCTGCACGTTGGAGGGCTGCACCGAAATGCTTGGATTGAACGGCACGACGTCGCAACCGGTGGTTCCCTGCTGGGGACCCCATTCAGCCGGTGCCAGCGGGTACCCGGGCGGAAGATGACTGAACAGCGTCTGTTCGCTGAACACTCCCGGGTGTTCCCACGAGTCGATACGAAGCGTGGTTTCAGACCCAACACCGGCTGGATCGCACGATGTCGGCAGCCTTAGGAAGGCGGTGGGCTGCACAGGATCGGCATTGGGACCGTACAAGGTTCCTGGCTGTTCACGGCAAATTCCACCATTTTCAACGAGGAAACCGAAGAGTCCGCCGTTACAGCGCTGCGCGTCATGGCTCGGATCCGCTGGTACCCCCCAAAACGTGATCCTGAAGCCGCTGACCGCGATCGCGATTGGGATGTCCGCCGAGGTGATCGTCACGCCAAAGTCACCGCCATTGCTGACCGTGCCCGACAGCGTTACCGGCACCCCACCGAGGCTGAAACCAAATCGCGCCGGCATATTGGAAGGTGTCGTCATGTTGAACAATGGCGTGGTGAAGTCTTCGTAGCCAAATTCCAGGTCGGTGTCGACGTGGATCGTGCCCACGACCGACGTCACGGGGCATTTGCTCTCCACAGCCTGTTCCGAGCCAGCCAATTCCGCATCGGTGCACTGCGTCAACCCCACAGGATTGCCCAACAGGCCGGGCGGCAAATGCACGAGTACGTCCTTCGTGTCGCTGTCGGGCATTGGAAAATTGAAGAATTCTGGGTCAGGATGACTGTTGAACTTGACCGTCGTCGTGATCGCGTACGGATGGCCACCGGCCTGCGAAAACGCGCCCCCCGACTGAGAAGCCGTGATTTCCTGATCGAACGCCGCTATCCCGAATTCTGCCCGTGCCACAGAGGCGCAGAGTATTGTCACAACGATTGCGACCGCTGCGACCATGCCGATGTGTGTCGCCTTCACGACCGTGTTCTTTCTGACGTTTGACATTTCTGCTCCCCTCAGCGTCCAACTCGACGCGACACACGCTTAACCAGTTTCTTCCGCTTCTTGCGGTACTTCTTGCCCTTGGGCTTCTTCTTGTGGTTGACCTTCGGCTGCTTTGACTTCTTGACGTTCGCCGCTGGAGCCTGCGCTGGCGCGTTGCCCTCACCGGCAAACGTGAGCGACGCCGGGAGCGAGAAGCCCGGAGCGGTGGCGATCGGACCCTGACAATCTTCCCCCGTGCACGGGGCCGCCGGAGCCAGGTTTTGCGAGGGGATACCGCCTTCGACACGCGCGTCGTACATATCTGAGCTCGTGCCTACGTCCTTGTGTACCAGCTGCTGGCGGGTGGTGAAGAACACGTTCGTGCCATCGGCGCTCGCGTCGGCGAAGATCGAATCGCAGCCGCAGGTGCCGGCCGAGATCAGATGTTGCGTTTTAGTCACGGCATCGTACTCGTAGACATCGGCCTCGCCGTTGGTGTCGCTGGGCACGAGCGCTTCGCGCGTATCGAAGAAGACATAACGTCCGTCGTCGCTCAGCGGGTGGTTCAGGTAGGACGTCAACCATTTCACAAAACTGTCCTGACTGTCGACGAAGCTCGCGTCACTGTCGGGTGCAGCTCCCGTCGTATTACACGAAGCACACAGCAGTTCGTTTTCGTCTGCTTTGTACACGTACACGGCAAAGCAATGAGGGAGAAAGACACCCACCGACACAAAGCTGTTTGTGCCGGCGCAATGTCCCCCTCGATCAGAGTTGTCATATCCGACACGTTGTGCGGTAGCGATGTCGCTACTCACAAAGGCAATCGTCTTACCATCTGGACTCACCCTAAACGTATTGCCGGCGCCCCAGTCTCTCGTTCCCCAAGCAAAGCCAGAGCCGTAGTCCGCTGTGTTCTCCTGGCTGTTGACCACATAGTGAACGACGCCATCGTGCCACAGATACAGACGGCGCGCGTCACCACTACCGTCATTTGCGAGCGGTGGCAGGCCCGGGAGCAGATCGTTTGCCGACGTGAAATACACGTAACTACCGTCTTCGGAGAGGCCGACGACGATCGTCTTGGTAAAGGTCTCTTCTACGACACCGTCGGCCGGTTCTGCGTCTACCGAAATCAGCGTTAGGTGATGCCTCGCTGGTCGATTCAGTTCGTACATATAGAGGTTCTTAACTCCTACCTCGGCGTCGTCAGTGAGTGCCTCTTCAGCGACGAAGAACACCTTCGAGTCGTCGCGCGATGCGGCCGTGAACTCGGCTGGCTGAGCGCCTTGTGGGTCTGGTTCGGCGGTGCCTTTGCAAATGTAAGACGGTTCTTGGGCTTTGCGCTCAATGTTGCAGTCCGTGCGCTCGCTCGTGTTTAGCTGAACGGTTTCTGAATGGTCGATACGCATGTAAAGAATCCCTGCGGCGGGTTCTATGTTGCTGCCAGGCCCTCTCAGTAGGGCAAGCGGCGCCCCTGTGAACACAATTCGTGAACCGTCTGCAGAGATTGCGTTCTTCGCCCAGCCTGGGCTACTCCTGCCATTTTCGCCGGCACCTAGGCCCTTGACGCCATCACCCGGGATGGAAGCCTGAGCCGGAGTCCCGTCGGGAAGTATCCCCGCGAGGCGCACGACGCCTTCGTCCCATTCGTATGCCTTAGCTGTTTCAGTGCTCAATCCTTCGGCTTCAGGTGTGAGGTCGTGATTGCTTTCGAAGAGGATGTGACTCCAATCGGCAGAGGCCCCTGCGAAAGAGATTTCGTTGACACCATCGCCCGCGAAGCTGGACCTTGGCGGGACTGGTGCGACCGCATCGCTCAACAGGTCATATTCACCGGCCCCAGGCGTGAGCAGATCGTTGCGCAGGTATAGGTTCGGCACGTGCTGAACGTTTGGATACCCGGGCACTACCGGAGTGAGGGCATAGAACACACCCTTCGACAGGTCGGGCGAGGCCGCCTGGTACAGCTGACTTGCGTAGAGCCCAAACGGGATCGAAGCCTGCACAGGGTTGATGGAATGTGACACCCACCCATCGGTTTCCCGTCGTGCGATGTATTCCGCGCCCGGAACCTCCGTACCCAGGGCATCGCCAAAGGCGGTCTTCGAGTAGTACTTGACCGCGTCGCCGTCGACGGCGCTCTGGGTTCTGCTGGCGTCGGCCGCGATGTTGGCTCCGGCCTTTTCAGTGTCCATAGGTGAGACCAGCTCGTAGGCGCGGCAGTCTGGGAGGTAGCTCGAGAATTGCGTTGCTCTGATGCCAGCATTGGGGCATGTGTCGAGCACCGGCGCCTGAGCCACATACGTCGTGAACGTGCGATCTACACCTTCGCTGATCCCGCCTTCGTTTCCAGCACGCACGCGATAGTGGTAGATGGTTCCCGGCTGCAGCCCTTCGATGCGCTGCTGCACAGTCACGTCTTCGCTGCCGGACCCAATATCCGCATCGGGAATGGGAACGCTCGTGCCATAGGAAGCGCTCGTGCCGTATTCAAACCTGTACGTCGTGTCCGCACCCGAGGGGTTCACCTGGGCATTGAGCGTTGCCGCGTCGCTGTGAACACCAGTGACGTATTGGCTGTCGACCGACGGCCCTGCGGCCAAAGCCGACGCAGCGAAAGCCGCCGACAATGAGAGCAGCGACGCGCACAACAATATGCCGTACCTCAACGCAAGCCTGCGAGCACTCATCAAACCATCCCCTCCTCAAGAGAACACACGTGACGCCCGCCCACACACGGGCAGCACAGGACCGCCGCGGGCTGACAGCCAACGGCGATCGAAGAACAAGCTGAAAGCGCGCCCACGGCGCGTGAGTGGTGAAACCGGCTATTACAACCGTCGAGCCGCGCGGCGCTGCCGCGGCGAGACGGCTTAGCGGCTAGAGGCCGGCTACACCGCTCCCCTCCCCCAACGGGGGACCCCGGGCGGCCCGTTAGGGCCGGACGGAGGGGGTTAGCGAGGCTCGGCCAGAGAGAGAGAGAGAGAGAGAGACGCGTCAGCGACGCTGACGCGTCCTATTACGGACACGCCCTTGGCACACGGACTCTCAAACACGTTGATCCCCAAAGAATGCACGCGAAAACAACTCCCTCTCGGAATGCGACCCAGTCCCTCTCCCAAGGGCCCTGCCTCACCGGTAAGCGTCGACCACAGGGGCCAACCCAAAACCCGACCTTATGTCTGCCTGCATCCCTCACGGATGGCAGGACATGGGTAACCTTATACTAGATCCTTCACAAAAGTCAACCCCCTCTTTGCAAAGAATTGAGAGAAGCGGACTGGGAGCGCCCTCGTCCCGCATGGTTGCATCTTCTCATGAAGTTGATAAGCTTAGTGAGAAATGACCACACGCTCAAACACTCGCTGCCCCCAAACACCATGATCGTCCTAGTGGTCATCGCCATCTGGATCTTCCTGGCCCTGCTGACGGTCACCGTCTGCGTGAGTGCGCGGCGCGGAGACCTCTCCCAGGACCCGGCAAGCACCGAACACACCGACCGCAGCCGGCGCCTGAGCCTCCCCGGCGACCGCGAGCTGCCGCTGGCGGATGACAAGCAGCGGGCAGCCGCCTAGTTCTAGTTTGCGGCTGTGCCATAGGTAGTGGCAGCGCGCCCGCACAGCCCACCCAACGCATCAGCAATTAGCTGACGGAGCGGCCACCGCTGGGGCGGCCTGTCCTGTGGTCACGGATGCGAAGTGGCGATCTAGAGTACCCCTCGACGGCCCGGCGACATCGCGAGACGAATCAGAGAGGCCGTCAGGAAATGCGATCACACCAATCAGGAAAACCGATGAAGACGCAACCCAAGTCGACCACTCATAGCTTCACGCTCTTTCTCAGCGGAGCCGACGTGCTGGAGGACGAGCACCAGGATGCTCTGTTCGAGAACGGTTGCGACGACGCTCTGTTCGGGATGCGCGACGGCGCCCAGTACGGAGCGTTCGATCGCGAGGCCAGCAGCTTCAGCACGGCATTGGCAAGCGCCATTGCGGACGTGACGCGAGCCATAGAGGGCCTGCACGTGGTGCGTATAGAGCCTGACGAGTTGGTCACGATGGCTGCCATCGCCGCACGCAGTGGACTATCGCGCGAGTACATACGATTGCTCTCGACAGGCGAGCGTGGCCCTGGGAGCTTCCCGGCTCCAGTTACCTACGCAGACCACAAGACAAGGCTGTGGCACTGGCCAGACGTCGCCCACTGGCTGATCGAGCACCAAAAGGCCAAGGTAACAATCGACGCCCACGCCGCGGACCTCGTTGCCGCGATGAACGCGGCCTTTGATCTGCGTGAGCACGCCAGCCACCTCCACGCCGAGCAAGACCTGGCCCTCGTGGCACAAGCCCTCGGAGAGCACACCCTCATCCCTTCGCCGCATTATAAGTAACCTCCCCCAGTGCCGGTGGGAGCGCTCGACAGCACAACCGCAGCGCTGGATGCGCCTCTGAGCGATACGGCCACGCGCTCGTCGTTCGAGCGGGCCGGCTGGATTGCGTTGATCGCGCTCGCGCCCGCCTCGCTCGTCTACCTGAGCTTCAACGCGGGCGGCTACTTCCCGAGCGCGACCGGATTCGTGGCGATCGTGCTCGCCGGGGCCCTCGTGCTGCGCACCACCTTGGCCGAGCGGCCATTCGAGGGCCTCGACCGCCCGCTTGCGATCCCGCTCGTGGCGCTCGCCCTGTATGCAGCCTTCACGCTGGCCTCGGCTCTGTGGTCACAGGCGACTGCCCACACCTTGGATAGCTACTCGCGCGCTTTGCTCTATGTACTCGCCTTCCTGCTGTTCGGCTCGGTCCGTTACACGCGCGTGCGCGCGGCCTGGCTGCTGCGAGCGGTGGCAGCGGGACTCGTGGTCGTGTGCCTCGCCGGCCTGATCTCGCGCGTCTTGCCCCACACCTGGCCCACCGCGAGCAGCTTCTTTGCCGACCGGCTCAACTACCCGCTCACCTACTGGAACGCCGAGGGCATGGTGGCCGCGATCGTTTTGATCCTCGGCTTCCACCTCTCAGCCGACCGTGCCGAGCATCCCGTGGTGCGCGTGCTCGCGGCGGCCGTCCTGCCCGCGGTCGCCGCCACCCTGCTGCTCACCTTCTCGCGCGGAGCGCTCGGCGTGGCCGCGATCGGGCTGATCGCCTACTGCCTCTTGACCCGCTTCTCCAGCTTGCCGACGACCCTGCTCGCGGTCGTCCCCCCCGTCGCGATCGCCCTGCACTCGGCCTGGGACGCCACGGAACTCGCCAGCAAGCACCCCACCGACACGCTCGCCGTCTCCCAAGGCCACCACGTGGCAGTGGTCGTGGGGGCGTGCATGCTGGGCGCCGGCGCCTTGCGGGGCATTCTGCTGATCGCCGACCGTCAGATCGCGACGCTTGCGCTCGTGCGCACTCCCCCCCGGCTGGCCGTCCGCGCTGGCGTGGCCGCCGGAGCAGGCGTGGTCGTGCTGGCGCTGGCGCTTGCCCTCGGCGGCGGTGGCTTTGCCCACCGTGAGTACGACAAATTCGTGCACGGCACCCACGAAGTGCACAAGATCCAGACCCGCGACCGGCTCACCGACCCCGCCAACGACGGCCGCCTGCCCCTGTGGCGGGTGGCCTTGGACATCTACGACACCCAAGAGCTGCGCGGCACCGGGGCAGGCACCTACCAGCAGTACTACCCCCGCTATCGCACCGAACGCTCCTATGTGGTGGACGCCCACTCGCTCTACCTGCAGAGCCTCGCCGAGCTCGGGATCCTCGGCTTCGTTCTGATCCTCCTAGTCGTGCTCGGCATGCTCGTGGGCTTGGCTGCGCGCATCCGCGGTCCCGACCGTCCCCTGTATGCCGCGCTGTTCGCGGTGGCCTTGGCCTGGGCGGTGCACCAAGCCTTCGACTGGGACTGGCAGATGCCGGCGGTGACGCTCGGCGTGTTCATGCTCGCCGGGCTCGCGCTCGCGCGCCCTAGGGACGGCAAAGCCGGCCTCTCCGGGCTACCGGCCGGGCGCACGCTCGTCGCGCTCGGCTGGCTCGTGCTGGCCATCGCCCCCCTGCTCGTAGCCACCTCCTACGAGCGCCTGTACCACAGCGGCGAAGAGCTCGTGCGCGGCGAATGCTCAAGCGCCAGGGAAGAGGCGCTCTCCTCCCTCTCGCTCTCAGCCAAGCGCCCTCAGGCATACGCGATCGTCGGCATCTGCGACCTCAAGCAAGGCTATGCCCAGTCGGCAGTGCCGGCGATGACCCAGGCGGCGAGCCTCGAACCGCAGAGCTGGGAAGAGTGGTTCTGGCTGGCCGTGGCACGTGCGGGGGCCGGAGAAGACCCCCACAGCGCGATTCGCCGCGCAATTGTCCTCAATCCGCGCGAGAACGGCCTTAGGCACGCGGCACGCGTCTTGAAATCGAATAGCCCGCGCGCGTGGGAACGAGCGGCGCCGCAGCTGCGCGACGAAGCACTCGTCTCCGGCAAGTTCTCGATCACCAACCTCTGAGATCTCGCGGAGGTCCGCGCCGCGCGCTCGCGTGGCCCCAGCGGCGACTCAGGCGCGGCGCCAGAAGACTTTGGATTGCGCCTGTCGGAAAAGTGGCGGCCCGTTCGTATAGGGCCATAACGACACTTTTCTCAGCAAACCCACTCAGGAGGCCAGGAGACGACTATGCCGCGCAAGCACGACGCACACAAGGATGAGTTGGAGGGCGTCGCTCAACGCCTGCGCGACGAGCGCCCCCAGGCCAGCCCACTGGACCTGGACCGCATCAAGACCACAGCCATGGCCCGCGCCAAGGCTGGATCTACTCGCGGCCGCGCCGGTACCCGTCGCCTCGCTGTTGCCGGCCTGACGGTCGGCCTGCTGGTTGCCACCACAGGCGGCGTCCTCGCCGGTGAGAACGGGCACGGCAAAAGCAAAGGCGGCAGCGGCAGCGGTAACGCCGCCAACGCCCAGTACGGCGGGGAATGCAACATAAACAACGGCAACGGCAACATCGGCGACAACAACGGCCAAGGCGCCGAAAACAACGCCTGCAACGAAAACGTCTTCATCACTGAAACGAACAACTCGACGAACAACACGACGAACACCATCACCAACAACTACAACTCGTCGACCGTCACGGTCGCAGGTCCGGCCAACAGCGGCGTGCTGGCAGCCACCACGACCAAGAAAGCCACGACCAGCAGCAAGCACATCAAAATCCACATCAACCTGCCCGGCAAATCGAAGCTCCGCCGGGTCACGTTGAAGGTCAACGGCAAAATCGTGTCGGTGCTGAAGGGCAAAAAGGCCTCGAAGAACATCACGCTCGTGAGCCTGCCCTGCTCGGCCAAAGTCACGATCACAGCGGTCACGGCCAGCGGCAAAACAGTCACTCAGTCGCACACTTACAACCTCTGCTAGGGCGGCAGAGCAGTAGGCAAGCACCCGTGAGCGCATCGCTCACATAAGGCGCAGGCAAGGGCCCCGAGAAACTCTCGGGGCCCTTGCGCCCACTGCGTCCAAGCTCTAGTAGAGCTGGTCCTGTTGCCGGCAGACGGAAGGAAAGCCAATGGCCCACGAACTGACACCCAGAACCCCAGCTCGTCTCGGCTCGGGCCAACCCGCCAGAATGTCCCTGCGCATGAAAGCCGACACCTTTGAGCGACTGTTCGAGGAGCACTCCGAGCGGCTCTACTCCTTCCTCGCCTACCACACCGGCAACAGGGCCTTGGCCGAGGACCTGCTCTCAGAGACCTTCGAGCGCGTGCTGCGCTCGCGCCAGCGCTTTGATCCGCGCAAGGGCAGCGAGCGGCGCTGGCTCTATACGATCGCCTTGAACCTGCTGCGCGACAACGCCCGCCGACGCACCCACGAAGACCGCGCCCTGCAACACGTGGGCGCAGGCTCAGCCCAGGCGGAAGCGGACCCTGCGTTGAGCGCCGTGGAGCGCCGCGACGAGCTGCAGCGAGCGCTGCTGGCACTCAATGACGACGAGCGCGAGGCGCTCGCGCTGCGCTTCGGCGCCGATCTCAAGCTGCGCGAGGTCGCCGGCGTGCTCGGCGAGGGCGAGAGCGCCATCGAGGGACGCATCTACCGCGCCTTGGGCAAGCTGCGCAAAGAGCTGGACTGAGCCTCAGGAGGCCACGCCAGTGGCCACGCAGCAGCCCCTGATCGTGAGCACGCCACGCAAAGGGCGTCCCTCGGGCTGACCCAAGCCGTAGATCGAGCGGTCTCCGTGAACGGTTACGTGGTAGCGCACACGGGGCAGGCGGGGATAGCGCACCAGGCAGCTCCACGGGTTGCCCAAGGCAGTATGCGTGCCCGAGATACAACGGGCCGCGCGCGCACGGCCGGCATACCCCGGGCGAGGATCACTCGTAGTGAGGACCAAACGCTCGAGCTGAACGGCCCCCACAGGCGTGAGAGCTTGCTGCTTGGAGACGAACTGGGTGTTGTCTTCGCGTCCGTGCAAAGCCACCACGGTCCCGGCTAGGCCCACAAGCAGGATCAGGCCCACGAGCAAGCCGCCAAACCTCATGAAGAGTCCTCCACCATCGGAGCAAGCATAAGGCCGCACAGGACCGGGGCACACCTCTTCATGGTCCAATCACTCTCCCAGCCCTAAGACGCGGGCGCCGTGCGGCCGATAGGCCATGCATGACCTGCTTGAAGGCACTTCTCCTCAAGGCCACGATCGCAAGCCTCGCGTGCGCGGCGCTCGCCTCAAGCGCACTCGCCGGCAACGCATTCGCCAGTCACCAGACGAAACACGCCAAGGCACTGTGCGTGCACACGCGCACACACCACCGCAGGCACGAGCACAAGTGCCCCACTCACAAAGTCCACACCAAACACAAAGTACGCGCCAAACGCGCCGCTCACCACCCGAGGCGGCCCCTTGCTCCCAAGAAAGAAGCGACGACCGTGACAGTCCAAGCGTCGCCGCAGGCAACGATCGCAAGCGTGCTCTCGACTCCCTGCCAAAACACCGAGCTGATGCCCGAAGCGGGCAACATCGAACAGGTCGAGCAGGCCACCCTGTGTCTGGTCAACCAAGAGCGCGCACGCAATGACGAGCTGCCGCTACAGCCCAACGCCAAGCTTGCGCAGGCAGCCGAAGGCCACTGCCAGGAAATGGTCAATCAGGACTACTTCGCCCACATCGCACCGGACGGCGAAACTCCGCTGCAGCGCATCGAAGCCACCGGCTACATCCCCAACTTGCATGTCGGCTATACGCTCGGTGAGAACATCGCCTGGGGCACCCTGTCGCTGGCCACGCCGAGCTCGATCGTGGCGGCCTGGATCGGCTCGCCCGAGCACCTGGCGAACATCCTCAACAGCGCCTACCGCGAAACGGCCGTGGGCGTGGTGGCCGCCGCGCCGGCCTCGCTTGCCGAAGGCCAACCTGGCGCGATCTATGCGCAGGAGCTCGGCGTCATCGAAAGCTGAGCTCCTGCAAGCGGGCGCGCTCCTTTGACGTTACTCATGTGTTACTCGCGTGTTTTTTTAGGTTTGAGACCCTGGTCACGGGTTAGACACGTGTCGGAAACAAGTTGGACATATGTTCAGTCTGGCCTGTCAGGTATCAAGTGGACTACGCATTTGTCCGAAGTAAAGGGCAAGGGCATGTAGCCCTAAAAGGGCAACTCTGTCCGGCCGGCCGGGCAAATAGCGAGGAATCGAAGCGAAGCACACGAATAGGACCAGGACCGAATGACCATTCTTTTGATCTCCATTATCTGGTTTGCCGCGCTGGCGGCTCTCGTGCTTCTCCTGGCGAAGCGTCCGCGACAAGCGGCGGCGAGCTGGGAGCGTTCTCCACGCCTGCTCGAAGGGACCCGCGATTCCTTCGAGCGGGCTATGGAGGCGATGCTTGCGTCAGAGACCGCGACGGCAAAGGACGTGCGGGATCGTGCGCAAGAGGATCTTTACGTCCGTCCATAGCGACCAGTTGGCGACGTACAGGTAGTCCATAGCGACCATTTCGCGCAACGACACGCTGGCCGGGCCAAGGATCTGCCAGTGGCCGGTAATGCCGGGGTGCAAGGCCAGACGGCGCCGGGACCAGCCCTCGATGCGCTGGTCCTCATCAAGGATCAGAGGACGTGGCCCCACGAGGCTCATCTCGCCGCGCAAGACGTTAAACAGCTGCGGCAGCTCGTCCAAGGCTGTCTTGCGCAGGAAGCCCCCGACGCGCGTGACACGGGGATCGGCGGCGATCTTGAACAAGCCCTCCTGGGCTTCGTTGAGGTCAACGAGCGTGTGCTTGAGCTGCTCGGCCTCGGGCACCATCGTGCGGAACTTGAACAAGCCGAAGCGCTGCTCATCCCGACCCACCCTCATCTGACGGAAGAACACGGGCCCTTTGCTGTCGAGCTTGATCGCGATCGCGATCACGATCATCAAAGGCGAGACCGCCAAAAGACCCAAGGAAGCGCCCACGAGGTCGAACGCGCGCTTGACCAAGGCCGATGAGCGCGTCAGGTCGAAGCGACGCACCCCCATGAGGGTGACGCCGTGCAGGTCGTCGAAGATGACCGAGGAGCCGATCACCTGCAACAAGCGTGGGACGACGCTCACGCGAATGCCGACCGCTTTCAAAGTCCTGACCAGGTCGAGCATCTCCCCGGCTTCGCTGTCGCTCGGCGAGACGATCGCGCGGTGCACGTCGAGCTTGGTCGCCAGGTCGCGTATTTCACTCAGCTTGTCATGGGAGAAAGCGTCGGTTGACCAAGGGGCGATCTCGTGCAGGTCGACGTGAGCGACGATCTCCGCCTTGACGCCGCCGTGGTTGATCATGCGCGAACGAATCGCGTGTTCGGAGGCGGCACTGCCCACGAACAGGCAACGCTCGACCGGCGCTACGTGCAGAGCCAAGGCACGCGCACCGCAGCGTCCCACGACAAGGAACGCACCGAGCGCCAGCCACAAGAACACGACGTCGGTGCGCGTGAGCAGGCCGTAGCCGAGCGGCCGCTCGACAAGCCATGCCAAGAGCGCGCACAGAGTTGCGACCTGCAAGAGCTTGGGCACCTCATCGAGCGTGGTCTTACGGATCACCGCCTCGTCACGGTCATACAAGCCGAACAGCTTGGCCCCCAACACCACCAGAGGCAAGCCGACGAGACAGATCCGGCCAAGGTGAAGGCGCCCGCCGGAGATCTCTATCGCGAGTCCGAACGCGGCGACGATCGCGAGTATGTCGGCGCCGAGCAGCATGCGCCGGAAGATCGAGTCGCGCGCCAGGCTGGCCGCGGGACCACGCGTCTCGAGGATCGGCCCGGAGCCACCGAGACGCCTCCCCCGCCCCCGCTGGCGGGCAGGTGGCACCGTCGCAATCGATCCCGCTGCGATTGATCCTGTGGCAACTGTTCCCGCAGAAGCCGAACCTGAAGCTACGGAGGCGTCGAAGCCTGCTGCAATAGCCGACTTTCGCTCCACCTGACCGCTGGTTGCCTCCAACCTTGTCTCCCGTGACGTGTTGAAAATCAATCCAGCACGACGCTCGCATCCGTCCGAGTCGTCAACGATTCGTGCTGAAGCCTTGCTTTGCGGCGCCCTGTCGGCGACTCTCCAATTTCCGTCTTTATCTAACGCTGATGGGCGGCACGGTAGCCGCGCGAGTCGCGAAAGTCAATAGACATATTTACTATTCGGATGGGTGGGCAAATAGGTCCTTTTTCCTACCTTTGCGCAGGGCTGATCGGAATGGGGATTACCGCGCTACTGCGCGGAGCGAGCCTTGAACGGCTCCTCCACTCCAACCGTTCCAGGCCCGGAAAGCTCGAAGGCGCTGTGCAATGCCTGCACCGCCTGCTCGACCCGGTCGCGGGCGATCACACAGGAGATCTTGATCGGGGAGGTGGAGATCATCTCGATGTTGATCGCCTCAGAGGCGAGCACGGAGAAGACCTTGGCCGCGACTCCCGGATGCGAGCGCATGCCGGCGCCGACGATCGAGACCTTGCCCATCTCGCGCTGGGTGACCATGCGCTCGCAGATCCCGTCCTGCATCGCCTCCAAAGCGCCGGTGGCGAGGATCAGGTCTTCGTGGGGAACGGTGAAGGAGATCTCGGCCTTGCCACCCGCGGAGGTGGGCACGTTCTGGTCGATCATGTCCACGTTCACGTTGGCCTCAGCCAAGGCCTCGAAGATGCGCGCGGCGGCGCCCGGCTCGTCGGGCACGCCCACGAGCGTGACGCGCGCCTCGGCGGTCGAATGGGTGACGGCGGTGATTAGCGGTTGCTCCATGGTTTCTCCTTCGGACACCACCACGGTACCGGGACGGTCGTCGAATGAGGAACGGCAGTGGATGCGCACTCCGTGGTTGCGCGCGTACTCGACCGAGCGCAATTGCAGGACGCCCGCACCGGAGGCGGCCATCTCGAGCATCTCCTCGAAGGAGACACTCGCCAGCTTGCGGGCATCGGGAACGATGCGGGGATCGGCGCTGAACACCCCGGGAACGTCCGTATAGATTTCACACACCTCCGCGCCCACGGCCGCGGCGAGCGCCACGGCGGTCGTATCCGAGCCGCCGCGCCCAAGCGTAGTGACGTCACTGGAGGAGGTCGCGACGCCCTGGAAGCCGGCGACGAGCACAATCCGATCCTCGTGCAAGGCAGAGAGAATGCGCTCCGCCCGGACGTCGAGGATACGCGCCTTGGTGTGGGACTCATCGGTGACGATGCCCGCCTGGGAGCCGGTCAGGGAGATAGCGCGGTGGCCGAGGTCGTTGATCGCCATCGCGCAGAGGGCGCAGGAGATGCGCTCGCCGGTGGACAGGAGCATGTCCATCTCGCGCGGGTCGGGGGCGGAGGAGACCTCCGCGGCCATCGAGATCAGCTCGTCGGTGGTCTTGCCGCGCGCGGACAGAACCGCCACCACTCCATAGCCGGCTGCCCGCTTCTCGACGATCCGCTTGGCGGCGCGCTTAATGCGCTCGGCGTCGGCCACAGAGGTGCCGCCGAACTTCATGACCACGATCTCAGACACGGACGGAGGATAGATGGCCAGGGCCGCATGCGGCCCTGGCCCGACCCGTACATGTACGGGTCGGCCGGCGGCGCATGCGCCGCCGGAACTACACGGTGCGGCGTCCGGCGAGTGCCTTGCCGAGCGTGACCTCATCCGCGTACTCCAAGTCCGAGCCGACAGGCAGGCCGGAGGCCAGGCGCGTGACCGTGAGACCGGGTGCCCGATGGCGCAACTCCTCAGCGATGTGCAGAGCCGTGGCCTCGCCTGTGGTGGTGGGATTCGTGGCGAGCACAACCTCGCGCACGCGCGCACGCGCGTAGGGCACCGCTTCCAGAGCATCCACATCCCCACTCCCGCCCGCTCCACTGAGCCCGTCCGTCCCACCGAGTCCCCCCACCCCCACGTCCGTCACCCGGACATAGAGCTCCTCGATCTTGAGGTCCTCGGGCTCGATGCCGTCGATTGGAGACAAAGCGCCTCCCAAGACGTGGTAGAGCCCGTGGAATTCGTGGGTGCGCTCCATGGGGATCACATCGGAGGGCTCCTCCACGACACAGATCACGGAGGCGTCACGACGAGGGTCCTGGCAGATGCGGCAACGTGGTTCGTCGGCGAGGTTGAAGCAGACCTCGCACAGGCCGACCTTTTCCTTGACCTCCTTAATCGCCTCGGCCAACCCGAAGGCGTCCTCGCCGGAGGCGCGCAGGATGTGAAAAGCAAGCCGCTGAGCGGTGCGATTGCCGACGCCCGGCAGCTTGGACAGCTCAGTCACGAGCCGCTGGACGGGAGGGGCGAAGGAGCTCAAGAGCGACCTGGCCCCATGCCTCGTGCCTGCCGACCGCCGATGCCCCGCGCCCGCTGACCGCGGGCGCTTCGGACTTGCTCCATCGACGACAGATCGCTCGACATCCGGCCTATAGCCCCGGCAGGCCGAGACCGCCGAGGCCGCCGAGCGCGCCCGGGTCAAGGCCACCGGTGACGGCGCCCATCTTGGAAGCCGCGAGCTCCTGGGCTGCACGCAAGGCCTCGTTGGTGGCCGCGAGCACGAGATCGCACAGCATGTCCACGTCCTCGGGATCGACCGCGTCGGGGGCGATCTTCACCGAACGCACCTCCAAGTCCCCGGAGACGGTGACCGTGACCATGCCCCCGCCAGCCGAGGCCTCGACGGTCTCATCGGCAAGCTGAGCTTGGGCGAGCTCCATGTCTTGCTGCATCTTTTGGACCTGCTTGAGCATCTGCTGCATATTGGGTCTCTGTTGTGGTGGGGCCACCCGTTAAGCACCTTTCTCTTGTTGAAGCCAATCCTCGGGGAGCTCCTCCGCGTCGAGCTCCGCCACCAGGCGGGCCACGATCTCCTCCTCGGTGGGAGCGCCGCCGTTCTGCTCATCGGAGACGTCGAGATCCTCGCGCAACTCGAAGGCAACGCGGTAGCGCCGGCCGGTGAGACGCTGGAGCGTGTCGATCAGGACGACACGGTTGGCGGGATCCTCGGCCTTGCGCTTGAGAAAAGCGGCCGAGGGGGCAAACGCGAGCGTGAGCTCGGTGTCGGTGAGAACCGCGGGCACCGCCTCGTTGAAGACAGCACCGAGCAAGCCGTGCTCGGCCTTCACCGACTCGTGCACCGCCGGCCACAGCGAATCGAGCTCGCCGGTTGGCAATGTCACGACGGCCACTGGGGCAACAGGCTCTTGCTCCTCCTCGGCGGACGGCTCGACAGCGCGTGCGGGCACAGGCGCCGCATCCGGCACTTCGGCGCTCGAGACTGGCTCGGCCGGCTGAGGCATGGCTGTCCACTCGACGGGCGTCGGCTCGACCGGTGCGGGCTGGGTCGGCGCGGGCCCAACAGGTGCGGACTCGACGGGCATGGGCCGGGCCGCTGCCGATCCGACCGGTGTCGGCTGCGGCGGTGTCGACTCCACCGGTGACTGGGCCGGTGGGGTCGCTGACGTCGGCTGAGACGGCGTGGCCACCGGCACCCCCACCTCCCTCGGGGGCGCGTGTGGCGGGGGCTGCGGAGAGTCTGTTCGAGCGGGCGAAGGTGCCGCTGAGATGGGAGAGGCTGGGCGGCCCGCCAAGGCCTGCTCGAGCCGCTCGATGCGTGCCAGCAAGGCTCGCGTGGAGCCGTCTGCCTGGGGAGTGGCGGCCTTCACCAAGGCCAGCTCCAGTTGGGTGCGCGGGTCAGCGCCGGCGCGTACCGCCTCGAGCGCGCCACCGAGCAGGTCGAGCACCCGCACCGCCTCGGCGGGCCCGATGCGCTGTGCCTGGGCACGCAAGCGCTCGTCGATCTCCGGCGTGAGCGACAGCTCCGGGGGCACGTCGCCGAGCGTTTGCACAACCAAGAGCTCGCGCGCACGGCCCTCCAAGTCGCGTGTGAACGAGCCGGCGTCGCGACCACCCTCCACGCAACGGGCCACCGTGAGCAAGGCCCCGCGCGCATCCCCCGCCTGGACGGCGTCGAAAGCGTCAGAGAGCAGTTGCTCGTCGGCAACACCGAGCACCGCCAAGACATCGGCCAACTCGATGTGGGCGCCGCTGTAGGTGACCAACTGCTCCAAGGTGCCGAGCGCATCGCGGAAGCTGCCCGTGGCCGAGCGCGCGATCGCGGCGACCGCCTCGGGCGGGATCTCGATCGATTCGGCCTGAGCGGCACGCAGCACGACCGAGGCGATCTGCTCGACCGTGGGCCTATGGAAGTCGAAGCGGTGACAGCGATCGACGACTGTGGCGGGCACCTTCGACGCCTCAGTCGTGGCGAGCACGAACACGGTGTGCGGCGGAGGCTCCTCGAGCGTCTTCAGGAACGCGTTCCAAGCGGCCTGGGAGAGCATGTGGGCCTCGTCGAGGATGTACACCTTGTGTCGTCCTGAGACGGGAGCGAAAGCAACCGACTCGCGTAGTTCCCGGATGTCGTCGACCGAGTTGTTGGACGCTGCGTCCATCTCGATCACGTCCAAAGAGGTCGCGGAGGCGATCGAGCGGCACGAGTCGCACTGACCGCAGGGATCGATCGTGGGCCCGCCTTGGTGGGGATCGGCGGGGTCATCGCTACCTTCACAGTTCAGGCAGGAGGCGAGGATCTTCGCCATCGAAGTCTTGCCAGTGCCGCGGGAGCCCACGAACAGGTAAGCGTGGTGGACGTTGCCCCGTTCGATCGCATGGCGCAAGGTGCGCACGACGGGCTCCTGTCCGACCACGTCGGCGAACGAGCGGGGGCGATGCTGGCGATAGAGCGATTGAAGGGCCACCTGAACGCCAGTCTACCCCTGGACGCGGCCCGCTCAGATAGCGTGCGCCGCTGTGAAGAAGGCCATCCAGTCCCTGCCTGAGCGCACCTTGGCGGCCGTCCGTCCCCGCGGAGGCACGGGGGTGGACGGGCGTGGGACGGCGGGAGAGGGGGGCGATCAAAAAAAGGGGGGGCCTGCGCGCACGCGTACGCGTGTGCGGGCGCGCGTAGGGCAGGCCATACGGCAATACCCCACCCGCTGGGGTCCCGCCACGCTCGCGATCGTGGTGGGCGCCGTCCTGCTGTGGCTGGTCGCGGGGGTGGGCTTCGTCAACTACGACACCTTGTATGCGCTTGTCTGGGGCCAGCAGCTCACGCGCGGGGAGACGCCCGAATATGGGTTGCCGATCGCGCCCACGCCCCATCCCCTGGCCGAGCTGCTCGGCATCCCGCTCGCCCCCCTCGGCGCGGGCGCGGAGACCACGATCGTGGTGGCGCTCGGGTTCCTGGCCTTGGCGGCATGCGGATGGGTGCTCTACAGGCTCGGCGAGGCTTGGTTCGGACGCGCCGCCGGCGTGGTCGCGGCGCTCGTCTTCCTGACCAGAGTGCCGGTGCTCTCCTATGGCGTGCGCGCCTACGTGGACATCCCCTACACCTTGCTCGTGCTCTCGGCTCTGCTCGTCGAGACACGGCATCGCAGGGCGGGCGCGCCCGTGCTCATCCTGCTTGGCCTGGCCGGCCTGCTGCGACCGGAGGCATGGCTCTTCTCGGGGATCTATTGGCTCGTGCTCGTCGTCTCCTCCGAGCGCGCTCGCACAGACCCGGAGCCGGTTGAGGCTGCGTCCGGTGAGCTCGATCCCCACGCCGCTCGCTCCCACAGGCACCCCGCACGCTCACGCAAGGGCCTCGCGCGCCTGGGCCTGCTCGCAGCGGCCGCGCCTCTCCTTTGGATCGCAAGCGACCTGTTGGTGACCGGCGACGCGATGTGGTCCTTGACAAACACCAAACACACGGCCGCCACGCTCGGACGAGCAAAGGGGATCGGCGACGTGCCCCAATACATCCCAAGGCGGATCGGCGAAATACTGCGCCCCGCCGTGCTTGCGGGCGCCGCGCTCGGTGGAGTCCTGTCGCTGCTGTGGCTGCGCGACAAGGCGCGTCTGGGAGCGATCGCCGGTGCGGTGGCGGTGCTCGTGTTCGCCCTGATGGCGAGCTTTGGCTTGCCGATCGACACGCGCTACGCCTTCCTGACGGGGGCCATCTTGTGCCTGTTCTGCGGCGCCGGCGCTTTCGGGTGGATCGCCTTGGCCAAGGACGACCGCCGGCGAATGCCTTGGATGGCGGCCGGTGGAGTGATAGTCGTGGCGCTCCTGGCCACTTTGCCTGGGCAAGTGTCCTCGGCACACAAAGAGCTGGGCAACCTGGCCCACCAGGAAAGCATCCAAGGCGACCTCTTGGCGCTCGTGAAAAGCAAGGCGATCAGCCTGAAGTGCGGGCCCGTGGGAGTACCAAACCACGCACCAATCCCCTTGCTGGCCCTCTACCTCAAAGGGAGCCCCGGCTTAATCGTGAGCGCCGAAGCGAAACAGATCGAAGAAGGCACCTACGTGGACCCAGCCAGCATCGAAGTCGAACGCGACTACATCCTCGACCTCAAAGACCCACACGCTCCCGTGTCCATACCACCAGGCTTCACCGAGGCCCACAGCAACCGCTCCTGGTTGATCTTCGATCGATGCGAATGAGATCCAACGGGCACGAACAGCAATCCAAAAAAATAGGACCGTGCACCCCTCGTCGAAGCTCCCGCCTCCGAACGCCTACCGCCGCTGAGGACTCCGGATCGGGGGCTCCCAAACGCGCCTGCCGGGGATCGCTTAAGGCTGCTTCCTTCCGGACCTGACCTGGTTCACAAGCCGACACCGCGTGGGACCCGAGCCATCGACGCTCCCAGCGGCGGAGCGACCGGAGCGGAACCCCTCGAAAGGGAATTCAGCCCCGCTAGAGCGGATTGCGGATTCAGGGCGCCGCTACATCCCCGCCTAGCACGGTCCACGTCGATCGTAGCGCGATCGGAGACCTTGGAGTCATTAGCCGGGCACCCTGCTTGGCGTCAAACGGGCCTAGCGCGCGGGTAAGCGTGGTTCGATGCTGCGCGAAGTACCTTCGATGCGTTAGGCTGCCCGCCGTTATGAACTTCACTCCTTCGCATTCCTCCAAGCATCTCCGCGCCCGCATCGGCTCCGTCGTGGCCACCTTCGGTCTCGTCGCCCTGATCGCCGGCTGCGGCTCCTCTTCCAGCTCCAGCTCGATCGGCGTCGGCAACGAGTCGGACGCCACTGCCGTACCGACGGTGGCGGGCGAAACGACTCCCACAAGCACCGCCCCCACGACGCCGCCGACCGCCAGCGCCAAGACGCCCACAAGCGGCCCGCTTGCCACGAAGCCAACCGTGACTGTGCCCTCGGGCGCCGCGCCCACGACGCTCGTGACCAAGGAACTCATCAAGGGCACCGGCCCCGAAGCGAAGGCGGGCGACCCGGTCACCGTGAACTACGTTGGCGTGCTCTACCACGGAGGCAAAGAATTCGACGCCTCCTGGAAGCGAAACGAACCGTTCGCGTTCACCTTGGGGAAGGGCCAGGTCATCAAGGGCTGGGACCAAGGCGTAGCCGGCATGAAGGTCGGTGGCCGGCGCGAGCTGATCATCCCCTCCGAACTGGCCTACGGCAAGACCGGATCGCCACCCACGATCCCGGCCAACGCGCCGCTCGTGTTCGTGGTGGACCTGCTCGCCGTCTAGGCTCCTGGGTCTCCGCATCGCTGGCGCGGGTATGCCCATACGCATGCCCTGCGCGCGCGCGGCGCGCGCGTATAGGTGGGCGCGCGTCTCCGGGGCGCGCGTCTCCGTGTGGGCGCTCCTCATTGGCAAGCGCCCACCTGTTTTCGAAAAGGCCCTCGTGTTCGGCAGGAGAGCACTCGTTTTCGGCGTGCTCAGCCTGCTTCTCGGGTGTTTGCTCGGCGGCTGTGGCTCCTCCAGTGCCTCGCATGGGCCAAGCAATCGCGAACTGGCCCTCGAGCGGGCTCAGCTGGTTCAGGTCAGCGCGGGCTTGCGGACCTCTGAGCCAGCCGTGCGCGCGGAGGTGAGTGCTTCACGCGTGGTTTGGCCTTCAATCGCCCATGGGCTTCCCCGGGTGCTTTCGCCCGCGCTGCGCGCCTCCGTAGCCCAGGCCAGCGCCAAGGCCACAGCTCTCCCCGTGCCCCCATTCCTCTCCGAACCGCGCCAGCTCACCGGCCCGGCCGCCGGCGTCGCAGGGCTCTACCGAAGCTATGAGCGCCTTGCCTCGCGTGCTTGGCGGCTCACCGGAGCCGGCGTCGAGGCGATCGCCGGCGGCACACCCACAGCGGCCAGCTTCGCGCGGCAGAACTCCTCTTTGTATATAGACGCAATCTACGACGCCCACTATGACCTGTCTTTGGTCGGCAAGAGTCTGCTCTCTGCCTACGAAAAGCTTGGTGGCTCGGGGGCTTTTGGGGGCAGCTTGCCTTCGAGCCAGCTTGGAGCGTTGGCCGCGGCCTATTCGATTCCCGCGGTCCGCTTGGAGCCCCATCCGGCGGGGGCTGCCCAGGAAGGGTGACACCTACACAGAAGCCTTCCAACATTTCGTATGGATAGGATCTGCGCATGCCTTTCAAGCTGACAGCCGGTTTGGTGATCGCCGTCCTGAGCGTCTGGTTCTTGGCCGGCCCTGTGACCTCGGACAATGCGTGGGCCTTGGAAGAATCAGGCGGGCTCAGCGCTGTGGGCACCGGAGAAGGAGAAGAACTCCCGGGTAAGGTAGGCATATCACCCGAAGCGATCAGACCGGCACCAGTCAACATGCAGGACGAGGAAGAATTCGAAGCCGATCCCCCTTGGCAGCAGACCAAAGAAAGGGAAGAACGGGAGGCCTCCGAACGCGAAGCGACCGAAGCTGCGGCTGCCGAACGCGAAGCGGCTCAGGCCGCCAAGGAACGCGAAGCGGCCTTGGCAGCGGCCTTACGATGCGTGGTTCCGTCGCTCAAGGGCGACACGCTTACCCACGCCCGCCACACACTTCGCGCGGCACATTGCACTTTGGGCAAGGTCGCGCTGGCGCACGGGCACCACACTGCTCTCCTGGTCAAGACCCAGAGCCCGGCCGCCGGCAAGCAGCTCGCGAGCGAAGCTCCCGTCAAGATCACACTCGGCCCTGCTAAAGGCCACTAGAGCTGAGCAGGGCTGCGACGGTTCTGGAGCGATTGCCTTGCCAGGCTTCGAGGGCTTTCAGGGCTCGTAACGACGTGGCGAGCGACAACCAAGCCCAATAGACTCCATCAGTCCAGGGCGCGTAGCTCAGTGGGAGAGCGCTCGCTTCACACGCGAGAGGTCGCAGGTTCGAAACCCGCCGCGCCCATTAAAGCCCTGCAAATAGGCATCTTTTGGACTCGCCTGATCGCCGGTAGTTTCGGCCAAAGGTCCGTTTGTCCAGCTCTGCCCATTCGCGCGACGCTGGAATTCCCGCGTGTTTGCAGGGTCTTTGCTCCTGTCGAGGCCAGTTGCAGTGAGAGACCTCTCGTTCCGGTGCTAACGAGAGGCCTGTCGTTGAGAATGCCTGCAACCGGGGGCTTTGAGCTTCGTTCAAATGCAGAGGCGAGGGCGCGCAGCTAGTCAGCGGCATCGGTGTGGCCCGCCAGAGCACGTAGGCGTGCGGGATCGCCATCGCGGCGGTGCATCTCGCGCGCATACAGGGCGAGGGTGAGCCCAGCGGTCGTGTGACCGAGCTGACTCATGACGTAGGGCGGCGGCTCACCAAGAGCGAACAGCAGCGAGGCGAACGTCCGGCGCAGGCTGTGCGGGGTGAGACCATCTGGCAGCGCTACGAGGCCGTCGGCTTGGAGGTTCGTGCTGGCGCGTGCGACGACCGGCTGCATCATTCGTTTGCGCACGTTGGTGGCGCCGAGCGGCCGGCCCGTACTCGTCGCGAAGACGAACCCGTTGCAGGACTCGCCGAGGCGGCGATGGTAGGCGCGCAGTTCGTTGGCGAGGACGGGCAGGAGGTTTACGGTGCGCACGCCGGCGTCGGTCTTTGAGTCGGTGACCTGCAACGTGTTGCGGTGAAGGTCTATGTCGCTCCACCGCAGCGCGAGCGCCTCGCCGAGACGAAGCCCGGCGAACACGAGCGTGGCGAGCAGTGCGCGACGCTGGCCGGCGTGTGTCTTGGCGGTGCGGTCGACTTCGCCTGCGGCGTCGACCAGAGCGCTAATGTGATCGGCGCGATCAAGCCAAACCCGTTTCGGCTTGACGGCCGGTAGTCGACGGCGTCGGCCCTTGGCGGGGTTTCGATCGATCAGCTCGTATTCGACGGCGGTCTCGAGGATCGCGGCGAGCGTTGTGAGCGTCATGTTGATCGACGTCGTACCGAACCTGCTGTACTGGACAAGCGCCAAGCGGTAGCGATCGACCTCGAGGACAGTGATCTCGTCCAGGCGCATGGGACCGAAGAACGGCAGCAGGTGTCTGAGGCGCCAATGCAGATCTGCGCGGCCAGCGCGCGAGAGACCCGACCCTCGACGGCCACCCTCAATGACGTGCCGCGCCGCCCAGTCGCTGGCAAAGTCGGCGAACCGTGGAAGGCTCAGCTTGCCGCAGTGACGCCCGAGGCGGCGCCCAGGTGCCTTGCCGCACCTGGGCTATCAGGTGTGTCATCTCGCCCTACGCTTCGCCACGCGTTTCCGCGTCGAGGGTCACATACCAGCGACGGCCTTCGTAGCGAAAGCGTGCGCCCCAGGAGGTGACCTCTCCCGTCACCTTGGAGCGGTTTTCGCATAGTTGGCCTGTCGCCCGCCGTGGAATCGCTCCCGCTCACGTCGCCCATGGCATCGCGCCGAGCGGACCCCCAAGCGAGGCGAACCCTGGGTAGGTAAGTCTCTCGTGCTGCGAAGGCGCTGCCCATCCCCCGGTCGGTGGGTCTGGCGCTGCGCATTTCCTTCCGGTCGGAGGCCACGGTGACGTGCTCGTCGTCCTCCAGGTGGTGCCGCTCGGGGGGTGATGAGTTCGTCCGCTCCGGCGTAGGTCGATCTATGCTCGTGGGAGAAGCACCCGCCAATGGCCGCCACGCTCGAGCAGATTTTCGGTTCCGCTGACGACGAGCGAGTCGTGCTCTCGGTATGCGCCGTCCCGTGCACGACGGGCTCAGCCCACTGGCAGCTCATACACGGCTCCCTTCTGATTGTCCCCTCCGCGTGCGCGGAGACAAGCTGGGCGACATGGCGGCAGGCCGAGCGCCGAGACTACGGCGTGGGCACAGGGCTGCTGCCGGCCGGCTTCGTGATCGACGGCGGGGACTGGCTGATGGCCCGGTCCGTGCTCGATCTAGGCGACGCCGAAACCTGGATATCCAAGGTTCGGGCGAGCGTGGACATCGAAGCGCCTGCCGAAATCACGCTCCCGGCAATCGCCAACCTGCCGCAGCTCGCCGTCACGCTGCACCCCCCGACTGCTCTGATTCGGGTTCTGCCCGGCATCGCTGCCGCCAGCGGCAGCCTGCTGAGTTCTCTCGTTCGCCCCGCGCAGGCGCTTCTATGGCGCTCTCCCACCGACGTGCGGTTCCCCGAGCCCGACACCGTGACACTTGAGGGGACACAGACGTTCCTCCCGAGCCGTGACCTCACCGGGATCCACATAACGCCTCCTAGTGTCGACCCGGCAATCGCTACCCCAGCCGGGCTCTTGGTAGGTCGTGCGGAGCGCCGAGCCTGGATACGCGAGTCGCGCGGAACCGGTGACTTCGACTCGTTCCTTGTCGAGCTCGGATGGGAGCCTGCGCGCATCTCGCTGGCAGACCTCGAGATCACCCACGAGGAGTTTCTGGACGGCGAGCTCGTCAGCGCCATGCGAATCCGCATAGAAGATCTCGACACAAGCGAAGTTGATGGGAAGGGACGCTGCACGGTGGCGGTGATGACGATCGGCCGCTCCGTCACACACGGCGTCTCGCTGCACACCGCCGACGGAGAGCTGCTCGATCGAACCGGCCCCTATCCATTGGCTGAGCGAATCGAAGCGACGCTCACCATCGACGGCACTGAGCTTCCTCCAGTAGTCATCGGGCGTACCGATCCGCCGCCACCACTCGACGAGCGGATGCGCCGCAGCGAGCAGATGGCAACCGATCTTGAAGACGTCATCCGCAATGGCGTTCAAGCCCGGATCATCGCCGACCGCGCTCAAGCGATCACGACACTTGAGTCACTGCTTGCCGGCGCACGAGGTGAACTCCTGATCCTGGATCGGTACTTCGGGCAAGACACCGAAGACTGGCGGCTCCTCGACGATGTGTCCGTGCCGGTAAGGGTGCTCACCGGGAAGATGTCCTCCGAGGAGCCGAGGATCGCAGCGCAAGTCACAGCACGCTTCCGCCGCAAAGCCCCACTGCATGAGCGGATCTACCTTTGGAACGGCGGCGGCCTGGCACTGGGTGGTTCCCCCACCACGTTCGGCCAATCGCCCATCCGCATCACCCGACTCAGAGCAGCCGAGACGGACGAATGGCGACAGATTTTCGAGAGCGAATGGGAATCACCGTTCTACAACGATGTGCCGCAGACAACCGGCGGATGAGGAGCGTATGCTCGACAGGTCCCGACTGCACGAATCTGCCTAGTCGCGAACCGCCGGGGAGAGTGCTCTTGTACGTCAGCGCTGTTCGAGCCACCGGGTACCGCAACCTCAACGGAACAATTGGGCTGTGCCATCCGCTGGCGATCATCGTCGGCGAGAACAACGCCGGTAAGAGCAACGTCATCGACGCCATACGGACTGTGCTCGAGCCCGAGGCCGGACCCCGAGCGCGCTGTTGGCTACGTGAAGAGGACTTCGCCCACGACGGACGAGGGACGAGACTCGCCGACGAGCTCGAGAT
Organism: uncultured Solirubrobacterales bacterium; assembly: GCA_963731565.1. GTDB lineage: Bacteria > Actinomycetota > Thermoleophilia > Solirubrobacterales > Solirubrobacteraceae > Palsa-744. The sequence continues at coordinate 108,510 of CAVSWG010000001.1, forward strand.
TGAGGTGCACCTGTCGGACCTCACCAAGGCCGAGCAAGCCCGCATGGTCACATGCCTCGCCCCTCAAGCAGGCGAGGGCGTCGCAAAGCTCCGGCTGAAGGCAACGATTCATCCGACTGGTCGTGTGCAGACCCAATGGTTCGGCGGCGACTCCCAACAGGCTGATGTCGAGCGACACGCGCGCGACGCCGTGCGCTTCGTCTACCTCCCTCCCCTGCGCGACGCAGTTAGCGATCTACGGCCCGGACGCGACAACAAGCTCATCTCGCTCATTTCCGCCCTCGCTCCCGACGGCCACGCCGATCGCGACGCAATCGTGAACGCGGCCCAGACCGCCAACGAAGCACTGGATTTGATTCCCACGATCGTCAGTGCTCGCACACACGTCGCCAAACGACTCGGATCTATGACTGGCGGCCACCGCTACGCCCAGCAGAGCGGGCTCGCATTCGAGGACCCCCAGTTTCGGCGAGTAGTCGGTGCGCTGCGCGCGAAGATCGGCGAGCTTGCCGCGCTCGAGATGGACGAGAACGGGCTCGGCTACAACAACCTCCTTTACATGGCGGTGCTGCTCGCCGCGATCGCCGACGCTCCCGAAGATCAAGAGCCAACACTTCGCGTACTCCTCGTAGAGGAGCCAGAGGCGCACCTCCATCCACAACTCCAGGACCTCCTGATGCGCTTTCTCGAGAGCGAGGCAGTAGGGCCCACACAAGTCATCGTTACTACGCACTCGCCTAGCTTTGCTTCATCCGCGCGAGTAGAGCGACTGACCGTCCTTGCGCGTCCTTCAGCGAACGCGCTCCCTGAGGCGCGCTTGCCACGCGACTTTGGGCTCGAACCAAAGCAACTTGCATACCTCCGCAGATTTCTGGACGTCACCAAGGCGTCGCTCCTTTTCGCGCGTGCTGTGATTCTCGTAGAGGGTGTCGCCGAGCAACTGCTCGTGCCGGTCATCGCCGAGCGCATTGGTCGTCCACTCGCCCCCAATGGCGTCGCCGTAATCAACGTAGGCGGCGTGGCGTTCCCCCCGTTCACGGATCTGTTCGCTCCCGACCGGCTCCCGTACCGACTCGCAGTGATCTCTGACAGCGACAGCCAGCCAACGGCCGATGAGATGGAAGGCGAGGCGCCAGAGCTATCACCCCGGGCCGCCGCTCTCCAGGCGAGAGCCGGTGACAACATCGCCGTCTGCCTTGCGGATCGGACGCTTGAGTGGGATCTCGCCGCAGCAGGGAACACGCCAGCCATGCTCAAGGCGCTCGCCCAAGTGAAGCCCATCGCCGGACCAGCCTTGAGTGCCAGCCTCGCGAACCTAACCACCGAGGGCCAGGCGCAGGCGATCCTCGACAAGGTCTCCGACGTCAAGGGGCGGTTCGCTCAGGAGCTAGCGGAACTCTTCGCCGACATCACCGTCGAGATCCAGGTTCCTGACTACCTTCGCACGGCGATCGAGTGGGTGACCGAGAAGTCGGCATCGGCGATGCCGCCGACGGAGTAATGGAACTCACCAAGCGTCAGCAGGACATCGTCGATGCGCCTGGCAACTTCCTTCTCTTGGCATGCCCAGGCTCCGGCAAGACGCGCGCAGCAGCTCACCGCATCGCTCGTCTCGTTGGAGAGCCCGGTACAAAGATCGCCGTGTGCTCCTACACCAACGTCGGCGCCGATCGCCTCGGCGCGATGCTCAGCCGCGACTTGGGCACGGTCCTACCGCAGCAACACTTCCTAGGCACAATCCACGGCTTCCTTCTGCGCTACGTCATCTATCCATATGCGCATACCGTCGGCGCTCTGAAGGGACCATTTGTGCGCGAGCGCGGCAAGTGGCCTGACCTCGCGGTGCACGGTGAGCAGCGTCAGCGAATGACCCTGGACCAGTTTCGTTTCAGCAGCGATGGAACGCTGCTCATCCCCGGAGGAAAACCGAGAGGCGTCTCAGGCACCGAGGAGGAAATCATCGCGTCCGTCGGAGATGAAGTCCGAAAGCGCAAGGCCGGCATATTTCGCAAGGGAGGTGCGCTCACGGCCGATGACTCGATGTACATCGCCCTAAAAATACTCACGAAGTTCCCGCGGCTCGCTAACGCAGTCGCCGCACGATTCGACGAGCTGCTGCTTGACGAGGCACAGGACACATCTGAACTGCAACTCGCCTGTCTGGAGCTCATTCAGAAAACCGGACATCTGACATCCATGGTGCTGATCGGCGACCTAGAGCAGTCGATCTACTCGTTTCAAGGCGCCAGCGCCACGCGCTGCGCGGCATTGGCAGAGACGTGTGAACTTCGCACAGAGTCCCTGAGCGAGAACCACCGCTCATCTCAGAAGATCTGCAATGTCGCGGTGCATTTCTGTACTCGTGACAGCCCTGACACGGCCGTCGGCGAACACGCCGACTGCGACATGGATCCCGAGGCGGTTCTCTACCCTGCGGGTGATCCGGCTGCCGCGATGTCGATCTTCCGGGCTCGTCTGGAGCACCACCAGATCGACTACGAGAAGGCCGCCGTGCTCGCGCGAGCATGGAAGATCGTCAATGAGCTAAACGGTCGCGCCACAGTGTTCAAGGAGCACGATCGACAGCAGCTAGTTGGCGACCTCGCTGCCCGACTAACGGCCGGCACGCTCAGAGCGGCAGACGTGCGGGCAACTCAGCGACTGGTCGCGTACTGCGCCTGGGACACCCACCACCTCGATGAACTCGACGACGAGCAACGCGCAAGTGCGCGTTCAGCCGCGTACCGCTTTCTTGGTGACCTTCCTCCATTGGCGGGAGATCTCCAAAGCTGGCTCCACAAAGCCGCCCAGATCCTCCAATCAACGTCGGGGTCGCTGACCAACAAGGTGCGCCACACCGGTGGGCGAATGCTGGCCGCAGGAGCCAGCCTCAAACAGCACGATGCAACCGAGGTGTTCGCCCCTCCCGAGGTCGCGCTGACCGCGCAGACCGTCCACTCCTTCAAGGGCGAGGACAGCGACGCCGTGATGATCGTTATCAGGCCACACCACGGCAGCGATCCCACATCGCAACTCGCACTCTGGGAAGCAGCCATAAGCGGCTCTGACATCGAGAGCAAAAAAGAAGAGGAGCGCCGGGTGCTCTTTGTAGCGCTTACCCGCGCAGCCCGCTATTGCTTGGTCGCGCTACCTGATGACAAGCGAGGGCGCGCTGTCGCGGACACCTGCTCTGACCTTGGCCTCGTACTCATCGACGCCTCGTGAGCCGCGTCACGCATAGCCATGGCTATCGCCACCCGGCTAACCGGGCGGCGATGCCTCTCACTGATCACCGCAGGGCGATCGACTCGAGCACTCCGACGAGGCCGTCGGGCATGCCGAGCGCTCGTCCGGCAGCGGCGAGCTCGCGGCCGGCGAATGCCAGTAGCGCGAGACTCGCGATGAACATGAGCGCTGGGTCCATGGTCTTCTCCTTTCCATCATGGGCGGCGATGCCTCGCCGTGATTGATCCGACCTAGAGCAGTCAACCGATCCCCGTATCGTCGATCTCCTTGGTTTCGCGCACCCCTGATCCGAAGTCGCCGACCAGCGGCCTCTCGCAGGCAGAGCTCCTTGCCGCTGCCGGCTGTCGGGGAGCGAAGGTCAGCGAAGATCAGCTCAAGCGGTGGCGCAAAGCTGGTCTCGTGCCGCGCCCGGCGGTTGCACATGTCGTTGGCATCCGGGGGTCACGAGCGCGGTATCCCGAGTGGGCGATTGAGCAACTCGTCGTTGTCGAGAGTCTGCATCGCTCTATCCATCGGCTGGACGCACTGCGTGTCGCGGTCTGGTGGGAAGGCCATTGGGTCGAGCCGGGCGCGTTGCGCGCTTCGCTGACCGCGCCACTCGATCGCCTCTCCGCAAAAGCTCGTGAGCTGACCGACGACGCCGAGGACCCGTTTGCGGCGGCTGACGCGATCGTCTCTGCGATGACGATCGAGCGTGCGTCCTCCCGGATCACCTCCCTGCTGCGCAAGCGCCTCGGCGGTAACGCAGACCTGATCAACCTGATCTGGACCTTTCTCTCCCTCGGGTTCGGGGCACCCGGACCGTGGGCCCAAGACGACCGCACCGAAGATCCTGCCCCCGGCTTCATCGAGCTGCTGGAACGAGCGACCGGCACCGACCGCATGAGGCTCAGGCGCACAGACGCCGGCAGCTGGATCCCGCGAGACTTCGACATGGCGAAATTCACCGAGGAACTCCAGCACGTCGGGGCGTTCGACATCGAGGACATGAGCAGACCGATTCGCGAGGCGAGCTACGAGGCACTCGACCGGGCCCGCCTCGACGCGGAGATGTTCTACGACCGCCTGCACGTCATCGGACGAGTGCTCGAAGACCTGCGCGACGAAGAGATCCCGTGGCTGAGAGCACTCGGCGCACTCGCGCCCACTGACGCTGCCGACCGCTCGAGCCTGATCCGGAACATGCTGATCCTCCGCGCACTCGCCGGCGAGGACTCCTTCGGGCAGGTCGAAGCTCTCGTGGAGCGCGAGCACGCGCGCTCCATCGCGATCGGCGAGATCCGTGCCGCCCTGCCACAACACCGATCAATTCTGCGCGCCGACACCGAGCAGCGACCGGCGAAACTCCCGGCCGCCAAGGCCGCCGTGGTGCAGCAAGACATCGACCGCTATCTACGCCAGCACCCCGAGACCGCCCAAGCGCTATTCCGCGAAGACTGACCTTGCCCACAGGCGGAACAAAACCTCTACACCACCGGTATCTATGTGTAGGATTTGTTCCATGCCATCGGGCTCCCGGTCGAGTGTCGAAGTGTTGCGCGATCGCTTCGGCGATCGGCCGTTTCGTGTGTCCGAAGCCCTGGAGGCCGGCGTGAGTCGTACGACGATCTACCGACTACGCGAGGCCGGCAGGCTCTCCGCGGTCGGCCGGGGCGTCGTGCAACTATCTCACGCCGGTATGGGGATGCTGTCCGGACTTGCGGCTGTCTCGGCTCGAGTTCCGAGCGGCACCATCTGCCTTAACTCGGCACTGGCCTTCTGGGACCTGACCGACGAGATCCCTCAGCAAATCCATCTTGCCGTTCCCCGTGGCGCGCACCGTCCGCACATCGACCAACCCGTGACCCGTGTGCATGTCTTCGACGCCGACACCTTCGAGCTCGAGCGCCAGCAGGCGCGCACGGACGCCGACGAGCCCTTCTGGGTCTACTCGCCCGAGCGGTCGATCGTCGACGCGACGCGCATGTCTCGCTGGATCGGCCGTGACGTCGCTCTGCACGCGCTCCGCCGCTACATGACGCGGCGAGGTGCCAACCCCGCACGCGTCGCCGAGCTCGCGAGAGACCTAGGCGGCAGCACCCGCCTACAGCCAGCGCTAGAGGCACTGCTAAGTTGACCGCTCAGACAGCCGTCGACCAGGCCGCCGGTAACGCGTTCAAGGCACTCCAGGCCAAGGCCCGCGCCGAGTACGGTGGCAACACTCAGGGGTTGCTCGTTGTCTACGCCGTCGAGTCGTTCCTGCGACGGCAAGCTCAATCCGACTTCGCCGACCTCATGGTCCTCAAGGGCGGCATGCTGATGGCGGCCAACAACATCCGACGCATGACCAAAGACGCCGACCTATCCACGCATGGCGTCGCCAATGATCAGGAGACCATCCGAGATGCCGTCGCCCGCATTTGCGCCCTCGTGCCAGACCTTCGCGACGGCGTCGTGTTCGACCCGGCGAGCATCAGGACTGAGGTCATGCGCGAGGACGACGACTACCAGGGCGTTCGCTGCAAGCTGGTGGCCAGACTCGGCAACGCGCAGATCCCACTCGCTTTGGACTTCTCGTTCGGTGACCCAGACCAGTCCACCGTCCTGCAACTCGAGTCGGTCATCGATCGCCCGCCCGTTCAACTTCAGGCCTACCCGCTGGCGCTGAATCTCGCCGAGAAGATCGTCACTGCGATGCAACGCCGCGAGACCAGCACCCGCGATCGCGACTTCGCCGACCTCTGGGTCACCAGCCGCCGCCATCGCCTCGATGCTCCTGAGCTCCGCGGCCATATCCACGCCGTCGCCAAACACCGCCGGCACGCCGTGATTCCGCTGGCAGAAGCACTGGCCAGCATGCCCGACCGTCAGCAACCCTATGCCGCAATGGTCCAACGAATGGCGTACCTGTCACCGCCCCCGGAACGCTGGACCGAGCTCATCGTCGCCGTCATCGACTTCGTCGATCCGCTCCTAGCCGACGACAACGGACTCCTGTCTTACTGGGATCAGCACAAGCTGAGCTGGGCTTAGCCCAGCTTAGACCGCCCGTTTTGCCGAGCGCGCCTGAGAGGCCGCACAACCGCCACGCCAAACGCCGGAAGTGCGCGGGGGTTTCGGCCACGGTGGCCGAAACCCCCGGCTAGAAACCACAAAATACGGCTATAGTCGACCCCAAGATCAGTGGTCTCAGCCACCTCGGAGGGGACCGAAAACCCAGGCGCAGAGCCAAGTATTGGCTGACCTTTCGACGCAAAGCCGAGCGCTTCACACGCGAGAGGTCGCAGGTTCGAAACCCGCCGCGCCCATGGCTCCGAACGCCATTTCGCATCCATGGTGTGGCCGACAATGCGGCAGTGCCTCGCCAGGCCCCACGGTGAGCTGGGCACCCTGATGGTTCGGCGACGAGATCAGCTGTTTCTCGCCGCCGCCCAGGCCAGCTGCGCGGCCTGCGAGCGGTCGCTCACCGCGAGCGTTCGGTAGCAGTGCTCCAGATGCTTCTGCGCGGTGCGTATGCCGATGCCGAGCGCGGTTGCGGCGGCTTGGTCTGAGCTTCCCATTGCTACGAGGCGGAGCACCTCGGCCTGGCGCTGGGTGAGGCCGAGCGCGCGCAGGTCCGCGATGACGATCTGCCGGCCCGCGCCCCGTGCAAGCTCGGTATGGGCGAGGGCGTTGCGGTAGACCTGGATCAGATATGGGCGCGTCAGGTTGAGCAGATCGCGCTCGGTGGCTGTGAAGTCGCGCTTGGCGCGGCTGAGCGCGATACCCAGAACTCGCTGGTAGGAGGAGGGCAGGGTGAAGGCGATCTGGTACTCCACCCCAAGCGGGCGGTAGACCTCGCGGTAGAGGGCGAGCCGGTGGAGCTCGCGGCGTGTAATGAGGTCCGAGAAGCGCATCGCGCGACCGTCACCAGTCTTCAGGTAGTGCTCAACAACTGGGTTCTGCCCGCCATAGCGGGCGAACGCGACATGCATCTCCGGCGGGACCTCCGGCTCGGTGATCGAGACGGTGTGGGGAAGATCGGCGGGGAGCTCGTTCAGTGCACACCATTCGGCGGGCACGGCTTCGCGCAGCGCACGGAGCAGGCCATGGCAGAGCTCATCGAGATCGAGAAGCCCGATCACCTCGCCGACGAGGGTCAGCGCGCGCCGCTCCAGTGCCCCAGGAATCGGCCGAACGGTAGCGCTTCGCTCATATTGAAGAGCTGGCCTACGTGTCTAATACGTATCGCCGATCTGGGATGACCGAACACAATTGTGTCTGTTTGCAGGACCTTTTGGCCACGGTTGTCGTTCTTGGCGTCCAGGAGCCTGCTTCTCCTCAGAGTCTTCTGTAGACATCCACGAATCCAGGTAATCTGGCCGGCCGCGACGGGACGACGAGCACGGAGGTAGTGACATGGATGAGTGTGGACAGCCGAGCGAGCACAGCGCAGCTCATCAGCCGGCAAACGGGCGGCTGGGCGAAAGCTGGCACAGAAGCCGGATAGCCTTGGGCGCCGCGGTTGGTCTGCTGGCGTGCCTCGTGCTCGCCCCTAACGTCAGCGCCGCCGAACCCCCGTCCTACAACATGCAGGGGACCTGGACGACCGGGTATCTCGAAGGAAGTACTCGCCAAGCCGCCAACGGCAGCTATGACATCACGTCGATGGACATGGCCACGGGCGCCCTCTCAGGCACGGCCGAAACCGAGGGCGTCAGCTTTGCGCTGGCCGGGACCGAGAGCGGATCGGTCGCCCACATAACGTTGAAAGAGGGCAGTTACACCGCCTACGACACGCTGCACCTATCGACCCTGAGCAGTGGTCACCTCGGGGGCAACGGAACGTTCAACTCGACCGAATTCAGCGAAACTGGCGCCGGGTTCTGGGCCGAACAGAATCTACCGGGGGAAGAAACGTCGATAAAAGCCAAAGAAGAAGCCGAAAAGAAAGCCAAAGAAGAAGCCGAAAAATCAGCCAAGCGCCCCACCGCCACGACCGTGACATGCAACTACGAATTTGCCACCTCGGAGAACACCTGCGTCGCCGCGGTCGGTGACGCGGGAGCGGGAACGCCCGTCACGCCGACCGGGAGCGTGACGTTCACGACCACTAGCGGCGCCTTCAGCGGCGCGAGCTGCTCGTTGGCTCCCACATCAGGCTCACCCTCGGTTGGCAGCTGCACGCTCGTCTATCAGACCGCCAACAGCGGTCTGCCCGAAATCACTGCCAGCTACAGCGGCGACGCTCGCCATAGCGCCAGCAGCGGGCGCACCCAGTTCCTGGGCATGGGCGCGGGCGAAGGCACTGAAGAAGTGCCCCCCGGCGCGCCCGGCCAGTATCCCAACGAAATAGCCCTCGGCCTCGAAGTCCCCACAAACGGCACCACCGTGGAAGGCTCCGCCGAGGGCTCCAATCCGAGCCCCGCGCCCCTACCGCTGACGTTGCCTGGACTCGCCGGACTCGACACCATCTCCGCCGCAGACCTGAAGCTCACCGAGACCGACGCAAAGAAGGTCGACGCCTCGGGCGGGCAGAACGCGAACTCGGTAAAGGAAATGGACCAGAGCATCGAAAAGCTCAACCAGCGCGCCGTCGAACTCACACACGCCTCTGCACCCGCGCAACAGGCCGAAGGCCAGGTATTGACGAAGGACACCAACGAGACGCTCGAATCGATCACTAAGATGCTCAAGGCGCAGCAGGAAGCTGAGAAGGAAATAATCAAGAACGCCAAAAGCTCAGCGTTCTCGTCCACCAAGCACAAGACCGCCAAGCAACAGAAGACAAGGGCGATCAAGCCGTTGGCCCACGTGATCGAGCGAAACGTTGCGGCCGGCAAGCTCAAACTGGTGCTGAAGCTGAACCGTGCGGCGCTGACGAAGCTAGCGGGCAAGCGCGGCAAGGTGACCGTCTACGTGCGCGTGAACATGGTCCTTCCGAGCATGCTCTACAAGAGCGGCCTGCCGCGCTCCTATGTGAAGACCATCACGCTCAAGCGCACCCCCGTGGCCAAGGGCCGCAACCCCCACAAGAAACACTAGGAGCCACAAGCTCCTCCCAGTAGGGCTCCTCAGCTCAACCAGCCGCATCACGGCGGCGACACGCACGCACGCATGGGTCGTGCTCGAAGACGACGACCGCATCGTCGGCTACGCGTATGGCGGGCCATCGCTTCGATGCATCTGAGAGGATGACGTCATGATCGTCGAGCATGCAGTACTAGACGTGAGGCCCGGCCAAGAGAGCGACTTCGAAAGCGCTTTTGCCGAGGCGAAGCCCCTGATCGCATCCATGCCCGGGTTCGAATCGCTCCAGCTGCACAGGCGTATAGAGGAGTCCAACCGCTATCTCCTGCTCGTAACCTGGCGAGCACTCGAGGACCACACAGTGGGATTTCGAGCGTCCGCGGAGTACGAGGACTGGCGGCGGCTACTGCACCACTATTACGACCCGTTCCCCACGGTCGAGCACTTCAGCCTCGTCGAAAGCGCCTGACAGCGGAGCCCCAGTGAACCCTCCTGTACCTGCGAGCGTCTCTGCTGAGTTTGTCGATGCGATCGTCGCCAGAGACTTCGCCCGCGCCCGTAGCTATCTAGGCGCCGACATCGACTTCCGCGCGATGACGCCGAGCCGGGTCTGGGAGGCGGATGATCCTGCCGGTGTCGAGAAGGTTCTGCGTGCCTGGTTCGAACACCCCGACCGGGACGTCGAGCGGGTTGCACCCACCGAGCCCGAGTCCATCGCGGACACCCTACGCGTCGGCTGGCGTGTTTACGGCCAAGACGCCAACGGCCCGTTCGTCTACGAGCAACAGGCGTATGTGCGTGAGGAGAGCGACGAGGTTTGCTGGCTGCGGATCATGTGCTGCGGTCCGCGCCCCGCGGGGAGCGATCCACCAGGCTAGGGAGAGCGCCGACTTAGGCGCGTCGAAGCTCGCTCCCAGGGCGAGGCGCTCGGGGTGAGGCTGGAGCGCCGCCATGCCCTCCGCGAAGAGAGTGGCGTTGACCACAACGCTCAACCTTTTCGTACGTCCTGGGGGTTAAGCGTCCAGATGGCCTTTCCCTGCCCCCGCCGAGCGACATAGTGGACTTGCTGCGCAGCCGGCGCACTCGGGCCGAGTTCGATGACTTCGTTGCGCGTAGCAGCGAACAGCTGTTGCGCACCGCCTACCTCATCACCTGGGATCTGGCCGAGGCCGAGGACCTGGTTCAAGAGTGCCTCTTGCGCCTTGCACGACGCTGGCCCAGGGCGCGGCGGATGAACCATCCCGAGGCATACGCGCGGCGGATTCTCGTCAACCTCGCCCTCGACGGTGCGCGCATGCGTGGGCAACGCCGGGCTGAGCTGGGCGGGACCGGCGACTCAGCGCTCGAGCGTCTCGACTCTCGCTCGCCACAACCAGTAGCGGCGCTCGAGGATCGCGGCGAGCTGATCGCCGCGCTCGGCGCTTTGCCCAACCGCCAGCGCTTGATGCTCGTCCTGCGCTACTTCGCCGACCTCTCCGAGGGACAGACGGCACACGCACTCGACTGCTCGCTCGGGACCGTCAAGAGCACCACTTCGCGCGCCCTCGCCCGGCTGCGTGAGGCGATGGATGCCTCACCGGCCAGCCATCGCGCGACCGCCAACCCGCCGGCACGCTCGGCGATGCATCCCCTCCTCCCCGATGCCCCCTCGACCTCAAAGGAGGCCGCACATGACCCAGCAACTTGAGACTCAGCTACGCGAGGCCTTCGCCTTGCGCGCCCGCGAGGTGCCCGCACAGGCGTGCGCGCGCCTGCGCGAGGGCGACTACAGGCCACACTCCTCCCTGCGACTGCCAGGCCTTGCACTCGGCGGCGCGACTGCGATCGCCTTGCTAGCCGCGATCGCCCTCTCAATCGCCGGGCTCAGCCCCGGCACGCAGCGGGCGTTCGCCGGTTGGACTCCAGTGCCCACCATGCCTGCCCGCGGGCAGGTCGCCAGCGCAGAAGCCGCCTGCAAGGGCAACCTGACCACCCTCGCCGCACGAGACGGCCAATGGCAGACAGTTCTCACCGACACCCGTGGCCCCTACACGATTGTGCTGCTTGCAGACGCTGGCGGCCACGCCAACTGCCTCACAGGACCGGAAACCGTGCCTCATCCAGCGATCGGTGGGGGCGAGGGGCATCAGAGCGGAACCCGCCTCACCCCACCCACTGGGCGGATCGACGTCAGCTCTTACGGGTTCTCCCGCGCGCGCGACGAACGGCCTTATATGTACGTATCCGGCCATGTAGGTTCCGGCGTCAGCGCTGTCACGCTTGTGCTCCACGACGGCACGCGGGTCGTCGCAAGCGTCGCACACAGTTGGTTTCTGGCGTGGTGGCCCGGCACACAGGGCGCGGTCTCCGCGCGGGTGAGGAGTGGCGGGCACACCAGCACACTGCGGCTCCACGATCCGATTCGCCTCGGGTCATCGCGGCGCTAGGAGGAGGTCACAAATTGCTTGCGTTCACGGTTCCGTCGTCTCCTCGGCGTGGGCGCACTCGTTTGGATCATTGCCACTCTTGCCGGGAAGTAGGCTTCGCGGAATGGCCACAAACCTCGAGCGAGCCACGCACCTCGACGGCGAGGACGGACGCTATGTCGCACACCTGTCCGAGCAGTGGGAGATCTGGGGACCCAACGGGGGCTATCTCGCGGCTATTGCCTTGCGAGCCGTGGGCGAGGTCGCTCAGATCGCCAGTCCGCGAAGCTTCTACTGCCATTTCCTAAGCTCTCCCGCGTTCGAGCCCGTTCAAGTCAAGGTCACGGGGCTCAAGCAGGGCCGCCGCGCTGAGTCCTTCTCAGTGACCATGAGCCAAGACGGAAAGGCAATTCTGCAAGCCTTGGCCAAGACGGCCGCAGATGCGCCCGGCTACAGCCACCAGCATCCACATATGCCTTCGGTACCGCCACCCGAGGCGCTCGAGGTCTACGAGCACTTGCCCTCGCCGCAGCGCCGAGCGTTCCCCTTCTGGGAGAACGTCGAGCGGCGTCCCGTCCCTCCAGATACCGAAGATGTCTCGGCGCCGGTACTGCGCGAGTGGACCCGCTTCCGCCCGGTCGCGTGCTTCGAGGACCCGTTCCTCGACGCCGCGCGCTCCTTGATCCTGCTCGATACCTTCGGCTTCCCCGCCGCCTACCAGCGCTACCGCTCCTGGGACTACCTAGCACCCAACCTCGACACGAGCCTGTGGCTACACCAGTTCAATCCAACTTGTGAATGGCTCTTGGTCGACCACGAGTGCACCGTCGCCGGGCACGGCTTGATGGCGGTCAACGGCAGGATCTGGGACACCAAAGGAACCTTGCTCGCAACCGGAGCAGCACAGCTTTGCTGCATCGAGAATCCTCCCTGGAGCGAGGCCTAAGGCTTGAGCGTGAGCTAAGGCTTGGCTTCGAGGACCATGTTGAACGGGGTCTCGGCAGCACGGCGAACCCGGCTGAAGCCGCCTTGGGCGAGCACCTCGCGCAGGCGCTCCTCGCCCGCCTGGGCACCAAGCGCAAGGCCGACCTCCTGGGAAAGCGATGCTGGCGTACAGATCACGGTTGAGGCGCCATAGAAGATTCGGCCTACCGGGTTGAAATTCTCCTCGACACGGTCGTTTGCGAATGGCTCGACAATCATCCACGACCCGTCGGGCGCCAGCGTCTCGCGCACATGCGCTGAGGCGCCCACCGGGTCACCCATGTCGTGCAGGCAGTCAAAGACGCACACCAGGTCGTAATCGTGACCGGGATACTCCTTCGCCGTGGCAGCCTCGAACACGACACGGTCTGACACGCCCGCATCGCCGGCGGCTTGACGTGCACGGTTAATTGATGATATGTGGTAATCGAAGCCCGAAAAACGTGAATTGGGGAAAGCTTCGGCCATCACGATCGTCGACGCGCCGTGGCCGCAACCAACGTCGGCGACCTTCGCACCCTGCTCCAACTTGTCCTTGACGCCGTCGAGTGCCGGCAGCCACTCGGCCACGAGATGCGCACGGTAGCCCGGACGGAAGAAGCGCTCCGTTCCACGGAACAGCCGGTGGTCGTGCTCATGCCAACCCATCCCCGAGCCGCTGCGAAACGCCTCGAGAATTCTGTCTTCATCCGCGTAGAGGGACGCGATCAAGTCGTACACGCCGAGAATGTAGAACGGACTATCTTCGTCGGCCAGTGCCAGTGCTTGCTCCTCGGGCAGCGTGTATCGATCGCTCTCCGGGTCATAGCTCACATAGCCCCCAGCGGCCTGGTTGCGCAACCACTCGCGCACATTGCGCTCTGTCACGCCCGCACGCTCGGCCACCTCTTGTGAGCTCAGCGGTCCCGCTCCGGCCATTGCCTTATACAGGCCCAGCTTCTCGCCGATCAAGAACAGCGGTGCGCTGATGATCGCACCCATATCCGTCACCGCCTGCCCCATGAACGCTTCGAGCTTTACCTCATCGATATTCGGTGCGCCGGTCGCCATCGTCTCTGCCTCCTGTATGGGATCCAGCCGATCGAGCATGCCGCTCAACTCGAATCGTCTGCGACGCTCCGTCCGCGGCGCCCTGTCAAGGATTCGCGGCGCAGGTTCAGGGTCCATCCCGATGCCTGCGCCGCCAGACTGGGTTCGTACACATCACAGTGGCCGCCCAAGTGGTGGAGAGAGGGGGTCACCGCTTGGCTCCGGACGGTGCGTGGGGGACCACATGCCACCAACCGGTCGAGCCGTGTCCAGTCACGCTTCCATGTTCGATCCCGGCCAGTTCCGCCACCATGAGGTCGAGACCCCATCTTCGCTGGATCGGCATGCCTAAGCGCGCTAGCGTGAGTAGAAGTGCATATCGCAAGTGAACAAACCAGCATCCCTGAGACCATCGGCGGTAGCGGACATTCCCGGTCCAACTCGCACCCTGTTGCCCTGAGCTCGCGCCCCTCCACAGCAAGCCCCAGCGCTCCACCTCGAGCGAGCCAGCCCTATGTTCCGCTCTTCTGGCGTGTGCTCGCCTTGAACGCCGCGGTCGTCACAACAATGGCGGTCGCCATCGCGATCGTGCTGCCCGCACCATTCGCGCATGTCGCCCCCGACGATGCGGTCATCCTCGCGGTCACTCTCGTTGTCACGCTGATCGCTAACGCGCTGCTGCTACGCAATGCGCTCACCCCTTTGACCCGCCTCTCGACACTACTACGGCACGTCGATCCACTTCAGTCCGGGGAGCGGTTGCAAATCCCCAGCGCTCCGTCTGAGGCCGCCGAGCTCGCGCAGGCCTACAACGAGATGCTCGACCAACTCGAGAGTGAGCGCTTGGAGAGCACGCACCGAGTGCTCTCAGCTCAGGAGAGTGAGCGACTGCGGGTCGCCCAAGAACTCCACGACGAAGTCGGTCAGACCTTGACCGCAATTCTGCTGGGCCTGGCGCGGGCCTCCCGAACCGCCCCACCCGAGCTCGCCCCCCAACTCGAGCAACTGCTCGAAGACCACACGCGCCAGCATCGAGGACGTTCGCGGCATCGCCCAGCGCCTGCGGCCGGAGCCGCTTGAGGATCTCGGTCTCGCCGGAGGCTTGCTCGCCCTTTCGCGGCGCTTGCGTGAGCATTCAGAGCTGCGCATCGACTGTCGCATACCCGACGATCTTGCGCCCCAGGCACCCGAGCGTGAGCTCGTCATCTATCGCGTCGCCCAGGAGGCGATGACAAATGCGATCCGCCACGCCAAGGCTGCCAGCATCGGCATCGCCCTGCAAGCCAGTAGCGACCGTCTCACGCTGAGGGTGCGCGACGACGGACGCGGCATGTCCGAGCACCGCGAGGGCGGCGGGATGCGTGGCATGCGCGAGCGCGCCAGCCTTGTCGGTGGCACCCTGCGCATCACAAGCGCACCCCGCGGCGGGACAGAGGTACACCTGGAGATCCCACTCGATAGTGAGATCGTATGACTGCATTGAAGACCAACATCCTGCTTGCCGATGACCACGCCGTCGTGCGCCAGGGCTTGCGGCTGGTGCTTGAGAATGAGCCCGATCTGGTCGTCTGCGTCGAGGCCGGTGACGGCATCGAGGCAGTTCAGATGGCGCTCGTGCACCACGAGCTCGACCTCGCCATCCTCGACATTTCAATGCCGCGCATGACCGGGCTGCAAGCCGCCCGAGAGATCCACCGCCAGCGCCCTGCTCTGAAGATCCTGATGCTCTCGATGCACGACAATGAGCAGTTCCTCCATGAGGCCCTACAGGCCGGCGCCAGCGGCTACGTGCTCAAGTCACTCGCCGATCGCGACGTGGTGCGCGCTTGCCGCGCCGCCGTTCGCGGCGAACCCTTCCTCTATCCGGGGGCCATCACCGAGGCCATTCGCCACTACCTCGCCAACCCTGCCGAGGACCACCCCGATCCCCTCACTCCACGTGAGCTACAGGTGATCAAGCTGATCGCCGAGGGACACCACAACCGGCAGATCGCCGAGGCCCTCGTCATAAGTGAGAAGACCGTCGAGCGTCACCGCGCCAATATGTTGGAGAAGCTAGGCATGCGCGACCGGGTCGAGCTCACGCGCTATGCCATCCGGCGCGGCTTGGTCGAGCCGTAGAGCAGCACGGGCCCGGGCGGCCGCCGATGTAATCGACGGGCCGCCCGGACATCCCTGCCCAGCCGTCGGCTAACGACCGCCCGCGTAACGGTCGTAGTGCGACCTACCATCGAAGCCGCCCTGGGACTCACCGGTGCCCGGCGTGAAGGACACGCCGCGCAACACTTCGCCGTCGCCGGCGGAGCGCACGGTCGTGAAGCTCTCGGAGGAGCCGGGCGTGGTGGCGCTCGGACGGTCGGTGATCGACACGAGCTTGTTCGGGTCCGCACCCTGGTCGCCGTCACCGCTGACGGTCGAGGTGATGCCCCAGATCGTGGCACTCCCGTCGAGGTTCACACGGCCGTCAATGTTGCGCAGGCCGTCTGTCGCCGGCGCCCACGGCAAACCGGTGGCCGCGTTGTCACCAGTCGGATAGCCGGCGATTGTGTAGGGCTGGCCCAGCTTCAGGCCTCCCTGCAGGGTGTAAGCCAGTTGCCACGAACCAGATCCAGCGTTGAAGACCCACTTCTGCAGACCCGCCGTCGTCGACGCGGCCGCTTCGGTGTATTCGTTCTTCGAGCTCGAATAGGTAGTTTCACCATTGCCCTCGTCAGCCACATATAGGGTGTTCACATTCGCGAACCAGATGCCAAACGGGAACGCGCTCTTTGACTTCAAGGCGGTGGGGAAACCCTTGAGAATGCACATGTTGTAGGGCTTCAGACCTTCACTCGCCAACTCTTCAGGGTTGTAAGCGAGCGGCCACGTCGGCAATTTCGCGTTCTGCGCCGGCAAGCCTACGCCTGTTGGGCAAGCCTTTCCGGTGGTGTCCAAGAAGTACACCGTGTTAACACCGTTGCCACCGCTGCCCTTCGTGTAGTACACGACGTTGTCAAAGATGGTCAGACCACGGAAGTTGGTGTCCTTGCCCACCTTGTCAGCCTTGTCACCAAGCTGTGTGACGTTGAAACTGCCGACGGGAGTCGGGAAACCAGGTTCCTGCAACAGCTCCGGCACCGGTTCATGCGCTGGTTTGAGGATCTGCGCACCTGCGCCGGCGATGATCCCGTCCGGTTGTGGGTTGGCACCGTTGCCGGCGTTACCCGCCGTATAAATGACATGTGCGTGATCTTCGTCCATGATCGCCGCGCGCCCGTTGTTGCCGCTGTAGGCATTAGTCTCGGTGAACTGGAAATGACCTTGGCTATCGAGCTGGGCGACCACGCGGTAGGCAGTGCCCGGGTCCGGGTTCGTCGGATCGATCACACCGGGGGTGTTCGAGTTCGAGACGTCGATCGCATCGACAGGAGCGAGATATCCCATGAAGGTGACATAGCGCCCGCCGGTAGACAAGTTCAACGCCAGCTCGGACTTCGAGGAAAAGCTAGTGACCATCTGGTCAGCACCCGGAGAGACGCCGGGCTCGGTGCTGTTGGGCACCTGCAACGTGGAGACTGGCGACCCCCAAGGCGTGAGTTGGTCTAGGAAGACCTTCGAGGTGATCCCGAAGCTTTCGTCCACCAAGTCGTTGTTCCACACTTCCGGGTAGGCGCCACCGGCCGTGGCCGTCACGCAGTCAGTTACACAGCCCTCCGGCAACTGGCTGACGCCAGCGGTTAGGCCCGAGGCGTTTTCATAGACGCTGCGGCTGACAAGTAGATTCCCAGGCGCGAGCGAGGAACCGCCAGGATGGGACAAGTGACCGCCGTCGGCCTGCGCCGAGGCACCAAGCCCGGCCCCGAGGGCGGTCACCGCAGAGGTGAGGGCAATTGCACGGGAAAATCTTCGAGCACGAGAACGCCTCGCTGTCATCACGGTCTCCTTTATGCGTGTGACTGATGTTCAGGAAATACGAGATCCCAAACCTATCCGCGACATATCCACCCTTTGTGACCGTGGCGTAGCTGGATTGTGAACGGCGCGTTATCACGGGCATATTGGACCATGACGAGAGCCCTATAACACGCCCGGTGGGGCCCGCTGCCCTGTAATGGCCTAGTGAGTCAGCCGCTTGAAGGCGTGATCAACCCTGTCTCATAGGCGAAGACGACTATTTGCACGCGGTCGCGCAGTCCGAGCTTCGCGAGAATGTGCCCCACGTGGGACTTCACCGTGGCCTCGGAGAGCACAAGCCGCTCAGCAATCTCGGCATTGGAGAGACTACTTGCGACCTGTAGGAGAACTTCGCGCTCGCGCGCGGTCAGGAGTGCCAAGCGCTCGTCTTGGCGACGATTGGGCCGAGCGGGTGACGGCAGACGGTGCGCATAGTTGGACAGCAACCGGCGGGTGACCTTCGGCGCAACTACCGCGTCTCCACTAGCAACCGCACGTATACCCGATAGTAGGTCGGCCGGCGGTGTGTCCTTCAATAGGAAGCCGCTTGCTCCAGCCCGAAGCGCAGCGTAGACATACTCGTCCAGGTCGAAGGTGGTGAGGATGATGATCCGGGCGTTGCTGTTCGACTCGATGATCAGCCGAGTGGCCTGAACACCGTCCATCTCAGGCATACGCACGTCCATCAGCACGACGTCTGGCCGCAGGCGCTCGGCCGCGGCGACCGCCTCACGTCCGTTGGTGGCCTCGCCAACGAGAGAGATGTCGGGTTGGGTCTCCATCACCATGCGGAACCCCATCCGCATCAGCTCCTGGTCGTCGGCCAGCAGCACACTCGTCGTCACGACAGCGCTCCCTCGGCATCGGGGTCCAGTCGCAAGTGCACGCGCCAGCCACCCTGCGGCCCAGGGCCCGCTTCGAGCTTGCCGCCGTAGGCAGCGGCACGCTCTCGCATGCCATGCAGCCCACGGCCGCCAGGTTGAGCCGTCGTCAAGCCTTGACCTGTGTCGGTCACTTCCAGTTCGACCTGGCCCGGACGGCAGTTCAGCGCCAGATGCGCACGGGCCGGACGATCGGCGTGCTTAAGCGTGTTGGTCAGAGCCTCCTGAGCGACCCGAAAGACAGTCAGCTGCACACCGTCGGCAAGCTCACGCGGATTGCCGTCGAGATCCATCGTCACCGGGATCCCCGCCGCGTTTACCCGTGCCAGAAGATCATCGAGCCGCTCAAGACTCGGCTGTGGCTCCAGCAGATGCTCCGAGGACTCCTCGCGCAGCACACCAAGCAAACGGCGCATCTCGAGCAGCGCTTGCCGGCCGGTAGCGGAGACGCGCTCAGTCGCCTGCATTGCACGCGCCGGCGAGGAGTCCATCGCGTAGGTCGCGCCATCGGCCAGAGCGATCATCACGGTGAGGTTGTGCGCCACGATGTCGTGCATCTCGCGCGCGATTCGGGCTCGCTCGGCTGCGGCGCCGAGACGACCCTCTTGGTCACGCTCGAATTCAAGCCGCGCGGCCTTCTCGTGCAGAGAAACGAGCAAGGCCCGGCGCTGGCGGACCGAGACACCAAGCACAGCGGAGGCGGTCGCCAGACCGGAGAGTCCCACCCACATCTTGAGCGGCTCAGACGGCGCCCAGCGCAGCGCCGCCATTATGGCGCCGAGCTCAAGCGTGCCGGCGGCCAGCACGCCCTCGATCAAGCTCCCGTCCAAGGCCACCCAATAAAGGGCGACCAGCAACGCGGCGTCGGCCAGCTGCGGGCCGGAAAGAAGCCACTGTGCCAGTGCCACGAACGCGATTACCGCGAAGCACAGAAACGGGCT
Source organism: uncultured Solirubrobacterales bacterium (assembly GCA_963731565.1). Lineage (GTDB taxonomy): Bacteria > Actinomycetota > Thermoleophilia > Solirubrobacterales > Solirubrobacteraceae > Palsa-744. The sequence goes on from CAVSWG010000001.1 coordinate 127,917, forward strand.
GATGCGACGCAACGACAGGGGCGCGCACAGGGCGCCACAGAAGATCACGGTCACGGCGTCGAGACGATGCTGGATCGCCAAGCCCGCGATGCTCAACACCGCCACGGCCAGGCAGATCGCCAGGTCGATAGCGAACGGATGACTAAGGCTCAGCCGTTCCAGCCGCTGCGCTCGCTGGGCCACCCAGGCCGAGACGAGCTCTTCTGGTGAGTCGCTCATGACTTACATATTGGCGGTTCGCGACAAGCAACCGCGGCATGCACGAATTGCTGTACCCAATCCCGTGGCTAGTCGAGCTCGAGCTCGGGCTCGAGCACCACATGTGGATGTAGGTTGGGGCGCGAATATGGGCGTCGTTCGCCCTGTACGTCACACTTGGTCACGGCGACGTAGGTGACAAGCGCGATGAACACGAGCAGCGCGATCGCACTGACGGGACCGTCTCCCAGGCCCAGGCCCGACTGCTTGGAAGGCTTGCTGAACCAGTCAGCAAAGGAGGCGCCGAGAGGTCGCGTCACGATGTAGGCAGACCAGAAAGCGACGATCGGGTTCATCTCGAAGCGCCACCAGCCGAGCGCGGGAATCGAGATGATCGCGGCGAACAGCACAGCTGAGTCAAAGAAGCCGAGGTGCAGCGAGATGGCGGTAAGGTCGCCTGCGGCCGTGCCAAGCGCAAACGTCGCCAATACGGCCGCCCAGTAGAAGCTCTCGCGCCGTCGGGTCGTGATGCTGTGAATCGAGAGCGTGCCCTCGCTGCGGTACCAAAAGAAGAAGACTCCCGCCACGATGATCGCGTAAAGCGGGGTCGTGACCGTATAGGGGAGGCTCGCACCGTCGTGGACTCCGTCGGCGGCCATCGTGCCGAAGATCGCGACCATCATCACCGCGAACCAGTAAACAGGAGCGCGATATTCACGCTGGCGCAGTTGCAACCAAAGCGCAAAGCACAGTCCGAAGATGCCGATCGCCGCGGCGAGTGGCACGCTCTTCTGGCCGAGGAAATCGGACATGGACTCACCCATGCCCGTGGTCAAGAGCTTCAGCACCCAAAAGATCGCCGCAATCTCTGGCACCTTGGTGAGACCCGTCCCGGAGATCCGGGACGGCGAATGGGAGCTACTCACAAGCCTCTCCGAATATCGGTCATCTCATCAAAGTAAGGAGTATTCCCCGCGCCCACAACGCCCTGAGGGACCAACTTGGTCAAACTGAAACTCCACCTCAGGTTGGACGTCGGCTGCTACCTAAGGATGATTCAGCTATGTGATCATTCACCAGGTAACCGCCGCGTGACTCCTGAAACCGACTCCGATCATGCCTCAAGCGACCTTCTACTTCGACCTCGGATCGCCCTTCGCCTACCTGGCAGCCGAGCGTCTGCACCAAGTCCTGCCCGAGCCGCTCGCCTGGCAGCCGGTGTCGCTCGGAGCCCTCTTCAAGCTCACGGGACGATCGTCCTGGGCGCTTGGGGAGCCCGATAGACGCCAGGCCGGAATGGCCGAGGTCGAGCGACGGGCACGCATGTACGGCCTTCCATCTATGCGTTGGCCCGACCCTTGGCCGAGCAACTACTTGTATGCCATGCGAGCGGCCACATATGCCTTCCAGGCCGGGCGCGGACGCCAGTTCACATTGGAGGCCTTCCGTTACGCATTCGCCGGCGGCCATGACCTGGCGCTCCCAGCAAACGTCCTACAAGCAGCCGAGCAAGCCGGTCTTGATCCACGCGCGGTGGACGACGCGACCAGCGACCCCGACATCAAGCTTGCCCTACGAGACGCCACAGACGCGGCCCACTCACGCGGCGTGTTCGGCGTACCAACGATCGCCATCGAGGACGAGCTCTTCTGGGGAGACGACCGCCTGCCAGACGCCGCCGCCACACTTGAGAGGCTGAACGATCCACAGGCCCGCAAAGCGCTCACATAACGGCATCAACCACAGAGCCCGGTCGCGCTCGCACCTCAGCCCGATAGCGAGCGTTGGCGCGCCTCAAGTACACAAGCGTCGCCAAGGCCGCCACGATCGGCAGGATGTGAAGCCAGTGAGGGCCTACCGCCCTCAGGGAGCCAAGCAACGTGGCCGTCAGCTCGCTCGAGCCTCCACCGCCATGTTGGTGAAGCGCTGATGGGGAGCACCACCAGTGCGCCCAGCCCGGGGCCTGGGAGCCTCGCGCCGTGAGCAGGATCAGGTCTCCGGTCGCCCCCAGGGCGATGAACAGGAGCGCCAGCGAGAGGAGCGCCCTACGCCTCAGGCCCGCCACCGGGCTGCACCTCCTCGAGCGCCTGGCGTACCGCCATCACGGCCGCGTCCCCCGCGATCGCCATCGGCTCGGTCGTGCGCATCGCGCGACAGAAGATGAATGCCCCCTCCATCAGGGACAGCATCGCAAGCCCCAGCTCACGCGCGCGTGGACGGGCGATGCCGGCGAAAGCGAAGTACTCGGTGGCCCCGTCGATCCATTCTTCGAATACCTCGGCGGTAGCGATACGCAGGGTCTCGTTGGTGCTTGCGACCTCCAGCGCCACCGTTGCGATCGGGCAGGCATCGGCATAGTCGGTCTCGCGCAGAGTCTCCCCTGCGCCCGCGAAGAAGTCATGCACCGCACTCACCACGTCCGGCGCCTGCAGGGCGACCGACGCGAACAGCTGCGTGTACATGCGCCCCGAGGTCCTGATCGTCTCGGCGCCGAGCTCCTCCTTGCCGCCCGGAAAGAAGTGGTAGACCGAGCCAAACGGCGCCGAAGCCTCGGCTGCGATCTGCTTCATGCCTGTGCCCGTGTAGCCCTGACGGCGAAACAGCTCGGCCGTGCTCTCGAGTATGCGGTCCTTCGTGGCGCTTGGCATCGGCTCAGATCCCTCGGGTTGCGTGATCCGGTCCCCTCTGACATTATCCGCTCTAGAACGATCTATCAACTAAATGTTGGAGGCAACCGTGCGAGACGAGCGACAGGCATTGACTCTGCTCAAGGTGATCCTGGCGGCCGGCATCCTCTCGACCGCGATCCACTACACCCACAACTTCATCGCCGTCAACCGCTATCCCGGGCCCGGAGGCAGCTTCTACACCGTGGTGCGCGTGGCGATCGTGATTGCCTGGCCGCTCCTGACGGCCATCGGCCTGCTCGGCTACCGCCGCTACCGCGAACAGCGCTATAGCGAGGCGCGCGTCTGCCTGGTCGTCTACTCGCTCACCGGCCTAGCCACTATGGGCCACTTCGCCTACGGCAATCCCCACATACCGACCTTCTTCTACGCGACCCTTTTCACCGACACGCTCACCGGCCTGGCCGTGCTTGGGTTCGTGCTCTGGTCGGCCAGAGTCCTCGAGCCGCGCCTCGAGAGCGCGAGCATCTAGGACTAAGCCGCGAACCGCTGGGCGCTGCGTTCTCTGCGCTTTGCAGCCTCGACCTCGCGGTCCTTCGGCGGCGCAGTGGTAACCAGCTCGCTCAACAGCTTCGCCGACGCCTGCGTCACCTCCTCGACGGCACGCTCGAACGCCTCGGCGTTCGCCTGCGAGGGCTTTGTGAAGCCACTGATCTTGCGCACATACTGAAGAGCCGCGCCGCGAACCTCATCCTCGGTCGCCGCAGGCTCGAAGTTATGAAGGGCTCTTATGTTTCGACACATGCTTCCAAGATTAGCCGCCCAGCTCTGCCGTGTGGAGAGCTGACGCATAAAAGACTGACGTGCCGCCAACGAGATCTCTCGCTCGAACGTCATCGACTTGTTGAAACGCGGTAAAGATTAAAGTTCTGATAGTGCGGCGTAGTGCATCCATCAGTATCATCGCCTGCCTACCGAACCGTTCCGGCGCATACCGGGGCGGCCTTCCCAAGACCGGAGGATCGCGATGGCTGACGCAGCTGGAACATGCACACCCGCTCTCACCGAAGCGGACCTCCTGGCCTCCGCTGAGCAAGCATCGCACTTCGCGAATCCCTCCCAGTTCGTCACGACGGAGGCAGCCAATCAAAACCTCGGCGAGCCTGCCACCCCAGCTCCAGTTAAGGGCCCACCTCCAGGCGAACCTCGTGGCGGTGGAGAAAGCACCAACGCCGAACTGGGAGTTCTCGCAGGCTTGCGCGGCTCTTGGAACGGCAAAGGCTTCAACCTGATCGCGCGTCCAGACAAGCAAGGCCACAAGACCTTCTCCCTCGAGCTGAACGCCACCAAGGAGACCTTGGAATTCACCCCGATCTCCGGCCCGATCCCAAACCGCGGCTCCCAGCAGGACGACATCTTCTTCCTCGGCCTCACCTACCTACAGAGGGTCAGCGAAGCAGACGAAAGCGGCGGCTTGCACATCGAGCCGGGAATTTGGATCAACGTGCCCGAAACCGAAGCGCCCAAAGCGCCCGCAAGCATCGTGCGCCTCGCCACGATCCCACACGGCAACTCGCTGCTCGCGCAAGGCCGGGGCTTTGAAGTACAGGGAGGACCGACCATATCCCCGGCCAGCACTGCCCCGATCGACGCCCAGACCGGGCAACCCGTGAAAGGCCTCGGCTACCTCGACCCCTACCTCACCACGCAACCGCCGGCCGGCATTCCTTTAGGAGCGATCGCCAACCCGAACCTGGTACTGACTGAAGCGATCAAAGGACAGTCGATCGTCAAAACGGCGGTCTTGCTCGTTGCCAGCGAACCAGACGGTGGCATCGAGAACATCCCCTTCCTCACCAGCAACGCCAACGTAGTCAAGATGAGCGCAATTTTCTGGATCGAGACGATCCAGCTCGAAGGCGGAGCGACACGACTACAGCTTCAGTATTCGCAGACCGTGATTCTGAACTTCGCCGGCATCAACTGGCCGCACGTCTCGGTGGCGACCTTGGTCAAGTTCTAGTCGTAGTCAGCTGACTGCCCACGACAGCAGGACCGGCCGCTTCACCCACTGCCTCGTCATACGGCGGGAGTGTGACCACCCTGGCTACGAGCGGCAATCCCATAAACGAAACGACGGCCATCGCGATGAACGCGTCCAGCGGATGGTGAACCAAAGCTTGCACGATCAAAGCGACGACGAGTCCGCCCAGATTTCCCGCCATCCACACGATCGCACCCGCCGTGCCGGCGGCCGGCCCAGCCAAGCGCTCGGTCGCCGTCAGGATTACCGGCAACGCGGGCAGCATCACAAATCCCATCACCACGATCACCGCCGCGCGCGCGCCGATCCAAGGCATCGCCCCCAGTGCGACACAGCCCGCCCCGCTGACCAAGACAACACTGCGCAGGTACTTGCGCTCAGCGCCACGAGCCATCACCGCCGGGGCCAAGAGCGCACAGCCGATCACACCGGCGATCACCATGCCCACGAGCAAAGCACCGGCGGTGGCTTCCGAGACCCCTTCGGGTTCCAACAACGCTTGCAACCAGGTCGCGAGCGCCACGAATACGCCGAAGCCCACGAACACGAGTCCACAAAGCGTGCGCATCGAAGGCATCGCCCACAACGCGCGCGCAGCGTTTCCCTCGATCGCCGCGTGCTCGTCTCCCTCCCTTCCGACCCGGCGCAGCGCGTAGGCCAACATCAATGCCGGCACAACAGCAAGCACCGCCTCGACCTCAAGTAGCTGCTGTAGCTGCCCATGACCGCCCACGGTGGGACCAAGGATCAGGGCCAGCACCATCCCCACGAAGCCTCCCGCCGAGCCCACCGCGATGCCCGCGGCACGCTCTCCGACCGGCAGATACTCGCCCGCCAGCTTGCTCACCGCGCTCAGCACCACCGGCTGGGCCACGGCCACCGTCGCCTGCCCAGCCATCGCCCACGCAAACGAATCGCCACCCAGGCGCAACAGCCCACCCGCACCGACCAGCGCCCCGCCGCCGGCCAAGACCGGGCGAAACCAGCGATCCAAGAGGATGCCGGCGGGGATCGCCAGCACCACGTAGAGCAGGGGAAAGATCTCCGCCAGCCAGCCGATAGCCCCTACCGAGACCCCATAGTGGCGTGCCGATTCGGTCGTGATCGCGGCATATGTGAGCCACAAGACCTGCGTCGAGGCGCACACCAGCGCATACGGCACGACCACGCGCCAGCCGCTCCCCCGTCTCATCTGCGGGTGCCTCCGCCGCTCATCTGCCGCTCATCTGCCGGTATTTTCGCGCCTCATCCGCTTGTGCATTCTCGCCCCATATGGCGCGACTTGGCGCTACTCGCTCACAGTGAGCACGATCTTCCCGCGCGTATGCCCCGCCTCGCTGAGCTCGTGTGCCTGGCGGGCCTGCTCGAGCGGGAACGTATTCGAGATCTCCACCCGCACCTCACCATCGGCGGCCAACCCAGCAATCCGGACCAGCAGCTCGGAGCTCAAGCTCATGCCAAGCAACTCCGCGCGCGCCCCACGCTCGGCGGCCTCCTGCTCGGGCGGAGCATTCGCGATCGTGACAAGCACACTTCCGGAGCGCAGCGTGGGCAGCAAGGACCGCGTCGTCTCACCACCGACCGTATCGAAAGCCACATCCACGTCTTTCACCGCCTCGCTCACATCCTGGCTGGTGTAATCGACGTATTCATCCGCGCCGAGCCCGATTACGAAATCGCGGTTGCGCGAGGAGCCCGTGCCGATCACGCGCGCACCCGCGTGCTTTGCGAATTGCACTGCCAGATGGCCCACCCCACCGGCGGCGCCGGCAATGAGCGCCGTCTGGCCGGGCTGCAGCCCGCCGCTGTCAAACAAGGCCTGCCATGCGGTCATGCCCGACACCGGCAGACAGGCCGCCTGCTCGTGGCTCACGCCCACCGGCTTCTTGGCGATCGAGGCAGCGGGCGCCGTCGCGAATTGCGCATAGCCGCCGCTCGGCGCGATGCCAAACACCTCGTCTCCCTCGGCGAAGCCTTCAAGGCGCGAGAACTCGACAACTCCGGACACGTCGTTTCCGAGTACCTTCGGCAGCGGCGCCTCTCGTAGACCGCGCCGGATCTTCCAGTCGATCGGATTCACCGAGGCCGCGCACACCTTGATCAAGACCTCCCCCTCGCCAGGCTCGGGGCGCTCGGTCTCCTCGAAGCTCAGGACCTCCGGGCCTCCCGTTTCATGGATCAGCACGGCCTTCATGGGATCTCCTCTCTCCGGACCGAGTAAAACCCAGTCTAGGTACCCTCCGGCGGGCCTAGTCCCTGCGGCTCTCCGTCAGCCTCGCTCGTCCTCACCACATCAGGCGAGCTGACTTGGAGCTCGCCCACAGGCAGAGCGGCAAGCGCATCCGCCTGCGCCGCGGCGGCCGCCCGGTTCTCCTCCTTGACCGCAAGCCAGATCTCCTCGCGGAAGATCGAGACTCCCTGCGGCGCCTCAATCCCCAGGCGCACCGTACTGCCGCTGACCTCCATGACCGTCACCAAGATCTCGTCGCCGATGACAACGCGCTCTCCTTGACGTCGCGCCAAAATCAGCATCGAAGGAGATTATGAAGCTTCTCGGGGCGGCCTAAGCCGCGTCGGCCGAGTGTGCGGATGCAGAGGGCTGTGCGGATAGGGCAAACAATGGCGCTTGCAAAGACGCCTCCGCGCTGGAATTGATCACCTGGTGACCCTGACCCTCGTGGATCACCAGCGGGGCGCGCAGGTTTGCGGTGATGTCGAGCGGGTCGGGCGTCGCACGAACCGTCACGTACATCCTCAGCACCGAGGGATCCTCGAAGCCGATCCGCTCGCGATCCTCCGAGCTCATGTGCAGCGAGAACTCCGGGAAGAACTGGCTGGGGTTGACCACCGGCAGGGCGAGCGCCTCGTCTTCGCAAGAGTGAAGCCACAGAAATCCGGTACCCGGATTACGGTCGATGAGCGCATAGCGCAAGCCCCCGAGCCCGATCAGACCAAGTGGGAACTCGATCACGTCCTCATCCGGAACCTCGACCGTGCCGAAGCGGATGCTCTCGAATGTCACTGACATTGCTCTCTCTCTTCGGCTGGCTACCGGAGGAACTGAAGTAGGGATTCTTGGATGATCGTCGCGCCGGCGCGCAACGCGGCCTCATAGGCTGCCTGCTCATTGGAGTAAGCGATCGAGGTTTCGGCGACGTTCGCATCCGCGACGTTCGAGAGCCCCGCCGTGATTGTGCCCTGCAGTCCTTCGATTCGACTTGCAGCCGTCTGCAACTGGTTGGTCACGCTTCCAGCAGTCGCCTGCAGTTGAGTCAGGACTTCGATGTTTCCTTCAAGGTTGTTCAGATCGGTAGAGCCGAGCGCGGTCACGTCTGCGGGCGTGGCGCCCTTGAGGTGTTCGGAGATTGTGCGCAAGGTGTCCAGCAGCTTGCCGTCGGCAGCGCCTTGGCCGCTACCCATCAGCGAGGAGATATTCGTGTTGACGACCACCGACAGCCCCGGGCCGATGGCGCGTGCGATCGTGCCGGCGTTGCCCTTGTAAGCGTCTTCGGCTCCTGGTTCGTAGGGAGCCGTGGTGGTCTTCGTGCCCGCGAATATGTACTGCCCGGCGTACTGCGTATTGGCGTCCTGCTTGACCGCTTCGGTGAGCTGGTCCACCTCGGCCGCCATGTGTTCGAGGTCCCCCGCGTTGTAGGTGCCATTGGGAGCTCGCACCAATAGTTCGCGCACGCTCTCAAGGACGCTGCTCATATTCGCCATCGCACTCGAGGCGGTGTTCTCCCAGGAAATGCCTTCTTGAGCGCCATTCGCATATGAACTCAAGCCATCGAGCTGGCTCTGCAGGTCTATGACACGGCTAGCGCCATACGGGTTATCCGATGCTTCGATGATCTTTTTGCCCGAGGACAGTTCGTCTGAGGTGTGCTGGAGTGCCGCCAACGAGGCGTTGAGACCATTGAGCGTCGAGCTCGTGAGCATCGCCGGGGTGATTCGATCGCTCACGGGAGCACCTCCCCACGTTGGGGCGCGTCAGCGGCACTCATTCTCAAAGTCCCGCTATCCCGGTGTGCTCGATCAAGGTTTCGAGCATGCTGTCCATCGCGGTCATGGTGCGCGCGGAGGCTTGGTAGCCGCGCTGGAAGCTGATCAGATTCGTCATTTCTTCATCCAGTGAGACGCCGGAGACACTCTGGCGTTGATTGCCGATGGCTGTGACCGTGGTCTGCAAGTTGCTCTGCTCGTCGCGAGCGCCCCGTACGTTCCCTCCAACCTGCTCCACGAGCGCCGCATAACCTTGTTCGGCGACTCCTCCCCGCAATCCTGCGATCTTAAGCGCAACGTCGTTACCCCCCACGCCTTCCGTCGAGGATGTTTGGACCTGGGCGGCCGTGACCGCCACCTGCAAGGTCGCGGCCGTCGTGCCGGAAAAGAACGGCGTAGTCGTGTGGAGCGCATTGACGCTGCTCGCCAAAGCGCTTGCCACGTTGTCCAGTGCCGCCTGGTAGGAGGCCAAAGCGCCGCCCGGAGCCGTGAGGCCCAGCAAGGCACCGAGCCGGCCCCCGGCGGCCTGTGTGAGCGCCTGAGGCCAGTTGACGGTGGTGCCTTCCACCAGCGGCTTGGCGGCATCACCAAAGCTGACAGTGTCGGTGCCGTCGGGCTGCTTGACGACCGTGACCTGAGCCAGGCTTGAGAGCTTGTCCAGCAGCAGATCGCGCTGGTCGAGCATCTCGTTGGGCGGTTCGCCCGCCTCTTCGGCCAGCCTGATCTGCCCGTTGAGCTGCGCGATCTGATTGGCGTCGTTCTGGACTTCGCCGGAGGGTCCCGTTAGTGCTTCGTACTGTTGTCCCGCCTGGCCAGAGATCGTTGAGAGCTGAGCACTGACTTCATGGAGCATGTCGACCAGCTGCTGCCCGGCACCTACGACGCCCTGCTTGGCAGCTTCACTTGTAGGTGAGTTCGCAAGGTCACTCCAAGCGCTCCAAAATGCCGACATCTGACTAGCTATCGCAGAGTTTGAGGGTTCGTTGAAAGCGGCTTGAGCCTGAGTCAGCTCTTCGGACTGTGTGCTCGCCCCGCCGAGGGCAGTGCTCTGCGTGCGGTACTGGGCATCCAGGTAGGTGTTGCGGATGCGGTTGATCGTCTCCACGCTTACGCCCGTGCCGAGCTGCGCGCCCTCGCCGGTGCGCGAGGAGATCGCGGGGATGTTCAGCGGCAAGCTGGGTCTGAGGATGACCGTCTCGCGCGTATAGCCTTCGGTGTTGGAGTTGGCGATGTTGTTGCCCGTCACGTCGAGCGCTTGCTGCTCGGCGAGCAGGCCGCTGAGCGCCGTCTGTAGTCCTTGCAAGGTCGGGATCGACATCAGGCGTGCAGATCCAGGACGTGCAGGGCCCCGTTGGGCCGCGGGCGCGTGATCGGCGTGGAGGAGCCATACGTGTCATAGCCACTCACCCCGTCGAGCGCAAGGATCCCCATCAGGTGATCGACGAAGCCGAGCTCGATCTGCATCAGCGCGCGGTTGCACGCGTGCTCGCGCTGGATCTCGTGCAATAGCCCCCGCAGCTCAGCGCTGCGGGTACTCGCGAGCTCGCCACCCGCGCGATCCATCAACGTGCTCAGCCGCTTCAGGGTGACAGTCTCGGGCGCGACATCGAGCTGCTGGCCACAGCGAGCCAGCAAGCGCGAGCGCTCCTCCTCGAGCAACTGCCTGCGTCCCATCTCTCCGCGCAGAATGCCCGCGAGGCGTACCACTGTGTTCACATCGCGTGCGCGAATCGCCGCACCCTGCTCGAGCACGACCTCCAAGAGGCTTCGGGCCGAGTCGATCTGGGCGTCCAAGTGCGCGAGCACGTCAGCGCCTAGCGCGCTGTCTTGCACGACCGCTTCAGGCGCGGCTAGCGCGGCGCCACTCACCGGCTGTCATCCAAGGAACGCGTCATCTGGGCGGCCAAGCCAAGCCCTCCGGCGCTCATCACGCCGCTCGAGAGCGCCTGTGGCAGCATCGAGGAGAGCGGGCCACCCGCGCCCATCGCCGAGGAGCCCTCTTCGCCTGAGGATTCGTCTTCCTGGCCCGATTCGCCGCCGAGGCCGCTTGTCGCAGTGAGCGAGCGCGAGAGCTCTTCCACGAGCGTCGCTTCGAAGGCGAGCGCGGTCTCATACGACTTCTGAGTCGCCGCCGAGCCGTGGCGCACCCAAGCCGGCTCGAGTGCCTGGTTGACGACGGGCAGGCCGCCACCGGGCGCCGAGGCGCCGGCGGATGGCGAGACGTTCATGAGCGCAATTGGTTGGCGATCGACATCATCTGGCTCTCGGTCTGGATCGCGCTGCTGCTCATCTGGTAGGCACGCTGAGTGCTCACCATGGCGGCCATCTCCTTGGACATGCTCACGTTCGATCCCTCGAGCGCGCCCTGATGGATCCTCGCGCCGCTCGCCGCCTGTGGCGCACCGCTGGCCGCGGTGGCAGTGAGCACGCCGTTTCCCTGGGCGAGCAGATGGTCTGGCGAGGCCACGGTCATCAGCTTGATCTGACCGAGCGCACGCTTACCGACGGTAACTGTCCCATCTGGTCCGATTTTCACCGCGGCGGGCGAAACACCTGCCGGCAGCTTGATCGGTGGCTGCAACTGGCTGCCTTCCGCGCCCACGATGGTGCCGCTCGCATCGACATCAAAGTTGCCATCGCGGGTGAGACCCAATTGGCCGCTTGCGAGCTTGACTTGGAAGTAGCCGTCGCCTTCGATCGCGAGGTTCATTGGGTTGCCGGTTTCCTGAACCGGCCCCTGAGCCTGGCTGCGCCCGATCACCTGAGCGCTCGCCCCCGCGCCGGTGCTGGTTTCGCTGCCTGAGATGTCCACCGCGTTGTAGAGCAGATCCTTGAAACCGACTCGCTCGGACTGGAAGCCCGTGCTCGAAGCATTCGCCAGATCGTCCGCGATCGCATCCAACTGGTTTTGCTGAGCCGCCATGCCCGCCGCAGCGGAGTAGAGGCCTTCGACCATTAGGCCATCCCCGGATTCAAAGAGCCGACCTGAGACGCAGCCTCTTGCAAGGTCTGGCCAATCGCTTGAATCGCCTGCTGGCCGGACTGGAAGCTGCGCAAGGAGGTGATCATGTCGACCATCACCTTCGCCGCATCCACGCCCGAGCCCTCCAAGGAGCCTTGACGCACGCTGCCGGTGGGCTTGCCCGAGGCTGCGCCTGCGTACAGGTTTTCGCCCTGCTTGGCCGCGCCTGGGACTTCGAAGACGCCAAGCGCGGTCGCAGGCACCGTGCCCTTGGCGCTGACCTTGATCTGGGCGCCGCTCTGGTCGAGCACCGGATCGCCGTTCGTATCGGTCAGCACGCCCTGAGCAGAACTCGTGAACTGGCCATCGCGGGTGTAGCGCACCCCTTGGGCGGTGTGCACAGCGAAGAAGCCGCTCCCCTCGATCGCGAAGTCAAGCGGTTCGCCGGTTTCCTGCAGTGAGCCGGCGCTCATGTTGGTGTAGGTCTTGCCGAGCGCCACGCCCTCGTTGAGCGAGCCGACCGGAGCTCCGCCCTCGGTGTTGGCGAGCAGCACGTCGCCGAAACTGTGCTGGGGTGACTGGTCGGGCTTGTAGCCCGGGGTCGAAGCGTTCGCCAGGTCGTTGGAGAGCTGGCCCTCGCGAACCTGCTCGGCGACCATGCCCGAAGAGGCGATATACAGGCCGAGATCCATGTTCCTCGGGTGTTCGGCCGCTGGTGAGGATTCTTTAGAGGGAAGGCCATGCCGCATGCGGCATGGCCCCGGACGGTGCATGCACCGTCCGGCCGACCGGTACATGTACCGGTCGGGACAGCAACAATCTCGCCGGGGTCCTCAGCCGACGGCGCTGAACAAGGGCAGCTCGTCAGAGAGCTGGTCATACAGACGACGGCGAAGCTGGGTGTGAATCTGCGAGACACGGCTCTCAGAGACCCCAAGCCGGGCGCCGATGTCACGCAGGGTCCAGTGCTCCACGTACAGCAGTACAGCCACTTCGCGCTCTTGGGTGGGCAACTGGGCGAAAGCCTCGCGGAAGCGTTCCTTGGCTTCGCGGCGCTCGGCGCTCAGAATCGGATCGCAGTCCGTATCGGAGCTCTCAAGCGTGTCGATACGCTCGATCCGGGCGTTCTCGTCGGAGCGCACAGTCCGGTTCAGCGAGCCCACCTCGGCGAGCGCAACGTCGTCAAGGCGTCCGACCAGCTCGGCCGGCTCCATCCCGACCAATGCCGCGAGCTCCTCGCGGGTGGGCTGGCGCTCGTGCGCGGCCAGGAAGGTGGAGCGGGCATGGTTGATCGCACGCTCGTCTCGCCTGAGCGAGCGGGGAGCCCAATCGTGGCGGCGCAGCTCGTCGAGCACCGCGCCGTGAATCCGCGTCCACGCGTACTGCTCGATCGTGGCGCCCTTCTCAGGGTCATAGCGCTCGATCGAGCGAATCAAGGCCTCCAGGCCGCATGAGAGGAAATCCTCGACCTCACACTGGGCGGGCACCTCGCGGACCTTGCGATAGACGATGTAGCGGACCATCGGCGTGAAGATGAAGATCAGCTGGTCACGCAATGCGCGGTCGCCGGTGCGCTTGTACTCGCGCCACGTCCTGAGGGCCTCGGCCGTCGAGATCCTCACCGCGCCTTTTGCGATCGTTTCCATGCCTTGACTCCGATTTCGAGGACCGAATGGGGAGCCCCTCCACGTACCGCCCCACCATGCCCGCTGCCCAAATGCGCTATTTGCGACGTTTGCGGCGCGCACCGTATCGTCTGCTCCGGTCGTACTCGCTTGGCTGGACCGGTCCGGCCGAGCGCGCCAACTCAGACAACAGCCTGTCGGCGGCTTGTATGCGCACGAGACGGGCTTGAGTAGGCCGCGCTCAGATATCGAGAGGCGTGGTCGATGACCATGCGTGAAGATGGCCTCCCGCTCTCCGACACACGCCCATACCGGCGATGGCGTCGCCGCCGCCGAAGGTAAGGCTCCAGTCGCGATCGGCGCAAGCGACGACAGTGCCGCGGCCGTGATCCGCGCCGCCCGCGATGACGTCAGCGCCGCGATCGCGATCGGCCTGGCAGCGCGTGCCCATGAGCTTCTGCGAGCAGGCGATCTGGCCGGCTACGGCAAGCTGTTTGCGGAGCTGCCTTCGATCGAGGACGACCACCGCCGCTACTGGACGGCACGGACCCTGATCGAGCGGGGCCTGAGTGCAAGCGCGGAGGCACCGCCCGCGCTCATGCCCACTTTGCTCGCCCACGTCGCACGCGGCGCATTGGATGCGCTGGAGAGCGAGCCCCGCGAGCCCAAGCTGCTCAACTATGCGGGCGTCGCCTTCTACGAGCTGTGGAGCTTGGATGCGGCCTCAGCCCTACTCAACGCGGCCAAGCGCCTCGATCCGAGGCTGGAGTGGATAGATGGAAACCTGGCCAAGCTAGCCCGGCGAAAGCACACGGTCCGCGGCACGCGCAACCCCGCGCCTATGCATCCCTCGCTTGAAGAGCTCGCTCCCCGAGCGCTCAGCATCGCCGCCCGGGCACAGCCAGCGCAGGGCATGCGGTTGAGTCTGTGCATGATCGTGCGCGACGAGCAAGAGATGCTCCCGCGCTGCTTGGCCTCGGTCGCCGAGGCGGTCGACGAGATGGTGATTGTGGACACCGGCTCGACCGATGGGACCGTTGAGATCGCGCGCTCGTTTGGGGCTCGCGTGATCTTTCATCCGTGGAGCGGGTCGTTCGCCGAGGCGCGCAACGTCTCGCTCGAGGCGGCCATGGGAGAGTGGCTGCTCTGCCTGGACGCGGACGAGGTGCTCGTGAGCGAGGACGCCGGCTTGCTGCGCTCGATGACCCAGCGCAGCTGGCGCGAGGCGTTCTACCTGTCGGAGACCAATTACACAGGTGAGCTCGACGACGGCACTGCTGTCACCCACAACGCGCTGCGCATGTTTCGCAACCGGCCCGAGTACCGCTACGAAGGACGCCTGCACGAGCAGATCGCCCGTCGCCTGCCCGGCTTTCTGCCAGAGCGCGTGGAGTCAAGCGGAGTGCGCATCGAGCACTACGGCTACTTGGGCGCCGTGCGCGACAGCCGCGAGAAGTCGCGCCGCAACATCGAGCTACTGCGCCTGCAACAGGCCGAAGGGCCGCCAAGCGCGTTCCTGCACTACAACCTCGGATCCGAGTACGCCGCTGCCGACGAACCGGAAGCAGCGCTCGAGGAGCTCGAGCGTGCTTGGGCCTTGCTGCAAGCCAATCCGGAAGGCACGGGGCAGGAGTTCAGCCCGGCTCTGACAAGCCGCCTGGTGAGGGCCTTGCGCTCGTGTGGGCGTCACGAGGAGGCGGTCTCCCGGGCACAGGAGGGCTTGGAGCGCCTGCCGGGATTCACGGACCTGGTGCTCGAGCAGGCCCTCGCCGAGATCGCGCTCGGGCATGTGCAGAGCGCGAACGACTTGCTCGAGCGCTGTATCGAGATGGGCGACGCCCCACCTCGCTATACCGCGACCGTCGGCAGCGGCACGTACATCCCCATGGTCCACCTGGCTGAGCTCAAGCGCACCCAGGGCGAGGTCAAGGCAGCGATCGATCTGCTCGAGCGCTGCCTGCGCGAGTACCCGCGGTTCATCGGTTCGGTGCTGCCCTACGCAAGCGCGCTGCTGGCAGACGGCCGTGAGCCGGCCGAGGCAGTAGCCGAGTTTGAGCGCCACGTGCCCGATCCGTCCCCCGCCGCCCGCTTCCTGCTTGGCAGCGCCCTCTACGAAGCCGGCGCGACCACCGCCGGCGAAGCCCAGTTCAAGGCTGTATTGGCACGACAGCCGCACTCTGCCCGTGCGCGCGTGGCGCTCGGCGAGGCGCTCCTGGCACAGCGACGCTACGGGGAGGCGGCGACGGTCGCGTCTGAGCTACCAGACGACGACGCCCTCGGGGAGAACGCACGCAGGACAGAGCTCTTCGCGCGCATCGCCGGGCACGGCAAGAGCGATGACGTCGGCGGGGCGGACGATGACGCCGACGGGGAGGACGAGGACGCCGGCGGGAAAAGCAAGGCCTCTAGTGCGAATACACCGGTGGAACTCACGTCGGGGTATGCAGACGGAGCCGAGATGGATCGAGCCCTGGAGAGAGCCCGCGCGGCCGGGATGGCCGAGACAGAGATCGACCTGTTCCGTGCTTGGCGAGATCTGGCTTGCACGGGAACCACCGCGGTCGCGCTCTCGCCACAGGCCGTTGGACCGCTCACGGTCATGCTCGAGGCCCTGCTGCGAGTTCACGACTTCGAGACCTTCGAGGTTCTGGTCGGGGCCCTGGAGCGCACAGGCGCCGTGGAGCGCGAGCGGCGTGAGCTGCTCGCCGGCATCTACCTGCGGCGTGGGTTCGCGACCTCAGCCGCGGAAGAATGGATGGCCGTGTGCGAGCAGGAGCCCGATTCCCGGGCGCTCCTCGGCCTTGCCCGCGTGGCCGCCGCCAGGGGAATGCCACACGAGGCCGGCGACTTCGCCGCGGCCGTGCTCGCTCGCGAACCCGACAACGAGATGGCAGCGAGCCTGCTCTCCGAAGCTCGGGCGCAGGCCGCCTAGCCGTCGATCATGCCTGTGGGACCTCGGCGCCGAGCCTCGTGCGAAGAACATGAATACAAGCGAGCAAAGGGGGTAGGGAGAGACGGCCAGCTCGGGCGTGGATGCGCTCACGGGCGTCAAGGAATGAAGGATGGATTGTCTGCCAAGCGAATCATAAATAAAGTTTTCCTACGAGAAGTCGATCACCAGAAGAGAAGTCAATCGCGAGGCGGCCCATGGACAGGGTCGCGTCACACGTTTTCAGGGAGAAAACGCCACATGCACTCGCCGATCGTGCCTATACAGGGCTCTTCGAGCCCAACCCTGCCTGTAGACGGGCCTTCGGGCCCAAACATGCCGCCGAGAGACCTCGCCGGCAATCTGTCGAGCTTCGCCTCAGAGCTGCGCGACAGCAGCCATGCGCTTGGAATCCACGAGCTGCCCGGCTCCCCGCCACCGGAGGTACTCGCGCAGATGGAGAGCGCGGGAAGGATATGCCGGCAGCTGCTCGAAAGCGGTCAGCGGCTGCACTTCTCCATAGAGCCGGAGGGTGGGGTCAAGATCGAACTTGCCGACCGTGAGGGACGAATGAGAGCAGTATCGCCCGCTGAGGCGCTTGACATAGCAGCCGGAAAGTCGCTGGAGTAGGGACTTCGATGTCCTCCGTGTCAGTCGGCTCCGCGACGGGGTCGCCGATCACGATCTCGGGCCTTGCGTCCGGGCTCAACACAAGCTCGATCATCTCAGCCTTGATGGCGGTCGAACGCCAGCCGCTTACGCGACTCACCAACGAGCAGAGCAAGCTGAGTGGCGAGCAGCAAACACTGCAAGGCGTCCAGAGCAGCCTCCGACAACTAGCGCTCACCGCGTCTGAATTCAGCCTGCCTTCGCTGTTTGAAACCTCACAGACGGTCAGCTCGAGCGAACCCTTGCGCGTGGGCGCCACCACCACAAGCGGCGCCGGCATCGGCGGCCACGAGGTGCAAGTCACGCAACTGGCCAACTCTGCGCAGCGCAGCTTCACCTTCACCAGTCCGACGGCCGAAGACACGATTTCGATCGACGAACACAGCTACACGCTCAAGGCGGGCGGCACCGCCAAGGAACTGGCGAGCGCAATCAACTCCGATAGCAGCTCCACCGTTTACGCAGCGGTGCTCGAAAGCGGAACCGTGGTCCTGTCCACACGGGCGACGGGGAGCACGGGTGAAGAATTCATCAAAGTGAGCGACCCGGGGGGTGCCTTGAGCGAAAAGGCTGGCACCGCAAAAGAAGGCAAGAACGCGGAATTCACGGTCGACGGCGTGGCGGGCAGCGCGAGCTCGAACACCATCACCGAAGCGATCCCCGGTGTGACCCTGACGCTGAACGGCCTGACGAGCACCGGTCCCGTGACGATCAACGTGCAACCGCCCGGAGCGAGCGTGAGCAACGTTGAAGCCCAGGTGCAGTCGTTCATCAAGCTCTACAACTCCACCGTCGAAACGATCCAGAAGGAACTAACAACCAAGCCGATCGCGAAGGCGAAAAGCACGAGCGAATTCGCCACGGGATCGCTGTTCGGCGACTTGGAACTCGAGAGCCTGCTTGCCCACATGCGCCAGACCATGTACGAACCGATCGCCGGCTTGCCCACCGAAATGTCGAGCCCTGCGGACATCGGAATCGGCACGGGCGCGGCCTCCGGTGGCTCAGCTTCGCAATCGTCGATCGAAGGCCTGCTGAAGCTCGACTCGAACAAGCTCGCCGAAGCGGTCCACAACAATCCGGCCGGCGTCGAGCAGATGCTCCAAGGCTGGTCGCAAAGCCTGCAGAGTGCCGTGAACGCGGTCGCCGAACCGGGTGGCTCGCTGGAAGCGAGGATCAACGGTGACTCGCACCAGACCAGCGAGCTGAACACTCAGATAAACAACATGAACGAAATGCTGGCCCAGCGCGAAAAGGCGCTGCAGACCACTTACGCCCAGCTGGAAGCCGCGCTGTCGCGCAACAGCTCACAGGCCGCGTGGCTGGCCAGCCAGGCCGAATCGCTCGCGAACTCAACGATCTGAGAACGGTCCGCAACACCTTGTCCACTCAAGCGCAGCAAAGCGAAGCACGATGAGCAGCCTCGCCGCCTCACCCGCCGCCTACCGCCAAGGCGCGGTGCTCGCCGCCACGCCAGGAGAGCTCGTTGTGATGCTCTACGACGGCGCGCGCCGTTTCCTGCGCCAGGCCAGCATCGCGATGCGCGACGGCGAGATCGAGCGCGCGCACAACACCTTGCGCCGAGCGGAGCTGATCATCGCCCACCTCGACGGGGTCCTGGACTTCGAACAAGGCCCAATCTCAGACCAACTGCACTCCATCTACCAATTCTGCCTGGCCCACCTCAACAAGGCGCGTTTGAGCCAAGACCCGGCCATGGTGGAGGAGGTGAGCGACCTGTTGGGCGAGCTGCGCGAGGCCTGGGCCCAGGTCGCTGACGAGGTCGCCCGCGCGTGAGTCACGAGTCGATCGATGACACGGGCACAGAGAGCGGTCCCGGAGTGCTGATCGATGACGGCGCGGAGCCGGCCGGTGAGGGCGACGAGCCGACCGGTGGTGGCGACGGCACAGAGAACGGTCCCCGGATGCTGCATCGCTACGAAGCGATCCACAAACATGCCGAGCTCGAACTGGAGCTGGCTGGCCGTGGAGAAATCGAGCGCTTGACAGAGCTGTGGACTCGCTGGGATGAGCTGACGGGAGAGCTGCCTGCACGCCCACCCGCACAAGCCCTGCCCCTATTGGAGCGAGCCCGGCTGATCCACGAACGCACCCAGGTGGAGCTGTGCCGGGTGCGCGACACGCTATTGCGGGAGATTGCCGAAAGCACGCGCGCCAGGCGCACTGTGGAGGGCTATGCGAGCCAGGTGCCGCGCCACACACAGCTGGATCACAGCGCTTAGACACTAAAGATTCATTGGCCGCGGCCGATCACGGGAACGGTTTATGGCTCTCGTCGATTCGACCCAGCAGCTGCTCGAGGCTGCCATGCGCGGCTCGTGGCAGCGTGAGACGGCGCTGACGAACAACATCGCCAATGCCGACACGCCCGGTTATGAGCGCCAGGAAGTCAACTTCGAGTCGGCCTTGCAAGGCGCCATGAGCAGCGGCGAGAGCCCCGCGCAGATTCAGTTCCAGACCGAATCCCAGCCCGAAGAGGTGGGCCCTAACGGGACCGCCATCAGCGTCGACCAGGAATCGGCGAAGCTCGCCGAAAACGGCCTTGACTACCAAGCTCTCACGCAAGTGGTGGGCGCTCGCAACAACATCCTGACGACGGCGATCGGCGCTGCCTGATGCCTGATGAGACCCTTCGAAGCGATCGAGGCCGCCTGATGGGACTCTCCAGAGCAGTCGTGGCTGCCTGATGGGCCTTTTCGAAGCGATCGGCATCGCGGGCAGCGGGCTCACGGCGGAGCGCATCCGCATGGACGTAACGTCCGAGAACCTCGCCAACGCAGACACAACGCGCGCGGCGAACGGCCAGCCCTACCAGCGCCAAGAGGTGGTCCTCAGCCAAGCCGGCGAAGGCGGCTTCAGCGGCGCGCTGTCGGGCGCAATCCAGAAGAGCCGAGCCTCGGGCCCGCCCGCGGGCGTAGAGGTGTCGGGGATCGTGAGCGACAGCACTCCCGACCAGCAGGTCTATGACCCCGGGAACCCCGAAGCCAATGCGCAGGGGTACGTGAAGATGCCAAACATAAGCACCGTCACCGAAATGACCGACCTGATCTCTGAGTCGCAGTCATACCAGTCCGACGTGACCGCCATGCAGACCTCCAAGTCGATGTTCACGGCGACCTTGGGGCTGCTCAAGTGATCGTCCCGGCGGTCGGCGGGCTGGCGAGCAAACTGTCCGAAAGCTTGATCAACAATGCAGCCGCCCCTCATGCTGGCGGCCTAGCTCAAGGCGGCCAGTCGGGCTTGAGCCTCTCCAATACAGGCCTTGAAGGAAACCTTGGCGCGGGCGGCCCGGAAAGCACGAGTGGCGTCGAAGGAGCGGGCGAAATCGGCGGTGGCGGCCTTGAAGGCGTCGGCGGTGTTGAATCGCCGAACTTCGGCAGCGAGCTCACCAACGCGATCTCATCGCTTGAGAGCACACAGCGCAGCGCCGACAGCGCGGCCCAATCACTTGCCAGCGGAACCGCCACGGATCCAGAGGGTGCCGTGGTGACAGTGCAGGATGCTCAGATGGCGATGGACTTGGCCGCCACGATCCGCACCAAGGCCACCGAAGCGGCCCAGAGCATCTTCCAGACACAGGTCTGATCGGTGCCTATCTCCCAGCTAGCCTCCAGGCTCACCCCGCGCGGATGGCTGATCGCGGGCGGGGCCGCCGTAGGCGCGATCCTGTTCATCTACATCTTCCTGCACATGGTCTCCCAGCCGAGCTACTCGACGCTCGTAAGCGGCCTTGACCCATCCCAGACGGGCAAGATGACCAGCACGCTCAGCGAGCACGGCGTCAAGTACGAGCTACAGAACAACGGCACGGCGCTCGCGGTCCAAGCGAACCAGACCGCCGAAGCGCGCGTTGCCTTGGCCGGCGCGGGCTTGCTGGGCAACACCCAACCGGACTTCTCCCTATTTGACAAACAGAATCTGGGCGAAAGCACCTTCCAGCAGCAGGTCACCTATCAGCGCGCGCTTCAAGGACAGCTCGCGGAGACGATCGACTCTGTGCAAGGCATCTCCGGCGCCCAAGTCGAGCTGGTTCTGCCCAACCCCCAAAGCCAGGTGTTCGGGGAAAGCCAAGGCACCTCCTCGGCAGCAGTCCTGCTGTCCGGCACGACCTCCCTGCCGGCGAACTCGGTAAGGGGAATCGCGCAACTGGTCTCCTCGAGCGTCCCCGGCTTGGAGCTGAGCAAAGTAACGATCACTGATGGCTCGGGAGAGCTGTTGTGGCCGCAGTCCTCCGGCAACGCGGGCGGCTCCGGGTCGAGCGTGCAAGAAACAGAGCAACGCTATGACCAGAGCACGGCCGCGAGCCTCGACGCGATGCTGGCCCAGACACTCGGCGCAGGCAAGGCGCAGGTGCTCGTGTACGCCAACATGAACGTCAACCAGACCACCCAGGAACAGCTCACCTATGCCAAGGCCGGCGTGCCTCTGCACCAGAGCAAGGACATCGAGACGCTCACGGGCAACGGCTCGAGCACCGGTGCAGCTACCGGCACCGCCAACATCCCCGCCGCGGCCCAAGGCGGGGGGAAGTCGAACTACAAGCACGAAACGACCAGCTCTACGCTCGGCGTGAGCAAGACCGTGACGCATTCGACGATCGCCCCGGGCGTCGTCGAAAGCCAGCACGTGTCGGTCTTGCTCGATCACTCGGTCCCCGCCGCGTCCCTGCCTGCGATTCGCGAAGCGATCACCAATGCCGCCGGCATCCAGCCCAAGCGTGGCGACACGATCTCGATCGGCCAGGTCGCCTTTGCCAGCCCGGCGTCAGCAGCCGCCAGTTCCACGAGCAGCATGCTCGGCTACGTCAAGTACGCACTGCTCGGGATCGGCTCGTTGATCTTGCTGTTCTTCATCACGCGCTCCCTGCGCCGCCGGGAGAGCGAACCGATCGAGGAGCCCGTGTGGCTGCGTGAGCTGGAGGCCCCGATGCGGCTCTCCGACCTGCGCCAGGAAGGCTCACCGAGGCCATCGCCGGCCATGGCAGGGGTCGCTCCAGGGAATGGGAACGGCAATGGGAATGGCAACGGAAATGGGGACGGCAACGGCAACGGCGATCACTTGCGCAAGCAGATCGAGCAGCTGGCCGACAGCGACCCAGATAGGGTCGCTCAGCAGCTGCGCACCTGGATGCAAGAGGACTAGATGAATCCGGCGCCTGCACCTGACCCATGGAAGAGAGCTGAGATAAGCGTGGCCCCTGCACCTAACGCGTGTATGGAGGACTGAGACAAGTGCCCGGTGACTCCACCGCTCCGGCCCTGCCGGCGGCCACGCCAGAGCGCCTGCCGGGAGCCCAGAAGGCCGCGGTGCTGATGGCCGCGCTGGGGTCCGAGCGCGCGGCAAGTGTGATGCAGAGGATGGAGGAGGAGGAGATCGAGAGCCTCTCGCACGAGATGGCTCGCTTGAGCTCGGTCGGGACGGAGACGACCGAGTCGGTCTTCAGCGAGGTGGCCGCGGTCACGAGCGGCGGGCCTGGCGAGGTATCTGGAGGAGTCGAGTTCGCGCGCGAGGTGATCGAACGCGCGCTCGGCCCCGAGCGAGCGGCGGACTTGCTCGGACGGTTGACCGGCGGCGGCGACAGCCGCCCATTCGAGTTCTTGCACCGCGTGCCGGCCGAGCGCATCGCCGCTTTGCTGCGGGGCGAGTCGCCCCAGACGACGGCCTTGGTGCTCGCAAGCCTGCACTCCACCCTGGCAGCGGGAGTACTGGCGCGGTTGCCTGAGGGCGAGCAGCCGGACATCGCCCTGCGGATCGCCCGCATGGGACATGCCAATACGAAGGTCATCCAACAGGTCGAGGCGGTCATCCGCCAGAAGCTGGGCGCGGTGGTCGAGCGCAAGTACTCCGCCAGCGGTGGAGCGAAGGCGCTCGCCGGAATCCTCAACCACGCCGACCGCAGCACCGAGCGCAATGTGCTCGAGAATCTCGCCGGTGCCGACAAGGCTCTTGCCGAGCAGGTGCGCGGGATGCTGTTCGTGTTCGAGGACATCGTCAAGCTCGACGAGCGTGCAGTCCAGCAGGTCTTGAGGGAGGTAGACCAGAAGGATCTCGTGCTCGCCTTGCGCGGAGCCCCAGAGAACGTGACGGAGGTCGTGCTCGCGAACATGTCCGAGCGGGGCGCTGCGATGCTCAAGGAGGAGATGGAGATCCAGCAGCCGCAGAGGCAGCGCGATGTCGACGAGGCCCAGAGCCGGGTGGTGACAGTGGTGCGCAAACTCGACGAGGCCGGCACGATCGTGATCTCGAGCGGCGAGGACGGGGAGGGCGAACCGGTTGTCTGAGCCGGCCCTGAGCTACGCCTTCGAGCAGCTCGAGGCCTCCGACCCGCAACCCCGCGACGCGCCGGCGCGGATGATCGCGCAGGCCACCTTGGAGGCCGAGCGGCTACGCGAGGAGGCGCGCGCGCAAGGCTATGCAGACGGGAGAAGCGCCGGTCACGAAGAGGGCGCCGCGGAGATAGTTGGCCTCTCAGACACCCTCGGACAGGCCATTTTGGGTATCGAGTCGCTACGCGGCGAGGTCGTGGAGGCGATCGAACACGATGCCCTGGAGCTGGGACTGCAGCTGGCCGAGAAGATCGTCGCGGGAGTGGCCGAGTTGCGCACCGAGTTGATACTCGAAGCGGTGCGCGGCGCTTTGGGGCGGGTGAGCGAGCGGCGCAGGATCGCCGTGCTCGTCAACCCGACGGAGCTTGACTCGGTCAAGACCGCCATCCGCGAGCGGGCGCGCGAGAGCGGAGTCGAGCTGTGCGAAGTCTTGCCCGACGATGGGGTCGCAGCCGGAGGCGCAATTGTGCGCACGGCCGAGGGCGAGGTGGACGCGAGCGTGTTGACTCAGCTCGAGCGAGCGCGAGAGGTGGTCGAAGCGTCGCTCGCGGCCGAGCGGGCCGCGTGATGCGTCGCGAGACGAGGCTAGATGAGCCGGGCCGGCAGACTAGGGGCGAGACGAGATCGGACGAGCCGGGACGGGCAGGGTGAGGTATTCCGTTTTGCAGGGCCCTGCGCGCGCGCACACGCGCGCACGCGAGTCACCCTCTTTGGAGAACATCCCACCGCCTCCTCCCGGCGCTTTGCTTGCAAAAGCGGGACAGGCGATCCGCGAAGGCGACCTGGCCAGGCGCCACGGCTTCGTGTGCAACCTGATCGGGTTGATCATCGAGGCAACGGGCCTACAGGCCGAGGTCGGAGAGGTGTGCCTGATTGGCGGGGAAGAGCCGAACGGTGGCATCCCAGCCGAGGTAGTGGGATTCAGACAGGGCCGCACGCTGCTGATGCCATTGGGCGAGTTGCAGGGCATCGGTCCTGGCACACGGGTACTGGCTACAGGCGCCCCGTTTCGTGTCGCGGTCGGACCCGGCCTGCTCGGACGGATTGTGGACGGACTGGGCAATCCGGCCGACTGGGGATCCCCACCGCGAGGAACCGCGCGCTCGACAATCGCGCCGCCCCCCGCCGCGCTATCGAGACCTCGCATCAAGGAGCGCGTGGGCCTGGGCGTGCGCGCGCTCGACGGATTGGTGCCGTGCGGGCGCGGGCAGCGACTGGGGATCTTCGCCGGCTCGGGTGTGGGGAAGTCCTCACTGCTGGGCATGATCGCCAGGTCCACTAGCGCCCAGGTGAACGTGATCGCACTGGTGGGTGAGCGCGGACGCGAGGTGAGGGAGTTCATCGAGCGCGATCTTGGCGATGCCCTGGAGCGCTCTGTTGTGATCGTGGCGACCTCCGACCAGCCGGCCTTGGTACGCATCAAGGCTGCCTTTACAGCCACCACGATCGCGGAGCACTTTCGCGACCAAGGGCATGACGTGCTCTTGATGATGGACTCGGTGACGCGCTTTGCAATGGCCCAGAGAGAGGTGGGCTTGGCGATCGGCGAGCCGCCCGCCACACGTGGCTACACACCCAGCGTGTTCGCCTTGCTCCCGCGCTTGCTCGAGCGTGCCGGCACGAGCGCGAAGGGCTCGATCACGGCCCTCTATACGGTCTTGGTCGACGGTGATGACATGAACGAGCCGATCGCCGATGCGGTGCGTTCGATTCTCGACGGCCACGTGGTCTTGACGCGCCAGCTAGCCCATGGGGGGCACTACCCCGCAATCGACGTGTTGCAGAGTGTGTCGCGCTTGATTGGCGAGATCGTCTCGCCACGAGTCGCCGCGGCCGGACAGCGATTGCGCGCAGCCTTGGCCGTCTTGCGCGAGAAGGAGGACCTCGTAGCGATCGGTGCCTACCAGCACGGCAGCGATCCCGCGCTCGACAGCGCCTTGGCCCATCGCGGAGCGATCGAGCAGTTCCTGCGCCAAGACGTGGAGGAACGCAGCCGGCCGGAGGACGCCGACGGGCGACTACTCGAGCTTGCGGCATCGCTGGCTGGCGAGGACATGCCGGATGCCACTGGGATAGTGGATACCGCTGGGGTCCCGAATGCCGATCAGATCGTGGACGCCGAAGAGGTGTCCGACGCGGAAGGGATCGCAGAGCTTGCCGGCGCTCTGCCAACGGTCGCCCCGAACGGGGCAGAGCTGCCGGCGATACCGGCGCTCGGTCTGAGTATCTGATGATCTTTGCTCGACCCTGCGCGCGTGCGCGTGAACACGGGTGTGCGTGATCGATCTTTGCTCGACCCTGCGCGCGCGTGCGCGTGAACACGGGTGTGCGTGCGTGTGCCCTCTGCGTCCCACCGACTAAAGAACTGGACGTAGCGTCCGATAACCCGGGCCGTGAATGTGCCTGGATTTAACTTCAAGCTCGAGCGCGTGCGCGCGGTGCGCGAGCGTACCGAGCAACTCGCCAAGCAGGATCTGGCTGAGGCGATCTCCAGGCGCTCGGGTACAGAGGCCGACTTGCGCGCCGCCGAAGCCGAGCTCGAGCAAGCCCACGTCGAGCACCGCGCAAAGATCACGGCCCACCCGGACGCGCTGGACGCGAGCGAGCTTGTGGCCCGCCAAGCCTACGTAGAGCGTGTCGAGGGCCAGCGCACCAGCCACGCCCAAGAGCTGGGCCAGCGCGAAGCAGAGGTCGCCGAGCGTGACGCCAAGCTCGCCAAGGCCGCGGGCGAGCACGAGATGCTCAAGCGTCTGCGTGAGCGCCAGCGCGACGAGCACAATCGTGAAGCCGGGCGCCGTGAGCAAGGCGCGCTCGACGAGATCGCCGCGACCAGCTTTGAACGGAGCCGCACATGAGCGCCGAAGGCATCGGCGCCACGACGGGCGTACCACCAGGCGAGCTAGCGGTCGCACTGAGGGTGCACCAGTTGCAAGCGCTGATCGAACAGTCGCGCGAGGTGAGCGTCAACGGCGCCACGCCCAACTTCGCTACAAAGGGCGCCACGCAGACGCCCCCAAGCAGCTTGGGGGCGAGTGACCCCTCACAGGCGGCCTCAGGAAGCTTCGCGGCAGCGCTGCAGGCGGCAACGACCGCAGACTACGGCCCCGCAACGCCCATCGGCGCTCAGGGGGCGGGGGGTGGTGGCGCGGGAGCCAGCGAATACGACCCGTTGATCGAACAGGCGGCCGCCCGCAATGGCTTGGACCCGGCGGTCTTGCACGGCTTGATCCAGCAGGAGTCGGGCTTCGATCCCAACTCTCAGAGCAGCGCGGGAGCCGCGGGCTTGACGCAGTTGATGCCCGGCACCGCCAGCTCATTGGGCGTAGCCAACCCACTGAACCCGGCCGAATCGATCGAAGGCGGGGCGCGCTATCTCAGCCAGATGATGAGCCGGTTCGGCGGCAACACCGAAGACGCCTTGGCGGCCTACAACGCAGGACCGGGAGCCGTTCAGCAGTACGGAGGCGTGCCCCCATATGCGGAAACCCAGAGTTACGTGTCCAAGGTGCTCGGGTATGCCGAAGCCTACCGCCAGTCGCATGGCGACCAGAGCACTCTGGGGGTGGCGGCATGAACACCTTGCCCGCACCCGCACCGCAGCTATCCCCTGCATCCTCGACGCCCGTGGTACCTCTCACGCGTGGGGCGCCACCTCCTGAAGCGGGGCCTCCGCCGGGCGCTCGAGGGGGCGCTCCACCGGGGGGTCCTCCGAACGCGCCGCCATTCAAGAAGGCGCTCGCCGAACACTGGGCCCGGACCGCCGCTGCGGAAGGCCAAGAGAAGCGAAGCCCACGGGCGCACCGAGGTGCGGCCTCCATGAGGTCTGGCGCCTCGGTGCGCGGATTGAGTAACCCGGCGGCGTCTCTGGGCGAAGCTCCGGGGACAACGATGGCCCAGGCAATGACTTTGCCCATGCCTGGCGCAGGCGCGACGATCGCTGCGATGCAGGCCTCAGACGCTACGTCGAGCAGCGAAGCCTGCCCCGGCCCTGGGCTCGCAGGAGGCGCGACTCTCGTCCCCAATCCGGAGCAGGTATCTACAGCGGTACTCCAGTCCGAGCCGCTCAGTGAACCGACCTCCGAACCGGCATCGCTCCCCGCTTCTGCGTCCAACATCGCTCAGGCCTTCCTCCCCGCCTCGACATCGCCTGACGCCCCGACGCCTAGCCCCGCCCCAACGCTCCCAAGCGACGCGACACCGGGCACTGCCTCAACGTCCAGCACTCCCCCGGCGCTCGTGAGCGACGCGACATCCAGCGCTGCATCGACATCCAGCGCAGCCTCGACATCCAGCGCTGCATCGACGGCCAGCGCAGCCTCGACATCCAGCATCGCCTCGACATCCGGCCGCGCCTCGACGCCCGCCACGGGTTCTCAAGCCCCTGCGACCACTCTGCCCACAAGCCCAGCCCCTGGGCCCGCGTCGCCGGTGGGTGCAGAAGCGTCCACATCGACCTCCGGCGAAGCCTCCCTGCCTACGCCAGGACCTTCGCCTTCCGGCCTCTACGACGCCGGCTCACCGCTCACGGCTGGCCTCTCAGACGGGACCGCCTCTTCAGAAGCCCCCTCTGCCGGCTCAAGCGCCCAAGCTGCCGGCCTCTCCCTCGGCGCCGCTGTCACGGCCACAACGAGCGGAGCGGCCGCCGGTCCGACGAGCGGAGCAGCTGCGGGTCCGACGAGCGGGCCAATTGCCGGTCCGACGGCCGGCCGCGTCGGCGCGGACGACCCGAAGGGCTCGACGACTTCAAACCCAAGCACAGCGCAGTCTACGCCTGCCTCGGTCACTTCTGTGGTGGCCCATACGACTGGAGGATCAAGCGCACGAGGTGCATCCACACAGGCAGGCGCCACGTCCGCAACGCACGCGAGTGGCCCGCTTGCGATCACACCCGTCGAGGAAACAGATGTGAGCACGCAGCTTGTCGTAGACCCAACGACGGGCGGACTGGCGCCGAGCGCGGAAGCGAGCCAGCAAACCGCCCTTGGCGTACCCATGCAGGAGATGATCGACTCGATTCGCGCCACGATCGAGATCGCGACTCGCCAAGGGGTCGCGCGGGCACAAATCCAGCTCCAACCCGAAGAGCTGGGTCATATCAGCATCCGCATCAGCCAAACCAATGAAGGCTTGCGTGCCCGTGTGAGCGCGGATACGCCCGCCGGCGTGCAAGCCCTCAATCAGGATCGCTCGGAGCTACGCCAATCGTTGAGCTCCTTGGGTCTGTCGCTGTTGCAACTTGACATCGGCTCGTCCGGCCAGTCACAGACGCATGACAGCGGCGAGCACTTGGCTGAGCGCTCGGAAGGATCGCAGCGCTCCACCCCCACCACAGCCGGAGAAGAGGACAAAGCCTTGGACGAGCCGAGCGGCGTCTCCCGCCCGAGCGGTGCGGCGCTGGGCGAAATCGTCGACCTCTTGGCCTGAACACGAAAGGACCACCACACATGAGCACAACTCCAATCGCACAGGCCGCCGCGGCCACAAACCCCTCGAGTGGGGGGACAGGTCCAGAAAACCCCAATGGGGTACTCGGCCAGAACGATTTCCTGAAGCTAATGATCGCCCAGCTGCAGGCCCAGAATCCGTTGGAACCGAGCAATGGCAACGAATATGTGACCGAGCTCGCCCAGTTCACCCAGCTCGAGCAGACGACCAACCTGGCGAGCGCCGGAGAGCTCTCAAGCGCGGTTCAGTTGATCGGGCACACCGTCTCCTACAGCGACCCCTCAAGCGGCGCGGCCGCGACAGGTGTCGTCCAGAGCGTCCAATCGGCCACTTCGGGGCCCACGGTAACCGTGGAAGGCGTAACGGGCATAAAACTGTCGAGCATCACGGAAGTCAATTGAGCACGATCTCAAACCCCGCACTGATCCCGCCCGGGGGAC
Organism: uncultured Solirubrobacterales bacterium; assembly: GCA_963731565.1. Classification (GTDB taxonomy): domain Bacteria; phylum Actinomycetota; class Thermoleophilia; order Solirubrobacterales; family Solirubrobacteraceae; genus Palsa-744. The sequence continues at coordinate 157,205 of CAVSWG010000001.1, forward strand.
TGGGTGCCCCCATTCCTGCTCCCCCCGGCGGTGGAGCGGACCGGGTCAAGCCCGGCGGGAATCCCGCACGCGTTGGGGAAAGCCCGGCAGCACCCGAGCAGTCATTTGCCGATGCCCTCAAGCAGGCAAGCGAGCCGGACCCCAAACAGGCCAACGGACTCAAGCCGGAGCAGACAGGCGCTGGCGAGCCACTGCAGTTCTCCCGCCATGCGCTCGCGCGGGTGCAACGCCGTGGGATCGAGCTCGATGCGACGACCCTCGGTCGCCTCTCGGAGGGAGTGGGCCGCGCTGCGCGTAAGGGCTCGCGCGATTCCCTTGTTCTTGTCGACGGCACCGCGTTCGTGGTGTCGGTCAGCAACCGCACGGTCGTGACGGCCGTGGGATCGGAGCACATGAAAGACAACGTGTTCACCAACATCGATAGCGCCGTAATCGCATGAGCGAGATGGCCACCCACAACCGCCGTAATCGCATGAGCGAGACGGTTACCCACAACGACGGCTGGACCTCATCGAGGAAGCCGCGAAAGGAAGGGCAGTCACGATGATGACTGGAATGTATGCCGCGATCAGCGGTCTGGACGCAAATCAAGCGCTCCTCGACGACACGGCGAGCGACCTAGCGAACGTGAACACCGTGGGTTACAAGTCCTCGAGTGTGACCTTTGCCGAATCGCTCACCCAAGTGATGCACGGAGCCTCCGGCCCCACCAGCACCAACGGTGGCTCCAACCCAGTTCAGATCGGCCTGGGCGTACAGGTGAGCGCCACTCGCAACGAAATGACAGAGGGCTCCTTCCAGACCACCAACAACCCCTTGGACATAGCGATCGAGGGCAAAGGCTTCCTGCGCGTGGGCTCCGGCGCCCCGCCGGCGGCGGCGCCGTATACGACCGGCCTACCGGCAAACGTGAACTACACGCGCGCGGGAGATCTCACGACCAACTCCCAGGGATTCCTGACCACCGAAGCAGGCGAATACGTGATCGGGCGCAATGCGGTCGCCACGGTGACCCCAGCAGGCACTACCTATGCGGCCGGCACGGAAGACAGCTACATCAGGATCCCGCCCGGCTCAAGCAACGTGTCGGTAGGCCAGGACGGCTCGGTCTCCTATACCGATGAGAACCCCGCCTCGCCCACCTACCAGCAGCGCGTAACAGCGGGATATGTGTCGCTGGCGACATTCACTAACGAAGATGGCCTGGAACGTTTGGGCGGCTCGCTTTGGGCGCAGACCGCCAACTCGGGCACACCGATCGTCGGCACGCCCGACACGGCCGGCTTCGGCTCCACGATCGGAGGGGAGCTCGAGATGTCAAACGTCGATCTTGCCAGCGAGATGACCAACATGATCACCGCCGAGCGAGGCTTTCAGGCCAACTCGAGGGTGATCTCCACAGCCAACGAAATGCTGGGGACCTTGGTCACGATGGTCCAATAGACCGCCGCCTAAGTCGCGCATGGGCTCGTCCCTCGCGCCAATGGGCATGCAACGCAAGCGAGCGGTCGTGAACTCGCCGGGCACCGGCAAAGGAGGTCGATTAGTCGAAGGGACAACTCCGAGGAGCACGGAATGGGTGGCGCTCCAATGTGCCATCCATTCCGTCGCTATTGGCCAGCGTCTGACGTGGGCCATAAGCTTGAACGCAAGGGAGTGTGGCGAATGATCACGCTGAACCGGCTCGGCCACAGCGACGAGCCATTTCAATTGAATCCGGACATGATCGTGACGGTCGAATCGACTCCCGACACGGTCATCGCGCTTGCGACTGGGGCGAAGGTCGTCGTGGCAGAGACGCCACAGGAGGTGGCCGGCGCGATCCACGCCTATCGTGCGGGCGTGCTGAGCGAGGCGCTCAGGAACCGTCGACCCGAACGCCAAACGGTACCGTCGCCGGCCGCTCGCGAGCCGGGCCGGCTGACCGCCGTCGAGGACGATCCGGCTTAGAGCCCGTCTAGGGAGGCCCCGAGCGAGCCACCCTGCCTGGCGCAGCCCGGCCAGCTGTCAAGGATTTCCCCCGTCAGCCGATGAAGGGGGACAATGAAAGCTTCAACGGCCATCGGAATCGGGGTGGCCTTCGGCGCCCTGCTGCTGAGCTCAATGATGGACGGGACGAGTCCCGCTTCCTTCATCAACATCCCCGCGCTCATGATCATCCTCGGCGGCACGGCCGGGGTGACGCTCGCCAGCACCGGCATGGAGGCCATGAAGCGTGTGCCCACGCTGTACAAGCTCGTGATCTCAGCCGAACCGCCCGACATGCGCGGACAGCTGGACCAGCTGGTTACCCTGGCCGATCAGGCCCGCCGTGAGGGCCTGCTTGCGCTGGACGCCCAGCTCTCCGAGATCGAGGACCCGTTTACCCGTAACGCCTTGCAGCTCGTCGTAGACGGGACCGATCCGGAGATGGTGCACGCGATCCTGGAGGCCGAGGTGGACGGGATGGCAGCCCGCCACGAGGTGGGAGCCTCGCCCTTTGAGAAGGCCGGCGGCTTCGCGCCGACGATGGGGATCATCGGAACGGTGCTCGGCTTGGTGCACGTCTTGCAGAATCTGGCGGCGCCCTCCACGCTCGGCCCGTCGATCTCCGCAGCGTTCATCGCGACGCTTATGGGGGTCGGCGCGGCGAACGTGATCTTCCTGCCGATCGCCAACCGCCTGAAAGCGATCTCCGCCGAAGAGGTGGAGCTGCGCATGATGACCGTCGAGGGGATCCTCTCCATTCAAGCGGGCGACAACCCACGCTTGGTCTCAGAAAAGCTGATGTCCTACCTGCCGCCGGCGGAGCGCTCTGACGATGAAGAACAGCCGGTCTCCCGGCTAGATGTCGAATCTCAGGCGGCCTGAGGATGGCCGGCAGACACGGTCGCGGGCGCCGTCGCGGGGGGGCCCAGCACGAGGACGGCGGCGAGCGCTGGCTCTTGACCTATGCGGACATGATCACGCTGCTGATGGCCTTGTTCATGGTCCTGTTCTCGATCTCCTCGGTCAACGTCTCCAAGATCCAGGCGCTGCAGAAGTCACTGCGGGCGGCGTTCTCGGGCAATGTGCTGCCGGGAGGAAAATCGATCGCCCAGCAAGGCTCAACGGCCAACGCAAGCCACATCCCCGCAACCTTTGAACTACAGACGCTGCAGCCGGCCACGGCCCAAGGCTCGAGTGGACTGCAGAGCAGCAGTGCGCACGGAGGAGCGAGCACCGTGGTGGCCCAGAGAGAAAACGCGGCCCAAAACGAGGCCAACGAGTTTGCACAGATCAAGCACGAGCTCGACGCCTACGCGGCCAAGCATGGCTTCAGCTCCAGCGTGAAGACATCGATCGAAAAGCGCGGCCTCGTCATCAGGGTGCTCACTGACGACCTTCTATTCGCCTCTGGTCAAGCCACGCTCAGCAGCCAGGCAACCTCGCTGTTGCAGGAGATCGGCCAGCTCCTGAACATCGACGAAACCCATCCGATCGACGTGGAAGGCAATACCGACGACATACCGATCCACAGCGCCCAGTACCCGAGCAACTGGGAGCTCTCGACGGCGCGTGCCAGCTCCGTGGTGGAGTTCTTGATCGCCCACGGCGTGACTCCGAGCAGACTGACGGCGGCCGGCAACGCCGACCAGCGCCCGGTGGCAAGCGAGGGGACCGCGACGGGACGGGCACGCAACCGGCGCGTGGAGATCGTGATGCGACGCCTGTATGGCGCGAAAGGCGAAAGTCAGTCCTCCGGCGAACGATAAGCAAGCGACGAGCGTAAAACGACAACAACAGACAAGACGAGAGCAACAGGCGCGAGACGCGGAAGACAAGCAAGCCGATTACGCAAGCAACCGGTCACGAGGCAAGCCGTCCCCAAAAGCTGCCGAAATCCGACTAAGCAAAGCCAAACTCCAATAGACAATGCTGAAAAACAAGAAGATCCTGCTCGCCCTGATCGTCCCGATCGTGCTGTTCGGCGGCTATACGATGACCAAGGCCAAGCCTGTCATCAAGGAGAAGGTCAAGGGAACCATCTATGTGATGCCCCAATCCTTCCTGTTGAACCTGAGCGATGGCCGCTATGCCAAGCTGACCGTCGCACTCGACCTCGCGCCCGGACAGAGCGATGGAGCGTCCGCCGACGCCAGCTCCTCCGGTTCCGAAGGTGGTCCGGGTACGCTGCCCGAGGAAGCGATCGTGAGGGAAATCGTGAGCAACGCCGTGACAGGCCAAAGTGGCGAAACGCTTATCAGCGCGCCGGGCCGCAAGGCGGTCAAGCGCCAGATCTTGCGCACGATTCAGCAGCGCACAGACGTCAAGGTCGAAGAAGTGCTGTTCCCCGACTTCACCGTTCAATAGGAGGCAATGTGGCCGAGACAATCGAGTACGAGCAGTTCGACCAGGCCACCGGAACGCAGGGAAGCTCACTCTCCGATCCAGACCTGCGCCGGCTCAGCGACATACCGATGGAGCTGAGCGTGGAGCTGGGGCGCACGCAGATGACCGTTGGAGAGACGCTCGACCTGCGCGTGGGCTCGGTAGTGACACTCGACCGCGCGGCGGGCGAGCCCGCTGGACTACTGGTCAACGGCACCGCGATCGCGCGAGGCGAGGTGATCGTCGTGGACGAGCGCTACGGTTTGCGCGTCACCGAGATCCTCGAGGGCAACCAGATCGCTTGCTCTCCAGGTCCGGGGCAACCAGCTGAGGTCGAGGCCACGACGAGCGAGAATTGACAAAGGAGGACCGTTGAGCCCAAAGGGTCGTGCCGGCGCATCCAAGGAGGACTCGCTAAGCACGAAGAAGCGTTCGCCCGCCGGCAAAGCCGAGCCAGCGGGCGCAAAGGGCAAGGCCACGTCCGCCAAGAACAAGCCGCCACGCGCGACGGAGGAGGAGTCGAGCGCAGCCAACGCCGACTTTCCGAATGGCGCAGGCAGCGAAGATGCCTCGCACGAGCGCATACGGACGCTCGATTTCTCCCAGCCGACCAAGTTCACGAACGAGATTAGGCGCCGCATCACGAATGCGATCGAGAGCTTCTGCGAGGCGCTCTCTGGCCGGCTCGCGGCGGAGCTAGGCACCGAGGTCGAGCTGAGCGTCGCGGAGGTCGATCAGCACACGTGGGCGGCCGCTAAGGCGCGATTGCCGGCAGACGCGGTCGCGATTGCCGTCGAGGCGCCGGCAATAGAACGTCAGATGCTGCTCAGCATCGACCAGCCGCTGCTCCTGCAATCGCTGGAATGCCTGCTCGGCGGCCAGGCAAGGCAAGCGCCAGGCGAGCGCCATCTAACGGATGTCGACTGGGTGCTCGCTAAAGGCCTCCTCGCCGCGATCGTAGGTGAGCTGTCGCTGGCTTGGGGTGAGCTCGGTGGCCCCGAGCTCACCTGTGGTGAGATCGACTTGGAGGCGGACGCGGGAGTGTTGACGCCGGTCGGCGAGCCCACCTTCTCGATCAAGCTCGCAAGCACGATCGACGGCCAAGGCTCGGCGATGTCGTTGCTGATCCCATGGTCGGCCGTGGAGCCCGTCGCCGAGAGCATCCGTGGCGGCGCGGGGCAGCCGGTCGTGGGCGATGTGCACGGACCTGATGCCTTGCGGCGTGGACTTGCCGGAGCCAAGGTCTTGTTGCGCGCCGAGGTGGGCTCGGCGCAGATGCCGATCGAGCGAATGCTCGAGCTCGTGCCCGGCGCTCTCGCTCAGCTGCAAGGGCGCGCGGAGGACGGCGTGTCGCTTTATGCCGAGGGCGTGCTCTTGGGCCAAGGTCACCCGGGGCGCTCGGGAACAAGGCGGGCGATCAAGCTCCAGTCCACAAGCGAGACCCACACGCGCGCTGATACTTACGCGAAGCTCGGCCGCGCCGAGCTCGAACGCGCCCGCGCGCACGTGAGCGACGTGCGCGGGAGCCCCGAAGGGCGAGCGGTCCTGCGCAGCATCTTCGTGCGCGTGTGGGCAGAGCTGGGACGAACCCACATACCGCTTAGGGAGGCGCTCGAGCTCTCACCAGGCGCGGTCCTAGAGCTCGACCAGTCCGCCGACGCTCCGATCGAGCTGTTCGTGAACGGGCTGTGCTTCGCTAACGGCAACCTTGTCGTCACCAGCGAGGGCGCCTGGGGCCTGCAGGTGGCCTCACTCGTCTGAGCCCTCTCCCGCTCTGAGCTTCTTGAGCTTCGCGCGCGTCTGGGCTTCGCGCGCGTCTCGCCGAAAGCCGTTTATCCTCCCCGCGCTCTCAAGACCTCGACGCCGTCGCCGATAACCGGGGGCGACTCTTTCCTCGGAGTCGTCCCTTGATGACCAAGTCGATCCCTTCCCGTGCGGCCACGCAGGTGGCCGCTTTGCTCTGTGGCTGCCTGCTTGCGTGGGCGGCTCCCGCCGCGGCCTTCACACCCGTGAAGTCCAAAGGGACTGGCGGCGAAAACACTCCGCTGACCCTGAATACCTCCACCACCAGTTCGCACACGAGCTCGGGCGGGGCCAGCATCGTGCGCACGATCGTGGGCTTGGCGATCGTGATCGCGGTCATCTGGGGGCTTGCGTGGATCCTGCGTCAGGTCAAGTCCGGCCGCGAGCCGCGAGTAGCCGCTACGGGCCTGACGAGCGTGGCGGCGCTCCCACTCGCTTCTGGACGCTCGGTCCACCTGGTGAGAGCCGGCAACGACTACATCCTGCTCGGTAGCGCCGAGCAGGGACTGGCGCCGATCCACCGCTACACCGAGCAGGAGGCTTACGAAGCCGGCCTGCTGATACCCGAGGAGCCCGAAGAGCGTCCGCGCAGGCGCCTTGCACTGCCCGCCCCTCCAATCTCACCGGGAGCTGCGCTCGCTTCGCGAAAGCCCGACAGCGCCCGCCCTTCGAAGAGGCTCGAATCCGGCGAGCGCCAGACAGATCCGATGCACATGCCCTCGGTGTCCTCTGGCGTGGTCGAGCGCCTGCGCGAATGGACGGTGCGTCGTTGAACCTCAACTCCTCAAACGCCGTCCAGATCCTGCTGCTCGTCGGCGCGCTCACCTTGGTGCCGGCAGTGCTGTTCACGGTCACCGGCTTCAGCCGCATCCTGATCGTGCTCGGCTTCGTCCGCGCGGGCATCGGCACCACCACCGAGCCACCCAACCAGGTCTTGGTGGGCATTGCCTTGTTCCTGACGATCTTCGTCATGTCCCCGACGATCAGCGCGATCAAGACGGACGCGATCGATCCGCTCAGCGCCCACAAGATCAACACAGTCACGGCACTCAAGCGCGCCGAGGAACCCATGCGCGAATTCATGTTCCGCCAAACCCGCGTGGAGGACATCTCGCTGTTCATGAACCTCGCCCACGACAAGCCGCCTCACACGCGCGCCGAAGTCCCCACCGAGGTCCTGATCCCAGCGTTCATCACCTCCGAGCTGAAGACAGCCTTCCAGATCGGCTTCCTGATCTTCCTGCCTTTCCTGATCATCGACCTGATCGTCTCCTCGACCCTGATGAGCATGGGAATGATCATGCTGCCGCCGACCTTCATCTCCCTGCCCTTCAAGATCCTGCTGTTTGTGCTCGTCGACGGCTGGGACTTGGTCATCAAGGCGCTCGTTCAGAGCTTCCACTAAGGAGCCACGCACCCATGCCCAGCAAACCCATGCCGAAGCCATGAACCAGGACACGGTCGTCAACCTTGCCGCGCAAGCCATGAGCTTGGCCTTGAAGATCGCCGGACCCCTGCTGCTAGTGGGACTTATCGCCGGTCTGGCGGTGAGCATCTTCCAAGCCGTCACCCAGATCCAGGAGCAGAGCCTCACTCTGATCCCCAAGATCATCGGCGTCGCCGCCGTGATCGTGCTGCTGGGACCATGGATGCTTGGCCAGCTCGTGTCTTACACGGCAGCTTTGTACACGGCGATCCCGACGATGGTGGGCTCTTGAACGAACTCTTGAAAGAGCTGGCCGGTAATCAGCTCGCTGGCTTCATCCTGGTGCTCGCGCGGGTCACGCCTCTGTTCTTTATCGCACCTCTGTTCTCCTCGGCGATGATCCCTCCGCGCGTGCGCGGCATCATCGCTGTGGGCATCTCCATCGGTCTGACCCCGATCGCCTTGAAAGGCCAGCACATCCCGACCGAGCCACTTGCCTTGGCCGGCCTCGTGATCGAGGGAATGCTGGTCGGGCTCGGCTTCGCGTTCACATTGGCCGTCTTGATGGCGGCGGTCGAATCGGCGGGCGCCATGATCGACGTGGTCTCGGGTTTCTCCTATGGCAGCCTGATCAACCCGATCAACGGCGCCAGTGGCGCGGTGGTGTCCCGCTTCTACTCGCTCGTGGGCACGCTCATCTTCCTACTCATCGGCGGCGACGCGTGGACATTGCGCGGCCTTGGACGCACCTTCCAGCTTGTTCCGCTGACTGAAGGGCCGCAGATCTCCTCGCTCGTGGGAGGGGCCGAGCAGGTGTTCGCGAACGTGTTCACCGACGCCTTGGAGGTGGCCGCGCCGGTGCTCGTGGCCTTGCTGATCACCGATGTCGCCTTCGGCGTGGTTTCACGCGTGGTTCCTCAGCTGAACGTCTTCGCAGTGGGCTTCCCGGTGAAGGTTGCGGTCACTTTGCTCGTGGTCGCGGCCTCGTTGCCCTTCGTGGCCAACTGGATCTCCGAACAACTATCGGTGAGCGTGGGCGCAGCCCTCGGCGCACTCCACGTGGCTTGAGATGGCACGCGAGGAACGCACAGAGAAGGCCACGCCCAAGCACCGCAAGCATGCGCGTGAGAAGGGACAGGTCGCGCGCAGTGGTGACTTGGGCGGCTCGTTCGTACTGATCGCCGGGCTCTTGGCAATCAGCGTGATGAGTCCCCGGATCGTTAACGCCGGCGCTGTGTCCTTCCGCGAGATATTCGGCGACATCGCCAACCCTGACCGCGCCATGAGCGGCGCCGGCCTGAACGAACTGATGCACTCCGCGCTCACCACGATCGCGCTTGCGGTGGCGCCGGTTGCGGGTGCTTGTCTGCTGGCCGGTCTCTTTGCAGGCGTTGCCCAGGTGGGCTTCAAGCCGAGCACACAGGCTTTGAAACCCGACTTCCGTCGCATCAACCCGGCATCCGGGCTTCGCAACCTGATGAGCCCCAATTCGATCTTCGAAGCTCTCAAGGCGATTGCGAAGGTGGCCGTCGTGGGGGCCGTGGCGACGCTTGCACTGCTGCCCGGGCTGACCACACTGACTGCCAAGGTTGGCATACCGCCGAGCGCGCTTGGCCTGTTGATGGGTAAAAGCGCCCTTTCGATCGCCCAGCATGCCGCTTTCGCCTACCTGGCGATCGGGGTGCTCGACTACGCCTGGAAGCGCCGCCGCAACGAGCAGCAGATGAAGATGACAAAGCAGCAGGTAAAGGACGAGACACGCCAGTACGGGGTCTCCTCCGAGGTCAAAACGGCGCTTCGCCGACGCCAGATGCAGGCCGCTCGTATCCGCATGATGGCCGCCGTCCCCAAAGCCGACGTGGTCCTCACCAACCCGACGCACTATGCGGTCGCCCTGCTCTATGACGGCTCGCGTACCGCGCCGGAAGTGGTCGCCAAGGGCAAGGACCTGATCGCCCTGCAGATCAAGCGCCTGGCCGAGGAGAACGACGTGCCGGTGGTCGCCGATCCCCCTCTTGCGCGAGCGCTTCACTCATCAACGGAGATCGGCCAAGTGATCCCCCAGGAACTGTACGCGGCGGTCGCACAGGTACTTGCCTTCGTCTATCGCGTAGCCGGCCGCAGGAAGCTCGCCTCGTGAGCCACTACGGATATCTAGAGCACAACCGTGACCGTCCCATATGCGGGAAGGCCCGCCTCGTGAGCACCATCCAAGCTAGGAGGCCCACGTCGTGAACAGCTCGACCGTAAAGCGGCTCTTGGGCCATACCGACCTGCTCGCGGCGGTCTCGGTGGTGTGTGTGGTGACGATGCTCGTGGTGCCTTTGCCCTCGGCGCTGCTGGACCTCTTGATCACGCTCAACATCTCTGCGGCGCTCACTGTGGTGGTGGCCACGATGTACTTGAATAAGGCGCTCGACTTCGCCTCGTTCCCGAGCCTGCTGCTGTTGACCACGATGTTCCGCCTCGCGATCAACGTGTCGGTGACGCGCTTGATCCTCACGACAGGCGACGCGGGCAACGTGGTGAAAGCGTTCGGGGAGTTCGTGGTGGGGGGCAACGTGATCGTGGGCCTTGTCATCTTCCTGATCCTCGTGGTGATCCAGTTCGTGGTCGTCACCAATGGGGCCGGGCGCGTCGCCGAGGTGGGCGCACGCTTCACGCTCGACGCGATGCCGGGCAAGCAGATGGCGATCGACGCCGACCTCAACGCCGGTCTGATCTCAGATGACCAGGCACGCGGGAGACGCTCGGACATCGCACGCGAGGCGGACTTCTACGGCGCAATGGACGGCGCCTCGAAGTTCGTCAAGGGCGACGCCATGGCCGCCTTGATCATCACCGCGATCAACCTCATCGGCGGGATCGTGGTCGGCATGCTCCAGCATCACCTCAGCTTCAGCGACGCCACCCACCAGTACTCCTTGTTGACCGTCGGGGATGGCTTGGCGGCGCAGATACCGGCGCTTCTGATATCGGTCGCCACGGGCATCATCGTCACGCGCGCCGCATCCGACAAGGACCTCGGCAGCGACATCGCCAACCAGATCCTCAGCCAGCGCAGAGCGCCAATGGTGGCAGCCGGTGCGATCGGGCTGTTCGCCTTGATTCCCGGCCTGCCCAAGCTGCCGTTCCTGTTCATCGCGGCGATCTTCGGCGTGGTCGGCTGGACCGTGCGCAACGGCATGCCCGGAGCCAGCGACGCCGAGTCCGCGACGGCCGCCGCCAAGGCCGCGGAGCTGGCTGCACCGGCCGCCGCGGGAGAGCCGATCTCCGAGGTCGGAATCGACGCGCTGGAGCTTGCGATCGGCTTCGGCCTCGTGCCGCTTGTGAGCGCCAGCCCCACCCAACCGGGCAGCAGCTCACTATTGCGCCGAGTGAGCATGATCCGCCAGCAGATCGCTGGAGAGCTGGGGCTCGTGATCCCACCGGTGCGCATCCACGACGAGCTCGGCATGGAGTCCCACGAGTACGTGCTCAAGGTCCGCGGCTCGGAGGTCACGCGCGGGCGGATAATGCCGGGACACCTGCTTGCAATGGACCCGGGCGACGCCAGTGCCAAGTTGCAAGGCATTCCCACCCGCGAGCCAGCCTTCGGTCTGGCCGCGATGTGGGTGCACGACTCCGGCCGCGCGGAAGCCGAGGCGCTCGGCTACACCGTCGTCGACGCGGAGTCGGTGATCGTGACCCACCTGACCGAGACGATCCGCTCGCATGCGGCGGAGCTACTCACGCGCCAGGACGTACGGGCCTTGCTCGACAAGCTCAAGGAGACCAACGCGGCGGTCGTGGAGGAGGTCGTGCCCGACATGCTCTCGCTTGGGGAGATCCAAAGGGTCCTGCAACTCCTGCTCTCCGAGGGTGTACCGATCCGCGATCTAGGCACGATCGTGGAGGCGATCGGCGACAAGGCGCGAATAACCCGAGACACGAACCTACTATCCGAGTATGCGCGCCAGGCGCTCGGGCGGGCGATCACGGCCCCGCATCTGGACGAGGAGCTGCGTCTGCGAGCGATCACCTTGGACCCCGCAATCGAGCAGGAGGTCGCGACCTCGATCACCCAGACGGCAGACGGAGAGTACTTGGCGATGGACCCCCCGCGCGCGCAAGCGATCGTGGGCGCCCTGCGTGCTCAGGTCGAGCATGCGACGGGGCGTGGCGCACGGCCGGTCTTGCTTTGCTCGGCGCGCATCCGCCGGCACCTGCGCAGGCTGATCGCCCAGGCTCAGCCACACCTTCCAGTCTGCTCCTACAACGAGATCGCCCCAGGAATCAATGTCGAGACCGTCGGAATCATCCACGCTTGAGCCAAGCGACGAGATTCGCACCTACCATGGCCGCACCGTTGAGGAGCTCATTCCGAGAATCCAGCAGGAGCTTGGTTCGGATGCGATCGTGGTTCGCCGGCGCGAGGGCCTCACCGGAGGCGTGGCCGGGTTCTTCCAGCGTCCTTATGTCGAGATCGACGCGATGGCCGGCGGCCCGCGGATCGATGTGTACGACGAAGAATCCGTGGTGCCAATGACGACCTCGTCCGCGCCCCGCGCCCCGCTGCCGACATCCCCTCCGCCCCGCGCCCCACTGCCGACATCCTCTCCGCCCCGCACACCGATGCCGACATCACCCCCGTCTCGCACGCCCTTTTACGCGCGCGAGCCCATGCGCGGGGGGCCCCAGGGACGCTACGTGACTGGGCACTTGGCCGCCCTGGCACGCTCTGGTACACCCCAACCGCCACCTGAGAACGCTCCTGAGGCGCCGACAGCCCTGACGCCGCCCACAAGCACACCAGGACTTACGGATCCATTTGCGCGCATGCTCGAGCAGGCAAGCACAGAGCCGCCCTCGTCGCGACAGCACGCCCACTGGCAACCCTCTTCCCCAGCCCAATCCTCCCCCTCCCCATCCTTCCCCTCCACTCCATCCTTCGCGCTCTCGCGGCCCCCGTCGTCTTTCGCGGCCTCGCCGCCGGTCGCACCACTGGGAGCTGCCTCGGGCTCGCCGGCAAATCCTTCGCCCGCACGTCCCCGCGCCCAAGCCGCGGTCCAGAGCAGACTGGTCGGCCTCGGCCTCAGCGAGCGATTCGCCGGCGAGGCGATCGACGCAGCCAACGCCCACATCCTTCCGTTCGCTCCACGCGCCGGCCTCAGTCGAGCTGTGCGCTCGGCGCTGGTACAGCGCATCCCGGTCGCCTCGCCGCTGCCCACGCTCGGGGCGGCAATCGTGCTCGTGGGCCCGGGAGGCGCGGGCAAGACCAGCTGCTGTGCGGCGCTGCTCAGCGCCTACCGCGAAAACTCCACCCTGCCGGCGAGCTGCGCCACGCTCGTGCGGGGACCTGGCAAGGGCGACTTGCAGATGCTGCTCAGCCCCCACATCAGAAAGCTCGTCGCGGTGGATACCGCGCGTGCCGCCCGGGCCCTGCGCAAGGCCCGCGGCGAAGGATTGCTGGTCATCGATACTCCCCCGCTCTCCCCAGGCGACCGCTCTGGAATCCGCAAGCTCTCGGCCTTGCTTTCCGAGCTCGATCCAGAGCGGGTGGCGATCGTGATGCCTGCCACCTTGGGTGCCGTGGCCGCCGCACAGATGTTGCAGGCGCTGCGGCCCTTGGGCGCCAACGCGCTGGCTCTGACCCATGCGGATGAAACCGACCAGCTCGGCGTAGCGGTCGAGGCCGCGTGCACTTTCGGGTTGGCCCCCGAGTACACGCTCGATCGCAAGCGCTCAGGTGGGTGGCGGCTGAGTCGGATCGATCCGACTGGTCTGGCGGCAACACTATTGCCGTGAAGCGCACTGAGACCAAGGGCGATCCGCTCGGGCAGATCGAGCTGCCTAAGCGATCCGAGACCGTAACGCTGCTGTGCACCTCCGGAAAGCAGATACCTGCGCGCGTGTCCGCGCGCGGACCTGGCAGCCTGTCGGTACTCGTCACCTTCCTGGCCGACGTGCTCACCGACGACCAGCTCGAGGGATTGCTGCTTGAGTTTCCAAGCCCCCGCGGTCTTGTGCGCTTGGGTGGGGAGGTCGTCGTCGAGGATCGCGACTTGGTCCACTTCAGCGACCTCTATTCGATTGAAGTCCTGCAGCAGCGCGAATTCGTGCGTGTAAAGGCCAACCGGCCTGTGCTCGTGTACATCGGTAGAGATCGCATGCCGATCCAAAGCTATGCGGTCGATCTCGCGGGCGGCGGGCTTCTGCTTGCTGGGCCCGACGTGCTCGAGATCGGCGAGGACATCGAGTTTCAGCTCACGCTTGCGTCGGGAAGCACCCCGATCGAGGGGATGGGCACGGTCGTGCGCAGTGACGTCCAGGGACGCCGCGCGATCTGCTTCACCGTGATGAGCGACGTCAATCGAAGGCGTCTCGTGCGCTTCATATTCAACGTCCAGCGAGCCGAGCGACGGCGCATGATCGACGCACGCGAACGCCATGGCCGCTGAAGCCCAGACCGCTGTACAAGAACATCCGAGCGGAGACGCGAATGCCGGAGCGCCCCCCGCGACGCAATCCGATGCCCCGGAGACAGTCCCCGCGGTCGCGGCCACCGGCAAGACCTCCGGGAAGGAGAAGCCGGGTAAGGGGGACTCGAAGTCGGCCAAGTCCACTTCCAAGTCCGCTAAGGGCGCCACTAAGAGTGCGGCCCCCGACTCTGGAAAGCCTAGCGTCGCCGCCCACCCACGCGCCGCTCGCTCCGTTGCCCAAGCAAAGGGCTGGGGCGGCTTGGCCGGCTTCCTGATCGCCGGCTACTTCTCGTTGCCCACATCCACTTTGGCGGACGCGGGGCTGCGCGCTTTGGTGGCCGGCAGCGTGTGTTACGTGGCTGCTTGGGCAGGCGCCGTATTCGTGTGGCGCCGCATGGTGATGATCGAGGTCAAGGGCCGCGAACAGCAATTGCTCACGAACGCGCTCTCGGCTCGTGGGGTGGGAGAGCCGGCAATCCCGCCGGGCGAGCCCGCGCCCGCAGGCGGCGTGCCGAAGGGACGATAGCCGCCGGTGGACCCAATCCAGCCGATCTCACCCGGGCCGCTGACCGGCCTCGCGCGTACTGTCCGCGCGCCCGTGGAGCGCCCCGAGCGGGTCTCACGCGAGCGCGATCGGCCGGCGAAGGACGACGGGCAGCGCAAGCGCCGCGATGCTCCCGCGCCAGGATCACAGGAGCCACCCGCCTCTGAGGACGGGCGCCCCCATATCGATGTGCGGGCGTGAATCCCACACGGCCACGCGAATCGTGGACCCCAGAACGGGAGCAGCCAGAGACCTTCGTGAACGCCACCGGGCCGCGCTCACGTGCAGGAAAGCTTGCACGGACAGGAAATGGGGCGAGCGAAGTGAATCCCCCTCAAGTTTCCCCGCCTATCGGCGATAACCAGACATGAGTCGACACGGAGTGGGCTCGGGACCGACCAACAAATCGTCATCAAGGAGATGAACGCATGTCCCTTACAGTGAACACAAACCTGGAGGCAATGGACGCCAACAGGAACCTCAACAGCACGGAGAGCATGCTCGCTCAGTCGATGCAGCGACTGTCCTCGGGGCTGCGGATCAACTCGGCCGCTGACGATGTCGCCGGCTATGCCATCAGCCAGCGTCTGCAGGGCCAGGTAAACGGCCTCAACCAGGCGACCCAGAACAGCCAGGACGCAGTCT
Source organism: uncultured Solirubrobacterales bacterium (assembly GCA_963731565.1). Lineage (GTDB taxonomy): Bacteria > Actinomycetota > Thermoleophilia > Solirubrobacterales > Solirubrobacteraceae > Palsa-744. Next base: position 172,434 of record CAVSWG010000001.1, read on the forward strand.
CGCTCGCGCAGACTGCCCAAGGCTCACTGAACGACGTCACGCAGATGCTCCAGCGCGTCCGCGAGCTCGCCGTGCAGTACGCCAACGGCACGACCTCGACAACCGATAAGGAAGCGATCACCTCTGAGGTGACGCAGCTGACCGACGAGATCGAACGCGTTGGCACGACGACCCAGTTCAATGGCGTCAACTTGCTCAGCGCAGCGGCAACGATCTCCTTCCAGGTCGGCGCCAACGACGGTGAAGTCATTGGTGTGAAAACCATTGACCTCAACGAATCGCTGAAAGGCCTGATCGAACTCAAAGGCACCGAACCCATCAAGGGAATCGACGAAGCGATCGACAAGGTCTCTTCGCTCGCCGGCGAATTCGGCGCCGTGCAGGACCGCATCCAGTACACCGAGGCGAACCTGGAAGTTTACAGCCAGAACCTCTCCTCGGCAGTAAGTGGAATCGTCGATGTGAACATGGCGGCGGAAATGACGAACTTCACCAAGCTGCAGGTTCTCCAGCAAGCTGGTGTGTCGATCCTCTCGCAGGCCAACGCACAGCCTCAGGCTGTCCTGAAGCTGCTGCAGTAGAACTCAGCTTCATCGAGGGATTCATGGTGAAACGGGCGGCCATTGGCCGCCCGTTTCCGTGTAGGACCCGGCACGGATCGAGACGATCCTTCCAAGCGCTCAACAGCTGCGCCCCGCTGCCGAATACACGGGTGATGTCGATCGAATCCACACTCACGCGGGTAAGCACGATTAAACAGGCGCTCGCCGACCCAGCCGCGCTGCTGAGTCAGAAGACCGCCCTCAACGGGGGTACTGAAGCGCCCTCAGGGCTCCCCACAGGCGCCACCTCTGCAGGCAGCGGCGAATCCTCGTTTGCGGCAGCTCTCGCCCAGGCCGGAGAGGGCTATTCGCCCGCCGCCTCGACGGGCCAACTCGGTGCTGCGGGGGCTTATGGAGTAGGCCTCCCCGGGATCACAGGGCTTACCGGCACGAGCGGCGCGACAGGCCTTACAGGCGCCGCCGGGACCAGTCTCACCGGCGTCAGCAGCCTCGGCTACCCGTCCGAGCTGCAGGGGATTACCGGAGCCTCCCTCCCGTCCCCTGGCAGTGGGCCCGGCGGGCGCATCGTGGCGATCGCGGAAACTCAGATCGGGCAAGCCGAGCAGCCCCCGGGCTCAAACGAATCGCCCGCCATCGCCCAGTACCGCGACGCAACCGCTGGAGCCGTCCCAGGCGCGCCTTGGTGCGCTTACTTCGCTTCCTGGGCAGCCCAACAGGCAGGCGAGCCGCTCGGCCTCCAAGGCCAGGGACTGGGCTCAGTATCGGACATTTGGTCGTGGGCGCAGAGCAGCGGCAGGGCCATCCCCAACGGGCCCGGCGTGGTGCCCCAGCCCGGCGACCTGATCGTATTCGGCGACTCCCACGTGGGCATCGTCAAGGAAGTCCTGCCCAGCGGTCAGATCGCCACGATCGAGGGCAACTACGAAAACAAGGTCGCCGCCAACGTGCGCAGTCCAGGCGAAGCCACGGGCTACGTGAGTCTCTAACTCGAGCCGAGCGGCGGGAGGACTGGGCTCGACGTCGCCTACCTGTCCACCTACCCTCCAGAAGGGGCCAACTCTCGCTCAGGCTCGGGCTAGCGGAAGGTTGTGGGCGTTGACGGCGTCAATGTAGGCAACACTCTCCACGCAACAACCAACACCTCGACGCAACTCAGACCAACACTCTCCACGCCACGTCCACCACGAAAGGGATACTCGATGAGCGGTTCACAGGAGAAGCAGAACGCCCGGTCCTCGCAGCGGCGCCATTCGGGTCTCGCCGTGGGAATCGCGATCTTGACGCTGGCTTTCGCCGCCTCGCTCGCCGCGATAGCGCTCGCCTCCAGCACAAGCCTCGTGGTCAGCTCAGCGTCGAACTCCAAGCTGGGCAAGCAGATCGTGGTCAATGCGCAGGGACGTACGCTATATGCCCTCAGCCCCGAGACAACTCATCATCTCCTGTGCAAGACCAGCGAATGCATGAGGTTCTGGCCACCCTTGACGGTGCGTTCAAGCAAAGCCAAGCTCAAGGCCGGACCCGGGGTGCACGGGCACTTGGCGATCCTGCGGCGAAGCAACGGCACGCTGCAGGTCACGCTCGGCGGCTTGCCTCTGTACCGCTACTCGGGCGACCACGCGAAGGGCGATACCAACGGCCAGAGCATCCACAGCTTCGGCGGGACCTGGCATGTGATCTCGGCGACGAGCTCCACAACCCAAGCGGCGCCCACGACCCCCACTACGCCGAGCGCGCCCAGCCCAACGCCTGAACCCGAATACAAATACAGCTACTGACCGGCAGAACAGTCCAGCTAGGGGCCGCCGGCCCGGGTCACACATTTAACCGGCGGCCGGGACCGCCACGGGTATGAGCCTCTGAGCAACTCGCATAGGCGGTGATCGCAAGCCGAACATCGGGAACGGTCGTTTCAAGTCCGCCACTACTTGGGAAATCGACACATTCATGATGGTGCTGTCAAGCACCATCACAACTGGGCAGCGCCGAGCCAAGATCGTCGTCCGGTTGCGAATAGTCGTACTTCCTCGTAGGCTGTCTACCCGAAGGCTCTCGCCAACAATGCGAATCGTTCCCAAATCCCTCGTGAGTAACGCGGGCGGTCGATACCCGAAGCTTATGTCCGCGCTCTCACAAGCGGATGGCCGGGACGACATCTGGGGCGGATCGTTTGTCGGCGCAAGCCTCCCGACGAGCCTCGTGGCGAAGGTGCTTGCCACCTTGTTTGCCGCCGGCGCGAGCCTGTCAGCACTGACCATGATCTTGCCCCACCCTAAGGGCGCGGACCAGCTCGGGCTGCTCGCGATTGTCCTCGGCGCCTACCTGACCGCCGCGATGCTCTACACGCAGGCCGCCAAGCTGTCCGCCTGGACTTTGCAAGTCACTCTTGCCTGGGGAAGCACCTTGATCACCGGCGTTGCCTATTTCTCCGGCGAAGTGCCCAGCCCGCTCGTGTTCTTCTATCTGTGGGTCTTCCTCTACGCCTCATATTTCTTCACCCACAGGCAAACCGCCCTACAGATCCTCTATGTCGGAGCGGCTTACGGCACACTCCTTGCGGCCACAGCGCCCACCGGCGCCATACCCACCTGGTGGCTCGTCGGCATGGGGACCTTGCTCGTCGGCGCCATGGTGATCATGGTCATGCGCGCCCGCGTCGAGCTGCTGATCGCACGCCTCTACGACGCCGCCCGCACCGATCCCCTGACCAAGCTCTCCAACCGGCGCGGGTTTCGCGAGCTGCTCGACCTCGAGCTGGAACGAGCCCGCCGCTCCGGCACTCCCATGGGAGTGCTCGTCGGCGACCTCGACGACTTCAAGGATGTCAATGACCACTCCGGACATCAGGTCGGCGACCTCGCGCTTCAACGTGTAGCGCAGATCCTGTGCAAGGGTAAGCGCCAAGTCGACATTGCTGCACGCGTAGGGGGGGAGCAGTTCGCCCTGATCGCGCCCGACAGCAGACCCGACGATGCCTTCGCCTTGGCCGAGCGCCTGCGCCTCGCCTTGAAGGACGAGTTCGCTGGCGACCCCACTTCCTCGACGATCAGCTTCGGCGTGTCCGTCTACCCCGAGCACGGAGAGACAGCCGCTTCGCTCCTGCATGCCGCGGACCAGGCGCTCTATGCCGCCAAGGAGAGCGGGCGCAACCGCACCGTGCTCCACAGCCCTGCCTTGCGCGCCGCGCAGCGCACGCCAAGTGACGTCCGTGACATTCAGGGCGAGCGCTTCGTCATGGCCGTGCTCGAGATGGCCGAGGCCGTCGACCTGCGCTTCTCGGGCTCTGCCCGCCACTCCGAGACGGTGGGGCGCTACGCGGAGATGATGGCCCGTGAGTTGAACCTCCCCGAGTGGCGCATCAGCCGCATCCGGCTCGCCGGGATCCTGCACGACATCGGCAAGGCCTGCGTCCCCAACAGCATCCTCCACAAGCCTGGACCGCTGACCGAGGAGGAGTACGAAGTCATCAAGGGCCACCCCACGCTCGGCGCGCAGATGATCGAGCACATCAGCCTCTCCGATGTGCGCGAATGGGTGGCCATGCACCATGAGCGCCCCGATGGCCTCGGCTATCCGTTAGGGCTCTCCGCCGCAGCCATTCCCTTGGAGGCACGTATCGTGGCCGTCGCCGACGCCTATGAGGCGATGACAAGCGACCGGCCTTACCGCGACTCGATCGGCTATGACGCCGCCTTCGCCGAGCTGCGACACGGCGCCGGCACCCAGTTCGACGCCTCCGTCGTCGACGCCCTCATCGCCGCCTTGGCGCGTGAGGCCAAGCGAGCCGGGGAGGCTTCCGCCGTCGGGGCCAGCGTTCCCGCCCGCGCGGCTCTCTAACGCCCGGCCCTACGCGGGCGCGTTCGGTACCCCCGCAACGGCAAGCCAAGCGAACAGCTCGAGCGTGGCCGCATCGGTTTGAAGCATGTTCGGCTGTGCTTGGTGCTCGGTGATGGGAGTACCGTCCCACGCCCTCAAGTACAGGTCCCCTGCGACGCGCGCGTGGACCTCGGCGTCACCTGCCATCTCTTCGGCAAGTGCCCGCCAGCGCGTGTCGCCGGTTTGTCCGCCATACACGAGCATCCAATGCAAATAGATCGTGTCGAACTGGGGGCCCATGTTCAGTCTGTTGGAGAAGCGTTCTGCCGAGGCATCAGCAAGCCCCGCGGCGCGGACGCACGACTGGGAGACACCCACTTCGCAGAGCACCTGATGGGCCTCCACGAGCGTGCCCTCGATGTAGGGCGTCGGTGTCGGGTCGGAGTCGGTGCGCTTGTACAGGTGACGTTCGGTAACGAAGCTCGATTCCGCCCAACCCAGGAACTTGAGCACTTCGCTGCGATACACCGACTTGCCGGTCAGCTCGAACAGTCGCGCTCCGAGCAGTGAGCCGGCGGCGAGCGGCTCTCCGGCGATGTAGGGATGAGAGGTGTTCCACCACAGTCCGCCTCCCCGCGGGTTCCAGCCCGCCCGAGCGATGAACGTGAAGGCACGCTCGGCCTCCTTCAGATAGCTGGAGACTCCGGTGGCGCGATAGGCATCGAGGAATGCCAGCCCCCACCAGCCGTTGTCGTCGAACCAGGTGCGCACCTGCCCACGATCGCCCGGATACGGAGCAAAGCCCGGGTCGGGCTTCAACGCATTGTTCCAATAGCGCTCCGCGCCCTTCGCAAATGCCTTCACCGCCGCACGGTGGGCGGGCGAGGGCGCGGCGATGTCGATTGCATCGAGCGTCTCGAACAGCGGAGTGGCATCCCAGATGGTCGCCAGCGGATAGCTGTCGCGGTCTCCCAGCCGGCTGTCATACCACCCCAGCCGCTTGTCGCGCCACAGGCTTTGTGCGCGCTCCACCCCCACCTCGGCAATGTTCAGGTAGGTCTGCGTCGCCTTTCCGGCCGTTGTTTTTCGGAGTGACTCGCGTGCGTGCGCTAGAGGCACCCTCGCACAGACCGAGCCGCACAGGAGCGCGAGCGTGCAGGCAAAGATCGCGATGCGCTTCATCCTTGCATCGGTCATCGGCGAGCACGCCACCAGGCTCAATTCAGGTCGCGCTTCACAGCCGATTGGTCTCATGTAGATCGTCCCAACGTCCGATATCTGAAAGATGACTGTAGTTTCGGGCGAGGACGAGCCTGAGGGGGTGCTTGGCGATTTCATCGCGGGCGCGAGTTTTCAGACAAGTCTTGTGGCCAAGGTGCTTGCGGGTCTGTTCGCGGCAGGCGCCACGCTTGCGGCACTGACCGTCGTCTTGCCCCATCCCTCCGACCAGAACGAGCTCGGGCTGCTCGCGATCGTGGCAAACGCCTATCTGGTCGCCGGAGTCCTCTACTGGCGTGCTCACAGGCTGCCAGCCTGGACGCTTTCGTTGATGCTCGCCTGGGGCAGCACCTTGATCACGGGAGTCGCCTACTTCTCCAGCGAAAGCCCCAGCCCACTCGTGTTCTTCTACCTGTGGATATTCCTCTATGCCGCCTACTTCCTCTCGCGCAAGGAGGCCGCCTTGGAGATCGCCTATGTCGGACTGGCCTATGGCGCTCTGTTGGTCTCCCATCCGCCGGCCAGCGGGGTCCTGGCCTGGTGGCTCGTGGGCATGGGCACCTTGCTGGTGGCGGCAATCGTGATCGTCACGATGCGCGTGCGGGTGGAGCACTTGATCTCGAGACTCTACGACGCCGCGCGCACCGATCCACTCACGCGGCTGTCCAACAGGCGCGGCTTTCGCGAGCTGCTCGACCTGGACCTCGAACGTGCCCGTCGCGGCGAAGCCGAGATGACCGTGCTCGTGGGCGACCTCGACCGTTTCAAGGAGGTCAACGACCGCTCCGGCCATCAAGTCGGCGATGCTGCACTGCAGCGGGCCGCACGCGTATTGAGAGAAGGTAAGCGCCAGATCGACTCGGCTTCGCGTGTCGGGGGCGAGGAGTTCGCCCTAATCCTGCCCGATACCACCCAGGACGGCGCCTTCGTCCTCGCCGAGCGCCTGCGCTGTGCCCTGCGCGACGAGTTCGCCGGGGACTCGGTTCCGATCACGATCAGCTTCGGTCTTGCCACCTACCCCATGCACGGCGAGACCGCTGCCTCCTTGCTGCGCGCTGCCGACGAGGCTCTTTACGCGGCCAAGGACAGTGGCCGCAACCGCACAGTGCGCCACAGTCCGCTCCTGCGCGACCTGTCACGCGCCGGCGGCGCCAGCGGTGACATCGAAGGCGAGCGCTTCCTTGCGGTGATGCTCGACCTCGCCGAGGCTGTGGACCTGCGCTTCTCAGGCTCCGCCCGCCACTCTGAGACGGTCGGGCGCTACAGCGAGCTGATGGCCCGCGAGCTCGGCCTCTCCGAGCGGCGCGTCAGTCGCGTGCGGCTCGCCGGCATGCTGCACGACATCGGCAAGGTGGGTGTCCCCGATGCCATCCTGCGCAAGCCCGGGCCCCTCACCGAGGAGGAGCTCGTCGTCATTCGCCGTCATCCCGAACTCGGCGTGCAGATCCTCGAACACCCCAGCCTCGCCGACGTGCGCACTTGGGTGGGCGCCCACCACGAGCGTCCGGATGGGCTCGGCTACCCACTTGGCATCTCGGGTGAGAATCTCCCCTTGGAGGCCCGCATCGTGGCGGTCGCCGACGCTTACGAGGCGATGACCAGCGACCGCTCCTACCGCGACTCCATCGGCCACGCCGGCGCGCGCGCCGAGCTGCACCGCTGTGCCGGCTCACAGTTCGACCGGCGGGTCGTCAAGGCGTTCCTCGCAACCTTGCAGCGCGAGAGCGACCGGGCCGAGGCGGAGCTGGCCCAGTTGACTGTGCGCTAAGCGTCCGTTCAGCTCACAGGTGAGCCCCGCTCAAGTAAGGCAGGCTCAGGCTTTGGTGGAGTAGGGCGATTTGCCGCTGCAGTTGGGGAAGCCCACGTAGTTCGTCGTAACCGTGCCTTGCTCCTTGCCGCCTTTGAGGAACTTGCCCGTGATCTTCAGCTTGGCGCCCACCTGGCCCTTCTTGGGGCCTTCCACGATCAGGTACTTGCCGGTGCTCGAGAACGTGCCCCTGCTCGAGATCGAGGCGTTCTTGAAGTGCACGGGTATGGGCTTGCCGCCGCCGCTGCAGTAGAGCGGCGTGTTGGAGATCGTCAGCCCGCTCACCTGCTTGCCGCTGGAGGAGACCTTGAAGCTGACCACGACCCCATCGTTTTCAGGTTTCAGGCCACCTTTGTAGGAGCCCCCCTTGACCTGGCCGTCAGCCAAGGCAGCACCTACCACGATCAGCGCAACCAGCATGGCGGAGCTTGTGGGTAGGGCCTTCCACTTCCTCGCCATGTTCCTGCCTCCTGTTCGCGGTCCGCTCCGCCGCCTGGGAGCGCACGCAAACGATAGCCAATCGGGCTCTTCGGGTAGGCCCACTGAAGGGGTCGCACCGCGCGGCGCCGCCCGTTCGTGAAAGATGCCTCGTGAATGGAGCTGGAGTACGAGCTGCAAACGCACCGCGCCGAGGACCGCCACTGGTGGTACCAGGGCCGCCGTAGCGTGCTAGAGCGAGCGATCGCGCGCCTCGCGCTGCCCGCACAGGCGCACATCCTCGACGCTGGTTGCGGCAGTGGACGCAACATGGTGGATTTGGCCCGCCATGGGATCGTCACTGGCGTGGAGTTGTCCTCCACGAGCGTCCAGCTGGCCCGCGAACGTGAGACGGGCGAGGTACTTGAAGGCTCGGTCATGGACATGCCTTTCGACGATGGCTCGTTCGATTTGACGGTCAGCCTCGACGTGATCGAGCATCTCGAAGACGACGTGGGCGCGCTTGGCGAGCTACGCCGCGTGACCAAGCCGGGCGGGGCCTTGCTCGTGACGGTCCCCGCCTATCAGTGGCTGTGGAGCGGCCACGACGAGATCAACCACCACCACCGCCGCTACAGCCGTCGCACCCTGCTCGCGGCCGCCCAGCGCGGCGGCTGGCAGCTTGAGAGCTCCGCCCACTTCAACTTCCTATTGCTCCCGGCCGCGATCCTGTTGCGCGCATTGGAGCGCTTCAAGCCGTCCACCACCAAGTCGAGCCTCGACCTATGGGTGCCTCCCGCACCGCTGAACTGGGCTTTGCGCCAGCCCTTGAACCTCGAGGCCGCCGTGATCGGACGCGGTGGGTCGATCCCGGCCGGATTGTCCTTGCTGGCCGTCTTCCGCTGAGGGCCAAAGCTGGCCGTCTTCTACGAATCCAGACTCGTCTCCACCAACGCCGCGGGCGTGTGCCCGCGGAACGTCCAAGCACGATTGACCAAGAACGTGAGCACCGTCACGATCATGGTCGTCATTACCTGGCCCACCAGCTCGTCGAGCCCCAGCCCATCGACGAATACGTACACGAGGCCAAGGTCGATGAGCAATCCGCAGGACTGCACCACGAACCAGCGCACCGGCGTCAAGGCATCGCCAACATGGCCTCTGAAGGTCCATGCACGATTCCACAGGAAGCCATTGACTGCTCCTACAGCAAAGCCAATGCCCGAAGCCGCCAGGTACCACACGCCAAACACCTTCAACAGCAGGATGAACACCGCAAAGGAGATCAGGGTGTTCGACACCCCCACGATCCCGAACTTCACGAACTGCAATATCAAGGGCATTCTCAGGATTCGCGCGGCTCTGTCCCCTACTCTTCTCATGGTCCTTACTTAACCAGCTTCGTCTCTTTGGAAGGCAACATGCCGGACTCGCAAGCAAACATGCCAAACGCCCAAGCGCGCGTGCCCACCTTGCTCAGTGTCGTCGCTCCCGTTTACAACGAGGAGGAGCTTGTCGAGTCGTTCGTCAAGCGAGCATGCGCGGCAGTAGCCGACTACACGTTTGAGCTGGTCCTCGTCAATGACGGCTCCTCGGACTCCACGCCCGTCTTGCTCGACCGTCTCGCTGCGGAGGACTCACGAGTGCGGGTGATCCACCTATCGCGCAACTTCGGCCACCAGGCCGCCCTCACGGCCGGTTTGGAGCACGCCTGCGGCGACGTGGTTGCGATGATCGACGCCGATCTACAGGACCCACCGGAGCTGATCCCGCGGATGATCGAGCAATGGGAGCACGGCTCGGACGTGGTCTACGCGGTGCGAAAGCAGCGCGACGGAGAGACCGCCTTCAAGCTCGCCACCGCCTCTTGGTTCTACAAGCTGTTCGACAAGCTCGCCCAGGTCGACCTTGAGCCCAACTCGGGCGACTTCAGGGTGCTCGACCGCCGCGCACTCGATGCCTTGCTTTCGATGACCGAGCGCTCGCGCTTCCTGCGCGGCATGACCGTCTGGGTCGGTTTCACCCAGACAGCCGTCCCCTACGAGCGCGACGCGCGCTCCGCCGGGGAGACGAAGTACACGCTGCGCAAGATGCTGCGCTTCTCCTTGGATGCGATCGCTTCCTTCTCGCACCTGCCTCTGCAACTGGCCACCTATGCAGGCTTGCTCTCGGCGGGCATCGCCTTCGTGGCGATCCCCGTGGTTCTCGGTCTGCGCCTCACCGATTCCTACCTGCCTGGCTTCGGCACGATCACGATCCTGATTCTCCTGATCGGCGGCATCCAACTGATCGCGCTCGGCGTGATCGGGGAGTATGTGGGACGCATCTACGACGAGGTCAAGCACCGTCCGCTCTATATCGTGCGCGACGAGCGCAATCCGCCGGCCTCATCCGCCGGACCGGTAGCACCTGTGCGCGCGGGCCTGCCGGCACGCGTGGCCGAGCGCATCGGCTAACTTCCGCGGCCTGCCCCTGCATCTCATCCACAGCATGCCTCGCGCGCGTGGGGCCTGTTTGGGGGTGACAGCTGCTCCTGTCCGTTTGGCGACATACCGCTCCTTCGGAGCCTCCCGGTGGTTATGGGTCACAGCCTGGTCCACGAACGGGAGATGCCCATGCGCCACCGCACCCTCACTTTGCTTGCCACCCCAGCCGTAGTCGGCGCGATGACCGTCGCCGTGCCCGCGCTCGCCGGGGTGTCCGTCCTGCCTCAAGCCCACACGGCCTCCACCAAGTGCTTCGTTGCCCGTATCGCCAAACACCGGGTACGCGAGTGCCTCGTGCGAGGGCCGCGTGGCTTGCGCGGCCTGCCGGGACCGGCCGGCCCACGCGGACTCACGGGCAAAACCGGGAAAACCGGAGCCACCGGGAAAACAGGGGCAGCCGGCAAAAACGGCGTCAACGGCAATCCGGGTGCTCCCGGGGGGCCCGGAGCCCCGGGAACCGCTCGAGCCTTTGCTGTGATCCAGCCCAACTCACCCACCCAGGCAACGCTCATCACGCCGCGCAACATCACGGGCGTGAGCGAGATCTCAGAAGGGGTCTACTGCGTCGTCCCGGCCACCTCGATCAATGCCAGTGAAGAGACCGTGGCCGTCTCACCCGAGGTGAGCTACAGCCCAGTCAAACTGCCCGGGCTGGTCGCGGTCAACGCCCAACGCACGGGCGGCTGTCCCGCTACCGACTTCGAGGTGGACACCTACACGACAGCGAGCACCTTGTCGAGCAACTACGCCTTTACGATCGTCGTGCCGTAAGAGGCCCCATAATGGTCACATGAGCAGTATTGGCGAGGCGCCAGCTTTCGAGGAGGATCCCCATGGCAGCGAGGAGCGCCGTGAGCGGATCCGCCTCGAGACGCCCCGCCACCGCATCGAAGGCTCCTTGATGCTGGCTCGCGACGGCTACCGCTCGCGCGTATCCGACATGCTAAACGCCTCCGAGCGCGACTTCCTCACGCTCACCGACGTCACGCTGATGCCGCTTGAGGGCGGCCCAACCGAGCGGCACGCGTTCCTGGCCGTGGCCCGGGCCCACATCGTGTACGTGGTTGCGCCAGGCGCGGATGGTCCTTCCGTCTGAGCGCCTACTTGCCCTTACGCTGTCCCTGAGCACCTGCCGGCAGGTCTGGAGCACTTGCTGCCCGACGATCGATCGCATGGGTGGTGAGTTGCGCGAAGGCAGCGCCCATAAGCGAGCCGGCCACGACGTCGGCGGGGTAGTGCACACCAGTGTGCACACGAGAGTAGGCAACTAGCGCCGCGAGAGCACGCATCGGAATGGCGGCCCCCGGCATGATGTGGCCAACGCCCGTGGCAAACGCGAACGCGGCCGCGGAGTGGCCGGAAGGAAACGACGTCGAGAGCGGCATCCTCACGTGACGATCCACGGGTACCCGCTCGCCGGCACGATCCGGACGGCCGCGGCGGCTGAGAGGCTTGATTGCGAGGTTGACCACGGTGGCCGTCACGGTGACCGAGGCTAGGCCGAACATGGCAGCACGACGACCCCTTGGGCCGCCTGTCAGTGCGAGCAATGCGGCCGAGGCGATCGAGAGGCGAGAGTAGTTAGCCGCGTCAGAGAGCTTGGCCATCGACTTGTCAAGCGCAGGGGTGGAGGTGCTTGCGAGGGCGGCGTATAGCGCAGCGTCGACATGCTCCAGCTCTCCCAGCCAACGGCGGGGGGCGATCATTTGGCGACAGGACCTTCGAAGGGACGCGTCTTCGCGCTCGTGGCGTAGCGCAGAGGACCTTGCACACTCAAAGAAGCTCAAGTGCGCGCTCGATCGGTCGCGCCAGCAGAGCACGGTCGCCGCGCACGACGATTGGGCGCTGGAGGAGAGCAGGGTGGGCGACCATATGAGCGATCAGCTTGTCGTCTGAGACCTCCGGACTGTCCAGACCGAGCTCCTTGACAAGCGGCTCGCGCATGCGCAGAACCCCGCGCGGGCCGCCGCCGATCCTGTCGAGCAGTTTGCGCAACTCGCCTTCCTCGATGCCAGTTACGTGGTAGTCGATCGACTCGAACTCGACACCCTGTCCAGCCAGCAACTCGCGCAGCTTGCGGCATGTCGAGCAGGTTGGCTTTTCGTAGACGGTGAGCATCGCGATAGAGGCGATCATATCCGTGTAACTCGCCACCTTCGGACGCTTCGCATCACCATTTCACAGATAGGATCACACACCGACGCTGACTCGTTGGGGAATCCGTCTCGGCGACTGACGCCGTCTCAGCTACTACAAGCCCGTGACAACGCTTTGAGCTTTCCCGATCGTCTGACTCCACGCTCGCGAGCGCCGAGCGAGCACTCGTCTGCGCGACACCAGCCAGGGCCGGCGACGACCGCGCACAGACACTCGCAGACGCCATCTGCGTACACACGACGCCCGGCGTCACCGTCGACCGCGACGGAGCGCTTGGTTGCTACCTGCAATGGGGTGCCATGGTTGACGGTGCCGGGCTGCGTATCTGGGATGTGGCTCCCGGGAACGTGACTAAGATTCTGCGCCGCTATCCGCGTGTGGACTTCAAGCGCCAGCTTGTAGCAATGATGCGCGCTGAGGCCACAGCCGTGCCACAGGGACGATTCGGGCTTCTAGTCCGGTGCGGCTTGCCTCTGGCAGTGCGCATGGCGCCCTTCAAGACCTGAGCGTCACCGGGCATTGGGGCATTAGCTTGACGTACAGAACGCCCAGCTTCGGCCGTTACGGTGTCTCCTTTACGTGTCGGTGTCGGCGATATCAGACGGTGTGACATCACCCCTGTCGATGGCTTGTGAGAGGCGCTGTCTCGCGGCAAGGCTGCCCTCGTCAAGGGCACCGGAGCCTGCCGCGTAGGAGATCGCATCGCCACCCCTGCCGCGCAGCACAAACGCACACCCAACCGCAATCAGGGCTCCCGCCAGCGGCCCCACGACATATACCCAATAGCTCGTGAAGTCGCCGCTCACAAGGGCCGGGCCAAACGAACGTGCCGGATTCATCGAGGTCCCGCTCACAGGCGCCGACCAGAGACCGGCAAGCGCTATATACCCACCTACGCCCAGCGCGGCGATCGCACCGACGTTCTGCGCTGCCGACGCGGTCCCCAAGATGACGCTGACGAGCGTCGCGGTGAGGACTATCTCCATAAGCAGCGCCTGCCAGTTCGCATACCCAGGGCCAGGCAGTGTCGCGCCGAGATGCTGGATGTTGCCGAACACTGCATACAAGAACAGGCACGCCAGGGCGGCACCGACTAGCTGGACGATGATGTAGCCCGGCACACGCTTCCACGGGAAGTCCCCGCGCAACGCAAACGCAAGCGACACCACAGGATTCAGGTGGGCGCCGGAGACTGCGCCCATGAACAAAATGATCCCCATGACCATAAGCCCAGGGGCTACGACAGCCGCAGCCAGGCTGATCTGACCCTCACCATGCAGAATCCCTCCGCCCGCAGCGACGAGCACCAGCATGAACGTGCCGAGCGTCTCCGAGAAAAGCCTGCGCCACTCCAAGCGGTCGTCATCGAACTGAGCCCTTGAGCCGAACTCAAGCGCCAGCAGATGCCGAGTCCTCGGGCCGAGAAGTCCAAGACCAGGACCTTCGCCAGGGGGAACAACCTCACCAGGCACAGTCAGACCTCCTCAGACGGACAGACGCCAAAGCCTGCCCCGTATCCTCGCCCATCCGCTGAGCGGCATAAACGGGAGCCAGCCGCGAACCCGAACGGAAAACTACGGATAACCCCTCGAACCCAAGACGTTTGCGGTATCCAAGCCCGCTCTACCCGCCTCGTAAAACCATCGCCACCGAGCCCTATCCCAACGGCGCCACCTGAGATCTACTAGCCTTGTGGACCCCTTGGAGGGGTGGCAGAGCGGTTGAATGCGGTGGTCTCGAAATTCCGGTCTCCGCCTGCAGGGCACCTTCCGCAAGGGGCGCGGAATTGGCTTTGCTAAGCGGTTTTCTGCGCTGTTGAGCGAGATCTCAGGGGCGTGGCTGCGTGACTGGTGGACCGCTCAAAACCGCCTGAAACCGCAGGTTCCGCGGATGGACTGGCGCGAGTTAGCGTGAACTGCCGGCACAGAATCACTGTGGCCCGTGCACCTGTGGGTGGTGCTTAGGTCCCCGACGGATCGTCGCGGACTGCCGCGATGAAGCGGAGGGGGGGAGATTCGAACTCCCGGTACGCCAATCAGACGCACAACGCTTTTCGAGAGCGCCGCATTCAACCACTCTGCCACCCCTCCGAGGGAATGACGGAACTTAGGGTAGTCAATCCCGTCGGAGCGCTGTCGCCCGCTCTCGGCGGTGCGCTCTCGGAGTACTCTTGATGGCAGGAGAGACGGAGGCGCAGGTAGGCGAGAGTTCGTGTCGACGGCGAGATTGGCTGTTGGTTGCGAGGATGGGTTGTCGGCTAGCCCGACTGCGGCTCTGGAGCGGGTGCTTGACTCGTTGACGCCTAAGCAGTCGCTGAGCTTGGGACGCGAGATTGAGGCGTTGGAAAGCGCGGTGGAGGCTCCTTGACGGGCAGTGCGCCGACGCGCTGGAGAGGGGGTGCGTGCCAGGCATCCCAATGGTGTCTGAGCCCGCCGGGTGGGGCATGCATCTGCCATCCGCGTTGGGACGCGTGGGTTTACTCCCGCAGGGCGAAGGCAAAGGTGCGTAAGAGCTTCGTCGAGTATTGGGAAGCCAAGTCATGGCGTCATGAGTAGCTTGCGCTTGCGCACGAGGGACTGCTTTGCGTCGCGAGTCGTCGCACGCTCGCCGAGTTGCCGCGCTGTGGGTCGCGTTGGCGCAGGACGGCAGAATCCGCAATCGCTCGGGCCGTCGCTACAAGCCCAGTGCGCTGCGAGCAATCGAGCGGGATCTCAGGCTCCATCTGCTCCCTGCTCTTGCGGCAGGGCGATGGTGGGGATCGCGCGTACCAATCTGCAGCGTCTCGTCGGCAAGTAGCTCGTTCAAGGTCGGAGCCCGAGCAAGGTCCGTTCGATCATCAATGCCGCGCGGGTACTGTGGCGAGACTTCGATCTGCTCACTGAAACGGGGCGCGAGCCGACAAGCGGGAAAATCTGTGGCGGCAACGTTTTCTAGCCATGTGGCGCAGACGATCGTTAGTGCGCTCATAGCGTCGCCTCCATTATCGGGCGAAAAAGTAGTCAGACCCGGCGTACACAACAGTTTCGTCGGTTGTCTCTTGCGCACGGCAGAGCCCATCGCCGCAGCACGCCCAACGCGGGCGGCTGGTAGCGGCCAAAGATTCAACGCGAGGACTCTAGGCTCAAGACGACGCGGCCATCCTGCCACCCCAGACGGATTTCGTCGCTCCCAGTAGACGAGCAGCTTTGGCCACTCCACCGCAGGAGTTACCTGGCCCAAGAGCTGGATGGCCACTGTGCTCTCCGGACGCTTCAAGCGACGCTCATCTTGCCGCGCCAGCGCATGCTCAAGCCCCCGTCGAGCCCCGTGCAGGGTCGCGACATTGGACCCGAGCCGCAAGCTCGGCCTCCCGCGCAACAAGTCTCGAATCCGGCCAGACACCGACAGCATCCTAGTCGCCTGACAGGGCCAGTAGGTCTCGCTCCGGGACTACCGCAACGGCTCGGGGATCATCAACGGGAGCGACGGGGGTCGCGAACCCTCCTCTAGACACCGCATCAAGCTCCGACATAGCTGTCCATTGTCGGCCAAATCTGCTCAAAAAGGTCCTAATAGCGTCGCACTCGTCCATCGCGCTCTCCGCTCCCGCGCGCCAATCACGCCGACGATTCCTGGTCCAGCGCTCGCAGCATAGTCAATCCTTCCAAGAGTCATTTGCACATCTCACTAAAGACATTTCTATACATGAAACGTCCAGCAACTCCGGATACCACTCCCGCGATGAGGACGGCAAGCAGAACTGGCATTATCTGCGTCAGGAGCACTGTCGCTACTCCTGCGCACGCGCCAAAGACCAATCCCATGAGTACCTTTGTAGAGGCATCCGTCAGTAACTTGCTACATCTCAAGGTCACAATAACCAAGAGCAACGACTGCTGCCATTAGCAAGCACACGTAAAGCGCATCCACCGGCCGTCGCGTTGGTTGTAGCTTTCGTATCTGCATCCTACGGAACGATCTCGCCGATAAGGAAACTAGCCACGGCCTGCCGGTGTCAGTTTTACACCATCGATACAGTACCCACAAACGCTCGTCGAGAGGCGCGTACTAGTGACTTGCGTCGCAGGGCTACTGGCGAATAGTAGTCACAGCGCGCCATCCCATCGTCTTAGCGCTCAGGTTATTACGGCGAGAAGATCGACAATAAAAACCAATGTCGAGTCGGGAGGTATGTCAGGCGGACTACCTTTTCTGCCATAAGCGAGAGCAGCAGGTATCACCAATTCGCGGCGCCCTCCCACTCGCATACCAACAATTCCTCGTTCCCAGCCTCTGATAACCTCGTCCTCACCCAACGGGAAGACAAATGGTTCATGGCGCCGCCAGGAACTGTCGAACACCTTGCCCGTTTTGTAAAACGCACCAACATAGTTTACAGTCAGCACCTCTCCGCGGGTTGCTTGCCGACCGACGCCCTTGATGATATCCCTGGTCACGAGCCTCACTGGAGGTGAGCCTGCATGGTGCTTGACCCTGGGCGTTTTGGAAAGCGGCCCGTGGACCGGCGTGGGTACGAACCCATGAGCCACCGCAGGCCCCACAAATACGAAGAACAGACCTATGAGTCCGTTTATCCGCAATATCGCACGCATCCTGGTTCCGTTACACATACTCATAATCTCACGCCTCTGAGGAAACCATACACAACAAACAGAACTCTGCGCCACAGCCAACAAGAATATCTGCGCACACCTAAGATCGCACACTAGGTCAAGGCGGAAAAAATCTACTAGCTCTTAGCAAGCCCTCAATCACCTTAGTAACACCAATCAGCGAATATCTGAGCCTGTCAACGAGCTTCCCTATAACCGGCATGATATCACTATCTCGGTCGCGATGCGCCTAATCCTTCCCGCAGTCTACTCGGGCACGTCCAGGCCAACCAGCCTGCCCGGCCTTCATCACCTGGCGAAACAAAAACCACGCGCCCAAAACCAAGGCGAAGACGCTAATGCTAAATACAGACAAAACATCCCCATGTGACCTACCGAGTCGCACAGTCACAACACGCTCACAAATGAGCAAAACAAAGATCAGCGCAAGCGTAGCAAATGCTGCAATCAACCGACAGGCCCAAATGGGCATTACCCCATACGACATGACAAACCCTCGCGATTGAAGCGGACGCCTAGGCACACCGTTTGATCGTTTCAATGGACTCATGGTGGTGGCGGCACGTCCTCCATCAATTCCTCGGCAGATCCTGCCGCAGTCTGCAGGTTCACCTCCACTTCTTTCGCACCTTTATTAATTTCAGAAAGTGCTTTCTCCACCGCAACGACATCCAAACGTCGCTTTAGCGATGTCGCCAACTTCCACGGATAAGTAGGTTCGTGCTCCTCGAGCAGAAGCGCGAGCAACGCCCCTTTCAAGGGCGAACCCTTCATCCACTTCCTATCTACAGCGCTAGCCGGCACCACGCCTCCGATTCCTTATTTCGAGACGATCATCCCTGATAGAACCATAACTTATGAGCCCTAGCAACTGGGTCTTCCCCCGGGAGCAGTGCAGATCAGTCACCGTGAGCGTTAGTTACAGGACGTTGCCTGATAGTCCGGATACGGCCTCCATTTGGACTGTATGCTTTGGCTGCATACGACCGGCGAGATGATGGCGTCACACGACTCCGCATTCGCCAAAGGGCGCATCTTGAGGGAAATTCGAGAAGTTAGAAACACCCCGGCCATGCTGGCAGCGTCGCTATCGGCAATCTCGTGTGTAAGGGGGCTTATGAGACGTGAATTGAGGCTATCGACCGGCCGGCGCATGCTTTGCGTTTGCTTGACAGCATCGACTTGCGCGGCCGTGATATCCGCGCAGGCTTCGGCAACTACTCTTCGCACGGACGCGAGAGCTGCCAGGACCGTGTCTCTCTCCGAGACGGCGCACATGCAGCAAAGCAAGCGGGAAATCCCCGGCTGGGAAATCTCCGAGAGCGGCAGCGCGACGGGAACCTACAACGTGCCTATCACGGCCGGTCTGACGCTCGGAGCAAAACACGTGGCGGCGATCGTCAACATCGTCCTGAAGCGCGGGACGATCACGGCGACGGCTGAGGCCGACTTTACGGAGACCGGCGCGACGGGCAGGTTCCACGGCACGCTCAAGATCACTCACGGCACAGGCATCTACAAGCACGCATCAGGGGAGCTTGAGCTCAAAGGCGGCTTCAACCACGTCACGTTCAGGATGTGGGCTGTCACGAGCGGGTCAAGCACCTACTAGCGTAAAGGATACGGGGATGCGCGTTGCTGGAGCCCTTGCGGTTGCGCTTGTCGTTGGCGCGTGCTCGGCCGGCGCCGTGAGCGCGGCCCCGACCGTCAAGTTGAAAGTCGCGTTTGACCCCAACGTGACCGGCGAGCGCACGACGATCGAGCTGGGTCTGAGCATCATCGGTCCACAAGGAGCCCCGCCGGTTCCGGTGACAAGCCTGGATCTTCGTTTGCCCGCTCAGATGGGCCTCGGGTCGAGCTCGCTGGGGCAAGCCAATTGCGAGCCGGCGAGCTTGATCGCCGACGGGCTGGGCGGCTGCCCTGGGAATGCTCGAGTTGGGCTCGGGAGCGCAACAGCTGTGGTTCCTGTTGGCTCGGTCCTCGTCCATGAGACGGCGTCCCTTGACGTGCTCGTTGGGCCGCCAGGGGAAGACCGCGTGGAACTCCTGTTCTACGTCCAGGCGCTGCGGCCGGTATTCGGCGCCTTGATCCTCCCGAGTGTCGTGGAAGAAGACACCACGCCATACGGGGACAGCCTCGACACGTCGGTCCCACTCGTGGAAGCGTGGCCAGAAGGGCCGGATCTCGCGCTGCAAACCCTCGTATCGAGCCTCGGCCCCAAGGGTCTGACCTACCACGACCACGTCCACGGCAAGACAATCGCCTACCGCCCGAGCGGAATCCGTGTCCCGCACGTGTCCGCCAGGCGGCTACCCGTTCGGAGCGTTGCTGACGTTCGCTGACGGCACGCGCAGCGCGACCGTCTACCACGTCCCCTGCCCCGCCCGACCAGGCCAACATTGACTCAGCCAACAGCCGGCTAACTACGCGGTGACCGTGATCGACGACCGCAGCTCTGAATGTCCCCAGCCCACGCCCGCCGGGAGCGGGAACCGAGAGCCACGTTCAGCCTAGTTTTCGGTGTAACTGGCGCGAGTTGTGGCGCGAGCATCGAGAATCTGGCTCAACCGTGCCGAAGTGCTCTGGTCTCGAAAACCATTGTGCGTCTTAACGGCGTACCGGGAGTTCGAATCTCCCCCCCTCCGTTTTCCTCGGTAATCAAGCTCAGAGGATTGCGCTCACCGGCGCGGCTCAACGCCGTGAGGCGAAGAACTGGCTGAGCAAGGCCCCACACTCCCCCGCCAGTAGCCCACCGGCCACCTCCGGGCGATGGTTGAGGCGCGGCTCGGCCAAGACGTCGAGCACGCTCCCGCAAGCCCCGGCCTTGGGGTCGCTCGCCCCGAACACCACTCGCGGAACGCGCGCAAGCACGATCGCCCCTGCGCACATGGCGCAGGGCTCGAGCGTCACGTAGAGCACTGTCTCAAGCACCCTCCAACTGCCCAGGACGCGCGCCGCCTCGCGCAGGGCGATCGTCTCGGCGTGGGCGGTGGGGTCCTGGCGCAGCTCGCGCTCGTTGTGGGCGGCGGCGATCACCTCGCCTCCGTGGGCCACGACCGCTCCGATCGGCACGTCCTCGTGCTCCAGCGCTCTTTCAGCCTCGCGCAAGGCGAGTCGCATGAAGTATTCGTCACGTGGAAAGAAGTGGTCTGACATAGCCTTGTCGCGGCCCGAGTATCGCCAAGCGCAACTTCCGGGGGCCTAACGCATCATCATTACCGAGGAACACGCTTGCCGACGATCGCCCGCCTCCCATCTTTCCGTATGCGCGACCGTCGGTTGACGGCCCTGGCCGCATGGGCGGTGCCGGTGATCGCGTGCTTGTTGCTCGCCTCAAGTGCCGCGGGCGCGTATGTCCCCGACGAGGTTCTCGTGGGCCGTGGTGGATTGACCACTCGCGTTCGTGTGGCTCCAGGCGCGAGCGTGGCCGCGACGATTGCCCACCTGCGCGGCGAGCCAGGCGTGCAGTGGGCCGTACCTGACTACGTGGCCCGTGCGAGCGCCATCTCGATACCCAACGACCCAGGCACCACAGGCACCACTCCTGGGGGATGGCAACAAACACAATGGAACTTCGCGGGCACTTTCGGCATCGACGCTCCCGAAGCTTGGGCCAACGTGATCGCCGATCGTGCGCCGGGAGGCGCGAAAGTCGTCGTGGCAGTACTCGACACGGGCGTGGCCTACGCCAACCGCGGCAAGTACCGGCGCTCACCGGACTTCAACAAGTACTCGTTCGTGCAGGGCTATGACTTCATCGACAGGACCCCTTACGCCAACGACCACAATGGCCATGGCACGTTCGTGGCAAGCACGATCGCGGAGGCCACCGGCAACCATCGGGGCCTGACCGGCCTCGCTTACGCCGCCCGGATCATGCCGGTCAGGGTGCTCGACAGCGCCGGCGAAGGCGACGCCTCGGTGATCGCCGAAGGCGTGCGCTTTGCCGTGAAGCACGGCGCGAGCATCATCAACCTGAGTCTCGAAGTTCTCGAGCGATGTGGGTGCTTCGGACATCCCCGAGCTGATCGAAGCGTTGCGCTACGCCTATGAGCACAACGTCCTCGTGGTGGCCGCGGCCGGTAACGAGGGCTCCACCACGATCCCCTATCCCGCGCGCGCCAAGCACGTGATCGCGGTTGGAGCCACGACCGAACACGGGTGCCTTGCCAGCTATTCCAACGACGGCCGCGGTATCACCTTGGTGGCGCCTGGAGGCGGCCCCGACGCGAGCCTCCCCGGCGACCCGAACTGCAACCCCGAACTGCCCTCCGGGCGAGATATCTTCCAGATGACCTTCACCGGCTCCTCGCCGCGTGTGTTCGGCTTTCCGGGTGGCTATGAAGGCACCTCGATGGCCACCCCCCATGTGAGCGCCACGGCGGCCCTGGTCATCGCCGCGGGCATCCTTGGTCGCCATCCCACGGCCGCCCAACTCACCAAGCGCCTGACGGCCACGGCGCGCAAGCTCGGTGACCCGGAAGACCAGGGGCTCTACGGGGCGGGGTTGCTCGATGCGGCGGCGGCCACAGCACGCGGTGGGCCGGGAGCCGTCGGCTAACCTCGACTGCATGCTCATCGACCGGCAATGGTCTGGCCGCCATTACAGATCAATGCCAACTATGAGCTTGCGCACCTGGAGCGCTCTAGCCTGCTTGCTCGTCGTGCTCTTGCTCGCCGGACCGCTGAGTTCAGCCGCCAAAGCCGAACCGGAGTGGACCACGTATCACCGCGACGCGCAGCGCACCGGGGACGATCCCGATGCCACGCAGCCGGTCGAACCGGTGCTCGACTGGCAAACAACCGACCTGGGCGCGCCGATCTGGAGTCAGCCGCTCGTGCTTGGAGAACGCGTGTATGTGGCCACCGTGGGCGATGAGGTCTACGCGCTTGAAGCCTCTACCGGCAAGGTCATATGGAAGAGGAGCCTCGGCACACCCGTGCCATCAGAAGATCTTCCGTGCGGCGATGTGACGCCAACGGTCGGCGTGGTTGGCACACCCGTGATCGACCCTGTCACGCAAACGATCTACATGGTGGCGGACACCGTGAACGCGAAAGACGAAGTCAAACATCTGCTCGAGGGACTCTCACTCGGCGATGGCGCCGAGGTGGTGAGCCTCGACGTGGACCCACCCGGTGCGGACCCGAAGGCGCTACTACAGCGCACCGCACTGAACCTCGACGAAGGAAACGTGATCTTCGGCTATGGCGGCAACGACGGCGACTGTAGCGACTACCAAGGCGCCGTCGTCGCAGCACCCGAGAACGGCAGCCAGCCTCGCTTCTGGCAGTACCAACCCGAACCTCCCTCGAGCTCCGGCGGGGCGGTGTGGGCGACTGCCGGCCCATCTGTCGACAGCACCGGCAACGTATACGCGACGACGGGCAACCCGGACCCCCCGGCCGGCCAGAAAGCCGAAATCTTCGACTACTCCGACAGCGTGGTAAAGCTCGACTTGGCGCACGACTTCGTCCAATCTCCGGCCACCGAACTCGCGCCGCCGCTGGGCTGGTTCGAGCCGCCCAACTGGGAAGAAGAGAGCAACAACGATCTCGACCTCTCCTCCGCCGCAGCCGAGCTTCTGCCCGGGGGACTTCTGTTTCAGGCGGGCAAGGATGGGGTCGGCTACCTGATCGACGAGAGCACCATGGAAACCGGTGCGAAAGAGGTATACAGCCATGCTGTATGCCATGAACACAGCGGCTTCGCCGGCAGCTTCGGCGGCGATTCGCTTGCCGCCGGGGTCCTCTACATTCCATGTGAGAACGGAGTGCAGGCGCTCGCCTACTCCGAAGCCGACAGGACCTTTGCCCCGTTGTGGCAGGGACCATCCGATGCCGTGGGACCGCCGATCGTGTCGGCCGGCCTGGTGTGGACCGTCGCTACAGGGAAATTCAACGGCGGAGGCACCATCTTGTACGGCCTCGATCCCGCCACTGGCATCCCGCGTTACACCGAGACCCTGCCCAGCGCTGTCATCGACCACTTCGCCTCCCCGAGCGCAGCGGGCGGGCGCCTGTTCGTGGCAACCGGGTGCAGCGTCACCGCCTACCAGGTCTCACAGCCCCCATCATTCCCGGCTAACGGTGGAGACTCCGTTGTCCCGTGCTCTGCGGCCGGCTTGGAAGGCTCCGGTGAACCACCAGTCGAAGAACCCTCCGCAAAAGAAGCGAACGGCAATTTGGGTAAAGGCGTCGCCTCCGAACTACCACTGGCCAACCCGCTCATCCTCACCAAGCCTCCTGCCGCGCACCCCGTCCGGCTGCTTCACATCAACCTGCGCGCAGGCCGGTCTGGCCGCGTGCGCGTGGCGCTTCGGTGCACCACCACCATTCCTTGCAGTGGAGTAATCGACTTGCAAGCGCACCTCATCCTCCTAACGCCAGGACCACACAGAGGCAAGCGCACAGTCTTGATCAAGCTCGCTAAGGCACGCTTCGGGCCAGCCGCAGGTGACTTCGTTGTGACCTTGCGCCTGGGCCGGGGGGCCATTGCCCGCTTGCGCGGCCATCACAACCGAATGGCCGTGCAACTCGCGATCTCCTCCCCGGGCTACCCGGCTAGACGCGTGTCGGCTGTGCTGCGCTAGCCCGCCCGATCACCCCGGCCATCTCCGCGCGGAAGCGCTCGCGCCCGAAGCGCTCGGCGTTGACACGCACGACACGCTCGTCGAGCGCAAGGTCCTCGAAGCGCTCTATCGCACCGGCCAGCCCGCGGGCGCTCTGCTCATCGAACAGGACCCCCGTCTCCCCGTCAAGCACCGTCTCCGAGGCCCCGCCGACGCGATAGGCGATCACGGGCAACCCGGCGGCCTGAGCCTCGACGGGCACAATCCCGAAGTCCTCCTCGCCCGGGAACAACAATGCCCGGGCGCTACCCATCAGGGCGTCTCGCCCTGCATCATCCACCCTCCCGAGCAACTCGATCCCGTCGTGACCGGTCGCGGCCGCCCTGACCGAGGCCATCGCACGCCCATCGCCAGCCACCTTCAAAAGCCGGCCAAGACGCGCACAAGCAGACACGGCCAGCTCCACGCGCTTATAGGGCACAACCCGTCCGAACACGAGGTAGTGATCACCCGGATCGCGTGGCAAGCTCAACAAGCGAGCCACATCCACAGGCGGGTTCACGACCTCAGCGGTGCGCCCGTAGTAGCGCCTGATGCGATCGGCCACATTGTCGGAGTTGGCCACGAACACGTCCGGCGAAGCAGCTCCCTCGACGTCCTGGCGACGCAGGCGGCGTAGCATCAAGGGCAACGCCAAGCGTGTGGCACGGCCGATCTCCTCCCCCTCCAAGAGGCTCTCATCCCAGGCGTAGCGCATCGGCGTGTGGCAGTAACACACGTGCAAAACCCCCGGTGGAGTCCTGATGTTCTTCGCGCACGCATGGCTGCTCGACAGGATCAAGTCGAAGCGCGAGAAATCAAACGAGCGATAGGCCCGTGTCATCAAAGGCAAGAGCTTCGGATAGTGGGTCCGAGTACCGGGGATACGGTTCAGGTAAGAGGCATGGACAGGCCGCTCAGTGATGATCTTCGGCCACGGCGCCGGGTCGTAAACCGAGGTGAACAGCTCCGCTTGGGGGAACATCTCAAGCAGCTCCATCACCACATCCTCAGAGCCGCCAGGGATCGTGAGCCACTCGTGTACGACCGCCACACGCGGGAAGCGCTCGCGCAAAGCCTCTATCGAGGAGTCGCTCATCGGCTGCGCCCAACCGCATCGAGGAACTCATCCCAAGCCACGGCATGAGGAGCGAGCACACGCACGAGCCGCTCCAAGTCGGCCCAGCCGGCGTCGGCCTCCCAACCCCAGTGCAGGACGATTGGAACCCAAAGTCCCCAATGCGCGTCAATCGCATGCTCCACCGCCGGCATGACTTCGGCGGCGTGGCCGTAGAAGGGAGCGTATGAGGGGAGATAAACGGTCTCCCCGCGCCACTGAGGAGTGCTTTGGAAGCCCATCTGACCGATCGACTCGGGGCCGCCGCACACAACTCGAAAGCGCTGCGCCAAAGGCTCTAGCTGGGCCGCGTCGAAGCGGTTGTAGGGCGGCACGAACACCTCGCTTGCCAGACCAGCTTGGGCCAGCTCGGCAACGCCTGCGTCAAGCAGCTCGCCGGTCGCCTCCAGGCCCAGCCCGCACAGCTCGGAATGGCGGCGTGGAGAAGCGAAGCGAGTGCGATGGGTGAGTCCGTGCAGCGCGAAAGAGACCCCCTCGCGCTGGAGCCGCGCGAGCATCGACAGCTCCCCGCCGTCGAGTGAACGCGAGTACTGTAGCTTCGGGCGCGGGTAAGTCCCCGACGTCCTGCCACGCGCGTGCGCGTGCGCGGGCGTGTGGAGGACCCTCAGGCGGAACATCGCCAACCTCTCGTGGAGCTTCCCCGACAGGCACAAGCGGCTCACGGCTGACTCGCGGCAAGACAGCCAACAGATAGGGTACACCGGCGGCGGCGAGGATCTCGTGGAAGCGCTCGAAGCGATCGGTCCCGAAGTGCTCGGGATCATCCCAAGCGCGATAGTGGGGAAACTCGTCCACCCTCACCAAGAAGCGCGGCGGGCCTGCGGCGCGCTCGCCGAGCACAGAGTGACGGGCGGCCGTGAGCGGCGCCACCACCTGGCGCTCGTAGCCGAGGCGGCCCAGCTTGTAGGCAACCTGCTGGGCCACACGCACGGGACGCACGGGCAACGTCGCACTTTTGTGGCAGCCCGCACCTGCCGAGTATCGAAGTCTGGATCGTGCACAACGCCCGTGGACACCTCGGTACGAACAGCAGGCGCGCGGAGCGCGCCCCATCCATCCTCCTCCCACTCCCTGTATCCCCCACCGAATGCGGGCCTGAGATCATGTGCGCGATGGCCGATCCGCCACGGCTTCAGGGCCGCGACATCGTCTGTGTGGGGTTCGCCGATTGGGACACCGACCTGCAGACTAACCAGCACCACCTGATGAAGCGGCTCGCGCGCGAGAACCGGGTGCTGTTCGTCGAGTCGCTCGGCCTACGCCGTCCGCAGATCGCGGGGCGTGACGTGAAGCGCATTGCGCGACGCCTGGTGCGCGGGCTGCGCGGGGCACGCGAGGTGGACGGGCTGCACGTGCTCTCGCCGCTCGTGCTCCCACTCCACACCAACCCTCTCGCCCGGAAGATCAACGGCTGGCTGTTGCCGGCACTCGTGCGCCGCGCCGCACGTCGACTCGGGATGCGTGAGCCAATCCTGTGGGCCTACGTGCCGCACGCCGAGGTCTTGCTCGCCGCGCTCCGGCCGGAGATCGTGGTCTACCACTGCGTCGATGACATGGCAGCCCAGCAAGGGATTGACGGTCCTAACTTCAGGGCATCAGAGCAGCGTTTCGCCGAGCGCGCCGATCTGGTGCTGGCGAGCGCGCCGGCCTTGGCGGAGCGCCTGAGCACGATCGCTCGCAACGTGCTCTACGTGCCCAACGTGGCCGACATCGAGCTGTTCTCAAGCGCCTTGCGCGACGGTCCAATCGACCCAGGAATGACCCGTTGCCCGAGTCCACGAATCGTTTTTACCGGTGCGCTCGTGACCACCAAGCTGGATCTGGGATTGCTGCTCGTACTTGCCGAGTCCCGGCCCGACTGGTCGTTCGCGTTGGTCGGTCCGACCGGGCCCGGAGACCCGCGAGCCGACATGTCCGCGCTTGCGGCACAGCCCAACATCCACCTGCTCGGCGCGCGCCGCTATGAGGAGCTTCCGGGCGTCCTGCGTGGGGCCGACGTCGGTCTGATCCCGTATGCCCTCAATCAGCTCACGACGAGCATCTTCCCGATGAAGGTCTACGAGTACCTGGCCGCGGGTCTGCCGGTCGTCGCCACACCGTTGCCTGCCTTGGCGGAGGTGGAGGGGATCGCGACGGCCGCGGATGCCGCGGGCATCGCGGCCTTGATCGAGCAAGCCTTGGCCGAGGACACGCCGGAGCGTAAGGCGACGCGCAAGCACGATGCCGAGGCCCACTCCTGGGAGCACCGTCTCGAGGAGATCGGGACCGCCGTCGAGGCTTTGGCAGTTTCGGGGGGGGCGCCTGGCGGCAGTGGAACGGAGGGATCAGGGGTTGTCCGATGTGGGGTGCCTACGCGCGCGCGCGTAGGGCCGCCTGGTCTGAGCACCACCAGCCCGATCCAAGCCGGCGACCTGCTCGTCACCACCCACACGCCCGCCCTGCGCTCGGGTCGCGACGTGCGCACCTACGGCCTCGCTCGCGCGCTCGCCGCCAACGGGCCGCTGACGGTGCTCTACGTGCGCTTTGGCGCCGAAGTACCTGACGAGGCCTACAAGGCGATACCTGGGATCGAGTTGCGTGAGGTTGTTCCTTCGCGCGGCCGCTCCCGCCTGCGCGCATACGCGCGGGCGCGACTCAAGGGAGTTCCTGACGGCTTCGCGCGCGGTGTCTCCCCCGAGCTTGCCGCTACCGCGGCCCAGCTCGCAAGCGCTCCAGGCCGCGGTCGTGTGATCGCCGATGGACCAACCGCCGCGGCGGCGCTCGCCGGCCTAGCGGACAAGCGCCCGGTGATCTACAACGCCCACAACTTGGAGTCCGGCTTTCGCCACGAGCTCAGCGAGGAGCGTAAGTCGCTGCGTGGCCTGGCCTCGTTTGAGCGGCGGCTCCTGCGGCGCTCGGCGGAGTCATGGATGGTGAGCGAGGCCGATATGCGCGCCGCTCACGAGTTGTGCCCGAGCGCAGAGCTGCGTTTGGTCCCCAATGTGGTCGACGTGAGCGCGATCCAGCCCGTCCCAGGGAACGCGGTCGAGCCGGTGGCGATCTTCGTCGCCAACTTCGCCTACGAACCCAACCGCACGGCACTGGGATTCCTGCTTGAGGAGGTCCTCCCGCGCGTGTGGGCCCAGCTTCCCGACGCCCGCCTCGTGCTCGTCGGCGCAGGACTCGAGCAAGCCCCAAGCGATGACTCGCGCGTGCGGGCGCTCGGCTTCGTGGAGGACCTCGCCGACGTGTATGCCCAGGCGCGCTGCGCAGTCGTGCCCTTGCTCCACGGCGGCGGCAGCCCGCTGAAGCTGATCGAGGCCTTCGCCTACGGCCTGCCCGTGATCGCCACCCCACGTGCGGTCGCTGGCGTGGATGTGCACGAGGGCGTGGATTGTCTTGTGGCCGAGGGCGCTGATGCGTTCGCGGATGCGCTCGTGCGAGTCCTGCGCGACGGTGCGCCGGAGATCGCCCGCGCCGGGCGCGAGCTGGCCGAGGAACGTTATTCAGTCGAGGCGCTATCAGAGTTGCTTGGCAGGCAATAGCCGTCCGTCGGCGATCAAGGCGAGCAAGCCCAGTTGAGCTCCGAACAGGACCGTGAAGCGAGCATCAACGCCCGTAAAGCTTGCGGTCGTATCCAAAACCACAAGCGCCACCACTCCACAAAGCGAGGCGAGCCCAAATGCGCGCGAGATGGGATCCAGATCGGCCCGCCACGCTCGGAACGCGAGCGTCATGCTCGCCGCGATGATCGCGACATAGGCCAGCAGCCCGAGTATTCCGAGCTTTAGCCAGAACCAGAGAGCAGCAAAATGCACATATAGACGTCCCCCTTCGTGCTCGACCGGCAAGGGCCTAGCAGTGGCTTCCCACGGGATCGTCATGCCCAGTCCGGTGACTGGGTGACGATCTATCTCGCTCAGCACATTCGCACGCTCGTCTGTGCGGTAACGGTCTTCCACATTGGCTTCCACCTTGGAGGACTGCAATGAGCTGACACGCTTGATGATGGGTGACTGCGACTGAAAGGTCGTCGATCCCAAAAGCCAGATCGCGAGCGCCACGAGCAGACCTATGGGAAGGAGCATTCGACGCCCCAGGGACGATGTGCCCAGCAGAAGTAGGAGCAACACTCCGAGCGCCGCCGCAATCCAAAACGAGCGTCGATATGACAGCAGAAGCGAAGCCAACAGCAGGGGGGTGCCGAGCAACATCCACAAGGGCGGCTTGACGCGAGCGAGGACAGCGGCAAAGATCGCGAACAATGCGATCATGACTATCCAGTTGGCGGTCGGTTCGTAGTAGGTGAGCGTTGTCCCGTCTATCGTCTGGCCTTGACTGCCGGCCACCTCGACCAACCCGAGCAAAGCCTTTACGATCGCAAGCGCCACAGCTCCTATCAGCAGCCATTTCAGTTGATCACGCTCAAGGTCGAGGTTGGCGACAACAAGCGGCATCACTAGTAGATATGCGAGCACATCCTCGGAGGCAAGTACGAAGCGAGTGCTCGCGCCCGCTTCGTGACCTGTGATCGCGCCGGCCATCATCGCCAGCACCAGCAGCGTCAAGGGAAGCTTCAAGAGCGACGGAATGTAAAGCGACCGTCCGCTCCGGATTAGATCGAAGGCAACCGCGAGGACGGCCAGCACCACAAGTAGGTCGAGCGCACTGACGTCTTTGTAGACCTGCACATATAGATGGGATGAGAAAGTCAGAATCCCAAAGCTTGGTCCCTCGCAAAGTACCGTGAGCGCCACCACCGCAGTCACGGTGAATAGGGGCCTAAGCACAGCAATCGCCACCAACACCACCGCCAACGGCGCGAGGATGCCAAGACCGCCGGCCTTGTGGCTGACGAGCAACGCCAGCAGTGCGGTCGCGACCGTCGCGGCAGCAGCCAGCGGCAGGTCTATCGGCGCGTGGGAGACAGGTCGCAGATGCCGCGCAACCATCGAAGTCTTCTCAGGTCGCGGGCGTACGACTCGATGAACGGCTTCGCGGACGCGAAAGCGCCTCGACGTCAGCCTTGACCGGATCAACGGTCTCATAAGGCTCGTATCCGTAGCGTCCAGCGTCACGCAGACCCGTGACTACCAAGCCAATCGGCAGGACGGCATGGCGATCGATGATCGCGCGAGCGCGACGAACCTCCTCGCGTGTGGTCTTGTCCACTCGCCCCACCACGATCACCCCGTGGACCGCCGAGTTGTTGAGCAGTACCTGCGCGTCCGCGACTGGATTCAAGGGCGGAGCATCGATGATCACGGCAGTGTCGTCGCTGGAAAGATCTGAGATGACCTGCTCGACAGCCGCGCTGCCAAGCAGCTCCGAAGGGTTGGGGGGAAGACGCCCAGCTCTCAAGACCGACAGGTTCGGTAGCTCTGAAAATGGTTTGACCAACAGATCCGCGACACCCTCGCCATTGGCCAGCGCCGTCGTGAGCCCGTCTTGCGAGCTGAAGTTGAAATGGCGTCCAAGCATTGGCCGGCGCAGGTCGAACTCAGCCAGAACGACCGCACGTCCGGTCAAGGCGATCGCGTGCGCGAGGTCTACCGCGACAGTTGTCTTTCCCTCACCGGACACTGCGCTCGTGATCAGCAGCGTGTCCACCGGCCGTGCCACGGCCGCGAAGTCCAGTGCGCTGCGCAGAATCCGATATGGCTCGAGTTGGGCGCTCCGCTCATTCGCGCTCCCCGCGTCGAAGGCCGACTGAGGGACGCCCGTGAGCGCCGGCAGTCGATATTCGCGCTCGAACTCCTCGATCGTCTTCATGCGCCGGTCCAACGATTCGAGCAGGAACACGAGGGAGAGTGCGATCGCGAGCCCAACCAAGATGCCAATCAGGGCAGCCGCTGCGAGGCCCATGCCCGAAGGTGCTGTCGGCGGCGTCGCGAGGCTGATGACGTTCGCGCCACCGCCCGCAACCGCGCGCAGGCCTCCGAGGCGTTGCTGAGACTGTTCCAATGACAGGCGTGCCGCGGAGCCGACCGGCAGTCCAGCGATCTGCTGTTGAAGTTGATGCTGGGCTTCTTCGATGCTGGCAACCTGAGCAGATGCCTTGAAAGCGATGTACTGTGCCGCGAAGGCGTTGGCAAGACGTGCCGAGTAGTGCGGATCGCCGGTCGTGGCAACAATGTTGAGCACGTCGGCATTGGCCGCCGCTTCAACCTTCACGAGTTCCAACAGTTCCTTCGCACTCGCCGAAACACGCAGTTGCTTGCGTACTCCTTCAGCTACCTGGCTCGAGTGGGCAATGTAGACCTCGGTGTCGGCCGCTCGCTGAGGTTCGCTACTTCCGGATGGAGAGACCTGAAGCGCGGCGTCGGGAAGCGTCGCGCTCTGAAAGGTCACGCTCGCGGTGGCCGTGTAGGACTTGGAGGATCGCTCGTGGCGTACCACCGAGACGATCAAACAAGCGAGCACGATCCCGACGATCAGCGGCCAGCGCCGGCGGAGTATCACCGACGCACTTGAAAGGCTGTCACTCTCGCGAATCGCGTCAAATCGCTCAGGAACGCTCACGTCATCTCCCACGATGGACCGGGGCGCCCGCCATCAAGCGCACGAGCCACACATCGGTGCGATCGCTCGCAAAGCTCGACCGTGCATGAACGGCCGCCCCACTACCGCTGTCAATCGCTGTATTCCTCACTGCGACCCCATCGTCGCCTCGCCGCGCCCACTTGAGGCGCAGGCCCTTCGTGGGCTCAAGGGAGAAGAGCATTGCAGCCTCATGGTAGTGACGTCCGCCACGTACTCGACGGTCAACTAGCCACCCTGTGACCGTCTATCGGCCGCCTCTCATAGCTCAGAAGCAGGCTCCCAACCCATACATCCGTCTAGCTGTCCCTCGCAGCCTCCGAAGGGCTCGCGACAGGCCGATGCGCTCATGTAACGGCGAAAAAGCGCCGACCAGGAACACACGACAACGGCACACCCGTCGCGAGGCGGGGCCGCAAAGCCACGGGGTCTCCATGAGACAGCCCGGCTCCCGAAAGAGCTCGAATGCATCGTACCCCCATATCCGGCCTCCTCCTGGTGGTGGCAATCGCAATATTGAGCATCTTCATCTATTCCGGGGGAGAGGCCAGCGCAAGCCAACCGCCGCAAGCCGTTGCTACAGCCGCCAGGACACAAGCACGGGCACACTCTGCAGAGACCGAAGACCGCAACCTACGCTCGGTAGCCGATCGCGTGTGCGCTGCCCACACCCGCAAGTCGCAGCGCTGCCGTCGTGTGCGCCAACTGCTGGCCCACGTCGAAGCGCGCATCGCGCGCTTGCATGCCTTGAGCAAGCACCCTCGGCACAAGCAGCCTTCGAGCCCCGTCCCCTCAACGGCCGGCGTCGGCGGTGCAGACGGCTCACCGACGTCAAGCAACGACTCTGGAAATGGCTTGAACTCGCAATCCACAACCGGCTCGGGCACCTCGGGAGAACCCGCCTCAGGCAGTGAATCGAGCTCGGGCTCCGAATCAGCGTCCGGCGCCGGCTCGTCATCCGGCGCCGGCCTGTTGCCCGGTGGCGGAAACACAATCATTCCGACATCCCCAGGTCCTCAGACAGGCATCGACTCTGGGATGGAAGCCAACGATTACACGGCCACCAGCGAGCTCGGCGCGAAGCTCGTAAGAATAGAGTTTGCGATCGGCACACCCGCCGCACAGCTACAGCCGGTGATCGCCGAATATGCCGCGATCGGCGTGCGCGTACTGCCGCTCGCGAGCTTCTATGGAACGCTTCCGACACCGGCACAAGCTCAGAACCTCGCGAGCTGGGCCAAGGCTTATGGGCCGGGAGGTAGCTTCTGGGCCGACCGCACCGATGGCAATCTGGCGGTTCAGTCGATCGAGTTCGGCAACGAGACCTCATATGGATATCAGTACGGCGACGGCGCCGAAAGCGCCTCCTATACAGCGAGAGCCAAGAGCTATGCGCTTCGCCTGAAGGAAGCGGCGCAAGCGATCTCCTCGACAGGGATCAAAGTGGGGCTGCTGGCCCAGGCCGACGACTGGACCGGCACCTGGGTAAACGGAATGTTCTCATCCGTTCCCAACCTCGGCAGCTATGTGGCCGGCTGGACCATCCATCCCTATGGCACCTCCTGGGAAAGCAGGCTTCAGGATCTACTCGCCCAGACAGCCGCAAACGGCGCACCGTCAAACATCCCCGTCGACATCACCGAGTGGGGCGTGGCAAACGACAATGGCCGGTGTCTCAGCGATAACGACGGCTGGAGCGATTGCATGAGCTACAGCGAAGCCGCAAGCACGCTGACCAGCACATTCGCCGGCATCCAGCATCTGCTTGGCAGCCGGTTCGGCATGTTCGTCCTCTACCAGGTTCGCGATCAGGAACCCACTGGCGCCACCAGCAACAACCAGATCTACTTCGGCGCCCTGCAACACGAACTGCAGCCCAAGGGCGCCTACACGCAGGCCGTCGAGACGACGCTCGCCGGCGCCTGAGATCGCACGGTCTGAGCGATTGCGGCAACTGGCATAATCACAAGCGTGGGTTCAAGCTCGGTGCCTCCCACGCCCACGATCGCCGGCGTCGGACAGCGCGCTGCTCGAACCGGTTCTCAACAAGCTCCCTCCTGGCACCGCCGCCCGGCGAGGATCGTCCTGGCGCTCACCCTGCTGGCAGCTGCACTGCGCTTTGGGACGCTCAACGTTCAGAGCATCTGGTTGGACGAGTCGGCAACGATCCTGCTCGTGCATCGCGGCTTCGCCGGAATGCTCTCGCATCTGCCCTCGAGCGAGTCTGCTCCACCTCTCTACTACGTGCTCGTTTGGGCCTGGACAAAGATCTTCGGCATGGGGCCGCTTGGCTTCCGGTCGTTCTCTGCACTGCTGGGCACGCTCACCGTTCCCGTCATATACCTGGCAGGCAAGCGAATCTCGGTGCGCGTGGGACTGTGGGCTGCAGCGCTTGCGGCGGTCAGCCCTGTTCTCTACTACTACTCGCAGGAGGCGCGAGGCTACGCTCTGCTGATCCTGTTGAGCACGGCAGCATTCGTTGCGTGGCAGGACTCCCTGCGCGAACCCACGCTACGCAAGTTGGCCTGGTGGTCCGGCCTGTCGGCCCTGGCGCTCCTAACACACTACTTCGCCGTCTTCGTGTTCCTACCGGAGGCGGCTGTGCTGCTTCGTCGCTTTGGCTGGAGGAAGTCCTGCATGGCGATCGCACCGGTGGCGATCGTCGGGTTGGCACTCGTGCCGCTCGCGTTGCGCCAGCGCGGCGGCGGCCAGTCCGACTGGATTCAGACCACATCGCTCATCTCCCGCTTCGCACAGGCGCCGAAGCAATTCCTCGTCGGGCTCTATAGCCCACTGGAGATCTTCTCGGCCGCGCTCGCGGGGACCCTCGCGGCCGCGGCCGTGTGGCTACTGGTGCGGCGTGGTGACGGCCGCGAGCGAGGACTCGCACGCGACGTGGCGATCGTCGCCGTAGGCGCCCTAGGGATTCCACTGTTGCTCGCGGTGACGCATCTTCAAGACGTGTTCAACGGGCGCAACGTAATGGCGGCTTGGGCTCCCTGGGCCGTCTTGGTCGCAATCGGCCTGGGGGTCGCCCGCGCCGGGCGTGCCGGAGTACTGCTGGGGGTAGGCCTGTGCACGATATCCCTGCTCGTGATCCTCGGCATCAACACAAACCCCAGCTACCAGCGCGAGAACTGGCGCGGCGTCTCGCAATCGTTGCGCTCACCAGCCCCTGAGCGTGTGCTCGTAACTGAGCAGAATGGCTTGCTCCCACTCAACGTTTACCTACCGCGGGTGAGCCCAATCGATGGACAGGGCGTGTCCACACGCGAAATTGACTTCATCGGGTTGCCCACGGCGCGGACAGGACGCGCCCCCCTTGCTCCTGTGGTTCCCTTGTCAGCTCCCGCTGGCTTCCGTTTGGCTGAAGTGCGCCGAACCAGCACCTACGCGATTTCACGCTTCACGGCGCCCAGAGAGCAATCTGTGAATCGGAATGAATTGAGGCGTGCAATCAAAGAACCGACAGCCGAAGCCCTGCTTCAGCCTTGAGCCTGCTTGCGCAGGATGACCATGACCTCCGCGGGCACCAGCACGCCGAGAAGCAGCAACGCCCCGACGTAAGCGGGCGCGGCGAGGACAACCAAGACGCCCAGCGGCGCCCCCGCCATGCGGGCGATCCACGTCAGCGCCCCCATGATGAACGCCGCTAGGAGCGTCCGCATCAGCCGCCCCAGACGGGGCCTCATTTTGAGCGCGAGCAGCACGCTGCGCATCGACAAGGACATGACGATGACCTCCGTCACAAGCGTTACCCATGCCGCGGCAAGGAACCCGTAATTTGGGATGAGCAAGAGGTTGAGCACCACATTCACAAGCAAGCCAATTGCCGCGTAGATGACAAACCGCCGCTGCAATTCCAGGATCACCACCATGTTCCCAGCGAGATACCCAAAGGAAATTGAGACAAATGCACCGGCCAAAATCGGCAAGGCCGGTGCACCTGCCGCGAACTGACGACCGAACAGGAACGTCATGATCGGCTCGGCGGCGACGATCGTGAAGGCGAGAATCGGCAGCGATGCCATCGTGAGGTACTCGGCCGCGGTCTGCAACAGCTCGAGCGAACGATCCCGGCTGCTCTTGTACGCGGCAGCGATCAGCGGAAAGAGCGTCGTCATCACGGAGATGGGAATGAACTGCACTTGGTCGAGCAAACGGTAGGCCGCGCCGTATAGGCCCGCTTGGCGACTGCCGGCGAACTCCAGCACCAGTATCTGATCGAGCCTGACATAGGACGTGACAAGCACGCCCGCTATACCCAGCCCTACCCCGACACGCAGCAAGGCCCCCCAGAGCTCTGAGGAGCCACGTATATGAACCGCGGCAAGCCTCAAAGCGAGCAGCGCCGTCAGACACGCCGTAAGCGCTGAGGTAATGAAGAAGGCAACGGCGAACGCCGCGACGCCCCCCGAGAAGGCCGCTACTGCGATTACGGCGGCTGCCCAGATGAGACTGTTCAAGCTCATGATGCCCATCGGAATGTCGTTGCGCACACGTAGCTGAAAAACGACATTGAGCGTCGTCGGAACACCCACAAGCAGCAGCATCGAGAGCAGCACCCCCGCGAACTGGCTGTTGTGGTCGGGCGCGATCAGGAGCACAGCCACGATCGATGCGATCGTTACCGGAACGGCGGTGAGCAGCCGCAGAGACAGCAGCGCCCCGAGCCAGCCCGCCTCACGCTCCGGCTCAGCCGCGGCCCGGTTTACTGCGACCTGGTTGAGGCCCAGTTCGCCGAAGCTCGCGGCTATCTGAGTCACGGCAAACAGCGAGGACCATACCCCGAAGCCACGGCTGCCCAGGGTATGGACGATTACAAGCGTGACTACTACACCGAGGGCGAGGTTGAGAATGCGGGCGACGATTTGCACCGTCACGTCGGCCGTCATTCGCCGTGCTCCGATCTGACCGAGGTCGCTCACCAGGGTCTACCACCGCGTCCGCGCACGCGACGATGGTAGAGGCGCTGACGGCCACCTGTGCAAGCCGACCTACAGAGGCCCCGGATAGACTGCCGCCGTGGCCGTCGGCGAGCGCGAGGACATCACGCTGGTCCTCCCCACCTACAATCGAGCCGAGGCACTGCGCCTGAACCTACCCTCGATGCTGGCGATGAAGGATGTCGCCGAGGTGATCGTCGTGGACGACGGGTCGAGCGACGACACACCGCAGGTGTGCGCGCAGTTTGCCGACCCACGGCTGCGAGTCATTCGACACGAGCTCAACCGCGGTGTGCCCGTGGCTCGTAACACCGGATTGGAAGCGGCCACCGGTGGATGGGTCCTGTTCGGGGAGGACGACTGCCGCTTCCCCAGCGACTACGCAACCATCCTGCTAGCTGAGGCGCATCGTCACAACGCGGACATCGTCGGCGCGCCCCTGCTCCATGCTCCCGGCACGGTTGAGCAGATCGCGGCGATCGCGGCCGCGGCGCCGCGGATCGAGAAGCCCTCGATGGAGGATGTAGGCAGTTTCCCAAGACAGGCCTTCGAAACGCCGTTCTTGCCGGCACGCGCTCTAGTCAGACGCTCAGTCTTTGAGCGGGTCCGCTTCGATAGCGGCTTCCTCGTCAACGCCTACCGCGAGGAGACAGACTTCTTCGCGCAGGCGGCGCGCACAGGATTTCGCTGCCTGTTCACAGGAGAGACCTACTGCTATCAGTTCGGCAACTGGGACGGAGGGGCACACCAATCATCAACGCTGCGCTACGAGTATTGGGCGGCCCGCAACAACTGGCGCTTCCTGAATCGCCACGGGGCTTGGCTCGTAGAACAGAACTACATCCGCGGCAGGACAGCAAGCCAGATTCGCTTTGTTCTCCAAAGGATGGCGATAGTGCTGAGGGGGGCCACCCGGTCGCGCATCTCACGAGCGGTAGCGGCGCTCGCGCAAGGCCTCGGCGGCGACCGGACACACTGAAGGCGATGCCGCGCGCTGTCGTGATCTCCCCCGACCCCTCCCACGGCTCTGGCGGCGTAGAGAGAATGGCTCTGTTGCAGGCCCGAGTACTCGAGGAGCAGGGATGGGATACGAGCATCGTCGGTCCCAAGCGATCGCCTAGTCGCTGGCAGTTCCGCCTCGGGCTCGACTACCCGAACATGTCACTGTCAGCCAGTCGCGCCGCATTGAGGAAGAACCCAGACGTGATCCTCAGCAACGGATATCTCGGCGGTGGGCTCTCACACGGAGTACCGCGAGTTCACGTTTATCACGGGACAATGATCGGCGACACACGTGCCGAAGGCGGCGTGCTGCCGCTGCGCGAGCGCATACGCCGCAGCGTGAGCTCCGGTGCGACAGAGGCAATCACCGGGTATGGCGCGACCAGGCTTGTTTGCGTGTCCGAGGCTGCCGCCGCGGAGGCACGCCGCTACTACAAGTCACACGTCGACGATGTCATTCCAAACGGGATCGACACCGCCGTATTCACTCCGCGCGATATGAGCCAGGCCCGCATGCGACTCGATATTCCCTCGAAGGGCCGCTATGCGCTGTTCGTTGGGCGCATAGAGCATCGTAAGGGGAGCGACATCCTTCTCGAGGCCACCAAGAGCGCGGGATATGAGCTTCTTATCGCAGGAGCGAGCGGGGTTTGCGAAGCTCGCCACCTGGGCGTACTCGGCCCCGAGGAACTAGCGGACGCCTATTCAGCTTCGGATTGCGTGGTATTCCCCAGCCGCTATGAGGCCTGCAGCCTCGTTGTCCTGGAGGCGCTGGCATGCGGACGACCGCTGCTGACCACCCGCGTAGGCTGGATGAAGACCTTCCTGCAAGCAGTCCCTGCATACGAGATGCTTTGCGTCGAGCCTACGCTTGAGGATGTGCGAGACCGACTTCTTGCCCTTCACGACATGGACGTCATCGGTCTCGCGTCACAGGCACGGGACTTCGTGCTGGCGCACAACAGTCTCGAGCGCTACGCCGAACATTGGCACAAGCTGCTCGAAGGACTCTCAATCCTGTGACCCTGGAGGGACTGCGGTGAGCCGCGCGAACAAGAAGGTGCTCTGGTTGGCATGGATGGTCTTCTGATCGTCAACGCCGACGATTTCGGCGGCAATCCATTGGCAACCGACCGGATCCTCGAGTGCTTCGCCGCCGGGGGTATCACCAGCACCAGCGCGATGGTCTACATGGACGACAGCCGACGGGCCGCCGAGCTGGTGCGAGCATCCGGCTTGCCGGTTGGCTTGCACTTGAACCTGACGCAAGAGTTCGAGGACGAAGCCACGCCGAGCTCTGTACGCGAGCGCCAGGCGCGCACACTGAAACATCTGTCAGGACGGCGCATTTCGCGCGTCGTGCTCAACCCATCGCTGGTACCCCTCGTGAAGCACTGCATCGCCGACCAGCTCGAGTCCTTCCGCGAGCTCTACGGCTGCGAGCCAACCCACATCGATGGTCACAACCATGCTCACCTCAGCCCTACCGTGCTGCTGGCTTTGCCGCGGGGAGTCGCTGTACGCACCGCCGACAGCAGCCCTGGAACCCGGCCCGGAGTCGGAACCTTGATGCGGCGTGCAAGACACGGGTTCATCGCACGCCGCCAACTCAGCACGGAGCGATTCTTTGCGATCGACTCCGTCGCGGAGAGCCCAACAGCGATAAGCATCGAGACGTTGCTCGCAAATGCCGATAGCCAGAGCGTGGAGATAATGACCCACCCCGATCGCGATCGCGACTACGAGCTGCTGATGTCGGCCCAGTGGCTACAGACGCTGAGCAAGCGAACGCTCGGCTCGTTCCGGGACCTTCCAACGAGATCCGAGCGCGAAAACGCCCGGCTCACACCGTGGTAGGGGTGGCGCACAGATGCTCAGCTCCAAGCTGATCACAGACCTTGAGGAGCTGGAGCCGCTGTCGGAGGAGTGGGACGAGCTGGCCCGAGCATGCGCTCTGCCCCTGATGGCTCCAGGATGGATCATGCCGTGGTGGAGGCACATGGCTGCCACGGGCGCGGAGCCGCGCACGGTCGTTGTGCGCGACGGCGAGCGACTCGTCGGCTTCGCCCCCTTCTATGCGGTCCCAGGCAAGCGCGGTCGGATCGACTACCGCTTGCCGGGAATCGAGCTCGCGGCACGGCTATCTCCGCTGGCCTGGCCTGGGCGCGAGTGGGAGGTCGCCGCCATCGTGGCCGAAGTATTGGCAGATGCCCAGCCGCGCCCAGACATCGTCGCGCTCGAGGGCCATCCGGCCGGCTCGCAGTGGGCGCTAACGTTGCGCAACGGTTGGCCCGGCTGGCTGCGACCGGTCCTACGCCAGTACCTGATTATGGGCGCTCCCACCATTTCCCTCGCGGATGGGTCCTATGAGGCATGGCTGGCTCGCAAGAGCTCTAACTTCCGCAGCCAGATGCGTCGTGTTCGGCGCCAGTTCGATGCGGCCGGCGGTCGGGCGCGCGTGAGCACTCACAAGACGCTGCACTCCGATATCGACACCTTCATGCGACTGCATACCGCGCGCTGGAAGGATCTTGGCGAGTCTGGCCTCGTTGCGATAGCCGACCGGGTACCGGCGATGCTCGAGGCGGCAGCCGCCGAGCTGCTCGACAGTGGACGCCTTCGCATCTGGGTCCTCGAAGTCGAGGGAGAGCCAATATCAGCGCAACTGTTCGTCACCGCCGATGGCGAGGTGGCATACGTCAACGGCGGTTGGGACGAGCGCTTCGCGCGCCTAAAGCCAGCGATGCTCGGAATCCTGTACGCAATCGAGGACGCTTTCGCGCGCGGCGAGAAGCGAATCGACCTGGGAGCGGGCGAGCAGCCGTACAAGCTGCGCTTCTCTGACGGAAACGATCCCGTCGCCTGGAGCATCCTGATGACGCCCGGCGCACACCTACCGCTGACACGCGCGCGTACCGCCCCGATGCTGGCTTCTCATACCCTGCGCGACATCGCCAAGCGAGCGCTGACCGCAGAGCACGCCGATCGCCTGCGAGCGATCCGCCAGCGCCTGGGTGCGTGAAGCGTCAACGCGACAGCCCGAGCGCTCCTTCGACCGCTTGCAAAGTCGACTCCGGATCATAGGCCTCGAGCGCGGTCTGGCGCGCGAGCTCGCTCTCGCGGCGCCGGCGCGCAGGTTCGTCTCGGTAGGCGGCAAGGGCGAGAGCCAAGGCTTGCGGATCGTTGTAAGGGGAGATGATCACTCCGGTCTCGCCGGCGCGCAGCGAGGCGGCCCCCTCGGGGTGGGTCGCGACTATGGGAAGCCCGACCAACTGTGCCATCACTATCACTCGCGGCCTGTCGGCCTCGGTAGGGCTGGGCGCGAACACGAGCAGATCGCAAGCCGAGAGAAACGCATCGACGTGTCCGCGCACGTTGGGCACGAAGCGCACGCGCCCACCAAGGGGAGCTGCTCGAGCGCGCAGCGCCTGCTCGTCATCTCCCTCCCCGGCCATCACCAACAACACATCCCCCTCGAGATGAGCCATCGCATCGATCGCCACGTCGTTGCGCTTACGCCTCTGAAAGCGCGCCACGCAGCCCACCACAAACGTCTGCTCGCCGACCCCCCAGGCGCTCCTCAACGCTGCGCCCCCGACCACGTCCGGCTCCACCTCGTGGAGGTTGACAAGGTCCGGAAGGGCCATCACCTTCTCGCGCGGCACACCTGCTTCCACGACCGTATCTGCGGTGCCAGCGGAGACGGCCAGCACTCGCTGCGCGCGTCGCGCCGCCAACGCGTACACAAAACGACCTGGCCCGCGGCGCATCTGCTTCGGCACAGGACCCCACTCCACCCATACGACCCGTCGGGTGAGCCATTTCGGCAGCAGCCAGACGAGCAGCTGCTCCTTCTTGAAACTTACGATAACCGCGCTGAGCGGACGCGCGGACCACAGTGCACGAGCGAGTCGCACGAGCGTCTGGGGTGAGTGCAAAGCCACCCGCGCTGCACTTCGCCTAGCAAGCTTTGGGCCCAGGTCGATCTGACGCGTGGCTACCCGCGTTCCAAGCGCAAGCTCGGGGACGTTGGTGAGCAGAAGCACGTCGTGCCCACGCTCAGCGAGCGCGTTCAGGAGGTCCACGTTGGCGTACTCCGCGCCGCCACGCTCTTTCGTCGTCTGGATGGAGACGATGCGATTCGCGCGCACGCGCGGGCATACTACTCAGCCAGTATGGCCTCAAGCCCTATGCCCGCACCGAGCTTCGTTTGACGCCCACACCTCGCACCACGGCGACGAGCATCAGCGCCTGCCTGATCGTGCAGGACGAGCAGCACAACATGCCCGGCGCCCTGGAGAGCGTCAGCTTTTGCGACGAGATTGTGGTGGTAGACGGCGGCTCGACCGACCGTACCGTTGAGATATCCCGCAGGCTGGGCGCCAAGGTAGTCGAGAGCCCGTGGCCGGGGTTCGCAGCCCAGCGCAACGTGGCGCTTGACGCCGCAACGTGTGAGTGGGTGCTTGAGCTTGACGCCGATGAGCGTGTCACCCCGCGCTTGCGCGCAAGCATCGAGGAGCTACTCGCCTCGCCGCCAGAGCGAACCGCGATCGCGGTATGCCCGTTGCGCCACCGGTTTCTGGGAAGGCTGCTCGGACCTTCGGCCAAGTACCCGGCCTACCGCTCGCGCCTCTTCCGGCGCGGAGCCTACCGTCACGACGAGGCGCGCAAGGTGCACGAGGGCCTCGAGCCACACGAGCGACCAGCCATCCTGGACGGAGACCTTGAGCACGCGCTCGCGATGACGCTCGGCGAAGCGCTGCGCGACGCCTGGCGCTATGCGCGACTGGAGAGCAGCCACCTCGAGCGTCCGTCAGGCCATGGGGCCTACCTGAAGCGCATCTTGTTGCGACCAGCGGCAAAGATCGTCTACCGGACGCTCATCGACGAGGGCTGGCGCGACGGCTGGCAGGGGATGCTCAAGATCCTGCTGGACGCGTCCTCCGACGCGCTCGTATGGGTGCTGGTGCTCATAACCACGAAGGGCTCCCATGGCCCAACCGCGGAGGGGGAAGGGCATTTTGGCCGTAGGCCGGCCGGACCCCCGAAGATTGTCGCACTGGCCGCCCGGGGCGACGCGACAAAAACAGCGCGAGGGTGGCTGAAGCAGCTTCAGTCGCGAGGAGTGGACGTAGTGCTCCTGTCCGACGAGCGCGAGCCGCCCAATGACGTCCCCACCAAACATGTGCAACGCCTCTTGCCGCTCGCGGCAATACGCGCGCTTGACGTCGAGATGCAGCTGAGGACGATCCACGCAGTCGTCCCATTCGGCCGGAAGGCGAGATTCGTGTGGTCCCTGCTCCCACGCACATTGCGACCGGAGATGCCCGGGCTGGACGCGTGGGCATCTCCAGACGAGTGGATGGTCTCATTCCCACATATCGATAACGTGATCTCATGACTGTGAGGGGGATTCGTCGGCCAATCGCGCTGCTCGTCGTGATCGCGGGGCTGGGTTTGGGCTCGGTTGTCGCTTTGCGCGGGGCATACGCCTCGAGCCCTACGCCCTTGCTGCCCGACGTGGTGGCTGACCCGCCGGACAACATCAGTCTCTCCGTGAGCGAAGAAACCCCAACCGGGGGCCATGCGGAAGCTCAGCTCCTACTGCGTTTCAACGGGTACGTTCACAACATTGGTCCCGGAGCGCTCGATTTCAGAGGTTCGCGCGGAACCCCAAATCCGACCGAACCAGCTTCTCCGCCAATGAACGTATTCCAGCGGATCTACAACAGCAACGGCACGTACACAGAAGAACCGAGCAAAGCGCAGATGATCTACGTCGAAGCCGACGGTCACGATCACTGGCATCTGCAACACGTAGCCTTCTACTCGTTGTGGAACGCCGACAGAAGCGCTGAAGTAGCTCCCGCGCAGAAGGTCGGCTTCTGCCTCGAGGACAGCGAACGCATCGAGGAAACGGGACCCTCCGAACCGGTCTACTCGGACACAGGCAACCCGCCGCGCGAATTCTGCCGGCGCTACCAACCTGAAGCGACAAACGTGTTCGAGGGTGTATCCGAGGGTTGGCGCGATCTGTACGAATCCAATCTCGCCTTCCAATGGGTCAACGTCTCAAATGTGCTCCCGGGCGAATACTGGCTGCGTGCCGAAACCGATCCCGAACACTTGATAAAGCAGACCGGGGATGAAAAACCGCCGGCGTACGCCGGCGAACACACGGTGGTGCCCGGCTTTGACGCAGAAGCCCAAACGCGAAGCATCGAACCCGACCAGCCGCTTCAGCTAACGCTCACTTCGCAACGATGGTCAGGGAGCGCTTCGTTTGAACAGCCGTCGGCTACGCCTACCTACACGATCGTCAGCCAGCCCGCACACGGGAAACTCAGCGCCATCACCAACGACCAGGTGACATACACGCCAGACAGTGGCTACAGCGGGCCTGACAGCTTCACATTCTCCGCCAGCGACCCAGACAGCTCGTTCCCCGAAAGCCCCGCCGCGGCGACAGTATCGATCGACGTGAGCAGTGCTCCACCGCCACCAAGCGTCGCGATCGAGGGCGCGCCAGCGAGCATGATCGAAGGCACGAGCGTTGGACTGTCGGCCGCCGTCAGTAACGACATACCAACGATCAAATGGGAAGCTAGCGCTGGCTCGATCACCTCAACGGGGAGCACCACCTCCACCTATACGGCCCCCTCCACGCCGCCTCCTGGGAGCTCGATAACCGTCACGGCGGAAAGTCCGGACGGAGGGCGCGACCAGCGGACAATCGAAATCCTGCCTGCGCAGCCAGATCAACCAAAACCCGAAGCACCGCTACCACCGCCGTCCACGATTCTCCCTCCAACAACGCCCCCCTCTATAGGGCCTTCGCACTCAGCCAAAGGCTCTTCGCCCCTCCTGTCTCCCAGCGCGATGCTGATCGGACGCAAGCTCTATATGACCGCCAGAGCCAACGAGGTAGGGCGCCTGCGCCTAACCGCAGTCCTACATGGACGGCG
This sequence comes from uncultured Solirubrobacterales bacterium, assembly GCA_963731565.1. Taxonomy (GTDB): domain Bacteria; phylum Actinomycetota; class Thermoleophilia; order Solirubrobacterales; family Solirubrobacteraceae; genus Palsa-744. The sequence goes on from CAVSWG010000001.1 coordinate 216,689, forward strand.
CATCGCTAGCTGCATCGCAACCGTGAAGAGACATCAAGCATTCACGTGCACGACGAAGCTTCCCAAGGGCGTCTCGGCCCGAGCACCAATCGGCGTGTGGGCCACCCTCCGCGTAGGAGACCATCTCTTTCAAACGAAGCGTCGCCCAGCCCGTGTGCCTACAGCGATGAATGCCATGACAGTAGCCTCCTGGAGGGGCATCAAGCAAGCTTGGCGCTACATCTGCGGTATGTAGACCACCGCTCAGGGCAGAGCGCGAAGAAACTAAACAGTGCGGAGCTCAGGTGATGTGCGAGCTCAGGTAGTGCGAATGATGAGCACCGAGCAAGGCGCATGGTGGGACACCTTGTTCGGGACCGAACCAAGCAAGAACCGCTTGGCTCCGGTCATGCCCTTGTTGCCGACCACGATCAGGTCCGCACCTTGCTCTTCTGCGACGTCGAGAATTGCGTCCGCGGGGTCGCCTTGGCGCGGATACACGTTGACGGTGACCCCAGCCTCACGCGCCACCCCAGCCGCCGCCTCGAGCGTGGCGTCGACATCCTCGCGTGGGCTGACTGCCCACTGCAGGTCCTCCGGCATATCGCGACGCTCCTCGCGCAAGCGCTGGGCCGGCACAGGCTCGTATGCGCTCACGAGCTCGAGCGTCGCTCCCACGGACTTGGCGAGGTCGACCGCTTGACGCACGGCCTGGCCGGCGGTGTCTGAGCCGTCGGTTCCAACCACGATCGATCTGAACATGACTCTCCCTTGGCGGCGGTTCGAACTGCACTAAAATTCTGGGCGAGGCGATCATATCCACCGGACGCCGGCAACGAGAGTAGGCGGCTCCCATATCGTTCAGCGGGCGATGATCGACCTTCATACCCATGTGCTTCCCGGCATAGACGACGGGCCCGAGACGATCGAGGGCTCGCTCGCACTCGCGCGCGCGGCCGTGGCAAGCGGAACACGTGTGATGGTGGCCACACCGCATGTGAACTGGCACCACCACAACGACGCCGCCACGATTGCCCGTCTCGCGGGCGAGCTGAACGAGCGTCTGCGCGTCGAGGGGATCGAGCTTGAGATCCGCACCGGCGGGGAGATCGCGATGACGCGTGCGGAGCAGATCGAGCCTGGGGAGCTTGAGCGCTTGCGCCTCGGCGACGGGCCGTGGGTGCTACTCGAGCCACCGTTCACGCCTGTCGTGACCGGCCTGGACGGCGTTGTGATGGCGCTGCAGAGCGCAGGCCATCGCGTGTTGCTAGCCCACCCCGAGCGATGCCCAGCGCTACAGCGGGATCCGCAGATGGTGGAGTCGCTGGTCAAAGGAGGCGTCCTCACCTCGATCACCGCTGGCTCGCTCGTAGGCCGCTTCGGTAGCGAGGTGCGCCGCTTCGCGCGAACACTGATGGAGCAAGGACTCGTTCACAACGTCGCCTCCGACACACATGACGCAGTCAAACGACCGCCAGGCATGGCTGAGGAGCTGGCGGAGGCGGGACTCGAGCCCTTCACAGACTGGCTGACGCGGGCCGTCCCCGCCGCAATCCTCAGCGGCGAGGAGATCCCACACCGCCCGGATGCGCCGCTGGCGCGCGAGCGGCGCCCACACCGCATCCGCTGGCGCCGCCGCTGAGCGCTCAGGCGAGCTTCGTGATCGCGATGATCATGCCGATCAGCACGAATATGACGATGGCCCCCTGCAGCCAGATCCAAGTGGGCGACATAGCCGCAACAGCGTAGCTGCCACTGGAGAGCCACGTACAAGTGTCGCCGCACAGACCTAGCCCGACTATCGTGTAGGGATGACAAGGCGATTCAATGCGCTGGCCTTGCCTGCACTCGTGAGCGTGATGCTCACCTTGCTGGCGCCCGCCAGCGCCGAGAGCATTGTGACGCCGGTCACCGGGCCACCCTTGGGCGGGGTAAACGCGACCGGCATCGGCTTTGGCATGCCAATGGCGAAGGTGGATCAGGAGATCGCCTGGGCGCACTCGCTCCATGCGCACACGATTCGCTTGGAAATGCCTTGGGCAACGCTTGAACCAACTCAGGGCCAGATCGATCCACGCGCCCTGGCGTTCACCGACAACCTCGTCAGTCAAGCGTCGGCCGCCGGCATAAAGGTGATCGCGCTTGCGATGTGGACACCCTGTTGGGCCTCTTCAGCGCCGACTTCACTGCTGAGAAAGTGCAAGCCGGGCAAGAGCAGCAAGGCGCAGGCCTGGGCGCCGACCGTGCCCAGCGACTACGGCTCGTTCGTGGCATTTCTCGCGGCTCGCTACGGCCCTAAGCTCGCCGCAATCGAAGTGTGGAATGAGCCCGATCAGGCCAACGAAGACTATCTCGCTGGACCCAACAAGGCCCAGCACTATGCGGAAATCCTGCGAGCCGCCTACCCAGCTATCAAGCTCGCCGACCCGCGAATGACGGTGCTCGGAGGATCGCTCGTGGGCTCCAACGGCGCCTTCCTGCGCGCCCTGTATGCGGCCGGCATCAAGGGCTACTACGACGGGTTGTCAGTCCACTTCTACAACCTGGTGCTTTCTTCGTTGCGCTACCTGCACGAAGTGCAGCTCGCCAACGGGGACACCAAGCCACTATGGCTAAACGAGTTTGGCTGGAGCAGTTGTTGGCCGCGCCAGCGCATCCAGCAAGAACAAGGATGCGTCACCAAGCAGGTGCAGGGGATCAACCTAAAGAACGTTTTTCGCTCACTCGCTCGCACACCTTGGGTGGCAGCTGAGACGGTATACGCGCTGCAGGGCTCGCACAACGAAGACTTCGGCGTGGTCACCGAAACCGGTGTCCACAAGCCCTCCTTCGGAGCGTTGCGCAGCGTATTCATCTCGCCCTTTGGCAAACCGAGCCCGGTAATCGTGCATCTGAGAAATCGTGGCGGCAAAGTCGTGGCAAGTGGCTCGGGACCCGTTGGGGACTACCTGCAGATGGAAGCATTCAGTGGGCGCCGCGCCGTATATAGGGCACAGTTCACGCTCGACCGTTTCAACCGCTACTCGATCGCACTGCCGAAGGCGCTGGGCACGCGAGACCTACGCGTGAGTGTGTTCCAGTACTGGATGGGTACGGCCAAGGCAGCTAGCGCCAGTATCTGAGGCGGCTAGTCGGAGTTGCGGAAGAGCGCGATGATGGTGAGCAGTGCGATCTTGAAGTCGAGTGCGAGCGACCAGTGGGCGATGTAGTAGTTGTCCCACTCGACCCTTTCGGCAAGCGAGGTCTGCCCTCGCAGCCCATGGACCTGCGCCCAGCCGGTGATTCCCGACTTGACTCTGTGGCGGTCACCGTAACGGGCGATGTCGCGCCCGAACATCTCCACGAACTCCGGGCGCTCGGGGCGTGGCCCGATCAGGCTCATCTCGCCACGCAGCACGTTGAACAGCTGCGGCAGCTCATCGATCGACGTTCGACGCAGAACGCGCCCGACCAGCGTACGCCGGTCATCGCCGCCCTCGACACCTCCGGGAGCGGTGTCCACGGGAAGCATCTCCTCAAGATCTAGAGCGCCGAGCTCAGCACCGACCGGCTGCGCGGCATGCAACGCTTCGATCCGCATCGAGCGGAACTTGTAAACGTCGAACTCGGTCCCGTCGCGACCGACTCGTCGCTGACGGAAGAGAACGGGACCGGCCGAGCTGACGCGCACCGCCAAGGCGGTAAGCGCGATCACGGGAGAAAGCAGAATCAGCAGCAAGGTGGCGGACAGGCGATCGATGACGTGCTTGATCGCGAACTGCACGCCCTTGGGGTTGACGCCCGAGAAGGACAGCAAAGGGAGGCCGCCGACAGTGTCATAGCCGACGCGATCGTTGATTGTGTCGAACATGCGTGGTACGACCGAGACCTCGATGCCAAGCTCCTGGCAGCGCTGGATCAGGCGACTGATGCGAGCGTCAGCGACAGAGGAGAAAGCGACGATCAGATTGCGTACGCCGCTGCGCTCGACGATCTTGTCGAGATCCTCGGCTGTGCCCATTACCGGTACGTCGCGACCGCCGACCTCTGCGATCGAGCGAGGATCATCGTCGAGGAACCCGATCGGCGCCAGCCCGTACTCGGGGTGGTTGTCGAGACGACGAGCGACCTGGGAGCCGACGAGACCGGCGCCCATGATCAAGACAGGCTTTCCTACAAGGCGGCGGCGACGGGCAAAGCGTTGTGTGAGCGTGAGCGTGATACGGCTCATGCCGAGCCCCAACAACACGAACAGCCAGGCCTCAAGCCAATCGTCCTGACTCGGCATCTTGCCGTTGACCAGGACGCCGACCATTGCCACCGCCACCGCGCCCACCGAGACAGCGCTTATTACAGGCACTACTCCGTCGAGCAACAGGGCGCGCAAGCGCGTGCGGTAGAGACCACGCAGATAGAGCAAGAGCAAGGCGATGGGCGGCAGCACGAGCAAGGGAGCCTTAAGAGCAGAGACTTCGAGCATGGAACCCACTCCGCCGAGCGCCACCATCACACCGACATACATGAGCAGCAGATCGACGGACGGGCGCAGGATGCTCCAACCGACACCCTCCAGCAGCCACTGAAGCCACCCTCTGAAGGCCCCCCGTTGCAAGCTGTGCGGGAACGGCGCGTCGCGTCTGACCGGCAGTTGGCCAGTCAGCGGAAGCGAGGATGTCTGTCGTGAGATCTCCATGGCGGGGTGGTTCGAGGAGCGTCCTCTGTGCTCTATCGGTCGCTCGGCACTAGCGCTGTAGCCGGGAAACCCGCAGGGTGAACATGGCCATCAACGTCAGCATCGCGATCGCGGCCAGGAGCACAAGAAAGTCGCCGCCGGAGATCCCGAACGCAGACGAGCTGGCGGACGCAGAGCGCAGAGAACTCGGATAGACGAATGCGCTCGTGGCTGTTCGAGGCGAGCGCGCTACGACCTCGTTTGTGGGCCGCCCTCGCGGGGAGCCAAATCCTTCCGAGCCGGCGCGGCCGGAGCCGGCTCCAGTTGAAGTGGAACGGCTGGTGGCGCCGGTGCCGCCGACGCTGCTCTGGCTTACGGTCCCGGGGACAGAGGAACCCGAGGAGCTGCCCGTTCCTGAGGAGCCGCCCGATGCCCCTCCGCCGCTGTGTCCGCCCAGGAGAGTGGAGCCGAGGATCGCTTGTTCTCCAGCGCCGGGACCGCCGTAGCCGCTCAGCAGCGGGCTTCCCGCGAACGCGGCCCCGGAAACGGAGACCGACAGAAGGCCCACCAAGGCAAATACCGCTGGGATCCTGCTCTTGCGACTCATTGTCCCTACCTTTGGGTTTCCCTTCTTCGGCTCGAGCAACACTCAGCTCGTTTTCCTTGCCGGCAACGAATCGGTGGCGCTAATGACGGTTGGACGTGCTGTGCCCGGTCTCCCCTGCAAATCTGGCCGCCGATGCGGCCGGTGCAGGCTCTAACAAGGCTCAGCTCACACGCTAGCGAAGGTGAGCGGCGATCTCCTGCACAATAACCCGCAAACGCGAGATGTTTACGCGAGATCTTCAGCTTTGAGCAGAATTGCGCGGTTAAGCGCCTGCACGTCGATGCGGTTGCCGGCCTTGACCGTATGTAGCGCCTGGCGAGTGAGCGGATCGCGCGGGTTCAGGCGAGTGGCCCGCTCGAGCAGCACAAGCGCACGTGCACGGGCTCCAGATTCCGAGGCGATCGCGCCCAGCTCGAGCGCGGCGTAGGCGTCGTTGGGCACACGAGCGAGTGCCTGCGAGAAGGCTCGTTCGGCTCGGGGGAGGTCGCCGAAGCGCAGTGCGATGCTGCCTTCTACAAGGTAGGCCCGGTCGCTAAGCGTGTTGAGCTTAGCGGCGTCGTGCAAACGGGCATAAGCCGCGAGCGGCGCCCGTGGCCAGATGTGGGCAGCACTCTGGACCTGACGTTCACTCAACCAGGGCGCCACAAAAGAGCCCGCTGCGGCGAGCACCAACAGCGCTGCCAGCGACAGGGCAAAGATGCGGCCAAATGGACGCCCTACGCGCGCACGTGGGACACCCCTCAGCGGAACATCTCCAACCTCGCTCTCCCGTCTGACCCCGTCCTCCCGCGGCGCCAAGGCACATGCGATCCCGAGCAAGGCAAACGCGGGGGCGCCGAGGCCGGCAAACTCCCAGAACCAGTCAAACGAGCCATGGACCGCCCAGTAGGCAAAGCCGGCGAGGGCCGACGCGGCGACCGTCGCCCCGAGCAAGTCATCGGCCCGGCGCATCGCACACCAGCCGGCCAGGAGGGCCGCGCCAAGGCCGAGGAGGGCCAAGAGCGCGCCGAGCAGGCCCGTTTGCGAAAGCGTGCGCAGCTCGACGCTGTGAGGGTAGCGGGGGGTCTCTTCGCTGCGACCGTGCCTGAGATACTGCTGTTGGAAGTTGTCGGCGCCGATTCCTAGGATCGGGTGGGCATCGAATTCGTTTAGCGCTACCCGATAGAAGTCGTAGCGGTTGCTGCCCAGCCCGCTGAGCAGCCGGCTGTCGCTGCTCGCGTTCGTGGAATAGCCGCCCTTGAAGCTGTCCCAGCCGTGGCGCACGCGCGTGATCGGATTGCCTGCGGCCACAAGCCCACCCACGAGAATCACCAGCACCGTGACTGATGCCGCAACCTGCAGAGCGCGTCGTGCGCCCAAGGCCAGCCTTGGAGAGACCGAGCGGCGACTCTCGAGGACGGCGCCGGTAGCCACAACCAAGCCCACGATCAGTGCGGCCGCGAACGTGGCGGCGATCGCGGTGTGGGTTGCCGCGTGGGGGCTTTGGGCGCTCTGTATACGGTCGCCGACGCGCAGCACGAAGGGCGCGGTCGCAGCGACCCCAATGACCACGGGCCCCGCGGTGGCGAAGGTGCGCAGTCGATCTGGTACGAATGCGAAGACGACCACGATCATCACCGGGGTGGCGTAGAGCGAGCCTCGGCTCAGGCTGAAGAGCGCCAGGTCGGCAAGCACGACAGCGCCGCCGGCGAGCACGCCGCGCAAGGCCCAGGGGAGGCGCTTGGTGCGGGCCAAGAGCAGAGCGGGCCAGAATGCCATCAGCCACTGGGCGGCTGTAGCGTTGGGGTAGCCCGCCGGATAGCTCAAGCGTTCGCCGGAGAACAGCGCTTGAAAGCTCTTGCCGGTGGCCGTGTCGAGCCGCACCATCACGTAGAGGGCGAGCGCGACCATGGCGAGCGTCCAAGCACAGAGAAGCAGGGCCGCGGTCGTCCCGCGTGCGCGCCAGAGAGCGAACAGGGCGAAGACCATCAGGTAGAGCAAGGTGCGGTTGGCGCCTTCCCAGGCTTCGCCGGGCGCGGAGGCCCACAGGATCGAGAGGAAGCTGAGCGCGGTGTAGGCGGCCAGGCAAGCGAGCGCGAGCTTCACCGCGAGCGGAATCGTGGCAAACCGCAAAGGCACCGCCAGCAAGGCGATGGCGAGCAGGACGAGCATGATCAAGGCGCCCGGGGCCCAATGGGTGAGCGGATAACCAGCCTGACTGGTGGCCCAGACCACGAATAGGACGATCGCGCCCAAGGCCGGGACGGTGGCTGGGGCTTCTCGCAGCGACCCCATGAGCCCTCGCGTCATCGTGGTGAGGATAATCGTCGTAGTGCCGGACTCTCGCACCGACGGACCCAAGACTCACGAGCCTTCCTTGGAGGGCCCGACCGCCGGGAGCAGAGACGAGCCCTCCGAGCATGAGAGGCTCGTGGAGTTCTACGACGAGTCCTATTCACGCGAAGGCGAACAAGCCGAGCTGTATGCCCGCTGGAGGGCGTTGGGGGCGACGGGCAAGGCCGACCACGTAACGGAGTTGTGCGGCCAGGCGGGCATTCGCCCGGCGAAGATCCTGGACGTGGGCTGCGGCGACGGAGCTCTGCTCAGCGAGTTGCACCGCCGCGGCTTCGGCCAAGGCCTGCACGGCGTGGAGATCACCGAGGCCGCCGTCAGAATCGCGGGTGAGCGGCCAGAGATCGACTCAGTGGAGTGGTACGACGGCGAGCACCTGAAGATGCCGGACGCGACATATGACCTGGGGATCGTCTCGCACGTGCTCGAGCACGTGCGAGAGCCAGCGGCGCTGCTGGGTGAGGTGGGACGCGCGTGCAAAGCGGTCGTGATGGAGGTACCGCTCGAGGCCAATCTTTCAGCCCGGCGCGAGGGCAAGCGGGAGCATGCCGATGAGGTTGGCCACTTGCAGCGCCTGAGCCGCGACTCGGCACGGGCGATCGTGGGACGGGCGGGATTGCGTGTCGCGGGTGAGCTCGAGGACGCGCTACCGCTTGAGGCACAGCGCTTCTTTGCACGGACACGAGCGCAGAAGGTGGCGGCGGCGGGCAAGTGGGGGACGCGCAGCACATTGCACCTGCTCGCGCCACCGCTGGCGAGACGCCTGTTCACGGTGCACTACGCGTGCTTGTGCCTGCCGCGCTAGATTTAGGACTGGCTGTCCAGCCAAACAAACGTAAGAGGAGCTAGGACATGGCGAGCACAGCGATACCGACGACTCAGGACGCACCCGTGGAGAGCCTGCCCGTGGATGCGATCTCCTACGTTGACCTGTATGCCCGCTGGGAGCGCGGCAACTGGAGCGCGATGGACCTCGACTTCACTGAGGACGCCAAGCAGTGGCGAGAGAGGTTCACCGACTTCGAGCGCCAAGCCGCGCTATGGAACTACGCCTTGTTCTTCTGGGGCGAGGACGCCGTGGCGGACAACTTGTCGCCCTATATCGATGCGGCGCCGAAGGAGGAGCAGAAGTACTTCTTGACCACCCAACAGGTGGACGAGGCCAGGCACGCCGTCTTCTTCAAGCGCTTCATGCAGGAGGTGTGTGGCATTGGCGACGGGTCGATGGACAGCGGCTTGAGAGCGATCAAGCCACAACTGACGCCCGGCTTTCGCAAGATCTTCGATCGCTTGGACACGATGGCCGATGAGCTACGAGCCGACCGCTCGCCCGCGAAGCTGGCCGCCGCGGTGACGCTCTACCACATCGTGATCGAGGCCTCGCTGGCCCAGCCGGGACAGCACTTTATCTGCAGCTACCTGGAAGAGCGCGACGTGCTGCCAGCGTTCAGACAGGGAATGCAGAACATCGCCGCGGACGAGCAGAGGCATATCGGCTTCGGCGTGAAGTTGTTGGCCGATCTCAAGCGCGAAGACCCGGTCGGCGTGCCCAAGGCAGTGGCCGGGCTGTTGCGCGAAGTGACCAGGTACACCGCCCAGGTGCTGATGCCTCCAGGCTGGGACGAAAGCTACATCACGGTGTTTGGCGCGACCTATGACGAGGTGGGCGTGGAAGGGCTCACCTCGATGACGACCAAGCTGCGCTCCGCCGGCCTGTCGGCCGAGACGCTGCCGGGTCCGCCACTGCTGCCGCCGGGACTGTCACCGATCGAGGTCTCCCAGCGCGGTCGCACGCTCGCGCAGGCCGGCGTGATCGGCGTGAGAGAGGGTCCCAGCAAGCGCGACCCCGAGACGGTGGCGTTGCTGTTCGACACGATCCGCCGCCAGGTCAATCCCAACCACGGGCTCAAGCGCCCGACCACGTTCCAGTGGGAGTTCACCGACGCCGACATGGCTCCATGGCACCTGTGCGTGAACAACGGGTCGAGCACCGTCGAGCAAGGCGTTGCCGCGAAGCCCGATCTGCGCCTGAAGGTCTCCTACCAAGACTTCGTGGACATCGTCGGGGAGCGGCTGGACCCGATGAGGGCGGTGGCCACACGCAGGCTACGCCCGAAGGGCAACCCCCTGGCCCTCAAGCGGCTGACGCAAGTGTTCCCGCGCGCTTGACAGACGGCAGGTCTTCAGGGGCTGAGCCGGCCCCTGCGGAGCACGACGGCCGTGGGGAGCTGAAGCTCGGCTCACGCTCGAAGGACTCTATTCAAGGCCGAACTCGGCGGTTGTGGAGCCGGCGCCCGATGCCGGCGCCGGCTCCCCAATCTGAGCGGCACTCCGAGCAGGCGGGGCCGTGGGTGCGAGGCCGGCTCGCTCGGGCCCGAACTCGTGTGACCCGACAATGGGACTCGCACCACTACGGAGCGGTGCTGCGCGAAGGCGACGCGAGCTGGGAGTTGTAGATCCACGTTTGGGGTGCCCCGCACGCGCGCGCGTACGCGCGTAGGGCACCCCGAATAGAGCATGCGTGAGCACTTCCTCACCGGCCGGCAAGAGCGCTGCGGGGATGAGCGCTGCGGGAACGGAAGCGGGAGCGGGAACGGAAACGGAAACGGAAGCGGGAACGGAAGCCGGGGCGAGGACGGAAGCGGGGGCGGCGGCGGCGGGGACCCCAGCAAGAACGGGGGGCCCACTGGGGCTTCCATGGGCACGGCTGCCGAGTACCGCGTAGCCACCGCCGAGCAGAATCGCGGCGGTGACCGCCAGCTTGGCGGCGAGCGAGCCCGAGAGGCCACCCCAGCCACCTGCTCCGGCTCTGCCGCCAAAACGCGGGGCATTCGCGGCGAGACGCCCGGGCACGGCGCGGCCAGCGTTGCTGGTGCCACTGCCCGCGCTCCGCTTGCCCACCGGGGCCTTCCCCCCGATGAGCACCAAGAGCGGCAACGGCAACACAGAAGCGAGGCCGCGCAATGAGGCTACGTGGGCACGGCAGGCGGAACACTCGCGGCAGTGGGCGACTGCCAAAGCGTAACGTTCGCCCGCAGGATCGAGAATGCCGAAGGCATAGGCCTTCATGAGCGAGGACTGCTGCTCACACCAGCCCTCCGCCTTGATCGTCTTGAGCAGGTCGCCCACCTTGCTCGCGACCCCCGGCCTACCCGCCCCGGCGCCCTCCATCAGCTTGCGCATGCGCGCCTCGCTGATCCCCATCCGCTCGGCGGCCTCCGCACGCGAGAGACCCTGCAGGTAGCAGAGCGAGGCCGCTTCGCGCTCGCGGCCGCTCAGACGTGTGCGCAGACCTTCGAATACCTGCCGCAGGCGCGCTCGATCGTCGAGCTCCGTGGCGAAGTCCTGTGCGGAGGCGCCCGAGCCCCCAGGGTACGAACCATATTCCTCACCATCCAAGACCCGGGCTCCGCGAGCTGATCGGTGCTCGTCGATGGCGCGGCGAAAAGTGACGCGCACAAGCCAGGCCGAAGGGCTCTCGACCGCCTCTCCCTTGAGCAAAGTCGCGTACAAGCCGTGCCACGCTTGCGCGTAGCACGCCTCTAGGTCGGCGGGATCGAGCTTGACGCCCTTGGCGCGCAACTGGGAGCGCACGATCGCGAGCACCTTGGAGCGCAGGCCGGCGAAGTCCTTGCGCAAGAGTCGCTCGGCACGATAGCGGCGCAGGTCGAGCGGTGTCACCGGAGACGAAGATTGCGAATCGTTTGGATCACCCAATGAGACCCATCGGATGACCGGACCATGGGGACCAGTCCGCGGATAGGCTTTCGACCAATCTCCGGGCCAGCCACATCCACCGCACCCGCGCCCGCGCCACCCCCATGCGTCGAGATCCTGGGAGTGCCGCTCGCGGTCTCCGACTATGACGAGGTAGTCGCCTGGATGGACGCCACGATCGCCGCCGGTGCCCGCGCGTCGGTGACCGCGGCTGCCGTCAACCTGGTCATGTCCGCCCGCGACGACCCCGCGACTATGAGGGCCGTGCTCGGCACAACCTTGGCCGTGCCCGATGGCCAGCCACTCGTGTGGGCTTTGCGGCTGCTGGGCCACAAGCGAGCGACACGCGTGTACGGACCGGACTTGATGGAGCGCTTTTGTGCCCACGCAGCCACCACCGGCACTCCGATCTACTTGTACGGGGGTCGCTCCGAGGAAGCGCTCGACCTGCTCACCGCGCGCTTGAAGGAGCGCTTTCCGGGGTTGAGGATCGCAGGCGGCTGGTCACCCCCTTTCCGTCCTTTGACCGCCGAGGAGCAGGAGCGAGTGGTAGCCGAGATCGACGCATCGGGTGCCAAGGTCGTATGGGTGGGCACAGGTCAGCCCAAGCAGGAGCTGTGGATGAGCCAGATGCGCCCCCGCCTGGCCGCTCCCTTGCTCATGGGAGTAGGCGCCGCGTTTGACTTCCACGCCGGCATCGTCTCCCAGGCACCCGCCTGGATGCAGCGCAACGGACTCGAGTGGCTCTACCGGCTGTCGCGCGAGCCGCGGCGGCTGTGGCGACGCTATGCCACCCAGAACCCGCGCTTCGTGGTGGGGTTTGTGAGGCAGTGGGTACGTGAGCGCCGCACAATCTCTGGCCGCCGCGGGTAACCACCGCGCACGCACGGCTCCTCAGCGCACGCGCACACAGATTCCTCAGCCCACGCGCACGCACGGTTCCCTCGGCGCATGCGTACACAAGATTCCTCGGCGCACGCGCACGCACGGTTCCCTCGGCGCATGCGTACACAAGATTCCTCGGCGCACGCGCACGCACGGTTCCCTCGGCGCACGCGCACACAAGATTCCTCGGCCCGCGCGCAGGCGGGGCCCCTCAGCCGTAACTTGTCCGGTGACCAGGCCTGACCCGGGAGCGCCGATAACCTTGGCGCTGCCAATGCCAGACCCCAAGACCAACGCAGACGTCTCCGTGATCGGCCTCGGCCGAGTGGGCCTTCCGCTCGCGCTGTCCTTCGCCGACCGCGGCCTGTCCGTGATCGGGATCGACAACGACCCCGTGCGACTCGGTTCCGTGGGCGAAGGCAGGATGCCCTTCGATGAGACCGGCGCCCAGGAACTGCTCAACCGTGTGAAGGAGAGCGGACGCCTATCGCTGTCCGAGCGTGTGGCCGACGCCGCCCAGGCCAAGCACATCGTGATCACGCTCGGAACGCCTTCGTTCTCGCACATCGAGATCGACATGCGCGATATCCGTTCCGCGCTCGACGACCTGCTCGGCCTGCTGGAACCGGGGCATGCACTCACCTTGCGCTCAACCGTGGCACCCGGCACAACCGAGTTCGTGGCGGGCTACTTGGCCAAGCACCGCGGCTTTGAGATTGGCGAAGACGTATACGTAGCGCACGCTCCCGAGCGGATCGCTGCCGGACGCTTTCTGGAGGAGATCGACTCCTTGCCCTGCATCGTCGGTGGCGTGGGAGCCCGCTCCGGCGACGTCGTCGCGGAGCTGTTCGGTGTCTTCGAAGCGCCGATCGTGCAGACCACGCCGGTCCAGGCCGAGCTGGCAAAGATCTGGGCCAACATCTTGCGCTACACCCACTTCGCCCTCCCCAACCTCCTGATGATGGACTGTGAGCGCTACGGCGCCAACGTGTTCGAGGTGATCGAGCTCGTCAACCGGGACTACCCTCGCGGCGGTCTCGCACAGCCAGGGCTCACTGCCGGGACGTGCTTGCGAAAGGACTTCGCCTTCTCCGAGGAGCGCTCCAACGCGCCGGGGATGCTCCTGGCAGTCTCGCGCGTCAACGAGTCGGTGCCCTTGTTCCTGGTGGAAGGCATCAAACGTCGACTGGCCCCGCGCGGCGGATCCATGGCCGAAGTACCGGGGTCGGGCCCGCAAGCGCCGGAGACGACCAGCCTGGGCGCACTGGCGGGATGCAAGGTCGCGGTGCTGGGCTTGGCCTTCAAGGCCGACACCGACGACGAGCGGGACTCGCTGGCGCATAAGCTGATCCGGCTGCTCGAGCGTGAGCTGGCCGACGTTGTCGCACACGACCCGCACGTGCCCACCCCGACCGTCTCCTTCCAGGAAGCCGTCCAAGATGCCGACGTGGTTGTGGTGGCAGCCAACCACCACGAGTTCTGCGACCCCGCCGCGCTCGCCACGATCGCGCGCGATGCAAGCGCCGATTGCCTCGTCGTGGACCCTTGGAACTGCTGGGGAGCCGGTCAAGTGTTCGCCTACACCAGCGAGCTCGCGACTTTGGGGGCAGCGCAAGCATGAACGCCAAAGCCTGCCCTACGCGCGCGCGTAGGGGATCCCGCGGAGAGAACGTATACGCACAGACACAGACATGCCCTCCGCGCGCGCGTAAGGGATCCTTGAGCGCACACGATTTGCCCACCAGCGCGGCACCCCCGTCATGAGCCGGGTGCTCGTCACAGGCGGCGCCGGCACGATCGGCGCCGCGGTCGTCAAGCGACTCTTGGCCGATCCCTCTTACGAGGTGCGCGTCTCCGACCAGCGCTCCGCCCCGCTGTGGATGAGGGAGGGCTGTGAGGTCCACACAGGCGACCTGCGCAACTTCGAGCAGGCTCACCTGGCCATGGACGGCTGCTCACACGTGATTCACCTGGCGGCGATCGTGGGCGGCATCGCCAACTTCCACAAGCTCCCCCACACGCTCACCGAGGTCAACAACGGCCTCTACAACGCCGTCTTCCGGGCCGCCTTGAAGCACGAAGTCGAGCGCTTCACCTATGTGTCGTCCTCGATGGTGTTCGAGCGCGCCACCGAGTTCCCCACGACCGAGGCCCACCTCCCGGACTGCCCCACGCCGCAGTCGGCCTACGGCTTCTCCAAGCTCACCGGCGAGGTCTACTGCCGCGCCGCCCACGCCGAGCACGGCCTCCCCTTCACGATCTGCCGGCCTTTCAACGCCTATGGTCCCGGCGAGATGCCAGACGCGGAGCCCGGGATCGCACACATGGTGCCCGACCTGATCAAGAAGGTCCTCTCCGGCCAGCGGCCCTTGCAGATCTTCGGCTCGGGCGAGCAGACGCGCACGCTCACCCACATCGACGACATCGCCGACGGTGTCGTCACAGCCATGTCCTCGCCCAAGGGCCTCAACGAGGACTTCAACATCTCTGCCTCGCGTGAGCTGAGCGTGAGCGAGTCGGCCCGCATCATCTGGGCGGCCTGCGGCGAGGACCCAGACGACTTCGAGCTGGAGCACCTGGCCACGTTCGAGGTGGACGTCCCCCGGCGTTGGCCTTCGGTCGAGAAGGCCAAGGAGCTGCTCGGCTGGGAGGCGAAGATCGGGGTGGAGGAAGGCGTCGCCGCCACGGTCAGCTGGCTGCGAGAGCTGACCGAGGCGTCCGCTGGTACACATGCCCGTGCGTGAAGGCCCATCGCCATCTGACAGCGACGATAGATAGGGTCCCCGCCCATGAACAACAAACGCTCCGCGCTCGTCACCGGGATCACCGGCCAGGACGGGTCCTACCTCGCCGAGCTGCTCTTGGAGCACGGCTACGACGTACACGGAATGGTGAGGCGCGCCTCCACCGAGAAGTTCGACCGCATCGAGCACATCCGCGACCGCATCACCCTGCACCAGGGCGATCTGCTCGACCAGCGCTCGCTCGTGGACGCCATGAGGGCCGCCAAACCGGATGAGATCTACAACCTGGCGGCCATGTCCTTCGTGGCAGTGTCTTGGATTCAGCCGACTTTGACCGCCGAGTTCACCGGCACCGGCGTGACCCGGATGCTCGAGGCCATGCGCGAAGTGTGCCCCGGGGCACGCTTCTACCAGGCCTCCTCCAGCGAGATGTTCGGCAAGGTGCTCGAGGTCCCCCAGACCGAGACCACGCCTTTCTATCCGCGTTCGCCCTATGGAGTGGCCAAGGCCTACGGCCACTTCATCACGATCAACTACCGCGAGTCCTATGACTTGCACGCGACGTCAGGGATCCTCTTCAACCACGAGAGCCCCCGCCGTGGCTTGGAGTTCGTAACGCGCAAGATCACCTGGCATGCCGCTGCGATCAAGCATGGGCTGGCCAAGGAGATACGTCTTGGCAACCTCGACGCAGAGCGCGATTGGGGCTATGCGAAGGACTATGTCGAGGCGATGTGGCTGATGTTGCAGCGCGATGAGCCCGAGGACTATGTGATCGCCACGGGCGAGTCGCACTCGGTGCGTGAGTGCTGCCAGGTAGCTTTCGACGAGGCCGGGCTCGGCGACTTCGAGCAGTACGTCACGATCGATTCGGCATTCGTGCGGCCCGCCGAGGTGGACCACCTGATCGGTACCCCGGCAAAGGCGGAGCGAGATCTCGGATGGAAGCCGCAGACGAGCTTCGAGGAGCTGATCCGGCTGATGACACGCGCCGACATCGACTTGCTCGCAAGCTGAGCGTTGAACGGTGCTTATCCGGACCATTTCCCATCGGCCGTTGCGAGCCGCGGCCTGCGATGAGACGACCACCGCTCAAGCAGCGGCCCCTTCGATCCGATCCCCGCGCTGAGCGATGACCGTTCCCCTGTTCAACACCTCCTCGGCGCTCGAGCCGCTGCGCGACGAGCTGCGTGCGGCGGTCACACGAGTCCTCGACTCGGGCCATTTCATCCTCGGCCCGGAGGTTGAGGCGTTCGAGCGTGAGATGGCCGCCTACTGCGGCGCCAAGCATGCCATCGGGGTAGCCAACGGCACTGAGGCACTCACCGTCGCGCTGCGCGCGATGGGGGTAGGTCCGGGCGACGAGGTGGTGGTGCCCTCGTTCACGTTCTATGCCTCTGCTGAGGCGATCCCGCCGACCGGAGCCACTCCCGTTTTCTGCGATGTGGATCCGCAAACGTTTTGCATCAACGCGGAAACCGTCGCGGAGGCGATCACCCCGCGCACGAAGGCGGTGATTGCCGTGCACCTGTTCGGCAACGTGGCGCCCATCGGTGAGATCGAGGCACTGGGCGTGCCCGTGCTCGAGGATGCCGCGCAGTCTGCCGGCACGACCAGCTCGCATGGGCGCCCCGGCTCGCTCGGCACAGCAGCGACGTTCTCGTTCTTCCCCTCCAAGAACCTTGGCTGCTTCGGGGATGGCGGCATGATCACCACCTCCGACGACGAGGTGGCTGAGCTTGCGCGAGTGCTGCGCTTCCATGGCTCCCACGACAAGGTCACCTATGACCTCGTCGGCTATAACTCGCGCTTGGACGAGCTCCAAGCAGCGATCCTGCGTGTACAGCTTCCCCATCTCGACGGTTGGTCAGATGGCCGCCGTCGCGCCGGGGCCGACTATGCCGAGCTTGGACTCGGCGAGCTCGTGACTTTGCCGCGGCCGACCGTCGGCTCCGCGCCTGCTTGGCACCTGTATGTCGTGCGCCATCCCGAGGCTGACCGTCTCGCAGCGGCGCTGGGCGAGGCCGGCATCGGCTGCCGTGCCTACTACCGCACTCCCGTGCACGCCCAGCCCTCGATGCGCGCCTGGGGTCAGGGTCTCGACCTACCGGGCACCGAAGAGGCCGCCCGCACACACCTTGCGATACCGATCAGCCCGGTTCTCTCGCGCGAGCAGGCCGAGCAGGTCGTGAGCGCAATTCGAGCAGCTCTCTAGCGCCAGCGCTCGAGCAGGTCCTGCTCGCCCACCTCACGCACCACGCGCGCAGGAACGCCGATCGCGACCGCTCTCGGCTGCACATCCTTCGTGACCACGGCGCCAGCGGCGATAAACGCCTCCTCGCCGACCTCCACACCGGGGGTGAGCACACTGCCACCGCCCACGCGACAAGCGCGCCTGAGCGTCGCTCCCCGCAATGGCGTCTCCGGGCCGTGCCTGTCCATTGTGTTGTCGTTGGTCGTGGTGGCGCCCGGCCCCACGAACACATCGTCCTCGATCACGGTGAAGGCGGTCAGGTAGACACTTGTCTGGACTTTCACCCGCTCGCCCACGATCACGTCGTTGTCGACCACGCTGCCGCGCCCGATCACAGAGCCCGCTCCAATCCGAGAGCGCTCGCGCACAAAGGACTGGTCACCGAGAATCGCCTCCGCGGCCACAGTCGCTCCGGCGAATACGACCGCACCCGAACACACCGTCACACGCTCACCGATCTCCAGGTTGCCGACTTCGCCTTTCGCCGAGGATCCCCGAGCCAGCCGCGGGCGCTTGCCGAGCACGACGTGATCCTCGATCACGCAGCCATCCCCTATCACGGTGCCATCGTGGACGACCACGTACGCGCCGAAGGTGACGTTCTCGCCAATCTTCACGTTCTCGCCGAGCACGGGGCCCGGCGCGCTCTGACTCATAGCCGCACCACGCTCGGAACACTACTTCCGCGCGTCGCGCCGCGCAGGTCGACGGTGATACGCGCGCGCTGGGCGATCAGTTCGTGATCCACACCCGGATGAGCAGTCACAATCAAAGCCAGGTCAGCCTCCGCAAGAGCATCTTCGACAGGCACGCTTCGCAGCCCGAACTCGGGGAGCGTCGACACGTGGGGATCGTGGTAGCTCAGCTCCGCGCCCAGCCCTCTCAGCAGTTCGAGGATCTTCAGCGCGGGCGACTCCCTTACGTCACCCACCCCGGGCTTGTAGCTCACGCCAAACACCGCCACACGCGCGCCCTTCACCGCCCGGCCCGCGTCGTTGAGCGCACGCTGCACCAACGCCGCGCAGTGATAGGGCATCTGCTGGTTGACCTTGCCCGCGAGCTCGATGAACTCGGTGCTCATGTCGAACTCCCTTGCTCTCCAGCTCAGGTAGAACGGGTCCACTGGCAGGCAATGCCCACCCATGCCCGGCCCCGGCTCGAAGCGCATGAACCCATATGGCTTGGTGGCCGCGGCCTCAACCACCTCCCAGATGTCGATCCCCATCCGGTCGGTCAGCATCGCCAGCTCGTTCACCAGCGCGATGTTCACCGATCTGAAGATGTTCTCCAAGAGCTTCGTCAGCTCGGCCGCCTCGGGGCTCGATACACGCACGACCTCATCGCAGACCATCCCGTACAGCGCCTGAGCCCGGTCGGCGCACGCCTCGGTCAAGCCACCGAGCACCTTGGGCGTGTTGCGCATAGTGAAGTCCGTCCTGCCCGGATCGACGCGCTCGGGCGAGAATGCCAAATGGAAGTCTCCGCCCGCTTTCAGACCGGACTCCTCAAGCAAGGGAGCCACCCGTTCGCGTGTGGTGCCCGGATAGGTGGTCGACTCGAGCACCACCAGCTGGCCCGCCTTCAACACGCTCGACAGGGCACGCATGCTGTCCACGAGCGGGCCGAGATCGGGCTCGCGATTGACACTCAGTGGAGTCGGCACGCACACGAGCACAGCGTCCACCGTGCCGAGATCCTCGTAGCCAGTCGTGACCGTCAGCCGCTTGAGCACCGCCCGCAATCGCTCAGACGGGATGTCCTCGATATAGGACTCACCCTGCTTCAGCTGTCGTATCTTGCGCGGGTCCAGGTCGACCGCCACGACCTCGCACCCCTCCTCGGCAAAGGCCACGGCAAGCGGCAGCCCGACATAGCCGAGCCCGATGATGCCAACAGTCGTCACCTCCGGCAGTCTAAGCACCACCCCCGATGATTTCCGGCGCGATACCCAAAGCGTTCGCCAAACGACCGCGGTGCAGCAACTAGGTCGGGGGCGGACGCTACGTCTAGGAGCTGGCCGCGGCTGCTTGCAATTCGCGCAGGTCCGCCTCGACCATGCGTTGCACAAGCTGCTCGAAGCTCATCTCAGGATCCCATCCAAGCCGTTCGCGCGCCTTGTGCGGATCGCCCACGCTCTCGGTCCGTTCAGGGGGGCGCACAAGCTTTGGATCGACCCGTATGTAGCGCTCTGCCTCCAAGCCCACGCATGCAAACGCCGTCTCTGCAAGCTGTGCCACCGTCCGCCCCACGCCGCTTGCAAGCACGTAATCGTCAGGCTCACCCTGCTGGAGCATCAACCAAGCCCCTCGCATTACATCGCCCGCGAACGACCAGTCGCGCACAGCATCGAGTGCACCGAGCGTTACCTGCTCGGCCATTCCTAGCTTGATCTCCGCCGCCGCGTGCGTGATCGTGCGGGTCACGAACTGGTAGGGCCTACGCTCTGACTCGTGGTTAAAAAGGATCCCCGAACATATGTATAGGCCATTGTGCGTGCGCATCGCCCCCGCGAGCTGGTGCGAAGCGAACTTAGCGATCCCATAAGGCGTAGCCGGCCTGCACGGCGTACTCTCGCGTTGTGGGCTCTCGCCCGCATCGCCGAACATTGCACCGGACGCCGCCACCCACACGCGCGCGTGGGGAGCCTCGTCGCGCACCGCCTCAAGTAGTGCCCCGGTCGACCCTGCGATCGCTCTCATCGTCTCGGCAGGCCGTTCCCAAGAGGCCGGGATGAACGATGGCGAGGCAAGGTGATACAGCTCGTCGGGTTGGGTCTGCTCCACCGCCACCCGTAGGCTGGTTGTGTCCGTCAAATCCCCAGCCAGCAATGCCAGGCGTCCGCGTAGGTGCTCCGAGCAGCCCAGCTCTCGCTCCGCGCCACCACGAGCGATGCCCGTTACCTCGTAGCCCTTCTCCAGCAACAGCTCAGCCAGGAACGACCCGTCCTGTCCGGTGATGCCAGTGATCAGTGCTCGTCTTGGTTGCGTGGCCACGCGGGGAGCTTACGGTCTCACGTGCAGCTTGATACCGCCCCTGCGTAGATTCGCTGCAAGCCCTCCGCCACGACCTCAGGCGCCGGGTGGCGCTGCCCCCGCATGAATCCGCCGCAAACTCTCAGCCACCCTCAGTCTCAAGTGGCCACCCTCCGTCTTAAGTCGAGGCAAATCGATCAAGGGCGACTATCAGCGAATCTCTCCGAGAGATCTCCTGATCGGCGTGGCCCCATTCAAGTGTCAATCCCAGGACGCGCAAGAACAAGTTCGTTGTTCTCACAGGCGCGCAAGTCAAAGTAAAGGATCGCCAATGTGAGAGCGCCCAACGAAGCGGTGATCGTGTGGACAGCAATACCGACCAATACGGTGCCAATACCGGTCCCGTTCTGGAGCGAAGCGAACGCATCGCCAAGGCGGACGATTGAGATCCCGTGCACGAAGAGATACCTGGCCGCGAAGTTTATGCCGAATGTGATGACCCAAACGACGAACAACAGGCCGAAGATATGCCCATAGTTGCCTGAACTCAGACGAGCACTCCGGTTCATTGCGGGCGACCAACCTTCGTGGTCCACCGCCGCCGTCTGTGCGACAACCGACCAGCGCAAGGTGAGCAGAACTCCTGGAATGACGAAGGCAATGAAGCCAAGACCTATCAGGAGATTGGCCATGACCTCAGCGGCCGCGACCACCGGAAGTACACGCAGTCCCTGCTGCGCAACGTTGATCAACTTTGGCGTGCGCCCTTCGCCGATTGCGATAACTGCGTGTATGTGCAATGCCGAAATGAGCGGCCCCACCAGGGAGAAGCTGAGCAGATCGAACACAAAGCGTACCCCGGAGCTTTCATTGCTATCGGCTCCAAGCGGACCTACTCCTGTCGCGGCAAGCCTGAGCAACTCGTACGGAGCGATCACCCCAAACGCCAAGATGGCAAACAGCAGCGGATAGCGCCTATACATGGTCAACGTCAAGCGCAGAATCTCGCCCACCGAGCGCTGTTGGTCGAGCTCAATGACCTGAGACGCCGCCACGAGCGCCCGAGCTTACTGACTAGTCACGACGACCGGCTGCTCGATCCGTTCCATATACCGCGCGCAACGCCGCCGCGACAACATTCGGGCCGCACAGCTCCCGCACTCGCGTCCGGCCCTGCTCCCCGGCGCCCGCGTCGCCCCAGAACCGCACGATCGTTTGGGCGAGCGCAGCGGGATCCCCGGGCTCGACGAGGGCCGACTCCTCGACCAGCTCCGGCAGGGCGCCAACGCGGCTGGCCACCACAGGTAGACCGGCGGCCATCGCCTCGGCGGCCGCCATCCCGAAGGTCTCGGCCGAGCGCGAAGGGACGATAGCCAGCGCAGCATCGTTACGGAGGCGCTCAAGCGTGGCGTCGTCAACGCGGCCGAGGAAACGCACTTCGCTGCCCTCCAGGCCTGCAGAGAAGAGGGCCTCTTGAGCGTGCCCGGGGCGTGCGGTAAGAGGATCGAGCTCCTGTCCGACCTGTAGGTGTGTGCATTGCACTTTGGGGTGCCCTACGCGCGTGCGCGCGTACGCGCGCAGGGCACCCATTTCTGGACCATCGCCCGCCACGACCAGTGGCACACCCGCTAGCCGGCAGGCATCGATCGCAACGTCTACACCCTTCTCCGGGGCCAACCGGGAAACTACGAGCGCATAAGTCCCCAAGCGGGGCAAGTCCACGGACGAATCGACAGGCGCATCCGCGGTTGAGACCTGCCCCTCCCTTCCACTCGGCATCGTCACCGGCGGTGCGAGCACGTGCACATGCTCCCAGTCAAGCGGCGCTCCCAGCTCACGAAGCCTTTCGCGCGCGAACACACTCGGGACGATCACAGCATCGGACTGCCCTACTAGGCGCCGCTGCCACAGTGCAAGCGATGCACCATAAGCGACCGCCTCCGCGCGGCTACCGCGACAGTTGTGGATTAGCCCCGGCAACGTGTTGCGCCCATGGCAGCGGGTGCATTCCTGTCCCTCGGTGAAGCACACGCCAGTAGCACACACGAGCCGATACTGATGCAAGTGCAGCACCACCCGCGCCCCCTCCGCACGGGCGGCCGCGAGCGCGCGCCAACCCAGCAGTGGATTCAGGTTGTGGGCGTGCACTACCCGCGCTCCCGTCAATCGCACGGCCTTGGCGACATCGCGTGGACTTAGGCCACCGCGGAGCAAGCCCACCGCCGCGCGCGCTCCACCGACCTGAGCAGAGTCACGTGTGAGCAGCTCCGCGGGCTCTCCCAGGTGTTGCCGTACAAGCGCAAGCAGCTCGTCCACAACGCGCTCCTCGCCACCGGTTGTGCGATAGCGGTTGTGCAGGAATAGAACCATCCCGCCCACAAACCTAGACTGTTGCGGTCATGCCCTCCGATTCAAGCGCACCGTCCACGTCGATCGTCGCGTCGATCGTTGTTCCCACACGTGCGCGCCCCGACTACCTCGAGGTGGCGCTCGCCTCGATCTCGCCACAGGCGAAGGCCGCCGCGGCCGAGCTGGTCGTGATCGACGATGCCGGACCCTCCGAGCCGGTACGCAAGCTCGCCGAGCGCTTCGGTGCCCGCTACGAGCCGCACCCCCGGCCGCTGGGCTTGAACGTTGCGCGCAACACGGGCGTCGAACTCTCCGAAGGCGAGCTCGTCGTGTTCGTCGACGATGACGTCGAGGTATCCAGAGGATGGCTGGCAGCACTGCTCGCCGCCGCACGCGAGCACCCCGGCGTGGAGGTTTTCACTGGTCCTATCCACCCACGCCTGGAAGGCGCACCGCCGCACAGTTGCGGGCGCGAGGCGGCTCCGATCACATCACTCGACCTCGGCCAGTGCGACACCTCCACTCGCTTCGCCTGGGGAGCAAACATGGCGATCCGCCGGACAGCTCTCGATCGCCTCGGAGCGTTCGACGCCTCCTTGGAATATGGCGGCGACGAGCAAGAGTGGCAGGAACGGCTCATCCGCGAGCAACACCGGACTGACCCGGTCCTCTATGTGGCAGGGGCGGCACTCGACCATCGACGCAGTCCTGTCGACGCGCGACTGGGTCGCTTGTCCCGCGCGGCCTACGCTCGCGGACGCGCCTCCCGGCGCTTTGACGCATGGCGTGGCGAGGCCCCTTCGCTTGCCGGCGAGCTACGCACATTGGCCCAATGCCTTGGACATGTCCTCCGCCGCCGCTGTCCCGCCGGCTTGACGATGGTCGCCCACAGCGGCGGCCGGCTACTCCAAGCGTTTCGAAAGGACGACCCATGCTCAACCGAGGATTTCCTCTCGGGGGAAAGTGGCACCGTCGGCGGCCTCGATGGTCTGCGACGCGCCTCGCAAGATCTGGTCACGGACGCGCTTGACACCCTCTCAGGCCGACGGCGGCGGCTCGATCGGGCAGCTCACCAGAAGCCCCCCACACGCAAGGTGCTCGCACTGGGTATCGAGCGGCCCGAGCACAGCGAGCTCGCGCGGGACATACGTACGGAGCTCGCTCGCTCACGCCACAACGTCGAAGTGAGCTTTGCGGCACCCGGGGATCGGGGCAAGTTCGAGAACCTCAACCTGCTGCTCGAGTCGCACGAGATCGAGGACAATGACTGGCTGCTCGTAGTCGACGACGACATCGTCTTGCCCGGAGGCTTCCTCGACCGTTTCCTGTTCCTCGCGGAGCGCTTCAGCCTCGACCTGGCCCAGCCCGCCCACCGGCTCTCCTCGCACGCCGCGTGGCGGGTTACTCGCCGCCACTACAGCGATGTCGCGCGCGAGACCCGCTTTGTCGAGATCGGGCCACTGACAGCGTTCGCACGCTCAACTTTCTCGACACTGCTCCCCTTTCCAGACCTGCGCATGGGCTGGGGTCTTGACCTTCACTGGGCAGCGCTCGCGCGCGAGCGTGGCTGGCGTTGCGGAGTGATCGACGCGATCCCGATAAGCCACCGCGTCGCCCCCGCCGCCAGTGCCTACTCACGCGAGCAGGCACTTACCGAGGCACGCATGTTCCTGAGCAGCCGGCCTTACCTCAGTGCGAGCGAAGCTCAGCAAACCCTCGTCACCCACCGACGCTGGTGAGTGCCTCCCACCCCAACTCCGCCAGGCCGAGGGCAGCGTGGAAGGAACAATGAAGGTCGCCGTCGTCTCCGAGTTCTACCCACGCCGAAGCGATCCGGTGCTCGGAGTGTGGGCACACCGTCAAGCGCTGGCCGCTCGGGAAGCGGGCGCCGAGGTGCGCGTGCTGGTGCTGCACCGGCTCGTTCCTCCACGTGCCTCGCTCTCACAGGGCCCTGGCGGCCCGACCCGTGCACTGCGAAGCATCGCGAGCGAGCCACACAAACAGACACTCGACGGCCTTGACGTGACCTATGTGCGCTATGTATCGCCCCCTCGCTCGAGCTCCTACCAAGCATGGGGCGCATGGGCTGCTCCCGCACTCAAGCTCGCCCTGCGCGGCATGCGCCGCTCGTTCGAGTTCGACCTCGTGCACGCCCACAATGCCGTACCTGCTGGCGACGCGGCGCGCCGCGCACTCAAGGGCCGCCAAAGACGCTCGGGAGTGCCACTTGTCGTGTCTGTGCACGGTGGCGACGTGCTCTACACAGCACCTCGCAGCGAGGCCGGCCGCGAAGCGGTGGCGCGCAATCTCGGCGTCGCCACCACGGTACTCGCCAATAGTCGTGGTATCGCAGAGCTGGCGCGCGGCTATGGAGCTGACGATACCCGCGTGGTGCACCTTGGGGCCGACCTGCCCGAGCCCCGCGGGGGCGGCGGTAGGGCAAGCCGGTGGGATCAGAAACCTTCGCTGGTTACCGTCGGCCACCTCGTTGCCCGCAAGCGCCATGCCGATGTTATGCGCGCGCTTGCGGTGCTGGCCAAGCGCCACCCGACCCTGCGCTACGTGATCGTGGGCGACGGTCCGGAGCGGATCGCCCTGGAAGGTCTTGCCGCAAGGCTTGGGGTGGCCGAGCGCGTCGAGTTTCGCGGTCAGCTCCCGCACACGGAGGCGATCGACGTGGCGCGCCACTGCACACTGTTCGCGATGCCCTCGACCGAGGAGGCGTTTGGCGTTGCTTACATCGAGGCGATGGCGGGCGGGGTGCCCGCAATCGGTTGTCGCGGGGAGCCAGGACCGGAGGAGATCGCCGCGGCGGGAGACGGCTTCGTGCTAGTCCCCCCGGGTGACATCGAGCGGCTGACCCAGCGCATCGACGAGCTGCTGTCTGACCCACAGCGGCTGCGCGAGGCGAGCATCCGCGCACGTGAGACAGTGGCGGCCAATTTCAGCTGGCAGCGTTGCGGCGAGCAGACGGTTGCGGCCTACGAGTACGCGCTGCGAGCCTCTTCGCATGAGCTCGAGGACGCCGGCCTGTGAAGCCTTGCAGGGCGTGTCTGTCGCTGCCGGCGATCCCGTTCGCCTTACCGTGAAGCCGGTCCTGTTCGTAACCAACCACGCGCCGGCCTACAGGGTGGGCGCGTTCGAGCGTCTGCACGAGCGCGAGGACGTCGAGTACGCGTTGTTTGGCGGCCGCCTCAAGCACGGCGGAGGCACGACGGCGGACAAGCTTCCGTTTCCTCATATCCACGTGGGGGAGTCCGAGCTATACGGCCTCGCGTCAAGCGGCCGCTATCGCGCCGTGGTGGTCTCGACAGGCGGGCGAGTGGCGCTGCCCGCGACATGGGCGGGGGCGCGCCGAGCGCGCCTGCCCCTGATTCTGTGGGCCTCTTTGTGGGCCCACCCGCGCAGCGCCGCTCATGCCCTCAGCTATCCGGCCCTACTTCGCCTGTACCGCTCCGCGGACACAGTCGTCACCTATGGCCCACATGTGAGCGCATACGTGAAGGCCCACGGTGCGCAGCGCGTACACGTCGCGCCTCAGTCGGTCGACAACGGTTTCTGGAGATCTCCCGCGGCGAGCGCGCCGAAAAGTCCCGGGTGGCCTTCGGAGGCGAGTGTGAAGTTCTTGTTTGCGGGACGCCCGGCCCGGGAAAAGGGACTGGGGGTGCTCGTGGAGGCTTGGAGTACGTCAGGCCTGCAGGCACCAACCGCCGCGCTCGTCCTCGTCGGCGCGGGATCCACCCCCCCTTGGGTCCCGGCCGGCGGCGCGGTGGTGGGCTTCGAGGCGGTCCCCCAAGAGGAATTGCGCAACTTCTATGCCGGGGCCGACGTTTTGGTGTTGCCGTCGATTCCAACACGTACCTTTCGCGAGCCATGGGGGCTCGTGGCAAACGAGGCAATGAACAGGGGACTACCAGTAATCGCAAGTGACGCGGTCGGCGCTGCCGCCGGTGGCTTGGTGCGGGACGGGCGCAACGGACTCGTGGTGGCAGCTGGGGACGCCGTGGCACTTGCCGCCGCGTTGCGCCGGCTTGCGGGCGACCCCGCTCTACGCGGCCGCCTGGGCGCAGCCGCGCGCGAGGACGTAGGGGCCTATACCTACGATGCCTGGGCCGAGGGCTTCTCCCGCGCGCTCGCCGACCTCGGCCTGTCAGGGGCACGGTGAGGTAGCGTTGGGCCTCTTGGAAGGGCTGTTGGGCAATCTGAGGAGGGGCTTTGCGCCGGCGCTTGCGGCGCTTGCGCTGCTTGCGGGGGCAAGTGCCGCGCAGGCGAGCGAAGCCTCGCAGATCATCGAAAAGTGCGCGCACGGAAAACCGATCAGCGGCTATAGCCAGAGCGCCTATCGCCAAGCGCTCAAGCAGCTGCCGACGATCCTCATCGAGTACTCCCCCTGTCCCGAACAGATTCGGGGCGCAGAGCTCGCGGCGGCCGGTGGCGGCGCCGGGGGAGCAGCAACCGGCACCGCTCCGAACGTACCGTTGGTGCTGACTCCGACCGAGCAGCGCGCGGTCCAAAGCGCTCATCACAACGGAGCGGCATCCGTCAGAGTCGGCAACGAACCGATTCGCCCAGGTGTCGTGCACGCCAACATCGCCTCGGCGGTGAACACGCTGCCTCACTCGTTGTTTGCCGTGCTCGCGTTCCTGCTGGCCGTCGTCCTTGGGCTCGCTGTCGGGGAGGTGAGCAAGCGTGTCCGTGCACGCCGCGACGGCTGAGCACGTACCGGTCACGCTGCTCGACGAGCCCGTCGAGTCGCCCTCGCCGCCGCTGAAGCGAGCGGCGCGACCAGGCGCGACGATGCTCGCCACGCTCGCGGTCGCCGGGGTCTTGTGCTTCGCGACGTTCCTCGCGGGAGGCGGCTTGAACCTTGCGCCGATGACGACGCTCGAGATGACGCTTACGCTCGTCGCGGGAGCGCTCGTCGCGGGCACGGTCGTGCTCGGTTCACGCGCGCGCCAACGTGGGCTTTGGCCGGTCGGCCTGCTGCTGGCATTCACCGCGCTCACCGGCCTGTCCGTCGTGTGGTCTGTGGCCCCCGATGCAAGCTGGCAGGACACGGGCAGGATGCTCGCCTACAGCGGCGTGTTCGCCGCGGCGGTCACACTCGCCTGGATCGCACCGGAGGGATGGCGGGCGCTGTTGGGCGGGACGGTGCTCGCCGCGGTCGTCGTGTGCGGCTATGCGCTGCTTACGAAGGTCCTACCCAATGGGCTGGGCCTGAGCGCCGAAGCGAACTTCTATGCGCGCCTGCAGGAACCCTATGGCTACTGGAACGCGATCGGCCTGACCGCTGCGATGGGCGCGATCGGATGCCTATGGCTGGGCGCAAGGCGCGCGGGACATGCCCTGCTCAGCGCGCTCGCCTATCCCGCTATGGGCCTGATGATTGTCACTTTGATGCTCGCTTATTCGCGGGGTGCCTTGGCAGCGCTTGTGATCGGCGTGGCCGCCTGGATGTGCCTGGTGCCGTTGCGTCTACGCGGCGCACGTGTGCTGATCGCGGGTGCGCTCGGAGCCGGGCCAATCGTCGCCTGGGACTTCTCGCGGCACGCGCTAAGCAGTGACGGGGTGGCGCTTGCTTCACGCGTTACGGCGGGCCACCAGTTGGGGGTACTAATTGGCGCGATGCTGGTCGTGCTGGCGCTCGTGGGTATTGCGATCGGCTTCTTCGGCGACCGGCGCGCGCCAACGAAAGCTACGCGGCGTGCCGTGGGTATTGGATTGGCGGCTCTGCTGGTACTCGTGGTGCTGGGGCTCGTGGGCGGACTGGCGGCTTCGAAGCGAGGCTTCACTGGCACGATCTCGCATGACCTGTCCTCGCTTACGAATCCCAATGCGCCGGTCCCAGCGAACACACCGGGACGACTGACCGCGGTTGGGAGCGTGCGCGCGCGCTACTGGAACGAGGCGCTTGAGATCTTCAAGGCCCATCCCGGGCTCGGCGCCGGCGCGGCCGGTTATGAGACCGCGCGCTTGCGCTATCGAACCCAGCCGCTGGACGTGAGACAGGCGCATGGCTATGTGGTGCAAACGCTCGCCGACCTCGGAATCGTCGGCCTGGCGATCACGCTCGCGCTGCTCCTCGCCTGGATGTGGGCTGCCGGACGTGCGACCCATCCGTTCAACCGGCGTTGGATGGTGCAGCGCTCGCCGCCCTCGCTGGCCTGGCGAGAAGTACCGGTCGCCTATACGCCCGAGCGGATCGGGATGCTGAGCATGTTGTGCATCGTGGTCGTATTCGGAGTTCACTCGTTCGCTGACTGGACTTGGTATGTGCCGGGAGACGCCTTGGTGGCATTGCTCTGCGCCGGTTGGCTCGCGGGACGTGGACCGCTTCCGGCTGGTGACACGACGGCTCCAGCGGGGTCGCCGCTGACAGTCGCGACAAATGAGACCCCAGGCTTGCGACTGCCATCCGCCCGGGAGCTGGGACCCCTGCGCGTCGGGATCACTATCGCGGTCGTGGCGGGTGCGTTGCTGGCCGCTTGGACCGAGTGGCAGCCCCAGCGCTCGGTCGATGCCTCCGAACGGGCCCTGGTGCTGCTACCGCACAACCCCGTAGCGGCTCGTGCTGCGGCACAGGCGGGAGTCGAACGCGATCCTCTCTCAGCACAAGCATTGTTCACGCTATCGGCCGTGGAGCACGCCACCGGCCAGAGCGCACTCGCACGGGCGACCCTGCAGAAGGCTGTGCAGCTGCAGCCGTCCAATCCGCAGACATGGTTCACGCTCGGGCAGTACGACATGACTTCCAACCCGCAGCAAGCGGTGAGCGAGTTGCGCGCCGCTGTTTACCTGGATCCCGAGTCGGTCGCGATCCAGAATGCCTACGTGGAGGCGCTGCGCGCCGCTCCCGCGGCGACTGCTCAGAAGCGTGAACGCCGGCCACTCGCCAGCAGCACACGGCGCGCACCGGGAAGCCCGCCCCGGGCGGCCACCACCACCTCCTTGAAGCCGAAGTCGGCCAGTAGACCGGCCAGCGCCCGGCGCGTGTAGAAGCGCAAGTGGTCAGCCCGCGGGTCGAAATGGGTTTCAAACGCACGACTGCTCAAAGCCAAGCGCAGCCGCGAGAGGAGCCCATGGTCGGGCGTGGTGAGCAAGATCAGCCCTCCCGAGCGCAGCACGCGACGCACCTCCGACAACCAAGCTTGCGTATCGGCGATGTGCTCAATCGTCTCTCCTGCCCATATGACATCGAGACTGGAGTCCTCGAGCGGTAGAGGCTCGTCGGGCTCGATCAAGCGCACGTCGAGCTCGGGATGGCGCACGCGGGCGCGCCGCAGCGGCTCTTCGGCCACGTCGACTGCCACAACCTCGGCTCCGTAGCGCGCTAGGGCGGCGGCGAAGTGGCCTTCTGCACAGCCGAGGTCGAGCACGCGTGGCCGCTTGCCCAGACGCCCAGCCTCGGCAGCCACGTGGTGCAGCAGGAATGCCTCGCGCAAGGAGGCGTCACTGGGCTCGAGCCCTTCAGACACGTACTCCCACAGGCTCTCGTGATAGGCGCGCGAGGGCATCGCATGGCAAGGCTAGCGCGGTCCTGATGCGGCGGTCCCGACGCGCCAGGTGGCTCTGTCGAGGCCCGGTCCCGCGCGCAAACCACTGGAAACAGCGGGAACCTTTTGCGGCCGGACCGCACATGGCCACTGCCAAGGGACTATGTTGGCAAGCAGTGCACGTGGTGGGACTGACGTGAATAGGAGTCGTGGTCCGAGCTTGGTGGTGGGAGCGTCGGACGTGATGAGGGTCGCCTTCGACTGCCGGCCCAACGTTGAGGTGCGCGGCGTCGGACACTATTCGCGCTGCCTGCTCACCGCCCTCAACCGAGTAGCCGACAAGCGCATCGAGATAGTCGAGACGCATCGTCCCAGGCGCGCCCATGTGTTCCACTCGCCTTGGATCGATGGCGCGGTCTTGCGCAGCCCCTGCCCGATGGTCGTGACCATCCATGACATAGACCTCCTTACTCGCCCCAGCGAGCGTCTTCGCCGAGGCGGCGTTTACCTGCGCTTGCGCCATCTGGCGCTTGCGCGTGCCACACACGTGATCGTGCCTGACGAGACAGCAGCCGAGCATGCGGTCACCAGGCTAGGGCTCGAGCGCGGAAGGGTGGTGGTGATCCCGTGGGCCTCCGAATCCGCGTCCTCCGCGCGGAGCTGGGAAGACGCCGCGCACGCCACATTGAGGGTCTACGAGCGCGCGCTGTCAGAGCCTGGACGGGCGTTTATCAGTACGCCCCGCGCTGCATCAGCACGGCTGGGATCGTCTTGAAGAGGATCGCCAAGTCAAGCGCCAAGGACCAGCGCTCGAGGTAGATGAAGTCGAGGTGCACGAGATCGTCGAAGTCGAGTTCCGAGCGGCCCGAGACCTGCCACAAGCCGGTGATGCCGGGGAGCACGAGGTAGCGCTTGCGGTGCCAGTCCTGCAGGAGCTCGAAGTCGCGCTCGGGCAAGGGCCGGGGACCAACCAAAGACATCTCGCCGCGCAGGACGTTGACGAGCTGGGGCAGCTCGTCCAAGGAGAAGCGCCTCAGAAAGCGTCCGACCGGTGTGAGGCGCGGATCGTCGCGGATCTTGAAGAGCGCGCCGGAGGCCTCGTTGAGCTCCTCCAAAGCACCTTGGTGCTCGTCGGCGTCGCAGTACATGGTGCGGAACTTCAGGCACGCGAACGGAAGCTGGCCGATGCCGGGGCGCATCGAGCGGTAGAAGACGGGACCCCGCGAGGAGAGCCGTACAGCCAGGACGATCGCCAGTAGCAAGGGGCTGAGCACGAGCAGGAGCAAAGTCGAGCCGACCGCGTCGAAGGTGCGCTTGAGGGCGAAGTCGATCCCCTCGAACACGGGCGGTCCGAGCTCGAACAGAGGCACCGACTGGCCGGGCACGAACTCGGCGCGCTGGATCAGGATCTCCATCGTGGAGGGCGCGATGCGCACGCGTACGCCGCGCCGGTGGCATTGATCCACCAAGTCGACCGCACGCTCCTGAGGGAAATCAGGGTCGGCGATGATCACCTCGTCAACGCGCTCGGCGTCGATCACGGTCTGGAGATGGTCGAGCGTGCCCAGGCAACGGATCCCGTTGGGGGGCAAGGGCTCGGGCGAGACGAAACCGACGACTTCGATCGGCGAATTGGAACCGTCAGCCAAGGCATGGGCGACGTCGTGAATGTGCTTGCCAGTGCCCACGAGCACGGCCCGACGCTGGTAGCCGGCCGCGCGCAGGATCGCGCCGGTGGCGCGCTCGTAGAGGTAGCGCAAGGACGATACGTACAGCAAGGCGAACCCGAGCGAGCCATAGAAGATGTAGAAGCTTGAGAAGTGTTCGCCTGAGACGACGGCAAAGATCAGAGCGATGAAAGCGACCTGGAAGAGCGATCCGACGATGCGCGAGAGGCCCGGGCGTTGCGAGCGCTCGGCGTAGAGCCCCGAGCGCGCGAACAGGAGCGCAGTCACCAGATAGGCGAACGCGAGGATCGATCTAGTGCCGTGATAGGCGTTGCTGGCGTCGAAGCTCGACAAGAGCGCCGCCTTCAAGGCAAGGGCAGTGAAGATCGCGAGCGACACCCCGAACAGGTCGAGCGCGAGCAAGGACACGACGCGCAAGGCCCTGCGCATGGTGTCCATGCGCAGCACGAAAGAGAGGGCTGGGGGCCGCTTGGAGCGCACGTCGCGCCCAGACAGCGGTGCTGTTACCTCCTCGGCAGGGGCAGGCGCGTCAGCGACGCCGGGGCGACGTACCGGCGTGTCCGGGTGCGCAACCGGCGTGTCCGGGCGCCCAGAAAGAGACGACCGTGCGGGACGGCTGGTACGTGGCGCGTCCGGGGAACGAACTCCCATCTCGGACTTCACAACAGTTTAGGTTCCCAGATGTAGCGGTCGGGAACCCTTTGGGAGAGCCCGTGCACGCGGGCGCGCGCGCACGTGGGGGCCACGGTCCAGCCATTGGAAACCGTCCGGGAAGAGACGCTCAACCAACCAGCTGCTCTACACCGGAGGCGTCGATTGTGCGCCGCAAGCCATCGCGCAAGGACACCTCGGGCGCCCAACTGAGCAACTCTTTAGCCAAAGAGATGTCAGGCCGGCGTTGCTTGGGATCGTCAACGGGCAAAGCCTCGAAGAGAATCTCCGAGCCCGAGCCCGTCACCTCCTTGACCGCTTCGGCCAGTTCCAGCAAGGTGTACTCGTCTGGATTGCCGATGTTGACCGGATCGTGGTAGCCGGACTCGGCAAGTGCGATCAAGCCGCGGATGAGATCGCTCACGAAACAGAACGAACGGGTTTGAGAGCCGTCGCCGAACACGGTGAGTGGGCGGCTGTCCAAGGCCTGACGCAGAAACGTGGGGATCGCGCGACCGTCATGGGGGCGCATACGCGAGCCGTAGGTGTTGAAGATCCTGACGATCGCGGTATCCACACCCTGTTGGCGGTGGTAGGCCATCGTCAAGGCCTCGGCGTAGCGCTTGGCCTCGTCGTAGACGCCTCGCGGGCCGATCGGGTTGACGTGACCCCAGTAAGTCTCGGCTTGGGGGTGTTCCAGAGGGTCGCCATAGACCTCACTGGTGGACGCGATCAGGAAACGAGCGCGATGGCGCTTAGCGAGACCCAAAGTGTGATGGGTCCCGTAGGAGCCGACCTTGAGCGTGTGCAAAGGCAGGCGCAGGTAATCGATCGGTGAGGCGGGCGAGGCCAGGTGGTAGACGAAGTCGACAGGCTCGTCGATCTCATAAGGCTCGATGATGTCCACATTCACGTGCCTGAAGCGCTGGGGATCGCGAATGTGCTCGATATTGGCCAAGGAACCCGTCTCGAAGTTGTCGGCGCAGATGACCCTGTGCCCGCGCGCGAGCAGCTCATCGCACAAGTGCGAGCCCAAGAAGCCGGCGCCGCCGGTGACCAAACAGGTGGGCACGGCCGAGAGGATAACGGCTGGAGGCCCACTTTGACCGACGGCCACGGTCGGGGGCACGCTTCATCGACGGCCACGGTTGGAGGCCGGCGTCGATCGCCGGCCGGGCGAGGCTTCCCCGCCCGCTGAGCCACATGCGACCAGCCGCAAATATGATCTCCTTGTGGCGATGACAGACGAGCGGCCGGATACAGAGCACGAGGAGCGCCTGACGGTGGCCCCGATCGTGGGTCCCGAGGACCCACGCCACTTCACCGATTCGGGCATTGAGATCGAGGCGCTCTACAGCGAGGAGGACCTACCGGAGAACCTCGACCTGGGTAGGCCCGGAGATTTTCCTTACACCCGCGGTGTGCACAGGGAGATGTACCGCAAACAGACTTGGACGATGAGGCAGTACGCGGGCTATGCCTCGGCGAAGGAGTCCAACGAGCGCTACCGCTATCTCCTGTCGAAGGGCTCGACGGGGCTTTCAATGGCTTTCGATCTGCCCACCCAATTGGGCCTTGACTCCGACAACCCGCGCTGCCTGGGGGAGGTTGGCAGGACGGGCGTGGCGATCGACACGATCGATGACATGAGGACCGCGTTCGACGGGATTCCGCTCGACCAGGTGTCGACCTCGATGACGATCAACGCACCGGCGGCCTGCCTGTTGCTGCTGTATGACCTTGTGGGCGAAGAGCAAGGCGTGCCCTCGGAGATGTTGCGTGGAACCACCCAGAACGATGTTCTCAAGGAGTACATCGCGCGCGGCAATTACATCTACCCGCCCATACCGACGATGCGCTTGACGACCGACTTGTTCCAGTATTGCCAGGAAAACGTGCCCAAGTGGAACACGATCTCGATCTCGGGTTACCACTTCAGAGAGAAGGGCTGCTCAGCGGTACAAGAGGTGGCGTTCACGCTGTCATCGGGAATCGCTTATGTGACGGCCGCGATCGAGAAGGGCCTCGACGTGGACGACTTCGCGCCGCGGCTGGCCTTCTTCTTTAACGGCCACAACAACGTCTTCCAAGAGGTCGCCAAGTTCAGGGCGGCGAGGCGCATGTGGGCGCACATCATGAAAGAGCGCTTCGGGGCGAAGAACCCGAAGTCGACAATGCTGCGCTTCCACACCCAGACCGGCGGCGTGACCTTGACGGCACAGCAGCCGGAGAACAACATCGTGAGGGTGGCGCTGCAGGGGTTCGCGGCAGTGTGTGGTGGGACACAGTCGCTGCACACCAATGGCTTCGATGAGGCGCTCGCGCTGCCAACAGAGCACGCCGCGAAGATCGCCCTACGTACCCAGCAGATCCTCGCGCACGAGTCAGGCGCCGCCGACACGGTGGACCCGTTCGCGGGCTCCTACTTCGTGGAGTCACTCACCGACGAGATCGAAACCCGCGCGAACGAACTGATTGCCAAGGTGGACGCGCTCGGCGGCAGCGTGAACGCGATCCAGTTCATCACCGGCGAGATCGACGAGTCGG
This sequence comes from uncultured Solirubrobacterales bacterium, assembly GCA_963731565.1. Taxonomy (GTDB): domain Bacteria; phylum Actinomycetota; class Thermoleophilia; order Solirubrobacterales; family Solirubrobacteraceae; genus Palsa-744. Next base: position 251,557 of record CAVSWG010000001.1, read on the forward strand.
CGTGGGGCTACCAGGAGCGCTACCGGATCGGCCAAGACATCGTGGTAGGCGTGAACAAGTACGAGGAGGAGGACCTCGAAGTGCCCGACCTGTTGCGCGTGGACCCCGAGTCAGAGCGCGAACAGGTCGGCCGCCTGAAGGCCTTCAAGGAGAACCGCGACCAAGAGCTCGTACAGAAGCGCCTGGAGGAACTGCGCGAGACCGCACGCGGCGAGGACAATCTGCTGCCCGCGATCCGCCAGGCCTTGAAGGACCGCTGCTCGCTCGGCGAGGTGTGCGGCGCGATGCAAGACGTGTTCGGCAAGTACGCACCGACGTTCTAGACGACATGCCTCATTTGAAGTCCCACCCACCCGGTCCTGTCGGGTGCATGCACCCGACAGCCGTCGGCGCATGCGCCGACGGTACAGGGCCGCATGCGGCCCTGTCACGACCGCACATGTGCGGTCGTGCCGGACGGCGTATACGCCGTCCGGGACCAGATAGTCACATCGGAGCGCCGGCTGGCTTAGGTGCCGGCCGGGCTCGAAAGTCATGTCGAACGCCAGATGGCCTGTGCGCCGTCTGGATCAATAGGATCTTTCCCCGTGATCGCGACGGTGCAGTTCTTTGAAGTCGTCCTAGCCGTGCACATCATCGCGGTGGTGTTCGCCTTCGGCGCGACCTTCGCCTACCCGGTCTTGCTGGGCACCGTGAGCAAGACCGACCCGCGCTCACTACCCGCGCTGTACAAGGCGCTGCATGCAATCAGCCGCATAGTGATCATGCCCGGGCTTGCGCTGGTCGTGATCTGCGGCATCTACCTCGCCTCAAAGCTGCACGTGTGGAGCGAGTTCTACGTCCAATGGGGCATCGGCGTGGCAGTCGTGATCGGGGCAGTCGAGGGCATGTTCCTGAGCCCCAGGGAGAAGCGTCTCTGTGAGGTCGCTGACAGTGACGCGACTGCCGCGGGCGATGGTCAGATCAGCTGGAGCGCAGAGCACGACACGCTCGTGAAGCGCATCGGCGCTGTGGGCGCCACGATGGACTTGCTCGTGATTCTCACGATCTTGTTCATGGTCCTCAAAACCTGAGGGCTCCTGTGCGGTGGTGTTGTGTTGCCCGAAGGCATGACTTGCGCGCGTGCGTACGCGCGCGCGTAGGGCACCCGTTTTCGCGAGCAACAACCCCCAAGCTAGGCGCCGGACGAACCATGTGCCGAAAGCACACCGGCGGTACCCTGGACAGGTTATGAGCCAGGACTACAGAGTCGCCGTCGTCGGCGCCACCGGACAGGTGGGCACTTTGATGCTCCAGCTCCTGCGCGAGCGCCAGTTCCCCGCACGCGAGATCGTGCCGTTCGCGTCATCCCGCTCAGCCGGCAAGGAGATCGAGGGGGTCGGCATCGTGCAACCTCTCACCGCGGACACGATCCAAGGCTTCGACCTGGCCCTGTTCTCGGCCGGCGGCTCCACCTCAGGCGAATGGGCGCCCCGCTTCGTACAGGCCGGCGCCGTCGTGGTGGACAACAGCTCGAAGTGGCGCATGAACGATGAGGTGCCTTTGGTCGTGGCTGAGGTCAACCCCGAGGCATTGGCATCCCACCAAGGGATCGTCGCCAACCCCAACTGCTCGACCATGCAGATGGTCGTGGCCTTGAAGCCGATCCACAACGAGGCCGGGATCGAGCGCCTCGTGATCTCCACCTACCAAGCCGTGTCCGGCACCGGCAAGCAAGCGGTCGACGAGCTGCTCGACCAAGCCCACGCCATCCTCCACCAGCGCGAGATCGACCCTCCCCAGGCCTATGCCCACCAAATCGCCTTCAATGCCTTGCCCCACGCCGGCTCGTTCGCGCCTGGAGACGACCACACCGACGAGGAGCGCAAGCTGATCAACGAGACCCGCAAGATCTTGGGCGACCCCGAGATTAAGGTGAGCGCTACCTGCGTGAGGGTGCCCGTGGTCAATGGCCACTCCGAGGCCGTCAACGTTCAAACGCGCACAGAGCTCTCCCCTGAGCGGGCCCGCGAGCTACTGCGCGCGGCGCCGGGAATCACCGTCGCCGACGACCCCGATGCCGCCCTCTACCCCTTGGCGACTCAAGCCACCGGCCACGATGAGGTGTTCGTGGGCCGCATCCGCCACGACCCCGGCCACGAGCGGGCCTTGGACATGTGGATCGTGGCCGACAACTTGCGCAAGGGGGCTGCCACCAATGCCGTCCAGTTGGCCGAGCTCCTGCACGAACAAGGGCTCATCGCGCCGCGCGGCGCTCCCGCCACCGCATAAGAGGCGCAGCCCCGAAGGCCGCCGGGAGAAGCCCGCAACTGCCTAGCCGGACCCGCGGACGAGCGCGGAATTGCAGCGTCCGCGACCTAGAAGGACTCTCGCCGCGACGCTCGAACCTGGGAACGATGAGCGTCTCGACAGAGGTGCAACGCACCCTTGTGAAGTCCCCGCCCGAGTTGTGGACGGAGCTGAGCAACCCTGAGGCGCTTGCCCGGCACCTCGGCGACTTCGGCGAGATCCGCATCACCAAAACCGAGCCGGAGACGAAGGTCGAATGGGAGACCGAGGAGGCCAGCGGCGTCGTCCAGCTCAAGCAGTCGGGCTGGGGAACCAAGGTGACTTTGTCGGTGACCCGCACCCCTGCGACCTCAGAGCAGCCGCCCGCGCCGGAGCCGGCTGTCGTCGTAGAGCCCGAGCCTAAGCCGATCGCGACGGCCGAGCTCGAGCCGGTTGCCGTCGAGCCCGAGCCCGAGCCTGAACCGGTTGCCGTCGAGCTCGAGCCAGTCAAGCCCGAGCCAGTTGCCGTCGAGCCAGAGCCCGAGCCTGAACCGGTTGCCGTCGAGCTCGAGCCAGTCAAGCCCGAGCCAGTTGCCGTCGAGCCAGAGCCCCAACTGGGATTCTTTGCGCGCCTATTCCGCAAACGCAAGGCCAAGAAGGTGACGGTTGCGGAGCCCGAGACGGTCGCCGTTGAGCCCCAGTCCGAGCCAGAGCCGGAGATAGAGGTCGTCGCACTGGCAGCGCCAGAGCCTGTCTATCCCGATCCTCCAGCTCAGCCAGAAGCCTCAGAACCAGCGGAGGACTTGGCCACCGAACTCGAGTCCTTGGAAGAGCAGATGGCGGCGGAGACGACCGAGCTGCTCACCGGCGTGCTCGACCGCTTGGGCGCCGCACATCACAGGCCCTTCTCGCGCGGATAACATTCCGCGCCCCGTGCGCTCCAAGGCCCCCGAAACCTACGACGAGAAGCTCGCCCAGCTGACCGAGCTGCGCGAGGCTGCCTTGCACTCCGCCCCTGAGGCCGAGGAGAAGCAGCATGCGCGCGGCAAGTACACGGCCAGGGAGCGCGTGGAGAAGCTGCTCGACCCAGGCTCCTTCCAGGAGCTCGACACGTTCGTGCGCCACAGGACCTACGACTTCGACATGCAGAAGAACCGGCCTTGGGGCGACGCGGTAGTGACCGGCCATGGCACGATCGACGGCCGCAGGGTGTGCGTCTTCAGCCAGGACTTTACCGTCTTCGGCGGCTCCTTGGGCGAGGTCATGGGCGAGAAGATGTGCAAGATCATGGACCTCGCCGCCAAGATCGGCTGCCCCGTGATCGGCATCAACGACTCCGGCGGGGCACGCATCCAGGAGGGTGTCGTCTCGCTCGGCTCCTACGGCGACGTGTTCCTGCGCAACGTCCGCTCCTCCGGCGTGATACCGCAGATCAGCCTCGTCATGGGGCCCTGCGCCGGCGGCGCTGTCTACTCGCCGGCTATCACCGACTTCATCTTCATGGTGAAGGAGACCTCCCACATGTTCATCACCGGCCCCGACGTGATCAAGACCGTCACCGGCGAGGAAGTCGAGTTCGAGGAGCTGGGCGGAGCGATGTCCCACAACACCAAGTCCGGCGTGGCCCAGTTCGCCTCAGAGGACGAGGACGCTTGCCTGGAGGACTGCCGCTACTTGGTCAGCTTCCTGCCCCAGAACAACCTGCAGACAACACCGCGCGTGCAGCCGTCTGACGATCCTTTGCGGATGGATCCAGAGCTCGACCACGTCGTGCCAGACAACCCCAACAAGCCCTATGACATGCGCGACGTGGTGCGTTTGATCGTGGATGACGGCGAGTTCTTCGAGGTCCACGAGCACTACGCCAAGAACATCATCTGCGGCTTCTCGCGCCTGGACGGTCACGCCGTGGGGATCGTCGGCAACCAGCCCGCCCAGCTGGCCGGCGTGCTCGACATCAACGCCTCCGCCAAGGCCGCCCGCTTCGTGAGGACCTGCGACGCCTTCAACATTCCCTTGATCACCTTCTGTGACGTCCCCGGCTTCCTGCCCGGCACAGCCCAGGAGTGGGGCGGCATCATCCGCCACGGCGCCAAGCTCCTCTACGCATTCGCGGAGGCCACCGTGCCGAAGATCACGATCATCACGCGCAAGGCCTACGGTGGCGCCTACGACGTGATGTCCTCAAAGCACCTCGGCGCCGACTTCAACTTCGCCTGGCCCACCTCCGAGGTCGCAGTGATGGGTCCCGAGGGCGCGGTCAACATCATCTACCGGCGCGACATCGCCGGCTCGCCCACCCCCGACGAGCGCCGCCAGAAGCTGATGGATGACTACAAGGCACGCTTCGCCAACCCCTACACGGCGGCCGAGCGCGGCTACATCGACGACGTGATCGTCCCCCACGAGACGCGCCCCAAGCTGATCGCGGCGCTCGACACCTTGCACACCAAGCGCGAGCCAGGACCCAAGCGCAAGCATGGGAACATCCCGCTGTAGGACCCCTCGTGCCCGAGCGAGCGTGGCGCGCACAGCGCTCACGCTCGCATGTCTGCTGGCGCTGACGTTTGCCTGCCTGTCGCAAACGGCCGCCGCCCAGAGCGAGCACGCACCCCGCGCCGCCACCGCCACCGCCACCGCCACCGCCACCGCCACCGCCAAGAAGCACAAGCACAAGCCGAAGCACAGCAAGCCGAAGCCCAAGCCGGCCGCGCACTGCAAGCTGGGTCAGGCGCGTGTCCAGGCGGGCAAGCGCACGTTCTGCGTTAACAACGCCCTGCCGGTCGCCCACTCGACCCCACAGGCCGCGACCGCGATCACTGCGCTCCAGCTGGGGATCGGCAACACGCGCGACCAGCGCGGCCGGCGCTCGAAGTCGCTGTCACAACTGCTCTCGCGGGTCGGCCCGCACGCCTACGCAGATCTCGAAAAGGCAGTTTCGACCGGCGTCTCCAGGGGAGAAAACCTCCAGCTCGGGAGTGCGCAGACCGCGCGTGCCGCAGCCATCGGGAGGAGCGCCGGGTCGGACTCGGCATGCGGATCCACCGTCCCGGACGTCGCCGCCCAAGATGTTCCAGGCAGCAAAAGCGCCAAAGTCGGCGAGGCCACCCTGTCCCTCGATGTCGTGGGCGGCGCCCTCAAGCTCGGCATCGACTTGAAAGGCAAAGGCATCGACGTCTCCGTGACGCTGCGCAGCTGCGGCGACGGGGGGATCAGCCTCGACAGTTGCCCAACCGCCGAAGGCAAGGTCGAAGGCCATGGCAAGGCCGAAATAGAAGCAAGCTTCAAGGTCAGCGAAGGCGCCACCGTGGTGATGGCACAGGCCTTCAAGTTGGGCGGCGAAACAACCGTCAAAGCGCAAACGGGCGACGACGGCAAGCTCGACTACTACGACATCAAGCACCTCTACACGCTGGTGGCCTCCTTCGGGGGCTCGAAGGCGAAGTTTGGCCCGATCACGGTTGACACCACCTACATCGGCGAAGCGCGCATAGACATGCGCGCGAGCAATAGCTCACCGCCGCCCGCGCAGGTCGACATCATGCTGTCGATGGCCGGCGTCGATCCGGCGGACCGGATCGCGGCCGAGATCAAAGTCGCCCGCGAATCGCAGACGCAAGCCGACAAGGAGTTCGCCGCCGAGGTTGACAAGGCGACGAAACAGCTCCAGGCCCAGGAACGCTTCTGGCTCACTCCAAACAAATGCGCTTCGGTCCACTTCGAACCGATCTCAGAATCGCTCAAGCTGCACAAGGGCGCGACCGGGACAGTCAACAGCCGCACCGAAGCCAAGGGCGGTGGTGCTCCAGCGGTGGCCGGCTGGACCCTCGGTGCTCAGCAGAATGCAGACTTCACACCGTCCGGTAGCGAGGGCAACCCGTTGTCGACGGCCTACAACGTGACGAACGCAGGGAAAGGCCTGCTCGTCTCCGCGACCTTCAAGGCGACCTCGAAGGCGGGCGCCGCCGAAGACACCTGGAAGCAGAAGACCGAAAGCGTGATCCAATCCATGACGGGCAGCTTCAGTGGCCGCGACGAACGTGATGGGGAACTATTCGAATGGTCGGGGACGGCGACCTGGACCCGGCTCCCGGAAAGCCCGGACGGCGCGTCGGTCCTCGGGCTCGTCTCGAGCGACGTAACGATCACGGCCTCGGGGACGAATCCTGCGGGCTGTACGCAGACAGGCGAAGAAAAGGCGCCCTTGTTCCCTGGCTCGCCACTGAGCGTGCTCGGAGAAGGAGCACCGGTCGGCTACGACATCGACGTGCCGTTCAGCTACCCGGGGCGGATGAACGTGATCTTCTCCGCATGTCCCACCCCTCACGGCGAAGGCGACGGTCCCGGAACCGCCTCGCTGCCCGGCGAGGCCCTGCTGACCGGCGACTTCTTCGCCGGAGGCCCAAGCGCGCTGATACAGACGTCGAGCGATGGCGTCACCTTCGCGGGGAGCGCCACAGCCAGCGGCATCGAACCTGGCGAGCAGCTCAGCTGGAGCTGGTCGCTCACAGGCTCGACTTGACCTTGCCCATGCTCTGGGAGGTGGGATCGACTTTGCCTGCCCTACGCGCGCGCAGCGGTCTTGTTAATAAGGTTAGCCTTGTTAGGAGGCCGCGCGCGCGTAGGCCCCTCCAAAACGAACAACCACCCACGACAGCCAGGGACGACCAGTGGTCAACCGCCGCCCCCAACTTGAGGTGATCGCCCCGTCCGCCTCACCCTCGGAGGCGGCGGCGATCGTGGCCGCCTTGGAGCGCTTCATGCGCGACACCGCACCCCCCTTGGCGGCGCCCTCCGAGGCTATCGATCCCTGGCTGCGCGCGGCTATGCTCGAAGGCGTGGCGCGCGAGGGTCAGAGCGACGAGCCCGATCCTTGGATAAATACCTGAAAGCCGCTAGGCTTTAGTACCAATCTCTCCGTAGGTCGCAAAATTGACCCGAGCTTTGACCGCTCGGACCAGGAGGTTTTCGCTAGATGGAGCCAGTTTCGATACCCGCAGAGCAGGCCCCGAAAAAGGGTTCGCTTGAGGATCCCGAGGTCCTGCAGAACGTTCCTGGGCACGTGATCCCGATCCTGCAGCGGGAGTACGACGACTTCAAGACCGAGGCCACCAAGTTCCTCGATGGGGGCACGCCCGAAGACGAATTCATCAAGTTCCGCCTGCGCCAGGGTGTCTATGGCCAGCGCCAGCCCGACGTGCAGATGATCAGGGTGAAGCTCCCCTTCGGCGGGATCACCCCCGAGCAGATGGACAAGTTCGCCGACGTCGTCGAAAAGTACGCGCCCTTGGGCAAGGGCCACGTGACGACCAGGCAGAACGTCCAGATGCACCACATCCCCCTGCCCGAAATCGAGAAAGCGATCAGCGAGCTCGGCGAGGCCGGCCTATCCAGCCGCGAGGGCTGCGGCAATACCGTGCGCAACGTCACCGGCGATCCCTGGGCGGGCGTGGCAGCAGACGAGCTGTTCGACCTCACCCCCTATGCGGGCGCTTATGTGCGCTATTTCGTGAGGCACCCCACCACGCAAGGGATGCCGCGCAAGATCAAGACCTCGTTCGACGGCTCCCCACGCGACCGGGCGATCAGCGGCATCCACGACATCGCCTTCCGGGCGCGCGTCAAGCAGATCGACGGTAAGGAGGTCCGCGGCGTGGAGATGCTCGTCGGCGGCGGCACCTCGATCATGCCGCGCGTCGCTCCCGCCCTGTACGACTTCGTCGAGATCGACAATGGTGACTATTTGAAGATTTCCGAGGCCGTCTTCAGGATCTTCGACCGCCAGGAGTGGCTGCGCGTCAACAGGGCCCGCGCCCGCATCAAGGTGTTCGTCGACAAGTACGGCATCGATGAGTTGCGCAACCAGGTCGAGGAGGAGCTCAAGGGCGAATGGGTCTCAGAACGCGACTTCTCGATCGAGCATCGCCTGTTCCTCGACGACGAGCGCGAGGCCGCGCCTGCTCCACCAGCCAGCTACGGCAGCCCCAACGGCGACATCTCCGAGTTCGAACGCTTCAAGCAGGCCAACGTGGCCGCCCAGAAGCAAGAGGGCTACGTGACGGTCGAGGTGAAGATCGTCCGCGGCGACCTCACTCCGGAGCAGTTCAGAGGCCTCGGTCAGATCATGCGCGAATACTCAGGCGGCTACGCGCGCACCACAGTGCAACAAAACTTCGTGCTGCGCTGGGTACGCGAGGAGAGCGTCTACGACGTATGGAAGGCGCTCAGCGCGCTCGGCCTCGGTGACGCCGGCTCACGCGAGATAAGCGACGTCGTCTCCTGCCCTGGCACCGACTCCTGCAAGCTCGGGATCACCAGCTCGATGGGCCTCAACCAGGCCGTCCAGGAGCGCGTCGAAGCGATGGGCATCACCGATCCCCTCACACGCCAGATTCACATCAAGATGAGCGGCTGCCCCAATGGCTGCTCCCAGCACCACGTCGCCGACATCGGCTTCTATGGCGCCTCGATCAAGGTTGGCGAACACACGATCCCCGCCTACATCCCCCACGTGGGCGGCGTGTACGAAGGTGGCGAAGTCAAGTTCGGCACGCGCTTGAAGCAGAGGCTGCCCGCAAAGCGCGTACCGGAGGCGATCGAGCGCTGGATCAATCACTACCAAGCCAATCGCAACGACGGCGAGGAGTGGGGCGCGTTCGTGGAGCGCGTCGGCACACCCGAGCTCGAAGGGCTCGTAAAAGAGCTCTCGCTACCGGTTGACTTCGGCCTGGACACGATGAACACATTCATCGACTGGAACCGCGACGTGCCGTTCCAGGTGATCCGTGGCGAGGGCGAGTGCGCGGTCTAGCCGACAACCATGCCGACAGCGTCGCCTTGGGCACCGCCGTGCCCGCTGGGCCCGCCGAGGGTATGCCCGCGGGCGAGGAGATCGCGCTCAGCCTGAGCGACACCCTGCGTGAGGCGGTCGAGCGCCACGGCGATCGAATCGTGCTGCTGTGCTCCTTCCAGAAGGAGGAGTCGGTCTTGATCGACGAGCTCTTGTGCATCGGCGATGGCCAGACGCCCGTGCGAATCGCGACGATCGACACCGGCGTCCTGTTTCCAGAGACGTTGCGGACCTGGAAGGCATTCGAGGAGCGCTTCGGGATAGACATAGAGGTCCACGACGCGAGCAATGCGGCCGCCCCATGGACCGGCCCCGAGCATTGCTGCTCGGTCGCCAAGGTGGCGGCGCTCGAGCGTGCGCTCGCCGGCGGCGAGGGCTGGATCACGGGCATCAGGAGAGAGCAAGGCCCCACGCGCGCAGACGCCCAGCTCGTCGAGCGAGACCAGCAGCGCGGCATCTACAAGTACAACCCTTTGGCGCTGTGGACCGAGAAGGATCTGTGGCAGCGCATCTTCGAGCGCGACCTCCCCTACAACCCGCTGCACGACCAGGGCTACTCCTCGATCGGCTGTGCGCCATGCACCATGCCCGGGGCGGGTCGCGAGGGTCGTTGGGCGGGCATGGATAAGACTGAGTGCGGTTTGCACGTTGGTGGCTCATGAGCGTCGCTGAGCGACCCCAACTGAGCCACTTGCGGGCGCTTGAGTCCGAGGCGATCCACGTGATGCGCGAGGTCGCGGCCGAACTCGAGCGCCCAGTGCTCCTGTTCAGCGGCGGCAAGGACTCGATCGTGCTGCTCAGATTGGCCGAGAAGGCTTTCCGACCGGGGCCGTTCCCGTTCCCCTTGATGCACGTGGACACGGGCCACAATTTCCCCGAGGTGATCGAATTCAGAGACCGCCGCGTGGCCGAGCTCGGTGAGCGTCTGATCGTGGCTTCTGTGCAGGAGTCGATCGACAAAGGCCGGGCCGTCGAGGAGAAGGGACCGCGTGCCTCGCGCAACCAGCTGCAGACGGTGACCTTGCTCGATGCGATCGCCGAGCACAAGTTCGATGCGGCTTTCGGCGGCGCGCGGCGCGACGAGGAGCGGGCCCGAGCAAAGGAGCGCGTGTTCTCCTTTCGCGACGACTTCGGCGGCTGGGATCCCAAGAGCCAGAGGCCCGAGCTGTGGAACCTTTACAACGGGCGAATCTCCAAGGGCGAGAACGTAAGGGTCTTCCCGATCTCCAACTGGACCGAGCTCGACGTGTGGGAGTACATCGACCAGGAGCAATTGGAGGTCCCCTCGATCTACTTCGCCCACAAGCGCGAGGTGTTCCGGCGCGACGGCATGCTCTACGCGTGGCGAGAGGGCACGGAACTGATCGACGGCGAGAGCGTGGTCACCGAGACGGTGCGCTACCGCACCGTCGGTGACATGAGCTGCACCGGCGGCGTTCGCTCCGAGGCGGTCACGCTTCAGGAAGTCGTCACCGAGATCGCCGCCACGCGGATCACCGAGCGCGGCGAGACCAGGGCCGACGACCGCGTGTCGGAGGCGGCGATGGAGGATCGCAAGAAGGCCGGCTACTTCTAGTGAGCACAACCACGGCAACCTCACACGCTCCGCTCACTTTGGTCATCGCGCGATGACGCTCGACCTGCTGCGCTTCACGACGGCCGGCTCGGTCGACGATGGCAAGAGCACCTTGATAGGCAGACTCTTGTACGACACCAAGCAAGTCTTCGAGGACCAGCTCGACCACGTCGCCCAGGCTTCAGAGCGCCGTGGCGGCGAGGGGGCGCTCGACTTGGCCCTGCTCACCGACGGCCTGCGTGCCGAGCGCGAGCAAGGCATCACGATCGACGTGGCCTACCGCTACTTCGCCACTCCCAAGCGCAGGTTCATCATTGCGGACTGCCCCGGACACCAGCAGTACACGCGCAACATGGTGACCGGCGCCTCGACAGCCGACCTCTCGGTGATCCTGCTCGACGCACGCAAGGGCGTCTTGGAGCAGTCCAAGCGCCATGCCTTCATCAGCGCCCTGCTGGGCATTCCTCACCTGGTGGTGGCGGTGAACAAGATGGACCTCGTCGACTACTCCCAGGAGCGCTTCGATGAGCTTGTGGTCGAGTTCCAGGGATTCGCAGAGAAGCTGAAGGGGATCGGCACCGGTACAGGGCTGGGACGCGACATCGCCTATATCCCGATGTCGGCTCTCAACGGCGACAACGTTGTGGACCGCCTGGAAAACATGGACTGGTACGAGGGCCCCACGCTGTTGGACCTGCTTGAGCAGGTGGAGGTCGCCTACGACCATCCCTACGACAGGCCCGCGCGCTTCCCCGTGCAATGGGTGATCCGCCCGTCTGGTCCTGACGGAAGTGACTACCGCGGCTACGCGGGCCAGGTCGCAAGCGGCGCATTTCGCGCAGGCGAGGAGATCGTCGTACTACCCGGCGGCCAGCGCACGAGCATCGCTGCGATCGATACCTACGACGGCGAGCTCACGGAGGCACTCGCGCCGATGTCGGTGACCTTGAGGCTGAGCGACGAGATCGATATCTCCAGAGGAGAGACGATCTGCCGCGCTGAGCAGGCCCCGACCGTGTCGCGCGAGCTAGAAGCTGACGTGTGCTGGATGACCGACCAGCCCTTGCGCCAAGGCGGCCGCTATCTCATCAAGCACACCACCCGCGAGGTGACGGCGATCGTGGACGGCTTGTGCGACCACGTGGACGTACACACGCTCGAACGCGGCGAGGCACCACAGGAGCTCGCACTGAACGACATAGGCCGCATCCGTCTGCGCACGAGCGCCCCGCTCGTGTTCGACCCGTACGACCAGAACCGCCGCACCGGCAGCTTCATCCTGATCGACGAGGCCACCAACAACACCGTTGGTGCTGGGCTCGTCGTCGCCACAAGCTGAGCCCTGCCGCCCCGCAGGCGATCAGAATCCACGCCGGTGCTTGCATTGACTAAGCTCCCCGCCCGATGTTCTCGAAGGTTCTAGTAGCCAATCGCGGCGAGATCGCCGTGCGCATCGTGCGAGCCCTGGAGGAGATGGGCATCGCCTCCGTGGCGGTGTACTCCGAGCTCGACCGCGATGCGTTGCACGCGGCACGCGCTACCGAGGCCTACAACCTCGGCGATGGGCCAGCAGCCGACAACTACTTGAACGTCGAGAAGATCCTGGACGCCGCCAAGCGCTCGGGCGCGGAGGCGATCCATCCGGGATATGGCTTCCTCGCCGAGAACGCCCCCTTTGCGCAAGCCTGCGAGGACGCCGGGATCGTTTTCATCGGCCCGCCCGCAAGCGCGATCGAGGCGATGGGCTCGAAGACCAAGGCGCGTGAGCTGATGCAGGCCGCCGGCGTGCCGATCGTGCCGGGCACGACCGAGCCGGTGGCCACGCCCGCCGATGCCTTGAAGATCGCCAAGAAGGAGATCGGCTTCCCCGTCGCCGTGAAGGCGGCCGGCGGCGGAGGCGGCAAGGGCTTCAGGGTGGCCTTGACGGAGGACGAGCTGGAGGGCGCCTTTGAGGGGTCCAGTCGCGAAGGCGAGAAGTTCTTCTCCGACTCGACCGTCTACTTGGAGCGCTACCTACACGACCCGAGGCACGTCGAGGTACAGGTCATCGCCGACCGCCACGGCAACGTGATCCACCTTGGCGAGCGCGACTGTTCGATCCAGCGCCGCCATCAGAAGGTAATCGAGGAGTCCCCGGCGCCTGAATGGGTCGTGGACGAGGCGTTGCGGGCACGCATCGGCAAGATCGGCGTGGAGGCCGCCAGGGCGGTCAACTACGTGGGCGCAGGCACGATCGAGGGCTTGCTGGCCCCCAAAGAGGACGGCAGCTCGGAGTACTTCTTCCTGGAGATGAACACCCGCGTTCAGGTCGAGCACTGCGTGACCGAGATGACTACAGGCGTGGACATCGTCAAGGAAGGCATTCGCGCGGCAGCAGGCGAGCAACTGGCCGTACGGCAGGAGGATGTGGCGCTGCGCGGACACGCGATCGAGTGCCGCATAAACGCCGAGGACGCTTCCAAGAACTTCGCTCCGGCACCGGGCAAGATCGGCGCCTACTCAGAGCCGAAAGGCCCAGGCGTCAGGGTCGACTCGGGCGTGGGAGCCGGTGGGGAAGTCTCCCCCATGTACGACCCGATGGTGGCCAAGCTGATCGTGTGGGACGCCGATCGCGAGCAGGCCACGAAGCGCATGCTGAGGGCGCTCTCTGAATACGAGATCGAGGGGTTGAAGACTTTGATCCCCTTCCACAAGGCGCTCCTGGAAACCGAGCAGTGGGCCAAAGGCGAGACCTGCAGGGATCTGCTCGAGGACAAGGCTTGGCTGAAGACGCTTGCGTTCGACAAGCCCGCCGCACTGGCCGATGAGGAGGAGCAGGAGAAGGTCGAGCAGACCTATACCGTTGAGGTCTCCGGGCAACGCTTCGACGTCAGGGTCCTCGGGGCGCCCTTCGCCGGCGCCGTCGGCGGGGCGGCTCTCAACGGGTCAGCTCCGGCCGGTCTGGCAGCGCCAAAGCGCGCTGCCAGAGCAAAGTCCGCGAGCGCCGGCGGCCCGGACACGCTGGAGTCACCGCTACAAGGGAACATGTGGAAGGTGCTTGTCAAACAAGGCGACACGGTCGCTGAGGGTCAGCTCCTGTGCATCATCGAGGCGATGAAGATGGAGAACGAGATCACCGCCCACAAGGCGGGCACGATCGCGGAGCTGCCGATCGTGGAGGGCGAGCCGATCAATGCGGGCGCGCCGATCGCCACGATCAAGAGCGAGGCAGCCAGCGAGAGCTGAGTCGAGTCGAGGTAGGCGGCATCGGGCCCTGAGGGCCCGCCCAAGACAACGAGAGCACGGAGGAGAGCATGTCAGCAGTGGACTACACCGCGGTGGCCGCCGGCCTCAGCCAAGCGATCCCGTTCAACGTGCACCTGGGCCTGGAGACGATCACCGTGGCCGAGGACCACGGAGCCGTGCGACTGCCCGACGAGGAGCGCTTGCGCAATCATGTCGGCTCTCAGCACGCCGGCGGCTTGTTCTCGGCGGGGGAGGCAGCCTCAGGCGCTGCCTTCGTAGGCGCTTTCTTGGACATCATGGGCGAGATCACGCCGCTGGCCGAGTCTGCCGAGATCGCCTACAAGAAGCTGGCCAAGGGCGAGATCACGGCTACGGGACGCTTCACCGAGGATCGCGACGCATTGAAGGCGAAGCTGAATGAGGACGGCCGCGTGCGCTTCCCGATCGAGGTCGAGATGACCGACGCAGACGGCACGGTCGTGGCCGAGATGACTGTCAACTGGTACGTGCGTCGCAACGACGCGACGCACTAGCCTGCAGCTCGATCGACATTCTCCGCATGGATGCGCAGCTGCGCCTTTGTGCGGCGTCTCTGAGGCAGCTCCGCGGCAGCCCCAAGCGCGTGCAGGGCAGTCAAATAGGCGACGTCCTCTTCTAGGATCGAAAGAGCACCCTTAGCGTCGAGCACCGAGCCATGGCCCGGCACCACATGCTCCGCATCCAATAGCAGCGGACGTAGGCGCTCCAGCGTGTCCAGGTAGGCGTCGATCGATGCGCCCTCGCCGAGCATTGGGATCTCGACGGCAGACAAGTAGTCGCCGGTGACGAGCACACGGGCCCAGCCGATCCATATGGCCATGCCGTCAGCGGTGTGACCTTCGGCTGGATAGAGAGCCAGTTCGCGCGAACCTATTTCACAACCTCCGGGGACGTCGAGCGCTTGGACTGAGCTAAGCGCGAGCGGGCGATTGCGCTGAATGTAGTGCTGCTCATCGAAGGCTCGCAGCTCACGCTGGGGAGCGCCCGGAGTGGAGCGCATCCGCTCGGCGCTCGTGACTGCGCAACCGAGCGTGGCATCGGGAAAAGCCAGGCGCGCAAGCAAATGATCCCAGTCGGCGTGCGTGACGAGCAGACCACTTGGCGAAGGAAAGCGCGACTGCTCGAGCAGGGCGGGCAAGACCTCGAGCTCCTCGGGCAGGACGGGCGAGTCGATCACGAACGCCTCTTCTGCGATGCCCTCCCCGCCGACGCGGTGAACGACAATGGGGCTCTCCGACTCCGTGTGCCGCCCGCCGCGCACGATCACGCAGTTGGTCTGCCAGATGGCGCTTGTAGCGAGCAGTACGTCGGCGTGCAGCGAGACGACGCGCACGCGTCAGGCGATACCCAAAAGCTTGGCGGCCTCGCGAAGGTTGGGCACTTCCGCCGTGGGCTTGCGCTGCGAGGAGTCGAGCGCCTGCTTGTTGCGATTGACCCAGATGACGGGGATGCGCGCCTTGATGCAGGGAGAGACATCGGAGTGGTGGGATGCGGCGACGTGGACCCAGCCCTTCTTGGACCCCAAGCGCCGTGCACACTCGACGAAATGGGCGGGGTCAGGCTTGTAGGAGCGCACTTGCTGAGCGGTAACGACAAGGTCGAAGTCCATCGGGATGTGACGACGCGTTTGGCCGAGAAGCTTGTCGTCGATGTTGGATATCAGCCCGAGCTTGTGCTTCTTGGCGAGCTTGGTGAGCTGGGCCGGGGTCTCCTTGAAAGGCTTCCAGCGCTGGACGGAGTCCGGCAGAAAGCCCGAGCGGGACGGTTCTAGTTTCCACTCAAGGCGCTCGGCTATCTCGATCGCAGTGCGCCGCAGGACCTCGGCGTAGAGCTCGTAGGAGCCCGCCTCGATTTCCTGGGAGATCTCGTGGAAGAGCGGGATCAGGACGTTGCGGTCGATCTCGAAGTCGTCGCGCTCGGCCTCCTTGGCGAAGGCCTCATAGATACCGGTCTCCCAGTCGATGAGGGTTCCGTAGACGTCGAAGGTGACGAAGGTGATGTTCTTTGGAATCGGCATCGGGCGGGCATTATGCCTCGCACACGCCTCGGCGCGCGTTGCGCCCGCTTCGGCTAGAGTCTCGCGCCGCGTATGGACCTACTCGAGTACCAAGGCAAGCAGCTGTTCGCCCGCCACGGGTTGGAGGTGTCGGCAGGCAAGGCCGTCACCACGGTGAAGGACGCCGTGGACGCCGCGAACGAGGTCGGCTACCCGGTTGTGGTGAAGGCGCAGGTCTTGATCGGCGGGCGCGGTAAGGCCGGCGGAGTCAAGCTGGCGAGCAATGAGGGTGAGGCGCGCGAGCACGCCGAAAACATCCTTGGGCTCGACATCAAGGGCCACGTGGTGCGCACCTTGTGGATCGAGCACGCAAGCGATATCGCCACCGAGTACTACGCATCGGTGTTGCTCGACCGCTCTGCCAAGCAGCCGATGGTGATGTTCAGCGTGGAGGGGGGCGTGGAGATCGAGCAGGTGGCAGAGCAGAGCCCGGAGAAGCTCGTGCGCCACCACGTCGATGCCTTGAAGGGCCTCAGCCGCGAGGAGGCGATCGAAGTCGCACGCAAGGGCGAAGCGGACGAGGACGTGGTCGAGGGCGTGGCCGACGCGCTGGTGGCTCTGTACGAGGTGTGGCTCCAGGAGGACGCCACATTGGCCGAGATCAATCCGCTGATTGTGACGCCGGAGCGAAAGGTGAAGGCGCTCGACGCGAAGGTCTCACTCGATGGCAACGCGCTGTACCGCCACCCCGAGAACCAGGACCTGTCAGACAGCGAGAACGAAGACCCGATCGAGCGCAAGGCCAAAGAACAGGGCGTGCAGTACGTGGCGCTAGACGGCGACATCGGCATCCTTGGCAATGGTGCAGGGCTCGTGATGTCGACGCTTGACGTCGTCGCGCAGGCGGGCGGCGAGCCAGCCAACTTCCTCGACGCGGGCGGCGGCTCAGACGCGGGCAAGGTCAAGCAGGCGGTCGAACTGATCCTCGCCAATGACAAAGTCAAAGCAGTGCTGTTCAACATTTTCGGTGGCATCACCCGCTGTGACGAGGTCGCCAAGGGCCTGATCGCCGCTTTCGCCGACATCAAACCGGTCGTGCCGTTCGTGGTCAGACTCGACGGCACCAATGACGTCGAAGGTCGCAGGCTGCTCGAGGAGGCCGCTTTGCCCAATGTGCACGCTGCGAGAACGATGAACGAGGCAGCGGAGAAGGTCGTCGCATTGGCGGCGGCCGAGGGCGCGGGAGCAGCAGCATGAGCGTGCTGGTTGGCAACGACACGCGTTTGTGCGTAGCCGGGATGACTGGCAAAGAGGGGTCCTTCCACACACTCAACAACCGCCGCTACGGCACTAACGTCGTCGGCGGCGTGACGCCTGGCAAGGGCGGCCAGGACGTCGAGGGGATACCCGTATTCGACAGTTGGGAAGAGGCCGCTGCACAGGCGCAGCCGAACACGGCGATGATCTTCGTGCCGCCGCGCTTCGCGGCTGACTCGATCCTCGAAGCCGCCGCGGCGGGTGTGGAGCTAGTGATCGCCATCACCGAGGGCATCCCGGCACACGACGAGCTCAGGGTCTACAACACGCTCAAGCGCGACTTTCCGGGTACGCGGTTGGTTGGACCGAACTGCCCCGGCATCCTCTCCCCCGGCAAGGCGAACGTCGGGATCATCCCGGCGTCGTTCTTCAAGGAGGGCAACGTGGGCGTCGTGTCACGCTCAGGCACGCTGACCTACCAGATCGGCAACGAGATCGCCCAGGCCGGCTTCGGCTGTAGCTCGATCGTCGGCATCGGCGGCGACCCGGTACCGGGCTCATCGTTTGTGGACATCATCGAGCTGTTCGAGGGCGACTCGCAGACCGAGCTGATCGTGCTGTCCGGCGAGATCGGGGGCTCCGCTGAGGAGGAGGCCGCCGATTACATAGCGGAGTCCGTGAGCAAGCCCGTGGTCGCCTACATCGCCGGATTCACCGCCCCCGCGGGCAAGCAGATGGGACACGCCGGAGCGATCGTGTCCGGCTCCGCCGGCACAGCCGCCGCTAAGGCGCTTGCGCTCGAAGCCAAGGGCGTGCGCGTGGGGCGCACTCCGACCGAAGTCGCGGAGATCGCGATCGAGATCCTTGGCGGAGTGACCACCGAGCAGCGATGACAAGGTCGCCGCTCGGCCAGCAGCTACCCTAGGACCCGTGGACCAGGAGGTCGCAAAGACGCTGGGAGAGTTGGAGCTCAAGCTCCAACAGCTCGAGCACGAGCTGACCTCGATCGGGCACCAGGACACACCGGGCACATCGGGCGCACCAGGCGATCCGTCCTATGAACCGGATGAGGGCTCATCCTCTCAAGCTCAAGCTCCAGCTGGCCTGTACCCAGCTTCACCTACGTCGGCGGAGCCCCACACAGTGCCGGTCATACCCACCCACGCAACGGCCGGACACTCACAGCCTTCGGGGAGGCTCGTAGACGAAGCGGTCGAGCCGTCAGCCTCAGAGGAGATGCTGGCGGATGGGGACGGGTTCGGTGGACCCGCGGTATTCGGAGGCGAGGAAATCCCGTCACAGCCCGGAGCGACGATCGAGCGCGATTGGACCGCCGAGGCGCGGGAGACGGCCTACGGCGAGATCCCAACGCCGCCGGCCGCCACGATGCCACCCTCCGGGGGAATGCCGGGCCCGCCGATTCCCCCGCCGGCGCCAACGCCACAACCACCTCCGAGCAACCCACCGGGACCGCCGCCGCCCGCGACACCTCCGACACCCCAACCTGGGCCAACGCCTCAGCCGATCGACGTGGCGGAGCTGGTGCGGTTCAAGGAGAAGATGAGGCGCACGTTGGACGAGCTGATCGATGAGTACAGCAGGTTGATTGCAGTGGACCACTCAGCTGGCCCACACGCCTGAAGCCGGCCAACACTCGACGAGCAATCCGCATAAGCTTGCGCGCCATGTCTACGCCCACGATCTCATTCGCCAGGGGGGCCCCGTCGCTCGACATCGTCGATGTGGAGGGCCTGAAGGAAGCTGCGGTGCGCGCCTTCGAAAGCGATCCCGCCGGGACGACCGCTTATGGAACGTCGATCGGATACCCGAGGCTGCGTGCGTGGATCGCTGATAAGCACGGTGTGGAGCCCGAGCGGGTGCTGGTGACGAATGGATCGATGCAGGCGGACGCGTTTTTGTTCGAGCAGCTCGTGAAGAGCGGCGACGAGGTGATCGTGGAGCGCCCAACATACGACCGGACGCTGCTCTCGCTGAGAGAGCGCGGCGCGCGGGTGCACCCCGTCGAGCTGCAACCCGACGGGATCGACACGGAGGCACTCAGCTCGCTCCTGGGCAGAGGTGTGAAGCCGAAGCTCGCCCACATCATTCCCAACTTCCAGAATCCGGCCGGCTACACACTGTCGCTCGCGAAGCGCAAGTCGATGTTGGAGCAGGCGAAGGAGCACGACTTCCTGATTTTCGAGGATGACCCTTACGTGGATTTGCGCTTCAGTGGCGAGAAGCTGCCGACGATGCTCTCGATGGACCCTGAGCGCGTCGTATATGCGTCATCGTTCTCAAAGACGGTGTGCCCGGGGATCAGGGTCGGGTATCTCGTGGGGCCGACCGACTTGATCGCGGAGATCGCCAAACTGGCGACGAACACGTACATCTCGCCGAGCATGGTGTCGCAGTCGATCGTGTACGAGTTCTGCGCGTCAGGCGCAATCGAGCGCTCAATCGAGACGGTTAGGACGGCGCTTGCCAAGCGAGCACTGACCTTGCAGACGGCCTTGAACCGCGATTTGCCCGAGGCGAAGTTCGTGGCACCGGAGGGAGGCTACTTCATGTGGGTGGAGCTGCCCGAGGGGACCGACGTGGACAGCCTGTTCAAGCTCGCGGGTGAGCTGGGCGTAGCCTTCGTGAAGGGCACTGACTTCCTGATCGAGGGCGGCGAGAACACCTTGAGGATTGCCTACTCGGGTGTGACGCCCGAGCAAATAGACGAAGGCGTGGCGCGCCTCGCCGAAGCCTTCCAGTCACTCTGAACGCGTCAGCTTTCTGACGGGCGCGAGAGCCAAGCCAGACAAGGACGCAGCCCGCGTGGCGTGCTTTGCACGCAAGCGGGCGAGGATGCAGTATGGCGCCGGCTATCGCGCCCGTCAGCGGCCATAGCGCTGTCCGAGCACTAGCTGCTCGGGAAGCGCGGTGCGCGGCGGCGGGGAGGGGTCGGCGGTAACGGAGACCGTCTCGGCAACGCTTGGGGTGAGTATGCAGCGCAACCCGTCGGCGGTCTCAACGATGACTTGCTCGTCATCGTGGACCACCAAGGTGCCAGTGAGCCCCGGCTCGATACCCGAGGCCTTTAGGTAGTGCAGCAGGTCCTCAGCCTCGTTCTCGAAGCGCAGGATGCGCACCGAAGCTCCCACCTGGACATCGGCAAGCGGGACGCCCGCGAGCCGTGCTCCGGCGACGATCGGGTGGCCGTGAGGACAGGTGGTGGCATCGCCGATCGCGGCGAGCATGCGCTCCTCGAGCACGGGGGACATGGCGTGCTCGAGACGCTCAGCCTCCTCGTGGACCTCATCCCAAGGGACACCAAGCACGTCTGTGAGAAAGCGCTCGATCAGGCGGTGGCGCCGCACGATGCCCTCGGCGTGTTCAACGCCTGAGGGCGTGAAGGCGATCGCGCGGTCCGAGCCACGCGTGATGTAACCGTCGCGCTCGAGGCGTCCGACCATCTCGTGGACCGTAGGCGCGGAGAGCTGCATCGCGCGGGCCACATTGGCGCCGGTCATGGGCAGGCCGGCCTCGTGCAGCCAGAAGAGGATCTGCAGGTACTCCTCCTCGGCCACAGTCGCGGTGGGGGCTCCCTCGTCGCTCATCTTCCCAGCGTATAGGGTCAGCGAGGAGCGCACGTGCGGCGAGGTTTTGATGAGGCGGATTCGGCGGCGTTCGCCAGGGAGCGGTCAGCTGGAGAGCTGCTCCCAGGTGCACTCGCGCGGATCCTTGTCCTCGCGCCAGCGTTTGAGCTTTGCGCCGTGGCGGATGCGCCCAGCAGAGACGTGGTCGAAATCGATCTCTACGACGAGCTCAGGACGCAAGGCCACCCACTCTAGATCGCGATCGGCACTCCAACGGCTGGGCTCGGCCGAGCCGCGCTCGCCGGTCTCGTATGGAGCGAGCGAGTCGACCAGCTCGCGCTTGGCCTTGGCCGTGAGCCCGGAGCAGTGACCGACGACGCGCAAGTCCTCGCCGTCGTAGAGCGCGAGGATCAAGGCGCCAACGGTGCGCTCCTCCTTGCCTGGGCGCCATCCGGCAAGAACGGCGTCGATCGTGCGGGTGCGCTTGACCTTGACCATCCCCTTGCGCTCGCCAGGTAGGTAGGGCGCAGAGCGCTCCTTGGCGATCACACCCTCTGCCTCGCGCAGCCACGACTCGGCCTCTTGAGGCGTGTCAACCGAGACCATCAGCTCGACCGGAGCATCATCGAAGTAGTCCTCGGCCAAAAGCTGCTCCAGGCCGGCCCGGCGCTGTGCGAAAGGCTGATCAAGCCACGAGTGGTCATCGTGGGCGAGCAGGTCGAAGGCGATGTATACCGCCGGAGTCTCGACGGAGAGCCGCTCTACGCGCGAGGCAGCCGGATGGACGCGCTGCCCGAGCGCGTCGAAGTCCTCACGCCCAGTGGCGTCGCGCACGACGATCTCCCCGTCGAGCACGTAGCGGCCAGGCGGGAAGCTCAGCTCGGGGAAGTAGCGGCCGAGTGTCTTGCCGTTGCGCGACTGTAGGAAGACCTCCTCGCCGTCGACGAAGGCGATACAACGGAAACCGTCGAGCTTGACCTCGTAGACATAGTCCTCACCCTCGGGCAGGGTCTTGCGCGAGAGCGCCAGCTCGGGCTTGAGCGGAGGAGTGAGGGGAAGCGTCATCGTCGGCGGGATCGCGCTCGATTGGATCGTTTGGCGAGCACTTGGCAAGGCCCGGCAGTCACGGGGTGGCTCATCGTTGCTTGGCCCGACTTGGCTGGACCCGACTCGGCTCGCCGGTCTGCTTACGGAAGTGGGGCGGCCAGGGAGCATCGCCGAGCCCCTCGCGCTCGTCGCGTGCCGCCAGCTCCAGGAGCGAGCCGAGCGAGCCGGGGTGCTCGTCGATCGTGGCGGAGGGGTCACCGCGCTCGCGCAATCGCGCGGGAACGGTGTCGATGCGCAAGTCCGCCGGCTCGACGTCGGCTACCTCCTCCCATTCCAAGGGGCACGAGACACGCGCATCGGGCACCGCCCGCACCGAATAGGCGGAGGCGACGGTACGGTCGCGGGCGTTTTGGTTGTAATCGATGAAGACTCCCTCGCGCTCCTCCTTCCACCAGCGACTGGTGGCTTCGCGAGGCATCCGCCGCTCGACCTCTCGCGCAAGTGCAAGCGCGGCCCGGCGCATCTCGCTGAACTCGTGCTCAGGGACGGTGCGCACAAACACGTGTATGCCGCGCGAGCCGGATGTCTTGGGGTAGCCGCGCAGGTTGTGCTCCTCGAGCACCTCGCGCACGGTCAGGGCAACACGACGGACCATCGCGAAGTCAACGCCGGGCCCCGGATCCAGATCGATGCGCAGCTCATCGGGATGGTCGAGGTCGGAGCGGCGCACAGGCCACGGGTTCCAGTCGATCACGCCCAGGTTGGTGCCCCAGACGAGGTGGGCGGCGTCGTTGGGGACAAGCTCGCGCGCATGACGACCACTCGGGAAGGTGACGGTAGCCGTCTCCAGCCAGTCGGGGGCCCCGTTGGGCACGCGCTTTTGAAAGAACGGCTTGCCAGCGACACCGTCGACCCAGCGCTTCATCACGGTGGGTCGCTCGCTCAGATGACGCACGACCGCTTGCTCGCACTCAACGTAATAGGCGATCAGATCCATCTTGGTGAAGCCCGGCTCTGGGAAGAAGAGCTTGTCTGGTTTCGAGACGCGCAGCTCCTGTCCGGACACCTCCACCGTGACGTGCCCGCCATCCTCGTCGCGCTTGCGGCCCTTCGAGGAATCCGCCTCAGGCGCCTCCCCGTGAGCCTCTTCGTGGTTAGCCTGCTTGCGTGGCACACCTGAAAGGATGCCAGCCGTGATCTCGGAGACCGTGCTCGTGCTTGCCGGGCCGTTTGACGAGCGACTCGATGGACAGCGCGTAGGCGCCGCTATCGCGCGTGGCCTGAAGCAGGATGGCCGTCTCGAATGTGATGTGTGTGCGCTTGAGTACGACATCGGCTCACGTACCGAGGGAGGCGCTCAAGATGCGTCGGGGCCGCTAGTGGACGCCGACTTCGACCGCCGCATGCGGGCCGCCAGGGCCGTCGTAATCGCATGCGCCCGCTTGGATGACCACGCACTTGCGGGGAGCACAGCGTTTGAGGCGGCTACACGAGCACGGCAATCAGGGGTGCCCGCCTACGCGATTACCGGTCGCGCCACGCTCGATCCATTCGAGGCGCGCATCGTCGACCTACAGGTCATTCTCGAAGCCGGCACGTCGCGCGCACTAAGCGCCGCAGGCAGAAAGCTCGCGCCGCTCGTCTAGCACCATCGACGAGCCACGGGCAGGCTCGTTTCTCGAAGCGTCACAGACAGATGCGACTCCACCCCTCCGGCACCGTAGGGCATGCGATCTGCGAGCCGGCCGCACTCACAGAAAGCACTCGCCCTCGCCGCGGTAGGTCGGGACTTGCTCGACGATGCGCTCTCCTTCGATCAAATGAAGCCTGTCGAAGCGCTCGCACAGCTCGCCCGCCTTGGCGTGGCGAAACCAAACAAGGTCCCCAACCTGCAGGTCGCGGGCGGAGGCGCCGCTGAGTGGGGTTTGCACCTCGCCGGCGCCCTCCTGCTTGTCGAGCACAAGCCCGGACGGCAGGAAGGGGGTGGGCAGGCGTGCCGCGTCAGCCGGACCGGATGCGAGATAGCCGCCGCCGAGCACCGTCGCCACGCCAGGGCTTGGCTTGCGCACAACCGGCAGTGCGAACAGGGCGGCCGGCTGGGGCTGGAAAGCGCGGTAGGCGTCGAACAAGGTCGGCCCGTACAGCCCGGAGCCGGCGGCGATCTCTGTGACAGCCGGCTCGGCGCCGGTTAGCTCGAGGCTGCCAGTGCCGCCACCGTTGACGAAGCGCAGGGGCGGCGCTGAGGCGGCCCGGAGGACATCTTGCACGGCGGCCACGGCTTCACCTCGGCGCAATCCCAGCTCCTTTGCGGAGCGCCGCTTTATCGCCTGGATCGCAATTCCCCGCAAGCGCCGGCCCGGCGGCGAATCGCCGAGTCCCGCGATCTGTGACTCGTAAGCCATGATCCCGACAAGCCGCAGACTCTCGCGCCCGAGGATCTCGCGCGCGAGCGCGGCCGCCTGGTCGGGCGTATGCACGGGCGAGCGCTTGGCGCCGACGCGGACGCGCCCATCGAGCATCCACAGGCCGGCGTCGAGATCGATACACACTTCGATCGGTGGTCCGTCCCCACGATTCACGATCTCCGAGACACCACTGACCGCTGCACGACCTTGGCCATCCTCGCCGGCTCCAGTCTCGCCGTCGCCTCGTCGCCCAGAGCCGACCACGGCCTCGATCAGATCTAGTTGGGCCACGCTGTCGACCATCACGGCCACTCGTGCGCTCGGCGTGCGCTCGAGCAGAGCCACGAGTGCGCTCAGCGCGGACCGGTCGACCGTGGGATACGCGACAACCAGGTCCTCGAAGCCGTGCTCGGCCAGCCACATGGCCTCGGGCAAGGTGAACGCCAGCGTCCCTGAGAAGCCCGGGCGCGCGAGCACCCTTTCCTGAAGCGCCCGGCAACGCACGGACTTGCTGGCCAAGCGGATCGGCTTGCCGTCGGCACGGCGTTCCATGTCGGCGGCATTGCGCCAGAAAGCGTCGACGTCCACGACCACGAACGGCGCATCCAAATCGGCTGTCGCACGATTGAGCCGCTCGAGGCGCGGATCGGTCATGGCCGCGCACTTGCCGTGACAGGGCCGAGTACGCGATCGGTCCACGCATTGCCGAAGCGGCCCTCGGGATCCAAGCGGGTGCGCACGGCCTGGAAGCGGTCCCACTCCGGGTAGCGCTCTCGCAAAGTGGCCGCCGTCTGAAAATGGCGCTTACCCCAGTGGGGGCGTCCGTCCAGGCTGTCCATGATCTGCTCGACCGCCTCGAAATACGCCCGCCAGTGCATGCCGCGATACATGTGCACCGCCACATACCCGCTCTCACGACCGTACGCGGTGCTGAGCAGCGCATCGTCGGCCGCGACCGTGCGCACCTCGATCGGGAACGGCACCGCGAAACCACGGCGCTCAATCATCTCGAGCACGCGCCGCACCGCCTCAGTGGTGCGCTTGCGTGGCAAGGCGTACTCCATCTCGGTGAAGCGCACGAGCCGCGGACTCGCGAAGATCCGATCGGAGCGGTCGATCCGCTTGGAGCTGCCCGCCAGGCGCGTCACCAGTCGGTTGATTTCAGGGATACGGCTTGGCAAGCGTTGCCCGATGCGACAGAACAGCTCGAAGGTACGGTTCGTCAAGAGCACGTCGTTTGCATACGCGGCCGCCCTCCCTCGCGGCTTGGGCGGCCGCTCGGTGCGATTGTTGGTGCGTGTGAGAGCCGTGTCACTGTGCGGGAACACGTAGAACTCGAAGTGCTCGTTGGCCAGCGCCAACTCCTCGAAGCGCTCGATCGTCTGGTCCAATGGTGCGGGAGCATCGATCCCGCACAGCGTGAAGGCGGGCACGCAGCGCAAGGTCACCTCGGCGACCACGCCGAGCGCCCCGAGCCCAACGCGTGCGGCCCGAAACGATTCAGGGTCGCGCTCAGCTGAGCACACGAGCGTTGAGCCGTCGGCCAGCACCAGCGTCAGCTCCACCACCTGTGAGGGGATGTTGCCCAAACGGGCGCCCGTTCCATGGGTGGCTGTCGAGATCGCCCCCGCGATGCTCTGCACGTCGATGTCGCCGAGATTCTCCAGCGCCAGACCGTGCTCTGCCAAGTGGGCATTCAATTGCGCAATCGAGATACCGCCCTGAACCCGCACGAGACCCGAGTCGCGATTCACATCGAGTACACGCTGGAAGCGATCGAGCAGGATCAGCATCCCGTCGCTGCAGGCAATGTCGCTGAAGGAATGTCCGGCGCCGGCCGTGCGCACACGCAGGCCTTCGCGAGCGGCGCGGCTCAAAGCGGCGACGATCTCCTCGATTGATCCGGGGCGCACGATCACCCTCGGCCGGCAAACTTCGTCGCCGGTCCAATTGCGCCACTCCACGTCGCTCGTCTCGGGGGCGTTAGGCTCGCGCATCAGATGACCGCGTCCGAGCCTACTGCGAGCCCTGCGAAGGCGTCCGCTCCAGGAAACATCGCAATAGCCACCGAGGCGGAGCCACTACCGCAGGAGGATGCAAACCCAGCCGCCGCGGAGGCCCCACCCACGGCGACTGCCGTTCGCGCGCCACGCGGACGCTCGCTCCCCAACCCCGGGGCCCGGCGGGCGACGGTTATCGGCGCAGGCTCGTTCGGGACTGCGCTGGCCGTCTTGTTGAGCAGGGCCGGCCTGCGTACGACGCTTCAGACCCGCGGCGCCGAGCAGGCCGCTTTGCTTGCCAGAGACCGTGAGAACAAGCTCTATCTGCCGGGCGTCGAGCTGCCAGGGCAGCTGCGCGTCGAGCCGGTGGACGCCGGAGTCGCGCGCGCCGACTACGTGTTCCTGGCGGTTCCTTCGCGTGGGCTGGACGTTGCCATCTCGGGCTTGCGAGCCAGCGAGCTGGGCAAGCGCACGGCGGTCGTATCGGTGGCCAAGGGGCTCGTGCCTCCCAACGGAAACCCACCCACCACGGTGCTGAGTGCGATCTTTGGCGAGCAGCGAGTGGCCTGTGTGGGGGGCCCTGCTCACGCCCAGGAGATGGTGCGCTCTGGCGCCGGACTCGTGGTGGCCTGCGTCGACGAAGATCTCGCACGCACGCTCGCGCAAGTGTTCACGCGCGCCGGGGTCGTGTGCGAGCAATCCAACGACCCGATCGGCGTGGAGCTGGCAGGCGCCGCGAAGAACGCCGCGGCACTGGCCGCCGGAGCCACCGAGGCACAGGGCGCGAACGCGGCCGGCGCGGCCGCTGGACACATCTTCGCCGAGGTGTGGCGCTACGCCGAGGGCTTGGGTGCGCGACCGGAGTCGATGATCGGCCTGGCGGGCGTGGGCGACCTGGTCGCGACGGCGCTGGCCCGCGAGAGCCGCAACCGTCGTGCGGGCGAGCTGCTCGCCGAGGGAGTCCCGGCGCTGGACATCCCAGGGCGCATCGGCCAAGCCGTCGAGGCGCTCGAGTGGGTCCCCTTGCTTGCACGCACGCTCGAGGAGGCCGGCGTCGAGGCACCCGTCACAGGGGCGCTCGGACGCTTGATCTCAGGTGAGCTGCCGCTCGACGAGTGGGTCGCGCTCGTGCGCACCACAGTCCCCCCGCCTGCGCGCTGGCGCCGGAGACCCGAGCCGGGCTTCTGGCGTCGCCTGTGGCGAGCCTTGTCCCGCAGACGCTGAGCGCACCAACAGGGCCTTGTTACTTTCAGGGCCTTGCTACTTTTGCGAAATTACCATCGTAACTACACGTTACTATTGTAGTCACGTCCGTAGTTACACACCGCTAGTCGTAAAAGGGAACATATGCCTCCTGCCAAGCGAAAAGGTCAAAAGAGCGATAAGGGCCCGAGCAAAGCCAAACGCATATCGACGAGGAACGGGGAGGATCCCGCGGTCGAACGATTCGAAGCCGAACTCGCCGCCGCCCATGAGCGGGAGGAGCGGCGCAGCAAGATCCCCAAGGAGCTGCTCGCCAAAGGCCGTACCACGCCGATCGCCGTCCGCTTCGACGAATTCACGCTCAAGCGACTGCGGGTGCTCGCCGCACGCCGCAATACCGGCTACCAGACGCTGCTCAAGGAGTTCGTGGTCGAACGCCTCTACGAGGAGGAGAAGCGCGAGGGCATCGTCGGGTAGCGCATCCGACAGCTGAACCGATCAACCCGTAGCGGACGAGGCGAGGATCGCCGAGTAGCGCTTCGAACACGAATCGACCAACCCGTGACCGGTCAACCCGTGACGAGCGTGCTCACCACCGACTCGTAGACGCCCGCACCGTGACCCGCCTCGGCGATGCGCACGTTGTCAAACACCGCGGCAGCCTCTCCGATTGAGGGATCACGTTCGACCGCGTTGGCCACGAGCCAGAAGTTGCCCACGTGCTCGGCACAGGCGAGATCCTCGCGCGAATCGCCGACCGCGAAGGTCTCCTCGCGCGCATAGCCGCGCACCTGCCTGTGAAACGCAACCGCTCCGGCCTTGGAGGCGCCGGCCGGGACGAGGTGGTAGCAGCGCACATGTGGCAGCTCCGCTAGCGCCGGCGAGCGCCGGTTGACGACTCCATTGTCGACCAGACGCAGGTGCCCGTGACCATGCTCGGCAAGCAGCGCGTCCACCTCCTGTGCGTCGACTAGCCCGCGGAACAGGTGTGACACTTCGCGGTCCACATGCCAGGGCTCGTGGTACTCGAGGCGTCCCTCGTAGCGCTCCAGCAGCATCGCTGGAGCGCCACTGCTCTCGATTTGCTGGGCGATCGTGAGCTCGCCCGGCTTCAAGTCGCCAGTGAGCCAGTGCTCTTCCCCCCCCAGCCGCGGATCGCCTCCCAGCACAACGCATGCCCCCGCCTCGTATATGAAGGCATCCTGGCCGAAGAGGCGGGCGTCCTCGGCGACCTGGATGCGGCGACGGCCTGACATCAGCACGATCTCCACGCCGGCCCTCAGGCAAGCCTCGATTGCGCGCATTCCCTGCAACGACACTTTGCCCTCGCCGTCGTGGACGAGCGACGCTCCATGCCCGAGCAGCGTGCCGTCGAGATCCACATATAGACAGCGAACGCTCACGGGCTCAGTACCGTGGCCAGCGGAGGACGCTCGACCGGGGTAGCCTCGCCCGCCCGAACAGCAAGCCCTTGCTCCGAAAGGCGTCCATCCGCCACAAGCCGCCTGACGATTGCGGCGAGCACCGTCCCGGACATCTCGCTGAGCGCTGCGAGCGACTGGTGGCGGTTGTGATGCACATCGAGATCGACCTGAGCGAGCCCTTCGAGGCCGATCTCGCGCCACACGTCGATCAGCATCGCGATCTCAACCCCATATCCGGTCGCAAAAGGAATGCGCTCGAGCAAGTCGCGCCGCGCCGCTACCTCGCCCGCCAAGGGCTGGCGCACGGCAGCAAGCTGCGGATAGAAGAGTGAGAGCGCCGGACGCGCCATCAAGTGGTTGACGCGGCCACCGCCCTCGGGCAGCGAGATCCCGTCCTGCTCGAACGGGCGCCGGTAGAAGGCCTTCACGAACTGGACGCCTTGCTCGCACACGAGCGGGCCGAGCAAACCGGTGGCGAAATGCTCAGAGAAGTCCTCGCTGTCGGCGTCGAGAAACACGATCAGCTCCCCCCCAAGCACTGACAGGGCACGCCACATCGCGTCGCCCTTGCCCAGCACCGGCCCAAGCTCGGCCAACAGCTCGCCCTCCTGCACAACCTTCGCGCCTGCCCGCGCGGCGACTCGCGCCGTCCCATCGGTCGAGGCGGCGTCCACGACGACGATCTCATCGATCGCGCCAGCCTCGCGCAAACGAGTGAGCGCGCTCACGATCTCCCCAACCGTCGTGGCACACTCGCGCGCGGGCAAACACACTGAGACGCTCCTCTCGCGCTCCTGCGCGATCCGGGCTGCCGGATAGAGCGAATGATGGAAGGTGCGCCTTTTCGCCCACTGTTCGGCCGCTGGATCAAGCATCGGCTCTACTATCGCAAGGCGTGGCCACAGACCGCATGATCGAGCCTTGGAGCGCTCTCGTCGACGAGGCGCGCGAGGACGGACGGATCGTGCGCGAGGCACGCGAAGGGCCGGGCGAGGCCACACTGGTGGACATCCCGGCAGAGCTGCATCCTGACGTGGTCGCAGGCCTTGAGCGAGCGGGTATCGAGCGGCTCTACTCCCATCAGGCCCTAGCGCTCACCTCGGCGTGGGAGCGGACCACGATCGTCACGACCGGGACCGCTTCGGGGAAGTCGCTGTGCTTCAACCTGCCCACGCTCGATGCGCTCTGCCGCG
The DNA here is from genome assembly GCA_963731565.1 of uncultured Solirubrobacterales bacterium. Classification (GTDB taxonomy): domain Bacteria; phylum Actinomycetota; class Thermoleophilia; order Solirubrobacterales; family Solirubrobacteraceae; genus Palsa-744. The sequence continues at coordinate 281,624 of CAVSWG010000001.1, forward strand.
ACGCTTTCGCGCGAGCGCTCTACCTCTACCCGACGAAGGCGCTCGCCCAGGACCAGGCGAGGGCGCTGGGGACGTTCGGGCTCTCAAAGCAAGTGCGTCCCGCGATCTATGACGGCGATACCCCGCGCGATGCGCGCGGGGACGTGCGCAAGCGGGCGAACGTCGTGCTGACCAATCCCGACATGCTGCACGTCGGCATCCTGCCTCACCATGGCGCCTGGGAGCGCTTGTTCAGCCACCTGCGCATCGTGGTCGTCGATGAGGCACACGTCTACCGTGGCGTGTTCGGCTCACACGTGGCCAATGTCCTGCGCCGCCTCCTGCGGGTGGCCGCCGCCTATGGCAGCGACGTGCGCGTGCTACTCGCCTCCGCCACGATCGCCAACCCAGTCGACCTGGCTGAGCGGCTCACCGGCCTGGAGGACATCGGCTTGATCGAGCAGGACGGCTCGCCAACGCCGCACCGGCAGATCGCGATGTGGAACCCGCCGCTCGTCGACGAGACGATCGGCTCGCGCCGCTCTGCTCTGGGCGAGGCGGCCGAGTTGCTTGCCAAGCTCGTGCGCGACGGAGCGCGCTGCATCTGCTTCATGAAGTCGCGCAAGGGAGTTGAGCTGCTCGCTCGCCTTCTCAGTGAAGACCTGGAGCGCACCAACCCCGATTTGGCCGAGCGCGTAGCGCCGTACCGCGCCGGCTACACGTCCCAGCAGCGCAGAGCCTTGGAGGCGCGCCTGATGAGCGGAGACTTGCGCGCCGTCATCACAACCGACGCTTTGGAACTGGGGATCGACATCGGGGAGCTGGATGCGGCTGTGGTCGTCACCTTCCCAGGCACCGTCGCCGCCCTGCGCCAGATGTGGGGGCGGGCGGGGCGACGAGGCAAGGGCTTCGCTGTGTATGTCGCCGGCGAGGACGCCTTGGACCAGTTCTTCTGCCGCCACCCCGACGAGTTTCTGGAGCGTCCCGTCGAGGCGGCGATCCTCGATCACGAGAGCGCCCAGATCCATCAGGCCCACCTCCTGTGCGCGGCCTACGAGGGCCCGCTCGAACGAGGGGACGAGGAGTTCTTCGGCCCGCGCTGGGAGGCCCATGCCGAGGCACTCGTCTCGGCCGGGCTATTGCGCAAGCGCCCTGCCCAAGCTTCGGGAGCAAACGCGCGCGGCGGGAAGAGCTATGTCCTGCGCCGCCCCGCCGACTATCCAGCCGCGAAGGTCTCCTTGCGCTCCTCCTCGCCCGACAGCTTCGCGATCGTGGACGTCTCCTCTGGCGAGCTGCTCGGCCAGACCGAGGCTGCGCGCGCCCATTCGACCGTCCACGACGGGGCCATCTACCTGCACCAAGGCCGCTCGTATGAGGTGCGCGAACTGGATCTCGACAACCGCCGTGCCCTGGTCGCACCGTTCGACGGCGACTGGTACACCCAGCCCAAGCGCGAGACCGACACGAACATCGAGCGCCTGCTCGACCGCCGCGAGGCGCTCGGCGTGACGCTCTCCTTCGGCGAGGTGTCTGTCACCGAGACGGTGCTCGGCTACCAACGCAAGCGCCTATCGGATCACGCCCAGGTGGATCTCGTGATGCTCGACCTGCCGCAGACCTCGTTCTCCACCCAGGCGCTCTGGTTCGAGCTCGACGGTGCCACCCTCACCGGCCTGGACGGAGATGGCGAGGGGATCATTCCGATGGACGCCCTGCTCGGCTCCCTGCACGCAACCGAGCACGCCCAGATCGCGGTGCTCCCCCTGATCGCGATGTGCGACCGCTGGGACATAGGCGGCCTGTCCACCAACGCCCATCCCCAGACGGGCGGGCCCACGATCTTCATCTATGACGGCCACCCGGGCGGCATCGGCATCACCCGCCAGGCCTATCAGCGCTTCGAGGAGCTCTGCCGCGACGCCCGCCGCCTGATCGCCGAGTGCCCCTGCGAGAGCGGCTGCCCTTCGTGCGTGCAGTCGCCGAAGTGCGGCAACCTCAACGAACCTCTGTCGAAGCGGGGAGCCTTGACGGTGCTGAAGGGAATGCTGGGAGCAGGCGTGACAACGGGTGCCGAGGCGTGAGGGCATCCGGGACTTGAAGCATTCCGACCTGGGGCTTCCGGCCTGGGGCATTCCGGCCTGAGGCATTCCGCCGCCTGAAGGCGGGCGTGGACCCGAGGGCACAATCCACGCAAGCCGCCATCACACGTCATCGACTTACGCTTTGTTGCCCGCAGCGATCTTCTTCAAGTCGATCGTGGCGTCATACAACTTCGCATCGACGCCTTCCTCAAGCGCGATCTCGCGAAGCGGCCGCCCGGATTCGGTCGCCTTTTTGACGATCGCCGCGGCCTTGTCGTAGCCGATCGCCCCGTTCAATGCCGTGGCGACCGCCAAGGTGGCTCCGGCCGATGCGGCACAGCCGGCCTTGTTGACCGTGATCCCGTCAACGCACTTCTCTGCGAACACGCGCGTGGTGGAAGTGAGCAGGTTCAGCGATTGCAGCAGGTTGCGCGCGACCAAGGGGATGCGCACGTTGAGCTCGAACTGGCCTTGCAGACCGCCCACGGTAATGGCGGTGTCGTTGCCGATGACCTGGGCCGACACTTGGAGCACGACCTCGGGGATCACCGGGTTGACCTTGCCGGGCATGATCGAGGAGCCCTTCTGCAGCTCGGGCAGGAAGATCTCACCGATGCCCGCCCGCGGACCCGAGCCCATCAAGGCGAGGTCGCCGGCGATCTTGGTTAGCGACACAGCGATCACCTTTAGCGCCCCCGATAGCTCAACGAGCGCGTCCCTATTGGCCTGCGCCTCGAAGGGATCGAGGGGACCGGCGATCTGCTTGAGTCCCGACTCGCGCTTGAGGCGAGCGCGTACCTTCTCGGCGAACTTGGGGTGCGTGTTGAGACCGGTGCCGGTCGCGGTGCCACCGAGCGGGATCTGACCCACGTGCGCGAGCGCAGCGGCGACCCGCTCCTGGCCGAGCGCCATCTGCGCGGCATAACCAGCGAACTCTTGGCCCAGCGTTACCGGCACCGCGTCCATCAGGTGGGTGCGCCCGGACTTCACCACACCGGAGAAGCTCTTGGCCTTCTTGGCGAAGGAGCGCTCGAGCTGCTTGAGCGCCGGCAAGAGCTCGTTCTGGGCGACATCCAGTGCCGCCAGGTGTACTGCCGAGGGGAACACGTCGTTGGAGGACTGGCCCATGTTGACGTGGTCGTTGGCGTGAATCTTCTCGCCGGCGAGCGTGGCGATCACCTCGTTGGCGTTCATGTTCGTGGAGGTACCCGAGCCGGTCTGGAACACGTCGATCGGGAACTGTGCGTCGTGCTTGCCGGCCGCGATCTCGGCAGCCGCTTTCTCGATGCTCGTAGCACTGCGCTTGCTGAGCAAGCCCAATTCGCCGTTGACAGCAGCAGCGGCACCCTTGACGCGAGCCAGCCAGCGCACGACCGATACGGGCACGGTCTCTCCGGAGATCGGAAAGTTGTCGACTGCCTTGGCGGTCTCCCCGCCCCAGAGCTGCTTGTCTGTCATCGAGTCTCCTCAGTCGCCATAGGGGCTCGTAAATCTAGCGGCCACTGCGGTCCCGGACAGGCGACCTCGGTGTAGGTGGCCTAAGGCCGGACCCGAGCGGCTTGGTGTGGTGCTCGATTTCGGGTGACTTGCGCGTGCGTGCGGCCTTATAAACAAGCTGGCTTTATTAAAAGACCGCGCGCACGCGCGGGGCACCGCTTTTGGAGCACATCAGCCACAGAAGGCAACCAGCTCTCGCGCCACTCCGACGGGGTCGTCATAGGTCATCAGGAAGCCGGTGCTCGCAAGCACGCGCAGCTGTCCGCGGGGGAGTAGGCGCAAGGTCTCTTCGGCGCCCGCCAAAGGGTGGACGGGATCGTGATCGGCCCACAGCAGAAGCACCGGCATGTCGAGCCGCGGATAGAGCTCGAGCAACTGCGTTTGCGCCCCACGCGGCCAGCGGCGTGCGCACTTTGCCCACGAGCGCGCGAGATTTGGATTGCCAGGTACGTCGGCGAAGGCATGGCGCATCAAGTCGCCTGCCTCAGGAACACGGCGCTCTGACATGCGCATCCCTAGCTCGGGCGTGAATACGAGCTTGGTCGCATGGCTCAGCACGCGATCCAGGCCCGGCAAGGAGCCACCCAGGGCGGCAAGACGCCAGGCTTCGCGTTTGCGGACGCCCACAACGGGGAGGTGCAAGCGGTTGGGCATGAGCACGAGCCGGCTCGGGTGCAGACCACCGGCCTGGACGGCATGCAGCAGAATCTCGGCGCCCGCGTCATGACCGGCGAGCAGCGGGCGTGGCCCGAGCACGTCATCGGCGAAGCCGCTCATCACCTCGGCGAACCAGTCGATCGTGTAGGGATGACGCGGGCGATCCTCGGAGTCCCCGTGCAAAGGCAAGTCAGGAATCACCAGTCTGTGACGCTCAGCCAAGCGCTCGACCACGGGCTCCCACTCGCGATGGGAGAGCAGCCCAGAGTGAAACAACCCGAGTGGCGGCCCGGCGCCCACCTCTCGATAGGCGACACGCGCCCCGTCGGGATGGTGGTAGAGACGAAGCCTCATGGGAAGGGTCTCGCGCCCGGGCACGCTCCCATCGTATGGAGGTGGGACCCCTGCGCCGGCCTAGCACCGTATGGACGTGGGGCCCGTGTTCCCGCTCACCACCCTCCGGACGTGAACCCTTGCTCCCGCTCACCGTCGCCGACCCGCGACAGTCTCCTCTCCGTGCAAGCCATATCCCGGTATGCATTCCCCGTTGCGCCACTTGCGCTGAGCCTTCACAAAGCTCAACAATCCTCGACATGAGCGCGATTCGCACGAATGCGGCGGCTGCCTTGCTCGGCGTGAGCCCGAACACCCTGCGCAGCTGGGAGAGCCGTTTCGGCTACCCCGCACCCCGGCGCACCGAGGGTGGCCATCGCCAGTTCGACCTTGCCGAGATCGAGGCCTTGCGTCAAGCCTACGCGGAGACCCAGGACATAGCCTCGGCCATCTCGGTGGCACGCGAGCGCGGCGAGGGACCTTCGACCCCCTCGCGACTGTGTGCCGCGTTCACGGAGTTCAGCGCGGAGAAGGCCGACCGCTTGATGGAGGAGAGCATGGCCGTGCGCTCGGTCGAGCGCACAATCGAGACGGTCCTGCTGCCAGCGGTCGAGGCCCTTGCGGGCGACGAAGAGCAGCAACGCCACGCAGACCAGCAGCAGCGCTACGGCGAGCAACGACACCAAGGCGAGCCAGCAGGCTCATGGGTCGGCGGGAGGGGCGGCCCCGAGTACTGCTTTGCCTGGCGCTACGCGACCGGCTGGCTGGCGGCCGCCCAGCGCGTCGCTCCGCCCTCCACGCGCGATGAGGGCGTGCTCATCTTCGACGCGAGCCGCCCGATGGACATCGATGGGTTGTACGTGCAAGCACTTGAGCTGTTCTCGAGGCGCGCCGGCTTGCGCGTACTGGCGCTTCCGGTGGACTTGGACAGCACGCGCGTAGGAAGCGCCTTGCGTGCACTCGCCCCCCAGGCGATGATCCTCGCGGGGCGCAACTCATCGCTGGAGGCGATCGGGCGCCTTGTATACGCGACAAGACAGAGCGGCGGCCAGCTTCTGGTGCTCGACTACCGCGGAGCGTTGCCGGACACGGGTGCCAGCACAGTGACCCGCATCGGCCCCAGTCCGGGTGAGGCTGTGCAGATGCTGCGCGAGCATCTGACGGCCCCTAGGCCCGCCCACGCGACGGTCCCCACGACGGCGCCCGCGGTCGTAGCGGCTTCCTAGCCAACATGGCCGTCCTTTCCTAGCCGCCGCGGTCCGCGCTGTGTCGGCGGTTGCTTCGCGCGCGCGTAGGCACCCACTTGTCGATGAGGTAGATACGGCGCGATATGGGGCGCACCTACAATGGGCCGCCCTATGGCAGCACCACCCAGACATCCTTTGATACCCCCGCGCGAGGTGGACGCACGCCAGGATTTGCCGGTGCTCGAGCAGGAGATACTGGGGCGCTGGCGCGAGCGCGACGTGTTCGGCGAGTCCTTGCGCAACCGCGAGGGAGCCGAGCAGTGGGTCTTCTACGAGGGCCCACCCACCGCCAACGGCAGGCCCGGATCCCACCATGTGCTCTCGCGCGTGTTCAAGGACATCTACCCGCGCTACAAGACGATGCGCGGCTACCGCGTGGAGCGCAAGGGTGGCTGGGACTGCCACGGCTTGCCGGTCGAGATCGCCGTCGAACAGAAGCTCGGCATTACGAGCAAGGCCGAGATCGAGGACCCGGAGCACGGCATCGGGATCAAGCGCTTCAACGAAGAGTGCCGCAACTCCGTGTTCGAGTACCTGGAGGAGTGGGATCGCCTGACCGAGCGGATCGGCTTCTGGGTGGATTTGGAGCACGCCTATAGGACGCTCGACGAGACCTACATCGAGTCGGTGTGGTGGGCGCTCAAGCAGATCAGCGACAAGGGCCTGCTGTACGAGGGCCACAAGGTTGTGCCCTACTGCTACCGCTGCGGGACGGCACTGTCCTCGCACGAGGTGGCCTTGGGATACAAGGATGTGGTCGATCCCTCGGTGTATGTGCGCCTGCCCGTCGAGCGTGCCAGCGGACCGCTGCAAGCGGGGGATGCGCTGCTGATCTGGACGACCACGCCGTGGACTCTGCCGGGCAACGTTGCCGTGGCGGCAGGACCGGAGATCGAGTATGCGCGTGTCCGTGCAGGCAGCGAGACGCTCGTGCTCGCGCGCGGGCTGGTGGAGAAGGTCCTGGGCGAGGACGTGGAGATCCTCGATACGTTCCCCGGCAGCGATCTGATCGGCGACTCACTCGATGGAGCACCAAGCGGGGCGCTGTACAAGTCGCCGATCTTTCCCATAAGCGGCCGCGACAGCGGCGGCGCACCGATCATCGCAGGCGACTTCGTGACGACCGAGGACGGCACCGGGCTGGTCCACATCGCCCCCGCGTTCGGCGAAGACGACTTCCGCGCCGCGGCGGGGGACGGCATATTCGACCCGCGCAACCCCCAAACGCTCTTCAACCCGGTCAAGCCGGATGGCAGCTACGGCATGGACGTGCGCAGCAACGACGGCGGCTCCTACAAGGGTCGGCTCGTCAAGGATCCCGCCCTCACCGAGGAATTGATCGCCGACCTGGACGCGCGCGGCCTGCTGTTCAAGCGCACCGATTACGAGCACTCCTATCCCCATTGCTGGCGCTGCGATACGCCTTTGATCTATTACGCCAAGCCATCGTGGTACATCGCCACGTCGAAGCTGAGTGAGCGCATGATGGCGGCCAACGAGACGATCAACTGGTACCCGCCACACATCAAGCACGGCCGCTTCGGCGACTGGCTTTCCAACAACGTCGACTGGGCGCTATCGCGCGAGCGCTATTGGGGCACACCCCTGCCGGTGTGGCGCTGCGAGGCGGGCCACACGCTCACGATCGGGTCCTTCGCTGAGCTCGAGCAACGCTCAGGAGCCACCTTGGAAGACCACCACCGGCCCTACGTAGATGAGGTCATGCTCACGTGTCCCCACTCGCACGACCCTCTATCCATCCCATCGACCCAAGGCGAGTCGCGCGAGGAGCATGGTTCGTCCGCGGGCGAGGTGTGCGGCAAGCCGATGAAGCGAGTACCTGAGGTCATAGACGTGTGGTTTGACTCGGGCTCGATGCCGTTCGCCCAGCACCATTACCCCCACGAGCACGAGCAGCAATTCCAAAAAGAATTCCCGGCCGATTTCATCTGCGAGGCGCTCGACCAGACCAGGGGCTGGTTCTACTCCTTGTTGGCTGTCTCGACCCTGTTGTTCGACAAGTCCTCGTATGAGAACGTGGTCTGTCTCGGCCTGATCCTTGATGGGGACGGGCAGAAGATGTCGAAGTCCAAGGGCAACACAGTTGAGCCGTGGCAGGTCTTGGACAAGTACGGCGCGGACGCGTTCCGCTGGTACTTCTTCACCTCCAAGCAACCCTGGGATGGCTATCGCTTCTCCGAGGAGGCAATCGGCGAGGGGGTGCGTCTGTTCCTCAAGCAGCTGTGGAGCACCTACTTCTTCTATGTCCTCTATGCGAACGCAAACGCGGGCTCCCTACGAGGGGAGGGGAGCGGGGATATCGGGGGGGCTGAGCCGGCCCAAACGACGGGACGAGCAGCCGTGGGGAGCGGAACCTCTGCCTCGGCCGCTAACGATGCCCTCGACTGCTGGGCCCTATCGCGAACATATGCCACCGCGGAGACGGTGGCCGAGCGCCTGGACGCCTACGACGCCACGACCGCCGGGCGAGCGATCGCCGAGTTGGTGGACGATCTCTCAAACTGGTACGTGCGTCGCTCGCGAAGGCGCTTTTGGGACGGTGAGGAGGCGGCGTTCGCCACCTTGAGGGAGTGCCTGCTGACGGTCTCCAAGCTGCTTGCCCCGTTCTGCCCGTTCGTGGCCGATGAGATCTACGACAACCTCGACGGCACCCTCGCCAGCGTGCATCTGTGCGATTTCCCTGTGGCGGATGCCCTGACGGCACGCGACGTGCCCCTGGAGGAGGCGATGGCGATCGCTCGTGAGACGGTGAGGCTCGGCTTGGGCGCAAGGGCACAGGCCAAGATCAAGGTGCGCCAGCCTTTGGCCGAGGCGGTTGTCGTGGCTGACGGGCGCGAGCGCGCCGCGATCGAGCGGCTCGTGGAGATCGTGCGCGAGGAGCTCAACGTGCGCCAAGTGCGCTTCGTGGAGGCTGCCGATGACCTGGGCGAATACGAGGTCAAGGCCAACTACCGCACGCTCGGGCCCCTGTTCGGCAAAGACATGCCCTTGGCCGCCAAGGCGATTGCAGCGCTCGACCCCGCTCGCGTGGCAGCCGCTGTGCGCGTGACAGACGACAACGGCGGGACCGGCGAGGACGAGGTAAGCAAAGACTCGGTCGGCAAGGACTCTGTCGGCAGAGACTCGAGAGGCGAGGACTCGAGAGGCAAAGGCATCGGGATCGCCGTGGGCGACCGCGAGCACACGCTCACCGCCCAAGACGTCATCCTCACCATGAAGGCGCCCGAGGGCTACTCCGTCGAGCGCGAGGGCGCCCACGCGGTTGCACTCGACTTGACCATCGACGAGGGCCTCCTGCGTGAGGGACGTTCGCGCGAGATCGTCCACGCGGTCCAAAACGCGCGCAAGACGGCCGGCTTGGAGATCGAGGACCGCATCTACTTGATCCTCGGTGGAGACCTCGCTTTGATCGAGGCCGCCCGCGTACACCAGGCCTATGTGAGCGGCGAGACGCTCGCCGTCAGTCTGTCGCTCGGCGAGAGCGACGCCCCCAGCAAGGACGACACGACCGCGATGGACTACTCGGAGCAGACCAACATCGAAGGCCTCCCCCTCGAGATCGTGCTGCGCAGGGCTGTGCAGACCTAATTCAAAAAGGGCTGCCCCACGCGCGTGCGCGCGCCCGCGCGTAGGGCACCCGATTCGGAGACACTCAACCGGCGCCTCTTCAGTCAGCGCCCCTTAGGCCAGGATCGGCTCCAGCTCAGCCTCGATCTTCTTCTTGGGGTAGGCCCCGACGACCGTCTTGACGGCGTTGCCGCCCTTGAAGAGGATCATCGTGGGAATCGAGAGCACCTGGAAAGCCGCGGCCGTCTGCTGGTTCTCATCCACGTTGAGCTTCACGATGCGCAAGTCCTCGCGCTCGGAGGCGATCTCCTCGAGCACGGGACCGACTACGCGACACGGCCCGCACCAAGGAGCCCAGAAGTCGACGAGCACGGGCTTCTCCGACTCGACGACCTCCGCCTGGAAGTTGGCGTCGGTTACTTCGGTGAGGGTGCCTGCCATGGGAGTCTCCTATCGTGGCCTTGTCGCCTGCTTTGGGCTCGGCGCCAGCCGGCCCATCACCACTCACTATACAAAGTGAAGCAGCTTATTTCAGTGCACGCGTACGGTGAAGCCATCCCACACGCCGACGATCGGTGGGTGCAAGCCTGTGAGCGCCGTGAACAGATGCGGCGAGATGTATACCTCGATGAGCGCCGCCAGGACGAGCACAGGCAGGGCGATCGCAACGGTCACGACAGTGGCGGCGAGCAGTTGGTCCCACTCCCCCCGGCGACTCGCGATGATCCAGGCGGCCAAGGGCAGGAACAAGGCAATCAGCTCGAGCAGCGCATGAGGCAGGACCCCAAGCAGCAACAGCGCCGGTGACACTTTCAAGAAGTGGGCGACACCCGCAAGCGTGTGACCGAGCAGGTAGGCCTGAGCGGAGAGCGAGAAGGTGGTGGCGCACACGACGAACGCGATCGCGATGCGCCCGCCATGTTCATGCACCCAGCGCGAGAGGCCGCTCTTGCTCTCGGCCTGCAATGGGAGCGAACTGCCGGCGATGAAGCCGGCCACACAGGCCATCGCGTGCAAGGCGAGCACGAGCAGGTTGTGTGAAAGCACAGCGGCCACGTTGCCCGTGTTGCCAACCGCGAACGGAGGACCCAGTTCGACCGGCTGCACATAGCCGCTGAACAACTCCGAGATGACAAGCACCGCGCACAGCAGACCGACCGCCGCGAGCGCTGAGCCGGTTACCCACGCGCCGAGCACTGGGAGCGGCCGACTCTGCCAAGCCCGCAGAGTGGTGCGCGTGCGGCGAACGCCGTGATAGAGCGCATAGGAGGAGGCGTCCACGCCCTATCTATCGACCACCTGCCACGTCCACCTGAGCGGATCGCTGAGTGGCGGGAGCCGGCGGCTGGGGTCCGAAGCGAAGGCGTGGCACGAGCCACATCGCCTCGGCGGCGATCCGCCACGACATCTTGCTCTGGCCGAGCTCACGGTCTTTGAAGAGGATCGGCACCTCCACCACCTCGAAGCCCGCACGCACCGCGCGATAGGTGAGCTCGACCTGGAAGGCATAGCCCTGCGAGCGCACGCTGTCAAAATGGATCGCCTCGAGCACCTCACGCCGGAAACACTTAAAGCCACCTGTTAGGTCGCGCACTCGCAGACCCAAGACCCAGCGTGCATAGGTAGAGCCGCCTTCGCTGATGAAGCGCCGCAACAGGCCCCAATCGGACACTCCGCCGCCGGGCACGTAGCGCGAGCCGAGCGCCAGATCGGCGCCCGAGCGCACGGCGGCCAAAAGGCGAGCGAGGTCGGCGGGGTCGTGGGAGAAATCGGAATCCATCTCCATCACGTATCCGGCGCCGTGGTCGAGCGCGTAACGGAAGCCGGCCAGATAAGCGGGACCGATGCCGTTCTTCTCGGTTCGATGCAAGACCTCGACTTGCTCGCGCTCGCTTGCCAGCCGGTCGGCGATCTCGCCTGTGCCGTCCGGCGAGCCATCGTCGACGACCAGGATCTTGTAGGCCCCGTCGTCGGTAGCGGCGAGCACATCGCCGGCGACGGTTACTATCGCCTCGATGTTCTCTGCCTCGTTGTACGTCGGGAGGATTAGCCAGGGCGCGCCGGTCACAAGGCGCGTACCCTAGCGTGTCGCTGGAGCGGGCGACCCCGCTCGCGGCCCTCTTGGGAGTGGTCGCGAGCACGATCTTGCTGCTGTCGTGTGCGTCCTTCGCGCTTGCGAGCGAAACCGGCGTCGGCACCGCGAGCGAAACCGGCGTGGGCGCCTCGCCACAGTCGCTTGGGGCGAGTCCGCTCGACGCCTATATAGCTGGGGTTGCGCGCGCGTGGGAGCCTTATACGACGCCCGACGGCCGCGTCAACGATCCTTTGGACGCGGCCGACACCGGCGATAACTACGGCGTGATCCTGCTTGCCGACGTGATGCTCAAGGTCGCTCATCGCACCGGTGACAGCACGCTGGAAGCTACTGGCACGCGCATCATCGCCTCCGCTCTCACCTTGCCTGTGCCCAACGACCCGTTCAACCTGTTTGCGATCGCGGCTGTCATCCACGACGGTGAGCAAGGCGACTTCTCCGCGAGTGCCTGGGAAAAGCTCGCGGGACCCTTGGAGCAACGAGCTGGACAGATCGGGCCGCCGACGGAAGCCACCTGCCTGATCGAACTGCCTTGCTATGACAATTGGCGCTTGGTGTGGTCAGCTGGCGCCGCCTTGCTCCTTTCAGACCGGGTCGCCGGCGCGCCTGGGTCGCTCGCAGGCGACGGCGTCCCCGCCTCCGCCCAAATCGATGCCGACCTCGCCTTGGCCGTCAGGCATGCGGGTCCGCCGCTGCGGCTGGCGCTCGCGAGCGAAGCCGAGCCTGGAGCAGGCAAGCATGGAGCGCCCGTCTCGGGTAAGACCGACACAAGTGCGACCGGCACACTCACAACAAAGTCCGCCGCCGGAGGGGCCGCACGCGAGCTGTCCGACCCCGGCGCCGAGCCGCCCTCCTACGAGCTCTTCTCGACGTTCATGTTGGAGCTGATCGGCGAGCTCGACCCCCGGGCGGTCACTCCGCCAGTGGCAAGATTGCGCCGTCAAGCCGACCGCTATGCGCTGGACATGATGGCTCCCGACGGACAGCTCTCGCTATCCGGGCGCTCGCTCGACCAGTCCTGGGTACAGGCGGCCGCGGCCGCACTCGGCGCGAGACGGGCAGTGCTCGACCCCGGTTCCGCCAGTGCCTGGCGCTCGTATGCCGAGCGGGCCGCCTCTTACCTTCTGGCGGCCTATCCCCTGCGCGCCGATGGCCTGCTCCCGATCGTGCCCGGTCTCGGCGTGGAATGGAACCCTTCGATCATGGATGGCTACGCCGCCTTGAACCAGTACGAGGGCCTGACCTTGTGGCTGCTCTCGGACGCGCTCGCTCAGTGGCCTCGCCCAGAAGCCGCGCGGGAGCCGCTCCCAGGCGATAGCCGCGAACTGGTGGCCAACGACCTCGGCTCAAGCGGCCTGATGTGGGGCCGCTCTGGCCCGGTCTGGTGGCAGTTGAGCGGGCGCACCACGAGTAGTGACCCGCGCTCCGCGCAAGGACTGGTGGCGGTCAAGGTAGAGCGGGCGGGCGTGTGGCGCGATCTCTTGGCTTTGCGACCGCGCCAACGGGGGACTTCAAGCGTTTGGACGCTTGAAACGGCTCGCAGGCGCGCGACTCCGAACAGGACAGCGACCCCTAACAGAACCGCGACCCCAAGCAAGACCGCCGCACCGATCGAGAGCGCCACGCCAACCTTTACACGGGCGCGTGGCAGGGGCCGGCGGGTCGTGCTCACAGGTCTCTATAGGCAGGCAAGCGGCCACCTGCTGGCACGCGCGACGTGGACGCTCGCCACCACGGCGAGCGGGGTGCGACTGAGCATGAGCATGCCCGCTAAGTCCTCACTCCGTACGACTGTGTGGCTGCCCAGCGCCGCCTCACGGCTGTACGCGCCTGGAGCGAGCTTTACGCGTGGGCAGTGCACCGTGACTGCCTCCGGGCTCGCGTGCCCGGTGACGATCTACTGGCGCAAGCTGCGAGACGCCGTGCTTGAAGTGACCTAGAAGATCTTCGGAATCGATTTTTGGAAGATGCGGTGCAGTTCCTTGGCCACCACATACAAGGCCGGTCGTGGCGCCCCATTGGCCTTCACCAGACCCGCATCCCAGGTGGCCCTACGGGCCACCTTCGCCTTGGGGGTCCCCGGCGAGCGCCAGTGGTAGTAGTAGATCCTGGTTATCCGCGAGCTGAGCTCGGCGAAAGTGAAGATGTTGTGGGCGACTCTGGCCGCGTAGGCTTCGCCGTGGTTGATCAGTCTGCCTTTGAAGCGCCACCACACGACTCCCCCTACCTCGCTGAACCACACCTGCCCGTGCACGGCGGCCAGGAAGTTTTCGATCAGAACGGGGCTGCCGACGCTGATCGAGTGATAGGGGTTGTAGGGCCAGATCTTTGGATAGGGATGCGCCCTTTCCAAAAACGAGCCAACCCAGGCCTCGACGTTGCCGTCGGAGTCGAGGATGTCGGGCGCGGTGATCTCGCATCCGGGACAGTGAGCGGCGAGCACGTTGTAGTAGGACGCTGCCAACCAAGGGTTGTGTGCGGTTGGCTGCGTGCTGTGCGTGGCCTCGTCCCAGGGCGCGAACTCCTTGACCCATGGGAAAAGCTTGCGAAAACGGCGGAACGCGTTCAAGAACTGGCCTGGCGTGGGCGCGCGTCCATTGTTATCGGCGTGCTGGAAAGTTATGAAGGGAGTGATGTGGTAGGCGTGCTTGACCGCGTCCAGCCAAGCGGTGACGTTGGCCAGGTCACGCTTGTTGAGCACCGCGTTCCATGGCACCACGTCGCGTGCTAGGTGCACGCCCAACTCGCCAACGCGAGGATCGGAGAAGGTGCTCGGTTCGTAGTCGGATAGGCCGAAGCGGTAGTTGACGGCGCTCGCCGAGGCGGCCGAGATCAGACCCACGAGGAGGAGACCCGCGAGCAATGCGACGAGGCGTCGTGAAGCGCGGGTCGAGGGCATTCGCACGGCTATGATAGGCGCCGATGAGGCGCTGGCGCGCAGCTTTCCTTGCGGGACTGCTCGCCGGGGGCCTCCAGACAGCCACGGCGGACGCCGGAACGGTGGTCAGCCGTTCGCCGTTTGGGTTGTCGATCGAGTACCCCTTGATGGAGAAGGCGCTCGGCAGCGGTCCATGCCCAAGCCCGGCATTCGTGACCACGTTGAAGTCGCTCGGCTCCCCTACGGTGCGCATCGGCGGCGACTCCCAGGACTTGGCCGGCCCGACAGCCGCCTATCACTACGTCATTGCACCCTCCTTTTGGACGACGCTTGGCTGCTTGGCACGTGAAAGCGGGGCGCCGATCGTCGTAGGGCTCAACTTCGCCGAAGGCCCAGTCACAGACGATCTAACGACGATCGCCGAGGCAGAGCTTGCGATCCCTCAGGCGCAGCTCAGTTTCTCGCTCGGCAACGAGCCGGACCTATACGGCATCAGTCACATCCTCCCCAACGAACCGGGCTTCACCGTGCCCGCGTATCGCCCAGCGCCATGGACGGCAGAAGCGTTCGCGAGCGAATGGACGAGTAGGCGAGCGATGCTCGGAGACATCCCAATCGAGGGTCCCGACCTTGCAGGGATCGGCTGGCGCGTACGTATGGCACAGATGCTGGAGCAAGACCCACCGGTGGCGATGACCGTGCACGCTTACCCAACAGCGGCGTGCGGCTCGGCCGCGGCTCCCACGACCGCGGCTCGCCTGCTCACTAAGCACGCGAGCGTGGGACTTGTCGAAAAGTACGCTTGGTTGCTAACCACCGCCAAAGCGGCGCACCGGCCGGCGATCATCTCCGAGAGCAACAGCGGCTCGTGCGGCGGCAGGCCAGGCGTCTCAGACCAGCCGGTCGCAGGCGTGTGGGCCGCGCGTTATGTCCTTGCGGCAATGCTCACCGGCTGGAGCCAAGTGCGCTTCCACACGGCAGGCACGAGCTATGACGCGCTTGCCTTCCAAGCCGATGGCAAAGTGACAGTGCGTCCGCTCGGACAGGCCTTGCTGTTTCTACACCGCTGGATACCCCTCGGCAGCCGGATCTCCTCGGACTCCTCAGACCCGCACATGATCGCCGCGAAGGTCTCACAAGGAGGACGCACGAGTGTGATCGTGAGCTCCTTCTCAGCCAAGCCCCTACCGTTCACGATCACGGTCCCAGGCGCCTCCTCGCGTCTGCGCACGGACACGATCTCGACAAGGAGCGCGATCGAAGCGAGCTCCTCGGTGGCGGTTCACTCCCACCGCACGCAACTGATGCTCGCGCCCAACACGGTCGTGGCGATCCGGGTGAGCTAGTGGCGCGAGTCGCACACCCCGCCGATCTGAACGGGTGGGCGTCTCGGGCCGCGCGCCCTCACAAGATGCTCGATTCGGCAGACTGGGCACATGGCCGGCGAGCTGTCTAACTCCGCGATCGCCGAGGCACTAGAAGAACTAGGTGACCTGTACGAGCTGGACGGAGCAATCGTGCACCGTGTGCTCGCCTACCGCAGCGGCGCCCGGGCGGTGCGCGAGTCACCCGTGTCGGTCGCAAGTCTTGCGCTTGAAGGGCGAGCCACGGAGCTTGCGGGAATCGGCGAGACTTTGCAGGAGAAGATCCTCGCGCTGTCGCAAACGGGCACGATCCCGGCAATGGAGAAGCTGCGCGCAAAGGTGCCGGCCGGTCTGATCGCGATCACCAGATTGCCCGGCGTGGGACCCAAGCGCGTGCGCTTGCTCTACTCGGAGCTCGGCATCGACTCGCTGGATGCCCTGCGCGAAGCTGCCTTGACGGGAAAGCTGCGCACGGTGAAGGGCCTCAGCGCCAAGTTCGAGACGAGCGTGCTTCAGTCGCTCGAGCGCGGGCTCGCCGAGCGGAGGACCCCACGCCTGCTGCTGCCGAAGGCACTCGAGCTCGGACAAGCGCTTGCCGACGGGTTGACTGAGGCAGGCGGCGATGGGACCACGGTGCTGATCGCGGGCTCCGCACGACGGATGGCAGACAGCGTCAAGGACATCGACCTGATCGCGGTCACACGCAAACCGGTGACGCTCGCCAAGGGCCTCGCCTCGCTGCCGGAGGTCGAGCAGGTGTCCTCTGCCGGCAAGGCGGGCGCACGGGGTCGCGCCCACTCGGGAGTGAGCATCGACCTGCGCATCGCCAAGCCCGCCCAGCTCGGCAATCTGTTGCAGCACTTCACCGGCTCGGGCAAGCACAACGCTGCTCTGCGCGAGGCCGCCGTGCGTGGGGGCCTGCATGTGTCCGAGTACGGGGTCGCGGACGAGGCGACTGGCTCCACAACCATGTGCGCGAGCGAGCAGGAGGTCTACGCCTTGCTCGGCCTCGCCTACATCGAGCCTGAGCTGCGCGAGGATCGCGGCGAGCTTGCGGCGGCCTCGTCGAGTGCCAATTCGGGCAACCTCGGCCTGCCTCAGCTGATCGAGCTGGGGGACATCAAGGGCGACCTTCACTGTCACACGGTGGCCTCGGACGGTCACCACACGATCGAAGAGATGGCACTGGCCGCGCGTGAACGGGGGTACGAATACGTGGCGATCACCGACCACTCCGCCTCACACGGGTTCGGCAACGACGTATCCCCCGATGAGCTGCGACTTCAGATCGAGCGCGTGCGCGAGGTGGACGCCATGCTTGACGGCATCAAGGTATTGGCGGGCAGCGAGGTCAACATCCTTCCGGACGGCTCGCTCGACTACGAGGACGAGTTGCTAGCCGAGCTCGACTGGGTGATCGCAAGCGTGCACACCGCTTTCAGCATGAACGAACAGACAATGACCGAGCGCATGATCGCCGCCACCGAGCATCCTTTGGTCGACGCGATCGGACATCCCACCGGACGCCTGATCGAGCGGCGCGAGCCCTACGCGCTTGACACGCAGGCTTTGATCGAGGCGGCCGTGCGCACCGGCACGATGCTCGAGATCAACGCCAACCCCGACCGCCGCGATCTGAACGACATCCACGCACGCGCGGCCGCCCGTGCGGGGGCAAGGATCCTGATCGACTCCGACGCCCATTGGATCGAGCGCTTCGAGGTGATGCGCTGGGGCGTGGCCACCGCGCGCCGGGCATGGCTCACGGCGAAGGACGTGGCCAACACGCGCCCTTGGGAGCAGTTCCAGGGGTTGCGCAAGCGGTCGAGGTAGGGCACTCGCAAAGCGATGCCCTACGCGGGCGCGCGCGGGCGCGGGCGTGCGTGCGTGCGTGCGTGCGTGCGTCATGCACGGGAGTGCACGTGTAGTAGCCGGCACTGGACCCAGCAGACGCAGGAGTTAGACGAGCAGCCGAGGCAGCAAGTCCTCAGCCACGATGCGGTCGAGCTCGGCACTGCGGAAGCGCTCGAGCGCGAGCGCCGCACGAGCGGCGTAGTCGGGCGCGGGCTTGTCGAGCGCCACGCGCACCGCGCTCGCGAGATCCTCGCCCACAAGCCGAGGGTCGAGTGAGCGCGCGATCGGCAACGCCACGTAAGGCCCGGGGGAAGATGTGGTGACGAGCATGCATCCATCTGCCAAGGCCTCTAGCTGGGCGATCCCATAGTCCTCGCGAAGCGCCGCACACATGAACAGGCGCGTGCGTCGCAGCAAGGCTCGGTACTCCTCATAGGGCAGCATCGATAGGACCTTCACGCCCTCGGCAGGCAGCGTGTAGCCGTACCCGCGCAGCTCGTCTTCCGAGGCGCCAGCAAGCACAAGCTGCTCGCCGGGACGGTGGGCCGTGCGCCAGGCATCGAGTAGCCGATGGAGACCCTTCTTGATCGGATTTGCCACATACGCGAACGCGGTGATGTCACGTTCTGGGCTGCCCTCGGAAAGCTCGCCTGGCGAGGACTCGCCCGGCGAGGGTTCAATCGGTCTTATCGACGGCTCGATCGGCACCATCAAAGTGAGCGCGGGTGTAGCGACAGCAGGTGGGGTGTGAGTGTCGTGCGAGGGAGAGGGAGAGGGGGAGCGCAACTCCTCGAGCGCGCCGTCGCTCCACGGCAAGAGCAAAGACGCTTCGCGCAAACGCCTGCGCTCCAATGGCCGCTGCCACAGACCGTGGCGACCCGGGCGGTTGCCGGCCGCGAGAGCATCGAAGCGAATCGCTCCGGGACGGGGCCAGAGCAAGGCCGCAGTCGAGCTGGAGTAGACGAGCGCCCGAGCCGGGGTCCGGCGCAGCTGCGCGACGGCTGCCCGCCGCGCAGCCAAGGCCCAGAGCAAGTCGGTGAGCATCAGGGTCCGCACCGCTCGTGGCGGCTTGGCGCGAACCATTTCTGCATCAGCTCCGGCGCGGCGCAGGGAGGCGAGCAACTCGTCATCGGCCGTGCGCAAGCCGCCGGTAGAACCGAGCGAGACGATCAGCACGTCGAGCATCTCAGGTGGTGGCGCCGTCCATGCGCTGCGGACGCAGAGCCTTGAAACCAGGAGTGCGCGCCAAGGCAATCGCCCGCAAGGGGGAGGTGCGCAGCACATGAAAGCGCACACCGTCGCGCTCCTCGATCGCGGCAACAGCCGCGTCTTGGCGACGCCACCACAAGGCCAAGGCGATCGCGAAGCCCGCGCCGATACCAGAGATCTGAGGCAGAAAGAACGCTAGGCCTCCCGCGACGAGCGTGAATGCCAATAGCGGCCACAGTCTGTTCAGGAGGGTGGCACCCGGGCGGTACTCAGGCAAGGCGGTACTCGACCTGGCCTCGGCGAGCAGGCGCGCGATCGGAGGATTGACTTCGGCGTGGCGGCCCAGGCGCAGCCCGATCGCTGCCGCCACAACCCACCAGCCGACGGAGATCGGTACGACCGTGGAGTCGGGCGATGGGGCAGCAGCGAGCACGGTCACGATCACGAGCGCAGTCGCCGCGGCGGCACTGAGCAGGACGGTAGCCCTGAGAAAGTCGACGAAGTGCACGCCTCGTGCTAGGGCTTGCTCATAGCAGTGCCTGGAGCAGAGCGCGCACGCCACCCTGTCCGTCGATGATTAGGTCCGCTTGGGCGGCCAGCTCCGGCGGCGTCTCCTCTGAGCCGACAGCCACGCGCACGGCGAGCTCGAGCGTGCCAGCATCCACCAGCGCTCGCAATGCACGGAAGGCATCGATATCGGTGCTGTCGTCGCCGGCGTACAGCGCGCTCTTGATTGTGGCTCCCCCACCCTCGCGCTCGACGACGCTCTGCAACAGCGCACTCACGCCGAGCCCCTTGTCGAGTGCGATCGGTGGACGCACCTCGAGCACCATGCGTCCCCAGTGCACGGCGAACCCCTCCTGCTCGGCGTGCTCGGCGATCTCGCGCACGAGCGCGGCCGCCGCCTGCTCGTCGGGAGCGCCTCGCCAGTGGAAGGCGGCGATCGCCTGCTTGTCCTCACCGCGGACGCGCGCGTGGTGAAGCTCGGGGGTGAATGCGCGCGCGGCGAACTCGCGTATACGCTCAGACCAGGCCGTCAATTCAGGGTCAAGCTCCGGCCGCGTCGCACCCGGGCGCAAGAGCTCACCGCCGTGATTGCCGATGTAGGCAATGCTCCCGATCGCGACGATCTGACGTGCGGTGGCGGCGCGCCGTCCGCTGACGCAACCGACCAAGCCATAGCGCTTGGAGATCTCGATCAACAGCGTCCGCGTTGCCTCTGGCACGTGCGCGTCGGCGGCATGGCGAACGATCGGCGCCAAAGTGCCGTCGATATCGAGCAGCACAGCGGCATGAGCGGGATCGGAGCGAAGCGGCTCAAGCGCCTCCACAAGCGTGGCAGCCGGGGACACGGCCTTTAGTATGGCGGCCCATGCGGGCTGAACCGTCACACCCGTCCTTCGGCGGCTGAGGATGGTCCCTTATGCCCGTCCCATGACCGTTGAGCAGTCACCCTCGCCCGCGAGCCAGCGCACGCTCAAGCTGGCGGCGATCGGGACCGCGGCGGGCGTGTTCAGCGGCCTTTTCGGCGTAGGCGGCGGAAGCGTGATCGTACCCTTGCTGGTCCTGTGGCTTGGCTATAGGCCGCGCGAGGCGACCGGTACCTCGCTCGCGGCGATCGTGTTCATCGCCGCGTATGCCGCCGCCACGCAGGGCGCCTATGGCAACGTACACGTGCTCGACGCCGTTCTGATCGGGGTTCCCGCGGTGGGTGGCGTCTTGATCGGGACGCGGCTACAACAGCGTTTGGAGACACGCTCCATCTCGTTGCTGTTCGCGGTCGTGTTGGTGGCGAGTGCGGTGGAGCTCTTGCTGAGATGATCGCCGCGATCGCGATCGGCGTATGTGCGGGCGTCGTGGCCGGCCTGCTCGGCGTAGGCGGCGGCGTGCTGTTCGTGCCCGGCCTCGTGATCTTCCTTGGGCTCGGTCAGCACCAGGCAGAGGCGACATCGTTGCTGGCGATCGTGCCAGTGGCGATCGTAGGGACCTTCAAGCAGGACGGTTACGGCAACGTGCGTCGCCGGGATGCTTTGGTGATGGGGCTCCTGTCGATCGCCGGCGCAGCGGCCGGCGTGGCGCTGGCAAATGCCTTGTCGGGGACCGTTTTGAGGGTGGGCTTTGCGCTGTTGATGGTGTTCGTGGCGATCCAGCTAGTGCGCAAGGCGATCAGCGAACCACGCGATCCCGGACCCCAAAAGCTCGCGGCAGAGTAAGCCTTGGTGGGAAATCGCCCAAGACGGGCCAATAGCGCCTAGACTAGAGATTGATGGGACTCGACAACCCAATTCACATCGTGTTCCTGGTGGTGATCCTGCTACTGGTGTTCGGCGCCAAGCGCCTACCCGAGATTGGGCGCTCGCTCGGCACCGGGATGCGCGAGTTCAAGCAATCGGTCACCGGCGAGAGTCACTCAACAAGCCACGATCAGGAGCGCGCAACGCTGCCCGCGGCTGCTCCGCCGCCGCCGGTCCAGACCCCGCCGCCCGTGCCGCCACAGGACGCTTTTGCGCAGCGTGATCCCGCCTCTACCGACCAGCGCTGAGCTGCTAGCCCCGGTGTAGGATCGGCCCCGTGTGCACTGCCTCGAAGGCCGAGCCCGGAACGCTCTTGAGCTGATCGAGGTCTTCGTTCCTCCAGTGCGGGTTGGGTGCGCCGGTGATGTACCAGGATGAGCCGTTGTCGGCCACGATCAAGCCGTAGCGCTTGAGTGCGCGCAGCACCACGAGCGCCTCACCGTGATAACCGGAGAGGCTAAAACTGGCCTTCAGGCGCAAGCGCAAGCCCATTGGGGGCAGGTTCGGATCGGAGCTGCTCGAGGCGAAGTGAGTGGCCGGATGGATATAGCCGCGCTGCGTGCGCTCCACGGTCACGCGCAAGGCATGGTCGATCTGCCCGACCTTGACCTCGGGATAGCGCACGAGCAAAGGGAAGATAGGAAGGCCCGCGGCGTCCGCCGAAGTCCACCCTTCCGGGCGCAGAGCGTTGCTGCGCAGGTTGAACACGGCACCGGAGCCGGCGTCCCATCCCGACCCTTTGCGCTGGGCTGCATACAGCTCGTACAGCTTGCACGTGCCCTCCTGCAAGACGAGCACGTGCCGGTCACCTTCTTCCCCCGCACCCTCCACGGGCGCGTTCGCCGGGATCGGATAGGGCCCGGGATTCGATTCTTCTCCGTATTCGGTGAAGTGGATCGGAACCTTCGGCTGGTGGGGCCCTACGACGGCGTAGGGGATCCCGTAGCTCGCGGGCGTGCCGAAGTCGGCGTGCAGGTGAATGCTCGCGCCGATGCTTTCGATGTATTTCGCGGAGTTGGGATCCACCGGCGCATGGGAGATGTCTTGGTTTATCGGGCTGTTAGCCGGAAGGATCGGGCAAGCGCCTTCGTGCGGCGGGGGCCCAGAGGGCGCCTTTGCGAATGCTGGGAGAGTCGCAGCAACGACGAACCCCGCGATCACAAGGACTGAGCTCGCTCGGCGCAATCGCACACGCCGATGCTACAAGGCGACTCAGGATGCGGGCACGCCGGAAGCGGCGTCCTGCGCCACCGCCGCCGGACGCGCCTCCTGGAGCAGGCCGGCACCGCAGTGCCAGCAGTAAGCCGCGCCACGACTGTGGACCGCGCCGCAGGAGCGGCATTGGCCGTGGACGCCCGCCTCGGCGGCTCCCAACAGTCGTTCCACCTCGCCCAACTCGGCGTCGGCCTGCTGTAGCTCGGCGGCGCGCCTGGAAAGGACGTCAAGGCGATAGTGGTCACGGATCGCCATCTCATAAGTGAGCCCGCCGAGGTCCCAGGTGAGACCGGCGACCTTCTCGGCCAACTGCAAGCGGCGGTTGCGCAGCTCGGCGAGCGAGCCGCCGGACGCTTGGATGGAGCTGCCCATCAGCCCCCCGTTTCGATCGGTTTGCCGCCGGCGGTAAGCGATTCGATTGCCTGCTGATGCTTTTTGCCAGTCAGTTTTTCGAGTTTTTTCAGACTGGAGGAGCTCGTTTTGACCGGTGGCGGCGCCTTCGCCTTGGGGGATTCCGCTTCCTTGACTTCCTTCTTTTCCTGAGCTTCGGTGTCGGCACTCGAGCTGGTGGGCGCCTTGGCCGCGGGTGTGGACGCCGCCGGAGCCGTGGTGGCTCCCACGGTGCTGCCAGTGGAAGGCAGCGCGGCGCCTTCGATCTTCACCACCTGCGGGCCCGATGTTTTGGCGGGCGATATCCAATGGCCGACGAGCAACCCGATCAGTCCGGTTATGAGCAGCACGGCAAGCAGCCCGAACAGCCCCGAGTAGCGACGCAACCATCCGATCGCTCCGTCCTCTTGCACGGGTGGCAGATAGCCAGCGGGCGGCGCGTAACCCACCGGTGGAGACATGACCGAGACCGATCCGCGCAGCTCACTCTCGGCTTGAAGCACGTCGAGGAATGCCAGTCGGGTCGGGGAGCATGGTTGCCCACAGGTCAAGCAGTAGCGCTGGTCCGCGACTACCGCGGCGCCACAGTTGGGGCACTTGGACTCAGCCGTCTCTAGCGGAGCTTGGATCGGGAAGACGTTCATGTCAGCCTCAGCCGAACGTGCCGTGCACGTATTCGCGCGTACGCTCTGCTCGCGGCTCGTCGAACACCTGCGCGGCGGTGCCGTACTCGACGAGATCGCCGAGGTACATGAAGGCGACCTTGTCGGCCACGCGCTGGGCTTGGGCGAGGTTGTGAGTCACGATCACTACGGCCAGGTCGCGGCGCAGCTCTCCAATCAAGTCCTCGATTACGCTCGTGGAGATCGGGTCGAGTGCACTGCACGGCTCGTCCATCAAGAGCACCTCCGGGCGCGGAGCGATCGCGCGTGCGATGCACAGCCGTTGCTGCTGCCCGCCGGAGAGGCGTAGGGCTGGGCGATCGAGGTCGTCGCGAACCTCCTCGTACAGACCAGCCCGCTGCAAGGCTTCGATCACCAGCGGCTCCAGCTCGCGGCGGCGGGGCCGCTTACGCGACTGCTCGCGCAGCGCGAAGGCAACGTTGTCGAAGATCGACATCGGGAAGGGATTGGGTTGCTGGAAGACCATCGCCACGCGCGAGCGCAGCGTGGTGTCCTGCAGGAGATGAACGTCCTCGCCGTCAAGCAGGACGTTGCCAGAGCGCGCCGCGCTCGGAGTGAGCTCGGTAAGACGGTTGAGCGTACGCAAGAGGCTTGTCTTGCCACAACCGGAGGGTCCGATCAAGGCCAGCACCTCGCCTTGGTGGATCGACAGTGACACCGAGTTGACGGCCTGCTTGGCGCCGTAATAGATGCTCACATCATCCAAGCGCAGCCGCTCAGGACCAGCGCCGGAGAGGGCCAAGCGGATAGCCTCGCGCTCGCGCGGGGGTGCCACCGGCACTGGCTGGCGATCCACCACGATCGTGCGCACAGGGGGGACCACATCCCGTGGCCGCACCGTGTCTCGTGGCTGCGCCAGGTCCTCGGGCTTGACCGTGGTCCCCTGCTGAAGCCCGGTCCCCTGCTGAAGCGCGGTCCCTTGCTGAAGCGCGGTCCCTTGCTGGGCCGTGACCCCTTGTTGGACGGCGTCCCGGGGCTCGCCGGCGATCAGCTTCCAGGGATCCGCCAGTGTCTCGTCGGGGTTCATCGTCATGTTTTCCATCGAAGCGATGAGATTAGTTGGGAATGGCGTCTTTGTCAAAGCCCGTGGATCACGGACCGGCGGGCGCCTGCGCGGGTCAGGCATGAAAGCGCTCACAGTCGCTCACCCCCCCAGCTCGAAGCCGCTCGACTTGGCCTGGGCTCGGCTGATCCGACCGACGGCGGCGTTTAGACCGAGGATGAACAGGAGCAGCACGAACGCTGCGGCGTACGCCTTGTCCGCCGCGTTGCCTTCACCCGCCGGCGAGTTCTCATAGACATAGCTCGTCAACGACGATCCGGTGCCGCGCAGAAAGCCGAGAACCGGCAGCGAGCCGTTGGGTTCGTTGCGCTGGGTCTCGCCAAGCACAATGATCACGATCGCCGTGTCTCCGACGATTCGGCTGATGCCGAGCGTCGCCCCGGTGGCTATGTTGGAGCGCACCGTCGGCAGCAGTACGCGGCGGATCGTGGCGATGCGAGTCTTGCCGAGCGCGAACGCCGCCTCGCGCATGTGCGCGGGCACAGCCTGAAGACCGTCGCGTGTGGCCGTATAGAGCGGCGGCAAAGCGATCAGCGACATCGTGGCTCCGGCGGCTATGAACGAGTGCCCCGTTACGACGCCGCTTTCGGAGGTGCTCGATAGGGGACCGAGGATCCCGAGCTCGAAGATCGTCAGGCCGAAGATCGCGATCACGATGTCGGGCGTGCCGGCGACAATCTCGATGCTCGACTCCACCAGCCGCGCCAGAGATTGATGAGCTCGCCCACCTCGGTCGTACTCGACGATCCAGGCGGCGCTGCACACACCGAGCGGCAGAGCGATTGCGATCCCAACCACGGTCAAAGCCAAAGTCCCAAGTAGCGGGTCGAGAAATCCGCCCGAGCCGGCTTGACTAGCGCTTACCTGCGGGCGGCTCACGAACAGATCGGGACGCAGGTATTGGAAACCGCGCACGCCCATGTAGACGACGATTGCCCCGGCCACCAGGCACAGCCCGAGTCCGGCGGCCCAAGCGGCGATGAGCACGAGCTGGTCGCGCACGCGCCATGTACGCATCGAGGACCCCCTCCCCCGCGTGGGGCGCGGTGGTGCGGGAGCCGAATGGTCGGCGGGGAATGAGGAGGCGAACGTGCTCATCTCACAGGCACTTCCATCTCACAGACGCTCTCATCTCGCAGACGCCTCATCACTTGAGCTGGTACTTGCGCAATGGCAGCTTGACGAGGTAGGCCCCGACTGACAAAGCGATCGCGGAGAACAGAAGCAACAGCGCAAATGCGTACAGGGTCGAGTTCAGCGCAGGGGCGCCGCCGAAGCCTTCGTGGTTATCGACGATCGAACTGGCCAGCGTGCGCAAGGGCTCAGCCAGGAATGTGAGCGGCCCGTAGCGTAGGTTCGGGGCGAAGGACTCCGATCCCGAGACCATCGAGATCATCACGGCCTCGCCCAGCGCGCGGGCAGATGCCAGGGCGGCAGCGGCGACGATCGCTGGCCGAATCGCCTTCATGCTGACGGCAAGCGTTGCCCGCAGACGGTGCACGCCAAGCGCCATCGCCCCCTCGCGCCACGAGGACGGCACGCCAGCAAGCGCCTCGCTGATGAGGGCAACCATGATCGGTGTGATCATCACCGCGAGGATCAGCGCCGTCACACCGACGCCCGCGCCAGTGAGCTCGACCGTGCTCTGTAGCGTTGTCTTCTCCGGAATGGTGATCAGGTCGTTGCCGACGAACGGCACGAGCACGAGAATCCCGATCAGCCCGTAGATGACAGATGGCACCGACGCGAGCAGACGCACGACGGGAACCATCACCCGGCGCAACGCCGGCGGCGCGAATTCGACTATGAAGATCGAGGAGAGCAATGCGACCGGCAGCGCGATTGCCAAGGCGAGTGCGGTCGTGAGCAATGTGCCGTAGATCAGTGGCCAAGCTCGTATGTGGAAGGCAGAGGGAGGCGGATGGATGCTCGTGCTGACCATGCCTTCGATCTGCCTGTCCACATTGCCGCCGGGTCCGATCCAGCTGAGGCCGTTGTGCGCAAACGTCGGCCAGGCGTGGACCGCGACGAACACCACCATCGCGATCACGCTTAGGCAAACAACTAGTGACGCCGCGCCGAGCGTCAGCTCGGCGCGGCGGTCAGACCAGGGTTGGCGCATACGCGCCAATGAGCTACGAACCGGTGACACGGGTCCCGGTGTCGGTGAGACCGATCCCGATGCTCGGGGGACTGATCCTCATTTGAGTGGGATCCATTGGGTCGAGATGATCGATTTCGCGGCTTTGCTCACGTCGATCCAGCTGATGAATGCCGCAGCTGCGCCCGTGGCTTTGCCCTTCGTCACCTCATAGAAGCGCGCCACACCTGCATACTGGCCAGCCGTGGCATTGGCATGTGTGCAGCCCACGCCGTTGAATCCCACAGCGTTGACGCCCTGGCTGGCGAAGTAGCCCGACAGGAAGCCGATCGCGTTGGGGTCGCTTTGGATCGCCTGGCGCTGCAGTCCCTCGGACGGCTTTTCCTGAACTGCCGCACCTTTGGGGCCCGATACTTTCTTGCCGTTGATCAGCAGTGTCTGGAAGTTGCTGAGCGTGCCGGCTGAGGAGTTGCGGCTGATGATGTCGATCGGCCCGCTGGCGGTGGCACCTGGGACCTTGCCCCATTCGGTGGTCTTGCCGGTGAAGATCGATTCGACCTGAGCCGGCGTCAAGTTGGCGAGTTTGTTACCTGAGTTGGTGACCACGCACAGGTAGTACTTGGCGATCGGGTAGAAGACGAGCCCGGCCGGATCGCTTGGCAGCGGGTCGCGCGAGACGTCGGCGACCGACACACGGCCGGCGGCCACGTCGTTGATCCCGACCTGGGTGCCACCTTGGGTGAGCTTGATTTTGACCTTCTTGTTGAGCTTCTCGTACTTCTGCACGAGCAACTGGACCAGCGGGAATGAGGCGGTGGCCCCGTCGATCGAGAGTGCTCCCGTCGCGAGAGCGATAGCCGGGAGCGCTATCGAGAGCGTGAACGTCGCCGCGAGGAGAGCGGCGACACGGCGAGTTCGTCGTTGCATTTACTGAAGCTCCGTTCGGATAGTTGACAGCTTGGGCGGCGCAGCCTAGCATATTCTTCATAAAGAAGATCGACATTAGCTATTTTATGATGAAGACCGTTCGCCCCCGAGCCCGGGAGGGCTGGGAAGAAAAGCGACGCCGAGAGAAACCGAAGTCAACCGATGACAATCGAGACCAACCGAGGGCATACGCCCACCACGAAGGCAGGCGCCACCGCTGGCGAGCCAGTCGCCCACGAGCGCTGCGCGGACTGCGGCGCCGCGCTTGTCGAGGACCAGCGCTACTGCCTGCAGTGCGGTGCCAGACGCGGCACGCCGCGCCTGGACTTCACGGCCTTTTGGAAGCCCTCGTCTCTGACTGGTGCGCAAGCGCTGGGCGATGCGGACAACACGGGAGTACGAGGCAACCACGCAGGGACAACCGCCCGGACCGCCCGCGACCATGCAGCCACGGACCGGCCTTGGCTCGAGCCGCCCGGCCGCCGAGTGATCGGCGCGCTCGCCGCCGCCGTACTCACGGCTGGGGTCATCGTGGGCGCTCTACTAGGGCCAACGCCCCCCAACTCACCGGCAGACAGCTCAACGCTCGCCGAGCGTGCGCTCGTCGCCTTGGCAACACAAGCGAGCGATAGCTCTCAGGCAAGCGCCCCGTCCGCGCCGACTTCTAGCGCAAGCGACGCGCCACCAAGCAGCGCGAGCCACAGCACAAATCACAAGGCAACAACCTCCAAAGCACGCTCTGGCGAAGTGAGCGTTCCTAGCTCCCCGGAAAGCTCCTCCCCCAGCGAATCGAACGCAAGCGCCCCCTCCTCAGAAGGCTCATCGTCAGAAGGTCACTCCCACAAAGAATCCAACGAAAGCGAAAAAACGGCACCCGGGACACCCGTCAAATTGCCGCCGATCAAGCACGTGTGGGTGATCACACTCTCAGGCGCCAGCTTCACCGAAGCGCTCGCCCAAGCACCGGCCGATCCCTACCTGGCCAAGCAGCTCGTGCCGAAGGGGACCCTGCTCAGCGGCTACACGCTCACCGCGCCCAGCGCGCTCGCCAACGGAATCGCACTGCTCTCCGGTCAAGGCGTGAACCTCGACACCGAACAGAACTGCCACACCTACAGCGACCTGCAGCCGCCGACGGTGAACACGACAAACGGGCTAGCCGAGGGCGTTGGCTGTGTCTATCCGCAGACCGTGCAAACGCTTGCCGACGAGCTCACCGCAGCAGGTCTCACATGGAAGGCATACGTGCAGGGCATGGAAAGTAGTCAGTCAAGCTCCAGTACGCCTAGCACGACACCTCCGGCGGGTGGCGTCACATGCCGCCATCCCGAACTGAGCGCTGCCGACCCCAACCAGACACCATCGGCCGCAGACCCTTACCTCACCTTCCGCAACCCGTTCGCGTACTTCCACTCTTTGCTCGATGGCGGCGCCTGCGCAAGCGACGACGTGGATCTCGCCCGGCTTCAAGGCGACCTCGCGACGCCCGCAAGCATCCCGAGCCTGAGCTGGATTGTGCCGTCTGCATGCAACGACGGCTCGAGCACCGCGTGCGCCCCGGGCTCGCCCGCCGGACTCGTGCCCGCTGACAGCTTCCTCAAGGAAGTGGTGCCTCAGATCCTCGCGACGGCCGCTTATCGCAAGGAAGGTCTGATCGTGATCGTGTCCGACAGTCCGCCGGCGTCCTCCACTGGCGCCACCAAGCCGGTCGGTGCGCTGCTGCTATCGCCATTCGTGCGCAGCAACGCGCGTGTCTCGGAAAGCCTCAACGACTTCTCGCTCCTAAAGAGCCTCTCGCGTCTTTTCGGAGTCCTCCCCTTGGGCCATGCCAACGACCCGAGCGTCGTCTCGTTCGGCGCCACGGTCTACGGCAGCAGTGCAAAGAAGGCGAACCACGCCTCCTCCACGGCCAAGAAGGCGGCCCAGGCCGCGCCAGCAGCACAACCGGGCGGCTGAACCCCCGCCTTCATGTCGTCAAACAAGAAACGGAGACCCCAGTTGCACACAAATCCATGCCACCCCCGTCGAGCGTCC
The DNA here is from genome assembly GCA_963731565.1 of uncultured Solirubrobacterales bacterium. Classification (GTDB taxonomy): domain Bacteria; phylum Actinomycetota; class Thermoleophilia; order Solirubrobacterales; family Solirubrobacteraceae; genus Palsa-744. The sequence goes on from CAVSWG010000001.1 coordinate 311,113, forward strand.
CTCTGGCTCGGCGCGATCCTAGGATCGCTCCTCCTCTCGCTGGCGATCGCGAGCTCAGCGATCGCCGCTGAAGAAGAAGGAGCCAAAGAAGGAAATGCCAATGGCCTCAATTGCCTCGGACACATATCCGCGGGCGAAGCAGAACTGGGCAGCAGCGAACAGCAAGTCCGCTACACGTTCTACTGCAACGGCCCGATCACGGGCTACTCGTTGGAGTCGAACGTACCTCTGACCGGCTACGGACCACAGCCGATCGTGGCCAACGACAAGCCCGAAGTATTGTCGGACACGTTCTCCTGCGGAGGCGAACTGCCGGGCTGGGCGGACAACTGCGTTGGAGCGACCAAGCTCGGCTGGGAGAACGTGACGGGCCAGTTCTCGATCGGCGTGCCCTTGTGCGCCGAGCCACGCGTTGACCCACTGTTGACGGTCACCGATATCTACATGGAAAAGGGTGTCCCAACGCAAGGAATCTCAGGGCCATTCGACCTAGGCCGTCCCTTGCACTGCCCCAAGTCAAAGACCTACCCAGGTGGGAACCGGCTCGAACCGGCAACGCCCAAGCCGCTGGCCAAGGCCAACAAGCACAAGAAAGCGAAAGGAAAAGCGAAGGGCACCACCAAGAAGAAATAGCGCCACAGTCGTGTCCGGGACGTCACACTCAAAGGGCGTCCGGACACGACTTCGCGTAGGGAGTCGCAAAGAAAGGTCTAACCCGATAATCAAAATCGGGGGCGTAGCCTTGGTTGCGTGCCACTCACGGCCCTCCAGGCCACCAACCCACGTGCGAAGCGTCGAATCAGTGCCAGTCGCTTGATAGCACTGACCGCAAGCCTCGCTCTATCGATGCTCGCCCTCACGAGTTGCGGGTCGGGAGCTGACGCCGACGACCGATCCGGCCCTGCAAGCACCTCGCTGTCCCCAACAGTCGCGCTCGCCTCGCCCCAGTGCGCGAGCACGGTGGCCAGAGCACTTGGAGTCATAGCCAAACACGTCTATCACGAGCTCTCGGGCGGGCGGATCGCCCAGCCGGCGGTCAACCGGGTCGCGAGCTCCCCCACGCTGATCGCGGCCGCCCAGTCAGGCGACCCGGCCGCCGCGCGGGCCGCGCTTGTGCCATTGCTTCGCGGTCAGCTCGCAAGCGTGCGCATCACGGTCACGGGACGCACCCTCCTCGATTACGGCAGCTCAGGCGTCGCGCCCGTGAGTGCACCGTTGAAGAACGCGGCGGGGAGGACAGTAGGCACAGTCACCGCCTCAGAGCAGGATGTACTGGGGTATGCCGACACCATTCACACAATCGCCGCGGTCCAGGTATTTGTGCGAAGCGGCCCGCGCGCACTGGGCGGCTCCTCGAACACAGCCCCCAGCAGCATCCCCGCGCACGGCGAGCTGTCCTGGAGGGGCAAACGCTATGCCGTTTACTCGTTCCCGGGCACTGGCTTTCCGCGAATCCCCCTGCGCACATACGTACTCGCCCCAATTCCGCCAGCGTCGGCGTGCGCTCGCACGGCCGCCGAAACCGCGACCAACGCGATCGGCGCGGCGGCTGAAAGGATCTATCGCGACGAGCAGTCGGGGGCGCAAACGAAGGCCGTGGTGCGCGACTTCGAACGCTCGCGGCCCTTCCAGGAAGCGGTCGCAGGTAACGATCCGAGTGCCACAGAAGCAGCGATCGTGGGCTTCTTCAAATCCACCTTGCATGTGGTGCGCGTGCGCGCCACCTTGGGCGAAAAGCTTGTCGCGGATGTCGGCGGCCCACACGTCTTGGCGCCAATCAGAGGCGACGTGCGCGACGCGCGCGGACACATCGTGGGCCACTTCCTCCTGTCCATCCAAGACGACCTCGGCTATGTGATCCTTGCCCACCGCTTCGCCGGCGTGCAGGTGTTCCTAAGCCAGGGAGGCCAGCCACTGCTCGCCAGTACGAGTCCTGCCCCGTCCGACATTCCCGAAAGCGGCGAAGTGCCCTACAAGGGCGTCCCTTACCACGCCTACTCGTTCACAGCAGAGGCATTCCCCACGGGAGCGTTGCAGGTCCGGCTACTGATCCCGCCGGTTCCCGGCGTGTGAGCCTCACAGCATGCTGGTGGTCATCCGCTCGATCTCCGCGATGGAGGTCTGACCGGCGCGCACCCTGGCGATCCCGTCCTCGCGCATGCGACGCATCCCTTGGCCCATGGCGGCAGCGGCGATCTCGTCCACCGAGGCGTTTCTCAACACGAGCGAGCGGATCTCTTCGCTGACCGACATCACCTCATAGATGCCCATCCGCCCGCGGTAGCCGGTTGCGGCGCAACGCGTGCATCCAACCGGCTCGAATGCCTCGGACTCATACAGGCCGTATTCGGCCAAGAGCGACTCGGGCGCTTTGCTCGGCTGCTTGCAGTGCGGGCACAGGACCCGCACGAGCCGTTGCGCGACCACGCAATCGATCGCCGAGGAGATCAGAAACGGCTCGATACCCATGTCCATCAATCGCCCGAGGGCGCTTGGGGCATCGCGTGTGTGGAGCGTTGAGAGGACGAGGTGGCCGGTGAGCGCTGCCTCCACGGCAATGTGCGCCGTTTCGCGGTCCCTGATCTCACCAACCATGATCACGTCGGGGTCCGCTCTGAGCATTGCTCTCAAGCCACCAGCGAACGTCATGCCCGCCTTCGGTGCGACCTGCATCTGCTTGACGCCCGCAATCCGCGACTCGACCGGATCCTCGATCGTGAGGATCGAACGGCTACCGTCGTTGACCGCGCCGAGCGCAGCGTACAAGGTCGTTGACTTGCCGCTGCCGGTTGGCCCTGTCACGAGCACGGCGCCGTTGGGGCGCCCGATCGCGTAGGCGAAGCGATCCTGCTCGGTGCGCTGCATCCCCAATGACTCAAGGCCCCGCACTGCCACGCCCTTGTCGAGGATGCGTAGGTAGGCGCCCTCGCCGTACACGAGCGGCAAGGTCGTCACGCGTACGTCCACACGGCGTCCGTTCACAGTTAGGGCGAAGCGCCCGTCCTGCGGTACGCGCCGCTCGGAGATGTCCATCTCGGACATGATCTTGATGCGCGAGATGATGCCGCTGGCCATCGAGCGCTTGAGCGTGGCCGTCTGCGAAAGCACGCCATCGATGCGCAACGACACATGCATGTCGCCCTCGCCGGGGTCGATATGGATGTCAGAGGCGCCCTGCTCGATCGCCTCGGCGATGATCGAATGCACGAGCTTGACGACCGGAGCGTCCTTGTCCGCCTCGTCCATGTTGAGCTCCGCCTCGGCCTGCGAGTCATCCTCCTCGACGATCTCTTCGACGGACTGCTCCACGCGTGAAAGACGCATGATCAGGATGTTCAGGTCCTCGACCGAGGCGCTAGCCGAGCGCACTCTGCGGCCCGTGAGCATCGCGATGTCGTCGACCGTCAGCACGTTCGTCGGATCGGCCATCGCCAAGAGCAAGGTGCCGTCGTCCAGGAAGCCAACGGGCACGGCTTGGTAGCGCCTGATCGCCTCCATGTCGATCAGGTTGACCGCGCCCATGTCGAGCTCGTACACGGACAGGTCTATGTAGTCCAAACCGAAGCGTTCCGCGACCACGCGGGCGAGCTGATCGTGGCGCAAGACCCCTTGCTCGACGAGCACCTGGCCGGTGGGCTTACGCTGGGCGCGCGCGATCTCGACGGCCTCCTCGACCTTCTCGCGCGTTGCGAACCCGAGCTCCACGACAACGTCGCCGATCAGCCGCACCGGGCGCCCATCGCCGATCGGCTGAGTGAGCGTCGCCGACTGTCCCACGCTGATCGCAGGCTCCGGCACGCCCTCGGCGAGACGCAATAGCGAGAGCTCGCTCACCGACGCACGGGTATTGGGTTGGTCCCCCACGCTTTCATGATCGGCAGCCGCGGGCCTGGACTTGACCGGCCGGGATATCTCCCGAAACGGATGCCTACGCGCGCGTAGGGCAGGCTTCAGGCCCGGCGCCCGAGACCCTGCTCGAATGCCCCCTTCACGCCCGCGTCGAGCGCGTTGAGGCGCTGTAGGGCAAGCGCCTCGGCCGAGGCGAAGCGCTGGGTGGACGAGGCTCCGTCCCCAACGCCGTGATGGGCCAGCACGCAGTGCTCCAAAGCCATGCGCCGCTCGGCCCCCAGGGCGGGTGGGGCGTGCGCTGCGATCAGGCGCAGCCCAAGCTCGACGTGGCCCAGCATACGACCCTCCTCGGTGCGGGTCAGCTCGGCGCCGTAGGCATACTCGCGTGTCTTGCCGAGATCGTGGACCAATGCCGCGCACAGGAGCAGGTCGCGGTCCAGGCGAGGGTGCACGGCGCACAGCTCAAGCGCCATCTGGGCGACCGCCACCGTGTGCTCGAGCAGCCCGCCGAGGAAGGCGTGATGAGAAGAGGAGCGCGGGGAGCGCCCGGCACTTGACTCCGGCAGCGAGCAGGGAGCACGACGCAGCCCGGCGCGCAGCTCCTCATCGGCGAGCAGCCGCTGCAGCAGAGCCGCCAAGCCCGGGTCGTAAACCTCGCGCGCGAGCTGCTCGAAGAAGCCTTCGAGCTCGTCCAAGTCACGATGTGAGACGGGCAGGAAGCGCGCGGCTTCCTCGTCTGAGAGCTCGACGCGTGCTATCTGCTGGAGCGCCAGTTGCAGCTCGTCGCGAAACAGCTCGGCTCGAGCGCGCACGCGCACAAGGTCGCCGCGCTCGAAGCACCCGGCGAGCAAATCGGCATCGCGGAACGCCCTGCCCTTGACGGTCCCCCCCTGGTCGCTCAGCTCAACCGTGAGATACGGGTCGCCCGAGCGGGTGATCAGGCGCTCCTTGCGGGTACAGGCGAACACGGCCTCGACCGCGTCCCCCTCGCGCAACGTCGCAATCGTCTGGGTATCTCCGGCGCCCACCCTGCTGGCGCCGCCGAGCGGCGTGGGCGCGACTGTGGACGTATCGCTCATCGAGTTCCTGGTGGACATTGGGTCCTCATGATGTACGGTGGTTCGGATGCAGCCGCTCATCTGGGATCGTCGCCCCGACGGCCTGAGGGCCCCGGCGATGGTGTGCTCTTTTTCCGGTTGGAATGACGCGGGGGACGCCGCCTCCACCGCAACTGCCTTCTTGGGCCAGGCCCTGGGTGCCGAGCGATTTGCCGAGACCGACACCGAGGAGTTCTACGACTTCCAGGCCAACCGCCCGCACGTGCAGATCGACGAGACCCAGGCGCGCGTGATCTCCTGGCCGTCCGTGGAGATCTTCGAGGCGCGTGCCCCCCGGGCGCCGCGCGATCTGGTGATCGTGCAGGGCTCGGAGCCTTCGATGCGCTGGCGCTCGTTTAGCTCCTTGATCGTCGATCTAGCCGAGGCGCTCGACGTACAACTGGTGGTGACGCTTGGGGCTCTGCTTGCTGATGTGCCCCACACCCAGCCGGTGGCGATGACCGGCTTCGCCTCAGACGCGGCGATGATTGAGCGGATCGGCTTGAAATCAAGCCGCTATGAGGGCCCCACAGGGATCGTGGGGGTCCTGCATGCGACGTGTGCGGAAGCGGGCCTGCCCTCAGCCAGTGTGTGGGCCAGTGTTCCTCACTATGTCGCGGCCGCGGCGAGTCCGAAGGCCGCATTGGCTTTGCTGCGCAAGCTCGAGCTGATGGTGGGAGTGTCGGTGGATGTCTCAGAGCTCGAACAGGCCGCCGGCGAGTACGAGCACCAGGTGGGCCTAGCGGTTCAGTCGGACCCTGACATCCAGGCGTTCGTGGAGCGTTTGGAGCGTCGTGCGGCGGAGGACGGCCTGACGACCTCTCCGCAGGACTTGCCTTCGGGGGACCTGTTGGCACGCGAATTCCAGCGCTTCCTGCGCCAGCGCGGCGCGGAGAGCTGAGGAAGAAGCCGGTCAGCGCGAGGCGACCGCGTAAGTGACGGCGGCCGAGCCGAGCAGCAATTTGCCCGAGCCGTATTCGGCCTCGGCCTTGGAAGGCTGGAAGCCGGTCGAGAGCGGGATCTTCTTCTTCAAGGCGTACATCACGAACTCGATCGTGTCGCTCTTGCCCTTGGCCGGGCAGATCGGAGAGTAGGTGGCCTTACCGGCTGTGTTCGTACCAACGATCCCCCCCGGCGGTGTCTTGCCGGCAGCGACGCCCGTGGAGCTGGGATCGATTCCACCGACTATCCAGCGGATGCCTCCGCTCGAGCCAGAGGAGGTGTCGTCGATGACGAACAGGATCAACTCGGCCGCTTTCGCCGGCACTTTTTCCCATGAGAGCGGTGGAGAGATTCCGGCGCCCGCACACGTGTACTGGGTGGGAATCTCACCATTGCGTTCGAACGCGGAGCTCGAGAGCGTGAACCCACCGGGCGCTGTGTAGACCTCGCCGGAGCTCGAGGTGCTGTTGGCGCTGGAGGATCCGGATGAACTCGTGGACTTGCTGGAGGTGGCTGTCAGGTTTTCGGGCTTGCCTTTGTACTGCTTGCAATCTTCCATCACATAGCCTTGTTTGCAGTCTGTGTAGGCCTTCCAATGGGTGTGGAAGCCCTTCTCGAAAGCGCTGAGCAGAGCAGAATGCTGTGCGGCGCTCTTGCCGGCCGTCACCTTCGCGCCGATCTTCGAGGCGAGCAGTTCGACCTTGATCCGAGCCAATAGGTCGGCTTCGGTCTCTCCCGACTTGGCCAGGTACTTCTTCAAGGAGCCCGCCTTGGGGAAGCTCTGGTGCACGAGTTGGGCGTAGCGCTGCTTGACTTCGGCTTCTGAGACGCTGATGTGGCGGGCGGCCGCCTCCCCCAAGACCCACTCCGAGGTGATCAGGAAGCCAAGCGCCTGATGGCTAGGCGAGCCGGTGGCACCGAGTGCGGTCTCCACAGCCAGCCAGTGCTGATAGCTGGCCTTGGGGATCGGGGTGCCCGAGACTGTCGCGACTGCGTCCACGCTCGAAGCTGTGCCCGTGGAAACACCGGCGGGGGAGACCGGGACAGAGGGAGTGGACGTGGAAGATCCACTCCCGCAGCCGGCCAGCAGGGTGGCTGCGAGCAGAGTGAGTGCGGGCAGGCAGAGTCGTGCGCGCACACGAGGCCCCTGCATGGAGATGGTCCCCTTCATTCTCACGGGAACCTAATCAGGTTGCCTAAAGCGCAGCGAAAAATCAGCTTCCGTCAGGCTGCTGGGCGACCGCGCTCTGTATCTCCCATCCGCGTTCGGTCAATGTCCAGGAGTTTGGTTCCCCGCGCGTCTGCCCGCCGCCCGTGTTCTGGATCAAGCCGAGCGAGACCAAGCGTGCGAGCAGCTTGGACATCTGGCCTTGGTCGCTCACATCGGCTGCTTCGGCGACCTGTCGGTTGGAGGAGCCCGGGTGATCGGCGATAGCCATCAGAACACGCACTGTTCTGTAGGTGAGGCGCATCTCCAGTTGATTCAGCGGATTGCCGACTGGGTCGTGTGGGCTGGCTGCACTTCTCGGAACAGGTCGCTCCAGCTCACGTCGTGACGCGGCTGGGCCAAGGTAGGCAAGCACGATCATGCCCATCAGTTGGCTCCTCAACTCAAGGAGCGAGCCCGAACCCTCACTCGATAGCCGCGAGTGCAGTACCGCGAGCACCCCGCCGACCACGCCCTCCGCCGTAAGCGGCGATAGCTCGACTCCCGCTCTCGCCTCCCTGCGCCCTTCGTCGATGACCGCCGTCACTTGCGCCAGCGCCCAAGCCCGGCGTCGCGCAATCTTCGCGCCCGCGCCGGCCGACTCGACGATGAGAAGACGCCCCAAGACCGGCTCCCGTTCGAGGAACTCGAGCAGCGCGGTGAGCGACATCCTGACCCTATCGCCCCACTTTGCACGCATCTCGTATGCATCCGATATTCCGCGCAAGGCTCGCGATAGAGCGTCGTCGAAGGCAGCCAAAAAGCAGTCTTCGCGGTCCTCGAAGACTTCATAGAAAGTGCGGCGGGACACCCCCGAGCGAGCCACTACGTGCGCAACGGTGACGTTCGGACCACCAAGCTCCACGCATGACTCGCCCATGCCGGCAAGCATCCTTGAGCGCTGTATCTCGGTGACCCGCTCGCGCCCGAGGCCCTCGACATTCGATGTGTGAATCTTCGGCGCCGCTAGCGCGAGCGACGCCGTTTCTCTACTAGGCATCTCATTTCTTCTTGTTGTTCTTTTTGCTTTTGCTGCGCCTGCCGGCTTGGGCCTTCTTGGCCTTGTGCTTCGGACAGCCGGTAACAGCGATCGGTGTCGACTGGTGTATTTCCGCTCCATCTTGCGCGACGAATGCTGTAGGCATCTTGAGGTTGCTCGTGCAAAGGTTCCCGTTTGCCGCCAGTGCGCTGAACTTGCCTTGCGGGAGCTTCAGCTCAAACGTACCCACTGGCACGTCGGGTACCGTCTTGAACGTGGTGCTCGTGATGCCGGCTTTATTGATGAACGTTGTACCCACCAGGTCGACTGTGACGCCGTAGCCTTGGAGAACGACCACCAGATCGGGGAAAGCCTCACCACCGTGGGAGACGAAATACACGGGGCCTGACAATGGTACGGGCAACACCGGTGTAGTCGCTCTCACTGTCCCGATGCGTGATGCCGAAGGACATGCGGCCGGATTGGCTTCGAACGTCGCGGCTGTGCATGCCTTCTGCAGCGTGGTGAGTCGTGACGGCAATTGCTTGGGCAGCGAGACCTTCACGCGGGCGATATTCGCCTGCGTTCCCTGCCCCGTTTTGGGATACGTGAGCTTCGCGTCCAAACTCGCCCCGTTAGCCCTACTCGTCTTCCCTGAGGTGGAGACGCTGAACTTCGGCTGGAACTTCAACGCCCCGCAGTTGGTCACCTGGAAACGATTGGACAGTGCCGCGACCGCCCCCTGGCCACCGGTCATGGTGCCTGAGATCGCCGTCGGATTGCAGTCAGTTGGGTTGTAGGTGAAGTTAGGTCTGTTGATGGTGACGTTTACAAGGCGCAGGTTGACGGGGACGCCACCCACGATCTGGGGTAGCGGGTCGGTCGTGACCGTCAGCTGCGCTGTGTGGACGTCGACTTCGACCTTCGCCCTAACCACGACGAGCCCGAGGTCGAACGGGCCGGCCTTCGCGGGCACAACCACACTCAATCCGAATGGTGCGCCCTCGTACGGTCCGGTCATGAAGACTTTCCCGCCCGTCACATAGAACGGTGTCGGTCCGGCACCCGCACCAGCCGTCACCGACCCGATTTCAGACGCTTGCGAGCACGATCCCGCGTTCGCCTGCGCTTCAGGACACAACGGCAGGCCCACGAGCGAGCCCAACAACCCTTTGGGCATCTTCACGCTCACTCTTTGCATCGACTGATCCGCGTCTTTGCGCGAGAACGTCACCAGGAACGGCGTGAACCCACCCGCCTGCACACTAGACACACCCGCATCCATACTGGGGTTGAAGCCCTGCCGGGCAACGCACGGTGTGCCTTCAGGACCGGAAGTCAACGCGAAGCTGCTCGAACGGTGCACCGGCACATCCGGCTCTGCCCACGAGTACAGGTTCGCTTCTGTGGTCTGCGTCTCACACGAAACCGGGGTCACGAGAGGTGCACGCGCTCCCGCCTTGAACCGCAAGCTGATGTCTTCGAACGGGAACTGCGGGTTGTCGTCGAACGTCGTCGTCAACCGTCCCGTTACAGGGTTGGCGCTGATCTGCCCAGGAATCTTGAAGTCGAGGCCGTGCGCGTCGTCGCGCAACTCGATGACCATCCTGAACATTTCCCCCGACGCCGGATCGGACGAGTTCTGCGTGCGCAGGAACACGTCTCCTTCGATCGGGTTCGGGATCAACTGCGTGTGCAACAGGACCGTCCCGATCTTCGACCCATCAGGACATTCAGCGGGCGTATTGGAATCCAAATGCAACTGAGCATCCCCACACGCCTGCAGACCGTCCGCCGAGGACGGGTTGATCGCCATCCCTTCGGGAAGCGTCACGACAGCCTTCTTCAAATCCGCCTCTTGCTGTCCCGCCGAACCCCTGGACTGCGGCAGCGACAGCTTTACCGACACTCCAGTAGGCGAGTTCGTTGCCGTACCCGTCGGATCCACCGTGACGCTCGGATCGAACGGCACGAGGTCACACGCAGCCATCCTCGGTCCCGTCGTGTTCGCCGTCGCCCACGTGTCGGGGTGCACATAACTGTTCGTTTCAAAACCGAACGCCAACGGACTCCCCGTACACGAAGTCGGCGTACGCAGAAAAGCCTGCGGCTGGGCGCTGGTCGGACACGCCAGACCGTTGGGACCGGAATACGGGGGAGAGCTAATTAGACAAGTCCCGCGGTAGCCGTCGTGGCTCGCGTCGGCGGGTACCCCCCACACCGTTATTTCTGCTGCTGACACCGAGAGGGTAGTTGTCGTATCCCGAGTCACGATGTCTATGCCGTGGTCGCCTGGACGAACGTACGCGCCGAGCAGGATGACCGTGTTGAGTATGTTGAAGCCCAACTCCGCCGCCGACCCATATGGAGCGACCATGTTATATAGGCCCGCCGTGAAGTAACCATTGACAATGCCCACGCGAACGATGCCGACCTGGCTGTCAGCTGGGCACTTCGTAACATCCTGCGAAATGAACTGCGCCAATTCGTCTGTTTTGCACAACGTGCTAGCCGACGGGTTTCCGATCAGTCCAGGAGGAAGGTGAGCTACCACGTCCTTGAAGAAATCAACGGAATCGATCGTTCCAGGGAATGGCGAGATGATGTCGCTGTAGAACGATTTCCATACCAGCTTGGTCGTATATTCCGCTGGAGGCGATGCAGCCTGCACATCTGGCACACCATCGTTGTTCGGCAATTCAACGGCTGCACCGGTAAAGCCAAAGGGTCCGGGGTTATCTATCGAGATCGTGCGTTCTTCCTGCACGGTCCCACTGGTACCGCCACCGGACACAGAGATCGTGTCGGAGATGGTGCCCGTCGCTTCGTGGGAGAAGGTCGTCGCCACCTCTATCTGCACCTGAGCCCCGGGCACCAAAGGCCCTTCGATAACACAGGAAACGGAGACGGTGCCATTTTCGCATTCGGTCGGCCCGGAAGACACATTATTGGACGATGACACAAGCCCGGTTGCGCCCAACGTCTTAACGTTCGTCACCCCTGAGCCAAATGTGTTTGTGAAATGTATCGGTCCTTCCGTCGAGCCGTCGCCGACGTTCTGCACCCACATACGCACCGTCATGGTGTCCGTCGTCTTGACACTATCCGGGGTCAGAACGTGCAATCGCAACTTAGGTCCCGCGGCGAAGGCCGGTGCTGCCGATACGCACATCACGGCACACGCGAGCATTACCGCACCTACGATTCGCAACATTTTCACTTTCATGAGATTCCTTGACATGGTCGCGTCCCCCTCTAGCGTCCGGTTCGGGTTGTGTGCTTGGCCGACTTGCGTGGCCCGTAACGCTTCCGCGCCAAATGCCGGCAATGAGCACGCCTACGCACAGGCTTCTTCCGACACTGCGCAAGCGCACGCCCGAGCAAATGCGAGGGCTTGGTCTTTGCCTTGACCTTTGCAGGGGCCGTGACCGGCAAATTACCCAAACCCGTGAACCCAGAAGCCGTGCTGAACCCCGGCGCAGCCGAAGGCGTGCCTTGACACGCATCGCCCACACAAGGCACAGGCACAGCCGGCGGTTCAGGCAAACCCCCGTCAACACGCACGTCATACAGATCATCGAGCTTATCCGGATCCCAACCCGTCAAACGCTGGTGGGTCGCTATGAAAACATTACTGCCATCAGTGCTCGCGTCCACAAACCACGAACCGTCTTCTCCAGTGCCACTCGACACAAGCGACAGCCGCCCCGTGACTGTGTCGTACTCATACGCATCGGTCACACCATTCGTATCTTGCGGAAGCAGCGCTTCTTCGGTATTGAAGAACACATAACGCCCGTCCTGAGAAAGGAAACGCGGCTTGTAGGGCATGTCGACAGTGGCCGCAGCTTTAGTAGCACGGACATCTGTTTCGATCCCTATCTCCGCCTTGGCCCCCGTCATCGGGCAGGAAACGCATTTCAAACTGTTACTGACCTCGTTATACACATACATCTCGGTATTCGGGATATTTTTAAAAAAAGGCCCTTCTAGTTGCGCTGATAGTTCAGCATCTGTGGTCAAGGCCTTATTATCCATAAACGCGATCTCCCGCCCATCTGGCGTCACACGCGCTTCCCCAAGTACGGGTCCGTTATAATCAGGAGAAGCACCGACTTCCGGTGCGATTTGGGTGGTCTGCCCGGAATCCCAGAGCATAACCTTGCTTTCACTAAACTCATAGTAGATATGAGTTCCGTCATCGCTCATGCCAAGTACTTTCACCTGTTCGCCGGCCCCGATATACCTCAGGTTTCCTTCCGTCGTTGGGGTCGGACCGTCTGTATAGAGATAGAGTCCCCCACCGGCTGGAGCGCTGTCGAGCAGACGCGATGACGTGTTGAACACGATGTGCTTCAAATCTGGGGTCGCCGCTTCCATTTTTATGTTTTCGGCGGTCACTGGTTCGCTCGTCTCCGATTCGGTGATGAGGACGCTCGTTGAACCGTTCTTGCGCATGTACAGCTGACCTTCGAATTCTGGTACTTCAAAAAGGATGCGGGAACCGTCTGCCGAGACCGTATCTTTATTAGCCACCGCAACATTGTCCAAAGATTCCAACTTGACTTCTTCGGTGCCGTGAACAAGCCGCGACCCACCCGCAGGCACACTCCCATCGGGAAGAATACCGAGGAGCTTTACAGCACCGTGTTCGAAAACGTATGCCTTAAGTTGCGAACCATGCGCTGCAGGCAGATAGTTCACGCGGCTCATAAAACTCACCACGTCCAACGTCGCCGAGGCGCCACCAAGCACTGGTGTATTTTCAAAATACAGCAGGTTAAAGTTTTGGCCTTCATTGATGGCGTTAGTGACAGTAGAAGTCAGGTGGCCGTTGAGAGTATCCTCGAGATAAAGGTTTTCGCTGTTTTCCCTTGCGCCCTCCGGATTTTCCGGCAGGGAATATCCAACCAGCGCCGCCATGCTGAGGTCAGGCGTGAACTCGCTCAACTGCGTCTGGTGAAAAAAAGTTTGCAGGCCGACGATCGGGTTCGGGGTGGGCGTTATGCTTTTCGTTGTCCAGGCGGATGATCCGCGTTGAGCCAGGTACTGGGTAAAGCCCGTTCTACCCGAGCCTTTTGTGTCCCCGAACCCGGTCCGTGCCATGTACATGACACGGTCGCCGGATTCCGAAGCCACAGTCTGACTTGGCAGCTCGGCGTTGACTTCAGAGCCGTTCTTTTCCACCGGGCTGACCATCTCATAGGCGCGGCAGTCGGGCAGTGTCACGGAGAGACCTACGCGCATGGCGGCGTTGGGACAGGTGTCGACTGCTTCGTCGGCTTTGATCGGGAAGGTGATGAAGCTCTTGTCCTGCCCGTAGGTCGTCCCTTCCGTGGTGGTGGCGACAACACGGTAGTGATAGGTGGTGCCCGCTTGAACATCTGAAAGTTGCTGGCTCACTTCGACTTCGCCAGACCCTGCGCCTACGTTCCCGTCCGGGATCGGCACGCTCGTGCCATAGGACACGTCGGGCCCGTATTCGAAGCGGTAGGTGGTGGCGAGTTCATTGGGCACGATCTCGGCCTTGAGGAGGGCCGTCGTATAGCCGACATCCGCCGACCACTCGCCTACCACGACCGGTGCGCCGGCCGCCAGCGCCAGACCACTCGACAAGCCAACTACCAAAGCGACAGTCGACAACGCCAGGACGACCTTCGATACCGAAAATCGAGCACGCATCAAACCAACCCCTCCCACGAGAACGATCCACACGAATACGACCCGCGGGACCGCGGGCACGACGAAACCGCCATAAGCCCACGGCTCACAGCGGCAGAAGAACGTGAAACGCCGCAATCGCGGCGCGAGAAACCCGACCGGTCCCTAAGACCGGCAGGCCGCGGGCTTACACCGCGGCAAAGAGAGCTAGCGCTTAGGCGCCGGCTCGGCCGAGAGAGAGAGAGAGAGAGAGACGCGTCAGCGACGCTGACGCGTCCTATTACGGACACGTCGTTGGCACACGGACTCTCGAGCACGTTAATCCCCAATGAATACACGCGAAAAACAACTCCCTCTCAGAAGCGACCCGGTCCCTCTCCCAAGGTCCCCGTCAAACATTTAGCTGCCGGCCACGAAGACCGACCCAAACCCGACCTTATGTACGCCGCACCCTTGACGGATGCGAACACGTAGCCACTATATACCCTATTGATGCAAGTTGTCAAGTGGTCAGGAGGAGACTCCCGTGATCCGGCGCGTCGACACTCGGCCTTCTAGTGCCTCGTCGAGTGACGCGCACCCCGCGTGCTGTCGGTCAGATGCTCGTTGTTTGCTCGGCGATCGCGCTGTGTACCCGCCAGCCCTTGTCGGTGAGTGTCCAGGCGTTGGGTTCGCCCCGGACAGCGCCACCGCCCGCGTTCTCGATCAGCCCAATGTCGTTTAGACGCGCAAGCAGCTTCGACATCTGGCCTTGGTCGGTGACCTCGGCGGCCTCGGCGATCACGCGGTTGGAGGAGCCGGGACAGGCCGCGATCGCAGCCATGACGCGGACGGTGCGGTAAGTGAGACGCATCTCCAGTTCGCCGAGCGGATTGCGTCCCTGCCGGTGCACACCCATGGGCTTGGGTACCGGACGCCCAAGCTCCCTGCGAGCAGTCGCCGGACCGAGATAGGGAAGCACGATCATGCCCATCAAAGGACCAGCCAAATCCAGCAGGGAGCTTTCTCCTGGGAGCTCCCCAGCGGAGGGGCCATCGGTGCTCGAAGATTGTGGGATGGCCAGCAGTCGCGAGTGCACGACGGACAGCACGCCACCAACGACTCCCTCAGCCATGAGGGGAAGCGGCTGCGCACTGCCCTTTGCCTCACCGCGTCCTTCGTCGACTAGAGCGACCGCTTGGTGGAGCACGTGCCGACGATACTCGAGCGCCTTGGCACCCACCCCCAGCGACCCCACCATGAGCAACTGGCCGATGTCGGGCTCAGCGTCGAGGAACGCGAGCAAGCCGCTCAGCGCCGTCCTTACTCGCTCCACCCACCGCGCCTTCGGGTCATAACCGTCGAGCACGATGCGCGAAGCATGCGCCACGCCTTCCTCGAAAGCCTGCAAAAAGCAGTCTTCCCTGTCGACGAACAGCTCATAGAACGTACGACGAGAAACCCCTGCACGCGCCACGACGTGCGCGACGGTCACATTGCCAGCACCACGGTCAGCGCACTCTTCGACCATCGCCGCGAGCACCCTCACACGCTGGATCTCGAGCACACGACCCGTCCCCAGGCCGCCGGGAGCCGCTGTCAGTCCCTTGCGTGTGGCCCGCTCTAGCGGCGTCCTCTCCTTGACCGCCATCTCATTTCTTTCGCTTGTGTTTGACCTTGCTGCGCTTGCCATTTGCCACCTTGTGCTTTGTGCAGCGGGTGACGCCGATTGGTGTGGACTGGTGTATTTCTGCTCCGTCTTGGGCGACGAAGGCTGTTGGCATCTTTAGTTTGCTCGTGCAGAGGTTCCCGTTCGCGGCGAGGGCGCTGAACTTGCCTTGTGGGAGCTTTAGCTCGAATGTGCCTACGGGTACGTCTGGGACTTGCTTGAACGTGGTGCTTGTGATGCCCGCTTTGTTGATGAACGTTGTTCCCACCAGGTCCACTGTCACGCCATAACCCTGGAGGACGACCACGAGGTCTGGGAACGCCTCGCCACCATGACTGACGAAGTAGACGGGTCCCGATAGTGGGACCGGTAGTACTGGTGTGGTTGCTGTCGCTGTCCCGATCTTTGAAGCTGTGGGGCATGCTGCGGGGTTAGCTTCAAACGTCGCGGCTGTACACGCCTTCTGCAGTGTGGTCAGTCGTGAAGGTAGCTGCTTAGGCAGACTGACCTTCACCTTGGCGATATTCACTTGGGTCCCACGCACAGCTTTCGGATAGATGAGCTTTGCGTCCAGGCTCGCGCCGTTCGCTCTCGAGGTCTTACCCGACACCGAAACCCCGAATTTGGGTTGGAACTTCAACGCAGCACAGTTCGTGACCTGGAACGGCTCTGACACGTGTGCCGTGGTGCCTTGAACACCCGTGATGTCGCCCATCACAGCCGCTTGGGCGCAATCTGTTGGGTTGAACACGAAGTCAGGCCTGTCGATCGTGACGTTCACGAGCCGCAGATCGACTGGGACTCCTCCAACGACTTGCGGAAGAGGGTCGCTCGTGACCGATAGTTGTGCGGTGTGCGGGTCCACTTGCACCTTCGCGCGCACAACGACCGTTCCTAGATCGAACGGGCCGGCCTTCGTCGGCACCGCAATACTCAACCCGTACGGGGCGCCCTTATACGAGCCGGTCATGAAGACCTTCCCGCCCGTCACATAGAACGGTGTCGGACCCGTCCCCGCTCCAGCCGTGACCGTCCCGATCTGCGAAGCGCTATCGCACGTGCCCGTGTTCGCCTGCGCTTCCCCGCACAACGGTAGGCCGACCAAGCTGCCGAGCAGGCCCTTGGGCATCGTCACAGACACGCCCTGCATGTGCTGATCAGCATCACTGCGGCTGAACGTTGTGAGGAATGATGTAAACGCTCCCGCTTCCACATCGCCGACACCCGCATTCAACGACGGATTGAACGGTAGAACCGCACCAGGACACGAAGTCCCATTCGGACCGGAGTTCAACTGGAAGCTATCCGAGCGCCCTGTCGCTTCATCCGGCCGCGCCCACGGATACAAGGACGCTTCGGTGATCTGCGTCACGCACGTCGCCGGGGTCGACAGTGGTGCACGCGCACCTGACTTGAACTGCAAACTGATGTCTTCGAACGGGTATTGCGGATTGTCATCGAACGTCGTCGTCAAGCGACCCGTCACAGGATTGGCCTGAATTTGGCCTGGGATCTTGAAATCGAGACCGTGCGCGTCGTCGCGCAACTCGATCGCCATCCTGAACATTTCCCCAGACTCCGGGTCACTGGAGTTCTGGGTGCGAATGTAGACAGACCCTTCGATCGGGTTCGGGATCAGCTGCGTGTGCAACAACACCGTCCCGATCTTCGACCCCTCGGGACACTCCGCGGGCGTACTGGAATCAAGGTGCAAGTGCTCGTCATCGCACGCCTGCAACCCATCGGCCGCCGAAGGATTGATCGACATCCCTTCCGGCAATGTCACCACAGCCTTCTTCAAATCCGCCTCGGCCAAACCATTAGGATTCCGGGTCTGCGGCAAAGACAGCTTTACATTCACACCCGTCGGACTGCTCGTAGCCGTACTAGTCGGCGTCACCGTGATACTCGGCGCGAACGGCACCATGTCACAACCAGCCACCGTCGGACCATGGAAGTCGATCGTCTGCATCGGGCTGAGATGTTCATAACTGTTCGATTCAGCCCCAAACGCCAAGGGGGCGCCCGTACACGAGCTGGGCATCCGCAAGAACGCTTGCCGGTGAGCCTGGGTCGGGCAGGATCGGCCGTTTGGACCCTCGCCGGCGTTGCCGATGCACGGTCCGCGGTAGGCGTCGTGGCTGGGATCGGCGGGGACGCCCCATACCACGATTTCGCTCGCGGGGATAGACAGCGAGGTGCTAGTGTCGCGGGTGATCACGTCGATCCCGTGATCGCCGGGACGGACGTACGCGTCTAGCAGGATCACGGTACCGAACACGTTGAACCCGAGCTCAGCTGACGCACCGTATGGTGCGACCATATTGAACAGACCCGTCGTGTAATACCAGCCAGCGATACCGACGCGCACGACACCGACCTGACTATCCGCCGGACAGGAGGGCACTTCCTGGCCCACCGTTTCAGACTGCGGCAAGTTCGTTCCCAGTTCGTCTGTGGTGCACAGCGCGCTCGCCGACGGGTTACCGATAAGCCCGGCTGGTAGGTGCGCGACCACGTCCTTGAAGAACTCGTCGGAGTTGACCCCCGGCGCCGCGAAGTTGGTGTAGGAGAAGAACGACTTCCAGTCAAGCTTCGTCGCGAATTCAGCCGGTGTCGCGCTCGCACGGATCTCAGGCGAACCGTCCGCCCTCAACAATTCCACGGCGCCGCTATCGAACCCAAACTCGCCCGGGTTGCCGATCTGCATAGAACTTTCTTCTTCTGCGATACCGGGCGCTCCGCCGCCGGATACGCTGATCCGATCGAAGATAGACCCCGATGCTCCCGCCGGCACGGCGATGGCCGCCAGGATCTTTACCTGCACGCCCGGCGCGAGCGATCCCGTGATTTCACACGGCATCGAGACCGTCCCAGTCTGGCATTCCACGCCGATAGGCGTCACAGAGGACGTTTCGCCGGTCCCACTCACACCGAAATGTTCCGACTTCACGCTCGTTACCTGCGAACCGAACGTATCGACGGCGGTTATCGGCCCCTGCGTCGCGGTGTCCCCCGTGTTCTGCACCCAAAACCGCAGCAACACTTCTTCCCCGGCCTTCACAGTGTCCGGAGTGATGCTGCGCACGGTCAGCTTCGGCGCCGCGAACGCCGACATAGCGCCCACCGTCCACACCAACAAGCACGCCAGCATCGTTGCGCCCGCCACGCGAAACGCGATCATCGGATTCCTTGACATTCTCATTCTCCCCCTCTAGCGTCCGGCTCGACTGTTGTGCGCCGAGGACCCTCGTGCCCCGTAGCGCTTGCGCGCCCGGCGCCTACAAGCCGTCCGCTTGCGCTTTGGCTTCTTCTGACAGACAGCAAGCGCATGACGCAACCTGCCATTGGACTTGGCCCGTGTCTTGGCGTTCACCGCCGTTGCAAAGCTCGGATTGCCAAGCCCACTGAAACCCGACGCCACATTGAACGACGGCGCCGCCGCGGGAGTGCCCTGGCACGCATCCCCGGCACATGGCACACCAGGCACAGGCGGTTCGGACAAACCCCCGTCCACACGCACGTCATACACATCGACCAGCTTGTCAGGATCCCCACCCGTCAATTTCTGACGAGTCACAAGAAAGACATTACGACCATCGGGACTAGCATCCACGAACCAGGCACCATCCCCACCCGTACCAGTCGACAACAACGACAACCGTTCCGTGACCGTGTCGTACTCATACGCATCGACCACACCATTGGTGTCCTGCGGCACCAAACCCTCGACCGAATTGAAGAACACATATCGACCGTCACTACTCATGAACTGAGGCCGATTCGGCTCACTTAGTTCAGTACCGTTCTTATCTGCCTTTACTTCTGTTTCGATCCCAACCGTTGAAGCCGCCCCAGTGGACGGACACGACACACACGTCGTCTTGCCCGTGTCAGCCTTATACACATACAACTCTCGAAACCCGGTGTAGTCCGCCACAAAGGTAAGCTCGCTGCCGTCCGCCGTAACGCCCAGACCATGGATATCGTGAGCACTCGGGGCGACATCACGCACCTGTCCGGAATCCCACAACTTGAGCTTGGAATCACTCTTTCGGTAGTAGACATGCGTCCCATCGTCGCTCATGCCAACCACGGGGTCTCCAAAACCCGCCAATCGGTAAGGAGATGTGAGGTCGGAGTAACCGATATATTGGAGGTTGCTTTCCGTTTTCGGATTGGGGCTGTCTGTATACATATAGATGTAGAGTCCTAGCCCTTCCGGCAAGTTATCCAACAGCGGCGTTGTCGCGATGAACACTATGTGCTTTAGATCCGATGTGGCAGCCATTAGTTCTACGTTTTCGGCGGTTACTGGTTCTGCAGTCTCCGATTCGGTCACCAGGACGCTTTTCGTCCCGTTCTTTCGCATGAATATCTGCCCCGGGAATTCGTTGACTTCGAACAAGATCCGGGAACCATCGGTAGAAACGGTGTCCTTGTCGGCGATCGCCACTTCATCGTCGCCCCTGTCTGACCCCCCGAATACCAATTGCGACCCGTTCGGCGGGATGCTCCCGTCCGGCAGCACGCCCAAAAATTTGACCACGCCGTTTTCATACGTGTACGCCTTGTATCCGAAGCCGTGGGCGTCCGGCGTAAAGTTCACACGACTCATGAATGTCACCAGACCGAGCGAAGGGGTACCAGCACCCAAAATCGGTTTCGCGAATGCCTGTTCAGTAGCGGCCAACCCGAAGTTTTCTACATAGAAGGATGGATACGGGACAGGTTCACCTTCGTTGCTCGTGTCAGTGACGGCACCAAACAACTTCCCTGTCGACGTATCCTCCAGATACAGGTTTTCATTGTGAGGCCTCGCCGTGGACGGACCTTCCGGCAAGTTGTAACCCAGCAAACCGGCGGTACCCAGATCCGAAGAGAACTCCAGAGCCTCCGTTTTATAACCAAACACCTGCCCGGCGTTGGCGGCATTCGGAGTGGGCGTGATACCCCTGGTTACCCAACCCCCAGCCCCGCGTTCGGCGACATACTGGCTGTACCCGACGTTACCCGAGCCGCGTCCTTCGCCGAACGCCGTTTTCGACATGAACTCGACGCGTTCGCCCGAATCAGAAGAAATCGTCTGACCAAACGATTCAGCGCTGATATCGCCACCGTTCTTCGCAACCGGGCTAACCAACTCATACGCACGACAGTCGGGAAGACCGGTGGAGGACCCGACACGGTACGCCGCGTTCGGGCACGCGTCGGCAGGTTCAGGTGAGGACGCGGAAAACGTGATGAACGTCTCATCTTCGCTAGGTGTCGTCCCAGAGGAGTTGATCGCAACGACCCGGTAGTGATATGTGCCGCCAGGCTGCAGACCGGTCAACTGCTGGCTCGCTTCGACGCCTTCCGAACCGGCTCCCAAATCCCCGTCAGGCACCGGGACGCTCGAACCATAGGAGGTGTCGGGACCGTATTCAAACCGGTAGGTCGTATCCGCTTCAGACGGGTTGATTTGCGCGTTGATCCGTGCGGTGCTCCTGTTCACTTCCGAGGCCCACACACGTTCCACCACAGGCGCCGACGCCGCAAACGCCGAGCCTGCGAACACAAGCCCGACCAACAGCACGCACAACACCCCTGCGAACCTCACAGACCCGCGAACACTCATCACACCCATCCCCTCCTAGAAAGCGATCCACACGAAAACGACCCGCGGGACCGCGGGCACGACAAAACCGCCACAAGCCCACGGCTTGCGACGGCAGAAGAACATGAAGCGCCGCACATGCGACGCGAGTAGTCAAGCCGGCCTCTTGAGCCGGTTAGCCGCCGAGCTACACGGCGGCGATGGGAGCTAGCGGCTAGACGCCGGCTCGGCCAGAGAGAGAGAGAGAGAGAGAGAGAGAGACGCGTCAGCGACGCTGACGCGTCCTATTACGCTCGTGTCAACAGCACACGGACTCTCAACAACGCTATTCCCCAAAGAAACCACGCGAAAAACAACTCCCTCTCAGAAACGACCCGGTCCCTCTCCCAAGGGCCCTGCTCAAACCGGTTAGCGTCAGACCACAAAGCCCAACCCAAAACCTGACCTTATGTACGCCGCACCCTTGAAGGATGCGAACACGTAGCCACTATATACCGCAGTAGTGCGAATTGTCAAGTGGTCAACCAGAAACAGTCTGGAAGTGCTCGATCCGCTCGCGCTAGAGCACGCGCGGTCACGATGTCGAGCTTTGCCTTACGGGCGACCTGCGGACCGTTCAGGGTGTGATCGCTGTTTGTATCGTCCAGCCCTTGTTGGTCAGTGTCCAGGCGTTGGGTTCGCCGCGTGTTGGTCCGCCGCCGGTGTTTTGGATGAGGCCGAGGTTGTTGAGGCGGGCGAGTAGCTTTGACATTTGGCCTTGGTCTGTGACCTCGGCGGTGTCGGCGAGGGCTCGGTTTGAGGAACCTGGGTGTTGGGCTACGGCTGTGAGGACGCGTACGGTTCTGTAGGTGAGGCGCATCTCTAGTTGCGTGAAGGGGTTGTTGTGCGCGTTTTGCGGGTTGGCCGTGGGTTTTGGGGTTGGGCGCGCCAGCTCTTGGCGTGCGGCGGCTGGACCGAGGTAGGGGAGCACGATCATGCTCATCAGTGGGCTTGTCAGCGCGATCAGTGCGCCAGGGTCTTCGTTGATCAGCTGTCCGTGGAGTATTGAAAGCACACCGCCGATGATGCCCTCGGTGGCGAGCGGTGGTAGATCCAGACTGCTCTTCGAGCTGGTGCGACGGCCCTCATCGAGGATCGGGGTGATCTGTGCGAGTACGCTCGCGCGGTAGCGCACCGCCTCGGCGCCCGCCCCGAGGGACTCGACGATCAGGAACCGGCCCATACCGGGGTCTCGTTCGAGGAGTTCGAGCAGCGCGATGAGCGAGATCCTGATCCTTTCGGCCCATTCCATGCTCGAGTCATACACGTCGGTAAGAGCACGGGAGATGTGCGCAACCGCATCTTCCAAGGTCGCTAGGAGGCAGTCCTCGCGATCGGCAAAGATCTCATAGAAAGTACGACGCGATACACCGGAGCGGGCTACGACATGCGCGACGGTGACGTTCGCCGCACCATGCTCAGAGCACACCTCGGCCATGCCGGCGAGGATCCTCGCGCGCTGGATCTCGCCCACTCGCTCGCGCCCGTCACTATCACGACGCGCTTTCGCAACGAGACCCTTACCGGGTGCTTGTGTGATGCTAGACATGTCGAGACGACCTCCCTTGAGCGCGTAAGCCCAGAGTCCCGAGTGCATCGCAGGGGACTCCAGGCTCCTGCATCGCGCTACTTCCCCTTGCCTTTCCCAGCCTGCTGTCTGTGTGGCTTACCGGTCGCACGACGGGCCTTCTTCACCTTGTGCTTGGCGCAGCCGGTGACGCCGATTGGGGTGGATTGGTGTATTTCTGCTCCGTCTTGAGCGACGAAGGCTGTGGGCATCTTTAGTTTGCTCGCGCAGAGGTTCCCGTTGGCGGCGAGTGCGCTGAACTTGCCTTGTGGGAGCTTCAGCTCGAATGTGCCGACGGGTACGTCGGGTACTTGCTTGAACGTGGTGCTCGTGATGCCCGCTTTGTTGATGAACGTTGTTCCAACCAGGTCGACTGTGACGCCGTAACCCTGGAGGACAACCACCAGGTCTGGGAACGCCTCGCCACCATGCGACACGAAATACACAGGGCCTGAGAGCGCGACCGGTAGTACCGGTGTAGTCGCTGTCGCTGTCCCGATCCTTGAAGCGGCGGGACATGCTGCAGCGTTCCCTTCGAACGTCGCAGCGGTACACGCCTTCTGCAACGTGGTCAGTCGTGAAGGCAGCTGCTTAGGCAGACTGACCTTCACCTTCGCGATGTTCACTTGGGTGCCACGCACAGCCTTGGGATAGATGAGCTTTGCGTCGAGGCTCGCACCGTTCGCTCTCGAGGTCTTACCCGAGACCGAAACCCCGAATTTGGGCTGGAACTTCAACGCTGCACAATTCGTGACCTGAAACGGCTCTGACACGTGCGCGATCGTGCCTTGGACCCCTGTGATGTTCCCGGCCACGTTCGCCTGGGCGCAATCTGTTGGGTTGAACACGAAGTCAGGCCGGTCGATCGTGACGTTCACAAGCCGCAAATCGACTGGGACTCCTCCCACGACTTGCGGAAGAGGGTCACTGGTGACCGATAGTTGTGCGGTGTGCGGGTCCACTTGCACCTTCGCGCGCACAACGACCGTGCCGAGGTCGAACGGGCCGGCCTTGGTCGGCACCGCAATACTCAACCCGTACGGGGCGCCCTTATACGAGCCGGTCATGTACACCTTGCCGCCCGTGACATAGAACGGTGTCGGACCCGTCCCTGCCCCAGCCGTGACTGTCCCGATCTGCGAAGCGCTATCGCAGGTGCCGCTGTTTGCCTGCGCTTCTCCACACAACGGTAGGCCGACCAAGCTGCCGAGCAGGCCCTTGGGCATCGTCACAGACACACCCTGCATGTGCTGGTCGGCGTCTGAGCGGCTGAACGTTGTGAGGAATGATGTGAACGCACCCGCTTCCACATCGCTCACACCCGCATTCAACGACGGATTGAACGGCAGAACCGCACCAGGACACGACGTCCCGCCAGGCCCCGAGTTCAACTGGAAGCTATCCGAGCGCGCCGTCGCTTCATCCGGTCGCGCCCACGGGTACAAGGACGCTTCGGTTGTCTGCGTCACGCACGTCGCCGGAGTCGACAGTGGTGCACGTGCCCCTGACTTGAACTGCAAACTGATGTCTTCAAACGGATATTGCGGATTGTCATCGAACGTGGTCGTCAAACGACCCGTCACGGGATTAGCCCGAATCTGCCCCGGGATCTTGAAGTCAAGACCGTGCGCGTCGTCGCGCAGCTCAATCGCCATCCTGAACATTTCCCCAGACTCCGGATCGTTTGAGTTCTGGGTGCGAATATAAACGGACCCTTCGATCGGGTTGGAGATCAGCTGCGTGTGCAACAACACCGTCCCGATCTTCGACCCTTCAGGGCATTCAGCGGGCGTACTGGAATCCAAATGCAGGTGTGCGTCGTCGCACGCCTGCAACCCATCAGCCGCCGAAGGATTGATCGACATCCCTTCCGGCAGCGTCACAACCGCCTTCTTCAAATCAGCCTCGGCGAGCGCTTCAGGGTTCCTCGCCTGCGGTAGCGAAAGCTTCACGTTCACACCCGTCGGGCTGCTCGTTGCGGTACTCGTCGGCGTGACCGTGATGTTCGGCGCAAACGGCACCATGTCACAACCAGCCACCGTGGGACCCCGATAGTCGATGGTCTGCATCGGGCTGGGGTGTTCGTAACTGTTTGATTCCGCACCGAACGCCAACGGTTGGCCGGTGCATGATGTCGGCATGCGCAGGAACGGTTGGCGGTGGGCATTGGTCGGGCACGACAAGCCGCTCGGACCGTCACCAGAGGTGCCGACGCAGCTCCAACGGTAGAGATCATGACTGGAGTCCGCCGGTACACCCCAGACGGTTATTTCGGTCGCGCTGACAGCGATCGAAGTGCTCGTGTCACGGCTTATGATGTCGATCCCGTGATCCCCAGGACGCACATACGCGTCCAGCAATATCACGGTACCGAGAACATTGAAGCCAAGCTCTGCTGAGGCGCCATACGGGGGAACCATGTTGAACAGGCCAGTCGTGTAATACCTACCATCAAAGCTTACACGCGCGAGACCTATCTGACTGTCCTGCGGGCAACTGGGCAACTCCTGCACTTCAACTTGGTCCACCGGCTCAGTCGTCCCGAGTTCGTCTGTGGTGCACAACGCGCTCGCGGAGGGATTGCCGATCAGGCCAGCTGGCAGATGCGCCACGACATCCTTGAAGAACTCATCCGAGGCGATCGACGGACCGAAGCGGTTCGTGTACGTAAAGAACGATTTCCAGTCGAGCTTCGTCGTGAATTCCGCGGGAACAGACCCCGCCAACACGTCAGGCGACCCGTTCCCATTCGACAATTCGACGGCTGCGCTATCGAACCCGAATGCGCCCGGAGACCCAATCTCTATAGAGCGTTCTTCTTCTGTACCGGCCGTGCCACCACCTGACACAGCGATCCGATCGGAGATCGACCCGGTCGCTTCGCTTGGGATCGTAGCGACCGCCGGGAGCGCCACCTGAACACCAGGAGCCAAACTCCCGGTGATTTCACACGACACCGAAGTGGTCCCGCCCTGGCATTCCGTACCGATCGGCGTCGCAGAAGACGTATCGCCAACCGACACTCCTACATTGCCTTCTGGCTGTGGTTCAACCTTTGTCACTTGTGAGCCGAACGTATCGACGACGGTGATCGGGCCCTGCGTCGCAGTATCCCCCACATTCTGCACCCAGTACTGCAACACCATTTCTTGCCCGGCCCCCACCGTATCCGGGGTGATGTTGCGCAATATCAGCTTCGGAGCAGCAAACGCCGAACCAGCCGCAACACACATCAACACGCACGCCAGCACCATTGCACCCGTCGCACGAAACGCGATCATCGGATTCCTAAACATTTCTTATTCCCCCTCTAGCGCCCAGATCGACTGTTGTGCGCCGAGGACCGTGCCCCGTAACGCTTTCGTGCCACGCGTTCGCAACCAGCCCGCTTACGCTTCGGCTTCTTATGACACACAGCCAGCGCGCGACGCAACCGCAAGCTCGGCTTGGCCTTGCTCTTTACCTTCACCGCTTTAGCGAAAATCGGATTACCAAGCCCACTGAAGCCCGACGCCGCATTGAACGAAGGCGCCGCCGACGGCGTGCCCTGACACGCATCCCCCACACACGGCACACCAACCACCGGCGGTTCAGGCAAACCACCACCAGCACGCACGTCATACACATCAACGAGCTTGTCCGGATCCCAGCGCGTCAATTTCTGGGCAGTCACAACAAACGCATTCCGACCGTCCGCGCTCGCTTCCACAAACCACGCACCATCTTCACCAGTACCAGTCGACAACAACGACAACCTTTCCGTGACCGTGTCGTACTCATACGCATCAACCACACCATTAGTGTCCTGCGGCACCAAAGCTTCAACCGTATTGAAAAACACAAACCGACCATCGCTACTCATAAACCTAGGAGGATACAACGTACTAAGACGCGTACCACCATTATTAGCATGCACAAAGACTTCGACCCCAGCCGTCGGGGCCGCCCCCGTCGGCGAACACGACACGCACTTCAACATGTTCGTATCGGCCTTATACGCATATACATTGCCTGTTGTATCTTCGCCATTATCATCCGTAAAAGTGAGCTCTCCACCGTCCGCCGTAACACCCATTGAACGGGCATATAGAGATGGGGCGATCCGACGCGTCTGCCCCTTGTCCCACAAAATGACTTCTGGAATTGCGTTGTGATAATAGACTCGCGACCCATCATTGCTAATACCGAGTACCAGGTCGCCGTAGACTGCTGATCGACCCGTACCACCCCAGTACACCGGCCCGATATATGAGAGATTATTTTCCGTCTGGGGATCTGGCCCGTCTGTATACATATAGAGCCCTTCCCCTGCGCCATCCAACAGAGGTGTCTGCGTTCTAAACACTACGTGCTTTAGATCCGGGGTAGCAGCCATGAGTTCTACGTTTTCGGCGGTGACTGGTTCGCTTGTCTCCGATTCCGTTATCATCACGCTCGTCGTGCCGTTCTTACGCATAAAGATCTGTCCCGGGAGTTCGTTGACTTCAAAGAGGATCCGCGAACCGTCGGTGGACACCGTGTCTTTGGCTTCGATCGCCCGTTCATCCCGGCCCTTGTCTTCACCGTAGACCAACTTCGATCCGCCGGGCGGGATGCTTCCATCGGGAAGCACACCAAGCATTTTCAACGCCCCGTGTTCATACACATACGCCTTGGTTTTCAAGGCACCGTGAGCTTCCGGCAGGAAGTTGACGCGACTCGCGAAAGTCACCACATCAAGCGAAGACGTCGCACCACCAATTTCCGGCTGCCCAAACCTCTGCCGCAAATAAACCGGGAAGCTTGACGGGAACGGTTCCCCTTCATTACTGGCATCTGTGAGCACCACAGGCAACCTACCCGACGAAGTTTCCTCCAAATACAAGTTTTCGCTATCCGGCCTTGCAGTAGACGGCCCTTCAGGCAAGCTGTAGCCGATCAACCCAGCGATACCCAAATCCGAGGAGAACTCCATCACAAGAGTGTTGTGACCAAGGATCTGTGAACCATTCGCGGCATTCGGAGCGGGCGTAATACTTTTGCTCACCCAACCATCCGTGCCACGTTCGGCGACATACTGTGTGTACCCGGCACTACCCGACCCGGACACTTCACCAAACCCCACTTTCGACATGAAAGCGACACGATCGCCCGATTCCGAGGACAACGTCTGACCGAATTCTTCGCCGCTCACATCCCCACCGTTCTTGACGACAGGACTGACCATCTCATACGCACGACAATCCGGAAGACTGGTAGAGGACCCGACCCGATACGCCGCGTTCGGACACGTATCGGCAGGTTCAGGCGAGGACGCAGAAAACGTGGTGAACGTCCCATCTTCCCCGGGCGTCGTACCCGAGGAATTGATCGCCACCACCCGATAGTGGTACATGACGCCGGCCTGCAGGCCGATCAAGAACTCGCTGACTTCCACGCCTTCGCTCCCACCGCCCAGATCACCGTCGGGCACAGGCACGCTCGAACCATAAGAGGTGTCGGGACCGTATTCGAACCTGTACGTCGTGTCCGCTTCAGACGGGTTGACCTTCGCGTCGATACGCGCGGTGCTCCTGTTCACTTCAGAAGCCCACACACGTTCCACCACCGGCGCCGACGCCGCAAACGCCGAACCAGCGAACACAAGCCCCGCTGCCAGCACACACAACACCCCGGCAACCCTCAATACGACCGACCCGCGAGCAACCATCACACCCATCCCCTCCTAGAAAGCGATCCACACGAAAACGACCCGCGGGACCGCGGGCACGACAAAACCGCCACAAGCCAACGGCTCACAGCGGCAGAAGAACATGAAGCGCCGCGCATGCGACGCGAGAAATCAAACCGGTCGCTTGGACCGGTCGGCCGCCGAACTACACGGCGGCGATGGGAGCTAGCGCTTAGGCGCTGGCTCGACCAGAGAGAGAGAGAGAGAGAGAGAGAGAGACGCGTCAGCGACGCTGACGCGTCCTATTACAGACCCATCAGAGACACAAAGACTCTCGACAACGCTATTCCCCAAAGAAACCACGCGAAAACAACCCTCTCTCAAGAACGACCCGGTCCCTCTCCCAAGGGCCCTGCTGAAACCGGTTAGCGTCAGACCACAGAGCCCAACCCAAAACCCGACCTTATGTACGCCGCACCCTTGACAGATGCGAACACGTAGCCACTATATACCCTGCTGACGCAAGTTGTCAAGTGGTCTAGAGGAAACCACTGTGTCGCGAGCTATCTCTCCCAGGCAGGACAAGCAATCCGGTAATCGCACAACCCACAAGCGGCAGGCGAGGGCGTGGGCTCGAACCGCTGGTCCATGATCGCCTCACCCACCTCGGCAACTACCCGGGTAATCCAATCGGTGTCCATCTCCGCGGAGGGAACCGGCACCTTCAAATCATCGAGCACGTAGTAATAAGAGAGCCGCTCGGCCTCCACCTCCCACGACTCCCGGGCCCCCACCGCATATAGGGACAGCTGTACGTCGTCGTGGAGCTGCTCGGCCGTGCGCGGACGACCGGTCTTGTAGTCGATCATCTCGTAGTTGCCGTCGGGCAACTTGTCGACGCGATCGACACGCCCACGCAGGTGGTGGGGACCGAGCTTGAAGGAGAACCCACGCTCGAACCAGACCGGCTCGGCCTCGTGGGCCTCCAAATGCTGGTGGTAGAGAATGAGCGCAGCCCGCGCCTTGCCATGCAACTCACGCTCGCGCTCAGTCTCACCGAAGCCGCCACGCCGCCAGCAGCCCTCGAACAGCTCCATCATCTGCCCGACCGTTGTGTGCTCTGAAGCGTGGTAGCGCTCCAAAACCTGGTGCACGGCGATACCAAAACGCTGGTGGAGCGTCTGCTCTGAGGGAATCTTGAGGACCCGAGCGAACTTGTAGCGCAGGGGACAGGCCCTGTAGGTGTCGATATCTGAGGCCGACAGCACGAGGCCCTCGCCTCGCCGAGGCAGGAAGGCCTGAAGCGAGGGTTCCTCCCGCCGCGCGAAAACACTCTGAATCGGATTGGCGATCGCCGGGCGTGGTGCCTCGTCTCCCCCCTCGGGCTCACCGCCCTCGGCCGCAAGCAATGTCTCGTCCAAGCTCGAGGTTTGGAAGATCTCTCGCTGTAGGGGCGTGCAGGCTGCCAGGAGACGCTGATTGATGTCGTCCAAAGCCTCCGCCAGAGACTGCCCGGGCGGGCGCTCCCTCAAAGCAGCCAGCTTGACCAGCTCCAGGTAGCGCACCACCCCGTGGGAGATATCGAGGTCGGTATCCAGGCGCAACTCCCCCAGGCGCCCGGCAATCCGCGTCGCTCCCCCGAGCACCTCCTCGCGCATCAACTCGAGCGTCTCCTCGAGCGTCTGGGCGCGTGTCTCGGAGATGCTCTCGCCACCCAGAAGCCGGGCCTCCGAGGCCAAGGTCAGCTCCGCCGCCAACTCACGCGGGCTGCACTGCAAGTGGGGACGCAGAGCCTCGAACGCGACCGCCGCTTCGCGGTGGAGCTCTCGGAAGCACTCGATCCGCTCGCGCGCCTCGGGCGGCATCTGCGGCGACTCAGTGGCGGGTCCGAGCGCGGCAATCATGTCGAGCTTAGCCTTGCGCGCCACCTGGACAACGCGGGCTATGTCGACTTGGCGCAGCTCGATCGGAGGACGTCCGAGAGCACGCACAACCGCCGCCGAGTCGCGCGGGTCGCTCAGAAGACGCAGCCAGGCGAGCACGTCGCGAGCGGCTGCCCGCTCGAAGAACGTGCCCGCTCCCCCCGCACCGCCCGGGTGCTCGGCCGGCGAGGCGAACGCGATTCTGGAGACGGCCACAACCCAAGGATACGAGCGCACTGCGCCCCAAGCCTTCCCCTCTTGCAGGTGTCGCCGCCGGCAGGGCGGTCTCTACCTCGATGGATGGGCGTACCCTCAAGGTATGGACGGCATCGATTGGAGTGTGGCGCAGCGGGTCGGAGAGATGCTCGCCGGCGACACTTCTCAGCTTGGCTCGCAGGCAAACGGGGTGCAAGCCCTCGCGGAGGGGTTCGCCGCGCGCGTGAGCGCCTACACAGGGTTGGTCATGGACGAGCCCTTGCCCGTGATCGAGTCAATCGACCGGCCGCACTGGATCGAAGCCAATATCGCCACGATGCGGCCCCTGCTGGACCCGCTCACCGAGCGCGTGGGCAAGAGCTCGGGGCCTTTGGGACCGGCGATGCGCTCGATCACGCAGCTTCTACTCGGCGTGCAGGTGGGCGCGGTCACCGGAATGCTCTCCCAGAGGGTGCTTGGGCAGTACGACATCGCCTTGCTCGAACCCGAGCGCCCCCCGAGGCTATTGCTGCTCGCGCCTAACCTGGCGCAGGCCGCACGGAAGCTAGGACTCGACAGCAAGGAATTCAACGCGTGGGTGGCGATCCATGAGGTGACCCATGCCGTGCAGTTCGGTGGAGCGCCATGGCTACGCGCGCACCTCGGCGGGATATTGGGCGAGCTGGTTGACGGCATGCAGGTTGGGTTGGGGGGAGGAGCTGTTCGTTCGTTTCGCATCCCCAACTCCTCTGATCTACACATGCTCGTGGAACGCCTACGCAGTGGAGAACTGATGCGCCTGGGCCTCGGCGAGGATCGTTGGGTACTGGTAGAGCAGATGCAGGCCGCCATGTCATTGATCGAGGGGCATGCCGAGCACGTGATGGACGCGGTGGGCGCCGAGGAGCTGCCAACGCTTGAGCGCATGCGCACTGCAATGAACCGCCGCCGGCGCGAGCGCGGCTGGCCTTGGCGCATCCTTGAGAAGCTGCTCGGCTTGGAGATGAAGATGCGCCAGTACGAGGTCGGGCGCGAGTTCTGCGACAAGGTCGTGGCCCTTGGGGGACCGGATGCGCTGGCGAGGGCATGGAGCTCGGCGGAGATGCTGCCGAGCATGAGCGAGCTCGAGAGCCCGGGGTCTTGGCTCGCGCGTACGCGGCCGGCCATTGAGGCCTGAGTAAGACCAGCCGGATCCAGGACCGACCATCGAGGCCTATGTAGACCAGCCGGATCCCGGCTGGCAATCGATGCTTGAGCGAAGGCCACCCAGATCCAGGGCCGCCCGGCTCAGCCAAGTCCTGTGCGCTACGTCACACGAACGCTTGTTCCGCTAGAAGCGGGGTAGGGAGTTTTCATAGAGCTTCTTTACAGCGTGTTCACCCATTCTTGAGATTGGCGTGTAACCATCGCTTTGAAGCGGGTTAGGAACATGTGTTCGATGCTAAAGTCGCATCGACCAGAACAAGTGTGCCCCCGTAAATAGGAGACCCCCTCCAGATGGCAACAGCCCAAACCACTCCCGCAAGCAAGGCCAAGACCCCCCGCCCGGCAGCCAAGAGCGCGGCACGGA
The DNA here is from genome assembly GCA_963731565.1 of uncultured Solirubrobacterales bacterium. Classification (GTDB taxonomy): domain Bacteria; phylum Actinomycetota; class Thermoleophilia; order Solirubrobacterales; family Solirubrobacteraceae; genus Palsa-744. The sequence continues at coordinate 343,038 of CAVSWG010000001.1, forward strand.
CGAAGACGGCCAAGCGTGCGACCACATCGCGCACGAGCAACTCGAGCGCTTCGACCAAGCAATCCACTCAGGCCGTGAAGAACGGCACCGTGAGCGCATATGCAGAGCGCGCGGTCCTGATTCCCGTCGGCGCCGCGCTGATCGCCCGCGAACAGGTGCTCGCGCGTGTGAACGACACGATCGAGAACTACTCGAGCGCTTCGAAGGCCAACGCCCAGTTGCGCAAGTTCGAGCGGCGCGGCAACACCGCCCGTAGCCGGCTTGAGCGCGAGGTGCGCAAGACGCGCGTGCGCGTCGAACGTGAGGTGCGCCAGACCCGCGGGCGCGTGGAGCGCGAGGTGACCAAGGTCAAGCGTGACGGTGAAGACCTCGCAGGCCGTGTCCAGGAGCGCATCCTGAGCCTCGTCTGAGGCCAACTTCCCCCGTCTCGGTCTGGAGAGGCCGAGGACGGGAAGGTCTGCCGGCCCATATCCCGCCGGTAGTAGAAGCACCCTCTCCTCCCTCGCCGCCGGGCGGTTCCCCTACCGTCCGGCGGCATTTTTTTGACGGCCAAACCCTGCGCACCGATAGGTAAGGTCCTGGCCGGGCACAAGGTTTTGCGAGAATGAGGCCGTGATGAACCGAGACGAAGTCCTCAAGGCCCTCGAGGCCGTCATTGACCCGGAGCTGCGCCGCTCGATCGTGGAGCTTGAGATGGTGCGCTCGATCGATATCTCCGAGAACGGTGTGATCGACGTGACCGTGTCGCTCACCACGGCTGGCTGCCCCATCAAGGGCCACTTCCAGACCTCCGTGGCGGAGGCTGTGGCGGCTCTCGACGGTGTGACGCACGTGAACGTGTACTTCGACGTGCTGAGCGATAGCGAGAAGACGGCCCTGCAGCAGAAGCTGGGCCGGGGGAGCCTACCCGCGGGCTCCCTGGCGCAGGTCTCCAACGTGCTGTGCATCGGCTCGGGCAAGGGCGGCGTGGGCAAGTCCACGCTCACGTCCAACTTGGCGGCTGCCCTTGTGGCGGACGGCAAGCGCGTGGGCATCCTCGATGCGGACGTGTGGGGATATTCGATCCCGCGCATGTACGGCCTCGGTGCGACGCGCCCGCCGGTATCGCCACAGCGCAAGATCCTGCCCTTGGAATCCCATGGCGTGAAGGTCATGTCGATCGGCTTCTTCCTGGAGGAGGACGCCGCGGTCGTGTGGCGCGGGCCGATGCTGCATAAGGCCCTTGGTCAGTTCCTGCAGGACGTCGAATGGGGCGTGCTCGACTACCTACTGATCGACCTACCACCCGGCACCGGGGACGTGTCGATGACGCTCGCGCAGATGCTCCCACAAGCGCAGTTCGTGATCGTCACGACCCCTCAGGCCACCGCGCAGAAGGTGGCAAGACGGTCAGCTGAGATGGCCAACAAGGTTTCGTTGGAGATTTGTGGGGTGATCGAGAACATGTCGGGCTTCACGACACCCTCGGGAGAGCGCTATGCGATCTTTGGCGAGGGCGGCGGCAAGGACTTGGCAGACGAGCTGGACGTTCCCCTGCTCGGCAAGGTGCCGCTGACGATGCCCCTACGTGCGCACGCGGACAGCGGCACGCCGCTTGTGATCGAGGATCCCGACGATCCGGCCTCGCAAGCGATCCGCCAAGCGGCACGCGGCTTGATCGCGATGGCGCCAATGGACTTGCCGACGCTACCCCTAATAGACGTCGTGCCGCCAAGTGCGCCCACGCCGCCGGCCAGCCCAAAGCCGGCCGGCATGTCGCTTCCCATGGCCTGAGGCAGCCACCTCCCTAACGCGTGCCGCTCGCGCCAAGACGCCGGCCACCATCCCAAGCCCCGTGGGCCAGGTCGCTTACCGCCCGGCAGGTAGGCGCCTACAAATACCCTTCCCTCATCTGGCCGGGCCGCGTCAGCGGCCCAGTACGTAGGGTCAAGCTACTTGGCGTTGGCGAAGTACTCGGCGTTGATCTGCGAGTACTTCTGCCACTCGTCGGGCAACTGATCCTCAGCGAAGCACGCGTCCACCGGGCACGCCTCGACACAGGCGTCGCAGTCGATGCACTCCTCCGGGTCGATGTAGAGCATCTCGGCCGCGTCGTAGCCGGGCTCGTCGGGCGTCGGGTGGATGCAATCCACGGGGCACACCTCGACGCAGGAATTGTCCTTCGTGCCAATGCACGGCTCAGCGATTACGTAGGCCATTCGCTTCCTTCTCGATCGTTTGGGGGCTGCTTGTTGCGGGACGACGAATAGTAGCGAGGACAGATCGGCAGTCCCCTGACAAACCTTGAACGCGCCCCAAGTGTGCCATGCGAGTGTGCATCTCCCATAACCTCAGGGCCCGCGAACTTCGGCCATGCGACGCACTCCGCTAGCTTTGGGCGATGCTCTTGCTCACTGGCGCCACCGGGCTCGTCGGGTCGGCGCTCCTGCGCCGCCTGGTCGCCGAAGGACAGCCGGTGCGCTGCCTCGTGCGCGACCCTAGACGGCTCGGCCCGCAGCGTGTGCGCGTGCAGATCGCGCTCGGCGATCTCACCGACCCGCCCTCGTTTCGCAACGCGATGAGAGGAGTGGACACCGTCGTCCACCTGGCCGCCTCCACCCGCGATCAGCCACGCGGCTCGATCGAGGAGTTGGCGGCGATTGCCACCTGGCGGATGGTCGAGGCCGCCCAGCGAGCTGGCGTGAAGCGGTTCGTGTTCTTCTCGACGCTCGGCGCCTCGACCCACCACCGCGCCCGCCTGTTCCGCGCCAAGGCGCTCGCCGAGCAGGCCGTGCGCGAGTCCGACATGCGCACGATTGTGATCGCGCCTTCGCTCGTGTATGCCCCCGGCGACCGCTGGCTGACCTTGATCGAACGCCTTTCGCTGCTCCCCGTGGTGCCGATCTCAGGGCGAGGCCGAGCGGTGTGCCAGCCGATCTGGGCTGAGGACGTCGCAGGATGTGTCCTTGCTGCGCTGGGCAACTCCGGCAACGGAACGACCCATGAGCGCTACGAGTTGGCTGGCCCTCAGACCCTGACCTATAACGAAGTGGTCGGCACTGTGCTGCGCTCACTCAACCATGAACGCCCGCTACTACCCATTCCGACCCCCGTCGTATCGCGCACACTGCGCCTGCTCGAGCGAATGATCCACGCCGGCACACCCATCACATGGGACGAGGCTGAGCTACTGGAGGCGAACATGGTCGCAAAGCGTGGCCCCAAAGATGCCGAGAGACTCGGCGTCGTCCCGCAACTTATGGAAGAAGTAATCGGATCCCATCCTAGTCATTGATCGAGCTTGCTACGATCAGCCTCGGTGTCAGCCGTTTGGGGTTGCTCCCCTTCACCTTCGACCCGCCCAATGGCGGGTCGACTTGTTTAAGACACCGGCGCCCGGCGACCTACCCAAGGCGCAGCCTTCTCGACCTGTGCGGCAAGCGCCAGCAGCGCAGCCTCACCAGCGGGCCGGCCGACAAGCTGCACGCCGAGCGGCAAACCATCCTCGCCCTGGTACAGCGGCAGCGAGATACCAGGCTGGCCACTAGCGTTGAACACTGGGGTAAACGGCGTGAACAGCCCCGAGCGCGTGAACGTGGACATCGGGTCGGGAGCAGCTGTGTCGAGCGTGCCGAGTGGCAATGGACGCTCGGCGAGCGCGGGAGTGAGCAGCATGTCGTAGGGCTCGAGGAACTCCACGAGCTGACGCGTGAAGGCCTGCAACTGGATTTCAAGCCCCTTGCCTTGGAGCGCATTCAGGCTCTGCGCCAACGAATAGATCGCCCAGCTCATCGGCTCCATGTCCTCAGCAGTGGGCTCGTGGCCGCCAACCATGCCGGAGTACACGATCTGGAGAGCCACATGGGTCGAGAAGACCGCACCGAACAGCTCTGACACGCCGGGGATCTGCCACGGTGGATCGGCCTCCTCGACCTCGTGGCCGAGCGAGCGCAGCAAGTCCGCCGCGTCGGCTACCGCCTGCGAGCACACCGGGTCAACGACTGCGTCAGCCACCGGAGAGAGGGTCGTGGTGGCGATCCGCAGCTTGCCGGGCTCGCGCACACCCGCCAGCGCGAACGGCTCGGACGGCGGCGGCGCCCAGGTGGCGTCACCTATCTCATAGCCCGCCAAGACATCGAGAATCGCGGCCGTGTCGGCCACGTTGCGGCTCAGCACGCCGTCGATCCCTAGCGAGGAGTCGCCCAGTTCTGGAGCGGCCGATATGCGCCCACGCGTTGGCTTCAGGCCCACGAGCCCACAGCAGGCGGCCGGAATTCGGATCGAGCCGCCGCCGTCGTTGCCGTGCGCGACAGGCACCATCCCGGATGCAACAGCCGCGGCCGCCCCGCCCGAGGAGCCACCGGGGGTGCGATCGAGATCCCAAGGGTTACGCGTCGGGCCGAACAGACGAGCCTCGCTGGTAGGCAGGATGCCGTACTCGGGCAGCGTCGTGCTGCCCACGATCACGAATCCCGCATCCTTCAAGCGCCGTACGACGTTGTGATCGTAATCGGCCACGTAGTCAGACATGAGCGAGCAGCCGATCGTGATCTTCAAGCCGCTCACGGGCCGGTTGTTCTTGATCGCGATCGGCACTCCCGCAAACGGACGCTCGTCGCCAGGCTTGATCTGCTCGGCCGTCGCGAGCGCACGCTCGCCGTCGATCTCTACGAACGCGTTGAGCTGCGGATTGAGTTGCTCGATGCGCGCGAGCGAAGTCTCGACCAGCTCACGCGAGGACACCTCTCCAGAGCGCACCATCGCGGCAAGCTCGGTCGCGGGACGGAACATCAGGTCACTGTCGGTCACGGCGCTCCTCCTCCTTGACGACGGCTTGGCGTCGTCTATCTATGCCCCTGGTCTGCCGGCTTGACGAGACGCAGCTCCGACCTCCGCGCAAGTCATCGATCGCGCAACAGTCAGACACCCGCCCGCACGGAGCCTACCGGGGTGATTCCTGCGACGATATGAGCCTGCCCATAAGGCAGCCGGGTCGATTTCGGTGCAATCCAGCGAGATCGACTCTCAACCGGTCATCTCAAGCCCGAAAGCGAGCGCCCATGAGCGAGGTCACGACACAGTCGCCTCCCGCCCCTGTCCCTTCCAATGAAGTCCAGTCAGGCCTAGAGGGCGTCGTCGCCTTCGCCACCGAGATCGCCGAGCCCGACAGGGCCGGTGGGTCGCTGCGATATCGCGGCGTAGACATCGAGGACTTGGTCGGCGCAGTCCCCTATGAGCAGGTCTGGGGCTTGCTCGTAGACGGTCACTTCAAGCCCGGCCTGCCACCCGCCGAACCGCACGTCTTGACGGTGCGCTCAGGCGACCATCGCGTCGATGTGCAATCAGCGCTCGCGATGCTCGCACCCGAGTGGGGCTTCAATGCGCTGATCGACATCTCTGACGAGCAGGCTCGCGACAACCTTGCACGGGCATCGGTGATGGCTTTGTCATTCGTGGCCCAGTCCGCACGCGATGCAGGTCAGCCGCCGGTGCCCCAGTCGGAGGTCGACAAGGGTCGCTCGATCCCCGAGCGCTTTCTGATTCGCTGGCGTGGAGAGGTCAACCCGGACCATGCCAAGGCGATCGACGCCTACTGGATCTCAGCGGCAGAGCACGGCATGAATGCCTCGACGTTCACCGCCCGCGTGGTGGCCTCCACGGGAGCTGATTGCGCCGCTGCTTTGTCCGCGGCCGTGGGTGCCCTCTCGGGCCCGTTGCATGGCGGCGCCCCCTCACGCGTGCTGAAGATGCTCGACGAAGTGGAACAGACAGGCGACGCGGATGTTTGGGTCAAGGCGGCGCTCGACCGCGGTGAGCGCTTGATGGGCTTCGGCCACCGGGTCTACCGCGCTGAAGACCCCCGTGCGCGCGCTTTGAGGCGCACATGCCAGGAACTGGGTTCACCCCGCTTCGAGGCCGCCGAGGCACTTGAGAAGGCCGCTCTGGCCGAGCTCACGGCACGTAAGCCCGACCGCGTGCTCGCCACCAATGTGGAGTTCTGGTCGGCGGTGATCCTCGACTTGGCGGAAGTGTCGCCGGATCTGTTCACGCCAATGTTCACGTGCGCGCGCGTGGCCGGCTGGTCGGCCCACATCCTCGAGCAGAAGCGCGAGGCGAAGCTGATCCGTCCGACCGCGAAGTACGTGGGCCACGGACCACGGCCCGTCTCCGCCGTCGAATAGGCGCTTAATAACTGAGGGCCCAGCATCCTGCCGGGCCCTCAGTTATTCCTATCGACGGAATACGCGCCCCGCTAAAGAACGGCGCGCGTACTGGGTCGGTCTGACTACATCATCCCGCTCATGTCAGGCATCCCGCCGCCTGGCATGCCGCCGCCTTCCTTCTCCGGCACCTCGGCGACGATCGCCTCCGTGGTGAGGATGTTCTTGGCGATCGACGCGGCGTTCTGGAGCGCCGAGCGCGTGACCATCGCCGGGTCGATAACCCCGGCGGCGACGAGATCAACGATCTCGTTGGTGGCGGCGTTCAGCCCTTCGCCGGCCTTGGCCTTGCGCACATCGTTGACCACCACAGAGCCCTCGAGGCCCGCGTTCTCGGCGATCTGACGGAGTGGCTCCTCGAGGGCACGCAGCACAATGCGTGCTCCGGTCCGCTCGTCGTCTGAGCCGTCGGTAGAAGCTCCGTCGCCGTCGACCGAAACGGACGCCGATGCCTGCAGCAGCGCAACGCCACCGCCGGGCACGATGCCCTCCTCGAGCGCGGCACGAGTTGCCTGCAAGGCATCCTCGACACGGTGCTTCTTCTCCTTCATCTCGGTCTCGGTGGCTGCGCCAACCTTGACGACTGCGACACCACCGGAGAGCTTTGCAAGGCGCTCCTGGAGCTTCTCACGGTCGAAGTCCGAGTCGGTGTTCTCGATCTCGGCCTTGATCTGGTTGATGCGTCCCTTGATCGCCTCGCCGTCGCCCGCGCCGTCGACAATCGTGGTGTTGTCCTTGCCCACGACCACCCTACGGGCATGCCCAAGCTGAGACACCTGGGTGTTCTCGAGCTTCAGCCCCAACTCCTCGGTGATTACCTCGGCATTGGTGAGGATCGCGATGTCCTCGAGCATGCGCTTGCGACGGTCACCGAAGCCGGGGGCCTTGACGGCCACACCGGTGAAGGTGCCGCGCAGCTTGTTGACCACGAGCGTGGCGAGCGACTCGCCCTCCACGTCCTCGGCGATGATCAAGAGCGGCTTGCCGCTCTGGATGACCTGCTCCAAGACCGGCAGCACGTCGCGGACGGAGCCGATCTTCTGGTTGGCAATCAGGATGTAGGGGTCCTCGAGGGTGGCCTCCATACGGTCCTGGTCGGTGACCATGTAGGGCGAGATGTAGCCCTTGTCGAACTGCATGCCCTCGGTGAACTCCAGGTCCATGCCGAACGTCTGGCCCTCCTCGACGTTAACCACGCCGTCCTTGCCGACCTTCTCAATCGCATCGGCGATCACGTCGCCGATCTCCTCATCGCCGGCGGAGATAGTCGCGACGCGCGCGATCTGGTCCTTGCCGGAGACCTCCTTGGACTGGGAGGCGATGTTGGCGACCACTTGGTCAACGGCCTTCTCGATACCGCGCTTGAGCGCCAACGGGTTGGCACCGGCCGCAACGTTCTTCAGGCCTTGGCGAACGATCGCCTGAGCCAGCACCGTCGCGGTGGTGGTGCCATCGCCGGCGACGTCATTGGTGGCGGTGGCCACCTCGCGCACCAGCTGGGCGCCTTGGTTCTCGAAGACGTCCTCGACCTCGATCTCGCGGGCGATCGTGACACCGTCGTTGGTGATCGTGGGGGCGCCGAACTTCTTGTCGAGCACCACGTAGCGGCCCTTGGGGCCGAGCGTGACCTTTACGGCATTGGCGACAGCATCGACGCCGGCCTCCAGAGACTTACGCGCCTCGGAGCTGTACTTGAGTTCCTTGTGAGCCATGTTGTTCAGATCTCCTTATGCGACCTTGGCGAGGACGTCGGACTCGCGAAGCACGAGCAGATCCTCACCGTCGACCTTGATCTCGGTGCCGCCGTACTTGCTGTAGAGGACCTCGTCGCCCTCGGACACGTCGAGCGGAATACGCTTGCCGCCGTCATCGAGCTTGCCATCGCCGACGGCGAGGACCTTACCCTTTTGCGGCTTCTCCTTGGCGGTGTCGGGCAGGAGGAGGCCGCTGGCGGTTGTCTCCTCCTCCTCGATGGCCCGCACGATCAGACGATCGCCCAGGGGCTTGAGTTTCATGCTGGAAAACCTCCGTTTAGAGATTGCTTGTGAATCGGCGACCACGCGCGGGGGTCGGCGGGCCGCCCGTTGGCACTCTCCTAGCAAGAGTGCCAACGACGTCCTCAATATATAGAAAGAAAGACGAAAACCCGGGCGTGGGCTCTTAGAACGGCATTCAGACGGATGTCTCTCCGCCGATCAGCCGCTCAACTTCGAAGCCCTTTGCGGTCAGCGTCCACGCGTTCGGCGCTCCCCGAACCTGTCCCGCCCCGGCGTTCTCGATCAAACCAAGCCTCTCCAGGCGGCTGAGTAGCTTCGATATCTGCCCTTGATCCTCGATCCCCGCGGCAGCACCAACCTCGCGATTGGAGGCGCCGGGGCTCGACACGATCGCCAGCAGAACGCGCACCGTGCGATAAGTGAGGCGCATTTGCAGATCGCGCAAGGGGTCCCCACTGGCGGAACGAGTGCGCGCGCGACGCTTCGGCACCGTTCGCGAGCTCTCTCTGTGGGCCGCCGCTGGGCCCAGATAGGGAAGTGTGATCATGCCCATGAGCGGACCCGTCAGCTGGAGCAGCTTGGCGTCGCGCTCGAGCAGACGGGCATGCAGGACCGAGAGGACGCCGCCCACCACACCCTCTCCGGTCAGCGGGGGGAGCGCGGTCGCCGACCGGGACTCGTGACGCCCCTCGTCGACCGCGGCAATCATCGGATCAAGCGCCTTGAGGCGACGCTCGTGCACCCTGCGCCCCGCTCCGAGCGTCTCAAGGATGCAAAGGCGACCCATCCCCGGCTCGTCTTCGAGGAATTCGAGTAGAGCTATCAGCCCGGACCTGATCCGCGCCTGCCACTTCGCCTCGGGCTCATACGCATCGTGCAAGTACTCGCCTGCACGCGCAATCGACTGATCGAGTGCCGCCAGGAAGCAATCTTCGAAGTCGTCGAACACTTCGTAGAAGGTCCGGCGGGAGACACCTGAGCGCGAGACGACATGCGCGACGGTCGCCTCAGAACGGCCCCGCTCAGAGACCACATCGATCATCGCGGCGATCATGCGGGCTCGCTGGATATCGGTCACATGCCCCCGATCGAGTCCATCGCGCGCAGCCACACGCGTGCCGCTACCCGCTGAACGCTTAGCCGCGCGACGCGCGGTCGTGGGGCCCTCGCTCGTTGAACGCGCGGTCGTGGAACGCGCGGTCGTGGAACGCCCGGTCGTGGAACGCTCACTCGTGGAACGCTCGGCTGTCGAACGCTCGACCGGGAGACGCTCGCTGGTGACGGAGCGCTTGGGTGTGGAGGTTCGTCGCTTAGTGGGCATAGTTTCGCCTTTGCAGGCCTCCAGACGAACATCGCCTAACACATGGAGTGTGACGGCGACGCTCGCGCGGGGGCCAAACGGCCAACACAATCCTCCGCCCTCGGGAGCCCCCTGTCACCTGCTGTTTCCCATTACCCGGAACTTGGGCACGACCTGAGCGGGGCTCTGGCTGGGTCCACAACACGCGGCGAGCTTCAGTTCTGCGCGCCTCCGAAGCCCTTCATCGCTTCAGTCATTCCGGTGGGCTTGTCGAGGATCTGGGAGAAACGCACAACGGTGACAGTGTCGTCCATAGACACCGAGCGCCCATAGATTTGCTCGAGGAAGTTGATGAGCTCCTCGTGACGGCGAAACTCAGGGTTGTCGTGCTTAATGTCCCGGGGCGAGAGCTCTGCGACCCGCATCACCTCGACCTGATCGATCACGGCTTCGAAGATTCGCTCGCGCGGGGAGTACTGGTAGCCGATCGTGACGAGCACCGCCTGGTTCTTGCCGTACTTGCTCGACTTGTCCCCAAGCCTGATCGTGGCCGTCTTGCGACCCTTCTTCAGCTCGTCGGCAAAGATCGTCGAGTAGAAATTGAGTACTTGCACGAACCGGCAGGCTATCGGTCTTGCTCGTCGATAACCAGTGCGCGTGCGACCATGTCACGCTCTCCCGGATAACTAAGTGCCTTCTGGGCCTCGGCAAGGCCCATCCAGCGGGCCTCCAACACCTCGTCATCATGGTCGGCCGGGTCGCCGCTCACGTAGTGGAACAGGAAGAAGTGGACGCTCTTTGCCACCCTTTGGCGATCGCGCACGTACCAGTAGCGCACCTCGCCGAGCTCCCGCACGAGCTCGACCGTGACGCCCGTCTCCTCGCGCACCTCGCGGGTGGCTGCCTCAAGGATCGTCTCGCCCTCGTCCAGATGGCCCTTGGGGAGGCCGAGCACGTGCGATCCGTCCGCTGCTCGCCTGGTGGGCACGATCACGAGAACCTTGCCCTCGTGGACCACGACACCGCCGGCGGAGACCTCACGCTTAGAAGACATATCCTTCGAGTGCCGCGGGGTCGTGCACGACCAGGCGCCCACGACCTTGAGAGATCACGCCGGCTCGCTCGAGCACAGCCAGGAAGCGCGAAGCCGACTCGCGCGAGGAGCCCGCGAGCTTGGCCAGATCGGCCTGTGTTGCCGTCAGCAACACCTCCTGGTTAGAGGCTCCGGCCTCGACAGCCTGAGCGACGAGCTCGCCGAGCACCACCGCCACGCGGCTTTGGACGGTTTGGAAGGATTGTTTGGCAAGACGATCGTTGGTCTCGCGCAAGCGCCGCCCAAGCGCAACCACGAGACGGATGGCGATCTGCGGGTGCTCGACCATCAGCCTGCGCATATCGGGACCGAGCACGGCGACCACGCTCGTGCGCTGTACAGCCTCCACCGTGGCCGAACGGAGCTCGTCCTCGAACATCGCCAGCTCGCCGAAGATATCCCCGGGACCGAAGGTCGCAAGCGTGATCGTGCGCCCATCTGGGTGCTCGCGCACGGCGCGAGCGCGGCCCGATCGAACGATGTAGCACGTGTCGCTTGCATCGCCTTCGCGGAACACGATCTGTCCGGGCTCGAAGGCGCGCGGCACGGCGAGATCGGCGATTCGCTCCAAGTCCTCGCGCTCGAGCGTGGAGAACACCGGCACTCGCCCGAGCAGCTCGACTATCTCCGCATCCTTGGCGAGCGACATGCCCAGGAGATATCACAGGTGGGCGCCAACCCCGCAACTTGCGGGCACCCGACGCTATCTTCACTGTATGAGCCCCTTGCACTCGATCGCACCGTTTGTGTTGGCCGCGGCGTTCACCCCCACCCCAGCCCATCAGCTGATTCATTCGCGCGAACTGTGGGCCACCGTGAACGTGTGCAGCCCCAAGGATCAGCCCAACACGATCGGGATCCGCGGCTCGATGCCCGGCGACGGGCATCCTAAGGATGTCATGTACATGCGTTTCAAGGTGCAATACCAGGATGCCACCACCAAGCAGTGGCTCGACCTAAGCCAGGGAGCGGACTCTGGCTTTCTGAAGGTGGGCTCGGCGGGACTCGCGCGCCAGGCTGGGCGTAGCTTCCAGTTGGCCCAGACCGCCGGCAAGCCAACATACACGCTACGGGGGGACGTCATCTTCCAGTGGCGGCGAGGCGCGTCAGTGTTGCAAACGGCGACCGTGCCCACTACGGCAGGGCACAAGAGCCTCGCGGGCGCCGACCCACGCGGGTACAGCGCGGCAACCTGCACGCTCACATAGAGCTCGCTGAGGCGAACAGGCGCGGGTCGTTGGTGATAATGCCGCTCACGCCCATCTCCGTGAGCTTGGCAATCCGCGACGCTTCGTCAACCGTCCACACGTACAGCTCGCCTCCCTCGCCGGCAACCGCACGCACGAGCGCTGGGGTGACCACGCGCCAGTGCGCCATGATCGCATCGACTATGCCCGCGCGCAGCGCCTCGCGGGCGCGGCGAGGTAGCAGAGCGCGGTAGCCCGTGAGAATCGCAAGCGCGGGGATAACGGTGAGCATGTGACTGGTGTAGTCGCGTCTAACGCGAGGCACCGACCAACCGAGCCGCAGCGCCGGCTCTGTTGCCCTGACACGGGCAAGCGAGTCGGGGTACATACCGCTCAAGAGAGTTCTCTCGGTCAGGCCTGCCTTGTTGAGAGCCTCCACGACCCGCAGCTCATAGCCAGGCAGCTTCACGTCGAGGTCGAACTCAATTCTCGCGAAGGCATCGCCGGAGAGGTACTCGAGCGCCTGCTCCAAGGTGAGCGGCGTGCGCGAACTCATGTCCTCGTAGTCGTGAGCCACGAGCAGAGCTCCGCTTCCGTCCGTCCGCTCACTGAGCACATCGAACTCGATCATGTCCACACCATGGGCCAATGCGGCGTCGAAGCTCGCAGGTGTGTTGCCCTGCACGAGATGCGCCGCGCCCTTGTGTCCCACCCTGCGGGGGCGCCCGCCCACGCAGATGGCTTCATCGGTGGCCATTAGGCCACCAGGATAGAGCCGTGCCGAGTTCCGCGGCAAGGCCCGCGCGTCGATGCCTACGCTCGAGGGAGAGCCAGGTGAGGGTTGGCTCAGGAAACCTTCAGCCGCTTGCGTCGCAGGCCCGCTGTCTCGATCGACTCAACCGCAGCGCGCGGACCGATGTAGGGCGCGAGGATCAGGAATGTCAGGTGATCGACCAAGCACGGTAGATATCGCAAGCGGTCGTGCGGGGCGTAGCTCGAGAGGATCGCCCAGATTGCACCCATGATTGCCTCGGCAGCCACGTTGGGAGCCCGCTGCGGTTCGGGGATCCGCTCCGTCATGACGTTAATGAAGCCGTCGAGCACGCCGCTGACCCGCCCCACCATCCCGTTGCCGGCGTCGAACAGGTCGATGAACGACAGCTTTACGAGCCCGGGATGAGCCGCGCAATAGCCGATCAATGCCTCCACGCCTTTGTGGACGGCCTCGGGCCACTCGGTGTCGTTGCGAGTGGCACGTCTGACCGCATCATGGGCTTCGGCCGCGAACTCGTCTACAACCGCGAGCAGGCACTCTTCCTTGCTGGTGAACTCTCTGTGAAACGCTTCGGTGGAGACCGCTGCAGCGCGCGCGATCTCGGCGTCGGTGATGTTCGTGTAGCCCTCCTCGAGCGCCAGCTGCACCATTGCGTCCATCACGCTCGAGCGACGGTCTTCGCGCGTCAGGAAGCGAGCCCGTTTGGCTACGAGGCTCGGCGGCTTGCCGGACCCCAGAGTACGCAGGCGGGTAACTGCCGAGGAACGGTAGGAGCTGACCCAGTCAAGCAGTTCGTCGGTGAGCCCGGCGAGCTCCCGCGCGCGACCTTCGCGCACCCGCCTGAGCACCACGAAGCGCACCCCTCCCACGATCGCGCGCGGGGCGAGTGGTGGTAGGGCGATGCCGTCGGGGGTAAGACTGAAGCCGGTCGCCACAACTCGCTCGAAGGCAGTGGCGGTGAGCTGCAGCCGTTCGTGGCCGCGTTGGCCGATCCCGATCGACTCGACGAGCACCAGGTTGGCGCCACGAGGATCGGCGGCGATGCCCTCGAGAAACACTTTGCAAGCCGCATACAGGCGGTTGGCCCAGCCTCGCTCTGAGAGCCACGCTTGCAGAACCCGTTTGCGCGAGGCGCCGACGAGCGCATCGTAAGTGGACAGAAAGCAGTCTTCCTTGTTGGAGAACTGCTCGTAGAAAGCACGCCGCGAGACGCCGGCGAGAGCAATCACGTGAGCGACGCTCGTGCCCGCGTAACCGCGTTGGTACACCGACTCGGCCATACCCCCGTAAAGGCGCGCGCGCTGGTGGCGCGCAACTGCTTCACGGCCGAGTCCGTGCGGACCATGCGGAAGGCGCTTGTAGAGCGGACTCAACCCTTCGTATTGATCCTGTCCTCCGTCAAGCAGAAGCTCACCCTCGGAGACCGGATCGTAGGGAAGCCCGGGACAGTCACGGGCAAGCGGAGCCGACGAGGACCCACTGGCCGGAGCCTCTCCACCTGTTCCACTCATCCCCATTGTTCGACAAGGTAATTCAGGGCTGAAGTATTGGCAAGCGGTACTCGAACCGATCTGCGCGAATGTTTCTGACTGCTGCGACTATGCCCCAACTTACTTCCCTCCAAGTACGGGTGGCAGCGCCTTTACACCATTCTTCCCACACACGGTGTGCAATAGCTCACCGTGTCTCCAACTCAAATGGTATTCGAGAAGATCAAGCTATTCAAGCACGCAAGGTGAGTCTTCGCGGACCTTGACGGAAGCCGAGCTCGACCAGTGCAGACTCCAGTCGCGAGCCTATAGCCGGCGCACCATCCACCCGCTCGAGCGCCACCGCATCGACCCGTCCCGCGCGTATCGCGTCGGCCAGAGCCCGCAGCCCGACGATCAAGGCCGCGACCTCGCGAGTGGAGGAATGTCCCCCAGCCGCAGCCCACTCGTGCGCCTCCCCACTCCCCCCGGCCTGAGCATCCTCGGGGCAGAGCGTAAGGATTCCGCGCCCACCACGCTCCAGATAGAGCACTGGCCGCGCGTCCACGAAGACCACATACGCACCGGCCACACGCGCAGCCCGACGCGTGTGCCCCTCACGTCGCGGCCAAGGCAGCGTGGCGCCAAGCGGCTGCGCCGGGTCCACGGCCGCCAGCACGAGCGCCTGCCCCGCGGGCCCGGAGCGCCCCGCGCGCAGGCGCTCGACGGCTCCGGGCAGCGCGAACTGTGCGCCACCGAGCCCCTCGACGAAGTAACCGCGCCGGCACACTCCGAGCGTCTCGAGTTCACTCAAGGCGCCGTATACGCTCGTAAAGCCGCCGGCGACGCCCTCCGCGAGCACCTGCTCCCTTGTGAGCACCCCGTAGCGCTCCAAGAGCAGCTCCGCTAGCGCGCGGCGGCGCTCCCTCGGATCGCTTGCGGTTCGCGAGTCACCTGGGCGTTCTCCGCTGCCTTGCATCCCCAGACCAGTGGCCCCTTCACCGAAGATCGACCGGGTCAAGGACCATCGGCCCTGCACCTGGACGCCCGCGCCGAAGCGCCCCCCGCGAAGCGAGCGCCCGCCGAAGCGCCGCCCGGCATAGCCTGCGCCCATGCGCGAGCTACCGCTCGCAACATGCTTGGTGAGAGTTAGACGCGGTGCACGCAGCGGCGCCCAGGCGTCATTGGTGACCTCGCCGGCCCACACCAGATCCCACAAAGCTTGTGTAAGCGCCTGCGCCGGCAGCTCGAGCTCGGCGAGCAGGTCGGCAAAAAAACATGGGGCAGCGCCCAGCCGCTCGCGCAACAGCTCATGCTGTGGCTCGCCTGGCTTTTTGGCATGCGCTGCGCCCGACGGCGGGGTGGGGCGGTTGGGCGGACCCAGCATCGCCGCGTCCTCGCGGAAGTAGAGGGCCACGCGCCCGGAGTCGCGAGCAAGCGAGCCAGCGCCCACCCACACAACCTCGCCGCTCGCGCACAGGCTGTCCAGCCAGGCGGGCGAATAGGAACCGCAGCGCGAAGGCAGCACGTCGCGCTCCCACACCGCCGCTGGCAAGGGCAAGCCCTGTAGGGGCACGAGCACTTCGCGCAGGCGCTCCACGCCTGCGCCGCGCGATCCCGGACGCCAGCGATTCACCCCCTGCCATGAGGGCATAAACGCCGTCAGTGCCCGCTCGCCCACGGGCTCGATCTCCTTACGCAAGGCCGCCAAAGAGGCGCGGCGCAGGCGTCGCAAGACGGTGACATCGCACCACTCGCGACCTGCGCCACCGGGTCGCAACTCCCCTCGCACGAGCTCGCCCGATCGCTCCAGCTCGCGCAAGGCCGCGGAGGCATCGACGCCGTAGCGGTTGTGGATCTCAGCGGTGGTGAAGGGCCCGTGCGTGCGTGCGTAACGCACCACCAACTTGCTCAGCGCATCGGGAACATCGGCGATGAACGCGGCGGGCAGCCCGCCTGGAGGCGGGACTCCGAGTGCGTCGCGGTAGAGACCGGCGTCGTCGGCCGCGATCGTCCGCTCATCCCCGCCGATCCTCACTCGCACGACCCGGCGCTCGTCCTCGAGGGCGGCAAGCAGAGCGCCAGGATCGAGTCCTTCGAGGACCCGTTCGGCGATCTCCTCCCTGCGCAGGTCTCCGACCCGGCGCAGCACGTCACAGAGTGCGTCACGGCTGGTCGCCTGCATGTGCTGGGAGCGATGCTGCAGATCGTCCTCGACCTGCACGAGCGCCCCGGGGTCGATCAACTCGCGCAGCTCCTCCTGGCCGAGCAGCTCGCGCAGGAGGTCGCGGTCGAGCGAGAGCGCCGCCGCCCGTCGCTCCGCGCTAGGCGTATCCCCCTCGTACATGTAGGTGGCCACGTAGTCGAATAGCAACGATCCCGCGAACGGGGAGGCGCTCTGGGTCTCGACCTCGACCAGCGACAGCTCCCGCGTGGTGAGCTTGCGCAGCAGGTCCTGCAGGCCCGGCAGGTCGAGCACATCCCGCAGGCACTCGCGATAGGTCTCCAAGACGATCGGGAAATCCGGGTAGCGGCGCGCCACCTCGAGCAGGCTCTGAGACTTCAACCGCTGTTGCCACAAAGGTGTGCGCCGGCCCGGATAGGCACGCGGGATCAGAAGCGCACGACCGGCGTTCTCCCGGAATCGAGCCCCGAACAGGGCTGAGCCGCCGAGCTCGGCGACCACCGCCTCCTCCACCTCCTCCGGGTCGAGCGCCACCAGATCCGCATATGACGTGACCTCGCTCGGGCCCGCGTCGCTCGCGCCCTGCCGGCCGCTCATGGAGGACGGCCGGCAGGCGGCAGGCGCGCCGAGCAGCTCGTCCTCACCCGGCGCCCAATCGTCGCGGGCAGCGCCCTCAGGGCGCTCGTCCAGATCGACGTCGGGCAAGCGCACCACGATCCCATCGTCAGACCACAGGGCCTCGCCATCGATCCCGAAGCGCTCGCGGATGCGCGCAGAGATCGCAAGCCCCCAAGCTGCGTGCACGCGGCCTCCATAGGGCGAGAGCACGCACAAGCGCCAATCGCCGATCTCGTCGCGGAAGCGCTCCAAGACGATCGTGCGATCGCTGGGAATTACATGCGTGGCCTGTTGCTGCTCGCGCAGATAGTCGAGCAGGTTGGCCGCCGAGCGCTCGTCGAGGTCATAGTCGCGCACAAGCAAGTCCGCGTCCTGATCCACCGCCCAGCGGGCGAACGCTCCGATCGCCTCGCCCAGCTCTTTCGGGCGGCCGATACCGTCGCCCTTCCAAAATGGCACCGCTCCAGGGACGCCCGGCGCAGGCGTCACGATTACACGATCGCGGCCTATTTCCTCGATCCGCCAGGAGGAGGCGCCGAGTAGGAAGACCTGCCCTGGGCGCGCCTCGTAGACCATCTCCTCATCGAGCTCCCCCACGCGACGACCGTCAGGCAAGGTCACCGCGTACAGGCCCCGATCGGGGATCGTGCCGGCGTTTGCGATCGCAAGCTGCCGCGCACCCTTGCGCGCGCGAATGCGCCCCGCGACCCTGTCCCACACGATGCGCGGACGCAACTCACCGAACTCGCTGGAGGGGTAGCGCCCGTCGAGCATGTCGAGCACGTTCTCGAGCAGCGCACGTGGCAAATCTGAATAGGAATGGGTGCGGCACACGAGCGCGTGAAGCTCGTCCACCGACACACTTCCGTCCTCGCTCATGGGTCCGTCCCCACCCAAGGGTCCGTCCCCACCCATGAGTCGTGACCCGCGATCGGTCTCCGTGCTCATGTCCGTATCCGAATCGCTCACCGGCCCACCAGCGACGCCGGAATCCTCAGCCGAGGCGGCGATGGCGACGATTTGCTGGGCAAGCACGTCGAGGGCGTTACGAGGAACCACCGTAGGCTCGATCGCTCCTTCGCGCATGCGCCTGCAGACGACCGCGCACTCGAGCAGGTCGCCCCTGAACTTGGGGAAGATGCGCCCCTTGCTGACCTCGCCCACACCGTGACCCGCCCGTCCGATGCGCTGCAGGCCGCGGGCCACCGACTTGGGCGACTCGATCTGAAGGACCAGGTCGACAGCACCCATGTCGATCCCCAGCTCCAAGGAAGAGGTGGCAACAAGGCAGGGCAAGTCACCGGCCTTGAGCTGCTCCTCAATCGTCGTGCGCTCCTCCCTGGAGAGCGAACCGTGGTGTGCCCTTGCGACCTCGCGCAGCGCCACTGGCCCCTGACCTTCGGAGGGCACGAACTCAGGTCCATCCTCGATCCGACCGGCTTGCTCCCCGGCGCTATCGGAACCCACCGCTGCCAACTCGTTGAGGCGCAGGGCCACGCGCTCGGCCGAGCGGCGGTTGTTGACGAACACGATCGTGGAGCGGTGCTCGCGCACCAAGGCCAGCAACTCGGGGTATATGGCCGGCCAGATGGAGTTGCGCGTAGACTCGCTTCCCGGCACGGGCTGCAAAGGGTCGCCACCCGGAGGACCCGCGGATGAGCCTTCCAAGTCGCTCATCGAGTCCACCGGCACTTGGATGCGCAGATCTAGCGGCTTGCGTATGCCGGCGTCCACGATCCGTACCTCACGGGAAGGACCCACGAGAAAGCGCCCCACCTCCTCCAGCGGATTCTGGGTCGCCGACAAGCCCACCCGCTGAACGCCAGCCGGGCGAGCTCCAAGGCTCGCCTGCTCCTCCAAGCGCTCGAGCGTGAGCGCGAGGTGGGCGCCACGCTTGACCGAGGCAACCGCGTGGATCTCGTCCACGATCACGGTCTCCACCGTGCTCAACATCGCTCGCGCGCGCGAGGAGAGGATCAGGTAGAGCGACTCGGGTGTCGTGATCAGGATGTCCGGCGGACGGCGTGCCATCGCGGCGCGCTCCGCCTGAGAGGTGTCTCCGGTGCGAATCGCCACGCTCACGTTCGCGCCGATTCCGCGCAAAGGCGCACGCAGGTTGCGCTCGATGTCGTAGGAGAGTGCCTTCAGCGGCGATATGTACACGACACGAACCCCATCTTGCGCACGCACAGAGGTCTTGCCCTTTCGATCGTCCACCGGCATGTCCCCCCGGGGGCTCTCCCCGGTCCGGACGCTCAGCCGGTCGATCGCCCAAAGAAACGCCGCGAGCGTCTTACCCGAGCCTGTGGGCGCTGACAGGAGCACGTGCTCTCCACTGGCAATCGCGGGCCACGCCTGAGCTTGAGCCGGGGTGGGCTCCGCAAACGACGATTTGAACCAATCGCGCGCCGCGGGGCTGAACGCCGCGAGCGGATCTGACATGGATGCAAGCGAGTCTGGCGAGGAGTGAGCCACGTCCGCCGAGGCTAGCGCGCCAGAGGCGTCCCTAGGGACCTATCAAACTACTCGAACCCCTCTGAAAAACGCAAAAGATCGCTTCTTGGGATTGTTCGACTAGACTGCCCGCCCGATGTCGGCGGAAGACGAAACGCAACAGGCCGAGGCAGGCGACTCACTTGCTCCAGGCAAGCGCCCAAAAGCTTGGATGAGGTGGATTGGCGGGGCATCCCGTCGGACTCGGATTGGCGAGGCATCCCGCCAGACTCAGCCCATGCCTGAGCAGAGCACCGCGGACCTCGACGCTGTCAACCTCACCACACTAAGGGCACTACCTGGGCTGCTCGACTGCTCAAGTCTGCCCAACGGCGTAGTGGAGCTCGTGATCGAGGACCTCGAAGGCACGGCCCGTCAACTGTTTGACATCCAAGACGGCCATATGACGCCAGCTAACCCTGGCCAGTGTGTCCCTTGGGCGAGCATCTCTGGAGCACCGGGGGCTTGGGCGAAGGCACTCGGTCCCGAGTGCGACACCGCGGACTTGCAACTCACCGGCGATGCTCAACTGGCACAACGAGTGCTCGCCGCGCTTCCGCAGCTCAAATAACAGCGCGGCCAAAGAGCTCGAGCGCACTGTCTACGATCGTCTCGTCCATCACCGTGGAGACACAAACGAGCCCATCGGCGGCGATCAGCACCCCCTCCCCATACAGCCTCCGCCATAGAGCCGGGAGGTCGGGGACATGAAGCTTGCAGAGCGAGCCCGCGCCTGTCACCTCATACCCCAATCGCTCCAAGCCGTCACGCAGCCGCTCTCCGAGCACGTCGATCCGGCCGATCGCGTCCGCATCGAGCGCGCTGAGCGCCGCCAGGCCAGCACTCATCGAGACCGGATTGGCAGCAAACGTACCGGCCAAAGCCACGCCGTCAGGACGAGAGGGATCAAATACATCCATCCAGTCACGCCGCCCGCCAAGCGCCCCCACCGGCAGTCCGCCGCCGATCAGCTTGCCCAGCGTGACGATGTCTCCCTCGATCCCATACTGCGCTTGCATCCCCCCAGGGGCCATGCGGAAGGTGATGACCTCATCCACGATCAAGGCTATGTCATGAGCATGGGTGTGCTCACGCACTAGCTGAGCAAAAGAGCGCTCCACGGGGCGCAACCCGGCCCGGTTGGGCATCAAGTCCAAGAGCACGCACGCCAGCCGTCCCTCGTGCTCCTCCAAGGCCCTCAGAAACGCTTCGGAGTCCCCCAAGGGCAAAGTCACCACGTCGCGCGCCACACCTTCGGGCACTCCACGAGCCCCTGGTGCGGCCAAGGCGTCCCAACCGCCGTGATAGCAGCCCGCGAAGCGCACGATCTGCTCGCGTCCGGTTACCGCGCGTGCGCCGCGCACGGCCGCCATCACCGCTTCGCTGCCCGATCCGGTGAAGCGCCACCTCTCAGCCCATCCCATCCTCTTTGCCAAGCAATCGGCCAAGTCGACCTCGGCGGCCGTTGGCAGCCCAAACGCCGATCCCCGCTCTAGTGCTGTACGCGCGGCGTCGGTGACAGGGGCGAAAGCATTGCCATGAACAAGCGCCGAGTAGTCGCCGTGCAGGTCGATCAACTCATGACCCTCCACGTCGCTTACGCGCCAGCCTTCGCCCTGGAGTGCGTAGGGCGGGTGCGGCGCCACCCACAGCGTGGTGCGCGAGCTGCCACCGGGAAAGCGCCGGCGCGCGCGCTCGTACAGCTCGAGACTCCTCTGTGGCACCGTCATAGCGAAAGGTAAGCGTGGCGTATCTGGGGGTCCTCCAGCAGCGCGGCCGGCTCGCCCTCTGCGCGCACAACACCCCGGTCGATCACATAGGCGCGAGTCGCCAGGTCGCAGACCAGTCCAAGGTGCTGCTCGGCGAGCAACATCGTGAGGCCCGCCTGCTTGATGCGCTGGAGCTGCTCTGAGAGTGTCTCCACCACTCGCGGCGCCAATCCCTCGGTGGGCTCGTCCAACAGCAGGATGCCGGGATTGGAGATGAGCGCACGCGCAATCGACAGGACCTGCTGCTCGCCGCCGCTCAGCCACCCTCCCTTGGACTGGCGCACTTGCTCGAGCAAGGGAAACACCTCGAACAGCTCGGCCAGCGTCCAACGATGGATTCCGCCTTCCGGCGTTCCTTCGTCTCGTGCCCCAGCAGCCAGCGCCCTGCGCACGCGCGAACCCGTGTAGGTGTGCGTGCGCGCGTGGGTCCGCATGCCCGCACGCAGGTTCTCCTCGACGGTCAGCTCTGCGAACACCCGCCGTCCTTGTGGCACCAAGCCCACGCCGAGGCGCGCGATCCGGTGAGAGGAGAGCCCGATGGTCTGGCGGTCGTCCACCAGAATCGACCCACTGCGGGCGCCCATGACGCCCATGACGCAGTGAAGCGTCGTCGTCTTGCCGGCGCCGTTGCGGCCGATCAGGGCCACGGTCTCGCCGTCCCGAACCTCCATATCCAAGCCAAACAGGACCTGGCTGGAGCCGTGGCTTGCCCGCAGTCCTTGGACTGACAACCTCATGTCGCCTCCTGTGGCGCCCGACACGCCGGATAGCTCCTCATGAGGCGTCCCGTCCCGCCTGAGCGCCCAAATAGATTTGCTGTACGTACGGGTCGCCCTTCACCTCGTCGGGCGATCCGTCGGCGACGAGCACACCACGGTCCATCACCGCGACTCGCAAGGCATGCGCAAAGACCATCTCCATGTCGTGCTCACAGAACACCAAGGTGAGCCCGCGCCGCTTCACGGCCTCCATTACGAGCTGCATGATCGTGGCACGCTCGCCGATTCCCATGCCGGCGGTTGGCTCGTCCAGCAACAACACGCGTGGCCGCAGCGCAAGCACCATCGCCAGCTCCAAGCGCTTGCGCTGACCCTGGGAGAGCGAGGACGCGGCCAGCTCGCTCTGCTCGAGCAGACCCACCTCGCTCAGCACGGCCTCCATGTCCTGCTCCCCGAGCGGCTTGACGGCAGGTGGTGTGACGGTCTTTTTCAGGTGACCTACGCGTGCGCTCGTGCGCGCACGTAGGGCGCCCCAATCTGAGGCGCCCCAATCTGGGCGTCTCCACGGTGGGCCCGCGTGCCCACCGTCCGCACGCGCAACCATTGCAATCCGCACGTTCTCGGCGACGCTGAGCCCAGCGAACAGGCGCGGTGTCTGGAAGGTGCGACCGATCCCGAGGCGGCTATGACGCTCGGGCGAAAGACCACGCATGTCGTGCCCATCCAAGCGGATCTGACCGGCGCTCGGGGCCAGCTCACCCATCATCAACGCGAACAGGGTGCTCTTGCCTGCCCCATTTGGTCCGATCAAGGCGACCACCGCGCCTTCGTCGATCCTCAGCGTCACGCCATCGACAGCACGAATGCCGCCGAAGTGCCGCTTCACCTCGCGCAGCTCGAGCACCGGGTGGAGATCGTCTGAGCTCACGCCCTTGCCACTTACCCGGCGGTACCCGCGCGAGCACCGCGCGCCATTGCACGCACCCGGCGCACCACAGCTACCGGCGCCGCAAACAGGCCGCCGCGCCCAGCCGCGCCGACGCCGCGTGGTGCGATCAGGACGACCGCCAGCAGCACCAAGCCATCGATCAACAAAGTGTTGGTGGTGAGGCGCCCCACATAAAAGTTGATCAGCCCGAGCAGGACGGCGCCGAGCGCCGGCCCCGAGAACAAGCCGACCCCACCAAGCAAGGTCACGATCAAGGCGTTGGCCGACACTTGCCAGGCGAACACGCTTGGGTAGACGATCTGCGTAGAGAGCACCGATAGGCCACCGCCCGCCGCGGCCACGCCGGCGGCGAGCGTGAACACGCCGAGTCGCCGCCTGTCCACGGCGATGCCGAGCGTACGTGCCCGCAGCGCGTCTTCGCGGATGCCACGCAACAGCAATCCCATATTGGACTTCACGAACACGAACGCGATCGCGAGCACCACGGTGGCGACGCCGAGGATCACGTAGTACACGCGATCGACCCCCACAATCACATTCAAGGACTCGGGCAGGCTCGCGATCGTGCCGCTGTCCCCGCCGGTCAGCGTGTGTGCATGGTTCGCCGCGAATTCGAACAGGTCCGCGAGCGCGAAGGTGAGCATGATGAAGGCGATCGGCTCGAGCCGTACGAGCACAGCGCCACTTATTGCTGCCACCAGCGCCGCCGCCATCACCCCCGCGAGCAAGGCCACGTAGAAGCCCACGCCGCTGTTGTTCACCACCAGCACAGTCACGTATGCGCCGAGGCCATAGAAGGTGGCCTGACCGAAGGAGAACATGCCTGCGTAGCCAAACAGCAGGTTGAAGCTAACCCCGAGCAGCATGGTCACGATCATGCTTGCCCCTAGCAGCACGTACTCGCTCGACACGAAAGCCGGCAGAGCGCCGGCCGCGAGCAGCAGCACGAGCGCCGGGCTCCAGTCACTCGGCGGTCCCAAGCGCCGGCGCAGGCCCTTCATCGTGTGACCCCTGACAGCGTGTAGCCTCCGACAGCGATCCCAGCCGCTCTCACAGACCTCATCGCATGGGCACTCACGCGGATAAGCGACTTCATCGCGTCACCGCGGCCCGTGCAGACAGCAGGCGCCTGCCGCTTGCCGCACGTGCCAGCAGCACCAAGGTCATCACTGCATATGGCGTCAGGGGCGCAAGGGTAGGGCTCTGCAAGGTCACAAAGCTCTCAATCACACCGATCGAGACAGCCGCAATTAGAGCACCAGTCATGTTGCCCAGCCCGCCGGTCACCACCACGATGAACGCCGGCACGAGCGCCGCCGTTTCCAAATTGGTCGTGACGGCTCCGTTGGGGGCGTCCACCACACCGCCAAGTGCCCCCAAACCGATCCCGAAGGCGAACACGGCCGTGTAGAGACGGTTCACATTGACCCCCAAGACAGAGAGCATCGTGCGATCGTCGACAGCCGCACGTGTAAGCAGGCCCACGCGCGTCCCGTACATGAGAGCCCAGATCGCGACCGCCACGAGTACCCCCAACACGATCACCACGGCCGTGTACTTGGGCAGGGTGGCACCAAACACACCCCAACTCCCGTTCAAGGAAGCAGGCAAGGCCACCGTCCTGAAGCCCGAGCCATAAACCGAGACGATGCCGCCCGCCAGCAGGTAGGAGAGCGCGAGCGTGAGCATGAACTGCTGGTTCTCGTCGTGCTCGCGATAGGTGCGCCGCAGGAGCAACATCTCGGCGAGAGCGCCTCCGAGTGCGGCCAGCAAAGGTACGAGCGCAAGCGCGAGTACCCAGCCAAGCGTGGAGGCGCCCACGTGCCCGATCACCGTCGTGGCGAGATATGCCCCGAGCATGTACACCGCGCCCGCGGCGAAGTTCATCACCCCCAAGACGCCCCAAACGAGATTGAGGCCCGCTGCGGAGAAAAACAGGATGAACCCCAGGCCCAGCCCGGCGAACAACTGATCGAGGAAGGTGGCGAAGCTCACTCGAGCAACCTATCCGGGAGCCGCGTCCCGCCGCCGCAGGCACTGCCCACGGCGGCGAGACTCCAACTCAGCAGGTGAAGTACTTGTTCGTATCGACCAGTTCGATCGGTGAGAAATGCGCGAAGGGCAGTTCTTTGGTGGCCGCGACCACCGGACCCATCGCGATCGGCACAGCGGTGAGGTTGTTGCATGCGTGGATCTTCTCGCTGCCCTGCACCATCTGCACGGTGGCGCCGGCAAGCGTGTTTCGCACGGCCGCCGGTTCGGTCGATTTGGCCTGCTCGATTCCTTGGGCGATCATCTCGATCTGGTTGAACCCGTCGCCGGCGGCGCCACTGTTGGCAACTTCGGTGCCGAGTGGCTCCAGCTTCTTGGACAGCGGGGTGTTGTAGATCGAGGAGGACGGGTAGTAGGTGTAGCCGAGCGCGCCCACAGGCGGCTTAGGCATCGGATCGATCGTGCCGTAGTCAAGGATCCCAAACAGCTGCGTTGCTTTGAACAGCCCTAGTGGGAACGCCTGCTTGACGAACGTGATCGTGTCTTCAGCGATCACCGTGCTGTAGGTGACGTCAGGTTTCTCGGCAACTAGCTTGCTGATGTACGAGCTGTAGCTCGACGCGCCGGATGGCACGAATTCCTTACTGACAATCTTCTGCGAGCTGCCTTGCATGCCCTTGACGAAGGCCGCGGTGACTTCATATCCGTAGCTGTAGTCCTCGCTGATCACGGCCACCGTCTTCCACTGTGGGTGAGCACGCACGTAGGCCGCCGCGTTGGCGCCCTCGATGTTGGCGGTCGGGATCGTGGCGAAGGAGTAGCCGCCGCCGGTGAACACCGTCGGATCGGCAACGCCCACCGTGTAGACCACATGGCTTGGGTCGGCCACCAAGCGCGTCACGCTCTTGCCCACAGCGCTCGTGCATGTGCCGGCAAGGAACTTCACGTGTTCACTCAAGACGAGATCGCGCGCCTGGCTCACGCCAACGCTAGGTTCAGCCTTGTCGTCGCGCACCAACAACTGCAGCGGATGCCCGAGCACTCCGCCTTCCGCGTTGATCGTCTTGACCGCTTGCTGGGCGCCCTTGACGTAGTCCTGAGAGAACCCCGCGCAGAATCCAGTAAGCGACGCCAGGTAGCCGATCTTCACCGGCGCTCCAGCGGCGAGCGTTTCTTTGCTTTTCGACGAGCCACAGCCGATGCTTGTGAGCACAACCGCGGCGACCAGGCCGCATACGACAAGCTCACGCGCTCTAACAACTTTCATGCCAACCATTGTTCTCCTCCCCGCGATCCCACCGCCGGCGGGATCGTCTGCTGTTGTCGGGGCCGCCTCCACGACCATCGACCTGCACCTTGCTCTGTTATGCCTGTCAAGCCCATTCGACCTCTACTGCCAAGCCCCATTGGCTCTTACACCTTTGTGCAACCATCGACGTGCTTCGAATGATCGGGCGAGGATACAGCTCCCCCGAACGCACGTGAGAAAATCCCCTCTTCCTCGCGCAACCCGTCCGCATAGGACGCCGGCAAAGGGACCATAACGCCGAGATCGAAGGCCGCACGCATCGGCCAGTAGGGGTCTGCCAACAATGGGCGCCCGATCGACACAAGCGACGCATGGCATTCCCCGAGCAGTGTCTCCGCACCTTTCCCGTCGACGATCCCCCCACCCAGCGCCACCGGGGAACCTGCGAGGGCGCCCGCGAGTGCAAGCACCTCAGCGGTCCCGGCACGTTCGCCGCCCAGCAAAGGCGTGCCGCCGCTGATGTCGATCAGGTCCGCTCCAATCGCAAGGCAGGCGTGGGCACACTCCACCACCTCCCTGATTGCGAGCCCACCGGGCTGACCGTCACCGGCGGGTAGCCGCACGAACAGAGGCCGCTCCGCCGGCCACTGCTTCCGCACTGCGCTCACCACCTCCAACAACAAGCGCATGCGGGCTTGCCCGTCGCCGCCATAGACATCTTGTCTGAGGTTTGTCAGGGGAGAGAGAAACTGGTGCAACAGGTAGCCGTGCGCGGCGTGTACCTCGACGACGTCAAAGCCCGCGTCCAAGGCCAGTCGTGTAGCAGCGGCGAATGCCTCCACCACGGCCGCAAGGTCCCCACGGGTTGCCTGTAGTGGAGCGACCCAATCGGGCCCAAACGGCACAGGCGAGGCAGACACGGCGCCGCTGTGCCCACGAGTGTCGGCGAGTGCCTTGCGTCCGGCGTGGGCCAGCTGCAGTCCCACCGCCGCACCCTGCGCTTGGCAGAAGCTCACGATCCTGCCCAAAGCCTGGGCCTGCTCGGGCCTATACAGCCCAAGAGCGCGCCGGCTGGTGCGCCCGAGTTGCGTCACGGCCGTGTCCTCCACCATTACGAGCCCACAACCGCCTACCGCCCGCGAGCCGTAGTGGACAAGGTGCCAATCGCCGGCAAGCGCGTCCTCGCCCGCCGCGCGTTGGCTCATCGGCGACATCATGATCCGGTTGCGGATCATGAGATCGCCAAGTCCTAGCGGTTTGAAGAGTGTCATTCGCCCAAGCAGACTCTCGCTGGCGAGGACACTAAGGAATTAAGACTCTCGCCGAGCGCGCCGGCGAGCGCATGGGCGGGAGCAATCACCTCAGCCCCGGCATAATCTCCCGCGCGAACAGCTCCATCGAGCGAACCACTTGCTCGTAGGGCTGACCGACGTTGTGCCAGGCCGAGAACATGTCTATGCCAAGTCGCGCATAGCGCTCCACCTTCGCGCGCACCTGCTCGACCTGGCCGAAGGCGATGTTCTCGTGCATCTCCTCAAGCCCCGGCTCGTCCTGCTTGACCGCCTGCTCGACCGCGTAGTCGCCGCCCTTGACCTGCTCTGCACCGGCAAGCTGCTGGTCGATGATGCGGTGGTTCATCAGCACGTAGCGCAGCACCTCATGGGTGTCATCTGGCTCACCTACGTATGTCATACGGTTAACAGCGAACCTGGCGCTCTCGCGCGGCCTGCCCTGCTCTTGCATGGCCCGCGCAAATGCCCCATATACGTCTTCCACGTGAGAGAACGGCTCGCGAAAGGGACTGAAGATGAAGTTCGAGTCGAAGCCCAGCTTCACCGCCCATTCCATCGACCGCGCTGACAGCGCCGCGATCCAGACGGGTGGGTGCGGCAACTGCACCGGGGGCGGTAGGACCGTGGCATTTGGATAGGTGAAGAAGCGTCCGTCGTGCGACAAAGCGCGGCCGGCGCTCCAGTGGTCGACCATGATGCCCAAGTGCTCGGCAAACAAAGCCCTGCTGTCCTCTTCTGGCAGCTCTGCTTGAAACTGGCGCATCTGGTACGGGGAGGCGCCGCGGCCCGCGGCCATATCGAAGCGCCCGCCGCTCAGCTGGTCGATCTGGGCGATCGCGCCCGCCAGTCGCAGAGGGTGGTGAAAGGGAAGCACGTGCACGGCCACACCGATGCGGATGCGCTCCGTGCGCTGCGCGATCATCGCTGCCAGCTGCAGCGGGTCAGGGGCCGCCAGGAAGCTGACCAGATTCTGTTCGGCGAGCCAGATCCCGTCGTAGCCAAGCTGCTCCGCGAGGACGGCCTGGTCGAGCATCTCCTCGTAGAGCTGCGCCGGCTGCTTACTCCGGTCCCACCACTGCCCCGGTAGGAACAGATAGAAGTCCATCTCAGCCCACCAAGCCGAAGCGGTAGGACAAGGCCGGACGCGCTAGGAACCGATCGGCGGGATCTTCCGGCGGCGCTCCCATGCGAAAAGTCATTTCAGCGGCCGATCCGAATGGCACGATCGGCGGAGAGATTCGCGACTGTGCCGAGCAGGTCGTCGCTCGCGCTGTACACAAGCTTGCCATCGACGATCGTATGAGCGACTGACAGCTCTGCGAAGTCCTCATCGCCGACCTCGTCGATGGCTTGCCCCAAGACCACGATGTCAGCGAGCTTACCCACCTCGAGCGTCCCGCGCGAGTCCTCCCAGAAGCCGGCTTGGGCGGCGAAGCGCGTGTACATCGTGAGCGCTTGCTCTCGATCGATGCGCTGACCGGGGTCGATCGTGCGTC
This sequence comes from uncultured Solirubrobacterales bacterium, assembly GCA_963731565.1. Lineage (GTDB taxonomy): Bacteria > Actinomycetota > Thermoleophilia > Solirubrobacterales > Solirubrobacteraceae > Palsa-744. The sequence goes on from CAVSWG010000001.1 coordinate 371,821, forward strand.
CGGTGAAGGTGGTGCGTGTGAGCGCACACCACATGTTGTGGAAAGGATTGAGCAGCCGCGGATCGCCGCCGGTGGTGTCCGAGGTTCCAGGGACTTCGAATCCCTCCCCGAGCAGCGTGCGCAATGGCACGCACTCGTGGCTGCGCTGCTCCCCGAGCGCCCGCGGCCAGAACTCGCCGTAGTTGTAGATGAAGCCCAAGTTGGGCACCGGCAGCACACCGGCTCGCTTGCACCATGCGGTACGCCGCGCACTCCAGGCTGTGTTGGCGCCATGCTCGATCCGCGACCTGCGCCCGTCGCCCGCGCGGGCACCCGCAAGCTCAAACGCCGCCAGGGCGATGTCCTGCGCTAGGTCTCCCGCGGCGTGCAAGGCCACCTGAGCTCCCGCCGCAAAGGAGTCCCGAATGCAATCGGTCAGCTCACCCAACTCATAGGTGAGAGCGCCGCGCTTGCCCGGGGCGTCGAGGTACTCCTCATAGAAGGCGGCTGTGTGCGACGAAGTGCCTCCGTCGACGAACAGCTTCACCCCGCCGCCTTCAAACCAGTCCGCCGTCAGCGGCACATCCGCGATCGCGCCCGAGGCCACGTCCTTCAAGGATCCCGCCAAGGGCACCCAGCCGAAGCCACGCACGCGCAGCGGGATCTCTCCCCTGCCCACTGCGCCTCCGAGCAGTCGCATCACTTGCGCCGAGTCCCATATCTCCTGGATCGAAGTGACTCCGTTGGCCAGATAGTGGTCCCAGGCGACATTTGCGATCGACCCCGCCAGCTCATCGTCGGTGGGCTCGGGGATCGGGAAACGGTCGAACATCTCAGCGAGCACGCCCGTAGGCTCCCCGCCTGAGTCGCGCTCGATGCGAGCACCGGCCGGCTCCGGTGTGTGCCGGTCGATTCCGGCGAGCTCCATGGCACAGCGATTGGCCACGACGTTGTGGATGCTCGACCTATAAACGATCGGGCGATTGCTCGATACGCCGCTCAGCTCCTGGGGTGTCGGGAAGCGGCGCTCGGCGAGCAACTCGTCCTGGAAGGTTGTGCCCTGCAAGAGGATCCACGTACCCGGTGGGACCGCCCGCGCCCTCTCATCGGCGCGAGCGAGGATGTCCACGATCGATCTCACCGGCGGCGTTCGGCAGTCGACGGCCGTGGCCATCGAGCGAGCCACGTGGCCGAAATGCCCATGAGCATCGATCAAGCCGGGGAGTACCGTGGCGCCGCGAGCGTCGATGACCGTGGTGGCAGGCCCTCGCAACGGTTCGAGCTCCGCCTCGGTGCCGAGCGCGACTATGCGACCCCCGCGAGCCGCCAGCGCCCCCACACGAGGGACACGGGGATTCATCGTGCGCACCTCTGCACCCACGATCAGGAGCTCCGCGTGCTCGTTCATCGCAATTCAGCCGTCCTGAACATTCAGTTCTGAGCATTTGGTCGAGGTCATATGCACAAACTTAAGAGACACATAAGGTCGCCGGTTCGGAAAACTCCTTAAGGCCACAGCAGATTCCCTGTCAATACGGGGAATACACACGAGCAACGATCCCTCAGAAGGGTAAATCGGAGAGCGCTGGACAGTACGCCAAAGGTCACTTTGGACTGCCTTCCGGACGGTGAGCGGTTCCAGATGCGGTTCGCGATTGAGATCGTCGGCATTCCCAAGTATGATGACTGTTCAATAGAGGTGCACCCAAGTAGAGGCACCTGCGGCACTACGGATAGGGGCTAATGCACAGATGCCTAGAGTAAGCTCGAATACTTCCAAACCAAGCCAGGAAGGCGAGTGGTCGATTCCAAGTCTCCGCGAGCCACGGTACTCGCAGTCGCTTGAGCGCGGTCTTGCGATTCTCGGTTGTTTCACGCCCGAGCGTCCTGTGCTCGGTATCGCGGACATTGCTGATGATCTCGGAATGAGCCGCTCGACCACACACCGGTATGTCATCACGCTCGTGGCACTTGGCTTTCTCGAGCAGGGCGCCTCGCGCAAGTATCGTCTCGGATTGCGCGTCACCGACCTTGGTATGTCTGCCTTGAATTCGACCGGGTTGCGCGAGCATTCGCGTCCTTATCTGGAAGAGCTGCGCCAGCGCACCTCCTATACGGTGAACCTGTCCGTACTTGACGGGCCCGAGATTCTCTATGTCGATCGTGCGCGCAGCTTCCGTCGCGGACAGAACAAGATCGATTTCAACTTGCGTCCCGGCTCACGCTTGCCTGCCTACTGCACTTCGATGGGCAAGGTCTTGTTGGCCAATCTGCCCGAGACAGAGCAGCGCGAGTTGATCGGGGACATGACGCTCACCCGTCGCGGTCCCAACTCGATCACGAGCAAGAAGGCGTTGCGCACCGAACTCGAGCATGTACTCGAAGAGGGCATGGCTGTCAACGATGAAGAGCTCGCCCAGGGCTTGCACTCGATCTCGGCTCCGGTTCGCACCGAGTCCCGTGAGGTCGTGGCAGCCGTGAACATCGCGGCTCACAGCTCGATGATCTCCCTCGAGGAGCTCGTGGACGCACTTGGCCCTCACTTGGTGGCCACCGCGGACAACATCTCAGCACGCCTCGGCTACCGCCGCGACGACGAGAGCTGAGCACCCAAGACCTCCGGAAGGCTTCCACCGGCCGGCGTCGCCCCGCACGGCGCCGGCCAGTCGGCTTTAGGCCTGTCTCTTCGCATAGGCTACGGCCGATGATCGCCTCAGCGAAACAGATCGCAAGCGGAGTCTGCGCACTTGCCCTGGCGGCCGGCTTGGCGGCATGTGGGGAAACTGCCTCCACAAGTGGCTTCAAAGGCGAAAGCCACAATGTCGCGCAAACCGTGTCCAACTTCCAGAGCGATGCGAGCGCAAACAACCAGAAGAAGCTTTGCGAAAACGATCTTGCCGCCACGCTGACCGCCCGCTTGCACAGTGCCGGCGGCTGCCAGGCTGTGTTGAAGGAACAGTTGCACGAGATCGACGCGCTCAGCCTCACGATCGAGTCGATCGCGGTCAATGGCACGAGCGCAACCGCCCACGTCAAGAGCACCTACTCGGGCAAGAACCGCATCTCCACCATCACGCTCGTGAAGGAAGGCTCACGCTGGAAGATCTCGGGCGTGAGCTAGTGGGCAAAGATGCCTCTGGCATGGGCGAGGGTCAAGCTGAGCAAGGACGCAGCGAGCGCAGTGTGCTCAGCACATAAGCTGGCCGATCGGAGATCCCATCGATCTCCGATCGGTAGGACGCCGCTCAGCGCCGGCCATCGCTCATGCCAGCGTTCGGCCGTACTGGCGCTCGTAGTACGCCCGGTAATCGCCTGAGCGGATCGGCTCCCACCACCAAGCGTTGTCGCGATACCAAGCGACGGTCTGTTCCAGACCCTCGGCGAAGCGCACGCGTGGCGCCCAGCCAAGTGCCCTGACCTTCTCCGAGGAGAGGGAGTAGCGACGATCGTGACCGGGGCGGTCGGTGACGTGCTCGATCAGCGACTCGTCGGCGCCGGTGAGCTCGATGATGCGCTGGACGACCTCGATGTTGGGACACTCGTCGGGGCCGCCCGCGTTGTAGACCTCTCCAGGCGCACCGTGCTCGAGCGCATGTCCGATCGCGCGCCCGAAGTCGGTCGCGTGAATCCAATTGCGCACCTGCATGCCGTCGCCGTATACGGGCAAGGGATCGCCGTGGAGCGCGTTGAGGATCATCAAGGGAATCAGCTTCTCGGGGTATTGGTAGGGCCCGTAGTTGTTTGACCCACGACAGATCGTCGCGGGTAGCCCATACGTGTGGAAGTAACTCTGCACGAGCAGATCGGCGCCTGTCTTCGTGGCCGAGTAAGGCGAGGAGGGACGCAGAGGCGAATCCTCGGTGAAGGAGCCATCCTCGATCGAGCCGTACACCTCGTCGGTGGACACTTGCACATAGCGCAGGCCGCGCTCGCGGGCCGCCTCCAATAGGACGTAGGTGCCCTGAGCATGTGTGCGCACGAACGCGTCCGGTTCGGCTATCGAACGATCCACGTGTGTCTCCGCGGCAAAGTTCACGATCGCTTCGATCGGCCCTCCCTTGCTGCCATCGAGTGCGCTCACCACTGCCTCAGGATCCTCGATCGCACCGTGCACGAAGCGAAAGCCCGGGTCATCGGCGAAGTCGTGGAAGTTCTCCTCGCGTCCTGCATAGGTGAGCTTGTCGAGCACGACTACCTCGTCGCCACTCTCGCGCAGGCGCAAACGGGTGAAGTTGGAGCCGATGAACCCAGCGCCGCCGCAAACCAGCAGTCTCATGCGCGCATCATCCCACCCTTAAGCCTCTCGTGAGCTGAAGGACGGTCCCATCTGCGCAAGCGACATCCCATCCGCGCTTTCATGCGCGCGTCACTCCAGCCCTGGCCGCGAGGTAGCCCGCGAGCCCGTCCTGCCAGGGTCCCATCGGCAGGACGTCCTCGCGTTCCGTATCGAGCACCGAGAATGCGGGGCGGGGCGCCGGGCGAGCCATCTGCGAGCTCGATATCGCCTCAACGCGGCAATCCACCTCGGCTTGACGGAAGATCTCCTTGGCAAAGCCATTCCATGAGACCGATCCAGCCCCAGTGAGATGCACGAGGCCAGCTACACCACGCTCGAGCATGCCCACTATTGCGGGCGCCAGATGGCCCGACCAGGTTGGCGAGCCGATCTGATCGTCAACGACCTGCACAGCTTCGCGCTCGCCGGCGAGGCGCAACATGGTGGCAACGAAGTTGGGACCATCGACGCCATAGAGCCATGCCGTGCGCACGACAGTGTGAGCGGCTGAGGCGGCAAGCACCTGCCGCTCGCCGGCGAGCTTGGTCTCTCCGTAGACAGATTGTGGACCAACCGGATCTGACTCGACATACGGTCGTGGCTGACCGGCAGAGTCAAGTGGGGCAGAGCCGTCGAAGACGTAGTCGGTGGAGATGTGCAGCAGTGGCGTGCCGATGGCGGCTGCAGCGCGAGCCAGGTTGCCGGCGCCTTGGGCGTTTACGGCCTGAGCCGCCTGGCGATGGGTCTCGGCGCCATCCACGTCTGTCCAGGCGGCGCAATTGACGGTGGCTTCGGGGCGCTCGCGCTCATAGAACGCCACAACGGCCTGCTCGTCGGTGATGTCCAGCTCAGGGAGATCGACGAGAATCAACTCATGTCCCGCGCGCTCGCCCACGCGACGCACGTCGGCTCCGAGCATTCCGGCTGCTCCCGTGACGAGGATCCTCACCGGGCGCCTTTCCTCACAGGATCGAGATGTCCGAGTTGTCGCCCACCATGAAGCGATAGGCACGCGGCTGACGATCGCCGCGTCGGATGGTCACGTTGCGCCCCAGCAGCGAGGACTCCATGCGTCCGTCGAGGTCGCACACCGAGGAGCCCGCCAACAGGATCGAGTGCTCCACCTCGGCGTTCGCTATGAGACAGTTCTCGCCGATCGCCGTGTACGGTCCCACGTAGCAATCGCGCAGTTCCGCGCCAGCGCCGACGATCGCCGGTCCGCGCACAGTCGTCCGCTCCAAGCGGGCGCCCGCCTCGATGACGACGCGTCCGTCGACCTGCGAGTCGAGTAGCTCGCCTTGGACCGACTCGCTGAGGTTGTCGAGGATCAAACGATTGGCCTCGAGCATGTCGTCGAGACGACCTGTGTCCTTCCACCAACCGCGCACTATGTGGGGCTCGACTCGGCGGCCACCGTCCACGAGGTACTGGATCGCGTCCGTGATCTCGAGCTCCCCACGCCCGGATGGCTCGATCGCGCGCGCAGCGTCGTGGATCGAGGCCGTGAACATGTACACGCCCACCAAAGCGAGGTCTGTCGCGGGCTCCGACGGCTTCTCAACGAGCTTCACCACACGACCCACCTCGCCGGATGGAGCGTCGGCCAGCTCGGCTACGCCGAAGTTCTCCGGATCCGGCACCGGCGTCAGCAGAATCAAGGCGTCCGGCCCGTGCTCGCGAAAAGCCGCCACGAGATCCGCGATACCGCCCTGCAAGAGATTGTCGCCGAGGTACATCACGAACGGGCTCTTCCCGAGGAACGGCTCGGCAGTAAGCACGGCATGGGCGAGCCCGAGCGGCTCATCCTGGACTATGTACTCGATCTTTACCCCGAAGCGTGACCCGTCGCCGGCTGCCTGCCTGATCTCATCGCCGGTCTCGGGCGCGATGATGATGCCAACCTCTCGCACGCCCGCGGCCGCCATCGCCTCTATCCCGTAGAACAAGACGGGCTTGTTAGCCACCGGCACGAGCTGCTTGGCGCTCGTATGGGTGATCGGGCGCAAGCGAGTGCCCTTGCCACCCGAGAGAATCAGTCCCTTCAGAGAATCCATTCGCAGCGAAGCCTATAGGTGTGAGCGATCAGTAAACGCCCGCCAGCTTGCGGTGGTCCCACGTAGCGCGTCGGCGCTCCACGAACTCGAGCGCCACGCGCTTGGCCGCCTGTGCCTGCACCATCGCCCCGACCTCGTGCGGTAGCTCCTCAACTGTGGGCTCCCCGCGAGCGGACGCGTAGCGCAGGAAGATCTCGTGCCCCAGCGCTGCGACAGTCTCGATATCGCGATGGACCACCACGTCGCACTCGAACATCACCCCACGCAGCTCTTGGTACTGCTCGCCTGCCTCGACCTGCAGGGTCGCACGTGAGTCGCGCTCGATGTTGCGCACCTTCTGGGAGGACGCATATGTCCACGCCCAGATCCTGAGGCTCGGTCCGACGCCCTCCGCCGGGTCAGACGGGCTAGGTTTGCGTAGCACGTACCAAAGCGGCATCAAGTGCGGCCAACCACGCGGCCCCATCGTGGCGCAGGTCACCGTGCGCTCTTCACCCAGGAACGAGGCCGCCTCCGTCTCGCTCATCTTGATCTGGTCGCGACGGCTCATTGCCCGGGCCTGGTCGGAACGGGGCAGAGGAGCGGTGCGCAGCCCGCCGGAAGGAGTCTGGCGGGCGAGCCGCTTCTCATGAGACGCCGGCGGGCACAGACCGCAGGCGTCGCACTGCCCCGAGCACAGCCTCGCGAGCGTCTTCGGGCTCGATCACGGCCGCGTCGCCGGCCTCCTTGAGGATCTCGCGCACAAGCCAATCTGTACCGGCAAAGCTCAGTTCCACGACGATCGAGCCGTCGACGAGCTCCTCGTCGACGCGTCGTTGCTCGCGCGCCCAGCGTGCCCGCTCGGGGGAGATCCAAACGCGCGCCGTCCGCGACGCCTGCACCTCACCGGTGCGCATCCAACCCTCCACTTCGGCGCCCGGATCGACCTCGGGACGCGGCTCGAATGTTTCCTCGGTCACGTGTGCCCGCCTGATGCGATCGAGGCGGAAATGGCGCATCTCGTGCTTGTCGGGATCGAACGAGGCCACGTACCAGCCCTCCTGCCCGTTGGTGAGCGCATAGGGCTCGACCAGGCGCAGGGAGAACTCGTCCTCGTTTTCCTTGTAATAGTCGAGCTCTACCAGGCGGTGCTCGACTATCGCGCGCGACACGGTACGCGCTACCTCGGAGTCGTCGCTGGTGGCGTGGGCAACCTGCAAACCCTGCTCCATCGGATCCTCACCGAGCGCGGCGACGATCTTCTCGCGCGCGCTCGCAAGCGAACCCTCCGGTATGTGCTCACCGACGAGGTCGATCGCCGCCACGAGCGCCTTGGCCTCCACCGGGAGTAGACGCGCCGGGCGGTCGAAGTTGTCGCTGTAGGGCTCGGGGTCGACGTCGATCTCGCCCTCCTCCTCGAGGATTTCTGCGTAGAGCACGTAGGAGCCACCACCGAAGTTCACGACGTTCAACACGTTGATGTCCTCGCGAAGCTCCTCGTCTGAGAGCTGAAGGCTCTCGCATACCTCCACGATCTTTACGCGCTCTCCGCGCCTGCCTGCGTGGATCAGGATGCTCGCGAGCGTGACAAGTCGCGCGAAGCGCTCTGGGCGGATCGCGGCTTCGGCCTGGGGGTCGCGCTCAGCTGCAGCCGCTCTCCGTCCCGCACGCGCCGCGGAGGCACCGGCGGGCGTGGTTGGCTCCTCGATCACTGGAACGCTCTCGGCCAGCTCGAGCGTCTCGGTATGTAGCTCCTGTAGCAGCGCAAGGCGCCGTCCGAGTTCCTCCACGAGCTCCGGCGGCCCGAGCAGTCGGGCGTTCTCGCCCAGTCCGAGCACCCAAGAGACGAGCATGCGGGCACTCGAGTAGCCGGTGCGCAGGAGCCTGTCTCCGTGACCCCGTCCCTCCTCGCCAGCAGGGACGATCTCTCCGTAGCGACCGAAGTGGCGTTCTATCTGCCAGGCAATCCGCTCACCAAGGAGCACTTCGGCCACTCCTTGGTGCTCGCCCAACTGCCACTCCGCGCGACCGGCGTACTCACGCGGATCGAAGTCCGCAGGGCGCCTGAAGTCGTGCTCGGCCTTAGTGGCATAGGAGACCTTGCCACGGATGCGTGAGAGGCGAAACACGCGGATCTGCTCACGCTCGTGGGCATAGCCGAGCAAATAGAACTCTCCACCTTGGAAGAGCAGGTGGTAGGGGTCGACCCGGCGGGCGCCAACCTCGTCGCGGGCCATCGTGTAGTAGTCGAAGGTGATCGTCTTGTTGCGGAAGATCGCCGTCTCGATCTTGGCAAGACGCACGGAGAGCTCGTGACCGTCTGCCGAGGCAGTGATCGCGAGCGCAACCGACTGCTGCTCGGGGGCACGCAGGGGGCTCGGCCGCCCCCAGGTGATCTGCTGCAAGGCAAGGCGCAAAGGCTCGGCGTAGGCGAACTTCCCATCGAGCAGGTGGAGCGCGGCCTGGAGAGCAGCCAGCTCTTCATCTGAGAACTCGATAGCGGGCAGGTGGAAGTTCTCCGAGCGCAAGGAGTAGTTCTCCTGCTCGGCGGCCCCGTCCGCGGGACGGTCGACGGTGAGCTGTATGCGCAGCGACTCGAGCTCCGAGCGGTCGGCATAGAAACGACGCGCGAAGGCGTCCTCGTTCATGCCGCTGTATCCCTCCACGTCCCGCCGAATCTCAAGCGCCGTGACCGGCCTGCGCTCGGCCATCAGGTATGAGATCAGCGACAGCTGGCGGATTAGCTTCTCTGTGTCCTTGGCCATCGACCTTCAAAGATAGAACCCGGTGGCGAGACGTATTCGTCCGCCTGCCCGCTCGTTCGCTATTTGCGGGTTTTCTAAGGGTGCCCGGGAAGGCGCCGGTGAGCGTTTGCCCTCGAAGAACGCCGCGGCGTGCGCTCTCGCTCGCAAACGAGGCGGGAGACGCTTGGCCGGGAACCTTCGCTCAGGCGGCTTCGCGAGCTGGCTCTCGAGAGGGGTCGCCAGGCTCGCGCGCGCTGAACCAAGCACCAGCCCCGAGCGCTCGGTCAAAGCTAGACCAGCGTGCACCCGGAGAGAGCTCCTTCTCGATTCGATCAAAGCTACCGAGGCGCCCACCGAGATTGTCGATCATGTGCACGAGCGTGGCCTCGCGCGTGGAGGGCAAGACGGGGCTGCCGTGCTCGAGCGAACCGTGGTGGGAAAGGATGATGTGCCCCACTGCCCATGCCAGTTCTTCGGGGAAGCCCTCGATGCCCTCGATCGTGCGGCGAATGCGGTAGTAGCCGAGCGCGATCTCGCCGTGCAGGCGCCCAAGGTCGGTGAGGTCGATGACACCGCCCCCGCCCTCCTCGGTGTAGGCATCCAGCTTGCCGATGTCGTGCAGCAAGGCGCCCGTCACCGCGATGTCCCGGTCGATGCCCGGAAAGGTGGCCGAGATCGCGCTCACAGCCTGGGCAACTCCGAGGCAGTGCTCCAACAGTCCATGACGGTAGGCCTGGTGGTAGTACTTGGCAGCAGGCGCCACTTCATACCGAGCCCACAGCGACGAGCCTTCGCCGAACACCTTCTCCAAAAGGGCGCTCAGGTGAGGGTCGCGCACGGTGGCGATCAGCTCACGCAGGTCGGCCTCCATCTGTTTTGGCTCGCGTGCGGGCCCGTCATGCAAGTCCTCTGCCGAGAAGCTCCCAGGCTCTGCCGGCGCGAGCAAGCGAAGGTTTATCTGTGGGCCAAACCTGGGATGCATGGTGTAGCGGCCACCCACTCTCAGCGGCGTGCCGGGGAGCGCGAGGCGCTCCATCTCGACCAAGTCCTCCCATACCATGGCGACCACCATGCCCGTGCGGTCGCCGAGCTGTAGGCGCAAATAGTCGCCGCCGTCGCGACGCGAGCGGCGCTCGATAGCGCGCACCAAGAGGACCTGGTCGATCTCTGTGCCATCTGAGAGCTCGTTGACGAGCATGGTTTGGAAGGTAGAGCCGAGAGCGGACGGCATCCGTCCAAACTCCGGACACTCGTGCACCTAAATGTCCAATGGTGCCCTGGCGATTTGTCCAATCGACCTATAGACGTTTCTATCTGCCTGGCCTACTCTGTCAGTTGTGTAGGACATAGTTTCAGCGTTTGTGTAGCAAACAGTTTCAAGACTTCTGTAGCGACTGTTTTCTACGAGGGGCACGACAGGAGGATCGGGACATGAGCACCAAGACACACCCATCAGGACAGGCAAGGACGAGGGGAATAGGACAATGACGAGCACTGAGGAGCACCGGCTCAAAATCATCAGCTGGAACGTCAACGGGATCCGCGCGCGTATGCCGCGCATCGCCGAGATGCTGCGCAGGGAGCGCCCGGACATGGTGTGCCTGCAGGAGACGCGCTGCCCCTTCCGCCACTTCCCACATCAGCGCTTGGAGCAGCTCGGCTACCGCGCCGAGCACAGCCCGGGCCGGCGCAACGGTGGCGTTGCGATCCTCGTACGCTCCGACCACCGAGTCACGCGCCGCTGCCTGTCGCTCGACAGCCGCCATGACCTAGCGCAAGGACGGTGGCTCGAGACCACCTGCGCGGGGCTCACGCTTGGCTCTGTATACGTGCCGGCCGGACCGACCCGCCAGGAACTGGACGACTCGGGCAAGCTCGCGTTCCTGGAGGCCGTCGCCAATCAGGCCTGTCGCGATCATTACCACCCACTGCTGATCGCCGGCGACTTCAACGTGGCCCCCTCAGACCGTGACGTGTACGAGCCCACATGGCTCGAGGGCTCGTACCACACGGCAGCCGCGGAGCGCGAGGACTTGAGTCACATCCTGCACGAAGGCGAGCTCGTAGACGTGTATCGCCACCTTCACCCGGACGAGCACGGCTACACCTGCTGGGACCAGCGCGAGGGCCACTATGCGCGCGACTATGGGCTGCGCATCGACCTCGCCCTGGCCAGTAGCCGGCTGGCCGAACACATCACTCGCTGTGAGGTCAAGCACGCCTACCGGCAGGGACGCCGGCCTTCCAACCACGCGCCGCTGGAAATCGAACTAGAGGGGATCGGCGAGTGCGAGGACTGCACGGAGAGCGCAATTGCAGCCTAAGACCACAAGGTGGCCGGGAACGGGCGCCGACCGCGCGAAAAGACCATTCGCGGGCGCGCTCGTGAGCGCTCGCGAAAGAGCGATCGTCGCATCCCACAGCCTTGGCGAGCGGCGGCGAGGGAAAGCGCATGGACGCGCGAGCACACTCGTCTCCCAAAACAACTCCCACCGTCCTCACCCCTCGGGGGCGGTGGGAGTGGCTACTGCGTCGGGTGCTTAGGCCTTGGCATGGCGCCACGCAATCTGCGCCCCCGGCCGCGGTCTCGCCCTGACACCAGGCAAGTTGCCGCGCTAAGGCTCCAGACGGTTGGGCCCTCGATACAGGAACGTGACCTCGCGCACATTGTCCTGGCCAAGCATCTGCATCAAGAGTCGCGTCAGGCCAAAGCCAAAGCCGCCGTGGGGAGGAGCGCCGTAGCGGAAGAAGTCGAGGTAGTACTGAATCGGCTCGACCTCGACGTTCTTCTCGACCGCCTGGGCCAGGAGCTGCTCGTATCGGTGCTCGCGCTGGGCTCCGGTGGTGAGCTCGATACCTCGCCAGAGCAGGTCAAAGCTCTTGGTGAGGGTTGGCTGGTCCTCATGGCGCATGTGGTAGAAGGGCCGCACCGAAGTGGGGTAGTCGCAGACGAAGACAAACTCGCTGCCCAGCTGGTCGGCGACGATCGCCGATAGCGCCCGCTCGCTCGGCGGATCGAGATCGTGATCGGGGCCCGGCGCCTCATGGCCGTGCTCCTTCAAGAGAGCCTTGGCGTCTGCGAGGGTGATGCGCGGGAAAGGCACGGCCGGCGCACCAACCTCCACACCGAAGGTGCTCATGATCTGCTCGCCGTGAGCATCGGCCACGGAGCTCAGCACATGCGCAAGCCAACGCTCCTCGAAAGCCATGACGTCCTCGTGCGAGTCGACCCAGGCGATCTCTACGTCCACGCTCGTGAACTCTGTGTCGTGTCTTGACGTGAAGGACGGGTTTGCTCTGAAGACAGGACCGATCTCGAAGACCTTGCCGAAGCCCGCAGCCATCGCCATCTGCTTGTAGAACTGGGGCGACTGAGCAAGATAGGCCGTGCGCTCGAAGTAGTCCACCTTGAACAGCTCAGCCCCGGACTCCGAGGCGGAGCCCATCATCTTGGGCGTATGGATCTCGAGGAAGCCCTGCTTGCGCCAGAACTCGCGCATGGCGTGCTCGACGGTTGACTGCACCTCGAAGATCAGGCGCCTGTCGGGCCTGCGCAGATCGAGATAACGCCAGTCGATGCGCTTGTCGAGGGCCGACTCCGGTGTGACCGGCAATTCGGGCTCAGCCGGAGAGTCGACGGTGAGAGACGCGAGCTGGATCTCAAGGCCACCGAGCTTCACGCGCCCGTCAGCCACGACGAGGCCGGTCACGATGACTGCCGACTCTGGCGTGAGCGCCGAGATCGTCTCGTTGAGCTCGCTTGAGGGATCATCCTTGCCGAGCACCAACTGGGCAAGGCCGGTTTCATCGCGCAAGACCAGGAATTGCATGCGCTTTTGGTCGCGGATGGCGTGCACCCACCCACGCAGCTCGACGGTGTTCTCGAGCTGTGCTTTGAGATCGGCTACAAGTGTGCGCGCCACGGGACGGGCAATGCTATTGCAGCGTTGCTCCCGCTGGTCGGTCCCCCTGGGTGGCCCCTTCCGTCTCGCTCGGCGAGTCGCCTTGTGTCCCGCGCGCGTCGCGCTCAGAGCAATGGGTAGGGCAGTAGACACCGCGTACGTTCCCGTCCTGCACGCCGAAGGCGAGCCATACACCGGAGCGCCACGTGAAGTAGAAGAACCCCTCGACGGTCTCTTTGAGCTGACGCTCGCGCTGCCAGGCCTTCACGACGACGCTGGCGGGAATGCGTGAGCGACAGTCGCGCTCGTAGGCGGGATAGCCGCTCCATACGCACTTCATCGGGTCCTCTGCCGCTGAGGGCCGGCCCGCGTGCGCGCGTGGGGCGGCTCCTCTCTGCCCACCTCCAGACGACTCGATGCCGGCAGATTCGCGCGGCGTGACCTCCCGCAGGCGGACTCGCCCGGAGGACTGGTACTGCTGGCTGGTGTGGCGCTCTGGCTTCATCTGCCCGGCTCGGACAACGCGCTGTCGTCCTAAAGTGACTACGAGTTTTCTACGGAGCTATACGACAAATCGTGCGACGGGGATTCATCCACATGTCCACACTGGACGATTGTTCTAGACGAGGCAGACGCCGCCGCGGGAGCGTCCAGGAAGCGACGATCCGGCCCTGGCTTTAGGCTTCGCCGTAATGGTGAAATCTCCAGGCTCGCTCATCGCGAAACCCGTTTGCCCGGTATGACCGGTCAAGCGAACGAGCCTGAAGTCGCCTATCACCTGTTCCTCGACGGTGAGGAGGTTCCGGTATGCGCCAGCGCGCTGCGGCTACTCGTCTCCGGCGAGGCCCACGAGCCCCAGATCCGCCAACTCGCACGCGCGGTCCTCGCGAGTCTCGAAGCCGAGCCAGACGAGCGGGGGAAATTGACTGTGGGACTGAGCCCCGAGCAGATGAAGATCACCCACACGGCCGTGAAGTTGCTGCTCGACGACCTGCAGCGCGGACAGGCCGGGGAGCGCGAGATCTTGCGCCGGGTCTTGGACAAGCTCCCCGACGAGCACACGATTCGCGCGATCTCTTTGTAGGACTGTCGGTAGAGCAGGGCAAGTTAGGCTTAGCTCACCGTGAGCACGAAGACACCCATCAACGCAGACGAGCTGCGCGCGAGCTTCCTCGACTTCTTCGTGGCGCGGGAGCACCGCCTGACGGCGTCCTCGAGCTTGCTGCCCGAGCACCCGAAGGCGCCACTATTCACAAACGCCGGGATGGTTCAGTTCTTGCCTGTGTTCTTCGGCGAAGAGCCGCCGCTCTCGCCAAGGGCGACCTCGGCGCAGAAGTGCTTGAGGGTGAGAGGCAAGCACGACGACATCGAGATCGTGGGGCGCAGCACACGCCACCTGACCTTCTTCGAGATGCTCGGGAACTTCAGCTTCGGCGACTACTTCAAGGCAGGAGCGATCGAATACGCGTGGGAGTTTCTGACCGAGACGCTCGGCCTCGATGGGGAGCGCATGTGGGCCACGGTGCACACCAGCGACGACGAGGCAGCCCAGCTGTGGCAAGAGCTGGTGGGACTGCCAGGCGAGCGCATCCAGAGGATGGGCGAGGACAACTTCTGGGAGATGGGCGCCACCGGCCCGTGCGGTCCGTCGTCGGAGATCTTCTACGACAAGGGGCCCAAGCACGGGCACGAGGGTGGACCGGCGAGGGGTGGCGAGGAACGGTATGTGGAGATCTGGAACCTGGTCTTCATGGAATCCAATCGCCTCGCGGACGGCACGCTCACGCCGCTGCCAAAGCGCAACATCGATACGGGCGCTGGGCTGGAGCGAATCCTGCCAATCGTGCAAGGCACGGCCTCGGTGTTCGACACCGACGTGCTGCGCCGGCTGATCGGCTCAGCCGAGGAGCTGACGAAGTGCACATATGGACGTGCTGAAGAGGACGACGTGAGCCTGCGCATCGTGGCCGACCACGCGCGCGCGGTGACCTTCATGCTCGCCGATGGAGTCGTGCCTTCGAATCTGGAGCGAGGCTATGTCCTTCGCAGGATTATCCGTCGCGCGATCCGCCACGGCCAGCGAGTCGGCGCACGCGAGGGCATGATGGCCTCTATGGCGGCAGCCGTGGCCGAGGTGATGGGGAAGGCATATCCGGAGCTCGAGCGCTCGCTTGACATGGTTAGCGACATCCTCGAGCGGGAGGAGCACCGCTTCGTCGAGACGCTCAGTCTGGGGCTGGGCATGTTGGAGGATTTGATCGGGGGTGGCGTAGCCTCGATTCCAGGTGGCGATGCCTTCATGCTGCATGACACGTATGGGTTCCCAGTCGAGCTGACGGCCGAAATCGCCGCGGAGCGAAAAGTGGGGTTGGACCTGGAGGGATTCGAGAGGGCGATGGAGCACCAGCGAGAGCAGGCGCGCAAGGCAGCTGGTGGCGGAGCCGGCGACGAGCGGGAGAGCCAAGCCGCGGGTCGCATGGTGGTAGAGCTTGACGGGCTCGCGCCCACGGAGTTCCTCGGCTACGAGCAGCTGGAGGCGCAAGGCAGGCTCGTGCGGGTGTTGAAGGCCGAGAGCGGCGACTCCGCCCAGCCGATGTTCGAAGTGTTCGCCGAGAGGACCCCTTTCTACGCGGAAAGCGGCGGTCAGGTGGGAGACACAGGCACGATCGAGAGCGAGACGGGCAAGGCGCGCGTTATCGACACAGACAGGCCGCTCGAGGGAATCATCCGCCACCGCGTGAAGCTCGAAAGCGGAACGCTCGTGGAGGGACAAGAGGCGACCTTGCGCGTCGACGAGAGCCGTCGAGACGCGATCAAGCGCAGCCATACGGCCACCCACCTGTTGCACTGGGCGCTTCGTAAGACGTTTGGGCCACAACTGCAACAGCAAGGCTCGCTCGTGGAACCCGACTACCTACGTTTCGATTTCAACCACCATGCGCAGCTCACCGACGAGGACATCGCCCAGATCGAAGAGCTCGTGATCGGAGACATCCTCGAGGACGAGCCCGTGGAGACGACGGAGAGCTCGCTCGAGAGCGCGCGGGCCGAGGGGGCGATGTCGTTCTTCGGCGACAAGTACGGTGAGATCGTGCGGGTGGTGCACGCAGGCGAGCACTCGGTCGAGCTGTGCGGTGGCACGCACGTGCAGGCGCTCGGGCGGATCGGGGCATTCGTGGTGCGCAGCGAGTCCTCGGTGGGGGCCAACCTGCGGCGCATCGAGGCACTTACTGGAAAGGCCGCGCACGAGGACCACCGTCGCGCGCGCGGCCTCCTGCACACGGCGGCAGAGTCCTTGCATGTGGGCCCCGAATCGGTGCCGGACGCAATCGCTCGCCTACAGAGCTCCTTGAGCCAGGAGGAACGTGAGCGCAAGGCGCTCGCTGCCGAGGCCGACCGTGACCTGGCCTCCTCGCTTGCCGACTCTGCTGTCGAGGGGAGCGTCGTGGCGCGCCTCGACGGCCGCGATCAGCAAGCATTGCGAGGGATCGCTACGGATCTGCTCGCACATGAGGACATCGAAGCGGTCGGACTGATCGGCTCGCCGGACGGCGAGGCAGTCGCGATCGCCGTGGCAATCGACAGCGACTCCGGCGACGCACCGGCAGTGGTGCGTGCGGCGGCGAAGGTCGTCGGTGGGGGCGGTGGTGGCAAGGATCGCCGCCTGGCGGTTGGCGGGGGCAGAGACGTGAGTGGGATCCCGGGTGCGCTCGAGGTCCTGGCTGAGGCACTCAAGACTCGCCAACCACAGGCGTGACCTCAATGCCGGCCCGTCGGCATGACACCTAGCTGACTGAAGTCAAATACCGCTTTTCACTGCTTTGAGCTCCTGAGCGTCGCGATGCCGTCCCGCGTAAGAAATCAACAGGCCAAGCGGAGCCGAGGACAGCAAGGCCACGAGAGCCACGACCGTCCAGATGGCTGCGTGTACTAGCCGGCCGCCGCGAAGCGAAGCGGAGCGAGCCGAGCCAGGAGGAGGGCTGCCAGAACCGAGAAAAACGCCCACGGCCCGAGCATCGCCCACCATTGCCCAGGGTCGATCTGATCGACCAAAGCCTTGACAATCCTTGCGCCCGCCAGGCCGAGTGTGATGGCGAGTACGCCAACGTTGAAGCCGGCTATGACCTGTACGAAGGGATCGCCGATCGGGGCTTCGTGCAAATCCTCTGGTGGCGACTGAGGTGTCAGCGCCATCAAGCTCGGCTTTGGAGGTGTGGCGGAACGAAAGCAGGAATGCGAGGGGGGACGATGCGAGGAGGGATTTAACACGCGAGCCGCGCGGGCGCGGTTGTGGGCCTCGTGGCGCCCCAACTTGACAACCGCGTGCCATTCGGGGGGCGCTTTTCCCAGGACCATGCATGCACGAGGTATGCCAAGGCACACATGGCGCCGAACACGATCGCCATCAGCAACACCATCCGAAACCAGTGGCGAACAGCACTCGCTCGTCTATGACGGGTAGCGACGCGTCAACGGGGAGACGTGCCGCCGCGAGCTTGCCCCAGGTAAACAGCCAGCCGATCACGAGCACATAGCCCGCTACGGCAACAGAGAACGCTGCAACTTGGACCATCTCGCGCATGTCTAACCTTGGCTTCATGCGCGAGTCATCTCCAAAGGAGGGCAAAGGTCCTGGCGTCCTCCGGGACGTCAGCCCGTTTTGAACCGAGCAGCTTCCTCTGAGCCGCCGGTGGCATTGCCGGCGCTGTAGGAGTGGGCGCCCGCGCCGGCCAGCTTGCCGCCATCGACGATCAGGTATTCCTCGCGAATAGGGCGCCGATCGAACCAACACTCGAGAATCTCGCGCGTGCCAGCGGCATAGCGAGCCTGGGCGGAGAGGGTGGTGCCGGAGATGTGGGGGGTCATTCCGTGGTGAGGCATCGTCCGCCAGGGGTGATCCCGAGGGGCGGGCTGGGGGAACCACACGTCCCCGGCATAGCCCGCGAGCTGGCCACTCTCACATGCTCGGGCCACGGCGTCGCGGTCACAGATCTTGCCGCGCGCGGTGTTCACCAGATAGGCGCCCCGCTTCATCTGAGAGATCAAGTCCGCGTCGAAGAGATTCTCCGTTTCCGGATGCAAAGGAGCGTTGATGGTGATCACGTCGCAGACGCTCACAAGCGACTCGACGGTTGGATGGAAGGTGACACCCAATTCTTGCTCAACCTCGGGTGGGAGACGGTGCCGATCCGTGTAGTGGAGACCAACCTCAAACGGCGCCAGGCGGCGCAGCACCGCCGAGCCGATGCGTCCCGCTGCGACGGTGCCGACCTGCATGCCCTCCAGGTCATAGGAGCGCGACGCGCAGTCGGCAATATTCCAGCCGCCGTCCACCACCTGCTGATAGGAGGGGATGTAGTTCCTCACCAGCCCGAGGATCATCATCACCACGTGCTCAGCCACACTGATGCTGTTGCAATAGGTGACCTCGGCGACCGTGATTCCGCGCTCGATTGCCGCTTGCAAGTCGACGTGATCGGAGCCGATGCCAGCTGTCAAGGCTAGCTTCAAGTTCGGAGCCTTGGCGATCCGCTCGGCGGTCAGATAGGCCGGCCAGAACGGCTGGGAGATGACAACCTCGACCTCTGGCAGCTCCCGCTCGAAGACCGAGTCGGGCCCGTCCTTGTCCGAGGTGACGATCAGCCGGTGACCACGTTCCTCCAGGAACTTGCGCAACCCCAGCTCGCCCGAGACGCTCCCGAGCAGCTCCCCAGGGGTGAAGTCGATGCCTTCTGGAGTGGGCGTCGTCTGTCCGTCGTAGTAGCTCTCGATCTTGGGAATGCCATCGCGCGCGTAGGACGGCGGATACCCATCGAGCGGATCGTCATAGAGCACGCAAAGCACGTTTGCCATCGCTACAGCCTCCCCGTAACAGAGATGTTGGTTATCCGGGGAGGGTACCTCTATTCGGAAAATGCCGAGAATGTTGTCCGAATGCCGAGAATGTTGTCCGGCAAGTGCTCGCGGCGAGGGTTTCGGTGCATGACGAGAACCGGGACACCGATTTTCGGTCTTGATCGGATAAGCCCGAAGACTTCCCGATCAGGCGTTCGTGTCAGGGCTCGGGCAGGATCCGGTCGATGAGCCGGATCGCTGGTCGTCGCTCGAGCTCTCCTCGAACGTCGGGCCGGTAGCAGAGCATGGCGAGACTCGTGACGATCATGAAATCGGCCGCGTGCAGGTGCTCGCCGTTCAGCACATGGGCCTCGATCCACGCGTCGATGCGATCGAGCATGCCCGGCAGCGCCGCCAACAAGTCGCCGTCAGATCGAGCATTCACAGCGAAGGCGAAACGGGCCACGAGGCGCGCCACAGCGAACCTCACAGTCTCGTGTTGCGATATCAGCGGCCCGAGCCGGCCGTCCTCGCCGCGGTTGACGATCCCATCCCGGCCGCGCAGCGCGGCCGCGAGGAGGAGCCGGCGTGCCGCCATCTGGAATATCTCGTCGCCCCATCGCTCCGCCTCTTCGACCGCGAGCCGCCGGTCTGGCTCGGCGGGAAACAGCGGCGGGTCGGGCTGGACTTTGTCGAGGAAGCGAGCGATGTCACGGTTGGTCATCACTCGGTTGCCGCCGTGGAGGAGCGCCGGTACCGTACCCATCCGGTCGGCAAGCGCGAGTACACGATGGGATCGGTCATCGATGTCACGAAACGGGGCCGCGTTGCCGCGGAAGCCGAGTAGCCGCAGGGCCAAGGGATGTAGGCCGGCGGGCAGGTCTACCTGCCGGTAGGGGATGCCCTTGTGCTCCAGCATCAGCATCCCCGTTCGACCCGGATGCGTGGGGATGACGTAGAGCTTCGTTTGCATCGTGGCGGTGCGACCCGTCTCCGCGCTCGCCCTCATGCCGACAGCATGGCGATCGTGAAGCACGCTGGCGCGGCGTCCGCGTTCACTCTCGCCACCCCTGGTCGTGATCACCAGGTGGTCCGGCTCCCGCGCAACGGAGGGATCGTGAGGACGAGGGCGGGACTGTGGTCTTACGCACGCGGGAAAGGTGCTCCAGATTTGCTTTACACACGAGTAGATACTGACCCGTCAGTAGGTATGCTACACAAGCGAGATGGCAACTGCAACGCGGAACCGCCGCCGACGACTCGACCGGCGCACCCGAACTGCACGCGCGGAAGGGCGCGACGGGCGTGCCATGCTGCTCGAAGCGGCTATGGAGGTCTTTGCGCAGCGTGGATACCGGGACGCATCGGTGGATGACATCGCCGAACGCGCCGGCTACTCGAAGGGGGCCATCTACTTTTACTTCTCGGGCAAGGACGACCTCCTTTTCGCCCTATTTGAGGAGCGCGTCGACCGGCCGATGCGCGAAGCGATCAAGCTGCTGGAGTCCGCACCGCCCGGGGACGACATGGCCGCTGAAGCGAACCGGCATTTCGTCGAGCTCGTGTCCGGACAGCGCGAGCTGCTGCTCCTGGACCACGAGTATCGGTCGCAGGCAATCCGCGATTCCAAGCTCCGCGCCCGCTACGTCAGACGGGAAGCGAAGTTGCGCTCCGTGCTCGCGAAAGGGCTCCAAGCGCGCCTGAAGCACCTAGGCGCTCCGCCACTCGCCGCCCCCGAGCAGGTGGCCACTGCTCTCCTCAGCCTGGCCTTCGGACTAGCCCAGGAGAAGCTGATCGAACCCGACGCTGTCCCCGATGATCTGCTGGGAGACATGTTCGCCCTCATCTATGCGGGCCACGTCGCGCAAGCGCAGCGCTAGCCATCGGCGAATCGTCCGGGACCTCGGTCCTGGCGAGGCGCTAATCTCGCTTTGAAAGCTCAAGATCGCGACTTCTGTGAGTGGCGAAATAGAGGCGGTGTTGGTTCGCGGCCGTCTATCCGCGGCTGGTATTCACTCCATGATGCAGCGGAGGGGTGGTGGTAGCGGACGCGGCGTTGGGGGCGCGTGCGACTTGTACGTCGAGGAGCGAGATCTCGATCAAGCACGTGAGCTATTGAACGCCGAAGGCATAAGTGACGAGGAACTGGCACGAGAAGAGGAACTGGCGGGGGGATGTGAGTGTGGCCTCCACTAAACCCACAAATCCCAAGCAAAGCGAGCCGCCCAAGACTCTCGCACCAAAAGAACAGCACCTTTTTCAAAAGGTTCGCGGAGATCGTTCAGCTGAAGTCTAAGGCGGACGCGCCAGAGGATCCCTTCGGGTCCTGGCAAGCTCGCATGCGGTCACCCCTGTGAATCGAGGTGGCTTTGAGCCTTAGCTCGGTTTGCCGCAGGGACCGAGCTTCTCGATCGTCAGCGAACGTTACATCGAATCGGGCGAAGGGCAGCCACCGAAGGTCATCAGCGAAACAGTCATCGCGAACGGCATCCCCTGGGTTAATTCAGCAGAAGCCCTCGTGCTCGGCCCGACCGGACTCGCACTCGCCTCCAACGGAACGCTGTATGTAGCCTCGACCTAGGACAACAAGATCCTCGCGATATCTGAAGCAATGACACGCAATACCCGGGCCGTTGAACCTGAAGCCGGGAACGTACAAGTTCTTCTGTTCGGTTCCAGGACATCGCATGGCAGGGATGGAGGGCACGCTCACCGTCAAGTAGCAAACAGAAGACATCTGGGTCTCCGCCCTGGCTTTCCTTCTGGCCTGGAAGGAACACGCCGGGGCGGAGTCTCTCTCAATACAGAGGCAATTCCCTCAAAGCCTCACTCTCACGCACGCAAGCAAGCAAGGAGTGGACACATGCGCCACGTACTGAAGCTGTCCCTACCAGCAATCGCCGCGTCGCTCCTGATCGCTGCCTGCGGCAGCGGCTCATCCAGCAACACGACCAGTTCGGCGGCTAACACACAGGCCGCGCAGACAAGCAGCAGCCCGTCAAGCGCTGTCGTCGTGAAGAGTGCCTCCAATATGCTCGGCACGATCCTCATCAACAGTCAGGGGATGACGCTGTATCACCTCAGCGGCGAGCAGAACGGCAAGTTCATCTGCACCAGCTCCGCCTGCGTTGGTATCTGGCATCCGCTGATCGTGCCGTCCAGCGGTGCTCCCAGTGGCGAAGTCGGCTCGCTCGGGACCGTGAAGCGTCCCGACGGGACCGTGCAGGTCACCTACAAGGGCGCCCCGCTCTACACCTTCACGGGAGATCACCAGTCTGGTGAAACCAAGGGCCAAGGCATCAAAGACGTAGGCACCTGGAGCGTCGTCACGACTAGCTCCACCGGCACTCCCGCGACGAGCACAAATAGCGCCCCGGCGGCACCCGCGCCGAGCACCGGCGGCTCCTCAGAAGAATCCTCGAACGGCGGCTACGGCTACTGAGCTCTTGCGGCTGGATCAGCGGCACGCGCTCGTGGGTGTGAGAAGCCGGCCCCGGGCGCTGGCCGCCGGTTGTTTGTGCATGGTCGCGCTCGGCGGATGCGCGAGCCAAACCGGGACGGCTGCCGGCACGCGACGTGCTGGCCGGACAGCGATTGAGCGTTATATAGGTGAGGTGGAGCCGATCAGGCTCGCGGTCAACAAGCTCCTGGGCGGGGCCGACCCGATCCTTGAGGCATTTCACGACCGACGCATCGCACCCGGCGAGGCCGCGCGGCGGATGGGCAGGCTAGAGCAGCGGTTTGCAGGTTACGCCGTCGATATCGCGGCGGTCGATCCGCCAACCCCCCAGCTGCGCGCTCTCAACGCCGGCTACGCCAACACCTACATCTTCGAGGACGCCTACCTGAGCGCGCTCGTCGCCGGTCTCGCCGAAGGTCAGCTCACCGACCTGCCCAACACGCAGGCAGCCCAGCGCGCCGCGATCATCCGCTGGCGCATCGGCCTGACCGTCCTCGCTCGCGCCGCCGCCGCGCCCCTGCCAGCAGACCTCCGACAGGCAGGCCGCGGTGAGATCGCACCATCCCCCAACGGCAGCTAGACCTAGCGCGCGCCAGCACCTGCGACGTTTGAGTCCGCGTGGGTTGTGGCGGGAGTTCGAGCGTCTGACCCAACTCGGATGGCCCCGAGATTTCCCGATCGTGCAGTTCCCCAACGCACCACTCACCATCGGGGTCCTCGCCGGCAGCGCGGCTGCTCGCTCGCATGACTTGGCCCATGCTTATCTCGCGGCGATCTCCTTCCTGGCGATTGGCATATGGGCTTATGAGGAGCTGCTACACGGCGCCAACTGGTTTCGCCATCTACTCGGCCTCGGATTCGGGATCGCCACCGTTGTGCATTTGGCGCTTGTGCTGTGAGGCTAGACCACACAGCGAAGCCCGCGCGAAATGAGACGCGTACCGGCCAGCATCGAATGAGCCCGCGGCCGTGCCTTAACACCCGGGCGGCGGGATCTCGGGGGCCAGGACTACTTAACCGCGCCTCCAGAGGCGTTAATCGCGTACCACGCGCCGCCGAACATTTTGACGCCGACGTAAGAGGTCTTCCCTGGACCGCTGTCTGCGCTGTAGGTGTAGAGCGGGTGACCAGCGTAGGTGACCTGATGACCGCTAGTCGTGGATAGCAGCGAAGCCTTGATGCCTGAGCCGGCCGTTGGGCGACCGCTTGCCTTCAGCGACGGCCACACTCCTGAGCATCCGCTGATCGCGGAGCAACTGTTCTTGTTGGCGTGATCTCTCGTGAACTCATACAGCGTGTGGCCCGAACTGCTGACGAGGATGCTGCCAAGGCTAGTGTGGCGCAACTGCACCGTGGCAGCGCGGCTTGATTGAGCGGCCGGGAGGTTCCTCTGTGCGCTAGCGACCGTCGAGGCGCTCGCCGCGGTTGCCAAAGCGACGGCCAAGAAAACGTAGGTTCGTTTCATGGTTCCTCCAAGTGTTGGGTGCTCGGGCGCGTGACTGTCATCACTTCCTATAGACACCGCCACACCATGAACCTTCCCGGATCCGGGCTTGCCGCGATCCTCCTCGCCACCATCAGACCAGCGATCAATGCGCGCTCAAGAGACTGTCGGGTCGTGATCGCTCCAGCTCGCCAGGCGTAGCAGTGTGGCGCTGGAGACGCTGTGGCCGGATACCACACACAGGTGGCCGTCACGCAGCCATGTCACCACTGAAGCGCCGTTCTCGGTGAGCATCCGGTACGAAACGCCACCGCGCCAGGCGCTCACGCCACCATCGACCTGGGGCACGGTGGTGCCGGCAAGGATTGCGTAACCGACCCGCTGGCCGCTTGAGTCCTCATAGAAGACGGTCGTGATCGAGCGGCCGTCAACGCGATCGGTGCGCAATCCCGTGCTGCGCCACCCGAAACGCTCGCTCCAATAGGGGAAAGACACACCGTCGACCGCGACGGCGAGCTGCGCGCGATGAGCTTGGCTCTCGGACGGCGCGGGGAGCGTCTCCGCACGCAGGGTTGACGCGGCTGCCTGACCGAAGCTGACCGTGGGGGCGCTGCCGCCACCACTGAGGACGACTGCGATCACAACCGCCAGGACTGTCGCGAACATTGCGCTTGCGTTTGCGAGGCCCAAAGGAGAGAAAACGCATCGCGAAACGCGCCACGCCACGTGGCGCTCCTGGTGAGTAGCCACCAACAACTCGACTTGCCGGTGCAGCGACTCCGGCGCGGACACCTCGAAAGAGCACAACAGCTCAGCCACGCTGCGCTGCTCATCATCGATCTCAGTTGGACTCTCAGTCATGGCGTACCTCTACTCGACAAGACTCCGGAGGGCAGCGTCTCATTCCCGCGAACTGTCTGGCTCAGTGGTAGCGCGGCGCGGAAAGCGTCCCTGAGATCGAGTGAACCTGGCTCAAGCCCCAGCAAAACACTGCGGGAAGGATCTTTGCGCACTGGAGTCCTAAGGGGATAATCGGGATGCTGCTGTGCCACGCACGGCCTCCAGCGACTGTCATGGCGATATCCGGCACGAGAAAAGGTGGGTTCACAATGAGATCGCGCACGCTCTTGCTTTTCGCCCTCGCAGCGCTGCTGGGAGCGGCGGTAGCCGTACTGCCCGCTCTCGCTGCCAACCCGTCAGAAGCGAAGCTCGAAGTCAACGAGAACTGCGTCGAGCTCGCCTGGCCGTGCTGGGCAACCAGCGGCTCGGCGGTGCCCGCCAGCAGAGTGACGATCGCCCCCGGTGGGGAAGTCAAGTTCGCCGACAAAGCGACTACCGCGGCAACTGTCTCATGGACGGGCTCTGCGCCAATGTGCTCCGGTATACCTGCGACGGCGATGACCGCCTGGGAAGGCACGTGCAAGTTCGAACAACCAGGGACCTACAAGTTCGAAAGCTCGACCCTCTTCAACGACGGAATCACCAACTACACCAAATACGAAATCGTGGTCGAAAACGCCAGTACAGGCACCACGACGACCACAACACCGACGACTACAACGCCCACCACCCCCACCGGGACAACGCCGACCACGACGACGCCGACCACAACCACACCAACGACTACAACGCCGACGGCCACGACCTCCACCCAGCCCTCCAGCGGCGGAGCCTCCACGAGCACCGCCCCCTCTACGGCCACGACCCCCAGTTCGACGGAAACGCTGTCCCCACCGGGCGGAAGCCACCCCCTCGCGACCCTCGCGCTGGCAAACGCACAGCACGGTGACACAGTGCATGGCACGGTCCAGATCCCCACCGCCGACGCTGGTGCGCGCCTGGAAGTCGAACTGCTCGCCCAGGGCGCCACTTTGGCCAAGATCAAACGACCTGGTAGGTCGCTCGTCGGACGGCTCGTCCGCCCCTCGGCGCCCGCCGGCACAGTCTCCTTCAAGGTCTCGCTCGACGCAGCAGCCAAGCGCGCGCTTCACCATCATCACAAGCTGGCGCTCACCGTGAAGATCAAGCTCACACCCAAGCACGGCACGGCGCTAACCCTCACGCGAAGCCTGGACCTACGATCATGAGACCACGCACCCTTTTGCTTCTCACCCTCGCTGCGCTAGTTGGAGCGACGGCGGCTGTGATGCCCGCTCTCGCCGCTGCCCCGTCAGAAGCGAAGCTCGAAGTGAACGAGAACTGCGTCGAGCTCGCCTGGCCGTGCTGGGCAACCCCCGGCTCGGGGTCAAACCCAGAACCCGCGAGCAAGGTCACGATCGCCGCCAGTGGCGAAGTCAAGTTCGTCGACAACGCAAGCACGGCGGCGACCGTCTCATGGACGGGCTCTGCGCCGGCATGCTCCGGAATACCTGCGACTGCCATGACCGCATGGGAAGGCACGTGCAAGTTCGAACAACCAGGGACCTACAAGTTCGAAAGCTCGACCCTCTTCAACGACGGAGCCATCAACTACACCAAATACGAAATCGTGGTCGAAGGCGCCACCACCGGCACGACCCCCACCACGACAACCACAACCACAACACCGACGACCACCACCACAACACCGAGTGAACCTAGCTCCGGATCGCCCTTGGAAGGAGGATCCAAGGCACTCAAGCTCGCCGGCAACCAGCACGGATCGACGATACACGGATCGATCAAGGTATCCCAAGCCGGCTCCGGCGGACGACTGGAAGTCAGCCTGTTCGCCACCGGCGCCTCGCTGGCCAAGCCAGGACATCCTGCCCAGGTACGCGTCGGGCGACTGGTGCGCTCATCCCTGAAAACGGGCAGTGTGCCCTTCTCCGTGCCTCTGACCGCCAAAGGCAAGGCCGCGTTGCGCCGTCACCGGCACCTGGCCTTGACGACGAAGATCACACTCACACCACAACACGGAGCGGCTGTGACGATCACCCGCGGCGTCGTCATACACGCCTGAACCGAGGAGGGCGCTCTAAGCACTCTCGCGCGCTAGTGGTGGTGCGAGCGTCCGCTTACATGCGCCAGCTCTCACCAGGATCACGACAGTCATATGCGCCAGCTGGCGCTTACATCACCTCTACCAAGCGTACCGATGCAACCTGACGAAGGCTTGACCCAGGCTGGGCCAGAGATCCGCCCCTGGAGGGATGGCGAGACCGGGACTCGAACCCGGGACACCACGATTTTCAGTCATGGGAAGACCTCCCCGACTCGCTATGCGGCGGCTAGCAGAAAAGGCCTGCCTGAAGCTCATCCCGCTCTCAATCGCCTCGCACAACGCCAAACGTCCAGCCGGTCCGAGCTTCGCTCTACCGTGAATCTGCATCCGGGTCCTCCTAGGTCGTGAGCCTTCGCAGACCCACAGCCTCGGGAGAGGCCCGGATGCCTCCTCAACCGTTCACAACCTATGTAGGCACGTCACCTAGCTACGGGGTCAGGTCGGTGACTACTTGCGCGGCGGGAAGGATCTCCGAGATTCGAGTCACGTTCGAGCCCGCGTACAGCGGTCCCGAGTCCACGAGGCTCGCGGGCCCATCGTCCAGTGCCATCGGCGGGCCGAGGAAGGGGAGTGCTGGGCGCTGGATCGCGAGCCCGCGATCCTGGAGTGTTTCCGGGACGCGCATCACGAGCGGTGAGGCGAGGCGGTTGGCGAGGCGGATCCAGCCAGGCCCGCGAGGGTCGTCGCCCAGCCAGCGGCGAGTCGCAGCGTTCGGGACCACGCGATGCGGGGCTTCGGCCCACCCGAGCCCGAATAGCTCCGTCAGGACGGTGCGGTCGGCCTGTAGACAGCTCAGCTTGTAATCGGGGTGCGCGCGGCTCTCCTCGGTGAGCAGGAAGCGCGTGCCCATGACGGCAGCGACCGCTCCGGCATCGAGAGCTTGGCGCACACCTGGCGGGTCAACGATGCCGCCGGCCGCCAGGACCGGGACCTTGACCGCGGCCCGCACGCTCTCGACCAATTCGAGCAGCGGCGTCGTGCCGCGAACGTGCCCGCCGGCCTCTACGCCTTGGGCTATCACCGCATCGGCGCCCGCCGACTCAGCGGCTCTCGCCTCCTGAACCGAGCCGCACTGATGGACCCAGGTGCCGCCCGCAAGCCGGCGCGGCTCTCCCCAAAAGGTGACGATCACGTCGGCGTCCGCCGCCGCCTGCACATCGCCAGGGCGAAGCAGCGGCAGCACGAGGTTGACCGCGATTGGCCGGCCGGTGAGCTTCCGCGCGGCAGCCAGCTCCTGCGCGATCCGCCCGCGGGCACCCCCGATCGTCCCGAGCCCGCCGGCCTCCGATACGGCTGCCGCGAGCTCATGGCGGGCTACAGCACCCATCCCCGCCTGAACGATCGGCGCTGGCAAACCACGGAAGTCGAGCACTGCGGTCATCCCGCGCGCAGCCTACAGCCCAGGCGTCGTCGCCCGCGGCTTCTTTCGTTCCAACGCCCAAGTTGCCGAGCCGGCTCGGGCTAGCAAGCCCGATGGCTACCTTCTCGGCTCGTACCGCATCGCCACTGCCCCCGAGCCGAACTCCAGCCGGTTCATGAGCTTCAAGTCGACGTGCTTCGATAGCCCCGCGAACAACGTCGGCCCGTGGCCCGCAAGCCTGGGATGCACCACGAACTCGTACTCATCGATCAATCCCAGTGTTCGCGCTTCTGATCATCCTCGTGGTAGCCGCGTCTCGCGTCTGCTTGGGCCTCCACTATCCAAGCGACGTGGTCGCCGGCCTACTGCTCGGCATTGGTTGGGCAATCTACGTGTCGCACCGCCTGCGGAAGTGTGAGGTTCAGTGACGATGTGGCGGCGCCTGCGCTGAGCTGCCAGCGCTGAACGCCACATCCCCAGTCCAGGCTCCCTGGAGCCGTCATCTCGATCGGTCGATCCTGTGGCTACTGGGAAGCGGGCACACTGGAAACAGGTGCGCCTGAGCCGCGCTCCTTTGCTTGCTCCGTGGCCATGGCCAGGATCTCCTCGCCGGTGAGCGGCTCGGCAAAATGAAAACCCTGACCGAACTCGCAGCTCGTGTCTTTGATTCGCTCGAGTTGCCCCTCGTTCTCGATGCCCTCAGCGACGGCTTGGAGCTTGAAGATCTGGGCGAGATTCACCACCGCCGCCGTGAGTTCGGAGACCTCTTTGCTTGGATCGGCCAAGAACGATCTGTCGATCTTCAGGATGTCTACAGGGAAGCGGCGGAGGTAGTTCAGGGACGAGTAGCCCGTGCCGAAGTCGTCGATGGCGAGTCTCACACCAAGGGCACGCAGGGAATTCATGTGCATGGTGCTCAAATCCATATCGCGCATCATCACGCTCTCGGTCAACTCGAGGATCAGGCTGGCCGGTGGAATCCCCGTCTCCTCCAACACCTCCCGAACTTCATCGATGAATTCGGAGCGCTGTAGTTGGAAGGCTGAGACGTTGACGGCTATCGAGAGCGGGGGATCGCGGGGACATTCACGTTGCATATGGGCGGCCCACCTGCACGCCTCCCCGAGGATGTGGCGTCCCAGCGCGACGATCATCCCCGTGGTCTCCACGAGCGGGATGAAGTCGAGTGGGGCGATGATCCCGCGGGTCGGGTGCTCCCACCGAACGAGTGCCTCCATACAGGTCATTTCGTCTCTGGATAGGTCGACTATCGGCTGGTAGCGAAGCGTGAACTCTCCGGCGTCCAGGGCCCGCTGGAGATCGGTCTTCAGTTCGAGCCGGGCGAGCGCCTGGGCGTGCATCTCAGGCTGGAACACCTGGTAGTCGTTCTTGCCGCTCTCCTTGGCCATGTACATGGCCGCGTCCGCGTTGCGCAGCAGCTCGCCGGCGTCCTGACAGGCATTCTCCTGCCCATCGCTGAACGCGATCCCGATGCTGGTTCTGATCGCGACTTCTCTGTCGTCGAGCGGTAGTGCGACAGCCACTGTGCTCATCACGCGCTGGGCGATTTCGATCGCGCTCATCTCGCTCTCTGAGTCATTGATCAGGACGGCAAACTCGTCGCCTCCCAGACGGGCGGCGGTATCGGTGGGGCGCATGCAATCCTCCAGTCGCCGACCGACCTCCTGCAGCACCTTGTCTCCCGCCGCATGCCCGAGACTGTCGTTGACGGTCTTGAAGTCGTCGATGTCGAGGAACAGGACAGCGACTGACTGACCGTTGCGATGCTGGCCGCCCAGAGCGTGTTCGACGCGATTGCGGAACAGCGCTCGGTTGGGCAGGCCGGTGAGCGTGTCGTGGAATGCCTGATGCTCCAGCTCGGCCTGCAGCGACTTGCGCTCGCTGATGTCGCGAATATTGAGCACGATGCCATCCACCGCCTCCTCGCCGAGGAGGTTCGCGCCGAGGGCCTCCACGTCGCGCCAACCCTCAGAGGAGTGGCGCACACGGAATTCGGCCATCAGCGACTGGCCGGCTGGCTGTGCCGCGATCGTCGCAAGGAACGCCGCCACACGCACGACCTCGTCGGGGTGCACCATGTCGGTGAGTGGACGGTCGCTCAGGGTCTCAGGGAGGTGCCCGAACATCTGCTGTACCGAGGGGCTGAGGTAGTGGATGTCGGTATCCCGCCCCACGATGCAGATCACGTCGGAGGCGTTCTTGATGAGCGCCCCCAGTCGCGCCTCGGAGCGTTGGTTGAGAGTCTCCTCGGTGAGCGCCGCGCTCTGGAGCGCCAGCGCCACCTCGGCGGCCAGCGTCGCGAGGCTCTCCTGCGCCGCGCGTTTCAAGGGCACTCGAGGCAGGACGGCCAGGACGCCGATCAGCTCGTCGCGGACGAACAGTGGCGACAGGCACATGGTCTCGCCGGGAGCCTGCAGCGTCACGACGCGGTGCTCATCCAGCCGGCTGTGAGCTGGCGGCAGCGTGAGCTCGCCAAGGCGCAGAGGGGGGACGCTCGGCGCATCCTCACCGGTGCTGTCCACGGCGACGAGCGTGTCCGTGGAGCCCTCGCGGAGATACAGGCGCGCGGGCGCGCTCTCGTCGAGCATGGCCTGGGCGCCGTCCAGCGCGGCCGAGTAGATCTGCTCGCGTGTGAAAGCCGTCACCAGGGCCTCGCCGGCCATCCGCAGCGCGGCCTCCCTTCCAAGCGCCTCCTCGTGCTGGCGGACTATCCCGGCCATACGCATGATGACGAGCGCGAACAGGATGATCGCTGCGGCCGCGAGCACATAGACGTCAAGCGGTTCTCCCAGCACCCCGCGTACGAACATGACCGCCGGCGCCGCGAGGCTGGCGGCTGTGAGCAGCGCAAGGCGACGCCGAGTCAGGCGATCGTCGGGGTCGGCGGCCGGCTCGGAGAGCTCGCGCATCGAGGGGTGAAGCGCGGCGGCGCCCAGCAGGGCGTAGAAGGCAGCCCAGCCGACGTCCAAGACCCCACCTGTCGTGTAGCCCCCGTGCAGCAGCTTCCACCCATAGATCGTGTCGCTCAGCAGCAATATCGTGGTCCCGGAGACCAGCAGCCAGAAAGCCTGGCTGCGGCGGCGGCTTCCCACCGCCAGGCGCAGGACCACGCCGAGTACCAGAACGTCCATCATCGGATAGGCGATCGAAGTGAGCTTCGTGAGCAGCGCCAGCGTGTGATCATGGGCGTAGGGCGCCATGAGATAGATCCACGACACGGTCGCCGCCGCCACTGTGACGATGAGCGCGTCGATCAGGCTGGCGCTGTCACGCGCCTCGTTGCGCTCGTGGATGAGCAGCAGCATGCCCGCTACCAGGAGGGGGTAGAACGCCAGGTAAAAGGGGTCGGCGATTGACGGGAACGGCAGAGCCGCGCCGAAGATTCGTTCGTAGTTGTAGGCGAGGGCGTCGCCGGTCACAAACAGCGCCTGCCCCACCGCGAAGAGGTACCACGGCAGGCGGTGTGCCTTGGAGTTGATCCTGGCGCCGAGGATGAGCGCGCCCACTGTCGACGCGCCGATCAGGTTGTAGACGGGACCGCTGTTGAGCCAGTTTGGACCGAAGAAGTGTCCGCACATGTAGGCCGTCGTCAACACCGCCATTCCCGCCAGATAGAGCCACCAGGCTCGCCGGCGCAGCCGGCCGGGGCCGTCGGGCGAGTCTTTGACGTCAACTTGCGGGGTCGTATGGGTGCGCGTTGGGAGGAGCATGTACTTGGGTCGTCCAGCAGCTATACGTGGTTGAGGTCTCCCGAGGGGAGCGGCGAGGAGCGGAGCTGAAAACGGCCGGCGACCTCCTCGAGAACGTCGTTGAGGTGATCGACCTGTGCATCTGTGTTCGCAGCGGTGAGCTGCAAGCGGAAGCCCACCTCGTCGCGCGGGACGAGTGGGTATGCCGCGATGGTCACGTAGATCCCGCGGTCGAACAGCAGGTCGCCGACCTCGTCGATCGCGTTCGGGTCGGCGAGTGGGATCTCGATGATTGGGAAACCGGATTCGTTGGGAGTGGCTATGTCGAGCTCGCGAACCTTTGCGAGCACGCGCCCGGTCAGGCGATGTAGGTCGGCGCGCAGCTGCTCGCCCCGCTCTTCGTTCACGCGCAGACCCTCGAGGACCGTGGCCAGCGAGGCGACTGGGGAGGGTCCCGAGTACAGGTAGGGAGGGGCCGCAGTCTTCAAGACCTGCTTGATCGCCGTCGGGCAGGCGATGAACGCCAAGAGAGAGGAGTAGGCCTTTGAGAACCCGCCCACCAGGACGATGTTTTCGTAGCTCTCCGCGAGGTGTCGCACGATGCTGTTCCCGCGCGCGCCATAGCCGCAGCCCTCCTCGGGTGAGCGCTCGCCGATCACGCCGAACCCATGGGCGTCGTCTATGTAGATCAGCGCGTCATGTTCGCGGGCCAGCTTGGCGAACGCCGCCAGGTCGGGCGCGTTGCCTGTCATGCTGTTGACGCCGTCGAGGCAGATGATCCCGGGCCGGACCCAGTCGCCGTGCAGTAGCTGCTCGAGCTGATCCAGGTCGTTGTGGGCGAAGCGTATGACTGTTGCGCCCCGCGCCCGCGCGGTCGAGCACCCGTCGTAGATCGTCTTGTGGGAGCGCCCGTCGAGAAAGATCGAGCCCGCTCCAGCCAACACGGGGATGACCGACATATGGATGTGAGTGATCGTGGGCAGCACGAGCGTGTCCTCGGCCCCCAACAGCTCAGTCAGCCGCGTCTCGATCTGCTCGTAGAGGATGGGACTTCCAAGCAGCCGTGACCAGCTCGGATGGGTGCCCCAGCGCGCAAGGTACTCGGGCACGGCGGCGATGATCTCTTCGTCCAGATCGAAGCCAAGGTAGTTGCAGGACGCGTAGTCGGTAAGCCACTGCTCGCCGATCCTGATGTTGCGTCCGTCGATCTCGTCGATGGTCGCGTCGACCATGCGATGCGAATACTGCAGACGAGCCAGATCGGCAGTCGTGTGAATCCACCGCTCCAGCCAAGTGTCCTCTTTGCGCCGCATGGACTTGGCGACAATGGAGCGAACCGCCCTGCCGTTTGGAGTGGCGCGGGGGGATCGAGCGGGCTGCGAAACCGAGTTGGGCACGATGGCCACCCATCGACCTGACAAACCCCGAACTTAACATTCTGGCTGATTTATTGCGATACATTGAGCAGTCGGGACACCCATCCGACGGGCCCCCGCTCAAGCGGGTTTGCTCGAAAACCGATGTACCCAGCGTGCTTTCTCGCTATCGGGCCCTGTTCTCCGTCCCTGGTTTTGCTCGCCTGCTCCTCAGCTCGGTGGTTGGACGTCTGCCGTCGGGCATGTTCTCCCTGGCCATCCTGCTCTTCGTCCATGAGCAAAGCGGCTCGTTTCTCGCCGCGGGCCTAGCGGTTGGAGCATTCACGCTTGCGAGCGCAGTCGTCTCGCCGGTGCAAGGGGCCGCTGTGGATCGCCTCGGACAGCCACGGGTTCTGCTCCCCGCCGCGATCTTTCAAGGCGCGCTGCTGGTAGCGCTCGTGCTGGTCGCGAGCGGAGGGGCGCCGGCGGTCGCGACTGTCGCGTTGGCCACGCTCGCGGGCGCCGTCCTGCCGCCTATCTCGGGGTGTATACGCGCGCTGTGGGCCGACGTAGCCCCCGATGCCGAGGCACTCGAGGCGGCCTATGCGCTCGACGCGATCACGCAGGAGGTCATCTACACGCTCGGGCCGCTGCTCGTGGGCTCCGTAGCCATTCTGTTCTCGCCCGCCGCGTCACTGCTCCTCTGTGCGGTCATCACGGTCGCGGGAACCGTCTTCTTTGCCAGCTCGACGCTGTCCCGCGGCTGGCAGGGAGGGTTGTACAAGCGCTCGCGAGGCGGTGCGCTGGCAAGTCCGGGCCTGCGTACACTGCTCGCCTCGGCTGTATTCGGGGGTATGGTGGTCGGCGCAGCCGAGGTCGGCCTGCCGGCGCTGGCGGTGCATGTGGGCTCGCGCGGATCTGTCGGTGTGCTGCTCGCCCTGTTCAGCCTGGGCAGCATGCTGGGGGGGCTCATCTATGCCACGCGGAGTTGGCGCCTGTCGATCGGATCGCGCTACCCCGTGATACTGCTGGGAGTTGAGATATCGATGGCGCCCCTGATCGCCGTGCATTCACTGCCCGCCGGACTCCTCTTCAGCGCGATCGCCGGACTCGGCGTGGCGCCGATGCTCTCCTGCCAGTTCTCGCTCGTCGGAGCGCTCGCTCCGATGGGCACCACGACCGAGGCGTTCACGTGGCACCGTGCTGCGACGGTCGGCGGCATCGCGGGCGGGTCGGCACTTGGAGGAGCGCTCGTCGACGCGGCTGGCGTGAGTGCGGCCTTTGCCCTCGGATGCACGGGTGCGGCGCTCGCAGCCGTACTGGCTGTGCTCGGACGCCGACGTATCGAGCCGACCCTTCGGGAGCCGCCGCAAGGTGCGATGGTCGGATCGGTCCAGGCGTGCCGGCCGAGCGTCGGGCATGATCTGGACGCGGCTCGCCAAGCCGTCGCAAGAACTCATGCGGTGAACACCTGCGGGTCCAGGGTCTCCCAATGATGCGCCGGGTCCGCTTGGGTGCAGATGCGAGCCGTCAGCGGACGCCACTCACGCTCCTATCTTGGACGAGCTGCGAGCACACCGGCTGGCGCTATGTCGACGTCCGCTTGCGTATGGCGATGCGGGCGGGCTCGCCCCGCCGTCTGTCAGGCCTGTTGCTCGTCCTCAGCA
This sequence comes from uncultured Solirubrobacterales bacterium, assembly GCA_963731565.1. Lineage (GTDB taxonomy): Bacteria > Actinomycetota > Thermoleophilia > Solirubrobacterales > Solirubrobacteraceae > Palsa-744. The sequence continues at coordinate 406,569 of CAVSWG010000001.1, forward strand.
CGAGCGTGCGACGCTGTGGTTTGCTCTCCCGCATCGCCAGCGGGAAGCGAAAGGCACGCACGCTGAAGGTAGGAGATGCCCTACGACTCATTAGACCGCCTCCAAAACCCGAGGCGGTTCACTCTAGACGCTGAGGAATCGTGGCCGTTAGGGCGGAAGCGGGCCTGCTGTAAGGCGTAATTCCACGACAGAGATGCCTGCGAACCAAGCCTTGGCTTAGCGGAATAGTCAAACAAGCCCAATCCGCCTATCATGAGGAATGCTCATTTCGACGATTCGTACCATTAGCATTGCCCTAAGGGAGCGTTGGAAGGGCCTTCGCATGACTTTTCTGTTGCGACGATGCGGGGTGTCCCTTACGGTCCGTAGCTCAAGCGCCGAACGACCTGCGCTCCGAGCTGGCACAGTTGGGCCTCTTCTAGCGGCTTTGGTGACCGCGAGTGCGGTTTTCGCCAGCCAAGGCACCGGAACCGCCCAAGCCGCCGGGCCATGTTCCAGCTACATAAAGCACGCCTTTTGGGGCTACGACGCGTCGCCTGGGTTCTTCAATGATGAGGACCTCGGGGTAGAACCAACCTCGTGTGCGCGCAAGCTCGGCCTGTTCGACACTAAAGACGACAAGGACGCGTTTGCAGAGCTCGTAAAGAAGGTCGGGATGCTCAACAGTGTGTCGATGTTCAACCAGTTTGCTTGTCACCTCGATTTCGCGCCGACAAAGCCCTACTATGACCTGGAGCCGTGGCGCCCTAACGTAGGCCTTTCGCGGACGATCCTCGAGGCCTGCAACCCAGCACCAACGAGTGTCGTTTGGAATGTGGGCGTAGGTAATGGGATTTCGACAACAACCGGCGGTGCGATCCGGAACCAACTATTGAGAGACGGGCCGCCCGCACTCGGTCAACCTTTTGGCGAAGTTCACTCCCACGGATCTACCTGTTTTCAGCTGTTCTCCGGTGGCTGGCGAGGTGCGTTTGGCGGCGCGAGCGGCCTATCCGCGATCGTGGCGAGCAATTGCTCGGGTGCAGGAGTTGCGTATTGGATAGGCGATTACTTCATGGGTTACTATGAGAAATTTAACCCCATTGCAAACGCCTTGAACGTTATTGGATATCCTACAATCGATTCAACACGCTGGCGCTCGGGATGGAAGCAGGAATTTGCCGGCGGTAACCGTGGCCCCAACGTCCTGGTGCGGGCAGACACTCAAAGAGAAGCACACGACGTGTACGAACCAATAGTGTCTCGATATCTGGCCCTAGGCGGTCCGAATGGCCCACTGGGCGTTCCCACAACCGATCAATACCAGTGTAACGGCGGCAGCGTTTGCCAGAAATTTATGGGCGGCAGCCTCACGGTAGCGGCCTCTCCTCCTCCTCCTCCTCCACCACCACCACCTCCTCCACCACCTCCACCTCCACCTCCACCTCCACCACCTCCACCTCCACCTCCACCACCTCCTTACTACGTGCACCACGTATATGGGACGTGCGCGGATGGAGGCTGCGGACTGCGCGAGCGCACGGGCCCCGGCTACAGCAGTTACCCGAGTGTTGGCATGGTTTATGACGGGCAAGAGATAGACATTGTGTGCCAGACCACCGGTGAGCTTGTTACGCCGAACCACGGCACTGCGTCCAACGTGTGGGATAAGCTTACGGACAGTACTTATGTGACTGATGTGTATGTCGACACTTCAGGCGTGGGAGGTGGCTTTTCCCCACCGATCCCGTACTGCTAGGGAAACCAAATCCTCCTGATGGCACCCCGGCGACTCGGCCCTTGCGGTCGGGTCGCCGGGGAATTCATCTCACGCTGGAGTCGCCTGAGCCATGCCAGATGTGCCGCTTATAGAGAAGTAACATTATGGCCCGCTTCAGCGCTGTGATGATTTTGGGATATCAATGAGTAGGGCGTGTGGTGGCTACGCACTCAACGGCTGCGGCCAACTTGAGGTCTGCTTGCGGGCGTCCAGGCCGCGCTTGTGATCGAACGGCGAACTCGGCAACAGGCTCCGAGCGCCCCAGTTGCGGTCGTGCGAGCGTGTCAAGGCCCAGCGGTAGACGCCCGCCTTGGACGAACCCGCCGCGAGAACCAAGGTCACGTTTCGGTCGCCACTCTTCCTTCGCGGCAGCAAGCACGCGCCTGGATTGCCCCTGCGTGGACGCTCGCAAAGGACGAGAAGAAGCAGTCACGACAAACGCCCTGCCGTGAAGAGCCGCCGGTGGGCTTCGCGTGTGCAATGGTTAGGATGCCGCGATGGTCGGCTTGGAGAATGTTTGCGTCGTCCAGCTTGATCTGGCCCCCGAGGGTCAGGATGTGGGTGCGACGCCGATTGGTTTGCGCCGCGTACTGGAGATCGTTGGAGGGACGGTGCGGGGAGATCGTCTTGCCGGCTTCGTCCTATCGGGTGGCGCCGACTGGCTGCTCTTGAGCGCAGACGGTTGGGGACGCCTCGATGTACGCATGCAATGGCGTATGGACGATGGACCCGTGATCTATGTCCGCGCCCAGGGTGTGGTGGACTTCAACGAACGCGTGCTCCATGCTCGAGAGGCGGGCGAAGGTACAGCGTTTGAGGATCAGTACTACCGCACGCTCATGCATATGGAGGCTGCGAGCGACGGTCCGTATGCGTGGGTCAATCGTGCTGTCTTCGTCACCGAGGGCCGCATCTCGCCGGGTGAGACCGGCCGAGGCGTCGAGTTCCGCACCTATAAGGTCACCTAGCCTTTGCGCTTATGAAGGACGGGCAGCTCATCGAAGTACGGTCAACCGACGGGACTCGACTGGGAGTCCAACGACTCGGAAGAGGCCCGAAGTTGTTGGCAGTACATGGCGGTGCGGACAGTAGGAGTTGGGTCGCCACGAAAACGATCTGATGCGCTGGAGGTGTGGCGGTCGGCGAACGAAGCCCGAGGCTTGGCACCGACATCAGCGCGGATCGCGCGCATTGAGCAGAAGCTTGCTGAGCCAACGGCGTATCTCGTGGTGGCGTGCGATGACGAAGGACGGTCGGGGTGGCGCTTGCAGAGCCCTATCGCACTCAGGACGGTTCCGAGCCAGTCATGGCAGATCGTGGCCACGTCTCGATAGTGTTCGTTGCTCCCAAACGCTGGGGCGGTGGGATCGGTCGCGAGCTACTTGACGCACTCCACCGCGCGATACGTGAGCGCGGGTACAACGCAGCCTCTTTGTCGACCCGTGCCAGCAACGAGCGCACCGGCCGGCTCTACGAAGGGCGTGGCTATCAACCTCACCCCGGACGTGGCCCAGAACACGTCGATCGACGCGGCGTCTCGAAGCTGGCTCATGGTGAACAATAAGTGCAGATCAAGCCCCTCGGCGGCAAGCTTCTCCCGGCCACCGGCCTCGCGGTCGATCACGCACAACACCGCCGAGACATCAGCCTTTCGCCAAGACCCTTGGCGACCCGATCCGCCTTCAGCTCGTGGACGTACTGCGCAAACACGCCGGAAAGGTCTGCGTCTGCGAGCTCGTGCCACTGCTCGACATCTCCCAGTCCACGCTCTCCCACCACCTCAAGAAGCTCCGCGACGCCGGGATCGTGGACTCCGAGCGGCAGGGCCTCTGGGCCTACTACTACGTGATCCCCGACGCCCTCAAAGAGCTATCCACATGGCTGAGCTGAGCACGACTGGCACGATCGCCGATCACTGCTGCGCCCCGAGCAGCAGGTCACCTGCTGCGAGCCAAGCGCCAAAGCCAACTGCTGCGGCCCGCAAGGAGAGCCGCAGTTGCGACGCCGCCCCGACATTCGCGAAGGTGTAGACGGCTTTGAAGTGTGCCCGAATCTAGTCTGCTTGGCTTGTCTTTGGTCTTCTCAGGGGCTTCGGATGCTCTCAGGTGCCCTCGGAAGTCGCTCGGTTGGGCGTCATGTAGAATAGTTCGGCCAATCAGTGTTTGGTTATCCTATGAGAAAGAGCCGAAACATGGCTACCGAGTCGCTAAACCGCGCAATTAACGCGGTACGTAGAGCTATGCAGCCCGGCTCGGTTGGCGGCTTTGCGGTTGGCGCCATAATTGCGCTGGTAATCGTCGGGATCACCGTAAGCATCTGCGCCTCTGCAACAGCAGCTATTCGTGGGTGCTACAACGGCCGTATCGCGTTCGACAGCGTTCGCAACGGTGCTCGTGACATCTATGTGATTGCCGCGCCACCGCACGCGGGAGCACCGCCGCTGCCCGGAACACCGCCGACGCCCGGAACACCGCCGACGCCAACGGCGACGCCAACCCAGATCACGACAGGTCTGGACGACGCAAAGCCATCCTGGTCGCCTCCCGAAACAGGGAACCAATGTGAAACTCCTTTGCAAATCCAACCGACGATGATCGCGTTCCAGAGGACCACCTCGGACGGTAACACGAACATCTACGCCATTAACGCTGCAACGCCGGAGCCGGCGGGTCAAGCGGTCCAAGTGACTCATGATGTCGGGACGGATACCGCTCCTGCTTGGGTTCCCGATGAGTTCGCGCTCGAGGAATTTGGCTTGCCAGATCACTATCCTCCGATTGCGTTTGAGCGAAGTATCAACGGTCACCACGACATCTTCATCGCAAACTTCGACGGTAGTGACGAGACGAACTTGACCAATAGCTCCGGAGCCGACTACACGAATCCTAGCTGGGCAGCGGGACCCGAGAACGAAAGTTGGCTGACCTTTGATAGCAATCAAGAAGGCGTGCGCGAGGTCTGGGTAATGCAGGTCAGCCGCTCCAATAATCAGTTCGTCAGCGGCACACCGCGAGAGGTGACAGCGGGCCAGTCGGCTAGCTCTGACCCGAGCTGGTTCGTGTTCTCACCCGAAGCATTCAACTTCGAACTTTTCATCGACACACTCGCGTTTGCTGGCCCCGACCAGGAAGGAGGACCCAGCCAGATCGACATTGCCGACTCTACGACCACCAGGTCCTCGGGGGCAGAACCGTTCGCGGACCACAACACCATTGAATTCGTTGCCCTCACGAACGATTCGTGTCAAAACACTGCACCAGAGTGGTCACCAACAGGAGAATTCATCGTCTATCAGAAGACTTGCCCTCAAGAAAAGTCCGACATCTATTTTCTTGATCCTGTGGCGAATGACACGTCCGGCGACATCAATTTGACAGAGCATGTAGGCGACAACCAGAACCCCGACTGGGAGGCCGAACAGTACCTTGGGGTTGAATACTTCCCCATCCGACCTCGCGGCAAGCGAAGTAGAACGCGGGCGCGCAGCGCAAGCTTCGGTGGTAGCGACGGCGCGGAACCTGGCGGGGGCGCGGAAACGAGCGGGGGCGCGAAAACTGGCGGGGGCAACGGCTCAACTAACGGAGATGCGGGTATCAGCACGGGAAAGCCGACATCTGTCTTCTCCGCACAAGTAAAACAGATAATCGTCCGTGGTCATAGCCGAAGCCGAGTGATACTCATAGTCCTCAGTGTAAGCGCTCGCGCTACGGTTGTCGGAGAGCTCAAGAAGGGGCGTCGTCAGGTAGCTTCTCATCGCTGGCAGGTTAACGGGGGGACAGCCCGTTTGGAGTTTCGGGTGCCGCAGCGCGCACGGGCGGGCATGTACCAGGTTCGCATGATCGTGCGACCAGTGAGCGGCCCAACGCTGAGTATTGCTCGCCGCGTGCGCATTGGCTCGTGACGCAGCCGAGGAACCCCCACTCGCATCGGCAGCGCAAAGCCACTCCGCCAGTCAAGCAAACCGCCGATCGTCAGTCATCGAAATGTCAAGCGCACCGAGAGGCAGACAGGAGCACGGGCGCGGTGACCGATGCTAAGCACTTCAGCCGGAAGCAGCTACTCGGAGCGCTAACGATCGCAGCAACCATAATCGGGGTTCTGAGTAGCGGCACCGCATTGTTTGAATGGTTTGGGAAAAAGATAAATGCGGTGACACCGCCGCCTGCGGTAATCAATGCCAAACTGACGGTCCCTACGTTGATTAGTCGTCATAAGCCCCTCGGTGCTTTCCTCTCAGACACTAACCAGCGGACCACGGGTCTAACCGCATATCAACTCGCCGAAGAAGGCTTCGAGTTTCTGCTTGGCATACATCTCCAAGGCGAACAGGGTAAGAACATACTCCTTAGGTGGACCATAATCGACAGCGCCACCGACAGCCCACTAACTGACCCAATTTACAATCAGCCTGCCGCAGAAGTCCGGCCACGAGGCCCTGACCAGGCCAGGCAACTGCCAATATGGATCCCGTCACCACCAAGGCGCGGAAAATTCATATTCCGAGTGATCCTACTCGATGAAACCCATCGGCCCCTTGTCCAAGCCGACAGCAAACCGTTCATGGCTAGCGGGGCTCCTTAGACAGCGCGATCGCAAATCAAGCAGCGACTCCTCGACCACGAGTCACGCAGCCGCAGTTTCCGCGAAAGAACCAGAGCGTCGCGAAACAGCACCGAGCGTCTTGCTCGCGAGCGCGTGGGGCGCGATGGTTGACGGTGCCGGGCTGCGCATCTGGGACGTGGCTCCTGCCACCGTGACCGAGATCCTGCACCGCTATCCGCGTGTTGACTTTAAGCACCAGCTCGTGGCGATGATGCGCGCCGAGGCCGCCGCCGTGCCACAGGGACGATTCGGGCTACTGGTCCGGTGCGGCTTGCCTCTAGCTGTACGCATGGCCCATTCAAGACCTGAACGCACTCTCCCTTCACGCCAACGGCGCCGGGGTATAGCGGGCCGCTCCCATCTGATCCAGCCTGATGCCACTCAACCACGCAGACGCCCGCAACAACCGGGAAGCAGGCACACCACGTCGCAGCGGCGCTGCCGCTGTGTGCCCGACACGGTGTCGAGCAGCACCGCCAACTCGGGCGGGACCTCGACGGTGAACCGCGGCCAGCGCTCGTCGGGGAGCTTCGTGCGGATGAACAGTTCGCCCACGCGCTTGCGCAGGCACTCGGCCGAGCAGTGCCGCGTCTCGGCGTCTTCGCGCCAGAGGATCTGATGATCCCAAGCGGGTATTCCCTCGATGTAGCCGCCGTCGAGGTCGTTGCCGCAGTAACAGCACTTCATGGTGTCGCCGCTGCGCGGGCGTCCTCGATCACGACGAGCAGCGTGTCGGCGTACTCGCCGACACTGAGCGTGCCCTTCGACTCCAGCGCGACCAGCCGCTCGTTGCCGGGAAACTCATCGCCGTAGCCTTCGTTGTCGTTGTCGTTGACGTGCAGGGCCGGTGTAGGCGGTCGCCCATTCTCGCCCGAGCGCGTCGAAGAACAGGCATCCAGGGAAGTCATACCGGGCGCCGATCCCGGCGCCGTCGAGCACCCTGACGGTGGCCTTGATGAAGTGGTCCTCCAGCCCGTCGTCGGGCTCGACGGCCTGCCTGATCTCCCGGTCTTGCGTGGTCATGGTGTGGGCGCCCTCAGTGTTCGGAGAGCGGGACGCCCTGCTGCTCGGCGATGGCTTCGGCCTCGCGGCGGGTCTTGTAGCCAAGCTCGGTGATCCCCGGCGAGTCGTGGCCGAAGGGAACCATCATCACCGTCGCGCCGTTGACCTCCGTGGCGCTGGCGGCGAGAACCGGGTCGGCGTCGATTTGCTCTGAGTCGAAGACCACAACCTCGCCGATCTCCTCTCCACGCTTGCGGCCGAAGTGCTTATAGCTCACGCTCAGCGGCACGATCACGCCTCCTTTTCGCCGATGGGATTCATCGCCGAACACGTTTAGCTCCACTTCCGAGAAAGGTCAAGTCCCCTGTCGAGGTTGTCGCGGGCCGGCTCGGCAAGCGCCGACGCGGGACCGCCAGGGCGGCCACCGCGAGCACTGGGGTTCCGCCGCGCCGAGAGCAGCCGAACCTCGTCACAGAGCTAGAGCGCCTGGCCCTGACCACGAACACGCTCATTTGCAGGGCTTTTTAATGGCGAGAGGCGGACTCGAACCGCCGACACCTCGATTTTCAGTCGAGTGCTCTACCAACTGAGCTATCTCGCCGCGGCCCCGATCCTAGCGTCTCTGCGCCGTCGGATGAGCGCTGCGAACCTGATCGAAGGCCATCGCTTGGCTGGGCAGATCCCGAGGAATTCGAGGCATGGTCGGCTGATCTTTGGGAGGTGCGGATGATCTGGCCCGTTTCTCGGAGTTGGTGATCTGTCCTGGGTTTGCGGAGGAGATACGCGTGTTCAGCTTATGTCTATGGCGTGGATGAGCGCGTGAGTGACTTCAACCGCTTCGTTAAGGTCGGTGATCGGCATGCCGAGGCTAGTGGCCATGGCGCTGTAGCGATCGCTCCAGTCGTGGTAGGTAGTGATGTGCGGTGGCCAGGGTTGCTGGCCACGTGCAACGAATATGCGCTGGCAGGCGTCCTTGACAGGCGCAAGGTTCTCCCCGGCTAGGGCCTGGAGGAGTAGCAGGTCGATCAGGTCCCAGTAGCGAGGGTTCTCCCCGCCGGGTCGTAGTGGTGGCTCGGTGACGGCGTGCAGCTTCTGGGCGATCTGCCAGCGGACAGAGAGCACCGGAAGATGTCGGGACCGTCGAGGCCGACGGTGCTGAGATCGTGAGCGGCTATCTCTTCGATCTCATCGCCTCCGGCCTCGACAGGTGCGACCTCGACGACGAGCGTCATGAAGGGCTTAGTACGGAACGCGACCTTCACCCGGATCCTGTGAACGTGTGGGCGCAGTTCCAGTGGTTGGGGCTCGTTGCGCTCGAAGGAAAAGTCTTCGTAGTTATCCGCGAGGGAGGCATCGAGATGCGCGAGCAAGGACTCGGGGTCACCACGTAGGACGAGATCCACGTCCCCAGTTACGCGCGCCTTTTCGCCGGCTCGCAGCTCCATCGCGACGCCGCCTCTTGTGACAAATACGACGGCTCCGTCATCGTCTACTGCGCGTCGCAGTGCGCCTGCCAGCATCATTGAGGCGACCCTGAGGTTCAGGCGCCGCACCGGCTGTCCAGACTCGCGCTCCCACTCGGTGATTAGCTGCTGCAGCCTGTTCACCGTCTTTGGGCGCTTGGGCGTCGTCATGCTCTTCCGCTGACGCCTTCTAGCGCGAGTTCCCGCACCAGTGTCTCGTGTTCCTGGGCACTCAGTAGCCCGCGAGCACGGCCGTGGCGAGCGGCCTGCTCGAGCAGATCGCGCCCGAGGTGCTCCCGGGCGCACTGGCGCAGGGCGCGAGCGAGCTTGACGACAGGGACCCCCTCGATCGCGGTGACCTCGACCGGGTCAAGGTCTTCGCGATGGATTACATACGCCTTGGGGATCGCTCGCTGCGGGCGGTGCCCGCGTGGCACCGTGATATGGATCTTGGCGGGGTTCACGTCGCTGACATCCCACAGATCCAGTGCCGTGTCGTGCGTGAGCACACCCTGTATGCCTTGGGGCCACAACGTCGCCGCCATGTAGGCCTGCATCGCTCCGCCAGGCATGAACGGGACGCGGTAGACGCCCCTGCTCACCCGTTCCAACTGCCCTCGCCCTGCCAGCTTTACGAGCGTCTTGGGCTCATAGCCGACCTCCCGTGCGTCGTCGATCGTGACGAGCCCGAACCGGTCTGCCGCAGTCTCCGCCAGCTCACTGAAACGCCTGGTAGGCATCCGCTCACTATACCCCAAAATGTCCACCTTCAAGCACAGATAACTTGCAAGCTCAGGTTTGCGTGGCCCACACCTGCGCGCGGTTGTCCACCGCATGGGCGCGATAAAATCGCTTTTACGAACACGGCCGCCGAGCGGCGCGTTTGCGTCCTCGGGCCCGGGACAACGGGAAGCAGGTCCCGATGCACAAGTACCGTAGCCGCAACCGAGCAGTCGGTGTCTGATGGCACCGCGAGCGACTGGGACGCTCGACAGAGAAGTACTGGCCGATGGCACACTGGCGTTCCGTTTGCGATTCCGCGCGTATGGCGAGCGGCAGTCCGTGTTCCTGCATGAGCGGCGCGACTGCGACTGCCAGCACGGGTGCGGCGGAGGCTGGAACGAGCGGACCGCCCGTGTTGAGCTGCGCAAGATCATCGCTAGGGTCGAAGCTGGCATCTGGCAGAAGCCCACGCGCCGCGAGGTTGCGAGGAGCGTCGCTCCAGCTGAGATCCCCCTCTTCGATGACTACATCGAGTACTGGCTGACGGCCAGATTCAACGGCGTCCTTGGGGAAAAGCCACTCCGTACGAACACTTGCCGCGACTACCGCTGGCGGGCAGGGCATCTCAAGCGGTTCTTCGGTCGCTACCGTCTCGATGAAATCGACAGTGACTTGTGCCTGGAGTTCAAGGCACACAAGCTGCGTGAGGCACAGGACTTGCGCGAGGCGCTACAGGCCGGCGCAGACCTCAGAGATGTGCGAAACCGCAGAGTGGTGCCGTTGAGAGCGGCTTCGCTGAAGAAGCTGCTGACCATGCTCGCCGCTGTCCTTGGGGATGCGATCGAGGACGGACACCTGGACACTAACCCGGCGCGCAGCCGCCGGCTGCGTATCCATGTCCCCAAGCCAAAGCGCACCTTCCTCGAGATCGACGAGCTGGCCTGCCTGGAGGACATCGCGCGAGCGCAGGACCCGCCGCTTGCCCGCTTCAGGCAGGCAGCGATAGCGGCACCCGCAGACTCGACGCGAGCCATGGTGGCACTGGCCGCCTCTGAAGGCAAGAGCCAGGCAACTGTCGTCAGGGAGCTCGGGCTGACACAGGGCAGCGTCAGCTACCACCTGCAGCACCTGAACCTTGGTGGCATCAAGTACGTGGGCCGTGGAGCGATTGTCTCCACCCTCGGCCGCTCAGGCGTGCGGGTCAGCGAGCTGTGCGCCCTGAGGATCGGCAAGCTGCGACTGCACGATCCTGAACGGGCCCACTTCCTTGTCACCGATGCAAAGACCGAAACGGGCATCCGTGAAGTGGAGATGAGTCCCGAACTAGTCGAGGTCATCCTCGCCCATATCGATCGGCTACGCCGCCACGGCCGCTCAACCACACCCGAGGACTACGTCTTTCAAAACAACAAGGGCCGGCGGATGAGCCGCCAATCAATCGGCAAGATCCTGAGGGAGGCAGCGGTCGCGACGAGCGAGACGCTCCGTAAGCACGACTTGCCTGCGCTGCCCAACACGACACCCCATTCGCTGCGCCGCACCTACATATCCATTGCGCTCTTGGCGAACAACTTCGACGTCGTGTGGGTAATGAAGCAGGTCGGACACGCCGACTCGAAGATGACTCTCGAGGTCTACGCGAAACTGCAGCGCGCCAGACGCGAGAACGGCGTCAAGTTCGACGCGCTCGTACACGACGCCCGCGAGCAACTCACAAGACGCCCAGGAATGCCTTCACAGCAGTCGATCGGGTCAGCGATTGGGTCGGTAAACCCCAATACACGCATTCGCACCGCCCGAAAGAGACACCGGCACATCGACCAAAAAGCCCGCATTTCGCCACGAAACGTCAGGCCGCGGGACCACGATTTGAACTCCGAACACCTCGATTTTCAGTCGTGTGCTCTACCAACTGAGCTATCTCGCCGCTGTCCGATCTTCGATCGGCAGACGATCCTAGCGGCTTGTGCCAGCTTCCCAAGCTTCCAAGTAGGCCAGCGGATCGATCGGATAGCCGCCCTTGGCCTGCCACCCCCCAACCCAGACCTCGAGGTGCAAATGCGGCCCAGTCGCATCGCCAGTCTGGCCGACCTTGCAGATTGCCTGCCCGGCCTTGACAGCCTCGCCGACGCTGACGGCAAGCGAGGAAGCCTGACAATGCGCATAGAAGAAATCCAGCCCATCGACCGTGTGCTCAGCCGCGTACCAACCCGCACCACCAGCCTGGTAGGCGGTCGTGATGATCGTTCCGGCCAAGGGCGCAACCACTTGGAGGCCTTCGCTCGCGAGCACATCCTGACCCTCGTGGACATACCCTGCGCGGGCTGCCCCAAAGCGATTTTCGGCGTTCCCGAAGCTGTGGGGCCCAACGACGGGAAACACCGCGCCTTCGGCGACAGTCTGGGCGGGGGTAGGAACGCCCGCCGGCGGACTCACTGGTGGAGGGCCAGCGGGCTTGGGCTTTGGTTTAGGAGCCGGCTTTGGCTTCGGCTTGGGAGCGGGAGCCTTTGGCTTGGGAGTCACATGGGTTCGGCGCGCCGTATGGGAGGGCTTGTGCGGAGTCGGTTTGGACGTGGCGCTCGGTTTAGACAGGATGACCCCGTATTCGCTACCGCCGGTTCCTTTTGTTGAGGGCGCCACGGTCCCGCCCAGACCCGGCGCGTTAGTGACGGCGGCTGCCGCGTATGCGGGCGTGCCTCCGGTTGAGTCGAGCGCGCGTGCCGTGGAGGCAAGCACTCCAGCAGGCACGAGAGCACCAAGCGTCGCAATAGGCAGCCCAAGGAGCAGAAGCATCCGCCTCATGCACTTCTATTCGACCCCACAGCGGATTTTGCATACCGCTGGGCGCTAGCTTGCGGACTGGAACTCCTCCACTAGCGCCGCGTATGTCCGCTTTAGGCCTTCTTCGATCGGCACCTGTGCACGCCAGCCAAGCTCACGCTCGGCGCGGCTGGAATCCAGGCAGCTGCGCTGCAACTCGCCAGGACGCAGGTCGGCCAATTGCGGCTCGACGTCCGAGCCCGAAGCAGCCTTGAGCACATTCCACAGTGTGAGCACATCGGTCTCCACGCCGGTGGCCACGTTGAACGTGCCCCGCTTGCCATTGGCCGCCATCAAGGCGGCGACTACGTCACCTACGTACACGTAGTCGCGAGTGGGCTTGCCGTGGCCAAACATCTTCGGCGCTTTGCCCGTGTAGAGATGCTCGGAGAAGATCGCCACCACACCGGCCTCGCCGTGGGGGCTCTGGCGCGGACCGTAAACGTTGCCAAGACGGCACACAGCGTGAGGCACCCCGGAGGACAGCGACCACGTATTGACGTAAGCCTCGGCCGCCCACTTCGACGCGCCGTAGGGAGCAAGCGGGGCGGGAATGCGCTCCTCGGAAGTCGGCAAAGGCGCCTCGTCGCCGTAGAGCGCTCCACCCGTGGAGGTGAACGAGACAGGAGCGCCGAGCTTGGAGGCAGCGTCGATCACGTTGAGCGTGCCCTGCACGTTTACGGCACAGTCGCGGCTCGGATCGGCGACTGATGCGGTGACGGAGGCCTGCGCCGCCAGGTGATAGACGGCGCTCGGGTGCACCTCCTCGAACACGCGCTCCAGGGCAGTGTGGTCGACAATGTCGAGCTCGCACAGCTTCGCCCCAGCAGGCACCTTGGCGGCACTGCCGGAGGAGAGATCATCGATCACGGTCACCTCATCGCCCGCGGCGAGCAAGGCATCGACAAGATGCGAGCCGATGAAGCCGGCGCCGCCGGTGACAATTGCATGCTTGGCCATCCGCGGAAGCCTATCCGCGAACGGCGACGGGGAGCCCTGTCACACCCTTGCGGTCACGCCCTCGTGCGCGCGCGTAGGGCAGCCCATAGCGATATATAGATCCCTACCCTCGCGCAAGCATGTAGCGGTTCATCGTGGCCATCACCCGGCGTGTGATGGCGTCCGCACGGTGCTCGGTCTCGAGGTCGATCTCGCCGCTCTCGCGCAGCTCCACGATGCGGCGCATGGCGGGCTCTACGACCTCGCCCTTGAGCGTGGCCGGGTCGATCCCGTCCTCGATCGCCTGGGCAATCGCCTCCTCGGCGAGCTCGGCGTCACCGAGACGCATCGCGTCGGTGTAGATCTCAAGCGCCCCAGCAAGCAAGGAGCTTGGGTTGGAGCGCTCGCGCGTGCGCGCCTCGGCGCCTGAGGAGTCGAGCACCTCCATGAACTTGTGCAAGAGAACCGGGTCGAAGTGACGGTCGGCCTGCTCGAGCATCATTTCGACAGCCTGCTCCACGGAGAAGGCTTTGCGGTAGACACGGTGGGAGGTGAGCGCGTCGAACACATCGGCGATCGCCACGATGCGTCCCTCGATCGGGATGTTCTCGGCCGATATGCCGCGCGGGTAGCCGGCGCCGTCCCAACGCTCGTGGTGTGAGAGAGCGATCGTGGCGCCCATGTCGAGGATCGAGGAGGAGGAGCCCCGCAACAAACGGTGGCCCTCCTCGGCGTGGGTCTCTACGATCGCGCGCTCCTCGGCTGTGAGCGAGCCGGGCTTCAAGAGGATCGCGTCAGGGATCGCCACCTTGCCGACGTCGTGCAAAGGTGCCGCGTGGCCGATGCGACGGCAGAACTCGGGGCTCATGCCGATCGCTTCTGCAAGGAGCGTGGAGAAGCGCCCGATGCGCTCGATGTGCGCACCTGTGTCCTCGTCGCGAAACTCGACTGCCATCGATAGGCGCCGTACAGTCTCGGCTTGGGCGATCTCCAGCTCGGAAAGCGCACGGCGCAGGTCGTCGTTGCGTTCGTCGACCTCTAGCTGGAGTGCCATGCGGCGATCGTCGCCGAGCAGCCAGCCGGCGACAGTCGCGACCGCGACGAGCACAAGCACACCAAGCACGGTGAGGACGGGCCCGCTGAGTGCCAAGGCGGCAATCGCGGCAAGCGTGGCCAAGCTCAACAGTGGCGCCTTCTGCCACGGCGGGCGCCGGCGCGGACGCCGTGCCTCGGGGGTCGCCGGGAGCGGCACCTCAGCGCCCGCAGGCTCGCTGGCAGAGCTGCCGAGCAACGCACGCAGCTTGTGCGGCCGGGAGTCGCTTTCGGCGGGATCCGGCGATGAGCCCTGCACATGGCCATGCGGAAGCGCCGCCCCGCGCGGGGTGGACCGTTCCAAGCCAACCTTTGTGACGCCACGCATGAAAAAGCACTCCGTTCTTACGCTGTTCGTCTATTCGACCGAAATCGCCGACCGCTTGAGCTACCCCGAAACGAGCCACACGAATCAGGTCGAATCTTCGGCTCGTGTTAGGCCTATACGGACAGTGCGACGTACTTCGTCTCGAGGTACTCGCCGATGCCCTCGAAACCGCCCTCGCGACCGAAACCGGACTGCTTGACGCCACCGAATGGAGCTGCGGGATTGGAGACGATGCCCTGGTTGACGCCGATCATGCCGGCCTCGAGCGCCTCGCTGACCCGGAACGTGCGAGCCAAATCGCGTGTATAGAGATAGGCCACGAGCCCGTACTCGGTGGCATTTGCGGCACTCACCGCCTGCTCCTCGGTAGTAAAGGTGGCAATCGGAGCGACCGGGCCAAAGACCTCCTCGCGCAAGAGGCGCGCCTGGGCAGGCACGTCAGCGAGTACGGTGGGCGCAAAGAAGTAGCCGGGCCCGCCAACACGCTCACCACCGCAGAGCAATGTGGCACCGCGCGCGAGCGCATCCCCGACGAGCTCCTCAACGATTCCCCGTTGACGGTCATCGATCAGCGGCCCTATGTCGACGCCGGGCTCGGTGCCACGCCCAACCTTCAGGTTCGCCATGCCTTCGGCCATTCCGCGCGCGAACTCCTCCGCGATCGACTCGTGCACGTGAAAGCGATTGGCGGCCGTGCAGGCCTCGCCCACGTTGCGCAGCTTGGCGATCAAGGCACCCTTCACGGCAGCGTCGAGGTCAGCGTCCTCGAAGACTATGAACGGGGCGTTGCCGCCCAGCTCCATCGAGACACGCAGGATCTGCTCGGCGGACTGGGCGATCAGAGTGCGACCGACCTCGGTGGAACCTGTGAACGAGAGCTTGCGTGCACGGGGGTCCTTCAGAAGTGGCTCGATCACCGCCCCCGAGTGGTGGGCTGTGATCACGTTGAGCACCCCGCCGGGGAGCCCCGCCTCCTCCAGCAGTCCCGCAAGCGCGAGCATCGAGAGGGGCGTCTGCTGGGCAGGCTTGACCACCATCGTGCAGCCGGCGGCAATCGCCGGAGCGATCTTGCGCGTGCCCATCGCCGTGGGGAAGTTCCAGGGCGTCACGAACACACAAGGCCCGACCGGCTGGCGCATCGTGAGAATACGGCCAACCCCTGTGGTGTTGGTCATGTAGCGCCCATGGATGCGAACCGCCTCCTCGGAGAACCAGCGCAGGAACTCGGCGGCGTACGTGAGCTCGGCACGCGATTCAGCCAATGCCTTGCCCATCTCGAGCGTCATCACGAGCGCAAGCTCATCGGCACGCTCCAGCAAGAGCTCATAGGCACGGCGTAGGATCTCCCCGCGCTCGCGCGGGGAGGTGGCCGCCCACGAAGCCTGCGCGTCAGCAGCCGCGCCCAGTGCCTCGAGTGCGTCTTGTGGAGTGGCGTCGGCGACCTGTACAAGCGTCTGTCCCGTCGCGGGATCCTCGACCGGGAGCGTGCCGCCACCGGATGCCGGACGCCACTGCCCGCCGATGTATAGATCCTTGCGGACCTGGTCAAGTACCGCCTGCTCGGCCACCATCTGAGGCTCCTCTCCGCTTGCGCGATTCATGCTCCGGGAAGATCGATCCGATTCGACTCAGGTGGAGTGTGCCATCCGACGCCTTACCCTGATCGCGATCGCGTGTCTCATGCTGTGCGCCGGCCCGGCCCAAGCCTCGACTCTGGTGATCGACGGCGCGGGCGATGGGCACGGCGTGGGGATGAGCCAGGACGGGGCACTCGGATACGCCGAACACGGTTGGTCCTATAGCGCGATCCTCAGCCACTACTACACGGGTACGGTGATCGGAGCGGCGCCCGCGAACACGGTAGTGAAGGTCTTGGTCGGCTCGAAGGTGAAGGGCATTCCGCTCGAAACGTATGTACGCGGCGTGGTCTCCGCGGAGGTGTCGGCGAGCTGGCCGATGGCGGCACTCGAGGCACAGGCCGTAGCGAGTCGTACGTATGCAATCACCGCTCACGCGGGTGGTACGAAATTCGACGTGTATACCGACGACCGCTCGCAGGTCTACCGCGGCAAAGCGGCGGAAACGTCGCGTACGAACGCCGCGGTGGCCGCGACCGCGGGACAGATCGTGACCTACGGCGGGCAGCCCGCGATCACGTACTTCTTTGCCAGCTCGGGCGGTCACACCGAGAATATTCAAGATTCGTTCATCGGCTCTACCCCAGAGCCGTGGCTGATCGGAGTGGCCGACCCCTATGACGGGGGCCCCTTGCACCGCTGGACGGTGAGCATGAGCTTCGCCTCGGCTTCGTCGCGCTTGAGGGGGCTCGTGAAGGGGTCTTTCAAGGGCATCGAGGTGCTAGGGCGCGGTAGCTCGCCACGGATCGTCTCGGCCGAGGTGCTCGGCACGAGGGGGCACACGCTCGTGAACGGGCCGGAACTGGCAGCCCGACTCGGCCTGTATGACACCTGGGCTTACTTCAGTGTCACCGACTCTCATGGCACGCACAAAGAGCCCGACCTGAGCGGGCCGTCGGCACCGGCGCCCGAACCGGCGGCGCAGCCGGCGAACGTGGGCGGCTCCCCGCAGCGCGTGGAACAGGCAGGCGGCTCCGCGTCCCCACCACGCGTCGAGGAGACAGGCGGCTCCGCAATGACGGGATCGGAAGCGGTGGCCCAGCCGGCCAGCGTGAACGGACAGGGCGGGGTTGCGGCCGGATAGGCCTGCGACTCGAAGCCGAGTAGGCGGTCGGGCAGCTTCAGCTACCTACGTCGGGTAGGCACGCGAGCTCCACCGAAGGCCGTACCCTTGCCCTGTGGACGCGCCCCTGCTGATCGCCGATGTGCCGTGGCTGCTGTACAGGGCCTACTTCTCACTGCCCAAATCGATCAAGGGCTCGGACGGACGGCCCGTGAATGCGCTGCTGGGGACGATCAATGCGCTGCTGGCGGCGATCGAGGCACAGCCTCCGCGAGCGGTCGTCGTCTGCTTCGGGGCCGAGGAGGCCCGCTACCGGGTTGAGGCTTATCCGCCCTACCACGCCCATCGCGACCCAATGCCGGACGAGTTGGCCGAGCAGTGGCAACAGGCTCCGAAGCTGCTCGCGAGCTTCGGCTGGAGCGTGGCGGACGCGAACGAGCTGGAGGCCGACGACGCGATGGGCTCGCACGCACGCTTGGAGGCGCAAACGGGCGGACGGGCATTGCTGCTCACCGCCGACCGCGACCTCTACCAGGCGGTCGACGAGCGAGTGGCGGTCTTGGATCTGGGGAAGGGAGGGGCGTGCGTTGTGCTTGGTCCGGAGCAGGTTGTTGAGCGGTATGGCATCTTGCCGGAACAGGTCCCCGATTTCATAGCCCTGCGCGGAGATCCCTCCGACGGGATTCCCGGAGCTCCCGGGATCGGCGCCAAGACGGCAGCGGCCTTGCTGCGTACCTATGGAACTCTCGAGGCCCTGCTGCAGCGGGCCGAGCGACAGTGCGCCGAGGCAAACCTCGGCGAGCTGAGACCGCGCGTATCAAGCGCGCTATATGAAAACGCGGATTTGCTGCGCACGTTCAAGCGCATCGCAACACTCGTGGAGATCGACGTGGAGCGCCCGCCCGACGGGCCAACAGACTTCGCGGGCGGCGCAGCAGCCGCCCAAGCCATCGGCATGACCCGTCTGGCTGAGCGTCTCGCCTCCGCTACGGGGTGAACTTGACGGTGATGATGTCCCCGTCTTGCATCGGGTAGTCGCGGCCCTCTAGGCGCAAAGTGCCGCGATCACGCGCGCCAGCGTAGCCGCCCGCGTCGACCAGTTCGCGCCAGCCCACGACTTCGGCGCGCACGAAGCCCTTTTGAATGTCTGTATGGATCTGGCCCGCAGCGTGCCAGGCTGTGAGCCCGTCGCGCAAGTGCCAGGACTGCGCCGGCTTGGCCTCGCCGGCGGTGAAGAAAGCGATCAGGCGCAACAGTGAGAAGGCGCCGCGCACGATCCGCTGCAGACTGGATTCGCTGACGCCGAGCTCGGCGCGCATCAGGTTCGCTTCCTCCTCCTCTAGCTCTGCCAGCTCGGACTCGATGCGCGAGGAGACAGCAACCGCACCGGCGCCCTGGGCGGCCGCGTGGGAGGCGATCTCCGCCGGCACCTCCTCAGAACCCTCGTCGACGTTGGCCACGAACAGAACCGGCTTGGCGGTGAGCGAGCCGAGGTCGCGCAGCGCATTGGGAGCGTCCTCCGGCGCGGGCACGCCGCGCGCGGGCCGGCCCGCTTGCAGCTCGCCGATCACCTCACGTAGCCATGCCTCCTCGGCGATCGCGACGCGGTCCCCTCCCTTGGCCTGCTTGGCGACGCGATCGACACGGCGCTCGGCCTGCTCCAGGTCGGCCAGGACCAACTCGGTCTCGATCGTCTCGATGTCGGCGAGCGGATCGACGCGTCCCTCTGGGTGGATCACGTTGTCATCGGTATGAGCCCGAACGACGTGCACGATCGCGTCGGTCTCGCGGATGTTGGCCAGAAAACGGTTGCCCAAGCCCTCGCCTTTATGGGCGCCCGCAACAAGGCCGGCGATATCGTGGAAGTCGATCGTGTCCCACACGATCTCGGAAGCTCCAACGGTCGCCGACACCTCGACGAGCCGCTCGTCGAGCACAGGCACGACCGCTACGTTGGGCTCAATCGTGGTGAAGGGGTAGTTGGCGGCCTCTACGCCTGCCTTCGTGAGTGCGTTGAAGAGTGAGGACTTACCCGCATTGGGCAGCCCCACGATACCTATGCGTGTGCTCATCTCACAAGCCTCCTAGAGGGTCGAGGGGCAAGCAAGACAAGGACGCACCGACCGCAGTGTGCTGTGCACATAAGGGAGGGAGGACGCAGACCGATCGGCGATCGACGGGATCGCCGATCGGCCAGCACCGCCCCTCGACCCTCTAGGCAGAGAAGCCAACGCGCAGATCGCTGTCCTCGATACGGACGTATACGACCTGACCGAGATAGAGCCGCACGGGCCCCTCCTCGGTTTCGAGCTCGTGCCAGCCGCCATCGCCAAGCGACTTGTACAGGGTCTCGAGCTGCTCGTCGGTTACGCGCAAGGAGAGCACCTGCCCGCCTTGGAAGCCAACGCTCACGCGCCGGTGCTGATGGGCCATCAGTGAACCTCCACTGGTTGAACTAGCTCGGTGAGCACCCTGGAGGTGCCCTTCGGATCGAGAAACGCGACCAAGGCACCGCGGATACCCACACGGGGGGTCTCGTCGATCAAGGGCTGGCCGGCCTTTATGAGGGCAGCCAAGGTCTCCTCGATGTCGGACACCTGGTAGGCGACATGGTGCAGTCCGGGACCTTTTTTTGCGAGGAACTTGCCGACAGGCGTGTTCTCGCCGAGCGGGGCAAGCAGCTCGACGTGGTTCTCGCCAACGTCAAGCAAGACGGCCTCGACGCCTTGCTCCTCGACGATCTCGCGGTGGGCGACGGTCATCTTGAAGGCGTCTCTGTAGAGCGCGATCGAGGCCTCGATGTCTTCGACGGCCACGCCTATGTGATCGATGCGATTGAACACTCCCGGCAGTCTAGTCTCTGGACCCGAGACAAAATGCGCTCGGCACCGCCAAGCGTCGTCAGGTTCCCTCGGGCTCGGCCCGGGGAACGGTGGCCGGCACGCCCGTAGGCACATCGGTGGGTACTGCGGCCGCAACGCGCAGCCCGACGCCGGGCCTGCGTTCCAGGCGCGGCACGCCGACCATCACCCGGTCGATCGCCTCACGGTCGAGCACCTCGTTGGCCAGGAGCTCAGCAGCAAGTGCGTCGAGCTGGGCACGATGGCTGACGATCATCTTGCGTGCCGCCCGGCGCGCCTCCTCGGCGAGCTCCCTGCGCTCCTCGTCGCGCAAGCGCAAGGTTGTCTCTGACAGGCGCACGTCCCCGTCGGGGGTGCGCCCTACACCGGCGCTGCCCATCGCGTAGTCGTGCACCATCGAATGGGCGATGTCGGCAACCCGCTTGAGGTCGTCGGAGGCGCCGGTCGTGATCGCCCCGAAGACGACCTGCTCGGCCACGCGGCCGCCGAGCAGAACGGTCATGTAGTCGATCAGCTCCTCGCGTGTCTTCAAATAGCGGTCCTCGGCGGGCAGGTTGAGTGTGTAGCCAAGAGCCCGGCCGCGTGGCACGATCGAGATGCGGTGCACACGGTCGACCGACGGCAGCAGCTCGCCACAGAGGGCGTGCCCAGCCTCGTGGAAGGCAACCACGCGCTTCTCGTGATCGTTGAGAACCCGGTGGGACTGCACCCCAGCGATAACGCGCTCCAAGGCACTATCGAAGTCGGCTCCCGTGATGCTCTCGGCGCCGCGCCGCGCCGCGAAGATTGCCGCCTCGTTGCAGATGTTCGCCAGATCCGCGCCTGTAAGGCCGCTCGTCTGTGCCGCCACCAAGCCGAGATCCACGTCTCCAAGAGGCTTGTCGCGCGTGTGCACTCCAAGCACTCCCTTCCTGCCCTTCACGTCGGGCGGGCTGACGAAGATCTGACGGTCGAAGCGACCCGGACGCAGTAGGGCGGGGTCGAGCTTGTCGAGCAGGTTCGAGGCAGCAATCACAACGAGCCGCCCGCTCGTCTCAAAGCCATCCATCTCGACGAGTAGTTGGTTGAGCGTCTGATCCTTCTCTCCCGAGAAGTCAGCACCACGGCGACCGCCGACGGCGTCGAGCTCGTCGATGAAGATGATCGCGGGCTCCTGCTTGCGCGCGATCGCAAACAATCGCCTTATTCGGGCGGCACCGAGACCCGCGAACATCTCCACGAAAGCGGCAGCCGATTGGGCGAAGAACTGCGCGCCAGACTCGTGCGCGACGGCCTTCGCCAGCAAGGTCTTGCCGGTGCCGGGCGGGCCGTGCAGAAGAATGCCCTTGGGCACCTTCGCGCCGAGCTTCGCAAACTGCTTGGGGTCGCGCAGGAACTCGACGATCTCCTGCAGCTCGGCCTTGGCCTCATCGGCCCCAGCGATGTCCTTCCAAGCGACCGACTGATCCGAGGACGGCTTGATCTGCTGGGGCTTAACTCGCGGCATCACTTTCAAGGTGCGCCACATCAAGTAGAGGAGCGCCGCGAAGAACAGGATCATCACGACGCTCGACCACTGGTAGGACCATTCCTGGATCTTCTGTACGAAAGAGGTCGCGAGCACCATCACTAAAGCAACGCGGTCACCCCAGCAGTTCTAGCGCGAGCTGTCGGTAGAAGTCCGCGGCCCAGGCCAGATCGCGCACGTCGATGCGCTCGTCGGGCGCATGGATCAGGGCTTGGGTCTCGAGCAAAGACTGGTGGCGTTGCGGGAAGAATCCATAGGCAACGCAGTCCGGGAAGGCCGCCCTGAAGTGGCGCGAGTCGGTGAAGCCGGGCAAGATCGTCGGCACGGTCTTGGCGCCGGGGTCGTGAGTCGAGATCCACCTGTCGAGCGCCTCCATCAAAGGCGACTCAATCGGCGAGCGGTTGCCGGTAATGCGCTCTGTGAAGTCAATCCGCAGCAGATTGGTCGCGCGCGATCCGCCAGACCCTGTCACGGGTGCCCCGGCGACCCCACTCCGTCCGTCTGCGAACTCGAGTGCCACCCCGTCGATCCCACTGAGTACCTGCTCGATCGCGCGCCTGGTCTCCTCTTCGCCCAGACCGGGGGGCACGCGACAATCCACCCTCAGCTCGGCTTTGGAAGGAATCACGTTGATCTTCTCCGAGGCTGAGATCTTGGTGGGGGCGAAGGTAACGCCGAACATGGGCTCGAGCAGCTGCAGCAGTCGCGGGTCGACCTTCTCCAAGCGCGCGAGCGCAGCGGCTGGATCGTGCTCGTCCTCGCCCACGCCGCGCAGGAACGCAAGCGGCTCGGCGGTGGGGGTGAGCGCAGGCTGCCTGGTGGCGAACCGTTCGAGCACAGGCGCGAGCTTCACGAGCGCGTTGTCGCCCAACTTAGGCATCGAGGCGTGCCCTGCCGCCCCGTCAGTGCTCACGGTAAAGCGGAAGACACCCTTCTCGGCGCAGCACACGCCGTAGTAGCGCTGGCCGTCGAGCTCGAAGTGCGGGCCACCGCCCTCGTTGAGGAGCATGTCGCAACGCACCTTCTCGGGGTGGGTCTCACACAGCCACTTGGCGCCCAGCTCGCCCCCGGTCTCCTCGTCCACGACGGCCACGACAAGCAGGTCGCCATACGCGGGTCGCCATCCTTCGCGCGCAAGCCCGGCTGCCGCCGCGACCTCGGCGGCCACCTGTGACTTCATGTCGAGCGAGCCGCGCCCCCATAGCGAACCGTCGACGATGTCCCCGCACCACGGGTCGTGAGTCCACTCGCTCGCGTCCGCCAGCACGGTGTCCACGTGGCCGAGATAGCAGAGCGTGGGGCCGTCCTGCTTGCCTTTCAAGCGAGCCACGAGGTTGGGCCGCTCCGGGACCGCGGCGAGCAGCTCGCACTGGAAGCCCACGTCCGTGAGGAGCGCCCGCAGGTGCTCTATCGCCCCGTGCTCGTCGCCGGGCGGGTTGACGGTGTCAAAGCGGATCAGGCTCTGAAGGAGCGCTGTGGCATCTGCGGCGAGCGTCCCGTCGCCGGCTGACCGCTGTCCCGCGCTTGTGGCGTCGCCTCCAGCGGCGAGCCCTGCTGCAAGGTCTCCTCCTGCGCCCACATACTCGATCCTACGCCACCGGGCAAGCGTGGGCAGGCGGCTAGTAGCTCCTGGGTATACGGATGGGTGGGATGCTCGAGCAGCTCGCGAGCCTCCCCCAACTCGACGATCTTGCCCGCGTGCATGACCGCGATCCTGTCGGCTACAGCTTCCACCGTGGTGAAGTCATGTGAGACGAGCACGTAAGCACAGCCAAGCTCGCCTTGAAGCTCGATCAGCAGTTCGATCACGCCTCGCCGGATCGAGGCGTCCAAGGAAGACACCGGCTCGTCCAGGAGCACGAGTCGCGGCGCGCCAGCACCCTCCTGAAGGGCACCCCCCCTCGCGGGGGGCAGGCAAGCGAGAGCGCGTGCGATGCCGACACGTTGGCGCTCCCCCCCGGAGAGCTCGTGCGGGAAGCGCGTTGCTTGTGCCGGCTTCAGGCCCACCCGCTCCAGCAGCCGCTCGACCCCTGCGCGTGCCTCCGGGGCACTGAGACCACGCGCGCGCAGGGCACGCTCCAGCGTGCTGCCGACCCGTCGCCGGGGATTCAACGAAGCCTGAGGATCCTGGAAGACCATCCCGAGCCCACGACGCGCGGACGCAAGCTCGCGCCGGCTTGCCAGCGCCAGGTCCTGGCCACCGAGGCAGATCGTGCCATCGGCCGGCTCGATCAAGCAAGCGATCGAGCGCAGCAAAGTCGTCTTGCCGCAGCCGGACTCCCCCACGATGGCGAGTGTTTCACCCTCCTCGACCGTGAGCGAGACACCATCGAGGGCCGCAATCCCCGCGCTGCGCCTGCTGCTTGCGGCGTAGGTGACGCGCAGGTCGTGGACTTCCAAAAGGGGTGCCCTACGCGCGCGCGTAGGGCACCCCTTCACGAAAGACAACAACTCCTCCTCCGCGGACCCGGCAGAGGCGTGAGCAAGAGCCGACTCACGCATGCGCGCGGGTGGAGCCTGGCGCGTCGGTGGAGGCTCGCGCGTCGGTCGGGCTTCGCGCGCGGGTTGGGCTTCGCGCGCAGGCCGAGCCTTGGGGTGAGGCCGCAACGCCTCCAGCAAGCCTTGCGTGTAGGGATGCGCGGGCCGCTCGAAGATCTCCGTGGGCGTCCCCTGCTCGACGATCCGCCCAGCTTGCATCACGGCGATGCGATCGGCGATGTCCGCGACCACACCGAAGTCGTGGGTGATCAAGACGATGCTGAGATCCTCCTGCTCGCGCAAGTCCTTCAGCTGGGCAAGGATCTGCGCTTGCACGGTCACATCGAGCGCGGTTGTGGGCTCATCGGCAAGCAAGACCTTGGCGCCGAGCGAGAGCCCCATGGCGATCATCACGCGCTGGCGCATGCCACCGGAGAGCTCGTGCGGGTAGGCGCGCACCCGCTCACGAGCCCTTGGTATGCGGGCACGCTCCATCAAGTCAGCAGCGCGCTCCAAGGCCCGCTCCTTAGAGACGAATGGTTCGTGGGCCTTGATCTGCTCAGCGATTTGATCGCCCACGCGGTAGACCGGGTTGAGCGAGGACTGGGGGTCCTGGAAGACCATCGCAAGCTCTGCGCCCCTGACGCGCCGCAGTTGCGCCTCGGACGCGCCGATCAAGTCACGGCCATCAAACAAGGCACGACCAGAGATCGTGGTGCTCGGCCCGCGTGTGAGCCCCATCAGAGTCATCGCGCACACCGACTTGCCCGAGCCCGACTCGCCCACGATCGCCAAGACCTCACCATGGCCGAGCGCAAAGGACACGCCGTCCACCGCACGAACCTCCCCTTCACGCATCGCGAAGGAGACACTCAAGTCGCGCACGTCTAGCAATGGTGCGGAGCCCGCCGCTAGACCCGCAACACCGCCAGGGGATCCCGCCGGACGGCCGAGCCCGGTTGGGTCAAGGCCCCGGTAGGCCAGCGGCTCTTTGGCAGGCCCCTCGGGAATCACGACAGCCTCACGCGTGGATCGAGCAAGGCATAGGCGATGTCGACGAGCGTGCTGAGCACGACCACGGCAGCGGCCACAAGCATCGTGACAACCATCACGGGCGGAATGTCGAGGCGACCGATCGACTGCGCCGCGTACTGGCCGACACCGCCGAGGTTGAAGACCGACTCCACCAGGATCGCCCCACCGCCGATCACCCAGGCGAAGTCGAGGCCCCACAAGGTGACGATCCCCATCAAGGAGTTGCGCAGGACGTGGCGGATCAGGACGCGCCGCTCGGATAGCCCCTTGGCGCGGGCGGTACGTACGTAGTCCTCGCTCATCACGTCGAGCAGGTTGGCCCGCAACAGGCGCGAGTAGACGCCGATCGAGACGACCGACAAAGCCACCCAAGGCATCAGCATGTGCGTAAACCAGCCCCAAGGATCGCTTGTGAGCGGCACATAGCCTTCGAGCGGCAGGAGGTGCCACTGATAGCCGAGCCAATAGAGCATGATCGCGCCGAGGAAGAACACCGGCATGGAGATGCCCGTGAGTGAGATCACAGTCAGCGCGCGGTCGAGCAGCCCTCCCGCGTTGACCGCGCTGAGCAGCCCAAACAGGACTCCGACCGCCAGCCAGATGATCCCAGCGCCGAGTGCGAGCGAGATGGTGGGCGGCAAGTCCCTGACTATTTCCTGCTCGACGTTGGTCTGCTGGGAATAGGAGATCACGCTCCCGTCGAGCACCTTTTCCATCGTCCTTGCGTATTGGACGTAGATCGGCTTGTCGAAGCCCCACTGCACACGTACGTCCTGCACCTGCTGAGGTGTTGCGAGGCGCCCGGCCATGCGCAGAGCCGGGTCGCCGCTCGGGATCGCCTGGAAGATCAGGAACGTGAGCACCGTGATCGCGAACAAGACCGCCACAAGCGAGGCGAGGCGACGCGCGAGAAAGCGCGCGATCCAGGCATGGCGCGACACGGCGGATGAGAGGCGGGAGGCTGGAGTGAGACGGGGCGCCGAAGTGCCGCCGCCTGTCAGGGTCGGGATGCCCGATGCTGAGGAGGCCTCCATCACAGCCGCCCCCGCAAGGAGGCCTTCGGGTCGAGCGCGTCGCGCACAGCGTCGGCGAACACGTTCACCGAGAGCACGGTCAAGACGAGCATGATCCCCGGGACCAAAACGAGATGAATCGCCCCAGGCATCAGGCGCGTGCCGTCGGCGATCATCGTGCCCCACGAAGAGCTCGGGGCCTGGACACCCGCTCCCAAGTACGACAGGGCAGCCTCCAAGAGGATCGCGTTGGCCACGATCAGGGGCGCGAACACGACGATCGTGGAGGAGAGGTTGGGCAGGATCTCACTCGCCATGATGCGCATGGAGCTGAGACCTTGCACGCGCGCCGCGTCGACGAACTCGCGCTCGCGCAACGACAAGGCCTGGGCACGCAGAGGCTTGGCCACATAGGGAAATACGACCACGCCGATGACAAACGCCGGCAAGGCCAGCGAGCCGCTGCGCAGGGTGAACAGGCCGAGGTTGATCCCACCGACAGCCAAGGCCACACCGAGGGCCACCCCCAACAAGACGGCCGGGTAGGCCCACACGAGGTCGAACAGGCGCGAGAGCATCCCGTCGGTGAGCCCGCGCATATAGCCCGCAAGCATCCCCAAGGCGATCGCGAGGACCAACGTGATCGAAGTCGCGATCGCGGCAATCTCCAAGGAGTTGCGCCCCCCATAGAGCAGCCTGACCGCCACGTCGCGGCCATTGGAGTCGGCCCCAAGCAGGAAGCGCCCTTTCCAAGTCGGCCCGATCGGTACCCCCGTAGGCGAGACGACGTCCACTTGCTTGCCGCTCACGCTTACCGTCTCGGTTATGTGGTTGTCGTTAGGCCCCGTGTGGGCGACGTCTTTCGCATAGACCGGCGCGAGCAGGCAGGCGAGGACGATCGCGACGAACAGCGCCCCGAACGCAAGCGCCACGCGGTTGCGTAGGACAGCCCTCATACCTACTCATCGCCACGAGGACGGTCGCCCCTTTAGCCCCGGGCGTTCTCTTCCCCCCGAGGCAAGGGCGATCGACCGGTGGATGCCCGGACGCAACGGATCGGTGGGAGGCCGGACGCCACGTCGAGCATCGCGCGAGTTGCACGTCACGCCGGCAGGGCAGCCGGCGGGCCGTTATTTCAACTGGAGACTGCTCCAGTCGTTGCCGTAGACCGGGTGGAAGACGGCCGCCCCGAAGTTGATCCGGTCGGAGAAGAACTTGGGCACCTCGTCGTAACCGAAGGGCGCCATGTAGGCCTTTTGAGCCGTGTACAGGTCGAGCGCCTGCCAGCGGCTCAGGACTGAGTCAAGCTGAGAGGAAGGCGTGGGCGAGAGTGAGGCCAGTTCGGACTGGATGTGGGGGTCGTCGACCTGGGAAAGATTGTGGTTTTCGGTCGGCAGGATCGAGTGGGCGTCGAGCAGCTGGTAGAAGTCAATCGGGTTGGGGAAGTCCTGGCTGAAGGACATCCAACCGGTCTGGACTTTGTTGGAGAGGTTGCCGACGGTCGGGTAGTACTGGGCGTCGGCGACGATCTTCTCAGTCGCTTTGAGGCCGATTTCGTTGAGCACGCCGGCGTAGTAGTCGACGAATTCCTTGTGCGGCGCACGCGAGCCGCCCCAGACGGTCACAGAGGTGCCGGCGAGACCTGACTTCTGCACCAGTTCCTTGGCCTTGGCGACGTCCGGCCCCGCGCTCGGTTCACCGTATGGGCAAGGCCCTGAGGGGTGCCCAGGCATGCCCACTGGCAGGAAGAAGCAGGCGGGATCGAGCATGCCTGAGTCCAGGCGCTGTAGGGCACGACGGTCGATCGCATAGTTGACCGCTTCGCGCACAAGCGGGCTGCTGAAGGGCTTGGATTTGACGTTCAGGAAGAAGTACTCACCGGAGACGGTGGCTTCCTTGGCGTAGCGTTCCTTGGCCTGAGCTTCGACCTTGGCGAGCAAGGTCGGCGGGATCGTGTCGTTGTAGTCGAACACGTCGGCGCTGTTGTCGAGCACCTGCTCAGTCTCGCTCTGGTTGTTGGAGACGATCTTCACGTTGACGTTCACGTGCGCGACCGGCACGCCGGGGATCGTGGAGCTGGAGAAGTGAGGGTTGAGAACCAACGAGAACGACTTGTTGGGCACGACGCTTGCGATCTCGTACGCGCCGATGCCGGGCGGGGGGCTGTTGGGGAGGCTTTTCATCGGCGTGTCGCCGGGGACGAGCCCGGCGGCCGGGAAGGCGAGTACGTTCAGGAACGGGCCGTAGGGCGCGAGCAGCTTGATCGTGATCTTGCCGGTCGAATCGTCGGCCTGGATGCCGGAGATGGTGGAGGCCTTGCCCTTGTCGAAAGCTTCGCCACCGACGATGTTTTCGGTGAGCAGTTCCTTCTCGCCCCAGCCGAGCTTGATGGCACGCTCGATCGTGTGAGTGAAATCCGAAGCCTTGACAGGCGTGCCGTTGGAGTAGAGGAGGCCTTTGCGCAAGGTGAACGTGTAGGTCTTGCCGTCGGATGAGACCGTTGGCAGGCTTTCGGCCAGACCGGCGATCAGCTTGGTGCCGGCTTCGCCTGAAGCGTGGGCATAGGTGACGAGACCTGTGTAGGTGACCCAAGTGGCCTCATAGGACTGCGTGGTGAAGCCGAGCCCGGGGTCGAGCGAATCGGGGGCGGTGCCCATCAGCACGGTGACGGTGCCGCCAGTGCTGGCATTGGTGGACGAATTGGAGGAGCTGCCGCAGGCACTGACGCCCACGATCAGGGCGAGCGCGAGGGACATCCCCAAAAGCGTGTGAAGCGGCCTGAAACGGCCGCGAAAGGACCGATGACCTTGCCCATCCCTATCGAGATGCCCCCTATGCACTTGTGCCCCCTCCTGCTCGCGACCAGGCGAGTCTCGTAATGTGTGCCACTAAGTACATGGTTCGACAACCCTTGTCGGCAACCTTTAGCGAAACTTGAAGTATTTAAATGAGCTTGGACGCCCAAATCGTTAGCCAGGAGTTAGATGCGACTCGGCAGGAGGCGCGCGTCGTCGATCCGGCCACCGGCGCGCCGCTCGGCACTGTCGCGAAGACCCCGCCTGGCGGTGTAGAGGAGGTCGTAGGGCAAGTCGCGAGTGTGCAGCCGCTGTGGGCGCTGTTGCGCATGGAGGACCGCGCGCGCTACATGCGGCGTATGGCCCAGGCGATCGTCGACGAACTCGACGATCTGCGCGAGGCGATCGCGCGCGAGCAGGGACGCCCACGCACGGAGGTGGCCACACTCGAGCTACTGGCGGCGATCGATGCGCTCAAGTGGGTGGCGCAGGAAGGGGCGAGCGTGCTCGGAGGACGCCGGGTGGGCGTGCACCGCTCGCTGTTCTTGACAAAGCGCGCGCGCATCGCGTACGAGCCATACGGCGTGGTGGGCGTGATCGGCGCCGGCAGCGCTCCATTCGCGCAGCCACTCGGACAGATCGCGGGCGCCCTGCTGGCCGGCAACGGCGTCGTGTTCAAGCCCGCGCCGCGGGCGAGCCTGACGGGCGAGCGGATCGGGCGCGTGCTCGCGCGTGCGGGCCTGCCCGAGGGACTTGTACGCGTCATCCACGGAGGCGCGGACGTGGGCCTGGAGCTGGCGAGGGCGCCCGTGGACAAGCTCTTGTTCACCGGTTCTCCCACCACGGGGCGGGCCGTGGCGAGAGAGTGTGTGTCGCACGAGAAGGAGGTGACGGTCGAGCTGGGCGGCAAGGACGCGATGCTCGTGCTCTCCGACGCCCACGTGGCCCGTGCGGCCGCGGGCGCGCTGTGGGCGGGGTGCGCGGGCGCTGGGCAGGCGCGGGGCGCCGTGGAGCGCATATACGCCGCCCCCGAGGTCACCGAGCGACTTGTGGCGAGGCTCATAGCCGGTGCCCGCGCACTCACAGTCGGCGATCCGAGCGACCCGCGCGTGCAGATGGGCCCGCTTGCCTCGGCACGAAGACTGGCGCACGTGTGCGAACTGGTGGACGAGGCGGTTGCGCAGGGAGCGACGCTGCACTGCGGGGGGCCTGTCGAGACAGTTGACCTGGTTGGGCTCGCCTCCTCTGGTCCAACTGCGCCAAAGCAAGACACGGTGAACGACGGCGTGGACTACGGCGGCCCACGGTCGCACCTCGGTGCGTTCTACGCCCCGGCAGTGCTAACGGGGGTGACCCACGAGATGCGCGTAATGCGCGAGCCCGTGGGCGGCCCGGTGCTTGCGATCATGAGCTTCGACTCGGTGTCGGAGGCGATCATGATGGCGAACGACAGCCCTTACGGCCTGGGGGCGTCCGTGTGGACAGCCGATCGCTATCGCGGCATGCGAGTCGCGCGCGAGCTGGACGCCGGGATGGTGTGGCTGAACGACCACCTGCCGAGCCCAGCCGTGTCGCGCGGCCCGTGGGGCGCAACCGCGGGCAGCGGACTAGGGCGCACCCTCGGCGAAGCGGGGCTGAGGGCATGCGCGCAGGAGAAGCTGATCACCTGGGACCCTTCGGGCGTGCGTGGACTGTGGTGGGGTCCATATGACGAGCTGTCGGCGCGTGCGGCACAGACCGCCGCGCGGTTGCGCTCGACGCGCGACACCGATCGTGAGCGCGCCTGGCGCCAGGGCGGGACGGCACTCGCGCGCGTTGGTCTTCGGGCGCTCGCTCGTAGGTCGTAACCTGTAGGCCATGCCCGCCCAGGCTTATGCAGGCAAGGAGTGCGTGTGCCAACTGCGCAAGGGAATCTGCGACCAGAGCTGCGTCGCGGACATGCTGAGCACGCCCTTTTACATTGCTTGCTTGAAGCTGAAGGGCCGCCGCAGTCTCGTCGTGGGCGGCGGCGAGATTGGGCTGGAGAAGGTCGAGGGCCTGCTTGCATGCGACGGCGAAGTGACCTTGATCGCACCGGAGGTTGAGCCGGAGCTTGCCAAGTATGCGGATGAGGGCTCGATCCGCTGGGAGCGCCGTGCCTACGCGGGACCGTCGGACTTGGAGGGCGTGTTCATGGCGATCGCCGCCACGAACGACACGGACGTGAATATCGCGGTGTATGAGGACGCGGAGCGCAGGGCAATGCTCGTCAACGTGGTCGACGTGCCGCCACTGTGCAACTTCATATTGCCGGCGATCGTGCGCACGGGGCCCCTGGCAATCGCGATCTCCACGGCAGGCGCGTCACCGGCTCTAGCAAAGCGCATCAAGCGTGAAATCGCGGAGCAGTTCGGCGAGCCATACGCGCAGCTGGCGATCCTGCTCAACGAGGTGCGCGGGTGGGCCAAGGGAACGCTGCCCACCTACCAGGACCGCAAGCAGTTCTTCGAGGGAATCGTGAACGGCGATCCCGATCCAGTGGCGCTACTGCGCGAAGGAGCGGCAAACGGCAGCGGGGACGCGGGCGAGCAAGCGGTGCGCGAGCTGATCGAGCGTGCGCAAGGCGAGCACGAGCAGCGCCTCGCCGCAGTCTGAGCCTGCAGATGACGGACCTCGAAGTCCAGTCGGCGGGCGGGGTCGTCGTCGAGGACACGGCGGTGGCAATCGCGCTGGAGGGGCTGACGCGGAACTACGGCGAACGCGCAGCGCTCGAGGACGTGTCGCTGATATTGCCCGCGGGCGAGACGCTCGTTGCATTCGGCCCAAACGGTGCCGGCAAGACAACGCTGCTGCGAGTCCTGGCCACGCTGTTGCGCCCACATTTGGGCAAGGTCACCGTGCTCGATGCGCAGCTGCCAGACGAGGCGTGGCAAGTGCGGGGACGCATCGGCCTGCTCGGCCACGAGCCGCTGCTCTACAGAGAGCTGACCCCGCGCGAGAATCTGCGCTACCACGCACGCCTGCACAATGTGGAGGACGATCGCGTGGAGCGCCAGCTCGACGCTGTTTCGATGACGAGCAGAGCCGACGAGCCCATAAGAACGCTTTCGCGCGGCATGGTGCAGCGCGTGGCGGTGGCCCGCGCCACGCTGCACGACCCCGAGCTGTTGCTACTCGACGAGCCCTACGCCAACCTCGACCCGGCGGCGATCGAGCTGGTGGAGCCATTGATCGGCGCGGGAAGCCGACGCACACGCGTCTTGACGAGCCACGATCCTGGGCGAGGACTGGCCGAGGCCGATCTCGTACTCGGGCTGCGCGGGGGACGCGTCTCGTTGCTGGCTGACGCCGCGAGCGTTGACTCCGAGGAGATCGCGGGGTTGTACCGGTGAGCAACCCGATGGCGCATGCACCGGTCGGAACAGCTGATCAGTCGCAGGTCGGATCCAGCCGGCCCACGCATGCACAGACTGGAACAGCAAAAGTAGTCCTCGCCCTCCTGCGCAAGGAGCTCTTGGTGGAGCTGCGCACGCTGGAGTCAATCCCCGGCATGTCGCTGTTCGCTGTGACGACGTTCGTCGTGTTCCACTTCGCCTTGAACCAGAACACCGTGAGCGGCCAGGAGGCGGCAGGCATCCTGTGGGTGACCTTGCTGTTCGCGGCGATGCTCGGTGTGAACAGGTTGTTCGTGGCCGACGCCGACCAAGGCGGCTTCGACGGCTTCCTGCTCGCACCCGTGGACCGCAGCGCGCTGTTGATCGCGAAGGCGCTTGCTCTGCTCGCCTACCTGCTGGTGCTCGAGCTCATAGCAGTCCCGGCGTTTGGGCTGCTCTTGCTCGGGCCCCCGCTCGGCCAGGCCCTCCCCGGTCTGCTCGCGCCCCTGGCGCTGGGCGATCTCGGCGTGGCGGCGATCGGCACGCTCGTGGCGGCGATGGCCGTGCGCACGCGCGCGCGGGACCTGCTCGGGCCGATGCTGACCTTGCCGCTACTGGTCCCTGTGGTGATCGGCTGCGCCCGCGCCACGGCGCCGCTCCTGCAAATGACTCATCCGGAAGGCATGCCCCTGCGCTGGCTGGGAACGCTGGGGCTCTATGATCTTGTGTTCGGCCTCATCGCCTATGCCGTATTCGACTTCCTCTTGGAGGATTAAAGGCCACCGATGCGCAGCCCTTCACTCCGCGCCCTCTCCAGTCGCCACCGTCGCGGCTTTCTGCGTGGCGCTCAGCCTCGTGTTCTTCTACGCGCCGATCGAAGCCGAAGAAGGCTTCTTGCAGAAGATCTTCTACCTGCATGTGCCTTTGGCGATCGTGACCTCTGAGCGGCTTCGTGATCGGCGGCCTGATGGCGATCGCTCACCTGCGCACGCGCGACCAGCGCTGGGACTTGCGCTCCTACGTGACCATCCACATGAGCCTCATCTTCGGCGTCGCGGTCCTGATCACCGGTTCGATCTGGGCGCGCGCCTCGTGGGGACACTGGTGGGTGTGGAACGAGCCCACGCTCGTTTCGTTCTTGATCATCTTCCTGCTCTACGCCACCTACCAGCCCTTGCGCTTCGCGATCGAGGACCCGGAGCGCCAGGCGCGCTATGCCTCGGTGTTCGCGATCACGGCCGGTGCGTTCGTGCCGCTCAACTTCATGGCGGTGAGACTGTCCGCCTCGTTCGTGCACCCTCGCGTGTTGGGCAGCAGCTCGAACCTGCCGGGCCCGATGATGCTCACGTTCGTCGTGTCCTTGGTAGCGATGGCCTTGTTGTTTGCCACGCTCTGCTCCTATGAGCTGGCCGCCAAGCGCACGCGTATCTTGCTCAAAGCCCGCTCCAGGATCCTCGGCTTCCAATGATCTCCTTCGCGACAACCTCTGCCTGAACATTCCAACGACGGCTACGTCGCCGCCGCCTACATCGTTTTCCTCGCGATCGTCTTGATCTATGTGGCGATCATGGCCGTCCGTCTTGGCCGGGTGCAGCGCAAGGTCGAGGACTTGCGTGGCGATCTAAATCAAGGGGACCTCGCGCGCGCGCGTAGGGCGGGCCTCGGGGAGGACCCCAACACCCCCCCGCCGGACCGCCCTTCCCAGCAAGGCACGAAGCAGGAGCGCGAGACGGTATGAGTGCCTTGACGGGTACGCCCAGAGGGCACATGACAGGTGAACTGCTCGCGCTCGGCATGTCCCACAAGACGGCGCCCGTGGCCTTGCGCGAGCGGCTCGCATTCACCGAGTCCCAGGCCATTGAGTTCGCCGAGCTAGCTCACCGCAGGCCCCGAGGTGAGCGAGGCTGTCGTCATCTCCACGTGCAACCGCACCGAGATCTACCTCGTCGTGGGCGGGGTGGGGGGGGCGGGCGGGGACTCGCTACAGGCGGAGACCGAGGTGCTCGGCATGCTTGCCCGCCGCGCGGGCATCCGCCCGACAGAGCTAGCCCAAGAGATCTACTCGCCGCGCAACTGCGAGGCCGCACGCCAGCTCTACCGCGTTACCTCGGGCCTTGAGTCGATGATCGTGGGCGAGGCGGAGATCCAAGGCCAGGTCAAGCGCGCATATGAGGCCGCGCTCCAGGCTGGCGTGACGGGCGCTTTGTTGAACCGACTGTTCGCCGCGGCCTTGACGACCGGCAAGCGGGTTCGCTCAGAGACGGGTATCGGCTCGAGCCGGGTGAGCGTGCCTTCGGTCGCCGTTGACCTCGCCCAGGACGTGCTCGGTGGCTTGGAGCAGCGCCACGTAATGATCCTCGGCGCGGGCGAGACCAGCGAGCTGACCGCCCAGGCGCTTGCCCACCAAGGGGTCGGCACGATCTTTGTGGCTAACCGGCACGCCGATCGTGCGCGCAGCCTCGCCCAGCGCTTCGGGGGCTCGGTGGTGGGCCTTGAGAAACTCCCCGAGCAACTCCTGGAGGCCGACATTGTGGTGTCCTCCACCTCCTCGCCCCACCCGATCGTGGGGGCCGAGGAGCTGGAGGTCGTAATGGAGCAGCGCACTGGCCGTCCTCTGCTTTTGATCGACATCGCCGTGCCCCGCGACGTGGACGCGCGCTGTGCGGACATCGAGGGCGTGACCTTGTATGACATAGACGACTTGCAGGAGGTGGTGCGGCGCAACCTGGGAGCCCGTGAAGAGATCGTGCCCCAGGCGGAGGAGATCGTGGAGGAGGAGATCAGGCGCTTCGCGCGCTGGCTCGGCCAACTTGAGACCTTGCCCACGGTCAGCGCTTTGCGCGAACACGGAAATGAGATCGTGGAGCAGATCCTGGCCGAGAACGCGGGACGCTGGGAGTCGGCCTCCGAGCGTGACTTGATGCGCGTTGAGGCGGTCGCACGCGCCGTCCTTGGCCGCTTGCTGCACGAGCCAACGATTCGTCTGCGCAGTCTCTCGGCCGAGCGCGCCCATCAAGGCACCCCCCATAGCGGCGGGCAGGCAGGGGCCCACGCCAGCCTGCAGCTAGTGCGCGAGCTGTTCGGACTCGATACCCCACAAGGGGGCACACCCCATAGCGGGGCGCAGGCAAGCGACTCGCCGCCGCATGGCGAGGCGCCGGACGAGAGCGCGGAGACGAAGCTCGCCGAGGTGCGCTCGATCAAGAGCGCCCGCAAGGGCTCCTAGGAGTACTGGGTCGTGCGAATCGGCACGCGCGGCAGCGCACTGGCGCTGGCCCAGGCCCGCCTGGTGAAGCAGTGGCTCGGCGGAGGCGAGATCGTGATCGTGCGCACACGGGGAGACGTGATGCACGATCACACCAGCACGGGCGGCAACGGACATGCCGACAACGGCACGAGCAATGGCCTGGGCAACGGCTCAAGCAAGACCGGCCCCGCCGGGGTGGGCGATGCGCCAGGTGACCCCGGCCCCCGCCAGGCCCCAATTCCACCGGACAAGCTCAGGCGCGGCGATGACAAGTCACGCTGGGTAGCCGAGCTCGAGCAAGCCTTGCTCTTAGGCGATATCGACGTGGCGGTTCACTCCGCCAAGGACATCCCGGTCAATCTGACCGAGGGCCTCGAGCTGCTCGGATCACCCAATCGCGCGGCTGCCGAGGATGCCTTGATCGGAGTTCGCTCGATCGAGGAGCTTCCCCTAGGGGCGTGCGTGGGCACGAGCAGTGTTCGCCGTGCCGCGCAGTTGCGCGCCGCGCGCGCGGATCTCGAAGTGGTGAGCCTGCGCGGCAACATCGATACGCGCTTGCGCAAGCTCGCCAATGCCGTCATCGCGAGCGGGGACGGCAGCGGCGGCGGGACGGGCGCGGGCGGCTCTGGATTCAACGCGATCGTGCTCGCCAAGGCGGGGCTCATCAGATTGGAGCGCGAGCGCGACATCGGCTGCACGCTCGACCCGGCACGCTTCGTGCCGGCGCCCGGACAGGGAGCCCTTGGGCTGCAAGCTCGCGCCGGGGACGCCTCCGTAAGGGCCACCGTCGAGCCGATCATCAACAAGGACGCATCGGTCTGCTTGACGGCCGAGCGCGCCTTGGCTCATGCGCTTGGAGCAAGCTGCAATACCCCTTTGGGGGCATATGCCGTGCCGGCGGGCTCCGGGTGTCTGCAATTGCGCGCCTGGGTGGGCTTGCCCGACGGTTCGGAGTGGGTTGGCGACGAGCTGCTCGGCGACTTCTACGACCCCGAGGAGCTGGGCAGCCGTGTGGCGGAGCGACTGGAAGCCTTGGGGGCGCGGGACTTGCTCAAGCGCGCGGAGGAGATAGCCCTTGAAGCAGGCTGAGCAGCCGCAGGGCGCAGGACTGCCACAGGACACACAGCAGCCACAGCAGCCACAGGAGGCGCCTCAACCACAGGGCGCACGGGCCGGGCGCGTGTATCTCGTGGGTGCGGGCCCAGGCGACCCCGGTCTTTTGACCGCGCGCGCCCTCGAGTTGATCGCGAGAGCCGACACGATCCTCTATGACCGGCTGATCCCCCCACAAGCGCTCGACGGCGCGCGCGCGGACGCCGAGCTCCTGTTCGTCGGCAAGCAAGGCGGCGGCCAGTCAGTTCCGCAGGAGCAGACGCAGGCCTTGATGATCGAGCGGGCACGCGAAGGGCGCGAGGTGGTGCGGCTGAAGGGCGGCGACCCGTTCGTGTTCGGACGCGGTGGCGAGGAGGCGCTCGCCCTGCGCGAGCTGAACATCGATTTTCGCGTCGTGCCCGGGGTCACGGCGGGCGTTGCCGCATCTGCCTATGCGGGCATCCCCGTGACGCACCGAGGCCTCTCCACCGGGGTCGCGCTCGTGACCGGCCATACCCAGGAAGACATTTCCCATGACAAGGAGCAGGCGGGCGACTCTTCCAAGCGGCCTGAGCAGGAACTGGACTGGGAGGGACTGGCTGCGTTCCCGGGAACACTCGTGTTCTACATGGGTGTGCGCGCACTCGAGCGGATCGCGACCTCGTTGATCGCAGCGGGCCGCAACCCATCCCAGGCGGTGGCTCTGATCGAACGCGGGACCTTGCCTGACCAGCGCACGGTGACGGGCACGCTCGCCACGATCGCCGAGCTGGCGGCTCGCGAGCAGGTGAAGGCGCCGGCGATCACGATCGTAGGCGAGGTGGTGGAGTTGGCCACAAGCCTGGCTTGGCTCGAGGACCGGCCGCTGAGTGGCCGTACGGTCGCGGTGACGCGTGCGCGAACGCAGGCGAGCGGACTTGCGCAGCGCTTGACGGAGCTCGGCGCAACAGTGATCCAGGCACCAGTGATCCGTACAAACGCACTCGCAGGTCCAGCATTTGATCCCGCGCCTTATGACCTCATCTGCCTGACAAGCCCCAATGGCGTTCGCTGCTTGTTCGAGCGGCTTGACGACGGGGTCCACCCACGGGGAGACGCGCGAGCGCTTGCGAGTGCGAGGATCGCCGCGATTGGCCAGGGCACGGCAGGCGCCTTGGCCGAGCGTGGGATCGTGGCCGATGTCGTGCCCGAGCGCTTCGTGGCTGAGTCGCTTCTAGACGCACTGAGCGATCTGGAGGTGAGGCGTGCGCTCGTGGCGACCGCGAGCGGGGCCCGCGACGTGCTTGCGGACGGGCTGCGGGCACGTGGCGCCGAGGTGGACGTCTTGGCGCTGTACGAGACGGTTGCCGAGCCGCTCTCGCAGAGCACGCTGGCGCAAGCCTTGGGGGCCGACTACATCACGTTCACCTCCTCCTCGAGTGTTCGCTTTTTTTTGGGTGCCCTACGCACGCGCGCGCACGCGCGCGTAGGGCACACCGATCTGGACAACACAACAACCCAGCTTTACGACAGCGAGGCCGGAACAGTTTCTGACCGAACACCGCTGGCAGCAACCACGCGCATCGTGTCGATCGGGCCGGTGACCAGCGCGACACTGAGGGAGCACGGGCTGGAGCCCCACGTGGAGGCCGAGCGCCACGACGTCGATGGGCTCGTTGATGCGCTCTTGGCGGACACACTCGCTTGCCTGCGCCCTTCAGGGTGTGCCCCACCACGGGGTGCACGCTCGGGATGAGGTTCGAGGCCGGCCACGGCGAGCGCCCAAATCGAGGCGACTCCCGGCTCGGCCACCCGCGCGTGCATCTGCGCCGCACGGATTCCACGAACGAGCGTGCCCGCGAGCTCGCGATCGAGGGAGCGCCTCACGGCACGCTCGTGACCGCCGCCGAGCAGACCGCAGGGCGAGGGCGCCAAGGCAGGGCCTGGATCGCTCCCCCGGGTTGTGCTCTGTTGTGCTCCTTCGTTCTGCGGGATCCACCACCGTTGCTGTCCTTGATCGCAGGAGTGGCCGTGTGCGACGTGGTCGACGAGCGCATCGTTGGCCTGACGCACGGCGGACGGGCGCTCCTGAAGTGGCCGAACGACGTCGTCTTGGGATCCACCAGGAAGCTCGCAGGCATCCTCGTCGAGGGACGTCCCCAGGACGGCTGGGCGGTGCTCGGGATCGGCTTGAACGTGGCCGTGCGAATCGACGACTTGCCCGCGGACGTGCGGGCACGTGCCGCGAGCTTGCAACTGCCCCCTAGTGCGATCGAGCCGGCACTCGGGCGACTCATGCGAGCGCTCGAACAGCGTCTTGCGGAGCCCGCGCAAGCCGTGCTCGACGCATGGCGCGCGCGCGACGTGCTCCTCGAGCGGTACGTGTCCTGGAACGGGGGCCGCGGCCGAGCCGAAGGCATCGATGACGAAGGCCGTCTGATCGTCGGTCTCGACGACGGATCCCTCACCAAGCTGGATGCCGGAGAGGTCCACCTTGACCCCGCCACTCCCGGGCCCGGCCACGAACGGCTCGCCTAGACGATCAAGCGCCGCTCGCTCCGCCGTTCTGGGATGACTCCCGGGCGCGATCGAGCGCCTCTTCGACGTTCTCCTGCAGCTTCTTGCCGGACCCCGGCTCCAGGTCGCCATCCATGCCCGCTTGGGGGGCGCCTTCGCGGGAAAGCGCCTCTGCGAGCATCCCATCTGAGGAAACCCTGCTCTTGCCGGCACTGGCGCGGGAGGCCTTGCCATTGGCGGACTTGCGCGACTGGCGCCGGGGACGAGCCGGTCTCGTGGGCTTCGCGGACGTCTCGTTCTCCGCAGAGGTCTCCCTCTTCGTAGCCGCCTCCCTCTTTGCGGAAGCCCCTCTCTTCGCAGGTGCCGCGTTCTCCGTAGACGTCTCGTCCGTCATAGACGTCTCGCTCGTCGTGGATGCCTCATCCTTCGCCAGTGCCTCACTCTTTGTGGGCTTCTCGGGCTGGGCGGATCGACCGGTCCGGCGAGATCTCGTGGACTGAGCCGACTTGGGCGGCCCTGTGGACTGCTCGGACTGAGTAGACGTGGATGATCCCGTGGACTGCTCCGACTGAGGCGACGTGGATGAGCCCCTGGACTGCGCGGACTGAGGCACCTGGGGCGATTGGGGCGAGCCGACGGCATTGCCACGCTGCTCTCCCGCTCGCGGTCCCTTGCGCCGGCGACGCGTCCCGCGCGGACGGCGCTTGGGGAAGTTTCGCAGCAGCTCCCGCGCGAGCGCCGGTGGCTTGCGCGCCATGCGCGTACGGGCGCCCCTCAAGACCTCCTCTGCCTCGGGAGTGTGAGCCAGGGCGGCTGCGAGCAGGGCTGCCGCGAGCCTGCGGTCCTGCTTGCGTGCGGCGTGCACCAGCCGGCGTGCATTGCGGGCGTGCGCTCCCCCGGCGGAGTTCACGAGTAGCCCGAGCAGCCTCTTGGTCTCGGGCCAGCGCTGCACGGCGTACTCCTCGTGTACTTCTCGTGTGTACTCGGCCAAGCGCCAGATCCAAGCATTGGCCTGATCGCGGCGGCCGATGCGTCGCTCCACGAGCGCCCTAAGCATGATCTTGGCGGCCTCCCTGCGCTCCTCGCGCGGCCAGCTGCCGGCAATGTCGATTGCCGAGTCGAACGCATCGGGGTCGCGCAGTGCAGCGATCTCCGAGAGGGCCTTCAGGCGCAGCTGAGGGTTCTTGTTGCGCTGCACCGTCGTAATCAAGAAGCGAGCCTTCAACTCGCCGGTGCGGTCGAAGTGGAGCATCGCCCGTGCCCGGCGCCAGCCGTTGGGGGTCACGCGCGCGCCCGCAAGCGCCGCCCACACGTGCTGCTCGCCATAGTCGAGGTGCTCGACGGCTATCCGCCACAGCTCGCGCTCGAAAACTTCGAAGCGCCGCTCCTCCTCCGCGCACACTGGCAACACGCGACGCTCTACGCGCATGCGCCGGCCGCGCCCGCGTCGTACTGGGCCCACCACGATCGCGCCGCCCCGGTACACGTCGCGGTCGAGCAGCGAGTGCAAGGTCACCACGGGATCGTCGTTCTTGGTGGCGGGATGCACGAAGTCCACGACCAAGCCCGCCTCCTTGCCGGGGTGACGGCGCGTCACGCGGCCGACCCGCTGCTGGTAGATGCGCTTGGACGCCGTCGGCGCCAAGTGCACGCAAACGGTGGCCCTTGGGCTGTTCCAGCCCTCGGCCAAGAGCTGGGCGTTAATCAAGACGTCGATGTCCCCGCGCTCATAGCGCGCAAGGATCTCCGCGAGCTCGCGCTTGGGGGTCTCACCGGAGACGCCCATGGCCTTGATGTCTTCGGCCCGGAACGCTTCCGCGAGGTTGTAAGCATGCTGCACACCAGCGGCGTATACAACGCCGGGAACGCCGTTGAAGCGCGTCTTGTAGAGGTTGGCGGCCGCCATGTTGAACGGCTGCTGGTCGAGCAGGGCGGCCAGCTCCTCCTGGTCGAACTCGGTGTCGACCTCGCCCCTGCGCAAGGGCACGTTGGCAATCGTGCGCACGCCCACGCCCGGAGAGATCCGCACGCAGCGCAAGGGTGCGATCACGCCGCGGCGGGCGGCCTGGGCGAGGTCGAAGCGCGAGGTCTGCGTCGGGAACAGGTCCGTGACATGTCGTGCGATCAAGGCGCCCGTGGCTGTCATGCCGATGAAGATCGGCCCGGTCCACGCCCTGATGGCGCCGCTGGTCTTCTCGCCCAGGGCGGTATGGGCCTCGTCGCAGATCACAATCGTGTAGGCGCTCGAGATGCGGCCCGCGTTGCGCACGAACCACTGGTAGGTCTCGACCGTGACCGGCCCCTTGGGCGAGTCCTCGCCCACGTACAGGGGGCGGGAGATGCGCTTCTGGTAGCCGCGCTGGCGCAGCTCGCCGTGGAACTGGTCGACAAGGTTGCGGCGGTGAGTGAGGATCAGGATGCCACCTGTCTGGGAGGCCTCGACGAAGCCGAGCGCGGCCACCGTCTTGCCCGCGCCGGTCGCATGCTCGAACCAGAAGCGCTTTGCCGCATTGGGGTCCTCAGGCTGATCGGAAACGTCCTCCTCGTCCTCGTCCACCCAGTCTTGGGGCTCCTCCTCGGGCTCCTCCTCCTCGTCCTCCTCGGGCTCTGGCTCGGGCAGATCCAGCTCGTCCTCGAAGTCGTCCTCCTCCTCGTCCTCGTCGGGCGCGGCGCGCTGAACGGGACCGAGATCCTCGTCGTCATCGTCCTCGGCGTCATCCTCGCCCTCGTCCTCCTCGGGATCCGCTTCGTCATCGTCGTCATCGTCGGACCGCGTTGACTTCGTCTGTTCGGCCGGGGCGGCTTGAGGTTCGCCGCCGTCCGGGCCGAGGATCGCCGCCGAGGCGAGCAGCTCAGGCGACGCTGCGGCCGCCGCGCGTCCGTTGGCGGCGGAGGAGGATCGCTGCGCCTCGGCAAGCAAGGCCGTGAGCGTGCCGGACAGTGCGTCCACCTGGTGAGCGGACAGCACAGTCCCGTCGACGAGCTTGGGCTCGTCCTCGGAGAGCACGCGCTCGAGACCCAGCAGCAGTGAGAAGTCTCGCCTCCAGGCGGTGGAGGGGTGCTTGGCGCCTTCTCCCAGCTCGACGAGCGCCTGGTCGAGTGCGCGCCTGCGAGGGGTGCCCGCGGCCAGCGCGACGGCCGGGTCCTCGCCGTCGTGGACGAAACGCTCGCGCACGAGCTTCTCCGCGCGCTTGATTTCGGCGGAACTGGGAATGGACGCGGCCGCGAGGGCCACTGCGGTGGACTCGGCCATAAGAGGCTCTGGACTTCGAGATGGAGCCGCCGCGGAAGATGGTTCCGCGTGACTCGTGAAAACCGGCGCTTGCGCCGGTGAGGCTGGGAGAAGATTCGAGCGCCCCCAGGTGGGTGCGGCCCGTGTCTGCTCCGTGCACGTCAGGATACAGCACGGTCCGGGCAAACTGAAGAGCCGCGGCTTCGCTTCCGATCTGGCACCCTTGTCCGGCATGATTACCCGCCGCGCGATCTTGACCTTCGCCTGTCTGGTGGTGACTGGTTTGATCGCTGTCGGCGTAGCCCAGTTGCCACGCAGCTCCTCTACGGGCGGCACTCAGGCACAACTGACCGCGGCACAGGCAAATGCCTTGCTGGCCGGCTCCCCACCGGCGCTGGCAGCGCTTCACAAGCAGGGTGGCACGCTCCTCGAAGGCGGCGCTCGGGCCTTGCACGCACGACTAGCCGCCCTCAAGGGCTACCCAATCGTCATCAACAAGTGGGCGTCCTGGTGTGTGCCCTGCAAAGAAGAGTTCGGGGCATTCCAACATGCCTCCGCCGAGTACGGACGGCGGGTGGCGTTCATCGGGATCGATTCGGAAGACCCCAAACACGCCGAAGCGCTCACCTTCCTGAAGTCATTTCCGGTCAACTACCCCAGCTATTACGACGCGAGCGGCACTTTGGGCGAGCAGATCACCGGCTCCCCGTTCATTCCCGTGACCTTGTTCATAGCGCGCGACGGCCGTCAGTTTCCGCGCCAAGGTCAATACCCGAGCGCCGCCAAGCTGGAACAAGACATCCGACGCTACGCACTCCAGGGGTAACCGCGAGAGCAGAGCGAACCTCCTACCGTACGCGCCACATGCCAGAGATAAGAGTTGACCCGCTTAGCGGGGGCAAGGTGATCGTGGCGGGCGAGCGCTCGGTGCGTCCCGGCGGCGAGCCGCGCTGCCCGGCTCCGGCGCCGATCGACGTGGAGCGCGACCCGTTTGCCGTGGGTCACGAGGACCGCACTCCTCCCGAGCTGTATGCGCTGCGTCCAGGCGAGGGCGAGGGGGTGAGGAGCGCGGCGCCCAATTCCCCGGGATGGACCGTCAGGGTGGTGCCGAATCTGTATCCCGCGCTCGCACTCGACTCGCCACCGCCCCAGGCTGATGCCCAGCCGGACCTGTTCTGCGCAGCTCCCGCGACTGGGGCGCACGAGGTGATCGTCAACGCCCCAGAGTCGGTCCTCTCGCTGGCGGAGCTCCCAGCTGGGCGTCTGGCCGACGCGATGGAGGTGTGGCGTGAGCGTATGCAAGCGCATGCCGACAGCGCATATGTGCAGCTGATCGTCAACGAGCGCCGCGAGGCCGGCGCGTCGCTCGAGCACACCCATTCACAGCTCTATGCGCTCGACTTCGTGCCGGCCGAGGTGGCGCGCGAGCGCGAGCGCTGCGGTGCTTACGCCACGCGCACCATGGGCCGCGGCCTGCTCGAGGATCTCGTGGCCGAAGAGGTGCGCCGCGGGGAGCGGATCGTGGCGGTCGACGAGGAGGCGGTTCTGATGGCGCCTTACGGGTCGCGCCTGCCCTTCCAATTGATGCTCGCCCCACGCAAGCCGCGCATGCGCTTCGAGGACGAGGGTCCACTCGGGGCGGCCCTCTTGCACGACGGTCTCTGCCGGCTCGCGCGCCACTTCGGCTCAAGCCCGCCCTTGAACATGTGGGTGAGGACGGCGCCGCTCGGGGCCGAGCACTTTTGCTGGCGAATCGATATCGCCCCGCGCTTGACCCACCTAGCTGGACTGGAGCTGTCGACCGGAGTGAATCTCAACATCGTCGCTCCCGAGCACGCGGCGAGCGTATTGCGCGAGGCGTGACAGCGTTACGTCCGTTGTTGCGAGGCAGCCGTCGCAGCGCTGCGTCACCAATCCGGCCGCGGGTCTGCTGTCCCC
Organism: uncultured Solirubrobacterales bacterium; assembly: GCA_963731565.1. Taxonomy (GTDB): domain Bacteria; phylum Actinomycetota; class Thermoleophilia; order Solirubrobacterales; family Solirubrobacteraceae; genus Palsa-744. The sequence continues at coordinate 451,044 of CAVSWG010000001.1, forward strand.
CCGAGGGGGCCCTACGCGCGCGCGTAGGGGGCCCTCAGGAAAGACGACTTGGCATGGTCCGCCGGGCACGGCGGATAGGCTCAGTGGCATGCCACCGGTCGAACGCGTCGTTCCCAGCTTTGTCGCCGAGCCCCCGCAGGAAGGTTTGCCCTACGGACGCTGGGCCGAGCGCCTGGAAGAGGAGTTGCACGCAGCCTGGGCGCAGCTCGACGGTGACGGCCAGGATCTGGGCGAGCCTGGACCGATCGCGTGGTACCCAGACAGGACCTGGCACGGGCGCCGCTACGTACCCGCCACGTCGATCACCTCAAACGGATATGAGCTGTTTGGCTACGTCCGTTTCGTCACAGCTGCGGGCGAGGGCGAACCGATGGAGCTCTCCGCCCATGGCGACTTCACCGAGGAGACGGCCGAGCGTAACCCCGACTGGAAGCTCGACGTATGCGACGAGGTAATCGGCTCCTGGCATGGGGCCGCGGGCGCCGTCGCGGCCATGACGCTCGTGTGGGGACGTCCCTTGGTGGGAGCGGGCCGGATCGTGACCGCCGAGCTTGGCCGTGCGACCGTCGACCAATGTGAGCTGGTCGAGCAGCGCTTCACCTTGCTCGCCCCCGACGACTATCGCTACGACCTGCTCGAGATCAAGCTGTGGAGCGGCAAAGGACAGGAGCTCGCGTGCGAGTCCCTGTATGAGGCCGAGGATCTTCAGGACAGCGGCACCGGCGAGGTGGGCACCGGCGGCGGCGATGGAGCGGGCACGGGAGCCGAGGAGACCGGCGGCAGTTTGTAGGCTGCGATCCAGGTGTGAATCCATGCCGAGATCGAGCTGATGCTCACCCATACGGACGGATGACGGGTGGAGCATTGCCCGTAGACGTGAACGGCGATCCCGATCTGGATCTCCTCGCCTCCAACCGGCCGCTGCGCCAGTAGGGGACCGCCACTATCGCCCGAGCACGCCCCAGTGGCGTAGCTCGGAGGAGCGATCCCGCAGATCTCGCTCTTGGCATAGAAAGGTGGCGCATTGCCGGCACACCACTTGCGTCCCTGCACCACCGTGCTCGCCGATTGCAGCGTTTCGGTAGGAAGCCGTTGCGTGTATGAGGTGAGCCCCCAACCCGCCATTACGGCCGGTGAGCCTGCCCGCAGATGAGCCATGTCAGAGCGCGTGGCGAGCGCGATCGGGGGCGCTTTGACGGGAGCCGACAGGACGAGCAGCGCAGCGTCTCCCTTGTCTACCTTGCGCTTGAAACCCGGGTAGACGATCACTCCCAGGACCGTCGAGACCGAGGCGCCTGGCGCGAGCGGATCGACCGCACCCGTCACGATCCTGTAGCCCGACGCGGCGTATCGGGCTCCGGTCCTCACGTTCTCGGCGCAGTGGCCAGCCGTCAGCACCAAGCTTGGCGCGACGACCGTGCCGGTGCACTGGTAGGCGTACTTGCCTTGGATATCGATTACATAGGCAAGCGAAGGGAAGCTGCCTGCCTGCGCCGCGCTCCCGCCGATGATCGACTCGTGAGCCAAGTTCGCATCGGAAGCGAGGGCGAAGGGAGCGAAGAGCGCCGCGCACAACAAGACTCCCACAAGCGGGACAAGCCTCCTTGGGCTCATGGACCTCATCATCGTTGTGGCAGGCGATTTCTCATGACATGTTCACGCCGAGCGCTCCGGCACACGTCTTCATCGGCAGCATCCCGCAGCTCTCTTTAACCGCGGCCAAAGAGCAAAAGAGCGGGCCGGGCACAAACGTCAAGACAAGATGTCTCGCCTGGATCAAGCAGGGCCCAAGATCTGCCGAGTAGCTCAGTATGCGAGACGAAGCACACGCGAGCGGGAAGACGCCAACAGAGCATGTGGCACAGAACCTTGCTCCGTTTGCCGCGGCGGCTGGACTCGCCGCCGTGGTCGCACCAATAGGGGCGGGCGCCATTGACTGGACGCAATACGCGGTCGCGCTGGGCCTCGGGGGCCTCGCGGGGTTGATCAGGCTCGCGCCATGGCAGGGCGCCCTCGGGCGGGCACGAGAGGTCTTTCCATCCTTGGTCTTCCTGATCGGGGTCACGTTCTTGCGCCACTCCGCGGGGGGAGCCAACTCAGGGATCGCGGTCGTCGCATTGCTGCCGGTGTTCTGGACGGCCTTGCACGGCGACAGACGCCAGTTGTGCGTGGTGACGCTGGGTGTGGCGGTGTTCTTCCTCGCTCCACCGCTGCTCATCGGGGCCCCTGCGTACCCTTCCAGCCAGTATCGAGCCGGGGTGCTGTTCCTGGCGGTGAGCGCGATCGTCGGCTTCACCACCCAATCGCTGGTCGCCGCGGTGCGCTTCGAGGCCCATGAAGCCGAGCATCGCGAGCGAGCCTTGGAGCGGGTGGCAGCGGTCATGCGCGGGCTGTCGAGCAGCCCCCGCGCACGCGCCGAGGTATGCGACGCGGCCAGGTCCATCGCCGACGCCGGCTTCGCGCTCCTGTACGAGCCCGGCGACTCTCCCGGCACATTGCGCTCGACCGCCATGTCGGGCCTCGATTTGGGCACACTCGAGGTCACTCCGGACAGGACCACGGCGACCGGGCGAGCGTTTACCTCCCGGCGCTCCTTCCTGTGGAATGAGGGCGACGATCGTGGCGCGCTCGACCAAGGCATGTGGGAGACCTTGGGCCGCCCCTCCTCAATGCTGTTCGAGCCTGTGTTCAGCGGGGAAGAACCGGTTGGTGTGCTTGTGGTGGGCTGGCCGGGTCCGGTTCGTGCGGGGGGTACGCGAGCTACCCTGATCACACTGCTGGCGCACGAGATCGCGGCGGCGATCAAGCGGGCTGACTTGCTCTCACAGCTGAGCGACATGGCGAGCACCGACGCGCTCACAGGGCTTCCCAATCGCTGGGCCTGGGAGACGAACCTGAGCAAGACGCTGTTGGGCAAAGATCCTTTTGTGCTCGCGATGATCGACTTTGATCACTTCAAGGAGTTCAACGACACGCATGGGCATCCGGCCGGGGACAGGCTGCTCAAGGAGACTGCATCGGCGTGGCGTGAGGAGCTTCGTGCCGGGGACTTTCTCGCCCGCATAGGAGGCGAGGAGTTCGCTCTGCTGCTTCCCAATTGCGTTGTCACCCAAGACGCGCTCGCGGTGGTGGAGCGCCTGCGGCGAAGGGTGCCCCATCTACAGACTTGCTCTGCCGGCGTGGTGATCCACAAGCCAGGCGAGTCCGCAGAGATCTTGATGGGACGCGTTGACGAGGCGCTCTATGAGGCCAAGCACGCCGGACGGGATCGGGTTTCGCTGGTGAGCTGACGCACGGACAGCTCGTGTCAAGCGTTGACGTGGCGCTGTCAACTATTGAGTTGGCATGGGCCAGCTGCCGATAGCGAAATATGCGTCTACGCAGAGTGCGCGTAAGCCTCACGGGCCAGGTGGCCTTGCTGAGCTTGATCCCGATAGTCGCGCTTGGCGTGGTGCTCGCGTGGGTCATGCGAAGTCAAATCGTGGATCGCACATTGGCCGATGCAAGCCAGTCCGCGAGCCTCGTGGCACGACTGGGAGTGCAGCCGAGGATCTCGCAGTACGAGTTGAGGCACGGCTTGAGTGCGGCCGGCGTGCGGGCCTTGGACGAGCAGTTGAGCGCACGTTCGGTCAAGCACGACCTTGCGCGCATAAAGATCTGGAACAACCAAGGCTTGATCGTCTATTCCGACGACCATGCGCTGATCGGGCGGCGCCCGGGCGAGAGCGACGATCTGGAGAGCGCGCTGCACGGGCGACCGGACGCCGCCACGGTCGTGACTCCCAGTCGGGGTTCCGAGACGGCAAGCGAGGTCGGTCTGGGAAGGCTCGTCGAGGTGTATGTGCCACTGCGCTTCACTGCCTCCGAACCACCGGCGGGCGCGTTCGAGATCTACCTCAGCTACGCGCCGATCGCGGCAGCCATAAGCAACGACGAACGCATGATCGCCGTACTCGTGGCGCTCGGCTTGGCGCTGCTGTGGGGCATCCTCTTCAAGATCGTGGCATCGGCGTCGCGCCGCCTGCGCCGCCAGGCGGAGGAGAACGACCGTCTCGCCCGCTATGACCAGTTGACCGGCCTGCCCAACCGGACGCTCTTTTCCGAGCGCCTTGCAGAGACGCTGAGCGAACGGCGAGACCCCGGTGACGATGTGGCGGTGCTGCTGTTCGACCTGGAGGATTTCAAGCAGGTCAACGACACGCTCGGGCATGGAGCTGGCGACATGGTGCTGATCGAGGTAGCCCAGCGCCTGCAGGCCAGCCTGGAGGGGGATCTCACAATCGCGCGTTTGGGCAACGACGAGTATGCGGTTCTCCAGCCACACAGCGAAGGCCAAGCCGGCGCCTTGGAGACCGCTGCGCGAGTGCGCTCGACGATGCAGGAGCCGGTGGCGCTGGACGGAGTCGCGGTCAACGTGGAGGCGAGCATCGGCATCGCACTCGCGCCCGACCATGCCGCGGACGCAGAGACGCTCGTGCGACGTGCTGACATGGCGCTCGCACACGCGCGCTCCTTTCGCAGCGTCGTCGAGGTGTACTCCGCCGAGTGCGATCACTTCGACACGGCGCGCCTGAAGCTGCTCGGGCAGGTGCGCCCGGCCTTGGAGCGCAAGGAGTTCGTGCTCTTCTACCAGCCCAAGATCGACCTCTCAAGCGGTCGTGTGACGAGCGTCGAGGCATTGTTGCGCTGGCGCCACCCACAGAGGGGCATGCTTGCGCCGCTGGAGTTCATGCCCGTGATCGAGCAGACCGCGCTGATCGGAGACCTCACGCGGTACGTGATCGAGCAGGCACTGATCCAACTAGCTGCCTGGCGCCAAGCAGGGCTCGAGCTCGGCATGTCAGTGAACCTGTCGGCGCGCAACCTGCACGATCCAACACTCCCCACTCACGTCGAATCGCTCTTGAAGACCCATGGAACTCCTGACGGCGCGCTCACCGTCGAGGTCACGGAGAGCGCCACCATGGCCGACATCGACAGGGCCTTGCGCGTGCTGAACGCCCTGCGTGGACTGGGCGTGGGTGTATCGATTGACGACTTCGGTAGCGGACACGCCTCGATCGCCTACCTCACCAGACTCCCCGCGACCGAGTTGAAGATCGACCGTTCGCTGATAACCCACATCTGTGAGAGCCCGCGAGACGAAGCGATCGCGCGTACGACGATCGATTTGGCTCGTCACCTCGACCTGAGCGTGGTGGCCGAGGGGATCGAGACGGTCGCGGTAGCCGAGCGGCTGGTCCAGATCGGTTGTGGGATCGGTCAGGGGTACCTCATCTCAAGGCCTTTGCCGCCCGAGGAGTTCGTCGAGTGGTTGGAGCAGCGCGGTGGGGATGAGGGTGCTCCAGATGTGCGCGGTGGGCAGACCGCCACTGCGTAGCTCCCGAGAACCGTCGCAGTCGGTGAGTAGCCTGCGCCGACGATGACTAACTCGAGCCATTGGGAGCTTGCCCAAGCTCGGGCACCGCTCGCTAGCATTGACCCACTGCCATGAACCCAGCTCAAGCACTCCCTCGGGTCACCAGCGTCGAGCCGCTGGAGGGTTTCCGGCTGCGGCTCGCCTTCACCGACGGACTCGTCCGCGAGGTCGATCTATCGAACGACCTATTGGGACAGATGGCCGAACCGCTGCAAGACCCCGACTACTTCCGGCGGGTGAGCGTAGACACCGAACTAGGCACCGTCGTCTGGCCCAACGGCTACGACCTCGATCCAGACGTGCTCCATGGAGATCATGAGCCTGTTGGGCAACCAGCCGCGCACTCCTCCCACTAGGGAAGCGACCCTGCGTAACACGCGAGGCTTCATGCCCCCGCCAGGAGTCGAACCTGGATCTACCGCTTAGGAGGACGATCGACGGGACAGGCTTAATCGTCCACAATCACTAGGCGTGGCAATCGTTTTCAGCTGTTCTCGGCCGTGCGCGATACCCAGCGATACGTGCGGATTCGGCTGGGTTTTGGCAGAGATTTGAGGCTGCTGCCTAAACCCCTGATCGTCGTGTTACCACGCTATCGGAGCTCGATGCCGTGGCGGCGCAGCCAGGCGTGTGTGCTGTCGATGAGCCCTGGAAGAGCTTGGCGGAGTCCCTCGACGGCGGCGCGCACTTCCTCTGCGTCAACGTCCGGTGAGGCGTGCTCGAGGCGGCCCTCCAGTACGTAGATCTCGTTCAGGAGCGCCGCTTGGTCTTTGCTCAGCCCTTTGTCAGCTACAAGCGCCTGAATGACCTGGTCGGCGTGTGGGCGACGGTATGGGAGCAAGCCGATCATGCGCGATCCAACAGCGGCCTTGAGGATCTCGATATAGGCGTTGAGTATGGCCGAGTGATCGCCGGTGACGACCATCGTGCGGTTGGCGTCGCGGGGCTCGTCAGACTGGAAAGCTCTCCTCCATTCTGCCGCGTCGAGTCGGCCGGCGAAGTTCTCGTCGATCGCCATGTCAAGGGCCTTGCGATGCTTGCTGACGGTCTGAAAGAAGCGAGCCAACCGTGCTTGCTCCGCGGCAAGCGCCTTACTCCCCAGCTTGTCGACCAGGTCTTCGCTCACGCCGTCAACTCCTTGATCGCCAAAGCGGCGCCTGCCATATCGCGCCTGTGGGCACGGCGAGCGCGAGCGGCGATAACGGCGCGGCGCTCACACAGTCGATCCCACTGCCCATCGCGGTCAATCAGGACACGACCCTCATCAAGGACACGCTCCAGAAGAAGCGGCGCCTTGGCCTCCACCCGCTCCAGGCGGGCAACATCGACGTGGCGAGCACTGACGCGCCCAAGACGCATGGCAAGCTCGTAGGCCGCCGATAGCCGATCGTCGGCGAATGAGACCAGCAGGTCCAAATCGGATCCCTCATCCGCGTCGCCTCGCGCGAGCGAGCCGTAGAGCACAGCCAGTCTCACGCGATGCTCGGTACGTAGTGCCTGGCGAAGCGCAGAGAGAAGCGGCCAATAGGCACGAAGGTACTCACGCTCGCCAGACGCCAGCCACAGCCGACGCGGCCCAGGTCGGCTGGCGCGTAGCGCGCCTTGAGACATAGCTCGGCGCAAGGTGCGCTCCTGAACGTCGAGATCGGCTGCCAGCTCCTGAATCACACCCATACGCGAGAGGGTACTACGCCGTATGTCCGTTACACGCGGAATTAGCTGCCGGGGCGGCACTTCTTCCGTAGCACCGTGACGACGAGTGCATGCCGACGCTCGACCTCCCTTGGGCGGTCCGGGTCGAGCCGGGAACCATGATCTCTTTTCTTCTCGGGCGGTAACCTCGAGCGCAGACCGACCCGTTTATTTGCAGGCAAAAAGTGCCCCCGCCAGGAGTCGAACCTGGATCTACCGCTTAGGAGGCGGTCGTCTTATCCATTGGACTACGAGGGCTCGCGGGTAAGGCTACCGGCGAGCGGCATACTGCTCTACCCTTCCACCCGCTCGGGGTAGACATCGTCGATCGTCGTCAACGCGACATAGGGCGCGCCGGCGGCCGCTTCGATCGCAGCTCCACCACCAGCGAGCCGGTCGAGAACCGAGACAACTCCGCAGATCGTGTGTCCCGCCTCTGTAAGTGCTCTGATTGCCGCGAGCGTTGATCCCCCAGTGGTCACAACGTCCTCGACCACGAGGCAGCGATCCTCGGGGGTGAGCAAGGGCCCCTCGATGCGGCGCTGAAGCCCGTGGGCCTTGGCGTCCTTGCGCACGAAGAATGCCTTGGCCTGGCTGCCACCGGCCAGGGCGGCGCAGGCGACGGGGTCGGCGCCCATCGTCATGCCTCCGACGGCGGTTGCGTCCCACTCGTGCGCCTTGGCTGCAACGAGCGTGGCCAGGGCACGGAAACCCTCCGGCCGCAGGATGGCACGCTTGGCGTCCACGTAGTAGGAGGCGATGGCGCCGCTCGTGAGCGTGACCTCGCCGATCACGAGCGCGTGGGCGCGCAGCTCGGCAACGAGCTTAGCTTTGGCGCTGTCCACAGCCCCGGCTGTTTGTTGCTGGCTTTGCATCGCGCGCAAATCTAGCTGGTGGGGCACTGAGATATCCGTCCACCCTGTCCAGCCCTGAAGCTAGGCTGCGACTGTGCTGCTCCCTATGCTCGCCAGAATCCTGCGCCTCGCCTCGATCGTGATCTGCTTGATCGCGCTCGCATCGTTCGCGTTGTTCGCGCTCGACCAAACCAAAACCGCTTCCAGCCACCAGCAGGCTGAAGTCAACAATGCGGGCCCCCCGAGCACAGGGACGACTACCAGCAGCCCATCGAAGCCGGCCCACAAGAATGAGTTGCACGCCGCGATCGACAAAGCCTTCTCGAAGCTTTCCTCGCCTTTCTCGGGCGTGACTTCAGGCTCCAGCTCCCAGTGGACGATCCAGATCGTCGACACCTTGCTCGTCTTGCTGGTCTATGGCTTCGGCCTCAGCTTCCTGGCGCGTCTACTGCCCGGCAGGTTGTAGCTCAGGGGCCTGCGTCGGCGCGAACGGTGCGACTCCCCCGCCCATCGTCCGTGTAGACGTCCACCGGGTAGCCGACTTGCACCCAGGCGAACACAGCAGGAGCGTCCGGAATCGGGATGCGAAGGCAACCGTGACTGGCGGCATAGGGCGGCACTTCGGCGTACCCGTGGATGGCGTATCCGCGGATGAAGTAGTTGGAGTCGACCATTCCCTCGGAGTTGGTGCCAGGCGTCTTGGAGTACACATGGAAGCGTCCGAGCACGGTCGGTGTTGAAGGCTTGCCCGAGCTGATCGTGTATATGCGCCTCACCTTCCCGTGTTCGATCTCGGCGAGCACCTGCTTTGAGAGGTCGGCCTCGACGTGCTTGCCATCGTGGGGGTAGCGCACATGGAAGTGTCCCGCTCCGCGCTGCAACCGCTGGAAGACGCCTGCGCTCGCGCTTTCGACGCGCTCCAGGCCGACCACCTTGCGGAAGGCCAGGACCGCTCGCCCGGTGGCGTGGTCGAAACGCCCGCTCACCGGCACCGCATAGCGCAGGCGCGCCAGCTCGTCCTGGAGCAAGCGAACCCCGGGGCCGTGAGCGCCGACCCTCAGGCTCCCGTGCATATGGGTGAGGTGACGCTCGATCGCTGTAGGACTCTTTGCGGGCGATGTCGTAGGACTGGAGTGGCCTGGCGATGTCGCCGCCGACGCGGAGCCGGCAGCGAGCGACGCGGCACATAGGACCGCAGCGGCAAAGGTGCTTGCGACGGAGCGCGCTCGAGCCATCATGGTGAATCGTACGCGGTCGTGACTGCGGCGGCGGTCGGCGGAACGTCTGAGATCACACCAATGCGATGTGCAAGCAGGACAATCAGACCGATCAGCGCCAGCGAGCCCACCATCAGCAAGGGTATCTGCCAGCCCCATTTCTCAAGCTCGCCAAACGCGAAGGAGTTATTCAAGGAGTGCACAGCGATGCACGGATAGAGCGAGCCCGTGCGCCGGTAGAGAAAGCAAAGCGCGAAGCCGAGCACTCCAAGCGGGACGAGATCTTCCACGGGAGCGGAGCCAATGTGTACCGCGCCGAAGAGGATTCCCGTCATCACCGCGCCCGGGAGCCAACCCCTCCATTTGGAGAGCGCGGAAAAGATGTAGCCGCGAAACAGCGTCTCCTCGCAGATCGGAGCGATCACCGTAGTGAGCAAGGCGCTCGCCACCAGCAGTAGGGCCGTCTCGTTGGTGCCAAGCGCTTTCAAGAGCTTGGTGTCTTCTTCTTTCACATTGAACACAACCACCCAGACCGCACTGAAGATGAAGAACGCGACGATCGTGAGCGCCGCGATCGCGGCCGCGCGGCGCGCCGGAGTCGGACGGAAGCCGAACTGCCACGAGCGCACCGTGCGTCCGCCGAACTGGGCAAACATGACCGCCGTCAAGACGAACACGATGTCCTGGACTACGGTGTCGGCGAACTCCAACCCCGGCGGCGTATGCTGGGAGGAGATCTTCACCCCCAGGACGAGCGCCGGTATGTCGACGATCAGGCCGCCAACCGCCGCCAGCACGAGCGCGGCGAGCAGCACCACGAACCCTGTCCATACTGGCCAATCGTTGGAGACCGGCCCGAGTGGCTGCTCGAGCGCGTGCCCTACCTCCGCACCGGGCACTCCCGGCAACGAGGGGGCCGAATACTCCCTCGGCTGTACAGAGGACCCGTGATCGCCTGCTCCAAAGGGATCCTGTGGCGTCTCCTCGATCCCCATCACGCCACCCAGTGCCAGGTCGAGAACTCGCCCACAAAGAACACCATTGCCAAGCCCGATATGACCAGGACCGCTCGTGCGAGTGCTTTCGGGCGCTCGCGTAGGCGCACCGCAAGCCACATGTTCAGTGGGAACAGCACCAGCATGAAGCGCGGCAGCGACATCAGCGGCTGGGGCGCGACCGGGTAGGAGAGCGGCAAAGCAAGCGCGGCGAGCGTATATGCGCCGTAGGCCAGAGGCAGCAGTCGCAATACACCGATCGTCGCGGGAATCGCCACCAGCAAGAATGCGAACAGGAGCAGGTTATGGCCTGCGTTGATGAACGGACTGCCCCCGGCCGCCGGGAAGTAGATGTGATGGCGTTGCAACGACAGAAGCTGGCGCAGTCCCTCAAAGGCCGCCTTGGTTCCATTCCAGACGCCGCCATAGGGTCCTGCGAAGTGCCGACTCCAGACCGCCTCAGCGTGAAATGGCGCGAGCGCGTCACCGCCAGCGAGGGCCAGGTGGGCCATGTACAGCCCTAGTCCAACCGGTACCAAGGCGAGCCACAGCGCGTCCTTGCGCACGCGATAGCGCGGTCGCAGCGGCGGTAGAAAGAACGGGAGAAGAGAGCCTACGCCCGAGCGCGCGCTCGCGCGCAAACCGCGCAAACGCGAGTCAAAGGTGCGATCCGGGTCGCGATCCTCGCGCGGCCCGTATAGATAGATCAAGGCCAGCGGCACCATCAAGACGACGCCCGTGCTGCGCGTGGCTCCGGCCAGGGCTCCCAAGGTCGCGGCTGTGACCCAACGACCGCGCCGCGCGCACAGGAACACCCACACAGACAGCGCGAAGTACAGCGACTCGCTGTAGACAGCGGAGAAGTAGAAGGCCATCGGGGCGAAGGCCGTCAAGAGCACGACCAGGCGCGCCACCTCGCCGCCTTCGCGCAGTCGCAGCCGAGCCACTTCCAGGGTCGTCAACCTGTAAAGCCCGTATAGCCCTGCCGCGAGCGCGGCGACAGACAGCAGCACTCCTGCGATCACCGGTGCCAGGGCGAAGCTCGTGAACAGGCGCACACCGAGCGGATAGAGCGGGAAGAAGGCGGTGCGCGAGGCTGTCATAGCGCCGAATTCGGGGCGATATCCGTAGTGGGCGATCACCAGATACCACGCGGCATCCCAGCGCGCCGCCGGCGCTGCCAAGAGATCGCCAAAGGCCCCGAACCCGCGGGTGATTCCAGGCGGGTTGAAAGCGTGGCGAACCGGCCCGAACCCGAGGGTCACGACCGCCCCCACACCTCCGATCCAGACGAACAGGCGCGATATCCAAAGGGCTTGCCATACCGCGCGCACCGCCACCATGCGCTCGGAGTCGGCCCGTGCATGTGCATGCGAGGCGGGATCCCCTGAAACGGCGAGGCTGTTCGGGTGTTGGGCGATAGCCGACTCGGCAGTGTCTGAGCTCATCTGAAGGACGCGGCAAGGTTGCGTGCTCGCCCGCGCAAGCAGCAGGAAATCACACCGCGAGACGGTACAGTCACAGACAGGGTTCGCGAGAGAGATGTCAAGACAAGCACGCCAACGCCGCAAGCGGCGCAACCGCTCTGGGCCGTCGCGAATCGTGTTCGTGAGCCTCGGCGGGGTCGCCGGAGCGCTCGTGATCGGCATGATCGTCGCGGTCGGCTATGTCCTGTCCGTCGCCCAGTCGGCGCCGAGCCTGGACGCGCTTGCACCCAAGCTTGCGGGAGCGACCTCGCAGGTGTACGCCGCCAATGGCACACGTCTCGGCTTCATTCAATCCGACGTGCTGCGCTCGCCGATCACGACGGCGCAGATGCCCAAGGCTCTGCGCGAAGCGACCGTGGCGATCGAGGACCAGCGCTTCTATCAGAACAACGGCGTGGACGTGACCGGCATCTTCCGCTCGGCAGTCAAGGACGCGCTACACGGGCAGACACTGCAAGGCGCCTCCACGATCACGATGCAGCTGATGCGCAACCTCTACTTGGGCAGCGACACGCACACTTTCAAACAGAAGATCGATGAGGCCAAGCTCGCGATCGAATACAACAAACATCACAGCAAGCGCTCGATCTTGACTGACTATCTCAACAGCGTCGCCTACGGGACGGTCGGCGGCCAGACCGCCTTGGGAGTGCAGGCAGCCTCGAGGATCTTCTTCGACAAGAGCGCTTATCAGCTGAACCTGCAGCAGGCCGCGCTGCTCGCCGGCCTGCCCCAAGCCCCCTCTCAGTACAACCCGTTCCTATATCCGGCGGCTGCCCTGAAACGACGCAACGAGGTCCTGGGCAAGATGGCCGAACTTCACTACATCACGACCACGCAGGCCGCCACCGCGAAGGATGCCCCACTCGAAGTGAAACACGGTGACTACTACACCCGTCGCCAGGAGAACTTCTTCTTCGAATACGTGCGCAAAGAGCTAGTCAGACGCTATGGCCTGAATACCGTCGAGCAGGGTGGCTTGAAGGTCTACACCACGATTGATCTGAAGATGCAGGACGAGGCGCGCAAAGCAATCGCCCAAGTGCTCAACGAGGAAGGGGATCCGGCTTCGGCGATCGTCACGATTGACCCGCACAACGGCTACATCAAGGCAATGGCGGAGTCGGAGAGCTACGACCAGTCCCAGTACAACCTCGCTTCACAGGGTCATCGTCAACCAGGTTCGACGTTTAAGGCGATCGACCTGGCCGATGCGCTCTCGCGTGGAGTGGATCCGAACAGCACTTATTACGTCTCACATACGCTCGCCCCTGGATGGTTGCCCGGGTACCCCACCTATGAAGTGAAAACGTTTGAGAACACCTCATCGGGAAAATCGATAAACCTCGTTCAGGCAACACTTGCCTCCGACAACACCGTGTACGCACAGCTGGCGGCGGATCTGGGGGAGGAAACGGTTACGCAGATGGCCTACAAGCTGGGAGTCCGTGAGCACCTGCACAGCTATCCCGCGGAGGCACTCGGCGGCCTGACGGTGGGCGTCAGCCCCCTGGAAATGGCCGACGTGTACGCGACGCTCGCCGACGGCGGCTTGCGCAACACACCGATCGCGATCACCAAGGTCGTGTTCCCAGATGGGCACACCGACACGAACTGGGGCAATCCCCACCGAGTGAAGGTGCTCTCCAACGGGGTGACCGCCGAGGAGACCGACATCCTGCACCAAAACGTGCTCGGGGGCACCGCGACACGTTCGGCGATCAACTGCCCGACCGCCGCCAAGACCGGAACCACCAGCAATCTCGTGGACGCTTGGCTCGACGGATATACGCCCAACTACGCCACCGCTGTATGGATGGGCTACCCAAAGCAAAACGTCTCGATGACCGACGTTCACGGGGAGCCGCAACAGGGCGGCTACTTGCCTGCGGAAATCTGGCATGCCTACATGGCGGCGGTCACCGAAGGTGAAGCATGCACCGAATTCCCCTCGCCAACCGAACCGATCTCTTATCAGCCCTTCTTCGGCAAGTTCGCGTCGACCGGGCAATCTTCGGTCAAAGAAGGGTTCGAAAGCGAAGAAAGCACGAAGACCAAAAAGAGCGTTCCCGGTGCTAAGCATGTGCCGCCCGAAAAACCTGCGGACGGTGGCAACGCTGAAAGCCGCCAAGGCACACCTGAACCCCGTGTGCGCGAACCCGCCGAACCCGCACCCACGCCGAGCACAAAAGCGCCCGCCCCAACCGTCGGGGGAGCCGGAGGGGCCGAACCACCGAAACATTGATGGCCCGGCTTAGAGGGCTCTGGTAGTTTGGCGGTGCACACTTCAACACAGGGTCGTCCGCGAGCGCATGCGGCGACCCGGACAGGATGCGGCTCGTGGCAAAGGAAGACAAGGTTGAATTCGAGGGCGAGGTGATCGAGGCGCTGCCCAACGCGATGTTTCGCGTCAAGCTCGACAACGATCACGTGGTGCTCGGGCACGTGGCCGGCAAGATGCGGCGCTTCCGCATCCGCATCCTGCCGGGAGACCGCGTTCGCTGCGAGCTCTCCCCGTATGACCTGGACCGCGCCCGAATCGTGTACAGGCATCGTTGAGCAAGACCGCCCGATTGTCCGTCTGAACCGTCCGCGAATCGTCCCAAGACATAGCTGAGCTCTCCCTGATCGAGTCGATCGCCGCCGCGCTGAAGGAACGCGGAGGACGGGTCGTGCGCGGCATCGGCGACGACGCCACGGTCGTGAAAGCGTTGAAGCTGTGCGTAACCTCGGTCGACACGATCGTCGAGGGTGTCCATTTTCGCCTCGACGACCCAGAGCTCAGCTTCAAGGACATCGGCTGGAAGGCGCTCGCAAGCGCCTTGTCGGACATTGCGGCGATGGGGGCGCAGACAGGCGAGGCCTACGTCGCGCTAGGGATCCCCCCGCATGTGAGCGAGCTGCAGGCGCTCGAGCTGATGCTGGGCGCGGAGGAGCTGGCCGAGTTGACCGGCACGACGATCGCCGGCGGTGACGTAGTGAGCGCGCCCGCCCTGTTTGCGAGTGTGACGATCGTGGGCTGGGCCGAGCGTGACCAGAAGCTGATCGGCCGCGACGGCGCCCGACCCGGAGACCTCGTTGGGGTCACCGGCGTGCTTGGAGCCAGACCGCGGCGACCGATGCCGAAGCTGGTCGAGGGCCGGGCGATCGCCCCGGCAGGAATACACGCGATGATCGACCTCTCAGACGGGCTCGCCACTGACGCGCGCCACATCGCCCAGAACAGTAGCGTGGTGCTCAAGATCGACCTCGATCAGCTGCCGGTCGATGAGAACACGCGGAGTACGGCCGACCGGCTGGGGGTCCCAATATGGGAGGCTGCGGCGACCGCCGGCGAAGACTATGAGCTATGCGTGTGCGTGCCGCGCAAGCGAGCCGACCGCGCGAGCGCCGCCGCCGAGCGAGCCGGCACCAAGATCACGTGGGTTGGCCACGTGAGCGAGGGCTGGCCGGGCGTGGTGCTACGACACGAGGGGAGCAAGCAGACGCTGACGGGATTTGAGCACCGGTGGTAGCCGCGTATGTTCTTCACCGAAAGCCTGACCCGCACTAGAGCCAGGCTGGCGCACGCGTGCCGCGCCGAGCGGCAGGGTGGAGTGCAGACGCGCGAACACGATCAGCCGGTGAGAGGCGCTGAACAACGGCGTGCAGGCTGACAGGATCAGCCGCGAGTAGCCGACCGGGTCCAGCACAGACACGTCTGTGGGGAGAACCACACGCGAGGCTATGACCCTGTAGAGGAGCCGCGCGTAGGGCATTTCCAAAACGATCGACTCACCGCGGTGCAACTGGTCGATGTGGCGAAACGGAGCGAGGTAGGTGGTGCGGTGACCCGCGATCGCGGTTGTGCCAGGAACCCCTGGAAAGCTCGTTTCCGAATAGATCCCCGGACCGTTCTCCAGTTCAGAGGTACCGGTCCCCTTGACGACGACGAAGCTCGCGGCGATCGCGGGGATGCGGATACGCCCGACCGCCGATCCTGCTTTCGCCTGGCGCTGCAAAGCATGCGCCAGATAGGTGACACGCCGGCGCTCTTCGTGCAGGCGCGCAAGCGTGTGCTGAGCTTGGAGTGATGGCGCAGCACGGTCGAGCGCACTCAGGTCGCCGCCGAGACTTTCCTGTTTGAGCTGCGCATAGAGCGCCGAGACCGGCTCTTGCCAGACGAGCGTGACGCCGGCGTCGAGGAGCACCAGCAAGCCGGCGGCGATCAAGAGTGCGGCGAGGACGGTCGATACCCGCAAACCACGGCGGCGAGGCTTGGTGGGGAGCACCGCAAAAGCGGACTCCGGGGTGGACGCAGGCGCCACAGGGAGGGCCGCGGGGCGCGAAAGCGACAGGTCCTTGGCGACGGGCTTCTCAGGTGGGCTGGGGGGCATTGTCGTCAGCGCCGCAACGCGGACTCCGTGCCGCCAAGCGAACCAGGACCAGCGTAGGAGGTGGGCCCGCGCGTGGCGATCTCAGTCCACTCAGGCAAACCTGGGCCACCCGGCGTGAGCTGAGCCGGGGCCAACAGGACCCCGGCGAATAGAGAGCCGAGCGCGGCACTCCACAGGAGGGCCGCCAAAGGCCCAACCTGGCCACCGACGAGCGCGAGCACTGCGCTCTCGGCCAACCCGCCCAGGCCGAGGCCGAGTTCACGCGCGTAGAGGAAGATCAATAGGGCAAGCGGCAGGATTCCCACAAAGATCGCCAGGAGAGCCAGCCCACGCGCGCGCGCGGAGTGGCGCTGACGCGCTTCCATGGCCAGCAGCCAGAGATGTGCGGCAGGTACCAACAAGAGCGATGCAAACGGGTTGAACAGCCACGCAAGCAAGGCAACGCCGAGCAGTACGAGAATCACAGCGAGCCCGGCCCCATCGGAGGAGGGACGTACGGGCAAAGTAAGCCGGCGCGCGAGCGCCGGCCAAGCAAGCAGCGCGAGCACGAGTACGAGCGCACTGGAAAGAGTGGCGCCGACGACCGATCCATCGCTCGAAAGCGACTCGGCGGACAGCTGGCCGGTGGGCGCCGCAACGATCCCAAGCGCTCCGAGCATGATCGCGAAAAGTGCGCAAGTGAAGAAGGGGAGCGTGCCAGTGAGCGCCCACACCACCCAGCGCAGAACGGGTTCGCGACGGCGCCTCAGGCGCGCGAAGGCGTCCACGCTGACAAGCAGCGGGGGCAGAAGCAGCGCCAGTGCCAGCAGCCTGATCGCCCATCCTGGCAGCAGCTTGTTTCCCAGGTGCACCTGAGGCGCCGAATCCTGAGCGATGTCGGGACCTTCGTCGAGCGCGTAGGTAGCGCCGAGGGTGGCTCTGCCGAAGTTCAGCAGGCGGGTCTGACTCACGGGTTCGCTCGCCGCGGGCCCGCGCTGACCGCTGACCTGGACGAGCACCGATGGCACACCAGCGCTGTTCAAAGGGGCCTCTTCGCCTGTGGCGAGCGGGAACGCGAAGTGGACGAGCCCGGCAGAGGCGCTGAGCACTCCCGGGTCGGTGCCCACCTCCTGGGAGATCGCGGAGCTGAGCGTTCGCTGCAGGCCTTCGGGCGCCGTGCTGGGACTAGCGGAAAACGGCAGCACGAACGGCTTGCGAGCGGTAGCGCCGGCAATGTCACCAAGCACGATCGATGCGTCGAGTGGCTGGCTGCGGTGCTCTGCGAAGTCGGCGGCGCCCGCATCGCCGCCGCTGCCGCCGCTGGTTGAGACCAGAACGATCGTACGACGGGTCTCGCTTTGAGAGAAGACGCGCGCCAGCTCCAGTAGAGCGGCCGTACCCGACAGCTCCGCCTCGCTGCCGCGTGCGGCGGAGTCGCGATGGGCAACGATCGCGATCGGGCTCTCCCCTGTCGAGCCGGGGCGCTCGGCAATCACGGTGGTGAGCGTGCGATCACCATCGATCGTCTGGGCCTGGACTTGACGCGTGGTCACCTGGAAGCCGCCGCCGGCAGAACCCTGAGCGGACGTGCCACCCGCCGTGGATGGGCTGCCCAATCCGCGCAGGCTCTGGGCGATATAGGCAGCGAGCGCGTCGTCGCCCACGCTGCCTGGCCGACGATCTGGGAAGCGCTTAGCCAGCGCTCGCAGACCCGCATAGGCCCGCGCACCGTCGAACGCGTCCGGGGCGAGCGTCGAGCCCAGCGGCGCGGGACGGCCCACGAGCGAGAACCCTGCGATTACCAGGACGAGCAGGAGCGGCACGAATGCCGCGCGGTAGATGCGGCCATCGAACATCGACTCAGACCATAGTGCGCTTCCCGGCTCTCAACCTCCGTATCGCCTTCAAAGCCGGCGCGACAGAGCTCCCCGAGCAGCACGCCTACGACGCGCAGACAAAGCCCAACGTCGCATGCACGCACTTCCGGGCCGACCCTAGGTATCGTGCGGTCCGCTCATGCTTCAACCCGTCGCCACAGGACACAAGTCGCTCGCCGACTACACCCATATCTGTGGGCGCGAGCTGATCGAGGAAATTCGCGAGCTGGCGGAGCCCTTGAAGGGCAAGAGCGTCGTGCACGTGTCAGCCACGGCCTTCGGCGGTGGAGTGTCGGAGATCCTGTACACGCTGGTACCGCTGATGCGCGATGTGGGTCTGGACTGCGAGTGGCAGGTGATCTACGGTCGTGAGGAGTTCTTCAACGCAACCAAGCTGATGCACAACGCGCTGCAAGGTCACCCCCAGGATCTCGACTCCGAGCAGTGGGCGACGTGGGAGCAGTACAACGAGATGAACGCGCGCGAGCTGTCGGGTGGGTGGGACGTGTGCCTGGTCCATGACCCACAGCCGGCGGGCCTGTACCGGCTGGTACCGGAGAAGGCGAAAGGATGGGTGTGGCGCTGTCACATCGACCTGTCCACCCCCAATCCGGCCACGATCGAACGCTTGCTGCCCTATATCGCTGACTACCCCCAGTCGCTGTTCCACATGGCCGAGTACGTCCCCACGGGCATGGGCGGGAAGGTAAACATCGTGCCACCGGCGATCGACCCCTTGATGCCGAAGAACATGGCCCTGTCTCCGGAGGACGCGTCATACGTGTGCGAGCAGTTCGGGATCGACGTCGATAGACCGCTGATCTGCCAGGTATCCCGCTTCGATCCGTGGAAGGACCCGCTCGGGGTTATCGATGCGTACCGGATCGTCAAGGAGAAGGTCCCCAACGTACAGTTGGCACTCGTCGGATCGATGGCGAGCGACGACCCTGAGGGGTGGGACTTCTTCAACGCCACGATCGCTCACGCGGATGGCGATCCGGATGTGCACATCCTCAACAACTTCAACAACGTCGGGGCGATCGAGGTCAACGCGTTCCAGTCTCACGCCGACGTGGTCGTGCAGAAGTCGACGAGGGAGGGCTTCGGCTTGACTGTGTCCGAGGCGATCTGGAAGGCGCGACCGTTCATCGGCGGCGACGTGGGCGGGATTCCGCTGCAGGTAGAGGACGGAGTCACGGGCTTTTTGGTCGACACGGTCGAGCTTTGTGCACAGCGCTCGCTGGAGCTGCTGGAAGACCCGGCGCTTGGCAAGTCGCTGGGGCGGCGCGGCAAGGAGCATGTGCGCAGCCACTTCCTGACACCGCGCTATCTGCGCGACTACTTGCGCATCTTCAGCGAGCTCGACGGCGCATGACCGGCATCCCTGCCAGCTTGGGGAGGCGGGGGCTGTAATGAGCGGAGCACCGGCGCAGCGACAGCCGCTCGTGCTGGTGAGCAACAGGGGACCCGTGACGTTTGGGGCGGACGGAGAGGTGCAGCGCGGGACGGGCGGCCTGGTGACGGCGCTCTCGGGGCTGGCGTCCCATCGCGACGCGGTGTGGATCGCCTCGGCGATGAACGAGTACGACGCACAGGTCTCACGCGAGCACGGCGCACGGCCCTTTCCGGTGAAGAGCCCCGCCGGAGGCGAGTACCAGGTGCGCCTGGTCGTGAGCGACCCTGAGGCGTATGACCGCTTTTACAACGTATTCGCGAACCCAATGCTGTGGTTCATCCAGCACTACCTGTGGGATTTGTCAAACGCACCGGACATCCGGCGCGAGGAGATCGAGGCGTTCGAGTTCGGTTACAACGCCGTCAACGAGGATCTCGCGCGGGCCGTGGTGGAGGAGATAGAGGACGAGCGCGAGCCGGTTGTGATGGTCCACGACTACCACCTCTATACGCTTCCGGAGCTCGTGCGCAGGGCACGCCCAGACGTATTCCTGCACCACTTCATCCACATCCCTTGGACCCAGTCGGATGCCTGGCGGGTACTGCCCTCGCGGATCAGGCAAGAGATCTTTGCGGGGCTGCTCGCGAACGACATCATCGGCTTTCATACACGCTCCTACAGGCGTAATTTCCTGCAGTGCTGCCGGGATCTGATGGACCTGGAGGTGGACTTCGAGCTGGGGCTCGTGCGCTGGGAGGGCCGGGAGGTGTGGGTGAGGGCCTATCCGTTGCCGATCGACCACCAGGCGGCGCTGCAAGCCGCCCGGGGGGCGCGTGTGGAGGAGTTCGAGCGCGAGCTGTTGCGACGCAGGCGGGATTTTCTGATCCTGCGTGTGGACCGGGCGGACCTGTCGAAGAATGTGCTGAGAGGCTTCTCCGCGTTCGATCTGTTCCTCGAGCAGCACCCCGAGTTTCGCGAGCGCGTGACGTTCGTCGCGCAACTGATGCCCTCACGCACGGACGTGCCCGAGTACGCGGAGTACCTGGAACGTATCGAGGCACTCGTGGCGGTGGTCAACCACCGCCACGGCACGCCCGATTGGATGCCGATCCAGCTGAAGCTGCGTGACGACCTGGAGGAGGCGATGGCTGCCTATAAGCACTATGACGTGCTGCTCGTGAACGCCATGTTCGACGGGATGAACCTGGTGGCGAAGGAGGGTCCGATCGTCAACGAACGAGCAGGCGTGTCGATCCTCTCAGAGAACACCGGGGCACATGAGGAGCTCGGCGAGTATGCGCTGTCGGTGAACCCCTTTGACATCCAAGAGCTGGCGGACTCGATCCATGCCGCACTGGACATGCCCCCGGGCGAGCGGGCCCGCCGCGCACGCGGGTTGGCGGAGATCGTGACCTCGCGCGACCCGGGCGACTGGATCGACGAGCAACTGGCTGACATCAAGGCGAAGCGCTCCGCAGAGCTGGGTTAAGGGATAGCTGCTCGTGCCCTGTTATGATCCGCCGCCCGCCGTGGAGACGCGCATATGACCTTGCCTGCCCCGACATACGATCTCGTGCTGCTGCTCGACCCGCAAGCAGAGGAGACTGTGCGCGCCAAGATCGTGAGTGACGCCCGTGAGGCGATAAGCGCCAAGGGCGAGCTGGTGCACCACGACGCGTGGGGAGAGCGTGCGCTGGCCTATCCGATCGACCACAAGGCAACCGCCGAGTACCACCTGCTGCAGTTCCACGCCACGAACGTGGAGCTGATCGCCGAGTTGAACCGTACGCTGCACATCACCGACGGGGTGATCCGCTTTCGCATCAACAAGCTGAAGCAGGGGACGCCGGCCGCGCCCGACATGCGCCCCGGCGCTGCACCGCCCGCACGCGAGGAAACCGAGCAGGCGGCGACCGAGGAGCAGGCGATCGCGTAATACACTCGGTGGCGTGCGGCCGTCGAGTACAGCGACTGTGGGGATGATCGCCTCGTGAGCGAGCGTCCGATCGGAGATGGGGCCACGATGCGCAGGACAGATGTGCTTCGCGCTTCGCCCCCGATGTTCGACTCACGTTTGCTGGATGCGCTCTCGCGCGTGCACCCATCGGTGCCGATCCTGATCTTCGTGCCAGTGATCCTCGCGCTCGAGGCTTGGGCGCTCTCGCTAGTGAGCACACTCGGCGCAATCGGGCTGTTCGCGGGGGGCTATGCACTGTGGACACTGTTTGAGTACTGGCTGCATCGCATCGTGTTCCACTTCGAGCCCGATCATGGGATCGGGGCGCGGATGCACTGGATCATCCATGGCATCCACCACGAGCACCCGAACGACCCCTTGCGCTTGGTGATGCCGCCCGCGGTGAGCATTCCTCTCGGGGCGCTCGTGTTTGGCGCGTTGTACGTGGTGTTCGGCAAACGCTACGCACCAGGCCTGGGGGCCGGATTCTTTGCGGGGTACCTGGCGTACGACATGCTCCACTACTACGTCCATCACTTTCGCCCTCACTCGCAGGTGGGCAGAATGCTGCGCGAGCGTCATATGCGCCACCACTTCCAGGACGACACGAAGGGCTTCGGCATAAGCGCTCCCTATTGGGACGAGGTGTTCCGCACCTCTCCCCGCCAGCGCACCGGCGAGCCGTCGAAGTAGCCTTCGCAAAGAGCGTGGTCTACGTGCCCGGCCGCCCACGCTCAAGGCACCCGCCCTACCCATCTCTCTAGACTCGCACGAGGCCTCTGGCGCGGACCGCGAGACACCGAGGCAAGAACACAGCGAAAGGAAACACAGCCGTGGCCGCCACAAACATCAACCGGGTCGTGATGACCGGCAACCTGACCGCCGACCCAGAGCTGCGCTCACTGCCGAGCGGCTCGTCCGTGTGCAATCTGCGGATCGCCTGCAATACGCGGCGCAAGAACGGGAGCACGGGCGAGTGGGAGGACAAGCCCAACTATTTCAACGTGACGGTGTGGGGCAATCAGGGCGAGAATGCGGCTCGATATCTCGCCAAGGGCCGTCCTGTGGCGATCGATGGACGGCTGGAGTGGCGCGAGTGGGATGCACAGGACGGCACGAAACGCAGCGCAGTCGATATCATTGCCGACTCGGTGCAGTTCCTTGGGTCTCGCGAGGACCCCTCCGGTGGCGGAGGGTTCGCGGGCGGGGGAGCCTCGCAGGGCAGCGACGTCGCGGTCGACGACCGCGATTTCCAGCCAGCACCGGTCTCCGGGACACCCGGGGACGATGACATTCCGTTCTAGGTTCGAAAGCAAGGATTTCCAGTGGCAAAGCGCGGTCGCGGCAAGCCTGTCCGACGACGAGATAAGAAGGGCGGGTCCGGTAGCGGAAGGCGCAAGCCTTGCCAGCACTGCCGCGACAAGGTCGAGCAGGTCGACTACAAGGACGTGGCGACGCTGCGCAAGTTCATCTCCGAGAAGGGCAAGATCCGTTCGCGCAGGATCACCGGTGCTTGCCGCCGCCATCAGGGCCAGATCGCTCGTGCCGTCAAGCGGGCACGTGAGCTGGCGCTGCTGCCCTACGTCAACGAGGGTGGCCGTGACGATCACCCGCGCCGCGAACGTGGCGACAGGGATCGCGACCGGTAGAGGACATGCCCGAAGCGATACTCCTCAAGGACGTCGACGATCTCGGCGAGCAGGGCACGGTGGTGGATGTCTCCAAGGGCTACCTGCGTAATTTCCTGATCCCTCGCAAGCTCGCCCAGCCGGCCACCAAAGGCGCGATCGAAGTCATTCGCCAGCGCCAAGAAGCGGCAGAGCGGGCTGCCCGGGAGTACACCGAAAAAGCGAGCGACAATGCGGCGCTGCTGAACAAGACGGTGATCACGATCACCCAGCAGGCAGGTGCCGATGGACGCCTGTTCGGGTCGGTCACCGCCCAGGACATCGCCGCTGCGATCCGCGACGCGCGCGGGCTGCGGACGGACAAGAACAACGTGCACCTGCCCGAGCCGATCAAGAATGTCGGCACGTACATGGTCATCGTGGAGGTCGTCGATGGAGTGACGGCCACTGTGAAGACCATGGTCGTCGCGCAGAAGTAGCCCTGGCGCGCCGCGCCCGTTTCGGGAACCTCTGACCTCTCATCGACAGGCTCTTGTGGTCTGACCCGCCTGCGAACATGTGTTCGTG
The DNA here is from genome assembly GCA_963731565.1 of uncultured Solirubrobacterales bacterium. Taxonomy (GTDB): domain Bacteria; phylum Actinomycetota; class Thermoleophilia; order Solirubrobacterales; family Solirubrobacteraceae; genus Palsa-744. The sequence continues at coordinate 474,488 of CAVSWG010000001.1, forward strand.
AGCTTGGGCCACAATGATTTCCCTCTCAATTGCGGGTTCCTCCCAGGAGCCGCGCACCTGCCCGACGTACACTCGCCAAAGCGATGAGCGCCGACTCGACAACCAACGGCTCGAGCATGCCCATGGGCGTGATCGCCCCACCCCATAACCTCGACGCCGAGCAGTCGGTGCTCGGCGCGATCCTGCTGTCCGACCGCTCGCTGTACGCGCTCGTGATCGAAGAGGGGTTGCGCTCGGAGGACTTCTATCGCGACCGCCACGGCCACATCTATGAGGCGATGCTCGCCCTGTACAACGAGTCAGAGCCGGTGGACGTGCTCACGGTCACCGACAGGCTGCGCCAGAGCGGCAAGCTCGAGGATGTCGGCGGCCCAGCGGCCGTGGACGAGCTCACCGGGGTAGTGCCCGCGGCCGGACACGCACGCCGGTACGCCCAGATAGTGCGCGAGAACGCTCTGCTCAGACGTCTGCTGGCGGCCTCCTATGACATCCAGTCGAGTGTGCTCGAGCGCCAGAGCGCGCCACGCGAGCTTGTGGAGCAGGCCGAGAAGACGATGCTCGAGGTCGCCAGAGACGACCGCCAGCAGGACTTCCGCTCGATCGAGGAGGTGTTGCACGAGGAGCTGGACAAGCTGCACCGCCTTTCGATCGAAGGGACTTCGCTGACGGGCTCCCCGTCGGGCTTCAAGGACCTGGACGAGATAACGGGCGGCTTCCAGCCCGGCAACCTGATCATCATCGCGGCCCGTCCGGCCATGGGCAAGAGCGCGCTGGTGTGCAACATCGCCGAGAACGCGGCGGTCGAACACGGCAAGCCGGTGGCGCTATTCTCGCTGGAGATGGCGGAGGCCGAGCTGGCGCAGCGCTTCGTGGCTTCCCAGGCGCGAATCAAGGGCGAGGAGCTGCGCAAGGGGCGCGTGAAGGAAGAACGCTGGCCGAAGATCCTGAAGGCCTCTCAGCGTCTCGCGGCGGCGCCTCTGTGGGTGGACGATTCAAGCGACGTGGGGATGCTCGAGATCAGGGCCAAGGCACGCAGGCTCCACAGTCAGTGTGAGAACGGCCTCGGGCTCATCATCATCGACTACTTGCAGCTGATGCGCACCGACAGCCGCTATGACTCGCGCGTGACTGCCGTGGGCGAGCTCAGCCGGGGCCTGAAGATCCTGGCACGTGAGCTCGGGGTGCCAGTGATCGCGCTGTCGCAGCTCAGCCGCGCCGTGGAGACGCGCCCGGATAAGCGCCCACAGCTATCGGATCTGCGCGAGAGTGGGAACTTGGAGCAAGACTCCGATTTGGTGATGTTCATCTACCGCGACGAGTATTACAACGAGGACTCCGAGCGACCGGGCGAGGCGGACCTGATCATCGCCAAGCACCGCAACGGGGCAGTGGGCAAGGTGACGCTCACTTTCCAGAAGGAGTACCCGAAGTTCATGAACTATGCGGGCGAGAACCGCTACGCGGCATGAGCGCCGACGTCCTCAGCCTGCCTGCCTCACGCGATCCGAACGCCTGCCCGCTCGGCTTGTGCGATGGGAGCGGGTTCTTGGTGGACGAGACCGCCAATACGGCGTCGGACTGCCGCTGCCGCGCGAGCCGCATCGCTCGCAAGCGCGCAGCCAGCCTGGAGGGCCGAGTGCCCAAGCGCTATCGGGGAGCCTCCTTCGACCGGCCGCCTGTGCTTGGAATGCCCGATGCGGTGGTCGCGGAGGTGCGCAGCTACGTGCGCAACCTGAGCGCGCGCCTGGAGGAGGGACGGGGGATGTGGCTCGTGGGAGACGTGGGCACAGGCAAGACGACCTTGGCGATGATCGTCTCTGCCGCGGCTTTGGAGGCGGGACACACTGTCGCGATCTACTCCTTGCCACGCTTGCTCAATCTGATTCGTGACGAGATCGGCACCGAAAACAGCCTGCTCGACCTGCTGGACAAGCTCTCCGGAGTGGACTTGCTCCACATCGATGATCTAGGCGCCCAACACACGACCCCGTGGCGCCTGGAGCAGCTCTATTCGATCGTGGACGCCCGCTACCAGGCCGGCCGGCCCATCATCGCCACAACAAACCTCTTGCCCACCGATCTCGCCAAGCAGATGGGCCGTCAGATCCATACGACCGTCACCGATCACGGTGACGAGCAGACGACCGAGCGTCGAGTGGTGTCGAACGATGCAAGCGAGGTCGTCGGTCAGCGAATCGTGTCGCGCCTGGTCGAGATGTGCGGCGATCCGCTGCACCTTTATGGCGAGGACATCCGCCGAGTGTTCAAGTTCGAGCGACCTGAGGCCACCTCAGGCAAGCAGTCCGCCTGAGCGCCCAGAGGCTCCGTAGACTTATAGATCGATGCCTGGAATAGTCATAGTGGGCGCCCAATGGGGCGACGAGGGTAAGGGGAAGATCACCGACCTGCTCGCCGAACACGGCGATGCGGTCGTGCGCTTTCAGGGCGGCAACAACGCCGGACACACGATCGTGCGGGGTGAGGAGGAGTGGAAGCTGCACCTGATCCCCTCTGGGATCCTCTATCCGGGCAAGCGCTGCGTGATTGGCAACGGCGTGGTGATCGACCCGAAGGTCCTGATCGAGGAGCTCGACGCGCTGCGCGCCCGGCGCGTGGACGTAAGCGGATTGCGCATATCCGCCAATGCACACCTGATCATGCCCTACCACCTGCTGCTCGACTCGGCCGGCGAGGCGAAGCTGGGCAGCCTTCAGATCGGTACGACGCGGCGTGGGATCGGCCCATGTTATGCCGACAAGGCGGCCCGCCTGGGCATCAGGGTGCAGGATCTGCTGGACGAGAAGATCCTCAAGAAGAAGATCGTCGCGGCGATGGAACCCAAGCGTCTGTCGTTGCGGCCGTTCGAGAAGGACCCGACGCTCGACCTGCACACGATGACCGAGGAGTACCTGACCTATGGCCATCGCCTAGAGCAGCACATCGCCGATACAGCACGACTGATGTGGGACTTGCTCGATCAAGGCCAGAAGGTGATCTTCGAGGGGGCGCAGGGGGCGATGCTCGACATCGACCACGGCACCTATCCGTTCGTGACCTCATCCAATCCACTGTCGGGGGCCGCGTGTGTGGGAACGGGTGTGGGCCCGAAGGACATCGATGAGGTGTGGGGCGTCTCGAAGGCCTACACAACACGTGTGGGAGCAGGCCCTTTCCCGAGCGAGCTGCATGACGAGATGGGCGAGACGATCCGGAGGCGTGGGGGCGAGTTCGGTACGACCACCGGGCGTCCACGTCGCACGGGTTGGCTGGACCTTGTGGCGCTGCGCTATGCAGCACGCTTGAACACGCTCACAGCGCTTGTCTTGACGAAGCTGGACGTGCTCTCAGGCCTCGATCGCATCCAAGTGTGTACGAGCTACAGAGGCGCGGAGGGCGCGGAGTTCGACGACTTCCCTTACCACCAGACCGTGTTGCACCACACGAAGGCCGACTTGACCGAGCTGCGTGGCTGGAAGGAGGACCTCGGCGAGTGCCGGACACTGTCCGACCTACCCGAGGGCGCCCGCGAATACCTGCAGTTCATCGAAGAGAACATCGGAGCTCCCGTGACACTGATCGGCGTGGGACCGGGCCGCGACCAGGTCGTGTGGACCGAGGCGGGACGGGAGTCCTTGATCGGCCCGGGCGCGAGCGCCTCGGCCGCGGCCTAAGCGCAGAGTCTCTCGCAGGCCATCACTTGTGCTGGCCGATCCAGGAGAAGATGGCGCGCGAATGGGTTAGGACAGTACCGTCTGGCAGCTTGAGCGCCGGCAGCTTCGTCGCTCCAGTCGCCTCACGCAGCTCCTCCCGTGAGCCCTTGCGCAGAAACGGGAACGGATTGCCGTGAGCGGCAACCACTTTCTCGTACTCGATATCCGCTGCTCGGAGCGCCTCCTGCACACGACGGCACGGGTGAATGCGCGGACCACCGTCATCGCCATGACACACGAACAGCGTCGGTATTTCAGCCATCTTTGTCCTCCGGGTTCGGGATCGGCCTGGAAGTGGAGTCTTACACCTACAGCGCGGCGAGCCGCGTGTGCACCCGCGCTCCACCCACACGGCCGCTGAGTGTGAGCCCGCGCAGCGTAAGCACACCGGCGAGGCGGCCGCGAACGCTCAGATGACCGGTGAGCGCGCCGATCCTGTTTCCCGCGCGTATGGCGCCACTGAGGGTGACGCCGGGCACGTCCTGCATCCCGTGCAGCACGAACCCGGTAGATCGTTGTGCCCAGGAGCCACCCCGCAGGCCTCCACCCGAGAGGCTCGTTTGGCCGAAGAGGTCCTCGACAGTCATAGCGGCCGCGGCTGCCACCTGCCCGGCGATGCGTGAGCGCGAGGGCGCTGCTGGCAGCTCGGCGAGCGAGGACGGCGGCAGCGGGAGGGCCTGCGCTTCGCCTGAGCCAGGGCACGAGGCGGGCGCCTGTCCGGCGGCGATGAACTCGATCGCCGCCTTTATGGCACAGCCGGTCCGGTCGGTGCTGACGGTCGAGTGTCCGCTGTCCGGGATCCTGAGCAGCCGCGCGTCGCTGTAGCCCGCCGCGAGCGTGAGGTCCTGTTCGTAGGGAGTGCGCAGGTCATCGTCACCGGAGAGGATCAGCGTGGGGGTCGCCGAGATGCCCGCTGGAGAGGGTGGAGCGGGCGGCGTCGCCGGCCAGTCCAAGCACAGCGAGATCGCGGACTGGGTAGCCGCCGTGGCGGGCGCGAACGGAGCGGTAGCGCTGGCGGGCAGCGAGGCAAGCAGGCCACGAAGCTGGGCCGCGCGCCGGGCGGGAGCGGAGTCCGGGGACCACGGCAGTTCGTTCTCGGGGCAGTAGGTAGCAGCGAACAGCGCGATCGAGATCGCCGAGTCGAGGAAGGGCGGCGCGTCCGCGAACGGCCCGTCGTCGAGTCGGCCCGAGGGGGGATCCTCGGTGGGGAGCGCGGTTTCGGCGAGCAGGGAGGCGAGGCGGCTGCCGGGCGCTTCGGCCTGCAGGGAGTGCGTCAGCCGTGCCAGCTGTGCGGTGTCGCCATGAGCGGCCGCGGCAATGGCAGCGGGTGCGAGCTCGCGCGCTGCCGGCGCGAGGTCGAGCCCGGAGAGCAGACGCAGGAGCCCCGCTTCGGTCACCTTCGCCGGCTTTAGCCGGCCGTGTGCGTCGTAGATCCTTGTGAGCAGCGGCCGCTGGCGCAGCTCTGCTACCACGTGCGTCAGATCCTCGTAGACGTCGCTTGAGAACGAGCGGCAGGCGCCGGCGCCACAGATGCCTTCGTCGAGCACCCGTCGCAGCGCGCGCAAACGCTGTCTGTCGAGCGCGTCGGCTGCCGCTGGCGGTGTGGGCGAGTCGAGCACCATGCGCGCCACACCCTGCGGGTACTCGCGTGCGTACATACCGGCGACACGACCGCCGTAGGAGACGGCGAGCAGCGATAGCGGCGTGCCGCCCAGCGCTTGCCTCAGCGAGTCGAGGTCTGCAACTGATTCCTGGCTCGTGTAGAACGTGCGTGTGGCGCCGAGCGCGGTTCCGCACGCGCCCAGATAGGGTGCGAGCCCACCCTCGAGCGGCCCGTCTTCCGGGCACTGCAATGCCCCAGACTGGCCGGTCCCGCGCTGGTCGAACGTCACAAGTTCGAAGCTTCGCAGCGCGGCTTCGTGGGCGCGCGGCGCGAGCAGTGCCTCGAACGGGGGCAGCGCCGGCTGACCGGGGCCGCCCGCGAGCAGCAAGATCACTCCCGTGCGTGGCGCGATCGCTGGGACCCGCTGGACGGCGAGCCCGATGTTGCCGACGGCGGGGTCAGCGCGGTCAAAAGGCACATCCAGCGTGGCACACTGCAGCCTGGCGGCATGGACGATGACTTGATTGGGACGGCACGTCCCGAATACCGGCGACAGCGGCTGCGCACCGGCGCGGGCAGCCGTCCCGAGCGACAGCGCCGCGCAGGCAAGCACGAGCAAGCCGGGCAAGCGAGCGCTGGGGCTCACAGCGCCGAGACCCCCAATGCAGCCGCGAGCTTTGCCCGGGCGGCGACGACGGCCGCTGTCACCCGCCTGTCCCTCCGCTCTTCGAGCCGTTCGGTGTACTTGACGGTTCGTCTCTCAGCCCGGTCCTCGTAAGGCTTGAGTAGACGTCCTATGACCACTTCGAGCGATTCTTCGGATGGTCCGACACCTTCTTCTAGGGGATACAGACGCGCGAGGAACGCCGTCGTGCTCGGCGGCACCGCTGTATAAGCACTCATCCTCCAGGCAGCGATGTCGGCGCAGACATCGGGCGGCGCGAGCGTCGCCAGCGAATGTTCGTCGACGGCTTGCGAGCGCACAAGCCGTGTGAGCCTGTTACTGCTCCAGCTCAGATGCGCGATCGCTTGGGTCAGATGCAGCATCGCCAAGTGCACCGGTGCCAGGCCCGTGTATATCACCGTCAAGTTCGTGGCTTCGGTGAGTTCTTCGAACGCCTCGTCGCGCGGAGCGTAGGTCAGAACGGATGGACATTCCGTGGCGATCTTGCTTGCGCGCGCTTCGATCGCAGCGGCGCTCGGCGCCACCTCGGCATATGCGCTTCGCGCGTAGGACTCGCCAGCGCGAAGGTACGCTTGCGTAGCAGCCGCATCGTCCGGTCGACCGGACGCGAGGCCCGGAGCCGAGACACACAGCAATCCCACGCACCCGAGCGCAGACAACAATTTCCTCATTGCAAAGTGCCGCACGGCCGTCCTATCAGCATTTCTTGCCGGCGTGAGACATGTCCTGGATTAGATGTACCGACTTGATCTGTTTGCAAGCGCCACAGGAACCGCAAGCACTCCTGCTCGACATAGATCCGCACGTTCCGCCAGCATCTAGGGCGCCTCTCTATCATCGCTGTTCTAAATAGTAGGATAGGACCATTACCTGCCCTGTGGGATAATATACACAAGGCTTGGACGCATGTAGCCTCTCTCGTGTATCGGGGACCTTCGCCGCCTTAGTGCTCTGGAGTTGGTCTGGCCCCTCTTTTGGACTCGATATGCGAACTAGGCGGCTATCGGTAACGGGGGTCCCCATCACCACGATGAGACAGGGCCTGGCTATCTGATCTAGTGCCGGGCACGTCTATTCTGCCGTCCTGCAGATCACCTAGGTGCGGCAGGCAGGGCACGTTCTCCGACGTCGACTCACTGCTTGTCGTCGTGGTACAGCCATCGCGCATAGCGTGAGACCCAACCCCGGAGCAAAAGCGGCAAGCAAAGTATCCCTACCACAAATCCACCAGCCTGACAAACGACCCAGATAGTCGCCTGGCTGTTTATATCGTACCTCATAATGACGCTCCACATTAGGACCATTCCGGCTACCCCGAAGATAATCCTAGGCCACTGGTGCGGGGCGAACTCATGATTTTCACCTGAGGGATGGCGATTGGTCATTTTTTAGTCACTGTCCTTACAGACCCGTACGCCCAACATATAGGCGTCCACCCGTATAGAATGCATATCGCATCCGCCGGTTCCCACGGACTTCCACCGATATGTTCACCGTGGCGATGGCCGTGTTCGGAGGGCCCTACCCATTCCCCTTTGCAGTACTTTCCGTCGCCGCAACCGTCGCCACTGTCTGTGATCAAGTGTAGGCGGCCACTGCCACCACCTTCTTCCACCATTCCTCCTCCGGGGACAATGCCCTCGGACGCATCGATTTCCAGAAGGCTTGGTCCGCCCATGGCGTATTCTTCGATCCACTTGGGCTCTGGCGAATCGACGGGCATGGCCGCTTGTAATGCCGCTTCCGCGGCTTTGCGTTCTGCTTCTTCCCGGAGGGCCGCTTCTTCTGCAGCGTGTATTTCCGCTTCTCGGGTGGCTACAGCCGCGTTAGTTTTTTCACTCACATATCCTTCGTCGTATCCATCGATTGTTGCGGTGTAGGCGCCGCTGGGATCAAAGCTGTTGACAGGGTCCCCATACGTGTATGCGTAGGCGTTGGCGGACCCCCCTGGGATTGGATCATCTTGCAGGAACCGGCCGAGCTGGGGTATGTAGGAGCGTGCGCCCATCGCTATAGTTCCGGATGTTAGCATCGTTGGAAGCTCGCGTGCACCGAGCCAAGAGTACTTCGGTGGCGCTTCCGTCGCCGGTACTCCGAACTCGCTTGCTTCCGCAGTGGTCGACGACAGTGTCGTGGCGGCTTCGGAGTCTGACGCTGTCGCCGTTATGTCGCCATGCAGGTTTGAGACTTGCAATTCTGGCGTCTCACCGTTGTGTTGGATCGCGACTAGGTTGCCGCTGATTCCTGAGATGTTGCGCGTCCAGTTGCCGGAGATTTCCCCGGTCCATGCTGGGCTACTGGTTGGACCTGAGTAGTGGTCGATTTCGGTCGCCGTGACTTTGCCCGTCGAGACCGTTTCCCGTGTTCTTCCTGCCGGGTCGAGGTTGTAGCCGATGGTTTGTCCGTTTTGGGTCTGGTTCTTCAGCTGGTTGCCGTTGTAGAATTCGCTGGTTAGTTCAGAGCCCCCGGCATCGGACGCGGGCAGTTTTGTCGTGTTGCCAAAAATATCGTAGGTGACACCGGTGTCTGTTAGGCGGTTGGCGGCATCATATGTGTGTTTTTCGATGGTGCCACCTTCTGACGCACATTTGCTTTCTGCGTTCGGGGCTCTTGTGGTGGCGCTGAGGCGATTTGTTTCTTCATCATAGGCATAGATGCGCGTGACGCAGCCTTTACCGGAGGGCGTGTCCTGTGTCTGAGTTAGGCGTCCGGCGCCGTCGTACACGTAATTGTAGCCCGCGAGACTGCTTGTCTGGCTCAGCGATTGGCCGTGGATAGAGGGCGCAATACTGTCGCTGTACCATGTTTCCGGGCATGTTCCCGCACAGTGCGCGTTCTTGACATATTGCAGTTTGATCGCTTTGCCAGTCGCATCGTAGGTGTAATTGGCACTCATCGCGTTCGGGTAGCTTTCGCTCGTCAAGTTGCCTTCTACGTCGTAGGTCGCTGTGAAGGTTCCTGCGGCCGAGTCTACGAGTTTTGTGAGCAATCCCGTGGTCGTATCGTAAGTAATGGTCTGGGTGCCCTTGCCATCGTTTGTTTTTTCCGTGCGTCCGTCGATGTCGTAGTTGTATGTCGAGACGTTGCCGTCCGCGTCCGTATAGGACGTCATCTGGCCGAGAGTGTTGAACACGCTGCTAATCGATTGTGTTTTTTCGCTGACGGTCGTGCTCTGCCTGGCAAGCACGCCCGTTTCTGAATTGTATTCGTCAGTCACCGTCGGCAAGGACGTGCCCACTGCCGCGGAGGTCGAGGATGTCAGGGTGCCTCCAGCCGCGTCGTATGTGGTTTTCTTGGTTCGGATGTTCGTTCCGAATGCTTCGGTAATTGTTTCTGGCTCATCGAGCATGTTGTAAGTTTCGTTGATGACGGGCAGCGGGTTGCCGGTCGGGGGCTGCGAAGTCGGTCGTATGCGGCATGGCAGGTTTGCCCATTCGGGGTGGTTACCGCACACCCCAACGCTCGCTTCTTCTTTGACGGTGTAGTAGATGGTCTGCGATGAATGTGGGCCCCCTGGGGTTTCAAGGAATTGCTGAATGCGATTGTTCCTCGTGTCCGCGACCCAAATCTGACCGCCGGCGCCGATCGCTAGGGTCCCCGGGGTTTTGAACTGCCCACTGCCAGTGCCTTCCGTACCGAACTGGTTTAGCTTTTCGCCAGTGGCCGGAGCGAACTCCTGTACGTGATCTTTGCCGCTGTCTGTCACCCACACGTTGCCGGTCGAATCGACGACGACGCCATCGTTTATTCCTCCCGTGATGAATTTACCTAGTTTTTCGCCGGTGGATGAGAACTCTTCTACGACACCCAACAATGCGACCCACTCATGGCCGCCCGAGTCAACACCGATACCGAGCGGACCAAAGGCGCTGAACTGACGGATGTATGTGCCGGTCGATGAGAACTCCTGCACACGATTGTTGCCAGTGTCGGTCACCCAGACGTCTTCTTTGGAATCGACGGCTATGCTATGGGGGGTTTTAAACTGACCGTTGCCGGTGCCTTCAGAGCCGAACTGACGAGTGTATTCGCCAGTCGGCGAGAACTCCTGCACACGGTTATTACCAGTGTCAAGGACCCAAATGTTGCCTTTCGGATCAATCGCGACACTACCCGGTTTTTTGAACTGGCCATTACCTGTCCCAACCGAGCCAAACTCCAAAGCATACGTCCCACCGGTCGAGAACTCTTCGATCCTGTTAGCCCCCGAGTTCGTTACCCACATTTTTTCGCCTGAGATCGCAACGCCTTCTGGTTCTTTCAATTCGACAGTCGCGTTCCAAGCCATCCCCAAATATTCACCTCCCTGCGAAAGCTCTTGGACACGGCCCGGGAGCAATTTCCATATTTCTGTAACCCATAGATGTCCGCCCGGATCGACCGCTATGCCTACCGGCGATTCGAACTGCCCATTTCCTGTTCCTTTCGCGCCAAACTTACTGATATAGACCCCTACGGACGAAAACTCCTCCACGCGGTTGTTACCGTTGTCGATGATCCACAGGTTGCCTTTAGAGTCGGTCGCTATGCCGCGTGGTTTTTTGAACTGCCCGTTTTCAGTGCCTTCCGAGCCGAACTTCGCTAGGTACGTACCGGTCGAGGAGAACTCCTGCACACGGTTGTTGCCGGTGTCGGTGACCCAAATGTTTTCAGTTGAGGTGACTAGAATGCCGCTCGGTGCTTTGAACTGCCCGTTTTCAGTGCCTTCCGAGCCGAACCTCGCTAGGTACGTGCCTGTGGCAGAGAACTCCTGCACACGTTTGTTGCCGCTGTCCACTACCCACAGGTTGCCTTTGTTGTCGATCGCTATACCCGCAGGTCCTTTGAACTGCCCATTTTCAGTGCCTTCTTTGCCGAACTGACGGATGTATGTACCGGTTGATGAGAACTCCTGCACACGATTATTACCGGCGTCGGTCACCCAAACGTCTTCTTTGGAATCGACGGCCACGCTAGTAGGTTTTTTGAACCGTCCGTTTTCCGTGCCTTCCGAGCCGAACTGGCGAATGAAGAGTCCACCGGAGGAGAACTCCTGCACCCTACTGTTACCGGTATCGACTACCCATATGTGCCCGAACTGATCGGCCGTCACACCTTCCGGCAGAGTTACAGATGCCCCCGAGCCCCCGCCCGTGACTTGCGATGAATATGTATAGGAGCCACCGGGCACGTTGCCCGTCCCTCCTGAGGGCGAGCGGATTTCGATCACGTTGCCCGTTTCCGGGTCGTACAGCGTGGTCGTGGTTAGTTTCAAACCGACTGGATCGATCGTGACAGATGTGGGCTTGCGCAATCTCCATCCGAGGTTTTCCTGTCCTGAATACGACGTCTTGGTCGTGCGTACGTCCTGTTCGCCTTCGGTTTCGGTCTCCGCGCTCTGTGTCATTTTCGTCACGAGGCGGTACGGGCCGCCTTCAGTCGGAGCACCTTCATCGTAGATATAGTTGGTGCGATTGCGCGCTTGAACTTCTTTGCCGTTTGGCAGCTTGACCATATGCCGCGGGCCGAGCGTTTCGAGTAGCTCGTTTCCTTCCGTGTTGTAAGCACTCTGCACATCGAGGAGTTTCGCGACTTCAGCCGATTTCGCGCCTTCTTTGAGCGAACTCGCACGGTTGTCGGGGCTTAGTGCCCGCACTACGTCGTTCTGCGAATTGTATTCCGTTGTTGAAATGCCGCCGGTGGGCGCAACTGTGTTGACCGCGTGATCGGCGACATCAAGGTAGGAAACCGTCGCGCGTTTATAGTCTCGTGCCGGCCATCCCATCGGCTCATCCGGCGGGAATATCGCTGTGGCTTCCGTCGGAACCTCTTTCTGCCCCCATTTTTCGACTTCGCCGCTGCTCATGTTGTAAGGAGCGCCAGTACCCGAGACCGGCACCTGATAGTCAACCGTCCACGCGGCGCTCGAACCGAGGCTGGGTGGTTCTGGAGCGGGACTATTCGGCGTACCGGCGGCGACCAGACCCGTAGCGGCTGTCAACACGGCCGTGACACCGTCGGCGTTCAGGGCCCGCACCTGTGCCACGAGCTTGTGTTTTTCATCGCTCGTGACCGGATAGTAGCTCTGGTTGACCGCGCCAGCGATCGGCACGCATTCCGCGCCTGACGAGTTGCAATCCTCCCACTGATAGCTGTAGTAGAGAGGAGAGTAGGTCCATGTACCGTTGCTGGAGACGCTGATCTTCGACCCCACGGCGGGCGTTGTGCTCGAGAGTGTCGGTAGCACCGTGTTCTGCGGCAACGGACTGCTCGCCAACGCGGTCGAAGCACTGGGACGCACGACCGAGAGCAACCCCTTTGCTTCGCCCCTGCCAGCTATCGTTCCATAGTCAAAAAGCCACGGCTCTCGGCCCGGAGGCGATATTGCCGTAACGCGCCCTTCGGGATCGTAGCCGTAGGTCGTCTTGAGCGCTGGTGAGATCCGCGGGTCCCACTCCGCGCGCAGCTGGCCCTTTTTGTCGTATGTGTACTGCGCGACCGCCGTCGTCGTCATTTCTTTTTTAGCCGGATCCCATGCGGTGAGATAGACCCGCGTGAGGTGACCGTTGTAGTCGCCCCATTCACTTGGCGCTTCACCCGTCGCCGTCGTAGAGGTCGCATAGTTGAACGTCAGCGCGCGACAGCCCTTGCTCAAGCTAGGAGAGCATGACACGCCACGCGGTACCGGCGCCAACGCCTCGGTGGCCTGGACGACCTTATGCCCTTCCACTTCCACGACCTGGTAGGCGAACGTGACAGTTTCGCTCGGTACCAGTCCTTCCTGGATCGTAGGCATCCATACGCTCCCGACGGTCCCAGGTTTTTCGAAGACTGTCGAGTCGCCAGTGCTGGCATTGCGCAAAGTGACCTTGCCAGACCCCAACGTCAGGGTTAGATTGGCGTCTGCGCGCGGTGCCACGTATTTGCCTTCCGACTTCGTAAAGATCACCCGTTCACCACTGATCCCCGTCAGAACCGCGTTTTCGACACCGTTGAATGTGACACTCGCATGGCCACTGAGACCCATGGACCATTGTCCACCCATTGGACCAAGCGCACCGGCGCTCAAGTACTGGGAGTTGTAGGCGCGTGCCACTGAGAGGCTGGCGCCCGGCGCTGGGATCGACACGTCCGTTGTGCCAATGCTAAAACCCCCCGTCACTGGATCGACGGACCCGGGACCGAGCGTGAGCGGACTGGCAACATGCACCGTGACAGTGATTGTTTCGGTCTTGACGTTGCCCACCTTATCCGTAGCGATGACCGAGAGGATGTGCTGACCCGCGCCGAATTCCTCGCCGCTGATCGCCCATTCGTTTTCAGCGCTACACGGACCAGGCGAGCAAGATCCGCCGGCTTTCCCAACTTCCACGCCATCGATCGTCAGCGCGATCGACGCTACTCCGGAGCTCGGCGTAGTGCCCGAGCCATCGGTCGCCTTCGCCTTCAGCTGGTAAGTTCCCTCATTGATTTCATGACTGCTTGGCAAGCCCGTCAGTTCGATAGAAGGCGGAGTCCCGTCATACTTGATTTTGACCTGAGCCGTTGAGGCTTTCAAGCCCACACCGTCTTCTACGGAGCCTTCGATCGTATCTTCACCGTCTACAAGACCACTACCCAGTACGGCTTCCCAGGGTGTGCTTTTGACGCCTGTGAGGCATTCATTTTCATAGCACTCATCACACTGCGCTCCAGCACAGTCGCCGAATAGTCCAGCCGACCAGCTCGGGGCCTGTGGCGATTTCAAGGTACCTTTCTTCAACCCTATTCCTGGATCAAACGCGTTCACCCAGAGAGCTGTTTTGGGACCCGTCCATTCACCGGTGTGCAACGGATTCGATATGCCTTTCACCGTCGCATCGATCGTATCCATTTTCGCGGACGGGCCTTTTTCCTGGACGATGTAGATGGCGACAGGCGTCTTGCCGACAACTTTCGAGGAAAAGCAACATTTGAACGCTTCGATGGCATGCAATTCCATGAAAGCACGGTTTTCCTTGTTCGCCGATGTCACACTGCCGACTTCACAAGTGGACACCGCGCATACCGTGGAGGCAGTGTTAGTGCCCACTGTGGGCAACGACACTTCGCTGCCTTCTTTACCACTACCAGGACTGGCGAGCGACAGCGTCGCCTGCAGTTCATTAGCGAATTCCTCGCTTGTGGTCGCTTTCCACTCAAAGATGTGCGATTCTTTCTGCGTCGGATACACAAAATATCCATATTGACCCGCGATATAATTAGCCCGGGTTTCTATCTCCATTTCCGTGGATTTGCCATAGAACGTAAAGGCGGAGGAGTTATTGGTCGAAGAAGTCCAATTGTCATTTTCAAAACCAGCGTGAATTTCTTTGTCTTCTACCGTAGGATCGACCACAATCGGATACCTGTACTGCCCCAGCTGGCGAGCCACCGTCAGGACCAACACGTCACCCGACACGCTCATCGACACCGGCAAGGCCGTCCCTTCGGCGTCGTACGCGCCCGGGCCCAAGATCGCCGCGACAGTCCGACCGGCATCGATCACCAACACATCTCCCGAGCCGTCCTTAGCTTCAGACAGGCTCGCGTCTTCGGGCAATCCAACCTTGAAGAACAGCTTCTGCGGTGAGCGCGAGCTGCGCAGGATCGTCTCCTCGCTAAAGCCATATGTGTCCAGCTTCGCGAGCGTATCCACATCCTGGACCCCAGCCTGCGCGTCTTCACTGTCTCCGTAGAACACTCCCGCGCCGTCGATCGCACCACTGGCTTCGAGCGATACGCCATCTTCGGTGACCGGAGTTAGGGTCACGCCCGAATCCGAGAATGACGCGCCTTCACTCAGCTGTCCACCAACCCGCACATGCACCCCGGCGAGCGGCCTGACCGCTTCAAAACCCGACCCAACCTGGCGCGGTGTCAGATCGATCGGAGCGAGCTGACCTGACGCAGGATCTTCAACGGCGATCGGCGAGACGCTTTCCAACGCCCCGCGCTTGCCGCCAGGCAACTCCAGAGCAGCAGAGAACGGCGATGAGAATGAAGACACCTGCTCCCCTTCGGGCAGCTTTGGCAAGCCACCATCCGGTTCGTCGATGAACGCATGGAAGAGACGACCTACTAGTTCCTCGCTTTCGGTCACCCCATAACCAGAGTAAGCGGTCTGCGATTCGCCACGAGCACTAACAGCTTCGGGGCTGTCGAGCCTCGCTTCTTCCAGCGCGCGCAGCTGTTCGGATTCGACGGGTGAGTCGCTGATGACCAGCGGACTGCCTGTCAGCAAAGTCGACTCGGCAAGGGCAGCGCGATCGCGACCCATCGCGGTAACGACACACAACACCAAGCATACGACCAACAATCTTGTTGGACGGCCCATACTGCCCCCGATCTCACTCAGCATCAACACAACACCGGACTTCCGCTCCAGTCCGATCATCGAAACTCGCTTTTGGGGCTCAATCTACACAGGGCGCCCTACGAAGCGCCAGCCGTGTTTCCCATTTTATGGACGAGTTCCATAGGTCAGCATATGTCAAGAGCCTTCGTAATGGTCGGGCGGCCTCATCTTCGCGCCGATCCGAGGGCAGGCAGAGATGGGCTCTACGAGCCGCTCAAGGAGCTCGCCGAACAACTCGCCTTGCTGCACCCGCCATGCCACAGTCGCCGAACCCGGCTGGACCCAATCCCAACTCAGAAGGGGCGAAGCCGCGCTGGAGCGCATACTTAGAGCGCTGGGGACTCCTGCCGCCGCGGTCCAAGTCGACTCGGCGGCGAGCAGGCAGCCTGCAACCAGGCGGATTCTGGACGAGGCGGCTCCGCAACGGACTCCGGAATCGCCAAAATGGGCCGTGTTGGAATCGAACCAACAACCTTGGGCTTAAGAGGCCCCTGCTCTGCCAATTGAGCTAACGGCCCATGAGGGCGCCGGCCCCAAGGGACCGGTGTGCGGAGGATTCTAGCCAAGCGGCGCCAAGCCTGAAGGCTGCCGGAGGAGCACCGGGCTTGAAGGCGGCGAGCCTGCAGGTCGTCGGCACCTTGCCGTGCCGGCATACTCGCGAGGCTCGCGCGAGCACCTCAGAAGACGATCGTGCGCCCCCCGTCGGCGATCACGCGATCTTCGAGGTGCAAGGACACCGCTCGCCAGAGCACGAGCCGCTCGATGTCGCGGCCGATGTGTTCCAAGTCGCTCACGCTCTGGCGATGATCGACGCGGGCCACGTCCTGCTCGATGATCGGACCTCCGTCGAGCTCAGCCGTCACGTAGTGGGCGGTGGCGCCGATCAGCTTGACCCCGTGCTCGCGTGCTCTGCGGTAGGGGTTGGCGCCCGCGAAGGCTGGTAGGAAAGAGTGGTGGATGTTGATCACCGGCACACCCAGTCGCTCGAGGAACTCGCCGCTGAGGACCTGCATGTAGCGCGCCAACACCACAAGGTCAACCTGGTCACGTAGGAGGTCCAGCATCCGCTCCTCTGCCTGCTCCTTGGCGTCCTTGTCTACTGGCACATGGTGGAAGGCGACGCCGGCTGCCATCGCCTCATCGCCAAGATCGCCGTGGTTGGAGAGAACTCCCACCACCTCCGCGTCGAGCTCCCCTCGGCGCCAACGCCAGAGCAGGTCAACGAGGCAGTGGTCATAGCGAGAGACGAGAATCGCCAGCCGCTGGCGCTCGCCCCACCAACGGACCTCCCAGTCCATCGCAAAGCGCTGAGCCACCTCCTCCTGGAAGGCTTGCTGGAAGCGCTCGCGCTCGCGAGCCAGGCCCTCCAGGAAGAACTCGGTGCGCAGATAGAAGCGTCCTCCGATCGGGTCGGAGGAGTACTGGTGCGAGGACACGATGTTGGCTCCCTGCTCGAACAGGAAGCCCGACACTGCGGCTACGATGCCTGGCTGGTCGGCACAGTCGATCAGCAGGCGCGCGGTGTAAGGAGGGGTCTCCCCTGGGGTGGCCATACTCGCACCCCAGCCGCTATTTCTTGGTCGTCGACGTCTTGGTGGCCGTCGGGGCAGGGCTGGTTTTCAGTATGGTGCCAGCCCCCTTTTCGCCTACTTTGACGGTGTACACCTTGCCGTTAGTGGTCCCCGTGAAGGTTTCGTTGGAGGGGTTGCCCGTCGGATTGCTCTTGATGCGCGCAAGTTCAGCCGCTACCTTCGCGCGTTGCGCGGAGGGCGTGAGGCTGACCGCCTTCTTCGACGCGAGATCGCCGAGGCCTGTGTTTTTCGCCTGGTAGGCGAACGCGGCCAAATTTCCATACAGAGCTGCGCTGGGCGGCTTTGCCGCAATCACGAGCTGCATAGCTTCCACTGCCGCGGCAGGCTGGTTGAGGCCTTCCTGGCCGTACACCCTGAGCATCTCCTGCGCCGTCGTGACATCCGGCTTGCTCGGATTGAGCGCTATGTAGCGATTCCACGCGTTGCTTGCCTTTGCGAGCACTTCCTTGCCCTGTGAAGTGAACTTCTGCGTCGATTCGTCGAAGAATTCGTTCTGGCCGGCCTCGTGGACACGGGCGTTGGCGAGCGCCGCCCAGGCAGCCGCTTCATTTGGATGCGTGTGCGTGCGTGCTTCGGCCGAAGACACCTGCTTGCCGTAGGTGGAGCCGCCCGTGCTTTCTTTGTTGCCGAACAGGCCTTCGAAGATGCCTCCGCCGCCGAGCCCGGTGCCCACGCCGAAGCCGACGAAGCTCAAGCCAAACAGAATCGCCAAGCCGAGATAGACGACTCGAACGGTGCGGCGCCTGCCGCGGCCTCGCAAATCGAACAGCATCAGTTCGCCAAGTCTGGGTCTATGTGGTCGATCATCTCTTCAGCGGTGGTTGGTTTCGTATCGGTTGTCCTCGCCACGGGCTCCTGAGCCTCACCGCGACCACCGCCCGGCGATGGCATCAAGGGCGCAGACGTTCCCGATGCACCCGCTGAGGACGGTGGGTCCTCGGGAGGGCGCCTTGCCCCTGTAGCCGCCGCTCGCGCCGCATCGCGTCGCGTGACAACCGACGCAATCAGGATACTCGCCTCGTAGAGCAAATACAGCGGGACCGTCTCCAACATCAGCGTGAAGGCGTCTCCGGGCAGGAACGCTGCGACCGCGGCGCAGGCAAGGATCGCGTAGCGGCGGTTGCGACGCAGCTGACGCGGAGTCACCAAACCGAGTCGCACCGAGCCCACGATCGCGATCGGCGCCTGGAATGAGAGGCCCATCGCAAGCAGCACCGTGGCAGCGAACTTGTAGTACTGGTTGGCCTGAATCATTACGTTGAACTGGCTGCTGTTGAAGTTCTGCAAGAAGTGGACGGCCGCGGGCAGCACCACCAGATAGCCGAAAGCGACCCCGGTGGCGAACAGGAAGGGAACACAGAGGAGCAGTGGCAAAACCGCGCGCCGCTCGCTCGGGCTGAAGGCGGGAAGCACGAAGCCATAGAGCTCGAACAGGATCAGCGGCAAGGCCAGCACGAGCGAGAAATACAGCGTGACCGTGAGCGTCGCCGTGAGCGGTTCCCCCGGTCCAAGCGTCGTTGGGTTGGTTCCAGTCGGACTGCGGGGGATCTTTGCGACATCCGCTTCCAACCTGGCGATTGAGCCTGCGAGCTGTGCCCTAGTGGCAGCGGGAAGACCGCTGGCCGGAGCGACCAGAGAACGTGCGATCGACTGAGTGTCCTTGGCCACGCCAAGGACAGCCTTCTGCGTGAACCACGTCTGGCCCGTCGGCCCTTCGCCGCGGAGTGCCTGCTGCTCCGTCTGTTTGTGCAGCGGCTTGTTGATGAAGCCCAGCAGCGCATGGTTCTGCCAGAGGCACACGCCGAACACGACCGCAAATGCGATTGCGCTGACGATCAGCCTCGTGCGCAGCTCCTCGAGGTGGTCGACGATACTCAGTCGCTCCTCGTGGCTGATTGTGCGGATTGCCGTCGCCATTGTCATCTGAAGCTATCACCGCACCCTTGGCAACGATCCAGATTGCCCATGCCGGGTACACCTCCTCCAGAGATCTCCGCGACCGCTAAAGGCCCGCCGCCTGGGCGTCGATGAGGCGAGAGAGAGACAATGCACGAGGACAATCCCCATCGCATACGCCATCACGTGAAGCTTCCCGGCGGAAAGCAGATCGAGGTGGTCTATCTCGATAGCGCCGGCGAGCAACTCGACCAAGCAGCGCCACAGATGGCACGTGCCGGCAGCGACACGCCCGTCGACCCGCGGATGGTCCGGGCGAGCAGCGGCACCCCCATAGACTCACAGGTGGCACAAGCGGGTAGCGACACGCCCGTGACACCAAGACCGTGGACCGGCGATTCGCCAAGCACCGCACCCGGTGAGGCACTGCACGTGTGCCCACGCTGCGCCGGTGGACTGGTACACCCGCTCGATTGGGTCGAGGAATCTCCCGGTCGCTGGCGCATCCTCATGCGCTGTCCCGATTGCGATGCCTTGCGTGAGGGAGTGTTCGGCCAGTCACTGGTGGAGCGTCTCGACGAGGAGCTCGACAGGGCCACCGGCGCCCTGCTCAGCGACCTCAGACAACTGACGCACGCGAACATGATCGAGGAGATCGAGGTCTTCTCGCGCGCGCTCGAGCTCGACTTGATCGGGCCCAACGACTTCTAGGTACCCAGCTCGCCGAGAGCGGCCTCGGACAGACGTCGAGTGCCCAGTATCCGCTAGACCAGCATCGGCCGGCACTCAGCAGTAGCGCTCGACGACCGCATCGGCGACCAGGTCCAGCAGCTCATAGCGCCCCTCGGGCAGGTAGCCCGGCAGGGCCGCCTTCGCCTCCGCGACGATCGACAGGGCTTGCTCGCGCGCCTCGTCAAGCGCACCGGTGGCCGCGATTCGCTCGCACAACAGCTCGGCCTGGGCGTGCCCATCGGAGGGCTCCGCGCTCGCGAGCGTGGCAATGTCAAACGAGGCGATCTCCGGGTCGCGTTCGCGAGCGAGGATCAACGGCAGCGTGACGGTCCCGTCCAGCAGGTCCGTACCGCGTGCCTTGCCCGTCTGCTCGGCCGGCCCAGATACGTCAAGCACATCGTCCAGCAGTTGAAAGGCAAGCCCGATCCGCTCGGCGAACTCACCGAGCGCAGCGGCGAGCTCGGCAGTGCCTTCGATCGCGACCAATGCTCCGAGCCGGCACGCCGCCTCGAACAGCGCCGCGGTCTTCAAGCGACAGCGCTCCAGGTAGCGCTCCACAGCGATGCCCGAGGCGTATGCGTCCTCGCGTTGCAAGAGCTCACCGGCGGCAAGCGCGGAGCTGGCGTCGGAAAGAGCACGCAACTGCTCGGGATCGCCATTGCGTGCCAGCTCGGCAAAGGCACGCGAGAAGAGCAGGTCGCCGGTCGCGATCGCCGCCGCACGTCCTGCCCCCGCGGCCACCGTGGGACGTCCGCGTCGCAACTCGGCCCGGTCGATCAAATCGTCGTGGACAAGTGTGGCCGAATGCACCAGCTCCACAGCCACCGCCGCACGCGTGAGACTCCGCTCGCGCTCCACGTCCTCTCCAGGACCACCCGCCGATTCGGCGGCGAGCACAACCAGCAGAGGACGCAATCGCTTGCCCCCGGCCGCCACAGTCGCGGCAGCATGCGATGCCAGCGGCGCACCCGACTCCGCTGTCACCGCCTCCAAGTGAGCCTCGGTGCGAGCCATACGCTCGCGCAAGTCCGGGCCTCCGCGACGCATGATCTCCTCGACGGCCTCCACATCGGCGGCCGTGTTCGTACCGGCGTCGAGCGCGGTCATAGACCCACGACCGTCCTCATCGGCCCGCGCGTGGTCTCACGGCGTGGATGCTCTCACGTGATCGCAACTCCACCGACGGTAGCGCCGTGAACAGCGATGATCCCCCCGGCCATGAGCACATATCCGATATCGGTGCACCCGGCGCTCTCCATCTCGGCGGCAAGCGCAGTAGGCGAATGGAAGCGCTTGACCGAGTTGGGCAGATACGTATAGGCCTCCGCGATCGTCGTCTGCCCAGGCGCGCTCGCCGGGCGCGAGCGCAGGCGTATACCGGAGCCGGCCAGCTTGCCGATCATGGGGACCACCCGGTCGAACCACACGCGATAAAAGAGCGAGAGAGGCATCCGCGTGGGGGTTGTCATCTCGAGTACCACGACCCGGCCGCCGGGACGCACCACCCGCACCATCTCCCGCAAGCCCTGCCGCAGGTCGGAGAAGTTACGGGCTCCGAAGCCCACCGTGGCGGCGTCAAAAGCATCGTCAGCGTAAGGCAGCTCGAGTGCGTCTCCCCAGTCGAAGCTCAGGCTCACCGGCTGGGAGCGAGAGGAACCGTTGCTCGTCGCGTGCGGCATGCCCAACGAGATTTCCTCCAACGCCTTGGCACCCTTGACGCGCGCACGCGCAAGCATCCCCTCGGAGAAATCGCTGCCCACCACCTTGCCTCCCGGCGACACGCGTCGCACCAGCTCGATCGCCAGGTCGCCTGTGCCGGTAGCCACGTCAAGCACGCGATCGCCGGGGCCCACACGGGCGAGATCCACCGCGCGCGAGCGCCAGCGATGGTGCAAGCCGGCGGTCATCACCGTGTTCAAAAGGTCATAGACGCCGGCCACGCGGTCGAACATGCCCCGCACCTGGCCTGCCTCCAGGCGGCCAGTACTCGCGTCAGCGCCTTGCCGAGCCGACATGACCTCCAGCTACTTGAGCTGAGAGAGGAAGAACACGGCCGCGCTGAACTTCTTCGGCGGCAGGTTCTTGAAGGAGGGCATAGGCGCAGTGGGGTTGACAAGCGTCCGGGCGATCCCCGCCGCGGGCAGGCGGGAACCGACATGGCTCAAGTTCGGACCGGGCCCGTCATTGCCGTTCTCGCCGATCTTGTGGCAGGCAAGGCATCCCGACTGGGCGATCACCTGCTTGCCTGCTTCGTATTCGGCCAGCGTCTTGCCTCCGGCCTGCACGATCGCCGCCGGGGTCGCCATTTCGATCGCGGTCGGCGAGCCGGCATTGGCACCCTCGTAGGTGAGCAAGGCCATAGCACTGATCACAAAAATGCCCGTAAACATCGCGATCGGACGGCGCTCGGGCCGGCGCTCGGGGCCGCGATCGTAGAAAGGAAGCAGGAAAAGCAGGATCATGCCCAGCGTCGGCACGCCGATCGTCGCGAGCGGGACGAGGCTCGGTGGCTTGACAACGCGCAAGACCTCGAACAGGAAGAAGAAGTACCACTCAGGCCGCGGTACGTAGGTCGTAGTAGTCGGGTTGGCCTTAGATCCAAGCTCGGCGCCGAGCACGAGTGACATCGTGATGATCACGGCCATCACGACACACGCCATCAGCGAATCCTTCATTACGGCATAGGGAAAGAACGGCTTGCCCTGGGCCTTCTGAATCGAGTACTCGCGAAGGTACTGCTCCTTCTCACGGCGGTTCATGCGTCAGCCTCGCGCAGCTCGGCCTTCTTCTCGGCTTTGAGCCACGGCGGCGCAGTCGTCCCGAGCTTGGCCACGAGGTACAGGTGGGCACCGATCATGGCGGCAATCAAGCCCGGCACGAGCAGCATGTGAATCGCATAGAAACGCGACAGCGTCGTCGCTCCGAATTCGCCGCCACCGCGCAGGAAGTCGCTGAGATAGGGACCAACCAAGGGGCCGGTTCCGTTGATGTTGACGCCCACGATCGTCGCCCAGTAGGCGCGCTGGTCGAACGGCAGCAGGTAGCCGGTGAAGGACATCAGCATCGTGAGGATCAAGAGCACCACGCCGATCACCCAGTTGAGCTCGCGCGGGTACTTGTAGGCGCCGAAGAAGAACGTACGGCCCATGTGCAGGAACACGAGGATCACCATCACGCTCGAGCCCCACTTGTGCATCCCGCGCACGAACTGCCCGAGGAAGACTTCGTTGGTGACGTGCCTGATCGATTCATAGGCCCCGCCAGAGGGGTCCGGGCGGTAGTACATCGCGAGGAACACGCCCGTGACGGCTTGCGAGAGAAAGGCGAACATCGTGGCCGACCCAAGCGTGTAGAACCAGTTGGTTCCCTTAGGCACCTTGCGGAACATCATCCAGCGGGCGCCACCGCTCAGCGAAGTGCGCTCGTCGACCCAGTCGACGACGCTGGCGCCGGCCTCCTTGGCATGGTCGGCGGGCGTGAGCTTTCCATTTGCCTCGCCCGGGCGCGGTGGCGGCGCCTTCAAGGCAGCCGGCATCGGCGGAGCAGGGAGCTTTGGAGCCTTCGCCATGCCCTACTTCCTCTCCGAAGGCCGCGATGGGTACATGTACTGGCCGATCCCGTCGATCGGCTCGCCCGGATCGCGCGGTGAGAAGCGTTCGAGCTCGCTGTTGACGCTATAGCGCGAGCCGATCTGCACTTGCCCGCGCACAACGCGCGTGTAGAAGCGGTCGAGAGGCCTGACCGGGGGTCCACCTACTCTCCGTCCCAGCAGGTCATACACGCCACCGTGGCAGGGACAGATGAAGCGCTCAGCCGCGTCCACCCAGCGCACCGGGCAGCCCAAGTGAGCACAGCGCGAGCTGATCGCTATGAACTGGGTGTCCCGGTCGGACCTGTCCGTGTCGATCGCCGCATTGCGGCGGCGCACATACACAGTGGCCTTGCCGGCCTCGCCGATCCCGGGGGTGAGCGTGACGACGGTTGGGACGTAGTTGTTGTCGGGGAACATGTCGACCGGGCCGACGCTCTCCCATGTGTGCGGTGCTTCTTTGAAGATCGGCCCGATCGCGAAGCCGAGCGCCGGTAGCAGGAACGAAGCGGCGGCGATTCCGCCGGCAGCCTGGGAACCGACAGTCATGAAACGCCGGCGCGTGACAGTCTCGCCCTCGAAGGCGCCTGGGATCTGGCGATCTAGCGTGTAGCGGGACTTGTGTTGGCTGTGCTTGTCGGACACGGCTCGAACAATATCGAGTGAGAGCCCCCCCTGGGCGGGTGAGCGGCCCTCGAGGCTCAACCGGGACCGACGCTGCGCAGCGCCTCCAAGGCCTCAGGCGAACCCGCTCTGAGAAGTGCCTTGGCACGGTCGTGCCGCGGGCTCGCGCCCCAGCCGACCGCGTGCGCGCCGGCCATCCAAACCGCGTCGGCCAGCTCAGGTGTGACGCCCGCGTGCGCAAGCGCGCTCAAGGTGATGACGTCGGCCAGCTCTGCCACCGCCTCGATGTCCCCCAGCTCGACAAGCCGGGCAAGTCCCAACGCATAGAGGCGGTCACCTGCCAGTAGGCCGAGGTCCTCCTCAGGCGTGCGGACCACGCGCGCGTCGTGATAGTGCAGCAGATAGCCCTCATAGATCGTCTCCACGAGCAACTCATAGTCCGCGCCACGACCGTTCACCCTCGGTCCTGACGCAGCCAGCTGCGCGGGACCCACGAGGGGTACATCCGTCGCGAGCCCATCTGGGGATGACACCACCAGGCTCGCCATCAGCCCACCCTCCGCCAGCAGGAGCGCCCTCAGTCGCTGAAGCGAGCCGCCGAGCCCGTCTTGCCCGTCTTGCCCGCGCGGCGACCCCCCGTCAGCGGCGCGAGCGCTAACCGGATCGGTACTCACATCAGCTCCGCGAATGCCGCCGCGGCCGCCGCGATCGTGCGATCGAGCTGCTCGGGACTATGGGCAAGCGAAGGGAACCAAGCCTCGTATTGCGACGGTGGTGCGTATACGCCGCGTGAGAGCAGCTCGCGACACCAGCAAGCGTAAGCTCGATGGTCGCACGCTTGCGCGCCGGTGAGATCGTGGACCGGCGTCTCGCTGAAGAACACCGTCAGCAGGCCGGGTGAGCTTGCGATTTGAATGGCCCGCCCACCAGCGGCCTCCCTCAAACCGCTAGCGAGACTCTCGGTTATCGCTGCCAGTCGCATGTAGGCGGCGGTGTCAAGCAAGGCAAGCGTGGCGAGTCCTGCCGCCACCGCGAGTGGGTTGCCGGAGAGAGTGCCAGCCTGGTAGACCTCACCCACGGGGGCAAGCATTCGCATCAGCTCGGCTCGGCCGCCGACGGCGCCGGCGGGCAAGCCTCCGCCGATCACCTTGCCCATGATCGTCAAGTCGGCTTCGACGCCGCCCAGCTCCTGCGCTCCTCCACGCGCCACCCTGAAGCCGCTGATGACCTCGTCGAGCACGAGCAGCGCGCCGCTGGCGTCAGCGCGCTCGCGCAACAACTCGACGAACCCTTCTTGGGGGGCCACCAGACCCATGTTGGCCGGAAGTGGCTCGGCGAGGATGGCAGCAATCGGCTCGCCCCCTTCGGTGGCCGCCAGCAGCGCCTCCGCGTCGTTCCACGGCAAGATCGTCGTGGCCGCGGCGGCCGACGCTGGCACTCCGGGACTCGAGGGCAGCGCCTGCGTGGCAAGTCCTGAGCCCGCCTGTGCCAGCAGACCGTCGAGATGGCCGTGGTAGGCCCCCGCGAACTTGACGATCCGCTCACGGCCGGTGGCCGCGCGCGCCAGGCGCACTGCCGTCATCGTCGCCTCGGTCCCCGAGGAGGTCATGCGCACCATGTCCACCGACGCCACGCGCCGGGCGATCTCGGCGGCGAGCTCGATCTCACCCGCTGTGGGCGCGCCAAAGCTCGTTCCCTTCTCGGCGGCTGCAATCACGGCTTCGATCACTCCCGGGTGGGCGTGGCCGTGGATCAGGGGTCCCCACGAGCAGACGTAGTCCACGTAGCGGTTCCCATCGACGTCGAAGAGCTCTGCTCCCGCCCCGCGCTCGACGAAGATCGGGTCGCGCCCAATCGCGCGCATCGCGCGCACCGGTGAGTTGACGCCACCCGGGAGCAGCTCGAGAGCGCGCTCGTAGAGCTCAGTGGAGCGCGTGTCTGTCAGCGATGCCGGCATTGGATCAGTGGAGGCGAAGGCTAGTGGTCTACGACGGCGGGTCCAGGGCGCTCGGAGGCGAGGACCGCTAGATACCAGCGTGCTCGCGTTCCCAGGTCTTGAAGTCCTCGGTGAAGTAGAGCAAGCGGATCTTCTTGAACTCGGTCGAGGAATACAGCGTGGCACGCTCCTCGATCCCGGTCATATCCGCGATCGAGTCGAGGATCGCGTCGCACTCCTCCTTCGAGCGGCCATGGGCCATCGTAAATACGGAGTAGGGCCAATCCTCGTATGTGGGGCGCTCATAGCAATGAGAGATGCCGCGCACCGCGGCCATCTGGCGGCCGACCTCGTGGATGCGCTCCTCGGGAACCTTCCATACACCCATCCCGTTCGCGGAGAACCCCGCCCGACGGTGATAGAGGATCGCCGCCACGCGGCGCAACAGACCACGCTCTTGCATGCCGGCGAGATGGTCGAGAAAGCTCTCCTGGTCCTGTCCGAGCGCAGCGGCAGCCGGGGCATACGGTTCTGGCACGACCGGCATGTCTCCTTGAAGCGCCTTGATCACCTCGATGTCGGACTCGTCATAGGGCTGGGGCTCGAGCTCGATTGGCTCGGTGGCAACCGCGGCCGAGGAGAGCGCCTGCGTGTCCCCCTCCATCTCGAGGTCCATCCTGATCTTGAAAAGCTTGAGCGTCGGTAGCTGCCGCACAGACTCGGCGCCCGCCTCGGCCGCCAAGGCCTGCAGGGTTCCCTCGAGGCCGAGGGGGGAGTCGGGCTCGGTGGCGATCGTGAACCACAGGTTGAATTCGTGGTTGCGCAGGTAGTTGTGGGAAACCCCCGGATGAGCATTGATCACCTGCGCGGCCCTGTGGGGATTCTCAGAATCGACCTTGGCCGCGACAAGCATCGAGGAGTAGCCCAGAGCGCGCGTGTCGAAGATCGGCGTGACCTGGCGGATGATGCGCTCGTCGAGCAGGTGCTGCACGCGGGCGAGCACCTCCTCTTCGGCCATCCCGGCCAGCTCGGCCACGCGCTTGTAGGGACGAGGCTCGATCGGGAAGCTGCCTTGCATCAGGTTGAGCAGACGCTTGTCAAGCTCATCGAGCGGTATCGCCGCGCCGTACTTGCGACTTCTGGTCTTGAGGCTGGCCGTCGCGGTACTTGTTATGCCGTCGCTCGTCATCTCTATCTCACTCTTGCCCGCTTGGGCTGTCGTTGGATTCTTCGGATGCTCATGACGTCTGTTTCATGCCTCCTGCGCCAGCCACCGGGCGGCGTCCTTGGAGTGGTAGGAGATCACGATGTCCGCGCCGGCACGGTGCAAGGAGGTGAGGATCTCGCATACCGCAGCCCGCTCGTCGATGTAACCGGCCGCCGCGGCCGCCTTCACCATCGCGTACTCCCCGCTCACGTTATACGCCGCGACCGGCAGACGCGTAGCCCGCTTGACCGCCCTGATCAAGTCGCCATAGGCCAGGGCCGGCTTGACCATCACCATGTCGGCTCCCTCGGCCGCGTCCAGCAAAGCCTCGCGGACCGCCTCACGACCGTTGGCCGGGTCCATTTGGTAGGAGCGGCGGTCACCAAACGCGGGAGTCGAGGCGGCCGCCTCGCGGAAGGGGCTGTAGAAGGCAGAGGCGAACTTCGCGGAATAGGCGAGGATCGGGGTATCGGAGAAACCCTCTGAGTCGAGCTCTGAGCGAATCACGCCCACGCGCCCGTCCATCATGTCCGAGGGAGCGACGATGTCGGCGCCAGCCCGCGCATGGCTGGCAGCGGTGCGCGCGAGCAGCTTGAGCGTGGCGTCGTTGTCCACCAAGCCGCCGGTGGTGAGCACCCCACAATGACCATGGCTCGTGTACTCGCACAGACACACGTCGGTGATCACCAGCAGGCTCGGCAGCGCCTCTTTTATCGCGCCGGCCGCCAATTGCACGGCGCCCTGCTCATCCCACGCTCCGGTGCCTTCGGCATCCTTCTCGACGGGCACTCCAAACAGGAGCACCGCCGCCAAGCCCAACTCGGCCGCCTCACGTGCCTCATCGACCGCCGCTGCGATCGGCAAGCGCGCGACGCCGGGCATCGACTCGATTGGCTCAGGGACAGAGCCCGCCTCGGACACAAACAAAGGCAGCACAAGGCGGTCGGCGCGCAGCTCAGTCTCGCGTACCAAACCGCGCAGAGCCGCAGAGGTGCGCAGCCTGCGCATGCGCGTCACGGGAAATGCCATCGCTCTCGAGGATACTCGCCATTCACGGCTCAATCAGCGGCCACGACCGGTCTCATCGCGGCGCCAACATCATCACTACGCCCGACCTCACCGTTACGCCCAGCCTCACCGCGACGAGCTGGCCTTGCCGCGACGAGCTACCTTGCCGCCAGTGGCTATTCCACCCGGCGCAGCCCAATCCGTGCCAACACTCCGAAGAGAAGCGTCACGCCGGCCAGGTGAACGATGGACACGCCGATGCTCGGCGAAGCCCCGTTTACCGCAGCGTCGAGTGCCTGCAAGGCCGCCTTGTAGGGGAATACGAACGAGACGGCCCCGATCACGTCGTAAAGGCCGGTGGCTACAGACCCGCTAGGAACGAGTGCGAGGAAGGCGAGCGGCAGGGAGAGCAGGAAGGCAAGCAGCGACGCGGCCCGCACCTCACGCGCCAGCGCCCCGATTGCGATTCCCAGAGCAGCAAAGGCGATCGCCCCGCAGGCGAGGGCGAGGACCCACAGCCCGATGCGCGAGAGGTCCAGGGTGACGAAAGCGCTTACCCCAAGCAGCATCACGAACGCCACCACGAACGCACATGTGGCCCCGAGCAAGGCCTTCTCCGCCAGTAGGCCCTCGCGTGAGATCAGCCCACCGCCACGTCCCTGTGGGCGCCTGATGAGCCGCGACAGCGCATGCTCTTCGCGCTCCAAGGCGATCCCCCCGGCGGCCAAGAGCACACAAATGAACATCAAGGAGATGCTCACCGCGACGACCACAGCGTAGGTGTCGAGCGGTGTGCGTTTTCCATGCAGCAAGGTGCTGTGCACGGCGATCGGCTGACTGACAGTGGTGAGCACGTCCGCTGCGAGGCCCAGGTTGTTGGCCGCGAGGCTTGCGAAGCCGGCGATGCGCGTGAGCGTCGCCCGGTCATTGCCCTGGGGCTGGCGCCCGGCGATCGACTTCAATGTCCCCGGAAGCTGGCGCAGGCCGATCAGTTCCTGGCTTCCCAGAGGGCCGATTTTTCCCCCGGTCAGCAAGAGGTTGAGATCGTGAACGGCAACGCTCTTAATCTGCTCTGAGAGAGCCAGGTTGGCCTGTGCAAGCGCTGAGTTGATCGCCGATCGCACAAACGACTGCTTCAAGGCGTCGCCGTTGTAGATCACTTCGGCTTTAGCCTGGCTCACACCGGAGGAGATCTTCGAGACGATGTCCGAAGGGATCACGATCGCGGCAAGCACATCACCCGAGGCGACCTTCGACACCGCAGCGGCACGAGTCCGAACACGCACGACATCGACTTGGTCGAACAACTTGTTGGTGTATTCGTCGAGCCCCACGCGTGTGCCCCCGAGCGTGATCACCTCACCAGGTGGCGTTTCGTTGACGACAGCGACCCGCGGCTTGGATGGGCTTGCCGAGATGGCGAATCCGATCAGGAGGGCGATAGCGACCGGATATATGACCAGCAGCGCCACGAGCAGCCGAGAGCGCCGCAGAATCAACAGGTCCTTGCCGAACAGCCATCTCACCCACCCATCACCTGGCTCAATGAGGAGAGCTGTAGAGCGGACATGAGCACATGCCGAAATGGGGTGCCCCGCGTCCGCTTAAAGACAACAGTCTTATTAAGAAGGCCGCGCGCGCGTAGGGCACCCAAAAAAGAGAGGCTCCTCACTGCTCACCTTGGCCACGCAAAAATGCCACGAAAGCCTGCTCGAAGTCTCCGCTGCCGCCCTCGACGGCAAGCGCAGCTGGCGTCCCCTCAAATAGGAGCCTGCCTTGATCGAGTACGACGACACGCTGGGCGTAGCGCTGCGCCTCGGCGACGACGTGGGTTGAGAACACAACGCTCCTACCACGTGCGGCCAGCTCCACGATGAACCCCCACAGGCGCTCGCGCTGGCCTGGATCGAGCGCTGAGGACGGCTCGTCGAGCAGGATCACAGGCGGATCGGCGAGCAGCCCAAGCGCCACGTTCACGCGCTGGCGATTGCCCCCGGAGAGACGGCCTATGCGCTCGTCCGCGCGCTCAGAAAGGCCCGTCTGCTCGAGCATCCGTGCGACCACCACCTCGGCGTTGGGAACTTTCTCCAGGCGTGCAAACAGGCGCAGGTTCTCGAGCACCGTCAACTTGGAGTAGAGCGCCGACTGCTGAGGCACCCACCCAATCTGGGTCTCGCCAAGTGACAGTCTCCCCGCGCTTGGCACTTGGACGCCAGCGAGGATCGACAACAGAGTCGTCTTGCCGGCCCCATTCGGTCCGATCACTGCAACCAGCTCGCCAGCGTGCGCACAGAAGCTGACGTCGTGTAGGGCCTCGCGCGCGCCGTAGCGCTTGCCAAGACCCTCAACGCGCAGAACGGGCTCGCTCACAACAGCCCGCCGGGGGAGCGCTCCCACGGTTCGAGCTTCAGATGACGGTGCAGGTAGATCGCTGTCTCGCGCAAGATCGAGAGGATCGGCAAGGCAATCAGCGCACCGATGATCCCGTACAGCTGCAAGCCCAGCAGCAATGCGAAGATCACTAGCAAGGGGTTGATGCGCAGCGTGTGGCTGAAGATCTGGGGCGCCACCACGTGTCCCTCCAACTGCTGCAGGCCGACGAACAACAAGGCCACCCAGAGCGCGCTGATCGGATCGGTGAACAAGGCCAGCACGATCGGCGGTATCGCCCCCAGAATGGGGCCGATATAGGGAATCAACTCCATCACCCCGTAGAAGACGCCAAACGCGAGCGCATACTTTTGACCGTCAGGGAAGATCCCGAGCACGCCAAACAGGTAGAGCGCAATGCCGGTCGAGGCACCCATGACCAGGCTGAAAAGCAGCTGTCCACCTACGTAGCGCGACACCGCGTGTTGAGCCAGTCTGGGGTAGTCATCAGCGGGAGTCCCATCGCCAGGGGGCATCGCTTGGCGCACGAGCTTGCCGATCGACTGGCCATAGACGAGCATGTAGACCGACAGGACGAACACGAGCACAAGATCGACGAGCGCTTTCGCCACTTCGGTGAGCAAGGCACCCCCGAAGGAGGCAAGTTCCGAGGTGCTTTTCGATACCTGATCCTGCAGCGTCTGCAAGGCCGTCTTGCCTTGGCTCACGAGTTTGGCGTGCACGCCGTGTTTGTTCAGGTAGCGCTGAAAGCTCGCGATCTGACGGTTGGCTTCATTGACGACGTGGGGGAGATTGTTCGTGAACGTGCGAATCTGATTCGAGATCGGATTGGCGAGCAGAAAGCCGACGCCCGCCAAGGTCAGGAAGAATGCAAGGTAGACGGCGAGGACAGCAAGGCCGCGCGGCAACCGCGTGCGCTGTTGCAAGAAGGAGACAAGCGGGTTGAGGATGAGCGCTATGAGAGCAGCCACCACAAAAACCAACAACACCTTGCCGGCTGCCCGCGCAAGCGCCCACAACGCCAGCAGCGAGATCGGGAGCAGCACAAGCTGGACCCAGCGCGGCACCAGCACGCGGGGCGGCTCTACGGCAGCCGTCGCCTCACCCGAGGTCTCCTCCTCGCCATCGACCAAGTCATGCTCGACCACGGTTGGCGGTTGCGCTCGCGGGGTAGTGGGCGGCTTCTCGCTCATGCGCCCGCCGCTCCGACCCTGCATGCCACTGTCATGGACCCTCCAACGATGGGCAGAGTATGGCTGAGTCCGAGGCGGGCTCGGAGGTGAGCATCCTGTTCGTGGGTGATCTGGTGGGGAGCATCGGGCGCCACACGCTGCTGGAGTGCCTGCCCATACTGCGAGAGCGCTACGCCCCCACCTTTGTGGTGGTCAACGGAGAGAACGTGGCCGGTGGACTCGGCATCACGCCGAAGGTCGCTGAGGAGCTGTTTCGCAACGACATCGATGCGATCACGCTTGGAAACCATGCCTATCACCGCCGTGAGATCTACTCCTACCTGGACACCAAGGAGCGCATCGTGCGCCCGTTCAACTACCTGCGCGGACAGCCCGGGCGTGGCGTTTGCGTCGTCGAGAAAGACGGCATCAGGCTCGGCGTGGTGAACCTCAGCGGCAACCTTTTCCTGAAGGCGGGACGCTCCGCTTTCACCGAGATCGACCCGGCCCTGCGCGAGCTCGGCCAGGTTGATCATGTGCTCGTGGACATGCACGCGGAGGCCACCAGCGAGAAGGTGGCGCTTGGGTGGCTACTGGACGGGCGCGTGACCGCTGTGGTGGGCACCCATACACACGTACCCACGGCCGATGCCAGGGTCTTGCCGGGCGGGACCGCCTACATCACCGACGTAGGGATGACCGGTCCGCGCGGCGGCGTGATCGGGGTCAAGCGCGAGCAGGCCGTGGAAGCTCTCGTCACACAGATGCCAGTGCGCTTTGAGACCTCCAAGGAGGACCCTTGGCTGATGGGCGTACTCGTGCGTGCCACTAAGCCGCTGCGAGCTGACTCGATCGAGCAGATCCTGATGGCTCGACCGGCTGGCTCGACCGCCAGCTGAACTGACCGAGCAAGGCGAGCATCGCCAGACCGAAGAACCAGGGGATGTATAGGTAGAACCAGTGTTCTATGCCCAACTCCACAGCCACGAGCACAGCCGCGGCGGCCCCTGCCAGGCCGATCAGGTCGGGGCGCCGGGGCAAGATCGCAAGCGACAGAGCCAGTGCGAGCGTCGCGCCCTGAACGGCCGCTTGTAGGTAGCCGAGGTTGCCGTAGAGCCCCCAGATCGAGAAGGGCGATTCGCGATCGGACTGGTAGGCGAGGGTGCGCTCATAAATCGTGTGCAGGGAATCGTGGGTGAAAGCTGGAATCGAGACGACGGCCGCCGTCGCCAGGAAAGCCAGCGCGAACAGCACCAAAGCACGGGCGCGGGCCCGGGCTGAGAGTCCGTCAAGGCCATGCGTCCACAGCAACGGTGCGAGCGCAAGCGGAGCGAACTTGGTGAGGCCTGCGAGAGCCGCAAACATGCCGCGGGCAGGTGGCGAGGAAGCGACGAGCAAGGTCGCCAAGATGAGCACTGCAACGAGCGAGTCGTTGGAATTGCTCTCCAGGGCAAACAACGTGAAGGGGTAGGTCACCCAGGCATAGGCAAGCGCGATTCCAAGCCCCGGGCCACGCACACGCCGACCGAGCAGGAACAGGAGGGCGATCGCCAGCAAGTCGAACACGACCGCCGCGGCATGCGCCGCCGGCAGATCGTCCCAACGACCGCTCCAGCCGAAGATCTGCTGGAAAGGGACATAGGTCTCATAGTTGACGGGGCCGTATGTATCGCCGTGTTCGTTGTCGGACGGATATTTGCCGTAGAGCGACTCGTCGTGAGTGATTCGCTCAGCACCGATCACCCCCGCATAGCCCACATCGATCACATTGGAGTCAGTCACGTTGAGACCGATGCGAAACCCGATCAGGAACACCACGCCGACCGCGAGCCAAGGCACCGGCACGAGCAGGCGCAAGGGACGCGGCTCGCGCGTGGGCGCGCCGCGCCGGCCAACGCGGGCAAGCAGGAGCATGCGCACGAGCAGGTACACGAGCGGCGGGTAGGCCAAAGGCGTGGAGGCATAGATGTGGGCATGGTTGAAGTAGGCGAGCGAGACCGAGAAGGACAAGAGCACGAGCAGGTCGAGGTGCAGCAAACGAAACGGCCGGCGCCAGTCGAAGAAGGGCAGGAAGAACAGGACGCACAGCGGGATCCAGATGTAGAGCGCGTTGACGTGCCTGCCAAAGGCGCCCGGATAGCCGCGCGCCATCGACCAGGCAATCTGGAATCCGGTCCACTGTTCGATCACGTGGCCGGTGTAGTCAGCAATGATGACCTGGCCGATCTCCTTGCCCTTCCTGCTGAAGTAGCTGACCTGCCAGCGCGTGGGACCCTTCAGGTACGCGCCGCCGTAGGAGCCCGGGTAATGCGCACGCACGGCTCGCATCTTGGGCAGCGCGTCCGCGATCTCCAGCACCTTGTCAGAGGAAAGCCGGCGCCCGATCGGCGGCGTGTCGGACGCTTCGACGGGGACCGGTGCGTCTGGGTTGTTGCTGGTCGTGCTCGACGTCGAGGTCGCCGAGGAGGTCTGTTTGAGGACCACGGTGGTCGTGGCTTCGCCTTTGGACCGCTGGGCGTGCCTCTGCGAGGAGGCTGAGATCGCAGTGG
This sequence comes from uncultured Solirubrobacterales bacterium, assembly GCA_963731565.1. Taxonomy (GTDB): domain Bacteria; phylum Actinomycetota; class Thermoleophilia; order Solirubrobacterales; family Solirubrobacteraceae; genus Palsa-744. The sequence goes on from CAVSWG010000001.1 coordinate 508,537, forward strand.
CCGTCGAGCGCGGTGGAGAGCTGGTCGATCCCGGTGTAGAGGCAAGCGCCGAAGGGGTCACCACAAGCGCAAATACGCTCGTTATGAGGAGCAGCGAAAGGCGCGAAGCCATCGTGCGAGGGTACCGGCGCCCGCGCCACACGGCTACAGGCCGCGGTCGCCGGCTTACGATTTGAGAGCGGGCCTCAGCTGGCTAGGCGCCGAAATGCCGGAGCGCAAGCGGGGCCACATCGCGGATCGCCCACTGAGCAGGCTCTCGCGAGATATTCAATCCGCACAAGATCAACGCTCCAAGCGAGTCTTCGCCGCGCAGCGACCCATGCGAGCCGCCGCCGACGTGCGCCTGGCCACCGAGGTCGGCGAACTCCCGGCCGGGAGCCGCCGAGAGCAGCACGTCGCCCGAGGTTGTGCAGCCCAAAGCCGACCAGACGCGCTCCAGGGCAGCGGGGTGGTCAGGGGTTGAGAGGCGACCGTCACGGCAGTGCGCGTTGAGGACCGAAAGAGTGCCTTCGACACACCACGCACGCCCCCTCAAATCCTCGTAGTCGCTCCCGGGACAAAAACGCATCTCTCCGTGCCCAGGGCGTGCGACCACAGCCTCCAGGGGCGCGCCGTGGGGGTCTCGCTCCAGCCACATCACGAGCTCTACACCATCGATCCCAAGTGCTTGGCGCACAACGTCCGAACGCACCCGATCACGTCGGTCCTCATCCAACGCATAGACCATCGCCGCTCGCTGAGACGGGCACACCGCGATGCGCGAACGCTCCGCCCGGCCGGAGCCCGGACGTGCGCCCGCAGGCAAGACGTCCAAATCCGCGAGCGCCTCGCTCAAAGCGATGCTGGCCGTGACCGGCGCCTGGGAGTGATCGGCCATCACGATCACCGCGTGCTCCTCCAAGAAACTCTCAACCCCGCCACCGGCCTCCATCACGCGCGCCAGCTGCGCGTCGGCGAGCGCGATCGAGCGGACCTGGCCCTCGGGCCCTGAGCGGTGAGAGTGCCAGTCGTTGTCAGGCAGGGAGAGCAGCATGAAGTCGAACAGGTCGTGCTCAACCATGTAGGCACCCACACAGCCCGAGTGCTTGTCGCGTACCCCGGGCATCCCCAGGTTCGAGCGGCAGCCGGTCTGGCGGCTGGCAAAGATGTCGGCGTAGAACAGCTCCTTCGGTCCCATCACCGCATGACGCATGAGTGTCGAGGCGATCCGTGTGAGGGCCGTGTCGCGCTGAGGCTCGTGGCGGTGGCGGCCCCGGTACATCAGGTAGGTGGTGCCAGCCGTGCGCACACCTTCGTCGTCGAGCGTCTCGAACACCGTGGGTGTGTCCTTGGAGAGGTGGGCGCCATTCATGTTGTAGACCGTGTCAGTCAATTGACGCGCCAAGCCCACCCGCTGGGAGGCCCTGAAGCTCAAGCCATACTCCACATAACGCCTCTCACCGCGGTGGTACCAGCTCATGCCGGGGATCTCATGGTTTTCCTGCCACTCCCCCGTCACGATCGAGGCCGCACATACGGGGGTCACCGAAGGGAACGCCGCCACACAAGCGGGCACATAAGTTCCGCGCTCCATCAAGGCGGCGAGCGTGGGAGCCTCACCCGCAGCGACAGCGCGCTCGAGCATCGCAGGCGCCATCGCGTCGATCACGCACAAGACGAGCTTTGCCACTAGCGGCGCAGGATTCGCAGGCCCGCGTACTTCTCCTGCGAGCGCGACCGCATTCGCAGCCACAGCCACGCAAACAAAGCCGCGGCCACATATCCAAGCGGATGCAGCAGCGCAACGAGCGCGGCCAGCGCGAGCGAGACCGAATCGAGGTAGACCGTCACCGCTTCGCGTGCCCCTCGGTCAGGCAGACGTGCCCGGGTCCGCATACTCAGGGGACGCACCACCGCCTGCGCCAGTGCGGCCGCGGCCGCACCTCCAATCAGACCTGGCCAGGCGGCATCTCCGTGAGCAGCGAGTGTGCCCGCGAACAAGAGCGCACCAACCCCAATTCCGATACCGGCAAGTGCGGCCGCCGGCTGGCCTATCTCAAAGCGCTCAGAACCGAGGCGCCATTGCACCAGATAGGCGAGCACCAACCCCGCCGCCATCGCCACCAACCACCAGTCCGAGTACAGAAAGGTGTAGTCGCCCACGGCGAAGCTCACGCCGAGCACTTTGCTCGACGCGAGCGCCCCGGCAAGAAGCGCAGGCAGGAAGGGACGCACTCCCGCCGCGAGCGCTAGTCCGAGGCCGAGGCCGATGTAGAAGACGAGACCGTTCATGAGACAGACTTGATCGTTGCAGGAGATGTAAGCGTTTGGGGCGTGCGCTACCTTGGAGCGGCCATGATGGGAGCGCCATGACGATAGACGACCCTTCCGGCGAGGGGGAGCCTCCCGTGACGGGAGATGCCTTCAAAGGCGCTGAGAAGCCTTCGCGCACGACCGCTCATGAACTGAAGCGCTACGAGGGCCTGTTCGCCGAGCGCACGCACGGCATGCGCTCCTCGGCTATGAGAGACATGATGTCGCTCACCGAACGACCCGAGGTGATCTCGCTCGCCGGTGGCCTGCCCGAGACCAGGACCTTCCCACCTGAGCTCTACGCCAAGCTGATGTCCAAGGTGGCCGCCGAGTCCACCGCCAGGGCTCTCCAATACGGACCCACCGAGGGCATGGCGTGCACCGTCGAGTGCATCGTGCAGGTGATGGCCGCCGAAAGCACCTCCGTGGACCCCGACGAGGTGATCGTCACCACGGGCGGCCAACAGGTGATCGACCTTATGTGCAAGGCCTTCATCGACCCAGGCGACACGATCGTGGCGGAGGCGCCCACCTATCCCGGGGCTGTGCCCACGTTCGATGCCTATCAGGCCAACGTGGTGCAGATCGAGATGGACTCCGATGGGATGCCGATCGACGAGCTCGAGGCCACCTTGGACCGACTCGAGCAAGAAGGCCGCCCCCCGAAGTTCATCTACACGATCCCCAACTTCCAGAACCCGGCCGGGGTCACGATGTCCCTGCCGCGCAGGCGCCGCCTGGTGGAGGTGGCGCGCGAGCGCGAGATCCTCGTGCTCGAGGACAACCCCTACGGTTTGCTCCGCTACGAGGGCGAGCCTCTGCCGACCCTGCACTCGCTCGACGCGCTCGCGGCCAAACGTGGGGGCGCCTCGGACTTCGTCGTCTACCTGGGCACGTTCTCCAAGATCCTCTCTCCAGGTGTACGGCTCGGCTGGGCGGTCGCGCCGCGACCGGTCATGGAAAAGCTCAACCTGTGCAAGCAAGGCGCCGACCTATGCTCCTCGCCAGTCACCCAGCTGTTTGTGGCCGCCTATTTCGAGGAGCAGGCGGACGCTGCCGTGCCCGGCTGGCTCACGCATCTGGGCTCATTGAAGGAGCTCTACCGCAAGCGGCGCGACGCGATGCTCGTGGCGCTCAAGGACCACTTCGGGACGACCGCTTCCTGGACCAAGCCCCAGGGCGGCCTGTTCATCTGGGCCACTTTGCCCGACTACATCGACACCACCGACTTGCTTGCACGAGCCTTGGAGAGCGAGGGCGTTGCGTTCGTGCCTGGGCGCGCCGCCTATATGGACGGGCGCGGAGCCTCTTCGATGAGGCTCAACTTCGCGGGCGTGCCCGAGGAGGACATCCGCGAGGGGATCCGCCGGATCGGCAAGGTCGTGCGGGAGCAGGTCGGCCTGTTCGGCACGCTCACAGGCACCAAGCCCGCCGTCGCCGAGCCGCCGGTCCAGCAGCCCCAGCCGGGGATGGCCGAGGTGCTCGAGCTACCCCGCCGCGAGCCCCTCGACGCTGAGCGCCGCAGCCGCTAAAGACCGTCACGCGGCAGACCCGCACCGCGGTGTTCGGAAAATGGGATGCCCTACGCGCGCGCGTAGGGGCTGCTCCAGAGGTCAGGAATCCCCGGCGGCGAAGTCCTCGGGAGTTACCTCATCGAGGAACTCCTTAAAGCGCTCGACCACATCCTCCGACTCCTCCATGTTGTGCTCGAACTCGATCGCCGACTCAGCGATCACCTCCTCGGCAGCGAAGATGGGTGCTCCAGAGCGCACGGCCAGCGCGATCGCGTCGCTCGGGCGCGAGTCAATCTCCATCTCGCGGCCATTCACACTGAGCGTGATCGAGGCAAAGAAGGTGTTCTCGCGCAGCTCCGTGACTGCCACCTGAGTGCACTTGACCTCGAGCTCACCGAGCATCTCGCACAGCAGGTCGTGCGTCATCGGGCGGGGAGTGGAGGCCCCCTGCAGCTTCATCAGGATCGAGGCGGCCTCGGGGTGCCCAATCCAGATCGGCAAGAACTTGTTGCCGTCAACCGTCTTCAAGAGCACGATCGGCTGCTTGCCGACCATGTCGAAGCTCACGCCGTAGATGACCATCTCCTGCACGACATTCCTCCAAAGGGGGAGATCCAGAGTATAGGTGGCCAACGAGCACCCGCCCCGGCCAGATCGCCGGCGCGCGGAGCCGCGTTAGCGGCCCATCCGGAAGCTCCAAAGCTTGTTGCCGAGGAAGTTGAACGGTGTCGCTGCCGCCACGGCAAGTGCTTGGGCAGGCACCTTCGCCATACCTACCTCCTCAACCAGCAGCGTCAACAACAGGAGGTTGACGAGCAGGAACGCGCCGAGGCTGACCACGAAGAAGCGGATCGCCTGAAAGTGAACCCGGCCGGCCGAGGCATCGAACGTCCAATGGCGGTTGATCACGAAATTGTTGAGCACGGCAACCAGCCATGCCAGAACCGAGGCGATTTGGTAGGGAGTGCTCAACCCGTGCACAAACAAGGCATAGACCGCGAGATTGACGACGAACCCGAGGCCTCCAACCATCCCAAAACGGATCAACTGCAGCCAGTTGGCGGGACGCCGCATGCCATGCAACAAGCGCGTGTGGGGACGCAGTTCTACGTGCTTCGTGCCGCCCCCGGGGCGGATGTTCATAGCTGTTGCCTCCTCTGACACCCGACCAGGGTAGCTGAGGCGGCCGCGGAGCGAGCTTGCTTGGGAGCAATCGTGCGACTGCCGCGGCCCGACGTAGAGCGGCGCTAGCCTGTCAGGCAGTGAGCATCGGGTCAGACAAGGCGTCGCTGAGCGCGAGCCCAAGGCGGGGCTTGCCACGAACGAGCCTCGCCTTGGCGACCGGGCTCCTCGTCGTGGCGATCATCGCCGCGGTGATGGCGCTAACAGACGGCGGGAGCCCCCCAGCCTCCTCCCCAGCCCCGGCTCAGACCGCAAAAGCCCACGTGGCAACAGCTGCCCACCCCGCACAGGCCGGCAGTCACAGCGCCGGCGCCGTCACGGGCGCAAGCGCGGCAGGCACGCACGGATCGACTCGGGCGGCGGGGAGCATAAAGAAAGGCGCAACTGAAGCTGGTGGCGCTTCCAAGGGCGCGGCCAATGTGGCACCCCACGGTGCCGTGGCGGTCGCGGAGGTACGCGATCCCGAAGAATCCAAGAGCTTTCCCCTACCCGCCTCAGTTCACCATCGCTCGGCCTCCTCTCCAAGCGTGGCCGGCGAAGCCGCCATCGCCCCAGGCGCGGCCTCCGACGCCCAGATCCGCAAGGAGCTGGGCGAAGAGCAGCATGCCGAAGCTCAGGCGAAGGCCGCCCAGCAGCGAGTGCTGACGCCGGTGGCGGGGGGCTTCTCCGTGGGTGGCAACGGCACGATCCCGATCCCCTCCGGCATTCCGGAAGCGGTCCAGCGGGTCATCGCCGGTGGCAACGCGATCGCGGACTTCCCCTACATATGGGGCGGCGGACACGGCTCGTTCATCGCCAACGGGTATGACTGCTCCGGCTCTGTGAGCTATGCCTTGGCGGCCGGCGGACTGCTCAGTGCTCCGCTCGTCTCAGGCGACCTCGCCAGTTGGGGTGAACCTGGCCCGGGGCGCTGGATCACGATCTACGCTAACGCTGGCCACACTTTCATGGATGTGGACGGCATGTGGTTCGACACCGCGGGGCGCAGCGGACCCTACGCGTCACGCTGGCTGGTCTCGACACCGCCCTTGGCCGGCTACGCGGTACGGCATCCGGCGGGGCTCTGAGAGCGGCGTAGTAGCCCATACGGGTTCTGCGCTCAGGAACGCAAGCCCTCGACGACTTGTGTCAGCGGTTAGGGGTTGAGGACGATGGTGCTGAGTGAAGTCGTCGTTTGCGGCGACTGACGTGAGGCGTTGCGCGCGGACAGGCGTAGCATGAGCTTCAGTTTGTGAGTGCCCTTCAGGCGCGACGCGGTGCGCGTGGAGAACTTAATGCGGATCGTGCCGTGGCCGGCCTTGGTGGTGACGAGCACGGCCGTGCCTACCACGATAGAGCGCGGTGTGCCCTTCGGCAGGCCCGTGGCTGCCGCTCCGTGGACGCCGAGGCGCTTGGCAACAGAGCTTTCCAAGAGGACCTGGATGCTGCCGGCGACCTGCTCATTGGTCGTATAGCGCACGGGAAGTCCACTGCTCAACACTTTTTTGAGTGACGTGGAGATCGCAAAGCCGGTGACCACGGGCGCGGGCGTCGGCGATGTGAGCGGAACCGCACCTGAGCCTGTGGCACCTGAGGATGACGAACCCGGCGAGGCTGCAGGATTAACCGACCCACCCGACGATCCTCCGCCAGCTGGTCCGGGCGATGGCGGGGGTGGCCCATCGACGGTTATAGGTTCAGACACGCTCGCAGTGTTGCCACCGACATCGATAACGGTCAGGGTGACCTTATAAGTTCCACCGTATTGATAGGAGTGATAGGCGCTGGCGGCGCACGGAGCTTGCCATGGAAGCGCACAAGGCGAGAACGCGGGCGAGTTCGCCGACGGCGCACCGGGAGCATAACCGGAGACCGGTGGCGAGCCGTCGCCAAAGTTCCAGGTATAGACGGCGTAGTTGGCATAGGACGCACCGCTGGGCGAGAAGCCGAAGGCAGCGTCGAGCGTAATATCGGACTCCATCCCGTCAAAGCCCACGATTTCACCCGAATTGACCGGATTGGGAGCAGTGAACTTAGGTTGGAGGGAAATATTGTTCATACACGGAACCCCTGGGTATGGGAGGCGCTGGGACGCGAGATTGAAGGCGTCGTTGAGGTAATATGCTCCCCCGGCAAGTGCCTGATTTGAGAGTGTCCCGGCTCTCGTAAATGGGTTGGCGGAGGCGCTGCCACCGATCGTCGGGTAAAACGAATTGCGGCACTCGTCGGTGACCTCCTTGCCTACCGGGTCCTGCCATCCGTCCAAGAGCGGGTCGGTAACTATGTTCTGCTGCTCGACGGCGATTTGGTTTGTGATCAGATCGGCCAGACCCTCGTCCCAGAAACCATCGGGACCACGAGCTTCCCCGAGCTGGTTGGGCTCCTGCTCGTGAGGCTCTTCGAGGCCGAGTTCCCTTGCTTCTTCCTCTTCGCGCCGTTCCTTGGGCGACTTCGCTTGGAATTCTTCCTCTTCCTTGGGCGTGCGCTGCTTCACACGCTCCTTTTCCTCGAGTTCGCCGAGTGGCTTCGTGCCAGGCTCAAAGCCGCCGTCTTGGCAATCGAAAGCCTGCCTGCGGTCGGATTCCGCAAAGTGATAGTCGCCCTCTCCGCCTGCCGTCCACGGGATTACCCCGTAAAGAACCGTATTGCCATCGCCGTTTGCGAGATTGGTGGGACTGATGTCGGAGTGGTAGCTGCAGAAGCTCTTTGCGTAGTCGGCATAGCTGGCCGGTATTGTGGGCTTCACAGGTGCGACAGGCGCGACGGGTGGTTCTGCTTCGTCGCTTTCTTTTTTTGCTTCCTTTTCTGCCTTTTCTTCTTCGTAGCGTTCCTTTTCTTCTTCGTATTCCTTCTTTGCCTTTTCGTAGGCCGTCTTGCGTTCCGGGTAGCTGTTGTTTTCTTCTTCGTAGACCGCGATTTCGGCGATAGTGCCACTGAAGTCGGAGCAGTGCCCTTCGTTACCACCGCCGTCCAGGCAAACCGTGACGCCGGGGGGCATGAGCAAATAAAAGATCGTGCCCATTCCCTTCTGAATGCCGTGCTGTTCGCCAATAAAGGTTTCGAGCTGCGTCCTGATCTGCTTGTCGGTTAGGCAAACCGGGCCGCCCCCTTCCAGGAGCGGAATGCCGAAGGTCCATCGGTGCGGGTCTGTGCAACCTTCGCTCGCCGGATAAGGATTGGTGTCGGTGTAGGCGCCATGAAAAGTAGAGCGGCTGCTGGCCGGGGTGTTCGTCTCGTCGGTGTACTGCGCGTCCACAGCGAAGACATTGGTGGTCTGGCCGCCGACAGAGCCGACCTTGGCGAGGAAGCCGTCGATCAGGTTCTGCCAGTCACCGTGGTAGTAGTCCTGCGGGTCCCAGTAGATCGCGTAGGTGGCGACCGAGTGCATAACGGGGCCGGGATGACCAGGCTTGCTGGGATCGTTATTGAATTCCAGAGCCGGCCGGTTTTCTTCTTCCGCGCCGCCAAGCCCATCCGACTTGCCTGGGCCATTCCAATAGCGAGACGTTTCGCGGGGTTGCAAGCCAACCTTGGCGCTTTCCACTTCCGCGACCACCGCGCCGGCCGGGGCCGCCGCCATAGCGCCCATGAGCGCTAGAGCCGTTGTGAGGGCAAGTGCTGCTCTGAGCAGAGCGGGACGCACAAGGAGGAGGCGAAATGAGGATGCCACGGGGCCATCATCGGCACGTCTCTCGCGTTCCCTTAGCGCCCATGCGAACTCTTGCAGCGCTGGTGCAGGTTGCCCAGCACGCACTTCGGGCATTAAGCAGGCATGCTGCCGCATATGACCTACCAGGAATGCTCACTGTGAGCGATCTCGAGGAGCGTGTGGCGCTGCCCCCGCCGAGCACACGCAAGCGTGAGGCGCTCGACTTGTTCGCGCCGCTCCCACGCCACTACGACCGCGTGGCGACGGTTCTGAGCTTTGGCCAAGACCCGCGCTGGCGGCGTGCGATGGTGGAGGCGGTGGGAGCCTCCTCGGAGGAGCGAGTGCTTGACGTGGCAACAGGAACCGGCATGGTCGCAAAGGCCTTGGTCGAGCGCTACGGGTGCAGGGTGGTCGGACTCGACCAGAGCGCGCAAATGCTGGCAGGCGCCCGGGAAAAGCTAGCGACCGATGAGCGGCTGGCCGAGCGGGTGTCGCTGGTGCAAGGCGAAGCCGAGAATCTACCGTTCGTGGACGCACGATTCGACCACCTAACGTTTACGTATCTGCTGCGCTATGTAGACGATCCCGAAGCCACAATGGTTGAGCTTGCCCGCGTCGTGAAGCCGGGCGGGCGAGTGGCTTCGCTCGAGTTCGCGGTGCCCGGGGATCCCGTGTGGCGCTGTTTGTGGAAGCTCTACACCCATGTGGGCCTTCCCACGCTCGGGCGGCTGGTGTCGAGCGAGTGGGCCCACACAGGTCGCTTCCTCGCCGAGAGCATTCCCGAGTTCTACGAGCGCTACCCGCTCGCGCGAGTGGTGGAGCTGTGGGAGCTCGCTGGCCTTACCGACGTTCACGTCCACCCAATGAGCTTGGGGGGTGGCGTGGTGATGTGGGCGACGAAGCAAGCACCTGGACAAGCCTCGCCGGACAGCCGGACAGCTGTCATCGAGAGCATCACCCACTCTGAGAGCGTGACGAAAAAGGCAAACCCGGGTGGCCACGCCCAGTCGGCTTGAGCGCCCTGCCTTCTACGCGCTGCGCCCGGGTGGCTGGCGCGACGCACTGACTTTGCTGCATCCTCCCTACACGGCCTGGCACTTGAGCTACGTGGCCATCGGCGCAGCCACCGCGCCGCATCTGTACGGCTACAGGCTGGTGTGGACCTTGGTGGCATTCCTGCTGGGCGTTGGCGTGGCGGCCCACGCTCTCGACGAGCTACACGGAAGGCCTCTGAGAACTGGCCTGTCGGACCGCTCGCTTGTCCTGCTTGCCGTGCTCTCCTTGGCCGGAGCATCAGCCATTGGCGTGATCGGGGCACTTACGATCTCCTTGTGGCTGCTGGCCTTCGTCGCGGTTGGAGTGGTGCTGACCGTCGCTTACAACCTCGAGCTGTTTGGCGGCCGCATGCACTCCGACCTGTGGTTCGCGCTCGCCTGGGGGGCATTCCCGGCCTTGACGGCCTTCTTCGCTCAAGCCCAGGAATTGCGACTCGATGGCCTGTTGGTGGCTACCTCGTGCCTGATGCTGAGCGTGGCACAGAGGCGTTTGAGCACACCGGTGCGTGAGCTTCGCAGGCGCACTGTGTCTGTAAGCGGCGAGCAGCGTTTGACGAGCGGTCAGAGCATAGAGCTCGACGCCGCACGGGTCGCAGCGCCGATGGAGGGGGCTTTGATGGCCTGCTCACTTGGCATGGTGTTGCTTGCGGCAGGACTGGTGGTGGCACGGCTCTAATGGCTCCAAGCCAGCGCCCGAAGGGTCTGACCGTCGCAGTCACGGGCCCCACAGGCGAGATCGGACAGGCGGTCGTTGCGGCACTCGAGCGCTCACGGGAGATCGCCCAAGTGATTGGGATGGCGCGCAAACCTTTTGACCCGGCAACGCGTGGCTGGCGAAAGGTGAGCTACGGACGTGGCGATGTGCTCGATCGCGAGGCCGTGGCCGACTTGGTGAAGGGCGCGGATGCCGTGATCCACCTCGCCTTCATCATCATGGGCGGGGCCAGGGAGACATCGGCGGTCAATCTTGAGGGCTCCCGTAACGTTTTCGAAGCGGCTGTGTCGGCTGGGGCCAACCGTTTGATCTACGCATCCTCCGTTGCGGCCTATGGTTTTCACCGCGAGAACCGCCTGCCCTTGAGCGAGGAGATACCGGCGCGGGGGACCGCTGAGCATTACTACTCGGCTCAGAAGGCGGAGGTCGAGACACTGCTGTGGAAGGTGCTCGAGGGCAGATCCACAGATGCATACGTCTTCAGGCCCTGCATCGTTGGGGGGCGCGACGCACACCTACTGATCGACAGCCTTCCCTACACACAGATCTCCGAGCGGCTCCCGGGACCGGCTCGGCGTCTGCTCCGGGGCGTACCCCTGTTCAAGCCGGTGCTTCCCGATCCGGGAGTGCCGTTCCAGTTGGTTCATCACGACGATGTCGCCAATGCGATGCGAGCCGCAGCGCTCGGACGTGGCGCTCCAGGTGTATACAACCTGGCCGGCGCAGGCCAGCTCACCGTGTCAGAGCTCGCGCACGAGCTTGGCTGGTATTCGGTTAGGGTGCCCGAGGTTGCCGTGGACGCGGTCGCTGAGATCGTCGCGCGACTCGGGTTTCTGCCGGCCGAGGCTCAATGGGTGAGCGCTTTTCGCGAGCCGGTGATCATGAGCACGGCCAAGGCAAGGCGGGAGCTTCACTGGAGGCCGAAGCACAATGCGCTGGACACGCTGCGCGAGACGATCGCCGCGACGAGGGAACCTGATTGAGGAGCTCAGCAGCGGGCGTAGCGACCGTTACGGCCACCGATGCTCGTCTGGATCGAGCGGCGTGCCCGGTAGTCCGCCCCGGCCAGCTGTCGTTCCACACGCCGGTCGCGCTCCTGCTCGAGGATCCACAGCCGGATCTTGCCCTCAACCGATCTCGCTTGCTCTCTGTTCATGGTCTTTATGTTCGACCTCGATGGGCCTTTGCGCTTTGGACGTGCGTCCCAAATCAGTCATGGGGGCCTAGGCAGGCTGTCCAAACCGCATCCGAGCGCGGGCTTCGTCCGGGATCGCTGCTGTGGGTTACCCTTATTTGGTGAGGGGATCGAGTTGACTGATATCGGCGACAGCATGTTCCACAAGGGTCAGCCTGTGTGGGTCATTCAAAGCGATGGCTCACAGCGCGCGGCAGAGTACGTCGGCGAGGGCGAGATGAGCGCCTGGTTTGGGGGATCGCCCACAGTGATCGTTGTCTATCCGGATACCCACTCAGGTGGAGCCGTTGAGGTAGACCGGGTTATCGCGCGGGAGGCGTAGCGGGGTCGGTAGTGGGCGAAAACCGCTCAGGCGGCGATGCTGGGCGCCAGAACCTTGATCTGGGCCTTGTTGGGGCCAAGGTCCAGCGCGGCGTAGATCACTGACGGGTCGAGGTCGGCGCCGCCTGGCCAGGCGATGGTGCCCAGCTCGTCGTCCACCGTGACCTGCTCGAACACCTTCGGATCACGCAAGGGAGCGAAGACATCGGTGTCCAAGAGCGGCGTGATGTCCACGTCGCGGACCTCTCCGTCGGCAAACATCACACGGACAACGTGCTCGGGGCGCGGCGACGCCGCGATCATCTCAGGGGCGATTCCTGGCTCCATCATGATCAATCGTAGCGCCCGGTCGGGTGCCGGTCTAGCTGCGCGCGCGCCCAATCGGTTTCCAGCGCCTCACGATGACGGCGGCACCATCCCGTGACCTCGCTCGCCTGCGCCGCTGGGAGGACACCGTCGATCAGTTCACCCGTCTCGGTGGAGAAGCGAGCTTCCACAAAGCCTCGGGTTCTTGGACGACCGACGCGTGCGTGGACGTGCGGAGGGGGATGGTCGCCGAAGTAGAGCATGAGCACAACTCCTTTAACACTTGCGATCCGCGGCATCCATGCAGCCTACGGCGAGGTTCGGAGAGCAACCGGATCCCAGCTCATTAGACAGCGGCAACCGCTTCGTCCTGCCCGTGCCCGTCCTTAATGGCGAGTAGGTACTTGTCGATGTTGTCGAGTACCGCCTCGGCGCGCTTGGCCAAGACGTCATAGGGCACGACCTGCACCCGATGCAAAGACTTATTAAGTTCGGTCAGTACTCGCTGAGAGTGCTCTGGGAGGCGGTCGGCCCTGCCGATGACGATGACTAGCCACGGATCACGTGACAACGGGAGCCCGAGTAGATCCTTCGTTGCCTCAGCATGCCTTGTTAGGCGATCACGGTACGCATGGACTTGGCCCAGCGCCTGGCCGAGATCGGTGCTGAGTGCGTAAGCGCTAGGAGGGGGGGCCGGCGCGTTACCTCCAACGTCCTGCGTCTTAACCGTGATGATCGGGTCCTGCGGACTCTTCAGCTCCAATACATCCTGAAAACCGTCGAAGCGCTCCAATGTGAAGTCCATTGTGCCTACCAAAAGCCGCTGCCGAGGGATCATCCTGGCGTAGTCGAGGCCGAGTAGCCAAAGGTTGCTCTCAATAAAGTCCTGCATCCTCGTCTCGTTTGTATCGGGGTCGTCCAGGAGAGTCTGGTAAGCCGCCATTGCTCCGCGAGCATCTTCGATTCGCTCAGATGTCCGTTCCGCAAAAACCTCACCTGTGACAAACCTGCCATCGGCGTCCTCGGTCACCGCGCGCAATAGTTCCAGGCGACGCTCACGGTCGACTTCTGGACCAAATAGAGACGCCACCGCAGCAATAAGCTCGGGGTTGAGTTGAAGGTCATTAGCGGCCCTCAGCGCAGCAGCAAGCGCCTGGGTGTCCAGCGTATGATCGGCCCTCTGGTCAGTCTCCAATTCCGTCCGGAGATGCTCGTGGCGCGCTCGGTCTTTGATCGCCCATTCCGCCACGCACTCGACGGTCAGGACGGTCTCAAGAACATCTGGCTGCGAGACGAGTTCATCCAGTTGCCCCATCCGGGTAATGTCAGACTGCAGCTGATCAGCGTAATACGAGACCGCAACATTCCCAGTAGCCTGCTTTAGATAGCGCGGTAGATTAACTACCAGGAAAAAGTGGCTTTCAGTTGTCAATGGATGCTCCGGAACGTCGTCATGAGCCGTCAGGAGCAGTGCTGGAGTCTTCCCATCGGGGCAGTTATTCTGTGCGAGCGTTGCCAAGCACTGCCCATTCTTAAACTGGGGCCTATCGTGGCCACAGATCGCGCGCCAATCGAAGTCGAAGTAAATCTCGATGCCGTTCAGGAACGTATGACCGCCCCGGCGATAGGCCAATGGATACTGCCAGTCAGGGTGATTTGGCATACCGGACTGCAGCATAGGCATTTCTGATAGGTCAGGTGCCTTCGCTGCTGAACAATGCAGAGGCTGGGCGAGCAGTCAGTAAGCGTCCTACATCGAGTTCAAGGCAACTTGTATGCAGTTCCGTAATCTGGGCGAGGTTGTCCATCTCGGACCGTAGGTCCTACTGAGTGGCGGATCAAGCGTCTGGTCCCAGCCCAGATCGTCACCACGCTCGTCTTCGCCAGGTCAGCGAGCTATTCGCATTGCGCTGACGAGACGTGGACCTCGATACCAGCTGACTACACGGCCCAGGAATCCAAGACGGACGCTGATCAGCTGCCGGAGCGGATCATGCGGCACTCACTCCTCCGGACGTTCGCCAGCCTACAGTGGGCGATCCAGGATTCGAACCTGGGACCTCTTCCTTATCAGAGAAGCGCTCTAACCAACTGAGCTAATCGCCCGCGGCCGCCGATTCTAGCGTCAGCCAGCGGCCGGCGCAGGCCGTCAAGCGGAGTCTGCCGACCTCAGCCGCTGTGCCAGCGCAAGCGCCTCATCAGGGTCCGTGAACGACAGCTCGGCCCGATAACCCCCGCTCCTCTCGGCGCGCACTTTCACCTCGGCTCCGAGCGCCTCTTCGAGCGTGAGGGCAATCATGGCAGCGGCCTCCTGCTGATCGGGATGCACACCTCGTGTCTGGCGAGGGCGCTTCTCTCCTTCCGAGCCTCCAGCCTTGTTGGCGTCCCTGGCGCGCGATTCGAGCGTGCGCACTGACCAGCCCTCGCGAGCTGCATCCCGGGCGAGGCGACGACGATCCACATGATCCTCGGCAAGCAGCAGTGCCCGGCCGTGTCCCTCGCTGAGCTGCTCCTGCTCGAGCATCTCGATTGTCTCATCGGGCAAGTCCAGCAGTCGCAATAGATTCGATACGGCTACCCTGCTGCGCCCCACGCGGAGCCCCACCTCCTCGCGTGTCAATCCCAGCTCCTCGACCAGGGCTGCACATGCGCGAGCCTCCTCGATCGGGTTGAGATCCTCGCGCGCCATGTTCTCGATCAGGGCCAGTTCGAGCGTGGCGGCGTCGTCGCGAGGGCGCACAAGCGCTGGAATCTCCGTCAATCCGGCGATCTGGGCCGCCCTCCAGCGGCGCTCTCCGGCCACGAGCTCGTACGTTCCACCCGGCTTTGGCCTGACGAGAACCGGTTGCAGCACTCCACGATCTCCAAGCGACCCCGCGAGCGCGTTCAGAGCCTCCTCGTCAAAGTGCCTACGCGGCTGATTCGGATTGGCGACGATCAACTCCACCGGCAATTCACGCAGCTCATCCGCTGTCCGCGCCTCACCAGAGACGCTCAGAATCGCCTCCAGACCGCGGCCCATGCCTCGCTTTGGCTTAGCCACGGGCGGCCACCTCCCTTGCCAACTCGAAATACGCGGCCGCACCGGCGCTGTGGGGATCGTGGTGAGTGACCGGCAATCCATAGCTGGGTGCCTCTCCGACCCTGACGTTGCGCGGGATCACAGTCTCGAACACGAGATCGGCGAAGTGCTCGCGCACCTCTCGCTCCACATCCCTCCCCAGCCGAGTCCTGTTGTCGTGCATGGTGAGCAGCATCCCTGCCACAGTCAGGCGTGGGTTGAGCTCGCGTTGCACCAGCCCCAGCGTCTCAAGCAGCCCGGCCAAGCCCTCGAGCGCGAAGTACTCGGTCTGCACCGGCACGATCACCCGGTCCGCCGCCACAAGCGCGCTTACGGTCAAAGGGCCAAGCGACGGGGGACAGTCGAGCACGATGTACTCAAAACTGTCCCTGATCGGCACGATCGCTTCGCGCAGCTGCTGCTCGAACCCGTCCATCCGTGGCATCTCGACGTTCGCGCCGGCCAGTCCCGGGCCCGCCGGCAACAGCTTCAGTTTCTCCACCGAGCTGTCCACGATCGCCTCTATGGGAGTGCTCTCACCAGCCAGCACCTCGTACAGACCAGGCGTCTGGGAGCGCGGCAAGCCAAGCCCAACGGTCGCGTTCGCCTGCGGATCCACATCGATTACAAGCGTCGAGTAGCCCGCCTCGGCGATGCACGCAGCAACGTTGACCGCGGTCGTGGTCTTCCCCACGCCCCCCTTCTGGTTGGCGATCGCGTAAACCTTTCCCATTGTCGCCAGCACGCTAGCGACGAATGCTGTCGAGCGGCGTCCAGACGACGGCGGCGGTCGACAGTACGGCCGAGAGCTCAGCCTTCATGCGGGCAAAGGCTTCTTGCTGGCCATCCCCACACGGCGGGGAAACCTGTCTGGCGTCTCTCGGGCCTTCACATAGATGTGGAGATGGTGGTCGCGCACACCGTCGTATGGCTCCACCCGCCGGATCGACTCGCGTCTCAGACCAAGCTGCTCCGCAGCCTCTACCGATTCCCCCTCCTCCCCTGAGTCTCTCTTCCCGCGCCAATCCACGAGTGTGCCCCCGAGCCGCAGGAGGGGGGCCGCATACTCGAGCACTATCGGCTGCGCGGCCACCGCGCGTGCGAGCACCACGTCATGCGCTCCGATCCCCTCTGGCCACTCCTCCACCCGCGCGCACACAGCTTCGGCATTCTCGATCCGGGCAGCCAGCTCCGTCCGTTCGATAAAGGCGCACTTGCGCGCCTGGCTCTCGACCAGCTTGACCTTGCTGTCGGGAAGCGCAATCGCAAGCGGGAGACCGGGAAAGCCGGCTCCCGCACCGATATCGGCGAGATGGAGGGCTTCGCGCACAACCTCCAACTCGAGTGCCACAAGCGAATCGGCGAGGTGGACGTCCACCGCCTTTGCCGGATCAGTGACGGTGGTAGGTGCAAACTCGTCTTGCGCCAGCGCTCCCACCAAGCTCGCCAGCTGGTCCATTTGACCGCTCGATAGGCCAAAGCGCCCGCCAAGGCGGCCCAAAGAGGGCCTCATATCGGCGTTAGTGCTCACGATGGTTTCACGTGAAACACCAGAGCCCCAAAAGAACCTCGTCCGACTGAAGCGACTTCCTGCGAGTGTTTCACGTGAAACACTCCAGGCTTCAACCCTCGCTCGGCTCCACCACCAGATACCGCTCGGGCTCCTCGCCCTCGCTGTGGGTCTCCACGTCACCGCGCTCACGCAGGTATTCATGGACGATACGCCGCTCGGATGCTGGCATTGGGTCAAGCTCGACTGCCCGACCTGTACGTAGCGCCTCCTCGGCGGCGTCAAGTGCGGCGGAGCGCAGCGTCTCCGCCCGTCGCTCCCGATAGCCGTCAGCGTCGATCACCACGCGCGCACTCGGCGCACTCCCACGGAAGACGATCCGCTGCGCGAGATGCTGGACGGCGTCGATCGTCTGTCCGCGGCGACCTATGAACAGACCAACGTCCTCCCCCTCCACTGACCCCATCAGTACCCCGTCAGACTGCTCGATCCGCACGTCCACGTCGAGGCCCATGCTGTCCACGATTTCCTCGAGCAGCTCGCGCAGCACGACTACTGGGTCCTCCTGCTCCTCGTCTAGCTCCTCAACTTGGCTCATCGTCGCCTGCCGGAGCGCTTCTTCTTCTTGCGCGGTGGTGGTGGCGGCGCGCTACCCAGACCAGCGCCGGCGAGCGCCGGCTCAGCCTTTGGATCTACTGACCCCTGAGCACTTCCATTCGTGGACCCCTTGCCGCTGAGCGTGGCAGCGCTCTTGCTCGCCGCCACGGGGGGTGGGCCGAAGCTGCGCCGCACGAAATAGCCCTGGCCAACCGTCCATAGGTTCGTAGTTATCCAGTACACGAGTAGGCCGGCCGGATACCGGTAGAGGATGATCACGAAGAACAGGGGCAGCGCCATCATCAGCCGCCGCTGAGTGGGATCGGCCGAGGCGGACATCGTCATCGTCGAGACCAGTTGCGAGCCCACGTAGAGGACCAGCAGCACGACCAAGGCGATACCGGTCGCCTTGGAGGTGATGTCCGGGATGAACAGGAATTTGGCCGATCCGGGCGCCACTGTCTGGCAACCGGTCTGTTCGACGTACTTGGTCGGCAGACCGCTGAAGGTCGCGATTGTCGTGTGGTGCAGTTCGTTGTAGTGAGTGACGAGAGAGTGGCCGCAGATGTTCTTCTTGAGGTCCGTACGGAGCATGTAGAACAGCGAGATGAACACGGGAAGCTGGAGCAGCAGCGGCAAACAGGAGGCGAACGGGTTGACTTTGTGCTCCTTGTAGAAGCCCATGATCTCCTGCTGCTGGCGCTGCTTGTCGTCTTTGTACTTCTCCTGAAGTTCCTTCAGCTGAGGAGCAAGGCGCTGCAGTTCCTGCATCGAGCGGAACTGCTTGAGCGTGAGCGGAACCAGCACCGCGCGTATCAAGACCGTCAGCCCCACGATTGCCAATCCCCAGCTCGTCGGGGTGATGTTGGCGTGGATGAAAACCAGGATCGACTGGAAGACGCTGATCAGCGGCGAGAACGCTTCCTGGATGACGTTGGCGAGAATGAACATTTCAGAGCTGGCCCAGCGCTACAGCCCGCGGTGAGGATCCACGTGGAACACCCGCTGAGCCTCGATCGGGTCGTACCCGCCGTGGCTCCACGGATTGCACCGCAACAGACGCCACATCGCAAGCACGAGGCCCCTCAGTATGCCGTACTCCCCGACCGCCTGTACCGCATAGCGCGAGCAGGTCGGCTCGTACTTACAGCGTCGTGGAAGGGCTGGCGAGATCAATCGCTGATAGACCACGATCGGGGCGATCGCCATCTTCCGTGCCGCACTTGCAAGGCCTGGGCGTTCATGCCGGATACTCGCTGAGTCTTCCCTCACAGCTCCTCCTGCTTGGCGACTCGCAGTCCAGCGCGACCGATCAGCTCCTCCAGGGCACCGTCGATTCCGGACAGTCCCTCACGCTCGGCCAAATCGCGTGCCTCCGGACGCGCCACGACGACCACGTCATGGCCGCCCTCCAACTCAGCCTCCACGCCATCGAACGCTTCGCGAAGCAAGCGCTTGACATGGTTGCGCTCAACTGCTCCCCCGACCTTCCGCGACACCGACAATCCAAGTCGCGGACGGTCGATGGACTCGTTGGGAAACGAATAGAGCACGAGATGACGATTCGCCACGGACCGGCCCTGACGGTAGACACGCTCGAACTCCGCGCTGCGCGAGAGGCGTCGACCGCGGCGATCTGATCGCGGCATCATCTCGCGCTTGACACTAGGTGGAGAGGCGCTTGCGTCCCTTGTCGCGCCGGCGCTTGAGCGTGAGCCTGCCCGCGCGTGTGCGCATGCGGGCACGAAACCCGTGTGCACGAGCTCGCTTGCGTTTCTTGGGCTGATAGGTGCGCTTCATATCGATGTTCTCCGGGCGCGCTCGTATTCCTGCCGCGACCGTGAGCGGTAGCGCCAGTCAGGACAGACCGGCTTCCGCCGGGCCACGCAGTATAAAGGCACTCTCCCTCGGCCGCCCACCCGCCGCTGGATGAGCAAGCTTCGCCACGCCCGAGCACGGGAATTTCTCGCCATTTGCGGCGAGTCGCGTAGACCCGCGAGCGCGAGCCCGCAGCCTGGGATATATTCGATCCACCGGGTCCTTCGCGGACCCCCAACGAATGATTCTCGCCCGCTTTCTCCCACAAGGAGCAGGTTTCCGCTGCCGTGAGCACAGAGCTCGATCAAATCTGGTCCCAAATAAAAGCTGAGCTCTCAGCCACCGTCGACGAGCCCATCTTTCGTATCTGGCTGGAGCCCCTGCGAGCTGTCGACCTGACCGATGCAGGACTCACGATCGAGGCTCCGCCGCAGACCCACGGATGGATCCGCGAGCGCTTCGGACGTGTCCTGCAAGCGTGTGCGGCCGCTGTACTGGGACCGGCCGTAACGGTCGACATCGTCGATGCTGGCCAGAGAGGCCTTCCGCGTCCAGCCAGTCGACAGGCGAATCCCTCCACAGCCGTGTGCACAACTCCCCCACAAGCAGCACAGGCAGCTTGTGCAAACCCAAAGCTCACGTTCGACCAGTTCGTAATCGGCGATTCCAACAGACTCGCCCACGCCGCGGCCTTGACCGTAAGCGAGCTTCCGGCTCACGCTTACAACCCGCTCTTCATCTGCGGACCGCCGGGCGTCGGCAAGACCCACCTGCTGCGCTCTATCGCAAGCTTCATTGAGGTATACAACCCAGGGCTCCAGCTCCGCAACACCACTGGCGAGTCCTTTACGAACGACTTCCTCCGAGCCCTGGGATCAGGGCGGCTCGATGCCTTCAAGTCAAGTTTTCGACACGTAGACGTCCTTTTGATCGACGACGTCCAATTTCTCGAGCGCAAGACCAAGACCGAGGAAGAGTTCTTCCACACCTTCAACGAGCTATACGACGCCGGCAGCCAGATCGTGCTCACCTCAGACCGCCCGCCAAGCGACCTACAAGCCCTCGAAGACAGACTGCGTGAGCGCTTCCAATCAGGTCTGGTGGCCGACATCCGTCCACCTGACTTCCCTACCAGACTGGCGATTCTGCGCAAGCGAGCTCAACACGACGGGATCCATTCGATCGACGCGGACGCGCTCGAGGTCATTGCTGAACGGATCGCCCTCAATGTGAGAGCCCTCGAGGGCGCCCTCATAAGAGTTGTTGCCTTCAGCTCCCTCACGGGTCGCCCACTGAGTCCCGAGCTCGCCACCGAGGTTCTCGACGGCCTCTACGCCAAGGTCGAGGATCCTGTCCGTTCAATCGCCGATATCAAGGCCGCGGCATGCGAGCAGTTCGGCATCTCGGCCGAGGAGCTCGTCTCTTCGGCGCGAACAGCACGCCTGGCATGGCCTCGCCAGGTGGCCATGTACCTAGCGCGAGAGCTAACCCAAGAGTCACTCCCAGCTATCGGACGTGAGTTTGGAGGACGAGATCACACCACCGTTCTTCACGCCTGGCGGCGAACCGAGGAGCGCATGTCCACCAACATATCCTCACGGACAGCGGTGGAAGACCTACGTACCCGCCTCACTACGCAGCGCTGTTGACCGGTCCACTTGAGACACTTCCACGGTTCTAATTCTGCATCGATCCACAGCAAGCACACAGGCAACTGCTCAATACAACAAGCTTCCTCAGCCAATCCACATCTCCACAGCCCCTACTAAAGCTATAGAACCTATTCAGGTGCATAAGTGAAGCTCTCTCTCTCAACTGCTGATTTCCTAGCTCAATTGCAAACCGCAACGCGGGTAGCTTCCTCACGCGCTTCGGTCCAAGCTCTCTCTGGCGTGATGATCTCCGCCGATGGCGACCAGCCCTTGTTGCTTGCCACAGATATGGAGGTGGGTCTTCGCGTACCTCTGCCCGGAGAGATCTTGCAGCCTGGATCAGCCGTCCTGCCTGCCCGACTGGTGCTCGAAGTGGTGCGCTCCCTACCTGGAGAGAACGTCACGCTTGAGATGCGCCCACAAGAGCAAGACGTAGAGTTGATTTCCGGCTCAGCCAAGTTCCACCTGCGTACCCTGCGTTCTGAGGACTTCCCAACACTGCCCGCGCCGGATGCAGCTAGCCGCATGACGATCCCCACCGAGGTGTTCGTTGATACAGCGCTGCAGGTCTCCCGCTCCGCCTCGAGAGACGAGACCAGGCCGGTTCTCACGGGGGTTCTGATCTCCGCCGGTGGCCAGGAGTTGACGATGGTCGCGACCGATTCCTACCGCTTGAGCGTGAAGCATGCGGCCCTGGACTCGGCCCTGGAGGGGACGATCGAGGCGAACGTCCCGGCTCGCGCTCTTCAAGAGCTCTCGCGAATAGCCCAATCGGTTTCCGAGCCGGAGCTTGCGGTCAGTATGGGCCAGAACCAGGTTGTGTTCGAGGTAGGGGACATCCTGCTGTCCTCGAGGCTCATAGATGGCCAGTTCCCGAACTATCGCCAGTTGCTACCGGAGTCCGTCGAGCACGAACTGAGGCTCTCGAGCCCCGAGATCGCCGACGTCGTGCGGCGCATCAGCCTGCTTGCTCAGAAGAACGCTCCGCTCCGCCTCAGCTTTAGCGAGGGCGAGCTGACGGTATCCGCACAAACCCCGGACGTCGGTGAGGCGAGCGAGATGCTTCCGGTGCCATTCTCGGGCGAGCCATTCGAGATCGGCTTCAACCCCGAGTTCCTGCGCGATGGTTTGGAGAGCGTGGAGTCGGAGGAGCTCGTGCTCAAGCTCATAAGCCCATTGCGCCCTGGCCTGATCGAGTCTCCAGACGGTGGCGGATTTGTATATCTCATCATGCCTATCCGCCTCAACACCTGAGCTGGGGGATGAGGTGACGTGCAGGTCACCAGCCTGCAACTGCGCGACTTCCGAACCTATACGCGCGCCGAGGCCCACCTTGGCGACGGCCTGACCGTCGTACATGGCCAGAACGGCGCCGGCAAGTCAAACCTGCTCGAGGCGCTCTACTTCGGGTGCACGGGCCACTCTCAAAGAACCCGCTCAGAGCGTGAGCTGATCCGTTTCGGAGCACCGGCGGCGCGTGTGGTCGTCAATCTCCTGGACGGCGGCCGTCATCACGAGCTGGCCGTTGGATTCCAGCCAGGATCGCCGAAGCACATGACGGTGGACGGGGCTCCGGTGGAACGTCTCGCGGATGTGGAGCAGAGGCCACTCGTGAGCGTTTTCTCCCCAGATCGTCTGGAGCTGCTCAAGGGGGCTCCAACTCTCCGCCGCGCCCATCTGGATCAGCTGGTCGCGGCTTTGTGGCCCCCGCGTACGGCGACGCGGCACGACTATGCCCGTGCGCTTGCCCAGCGCAATGCTTTGATCGCTGGCATTCGCTCTGGCCGTGCCTCGCGCTCCACACTTCCTAGCTGGGATCTCGAGTTGGCTCGCCATGCGCTCGCCCTCCGCGATGACCGTGCTTCTGTGGTCTCGTTGCTCGCTGACCCATTCGACGAGCGGGCAACCCAGCTCGGTTTGAGTGGTGCTCCACGCCTCGAGTATCGCCCGCGCTCGAAGGCGACCAGCGTGGAGGAGTTCGTCGAGGAGCTTGCGGCGAAGCTCTCCAGTGACTTGGAGAGGGGCTTCTCAACGCATGGCCCGCACCGTGACGAGCTGGCGATTCTCCGCGATGGGCGTGAGCTGCGCACATATGGCTCGCAAGGCGAGCAACGCCTCGCGCTGCTCGCGCTGCTGCTGGCCGAGCGCTCAGTATTGGCGGTAGAGCGCGACCGGGTGCCGCTGATGCTGCTCGACGATGTGATGAGCGAGTTGGATGTGACGCGCCGTGAGCTGCTCTCCGAGGAGCTCCGCAGCGCCGGCCAAAGCGTAATCGCGACGACAGACCTTGCCCACGTGCCGGGCTCGAGCGACAGTACGGTCACTCGATTGTGCATCTCCTCCGGTGCGATTCTGCAGGAGGCGCTCGCCGCGTGAGTCGCTATGCACCCCGGCCACTGTCATTCGCGCTCGACGGTCTGACTGAGGCGCTCGCTCCAGCCACGTCGCTCGCGCGCGTACAACGAGTCTGGGAGCAGGCTGTCGGGATGGTGATCGCCGAGGCCGGCGCACCCACTGCCGAGCGTGACGGTGTGCTCACGATCACCTGCACGGACGCGGTTTGGGCAGCTGAGCTGGACTTGATGAGCTCGGAGCTGGTCAACAGCCTCAACCAGGCGCTTGGCAGCGAGTTGATTGACAAGCTTCGCTGCCGTACCGGATAAGGACTTAGAGTTGTCCGCAGGTCTCCCGGGAAGACCCTCGAGGAGGCGGTCCCAAGGGGCGGTAACGTAGCCCTATTTTGGCTTATTTGCAGGCGTTTCGGCCCCTCGTGGGGCGCTGTTCGAGGGGCCCTCTGTGCTATCGTTCCGTAAACACACCCACCGCCCCGGACCGAGGTCAAAAGTACCCGGGATCCGGGGCGTTCTCGCGTCATCGGAGGACCATTGGCGACCGATATCTCAAGCTCGCAGACAAAGCCTGCCACAAAGGGCGGCGCCAACGACCCCTCGATGGGAGGCAACGCCTCCTACGACGCGCAGGACATAACGGTTCTCGAGGGCCTGGAGGCGGTTCGCAAGCGTCCCGGCATGTACATCGGCTCGACCGGTGTCATGGGTCTTCACCACCTTGTCTATGAGGTTGTGGACAACTCCGTGGACGAGGCCCTCGCGGGCTTCTGTACCGAGGTGTCGGTCGCGATCCATCCCGATAACTCGATCACGGTCGTCGATAACGGCCGCGGGATACCGGTGGCGATCATGGAGAAGGAGGGCAAGCCGGCGATCGAGGTTGTCCTGACAGTTCTCCACTCCGGCGGCAAGTTCGGCGACGGAGGTGGCTACAAGGTCTCCGGCGGTCTGCACGGCGTGGGCGTGTCGGTCGTCAACGCCCTGTCCGAGCGTCTGCGCGTGCAGATCAGGCGGGATGGCTACGTCTTCTCTCAAGAGTATGCGCGCGGCGCTCCCCAGGAGGAGCTCCAGCGCGGTGAGAAGCTATCGGAGGGAGATTCCACCGGCACGACCGTCACGTTCCTTCCCGATGCCGACATCTTCGAGTCGCTCGACTTCGACTTCCACACGCTCGAGGAGCGTCTGCGCGAGACCGCCTTCCTCACGCGTGGTTTGAAGATCTCGATCACCGACGAGCGAGGCGAGGGTCATTCGGCTGAATTCCAGTACGAGGGTGGGATCGAGGATTTCGTGACCTACCTCAACGAGAACAAGGACACGGTCCACCGCAAGGTCGTGTTCTTCTCAGGCGAGAGCGACGAGGGCGCCGCCGAGGTGGCGATGCAGTGGAACTCCTCTTACCAGGAGTCGATCCACTCGTTCGCCAACAACATCAACACGCGCGAGGGTGGCTCGCACATGTCGGGCTTCCGCTCAGCGCTCACCCGCACGCTGAACAAGTACGCACGCGACCACAGTCTGCTCAAGGAGAAAGAGGACAACCTCTCTGGCGACGATGTACGCGAGGGACTGACGGCTGTCATCTCGGTCAAGCTGCGCGACCCTCAGTTCGAGGGGCAAACCAAGACCAAGCTCGGCAATCCAGGTATGGCCGGCTTCGTCGAGTCGATCGTCAATGCCGGCCTGGGCGAGTTTCTCGAGGAGAACCCCAGCGAGGCGCGCGCGGTGATCATGAAGGCCGTGCAGGCACAGCGCGCGCGCGACGCCGCACGTAAGGCGCGCGACCTGACGCGCCGCAAGTCCGCGCTTGAGAACTCGACGCTTCCCGGCAAGCTCGCCGACTGCTCGGTCAAAGACCCGAGCCTTGCCGAGCTGTTCGTGGTCGAGGGTGACTCAGCCGGTGGCTCGGCCAAGCAAGGGCGCGACCGCAACACCCAGGCGGTCCTGCCGCTACGCGGCAAGATCCTCAACGTCGAGAAGAGTCGCATCGACAAGGTCCTTCAGAACACCGAGGTCCAGGCGCTGATAACCGCAATCGGCACTGGTGTGCGCGAGGAATTCAATATCGAGAACGCTCGCTATCACAAGGTCGTGCTGATGACGGATGCCGACGTCGATGGCGCTCACATCCGCACGCTCGTGCTGACGCTCCTGTTCCGCGAGATGCAGGAGCTGATCGAAGCCGGCTACGTGTATATCGCCAAGCCGCCGCTCTACAAGCTCAAGCAAGGCTCACGCGAGCGCTACATCGAGAAGGACTCTGAGCTAGAGGACATCCTGCTCTCCGACAAGTGGGAGAAGATCAGCGTCTTCGACCGTCATGGAACACAGTTCAAGCTGACCGACACGCGCTGGCAGCGCTTCGTGCGTCTGCTTGCGCAGTATGAAGGCTGGTCCTCGACACTCCGCGCGGCGCACGGCCATGAGATGGTCCAGTTCCTGGAGGAGTCAGCGCTCTTGGGTGAGCAGGTGATGAATGCCGAGAGTGCGATCGAGCTGCTCTCCCGCGCGGGCCTTGAGGGCGAGACCCACGCCACCGAGCTGATCGACCAGGATCCTCTGGAGCTGCGGGTGAAGGCGGTGGAGACACGCACCGGCTTTGCGCGCACCCATCGCATCAAGCGCAGTCTGTTCGACTCGCAGGAGTATCGCCAGCTCGCCTCCGTTCACAAGCAGTTGATCGAGCTCGCCGGTACGCCCGCCTTCGAGGTGCGCCTCGGCGACGCGCGCGACAGCGCTCCATCGTTCGAGGCGTTGCGCACGGCCGTGATGACGGTCGCGCAAAAGGGCATCAAGCTCCAACGCTTCAAGGGACTCGGCGAGATGAACGCCGAGCAGCTCGGCGAAACGACGATGGCGCCCTCCTCGCGCACTTTGGCCCAGGTCACGCTCGAGGACGCCGCCGCCGCCGACCGCATCTTCTCGATGCTGATGGGTGACCAGGTCGAGCCGCGCAGGGCTTTCATCGAGGATAACGCCCGGGCCGTGGCAAACCTAGATGTGTAAAGGAGTGATGGTTGATGGCCTCTGCTGATGTGATTGGCGGCGGAAACGTCGAGCCGCGCGCTCTCGAGGAGGAGATGCGCACCGCGTACCTCGACTACGCGATGTCGGTGATCGTTGGGCGGGCGTTGCCCGACGTGCGCGACGGCCTGAAGCCCGTGCACCGTCGCGTGCTCTATGCGATGAACGAGCTCGGGCTCGGTCCCAGTCGCTCCTATGCCAAGTGCGCCAAGATCGTCGGCGAGGTGATGGGCAACTATCACCCGCACGGCGACTCCGCCATCTACGACGCGCTCGTGCGTATGGCTCAAGAGTTCTCAATGCGCTATGAGCTTGTCGACGGCCAGGGCAACTTTGGCTCGATCGACGACGATCCTGCAGCCGCGATGAGGTACACCGAGGCTCGCTTGGCCCGCATCGCCACCGAGATGCTGCGTGATCTCGACATGGACACGGTCGACTTCACGGCCAACTACGACGGCTCGCGCCAGGAACCCATGGTGCTCCCCGCGCGCTTTCCGAACCTACTTGTCAATGGCTCCTCAGGGATTGCGGTTGGCATGGCCACGAACATTCCGCCGCACAATCTGCGCGAGGTGATCGGCGCCACGATCGCCTACATCGATGATCCCGAAATAGACCTCGACGGCCTCATGCAACACGTCAAGGGGCCTGACTTCCCCACTGGCGGAATCATCCTCGGACACCAAGGCATCCGCGACGCATACGAGACGGGACGCGGGCGCGTGCGGGTTCAAGCCAAGGCGCACATCGAGCCGCTGCGCCAGGGCAAGGAGGCGATTGTCGTCACCGAGTTGCCTTTCATGGTCAAGAAGGCCGGCGAAGGCAACCTGATCACCAAGATCGCCGAACTGGTCAACGACAAGCGCATACCTGAGATCTCGGACCTGCGCGACGAGACCGACAAGCGCGGCATGCGCCTGGTCATCGAGCTCAAGCGCGACGCGATTCCTAAGGTCGTGCTGAACAAGCTCTACAAGCACACCTCAATGCAGACCACCTTCGGCGTAAACATGGTGGCACTTGTGGACAACGTGCCACGCACGCTGAACCTGCGCGCGGTGATCCACAACTACGTGGCCCATCAGCGCGAAGTGATCGTACGCCGCACAAAGCATGAGCTCTCCGAGAAGGAGGCACGCGCGCACATCCTGCAGGGACTGCTGATCGCCCTTGAGAACCTGGACGCGATCATCGACTTGATCCGCGCCTCGCGCGACCGTGAAGCCGCCCGTGAACAGCTGATCGAGCGCTTCGAGTTGACCGCCATCCAGGCGACGGCGATCCTCGACCTGCGCCTCTCTCAGCTCACGGCACTCGAGGCCGACGCGATCGCCCAAGAGCATGCGGACGTCAGCGAGCGCATCGCCGAGCTACGCGCGATCCTCGGCGACGAGACCCGCGTGATGGCGGTCATCAAGGAGGAGCTGTCGGAGATATCCGAGCGCTTTGGCGATGAGCGGCGCACGGACATCACCCATTCAGAGGACGAGATCGACATCGAGGATCTGATCGCCGATCAGCAGATGGTGATCACGATCACCAACACCGGCTACATCAAGTCCCTACCGCTGGCCACCTACCGCCAGCAGCAGCGCGGTGGTCGTGGCGTCACCGGCATGGACATGAAGGACGGGGACTTCATCGAGCACCTGTTTGTGTGCTCCTCGCACGACTACCTCTTGTTCTTCTCCAACCGCGGCAAGGTCTACCGCTCAAAGGTGTACGAGCTGCCCGAGGCTTCGCGCACGGCAAAGGGACGCGCGCTTGTGAACGTGCTGCCTTTGCGCGAAGACGAGCGCATCCAAGCAGTTCTCTCCACACGCGACTTCACCGAGGCCAAGTACCTCGTGTTCGCCACTCGCGACGGCACGGTCAAGAAGACCGAGCTGCTTGCCTACAACACCCCGATCAAGGCCGACGGGATCATCGCGATCAACATTCGCGAGGAGGACGAGCTCTTGGCTGTCCGTGCGGTGGA
Organism: uncultured Solirubrobacterales bacterium; assembly: GCA_963731565.1. Classification (GTDB taxonomy): domain Bacteria; phylum Actinomycetota; class Thermoleophilia; order Solirubrobacterales; family Solirubrobacteraceae; genus Palsa-744. The sequence continues at coordinate 536,739 of CAVSWG010000001.1, forward strand.
CCCCGAGGACGAGATCATCATGGTCTCCAGAGCCGGGCTCACAGTGCGCTTTGCCGAGTCAGCCGTACGGGCCATGGGGCGCGACACGACCGGTGTGCGCGGCATGGATGTCGGCAACGACGGGAAGGTCATCGCCATGGACGTGGCCCGCGATGACATGGACCTGCTTGTGGTTACCGAGAACGGCTACGGCAAGCGCACCCAGATCGACCAATACCGCAAGACAAATCGTGGCGCCAAGGGGGTCAAGACGATCGGTCTGACTGAGCAAAAGGGGGCCTTGGGCGGCGCGCTCGTCGTGCGAGAGCACCAGGAGCTCGTGTTCATCAGCGTTGGGGGGATGGTTCAGCGCACCGCTGCCGGTGGCATCTCAAGCCAAGGTCGCTCGGCCACCGGGGTACGGGTCATGAACCTCAAGGACGACGATGTGGTGAGCGCGGTCGCGCTGGTCATCGACAGCGGCGAGGCCGAGGATATTCAAGGCACCCAGGAAGGATTGCCGCTTGAGGAGGCAGCCCCTGTCGAGCCGGCGGCAACTTCGCCTGAGGATTCAGAGCCGGCCGAGGCTCGACCGGACGAGTAGCTTGAGCGCCCCAGGTCGCAGCTTCTTCGAGATATAAGCCGAACTGGCCACGTCGTCGCCGCCGTCCGCTACATTTGAAGGACCAGAGAAAGGAGGTGGTCCTACGTTGGCTGACAGTATTTGCGGGACTCTGGAGGTGGCCGGCCGTTAGGCCGAAGCACTCGGCTGGACCCGCCTAGCGGAATCCAACCCGGGCCACCATCGCGAAGGTCGCCGGACTTGTCCCTCCGGCTCGCAGCGCTCGGCCGCGCCATCCGGCGCGTTTGACGAGGCGAAACCGACGCGATCGTGTCCAGCGCAGTTGAGAGCGGGGGGCGCCTGGTCGAGGGCGCCCCCCGTTATTTGAAGGCCCACCCACCACCCCCATCCACCTTCAGGCAGCGGCTGGCAGGTATTGCCGCCAAGCCGCCGGGATCGTCGGGCTCGCGACATGGATAAAGATCTCGGCACGCGGAGTGCGCGGCTTGTGACGCGGATGCATGCCCGCCTGTCGTGGCAGCATGTCTCCCTTGCGCCGGTTACACGGGGCGCACGAGGCGACTATGTTCTCCCAGTTGGAAGACCCGCCCTTTGAGCGGGGGATCACGTGATCGACGGTCAGGTTGGAGCGCGATCCGCAGTACTGGCACATCCAACCGTCCCTGGCGAAGACCGCCCGGCGCGTGATCTTGCGACGGTGGGTGTCGCGAGGCACGTGCACATAGCTCATCAGTCTGATCACCACGGGACGAGCGAGGGTGGCGCTCTCAGAGTGAAGCTCCCAAAGTCCGCGCTCAATCAACTCGGCCTTCTCCTTCAACAGGAGCACCACCGCGCGGCGCACCGAGCACACATTGATCGGCTCGAACGTGGCGTTGAGGACGAGCACCCGGCCACCCATCGTCGTATTCGACGATGAGCTCGGTCCGTGCCGCTGGTGCTCTGAGGGCGGCACGGACCCCACTGGCTCTGTGGGCGCCGTGCTTTCCATCTTCAGCGCCGCAGTGTAGCGACCTGCCCGCCCGTCCGCTGCCGATCTCCTCTATTTAGGCGCAGGTCACGCGCCATCTACAACCTCACGCATGGCCTGTTTCGAGGATCTCAGACGTTCAAGCTGTTGGATATGACCCGAGCACACGTACCTGCTCGCATAGAGGGTGCAAGCCGGTCAGGGCGTCGGAGACAGCCTCCTGCTCCAAAGATCCGTCGAGGTCGACGAAGAACATGTACTGCCCAAGACCCTCACGCATCGGGCGTGACTCGATCTTCGTCAGATTGATGGCACGCCGGGCGAACTCATCCAGGCACAGCACCAACCACCCGGCGCGATCCGCGCCGGTCCCCCAAAACACAAGCGAGGTCTTGCGGCCCGCGCCGGCCGGTGAGCGCAGCGGCGGTGCTCCGGCAGAGCTGTCCCGGCGCGCGAGCCACACGAAGCGAGTCTCGTTGTCCTCGCGATCCTGAATCCCCTCGGCGATCACGGTGCATCCGTACAGGTCGGCCGCCAGCCGTGTCCCGATAGCGGCCCATTGCCCGTGATCCTCCAGCTGAGCCCCGTGCTCGCCGGCGCGTTCGGCCACAAGACGTACCGCCTCGGCCGTCGAGGTTGCCGCCGTCACACGCGCTCTTGCGAGGCGCTCGTGCAGGAAGCGCCTGCACTGGCCGGGGACGTGCGGGTGAGAGACGACCGTCTCGATCTCCTCAAGCTCGATTGGCGTGCGAGCGATCAGATAGTGCCGTACCGGCAGTACCGCCTCGCCGACGATCTCCACATCGCCGGCTTGTCCGGCAAGCGTGTCGAGCGTGACCGTCACCGATCCCTCGATCGAGTTCTCAATCGGCACGAGCGACCACTCCACCGTGCGCTCTTGCACAGCCATGACGGCGTCGCGGATGGTCTCAAGCGCCACCTGTGTGACGGCCTTTGCCGCAACGCTCCCCAGTAGCGCCTCCTCGCTGAAGGTTCCCTCCGGTCCGAGGTAGCCCGCGCGTGGAAGCTCGCCCGGATCCGTAGCCACGAGCCTAGGCGCCGGCGGCGTCCATCGGACCCGCCCGCCCGTCGGCAGATGTGTCCGCGGGTGTCCCCGGCCCTGCTCGCATTGCCGGCACCTGAACGGCGGCGGATGAGTCTTCACTGAGCGCCACCCGTACCGCCTCCGCCTCCTCTGGGGAGAGCTCGAGCTCTCCCAGCCCATCGCGGACCTGCTTGGCGTACACGCGGGCTTGATCGCGATGGTGAATGCACGTCAGCACGATTCCCGAGCGCCGGTCGTCGAGCAAGGCGATCGACATCGACTGTTGCCCGGAGAGCTCGTTGTAGGCGTCGTATCGCACCAAGGCGTGATGGGATACGGCCCCCGTGAGCGCCACTTCGACTCCGTCCAGGCGACCGTCGAGTCGCGTGGCGACGTCCCCGACGTACTCTTGCAGCGCTTCGAATGCATCTTGCAATGCCGCGCTGTGTGCGATCACGTCGCGGCTGCCCCCCTCGCCGAGCACGAGCCTCTGGGCGGTGCGCAAGCGACGCAAGGTGCGCATCAGTGCCGCGCACGCGATCAGTGCAAGCGCCGACAGGGCAATCGCGACAAGCGCGAGGATCCCCTGAGTGCCGGTCAGTGAGGCGGTGGCCATCGAGAACAAGTTAGCCGCTCGCACGGCTGTCCAGGACGGCGACCGCGAGAGGCGCGCTCACGGTCCTCGACCAGGCTGCGCGATCGCTCGCCTATTTCCCGAAGATCACTATGTAGGTGCCCTTGTTGTTGGCGACTTCGGTCTCGCCCGGCACCGCCTCGATGTTCACCGTTACGCGCGATGCCGCGCCGAGCGTGACGCCGTTCACCGGGATGTCCACGTTGGAGGTGCTCCCGGGTTCTGTCTTGTTGATCACATGCGAGGCATACAAAGTCTTGCCTTCGGTCGTCACCGACACGTCCACCTTGACGTTTGTCTCGGGGTTGGAGCCGGCGTTTTCGACCATCACGGTAAACGTGGGATTTGAGCCTCCGCTCACGTGGTTGATGGTGGGAGAGGCTTCCAGTGCCGTGGCGCCCACGCTCACGCCCTTCAACGAATGTCCGTGGGTGCCGGGTGCGATCCCCCCGCTGCTTGAGGCGGGTTGTCCGGCGATCCTCGACTGCACGGTGGCGGGCGTGAGCCAGCCAAGGTTCGGCAGGAAACGGCTCTGACTTGTCGTCTGTCCGCTCACCCCGCCCGCGGTGAGGTACTGCTGTATGAGTGGAACGACACGCTGGGAGTAGAGGATGTCCGAGGCGAGGAACGTCTCCATGGCGCCCGCGATCTTGGTGCTTGCCTGCTGTGCCTGACCTCCGAGCGCTTCACGTACGAGGCTGGCGACCTTCGATAGCCCTTCCACGCGCAGGTTGAGCGACGACAGCAGGTTGCGCTGCGCCGAGGTCATTTCGCTGGGAACGCTGAGACCTTTCGCGCGTTCGGCGAGTTCCTGCGCCTGCCGGCGCAATTGATCGACCTGAACCTCCACGTCCAGCGCCGACTTGCCGGCGGCGTCGGAGAGAGTCGTGAACAAGGGGCGCGCGGTCTGGGACACCGAGGCCTGCCCGATCTGGTTGACGTTCTGGTTGTAGCTTTCCAGCGCCTGCTGTTTGCCACGCTTCAAACAGCCGTTGACAAGCAGCACGATCACGATCAACAGAACCACGCCAACTCCCGCGGCGATCCGCCTGCGCACCATCATCGCGTGGTGATCGTTGGATGAGCCACCTGCGCCGCCCGCGCCTCCGGGGCCACCCGTTCTGGGGCGGCGCGGTTGAGGTCGCGGCTGTTGTTGAGTGTGCGCCGGCCGGACTGTGGTCGGCTGCTCCTCGTCCTCGTCGTCGAAGAACGACAAAAGAGTGCTCCTTGCAGGGGCTTGTGAAGCTCACCAGTATGACTCCACCGTCACTCGGACTGTTGCGCGAGGGGTCTCTGCAAGTTCTCGGTCAACGCGCAATCGCGCAAACAGCGGCAAGGAAAGGGGTTCGCCGCGGCGAACGCGGAGCCTGTGGACTCTGTCAAGACCCTGGTGTGGGAGGCGCGGCCTCAGCGCCGCGATGAGCTGCTGCTTGGCCGCTACCGGCTCGTCGAGCGTCTCGGTGCCGGTGGGTTCGGCGTCGTTTGGCACGCCCACGATGAGCAGCTCGACCGCCCTGTCGCGCTCAAGCGCATCCCCTTGCCCTCCGAGCAGGATCGCGAGCGCGCGACCCGAGAGGCGCTTGCCACCGCGCGCCTGTCTCATCCGGCGATCGTGGCTCTGTACGAGGCGCGTGCTGACGAGGATGCCTTCTATCTGATCTCAGAGCTGGTCCACGGCGACACGCTTGCGCTGCTGATCGCTGAGGATCGGCTGTGTGACGAGGAAGTGCTCGAGATCGGACTGACGCTGTGCGAAGCGCTCGAGCACGCCCACGCACGCGGCGTGATCCATCGCGATGTAAAGCCCCACAACGTGCTCGTGCCGCGCGAGACCGACACCCCCTCGCGCTCCCCGGGCTCGCCGGTCGCCAAGCTCGCCGACTTCGGCGGCGCGACGCTCGCGGGGGACGAGGCACTCACACGCAGTGGAGACGTGTTCGGCACGCTCGCCTATATGGCGCCCGAGCAGAGCGAGGGCCACGAGGCCGGCCCCAGCGCGGATCTCTACTCACTCGGACTCGTCATGTACGAGGCGCTCAGCGGGGTCAACCCGGTGCGCGGCCGCACGCCCGCGGCCACCGCACGCCGGATCGGCGCTCCGATCGAACCGCTCGCTCGTCGCCGGCGCGACCTTCCGCGTGAGCTCACCCGTGCGCTTGACTCGGCGATTGTGGGCGACCCAGAGCGGCGGGGCACACTGGGCGAGCTGCACGAGGCGCTCGCGCTCGCGCTCGACAGCGGCTTGAGGCCCCGCCTCCTCGCACGACGCGTAGGCGCCCGAATCCCACGCAACCTCCCAGCGGAGGAGGGCTCGCTCGAGCAGGCGCTCGAGCAGGCGGAGTCCGAGACGCGTGTAGCCGCAACTGCTGTACACGGCGGGGTTGTGGCTAGTCCCAGGCTTCCGCGTAGCGCTCGTGCTCGTGCAGCTAGCGAGGACCCCGAACAACAAACGTCAACTGAGCGGCCTAGCCGCCGCCTTGTGGTTTTGCCACGCTCCTTGTGGCTCGGGTGCGTATTGGCCGTCGCGGTTTGGCAGGCGGCACAAGGACGCGCGGGCGTCTCGCTCTTGGTGCTTGCCGCCGGTGCTCCACTGATCTTCCTACCTCGCCGCGCCGGCCCCGGATGGCTCGCGGCCGCGCTTGCCCCGGTCCTTGGGCTGGCAGGGCTGGCGGGTGCATTCCCTGCGCTCGCTGGCCAGCGCGCGAGCTGGCGCGCTCGGGCTGCGCTTGCGCTGCTCGGCTTCTGGTGGCTGGCACTGGCAGAGCCCCTGCTCGCCCGCCATCTCTGGCTGGGACCTCCTGCTGGCTTGCCGCCGAGGGCTATATGGGAGGCCTCCTTCGACACCACCTCCAAACAGGTAGTGGGCCCGTTGCTCACCGTCGAACTGTTGATCGGCGCAGTCGTTTGGGCCCTGGCGGCCACGATCCTGCCCTGGATTGTGCGCGGGCGCAGCGCGGCACTCGACGTGGTCGCTGCTGTCGCCTGGACGGTGGGCTTGCTGGCGGCCACTCCGCTACTAGAGCGCGTATTGCTTTCCCACTCAAACCAACCAAGTCCACGTGGCGCGCTCCTCGGCGCGGTGCTTGGATGCGCGCTCGCTGTCTGCGCGCGGGCGCTACGTGGGCCTACCTGAGGACCACTTCCTTTCGGGTCAATATGCCACTCTTGACGGTTCAGTACGAGCTGTATGCGCACCGCCGTCGCACGTGGCCCTTAAAGTGGACTACACCACCCCGGCCGAGCCGAGGGCGCCCTACATGAATCCGCTGAGGACACTCGAGAACATGATTGCCAGCCTCGTCGAAGGTAGCTTCGGGCGAGTGTTCAAGGCCGAGGTCCGCCCGATGGAGCTAGCCCGCAAGCTAGCCCGCGAGATGGACGAGAACAAGACGACCTCGGTGTCCAGGGTGTACGCGCCCAACGAATACTCGGTCTGGCTCTCCCCGCGCGACCGTGCGCGCTACGAGGGAGTTGAGCACGAGGTGATCGATGAGCTGTGCGTCTACTTGCTGGAGCATGCTCGCGGCGAGAATCTGGCGCTGGCCTCGCGGCCGCACATTGTCTTTCATACCGACGAGCAGTTGCAGCTCGGAGAATTCGGGATCGAAGCGCGCTTGGTCCGCACTGAAGAGGAGGTGAGGGAGAGCGAGTCCTCACCACCTGCCCCTCGCCCGCGCAAAGATTCTCAGGTGATTCCTGCTCAGGCAGCATCCACGCCATCACCCTCCGCGACCGCGGCTCCCCATGACGAGCCCGGGGGCGCCGGCAACACGATGATCTTCAGCAACTCGGAGAGGGTGCGCGGGGCGGTCGAGCAAACCGGTGCCCGGCGGCGTCCCAAGGCGCTGCTCGTGGTCTCCGGCAAACGCCTGCTCGTGCCTCCACGCGGGGCCGAGATCGGGCGCAGTCGTGACTGTGACATCGTGCTCGAAGGATTCGAGCATCTCTCGTCGCCACGCCGAGTTGCGCCCAGAAGGCTCCGCGTGGACGATCGAGGATCTCGGCTCCACCAACGGAGTACGCGTGAACGGCGTCGCCGTCCGCGGTCCGCGGTCATTGCGCACAGGGGATCGCATCGAGATTGGCTCCACTGAGATTCTCTTCGAGACCGCCCCATGAACAACCTCGAGCCCGTCTCCGTGATGCTGAAGTTCGGCTTTCTCATCGTGCTCTACCTGTTCCTGTTGTGGGTCTCGCGCAGTGCCCTGCGCGACCTGCGTGGAGGCGGAGCACAAGTCCCCGACGGTCCCGGCCAGCACCCCGCGCCGCCGGCCGACGCTACGGGGCTGCACTCGGCGTCCACGTTCGGCCCGGCCGATCTCCTCGGGCGAGCGCCTCGCCTGGTGGTCGAGCGGGCTCCCGGGCACGAGTCGGGCATGATCTACGACCTCGGCGGTGATGTTGTGCTTGGCCGAGGCGACTCGGCCGAGATACGTCTGGGCGATCCCTTCGCCTCTTCGCGCCACGCACGCGTGTACGAGCAGGGACGCATCCTCGTGATCGAGGACCTCGGCTCGACCAACGGCACCTACCTCAACGAGGAGTTGCTCGATGGCCCGCGTCCGCTTCACCCAGGCGACCGAGTGCGCATCGGCGACTCCGAATTCAGCTTCGAGGTGGACTGATGCTACGGGTGGCCGAGCACTGGTCCGGCACGGACACGGGCCTGCAGAGGCGCGCCAACGAGGACTCGATGCTTGTCCGCTCACCGTTGTTCGTGGTCGCCGACGGCATGGGTGGCGCACAGGCTGGTGAGGTGGCCTCGCGCGTTGCCGTCGAGACCTTCAAGGGCGGGCTCTCGAACGGCTCCGACCCCGAGGCAAGCCTGGTCATGCAGGTGGAGCAGGCCAACGCGCGCATCAACGAGCTCTCGCACGCCAATGTGGAACACGCGGGGATGGGAACCACCATCACAGCCGCATACGTCGGCGAGCAGGAGGTGTCGGTTGCGCACGTTGGCGACTCCCGTGCTTATTGTCTGCGCGAGGGCGAGTTGTTGCGCCTGACCGACGACCACTCGCTCGTGGACGAGCTGATCCGCCAGGGCAAGCTCACGCCCGAGGAGGCCGAGGAGCATCCGCAGCGCTCGGTGATCACGCGCGCGCTTGGCCCTGAGGCGATGGTCGAGGTGGACGTGCGCTCCTTCAGGGCGCGTGCGGGGGACGTGTACCTCATATGCAGCGATGGCCTCACGACCATGCTCGGGGAGGGTGACCTGCTGGACTTGCTCCTCGCCCACTCGCGTTTGCGCGACGCGGGCGAGAGTCTTATCGCCGCCGCCAATGCGGCGGGAGGCAAGGACAACATCACGGTGATTCTGTTTCGCGTGGAGGAGCTGTCAAGCGACGGAGATGGTTTCGCCGACGGCCACACGACCGCGACCGCGACCGTGCTTGCGCCGGCGCCACCTGGGTCCAATCCGCGTGGAGCACCTGGCCGTCCCGCCGATCTGCAGGCACCCCTCGATATGGCGGTGCAGCTCGGCGAGCCGGGGGCAACGGCTGGACAAGTTGTGATCCCGCGCCGTCCGCGCCGTCCCGCGCCTGGATCGCGGCCCTCCAGGAGTGCGCGCATACGTCAGCGACTGCGGCGCATGCGCGCGCCGGTGATCGGGCTCATCGTCGTGGGGTTGTTGGCCGCGGGCGCCTATCTGGCCTTGCAGTCGGTGTACTTCATCGGCACCAATCAGCGCGGTCTGGTCACCATGTTTAGTGGCCTTCCCTACGAATTGCCAGGCAAAATCAAGCTCTACAGCAGTGAGTACGTATCGGGGGTGAGCGCCTCCACGTTGCCGGTCGAGCGCCGCCAGGTATTGCTTGACCATTCGCTTCGCTCCGAAGGTAGCGCCGCCCAGTTGATGCGCCAGCTCGAACTCGGTCAGCTCAGCGGAGGATGAGCCGGTGAACCGTCCGATCGTACGTCTGTATGGGCTCGTGTTCCTCCTGTTTGTCCTCTTGATCGCATTCACCTCGCGCTGGACGATCTTCGAAGCCTCCTCCTTGCGTGCCAACACGTTGAACAAGCGTGGGCTGCTCCAGCAGCAGCGGATCGCGCGGGGGGAGATCCTCGCCTCCAACGGGAGCGTGCTCGCGCGCAGCGTACGGGGAGCGGAAGGCACGTATACGCGTCGCTATCCCACGGGCTCAGAGTTCACGGCCCCTGTCGGGTACTCCTACATCGAACGTGGCCAGGTGGGCCTAGAGCGCTATCGCAGCGCCGCGCTCGACGGCCAGACCGGCACGAGCGTGCAGAGCATTCTCGATCAGCTGCAAGGACGGAGGCCACGCGGGAATACGGTCCTCACCTCGCTCGTTCCATCGGCTCAGCGCACCGCGATAGACGCGCTTGGCGAACACGAAGGCGCGGTCGTGGCGCTCGACCCGAGAACCGGAGCGGTGAAGGTGATGGCCTCCACGCCCAGCTACAACGCCAACGCGGCCGCCTCGGAAAGCGCTTTCGCACGAATCACACGCCAGGAAGGCTCGCCGCTTGTGAACCGGGCCGTCGAGTTCGGTTATGCACCCGGCTCTACCTTCAAGGTCGTGACCGCCACCGCCGCGATCGACTCGGGCAAGTTCACGCCGGAATCGACGGTCAGCGGGCGCAATGAAGTGCCGATCTCGGGTGTGCCTTTGAAAAACGACAACAATGAGGCCTTCGGTCAGATCACGCTTACCGAAGCGCTCGCTCATTCGGTGAACACCGTCTACGCCCAGGTGGCCGAGCAGCTCGGCAAGCAGACGATGGCGCGCTACATGCGGCGCTTCGGCTTCGATCGCAAGCCTCAGCTCGACTACCCAGCCGAAGAAATGTCAGCCAGTGGCGAGTACTTGGGTGAAAGGCTGCTCTCGCCTACGAGCCCTCGTGTCGATGTGGGTCGCATGGGAATCGGCCAGGACAAGCTCAGGGTGACGCCGCTTCAGATGGCTCAGGTGGCTGCGGCGGTCGCTAACCGGGGCATCTTGATGAAGCCTCACCTGACGACGGCGATCGTAGAACCCGACGGGCATGTGTTGCAACACATCTCACCCAAAGTTCAGTCGGTTGTGATGAAGCCCTCCACTGCGGCCGCCGTTACGAGCATGATGGAAGCGGTGGTCTACAGCCCAGGCGGTACCGGCTCGAGCGCTCAGATAGAAGGGGTGCGCGTAGCGGGCAAGACGGGTACCGCCGAGACCCTGGGAGTGAGCGCGATCAACAATGTGTGGTTCATAGCCTTTGCCCCCGCCCAGAAACCGACAGTCGCGGTGGCCGTCACACTCGCGCACGTGCCCGGGCAGGGCGCCACGTTCGCCGCGCCGGTAGCCAGACAGGTAATGGAAGCGTTGCTGCATGGTTGATCGGAGCGAGTCATGAGCCTCGTCGAGGCAGGCACCGTCATCGACGGGCGTTACAGCGTTTTGGCACGCCTCGGCTCCGGCGGGATGGCCGACGTGTATTTGGCGCACGACACTCTGCTCGGACGACAGGTAGCGCTCAAGCTACTCCACCACCGCTTCGCCGAGGACCAGGAGTTCGTAGAGCGCTTCCGGCGAGAGGCCTCCAGTGCCGCCGGTCTCTCCCACCCCAATGTGGTGGCAGTGTTCGACCGGGGGGAGTGGGATGGCACCTATTACATCGCGATGGAGTACCTACCTGGACGCTCTCTGAAGGCGGTGGTGCGCGAGCACGGGCCACTCTCCCCGGGAGATGCCACAGACATCGTCGTGCAGATTCTGCTCGCCACCCGCTTTGCCCATAAGCGCGGGATCATCCACCGAGACATCAAGCCCCATAACGTGATCCTCGACGAGGAGGGCCGCGCGAAGGTGACCGATTTCGGGATAGCGCGCGCCGGCGCCTCGGACATGACGCTCACCGGTTCGATCATGGGTACCGCCCAATACCTCTCGCCCGAGCAGGCCCAAGGCCACGCGGTCAGTGAGAGCTCGGATCTGTACGCAGTCGGGGTGGTTCTGTACGAGCTGCTCACGGGTAGCGTTCCCTTCGAGGGCGAATCTCCCGTGACGGTCGCGCTCAAGCAGGTGTCGGTTGAGCCCACTCCGCCAAGCGTGCTCAATCCGGGCGTGAGTCCCGCGCTCGAGGCGGTGGTGATGCGCTCGCTCGCGAAGGACCCGGCGGCACGCTTTGCGAGCGCGGACGAGTTCATCGCGGCGCTCCAGCAAGCTCGCGAAGGAATCGCGCCCGCACCGGCATTCAACGGAGCTCCGCCTACCCAGGACGCCGCCGCGGCGCTGCTGGTACCGCCGCTCCCGGGGGACGAGCATTCTCCCGAGGACGCCGCACGGCGGCGCAAGCGTGCTCTTTGGATCTCAGCCGCGGTGGCGGCCGTACTTGCGATTGCGGTTGTGGCGGCTCTGTTGCTGCTGAATCCTGCGAGCAAGGGGCGTGTGACGGTGCCCGATCTCGTCGGTGAGACCCAGTCGGCCGCCGTTGCCTCGCTTCAGCGCGAAGGATTGATCCCGATCGTCTCCTTGGCTGCCAATGCACACGTACCGAACGGCCAGGTGGTGGGCACCACGCCACCGAGCGGCACAATCGTCAAGAAGGGCACACACGTGAGCGTGGTCGTGTCCTCAGGCCCTGGCGTGATCGGGCTTCCCAACGTAAACGGGAAGGGAAGCGCCGAAGCCGTCAAGATCCTGCGCGAGAAGGGCTTCCAGCCCACCACTCAAAACCAGTCGAGCGACTCAGTGGAAAAGGGTCGCGTGATCTCAACCGATCCTGCTGCCGGCATCGAGGTTCAGGTCGGCAGCCCCGTGACGGTGTTCGTGTCCTCGGGGCCCAAGGAAGTAAGCGTGCCCGAAGTGACGGGTGAAGCACAAGCTGACGCCACCGCCACGCTCGCGGCGGCCGGGCTGAAGGTGAATGTGTCCAAGCGCGAAGTCGCCGAACCGGCAGCCGGCACGGTCATCTCCCAAACTCCTGGCGCGGGCACCCAACTGAAAGTGGGGGGTCAGGTGACGATCGTGGTCGCTCAGGCACTCAAGCAGACCGCTGCTCCCTCGGTCGTGGGACAGAACGAAGCTCAGGCGGTGGCCACGCTCACAAATGCGGGTTTTGCCTCGAACACCGTGTCGCGCACCGTCACGGATCCCACCAAGGTCGGGATCGTCGTGCAGCAGAGCCCTGAAGCGGGTCACAAGCTGGCTAAAGGCGCCACCATCACGATCGCCGTGGGAGCGCTTGCACAGCAGACCACCTCGACCTCCACCACAACCACGACACCGCCCACGCCGCCTGCCTCGGCGCCTGCGACGGGTGCGCCCTCGGCGAGCGGGTAGGGCTACTTGAACAAGGTGATCTCGGAGATCTCCGCGGTCTGGCGATCAGGCGGGAGCTTTGTGATCCAAACCAGGTAATAGCGGTAAGCCATTCTGGAAGAGTCGATCGAGATCTTTGTACGGGCAGCGATCGTCCGGGCAGGGGCAAGCGGCGTCCAGCCAAGTGCCGTAAGGCTCTTTCCCGCGGCGGAGGATCCCGAGGAGGAGGGGAGTCCCTTCGAGGCGTACATGCTGGCTGTGAACCCTGGTGTTGGAGTCTGAATCTCGACCGCTCTCGCCGCTACGCCGGGAGCAGCATCGATCGAGACGCCCAAGCCCGGCTTGCCGAGGTTGCCTTCGATGTAATGCTCGGTGCTCCATGAAGTGTTGATGTCGCCGTCCACCACGCTCGCCACGTCTTCGGCGTGTTCGGGACCGGTCCCAAACGGGTTATAGGAGGAGGCCGCGTTCTGGGCCAGCACGACCGGCGTCGTGCCCGCGCTGGCGTGCACATCCGGAGCCACCCCTGTGCCGCTGTGGGTATGGCCGGCCAGCGCCACCAGGGTTATCGCGACGATCGCGGCCAACAGCGCAAGCGAGACGGCCCAGCGTGCCGGATGGCGCATGCGCCAGGGCAAGAGGCGCCGCGCCGGTGAGTGGAGCGTGCGCAGGACCGCCGTGACCTCCCCGGTGGCTTGTCCGGCACGGGCGGTCTCAATCGCAAGCGCCTCCTCCATGTCGAGGATCATGCTCGCCATGTCGGGATAGCGCCGGTCGAGATCCTTTGCGGTGGCGCGTTCGACGACCGCCGCGGTGGCGGCTGAGACCTCTGGGCGCGCGAGCTGTACGTCGGGGACCTCCTCGCGCACGTGCATCATGGCCACCGCAACCGGCGACTCGCCCTTGAACGGAACCTCGCCGGTGAGCATCTCGTACATGACGACTCCAAGCGAGTACACGTCCGACTGTCCTGTGACCCCCTGGCCGAGGGCCTGCTCGGGAGAGACGTAGTCGGTCGTGCCGAGCACACGCCCGTCCATCGTGAGCCCTTCCTCTGAAAGCGTGCGCGCGATCCCGAAGTCGGTGATCTTCGCGCCACCCTCGCCGCTGAGCAAGACGTTCTGTGGCTTGACGTCGCGATGGACGATCTCCTGTGCATGAGCCGCGCCGAGCGCGCGCGCGATCTCGATCGCGTAGGCGAGCACGGTAGGCACCTCGAGCGGCGCGTCGCGTCGGATCAGCTCCTTGAGCGTCTCGCCGTCGACGTGCTCCAGCACGATGTATGGCGTGCCCGCCTCGATGCCGTCGGCGCTTTCGTGAGCGTCCCACTCGCCAGCGTCGATCACCGTGACGATATGAGGGTGGTTGAGCTGAGCCACGGCACGCGCCTCGCGACGAAAGCGCTCGAGCTGGTCGGAGTCTGAGGCGATCTCGCGGTGCATCAGCTTGATCGCGACCTGTCGTTCGAGCACGGTGTCGAACGCGCGGTAGACGGTGCTCATGCCACCGTGTCCGATGCGCGCGTCCAGGCGGTAGCGACCACCGAGCGTTGTGCCAAGGATGGCGTTGTTCACGATTTGAGCCTCGAACGCCTGAGTATGCCTTTACGGGCCGGGGGTGAGTGTGAGCGTTTTATTTTTTTAATGGTTGGGGCGTGCTGTCCGGTGTTATCGCGCATCCGTCGGATCACAAGCAGCGCAAGTATTCCGCGGTAGGCAGCACATACGGGTAGGAGCCGGACACGACGCTTTGGGGTGAGCACTGTGGCGCCCGCCAGCGTGGACAGCAGGGCACTTGCGGCGCCCGCGGCGAGCGGCAGACGCATGTCACGTGGTATCCCGGCCCGTGCTAGCTGGGAGCCCTTGAGCATGGCGGCGCCTGCGATGACGGGCAATCCGGTGTGCCAAGAGAGCCGGTCGGCATCCAGGTGCGTGAAGCCGCGTGCGCGCGCGGCCGTGAGCGTGGCGCCGCTGCGTGAGACGCCTGGAAAGAGCGCGAGCGATTGCGCCAGCCCCAGCGCCAGTCCGTCGCGCCAGCCCAGCGTGCGCGTGGAGCGGCCTTTGTACACATAGGCCTCCACGACGCCCATCGCGACCGATCCCACGAGCAAGCCGCTGGCGATCGTGGTGGGCGTTCCCAGCCTGCGCTCGATATGGCCACCGAGCGTGTAGCCCGCAAAGGCGGGCGGTGTCAAGGCACCGGCCAGGAAAGTGAGCTTGGGGCCGAGCGGCGAGCGGGAAGGGATCTCTGGGTCGACTGTCAGCGGATCGTCTCCGCCTGTGTTGCTCGATGGCCTCGCCAAGAGCGGATGTGGGAGCAACGAGGGCCTCGCCGAGGGCGGACGTAGGAGCAAGGCAGCGGCGGTACCGGCATGCAAGGCGACCTCGAAGGACTTACGCAGCTCGGGGTCGAGCTCGCCATAGGGCCAGCCCGCAAACCAGGGCACGAGCGAAGTGTGCGCCGAGGAGGAGATCGGAAGCAGCTCTGCAGGCCCGTGCAGAAGGCCGAGCGCTATAGCGTGGGGGAGTGCGAGCGCCCGGCGCTTGCCCACCGGGATCCTCAGCTCACGTCGGCCGTGGCGTCCTCAGACGCTGGGTCCCGTGGACGCGCGCGCCGGCGGACCACGACGTAGACGATCCCAACGATCACGAGCGCCACGACCGCATAGTCGACGTACTCGAAGGCTTTTCGCACGCTCGTCCAGTCGCTACCCAGGGCATGGCCCGCGAATGCGAGTGCCACCACCCAGGGGATCGTGCCAATCAAGGAGAACACGGTGAAGCGCCCCAGCGGCATCTTCGAGATGCCCGCGGGTAGGGACACGAAGGCGCGCACCAAGGGGATCATGCGCCCGAACAGGACGGTGGGCTCGCCGTAGCGCTGGAAGAAGCGGTCGGCGCGCTCTATCTGGGCCGGGCCCATGTGGAGCTTGGCGCCGTGGCGTTCGAACAGCTCCAGGCGACCGCCTCGCCCGACGGCGTAGGCGAACCAGGAGCCGACCATCGTGCCGAGCAGGCCGGCCAGGATGATCCCGGTCATCGTCATGTGATGGGAGGAGCCGCTCTGAGCGGGATCGGCGACGGCGAACCCAGCGAACAGCATCACCACCTCCGAAGGGATCGGGATGCAGGCGGAGGAAAGCGCCATCAAGGCGAAGATCCCGGGCAGTCCGGCTTCGCTCACGAAGTGCGAGGTTTCGTTGACGAGCGTTTCAGAGATCGAGGCGAGCACGAGCAGGTGCGGCATGTGCCGGCAACGATACCTGTCCTATCCCGAGCATCCGCCGCCGGCTTAGGTTTCGGTCCTCGCGTGACTGGACCTTCACATAGCTTGGTGCCGCCCCGCAGGACGCTAGCGTGCGGCGCCTATGCGTGTGTGGATCGACCTGACGAACAGCCCTCACGTGCTGGTCATGCGACCGGTGATCGAGCTGCTGCGTGAGGACGGTCACGAGGTCAGGGTGACGGCGCGCGACTTCGCACAGACGTTGCAACTGCTGGAGCGCTTCGGGATCTCCCACACTGCGATCGGCCATCATCGTGGCGAACGCTTGGCGGACAAGGCGCTGGGCTTGGCGTCTCGTTCAGTCGCACTGGTGCGCTGGGCGCGCAATGAGGGGCAGGATGCGAGTCGGGCCGACTCAGGTACCGAACCACGGGATGCGAGTTGGGCCGACTCAGGTACCGAACCACGGGATGCGAGTCGGGCTGACTCAGGCACCGAGCCGCGGTCTGGCTACCGTCGCCTTGCCCGCGGCCGCCAACCCTTCGACATTGCCCTCGGCCATGGCTCCAACGACGTGAGCGTGGCGGCCCGCCTGCTGGGGATTCCCTGCTCTACAACCTTCGACTACGAGTGGGCGGCGGTTCAGCATCACGTCAACTGCCGCTTGGCACAGGCCGTGGTGGTGCCCGACGCGATCCCCTCCGAGCGCTTGGAGCGCTACGGCGCCAAAGGCAAGGTGCGGGCATACGGAGGACTCAAGGAGGAGTACTACCTGGCCGACTTCGAGCCCGAGCCTACAGTCCTCAAGGACCTGGGCATCGACAGCGAGCGGCCGTTGGTAGTAGTGAGGACCCCGCCTGAGGTGTCCTTGTATCACCGCTTCGAAAACGACCTTTTTGCCGACGTGCTGACACGGCTGCGCGAGGCGGCCGCGAGCAATGGGGTGCAGTCGGTGGTGCTACCGCGCACCGATGCCCAGCGAGCACAGCTGAGCGGCGTGCCGGGCTTTACCGTGCCGGAGCGGGCGATAGATGCCCAGTCGCTGATTGCCTATGCCGATCTTGTGATCTCGGCGGGCGGCACCATGAACCGTGAGGCGGTGGCCCTCGGCACGCCCGTGTACACCACATTCGAGGGTCGTCTTGGGGCGGTCGATGAGCGCCTGATCGCCGAAGGGCGCTTGCGCAAGCTTGCCGACGTGGCCGAGCTTGACCTCGCCAAGCGCGAGGCCTCGACCGCCACGAGCCGGATCCGCCGCGATCCGAGACGGCTGGTCGAGCTGTTGCTCTCACCGTTGTCGGGTGATCGCAAATAGGCCGCCCTACGCGCGCGCGTAGGGCACATCGATGTGCAAGTCCCCACCCACACATGCGGCCTGCGACAACGAAGCGCCGCTATCGCCCTGAGACGCCCTAGAATCAAGGCCAATGCGCCGACGGATCAGTGCGCCGGCCCTGTCCCTGACCCGGCACTCGCTACCGAGGCTGGCGCTCGATGGTGCGCTTGTCACGCTCGCCTATTGGCTGGCGTGGGAGCTGCGCTTCGACAATGGGCCGACAGGCCGCTACGAGAAGCTGTTCGACCGGACGGTCTGGTGGGTGCTCGGCGGGAGCGTCGTGGTGCTATTGCTCTCGCGCGTCTACCAGCGCCGCTGGCGCTACTCGGGCCAGCGCGACTACGAGGCGGTGGCCCGCGCGGTGATCGCGATCGTGCTGCTCACCGTGGTGGCTGTGGCGGTCGTGCGTCCCGTGCAGATCCCCCACTTGGTTGCCCATCACAGTGCGACCGCGGGCCGGTCTACCACCGCGATCAGCAGTACAACGGCGGTCGAGTTGCCCGACGGCGTGATCGTGCTGTTCTTCCTGCTCTCGCTTCTACTTTTGATCGGCGTGCGAGTGATCGCGCGCAGCTTGTACGAGCGTCGGCCGCTCGGAGCGTTTAGAGCAGGTGGGCGCAGCGAGCGCAACGTCTTGATCGTGGGCGCCGGCGACGGTGGCAGGCTCGTGTTGCGCGAGATTCTGCGCAACCGCGAGCTGGGCCTGCAGCCGGTTGGGTTCGTGGACGACGACGCGCGCAAGCATGGGCTGCGCATCGACGGTGTGAGGGTTCGTGGGGACACCGAGGGCGACTTGCCGCGCATCCTCGACGAGTCCGAGCCAGACGAAGTGATCATCGCGATCCCCTCTGCGCCTGGCTCCACCCGCGCGCGCGTCGTGCGCGAGTGCCGCCGCCGCTCGATCCCGGTGCGCACCTTGCCAACCGTGTTCGAGCTGCTGCAAGACCAGACCCCGCTCGCGGGGATCTCACGCCAGGTGCGTGAGGTGCGCGTCGAGGACGTGCTCGGCCGCGAGCCCGTCTTGATGGAGCTTGACCGGGTGGGCGCCTACCTGTCCGGGGAGACGGTGCTCGTGACCGGCGCGGGTGGGTCGATCGGCTCCGAGCTGTGCCGCCAGATCGCGCGTGTGGGACCGCGCAGGATCGTGCTGCTCGACCACGCTGAGGACAATCTCTTTCAGATCGAGCGCGAGTTGCAAGACGAGCGCCATGTTCAGTCCTCGGTGCTCGCCGCGGTGCTCGCGGACTGCAAGGAGGACGAGCGCATGCGCGAGGTGTTCGCCGAGCACCGTCCCACCGTGGTGTTCCACGCGGCCGCCTACAAGCATGTGGGCCTGATGGAGTCAAACCCTGTCGAGGCGGTGCGCAACAACGCGATCGCCACGCGCGTGGTGGCGCACGTGGCCGGTGAGATGGGCGTTGGGCGCTTTGTGCTCGTATCCACCGACAAGGCGGTTGCGCCCGCGACGGTGATGGGCGCGTCTAAGGCCTTGGCTGAGTTCGCTTTGGAGGCAGCCACAGCGCGCTTTCAAGGCACGCGCTATGCGGCGGTTCGCTTCGGCAACGTGCTCGGCTCCTCTGGCAGCGTTGTGCCGATCTTCCGCCGCCAGATCGAGCGCGGCGGCCCGGTGACGGTCACCGACGAGCGCATGACGCGCTATTTCATGACGATTCCCGAGGCTGTGCAGTTGATTATTCGCTCGGGCTCGCTCGTGTCCGACGGCGATCGCGGGGCCGATGTGTTCGTGCTCGATATGGGCGACCCAGTCAGGATCGTCGATCTGGCGCGCGCGATGATCGAGCTGTCGGGTCTTGACCCTGATCGCGACGTGACTGTGGAGATCGTGGGCAGACGAGCCGGTGAGAAGCTGCACGAGGAGCTGTTCAACGGCTACGAGCAGCCGAAGCCCACAGCGGCTGAGAAGATAATGCTGGCCGAGCGCGAGCCGCTTGCGCCAGAGACGGTCGAGGCGATGTTCGACGAGATCAGGTTGCTCGTTTTCGAGGGCGACGCGGCCGGCTTGGCCGCGAAGGTGGCCGAGCTCTCGACTGTGCGCGGTGAGCTGTCGGAGTCGGTCGCCGGACACGGCGCGCACGCGCCTGCGCCCCTCATAGACTCCCGGGATTCATGAAACCGCTCCTCCGGGACACTTAGCGCGGTGAACGGCTTGTTCGCGCTCTCGCTCTCCAACTCCGTAACGGAGGTGGGCGCCATCGCCGCGTTTGCGGCGCTGCTTGGCATTGCGATCCTTTCGCTGCTCGTGTTCTCTCAAGCGCGAGAGATCAAGCGCCTGCGCGAGTGGGCAGGGCGTGCTCCCGAGCGGGCCGCCGAAATGGAGCAGCGCGTGAGCGCCGACGCCGCGGCGCGCGTACGTGGGGGGGCGCCACCCGCTCCGGTAGGGGCGCGTGTCGTGCCGCGCAAGACGCCGCTGGTCAGTGCGCCGGTGTCCACGGCCGTGAACGCCACTGTGGCTGCCGTGGTCCCCTCCGCGGGCTCGCCGGGATCCAGTCAGGTGCCGACTGGCTCTGTGGGCGAGGTTCCCGCGGTCACCGCTGCCGCGTCGGGCGCGGCTGCTGTTGCCGGAGCGGTTTCGGGAGATTCCAATCCGCAGACCGCGAATCCCGCTACGCCGGCGCCGTCGACCGCTGGTCCTGTTGCGCCGCCCCTGTCGACTGCCGGTCCTGTTGCCTCAGTCCCGTCGACAGCCAATCCTGTTGCGCCGATCTCGCCGAACGCCATGCCGGCTGTGCAGTCCGGTGTGGTACCCGGGCAGTCTGAGGAGCCGGCGAAGGAGGTAGCCGCTGATAGCCCGGCGCCCGTGACCGCAGCCGCTCGCGCTGCCAATGCTTCCGGGCGGGCTCCTTTGCCTCCATCTCCCGCGGCGCCTGCGCCTCCCGCCGGCGTACCCGCGCCGTCGGGATCCACAAGTGGGGTCGCGTCGGCTGCGCTTGCTGCTGGTGCTGGTGCCGGGGCGGCCGCTGTGACTCCCGAGCCCGCATCGCGGGCATCGGTACCGGCTGCGCGCAGCATGCCCTCGCGCCCAGTGGGTCCCCCAGCTGGCTCGAGTCCTCCGCGTGCTCCCTCGCCTTCGCGTGCGCGCCCGGCAACGAGCGCCGCCACGAGCGCAGGTGCGCTTGCGGGAACACGAGCACCGGGTGTACTGGCTGGTGGAAATGGTCCGAAGTACTTCAAGCCGGAGCGCTCGCCCCGTCGCGCGACCGCGCTGATCGTGGGAGGAGCGATCGTGGGCGTACTGGTGCTCGTGCTTGCGATCTCGCTGCTCAAAGGCGGCGGTGGCTCGACCCCCACGACAAGATCTTCGTCCTCCGTGAGCGAAGCACCCACGACAAGCTCGCACAAGACCGCGAGCGCGGTGGCTTCCAATCCGTCTGAAACAGCGGTTGTGGTGCTCAACGGCACAGGCACTCCCGAGCTCGCGCACCATCTGGCCGCCGATCTACAGCAGGGTGGCTACACCTTGGCGGCCGCGTCGACGGGGGTCCCTCCGGGGGGCGCCCGTGCGACGACGGTGGTCCAGTACACCCATGGCCACCGTGCCGATGCGAAGGCGGTGGCGAAAGCGCTCAACGTGGCCCAGGTACAGCCGATCGAATCGGCGATCACCTCGCTCGCGGGATCTGCGACTGTGGTGGTGCTCGCGGGCGCCGATCAGGCCAGCCAGCTTGGTGGCACTCAGAGCAACGGCGAACCGGCGGCGGCCACGGGTGGCGAAGGCGCCGCCGGCGGTCAGTGAGTGACGCGGGACACTGGGAGATGGACTCAGACCGGGCGATAGCCGGCTTCCTGGATGTGCCTGCGCGTTCGGCCAAGCCGCGCGAGCGAGGCATCACCCACGTGATCGACCGGGGCCTGTCGGTGGCCGAGGTGGACGGCCTGATGGAGACGGTGGGCGACAGCGTTGACATCGTCAAGCTTGGCTGGGGCACGGCGCTTGTGACGGCCAATTTGAAGCCGAAGCTGGAGCGTTACGCATCGCACGGGATTCCGGTGGTGTTGGGTGGGACGCTCACCGAGGTAGCGATCAAGCAAGGTCGCGTGGAGGGCTTGATCGCGTGGCTGGGCGAGCTGGGTCTGCGCCACGTGGAGATCTCCGACGGCACGATTGCCTTGGAGCCCGAGGTCAAGGCTCACCTGATCCGCACGCTTGCCCGCGACTTCACGGTGCTCTCGGAGGTCGGCAGCAAGGACGCCGACTTCATCATGGCCCCGTACGTGTGGGTGGAGCAGATCGAACGTGACATCGAGGCGGGTGCGTGGAAGGTGATCGCCGAGGCGAGGGAGTCGGGCACGGCTGGCATCTATCGCGCCGACGGAGAGGTTCGCACTGGCTTGATCGATGAGATCGTGCACGCGATCGACGCGGACAAGCTGATCTTCGAGGCTCCGCGCCGCGAGCAGCAGGTGTGGTTGCTGCACCGCTTCGGCAGCGAGTGCAACCTCGGCAACATCGCTCCCGAGGACGTGCTCTCGCTGGAGACGCTGCGCTTGGGGCTGCGCTCGGACACGGTCGAGCGCTTCGCCCGGGACGGCGAGGCTTGAGCGGCTCCTCAGCTGGCGGCGCCCCCCTGCAGGGCGATTCCGCCGACGTACGCGCCGGTATGCGCGGCGGCGCGAGAGGTCAAGGTCGCACAGGCGACGCAAGTGCGAGCCGGCTGGTGGCCCGGATCGTCTTCGCTTTGCTCGTGCTTGGCTGCTTCGCGGCTCTGCTGGTGATCCAGCGGCTGAAGCACACGCCGACCTTGGTGCAGCGCTTCGAGTTGACCAAGGTGATCGCGCCGGCGTCCAAGGGTGAATCCAAGGAAGAGCACATCGCGTTCAAGCTGGCCAAGGCTGACGAAGTGACGGTGACGATCGAAAGCTCCTCGGGTCAAACGGTCGCCACGCTCGTGCGCGATCTGCCTGTGGCTCGCTACAAAATCCTCTCTTTGCGCTGGGACGGCCGTCGTGGGACAGCGCATGGCTATGGGGTGTTGCGCAAGGCCGACGGATACACGACGCTCGTGCCCCGCAATCGCGGGCGGATTGCTCCGGCCGGCGAATACAGCGTGCGTGTGAGCTTGCGCAGAGAAGCACGCTCTATTCCTTCTTCGCGCACTTTCAAGCTGGTGGGCCCGTGATCGCGACGACGCTTCCCAGCCCCGGAGCGCTTGCTTTGGGCGCACTCGCCGCGTTGGCGGCAATAGCAGCCCTGGGGCTGTTCATGTGGCGAGATCCCCGCGCTTTCCCGGTGCTGGCTGTGATCGCGCTGCCGTTCCGACTGCCGATCTCAGCCGACGGGCGCACGGTGAACCTGCTGTTGCCGCTTTACGCGGTTGTGGCCGCGGGCGCACTTGTCCATCTCCTACCGCGACTACTGGGAGATCGCACCCATGAGGGCACAGGCGGCGGGGATGCCCGGGCCTACCGCTCCTCGCGCCCACCGATGCTGCTCGACTGGCTGCTCCTCGCGGCGATCGCGTTGTACGCGCTACAGATCGTCTACTCGGCCGATCCGTCGAAGGGAGCGCAGAACCTCGTGTTCTTCTACATCCCGTTCGCGCTCCTGTACGTGCTTCTGCGTGAGGCCCCCTGGACTTCCGGGCTCGCGCTTGCCTGCCTCGGCGCGGCTGTGATCCTGGCGGTCCTGTTCGCGGGTGTGGGGGATATCGAGTATCTGCGCAAATCGCTGTTCTTGAACCCTAAGGTGGTGGCAGCCAACGAGTACGACAACTACTTCCGCGTCAATTCGCTGTTCTTCGATCCCAGTATTTACGGGCGCTTCTTGGCGCTCGTGATGATCGCTGTGACGACGGTCGTGCTGTGGGCTCGAGGGCGACGTGAGCAACTGATCGGCGCGGGGGTGCTCGCATGGTTGATGGTGGGGCTGGTGACGAGCTTCTCCCAGTCGAGTATCGCGGCCTTGCTCTTGGGCTTGGCGGTGCTTGCGGCCTGGCGCTGGGACATGAGGGGTACCGTGTATGTGTCGGTTGCCTTGGCGGCGATAGCGGCGGTCGTGGTATTGCTTGCGCCGTCCTCGCTTCACTTCGGCTTGAAGGGGTCGGGGGGGTCGGCCAACAATGCGACCAGCGGTCGCACGAAACTGGTCTCGGGTGGCCTGAAATTGTTTGCCGAGCGCCCGCTAACGGGCTACGGTGCGGGATCGTTTGAAAACGAGTACAAGCGCCACGGTGGCGGCACTGCCCAGAACGCCACTTCGGCGTCGCACACGATCCCGGTGACGGTGGCCGCCGAGCAGGGAATCTTGGGGCTGGCGCTGTACGTGGCGCTGATCGTGGTGGCGCTCGCGACACTGTTCCGCGGCGCGGGGCGCTCGCCGCCGCGCATCGCGATCGCGGCCTGCTTCGCGGCGCTCGTCCTGCACACATGGGTGTATGCGGACTTCTTGGAGGACCCGATGACATGGACCTTGCTTGGCATCGGCGTGGCGCTGGGCGCGAGGAAAGGGGTCGGTCTCCCGGGGGAGGAGATCCGCTCTGGAACCGATGGGCCGCCTGGCGCGCCGGTCGTCGCACAGGGGTGAGGCCCCGAGCCTGGACTCTCCCGAGACGGTGCGCACGTTAGGTTCCTGGCGGTGCGCTCCTATCTGAAGCGGCTGGTGAGCACGAGCGCGGCCTACCAGGCCGCCGAAATCTTTGCCAAGGCGATCGCCGTGTTCACGCTGCCGTTGTACACGCGGCACGTATCGAGCGATAGCTATGGCACGTACAACGCCCTACTGACGGCCGTGATCCTGTCGAGCATCGTGCTGCGGCTCGGGGTTGGAGAGGCGTTCGTGCGCTTTTACTTCATCGACTCCGACGAGCAGCGCAAGACGCGGATAGCGCGCACCGCCACGGCAACGGTCGCATGGACGACGACGGTGGCCACGCTGGTTGCGGTGGGCTTCTCGAGCGAGCTCTCGCGACTTGTGCTCGGCGTGGACGATCCATTGCTGATGGACTGCGCGATCCTCGGGCTGTGGGCGTTTACGAACATCGAGATGGCTTATGCGCAATTGCGTGTGGACGAGCGCGCAAGGACTTACATGTTCGCCTCGGGCGCCAATGTGGCGATGACTGTCGTGTTCACGATTGCCCTAGTCGTGTTTGCTGACCAGGGCGCACGCGGCCTGTTGCTAGGCAATTTCGGGGCGAGCGCGATCGTGGTGCTCGGGCTGTGGTGGGTGCTAAGGCGGCGCTTCTCACTGCGTGTCAGGCTGGGGGATCTTCGCGCGATGCTCAGGTTCGGACTGCCGACGGTGCCGGCCGACGCGAGCGTGTACGCGCTACAGGTGGCCGATCGCTTCTACCTGCTGCGTGGGGTGGGCGAGGGCGCGGCCGGGGAGTATGCGATCGCGGTGCAGCTCGCGACCGTGGTGTTCGTGTTCGTGCGGGGCTTCCAATATGCCTGGCCGCCGCTTGCCTATTCGATCGACAGCGATGCGGAGGCCTCGCGGCTGTATTCGCTTGTGACCACCTATTTCGTGCTCGCCACAGGCGTGGTTGTGGTTGGTGTGGCGCTGCTTGGCCGGTGGCTTGTGCGGCTGCTTGCGGCCCCCGAATACTTCGGCGCCTATAAGGCACTGCCGTGGCTCGCGCTGGGCTGGACTCTGTATGGGCTCTACCAGGTGATGATCGTGATCACCGGCAGGGCGCGTGTTACTCAGCGCAACCTGCCCGCCGCTGCCGCCGGGCTGATTGTGAACTTGGTGCTGCTGTTCGTGCTGGTTCCGAACGACGGTCTCGGTCTGGGCCTCGCGGGCGCGGGCATCGCTTTGTGCGGCGCCTATGTGGTGATGGTGGCTGTCATGCACCTGCTGACGAGGGGCGTGTTCGCCGTGGACTTCCAATGGCGTCGCTTGGCGCAGCTCACGGCGATCTTCGCGGGCGTGGCGGTCTCCGGCGAGCTGCTATTGCCGACCTCGGGCTTCGTGGGGCTAGCGCTGCGCGCGCTGTGGTTGTTGGCGGTCCCTGCTTTGTTGCTCCTCACACGCTTCTTTGCCCCGCACGAGCGCGAGCAGGCACGCGCACTCGTGGTGGATGCCCGCCGCAGGGTTGTGGCATTCCGTGCGGGTGGTGGCGACGTAGAGGCCTATGCTGAGGACCCGCTGCGAGACATCTGATCGTCCGTAAACCCTCAAGCTGCGGGGGTTTTCGGCCGATGAGGCGTTCGTGCGTGAACTTGCTGTTAAGCCCCCGCGACCGGCCGGCCGGCGTGAGCTTGCGCGCCGTGCTGAGGCATTGCGTCGCTATCGCGCGGACGAGCGTGTGCAGAGCATCGCGGCGGCCGGAGAGCTTGCCTATCTGCGCTCGCAGCTACGTGCCGCCGCGCGGCTGACGGCGCGGCTGGCGGCCACGCGTGAGGTTGAGGAGATGGCGGGGCTGGTCGTCGACGAGCTGCACGAGACGTTTGCTTTCTATCTCGCCGCGGTGCAGCGTCTCGATGAGGATGGCGTGCTGCGGTTGATCGCCGCTCGTGGGCAATTGGCTGAGGTGATGACCGAGTTCCTGTTGGTCGAGCAGTCGGTACAGGAGGGGGTCAACGGTCGCGTGGCGCGCTCTGGCGTGACGGCACTCGTGGGAGATACACGCGAGGACCCGGACTACATCTCGCGCGACCCCGAGACCGACCCGCGCTCGGAGCTGAGCGTCGCGATCATGGTGGACGGCACGGTGTGGGGCGTGCTCAACATTGAGGCGGTCGAAGCGGACGCGTTGGGTGAGGCGGAGGCGGTGCTCGTCGAGGCGATCGCCGCGAGCTTCGGCTCGGCTGTGCACAGAGCCGGCTTGATCGGTGAGATCGAGCGGGCGTTCACCACAACGCTGGCGGTCGTGACGAGCACGGTTGAGGCCAAGGATGACTACACAGCTTGCCACGGCAGCGACGTCGCCAGCATGGCCGAGCGAGTGGCCTTGCGAATGGGCCTCGCGACGAAAGAGGCGCGCGAGGTGCACTACGCGGCGATGCTCCACGACGTCGGCAAGATAGCGGTGCCCAGCGAGATTCTGTGCAAGCAAGGACCACTCACCGAGGAGGAGTGGGTGGTGATGCGCAGCCACACGGTGGTGGGGGCTGAACTGGTTGAGCGCATCGACGCGTTCGCCCACTTGGCGCCCGCGGTCCGTTCGAGCCACGAGCGCATCGACGGCAAGGGCTATCCCGACGGCCTAGCTGGAGCCGATATTCCACTCGCCGCGCGCATCGTCGCGGTATGCGACACCTATGACGCGATCGTCACCGATCGTCCCTATCGCGCCGCGCGAACGCCCGTGCAGGCACGCGAGGAGCTGTTGCGCGTGACTGGTACGCAGCTTGACGAGCGCGTGGTCGGTGTACTGCTTGAAGAGCTCGAGCAGGGATAGCTTCTCAGTGTCTGTACCGACCGGCGCATGCGCCGGTCGGCGGGAACGTGCATGCACGTTCCCGGACAGGGCCGCATGCGGCCCTGTCTTCCCCGAAAC
Organism: uncultured Solirubrobacterales bacterium; assembly: GCA_963731565.1. Classification (GTDB taxonomy): domain Bacteria; phylum Actinomycetota; class Thermoleophilia; order Solirubrobacterales; family Solirubrobacteraceae; genus Palsa-744. The sequence continues at coordinate 563,235 of CAVSWG010000001.1, forward strand.
AATTATCGCGGCGAGCGGTTGTAGATTTCCGCGGCCTCGCGCAGGCCCGTGCCGCGTGTGGGCCACAACGAAGCGGTGACGTGGCGCCAGTAGCGCTTGGGGCAGTGGCCGGGCGCGACCAAGGCGACCAAGGCACGCACCGCGTAGGGCCAGGCCGTTAGCCAGCGCACAGCCCGCGCGGCGGCAGGCGAGTGGTGCTTGCGCATATAGAGGTCACGGTTGCGCGCCATCTCCACGATCCGTGGCTCGGGCACCGTGTCGGTTGAGAGCTGCTCGTGGTGGATCGCGAGTGCGCCGGGCACATAGAGGCTGCGCCAGCCCGCATCGCGCAGCCGCTTGGCGAAATCAACCTCGTCGGAGTAGACGAAGAAGTCGGGATCGAGGTAGTCGACCTGCGCCGCCGCCTCGCGTCGCACTAGCAAGGCAGAGGACTGACACCAGTCGACCTCTCGCGTACGAGCGCCCTTGCTCTGCACGGTGTAGAGCCGGTGCAGGAAGAGGGCCCCTGCCAAGGCGGTCAGCGGCGTTGGAAAGCGCCAAGCGCACGCTTGGGGGCTGCCGTCGGCGGCGACACCATCTGCGCTGGGGCGTAGCAGCTTCGCTCCAGCGCAGGCCGCTTGTGGGTGCTGCTCGAGGGCGCTGTGCAGCGCGAGTGTCGCACCAGGTTGAAGCTCGGAGTCCTCGTTGAGCAGCAGCGCGTAGCGCCCACGCGCGCGACGCAACAGCTCTGAATCGTTGAGGGCCTTCCCCTGTCGGCGCTCCAGTGCGATCACCTCGTCCACCGTTGGATGCTCGCGGGCCGCTTCGGCCGAGCCATCCCGCGAGCCGTTGTCGAGCACCAAGACCTCGGTTGCAAACGGAAGGTCTGGGCGCTCGCGCGCAAGCGCGTCCAGCCCGCGCAGCAGAAGCTCGCGCTGGGAGGTGTTCACGACGCAGAAGCTGATCTCGATGGCAGCGATGCTCGGACCCTACCTTCACGACCTGCACGAGCCACGTATGACTGTCCGAGTGACACATGCCTGGCCCCCGTTGCGACCTTCCCAGGGCCTTGACAGTCGTCGATCGGTTACGTACCTCGGGCTGGAATCTAGACACTCGTGGCGCCTATCTGACAAGTCTGCGAATACCTACGTATGTTCGCTATAAAAGGCCTCAATCTCCAGTACTAGCAGGACATTCGAAGCACCGCTGGGGTCTCGGGTGACCACCAAGGAGAGCTCCTCGGGAGCAGTTTGTGGACACTGGGGCTTGACACTTGGTCATCTATACGCCTATAGTGATCCTGCAGCGGCGTCTCATGAGAGGCGCCGGCAAAACATAGATCGGGTTTTGGGGCTGATCCTCGCGGCTAGCCACAGAACGTTCATGGGGAACCTTGGGAGAGGGGCCGGGTCACGTGCGAGAGGAAGCAGGATTTCGCGTGGTTTCTTTGGGGAATAGCGTGTTCGAGAGTCCGTGTGCTCACGGTGCTGGCGTAATAGGACGCGTCAGCGTCGCTGACGCGTCTCTCTCTCTCTCTCTCTCTCTCTCTCTGGCCGAGTCGGCGTCTAGGCGCTAGCTCTTTCTGCCGCGGTAGGGCCGCTGGCAGCGCCGGGCGAAACGCTCGGCTTGGTTACTTGTGGCCCAGAGGGTACTCGCGTGCTGTAGGCGCGCTCATGGCTTCACCTTCCGCTCGTGGCGATCACTGCCATGGGGTGGTTTTGTTGTGCCCGCGGTCCCGCGGGTCGTTTTCGTGTGGATCGTTCTCGTGGGAGGGGTTGGTTTGATGAGTGCTCGTCGCCTTGTGTTGCAGGCTTTGTTGGTGTGTTGTGTTGTGGTGTTGGGTGTGTCGGGGTCTGCTTCGGGCGCGTTGACGCACTCCTTGTCCTCTTCTTTTACCGCGGAATCCTTCATTGAGGGTGTCGCGCTTGATGGGTCTGGTGACGTGTATGTGTATGACGCGAGCGGCTCAGGGACCATCCATAAGTACGGCCCTTCGGGTGTTCCTGTCGTGTTCTCTGCGACTGGTACGAACGCGATCGAAAACGTCGAATTCAACGGTACGGGCGAGATCGCGGTTGATGACAGTAGTGGGGCGAGCAAAGGCGACATTTATGTAGCGACGGGCAATCGCGTCGCGGTCTACGCCTCCACGGGTGCACTGTTGGGTGAATTGAACGGGAACATCGAAACAGAAGTCCCTGCGACACAGGGAGCGTGGGGCGGCCCTTGTGGTGTGGCGGTAGGCGGCGATGGCAGCGTGTATGTCGGGCTCAGCTCAGGCCACGTCTTCAAGTACGTGGCTTCCGCCAACCCTGCCGTGAACACGGACTACAACTCCTCCTTGAATGGTCTTGAAAGTGTTTGTAATGTTGCTGTCGATTCGGCTGGGAGCGTGTACACATCCACTCCCGGTAGCGCGGTGCACAAGTACGGCGCGCTTCAGTTCGGTGTTCTCAGCGCAACGGGGACGATGATCAGCGAACTGGGTGGCTCACTCGCTGTCGACGCATCCAATGATGATGTGTATGTAGATCAGGAAAACCAGGTATTGCAGTACAGCTCGACCGGCACACTGCTCACGACATCCAACGGTGGTGAAGAAGCGATTGGAGGGTCTGACGGTCTCGCTGTCACCAATGGCACCGTGTATGTCGCAGATAACAATCGCGGGCGAGTGGACGTTCTCGCACCCGCAGCTGTAGTCCCAGACGTCGCCCTAGGCCAAGCCGAAGGCGTCTCGACGACCAGTGAGACGCTGCGTGGCACCGTCAACCCTGACGGTGTGCAGGTCACCTCGTGCCGGTTCGAATACGGAACGGGCGCGTTTACCATTTCGGTGCCCTGCACCCAGAATCCAGGCACAGGCAGCGCTCCAGTCGAAGTTACCGCGACCATAAACGGCCTGAGCGCAAACACCACTTACCAGTTCAGGCTTGTTGCCGAAAACACGAATGGGAAGACAATCACCTCATCGACTGAATTCACGACGCTCAGCACACCGCTGATCCAGTCTGAGTCGCCGCGGGATGTCTCATATGAAAGCGCCACGATAGAAGCGCAGATAAACCCGATGGGCTCCGCGAGCACATACCACGTGGAGTACGGGCCCGATACGTCTTATGGGACGAGGGCCCCAGTCTCGATCGATGCGGTTGTCGGGTCAGGCAACGAATACGTGACGGTCAAACAGGCGCTCTCCGGGTTGCAGGCCGGTACCACGTATCACTTCCGTGTCGTGGCGACCAACGCGAACGGCACGACAGACGGGCAGGACTACACGTTGCGGACTCCGGTGAGTGTCGTGGCGGTCGCGGACGATTGTCCTAACGCGGTGATCCGTGCGGTGCAGCACGCTTCGTTGTTGCCGGAGTGTCGTGGGTATGAGATGGTCTCGCCGGTCGAGAAGGGGGGTGGCGATATAGCCGCGTTTCCAAGGCACACGCAGAGCGCGGTTGATGGGGATTCGATCAAGTTCTACTCAAAGACCGCGTTTGGGGACGCGATCGGCAGCGAGTCGCCGGGCGCTGAGTACATCGCCAAACGCGACATCAACGGGTGGGCGACGCACTCGATCAACCCCGAGCAAGATTCGGTCTTTAACAGCACATTTGACCCGTCGACTTATATGGCGCTCTCGCCGGATTTGACTGAGGGCGTTTTCTTCGGGCGCACTCCTGTGCTCCCTGGGTATCCGAACGTCGAACATCTTGAGAACCTCTATTTGCGTACAGACCTGCAGTCGCCTGGTGCCGGCCATTATGAACTGTTGAGCGACGCGGTCGCTCCGCTGACGCCGCTACCGGGAGAGTCCGTTGACATGACGATCACCGTCGACGGCGTCTCGGCGGACTGGAGTCACGTCTTGTTTGAAAGCGTCAACAACCTTACGGCGGACACGAGCGCCCTGGATCCCAAAGCGCCGAAGCTGTATGAATGGCACAACGGGGTCGTTACGTTCGCCGGAATCCTGCCTGACAGCGCTTGTGGAAGCCCGCCCTGCCTGGCACCGGAATCGATCGCAGGAAGGGGAGCGGGAGCCCGCAAGCCCTACCTGGGCGGTGGAGAACGCGAACGTGAATACACAGAAGACTGGACCACCAACTCGATATCGGCAGACGGCTCGCGCATCGTCTTCGAGGCAGGCGGGCTGGAAAGGATAGAACCGTCGGGACTTAACCTCAAAGCGACTTATGGCGATCTTTATATGAGGATCGACAAAACGAGCACCGTTCAGTTGAACGCGAGCGAGCGCTCGACTCCGGATCCCAACGGCCATCAGCCTGCGCGTTTTCTTGCGGCTACGCCGGACGAGTCGAAGGTGTTCTTCGAAACCCCCGAGTTGCTCACCGATGCCGAACCATCGGAAGGTAGCGAGCTGTACATGTATGAAGTGCAGGCGCCGCCCGGCAAACGCTTGACACTGATCACCAAAGGACCAGGCAACGGCACAAGCCAGCCGGCTGTCGTGAGTACTCCTTGGCCGGCGATCAGCGAAGACGGGAGCTTCGTCTACTTCCTCAGCCAGCAACGATTGACTGCCGATGCACCTGCGAATCTCTCCGATTCTTTCGTACTGTATTTGTACGTGTGGCACGACGGTGTTGTGCGCTTCGTGATTCTTCACACCAGTCACGGGTCGCCGGTCAACGGGCTCGGTTTCGAACCGAAATGGGGGGAAGAAAGCGATACGGGAGCAAGTGCCTCCGCCGATGAGTTTCGCATGAGTGCGGATGGGCGGAAGATCGCCTTTGCGAGCAACAGGCCAGAAGATGCAGAAGAGGTGGGTGTGCGTCCTGACGGTTTTGTCAAAATCTATGTGTACGATTACGACACTGGCAAGTTGAGTTGCGCGTCGTGTGATCCGAGGGGGACGCTAGCCACGGGCGACGCGGTTATCGAAGGTCGCGCTGACAGCCAGTCCTTTACGGCGAATACCCAGTATTTGGGTAACGCGATGAGCAGCGACGGACGCTATGTGTTCTTTGGTACCGTCGATTCGTTGGTGGCGCAGGACACGAATGGTAGGCGCGATGTGTACGAGTACGACACGGTGACGGGTGAAGTGCATTTGCTTTCTGGTGGTTCGTGTGATTGCGATTCGACGTTTGCCGATGCTTCGCCGGATGGGAGCAACGTGTTCTTTACGACTCGTCAGCGGTTGGTTCGCATGGATGTGGATGAGAACAGTGATATGTACGACGCTCGTATCGATGGTGGTATCGCGGCCCAAAACGAAGCTTCGTCTGCTGTGTGCGATGGTGAAGAATGCCGTGGTCCGGCGGGTGGTGCGCCTGTCTTCTCGACACCGTCCTCGGCGAGCTTCGCGGGAGTGGGTAACCCGGCGCCTGTGGCGAGGAAGGTGCAGGTGAAGCGCAAGCGCCCGACGTTGGCGCAAGCGTTGAGGGCGTGCAAGCGCAAGCCAAAGAAGCAGCGGGCCAAGTGCCGCGCCCGCGCCATGAAGGCCTATCACGCCAATCGAGCGACGAGGGTGCAAGCGTCCCGTCGAGCAGGACGCTAAGGGAGGAGAGCAACAATGCAAAACGACAACACCACGCCGTTCATAGGCGCCCTCACGCACAACAAGACCCACAACAAGACGATCAACGCGACGATCCTCACGCTCGTGCTGTTGGTCGTGGCGATGCTGGCCGCGCCAGTGTCGCAGGCCGATTTTGGGGTGAAAGCGTTCGACCAGGAAGTGACCTCCGACCCGGCCGGGGGCGCCTACGCCCAGGCTGGTGGTCACCCGTATGCGATCACAACTCACGTCAGGTTCAACAGTCACCCCGACGCAGAACTTGAAAGGATTCTCGAAAACCCGGTTGAAGTGCCCGACGTCGATCCCAAGGACGCGCTGGTGAACCTCCCACCGGGATTGCTGGGCGATCCGAGAGTGGCGGGGGAGTGCACCGAAGACCAGTTGGCGGGCGCACGCACACAGAACAACGGTAACGGCTTGTCGGAATGCCCGATATCCTCCGTTGTCGGAACGATCCACCTCGAAAGCCCGTGGACACACTATTTCCTTTTCCAAGCGAGCGGGACGTTCCCGGTGTTCAACATGGTGCCCGCCACCGGCGAACCCGCGAAGTTCGCGTTCAACGCGGCGGGGGTACCGATCACTTTGACCACGAGCGTGCGCAACAGCGGCGACTTCGGCGTAACGATCGGATCGCTGAACATTCCGATCGCTGTCCCGCTGGACGGTTTCGACATCACCTTCTGGGGTGTTCCCGCAGACCCACGCCACGACGCTCAACGCTGCGACGGTCCACAATACGTGCATACCGGCGGAGCGTTGCCGGTGTGTAGGGGAGCGTCCGGTACGAGATTCGGACCCAACAGCAGTCCCGTGGAACCCCAAGCGTTCCTGCGCATGCCGGTGGCATGTACCGTTCCCGGCGTCGGCATGTTCTCAGAACTACTCGTCGATTCGTGGAACAAACCCGGCACGTTCCTCACACAGGGCCTGTTCAACCATCAACTCCCCGGATTCCCCGCAGCGGAAAGTGAATGGGGCGCCCAACAGGCAACCACGGGTTGTGGTGTCGTGCCATTCAACCCGACCGTCACAGTGCAACCCACCAACCATCAGGCGGATACTCCGAGTGGGTTGAGCCTTGACGTCGCTCTACCGCAGGATGGGTTGACGAACTCTTCAGGGATCGCTAGCTCAGATGTGAAGAGGACGGTCGTGACGATGCCTGCAGGCGTATCGGTGTCGCCGTCAGCCGCAGAAGGACTGGGGGCATGCTCTTTGGAAGAGATCGGTCTTTCCAATGGGCTGCCCGCGAAATGTCCCGACTCCTCACAACTAGCGTCCGTTGAAATCGTCACACCCGTCCTTCCTGACCCGCTGAAAGGCCACATGTACCTGGCCAGACAAACCGAAAACCCGTTCGGAGCGTTGATCGCCCTGTATCTGGTCGTCGAAGGCCACGGTGTGGTCTTGAAGATCCCAGGACAAGTCAATTTGGACCAGCAAACAGGTCAGATCAAGGCCGTGTTCGACAACAGTCCGCAACTACCATTCAGCGAACTAAAGGTCAACTTCGACGGCGGAACCAGATCACCACTGGTAAACCCCCACACTTGCGGCACATACACGACCACGGTCGAACTGACGCCGTGGTCTGGTAACCCGCCAGTCACCGTCGATGATTCATTCCAGATCACGAGTGGGCCCGGTGGCGGTCCGTGTCCTGCGCCCGCCCAGTTCGCTCCAGGTTTCACGGCTGGAACGGTCAACAATCAAGCCGGCGCGTTCAGCCCACTGTCCTTGACGATGAGCAGGGCCGATGGGGATCAACAGTTGGGTGGCGTCAGCATGCACTTGCCGACCGGCTTGTTGGGAACCCTCTCAACGATCAAACTCTGTCAAGAACCACAAGCCTCCCAAGGCACATGCGGTCCCGAATCAAAGATCGGGAAACTAACCGTCGGAGCTGGCGCCGGTGCGACACCGTACTACGTGCACGACGGCGAGATATACGCGACCGGTCCCTACAAGGGAGCACCATACGGTCTATCGGTCGTGGTGCCCGCGAAGGCCGGACCTTTTGATCTCGGCACGGTCGTAGTCAGAGGCACGATCGCTGTTGACCCGCACACAGCAGCACTAACGGTCAACACCGACCCCTTGCCAACGATGCTTCAGGGAATCCCGTTGGACCTTAGGGTCATCAATGTGAGCATCGACAGGCCAGGATTCATCTTCAACCCGACCGACTGCAATCCCCAAGCGATCACGGGGACTCTCACTGGCGGTGAAGGACTACTAGAGCCCGTGTCCTCTCGTTTCCAGGTAACGAACTGTGCGCGCCTCGGCTTCAAACCCACGTTCAAAGTGTCCACGAGCGGGAGAACATCGCGGGCTAATGGTGCGAGCATCGACGCGAAGCTCACCTACCCCAAGAACTCGATGGGCAACCAAGCAAACATCGCAAAGGTCAAGGTCAGCCTGCCAAAGCAACTACCCTCACGGCTCACAACACTGCAAAAGGCGTGTCCAGCAGCAACATTCGACCAGAACCCCGCATCCTGCCCAGCAGGATCAAAGATCGGGTCAGCCGTCGCACACACACCAGTACTACCCGTCGAGCTCTACGGACCCGTGTACTTCGTCTCCCATGGTGGAGAGGCATTCCCAGACCTCGTCGTAGTCCTACAAGGCTACGGCGTCACCGTAGACCTCACCGGCACAACATTCATCAGCAAAGCCGGAATCACCAGCACCACATTCAAGCAAGTACCCGACGTCCCAATCGGCGACTTCGACTTGAAGCTACCCCAAGGACCAAACAGCGCCCTCGCAGCAAACGGCAACCTCTGCACCACCAAACTCACCATGCCCACCACATTCATCGCCCAAAACGGCGCAGAAATGCGTCAAGCCACACCCGTCACAACTACAGGCTGCGCTAAGCACAAGATCCGCAAAGTAAAGGCGCGGCACGACGGGCACAAAAGCCGGAAGAAATAAACGGAGAGCTTCTGGGTGGCCGCCCGAGCTCGGGCGGCCCGCCATCCGAGGTATTCGACCCAAGGTATTGGACTCATGCCTTCCAGACGACGAGCGTCAAGCAACGGTCCCGCGCTCGAGGGGCCAGAGGAGGGAGGCAACGGACTCGGCCGCGCGCATGTCGCAGGGATCCAGCGCACCCGAATGCTCGCAGCCATGGTCGAGGTGGTTGCCGAGCACGGCTTTGGTGAGGCAAGCGTCGGTCAGGTGGTAGCCCGCTCAGGGGTGTCCCGGCGCACGTTCTACGAGATCTTCGAAGACCGCGAGGACTGCTTTCTCGCGGCGTTTGATGTCGCGATCGACCGGATCGCCGCGACCGTTGTGCCCATCTATCAGCGAGCGGGAAAGTGGCGTGAGCGGATCAGAGCCGCGCTCGCCGCCTTGCTCGATCTCCTGGACTACGAGCAGGCGATTGGCCGGCTCGTGATCGCGGAGGCGCTTGCAGCCGGACCCAACGTACTAGGCCGCCGCCGGCGCGCGCTAACCCAAGTCATCGCGGCCGTGGAGGAGGCGCGAAGCGAAGCGAAGAGCCGCGAAGGCCCACCACCGCTCACCGCCGAAGGGATCGTTGGCGGCGTGTTCTCGCTCATCCACTCCCGCATGCTGGAGGAGGAGTCCTCTCCTCTGCTTGAGCTTCTCAACCCGCTCATGTCGATGATCGTGCTGCCTTACCTAGGTCCGGCTGCCGCTCAGCGCGAGCTCTCGCGACCCACCCCCAAGCTGCCGCCCCGCGCCAGTCGTCCACCCGCCGATCCGCTGCGCGGCCTCGACATGCGTCTCACCTATCGCACCATGCGCGTCCTGATGGCGGTCGCCCAAGCGCCTGGAGCCTCCAATCGCAAGCTCGCCGAAGCTTCCGGGGTGTCAGACCAGGGCCAGATCTCAAAGCTGCTCATGCGCCTCACCAACCTTGGTCTCCTGGAGAAGGCCGGCATACATAGGGTCCGCGGCGAGCCCAACGCGTGGAGGCTCACCGCTAAGGGCCGGCAGGTCGAGTCTGCTTTTAGTGGCCGCGCGGCAGCCACCGGCTCTGACCTCGCACTACAGCAGAGGCCTTGATCTCGCACCGCAGCAAAAGCTCCTCGATCTCGGCTTTCCCGCAACTCGCGCCGACCTGCCGGGTTGAACTTCGTAGGCCTATATGCACTAGAATTGTCCAACTGCCCGGCCTTTCTGTTATGTGGACTAGGCTTTGGGCTTAGGGAGTCGCTCGGAGGAGAGGGGTCTGTTCTAATGGGAAGCGACGTCAACAGCCACACGGAGGGATCAATGGGGACCAAGTCAGTACGCCCGCGCACGAGTGCGCGGTTGCGAATCTCGTCTGCCGCGCTTGCATTGGGCGCCGTAGCCACAGTCGCAGTCTTTGGGACGGGCGCCGCCGGCGCTTCGTCACCACACGCCACAGCTGCGCGCTCGCTCACTTTGAACGACAGCGCCAGCCTGCACCTGCAGAACAAACACGGGGTCGAACTCAAAGAGGCAGGCACCGCCAAAGGTACGCTTGGCGGGACGCTCTACCTTCAGCTCAAGGTCACTTCGACCCGTAGCGTGAGCGCGGGTGTTCAGGTCTATCCCACCAAAGGTGGGTCGATCAGCGGCACCGCCAAAGCGAGCTACCGCGTAGAGGGATCGACTGCCACGTTCTCGGGTACCTTGGCCGTCACCAAAGGCAGCGGGACCTACTCCAAAGCAAAAGCGTCCGCTCTCAGCTTTAGCGGCACCATCCAGCGCTCCAACGACGCCGTCACGGTGCACGTGAGCGGAAAAATGTCGTACTAGCGCTTGGAGACACCTTGACCAGAGCGCGGATACCAAGGGCATACGCCCTAACGCTTGCGCTGTTCGCCCTCGGCTGCCTGCCCGCTTGCGCGCAGGCAGAAGAGACGGTTGCCTTGCACACGTCGTTTAGCCCCAACAGGCTGGGTGCTTCGACGACGATTGGGTTCGGCTTTACGATCGGCAGCACTACCGGTGGATTGCCCTCACCGCTTACCCATGTCAGCCTGCGCATGCCCAAGGGCATGAACTACGTGACGACCACACTCGGGCTTTCTATCTGCAAGCCCGAAGCACTGGTCGCGAAAGGCATCGCCGGCTGCCCGCCGAACTCTCGGCTTGGCCATGGCAGTGCCTTTGTCGAGGTCCCGTTCGGGGCCGATGCGGGCCATGAGATCCCTGAAATCCAGGCTTTGATGGGACCACCGCACGAAGGCAACATCGTGGTGCTCTTCTATGCCAACGGACTTGCTCCGGTCTACGCGCAAATCGTCTTCGCTGGCGAACTGCTGCCCGGCGAAGGCGCGTTTGGCGGCGATCTCGACACCACGATCCCGGAAATCAAAAGCGTCACCAACGGGCCGCCGGTGTCGATCATCAACGTCAACTCGACGATCGGTCCCAGCCATCTCACCTATTACAAGCGCGTCCACGGAAAACTAGTTGGCTACAAACCGCAGGGCATCTCGCTTCCGACGAAGTGCCCAAGCGGCGGCTTTCCGTTCTCGGCGCAGTTCACGTTCCTCGACGGCAGCCAGGTTGTCGCGACGCACAACGTGCCCTGCCCGCCGCCGGTCCGCAAAAAGAAATAAGCCCTGCTCGAGGTCCCGTCCCGCCCCGCTGGTCCAGTGGCGGGGCGGGACTTTGCGCATCCTGGGCTAGCCGGCGGTGAGCCTTCGCTCTGGCGAGTGATCCCCCGCGGTACGCCGGTGGCAGACCTGTGGGCCGGCAGACCGGTAGCCATTCGCAGCCTGCGGGTACGCCCGGTGGCCGGCATCTTGCCTTTGTAACTGCTTGCCGGTGCGTGCCACTTACCGACTTGTCGGTGCGCCGCTTGTGTCGGCCATCGCAACCGTGAAGAAGGCCGGAGTCGCGCTTTAGTCTTGAAGGGCCAGGCCGGCTGGCACCTTGGCCGCGAACCAGCCGGGGATCGCCACCATCAAGACGGCCGAGGCTGTCACGAGCGCGAGGCTCGACAGCGCCACGATCACTCCCACCGAGCTGACGACCGGATAGTTGATGACGATGTTCAAGGCTCTATCAAGCAATTGCTGGCCGAACAGGCCAAAGACAGCGCCGCTGAAGCAGCCCACGCCAAGCAGCATCAAGCTCTCAAGCACGATCGTGTACCACAGTTCGCGGTGGGGAAAGCCCTCTAGCTTGAGCTTCGCAAGCCGTGGGCGGCGCTGCCAGATCATGGCGCCCATCGCTGCAGCCATCGCCATCACGGCGGCCACCAAGATCAGTGTGGCGATCTGCGAGAGCCTTTCGAGGCCTTGACGCGTGATCGCGCGTAGCGTGTTGGCGTGTTGTTCAGAGGTCTGTGCGGCAAGCGCCGTTCCGCTTCCCAAGGCCGCCCTGATCTCATGCACGCCCTGTTCGGGTGCCACGCCCGGCTTCATCAGCACGTTGTAGGCGCTTGCGTCCGTGCTTCCCCACGCCTTCGCATAGTCGTCTGAGCTCATCACGATCGCACCCGGCGCCCAGCCGATGTTGGTGCTCACAGCGGCTACCTTGAAGGTTGTGGGATTGGGCGTCGGCAGCGTGAACGACTGGCCGATTTTCAATTTGTGTTCTTCGGCGAGCGCCAGCGACACAACCGCCCAGTCACCTTCCCGCAAATGGGCGTCCGCCTGCTTGACGTTGCCTTCCACGAGCTGGGTGGGCGGTACCAAGGGAGTGGCTTCCGTGGGCGGAGCGATCACCCAGATGCGCCTGTCCTTGTAGTCGAGTAGGCCCCCCCGGTACACGCGCACCGCGCTCACTCCCGGCAGCCCACTGAGCTTGCTCAGCTGGGTCGGCGCGAACGGTGAGGTCATCAACAGGTTGGAGTTTCCCGCGGCCGACACCCATATGTCGGTGGATGCATTCACGTCGGAAGCGGCGTTGTAGAGGCCCTTCAGAAGGTCGCTGTGAGCGCCTTGGATCGACACGCTTCCGAACACCGCGATCGCGCCGGTGGCAGCGATCGCGATCGCCCGCGATCGCCCGGCGCGCAGCTCCATCACCGCGATGTGCGGTACGGCGCTCACGATTGTGGGCGCGATCCTGCGCACGAATGCGAGCATCCACGTCAGCGGGAGTGCCAGCAAGGCCAGCAAGGCCGCGATCAGCGTCACCATCCCCACGATCGCCGCCTGGGGAGCCGCAAGCAGGATTACGACTGTCGCCGCCAGACACAGCAGACCGCCGAGCGTGAGCAGCAGGGAGGTATTTCCGCCGGTGCCCTCCTTGGTTTCAATCGCGGCGAGCGGGTTGCGTGAGACGATGTCCTTGAACGGGCTGAGCACGGCCACGCTGGCCGCACCCATGCCGCCGATCACCGATATCGCGATGCTCTGCAAGTTCACGACTCGCTCGGAGCCAACCGCGAACGCCGAGGACAAGTACCCGGGGTTTGAGTGGAACAGGTGAAGCGACAGCTCGTCTCCGAGCACCAATCCGATCGCGCACGCAATCGTGCCAAGCACCATCGCGTCGAACATCAGGACCGAGATCACCGCCTTGGGGGTATAGCCATCACGCCGCAGGTCGGCAATCAGGCGCCTGCGCTGGGGTACCGTCAAGAGCATCGCATTGAAGGCAAACAGGAAGCCCACCAAGGCACTGATCACCGCGAACAATTGCGTGGACTGGTTGGTCGCAGCGGCGGCCTTGGCAAATAGCGCTTCGTCGTAGCTGGCCGCCTCCACGCCATAGTGTCCACCGGCGATCCGTAGCAGCCCGGCTTGCACGGCGGCGGCTTGTCCCGGCTTGGGCTCGACCAGGATGCGGCTCACGCGGCCCTGCAGGCCGCTTGCGTTCTGGACGTATTCAAGCGTGCTCACCGCGATCGGGCTGGATGTAAGCGCCCCGACCTGCTTTTTGGTGAGCAGCGAGTAGAGCGCCGCTTCGCTGGAGTGCCCCAACGCCTGGAAGTGCACGATGTCGCCAAATTTCCTCACGCCGAGCGTCTGGGCGACGGGCACTGGCAGCACGACTGCTTCCACCCCGGCGAATGGAGTGAGTGCGACTTTGCGCACAAGCGCGCCTTTCAGTTCGGCAAGCGCCGAGTCGGCTCCCACCAGCTCCACCGAGTCGCTTCCCTTGGGCCCAACCGCGTTGGCGCTCACTTCGAGCAGCGGCGCTGCCACCTTCACGCCTTGCAGGTGCCTGGTTTCGGCCACCAGCTTTTCCGGGAGTCCGTGGGCGTCGCGCGCGGTCAGTTGCAGCTTGGCTGTACCCACGATCCCGCTGTTGAGTTGTCCCACCGAGCTCGACAGGCTTGAGCTCGCGATCTGCGAGGCAAACAGCAGTCCCACCCCAGCGGCGATCCCTACGATCGCAAAGCACTCCTGCAGCGCCCGGGCGCGCAGGCGCACGCGGTACAGGTGAAGCACGTTCGCAAACCTCATAGGACCCCCCCGGACCTCATGACTGGTGCTGCGATCTTCGGGCTCATCTCGCGCTGACGCTCCTCAGCGCGGCTCACTTGGTGCTGGCAGGGGCGAACCCCTGCTCGGGGTCGTAGTCGACCAGTCGCCCATCGCGCAAGGCCAGCACGCGGTCGGCGTAGCCGGCGGCCTGCGGATCGTGGCTGACCAGCACGATCGCCACCCCACGTTCGCGGCAGAGCTCGGTCAATAGCTCCAGCACCTCGCGTCCGCGCTGCGTGTCGAGGCTACCCGTCGGCTCGTCCGCGAGCAGCAGCTTGGGCTCGGTGGAGAGCGCTCTCGCGATCATCACGCGCTGGCGCTCGCCCATCGAAAGCGTCTCGGAGCGGTGCGTAAGGCGCCCGCCGAGGCCCAGGCGCTCGAGCAGGGGTTGCACGCGTTCGTGGGCTTCCTTCCACGGCGTGTTCTTGAGCAGCTTGAGCACCGTGTTGTCGATCGCTGTCACACCCGGCAACAGGTCGAAGTTCTGGCGCACGAACCCCATTTCCTGAAGCCGGAAGTGCGACGCCTCGCGCTCTGAGAGCGAGGAGATGTCGCGGCCGTTGACGAGCACCTCTCCACTTGTGGGCGCCAGCAGCGCCGCGACCATCAACAGCAGTGTTGTCTTACCCGAGCCGCTTGGCCCATACAGAGCCACCATCTCGCCCGTGGCGACCGACAGCGACACGCCGTCAACCGCGCGTACGGTCTCCTCCCCGGCTGTGTGATAGTGCTTGACGAGATCTCGCAGCTCCAGCATGCGTGTCCCTCTCCCTTGTTACCGGCCGGCAGCTGACCATGCTACCGACCCCCCTCCTGCTTAGGATCAGCCGGCGGCTGTACTCAGCTGCCGGCGCTCCTCTTACTTGACCTGTGCAGAAACCCTATCTGAAACTGTCTAGGTCAGGGGCTGCGGGATGCTCCACGCGTCGTCCTTCGTGAGCGATGGTTTTGCGCAGGCGGCCGGGCAGATGGCGCAGTTTGAACACCAGCATCGTCGGCCGGGCTAGACCTCCAGTGGTCGCCAGGACCGCTTGGCTGACCGGAGTCAGCTCCTCAGTGTGCGCTTCAGGGGTGGACAGATAGTTGCCGATCATGCCCGCGAGCACCACCGTGTGGCGTCGGCTGTGGGGGAGATCTTCGGCCAGCAGAGTGGCCTGCTCGGCCATCCAGCGCATCCGCTCGGCCGCACGCTCAGGGCCGTAGTACTCGACGAGGCTGCGATGGCCCGCGGCCTCGTCCTCATGTTTGTCGATCAGGTTGTCCAGCAGCGAGTGCAGCCCGCCGATCCACGGAAAGTAGGCCTGTTCGAGCAGCTTCGCGTCACACGCCTCGAGTTCCACATCGGCGGCGGCCGCGATCAGTGCGTGTACCCCAAGTGAGGAGCCCGCGGCGGCGGCGGTCTCCCACCACTGCAGTCCGGCGCCTGGCGGGGTGGCGTTGCGCGCCCACTGCTCGAGCCTCGCATGGTCGCCTTGAGACTCGCTCAGGTTGAGGCTCTGAAAGGCGACGATCCGCTCCGCCGCCGTCCGCGCGGCAGGCGCCGCGACGGCATAGTTGGGCAGACTCGAGAACGCGCCGCGGCACTCCTCCAAGAGCCTGTCCAGGTAGCCGCCGTCATTGCTTTGAGGATGGTGCTCGTACCAGTCGAGCGCCTGCACGCCTGGATCGACGCCGTCGGCCGGCGGCGTGCCGGCAGGCCAGCCCAAGGCGAACAGCAGCGCGTTGTGCAGAGACTCCCCGTCGAGCACGGGGTCCGCGCTCGGCTGCTCCCCGAGCATGTCGAGCAGGTTGTAGGCGGCCTGGAAGGCGCCGGTTGCCTTGGTGACAGCACCCCGGCTGGCCCATGGGGAGAACGCCGCGAACGCGGCTGCGCCCTCGATATTGCCGCGCTTCTCCGACAGCGCAGCGAGCGCTAAGCCGCGCAACACAGGGTCGGGAATACGCTTCGCCTGCCGTTGCCAGCGCGCTATGTGAAGGCACACCCGCGGGAACACCGTGAGCCAGTAGCTGAGCGCCGCGAGCGCGAACGTCACGGCAAGCGTCACCCGCCTGTGTACCGCTCGCCGTATTGTCTTCCCCTGGTGCGCGTTCACGTCATAGACCCCTCCGCTTACACGCCACCCTACGACCATGCGCTATGCAATGCGCTGGCGAGCGCCCACGTCGACGTGGAGCTGTTCACCAGTCACTTCGTCTACGGACCGGTGGCGAAGCCCAACAGGTACGTGCGCCACGAGTTCTTCTACCGTGGTGCCTTCGGCGCTCCATCCGGGCGGCTGCGCCTGGCGAGCAAGCTGGCGCAACATGTGCCCGACATGCTGCGCTACCGGCGCGCGGCGCGCAGCGCGGACGTAGTTCACTTCCAGTGGCTTGCCGTCCAGCACCTGGACGCACACTTGTTGCCCGCGAAAAGCACCAAGGACGGACGTCGCCGTCCGCTCGTGCTCACCGCACACGATGTGCTCCCGCGCGAGCCGCGGCCCGGTCAACTGGCGGCTCAGCGACGCTTGTACGACCGCTTCGATGCGATCGTCGTGCACTCGGAGCACGGCCGTACACGCCTGGTCGACGAGCTTGGCGCCGACGCCGATCGCGTGCACGTGATTCCCCACGGCGTGTTCACCCATTTGGCTGCGGGTTGCCCAAGAACACTCGGCGACACCCCGGGAGAGCGGCCGTCGCGGGGCGGGGTCTCGGCGAGAGCGACGGGGGTTCAGCCGAAGGAGACGTTCGAAGAAATAGGTGCCCCACGAGTGCGCGCGCCCACGCGTGTGGCGGAGCCGGTGGGGTTTCGAGCTCAGCGCGATAAACCCGTCGTGCTCATGTTCGGTCTGATGCGGCCCTACAAGGGGATCGATGTGCTGCTCGACGCTTGGCGCGGCAGCGCGTATGGGGAGGCGCCGATCGAGGACGCCGAGCTGTGGATCGCGGGCATGCCCAAGATGGATATCTCAGCGCTCCAAGCCAGTGCTCCCGCGAACGTACGCTTCGACGCGCGCTTCATCGGCGACGACGAGCTGCCTGCCTACTTCGAACGCGCCGACCTCGTCGTGTTGCCTTACCTGCAGGCCGACCAGTCCGGCGTCTTGTTCACTGCCTTGGCGTTTGGCAAGCCACTCCTGCTCAGCGATGTGGGCGGCTTTCCCGAGATGGCGAGCACAGGCGCCGCGCGTGTGGTCCCGGCTGGCGATGCGCGCGCTCTCGCCCGGGCGCTCAGAGAGCTACTGGCGGACACAGTCGCCCTCTCCGAGATGCGCACGATGGCACGGGCGGCCGCCGATGGACGTTATTCCTGGGAGCAGATTGCCCTTCAGACGCTTGCGCTCTACCGCTCCCTCTGAGCTACCAAGTCCGATCGCCGTCCCAAGTCGAACGTAGAGTTATCGGGATGACCGCGCTCGAAGTCGTGTTCTGGGCTTGCCTCGCCCTGATCGTGTGGACCCAGGTCGGGTACGCGCTCGCCATTGGCCTGCTCGCATGCGTCCTCGCGCCAGCGCCGAAGGCCGTCTCGGACCAGTACGCACGAACAGCGATCCCTAAAAATCGTAGTGCCCAGGCAGGGCCGATGATCGTGGCCGCGCGCGAGCAGAGGGAGCCCTATGTCTCCTTGATCGTCGCGGCTCATGACGAGCAGGAGGTAATCGGGGCGAAGGTCGAGAACGCCTTGCAGCTCGACTATCCGCGTGAGCTCCTCGAGCTCGTCGTGACGTGCGACGGATGCTCTGACGCGACCGCCTCCCGCGCGCGCGCCGCGGGCGCCGACGTCGTGCTCGAGTTGCCGCGCGGCGGCAAGATCGCCGCCCAGGACGCAGCTGTCGAGCGGGCGCGGGGGGACATCGTGGCTTTCTCCGATGCTAACGCCCTGTGGGAGCCTGGCGCCTTGCGCGAGCTCGTGGGCGCTTTCGCCGACCCGCATGTCGGTTACGCCTGTGGACGTGTGCGTTTTCTGAGGAGCTCTGCTCCCGGCGTTCAGGCCACCAACCAGGAGGGCATGTACTGGCGCTATGAGATGGCCTTGCGCGCCCGCGAGTCACGTCTATGCTCGATCACCGCCGGCAACGGCGCGATCTATGCCACAAGGCGCTCGTCCTACATCGTGGTCGACCCGATCATGGGCCACGACCTTTCCTTTCCCTTCAACATGGTCAAGCGCGGCTGGCGCGCCATCGAGGTGCCGGGCGCCCTCGCCTCGGAGAAGATGGTTCCCTCGATTGAGGGCGAGTGGAAGCGCAAGCGGCGCATGATGAGCCACACGTGGCCGATCGTCCTGCGCGGTGGGATGCTCTCTCCGCGCGGCTACTCGCCGTCCTATGCCTCGATGATCTTCTCCCACCGCCTACTTCGCTACTCGACCCCTTTTCTGCACGCCTTGGCCTTGGCCGCCAACGTCGCTTTGGTAGCCGCCGGCGCCGGCTCCCTCTACCTTTTGACCTTGGCCTTGCAGCTCGGCCCACTCATCGGTGCCGCGCTCGCGGGATCGCTTCGCGCACGACCTTTCTTGATCGCCCGCTATTACGTGCTCACCACCGCATCTCCGGCTGCCGGCTTGTGGGACTGGTTGCGCCACGGCACCGCCGCCTCCTGGGAAGCAGCTGAGGGGACCCGATGATTCGCCGCGCGATAGACATCGTCGGTGGTGGGCTCGCCCTGATCTTCGCGGTGCCTGTAATGGCCGTGGCGATGCTCGCGATCAGGCTTGACTCGCGTGGGCACCCGATCTACAGACAGCGCAGGGTAGGCAAGGACGGCAGGCCATTCGACTTGCTCAAGCTGCGCACCATGGTGGATGGCGCTGAGCACATCGGCGCGGGTCTCGCTATCAACGAGAACGACTCGCGAGTCACACGCGTGGGAGCTTTCCTGCGTAGAACTTCCTTCGACGAGCTGCCGAACCTTGTGAATGTGGTGCGCGGAGACATGTCCTTCGTCGGACCCCGCCCCACGATCCCGGTGCAAGTGGCTCAGTACACCGAGCGCCAGCGCGGGCGACTTGCGATCAGGCCCGGCATCACAGGCTGGGCCCAAGTCAACGGACGCGCCTCCTTGCCTTGGAGCGAGCGCATCGAGCTTGACCTCTACTACATCGAGCATCGCTCCCTCGCCTTCGATCTGCGTATTCTGGTGCGCACTTTGGCGATCGTCTTCGGCGGCGAGGGCCTCTACAAGGGCCAGACGGGAGGATGGGAATGACTCCCGCCATCATGCTCACGGGCGTAGGCAAGCGCTATGACATCGTGTCCTGCTTCGCCGCACTCACGACGGTTGTGGCGGTAGATCCCAACCCGCTCGCCCCCGCCCAGTACGCGGCCCAAGTGCGTGCGAGCGCCCCACCGATCGACGATCCGGAGTACGTGCCAGAGCTGGCGCGCCTATGCGAGCTCCACGGGGTAGGGGCGGTCCTGCCGCTTACTGATCTCGACATCGATGTGCTCGCCCGTGCGCGGGAAAGCGAGGTCCTTCCGGCGCTCGTGCCCTCCGCGGAGGTGGCCCGCGCGACCTACGACAAGTACGAGGCCCACCTCTTGCTTGAGCGTCTCGGCCTGCCCTCGCCTCCAACGGTGCTCCCGGACGCCAACCTCGACACACTCGACTACCCGGTGATGGTCAAGCCGCGCCAAGGATCGGGAGCGCGCTCGATCCACCTGGCCCACGATCCCCTCCAGGCACGCTTCTTCGTCGACTACGTGGAGGAGCCGACCATGGTGCAGCGCGCGATGGGCGGTCCCGAGCTGTCGATCGACTGCCTCGGCGATCTAAGTGGCCGTTGCCTAAACGCGATTCCTCGCACCATGCTCGAGTCACGCGGGGGGGAGTCGATTAAGGGCACGGTTATTGACGCCCCCGATTTGGTGGACTTGGGGCATACGGTGATGGAGGCCTTGGGTGTGCGTGGACCCGCCACGATTCAGATATTCCGCGATCCCTCCTTGGGCATCCGCATCACCGACGTCAACACCCGCTTCGGTGGCGCCTTCTCCGCACCGGCCCTCGCCGCCCTGCCCGGCCGCTCCTATCCCGAGTTGATCGTGCGCATGGCCGCGGGCGAGCACGTCGCCCCGCACATCGGCGAGTACCGGCGCGACGTCACGTTTACGCGCTACTACTGGCAGCTTGAATTGGATTCCGAGCTGCGTCCCACAGGCAATGACATCCTGCTGGGGGGTTGTCCTCCGCCGAGGTGTAAGAATGGTCACCCGTGAGTGATCTACTCACCAAGCCGACGTCTGACGTCGCATCCAACGGAGCGCAGGGGTCTAATGACACCGGCCCAAACGGGTCTCCTTCAGAGGCCTCGGCTGCGCCGCGCGCGTGCACGAAATGTGGGCTGCCGCTGCAGGATGGCCAAGATTGGTGCCTTCAATGCGGTACCGGTGCACCTGGCAGCCTCAGCGGTGCTCCTGGTTGGCGCACCGGGATCGCAATCCTTGCCACCACCGCTCTGCTAGTGATCGGCGCCTCGGTTGCTGCTTACGCGGCGCTCAACAAGACCAAGCCCAAGCCCAAGGTGGCTGTCGTTGCGGTGACCGGCTTGGGCACGACTACCTCTTCCACGACTACACCCGGGACCACGCCTACGCCGGCCACGCCCGGCACGACGTCCACCCCCGGCGCCACCTCCACGCCCGGCACGCCGACCACCGTCAAAGCCACGCCCCCGATCCCCTCGCAGACGCCCACACCTGTGCCCAGCGGTGGCGCTAACACGGAAGCCAACAACTCACTGTTCCCACCCGAAACGAAAACGACCAAAACGCCGAGCACAACGACGACGCCCACCAAAACGAGCAGCGAATCGACGACGAGCCCGAAAGAAAGCACCGGCTCAGAAGGCTCCGAAACGGGCGCCGAAACGCCCAGCCCGATCCTCTTGGACACCGACGCCGCAAGCGTCTACAACCCTTACGCCTATCCAGCCACCTTGTTCGGCGACCCCAGCCTCGCGATCGACGGCGAAGCCAGCACAGCTTGGACGGCTCAGGTGCAGCCCACCGTTGCGCCAAAGATGGCTGAGGGCTTGGTACTTGACCTCAAGAGCCCTGTAAAGCTAGGCAGTGTGGTCGTCACGACGACTACCCCAGGTATCACCGTAGAAGTGTACGGGGCGGTCGGCAAAGCCTTGCCCACCTCGATCTCCGATCCCGCCTGGAATCGGATCGTGGGACTGAAAGTCCTAAAGAAGAAAAGCACCACTTTGGCCCTGAAAACAAAGGGCAAGGGTTATCGCTACATCGTGCTCTGGCTCGCTAAGGCGCCCGCTTCCTCGACGGCCGCCACCCCCGGCACTGTCGCGATAAACGAATTCGAACTGTTCCCGCCGAAGTAACGCCGCCTCCTGGCGCCGCTTTGAAGACGGGTTCTTAGCGCCGCCCTCGTCAGGCAGGCTTCTTGGCGCGGCGGCGCGGCTTTGCGGCCCACAGCTCGTCGAGGAATCCCGCGATCTCCTCAGTGAGCCGCTCCGGTCGCAAGCGCAGCTCGACAAGCGAGTCAGCTTCGATCAAACGTGCATTGGGAAGCTCTTCAGCCAGCATGCCCGCATCTGAGAAGGGGTGGACCGGGTCACGCCGGTGACCAAGCACCAGTGCCGGTGTCTTGAATTCTCGTCGTTCCGAGCGATGTGGAGCGATCCGTCCGAAGAACAGGCCTTGCAGCAGTGCTCCGCCCGGCCCCGGGTCTTGGCGCACCAGGTCGAGCAGCACGTTGCCGTAATAGGGCAATAGCCGCCGCGGCACCGCCTTGGCGACGCTTGCCACCCGCTTCATTATGGGCTCGCCGAACGTGAGCCCAACAAGGATCGGCGTAAACGCCAGCGCGGAAGCGAGCAGGCCGTTGTCGAGCACCGGCATCTCCACGATCATCCCGCGCAAGCGCTCCGGCGCGGTCGCAGCGACCTGCAGCGCCGCATTGGCGCCGAGCGAGGTGCCCATGATCGCCGCCTCGGAGATCTCGAGATGGTCCATCAACGCCACTAGCTGCTCGCCAAAGGAGTACATCGAATAGCGCCACATGTCGCGTGGGCGGTCCGATTCGCCGTGGCCGAGCAGGTCAACCGTGATCACCCGGTTGCCCTTCGCCGCGAGGTCTTCAGCGAGCGGGCGGTGCATCTTCTGCGAGAGCAGTAGACCGTGCACCAGGATCACCGGCCGCTTGGCGGCGGCGGTGCGCCGGCTGGTCTTGCCGCGGGCTCCGCTACTGGTCAGGGCCGCCAGGCCCGCACCGTACTCGGTGTAGGCGATGCGCTGATCGTGAAACAGAAACGACGCCACCCCACAAGCGTATCGGGCTTGTGGCTGCCGCACTCGCCGGTCTGCCAACCGACAGCGCTCATCCTCTACACACTCGCCGGCCCGCCAGCCGGCAGCGTCCATCCTCTAATTACGCGGACCCGGGCGAAGCCGTGGATCACCCGGGTCCGGTCCCCTCTCCGGGGCCATCCGTAGGCCTGATGGGATGACCTGCACGTATAAACCCCTCCAGGTCAGAGAAGATGCGGTGGCCTGCCTCTTCTCTGGAGCCCTCGCGTGCCGCTATGCGCGGCAGGGCAAGGAGCGCTAGCTTTGGCTAGGCAACCAATTTTCAGGAGGAGACAGCATGGCCAAGCAGCCCCGAATCCTCGCCGGTCAAACCGCGGCGATCACCGGCGCGGCACGCGGAATCGGCAAGGCCACGGCGCAAGCCTTGCTGCGCCAAGGAATGAAGGTCGCGGTCGGCGACGTCGACCTTGCCGCTGCGCAGCAGACCGCCGCAGAGCTTGGTGCAAGCACCGTGGCCTTGCCGCTCGACGTGACTGAGCGCGACTCGTTCTCAGCCTTCCTCGACCGCGCTGAGGAGCAACTCGGGCCGATCGACGTGCTTGTCAACAACGCCGGGATCATGCAGATCGGGCGCTTCATCGACGAGGATGATCTGACC
Source organism: uncultured Solirubrobacterales bacterium (assembly GCA_963731565.1). Taxonomy (GTDB): domain Bacteria; phylum Actinomycetota; class Thermoleophilia; order Solirubrobacterales; family Solirubrobacteraceae; genus Palsa-744. The sequence continues at coordinate 586,059 of CAVSWG010000001.1, forward strand.
GCACGGCGCATGATCGACATCAACCTGCACGGTGTCATCCTCGGCACAAAGCTTGCCTTGGAGCGGATGGTCCCGCGCAACCGCGGCCACATCGTGAACATCTCCTCGCAGGCCGGCAAGTTCGGCGCGCCCGGTGGCGCCACCTATTCAGCCACCAAGCACGCCGTCGTCGGTCTCACCGAGGCGGTCCGCGGGGAGCTGAACCTGATGAAAGCGGATATCGACGTCAGCTATGTGATGCCTTTCGTCGTCAACACCGAACTGGGCTCCGGTCTCGGTGAGGCGCGCGGCCTCAAGAGCCTGCAGCCCGCCGACGTGGCCGACGCGATCGTTGATGCTCTGCAGCATGGCATCGTCGATGTCTGGGTGCCGAAGTCCGCCAAGCGCACCAACACGCTCGGCACGCTCTTGCCGCGCAGGCTGTCTGAGGGGATGGCCCGGGCGATGAAGGCTGACCAGGTTTTGGCGGGCGCCGACGCGAGCATCCGTCGTGGCTACGAGCTGCGCGCTTCGCACTCCGAGCCGGGCTTGGAGGCGGCGCCGCCGACGCCCCAGCTCACAGACGGGAACAGTTGAACGGAGACGGTTCGGAAAGTGCTGCCCTACGCGCGCGCGTAGGGCAGGGCAAATAGGGAGTGTCAGCCGGCAGTTAGCCAATCGGCGATCTGGCGCCCGATCTCCGGGCCCGCGTCCTCCTGCAGGAAGTGCGAGGCGTTCTCTATGACGCGCGGCTTCTCGTGGCCGATGGCCTCGGCGAAGCGCTCCCCCGTGGATAGCGGCAGCACCGGGTCGGAGTCCGCCCACAGCATCAAAGTCGGGCGCTCATCGTCCTTCAGAGCGGCGAGTACGCGCTGCCCCGCCTCGGCGCCAGGCGCATCGGGCTCACGCGGGATCATCAGCGGAAAGGCTCGGGCCCCGGCCTTCGAGGCGACACTCGGATAAGGCGCTTCGTAGGCGGAGATCACCTCCTCGCCCGGGTCGTTCTTGCAGGCGCCGCGCACCAGGAAACCAACGGGCAAGTCCTCGGTGCGCTCGACAAAGTCCCTGAAGGCCGTCCACGCGTCGGTCATCTTCTGATGGCCCGTGAACAGGCCCGTATCGAGGATCACGAGCCGCTCGAAGCGCTCCCGGTGCTCGATTGCAAGACGCAAGCCGATGGGCCCACCCCAATCGTGTACAACCATCGTGGCGCCGCGCACATCTAGTTGCTCGAGCAGTGGCGCGATCGCCTCCACATGACGGTCATAGGAATACCAGTCGAGCTCGATCGGCTTGTCCGAGCGACCGAAGCCGGGCAGGTCCGGGGCGATGCACCTGAAGCCCGCATCGCGTACCGGCGCGATCACCTTGCGCCACAGGAATGACCAAGTCGGCTCACCGTGCATGAAGAACACTGGGGCGCCCTCGCCCTCGTCGATGTGGGCGAGACGCAGACCGTCGTGCTCGCGGTAGTGCGCCTTGAACGGGAAGTCGGGTAGACCTTCGAGCAGCTCCTCCGGGGTACGCACCGCGTCGGTCATCGGCGAGAGAGCATACCCACCGGAGGATCGGTTAGGCTCGCGCGCGGAATGCTTGCAACGATCATCCACACCGCCCCGGTCCTCGCGGCCGAGAAGAGCAAGGTGCCTTACTACATAGCTGGTGGCCTGCTTGTGGCTTGGGCCTTGATCCTGTCGCTCGGTATCGGCTCGCGCAATCCGAACTTCCCAAACACTTTGGGTGGCCAGCGCGCCGTGATGGCGATCTCGGCCGTGCTCGTGCTCGCGACCGTCTCGATGGCAATCGTAACTTCGGGCGGATCCAGCGCCAAGGCGACAGTGGCCCCGGTCACCCAGACCGGTCGCGAAGCTGCATCGGGCTCGGGGACGTCGTCCTTGAAGGAGGAAGCCGACCCCGCGGGCCAGCTGCGCTACACGACCAAGAACCTGTCGGCGAAAGCTGGTGCCGTCACGATCAGCTTCGCCAATATGTCCCCTTTGCCACACAACATGACGATCGCCCAGGGCACCAAGGTGCTCGGTGCCACGCCCACCTTCCAAGGTGGCGCAAAGACGCTCAAACTCAACCTCAAGCCGGGTACTTACGTCTTCTACTGCTCGGTCCCTGGTCATCGCGCTGCCGGAATGGAAGGCAAGCTCACCGTCCAATAAGGAGGATCGGATGAAGCTCTACGTCTGCTACGGACTGTTCAAGTCACCCCGCCCCGGAGGGCACCCTTGTAGGAACGCGCACGAGGCTTTGCGTGAGGCGGGCTACGACCCCCAGGTGGTCAAGTCCTACGGACTCGGGGTCTTGCCGAAAGCTCTCAACATGACCAAAGGGCGCCGGGAGGTGGAGCGTCTCACCGGCAACCGCATGGTGCCGACCTTGGTGCTCGACGATGGCGCGGTCGTTGATGGCTCAGAGGAGATCGTTGCCTGGGCACAGGCCCATCCTGCCGCCGCATAAGTCCATAGCTGGGGGCGCCCGGAGGGCACGCAATACTTCCCGCCTCAGGAGTCCCTGCCCGCGCCCTTGGGCGCTCTTCCAGATCAACGAACCAGAAGGAGCCGTGCGATGGATGTAATTGCCAGGATCGACCAGGCCAGGCGCGAATGCAACGTACTCGAGCACCCCTTCTACCAGCGCTGGTCCGCCGGCGAGCTCAGCGCCGAGGAGCTCGGGTTCTACGCGGGCGAGTACCGCCATGCTGTCGTGGCTTTGGCGCAGGCATCGCACAGCGTCGCCGCCAAGGCTGACCCAAAGCTTCGCCCCGGCCTCGAGCGCCACGCCGCTGAGGAGCAGTCCCACATCGCGATGTGGGACGAGTTCGCGGCTGCAGCAGCTGCCGCGGGCGAGCAGGCATCGCGCAATGAGGCTTTGGGCGAGACCGCGCACTGCGTGCAGGCTTGGACTGCCGGAGAGGATGTACTGGAGCACCTGGCCGTCCTCTATGCGATCGAGGCATGCCAGCCCGAGATCGCCAAGACAAAGCTGGCCGGGCTTGTCGAGCGCTACGGCTACAGCCCCGAAGGCCCGGCGGTTGAGTACTTCGAGTTGCACGCCACGCTCGACGTCGAGCACGCCCGCCATGCCCGCGAGCTGATCGCCAAGCTGATGAGCGGCGACGATGATGAGGCCGCCGCGCAGGCCGATCGCATGGTCGAGCGGGCCACTGCCGCGTTGCGCGGCAATTGGGAGTTGCTCGACGGCGTGGACAGGCAGTTCGCCCACGCGGCCTGATCGCCCCTCCGCTGACAGTTCGTCCCGCGCCGCCTGATCCGCTCGCTGGATACCTGGGGTGGCTGCTGCCTCTGGGCTGACATAGATGGTCTTGAGCGCCGGGCACATGCCTGGCGCTCAGTCGTTAACGGGCATCCGTAGACGGAGTCGCGCGTAGGGGTCAGTGCAATTCGCGCGCCATGCTCCTGAGAGGGGGTTGACTTTTTGTTGGCCCTCGGGTATAACGTTGTTCATGTCTTGGCATCCCCCTCTGGGGTGCTTGGGTAAATAGATCGGGTTGGGTGTCTCCATGTGTGGAGTTCTCAGCGCTGACGCAAGTGGTTTTTCTGGGAGAGGAACCGGGTCGCTTCTATGAGGGAGTTGTTGTTCGCGTGAAGTCTTTGGGGATCAACGTGCATGAGAGTCCGTGTCTTGTTGATGGGTCCGTAATAGGACGCGTCAGCGTCGCTGACGCGTCTCTCTCTCTCTCTCTCTCTCTCTCTCTGGCCGAGCCGGCTTCTAGCCGCTAGACCGCCTCGTCGCGCCTGTGAGGCGCGGCACGCCGACTGTGAGGGTTGGCTTGGTTTCTCGCACGCGTCTTTGAAGACGCGTGCTCTTGTTTGTTCTCTTGCTTTCAGGGGCGTCACTCCCCTGGGGCTGTTGTGCGCTTCCCCGATGGGGGCTAGTCGCTGTGTGTCTCTTGAGGAGGGGAGTGCGTGATGGTTGCTCGTGGCCGCTTGCTGGGATTGCTTACAAGTTTGTGTGCGGTGTTGTCGTGTGGGTCCGCGCAGGCATCGCCGCTTGCGCCGGTAGTGAGTGTGGAACCCCCGAGCGGGATAGCCACAGGCGAAGCGACGCTGCGGGGCCAGGTCAACCCGGGCGAACAGGCAACCACCTACCAGTTCCAATACGGCACCACAACCGCGTATGGGAACAGCGCGCCAGTCACACCAGCCTCAGCGGGATCAGGCGGCCTATCGGTAACGATCTCACAGCACCTTTCCGGGTTGCAACCGGGCACGAAATACCACTTCCGGCTGGTCGCCACGAACGCGACAGGCACGACAGAAGGCGGCGATGCGACCTTTGCCACCTATCCGCCAGCCGTTCAGAGCGGCGGTTGCCCAAACGAAGAACGTCGTGCCGAACAGGGCGCTACACGGCTACCGGACTGTCGCGCATACGAGATGGTCTCACCGCTCGACAAGAACGGCTCGAACGTACTGGCCGTCAACGGCCCGCAGGTCGGTTCGTCGCTGAACGGAGACAGAGTCGCCTTTCCGCTATCGGCCGGAGCGGGGCAGACGACCGGGTCCGGGGCGGCAGGCTATTTCGAGTACGTCAGCTCACGGCAGGAAGGAGTCGGATGGAAAAGCCATGGGATCACCCCGACGCCGTCGCCCGATGTCCTTCAAGTATTCACTGGAGCGACGTTCGAGTTCGAGTTCTCAAGCGATTTCGAGCGTTCGCTGGTGTATGGCTACGACTTTCCCGAACCGACGAACGACATACCAAAGGCAGAAAATTACTATGTCGAGGACACCGAAACCGGGGCTTTGCAGACTGTGACTATGCCGTTGGGTTCCGGGCCGTTCAATCTGTTTACAGTTCAGTCTGCCGCGAGGGGGTCTTCAAGCGACCTGGGCGTCGTCACCTTTGAAGCCAGGGCGAATTTCCTGCCTGAAGCGACAGGCACGCGTCCTAAGCTGTACGCCTGGGAACATGGGACCTTGAAATTGGCCGGGGTCCTGCCCGACGGGACTTTGCCTGTCGGCGGTTCCCACGCACCGGTCCCCAGCAGTGAACCGCTGGTCGCAGACCGGGATGCGGTCTCACGCGAAGGCGCTGAGGTGCTGTTCACCGCCGAACCCACGGCGGGGGGCAACGAACAGCTTTACATGCGCAAGAACGCAAGCTCCACTGTCTGGGTATCCGAACCCAAAATGGCCGGCGCCACAACCGAACCGCAGAACGTGCGCTTTGGGGCGATGACGCCAGACGGTCAAAAGGTGCTGTTCTCAACCGACGATCGGTTGCTGGCGGATGACCCGGGTGGATCTGGCGAAGCTCTGTACATGTACACCGACAGCGCTAGTCCTGGGACCGAAGCTAATCTCGCATTCATAGCCCGCATTGGAGAAGGCGGTGTGACGGCCATGAGCGAAGACGGGCGCCGTTTCTATTTCTTCACACATGGCACCCCAGAATTCCCAGAATATGGAACGTACCTGTGGGACGAAGGAAAAGTCCACTTCGTTGCACACACCGAACAGCTTCTGGGTCCGCGGAGCAATGAAGGGTTTGCGGAGATATCGTCGGACGGGCGTCAACTGTCCTTCGTGGCCAATGAATCCCTGGACGGCGCCAATATCGGTAAACCGGAAGGTGGGTTTCCATTCAGGACCATGTATGTCTACGACGAGCCGACCGAATCGCTCACGTGCGCCTCTTGCCTGCCGACGGGCGCGACCACCACGTCGGACACCGAAGTCGAACCGGAAGCTGCGTCGTACGTGGTTGCCTACTTCAAATCCGGGATCGACCTTAAATATCTTTCCAGCAACGGACAGTTCGTCTTCTTCACGACGCGAGACCCACTGGTTGCCTCCGACGTCAACGGTCTGCAGGACGCATACGAGTACGACGTTCGTACGAGAACCCTCTCGTTGCTGTCGTCGGGAGTTGGCGAGTCGGGGACGTGGTTTGCGGCGGCCGATCGTGAAGGCAATAACGTCTTTATGGCAAGCGAAACACCCCTTCTGGCTGAAGACACCGACACCTTGACGGACCTCTACGATGCCCGCGTAGACGGTGGTTTCCCGCAGCCAGCTGTGCAGACAGGCGGATGCGTCGGCGACGAATGTCAGGGTACGCCGAGCCCCGCGCCAAGCTTTACCACCGCCTCCGGTTTCAGCGGCTTGGGCAATATCGTTTTCGCCAAGCCTGGACAATCTTCGCAACGCAGCGGCACATCAGCCGCGCGCGCAAAGCAACTCCGACGCGCCCAGCGGTTGTGCCAGAAAAAGCCTAAGGCTCGCCGCAAACGGTGTCTAGCTAGCGCTCGTGCGCGATACGGACGACATCAGGGTGGCAAGGCAACCAAGCAAACCGGGCGCTAAGAGGGAGAGGCGACAGTAATGATCACCAAGATGCATTTCAGGATAGTGGGATTGGTGGCCGTGACGACCCTCGTTGTCTTGGGGGTCATTGCCGTCGCTGCCGTCGGCGCTCTGGCTGCAAAGCCGGAACTCACCCTGCAGTCGTCCTACGTTGACTCTACAGGAGCAGGAGAACCGTTCCTTATACAGGTCACCGTGGTTAACTCAGGAGATGCCACCAGTCACGGTCCTATCACCTTCACTGCTAACCAGGACCCAGGCCTCTCTCTGTCTTCGGTCGAACAATTCAGAACCTCTGTGGAATTTCCGGAAATTCCGGAAGAAGAATCGCAGCCGACCGTCTGTGAAACCACAGGGCTCACAGTGACATGCAATCTGTCGGAGGCTCTTCCGCCCGACGCGCGGTTGATGGCTTACCTCAAGTTTGAAGCGGAACCGGGCGCCACTGGTGCGCTAGCGAGTAGGATGACCGTGAGCGGTGGCGAATCTAGCCCCAGCTCCGTGCAGCGAACGGTGACTATTGGGCCGCCGCAAGAATTTGGAATTAGCGAACTGACCGCTCAATTTACCGGGCCTGGACGGCTTCTCGGTGCGCAGACGTTGCAGGCGGGTTCTGATCCTGCCGATTTTACGACGGCGGTCCGGTTTCCCACCGCTAACCGGGATTTCGCGGGGTTGTCTCATTTTGGGACGCCGGTAGAGCACCCAAAGGACGTGCTGGCGCACCTGCCGGCCGGATTGGTTGGGAACCCCACATCGCCCGCCGCTACCTGCACCGCGGGCCAGTTGGCGTTGGCGGTAAAAGGTGGAGCGTTCGAAAAAGGAGTCAACGGATGCCCGGTGGACAGCCAGGTAGGAATGGTTCGTCTGTACCTCTCGGGACTACCCTATGAGGTCGGCTTGTTCAATATGGTCGCTCCCCCGGGGTACGCAACAGAGTTGGGATTCCAGGTGCTCGGCACCGTCATTACCGTTGATGCCTATCTGCGTCCCGGCGACTCGGGAATTGACATCGTCAGTCGAGACGTTTCCACGACGATCGCCGTAACGGAAGTCGCGGTGACCGTGTGGGGAGACCCGCAGGCCCACAGCCACGATCGGCTACGAGGCTACTGCGATCGCGGTGGCGTGGGAGCGACGGGGGCGACGTGTCCGACAAAGGCACCGGAAAAGGCGTTTTTGCGGCTTCCGACTACTTGCTCTGGGACCGGCATGCCGTTCGCGGCGGGTGCGGATAGTTATGAGCATCCGGGTCGGGAAGCGACGATCAGTTTCACGGGTCCTGCGTTGACGGGTTGTGAACGCGTCCCGTTTGATCCGAGTTTTGACCTCAAGCCGACTAGTAGTTCTGCGACGTCGGATACGGGTGTGGCTGTGAAGCTGTCGTTGCCGCAGGCCACGAATCCCGAAGGTCTTTGGGAGGCCGACCTGAAGAAGGCGGTGGTGACGTTGCCGGAAGGGATGACGATCAACCCTTCCTCCGCCGATGGGCTGCAGACGTGTACGGACGCGCAGTTGCGGATCGGGCTGGCGGGCCCTTCTGAATGTCCTGAAGCGTCGAAGGTGGGCAGGCTCGAACTGCACACACCGTTGCTTGAAAACGCGATCGAAGGGTCTATTTGGTTGCGACCGCAGAACTCATCGGACCCGGCTTCCGGGGAACTGTTCCGGATCGCGATTGAGCTACGCGACGATCGGCATGGGATCGACATTAAGGTTCCCGGTCAGATCGCCGCGAACCCGGTGACGGGCCAGTTGACGACCACCTTCGACGGTGCACCACAATTGCCGTTCGAAGACCTCACGTTGCATTTCAAGGCTGGTGCGCGCTCGCCGCTAACGACCCCGTCGTCTTGCGGTAAGCACACCGGGGAGGCCGACCTGTATTCGTGGGCGCAGCCTGACGTGGCCGTGCGCAGCGAAGTGTCCTTCCAGATCACCTCTGGCCCCGAAGGCACCGGTTGCGTCTCGCCCTCGAGGTTCACCCCGGCCTTTGACGCTGGAGTGTCCAGTGTGCAGGCAGGCGGGTTCACGCCGTTCCTGGCGACGTTCTCCCGTGGTGACGCCGATCAAAGCATGCAGAAGGTGAGCGTAAAGATGCCCCAAGGGCTGTTGGGCTCGCTCGTTGGCCTTCCTTTGTGTGGCGAAGCGCAGGCGAACGCTGGAACCTGCCCGCAAGCATCGGAAATCGGGACCATGACTGCCGGCGCGGGCGCAGGTCCCACTCCGTACTACGTAACGGGTGGGAAAGTCTTCATGACCGGTCCGTATGAGGGCGCGCCGTTCGGGTTGAGTGTGGTCGTGCCCGCGAAGGCCGGCCCGTTCGATCTGGGCACCGTGGTCGTGAGGGCGAAGGTCGAAGTGGATGTCCACACCGCACAGTTGACCGTCACGACGGATCCCTTGCCACAGATCGTTGGTGGGGTGCCGGTGAACCTGCGCTTGGTCAACGTCACGATCAACCGGCCCAATTTCACATACAACCCGACCAACTGCGATCCCACCACCGTATCGGGCACGATGACGGGTGGTCAGGGCGCCACGGCAGCCTTGTCCAACCATTTCCAGGTCACCAACTGCGGTGCTCTGGGCTTCAAGCCAAAGTTCACGGTCTCCACATCAGGCAAGACAAGCCGAGCTAACGGAGCGAGCCTCGACGCGAAGCTTGCCTACCCCAAGAACCTTGGGCAAGCGAACATCGCCAGAGTCAAGGTGGACCTGCCCAAGCAGCTCCCGTCCCGTCTTACGACCCTGCAGAAGGCATGCACCGCACAGACCTTCGAGACAAACCCTGCCGCATGCCCAGCACCATCGAAGATCGGCACTGCCACGGCCGTAACACCGGTGCTGCCGGTCCCGTTGTCGGGTCCTGTGTACTTCGTCAGCCACGGAGGTGAGGCATTCCCCGATCTGGTCGTGGTGCTGCAGGGCTATGGGGTCACCGTAAATCTCGTGGGGACCACATTCATCAGCAAAGCCGGAATCACCAGCACGACCTTCAAGACCGTCCCAGATGTACCCGTCGGCACCTTTGAGCTGAAGCTCCCCCAAGGCAAATACAGCGCACTGGCCGCCAACGGCAACCTCTGCAAGAGCACGCTGAAGATGCCGACGTCCTTCGTGGCCCAAGACGGCGCCGAAATGCACCAGTCAACACCCATCACGGTCAGCGGCTGCGCCAAGCACAAGGCAAAGAAGCTGGGCAAGCACAACAAGAAGAAATGAGATGCCCGGTAGAGGAAGGGCGCCGTCAGAGGGGGCGGCGCCCATCGTATCCCGGCCCGGCAGTGGGCTGAGCACTTCGCACCTGGGCGAGATCCAGCGAGGTCGCATTCTTGCCGCGATGGCGGAGGTTGCCGCCGAGCGAGGTGCTGGGAACGTCACGGTTGCTCACGTCGTCGCTCGCTCGGGCGTGTCGCGCCGTACGTTCTACGAGCTGTTCACAGGTCGCGAAGACTGCTTCCTGGCGGCGTTTGACAGGGGGATCGAGCAGATCGGCGCCCGTGTGGCGCCTGCGTACGAGCGGCCCGGAGCGTGGAATGAGCGGATAAGGGCGTCGCTCACCGTGCTGCTCCAGTTCCTCGACCAGGAGCCTGGCATCGGCAGGCTCCTGGTGATGGAGACACTCGGAGCAGGGCCCGCAGCGCTCGAGCGTCGCCAGCAAGTTCTCGGCGTGCTGATCGCGGTTGTCGATCTCGGGCGCACGGAGAGCAAGAGCAACGGAGACCCGACGCCGCTCACCGCCGAGGGTGTCGTGGGCGCCGTGCTCTCTGTCGTTCACACCCGTATGGTCGAGCGCCAGCAGTGCCTGATTGAGCTCCTCAATCCCTTGATGGGGATGATCGTGCTTCCCTACCTTGGGCCTGCCGCGGCCTGCAGGGAGATCGAGCGGCCGCTTCCTGGCAATGGGCGCAAGCCTCGGGGCGGGGCTGCCAATCCCCTGAAGGATCTCGAAATGCGTCTCACCTACCGCACTGTTCGTGTGTTGATGGCGATCGGCTCCAATCCTGGAGTCTCCAACAGGCGGGTGGGTGACGAGTCGGGGATCTCTGATCAGGGTCAGATCTCGAAGCTGTTGGCACGTTTGGGTCAGCTCGGCTTGATCGAGAACAGCGGTTTCGGCCAGGCCAAGGGCGAGTCGAACTCGTGGTATCTGACGGAGCGAGGAGCGGAGATCGAGCAGGCGATACGCGAGCAGACCGAGCGCAGGTAGGCACGTACCGCTCTCTCGTTCGCGCCCGCACCGCGCGGGTCTCAGCAAGCTCTTGATCCAGACAGGCTTTCTCTCGCGAATAACTTAGGAGATGCGTCCTTTGGCCTCCGAATGAGAGTCGCGATCGTCGGCAGCGGCATCTCCGGCATGGTTGCCGCCCACCTGCTTCACCGCGAGCACGACATCGTGGTGTTCGAGGCGGGCAATCGCCCGGGCGGCCACTCCAACACGATCCGGGTGGACACGCCTGATCGGACGCTTGACGTGGACACCGGATTCATGGTGTTCAACGACCGCAACTACCCTAGTTTCGAACGCCTGCTGGCTCGGCTCGGAGTCGAGTCCCAACCCTCGAATATGAGCTTCGGCGTGAGCGACGGGATCGGCGACTTCGAGTACAGCAGCGCGTCTCCGAATGGCCTGTTCGCAAAGCGGGCACACCTCGTTAAGCCGTGGTTTCATCGCATGATCTCCGACTTGCTGCGCTTCAACCGTGCAGGCCGCGAACTGTTGAGTGGCGAGAGTGGGGACGCCTCACTTGGCGAGTGGCTGGCGCAGCACGAATTCTCCGAGCCGTTCGTGCAACGTCTGATCGTGCCGCAGGTGTGCGCCGTATGGTCTGCCGACCCAGGGCACATGTGGAGCTTCCCGGCCAGGTTTCTCGTGGAGTTCTTCGACAATCACGGGATGCTTACCCTGCGCGGCCGCCCGCGCTGGCGCACGATCACAGGTGGCTCTGAGCGGTATGTGCAGGCGCTGGTTCACCCTTGGCGCGAGCGGTTGCGGCTTGCCGCCCCGGCCCACAGGATCGAACGTCGTGAGGAGGGGGTGTTCGTGACCTCCCGCGGAGGAGGGGTGGAGCGCTTCGACGAGATCGTGATCGCGACTCACTCCGACCAGGCGCTTGCGCTCCTTGCCGATGCCACCGACCGCGAGCGGGAAATACTCGGCGCGCTGCCCTATCAAGCCAACGAGGCGGTGCTCCACAGCGACGTGCGGATGCTTCCTCGCCGTCGCCGTGCTTGGGCGAGCTGGAACTACCACCTGCTCCAGCAGTCCAGCGATCGCGCCACTGTCACCTACCACATGAATCGTCTGCAATCGCTGCAGGCCGACCGTGAGCTGTGCGTCACGCTCAACCGCACCAAGGAGATCGACCCGGCCAAGGTGATTCGCACGATCCCCTACGCCCACCCGGTCTATACAGCTGCCGGTGTCCGGGCGCAAGGGCGCTGGTCTGAGATAAGCGGCCGCAACTGCACCAACTACTGCGGCGCCTACTGGGGGTGGGGCTTCCACGAGGACGGTGTCGTCAGCGGTCTCGCGGTGGCTGAGCGCTTCGGGGCGCGGCTGTGAGTGCCAGCGCGATCTACGAGGGAACGGTGCGTCACCGGCGCTTTGCTGTGCGCTCGCACGAGTTTCGCCAGCGCCTCGCGCTTGCCTACATCGACCTCGACGAGCTGCCGGGCCTGCTCGACGGGCGCTTGCTTGCCCGCGCCCCAGGCTCGCTCCGTTTCCGTCGCCGCGACTATCTTGGCGATGCGGGCACGCCGCTTCAAGATGTTGTGCGCGAGACCGTCGAGGCACAGACAGGGGTGAGGCCGCAAGGGCCAGTCAGACTGCTGTCGAACCTGAGCGTGCTGGGCCATTGCTTCAACCCTGTGAGCTTCTATTACTGCATGGACCGCGCAGGCGATGAGCTGGATGCCGTCGTGGCGGAGGTCACCAATACCCCGTGGGGTGAACGCCACACCTACGTTCTCCAAGCTGGTTCCAGGGACGACGAGCAGGCGCCCAAGGACGCTCACAGCCAGGTGCTGGCTGGTGGCTTTGCCAAGGCTTTGCACGTGTCCCCCTTCATGGGGATGGACCACCGCTACGAGTGGCGCTTGACCGCACCGGCGCAGACGCTCTCTGTCCACATCTCAAGCAGTCGCGAAGGCCGAGTTGCATTCGATGCGACGCTCTCCTTGCACCGGCGCGAGCTCACGCGCGCCGCGCTTGGCAAGTTGCGGAAGACCACATTGCGCACGCTCGTCGCGATCTATTCACAGGCAGCGCTCTTGAAGCTCAAGGGTGTGCCGGTGCACGCACACGTCGGAGCCGGCCCCGCATGACCGTACGGCTCTCGCGGGCGATCGCACACTGGTTTCTACGCCGCATCCGCGCAGGGAGCCTGACGGTCCTCGAGGAGGGCCGGCGGCTTACTTTCGGCGTGGGCGCGCCTGCGGCCACCATCGACGTGCGCTCTCCACTCGTATGGTGCAAGCTGCTGCGGGGCAGCAACGGGCTAGCCGAGGCATATGCGCAGCAGCTATGGGATTCACCCGATCCGGTCAGTGTCGTGAAGGTCGCCGCCTGTAACGCCCACGGTCTCGACAGTTTTCGCAGAGCGCTAGCGCCATTGCTGGTTCCCATGCAGCGCGCCCGCGCGCTTACGAGCCGCAATACGCGCCAACGCCGCCGCCGCGATATTGCTGCTCACTATGACCTCGGCAACGAGCTGTTCGAGCTGATGCTCGATTCGACCATGACCTACTCGTGTGCTCTGTTCGAGCGACCCGGCATGACACTACGAGAGGCGGCGCTTGCCAAGTTGGAGCGCGTTTGCGAGAAGCTCGACCTGCGGCCCGACGACCATGTGCTCGAGATCGGCAGCGGCTGGGGAGCGTTCGCGCTGTATGCCGCTCGCACGCGCGGTTGCCGTGTCACCACTACCACGATCTCGCACGAGCAGCAGCGCTATGCGCTCGAGCAGATCCGTCGTGCCGGCCTCGAGGATCGCGTGGACGTGTTGCTCGAGGACTACCGCGATCTACACGGGACTTACGACAAGCTCGTCTCGATCGAGATGATCGAGGCGGTTGGCTGGCGGCACTTCGGCACTTTCTTCGCTCGCTGCTCGGAGCTGCTCGAGCCTGACGGAGTAATGCTGTTGCAGGCGATCGCGATCGAAGACCGCGCCTACGACGTCGAGAAGGCCTCCAGGAGTTTCATGAACACCTACATATTCCCGAACGGGTGCCTACCGTCGATGCAGGTAATCGCAAGCAGTGTCAAGCGGCGCACCGACATGACGATTACCCACGTCGAGGACATCACTGGCCACTACGTACACACGCTGCGGCACTGGCGTGCGAACTTCGAGCGCAATGTCCAGGAGCTCGCTAACCTCGGTTACGACGAGCGCTTCAGGCGTATCTGGACGCTCTACCTGGCTTACTGCGAGGCTGGTTTCGCCGAGCGGCGCATCCGCGATGTTCAGGTTGTGCTGGGCAAGCCGGAGCTGCTCGCGAGGAGCTCCGCATTGTCCGTTCGTGAGCGAGCGCTCAGCGGCGCCGGCATGGCCGCCTAGCTTCCCGCTGGAGCCTGGCCTCAGCGGCGTGGTTGTCTGTTGAACAGGCGTGCGGTGAGCGCGTCGAGCAGGAATGTGGGACCCGAGGCAGCGAGCTTCGCAAACTCTGAGCGCCCGCCCGGCCCGAGCACGCGCCGGTCGGCTTCGATCGCACTCACCACCTTCCCGGCCCAATCGCCCACCGATATCCGATCCCACCCGGAGGTGTCCATGTGGCGTCCGTACACCTCATCGGTGGCTGTCAACATCTCGGTAGCCACCCCCGGAGTCACCAGGTGCATGGCGCGTACGCCAGTGCCACGCAGCTCGCGGCGCAACGATTCTGTGAAAGCAACCACGCCGGCCTTAGACGCCGCGTATGTGCTGGCCGCTGGAAAGTAGGCGTAGCCGCTGATGGAAGCGTTATTCACGATTGTGCCGGTGTGGCGCCGAAGCATTCCTGGGAGCACTCGCTGCGTGAGGTGAGCGACTCCAACCAGGTTGACCTGAAACATCGCGTATACTTCCTTCATCGCCTGCTGCTCGAGCAGCCCGCCGGTCATCAGGCCTGCGTTGTTGATCAGCAGGTCGATCTCACCCAGTTCAGCTCCGAGCGAGTCGCAGCACTCCTCAATGCTCGCTCGTGAGGAGAGGTCCATGCACACTGCCTTTACGGTTTGGGCGCCTCCGGGCGAGGGCGTCAGCTGCTGAAAGCTCTCGACCGAGCGTACGCCCGCAAGCACACTGCGCAGGGGCAGCTCACTGAGTCGCTCGACCAGGGCACGGCCGATACCGCGGTTGGCTCCGGTGACGAGCGCTGTGGCGCCCGCGAGGTTCATCGCTCAAGCTTAGGAGAGTTCTTCTGCCGCCCGGACCGGGGCTTGCGAAGATGGGTGTGTGAGCACCGTCTCCGAAAGGCGCACACCAAGGCTCACGGCCGTGATGCGCGAAGGCGAGCGCGTCACGCCGCTCGAGCTGTTCTTCGATCTCGTGTTCGTGCTCGCGCTGACCCAGTGCACGACCTTGATGGCGCGCACTCCCACCTGGATCGGCTTGCTCAAAGGCCTGCTCGTGCTCGGCATGCTGTGGTGGGCTTGGACGGGCTATGCATGGTTGACGAGCGTCGTCGATCCCGAGGAGGGCAGCGTGCGGCTCGTGATCTTCACAGCGATGGCAGCCATGCTCGTGACCGCTCTGTGCGTGCCAGGGGCCTTCGGCGGCGAGGCGCTCCTGTTCGCGTGTGCCTACGCCGTCGTGCGGACCGCCCACATCGCGTTGTTCGCGATCGCCTCACCCGACGATCCGGCTTTGCGCCATTCGGTTGCCGGTCTCGCCTACAGCACTGCGATCGGCGCTGCCCTGCTGTTCATTGCGGCGTTTACCGGTGGTGCTTTGCAGCTGGCATTGTGGGGGCTGGCCTTGGTGCTCGACATGGGCGGGCCTTTCCTGTTCGGCGCGGATGGCTGGAAGCTAGTGCCAGGTCATTTCGCCGAGCGTCATGGCCTGATCGTGCTGATCGCCTTGGGCGAGTCGATCGTGGCGCTTGGTGTGGGCGCCCATTCCACGATCAGCGTCAGTGCCGTCGTGGCTGCCGTACTCGGCGTGATCGTGGCGGCGACGCTCTGGTGGGCCTACTTCGACGTCACCGCGCTTGTTGCCGAGCGGCGCTTGTCAAATAGCGAGGAGGGTCGTGTGCGCAACGAACTTGCACGCGACTCCTACTCCTATCTGCACTTCCCCATGGTCGCCGGGATCGCCCTGCTCGCCGTCGGCCTGAAGATCACACTGGAGGGGGACAGCGTTCCGCTCAAGCTGGTGCCCACCGCGGCCCTGCTCGGCGGAACAGCCACTTACCTGCTTGCGCACGTCGCCTTCCGCCTGCGCAACACCCACTCGCTCAGCGGGAGGCGGCTGGTGTGTGCGCTGGTGCTGCTGGCCTTGGTGCCGCTCACGCTGGCGCTCGGGATCTCCTCGTTGGCAACGCTTGCGATCCTTGCCTTCGTGTTGAGCCTGCTGATCGTCTACGAGGTCACGCGCTACGCCGACGTGCGCGATCGCGTCAGGCACGGAGGCTCGCCCGCCTCCGCGCCTCCGCACTGAGCTCAGGAGAAGTATTGCCTTGCGATCACCCCTGCCAGCACCGCATATCCGAGGTCGGTGGGATGGATGTCTTCGAGCGGCGTGCACATGTTCGTCAGCAGACAGATCGTGGGTTCTTCAAGCGCACCCGGCGGGTTGAACAGCGGCAGCGGATTGGCAAAGCGCGCGCCGACCGTCGCGGCAACCTGCTTCATGACTTCGTTGAGCTGTGCTGTCAAGGTGTTGCCACCCGGCAGCTTTTCCCCGAACGGGTTGTAGAGCCCCAGAACGACGATCGTGGCGTGGGGGTCGGCGCCGCGCAGGTCGGCCAGGATCAACCCGAGGTTCGCGCCGATGTGCGCGAACAAGGCGGGCGCTTCTTTGATGACGCATTCCACGTTCTTTTCGCACGTGCGCTCGATTACGCCGAGCGCGTCGTTGGCACCGATGTCGAGCGTGATCGTGCCAGTGTTGGGATTGGCCTGCAGGTAGGTGAGGGCGTCTGAGAGCTGCGATGAGGTCGGCCCGCCCACGTACGGGTGGTGCAACGGGAAAGCCAGTTGATATTCGCAGGGTCCCTTGATGAACGATTCGGTTGTCTCCCCAGGGCAGCCGTCGTTGATCACCTGCAGGTTGGGATGGCCGATACGCAGTAGGTGGGCGAAGTCATCGACGTAGCCCGTGTTATAGGCGGCGGGGTTCTCGTTCGGGAAGAGGCTGTTGAACTTCGCCTGGGAGTAGCCGAACGCAAGCGAGTCACCGAGCGCGAGATAGCTGGCCGCTGGGATTGGATGAGGCTGTTTTCCATGAGGCGGTCCCCCGGGAAATGGACCTTTGTGAGGCAGTCCGCCGTGTGGGGGTCCACCGCGAGCAGGTTGGCCGTGGTGACGTCCGGACGCTCCGGCCGCGGGAGCAAGCCAGATCGCCGCGAGTACTGCTGCGAGCACGACGAAGCCCGCGAACAGGCTCATGTGGAACCGAAGCCGACTGACCATCTCTGCCTCCCTGCCTGCGCTTGGCTGTCAGGCGCGCACCCCTTTACGCCGCGCCTGGACTGGTCTAGCGGTGGTACCCGACCCGGCTTCATGTCAAACGGGCGCGGGTCCTGCTGTCAAACGCGCGTGGGCTGTCACATGAGCCCATTCCCGACGGTCGTCCAACTTGGTTGACAAACGGCGCCTCTCCTGGAATCCTCGCCCGCGATGACCACAGCACGACCCATATTGGGGTCGAGGGGAGCCGGTTTCCGTTCAAGCGCGGTGCTTGCGGCGCTTGCGTGGACCGTGCTGGCCATTCTGTTCCTCGTTCCTACCGCGCGAGCATCTGAAACGACGGTCGGCTTCGACGATCTGATGGTAGGCACGCCCGTCTCGGATCAGTACGAAGCACAGGGCTTGAAGCTAGGGCACGCAACCGAATTTGCTCAGACGGCGCTTTCCGTCGGGGACTGTGGCTCGCCCACTGTCAGGGAAGGAGGCTCCCCGTCGGATGCTTTCTCGCCTCCGCGGTATGCGCTCCTTGCGAAGTGCCAACCGGATGCCGCCGCGCCGTTTTCGAGCGGCACATTCGGCGCACTGCTAGGCCAGGGCAGGGGATCGCTATCGGTCGAGGTTCGCAACTTCACGGTCGGAGGCCTTGCCCCCAAAGCGAAGTTGACCGGCTACAACGGCGCAGGACAGTCGGTGGTCAGCGAAGAAGCGACGCTTGAAGCCGGCAAGTGGACGCACATTGCGATCGCTCCGGCGGGCGGAGCCAAGACGATCAGTTATTTCTCAATCGTGACAGCCGAATCGAACAGCGATGAAATCGCGATCGACGGCCTCGGCTTTGAATCGGAACCGCCGACGAAAACCGAAACTCCTCCTCCTCCTCCTACTACTACGACTACCACCACCACTACCCCGCCACCAACTCTTCCGCCCCCTCCAATCGCCGCCACACCCTCGCTTTTGACGCCAAATCCGGCCTCAGGGCAGGAAATGGCCGTCAGTGGAGCCGCCTCGCAACCGGGCAACGGTCGCATCATCTCCTACGACTGGGACCTCAACGGCGACGGCAAGATCGACACGAGCACCGGCACCAATCCGGTTGCAGACGTGATCCTCGCGCCCGGGGTGCACACGATCGGGCTGACGGTTACGAACTCCAACAGGGAAAGCTCCAGCTCGCGCTTCACGATGACGATTCCCACGAAAATACAGTCGCTTCCACCCAAAGACGGCGGCGAAGGCGAATGCGTGAGCACTTTCGAAGACGGCGACGCGCACATCATCGCCGAATGCATCCAGAAGCTCGGCTCGGGCTATGTGATCTCCTCCAAGCAACTGGCACTCAACGGGATGGTGCTCACCCCAAGCGAAGGGGGCTATGGAGTGTTCAAGATCCAGACGGTCAAGCACCTGGGGATCTCCACCGAAGTGCAGCTGTCGGGCACGCCCGTGAACGTGGAGCTGCTCAACACCCCGATCGGCAACGTGGTGCTGGGCGGGCGCAACCTCGAAAGCGAACCGATGACGCTCGTGTTCGAGGCGTTCCACGCCCAGACGCTGAAAGCGGTGCTTGGCTCGGCCCGGCCGCGTGCCCACGCCGCCGGAGGGGACGCGAAGACACTCGTGATGGCGTTCGCGGTCGCTCACAAATGCGCCGGCGGCAGCAAAAAGGCGGGCTGCTGCCCTCCTCAGAACAACACGTCGTGCGCGGAATTGCCGGGTAGTTTCCCGCTCACGGGGCAGGTGGCGGTGTATCTCAACGACAAAGGCCAGTCGCTGTTCGACGTGCAAGTGGGCCTCGAACTGAAATCTGTCAACTTCGAAGCGACGGGTGCTCTGGAGATCCTCGCCGATCGCGAAGCCGGGATCGACTTGGAGTCGCTCAAGTTCGCGATTCCAGAAGCGGGGCTCGCTGAAATATTCAAGGTGAAGAACGCCTCATTTACCTACTACTTCCCGAGCGACCCAGAAGAATCTAAGCGCGACAGCTGGCAGGCGAAGGGCACGATCACTTTCGGCCCGCTTGAAGAACCTGGCATGGAAGCGGAACTGGCCTTCAAGAAAGGCGAATTCCACTCGGCCTTGATGGTGTTCACCGCACCGCCGGGGGCCGGAGCGATGATCTACCCAGGCGTAGAAGTGAACAAGATCGGAGCCTCGATCGGAGTCAACCCGCTCGCGTTCGGCGGCGTGCTGGGCGCCGCCATCGCCACACAGCTCGAGCTGACGCTCGAATTCAAGTTCCGCGAAGCCACCTCGACCGAACTCGGCTTCTTCGGTGGCCAGGGCAAGCTTGCCTACAAGGGCGATGAAATAGCCACGCTCGCGGCCGACTTGTACTCCGACGGCTACATGGACGCCAAGCTCGCGATCGACCTGCACTTCCCGTTCGACTCCAAAGAACCAGCGGTCGAAGTCGGCGGGGGGATCTCCTTTTGGGACGAATCGGCGAGTGGTCTGTGGCAGGCCGAAGGCAATGCGCACATCAAGATCTGGGTGATCAGCGCCGAAGCTGCCGTGCTCGTCAACAACAACTACGCCGCGGGCTGCGCCGCTGCGGGCGAATTTGGAGTGCAGGGGCGCTACCGCTTCTCCGACGGCAACATCGACGGTGGCTTCTTCGGCTTGAAAAAATGCTCGGACGAACTGAAGCAGTACAAGCAGAAGCCCTTGGTCAAACACAGCGGCGGCTTCGTCAAAGAAGAAGAATCGCTGCGCACGCTGCCGAGCGTCGGCGCTCCGTGGCTCGTGGCGCTCTCACGTGCGCACGCCGCGACACTCGAAAGCCAGAGCTTCTCGCTGCCGGGCTCCACTCCAGGCCAAGAGCTGCGGATCGGCTCTGGCAGCGGCATCCCGATCGTGCACTTGAAGGGTCCGGGTGGGCAGATCTTCACAACGCCCGCCACGCCCGGTCAGATCGTCACCAGCGGCAACGAATTCATCTCGGCGATTGGCCCCGATGCGCACGAAACGATCGTCTTCCTGCGCAACCCCAAGGGCGGCCAGTGGCTGCTGCAGCCGGCGCCAGGCTCGGCGCCCATAACCAAGCTCGAAGTCGCACAGGACGTTCCACCGGCGACGATCGAGGCGCATGTGAAGCACAAGCGCGCGAACCGCTGGTCGCTGGCCTACAAGGTCGCCAACTTCGTGCCCGGCATGCATGTGCGCTTCGTGGAACGCGGTCGCGACACCACGCACATGCTCGGCACTGTAGGCGCCGCGCGAGGCACGCTCACGTTTTCCTCCGAGGAAGGGCTATCGCGCTCGCGCACGATCGACGCTTATCTACTGAATGCCGAAGGTATGCCTCGCCGTGAGCTGACCGTGACGCACTACCTCGCTCCGGCGGCGGGCCGAGGAGGCAGTGTGCGCGGTGTGCGCTTCGTGCGTCATGGCTCCACCGCCCTCGTCAGCTGGCCCGCGGTGGCGGGCACGCGCGCTTACCGCATCAAGATTCGAGGCACCGATGGGCGGGTGCAGACACTCTGGCGCAAGCCCAGCCGGCGCAGCGTTCAGATCGTGGGGGTGCTGCCCTTCGACAGCTACACGGCCACTGTCGTCGCCGAGGGCGGGCACTATCTGCTGGCGGGAAGATCTGCCACGGGGCGATTGACGGCCGTAAAAGTCAAGCCGCAGCATCCCGCGAAACGAAGGGCCGCGAAAAAAGCCTAGGCCGGGTGGCTACCGACGTAGCAGGCGCCAAGTCGCGGCCGCTACGCGATCAGGCAAGCACGGGGACTTGCTCTGCCGGTCCGCGCTCGACCACGTTCGGGCGTGCTCGCAATATGACTTCGCACCCACGCGAAGGACTGATGGTGATGGAGCGCCTACGTGGCCGCTCAGGCTGATCGCCGACGGGCACCAAGCGGTTTGCCTCCAGTACAGCCCGCAGCACGATCTTCATCTCGAGCATCGCAAAGCTTGCGCCCAGGCAGCGCCTGCGGCCTCCACCGAAGGGCAGCCACGTGTACGTCCCCGGTCCCTGTCCGCCCTCGCTCTCCAGGAACCGCTCGGGACGGAACGCGAACGGGTCGGGGTAGATGGCGGGATCGTGGTGGACGAGGTGGGCGCTCAAAATCAGGACGGCGCCAGGCGGGTACTCGACCCCGCCGATCCTCACCGGCTTCTTGACAAGGCGCGGCTCGGCATTGATCAGCACCGGGCGGCGGCGCATGATCTCGTGGATCGTGGCCGTTAGGTAGGCGTCGTCCTCGCCGTCTGCGAACTCTTCGTTCAGCCGCTCCACCACGCGCTCCTCGCGCGCGAGCTGCTCGAATGCCCAGGCCAGCTGCGAGGCGGTCGTCTCGTGCCCGGCGACCAAGGCCGTCACGAGCTCGTCGCGCAGCTCGGCGTGGCTCATCTCGGAGCCGTCCTCGTGCTTGGCGGAAAGCAACAAGGCAAGTACGTCGGGGCCGCCTCCACCTGCGCGGCGACGCTCGTCGATCAACTCGAAGATCATCGCGTCGGCCTCCTCGCCGAGCCGTTCCAGGCGGCCCATCGGCCCGCGCCCAGCAAGCATGCGTTGAGCGAACGGCAGCAAAGAGATCGGGTTCTCGGCGAACTCGAGCACTTCTGTCAGTAGCTGGCGCAGCCTGTCGAGCTGTGCACCCTGCTCCAGCCCGAACACGGCACGCAGCACGATCTCCAGCGTGAGCCGCTGCAGGCGCGGGTGCAGGGCGATCGGCTGTTCGCGCGGCCAGCTTGCCAGCTCTCGCTCGGTCAGCTCGCTCATCAGCCCGGCGAGGCTTTGCATCGCCTCGCCGTGGAAGGCGGGCAAGAGCAGCTTGCGCTGCTCCAGGTGGGGAGCCTCGTCGAGCAGGATCACTGAGTTGGGACCGACGATCGGCTCCAGGATGCGCGCGCCCTCGCCGGGGTGCAGGACGTCCGGCGGCGTCTGGAAGACTTCCTTGATGTCCTCGGGGTCCGACAGGATCACGAATGGCGGCTGTCCAAGGAAACGGACGGTGAAGCGCTTGCCGTAGCGCTCACGCGCGCGCAGCAGGCCGACGGTAGGTCTGGTCCAACTGGCGACGGTCTGCCAGGTCGAGGGCATTTTCGGGCCAGGGGGAAGCTGGCTCTTGAGTTGACGGTTCTCCAGGATGCTGTTCACGGTGGGCTCCGTTTCCTGTTCGTCTCGCGTGGGGGCCTTGAGCCTAGCGCGGCCGGGCGGATTTGGCTAGCCGGCCAGTTCTGGCTCGGCGACGTCGTCGCGCGCCTGGAAGAACTCGGCGCCCTCGATGCTCACGTGTGGGAGCGCTCTGTCCAGCCAATGGGGGATCCACCAATTGATCTTGCCCATGAGCACCATCAGCGAAGGCACCAGCAGACAGCGCACCACCGTGGCATCGAGTGCCACGGCGACCGCCAGCCCGACGCCGAACTGCTTGATTGTAGGGTCGCCGTTGAGGACGAAGCTGCCGAATACGAACACCATGATCAGGGCGGCCGCTGTGATTACGCGCGCGCTTGTCAAAAGGCCTGAGACCACAGAGCTACGGTTGTCCTCGCCGGCGTGCACGTGCTCCTGGATCTGACTGACCAAGAAGACCTCGTAGTCCATCGAGAGCCCAAACAAGATCGCGAACATGAACAGAGGTACGTAGGAGACGATTGGGACCGGCCCGCTCAGGCCGATCAAACCGCTCAACCAGCCATATTGGAAGACCGCCGTGAGGACTCCATAGGAGGCGCCGATCGACAGCAGGTTCATGACCGCTGCCTGCGCGGGCACCACGACCGTGCGGAAGGAGAGGATCAGGAGCAGGAAGCTGAGCACGATTACGACGGCGATCTGCAACGGCAACTTTTCTGAGATGCGGGTGGCAAGGTCGACATAGCCGGCGGTGCTGCCACCGATGTCGGCCTTCATGTCCGTTTCCTTCTCGGCGGCCGGGATCGTCTTGGATCGCAGCACTTCGACCAGTTCTTCGGTGGCTTTCTCGGCAGGGCCGGTGGTGGCGATCGCGTTGAAATAAGCGGTTGTGCCCGCCTTGTCGAGCTGCACCGGTGTCACGGTGGCTACTCCGTGAGTGGAGGCAACGTCCTTTTGCAAGCTCTGCAGGCGAGGGTCGGCGGTGCGCGGGTCGCTTTGGGCCCCAGAGCCCGAGCTTGGCGGGGAACTGCTCGCCGCGGTTGAGTTGGTGGGCGCAGACGGAGGCGCCTTCGCGGGCAAGCCCAACGAGACGGCCACTAGTAGGGGACCGTTGACGCCTGGGCCAAAGTTGGCAGAGATCAGGTCATAGGCCCGGCGTGCGGTGGTGGACGTAGACAGGGCTGCAGTGTCCTGTTGGCCAAGCGTAAGCGAGAGCAAGGGAATCGTCAGTGGTAGGAGGATTGCGAGCGCCGCGAGACCGCCCACGAGCGGGTGCTTTGCGACCGCATGCGCCCACCTGGCTCCAATGCCTTCCCTTGCGGGAGTGCTGGGGTGGATCTCGCGCACGCGCAATGAGTTGATGCGGGGTCCCGTGATCGCGAGCGTCGCTGGCAGCAGTGTTAGCGCGGCAAGCACGGCGACCACGACCGCGACACCTGCCATGAGGCCCATCGTCGTCACAAGCGGGATGTTGGCCACCGCGAGTGAGACGAGCGCGATCGTGACCGTTCCTCCGGCAAAGAAGACGGCGCCCCCCGAAGTGGCGGCCGCACGTGCGATCGACTCGTTCAGCTCGAGATCTTCGCTCAACCCACGGAAGTGGCGCGTCACGATGAACAAGGCATAGTCGATCCCGACACCAAGCCCAATCATCGTGGCCAGCGTGGGCGCGACCGTGGGCACGGCGATGACGTGGCCGAGGATGCGGATGATCGCCAAGGTGGAGAGCAGGGCGAAGATCGCATTGAGGATCGGCAATAGCATCGAGACGATCGTTCCGAACGTGAGCGTCAGGATCACCATTGCCGCGATGATTCCGATCAGCTCGCTGGACTCGGTGGCAGGTTTGGAGACCTTCTGTCCCAACTGTCCGCCGGTCTCCACCTCGAGTCCCGCCTGCTTTGCAGGGTTGGCGGCGTCGATGATCGCCTGTGCTTCGTCGACCGAGAGTTCTCCCGGGGGGACTGCCAGCGTCACCGACAGGTAGCCGGTTGCCTTGTCCTTGCTCAGCGCGGACGCGCCTTGGGGTGTGAGCGGGTTGACTACTGATGCCACATTCGCCGCTTTGGCGACATCCGCGGCGGCCTGGTTGACGGCGCTTGCATACTTGACATCGGTGAGCTTGCCGCTGGATGCGTGCAGCACGATCGGGCTCGTTCCGTTTGCCTGATCGGGAAATGAATGCTTGAGCGTGTCGGTCGCGCGTTGGCTATCGGTACCCGGCAGCGAAAGGTTGTCGTTTGTGTTGTCCCCCAAACTGTGGGACACGCTCACCAGGACGACCGTCACAACAAGCCACAAACCGAAAACCGCGAACCGATGACGCACACAGGACTTCGCCAGTCCATACAACATGCCGGTCACTATCTGCCCTCCAGCCTAACGTCGCGGTTGGCGATGCGCCTATCGTGTCTGGCGAGGGCCCTGCTGTCAAGCGTGGTGTGCTTTCTCCCGGACTGGAGCGGGCTGGTACCTTCAGGCCGGTGAAGTTCGCGAATCTGAACGACAGCACCTCGCGCGAGCTCACGGTTGGGCACATCAAGGGGCGCTGGCGCGATCTCGGTCGCGAAGCCGGTTCACGCACCGTGGGCTTGCGTCGTATAGAGGTCGACGAAGGTCACTTCTCGACGCCGGCGCACGAACATGGAGCCGACGAGGAGATCTTCTTCGTGCTCGGCGGCCAAGGTTTGCTGTGGCAGGACGGCCACACTTATGCGGTTGGGCCCGGTGACTGCATCGTGCACCGCCCCAAACGCGGCCCGCACACGCTGCGTGGGGGTGCTGGTGGCCTGGACGTGCTCGTGTTCGGCCAGCGGCGGGACGCTTCGCTTACGGCACTACCTCGTGCCGGAGTAGCGTGGTCTTTCCCGCGCTGGGTCGAGTTGGGCGGTCCCGATCACCCATTCGCACGCGAGGCCGCCGCCGGTCCCCCGGATTGCCCCGAGCCAAGCGCTGAGCGTCCGCGAAACGTGGTGGCTTTGGCCGACGTGCCCGCGGTCTTTGACGGACGAGCTCGGCGCATGGCCAAGGCAGCTGGAGCGGCGACCAGCGGTCTTAACCATGTTGTGCTCTCCGCTGAGCAGCAGGGAGCTCCCGCGCACTGCCACTCAATGGAGGAGGAGCTGTTCGTGCTACTTGGAGGTGAGGGCGTATTGGAGCTGTGGGGACGAGGTGCAGAGAGCCCTGAAGAGCATCCTATGCGTAGCGGTGATGTGGTCTCTCGTCCCGCGGGAACCGGTGTCGCGCATGCGATCCGTCCGGGAGCGCTCGGGATGACCTATCTCGCCTACGGAACGCGCGAGCCGAGCGATATGTGCTTCTACCCACAGTCTGGTCGTGTGTCGCTGCGAGGTCTGGGCATCGCTCTGCGTTCTCCCGAGATTGAGCACCTGCCAGATATCTGAGAGTTTGCGAAGCATTGCCAGTCAGAGCTGGCGCAGGCCGGTTGCTTTTGGGGGGTTGCGCTACGAGGCGATCGCCGGGTGGAACTCGAGCTCGGTATCGATGTCGCCCCGCAAACGTAGGCCGACGATGGGGAACACGAGTGTCGAGAGGACGGCCGCTCCCACCAGGGCGGCCGCGGTGGAGGCTCGCATGCGGCCGCTGGCGGTCGCCAAGGCCGTGATCGCCAGCACGAGCGGTAGCTGCGTTGAGCTCATAAAAGCCAGGGCGAGCCGGTCGCGCGCACCAAGCACTCCGCGGTAGAACAGTAGTGCGGGGGTCCCCCGCACCACCAGGAAGAGCACGAAGAAGAGCCCCATCTTCAACACGCCGGAGACGTTCGCGAACAAGGCATTCACGTCGAGGCTCATGCCGCTGACGACGAAGAAGAACGGCACGAACACGCCAAAGGCGACAGCCGTGAGCTTCGAGTCGAAGCCGGGCAGCTCGCGCGCCTTTAGTACCTGGCGCGTTATCACCCCCGCGGCAAAGCCCCCGAGGAGAAGGTCGAGCCCGAGTTCGAAGGCAAGCAAGGCAAGCGCGAAGACGAGCACGAGGATCCAGCGTATGACCAGTTGTGAGCTGCTCTCCAAAGTCTGCTCGAACAGTGGCAAGGTGCGCTCGGAGGAGCGCACGGCGAACAGCGCTACGCCCACCGCAAGCGCCACGAAAGCGACCAGGATCAAGGCATTGTGGGCCGTGCTCTGCGTGGAGAGGATCAAGGTGAGCAGCAGGATCGGGCCGAACTCGCCGACCGCTCCGGCCGCAAGCAAATAGGTGCCGAAGCGGGTGCGCAGCTCACCGGTATCGGAGAGGATGGGGATCAGCGTGCCGATCGCCGTGGTCGCGAGCGCCGAGCCGGTGTAGAGCAGCGAGAGCACGATGCCAGCCGCTGCGAGCAGTCCGCCGATTGAATAGGCGATCGCCAGCGACAGTGCCCAGCCGATCAGAGCCAAGCGCAGCGGCTGGCCCATGATTCGGTGGATGTCGATCTCGTAGCCGGCGAAGAAGAACAGCAGGCCGAGCCCGAGATCTGAGAAGAAAGTTATGAAAGGCGTGACCTTCAGGCCCAGCACGTGCGGCCCGATTACTACTCCGAGCAGCAGCTCGACAACTACAACAGGCACTATCAAGCCGCGGGCCCCCGCGGTGGCAGCGACCGTGGCCGCGAGTGCGGAGACGGCGATGATGGCAAAGAACGTGCCTGGTGAGACGTGGACGACGCCAAGCACCGTCAGCATTTCGCATCCAGTCTCACTGATGGATCAGCGGCGCTCACCCCGAGGCGACGATACGCCACTGGGCGGGCGGGCGTCTCGCTCTTGAAGAGTTGGGACGAGTGCCTCGATCGCATTTGCCGCCGCGGGTGGACCTCCCGCAGCAGCAAATGCACGACTTATACGCTGCGCGCCGGGGCGCATGTCGATCGCCTTGTTCACTGCCTCCAAGAGTCGTCCCGGTGTGAGACGACGGGGCGAGAGGCGAACGCCCGCTCCCGCGAACTCGACGCGTCTCGCCGTCTCGGCTTGATCCCGGCCAAAGGGCACGACCACGACGGGGACCGCCGCGCTCAGTGCCTTTTGTGTAATTCCCAAACCGCCGTGACACACCACGCACGTCGCTCGCCCCAGGATCGCCTCGTGCGACACGAAGCGCGCGACCTTGCTCCGGGCTGGGGCGTGGAATGCCTCGGGGTCATGTGCCGCTGTAGTACCGAGCACGGAGATGCCGGCGGCCGGCAGTGCTTCCAGTGCGACGTGCAGCAGGCGCTTGTCGCGCTGGCGCTCGGTCGAGCAGGTGACGAGCGCCAAGGGGTCACCCAAGTCAGACAGCCAAGAGGGATTGTTGGTTTGCGGCAGATCGGAGGGGTTCCAATTCATGGGGCCCACGAGGTGAACGTTTGCGGGCCAGTCGCTATGCGGATACTCAAAGCCCTCAGCGGTAAGCGACAGCAGTACGTCTGGACGTCCGAGCAATTCGGTGAACCGCGCGAGCCCGGGTAGGCCGTGCTGGGCACGGAGCGAATTGACCTGTGGCATCACCGTTTGAAAAGAGATGCGTTCGCTCACACGTCCTACGAGCGCGTCGCGGATGGCTCCGAGCGGGCCGTGCATGGGAGGCAGTCCAGGCCCATAGGGAGGGGCGTCTCTCGAAGGCAACGGAAGTAGATAGGGCGAGTACATCGCCCACGGGAGCCCCGAGGCCTCTGTCACGGTCGCGGCGCCCCAGCAGTTGATGTCGATCAGCAGCACATCGGGGTCGCAGTGGGCAATCGCCCGCTGAAGGTCGGGAGCCTCGTGCGCCGAGCGCTCGACGAAGGTCCTCATCACCGAACGGATGGCACCGAGCGGCGATCGCTCGCGCCAGTCCTCGATCTGGATGGCCTCGATCGAGGAATCGATCGTCGAGCCTTCGATCCCAAGCGGTGCCAGATGGTCGAGCTCGCCGGCGAGCGTGTACAGGGAGACCTGATGGCCTCGCTTGGCGAGCTCCGCCAGGATTGGAACGACCGGATACATGTGCCCTCGGGCCGGTGAGGTGTAGGCGAGGATCTTCATTGCTCGTCGGCAATCATGCGGGTGATCATGTTGATCAAGGTCGTGCGGACCTCGGATCGTGAGAGCTTCAGGTCATGCGAGAAGATCCACCAAGTCTGCACGTCGCAGATAGCGATCAAAGCTGCGCGGCATTGAATTCGAGCGACGCCGTTTAGGTCCTCAAGCTGCGGGGCAAAGGCGTAATCGACCCAGTTGTAGTGAAACTGGCGCGCTGCGTGGGAGATCATGGCGAGGATGGTTGGGCCGTCCTGCCATGCGCCAATGCGCATCGATCGCGTACCCCAATCCTCATAGTGGTCGAGCAGATTGTCAACTACGCCCGGAATGTCTCCGGCAGGGGCGCTCCAGCGCTGATCGCGCGCCTGGCCGCCGGTGCGCATCATTGCTTGTATGAGCAGCCCGTCCTTGGAGCCAAAGTGACGCAACAACGTCTGCTTGGTTACTCCAGCCTTGGCCGAGAGTGACTCCAGCGAGGTCTTCAACCATTGGCCCTCGAAGAATTCCTCGCTCGCGGCGTCGAGTAGCGCGTCGCGCGTTTGCTCCCGGGCCTCGGCGCGTGCTACCTGCTTGTAGGGACGCTGTTTCGAGTCCTGACTCAAGGTCAGTCCTCGAGTGCAAGCGCGGCAGGAACTGATGCAGCCAGATAGCCGGGGATTGCCACGATCGCAAGCGCCGTCGCACAGACGAGCGCGAGAATTCGCAGCGCAGTCGTACCCGTGACCGAGTAGACGACGGGAAAATTGATCACGTGCGCCAGGGCCCGGTCGGCGAGCTGCTGGCCGTAAAGACCGAAGGCGGCGCCTGTGACGCAGCCGACTAGGAGGAGCATGAGGCTCTCGAGCAGGATCGTGCGCCACAGTTCCACGCGGGGGAGCCCCTCGAGCTTCAGCTTGGCAAGGCGGGGGCGACGTTGCCAGACCATTGCGCCCATCGCGGCCGCCATCGCGAGCACCGCGACGATCGGGATCAAGGTGGCGATCTGGGTGAGGCTGGCGAGCGCTTCGCGACTCAGCGCGCGCTGCTGGTCCGCGTGCGCTTGGGCGCTCTGTACGGCTAGTCCCGAGGCGCGACCGAGAGCGCCTTCGATCTCACGTGTGACGTTGGCAGGCGAAGCGCCGGGTGCCATCAGGACGTTGTAGGCACTCGCGTCCTGACTCGCCCACGCGCGCGCGTAGTCAGAGGAGCTCATCAGAATCGCGCCGGGCGCCCAGCCGACGTTGGTGGAGAGGGCGGCCACCCGAAACGTCTCAGGTTGGGGAGTGGGCAAAGTGAACGCATCGCCGATGTGCAGATGGTGTTCTTCGGCCAGGGCTTGTGAGAGAACTAGCCAGCCACCCGCACGTACTCGTTCTGTGGCCTGGTGCAAGTTGCCTTCGAGCAGCTGGTCGGCGGGCAGTAGCGGCGTGGAGGCGTCCGGCGGGGCGATCACAAGCACGCGGCGCTCACCATAGTCGAGCAGGCCGCTGCGATAAAGACGTACTGCGCTCACACCCGGGAGTTGCTGCAGCTTGGCGCGGTCGCTGGGTGCGAACGGAGCGGTCTTGAGCAGGTTGTAGGAGCCGGCGGGCGCAACCCATAGGTCTGTGTAGGCGTTGCTGTCACGCGCGGCGTTTTCAAGGCCCGCGAGCAGGTCCCCGTGGGCTCCTCCGATCGCGACGCTGCCGAAGACCGCGATCGCGCCGGTCGCCGCAATCGCAACGGCTCGCGAGCGAGCGGCACTCAGCTCCATCGTGGCCACATGCGGGATCGGACTTACAATCAACGAGCCGAGCCGCTTGACGATCGCGAGCGTGGCGCTGAGGACGATCGGCAACTCCAAGAGCAGCGCCGCGACAAGCAAGACCATGCCTGGGATCGCCGCATCGGGTGCTGCCAGCAGCAGCGCCGTTGCAGCGCCGAGGCAGGCCAGGCCCGCGAAGGAACGTCGCTTGCCGTTTGAAGGTCCGGCTCCGGCCCGCTCACGCGGGGCTATTGCGGCGAGCGGGTCGCGGGCAAGGATGTCGCGCAAGGGGCTGAGGACCGCCACGATCGCGGCCAGCATCCCGCCGCCGGTGGCGATTGCAACGCTTTGCCAAGTCACGACGCGTTGGGAGCCGAGCGCAAAAGCCAAGGAGAGGAAGGCGGGGTTGGAGTGAAATAGGTGGATCGAGAGCTCCTCGCCGATCGCCAAGCCGAGCACGCACGCGACCAGCCCGAGTGCGATGGCATCGAACAGCAAGACAGCGATCACGGTCGCGGGCGTGTAGCCGTCGCGGCGCATGTCCGCGATCAAGCGCCGGCGCTGAGGAACGGTGAGCAGCATTGCGTTGAAAGCGAACAGGAACCCTACGAGCGCGCTGATCACCGAGAACAAGGCGGTCGACTGGTTGCTCGCCGCGGCGGCCTTTGCGAACAGCTTTTCGTCGTAGTTGGTTGACTCGACGTTCAGGTGGCTACCGGCGAGCGCTTGGAGCGCGCCGCGCACACGAAGGGTCGAGCCGGGAGCGGGGTAGACGAGGATGCGGCTCACGCGCTGGGTCAAGCCGCTGAGTTCCTGGGCGTATGAAAGCTGAGAGATCGCGATCGGGCTTGCGACCAGCTGTCCGATCTGCTTTTCGTGAAGCTGAGCGTAGAGCGGCACCTGGGCTGTGTGGCCGTCGAGCTGGAGGGTGACTTCTTGACCAAATTTGGTGACGCCGACGGTGTGGGCCAGCGGTGCGGGTAGCACGACAGCCCCTATTTCACCGAATGGGGTGAGTGAGGTGTGGCGCACGAGCGTGCCGCCTAGCTGAGCGAGGCTTGTGTCGGCCCCGACCAGCTGGATCGACTCGCGTCCGCGGGGCCCGATCGCGTCGGCCGGGACTTCGAGCAAGGGTGCGGCGACGCGCACGCCGGGGATCGCGCGCACACGCGCAAGCATGCTCTGCGGAAAGCCGTGCGGGTCGCGCGCGAGCAATTGCAAGCTTGCATCGCCGACGATCCCGCGCGAGAGCTGGGAGACAGAGCTCTGCAGGCTCGTGCTCGAGACTTGGGAGGCGAACAGCAAGGCGACGCCCGCGGCAATCCCCACCACCGCGAGGCACTCCTGCACCAACCGCGCGCGCAAACGTAGGCGGTAGAGGTGCAAGGCATTGGAGACCTTCACGGCTTAGGCGAGCATTCGCTCAGGGGCGTGATTGTCCGAGAGCTTGCCGTCGCGCAGGCCATAGACACGGTCGGCGTAGTCCGCCGCCATCGGGTCGTGGGAGACGAGCACGACGGCAACGCCACGCTCGCGGCACAGGCCTCGCAGCAGTTCGAGCACTTCGCGTCCACGCTGGGTGTCCAGGCTGCCGGTGGGCTCGTCGGCGAGCAGCATGGAAGGCTTGGTGGAGAGAGCGCGTGCGATCATCACGCGCTGGCGCTCGCCCATGGAGAGCGTCTCTGAGCGATGGTACAGACGCTCTCCGAGACCGAGCTGTTCCAACAGAGGTGTGACCTCGCGTTGGGCCTCGCGCCAGCGCATCGCCTTGAGCAGCTTGAGCACGGTGTTGTCGATCGCGGTGACGCCGGGGAGCAAATCGAAGTTCTGGCGGATGAAACCGAGTTCGGAGAGCCTGAAGTGTGAGGCCTCCCGCTCAGAGAGCGAGGAGATGTCGCGTCCGCCGATGAGGACCTCCCCGGCGGTGGGCGCAAGCAAGGTGGCGACCATCAACAGCAAAGTCGTCTTGCCCGACCCCGATGGTCCATAGAGGGCGACCATCTCGCCCCCGTTCACCTTCAAGCTCACCCCGTCGACGGCGCGCACCGTCTCCCCGCCAATCGACGGATAGTGCTTGACGAGTTCGCGTAGCTCCAGCATCGCTGGCCTCCTCGGACAGAGTCAATCCGTGACCGTGCCGCTCACGCGTACGGTCACGGCGTAGTTGGATCGTTGGATCGTTCCGCTGAAGCTCAGTCCCGAGCCCCTGGCATGACTGAAGCTTCCGCTCCCCCGATTGATCGAAAGCGAGCCCGAGAAGCTGCCCTTGGCCCCTTCTCGGTGATAGTTGGCCGTCCCATAGCCGGAGATCGAGCCACCTTTGGGATAGATATTCACTTCGGCGGTGACGTGGCTTGTGGAGACGATCTTCAGATGGACATAGATCGTGCCTGAGACTGTGCCTTTGGCCGGGCCCTGCTCGTTCAAGGTGAACCCGTGTCTGCTGGTGAGGTGCAGATTGCCGCTCTCGTTCAGAGAGACTGTGCGCGATTGGCGTGCCACGCCGCGAGTGGAGAGGCTCGATGCGTGCGTCGCGTCTGGTGCGAGGGGTGCAAAGGGGGTTAGGAGCGCCAGGTAGGCGAGTGGGGCGGCGAGCGCTCCGTGGAGACATTTCAATCGCTTCTGGTTACTCATCTCTGACGCTCGCTTTCTCTGTGATTGCCTTTCATCGCTTGGGACACCCTGCATGGGCGACGTCGCTGCCGGATGAACCATTGGCATAGGTGAATTCGGCGGCGAAGGGGAAACCGCCAGCCGGACAGGTTGAAGGCACGACGACTGTGTTGGCCTGGGCCGGGTGGGGCGGTTTACTCGCGCCTACCGTTAGAGACATCGTCACTATCGAGGCGTCGGGCTCCAAGGGAACGGTGGGGATCGGAGGTATGGAGAGCACCAGGTCTTCCCCGTAGGGAGCTTGATCGGGGATGACGGTGCCGGTGAGTACGACGCG
This sequence comes from uncultured Solirubrobacterales bacterium, assembly GCA_963731565.1. Lineage (GTDB taxonomy): Bacteria > Actinomycetota > Thermoleophilia > Solirubrobacterales > Solirubrobacteraceae > Palsa-744. Next base: position 618,755 of record CAVSWG010000001.1, read on the forward strand.
CTCGTCAAATGGGGTAAAGCCCTGGCCGAGAATCTCAAAGGTCGGCTCCAGGTTGTGAAAAGGGCCGAGAAAGAGCCATAGGGAGATGTTCTCGGTGATGAGCTGGGAGCCGGCCAGGGCCTCCGCAACGGCGTGTCCGTGGCCGAGCTCGGACTGCGGCGAGCAGCCGCTCGGGCCGCGGGCACGCAGGCGTGCGATGGAGCAGCTACGCAGATGGGGGATTTCGATACCGAGCCCGGCGGGGAAGCGCAGGACCGAGCGGCGCACGGGCGATGGCACGTCTTCGGATACGCCTTCGGCGAAATGGATCGTGAGCGTGAGTGCGCCCTCAGCGTCAAGCCGGTTCGGTGAGAGAAACGGCGTCATCGTGGTAGAGACGGCTTGTGCGCTTGCTGGGACTGAGGCGATGATCGCGATGAAAGCCAGACAAAGCGCGAATGAGGTTTTTCTCCACATGACTATTTGGGGCATGGGATCGTAGGATTGACGGTCAAAGTGGTGCCGTCGGCAAAGTTGATCTTGCCCTCGCTCGGGAAACCGCCCGGAGGGCAGTGCTTTGGTGAGATCATGCCGCGTAGGTGCACGAGCGTGCGCTTGCCGTGGGACGTCTCGTAGTAGGCGACGTTGGTCGCGCCAAATGTGGCAAAGGCACTTTCTACCGAGGCCAGGGAGGCGCCTGGTATGGTCGAGACAGTGGGTATTTCGATGCTGAAGCCGAGCCCGTAGGGCTTGGGCGCAGGGACTTCCCTGGCGACGACGACAAGTTCCACCGAAACTGGAGCAACGGCACTGGCGTAGGCGAGCAAAGTGATGTGCCCATGCTGGGAGTGAGCGAAGAAGAAGTCGAGTGTGAAGGGCTCATGAATGACGGCTTTGGGCAGTTCGACGAGTCCCACCCCGCCACCGAAGCCAGCGCGGGAGTTTGCGGGACAGCCACTGGGCCCACGCTGCTGGAGCACGCGTTCGCTGCAGGCCCCGGCGCCGCGCGCGTCGATCCTCAAGCCGGCGGGGGCATAGAGTGTGAGCTTGACTATCGGCGAAGGCGGGGCGCCGGTAGTGGAGCTGAATTTCGCGGTTACCGAGAGATTGGTGGGGACCCCCAGCCTGTTGGGACTAAAGCTCTCGTGGACCACTAGGGTGTCAGCGGCCCAGGCGGCGCCAGCGAGGAGCGCGCACGCACAAGCCAGCAGCGCGATCAGGAAAATTCTAGTCCTGCGCCTTCCCATCTTGTCTCCCCCGAGCACCCGGCACGCGCCGGCGCTACCTACCCCATAGTGGTGTGCGACGACCCTAGTAATTCATAGTACCGACAGTAACATGAATCTAGGAGAATGTCAATGATGAATGCGGTAGACGGCTCCCGCGGTGTCATCGGTCACATACAAAGCTCCGTCTGGCCCCGCTACAGCGTCGGCCGGGCGTCCCCAGCGGGCGCCGGAGGCTTCCTGGAAGCCGCTGACGAGTGGGATGGCTTGCCCCAGAGTGCGTGCTTTGCTCTGCCACGGAAGCCAAAGTACAGCCGGCGCGCGAGGCGGGGTGCGGTCCCAAGAACCATGTGCGGCCACCAACGCGCCAGAGGACCAAGGGGGGGCGACGTTGGTCCCCTCCAGAAAGTGAAAGCCCAGAGGAGCGCTGTGCGCCGGCAACCCCCGCTCGATCGGCTTGAGTGTGGCGCAGTTGAGCACACTTCCACCTGGGTTTGTCTGTAGGTCGGCGTCGAGGTGAAGATTGGCGTATTGCAGTACGGTGGAGGGATCCCCCCGGGTCACGTCGGGGTCGGGGTCACAGAAAGGCCAGCCGAGGTTGCGTCCCGGTGTCAGCCGTGCGATCTCGTCGGCGGGATGCTCGTTCACATAGGCCTCGATCACCTTGCCGTAGGCTTCCCCCTGTTCTCCATAGGAACGGTGAAAGGGGTAGGCGATTTCATCGCGCTCGTTGACGGCTGTCCATAGCGAACCGTCGGGTGCGAAGGACAGTCCCTCGCCGTTGCGCACCCCTCGGGCAAACACGCGCATGTGGGCGCCATTGCGGCTGTAGGCCAAGATCGTGGCGCGTGGGGGAGATTCGCCTCGTTTGACGGGGGTTGCGTTGGAGGCGCTACCAGCCGTCACATAGATCGTGTGATCCGGCCCGATAACGATGCTCTTGGCGCGATGCACGTCGTCTCCTGAGGGATCGGTGTCTGGCAATCCGCGTACCACGATTGTGCGTGCACCCAGCGCTCCGTTGCCATTCCACACGTAGCGATCGATCTGGTTGGTCTCAGCGATATAAAGAAACCGGTTACCTTTGAATGTGTCAAAGGCCATGCCCTGTGGTCCCGAGAGTCCTGATACGAGCACTCTCTGACTTGCCGCGGTCATCCTCTTTCCGGGAGTCAACTCCACAACTTGGCCTGACGCCGAGGCACTGACGAGTAGCTCGTGCTGGGGTGTCCATACGGCAAAGCGTGCATCGGGAATCCGCGCCCACACTTCCACGCTCCAGCCGGATGGAACGGTGAGGCTGCGAGGTACGTCGAAGGGCTTGCCGTCATTACTTGGAGGAACCCTGAGCGTCGTCGACACGAAGCTCGCGGGCCGGGCGGGGGAGCGCGAAGCAAGGGGACCAGCTGTGCTCGTGATCGTCGTGCTGTGCTCATGCCCGCCAGCGCCGGCACCTGCTCCCGACCCAGAGGCGCAGGCGGCCAGCAGCAGGCCGGTGAGCGCGACGGGGGCTACAAGCCGGGCGAGATCGAGTGCGCGGATATGGAGGCGTACATTGACAAAAAGGCCGATCGCCGGGAGCATCGCTATCCATTTCAGCATAGGCCTGGATCTGCCTCCGAGGGTCACTGGATGTCCGAGGTGTGCAGCTCTACGGAGAGTGCAACTTCGGAGGGCGTGGGAACGCAGTCAGGGTGAAATATGTGGGCAAGCAGCTCCAAGCCGTCGATCAGGCGCGGGCCGGGACGGGAGAAGTAGGCAGAAGCATTTACGGCCAGGACTTGTCGGGGCGATAGTGCAGCGAGCTCGCTCGCGTAAGCAAGAGCCTCCGCGTGTGCCCGGGAGGCGTCATAGCCACAAGGCATAGCCACAACGATCTCGGGCTCAGCGGCGATGATCGCCTCCCAAGAGACGATGGCCGAGGGTTTGCCCGGGGAGCCCAGCAAGTCTTGTCCGCCGGCCAACTCGACCAGCTCGGGAGTCCAATGACCGGCGATGTAAACAGGATCGAGCCACTCGATCGCCACGACTCGTGGGCGGCGCCGGCCTCGCACAGCGCTTCTTATGCGATCGATGCGTGCGGTCGCCTCTGCAACCAGCTCGGCTCCTCGCTCATGGCGGTCGGTAGCCGCGGCCAGCGTGCGAACGTCGCCCAGGGTCTCGTCCAGCGTATGCGGATCGAGCGAGATGACTCGAGGCCGGGAAGGTATCCTTTCGGCGAGCTCGGCCACCTCGGTGTAAGAGACCGCGCACACGGGGCACAGCGCTTGTGTGACGATCAGATCGGGGCTGAGCGAGGCGATGGCCTCCCGGTCGAGCTCGTAGATAGCCTCGCCGCGCAGAGTACGCTCGCGCACCGCCGCGTCGATCTCCGCGGCACTCAGACCAGCGGGTAGCACGTCGCGCGTTACCTGCTCTACGGATCGCGCCGCGAAGGGGTGGTCGCACTCGTGGGTGACCGCAACCACCTCGGGGCCGAGCTCGAGCGCGAACAGCAGCTCGGTGGCGTGGGGTACGAGGCTAACAATCCGCACGATGGTGGACTGTACGCGCAACGGGCCCGACTAACCGAGGCTAAGTCACAGCCTTCGCGCGTCAGCGCGACGAGTCAGGTCACGGCACGATCGGCGTCAGCGGGTTGCCGGGCGCGATCGTCGCGCAGTCTTGCGGCGCCGGCCTGCCGGCAAAACGGTCGGAGAGCCAAGGCAAGGCGGTTGCCTCCCATGGCACGGCGGTTTCGATGTGGGCGAGCAGGTCGTACTGGTTGTACTGAACGGTGACGCCTCGCTGGCAGTACTCGCGGGCCAGTGTGCGAACGTCGCCGGCGATCATCACGCCGTCGCCCGCTCCGATCCCAGGCGTATCGCCGCTGGTCCCCTCCAGCTCACCGTTCGCGCCCTGCGCGATCAGCAGTGGAGCGGTCGGAGTGCCGCCGGTGCCCATGATCAGCTGGTTGACGACCTCGACATAGAGCGGAACGCTCTCCGGTGTCTGGTATTGGGGCTTGGCCATCTGAGCCCAGGTGAGACCGGGATATTGACCCAGTACTTCGGTGATCGAGGCCTTCTGGAGCTTTTCGTAGATCTGCAGGCCGTATTCGCTCAGATACGGCGTGAGGTCGATGTGGAAGGCGCGCGAGACGCCGATGATGGCCATCGGGATCACACCTGCCCAAACTGTGCTGCCATCGACGTAGTGCAGGTTGTGCGCAGGATCGACGAGCACGCCGCCGAACGCCGCTCCGACGATGCGCCGGTTGATATCGGGTGCGTAGGAAGGGCCTAGCTCAGCCGCCCACTCGGTGGCGATCGCGCCGCCGGAATAGCCGATCAGGCCGATCTTGCCGGCCCCCGTGAGACCGGTCGCTGGTGAGCTGAGCGCCGCACGCAGCGAGTCGAGCGTGTTGATCCCGTACTCGGGACCGGCGGAGAAGTCGGTCGTCTCGCCCTCGGTGTCGGCGATGACGATCGCATTGCCCGCGCTCAGCTCGGGTGCGAAAAGAGCCGACTCAACATTGGGAATCGCTCCCCCTAGGGTCAGCCCGCCGGAGATCGCGTAGGAGGGCTCGTCGTCAGGGTTCAGCGAGTCATAGAAGGACTGGTAGGCGACGATGTCGGGGGTGCCCAGGGCCAGCGGAGGCTTGAGCACCGACGTGACGTTGACGGTCGGCTGGCCGATCTCGCCGGTCGAGCGGTAGAGCAGCTGCACAGTCTTGACGGGCAGGGGGAGTCCCGTGACGTGGTAGGAGAGTGTCCGGGTCTTCAGCACGGCGCCCGGCGCGATGTTCGCCAGCGGGGTGCTGCCTCGGTAGGTATAGAAAGGATCCTGCTCTGGCGTTGGCACGGCTCCGCTTGCGACTGGTGCTGCGAAGGCAGCCCACAACAGAAGCACCAAGCCGACCGTCAGCGGAGCGCTCCGGCTGTGGCGCGCTTTCAGCCGGCCGTTGTTACTCAACACCGGTGGCACAGCGACAGCAGGCATTGGCTCCCTCCGTCCTTGTCTTGGCGGATCTTTAGCATGCGCACTCCGAGTTTCGCGGTACCCCAAACCGGCTCAGCCCAATCCACATCGGCGGCCTCGAGTGGCGCGGTCGATGGAGCCAGCCGTAAGTCAACGCGAACCGCTTGTGCATCCGAAGGCTTTCTCAGCCGGTACCCGATGGAGCCTGTTGAGCTGCGCGGTCGGATGGCCTCGATCGAACCGCTGGTCCTTGACCACGCCCCGGACTGCCGGACGCCGCCGGCTCCGACGAGGTGTTTATATGGCTTCCCTATCCTCGGCCTGTCAATCTAGATCAGCTCGCGTCTGGATAGAGGACGCCCCATGTCCCAGCAAGCATCGATCGAACAGCCAAGTCAGCTTCGCTCGCACCTGATCGAGCTTGTCCGATCCACACCGATGTTGATGGGTGCCCTACGCGCTGCGCGAGTGGTCGATCCACCTGACTGGTTGATAGGTGGAGGTGTGATCCGTGACCTCGTGTGGGATTACCTTCACGATCCTTTCCAACTATTGACTCCCAAGGATGTCGATCTTGCGTTCTTCGACTCCACCATGCTTGGAGAGGAGCGCGAGCAGAGCATCCTCAACGCGCTGCGGGCTCAGGCGCCTGACGTGCCGTGGGACGTGAAGAACCAAGCAGCAGTGCACCTGTGGTATCCGCAAGTCTTCGGGATCGAGGTCGAGCCTTTGACCTCCTCTGCTGACGGTGTGGGTACATGGCCGGAGACCGCAACTGCAGTCGCGGTCAAGCTACACGCCGATGACAGCGTTGACGTGATCTCCCCTTACGGGCTCGAAGACTTGTTCGGGTTGATTTGCCGACGCAATCCACGCCGCGTCACAGTCGAGGAGTACCGTCAACGCCTACGATCAAAGCGGATTGGTACGCGCTGGCCCCGACTTCGTGTAGTGCAGTAATCAGCCGCTCGCCAACCGGAATCGACTGAATATGGATGCCGCAGCATGGGGCTGCGCCCTAAGGTTCGCACCGAGCCTGCGCTCACCTTCGCTCGTTATCGGCTGAGTACTCATCGCCGAGGAGGATACGAGTTTATAGTCCGACGGAGTGGGGGAGCCGGGCGTCTATCCAGTCGTTGTCTTCGATCTCGACGGGACTTTGCTACGCGGTACGACCGTATCGCTCCTGCTTGCGCAATGGCTGGGGCAGACGGAGGAGATTGCAGAGCTCGAGCGAGCGTTTCGCGCTCACGAGATATCCAATAGCGTGGTGGCGGATACCTCTGCGGGATGGCTGGCGGGACAGAGCACGGCCGATGCTTGGCAAGTGCTAACGAAGGGGAACTGGATTCATGGGATGGCCGAGACATTCCAAATGCTTATCGCTGCGGGGGTCAGCATGCTCCTCGGCACAATTACCTGGAGCTTCGCGGCTGAGATGCTGCGACAGCAATATGGCTTCGCCGCGGCCAGCGGGACCGAGATGCAGACAACCGATGGGATCCTCTCCGGGGAGGTGACCCGCTATTTCGATGAGCACGACAAGGTGCGCTTTGTGGAGGAATGGTGTGAGGACAACGGGTTTTCGATGAATCAGGTCGCCGCGGTCGGCGACTCTCGCTCGGACGTTCCGCTCTTTGGCCGTGTCGGCAAGTCAATCGCGCTGAACGCCACGCCCGACGCTCGCGCAGCAGCGACCCATGTTCTCGATACCGACGATCTCTGCGACGTACTCACGCTTCTTCGGTCGCGCGAAGTAACTTAGTTTAAGAACCACGGACATAGCCAACGGCTCACGCGTGTCTCCGCGGCCGCACGATGGGGACCTTCATGGCCGTCGAGTGGGTCAGGCCTCCTGAGGCCGTGAAGGTGATCGATACCGAGACCTTGAGCCGAGCCGAGCCAGTCAGGGCACGTCTGCCCGCCTTGTCGGGTCTTATCACCAGTCTGACGGCGCCTGCCCGGCTGGCCTTCCCGGTTGCTGTCCCGTAGAGAACCGTGTGTGTCCGCGACGCCCGGGCGCCCGATGCTCGCCGCGGGACAGCGGTCGTGGAGCGCGCCCGGAAGATTCCTGGGCCTGGTGCCAGCAAGCTGAGGGTGATGGCGCCGTGGGAGTCGGTTTTCACGTGGGCGACCTTGAACAACGCAGAGGAGGCAACCGAACTGGGGCCGGGTGCGCCGCCCTGGTTCAGGCCGCCCCCACCCAATCCGCTTCCTGGCGGTCCGCCTCCGCCGCTCGCTCCGCTGCCTGGCTTGGACCGGGGTTCTTCACCTTCGACGACCGTGCCGATGACCGGTGTTCCGTTCTGGAGGACCTCGGTCCCTTCTTCGCCGGTCGCTATCTGGACCTGGCCGTCGAGGGGGCCGTAGGCGAGCGTGACGAGCGCCCCTTCGTCGGTCATCTCCGTCACGGTCAGCTTCAAGGCGCTGGCCGTGCCCGCAATCGTCACCGGTTCAAACGAGTTCGCCAGGAACTGGGTTTCGCCGGGGAACTCGAACAGGTCGATCTGATCGTTTTCGGCGGCTTCTTCGAGCGAGACCGATTCTGGCGCCTGCGTCGCGGCGCGTACACTCCCCGTCGCTCGAGCGCGTGTGCCTCGAGCCACAGTCGCAAGGACGGCCTGCGGTTTCGGTTCTCCGAGGGTCCCGCTGTAGATGCGGGTCAGCGATCCGCTGGCCGAGGCCGGTCCTTCGGTCTTGCGCGGGGTGCGGCCGAAGTCCAGGTATTCGAGGTAGTCGTTCTCGACCGGCTGGGATTCGGCCTCCTTCATATGCGTGATGTGCCCGATGTCCTGGACGTGGACGCCGGGGACGCTGGGTTGCGAGCCGATCTGTCCCGTCGTGGCGCTCTTGGCGGGGACGGTTTCATCGCCATTTGTGACGCCGAGGTGCACCGTCGATTCGCCGCCTGGGCTCCCTTCGATCGAGATTGACCCGGGGGTCAGGACACCGGTACCTACCACTACGCGGTAGTCGATCCAGCTGTAATCGGTGAAGAAGTGGTCATAGATCGATTCGTGGTTTGTCTGCGCGGCTTCAAAGAGCGTCGTGCTGTTTCCAAGCGATCCGAGGAAAGACGCGACGGACCGCCCCCCGATCGCCGCGGCACCGTCGACCGACAGCCAAGGACCGAAGCTGGGGGACGGAAAGAGCTGCATGAGCCCAGCCAGGTTGTGACTGAAGTCCTTGAGTTCTTCCTTGATGAAGAAGTGGTTGAGGAACGAGCCCGGGAGCTCGATCCCATAGGCCGAGGGGAAGATCGCCTTGGGGGAGCCCCAGTAAGGGGTCCCAACCGTCAGCACGCGGGCGACTCGCTTGGCGTATTCGGGCTTTTCGATGAATGCTCGTGTCAGCAGTCCCCCGTATGAGTGGGCCATGATCACGACGCGCTTAGCCCCCTCTTCAGCCGCGCACTTGTCTTTCTGGAGCGCTTCTGTGATCTTCGTGTTCAAGGCTTCGAAGTTCGGCTGGGGCGCCTTGCGCCAGTCCCAGCCGGGGACGTTGGCGCGTTCACAGTTGAAGAGCGTATTCGAGGCGCCGAACGTTTCTTTGACCCATTTCGCAATTTCGCGGTAGGCAAACGGCGAGATCAGTTCGCCCGTTGGGGCGGCGTCGGAGCAGACCGCGTTGGTCTGGCCGTCGGAGGCGAGCGACATTTCGTTGAGGTGCCCATAGTTGAACCATGCTGTCGAGCCGCAGGCCTTGATTTCTGAGCCGAGAAAGCCCGGGATGAAGAGGACCGGCAGCTGTTGGGCCTGAACGTCCCAGAGCGAGCGGGAGTAGCCGCCGCCGTCGTAGTCGACGCCGCCGCTGTCGATCCAGCCAAGCTCGAAGCGATCGCGGGGTTCGTCGCTGCGGATGTCGCCTTCGGGGTCGGGGGTGTGTTCCTCGAAGATGCCGCAACGCTTGGTCATTTTTCCTGCGACTTCGACCTGGTCGCAGTCGTCGTGGAGAACCCCGTTGCCGGTGTTGGAGTACCGAGTGAGGACCGTTGGCAAGCCTTCGGCGAGGATTTCGTCTTCCCCGCCTTCCACGTTCACCACATGATCGTCAAAGCCGGTCCCAGTGCGAGTCGAGTAGGTGACGTGTTCACCATCGGGGGACACGTCGAAGTCAGTCACAACCTTAGGGTCGGCGATCATGCTCGGTTCGCCGCCACCTGAGGAGAGCAGACCGAGGACCTGTCCGTCTTCGTTGGGTTCGTCGTAGGCGGTCACGATGCCCCGCTTGCTCCATACATCGCTTAGATATATGCGGTCTTCACCCGTTGTCAATTGGGTCTCCCCGCCACCTTTGGCGGACACCGTCCAAATGTTGATTCCGCGCTGCGAATACATCGAGTCGATTTCGCCCGCCTGGACCGAGCGGACGAAGGCGATCGTGTTGCCGTCGGGGCTCCAACTCGGCATGTAGTCGGCGACCGAATGGCCGTTGCATGGATTGCATTCCGGCGGCGGTATGACGGCTTCAGCGGGGAACGAGATCTGCTTGGGTTCGCTGCCGTCCGCGTTGGCGACCCAGATTGCAGTGTGGTAGCCGACGACTTCGTCGGGCCAGCCGTCGTCCTGTTCGATCTTCGAGTAAGCAATCTTCCTACCGTCTGGTGAGAAGACGGGCGTCGAGGCTTGACCGAGGATGACTTCATCGGGGCCCGTCCCGTAGTGGAAGGTTTCTTCCTCGAGGGTCTTTATGCCCTTGCTCGGTTCGCTCGGCGTGGCCAGGCTCGGGTCCCAAAGCTTGAGCGGGAACTTGCTTGTGATTCCTCCGCCCCCGTCGACATAGACGATCTTTCCGGGAGTGCCCTGGTACTCGGCGGCGGCCGCGTCGGCGAGCAGCGCGACCGCAGCGAGCGTCAGGAGGAGTAGGGCGAGCATCCTCCAGCCCCTTTGGACCGTCCGTGATCCCGCCCTCATGCTGCGGATTATTGCCTATCGCAGGTCAGCGCGCCGGGCGACGCGCTCGAGCCCACGCCCGATTCCAAGGCTCCCAGGAGACCATCAAGCAGGCGCTCTACGCGCTGTAGGCGGGACGCACAGCGCCCGTTTCTTCAGGGGGTCGCAGGGATTCACGGATGGCCTCGGCGAGCTCGTGCATCTGTCTGTCTCGATCCAGCCGCGCGCTCCGTGATCTGACCGGGATTGTGAGCTGTCCAAAGCAGTCATCCGAAACGGGTGATGTGCATTGCTTCTTCGGCGATCACGCTTTGTGGCTAGGACTTCCTCAAGTTCTGCGGCCGAGCTTTGCGTGGAGCCTTCAGAGGATTCGACGTTCAGGATTGGAGATCTGATGAGCGACAGACCGATTTTCATTTATGCCGCGACGTATGCAGACTCTGCGGGTGCCGAGGCGGACTACGAGGCTTTGGTTGCGTTGCATGCGGAGAAGCTCGTGGGCACTTATGACGTGGCGTTGGTCACTAAGGACACTGATGGCAAGGTTCACGTTGAGAAGCACGAGAAGCCGACGCAGCATGGCGCTTGGGGAGGTATCGCTGTCGGAGCGGCGGTTGGGGTTCTGGCCGCTCCAGCGGTCGTCCCTGCGGCGTTGGTCGGTGGCGTGATTGGCGGCCTCGGTGGACACTTCAGGAAGGGCATTCCCAGAGACGACGCCAAGGAACTGGGCGACTTGATCGAAGAGGGTCAAGCAACGCTGTTGGTGATTGGGGAGTCGCGCCTTGAAGAGCAGCTGGACAAGGCGCTTACGCGCGCCGAAAAGTCAATCGAGAAGGAAATCGACGCCGACAACAAGGAGTTCAAGCGGGAGCTAGACGAGGCCGAGAAGCAGGCTGCCGCGAACTGACTATGGTGGCGCACGCTAGGAGGGGTCCTCGTGCTCAAAATAATCCGTAGACCGGTCGTCGGCGTTGCCGTGCTGCCCCTCATCGCATTCGCCCTGGTTGCTTGCGGCGAATCGTCTCAGAACAAAGCGAAGGCACAGGTCTGTGATGCGCGCGAAGCGATCTCCAAGCAGATCACGACTCTCGGCAACCTGACGCTCTCGAGCGCCTCTGTTGAACAAGTCAAGACTGGTGTGCAGACGATCGGCAAGGAACTGGGCAAGATCAAGGAAGCCCAGCCCGATCTAGACCCGGCTCGCAAGCAACAGGTTGAAGCAGCCACTCAGACATTCGGCAAAGAAGTCAGCTCGACTATTAGCGGCCTGGTGTCCAACCCTTCGCTCAGCAACGCCGAAGCACAATTGAAATCCTCGGTCAGCAAGCTCGCCAACAGCTTCAAGCAGACGCTCGCGCCGATCAGTTGCTCCTAGCGGGACGATGCCCAATCTTCTTTGCCACGAGTGAGAACCGGCGACGAATATCGGACTCTTCATCTTCATCACCGCCAAAGCCTTGCGGGGGTAGCGAGAGGCCCGCGCTTTGCTAACACGTCGTGAGTAGAGGTATCGTCAGATCTGTAGGTCGTCCTGTCGTCATCAGTCATGCCGTCGTCGGTACGATCACGTTGACCTCGGTTCTGATCATCTACGACGGCTGGGCCAGTCTGAGGTTCGGGGACGCGGTGGCAATCATCGTTGGGCCCGTGCTGGCAATCTTCATCGCTCGCACTTTTGCGGAGGCCCTCGCAAAGCTCGCGGCGAAGGGGGACCCTCTCGATAAAAGCGAGTTGCTTGGTGTGGTGAGGGCCGAATGCGGCTTTCTGCTCCTCGCAGTGCCACCAATCGCGCTGCTTGCGGTCTTGGATCTCGCCGGGGTCGCCCTGGGCGACTCAATCCAGGTTGTTATCTGGCTCGGGGCCGCCTCGCTCGGCTTCTGGGGCGGCCTGGCAGGAGTTCGAGCCGGTCTACATGGCTGGAGTCTCGCGCTCGCGGTAGCTATCGGCTTCCTCATCGGCGGGCTGGTACTGACTCTCAGGGTAATCCTCCAGCCCGAAAAGGTCATCTCGAACGGCGTCGCGACGATCGGCCGTGTAGAGAAAGCACCGCCGATCGATGATCGAGTGCCGGACTGAGAACGCCCTCGCTCGCACGGCGTCCTAGCCGTTTCTGCAAGCATTTATATGGATGCTGTCGGTCGTCCTCATGTTTCGACGTCTGTATAGAGCGATCATGTACGCCGCGAAGGAGGAGAGTTTTCTTGCTGTCTTCGGCGCCGGGATCGTCCTCATCGTCGTGGGCACTATCACCTACTCGGCTTCGCAGCATTGGAATCTAGCCGACGGTTTTTACTTCGCCGTCTGCACGCTGACGACCTCGAGCATCGCTGACCCGCACCTCGCGCTGAGCGGCGAGCCGATCAAGATCTTCACAGCCTTTTACGTGCTGCTTGGCATCGGCATCCTCGTCGAGGTCGCGCGACAGATCGGCTTTGGTTTTGTTGCCATGCGCGCGGATCAAAGCGACGCCAGGCGCCGCCACAGAGGGCACAGCGAGGATTACCCAGACGGCGATTGACGGCACGATCAATCCAGCCGATCGACCAATACCTGCCCCGGCAACTTAGCCGAGACGGAGCTACACCGAGTTGCGATCCAATCTAGGGTCCGATACGTCATCCGCGTACCCAGTCCAGACGGGCGAATGACGCGCAACGGCGAATAGCGGCCCTTCCAAGCCAATGAGAATTAAGGGCCCGGGACTACAGACAATTGTCGTATGGAGCCAGCCGAAGTCAACGCGAACCGCTTTGCAGTAATTCCTGCCGAGGAGATACTGCTTGACTGATGCTGGCGTAGCTTCAAACGAGCCCGTGTTTCATCGCAAAAAGTGTCGCGACGGAACGGTTGGAGGCGCCGATCTTGGCGTAGATATGTTGGATCTGGTGATCGGTCGTCTTTGGCGAGATGCCGAGCGCCTTTGCTACCTGAGCGGTTGTGTGCCCGATCGCGATCAGCTTGAGGACCTCGACCTCTCGCGGAGTGAGGTCCGCGGGTGCCGTCGGCCGTTTCGGCGGACCGTGCCCTACGACAGCTAGGACTGCATCGACCGAGTCACCATCGAGTTGGCCTGCTCGCGCCTGTTCTCGTAGCTCCTTCGCGGCCTGCTCGATCGGCAGCGCTTCGCGGTGCGGCCTCTCGCTCGTGAGGGCGTCGTAGACATCTGCCACCCCTAGCACCCTCGCCGACGGGGGTATGGCCGTGCCGGCGAGGCCTCGTGGATAGCCGGTGCCGTCCATGCGCTCGTGACTGGCAGAGGCGAGGTCGGCGAGACCGGCAAGGCTTCCGCGCCGCAGGATTCGGTCGGTGTAGTAAGCGTAGAGCTGCATCCGCTCCCGCTCACCGATCGTGAGCGCACCCGGCTTGTCCCAGATCGTATTCGGCACACCGGCACGACCGATCGCGTGGACGAGCGCTGCGCGTCGCAACCGAACCACCTCGGGCTGCGGAAGCTGAAGCTCAGTGGCGGCCGTGGCGGCCAGCTCGGCGACTCGTCGCGAATGGCCGCTGAACCAGGGGGACTTGAGGTCAGCAAAATCGCCGAGTGCCGCAAGTGCTGCGTCAAGCTCCGCCCCGAGCAGGCGCGCGCGTGCGGCCGGCTCTGACTCGACCACTGCATCCCAGCTATGTTCTTCAAGGCCGTCGAGGATCTCCGCCGCTCCGCTCACCAGGCCCGCGACCACTTGGGGATCCATGACGGATCGGGCAAATCTGCGCGACAACGCGACGGCCGCGTCGACGCCGTGTAGCCGATGCTCGACCTCGACGTAGTTGGCGACGACGAGCACGCGGGCGGCGAGCGCGATCTCCTCGCCGGATAGCCCGCTCGGCACCCCCTTGCCGTCCCAGCGGGCGAACGTGTGCTGGAGCGGATCGCAAACGCCGGGACCGAAGTGGAGTTGCTCAGCAAGCCGCCCAGTCACTTGGCAGTGTGTCGTCAAAGACTCGGCCACCGCCCGCATTCCAGTCCTCAGCAGGCGTGCGCCCCGGCGAACGCGCCGTGCGGGACCACCGTCGGATCCTGCCCGCGAAAGGAAGTAGCCGGCGATCGCGAACTCGGACGGCCCCGCGTTGAACATGCCTGCCCGAAGAGCCAGGTCGTCTCCCCAGATCTGACCCAGCTCGAAGGAGTCGGCCGTGCAGCCGACCATCCCCAGCAGGCTGACCCAGTAGACGTCGTCGCACATCTGCTCGTCGAGTCCGAGCCGGTTCGCAAGGCGCGTTGCGATGACGCAGGTGCGCATTCCATGCTCCATCGGCTGGCCCAACCCGAGGTCGGCTGCCAAAGACAGCGCCGCGACCAGTTCCACGAGCCGCGGTTGGAGGTCGTCGGTCGACCGGCTCCCGGTCTTGCCGTCCATGGGCGCACCCTACCGCTGCTCGGCAATCTCTCGATGAGTAGGGAGTGTTCCCGATGGCGACTCGACAGTCGCCCCGTACCGTGACGCTTATCGATCAAGAAAACGTTGGGAGGAAACGATGGAGCTTTATGCGATTCTGAGACGGGGCGGATGGCGTTCGGGCGACGAGCTTGCAGCCGCCGCCGCACGTTCGACGCAGGTCGGCGATGAGGAGATGGCTGCCGACGTGCGCTGGATCCGTAGCTACGTGCTCGACGAGGGCGGCGGCACGCTCGGCACGGTGTGCATTTACGAGGCGTCGAGCCCCGAGGCGATCCGCAAGCACGCATTGCGCGCGGGGCTGCCGGTCGATGAGGTCGTGCCGGTCGCCGACACCGTCATCGTCCGCCCTGACCCACAGCCGGTCGACGCATAGGTGCCTCAAGCGGCCGCGACACAACTTCTGAACGGAGAGAACATGGCGAAGAAGCTGGTAGTCAACCTGGCGACCGGGCTAGAGGATCCCGAGCGCGTCACGATCGCGTTCCTCGTCGGCACCGCTGCCCTCGCCAAGGGCAACACGGTAGCGATGTTCCTGACCAAGGACGCGGTGCGTCTCACCCTGCCAGGCCACGTTGAGGGCGTCGCGTGCGATGGCTGCCCGCCGCTGGAAAGGCTATTTGGGCAGTACGCGGAGGGCGGCGGCGAGCTCATTACGTGCCCGATCTGCTTCAACGCACGGCAGCTCGACGAGAGCGCACTAGTCGACAACGCAAGGCTGGGCGGCGCCACTCCGCTGCTCGACTGGATCGGCGAAGACGAGGCCACCGTCTTCAGCTACTGAACTAAATCGAGCTGTCTTCTGCGTTTGACACTTTGGTCTGCCTGCCTTCTGTTGGCCCGATGTCCCGACCAACATCTAACGTCACGCACAAGCGCCGACGTATTGCCTGTTCTGCTTGCAGGATTTGAGGATGGAGCCAGCCGGGATCGAACCGGCGACCTCCTGCTTGCAAATTTGGGTGGGACGGTGGTGGTTAGTGTCGGTCGGGCTTAGTTGGCGCTCTAGCGCAGTTTTGTTCGCTCAATGATGCTCGTTGGTGGCGGTTGTTTTCGCCTTGTGCTTCGTCCCTGCTTCGTCCCCAGAACGTGTCGCCGTACTCGGCCTTGTGCATATCGTGTCGGCTTGGCGCGTGGACGCGCCGTAATGGATCGAGCACGGTAACCTGAAAGGGGCTATGTACGCCTATTACGATCGTGAAGCGGACATTGCCTGGCTCCCCACCGGTGAGTCCGATGATGTCGTCAGCGAGCGGGTCCCAGGTGGACTACGGGACTACGACCGCATTACTCACACGCTAGTAGCGATCGAGGTCTGGGACGCCAGCACCAGACTGCCTCGAACGCTGCTCGAAGCCCTGCCGGCTCCCAGCGCTCCACACAGCGCTGTCGCATAGTCTCGGCTTGGCCCGGCTCGCTCGCCGGGCGGAGCATCTTCATAGGTCAGCTGCGGGAACCTCAGAATCGTGATCGGCGAGGATCTGCAACGCCTCATCGTGATCCGCGATCACACGCTCGCCACGCTACGTATCCGGTCGCTGACCTTCTCGGTGGACATGATCCGCAACTCGCCGCCGGGAAGCTCCTCCACCAGTACTGAGGAGCCCGGCGTATAACCTTGGGCCTCGAACTCCCAGGGAATCGAGATCACGTTGCTGTTGCCGACGCGGCGCGAGGTAATCGTCAGGGTCGCGAACCCCTGAGGACGGGGCGTCAACAGGTCCGGCCGCAGGGCCGCCGATGAGCGACGACACCAGCCCGCTCGGGTCTACGACGGCGCGAATCAAGCCCGGCTGCGTGCTCTGTGTACTGCGCGGACTTCCTCTACAGCGAGTTGGTCGGCATCCTCGGCCGCCAATATACCCTGCGCTCGCGCTTCGTCGAGAGCGCGTAGGCCAAGGAAGACAGCAAGCGCGTCCTCGACTACCTGATCGTCGCTCTTATCGGCCTCACCCAAGTCCTGACGGCGGGCACGGCTAACCAAATCCTCATCGAGCATCAACCTGATCTTGCGCATTGCCATGGCATGGAGCCAATCGAAGTCAACGCGAACCGGCTGGCATTGGTTCCCGGTGGAGAGTTGATGCTTGGCTCCTCGGGGCTCCGGCTACCTCGGCGGTCCGCCGAATCAGCGCAGCGCTACCGAGCAAAACCCCACCGACAGCAACCTTCAACTAGGATGGCGCCGTGCGGGAAGGCTGTGCATGCCCTTGAGGAGTTGCCTTGCGGTCGTCGCCGTCGTCGCCGTATGCGTGCTGGGGTCGACGGCCGTCACCAGCAGCGCTGCCGTGGGCTCGGTGCTCGTCTATCAGGGAAACGCCGACTTCATCAAGACGCATTCGAGCGGCGTCACCTATACCGACTTCGGCCTCGCCACAGGGCTCGCCGTGCAGAATGCGGAATCGCTGCCCAACCCGCTGCTCGCCGCCACCACGCCCTGCCTGATCCTCGAGACGAACGAAGAACCGTTCTCGGAAGCGCAGCTCGTGAACCTACGAGGGTATGTCACCAGTGGCGGGCGGATCATCGCGATGGGCCTTCGCGGCAAGGGGGAACCCGAAGCCGCGAACGTGGACAGCACCCTCAACGCGATGGCTGCGAGCCTCGGAGCGACTGTTAGCTTCGTCGGCAACGATCTCGACCCCGCCGGGCCCGCAGAGCAGACCACGACCAACATTTCCGCGTCCCCCTTCACGGCGGGGATCACCGAAATCCTCGAGAACGACGTGTCGGCGATCATCGTCAACGGAACCGCGCAAGGACTGGTGAACACGCACTCCGGCATCCCCTTCTTCGGTGGACAGATCCTCGGCGAAGGACTGCTCGTGATGGACGGCGGCAATGTCGGCACGTTCAATGATCAGCACTATGAAGCGCACGGCTACACGCTCTATGGCAACGGCGTGCTCGCCTCCCACCTGTGCGGGACACATCAGGTGCCGGTTAGCGCGGGGCTCGGCTCAGGCGGCCTCGGCGGTGGCGGCGGCCCGGGCGGCGGTGGCCCCGCCCCTGAAAGCACCCCGGGGCCAGCGCCCAGCGCAACGCTCACTGAAGTCGAACGGTTCAAGGTCATTCAGGACATCGAAACGAAGCTTCGCGCGATCGTCTCTGGGGTCGAAGTCGGGAAGAACGGAACGACCGACGCAGCCTTCAAGAAATGGGAAGAATATCTCCGCGACAACGGCATCAACGCAACGATCAACGTCGATGCCAGTGGCACGGTCACGATCACGGTCAGCGGATCACCCACCGCTACCGTAAGCGCCGCCTCGAAGCGTGCGCATGCAGTCGTGATCGCGCGCGCCACGGCTGTCGTCCACACTCCGGGCCGGCTAAAGTTTCACATCGCGCTGACGCGGGAGGGCCGCGCAATGCTGCATGCCGACGCGCAGGCCGACCGCCGCTACTTCCACCTCCACCGCCACGGCCACCATCCGCCTCGCAGGCTAAAGCTGTCCGTCAAGGTGGGCTTCACCAGCTAGCAACCGCTTCATAGAGCCTCTCGAAATGGAGCCAGCCGGGATCGAACCGGCGACCTCCTGCTTGCAAAGCAGTGCCTTACCCAGCTGGCCCATGGGCTTGAAACCGCATGAATACAAGCGAAAATGGCGTTTTGAGTGTTGACGCCGATATCGCATTTCCTGCTGATTTGGGCTGATTTCTGCTGGGTTTAGGCTCACGGGTGAGCGCATGGGCCTAAACTTTTCGCGTGGCGAAGTCTTTGCTGGGGCTCCGCAAGGTGCGTACTAAATGGTGACCGAGGCGATGCCGATAGGTGTCCAAAGGGTGTCCGTGGTGCTATGCTGCTGGGCAGACTCCAACTCAAAGGGAGCGGAGCAGTGGCTGTAGATCAACTCATCGAGGACGCACATCGGGCCGCGACCGATGTAGAGCCGGGGCGGTTGGCGGGCGAGCTGCAGGAGTTGCTGGGTCAGAAGTTGGTGGCCTTCGCTGTCGGTGATCGCCACCCGAGGACGATCGGCCGCTATGCGCGTGGGGAGCGTCTGCCAGAGTCGCAGGCTCTGGGTCGGTTGGTGGATATCTACACCGTGGTGCGAATCCTGGGCGAGGGTATGCGCGAGTCGTCGATCAAGTCGTGGATGATGGGCAGCAATCCACGACTGAAGGGCAAGACCCCGATCGAGGCGATCCATGACGGTCGTGCCTACGAGGTGATGGGCGCCGCCAGAGCGTTCGTGACACGCCGCTGAAGCGCACCAGCCGCCCGCACGGATACCGTGCGGGCGATGATCGAACCATTGGGCTTTGCCGGCTATGTCACCGTACCGTCGCCACGCGATGGGTTCTGGCGGGTTTCGTCGTGGCCGCAGGTGTTTGACCCGCCGCAACCGCCAGCGCCGCTGGGCTCCCCGCCGGAGGAGGACGACGGCCATCGTTATGACGACCCAGATGGGAGGTTCCGCACCCTGTACTGCGCTACCGAAGCCGAGGGTGCGTTGGGCGAGTGCTTGGGCGATTTCGTCTTTAACACGGCTGCGGTGGTACGCATCGAGGCGTTCTTGGAGTCAGAGCCAGAGCCGGGTTTTGACGAGGATTACAACCGCCCGCTTCGTCCAGAGGACATCAAGGCCTTCGGTTGGAAGCTTGGCCACGCCCCCGCGCGCGATGCGCGCCTGATCGACGTGGAGCATTGGCGGACTTACGTCGCTGCTGCGCCACGCGCCCTGCCCGCGCTCAGGCGTTACGGAATCAAACGCTTCGATCGCCACACACTGCTCGATGAGCGCCGCTACATCACACGCACGCTGGCCGGCGTCTATCGCGTCGACGCCACCGACGAGCACGGTGAGATGCTGGCGTCGGGGTTGCGGTTCACCAGTCGGTTGCCGCCCGCGTGGGAGTGCTGGGCGCTGTGGGAGCCGCCACCACTCGATCAGGGTGGTGCTCAGATCGAGGACGTGACCTTCGACACCCCGACGCTGCACACGGCGGCAGACATGCTCGGCGTAACACTGGCGCAGTAGCCAACGCCTTCCTCCGGGGTCACGGGTATCGAGTATCTATCCCAGCTGGCTCAGTTCGCCTGGTTGAAGGATCAGCGGTGCATCAGCTCGACAAGCGGCGCGATCAGTTCTTCGGCTTCGCTCGTCTCGATGCCATCGAGCCGGGTGCCGAGCAGGCTCGTCAGGACCCCGACCTTTGCGGCAAGCTTGGCGACCGAATCCTCCATTACGCCACGGTAGAACTGGAGCTCGTGCTGGCTTGCGTTCGTTATCGAGAACGCGGTGATCAGTCCGACCGCCTCGAACAGACGCCGGCTCCCCTTGCGCCAGTGTGCGATCAGCCCGTGGTCAGCCCAGTATCTGACCTGCCGCTCAGACATTCCCGTCAGCTGCGCGATCTCGCCGCTACTCAGCGGGTAACGGTGACCGACTGCTGCGCTTGGATCGAGGACAACCTGTTGCTGGCGGCGCTTCAGCCGCGGCCACAGTGCACGCACGCGCGGATCGCGCAACACCCGAGCCTGGTCTAGGCGCTCCCAACGCTCCGGCGAGACATCCCCGGGGTCCATGCTCTCGCCGCGAGGCACCGAATGCTTCACGGCGCTGCCTGCTCACCTCTGGCCACGTCGCTCATCGTAACAGAGAGACTCACAAGTGGTTGTAAGTCTTATGTGAATGGGCGCCACTTCGCCAGTACTTGCGGTCAGTTTCCTGCGGATCCTTTTGATTTTTGACAGCGGGTAGGCGTCGTTGTCCAAAACCCCGACATTCATCAGCGAGGGAGCATCCGACCCTCGCCCGAAAATAGGAGCATGACACTCCTGGGCATCACCGACACCGACGTTGCGGCCCTCGGCGGCGCCGGCACGCTCATCCTCGCTCTTGTCGCGCTCGCGCAGATCCGCGAGAGCCGCCGACAGACCGACGCCATGAAGGATCAGGTGACGGCGATCAGGGACGTGGCCGAGAAGGAGCTTGCCGCCATGCGCGAGAGTGTGCAGGCCTCGATTGAGCAGGGCCGCGCTGTGCGGGAGGCAGCGCGGGCGCAGAACCAACCCATTGTCTTCGCATACGTCTACGGCGCCGGCATCAAAGGCCCTGACGAGGGAGCCGACCTCGGCCCCGGTGAGGTCGGCTTTCGTTACACACTCATCAATGAAGGCACCGGCGTGGCGCTCAACATCCGTCACGGTGTCGAACTCTGCGGCATGGTGCGCGAACACGGCGACGGCATGGAGGTACGCTCGATGCGCCCTGGCGAGAAACTGCCGGTGGTAGGAGGCGTCATCGACTCACCCTTCATGGTCGTGTTCCGCGAGGATGAGCTGCCAGCAGGCTGGCCTAAGGAGGCGCGCGCCTACTAGGCGAGCTTCGAGAACGTCTTCGGGGAAGCGTTCAAGACCACCAACCCTCACGACCCCAACCAGTCGGCAGCGTTCATGCGCGTCGAAGAGCTGCCTGGTCCGGAGGTCAGGTAGAGGCTCGGTCGCATACAGCCAAGGGCCAGGGTAAGACTGCCATCAGGCCGAAGGATCCAATGTCCACTAACCAGTCCGTGAAGCACCACATCAACCCGCGTCATTTGCTTGCGCGGTTCGAGAACGATGGCGGCGGCCTGACGGTTGTCCAGCGGCGCCCGTGGGTCGTGCGACGCAACCAGGCTCCCGCGAGCGTCGGCTACATCAAGTGGCACAACACTCGGCGAAATCCAGACGGCACCCGGAGCGATGAGAGCGAGCAAATCCTCGCCAACATGGATGCCGTTGGCGCAACCGAGCTTGATGAGACAATCCGGTTCGCCATCGACGCCGATGCAGAGACTCATATGCGCCTGCTGAACACGAGCTTGGAGCATCGAGCGAACCTGCAACTGTTCATCGCCACGATGATGGTTCGCACACCGAGCTTCAGGGCACGTTTTGAGGGGTCCGCGCTGTCAACGCTCATCGAGCACATGCGTGGGCGTCTGGACGAGCAACTAGCAGCAGGGGAGATCGACCCTCATACACATAAGTCCCTGACCACTGCCTTCGAGACACCGGGCCGTGTGAAACTCACGCATCCCAAGAACCGACACGTCGATGTCATGGTGCCGCTGATTGTTAAGGTCGCAACCAGGCTGCACCTGGATACTCTCGTGGGCATCCGGCGGTTTGCGAAGCCATTGCTCCTCACCTCTGGGGAGCCGGTAGTCGTCTTCCCGACCGCCGACTTCTCGCAAGGTCGCTCAGCCGGTGATTTCTTGTTTGCGACAGGTGAGAGCACCGTCCAGTCGTGGCAAGAAATGGACACATTGCTCGACCAAGTTGAGGCGAAGCTGCGAACGCTTGCTGCCCTCGCTATCGCCATTGACCCCCGTACGGTGTTGATGATGTTCAACGCTGACACCGACGATGGCGGCAAGTCTGCTTTTATCACCTCCCAGGTGCCTGCTGAGGGCCTTGTTGGCGTGGTTAACATCCTCGCCACAGGAGCGTCGGAGTGGGTCGCTGGCCGAGACGACTGCGAGTTCCTATCGCTGATTGTCAAAAGCGCTCACGAGCATGGCGCCAAGTGAAAGGGTCACCCTTCTCAGGCGTGGCCTACCTCGATGAGCTGGTCAATCTCGGTCTCGGGAGCACCTGTCACGATGAGGCTCCGCATAGCGATAAGTGTGTTGAAGTAGTCGCACACACGGAAAAGGTTCTGCATGGCGCTATGGGCCTCGAAAAGGAGCATGGGCTTTGCTATGTTCTCCAGCCGGTCCCGCCTGTCGAGGTCTGTGTGAAGATGGAAGGAGTAGAGATACTCCTCCAGGTTCTCCTTGGCGGTGATAGTGCGCTCTTTGCCATCGACCACCATCTTGACGATGATCGGGGCTTCCAGCATCTGCTGAGCTGCATCAAACGCTGCCGCGAGCTGCCTCTTGAGTTCGGGGTCTTCGGCGGACTCGATCAGTAGCTCACAGACATCCTTGATAAAGCGCTCACTCCCGCTCTTGTAGTAGCTCTTCTCATGGCCGAGACAGAGGGCGCGTATCTTGGTGGCTGCGAAGTTGGTGGCTTCCTCGCTAGGGGAGTTGAGCTCCATCCGTGCCTCGTGCCCAATCTCTCCTGAAAAGGTGAATTTCACGCTGCCCTGCTCTCTGAAGTGACGCATGTACGCGCTTCCATCGAGCCGGGAGAAGGCCTCGCGAAAGGACTCCAGCTTCCGCTCCTTCTTTTCTCGTGCACCATCGGTAAAGAGAATAAAGCGGTAGAGCGCTCTGTCCTCTGGACTCATAGGCCAATTGTACGGTGCGCTCTCGACGTCGCTCTCCCTCTGAGCGATGGACACTTTGTCTTCATTCAATCTCCTCGCAGCGCCTCTACATAGGGTGCGACCACTGTGAGCAGAGGTTGTAGATGCTGGAGGCGCTCATCGAGGCCCCAGACCACCTTGCTCTTCTCTTCGGTGATGCCTTCGTAGGTGGCGAACATGTGCGATGGGGAGACGGCACCGCGCAGCACGTCCCGATATCTCGGGACTGGTGCGAGTGCATCATCGACGTCCCTGAGCCAGGCAGTGACCTTGGCCCTACCCTCCTTCACGTCGAGTGTGTGGGAGAACAGCTCGATGCGCAGGTGTTCACCCTCGGTCAGGCGCGCGCCGAGTGCTGCTCGAAAAGCCGTCATCGCCTCGACGTAGGCGTCCCAGGATTCGCTCTGCGTAAGCGTCCTTGTGCCAGCGCTCACCTGTTGCGCCAGCTCGTCTAGGCGCTCCAGCCAGTGGGCGAGGTTGCCGCTGTGCGCAAAGCGACTGGCGTCAAGCTCCCCGGCGGAAGTCTTGACCATCGCCTCTATCTCATCTCGCCATTGATAGCCGAGCTGACTCTCGGATTGGCCACGAACGCGCAGGACATTCCCGCTCCTGATGGCAGCTGCGAGCTGGTTCTCAGCGCTCTTGCGAGGCTTCATCTCCATCCGTGCGACTCCCGCTGCCCCGATGTGTGAGGTGCGACTGGCGGCGATGCGCCGCATCTCTTGCTCGCTGACCTCGATGGGCCGTGCTGTGCGCAGTGGGATGCGGCCTTTGGGCATGACGACCCGAATAGGCCGACGCTGCGCGCGCCGCCGACTCTCCTCGCGCTCACGGCGCGTCAATGGCAAGGGCAAGTCAGCGATGAACTCGCCCACCAGCACATACATCCCGAGTATTACCAGCAGGCAGGCAAAGGCGAAGCCGGCCAGGAAGGCGTTGTCGCCCCACAGGTGCGAGCTGGCGCCGACTGTGGCGAGTGTGCCGGCGCCCGCACCACCGATGGCGACCAGCGCGGCGCCGAGCACCGCCCACGCCTGCGCACGATGCTCTGAGTTCGTGTCATTTGTCATCGGCCCCGAACCCTAGCCAGGCACCCTGTCGCCTGAAAGATCGCGCCCCCCGCTACGCCTTCGCGCTTGCCGTGCTCTTGCGGCGAGTGTTTGCGTTCCTACAGCATCGGTAGGCCAGCCACCAGCTCATTAAGGCCAATGCCCAGTGCCAGGACATAGATCGCGCGCAGGCCTCACCCGGTGATCTACTTGCAACCGACCCGGCTCTCACACGCAGCGACCTCCTGCGTGTCAAGCAGAAGGTCGATATGGGTCATCGATGGTCAGCAAACCCGTGCTGACAATTACCTGCGTTTAGGCCCATGAATAGGTCCACGAGGGCCTTTGCGTCCTTATCCGAGGCCCTCTCCTACCGGGGGAAATAGCCAATTTGCAGGTATTTTTCGATGGAGCCAGCCGGGATCGAACCGGCGACCTCCTGCTTGCAAAGGATCCCGCGGGATACTTGAAAGCGGACCAGAAACCCTCGTGTTTGCAGGGATTTGCTTCCTAGACTCGGCGCTCATGTGCCGAGGACGACTGCCGGAATATACCCGCATTTTCCGTGATCTGCGCGGACGTTTCGGCACTGAGTGCCAAAACTCAGCCGCTCGCGGTTTTCGGCCCTCGGTGCAAGTCCACGGCTCCTCTGAGCCGGGCGGCGTTGTGCACCAGCCGACAGAGGGCGAGACATCAGCCGGAGGACCGTCTCGAGTCTGTCACACCCGGCACCCACGCCGCGCCTAGTCCTCGTTCGCCTCTGAATATGGTCCGAGAACGCCGAGGTTGACTAGCCGGTACCGCATTGCCTCGCGGCTGACTCGAAATGTGTCGGCAAGCGCGACGATCAGTTGATCAGGTGCGATTTGGGGTGTTTTGGACACTGTGCGCTCGATTTCCCGAGTCATAAACTTGCGCGGCATCAGCAGTTCAGCGGCGAAGGCATTGGCTTCGACCTCATCTCGGGCGGAGGTACCGTCTCGCCAGTTGATGCGAACCAGACGATCGATGAAGATCGGCTGGCCTTCGTGAAGCTTCAAGTGCGCAATCTCGTGCGCCAATGTGAATCGCTGTCGCGTCGGCGCGTGGGTCGAGTTGACGCCGATTAGCACGCGGTCGCCCTCGCGATAAAGCATCCCCGAAACATCCCCCTCGAAGGCCTCGTAGGCGATGCTCGCGCCGAGGCGCTCCGCGATCTTCTCGATTGGCACTGGCGGCCGGGCAACACCGAGCTGTGCAATTAGGTCGGCGGCTTGTATTTCTGGCGGCGAAGGCTTGATCACTCCGTCGGCGCCTCGGTTTGTGGCTGGCCTTTCGAGACGACTCGGATAGCGAAATCGAGGTCATCGTCGTGCTCGGCGGATGCGCGGAGCGCAACCATCGTCTCGTTGGGCAACAACCCTCGCATCGCCGACTCGGTCGCGGGCAATAGTTCTGACGGGTTCTTCCCGACAGCCGCAGCCAGCAAAAAGAGTTGATGGAGGGCGATGTGCTGATGGCCTCGCTCGATATTCGTGATCGACGTGCGCTTTAGCTTGACCCGTTCGGCGATCTGATCTTGCGTGAGTCCGACCTCTTCACGGAAGCCGCGTAGCTGTCGGCCGAACTGCTTGTAGAGCTCATCCACATGCGCAGTATGCCGGACATACGCTCCGATGTCAATATCGCTGACCGTCAATCTAAATGACATTAAACGGCTGGAGGCGATTTTGCTTGACATCAGGCCTACGATTCCCTACGCTGTCATTTTCAATCACATAAGGGAGGTCTGATGTCATCAATATCAACATCTACAGATCGCGAGCGAGAGAGCGCCGAGGTGCGCCACCGCCCCGTTGAGGTCTCGCTCGAGATCACGAACGAAGCGGGCGAAAGCGAGACCAGCACACTGACTGTCGAGTCCGGGCCGACCGAGGTCACAAAGCTCAAGAGCGAGTTGGGCATCGCTGAGGACGCGTCGCTATGGGTCATCAAGAAGGACGGCAAGAAGAAGCCGCTCGGCGACCACGAGACGCACGATGTCAAGCAGGGTGACCGCTACCAGGCCCTTGTGCGCGGCGGGGTGAGCTAGATGGATGCGGCCGAACGCAGCCACCTCGTGAGCAACCTGTCGTCGGCGTTCGGTGGCGCGGAGGAGGTGACGCCGGCCGCGGACCAGCCGGTACACGTCCTCTTGCCTGAGCTGGAGCTGCCTAACCCGTGGACCCC
This sequence comes from uncultured Solirubrobacterales bacterium, assembly GCA_963731565.1. Lineage (GTDB taxonomy): Bacteria > Actinomycetota > Thermoleophilia > Solirubrobacterales > Solirubrobacteraceae > Palsa-744. The sequence continues at coordinate 644,712 of CAVSWG010000001.1, forward strand.
GTCGCCGACGCGTGCTCTCACTGTGTGGCGAAACTGGCCGGCTGAGCGGCCGCAGTTCGTGATCGATGCGGGCATTGTCGGCCAAGCCGGCCAGCCACCGCGGAGCAGTGATCTCGTGTACCTCGTGGGCGAGGGGTGGCGAAGCTTCAGCTTCAGCTTCGACTGGAAGGGAGACGATTCGGTGTGCGTCGTTCAGATTTGGCTGACCCGCTTCGTGGTTGAGACGATCTAGATGAGCCTCTCAACTTCGTGGCGCAAGCTTTGGCGGACCGTGCCATCCCAACCGGAGGCTGAGGGCTCCGCACCTTCCCGACGCCAGGTCGACGTTCGTATCGGCGCCAGCCTCTTCGAGCGAGTGCGTGCCCACGTCGAGGACTTCAGTCGCGGCGAGGAGGCCGGGTTCCTGCTCTGCGGGCTCAGCCGACTTGACGATCGGGACGTTCTACTGGCCCGCAAGTGGCTGCCGGTGCCCGAGACAGCCATCGCCAGGGGAGCCTACGGCTCCGTCCTCTCGTGGTCGGCCGACTTCAACTCCGACGTGCTCGCGCAGGCGATGGAGCTCGGCTGCACTCCTATCTTGATCCATTCTCACGGGACCACAAATCCGGGATTCTCACCCGATGACCGAGCGAAAGAGCGCCCTCTCTTTGGTGCTTTCAGCCGAATCGTGGAGCCGCTGCCCACGGGAACTCTGCTCCTCGGGCGCGGCGATGCAGCTGGGTCATTTTGGCTGAACGGCCGCAACGACCTCCGATTCAGGCGGCTCGTGATCCTCGGAGAAACGATCGAGAACTGGTACCCAAGCACAGAGCGCCGGTCCGGGCGACCGCTGCGTAAGCGGCTCAATCGGCAAAGCGTCGCAATCGGCCCCGAGAGCGATCGCAAGCTGGCGGACGCGAAGGTCGGTGTCATCGGCGTCTCCGGCGGGGGCTCTCATGTGATCCAACAGCTCGCCCATCAGGGCGTCGGAACGCTGATGCCGATCGATGAACAGGCCGTTGACGAGAGCAATCTGGGCCGCTTGGTGGGAGCAATCCATAGCGACGTTGACAGAACCCTGAAGGTTGACATCGCGTACCGCGTTGCCAAGGGAATCGAACCGTCGATTGAGGTCCTCTGCGTTCCAGAGCGATTTCCATCACAGGCAGCGATTCACGCTCTGAAGGATGCGGACGTCGTGGTTGCGTGCCTAGATCGGTTCGATGTACGAGAGGGCGTCAATGCCTTCTGTCGCCGCTATCTGATTCCACTCGTTGACATCGGGATGGAGATCCGCTCCGCACGCGAACATCTCGCGATCGCCAACGGGCAGGTCATCGTCTCGCGTCCCGGCGAGCCCTGCTTGCGATGCTGGTTCATCACCGACCCCCTCCTCGCGCGCGAGCGACAGGAGAAGCCACCAGGATACGACCGCAACCCCGACGCTCCTGGCGATCCGCAGGTCATCTCGATGAACGGAGTGCTCGCCTCCGAGGCCTGCAACTGCGTGCTCGATCTAATCACCGGCTATAGCGGCGGCCGACGCGAGTCCACGATCTTCTGGCAGTACGAAGGGCGGACGGGCCAGCTCGACCAATGCGAGATGCCTTCGCGCCGCCCGCAATGCTCAGCCTGCGCAGAGGAAGCACTTGGCGATGTCGCCTGACGCCTGCACGGGCCTCGGCATACAACCGCTCCGTAGATACGTAGACTCGCGTCGATGAGCGGCCGACTCGACTACTGGAAGTCTGTCCTGACCGAGGACCTTCGCGGCTTTGCCGACCGGGGCGCTGAGCCAGTGTTTGAAGATGCTGAAAACATGCTGAGGGTTGTTTGGCAAGTGCGCGGGCAGCAACGGGAGGCCCTCTTCAGCCTCAAGCCGGGCAATAGGCTGCGCTGGACGCCGGACTCCGGCTCGTCCAGTGACGAGCCCTACTTCGCGTTTCTTGCGTCCGACTCGATGGCGGGTTTTCGGCCGCTCGCATCGGCGTGCATTGCCACAATCCCCTCTAAGGCTGACTTCGTCGCGAGTCAAGCCATCCTCGACGACGGTCTTGGCGTCCAGACAACGATCCTCACCCCGCATGACCTCACGGCGTTGGTCGATGATGCGAGGCAAAAGGCCGAAGTCACTTCAACGCAGCTCTTCTTCCTGAAGGGTGACGCGGGAGCTGGAAAGACGACACTTCTTCGCGAGGCAACGATCCTTCAGGCCCAGCGATATCTCGCCGGCGAAAGTGAGTTCTTGTGTCTTTACGTTCCGGCGCAAGGTCGAGAGCTGGCCAACCTGCGTGACGCCTTTGCAGGCGAGTTGGGTGAGCTCCGTGCCGCATTTACTCACGACGCGATCGCCTCACTCGCTCGCGAAGGCATTCTTGTACCAGTGATCGACGGTTTTGATGAGCTCCTCGGAACGGCTGGGTATGGCGGTGCGTTTAGCTCGCTGCAGGCTTTTCTAGCTGAACTAGATGGTTTCGGCACGCTGGTCGTATCGGCGCGCTCAGCGTTTTACGACATCGAGTTCCTTCGTCGGTCACGCACCCGGCGCGTAGATGGAGATATGAGAATCGTCACGGCGCACATACAGCCGTGGTCAGATGCGCAACTCGACGACTACCTGACCCGCAACCGCGCAGACGAAGATGTCGCCAGGATTCGCGCCGGCCTCGAGGGACTAGCGCCAACTGATCGCGAGCTGCTCAGGCGGCCGTTCTTCGCAAGCCAGTTCGAGGGTTTCGTCCTCAAAGCTGAGGAGGCATCAGCCGACCTACTCGATCACCTCATCACTGCGTACATCGCTCGCGAGGCCGGAAAGATCGTGAATCAGAATGGCGACCCTGTGCTACCACCAGACGGCCACTGCTACATCTTTGAGCTTGCGGTTCGGGAGATGTGGGACAACGAGGTGCGCCAGCTCTCAGAAGGCGATCTGCAATCCATCGCCGAACTTGCCGCTGAAGAGTTCAATCTTGACTCGGATCAGACAAAGCAGTTGGTTACCAAGGTCACGAGCTACGCCGGATTTCGCTCTCGCCGTGGCAGTCATGCGTCGCAGGCGACCTTTGCGCTCGAGCACGAGGTCTACTTCGATCACTTCCTTGGTAGGGCGATGCGTCGCCTGCTGCACGATTCGCGTCTCGATGAGCTGATGTCTTCCCTCGATCGTGGAGTGATCTCCGACTCCGTGGCTCACGCGACTATAAGAGCGCTGGGCGCTGACGGAGCCCTCGACCGCTCCTTGCTTCGGTGCGCCCCAGGGGCGAGTTTCGACAACCGAAGACGCAATCTCGGGAGCTTGGCATTTGCGTATGCCCGCGACATCCGGCCGCTGACTGACGCCACCATTCAGCACCTCGCGTTCGTGGACGTTGAGTCAGGTGCCGCCCAGCTCACCGGGATTCGGTTCGACGACTGCCGGTTCATCGACGTAGACCTTCGCGACGTGGCTTTTGATCATTGCGAGGCTGACACTTCTACGTTTGACGGTATCCGCCTCAACACAGGTTCGCGGCTGGATGTGACCGGATTGCATCCCGGCCTTAACCTTCGCCGCGTTCACTACGATCCGTCCGGAGATCTCTACGATCCGGCCGAGATTGCGACATTGCTTGAGGGCCTTGGTGCACCCGTTGAACGGCCGACACCCGAGCAACCGAGTTACTCGGAACACGCCCAGAGGCTCATTCAACTCCTCCAACGTGTCGCTCGCGCGTACCAGAGAATTTCTATCCTCTACGAAACAGATGACAAGCGATACCAAGCTATCTTTTCTTCGCAGCTCTGGGATGAACTCAGGGACCTGCTTATCAAGCACAGCGTCGTCATCGAGGAGATGCGAGAGTCGAAAGGTGCGAACGTCCGCGGATATCGGTTGCATGCAAACCTCGACGAGCTACTTGTGGGGGGGCCGGCCGGCCTCCCCCACAGCTCCACATCCAGTTTTTGGGCAGACCTCCGCTCTCGCTGATTCAACCTTGTCCCGCCTCTAGCCACCACTGGCCGCGATTTCCGGTCAGCGTCCGCTGCGCTCAACGGGTGCATCCGCCAGTCGCCGGCGGCGCGCGCGGCGCGCGCCCCGTCTCCCAGGGGATGCCTGCCGCCAGAGGAGGGAATGACGATCACGCTAGATGAGGCGTCCGACAGGGCAGTTGTGCGAGAACCGCTCGCGTGTCACGGGAGAGGTCACGTCCTGGGGTGCGCGCTTTCGCTACGAAGGGCAGCGAAGTTATCTGACGCTCGAAGCGGAATCGCGCGAGGAGGCAGTACGGGAGATGGCTCTGTTGATGTTCAGGGTCCGCCGGGGGATTTGGGAGCCGCCGCGGAAACACCGTCGACACGCTTCGGGGCCCCGTCCACCGAAGTTGGCCGACTTCGCGGTGGACTGGCTCGCGGGCGAGAAGGTCCAAGGAGGACGGCGCGGGACCGGCCTGGCGCCCGCCAGCTACGCCAGCCTGCAATGGCGCCTGGGGCACCTGCTGAGCTTCTTCGCTTCGGCCCGACTCGATGAGATCACGGTCATGGACGTCGACCGCTACCGCCAGACCAAGCTCAGCGAAGGAACCCTGTCCGCTGACTCGATCAACAAGACACTGCTGACGCTTGGAGCGATCTTCGAGTTGGCCATCGAGTACGGGCTGGTCGCGCAAAACCCTACGCATGGCCGCCGTAGGCGCCTGCCCGTGAGTAAGCCCCGTCGTGCATGGCTCGATCGCACCAACCACATCGTCGCGCTGCTCGATGCTGCCGGCGAGCTCGATCGAGAAGCCCAGCCGAGGTACGGCCATCGCCGTGTGTTGATCGCGACGCTCGTGTTCGCCGGGCTACGCATCAGTGAGGCACTCGCTCTGCGCTGGGGCGAGATCGATCTCGCCCACGGGACGCTCCGCGTCGATCAAGCAAAGACAGACGCCGGGATCCGCACGATCAACCTCCTGCCCGTCCTCCGTGACGAGCTCCGTGAGCACAAGGCTCGCGGTGAGCACACAGCCAACCAGCTGGTGTTCGCTACCAGCACCGGGCGAGCCGTCACCGCCACCAACGTCCGTAAACGGATTCTGCAACCAGCGATAGCCCGTGCCAACGAAACACTCGAACGACAAGACGAAGCTCCGCTACCCGACGGGATCACTCCACACGCACTGCGCCGTACGTTCGCCTCGCTGCTATTCGCGATCGGAGAGTCGCCGCCCTACGTCATCAACCAGCTCGGGCACGCAACCCCAGCGCTCACCCTCGAAATCTACGCACGCCAGATGAACCAACGAGACGGAGAGCCCGCCCGCCTACAAGACCTGGTCGAGGGACGCCTCCAACCCGGCGTGCGACAAACCCGCATGTTCCAATGAAACGAGCCGCAGTCCACTCGGTTTCAATACTCAGCGTCGCGATGCACAATTTTCGGCGGCGGGCCTCGGGGATGAGACATACCCCCAAGTGGACGTGACGTCTATGGTGCGCCGCCCAGGCTTGCTACTCCCAGCGCCGTTTGGTGGGCTCCCAGTGAGCGCCGCGATTCGCGTAGAGGCCATCGAGGAATTCCACCACCGAGTCGACGACGTCGGCGTAGCGCTCGGGCAATCCCGGTAGACCAACACGAGCACGATATGCAGCCCATGGCTGCTGGCGGCTTTCCCGTAGCGTCACAAGCAACGGACCCAGCGGCCGGGTCTCGCGGCCGCGATGCTTGGCGGTCGCCTGCAGGGCCTCCCATAGGGATTCTCCCTCGAGTGCGTAGGTACCCGAAAGGAGGTAGACATCGCCGTAGTCGCGGTCGCGGGTGTTTGCGTCGCCGAGGGCCATCATTGTCTCCGCCTTCTCTGCAATCACCTTCTCCAAGGGGTAACCAAGCAACGAAATGACCGCATCGTCAAGCAGTGTTGGGTAGTCGATGCGTTGAGGATCGACTGGATCACCGAATGACAGATCGAGTCGCAGCTTCAAGACGGCACCACCCAGGCTCGCGGGCACGACAACTCGGATGCCCTCGTATTTTGCCTCCTCGCGGATTGTGACCAGCGAGATGCGTTCGACATCGAACACGACCCCGTCGGTGAGCTCGATCGCGGCGATCTCGCTAACGACATCGCGCAGGTTCTCCACGTCGTTGTTGATCCCCAGGGCGAGCATGTCGGCGTCGCGGGTGGCGCGCCGTGCGTCGAGCGCCGCCAGCAGCATGCCGCCCTTCAGCACGAGCCGCTCCGCAAAGCGCGAGTTCGCTAGGCGCGCAAGGAAGCGCTCGTGCACGTACAGCTCGAACGCCTGCTGCGTGGTGCGTCCGTCGGCACGCGCGAGTCGCTGCAAAGCCCTATAGGCCTCCTCTGGGCTGCGCGTGCTCACGTCAGCATCGTCTCTAGCGCGTCCGCCATAGCTTTTCCTGTGCGCAGCTCGCGAGCCAACGCCAAGAGCTCGCCGGGCCGAGCGTCGCGACCGTCCAAATAGGCCCGCAGCACAGCGAATGCTTGATCGCGCCCCACACGCGAGCGCAACCTCATGAGGTCGACGACCGTCCGCTCGCGAGAGCTGATCGCGATCGTCTCCCCCGACTCCACCTCCTGCTCTATACGGCCGAGCGAGAAGGTAGTGATCGCGAAGATGTGCACCCTTGTCGGCGGGTAGGCGACGCGCGGGCGATGTGCGCCTCGCGGCACCGCGAGATGCACAACGTCGGGCATCTCGTCGGTCAGATCCCAGAAGCTGGCGGCCGAGTTCAAGCAGACCATCGCAGCCGGAGCCCGTCGACACACCGCCACGAGATCAAGGTGCGCAGTCGCTGGAGCATCAACGATGCGATACACACCGCGGGAGATCTCCACTAGCACTCCGAGATCACGCAGCTGGTACAGATCCTCCCACCGTGCTCCGCCGGCAATCAGCTCAGCCGAGGTGACGGTGCCACCGGCGCGCCTGACGATCTCGAGTATGCGATCCGATCTCATCGGATGAAAGTCTACACACGGAAGCCCTATATGCGTAGGGTTTCATCCGTTGGGCGAGGGTCGACTTGTTATCCGCCCAGCCGGTTTCTACTAGGCACGCAGAAGGAAAGTGCCGAAATGAGTGCCGAAACGTTTCCCCTGCAAATAGCCGCTTTCCACGAGATGAGAGGCAACGCCGCGACAGAGAACGCTCCGCAGAAATCAGCGAATTGCAGGCACTTTCACCCATCTATCAATTATGAGAGCTCCTGCTTGGCGGGAAGCGTGCCGCTCGATTGAGACACCCCCGCTTGAGATCGCACATATTTGCTGGGGTTTTGCGCGATAGGCAGGGGATGGACAAACGGCCCGCAAACACAAAACGTACCCTCAGGCCTTCCCCAAAAACGGGCCATTTGCAGGCATTTTAGTGGAGCCAGCCGGGATCGAACCGGCGACCTCCTGCTTGCAAAGCAGGCGCTCTCCCAGCTGAGCTATGGCCCCTGGAGGCCCATATTTCCAGGGCTTTCGCTCAGTGTACCGAGCGGAGTCGGCCGGTGTTCAGACCAATCTTATCCCGTTTTGGGCGCACCTGGGTCGGGGTTTCGCGGGTCACCCGCGAAACCCCTGCCCAAGCAACTGCTGCAGCAATCCTCGAGCCCGCCGTCGAGTACGGCCTGCTGCCGCGCCACCTCGCCGTAGGCAAACGCACGTTTGCGGTGGTGAGACCGTTCGTGATCGGGACGCGTACCTCGTCGGGCCGCAGGAAGCCGCGGTCGTGCTGCGCGGCTCCGGTACACGCTGACTGTGGCTGGCGGTCATCTCAGACGAGGGCCGCGCTGCGGTCTCGTTCCGCCCGAAGACACAGAGCGGGTGCTCTCGTGTTTGCAGTGGCGCGCCGTCGCAACTGCCTAGCCTGGATGTAGATGCCTCAGCACCCGCCAAAACAGCCCAGACAGGACATACACGATCACGATCACGATCAGCGTGAACTTGATACTCGAGCAGATCGTCGCGATCAGTGGGGCGTGTTCACCTCCGTGTCCTCCGATAACGAGCAGCAGGAACACGTTTTCGATGGCATCGAACATCCCAGCGATCACCGCCAAGAACGGGATGATTGTGCCCGCCGTGGCCAGGCGCCGCCAACCGCATGTCCGCGCTAGATCGCGGGTGGCCAGGCCGGCGAGCGTCAAGAAGCCGACATAGCTGATCACGTAGGCGTAGTCGACGGCAAGAGAGACGCTGGCGGCGTGGCGGCCCCTCGGACCCCATGCGGCGAGGATCCGGCTCGCACGTGCCTTGGTGGCCGCAAACTCGAATGCCAAGATCCCCGGTCCGCCAGCGTTGCGCATTGGCCGTTCGAGCACGATGCCAACGACCGTGAGCACGACCGTTGTGACGCCGAGCAGGATTAGCCACTGCCTGCGGGTCATCAAGCGGGTTTGAGCGTGGTTGGCAACGGTCTTACTGCGATTTCAATAGGTGATGCCGCTCCATCCGAACAAAGGATCAGCCCGATCCGTGACGTTACGAGGAGCTGCGGCAGGTGTGGCCACGCCGCTCGAAGGATCGACTGTGCTCGAGGCGGATGATAGTCGCGGGTGCCCTGGTAGCTTGCCGTCCACATGGGCACCAATGAGAAGGCGAGCCGGGCGGCTGAAGACTGCGCGAGGGGCCCCAAGCGTGATCTGCAGCTCGTCATCTTCGACTGCGACGGGGTTCTGGTCGACAGCGAGCTGATCTCATGCGAGGTTCTGGCCGCGACGCTCACGCGCGAGGGCCTGCCAACCACGCCCGAGGAAGCCCTGCGCGAATACAAGGGGCTACTGCTCGACGATATGGCCCACCTGGCTCAGACGAGACTCGGGCGCCCGCTGTCCCGTGGCTGGATTGAGAGGTTCGAGAGCGACCGGCTTGTTGCGTTTGATCGCGAACTTGAACCAGTGTCGGGCGCGGCACTTGCGGTGGAGCGAGTCAAGGCCGCCGGACTGAGCGTATGTGTCGCGTCCCAAGGCAAGTTGGAGAAGACGAGGCTGACCTTGGGACTGACGGGCCTACTAGATCTGTTCCCGGCTGGAGGACTGTTCTCGGCGTATAACGTTGCGCGTGGTAAGCCGCATCCCGATCTCTTTCTTTATGCAGCTGCAACAATGGGCGCCGAGCCAGCCTGCTGTGCCGTAATAGAGGACACGGTGCTAGGTGTCACGGCAACGGTTTCGGCCGGGATGCGCGCCCTTGGATACGTCGCTGGTGGTGACGAGGCGGAGCTGCGTAGGGCGGGCGCGGAGGTCATGTGCTCACTAGATGACCTGCCCACTCTCTTGGGCATTTAGCCGCTCTCCTGCCGACGTCACCTAGCGGTTGGCGGTCTTCTACCTCAACGATCTGCGCAGCCGCGGCTTTCGGAGCCTCGGACCCGGGCGCTGCTCCTCTCACGGCGGCGCCGGGCTCCGGCGGCAAGCTCAGTGCTCGGCTGGTGATAAGCCCAGCGCGCGGATGGCCAGTGGGCAGCCCGCCTCTTCACGGAACGCCCAACCCTCCCGTCTAGTCACGGGCTAGGCGCGACCGATGCCGCCTCAAACCTCCGCCCTCATGCTGGGAACGCGATGGCCGTCATCAGCAAACCATCGTTAACCGACCACCGCCCAGTGAATCCGGTCAGACAGCCATTGTGCGTCTCCGGTCCGGGCACCAATAGGCGGCTCTCGAAGCTGCCTTCACTCGGGTCAAAGGCAATCGTGACCTCATTGAGGTCCAGCAATCTGCTGGTCAGCGGGTACCACGCCTTGTAAACCGCCTCCTTCGCACTGAACAGCAATCGGTCCCAGGCTGTCGAAGGGTCCATCGAGATGAGCTCATAGACGGCATCCCGCTCCTCATCGGATGCTAGCCGCGAAAGTACCCGAGGCGGGACGTTCTTGTTGGGCTCCGCGTCTATGCCGATGCACAGCAGCGTCTCGCTTCTGGCTACCGCCGCGGCACGGTAGCCAGCGCAATGCGTGATGCTGCCAACGATCCCGGCCGGCCAGCAAGGGGCGCCGTGTTCGTCGGCTAGGATCGCGACTGGGTCTAGACCGAGGTCCGACAGCGCGCGGTGCGCGCATACTCGCGCTGTCGCAAACCTGCTCCGCCTAGCCTCGTGCGCCCGCTCAACGAGCGCCTTCTCCTCGGGCAGGACGACGGCATCATCCAGGTCGTCGTAAGCCTCACAGGAGGCCGCACAAAGCGGAAGTATGTCGGCGAGCATTGCTGACTAGGAGCACTCAATGAAACACCCGTCACGCCCACAAGACAAATGTTGCGGATGTGACAAGTAAACGTCGTTACAGCCAGTTATCACTCATTCACATGGATGTCACGTCGATGTGACACCAGCGGCCGGAGTCAAACCATCGGCCAGCCCCACCCAATCACGCGGCTCTGTCCTGAGCACTGATTCGCGTCCTGGAAAGTTCGGAGTGATGTTGGCTGCTATCAAAACCACCTCATCCCAAGGATCGAAGTATGCGCCGCACCGACGCGCCAGTCCCGGGATCTTGCTCCACTCTTGGCAGTTGCCGTCACTGAGCTGTCGCGACAAGCGGTGTAGTTCTTGTCTAGCTGCGTCCTCTAGATCCGATCCCACGTCCTGTTCTAGCCGCCGCCCGAGTTCAGCCGAGTCGAGATGATGGAAGGGCACTTCGGCGTAAAGCTGATCGCAGAGAGCCCAGGCTGCTTGGGTCGCGTCAGGGCGACCGGCGAGGCGTTCTAGTAGCGCGATTCGCTCGGACGCCGCGGCGTGTATGCCAAGCTCTCGCAGAACATCGGCCGGCTCATCGGCGGTGTGAAGAAAGCTCAGAATCGCCGAGGACAGACCAAGCTTCCAACGTAGGTGATCCGGTCGTCGCTTCGCTACCTCAGCAGGTCCCTTCAGGTCAGTGAGTCGGACGGTCGTCGGCACCTCGATCCGATCCTGACTCCGAACAATGACGAGCATGCAGTCGGACAGCTTCAGCAACACGTCCATCAGCTTCTTCCGATCGGGTGTCGCCATGTTCCACTGATAACGCCACTCGGCGCGGATACTATGCCTGTCGAAGCTGAGGCGTTGAGCATCCGCGATCACAAATCCGGCATCGCCCAGCCACTCCAGAATGACGTGTGCTCGCCGCCCCGCGAAGGAGTCGGGCTTGAGCACGAGCAAGCCGTGCTCCCACGCAAATTGGAGAGGGTCTGGCCAAACGTCGGTCACGCTCTCCCAAGCCTCAGCGAAGTACGTGTCGACGGAGTACAGCGTCGCCTTTGCCTCGGAAGTCGTGAGCAAAGCCGGAAACGGATCTGCGTGGCGGCCAACCTCGATCATCGCGCGCTCGCAAGGTGCTGACTTTTAGAACACAGAGTCCGTCGAAACGTAGACATATCGCTCACGGGTCTTCCTCGCCGCCTTGGGGTCGGGTCGATACGATTGGGGGCACGGGACATTGAAAGCCTGTCGCTTGAGCCGCGTCGAGATCAGAGCGATTACAGGCAGCCAGCAAGCATGATGACCGATGGGCTCTGGGGTATCCAAAAGTACGTTATGGATCTGTTTGGTGGCGTTGAGGCGGGAGGGACGACATTCGTCTGTGGTGTCGGTGCAGGCCGCGGGCATCTTCATCACCGAGAAGAGTTTGCCACTGGGGCGGCTAAAGACACGCTCGACCGAGTCCTCAGCTTTTTCCAACCATTCCGGTCGGAACTCCGGGCGATCGGCATAGCGTCGTTCGGCCCGATCGCCCTCAACGGCCCTCACCGTGGCTACATCACCGCTACACCGAAGAAAGGGTGGGCCTATACGAACTTCGTCGGGCCTGTGGAGGATGAGTTTCGTGTGCCCGTCGGATTCGACACGGATGTAAACGGAGCGGCGGTCGCTGAGGGACGCTGGGGTGCAGCCAAGGACATGGATACGTTCGTCTATGTGACTGCTGGCACAGGGGTCGGTGGCGGCGGGATGTTCGCCGGTCATGCGATACATGGCTTGCTTCCATCGGAGATGGGCCACATGCGCATCCCCCGTCATGCTAGTGACCCGCTGAGAAAGGGCACCTGTCGTTTTCACGATGACTGTTGGGAGGGGTGGGCCTCGAAGCTAGCGATCGAAAGACGTTGGGGCAAAGGACGTCTTGCCACGAGCTTGATGCGATCTGAACGCCAGCTCTTGACTCATTATCTCGCGCTGGGGGTTGCCAACGTAGTGTGTACGCTGTCACCCCAACGGATCATTTTGGGAGGCGGCATAATCTTGGGCGGCGATAATTCCTCGGCGCACCGTGACCGCATGTTCCGCCTGATTAGGCAAAGGACTGTTCGTCTTTTGAATGACTTTATTCAGGTGAAAGAGATCACCGAAGATATTGACAAATACATTGTCCCACCAGCCCTGGGCAAGAATGCTGGCGTTTTGGGGGCCATTGCTCTTGGTCAGGACGCATTGTTGCGCGGGACATCAGACATCAGTCTCTGACCGTGAAGGCGCCCACGTCTCTGGTCCGACGCTCACGGCAACCGGCTTAACGTCCCGGGAACCATGCCGGTCCACACGTTTGAGGCCTGGACGCCACCAGCTCCACACGCCGAGCAGCGTCATTACGGCTGGTACTAGCACCAATCGAATCAGCGTTGCATCGATGGCAATCGCGAATGAGCTGCCCAGGCCGATCTCCTGGATGATCGGGATACCCGTCCCAACGAATACCGCGAACACGCATACAATGACTGCGGCTGCGCCTGTGATCGTCTTGGCGCTGGCCGAGAGTCCTTCCGCGATGGCGCGGTTAGGGTCACCTGACTTGAGCCATCGCTCCCTGATTCTGCTCAGAAGGAATACCTCGTAGTCCGTGGAGAGCCCGAACACGATCGCCAACAGGAGGGGTGGAACGAGCGTGTCTACGTGGCCAGGAGCATGGTAGTTCAGCAGAGAGTCCAGCCAGCCCCATTGAAACACGATGACCAGCACACCGTATGCCGCGCCAACTGACAGAAGGTTCATAACAACAGCCTTGAACGGCAGGATCGCCGACTGTAGAAGAACCGTTAGCGGTATCAGCGAGATAATGAGCACAGCAACCAGAACCTTCCACATACCCGAGGCAACCTTTTCTACCTCATCGAGTTGGGTTGCCGATGCTCCCCCAACAGCCACCGTCAGCAGTCTGCCGCTCAGGGCTTTTGCCAGCACGACCCGAAGGTGCTTTACGAGCTGCTCCGCGGCGCCAGACTCGGGGTCAATTGACGGGATTACAGTAAAGGTCGCGTACAGGTGATTTCGAGAGATTTCCGTTGGGCCTAGCCGTCGCACGTTGGGCAGCCCTTGTGCGATGGTGCGGAGCCTCCCGGCCTGCTGAGTGAGGTATTCGCTTGGGGCGGGATGCGCTGAGCGCAATACCACTGCTGCAGGGCCGAGTATGCCCGGCCCTGCAAGTTGCGCAGCCTCCGTGAAGCCGACACGTGTCTCGTTCTTAGCGGCGAGCTGCTGCAGTACGCCGGTGTCGGTTCGCATACTCAGTGCTGGGACACACAGAGCCACTAGGAGACTGCCCACCGTCACTATGGCAATCACCGGATGTTTCATGACCGCGTTGACCCATCTCTGCCAGGTCAGTCGTGTATGTCCAATCTTCGATGGCTGCCGCCGTGCGAAAATATTGGCGCTGACGCGCTTTCTGCCGAGCAGCGTGATGAGGGCAGGCAAGAGTGTGACTGCCGCGAGCACCGAAACGGCGATGATGATCGCTGCCCCCAGCGCCATAGAACGAAGTGCGCCGATCGGCACGAAAAGTACGCCGCTGAGCGCCGCGATACATGTGACGCCAGATACGGCGACGGCAATCCCAGATGTGGCTAGCGCCGACCGACGAGCGTCATCGAAGTCCGCGCCGTGCAGCTCCTGCCGGACACGCGCCAATACGATCAGCGAGTAGTCAATTGCAACACCGATGCCGAGCATCGAGGCGGCGTCCATCGTAAAGAGCGACAGATTCATGATCAGGGACAGGCAGTAGACGATCGCCCCTGTCACCACGAGAGCGACTACACCCACCGCAAGCGGCATAAATGCTGCGTACAGGGATCCGAAGATGCTAAGTAGCACCACGAAGATGATCGGGAAGCCGATCATCTCAGCCCGGGTAAGCTGGTTCTTCGCTGTTTCCTCAAGCCCTGCCCAGAGAGCGCTCTCCCCGAGTAGATGGATTTCGACACCATCCGCCTGACGTTTGCCTACCCCGAGACGCTTGCTCAGCACCTCGACCATATTGCGAGCTTGGTCTTCGCTGACACTCACCTTCAGTGTCAGGACCACTGGTTCGCCTAGTTCTGCTGCGAAGGCGGCGAGATTAGTCGCCTCACGGGGCAGTTCAGCACCGGGAAGATGGAGCACGGCCTGCTGAACGCGGGTGATGCTGCTCGCGAGTGCTGCCGGTGTAGCCCCCTTTCCGGGCCACAGCAGAATCGCGACCACGGCACTGCTCGCTTCGGGATAGTCTTGTTGCAGAATAGCGTCCACCTGGGCTGACTGGGAGCCAGGTGCACTAAAGCCCCCCGCTGTGAGGTGCCTAGACTGGTGCAGTGCGAGCGGCACCGCCGCAACTACTACGAGGAGCCATACAAGTAGGACGGCGCGGTAGTGCCGGCGGGTCAGGTGATCCAGTCGTGTCATCAGTGCCTGCACGTCGCTCTACGCGATGAGGCGTAGCGCCGTTGCGAGCGGCGTCACGTCAAGACGTTCCTAGTAGCGGATTTTTCCTTCTACCTGGACATACAGGGCAAACGTTTTGCGCTGAAGGGTGCCCTTGAGATGTATGTTTTTCCCTGACGCGTGAGCGTACTTGCCGGTACCACCAGTGATAGTGGCATTTCCAGTGAAAGAGGCGGTGTGGCCGCCAGCGTAGATCGAGCCTTCTCCGTGGCCGACGACGGTCCCGCCGGTCGATGGGTACGCGGTGAAGCTGACGCTTGCCTGAGTGGTTGTCAGCGTCATCTTGACCGTTATGCTCCCGCTCAACGTGCCGGTGCCGTGTCCCTGCTCCACGATTTGCTCGTGATGATGACTGACAAGGTGCAGGTTCCCGGACTCGTTGATGGCGAGTTCTCCCGCGGCAACAGCGGTAGGTGATGCAAAGCTCGCTTGGTGGCTTGATGAGTCAGCCGCGGAAACACTGCTCGCTGAAATGACGCCGATGAGCACAAGGGGTAGAAGCAGCAAGCGCGCCAGCCGCGGGGTAGGACGGGCTTGGGCCCGAGTGGTGATCGGTTTGATTGCCTGCCGTGCTCGATGCAGAGTCATGTTTCGCCCGTGCTCCCAGAGTCGAAGGCCAGAAAGATTGAGGATCGGTTCTACAGGGCAGTGGTACGTCGCGTCAAAAAATGGCCGCTGGCGTCCCCCGCAGGTGCTGGTGGCAAGACTCTCCTTGAGGAAGGTTCCTTAGACGCCATCACGGCGACGCACATCGAGCGCCCTTCACGTCAATGCCGCAAGCACCTCTTGGGCCGCGCGATCGCCAGACTGCACGGCACCGTCCATGTAGCCACTCCAAACGGTCGCGGTCTCGGTACCGGCCCAGTGAAGCAATCCAACTGGCTCCCGTAGGGCGCGACCGTATTCGGTCCAACCGCCCGTCGTCATAAGGCAGCCGTAGCAGCCGCGAGTCCACTCCTCGTCTGCCCAGACACGCTCAATAAAGCGATCTGGTTGTGCCGCGCGGGGGCCGAAGAGACGGGCATGGCCAGCCAGGATCGCTTCGCGCCGCTGATCTTGCGGCCGTGCTCCCCAGTGGCGGGCCAAGCGGCCCTCAAGGAAGCCGAGCAGGACGCCGGGAGCGCCATCGGGGGGCGAGTTGTCGAAGACGACCCGCGCCGGTCCGGTATCGCTGGTCGCTTGGCCTGACAGTCCTTCATCGCGCCAGAAAGGTTGCCTGTATATCGCCATCGTCTTGATGACTGCTCCTTGCGGCATCCGCTGGGTCAGCTGGTCACGCAACGCTGGCAGCGGAGGGTCATATGCGAGCCGGCCGGCCAGGGTGGGAGGGATAGCGACGATTGCGTGGCGAGCACGCACTGCCGGGCGGTTCGTCGTGCCATCCGGCGCGTCGGCGTAGACCACGACTCCATCCTCCGTTTGGGCGATTCGTCGGACTGGCCATTCGAGCCGCAATCGCTCCTCGCCGAGTTCGGCGGCCATCAATAGCGGGATCCGTTGGGAGCCGCCGATAAAGCGGTCCTGCTGCGCACCGCCACCGGTCCCAATGAGGGTGTTGAAGCCGCCGCCGGAATTCGTGTAGAAAAGGACGTGAAGGAGCGACACGTCGCCGGGCTCGGCCGCCCAGACAGCCTCGGTTGCGAGCTCGAAGAGGCTACGCGCGGCCATAGTGCGGGTGTTGCGTCGGACCCAGCTAGCGAATGTCTGGCTATCCCAGTCTGCCGCCTTCGGCGCCATCCACGGCCGCTCCAACGGCACCTGCTTGGCCATCCTGTCGACGCGCACACGCGCCTGTTCGAAGTCGGCCATCGCGAGGGGTGAGATCACGTTCGCGAGGTCGCGTACGAGTCCCACCCGCGCATCCGTGATCGCACCGGAGTAGGACGTCCGCTTACCCCCCAACTCGAGCAGGTGACGACCCTCATCGTGCGTTGGAAAGGTGCGAACCCCGAGTTCGACCGCGAGGTTGGCTATCCGCCGCTGGGTCGGCCCGATCCATTGGCCGCCGATCTCGACGACCTTGCCGCCGCCGATGTCCTCATTTAGTAGTCGCCCGCCAACTCGCGGACGGGCCTCGAGGACGAGTGGCTGTACCCCTGCCTCTGCGAGACGCCTCGCGGCCACGAGACCCGCTAGACCCGCGCCTACGATCGCTACGTCCGTCTCAATGGTGCCCTCCATTGGAGAGCGGAGGATACGGCTCAGCAGGCGATGCGCAATCTCAAGAGTCTCTTTTGCATCTACGCCACGTGCTGCATGTTCTCGTTGATCGGCCGAACCGGACCAATCCGGCCCGCCGCTTACACGAGTCCAACCTTGGTCTCGGCGAACCGAAACCGTGTCAAGGCGATAAGCACGGAGAGCACCGAAAACCCGAGCAGGAGAAGAATTGGCTCGACTATGGCCCCTTCTCCAAATATCGCGTGCTTATACCCCTGCATCGCCCAATAACTGGGCACTACCGGCGCTACGTCCTGCGCCCAGGTAGGCAGAAGGCTGTACGGGACCAGAGCGCCAGCAAATCCGGCCAGAAGCAGAGTGCCGAGGTTGACGACTGCGTTGGCCTGCAAGACGGTCCGACACAGAGCGGTGACAGCCAGACCAGTAGTGACGAGGTAAAGACCAAAAGCGGCCCCAACTGCGCACAGTGCCAGCCAGGATCCCTTCACGTGCAAGCCCATCAATAGTCCGCCAAGTCCGAAGACAAGGCAGAACTGGGCAACCGCTTGGAGTAGTGGCGTCACCATCTTCCCGACGAGGATCTCGCCGGTTCCGGCGGGGCTCGCTCGAAGTCGCTCCCACGTCTTCCACGCGTGCTCACGATAAAAGCCAAGGCTGACGTTCCCTACAAGAAAGAAGCCGAAGGTGACAGCCATTCCGGGAACCACCTGTTCGGCGCCTGTTGCTCCGTGACGTCCTTCTACGTGTAGAGCCACATTGAACGCAGGCTTCAGGAACGGCATCAGGAGGAAGGGCATGACGATAAGCATGATCGCCGGCATGGAATCGGTACGGAGGATCTTTAGATCCTGTCTCGCAATCGCAGCTATGCGGCCAACACTCATGTCGAGCCGTCGCTCTCGCTCGGCCGATCGGAGGTTATAGCCAGGAAGACACTTTCAAGACTCGGCTGCACCAGTTTGATTTCGCGTAGCTCACCGCCAGCCCCGTCTAGGTTCTGCAACAACTTCGCGGCAGTGACCGCCGGCGAGTCAGTCGCAGGCACTCGTAGAACGTCGAGTCCAACTGGAACCGTCCCGTCGGGCAAGTCGAGCTCGGGGGATTGTCCGTCGAACCGCAGTTCAACCGATGCGCCTCCGAGCGTGCTTATGAGATGCGGTATGGAGCCAGAGGCAGCGATTTTCCCGTTTAGGAGTATCGCGACGCTGGATGAGTTGAGTTGTTCAACCTCGTGTAGGTAATGCGTCGAGTAGACGATTGCAGCGCCTTCTTCGGCGAGAGACTTCACGAGGCCAAGCAGTTGGTTGCGGGTCTGAACATCCACGCCTGCGGTAGGCTCATCGAGTAGCAGAAGGGGTGGGGAAGCGAGCACGCTCACCGCAGTGTGTACTCGGCGAGCCTCGCCGCCTGAGAGGCTCTGACCCTTGCGTTCCAGTAGGTCGGTCAGCGAAAAGATCTCGGCGACCTCGGCGATTCGTGTTCGGAGACGCTGCCGGCGCAAGCCCGCGAGCTGACCAAAGAAGGTGAGATTGTCTGCGACCGAAACGGTGGGATAGATACCGGTCTCTTGTGGTGCAAGGCCAATGTAACGGCGCGCAAGCCGCGGTCGCGCGGTCGCCTCGATGCCGTTGACCCAAACCTGTCCGCGGTCCGCTTTGCGAAGACCCGCGACGATGGACACGAGCGTGGTCTTGCCCGCGCCGTTCGGCCCCAGTAGAGCGACGATTTCCCCGCAAGCCACGTCGAGGTCAACGCCTGAGAGGGCCTGAACGGCCCCGTAGCTCTTATGCACACCTCGTATTTCCAACATCTAGGGACACCGGCCGACCACTAGACAGTGCTGGCGCACTGGATCAGAGTGCCGCCACCAGCACAGCGATCAGTACCCCTCCCTGTACCGCGACCCCGAACGGCATACCCGCCCAAGATGCTTTAACACTCTTGGGATCGTGCGCCGGAAGCTGAGACCACCAGCGTAGAACGAGCACCGCAAATACGCTGGGCAAGGCGAGGCCGTAGAGCAGATAGCCGATCGGCATGTGGGCATAGTGGTAAATCAATGCGCTGCAGGTCGCCGCGACCACTAGGAAGGCGATCAACGCGGGACGGGTCTGGCTCACCGTCAGCCCCCACGGGCCCCAGGCATCGGTTCCCATCTTGCGCGTGAAGCCCCAGAACTGGAAGGTCGTCCAAAAGAGCCCGACAATGGCGATTATGCCTATCGCCGGAAGGCTGCTGCCCGTCACCTCGACCCAGGCTGGATAGCTGTAAAGAAGCAGGACCGCAGGACAGGTTTCGACCAGTATGTACTGCAGAGCGCGTGATTTGGCGACCCTGGTTTGGTTCTGGATCACCATAGCCACCGGGAACCATGCGGCGACTCCCACGCTGGCTGCCAACAGGCCGAGACTGCAAGTCGCGTTGAGGGATCCCACCAACACCGTTGCGGCCACTCCGCCGAGGATCAGTCCGCGCAGGCGACGATAGCCGCCATCGGTAGACGAGAATCGACCAGATTGGATGTCGTCCCGCAGGTCTTCGGCATCGTCGATGATCCGGCGGACCAGCGCCAGCAGCACTACGGTGATACCGCCGACCGCTGTCCCCCACCGGAACATCTGGTGGTTGTGGGCCTGCCCATAGAGCAGGTAGCAGCAGGCGTATGCCGAGAGCACAGCGCCGGCCTGGGAGACCGGGAAGCGCTCGGACATGTAGGTCCGGACAGCCAGCAGCACCCCGTCGAATCCGATGGTTGCCAACCCGGCTCTTTGGAATCCTTGGTGCGCTTTCGCCATCGGGGGAGGTCTGGTGTGTAGTGGTCCGGGAATGTGCAGAAGGGAGCGATCTCGCGCTCCAAGTTGAGCCCGCACCAGCGGAGACGGAACCAGAGCGAACCGCCATTTGTCAAAAGCCCGCAGCAAGCCAACGCGCAGTTTCGGGGATTGGAAGAAAGGTGTTATCAACCGAGGCATGAGCACAGGCTCGGGCGAAAAGACGCAGGAGAGCGACGTGGACACCGTCGTTCTGGAGATAGTTCGTGAGATGTCTCCTCTGGGCGTGACCGAGGTCGAGCCCGGCAGCGAGTTGGTCGCGGAACTCGGTTTCGACTCGCTCAGCCAACTCGAGCTCCTCGTGGCGCTGGAGGACACACTCAAGGTGCCGTCGGTCGAAATCGAAGCGATGGATGGCGTAGACCGTGTCGCTGACCTCCAGCGGGTCTTTCGGGAAGCTCGTGCTCGGACACCACCGACTGAGGAGGCTTGAGTGAGACCAAATCATTACCGGAGCATCGCGGAGCCTCTCGCGGCCAGTGCCGAGGGGTTGCCGGAGTTTCTGGCGTTTATTTACCTAGACGACGACGAAGTCGAGCACAAGATCAGTTTTGGAGAGCTGCACGAACGGGCTCTGGGGGTTGCACGTGATCTGCTTACCTCTGCTAAGCGGGGTGACCGGGCTCTCCTGCTTCTGCCTCCGGGCCTCGACTATGTCGCCACGATATTCGGCTGCTTCTACGCTGGAGTGATCGGAGTATCGGCGCCGCCCCCACAGCCGCGCCGACTGGAGCGAACGCTCGGCCGTCTACTGAAGATCGCCGAGAGCGCCGGCACCTCGACCGTCATCACCACCGCCCCATTTGTGGACGCGGCTCGTAGCGTGATCCCTGCCGGGCATCAGCTCATCGATGCCCGTTGGCTGACGTCCGACACAAGCTCTCCAAGCGTGGACACGTCGGTGATCGCGAGCCCCAATCCCGCAGACGTCGCCTTCCTGCAGTACACGTCTGGCTCTACCGCGGCCCCCCGAGGGGTCAAGCTCACCCACGCGAACCTGCTCGACAACTCACGATTCATCAATGCAGAGTTTGCTCACGACCCGGAACTGGGCGTCGGCTTCAATTGGATTCCGCCGTTTCACGACATGGGCCTGATCGGAGCGATCCTCCAACCTGTCTACGCCGCAGGGATTCATCTCGACGACGTTGCTCGTAGCCGAGATGCTGATCGCGCGATGTCGGTGCTCGCATCGCCGCTAGCAGTAGTGAAGCGACCGATTCGCTGGCTGCAAGGCATCAGTCATTACCGCGCGACGACTAGCGGGGGGCCGAACTTCTCCTATGACATGTGCGTCCAACGCATTCCCGAGGAGGAGTGCCAAGGACTGGACCTTTCCTCTTGGGAGGTCGCCTTCAACGGGGCCGAACCGATACGCGCCGAGACGATGAGTGCCTTCGCCGACAGGTTCCGGCCTCACGGCTTTCGCTCGTCTGCGTTCGCCCCCGTCTACGGCCTCGCCGAGGCCACCCTGATGGTCACTTCGCCAGCGAAGGCAGAGCCACCAAGAATCCAGCGCTTCGAGGCCGAGGCGCTGCTCGAGAACCGGGCTATTCCTAGCGGCGAGCGCCGCGACCCACTGCTTGTGGGCTGCGGCTCGCCGGATGGCCGTCACCGCGTCGAGATAGTGGACCCCGATACTGAAGCCCTCGCGGCACCGGGAGATGTCGGGGAGATCTGGATCAGTGGCCCAAGCGTCGCCGACGGCTACTGGAGCGGCGACGCAGATGCGGGCCGGCTCTTTGAGGCGAAACTCGCGGACAAAGATGATCCCGACCGCTTCCTCCGTACTGGGGACCTCGGAACCATCCATGAAGGGGAGCTGTTCGTGGTGGGGCGCCTGAGCGACCTGATCATTCTCAACGGCCGCAATCATCACCCTCACGACATCGAGTCGCTCGCCGAGTCGATCGAGCCTATGCTCATCCCACACTCAAGCGCGGCGTTCGAGTTGCGCTCAGACCAAGGCGAGCCTCTGGTGGCGCTCGTCGCAGAGTCCAAGAGCACCGACGCTGACGCGTTGCAGCGAGCTATCGCGGCGGCGAGAATAAAGGTGGCTGAGGAGCTGGCGCTGCCGCTGGCATTGGTAGCCGTCTGCGAGCGAGGGGCGACTCCAAAGACCACCAGCGGCAAGATCCAGCGTCGACTGTGCCGCTCGCTGCTCGCCGCCGGCGAACTAGAGATCGTGGCCGAGTGGCGCTCGCCAGCACTCGCCGAAGCCCAAACCGCATGAGCTCGCGCTCCGTAGCGACTTCACGCGCCGTGCTCGTCACCGGTGCGACTGGACTGGTCGGCAATGAGCTGATCGACCAGCTGCGAAGCAGCGGGCCCACCGAAGTTGTCGGCGTGAGCCGCCGGGGATCGCCAAAGGATCCAGATGTCGTTGCCTGGGATATGGCGGCCGAACCCGCACCGGCTCGACTGCGGCAACGCTGGGATGCGATCGTCAATGCCGCCGCAAACACACGCTGGACGATGAGCCCAGAGGAGGCTACAGCGGCGAATGTCGCCAGCGTGCGTGCCCTCGCGCCGCTTGTGGCCGCAGATACCCATGTAATCCATGTGTCGACCGCCTACGCACTCGGGCTGCGTGGAGGTGTTGAGTCGCCGGCCATTGAGGATTACCGCAACACCTACGAGTGGTCTAAGGCGCACGCGGAGCGCGTCGCGCGCGACAGCTTTGCCCGGCTGACGGTAGTGCGCCCTCCGCTCATCGTCGGGCGACGAAGCGATGGGCGGGCCGCGCGTTTCTCTGGCATGTATACCCTGGTCCGGGGGCTAACCGTCGGCACTGTGCCAGCCGTCGTCGCCGATCCCAGCGCCCGCTTCGATGCAATCCCAGTCGACGCGCTCGGCCGGCTGCTCGCCGATCTTGCCGAGAACCGCAACATGAGAGAGGGATCGACGCTAACGATCGCCGCGGGTGTAGCGGCACCGACCGTCGAGGAAGCGATAACGACGGTCGTGGATTCCCTCAATCGCTGGCGACAACAGCACGAACGGCAGCCGCTCGCCCGCCCACCGCTGATCTCGCCGGAGAGCTGGAATCGTTTCTTTCGTCCCTTCGTCCATGAGCATCTGACCACCCGGCAAGTGTTTATCCTGGATCTGTTGCAAAGCTTTGAGCCGTACCTTGCACTTGTCGATCCGCTGCAGCCTGACTACACAGTCGACGACATCCTGCCGTGCCTTGAGAGTTCGACCAGTTACTGGGCAGCAACGAACCCCCGGATCGCCGCGCTCGTACCGAAGCCGTGGCGGGCACCCGACGGAGACGCAGCCAAGGGAGTGGAGGCGACCCATGCCTGAAGTAAAAATCGAGATGGAGATCCGGGCACCAATCGAGCGCGTTTGGACGGCCGTTGTAGACATCGAGAGCTATCGGGATTCGATGGAGACAGTCCTTTCGGTTCGGATCGTCGAGCAGGCGGATGAGCGTCAGCGCCGGGCCGCATGGTCTGTCTTGCTCAAGGGTTCGATCCTTGCGTGGGAAGAGGAGGAGCACCTAGACCACGAGGCCCATACGGTCGTCTTCAAACAGCTCCGTGGAGACCTTGAGCACTTCGACGGCCACTGGGCTCTGGAGGCGCTCGGACCGGAGCAGACAAAGGTGGTCTTTGAGGTTGTGTTCGAGATCGGCATCCCGATGCTGGCCGACATGCTCAATCCTGTGGCTCAAAGATCGCTACAGGAGAATTGCACTGAGATGCTGCGGGGCATCGAGCGCGCGGCTGCCACTGGCTGACCAATGCAATACGCCGGAGTCCTCGAGGGGCAAGACCTTGCAGAAGTGACCCTCGCGAGAATCGCGAGGCACATCTCTCCAGGAGCAGCACTCACCGCCAAGATCCTCGGCAGCGGCGCGACCGAGGCCACGGCGAGTGGAGCGACAATCGTCCTCTCGGACGGTCGGCGACTCCTCGACTTCGGCTCCTACGGCGTCACCCTGCTCGGCCATCGCCACCCGATGGTTCTGGCCGCGATGTCAGACGCGCTCGAAGGCATGCCGACTGCCACGAGGGTCCTAGCCAACCCCACGACGGCCGCGTTTGCCGCCGAGCTGGCCAGGCGATGCGGGGAGCCGCTGCAACGCGTGTGGATAGGCAGCGACGGCAGCGACGTCGTGGAGACAGCGCTGAAGTTGGCTCGCCGCGTCACTGGGCGAATGCGTGTGCTGGTCGTCGATGGTGCGTTTCACGGCAAGACGCTGGGGGCGTTGGCGCTGACCACGAATCCGGCGTTTCGCACTGGCCTCGAGCCTTTGCTCGGGTCGGTGTCCGAGTTTCCGCGCAATGACTTTGACGCGGTGCGGCGGGAGACTGACCGAGGCGACGTTGCGGCCCTTATCTTTGAGCCAATTCAGGGCGAGGCCGGCGTGCGCCCCCTCGATCCTTCAGTGCTGCAGAGATGGGTCGCCGACGCCCGGACTGCTGGCAGCTTCGTGATCAGCGACGAGGTTCAGGTAGGACTGGGGCGCTGTGGGCCTTTCTCGCCGTCGATCGCTGCCGGGCTCGATCCCGACGCTGTTCTCCTGGGTAAGGGGCTAGGAGGCGGGCTGATGCCATTGTCCGCGATGGTGGCTACTGATGTCCTGGCGGCGCCGCTGATAGCCGATCCGACCTGGCACACCGCGACTTTCGGCGGTCATCCACTCGCCTGCGCCGCTGGCAGCGCAGCGCTCGTCGCGCTCGAGGAAACCGCTGCGCACGGAGTCGTGGTTGGTGGGATGCTCGGCTCGGGCCTAGAAGCTCTGGCTCGTGACCATCCAGAACTGATCGCCGAGGTGCGTGGCGCTGGTCTGATCTGGGGCTTGGAGTTCGCTTCGCCTGGGGCGGCGGGCGCCGCTCTCATCGAGCTCGCGCACCGTGGTCTGCTGGTTTCGCCATGCCTAAGCTCGAACAGCACCATCAGGCTCTTGCCGCCAATGGTGGCCTCTGCCGAGCAGATCGAGGAGGCACTTGGGATTCTCGCGGCGACGCTACCGTCGCTCGGAGCGTACCTCTAAGTCGGTAGAACCCAGTTGGTAGGTAGGGGACCGTGCTCG
Organism: uncultured Solirubrobacterales bacterium; assembly: GCA_963731565.1. GTDB lineage: Bacteria > Actinomycetota > Thermoleophilia > Solirubrobacterales > Solirubrobacteraceae > Palsa-744. The sequence goes on from CAVSWG010000001.1 coordinate 669,381, forward strand.
CCGACTGCGTCCATCAGCTTGAGCCAGTCTCGCGCCATTGCGATCGCTGGGTAGTGGCCCTCCGGGGTGAGGATGTTCGGCATCTCGCCGACGATCGCGCAGACACGGGCGATGAGACTCTCGCAGCGCTCGACGATCTCGTCGGCCGAAGCGTCCTCAATGCCACGGATCAGTTCCCAACAGGGCTGCCAGAGTTCATGTCCCTCTAGCCGCTCAAGCGCCCAGGAGCTGCGCATGGCGGGAGAGGGGATTGGCCGCGCGAAGTTGAGGGCGACATTGAGAGCGACCGCACAGGCATCGCCGATCATCCGTGCCGCGTGGCGTTGAAGACCGTCCTGTCCTGCCTGCTGGGCGCCGTGGACATCCTGCAGGAAAGTTAGAGCGGGCATCCCGACGATCCAGAGGGAATGACTCCGGCACCAGGCATAGCGTCGGGCATCAACATCAATCGTTTTCATGCCTCCATGCTCCGCGTCGCCTCTAGTTCCTCGAGCGCCACTCCCTTAGTCCAGCGCAGACCCAGCAGTCCTTGCTCGTGTAGACGCACGCATAGGGTGAGGGCCTCCGGGTCGCAGTCCTCTAGGCCAAAGAGTGCATCCGGCTCTCCCGCGCCAGACGAGACAAGTCGGCGCCAGGTGTCTGCCTCGCTCTCGTCCAGGCTCCAAAGTACGCCGGCGCGGGCGGAGATCAGCAACGGATCGGCACCAACCGCCAAGACTTGCAGGTCTGTGTTGAGCCAGCTCGCCGCGGGCGCTAGGGCGTCGATCCCAAGGTCGAGTCCCCACATTTCGGCGCAGGCGAGGAGTGCTGTCTCGACAAACCGCTCGGCGTCCTCTGCGGGCTGCTCAGGTAGCTGTCGGAACGGATCGTAAGCTGCCGCGAGGTCGGTGGTGTGGTTTGCGAGGCGCTCGCGCAGCCACTTGTCGCCGGTGAACGGCAGTCCACGACTAGCGATGGTCGCGTTGAGTGCCTCCTCAACCGCCAGACGAGCATTGGTGACCGCCGCAACGGGTCGATTAGCGCGAAGTGCTAGTTGCGCCAATAGCGTCGAGGTTCGCATCCGCTCGGCGTACTCACGGACGACAAGGCTCGATGCCACGGTTCGATAGTCCCGCCCTTGCGTGGGCTCGAGGCCCTTTCCGTCAACGACGACTCCGAAGGCAATCCGGTGCATCAGCTTCAGCTCGTCCTCGTGGTCAACGTCTCCGAACGCGCCGTGTATGGCCCCGCTGCCCGCGAGCGCTACTTCGGCACGGTCGAAGGTTGTCTCGACAAGGCTCTGGGCGAGCTTCCAGACATCGACTCGCAGCGAGCCTATGAAGTGCTCGAGAGGGACTCCCGTTGACTGGATTGTGGTCGGCCCGGTGACGACCAAATCAAGGTCGCTGAGGTGGTTGCCCAATCCGTAGGCGAGGGAGCCCCCGGCGATCACCGAGTCTCCGGCGTCACGGAGATATTCAATTTCGCTGAGCACCTTTTCGAGTGGGACTCCGTGGAAACGCTTAACCCGTGCCTGGAGTTCCTCCCGGCGCCCTTGCTCATCTCCCATTGCCTGTCACACCTTCCATGTCGGGAAGCTTGATCGTCCCGGCGCCCCCATCAATCGTGACTTTCATGCCGCTGTGAACCTGCTTAGTGAGTCCGGGTATTTGTACGACGGTGGGGATTCGTAGCTCTCGAGCCACGACGGCAACGTGGGTCAAGGGACTCCCTCGCTCGATCAGGAGGGCGGAGGCCGAGCGCAGTACGCCGACCCAGCCAGGATCTGTGCGATAGGTGACCATCACGCCCCCGCCGACGTCAATCGGCCGCTCGATTACCTGTGCTTCGCCGCTGACGACTCCGGGGCTGCACGGCGTCCCCCGTAGTACCCCATCCTCAACAGGGTCACTCTTGGAGGCTTCTGCCCACGCGTGATCCAATGCCTTCCAGTAGACGCCTCCCCTTGTCCAGAAGCGGTGGGGCACGTCGTGCTGGCGGTTGCGTAGCTCCTGATCCTTCCGTAGTGCAACCAGTGAACCCAGCTCGCGGTGAGAGATGGTCCCCTCGAAGCATCCGCGCAACTCCTCGAGCCGCAGATAGAACACATCGCTTGCCTGCTCAAGCACCCCCGTCCGCGCTAGATCCTCTCCCGCTGCGCGAAACATACGCCGCGAGAGACCGAAGATCCGGGTACGGCAGAACCGCACTCGCTCTCGATCTGCGAGGAGGCGCTGGACACGGCGCCTCAGCATCTCGTAGGGACGCCGGCGCCACCCAGGAAGGTGAGCAGACAGGTACGCATCGGCGGTGGGCCTTTCCTGGCGAGCCGTCGCCTCGCTCACCTCTTGACGGCCAACCGTGCTCTTGAGCAAGCCAAAGAAGGTCGTCGGGTCTTCACGCAGATCCGGCTCCTCGAGCTTCAGCTCATTTGCATTGCGATAGCCGAACTCATCGAGATACGCATCGATCTGCTCCACCAGGGACCTGGCAGCCGTCTCGTCGGCGCTGCGCAACACGCCATCAAGGCGCTCAGCCGGCACCGAACGTATTTGCTCAAGTAGCGATGGATCGGCGGCGATCATGTTGGCGATGTCGTCGAGACGGCGCAACGGTTGCACCGACTCGACGTCTGGCGATGTCTTTACCGCCTCAAACAGGAGCCATTCGGGCGCCTCCGGGAGCCATCGCTGGGTCAGCGCATATAGCGTTCCGACGGACAGGCCGACCGTGTACTCGAGCATGATCATTCGGCCCCAGCGAACCAGAAGCCGTCGCTCCATCTCCACGAACATCGAATAAATCTCGTGGGCCTCACGACCGGCATAGTCGAGCGCCTCGAGCGCGTCGTAGTCGCTATAGAACTGCTTGACGAAATCGTCTACTAGCCGATGGATCGTGGCGAAATACCAAAAGAAGTGGGCCGCGACACGCGCCCGTACTAGGACCCCTTCGATTCGATTGCGAAAAAGGTAAGGGTGCTGAGCGTCGGCGATCTCCTCGTCGAGCGGCTCGGCGCCCATTGATATCTCGAGCACCCTGCGGTTGACCGAGTAAAAGGGAATCAGTCTTGCGAGTCGATACCAGTTCAGGAGGTTGTAGTAGACGCGACCATCGAAGTAGCCGAGTAGCTGTGAAAGCCACTCCTCGATTGCGGTTAGCTGACGCGAGGGCACGCCGAGAAGCTCGCAATACTGGTGATAGACGCGGTGGTATGCGTGTCGGGCGAAGCTGTAGGTGAGGGGCGCAACCATGTCGCCGTAGCTCTCGATGATGTTCGAGTTGTCCCAGAGGCGAAGCTCTCCGCTTGTGGGCGGGCCCGGCTGGGGGTTGGTCGTGACCGGTCGGCTTTGCAGGATCCAGAGCTTGCCTGCGGCCAGTGCCCACTCGACATCCTGTGGGCCATCCATCAACTGCTCTAGCCTCGTGCCTTGTTGGTGTAGTTCAACTAGCTCCTCCGAGGAGAGGACTGGCACTACCCGCTCGGGCCAGGGCACCGGGCTAGTCTCGCAACCGCCTCCCGGAAGAGGATCGGTCCGCTCTTCCTTGGAACCGAGCGTTTCTTTCCGCACCGCCCCCGTTGCGCGCTCTAGGACGACCGTGTCTGGGTCGATCGCACCTGAGACGACAGCCTCTCCGAGCCCATACGCAGCGCTAATGACGAACTCGTCGTCGCTGCCGGTGGCCGGGTTGACGGTGAACATGACCCCGCTCTTTTCAGCAGCAACGATGGTCTGGATCACGACTGCCATCTCAACTCCTTGGAGCGAGAGGTCGTTTATGAGGCGGTAGCGCAGAACTTCCGGTGACCAAGAGGAGGCCCAACACGCCTTCACTGATTCGGTGACCGCGTCCAATCCGACCACGTTTAGATGTGTGGTGTATTGCCCCGCAAAGGAGAGTCGAGCACTGTCCTCGCCGACGGCCGAGGATCTGACTGCCACCGCGCCTTCGCCCAAATTGGCGTAGGCATCGGCGAGCACCCTCTGGGTGCCGGGGTCAATCACCGCGGCGACGGTCATGGCGTTGATCCGCTTCGCCGCCGCTTCTAGCGCCTCATGGGTTGATTCGCTCTCGAGGACACTCAACTCATTTTCGATGAGTGTGTCTAGCCCGGCGCCGAGGCGGAAGCGGCGAAACACATCCACCGTCACGATGGCCCAGGGCGGCACTGACACCCCTTTTGCGGTGAGCTCGAACAGGCCACGTCCCTTGCCGCCGGCTATCGCCTCGACACCCGCCGAGGGGCTGCTCGCAGTGAGAAAGCCGAGGTCCGTTGACGTCGCCAGCGCAGACTCGGTCATCAACTGGCGATCGTCGCCGCCGACCCGCCAACCGGCACGGACGACAGGGTGGGAGGCGCCCAGCCCATAGCTGCGGCGATTCGATCCCTTAGTCCGCGGTAGTAGTCGAGGCTCATGCGTACTTGTTCGAGATGCTCGGCAGTCTCGTTCTTTTGGCCGTACTTCCAGAACACCTTGCCGCTCTCTCGATCGATTCCCAGTGCCCGATCCTTGGCGGTCGGGCCGCGCAGGAGAAGTGACATCGTCCCGTGAGCAGTCATATTTGACTCGATGGTTTCGTCGTCCATCGTGTAGCAAGCGCCAGCTCGCTCATCGCGGACGAATACCGGCTTCATGTTCGACGCTGACACGGCCTCATCTAGCGGTACGTCACACACGTAGAGCTTGTGGTAGTAGACCCCGCGGAGGATGAATACGGTGACTGGAAAGCGGTGGTTGTGAGGAACCTCGCGGGATAGGTTCTTGGAGACGTGCAGACGCAGCCGGAAATTGCGCTCCTCAAGCGCCTCGTAGAGCACGATCTTGTCGTCGAGTCGTAGGGCCTCTGACTTTTCGAGGAGATCGCTACGGTGTTCCACGCCATAAACAAGATCGCGGAGCTCGGTCGGATGGCTCACCAGAGCCTTGACGGCTTCCTGGCTCACCTGAGCAGCAGCGTCAATGTCAGTCCAATCAATTCGATCGAGGGAGTCTAGGATCGGCATAGGTCTCCTTCCGGGCGGCAGAGTCTTGGGGTCATCACATGATTCCTGCGAAGTCGGCCCGGTGCCGGAGGGTGATGTACTGCTCCTCAGTTAGCCCGTCGCCCGATGACTCGCTCGGGACTACCATCGCTTCTCTCAGCACCAGGGCCGTGGACAGGTCATTCCATGAAAGTGAGTGCAAGAGGTCGCGGCGCATCCCGTAGAGACCAGGCGGCTGCTCGTCGGTCACGTAGAAGACACCGCCGCTGTCCGAGTACCAGACGTGTCTGTACGTTCCCGTGAGCACCTTCGCGACGTAGCTACCTGACTGTCGTGACGGCTGCCCGGTGTGCTGGTCAAGGCCCACGTGGAGGTACACGAACAGTTTTTTGGCCTCGTCGGCGAAGATCTGCACTTCTCCTCCATCTCCGGTCCAGACACCGATGCCGGCGGAACCCTCGCGCTCGTGCGCGGTGAAGGCCAGGTGTCGTAGAAGGGAGCGATCACCGGCAAGGCGCTCAAGGATCTCCTTCCCCGTTGCGCTGGCCTGCTCGAAGTCCTGCCAGCCAACCGAGTACCCCTCCTGCAGCCAGGATGATGTCATTGAGTCTCTCCCTGTCCTTGATTGCCTTGCCTCGCTCGGAGTGTCTATCGCGCGAGAGTTCGATGTCAATTTCTGGACCCCAGCCAGTCGGCGGCGGAGACGCTGGGAACCAGTCTCCGCACGTCCTGGCGCATGCTCTCGGTGCAAGCGGTGGCGATCACGACCAGCTGCCAGCGGGACAGGGTCAGGCCCTCCTCTTCGCAACGACTAAGAAGATCCTCGACCGCTCCACCGCCGACGTCGACCGGCCGTCCCAGAGCGGCTTCGACCTCCCTCAATACATGGTTCAGATCGAGCGATTGGGCGGGACCAGCGTCTCGGTAGAGCGAGGGGGTCAAGCTCTGGCTGAGTTGCTGTGCGGTAACTGTCTGTCTTCTCTGAGCAGCACCGAGTACGCGCTCGAGCTCGGTGCTTGGGACCACCACTGCCAGCTCGCGCAACAGATCGATCGGCTCGTCCGGGCTGTGGACATGATTGAGGAGAGGGTTGTGATCGCCCAGCTCGTACCTGAGCTGACCGGCTCGTCGGCGGGCCGGATTTGCGTGCCCCTTCAAATCAGCTAGTCGTAGCGACGCTGGCAACTCGCTGGACTCCTCGGAGCGGACCAGGATCGCGACGGACGGGCCGGATTCGACGAGAAGATCGACGACTCGCCGGTGCACACCGGTAACGGCGTTCCAGTGATAACGCCACAGCCCCCTAGTGATCGTCGGTGTGAACCGGAATGGGATGGCATCAACGATCGTGAAGCCGACCCGCTCCAGCCAGGAGAAGATCTGATCGAGCTTTCGCGTGACGACTGCCTCTGGCTTTACGACTAGAAGTGAATGCTGGTAGCAGAACAACCTGGCTTCCTCGCCAGCGATGTCTTGAACGGCTTCAAGGCCCTCAATCGCGTAGGTGTCCGTTCCGTACAGCCGCCGCTTGAACTCCGAGCAGGACAGCCATTGCGGCATCCAAGCGCACGCCTCGAGGGATATCGTCAGGGGGGCTGACATGTGGTCTCGGGTCAGCTCCTTGGTACTGCCCGCGGCTGTCAAACCTCCGACCCCATACGTTCAGGCCGCGGCGACGGCCTTGGCCAGTTCGATAACCCGATGTGGATTCTCGGTCGTCATCGAATAGATCTCCGGCTCTGCCAGACCGGTCCGCCGCATATTCTCGATCTGCCACTCCATCCCCTTTGAGCCTGCCGCAACTACTCCGTCGTCTCGATACCACAGTGGGGAGTCTTGGCCGGGATGAAGGTCTTCCCCAGCCATAGAGACGGTCTCGATGTGATCCGTGATTGCGATCAAGCTGCCAGCTCCGATGAATTCGGTGGTGCGCTGACACACTGCAAGATCGACGTGAAAGCCATCGAAGTTCAGACACGGCAGAAGGCGCCCGTCGCGTGCTGCTTCCAGAAGCGCAGAAGGCACAGGCCCCAGAAGCTCCGCGAGGTCGCCATCTCTCCACGGCACCCGCAGGAACTCCTCTAGCTCCTCGTCGCGACGGGCTTGTGCGTTGCCCCGCCACGCATGGACGAAATTGCGTGGCATGTCGTTGTAGAGGTGGTCGGTGAGGACGTTGAACCGCGAGGAACCGATAGTGCCTTGAACGGCGTCTATAAGGCGCAGGGCGCGGTCGGCACTACGCTCGGGGTTGGACCGCTCAAAATGCCCGAGGGCGACGCGGACTCCGTTTTCTGAGAGGCACTCCACGAGGTCGAGCAGCCTGAAACCGGGGGCGATCATGTCCTCTGTCTCCATTGCGTCGGGAGCCAGCACTAGGTACCGCAGGCCAGTCCTACCCAAAGATGCAATCCGCTTCCATTCGGCCACCGACGGCATCCATGAAGCGCTGTGTGGCGTTCCACCTGACGGACCTAGCAGAGGCCCCTCGATGGCGAATCCGAGGATGTTCGAGAATTGCTCCGCGGCCTGGTCGTAGAAACCGAGCAGCCTCTCGCACGGAGCCAACCACTCCTTGCGCAGAAAGATCGTGGGAACAATGTCGATGCCGCGAGCGACAGACTGAATCTGCACGGACTGCAGCTCCTCGGGACGTAGGGAACTGAAGTCGTGCTCGCCTATCCCGTGAACGTGGAACAGGACCGGCCGATCGTGAGAGCAGGCGACCTCCTTCATCAGCGCCCGTCCCCCGTGAGAGCCTCCTTCGCCCAGCGCCGGAGACGGCGGATCGCGGTCTCGGCCTTAGCGTTTAGCTCGTCGTCGATCATGTCGGAGGACGAGTCTTGGGCCGCTGGCATCGCGGCGAGGATCAGGGAACCGGCCGTGCTGCTGGTTTCGTGCTGCTGGCGCTCGTTGAGGGCGAAGACCTGTCCGGCGCGCTCATGCCTCACGTACAGCTTGATCGGTTGGTCTGGCGAGGCGACCCCGCCTCCACGCCCGATGAGCGTCTGCTTGAACGTGCCGCATACGACGAGCGCCAGGATCTCTGATTGGTGCGTGTGTGGGGGCGCCACGCATCCGGTCGGACAGAACCTGATCCAGATCGACAGATTGTCCGTGTCGCTGTCCGCCAACTTGAACCAGTAGGCACCGCCACCTCCGCGACTGGGTACCAATTGCTCGATCGAGAGTTGGTCGATCGCCTCGTGGAGTAGCGCGGAGTCAGCGCCAAGGCGAGACAGGGCCGCGCCGGCGGTGTCCAACGCCTGCTCCGGATCAGACCACTCGATCTGCTCGGTGAAGTGTGCTCGTATACGGTCCTCGACGGTGCCTCCTGCAGGCGCTGCCAGGGACGCATCGGGCGCAGAGCTCGATCCGCCCATCAAGTGATACCCAGAGCTTCGAGCTTGAGACGCCGCATCGCGAACTGGCTGAGATCCATTGTCTTCTGGGTCCGCCGCTCAGGGCTCTCGCCCGTGGCGCCGTACCGCCACCAGAGCTGTCCTGTGTCGCGATCGGTGATCAGGGAGCGCTCCTTCTCCGCCGGGCCCCGAATGAACAGGGACACGGTGTTGTCCTCCATGATCGTGGTGTGAATCACAGAGTGGTGGATCGTGTAGAACGATCCGACTTGCTCGGTAGTGGCGAACTCCGGCTCGACCCGAGCGGCGATTGGGACTGCCTGATGATCCTCCTGGATCTCCGGGGCAATAGAGTCCGGCACCTCGCCAACGATCCGGTGCCTCACCTGCTTGTAGGAGCCGGCGAGGATGAGGCTGGAAAATGAGAACCTGTGATCGTGTGGACGATCGAGGTGGTCGCTGGTCGAGATATGCAGGCGGACTCGGAAGCCGCGTTCTAGACCGTCGTACAGGACGATCTTGTCGAGGAGGCGGTGGCACTCGCACTGAGCAAGGAGATCGTCGTCTTCTGCAGCACGATCGACGAGCATCCGCAGCGTGTCCTTGTCTGCTGCCAGTTCGTGAAGCAGCGCGTCGGTGACAGCGGTTGCTCTGTCGAGGTCCGTCCAGTCGATCGTTAGACGGTCCAGTACGTCCAGCATCGGTTCTCCTTCCTGCTTCGCCTTATCTGTGGCAAGGCACCTAAACACAAAAGGGGCCGATTCTGGTAATCCCGGAAAGGGTGTGCCGAGGCACACCTGCGGTCAATCAGGTGCCTGCTCAGAGCAGCTGTCGATCGACTCTCGCACCGTTTCGCAGATCCGCCTCATCCTTGGATCTGGATGGTCAAGGTCGGCCATCAGCTTGAGTCCACCGAGGCTCATCTGCACGCCGCAGACGGAGATGCCGTGGCTCCCGTCTTCCTGCCGTCGATCTCGATCGACGGAGATGGCGCCTTCCGCGATCAAGGTGACTGCACAGATGATGGAAGGCCAATCGCTTTTGCGCTTCAAGGTCTGCTCTAGGAGGTCAGCTGCATCCCGCTCCGCGTCGATCCCTGCTGTCTGGACGGCGGGCCCTTGGCAGATGATCGGCCCGGAGTCTTCGCCAGAGTCGACCAGGAAGGTTGAGGTTCGAGCCCGTGGCGTGCCGAGACGCAGTGCGGCGAGCACAGGGTCGTTCCCAACAAGGACTCGGCTTCGTGCACCGTCCAGCAGGGTCAGGTCTCCCGGATGCTGGTTGATCATCTTTCCTGCGAAACGGTCCAGAAGCCGTCCGTGGATCAAGCGCGCGTAGGAGAGGACCACTAGGTCCACAGGCCCGTCGGATCGTTCGATACGCGCAAGCTGATCGTCGATCCGGTCATGGAAGGCTTCAGCCCGTTGGGCATACGCGAGTCTCTCTGGCTGTGTACGGCAGTCTGAGGCGCGTCCACACTCCGCCCGAAAATCACGCGATATGACGGGGGTCTTGGCTCTTTCGGCGATAGAGACGGCTCTGCAGCTGGGACGATCGGTTACGACGACAATGACTTCGATCAGCTCGGGGCGCCAAGAGGCCAATCTCATCACCGCGCGCAGGTTGCCACCCGATCCGCTGGCAAAGACCGCGACTCGCAGTGGTCGCCCCAACGCCACGCCAGCCGCGGCCGACATTACGTCAAGGAGAGCAGGGCGCGGATCAACCCATCCCGAATGACCGCCAAGTCCTCCGCATTGATGGTGAGCGGGGGATGCAGGGCTATGACGTCGGGAGCCATACCTGTGCTCGCTAGCAGCACCCCAGTCTCGGTGTCGCGAGCATGGAGGGCAGCGAGGCGGACCTCCCAGGCGACCGGCGCACGGAGCAGTAGCCGGGCCACCCCTCCTTGTGCGTGGGTGGATTCGACGATCGCAGGTGCAGCCTCCGCGGCTGCGGAGACTATCTCGCGCATTGAAGTCTCCAGACCAGCGACGCGCGTCGACCAAGCCGCTCGATCGGCGAAGCGATCGAGGACGGCATCGACCACCGAGAGCATGAACGGCGTCCCGGAAAAAGTCGACGAGTGAGTCCCGGGGGGAAAGTGCTCGGCAGCGAGAAGTGGCTCGCGCGCCCAAACAGCGCTCAGCCCGGCGGCACCATTCGTCAGCGCCTTACTTAGGACGACTATGTCCGGCTGCAGTCCGTGAAGCTCGAACCCGAACCGAGGGCCTACTCGGTGAAACCCGGTGAAGATCTCGTCGACTACCACCAGAGCACCGGAATCTCGAAACCTCGAGATCGCCGCTTGTAGATATCCCGTCGGTGGCACAGCCATCCCACCGACGTTAAGGACGGGCTCGAACAAAAGGGCCGAAACGTCCTGGGGAACGCCGCTTAGGTCCGTCTCTAGAAAGCGGAGATACGAGACGCAGGCTTCCTCGCAGGCATCTCGGACCAAACCGAACGGACAGCGCTCACAGTCCGGATACGGGAGTCTCACGATCTCCCCGACCCCGACGGGGATCGGACGTCTATATCGAGCGCTCGCGCTGAGCGCCCCCGTGAACGGCGAGCGACCGTGGTAGCCGCCCTGAAGGGTGACGACCGGTCCCCAACCGCGGTTGGCCGCGACAATCTTCATGGCAAGCTCGATGCCCTGCGCCCCACCGACCTCAAAGCTGATCCGGCCCGGGACGCCGACCGCCCGGGACACCTCTGCCTCGAGGCGCTCGGCGACACTGAGCCTCAGCTCTGACTCGCAGAACGAAGGCAACGCCGGCATCGCGGCGGTGGCGCTTGCCGCCTGCTCCAAGATCCGTGCGTCATATCCAAGCGATGCCGTTCCGTTGGCGGCCCCGGCGTCAACATAGGCCCGTCCGTCTGCATCTTCCAGGCGACTTCCGCTGCCGGCGACAAACCGAGGGACAGGCCCTCCGCGATACGTGAAGTCTCCTGCGCCGAGAAAGGCGGGAACGCTCTCTAGCGCCACTCCGAGATCGCCCTCAGAGTGTCTGCGACTTGGCATTGTCGCTGGGAGGAGCACCCTCGGGCACTCGCCCGTATCTGTCCTCCAAACGAACGACGTCATCAAGGTGCGGCGTCGAAACCTCGATGATCTCAGCGTCTTCGACGGCTTCCAGCGTGTGGACGAGCAGCGGCGGGTTGTGCCATGACTCTCCGGGTCCGAGTTCTTGAGTGGTCAGATGCTCAGCGGAGTCGCCCTGCGAGACGATCACCCGGCCTGACAAGACGTATGAGGTCTCGTCCTTCGCCTCGTGGTACTGGACTGACAGGCGACAGCCCGCGCTAACCCGAAGGATCTTCCCGGCGTACTGGTCGGTGTGAGCGAACCACAACTCGCTCCCCCACGGCTTGGGGATCTCTCGGGGTAGAACCTCATCCACGCCCTCCATCCTTTCAGCTCCTTCCCCGGAGTCGAACCCCGGTTGAACTCGTTGGACATGCTCGTCGCGCGTGCTAGAACATCCCGGCCGCGCCCGCGAGAGCGTAGCTGACCACCGCTCAGATTCTGGCGATCTGCCGAAGTTCCGGGGCATCCTTACGTGAATAGACGTCGCAACCACGGGGCCGTAGTGCCCGACGAACTCAGCCGGTTCCCGGACAAGCTGGACCTCTATGCGAGGGATACCTACTTCCTCGAGAGCTGGGAAGACTTGGTCGCCGTGGAGGGAGATCAGGCGCTGGACCGATCTCGATTTGCCGCGCTCACGCTCAAGCCCGATGCGGTGGTTGGTCGCACCCTCAAGCCCACTCTGGAGTGGCTCGATGAATACGGGTTCTCGGTTGTCGCCGCGGAGCTAGTCGAGTTCGAACGACACACCATCCGCGGGATCTGGCTTTACTCCTGGAATGTCGCCAGTCGCGACCGCAAGGATCTCGTCGACATCCTCCTCACGGCGACGCCTTCGCTTTTTCTGGCGCTTCGTGGGCCCAAGGACGCTTCGCTGTGGTTGAGCCAGAACAAGGGGCCGGCCAATCCCGAATATCGCCAGCCGGGCCAGCTTCGCTCTCGCCTCGGATACTTCAGCACGCTGCTCAATTTCGTACACACCTCTGATGAGCCGGCGGACTTCATTCGCGAGTTGGCGGTCTATTTTCCGGCGCCGACCCGTCAACGCATCTACCGTGCGATGGGCTCCTCCGGGGACTCGCGGCAGCGGGCCAACTGCCTTGCGAGCGAGCTGGAAGACCGCTTCCCTGCGCACGATCTTCGAGCTGGATGCTTCCATAGACCGCATCCGGGGAGTCCTGGCTGGCCAGGATGGCGAGAGTGGCAGCCACGCTAGGCTGAGCCATCATCTCGATGACATAGCCAGCCGAAGCACCCGAGATTGGAAGACCCTTTTCCGCTTGGCCGAGGACGCCGGAGTTTCTTGCCAGAGCTGGGACTTCATCGTCATCGCCACCAATCTCGTTCAGATGGACAGTCCAGATGTCGACCCCGTACTACCGGGTATCAGCTCGATGAATCTGCCTGCCCTACAGGTGACGACGAAAAGCTAGCCGCTGGTACCACGACGGGTGGCCTACCTACCGAGTCAAAACGTGCGCCGGCAAGCGACGGGAGCAGCCTGTCGAGAGTCTTTGGCATCCACCAGTTCCAACGGCCCAGCAGCGTCATGGTCGCCGGTACGAGGATCAGCCGAATCAGCGTCGCGTCGATCCCGATGGCTACGGCTGCGCCCACCCCGAGCTCCTTGATCGTGGGGCTGCCAGTGCCTATGAAGATGCTGAAGACGCAGACGAGAATGAACGCTGCGCTGGTGATAGCGCCAGCGCTCGCGGCAAGGCCGCCCGCGACCGCCTCGCGCTGATCGCCGCTACGGTCCCAGTGCTCGCGTATGCGTGCGAGTAGAAAGACCTCGTAGTCCATCGAAAGACCAAACACGACAGCGAGGAGCAGCGGAGGAACCAAGGTGTGAATGTGCCCCGGCGCGCTGTAGTGCAGCAATCCATCAAGCCAGCCCCATTGGAAGACGATCACGAGTACGCCGTAAGCAACGCCCACGGAAAGGAGGTTCATAATGATCGCCTTCAACGGAAGCACCACGGAGCGCAGCAGCACGGTCAGGATTACAAAGGACGCCAACAACACAGCCGCTATGAGCCGCCACATTCCGCCAGCGATGCTTTGCACCTCATCAAGTTGGCTCGCGGTCTCTCCGCCGATGACTGCCTCAACCTGGCCGTTCGCGAAGCCTCGCCCGAGCGCACTACGCATATGGGTGACAAGACGCTCGGCCTCGACTGACTCAGGGTCGACCGCTGGAGTTACAGTAAACACCGCGTACGATCCATGCGAGGAACGGTGGATTAGCCCAACTCCACGGACGTCGGCAAAGCCGTGGGTCAAGCTGTGGGCGGTCATCGCAGCGTGATAGAGCACCGACCGGGAGACGCCGGGCTCGGAATGAAGGACGACAAAGATTGGGCCGAGAGCTCCGGGACCTTGAAGTCTCTGCGCCTGTTCAAAGCCGAGTCTAGTGGGGTTGCGTTGGCCTAGTTGCTGCAGCGCTCCGGTGCTCGTTGTCATGCTGGTGACAGGGATGCAGAGCGGCAGCAGCAGGGCGCACACGGCGGCCACCGCGAGCAGCGGGCGCCGCGTAACGATCGCGGTCCATCTCGTCCAGCTAAGCCGCGAGTGCCTTGCCCAGCGGAGGGCCTTGCGACGCGATACCAGCCGCGCGGGCCCAAGCCAGCGACTGAGTAGCGGGAGGAGCGTCACAGACAGAAGCACCGAGACGCTCACTGCGATCATCGCTCCGGCAGCCATCGATCGGAGTGTCGCAATCGGAACTATCCATACGGCTGCCAGCGACAACACGACCGTCACGCCTGAGAACACCACCGCACGTCCAGCGGTGCGCGAGGCGACCCGCTGTGCCGTAGTCATGTCCTGTCCAGCCCGCAGCTCCTGACGCACGCGGGTCAGCACGATAAGCGAGTAGTCAACGGCCACGCCGATCCCGAACATCGAGGCTGTGTTGGTAGTAAAGGTCGATAGTTCCGTCACCAGTGATAGGAAATAAATGAGCGCTCCGCCGATGATCAGTGTCACGCCGGCAAGAACGAGCGGAAGCCCCGCGGTCGCTACGGAACCAAAGACTGCCAGTAGCACAAGCAGGAGTAGGGGAAATCCGATCCTCTCAGCCATCGCGAGTTCTTCCTTGGATGAGGAGGCCACAGCTGCGGCTAGGGCACTCTCTCCAAGCAAGTGCGTTTCGACATGTCGTGCTTTGGGTGTCCTAATTGGAAGGCGCCCTGTCAGTGTCGCGACAAGGTTCTGTGATGAGTTTTCGCCAGCCGTCACCGTTAGCGGGACTACGATTGGCCCAACCAACCCGGCTGCGAAGCGTGCTTGTTCGCTGGCACCAGGAGAGAGAGCGATGCCGTGGATTCCATGCAGACTGCCTTCAACGCGCGTGATCGCTGTTTCCAATTCCGCGGTTGTCGCTCCGTGCCGTGCCCACAAGAGGACAGCAAGATTCGCCCGGCTGAGCTGCGGGTAGTAGTGGGCAAGCGTCCGGTCAACACGAGCCGATTGCGAGGTCGGCACGGTATAGCCACCGAGAGTCAGGTGGCTCGACTGCTTTGCGGCGAAAGGCAAAGCCGCAACAATCGCAACGACAGCCAGGCCGAGCACGAGCCGAGGCCTGTGCGCCACCTGGCGTCCGAACCTGCTCATAGTTAGCGCCTGTGGCGAGCGCCAGCCGGTGCGCGTGATGCAGCCCGAGGACACGGCACGCTTGTCGTCGCCGACGTGCTGGTGCCGTCTTGAAAGTGATAATTCGCGCGAAACGCGAATCCGCCACGCGGACAACGTTCTGGCACCGCCATACCTTCAGGCCTATAGCCCACGAGCTTGCCGTGCTTGCGGGTGTAATAAGTGAGGTGGCGTGGGCCCAAAGTCGTTTCCATGTGCACGATGACAGCTGGCGGGCCGCCCGGCCATGTTGGGATCAGTGGCATCGCGGTGTTGAGCTGCGCCCCATAAGCGCCAGACGTTACGGGGAGCAGTTCAGACGGGAAGACGAACTGCCCATACACCGGGGTTACGGTTTCTGCGTAGATGAGCATTGTGGTGTGGTGATTGACGGGCTTGCCCATATACACCGTTACATTGGCGTGGAACTTAGGAGCATTTCCAACAGGTATTTCGACCATCGCGTTACCAAGGCCCATTCGCGAGTTCGGGGAGCATCCCGATGGGCCAAGTTCGAATAGCGTCGAAGGATCACATGTTTCTTCGCCCAAATCGGTTGTGCCCAATCCCATGCCAGCAGGGAGATCGATCTGGACATCGGTGACTGGCGAGGGCAGGCCCCCAGTTGTCGAGAAGATGTCAAAAGCGAGACTGATGGTGGTGCTTCCGCCGAGGTGATCGGGTGAGAAGCTGGCCTTGAGCCTCACTTTCTGCGATGCCGCTGCCGTGCCCGGAATGGAGATGCCGAGCAGAACCAGGATCCCAAGGATTATGGCACCGCGACGGGCCATGTTAGGACTTGAGCTGGCCATTGACGGTCATCAGCACTTCGTAATGGGCCCGCTTGATGAGCCCTGTTGTTTGCAACGAGGCGGAGGCGTGGGCGTATGCGCCGGTGCCGCCGGTGACGGCCATGCGCCCGTTGAAGTGTCCATTTTTACCTGAGACGTAGTAGGACTCGACGCCGCGGCCGGTAAACGTGCCACCGGACGCGTGCGCAGTAAAGGTTACGGTCGCTTCGGTGTAGCCGATATCGATTACGACCGTCAGTCGGCCGCGGAGGGTGCCCGTTACCTGGCCTTCCTCGTGAAGTATCTGTGTCCCCTGGTGGGTCACGAGATGCAGATTGGCCGCCTCGTTCAGATTCGTAGTCCGGGACGCCGTGGCCGTCATGGATGCGCTGGCACCCGACATGCTGCCGCCGAGCACTAGGAGACCCATAAGAAGGCCGACGAAACCATGCCTCGCCGAGATAGTCGCTGTGAGCGCAGGCATCGCAAGCCCTTATATCCCCGAGGTACGCACGATGTCCAATCGCGCCACCAGGCGGCGCGTCCGGCGTAGAGCAGCCGAGATCATGCTGCTGCGACGACCGGAGGTCGAGCGGCGTCAAGAGGCAGCGAGATGCTCATTCCGCAATGCGGGCAGATCATCGACGTGGCCGGCTCAGCACTCTGATCTAACTCGCTTTCGTCACCGACGGGCTTGGCGGCTCGTAGCGAACAGCGCAACTCGATCCGCAGGTCCGACACTGAAAGTCTGTCGGCGACGGCACGATCGAGCCATGCGTCTTGCTCTTGAGGCTCGAGGGCGGCAATTGTCTCGTGGTGAGACCATCTCAACTTGTCCCGACGTCGGGACACTTCAACTTGCCGCGCAACCCAGGCTATGTTCCTCAGCGTCTTTACGTCGTGGCCTGTAATGCGGGCAGCTTCGGCGTACTTTTCCCCCCACTTGACCGTCCCGTACTCAATCCAGTCCCCTATCCACCAGTTGCTCACGCGGCTCATCGCACCAAACCGACGACCTACCGCCACCCACTCCGGATGCTCTAGGTCGTCGTCGGGCACCCAAGCGACCCCGGGAGACGGGGTCCGAACCGCGTCGCGGCGCTGCCGTGCGCCGAGCGTCGTGGGAGCAACAGTTTGAGGAGTGGCGGTTTGGGTTGATGAGTTCAAGGGAAAGCCAACGGGACCAGGGATAAAACCCTCCGAGGAGGAAGCAAGGACTTCTATCAGTCGACGGCCGTCCGCGGGGCGGACTATATGGCCGACAGAACCAGCCAGCGTGGATGGTTGCAACTATGGGAACAGGTACACCTTGGATTGCCATGCCGCTACTTTCCGGCTTTTGAGCCATTCAGAGCCTCCAGCCTTAGCGCCACAGCCAACTCGGGTAGACACTCACGGAGTGGGCACCCGATGAGCTTCTCGGCCGTATGCACATGATTTTCCACTGTGTGACGCCCAACCCCGAGCGGGTGGGACGCAGAAGTTGCGTTACATTCGAGGTCTATGTAGATGCGCAACGTGCGACGCAACTTGGCACCGCCGTCATTTTGACTTCCGAGTGGTACAAGGTACTTCTGTTCGAGTGAACTTGCCAGTGTCGCATTTTGCAACGTTGCCGCTAGTAGCCGATCCTCGGCATACCAAGCAACTCTGTCCGGCTTACTCTTGGCGATCGCCAATGCGGCTCTAGCCTGGTCATGGGTGAGACGCCAGCCGCCCAATCCTCTCCCCGGTTCACCTACCGCAACTGACAACTCGTCATGCCCGTTAGTTGACAGATGCTCGATGGTGGCGGTGAGTCCATCCTGCGCACATAGCCATGCGCACACGCACCCATTGAGCGACACGCAGAGGAGCTTGCGGCCATACCCCGTCTTCAGTGTCTGAATGACATCGTTTACACCAGTGCCCGAGGCGATTAGGCCGAGATGCCAGGATGTGTGTATCTCGTAATCAAGCTCCGCGAGTTCGGCAGGCTCTACGCCCTCGCCAGAGAGCAATCGCTGGACAAGCATTGATCGGCGCGAGCCCGCGACCAGTTCTTGCTCCTGATGGTACTCCTGCTCAATGGCCGCGGCGAGATGCTCTAGCAGCGCCTCTTGTGTCCGACGTAGGTGGTGAATCACCTCTCCATTGTTGGAGAGTCCATTACGCTCAACCTCTCGTGCGACGAACTCTCCGAACTCTCGGTGTCCTGCAAAATAGCGTCGCTGTATCGTGCCAAGACTAACCCCGACGCGAGCCGCCAGGCGTGCCTGCGCCGCCGCTGCCGGTGGGATGGGCTCTGACCATTCTGGCCCATGCGCGATTGCATCCAAGCTATACCCAACGACGGCCGTCACTGCCTCGAGGAGCCCGGCCTCATAATCAGGGTCCTGAATGCCCGCGGGATGAGGCACAGCATCACGAATGCGGGTGTATATAGCCTGCTGAATTTCAGACGTATGTGCCCGCAGTCCTCGGACGATGAGACCGCGGATGTTCCCTAGCGACTTCGAGGCGGTGCCCATTAGCGTTCTCGGGTTGTAGCGATGGCTCGCCGCCGTGAAGCGCGCCTGAGTCTCGTCACAAGCAAGCGCGGTTCGTGATCGGCGCGCGCACCGTGAACCGGCCCTGCCGCAGCGGCGACGGGTCATCGACCGGACCGATGCAGCACAGCTCGACGGGCACGAGCACAAGTTGCCAGAAGTGGACCCCCAGTTGGGGGGCCTTCGTGAGCGGATACCACCAACCGCCGGTCGGATCGAGGCCTTCCGTTAGCCCGTCACACTTCTGCGTCGGCGTCGCGCACTCTCTCACCCGGAAGTCCTCGAAGACGACGAGCATGGCGCACACCTCCATCACATCGTCGGGATCGACCTTGCTCTCGCCCCACACGTCATCCGCGAAGCCGGGCCGAACCAGGAAGGGACGCATCAGATGGTCATGGTGCTCGCCCGCTTGATGCATCGACCACCAGGCTCGGGCGATGCCCGCATATACGTCGCCGTCGGTCCCCCGCCGGGCCCAGGAGTGGCTTCGTAAGTCTCGGCTTCGCCGGTGTCCGGCGGCGTGTGCGGTTGCTGGGATCATTGCTCCTCCTTGGATCGGCTGGATGCGAATGCGGTCGCGATTCGCTCGCTTGCTACTAGAAGATGCGGCCCGCACCCCTCGATGAGGGCTTTGCGGTCGATGAGCGACACGGGCGCCGATAGGTCGACTGCGCCGAGCACGCCGTCGCCTCGGATGGGCATCGCGAGCGACAGCACCCCGGCCGCTAGCTCTTCGTCCTCGACGGCGAAGCCGGCGTCTTGTATCTGCAGCAGCTCGCGTGCGAGCTCTCGCTTCCTCGTGATCGTTTTTGGGCCTTCCCGGCGCAATTGCAGCGCCGTGATGATTGCTCTGGACTCGCTTTTCGGCAGGTTGGCGAGGAGTACCTTCCCCAGTCCGGTGCAGTGCAACGGCAGCCGTGACGCGGCGCCGATCGTTCGCCCGAGACGGGCGTGGCCGCGGTATCCCTGCAGCCGCTCGAGCACCCGCACGGTTTCGCCGTCTAGGATCGCGACGGTGACCGTATAGCGGACCTGCCGGCGCAGCTCCTGAAGGTGTGGGTGGGCGTGCACACCGATCGGGTGGCAGTCGAGCATCCTCCTCGCAATGTTGGTGCCCTTCAGTCCGAGCCTGTACTTGCGCTCTGGCCCATGCTCGGCATACCCGAGCACGACGAGCGTCGTGAGATAGCGGTGAGTGGTCGAGCGGCTCAGCCCAAGCTCATCGGCGATCTCGGCGATCCCGCGCACGGGCTGCTCGGCGGAGAAGGAGCGGAGAATAGCTAGACCAGTGTCTAGCGATTCGGAATAACGCGGGCCGTTAATGCCGTGCTCCTCGCTGTTCTCGTCGCGGGGCGGCTGGGGTGGTTGAGTCCCGGTTCCCATCGCCGTCTCAGCCCCTGGCGGCGATGTGCTCGAGGATTTCTTCGGCGTGCCGGCCAGGAGCCGGGACGGGATAGAAGACCTGGGTGATCTTGCCGGCGGTGATGAGAATTGTCAGCCGCTCGTAGATGTGCTCCGCACCGACCCGAAACGTCGGCAGTTTCAGCAGGTCCCGGAGTTGGAAAGCCTGGTCGGATGCGAGGGGCTGGCGCAGGCGGTTCGCCTCCGACGCTTCCTGCAGCTTGGCGACCGGCTGGCTGCTGATCCCGACGACCATGCACTCCAGGCGAGTGATCCGCTTGTGCAGGTCTCGGAAGGCACGGTGCTCCTCAGCGTCGGCGAGCGGCGTGTCGCTACCGTGCGCCGGAGAGGTGGCGCTGCCAGGGAACATGTAAGCGACGAGCGAGGACGGCGCGTCGGTGAGCTTCAGCTCCTGCCCGCCGGTCGACTGGAGCGTGAGTTCAGGAGCGACCGCACCGATCAGTCGATGCCGCAGCCCAATCGCCTCCAGCCGCGTTGGCCACGCCGGGTTCGGCGCGCGTGTAGGTGTTGCGCTCGGCCGACGAGGCACTCACTCTCACCTGCCCGACGCCTGGATCAAGGACACGATCCGTTGGGCGTGTCGGGGGAAGTCCTCATCCGGCGGGAAGATCACCCGTTCGATCCGAGCGTCTCTGGCGAGCAGCGTCAGCCGGCGGTAATGCTCTGCTCCGCCGTCCTGGTTTGTCGGTAGCCCTAGAGCGTCGGCGATCAGGAGGTCGGGATCGCAGAACACCAGGCCGCGTGGGTCGATGAATGCTTTGGTGAGGTCGATCGCCTCTGGCGGGGCGCTCACGATCGACAACGTTCTGGCGTTGGCGCGGGCGAGTTCGTGAAAGCTGGCCGTGTGCTCAGGCCGAGCGCGCATGACGGCCATCGCTTCGTGGCCGTCATGCGGGAGGGCGGCATCGCCTGGAAAGAACTCGACTGCGACCCAGCCAGCGACGTGTGAGCGCAGTGGCACTGAGGTCGCGTGCAGGCTTCGAAGTTCGACATCGGGCAGACCGTGGCTGGCCAGCCTGCGCTGTAGGCGGTGCTCGGTCTCTCGGTCGCGTACCTGCTGGCGCAGCCGGCTAACACCGCTGTCGCGGCCGGTGCCGGCACTGTCACGGTGGCTGGTCATTGCTCGCGTACCGGAAGCGGCTGATATCGGCTCGCGGGGCGGTGCCACCTGCCGCCCAGCAAGCCGATATCAGCGACTATCCCCAGGGATTCTTCAGCCACCGCCTTGACTCCATTCCCCTCATCGAACGGCGTCAGGGCCAATAGGCCGTGGGCGCCGCCGCGCGTGCGGCGAACGATTTGCTCTGCTTGGTCGGCCGTAAGCGCGACCGGCCCTGCTGCGCCGTCGCTCGTGGGGATCATCGCCCCCGTCGGGCTTGGTCGAGCGGCGTAGGCGGATGGCGCGCGGGTGGGCTGAGCGCGCTCGGCTATGAGGGCGGTCTCTAGCCCACCCAGAGACCTGGCCAGCAATCCAAGTGAAGCGGGGCACG
Source organism: uncultured Solirubrobacterales bacterium (assembly GCA_963731565.1). Taxonomy (GTDB): domain Bacteria; phylum Actinomycetota; class Thermoleophilia; order Solirubrobacterales; family Solirubrobacteraceae; genus Palsa-744. The sequence goes on from CAVSWG010000001.1 coordinate 690,664, forward strand.
CCGTGGAGTGAGTGCCCACCCGGTTCCGCCGACGCCCACGGTTTTGAGAGACCGGCGTATCCAGTCCGACCGTGGACAGCAGAGTGCTGGCTATGGTTCCCTTGCGCCATCGTCCGGCGATCTTTCCACGACCTATCGGAATTTGGGCGGTTTTCGGCGCAAGTCGTTCGCCTAGTAATGAGAAACGTTACTAGGCGAAATGCCGGCCCCTTCAGGGCGCTGAAATGGCTCCCGTCGGGGGCCGGCTCGTAGGCTCACCGTGGCTTTAGGACGACCTGCCCGCCATGCGCCGGCACGAGGATCGCGCTGCGCCAGCGCGGTCGCTCGATGCGGCGGCTGGCGGGCAACAGCATCCTGCTCGTGATCAGATGGCGCAACACCGTCTGCACCTTGAGCATTGCGAAGTGCCTGCCGAGGCAATGCTTCGCGCCGCCTCCCCAGGGCAGCCACGTTCGCGACTGTCCCGCAGCGCCAATGAACCGCTCGGGTCGGAACGTATGAGGCTGCGGGTAGAGATCGGGCTGGTGGTGCAGCAGGTAGGTGCAGGCCGCGAGCTGCACCTCTGGCGGATAGCTCCACTCGCCAATCTGGACCGGCGCGGCGACCTGCCTCGGGATTGTGAACACGAACACGGGGCGATGGCGCATCGTCTCGTGGACCGTGGCAGTCAGGTACTCCTCACCGCCACTGTCGATCTCCTCCCGCAGCCGCGCCTGGACCTGCGGGTTATGCGCAAGCAGCTGGCAGGCCCACGCAAGCTCCCCGGTCGTCGTCTCGTGTCCGGCCAGGATCATGGACATGAGGTTGTCCCTGACCTCGACCGCGCTCATCGGCGAGCCGTTCGGCTGCTCGGCGGCAAGCAGCATGTCCAGCAGGTCGCCCTGCTCGCTTCCTCCGCCCGCTCGCCGCTCGTCCACAAGTTGGTGGACGCGCTGGTCGACCTGGACGCGCTCGGCCAGGAAGCGCCGCCACATCTGCCGCCATCCTGGGAAGTGCCGCAACCTTGGGCCCTGGAGAAGAAGGCTGTCGGTGATCGCGAGCATCCTCGAAAGCGACGCCTGCAGGCCAGCGAGCTCGCGGCCGTGCCTGTCACTGAAGATGACTCGCAGGATGACGCTCATCGTCAGAGTCCGAATTCGAGGGTGCAACGCGACCAGCGCGCCCGTCGGCCATGAAGCGACCGCTTCTTCGACAAGGCCGGTCAGGGTCGCAGTCTGCTCGGCGACCATCCGGCGGTGAAAAGCCGGGGTGATAGCCCTGCGACCCCAGGCGTGCTCGTCCTCCTCAAGAAGCATGAACGAGCGGTCCCCTATCAGCGGTGCGATGACGTGACCGCCCGCGCCAGGATGAAGGTCGCGCGAGTCGCCTGTGAGGACATCTCGGATGTCCTGCGCGTCTGAGAGAAAGACCATCGGCGGCATGTCCAGCGGATACAGGGTGAACGAGTCGCCGCAAACCGCACGACAGTGTTCGAGGTAGGCGTAGGGCCAGCGGCGTCCCCCGACCGTCTGCACGATCGCGGGATGCCGCGGGCTTGGCGGCAATCCACCGCTGAGCCTTCTTGCTACGTTGGATGTTGCTATTCCTGGCATGGGATCTCCTTGTTTTTGTTTGTGTTAAGAGGAAGTGAGTCGGTGGGTGGCTCGCCAGAGCCACAGGACTGGGAGAAGTGCACGCGAAAGCGACCCACCCGCGCGGGCTATCCGGTCGCTTGAGGGCCGCATCTGGTCGCTGCTGACGCTGTCCTTCGACAGATACAGCGCGACCATGCTGCACACGATCACGAGATGCTTTTCACTGTTTTCGAGCTTGTGTAGTTCACACAAACAGCGGCGCACCAGCTCGCATGTTCCATCGACCGCGGCGTCCTGCGTTGGATAGTGCTCGAGGTACGAGTGATCGCCGCTTGCGGCGTCCTCGGCCTGGTCGGCGTAGCTGTCGAGCATGCACGCGATCGCTGACCCCCAAGGGAAGTAAGCGGCGTGTGTACGTTCGATCTCACCCTCGTCGGGGTCCGGTTCGCAGGCGAGCGCGAGCAGCGCGAACGCGGCCAGGCCAGCGCTCGCGGCGCCGGTTAGCTCCCACCAGCTCGCGTCGTGCCCGTCGGGGAACTCGCTCGCCGCCCACTGACGCAGCGAGCGGTCGCGGCGCTGTGGGTCGGTGTCGTGGTTGAGTGCGAGCACCTGCGCCCGCATCGCGTCACGCAGAACCAGATGCCGGACCCGATCGTACGAGGGCAGGCGGGTGCAGCACTCGCGGCAGGTGTCCACGAGCGCTTGGAGGTAGCCGCCATCGTCACGCCACGGGCTGTGCGCGTAGTAGTCGCGCTTCGGGCCGCCGGGATTCAGCGCGTCGAAGAGCGCGAAGTGAAGCTGTCGGCCGTTCGCTATCCCTGCGTGCGCACCGCGCTCGTTGACGCTATCGAGGTAGTCCCAAATGATCTGATAAGCGACAAGTAGCCGCAGATAGTTGCGGCTACGGGACCTGGGTAGGATCGAAAACAGCGCAGCGCCATCGCTCTGGCCGCGCTTGCGCAAAAGAGCGTCGATCGCGTCGGTGCGCAACGGGCCTTCCGGTATCCGGCCGGCGAGCTTCCGCCAGCGCGTGAGTTCACGGCTTGCGGCATATAGTCCCCAGGTGAACTCGCGGGCGGCGCATAAGAGCACCACACCGATCTGCCTCCCTGTTACCGGGGCAGGGTCGAATCGGTCGGGGCGAGCGGCTGACGTGTGGCGGCTAGTGCGCCGGGCTGACGGTACTCGGCGGCACACGCACCACTCGGTAGCCAGGTATCGCGAGCACCACGACGGTGATCACAGTCACCAACAGAAAGCTCGTGAGTGCCGCAACGAGTTCGATGTTGAACTGAATTGGAAAGCCAGTCACCACGGACAGAAAGTGACTGCCCAAAAGCTGCGCGTACAACCCGAAGGCCGCGCCGGTCAGACAGCCGGTGGTGAGGATCACGACGCTCTCCCACATCAGCGAGCGCCAGATATCGTTTTCATCGATTCCGTGACACTTCAACGTCGCGATCTCTTCACGACGTGACCAAATCATCGCGGTCATAGCGGCGATCACGGCGAGAATCGCCGCGATAAGAATCAGCAACCGGATTTGTGTGAGTCGGGAAAGGCCCTGGCGCGCGGCGGCGTAGTGGAGCCCCTCTCGTTCGGAGGCGGTCTGTACCGACAGGCCGAGGCCGTGCAGTTGCCGGCGGATGAGCAGCCGCTCGCGCGCCGGAGATACGCCTGGCAGAGTCTGGATTTGGTAGGCGCTCGGTGCTGGGCTGCCCCACCCTTTTGCGTAGTCGGCGGAGCTCATAATCACCGTCCCTGGAGGCCAGCCGAGGTTCGTCGTCGTCGCGGCGAGGCGAAGCGTCGCGTCGTGCGGGGATGGCAACATGAACGCTTGGCCGATCCGCAAGCCGTGTTCGGCGGCGAGGCCCTGCGAGAGCACCGCCCAACCACCCGAGCGGACCCGGGCGGCGGCTGTTGTCTCTGTGCCGTCGAGGATCTCGCTTGCTGGGACGGGATGTTCGATCGTCGAGGCGGGAGCGATCACCCAAACGCGGTGTTCCCCCCAATCGAGAAAGCTGCCGCGATAGACGGACACGCTGCGTACTCCGGGCAGCGAGGCGAGCTTGCCGGTATCGACCGGCTGAAACGGGACGGTGGTCTGAAGACTCGATCCTCCACTGGGCACAACCCACAGGTTCGCACCTGAATCCATCCCACGGATAGAGGCGTCCAGGCCGCGGATCAAGTTCGCCTGGGTACCGCCGAACTCGACGGTGCCGAATACCGCCAGGGCGGCGGTGCCAGCGATCGCGAGATATCGCACGCGTGAGGGCGGCGCGTCAAGCTCAGACACAGCCAGGCCCGAGCCCATATCGTCTATGAGGTCCGACAGCCGCTCGAAAAGACGGACCGCGCCGTCGAACACGAACGGCAAAAAACACGCGAGAGCGATAACGAGCGTGATGTTTCCGACAACGGCCGCCTTGCTGTCAGCGAGCAGCGTGTAAGTCGTCACCGCCAGGCAAACAGCCCCAAGGAAGAGCACCCCGGCCATCCACCAGCGGCGGTGAGCCCGCGGCTTGTGGGTCGCCTCCTGCGGCCCCCACAGAATCTCCCGCACGGGCCACATCACCCCAGCGACAGCCGCCGTCATCCCAACGGCGACAGCGAGCGCGAGAGTCTGCAAATCGATGACGCGCTCGGAGCCAACAGGGAACGCAAACGTCAGATATCCCGGCGTGACGTGGAACACAGCGATTGAGAGCACGTCACCGAGGATGATCCCAAGACCGCACGCGAGCACCCCGAGCACAAGCGCGTTCACGAGCAGGAGCTGGATCGCAGTCTCTGGCGGCCCATGCGGATACAGGTCTTCGACCAGCTTGCGCCGGGAAGGAACGGTTATCAGCATCGCGTTCAAAGCGAAGAGGAAACCGACCAATGCGCTGATCCCGGAGAAAAGCTGCTCGCTCTTGTTCTCCGGGGCGACCGCCACGCTAAAGAGTCGTGATTCGAAAGTACTCGGCCGCAGATCCACGTTCCACTTAGCTGCCAGCGCGGCAAGCGCCACCCTGGCTGGGCCCGCTTGCGCAGGGTCATAGCGAACAAAGATGCGTGTCAATACGTTCGGTGTCTGTGCCAGCTTCTGCGCGTAGTTAATAGACGTGACCGCGATCGGGCTATTGATGAGCCCGCCGATTTCTTTGGCACCGAGCGTCGCACCGACGAGCGTTTCGATGTACCTCGCCCCGACCTGCACCTGGACGGGTTCCAGCGGCCCCGATCCGATTTCAGCATCCAAGGGTGCCGGTAGCGCGATCGCTGGAACGTGCGCGAGCTGCTTGGCCGAGAAGCGATGGTCGAATTTGCTGCTGACTTTCATGGCCTGCGGTTCGACGCCGAGCAGCAACACCGGCCTCTCGCCGTGCTCGCCAATCACGTTCACCTGCCGTTCGAGAATCGGCAGCGCCGTCCGCACCCCCGGAATCGCGCGCACTTCGCCCAGAAGGCGTTCCGGGGCGCCCTGATAGCTGCGAGCCTTCAACTGCACCTGCGCTGAGCCGACGAGCTGGTCGTTGAGTTGCGAGACGGCCCGATCCAGCGAGGTGGAGGACACCTGGGAGGCAAACAGCAACGCGACACCGACGGCGATCCCGAGCACGGCGAACGCTTCCTGAATCACGACGGCGCGCGTCGCGAGCCGCGCCTCGAAGACGTACCGGATGAAAGAGAGACGGATCACGGACCGCTCCGGGTGGTCGGGGCCCCAACCGGCCCTGGGTCCACCCGGCGATCCCCGAGGCGCCCGTCGCGCAGTTCATGCGTTCGATCGGCATACCCAGCCACTTCGGGGTCGTGCGTAACGATCAAAAGCGCAGCGTCTCGCTCGGTGCAGACGCGGCGCAGAAGGCCGAGGACGTGACGGGTCGTCTCCGTGTCAAGGCTCCCGGTCGGCTCGTCGGCAAGCACGAGCCTCGGGGAGCGTGACAGCGCAAGCGCAATCAGCACCCGCTGACGCTCGCCCATCGAAAGCTGCTCAGTGCGATGCTGAAGCCGGTCGCCGAGTCCCAACTCGACAAGAAGCGGCTCGATGCGCTGATGGGCCACGCGCCTGCCGCCGGTCATCAGCTTGACCGAGGCGCTGGCGATCGCACGCGCGCCTGACAGCAGGCTGCCTGGCGGCATCACCATCCCAAGGGTGTTCAGGCGGTAGTCGCCGGCCTCACGCCGCGACATGCCGATGATGCTCTTCCCGCCTACACAGATGCTGCCACTATCCGGTTGCTTGATCCCTGCAATCAGGTGGATGAGAGTGGTCTTGCCCGACCCCGATGGCCCGTACAGCGCAACGGCTTCGCCGGCATCGATCTTCATCGAGACGCCGTCGACCGCGCGGATCGGGTCGTCGCTACCGACCGGGTAGTGCTTAACGACGTCACTCAGCTCGAGCAACGCTCAGCTCCAGCCTACGCGGCGTGATCCTCCGCTCTCGTGACCCGGCCGCAACGACACAACCTCGGCGCGCGGTCGGTGGCCGACGGTCGGGATCAGGCGCCCCTTCTCCAGCGCCCACACCCGGTCAGCAAACAGCGAGGAGGCCCTATCGGAGACGCTCATTACGACCCCACAGCTTCGGCCAGCCTCCTCGATCAGCGACCGCAACAGGTCCGATGCCTGACGGGTCTCCGGCTCACCAAGCGCGTCCAGGAGGTCATCGATCACGACCATCGCCGGCTGCTCGAGCGCGAAGCCCTGCGCGAGCCCAACGAGCACCTGTTCGAAGCGCGAGAGGTCATCCCAACGCTGCCGCGCGCAGTGTGTGGCACCAACCCGCTCCAGCATCTCGGCGGCGCGTTGCTCGGTTTCACGGCGCCCGCGGTGGCGATTCATCAGCGGCCAGCCCACGATCTTCGTGACCTGCAGCTTCTGCGACATGCCCGCCCGGTTGACCCACACCAACCCCTGCTGTTGCCTGACCTTCGCGCGTTTGCGCCTGGAGAGACCGTTCAGCTCGACACCGCCGAGAATGATGCTGCCCTTTTCAGGGACCTTTTGGCCGGCCATGCAGGTGAGCAGCGTCGTCTTGCCCGAGAGCCTGCCGCCGACGATCGCGACAATCTCACCCTGCTGGACGTCGAACGAGGCGTCGTTGAGCACTTGCACCCAGCGTTTGGATGAGCCGCGCCTGCCGAGCGAGAAGCCCTGACAGACCCCTGCCCCTTCAAGGCCAGGCACGGCAATTACCCGGCCCGCGACTTGAACCGCTTATGGATGGCTTCCAGCTTGTCGCCCAGCTTCCGGCGGCGCTCGGCGATTTCGTCCCACATCAGCGTCACGTCCTCCTGGTGCGCCGAGCTGAGCTCGTCGTCCAGTTCCTGCTGCCACCCCTTGTGCTTGCCGCGTGCAGCAACGCGGCTGCGCTGCTCGCTCAACATCCGCTCGTGCGCTTCGTCGCTGGCGAGCTGGCACGAACGCACTTCGGCTCGGACCATGATGATGACCTCGGCTAGCTCGTCCAGCGTCGCGAACTCGACCTTCCCGTGGATCGGCTCACGCATCGCTGGGCGCGGCGGCGCGCTGCGGACCCAGTCTCGCAGGTGCTTGATCCCTGGCTTGGTGATCTCGTAGCGGTCGCCAGTCGCTTCAGCGCCTTTTTCGACCAGCCGCACGTACCCCTTCTCCGCGAGCGTCGGGAGGCTCCCGTGCGCTGAGTTCGGCGCGAAGTCGGCCGAACAGAACAGGTCCGAGAGGCGCCGCTGGATGTCTGAGACCGTGCCTGACCGCTCGGCGACGATGCCGAGGACCATTATCTGCGGCGTCATGTCGCCGGCACGTCTCACAGCCGCGAATCGTAGCCGACCTGGCGCCCCCGCTGTCCGCAGGGCCGAACGATCCGATCCAGTTGAAATGTTTTGTTTCCGACTCCCCGAAAAGCCTTTGTTGGCCAGGGTTATTGGTCGACAGCCTCACGTCGCGGCGGGAACGCAAGAATGTCTCCTTCGCTGTCGCGATGTCCGGCGGTCGGGATCAGCCGGCTCCCTTCGAGCACCCACACCCGGTCCGCGTACAGGGCCGAATCGCGGTCGGAGGAGCTCATCAACACCCCGCAGCTACGGTCGGCGTCCTCGATCAATGAGCGCAGAAGATCGGACGCCTCTTGGGTGCGTTCTCCGAGACCGTCCAGGAGGTCATCGATGACAACGAGCCTCGGCCGTCCGGCGAACGCCTGGGCGTAGCCGACGAGCACCTGCTCCCACCGCGAGAGGTCTCCCCAGCGCAGCTCTGCGCAGTCCGCGGCGCCGACGCACTCCAGTACCTCTGCGGCGCGGCGCTCGCGCTCCGCGCGCCCCCGGCAGTCCCCAACCGACCAGCCGACAATCTTCAAGACGCGCACCTTCTCGGACATACCGACCGTGTTCAGCCACACTATCTCGCGGCCACGCAGCTTTCCTCGCTGGCGCTCAGACAGGCCGGCCAGCTCGACCTCGCCGAGTCTCACACTCCCGTGTTCGGGGAGCGCGAGGCCGGCCGCCATGCCGAGCAACGTCGTCTTGCCCGAGAGCCGACCGCCGATGACCGCCACGATCTCGCCCGCCCCGACATTCAGAGCCGCGTCGCTGAGCACCTGCAGCCAATCGCTTCTGCCGCGTGAGAATCCATGACACACACCCGACAGCACCAACACCGGCTTCGAGCCGACCATCCGATAAGCGTACCTAGAACCTCCAACAAGGTACAAGGCTCTGCCACGAGAGCACAGGGTTATTTTCGGGGCAGCTCGGAGGCAGCGGACGGAGCGAGCGCCGCGATGAACGGCTCTCGAACCAGCGGGTCGCAGTAACGCTCTTGGAGTTGGAGCTTCTCGGCGTCGGGATCGATGCCGGAAGGATGATCCTCGCCTGCACCGCAGGCCAGTCGCATCGAAGACTGACCGTCCCACGGCTCGCCGGGGAACGTCACGTCCAACCGGATGCGCTGTCCATCTAGCACGATCGTGACGTACCGATGCACGTCCACGAGCCCTTCTGGTGGGACGAGCGCCGCCGCGGCGGCGCCAAACATCTCCACTGCATCAGCCGGGTCGATCCGATGCACACGATGGACGACTCGTGGTCGGGTCTGTGGGAAGCGCTCGGCCAGCACTTGCGCGAGGAAACGGTGCTTCGTCGAGCACGTTCCTCGCTGCTCGCGCAACATGCCCTGCACTGTCTGGTCGCTCGGTCGCCCGTAGGGGAGCGCGCGCAGGGCTTCGACCAGTTCGACCAGCGAGGAGTTTGGCGAAAGTAGCGCGTCGATGAGTCAAGCGTAGACATCCATGAGCGCTACACCCGGCTCCCACGGGCACGCCGTAGCATTGCCGACGATCAACCCACGCTACCGACTAGCACGCCGACAAACTCCCACCGATGATCTCCAACTGGACACCGCAAGCGGTTGTGTTTGACTGCGACGGCCTGCTCGTTGACAGCGAGCCGTGCTGGACGATCGCAGAGACCGAGCTGTTCGCGCGTCACGGATTGGAGTTCGGCCCGCAATACAAGGCCCGCCTCATCGGCACATCTCTCCAGGACGGCGCTGGGGTGATGGCAGAGATATTTGGACAGCCAGAGAATGCCTCGATCATCGCGAGTGAACTTCTGGTGATGGTTACAGAGGTGATTCGGAGCACGGCTGAGGCGATGCCTGGCGCTGCGGAGCTCGTCGAGCTCGTGAGCTGCGCGGTGCCCGTCGCAGTCGCCAGTAATTCGCCACGCGCTCTCCTAAATGCCACCCTAGAAAGAGGCGGCTTCGACGGCATATTCCCGGTGAGTATCGCAGGAGACGAAGTTCGAGAACCAAAGCCCGCCCCGGACATGTACCGCGTTGCGTGTGAGCGACTCGGCAGCCCACCAGAGACCATCTTGGCGTTTGAGGACTCGATTACAGGCGCGAGATCGGCTCAGGCCGCCGGCGTGCGCGTGGTCGGCGTTCCGACCCTAACGCACAATGCGCCCTTTCCTGCCGATGTCCTCGTCGCTTCACTACTCGACGGAGACCTGTTGACCTGGGTAAGAAGCTGGCGCATGGCGACGACCTAGCAGCGCGGTTCGCGCCGCCAGGGAAGATTAGGGACCAGAGGAGAGCCGTTACGTTTTCACTTCTGCAAGGACGCTGCGAGTGACGGTTACGTTCAGGGTGTGTGCGAGCTGACTGCCCCGGGCGCGACGCTGCTGTTGTTCGCGTTCACACACCGCGAGCGCGGCGTCGGTCCAAGTGGAGCCTCCGAGGAAGAGATACAACAACGGTTCGGGCGGGACTGGGAGGTGGTCTCGGTGCAGAGCGACTCGGGCCCTGCGCCGCCCGGACCGATGCGGCGCATGCCGCGGATTTGGTATCGGCTGCGGCGGCGGTGAGGGACCTAGGTGGTGGTCCCAAGGAGGCTCTCGCTGCCGCGGGAGTCTGACCTGTCCTGCGCGAATCCGCCGGGGCTAGGGCTATACATTCAGTACAAGCGCAGAGGAAGGGAAGTGCTTCATGCCGGATTTTTTGCAGCAGAAGCAGCGTGAGATCACCGAGCGGCTCGCCGAGCTCAAGCCGCTCGTAAAGGAGTACGAGCGGCTCCAAGCCGCGGATGCCGCGCTCAACGGCCTCGCAGCAACCAGCTCACCCTCTCCGAGGACGCGCCGCCAAGGCACTCGTGCGCATCGAGGACCCGGTCGGCCGCGTGGCAGTAGCTCTCGTACCACCGTAGCTGCTGCAACAACGCCAAGGGCAAAGCGCGCGTCGACTCAGGCAGGACACGGGCGTCGAGGTCGACCCAAGGGCGGTGGAAAGCGGGCTGTTGAAGCGCTCGAGCACATCACCGCTCAGCCGGGCATCACGATCCCGGAGCTGGCCAACCGGATGGGCATCAAGCAGAACTACCTGTACAGGGTGCTCCCCACCCTCGTGCAGGCCGGCTCGGTCGTCAAGCAAGGCAAGGGCTGGCATCCGAGGAGCGATTGAGGCCTGCGGGCCACAATCTTTGTGGAGACCTACCGTTGCCCGAGCAGCTCGTAGTAGAGCGCGCGTGTGGCGCTCTCTGGTTCCAGGCCGAGCTGCTCTCCGAGCAGGCGCCGCAGGTGCTCGTAGCGTCGGCTGACGGAGCCGCGCTGGCCGAGGCGATCGTCCGCCTGCATAGCGAGGCGCCAGAGACCCTCGTTGTAGCCGTCGAGTGTGAGTCCCTGCTGGGCTGCCTTGAGGGCGCCGTGCGCGTCGCCGGTGACTAGACGCGCGTGCCCGGCTCGCTCGAGCAGCTCGACGTGGGCGGAGCGAAGGCGTCCGACTTCGCCTTCGGTCCACTCCTGGTTCCAGCCGGCCAGCGGCTCGCCGCGAAAGAGACGCACGGCACGCTCGAGCGCTGACTGCTGAGCTTTGGGGTCGTCAATCGAGTCGAGCGTGGCGAGCATTTGGTCTAGTTCGTCGGTGTCGATGGCGATCTTGTGTCGGTCGAGCATGTAGTGGCTGCGCTTTGAGATCAGCGCGCGGCCGAGCAGCTTGCGCGCCTCGGTTATGTTCTGGTAGAGCCGATGCCGGGCGCTGTGCGGGTCCTCGTTTGGCCAGACTGCTTCGATGAGCTGATCCCGTGTGGCGCCGCGGGTTCGCAGTGCGAGGTAGGCGATTAGCTGCTGGCAGGTTGTGCGTAGGCTGGCATGGTCGACGCCTTCGATCTCAAACGGCCCGAGTAGCGAGATGCGGATCACCGGGCGGTCGGCCGGGTGTCGGTCGTTGGTAGCGGATGACCTTGGCTGTGGGCGACTTGACGCAGGATCGCTTCCGTGGCTGCCGTCGAGTCGACTTTGGCCGAGCTTCAACGGTCGCCGGTAGCGCTTATAGGTACGCGGTGGTCCCTTTGCGAGCGCTGGAGATGCGAGGATGCGTTGCAGGCGCTCATTTTCAGCCAGTCGGCGGCGTGATGGTCGCTCGGCGAGAACATGCAGGGCCTCATGCGACTGCCGCAGGATGATCAGCGCGAGCAGCCCCCACGCGATGAACTCGATCGACTCTTCGAGCGCGGTGCCGCTGACGGAGACGGGGGGTTCGAGGTGCGGCAGGGGTGGGTGCAGCACCCAGAGCAGGGCGAGCACGATCGTCCACGCGATGACGGCGAAGGCCGGGCCGGTGCGTCCGGGCTTGTCTGCGCCGCCGTTCATGTGAGGAGGAGCGCAAGGAGCGAACCAGCGGCGATGAATGGGGCAAGCGGCAGCGAGCGGCGCCGGGCGGAAACGCCGTAGCGCATGATCGTGGCGAGGCCGGCGAGCGTTGCGAGGATGAGCCCGAGCAGCAGCGCGTAGGTGGCGCTGCCGTCGAGTCCTACGACGACCAATAGCGCGAGCTTGACGTCGCCCATCCCCAGCGCGCCCGGCCGGGCAAGGCTCACGAGGGCGAGGATGACGACGATCACTGCGCCGGTCAGGAGACCACCCGCCGACACTCCTGCGGCGAACGAGAGGCCGGCGCAGGCGACGGCGGCAGGGAGGACGAGCCGGTTGGGGACTCGTTGTTCGACGATGTCGATTGCGCTTACGGCTGCGAGCGTCGCGCCGCAGATCGCCAGGCGTACGAGCACGAGCGCGCTGTCGTGACTCTCTCCAACGAGGAGGAACGCGCCAGCACCAAAAGCGGCAAGCAGCGGTAGACGTGCGTTCATGGCTGTCGTGGGGCCGCGCTCGCCTGCGCTGAGACGGTGAGCGTGTCGAGTCCGACGAGGCGCAGAAGCAGCGTCGGAAAGCGTCGGCTGACACGCACTGTGATTGTGCTCGTCGTCGCACTCGCTCGCGTGCTCTCGCCGGACAGGCGCGTGATCGCGCCCAGCGCTGCTGTGCGTGCCTGGCCGGGGTCGAGCTGGAAGGCGCCTTGGTGTAGAGCGTTTTGGTCGAGCGCTTGGCTGCCGGTGAGCGCGGCGTCGTCGGCGATCGAGGCCAGTTCGCGCTTGACGATGAATGCGTGTCCGATATCGACGGCGGCGCCGATCACCATCATCAGGACGATCGTCAGGAAAAGCCCGGTGATGAGCGTCGAGCCGCGCTCGCTGGCGAGGCGGGGTAGGAGTGTGCGCCTCACGGTGCTCCTTCGGGCAGGAGGCTTCTGTATTGGCTGACGGGTGCGCTTGCCTGTCCGTGGACGGTGATCGTTCCGAACGATCCGAGGCCGGGAAGGGTGCCGAGCGAGATGTTGGTGCTCGCGTTGGCGGTGAGCGTGGCGCCGCGGGCAAAGTGCCCCACAAGCGTCAGGCGGAACGGAACCCGCGTCTCGGTGCGTGCTGTGCTGGCCGCCTGCTGGGCGGCTGAGCGTGCTTGCGCCGCGTTGGGTGCAAGCGTGGCTGCCCTTACCGCCTCGCGCGTGGCTTGCTGGACAGCGAGTCGTGAGCTCTCGATCCGGCCGAACAGCGGGATGATGAACATCAGCGGCATGAGCACGCCGGCGATCAGGATCAGCCCGGTGATCAGTCCTTCGCCTCGCTCGCTGCGGAGTGATCGCCAGATGCGGCTCATGGCGCGGCTTCTTCGTTTGCGGGGTAGCGCTCTCGCGGGAGCGTCGCGCTCGAGCTGACCGCAGGCAACAGCAGCGAAAGCGGGAAGATCCGCGGCGCATGTCCGTTCACCGTCACGGTCACGGTGCTCGCGGCGCTCGTGGCCGTGGGGTGCAAGTCTGCGCCTGTGCCGCCCGCGGCACCGAGTACGGAGCTCGCGCGGAAGACGCCTGCGCCCGCCCCTGCGACGGCGGCTTCGCGGGCGCCGTCCTGGGCGGCCGCCTCGGACACTGATCGCGAGTGGGCATACAGCAGTGCCTGGGTTACGACGGCCACGATGAGCACGATGAGGCCGAGCATCAACAGGCTTTCGATCAGCGCCGATCCACGCTCCGAGCGCAGCATCATGGCCTCTCCATCTAGCCGCCGAGGGCGGTGACGATGTTGTGGGCGGTGTGTTCGATCGGCCCTTTGAGCAGCAGCACGACGGCTGCCGCGACGATCGCCATCGCACTGGCGATCACCAGCCATTCGATCAGCACCAATCCGCGCTCCTCCTCGGCCGAGCGCTTGGCCAGCTCCAGAAGCTTGAACCAGACTAGATCGAGCATTCCGGGTCCTCCTTCCTTCTTAGATCGTGGTTGCCAGGTAGTGCAGGGAGGCGTAGGCGAACAGCAGTACCGTCGCTGCGATCAGCGGCGCGACCGGCCAGTGCATCGCCAGATATGCCCGGTCGGCGGCGCGTTCCAAGTGACGGTTCTGCTCTGCGCGCACGCTCTGAGCCTGGGCGTCGAGAAACTCCACATACGGGCTCTCCTTGGCGGCCAGCAGCTCGCAGAAGCGGCTGAACGTCTCCTCGCCCGTGTCGAGTGCGACACGCACGAGTGCCTCGCGCTCTGAGAGGTCGCGCTCGCGCCGCGCGAGCGACAGCGCGCGCGAGACTTCTCGTCCGAGATAGCCTGGACTATCCTTAGCCGCCAACTCGAGCGCTTGACGCAATGACTTACCAACGCCGAGCGCGAGCGAGATGATCGCGATCACATCGGCCAAGTCCAGGAAGATCGCTTCCCTCACCCTTCTGACCTCCGTGCGCAGAGCGAGGTCGGGCAGAAGAAAGCCACAGACAATGAGGCCCGCCAGCAACCACACCGGGAGTAGGCGCCCGCTCGCCGCCAGGTAGGGCACCAGCGGGATGCACGGCACGGCAACCGTCGAGAGCAGCTTCTCGCGTGCGAAGGAGGAGAGCGTCTTGCCGTCCCCGACCAGATGCAACTCGCGCTCATAACGGGCGAGAAGCTCCTCGAGCCAGGCGGGCCTCGGTAGCTCACTCACGTCGAACACGTCGCGTGTAGGCAAGAGCCCTTCGGCGCGAGCGAGGCGTACGCCGAGCGCTGGACGCCTGCGTGAAAGCGCCCACTGAGCGAGCAACAAACCGCCGGCCACGAGGCAAATTGATGAGAAGAGCAGCGCGACGTTCATCGCGTCACTCCGATGGTCCGTCTCGGCTCGGGCACGCGGCCGAGCCGTCGCATCAGCACATAACACGAGAGGATCACAAGCCCGACGAAGATCCCGACGAGCGTTCCAGCGGACGTCTTGTAGACGTCTAGGTACTTCGGCTGAAGCGCGCTGACGGCGAGCAGCAAGCCGGGCGGGCCGAACGCGAATACCGCCGCCTGGACCCGGAGGATCTCTGTGCGCGAGCGTGCTCTCTCCGTCGCCTCAAAGCGCTCGGCCGATAGCCGCGCGAGCTTGCGAAGCTCAGGCGCTATCCGGCCGCTCGGCAGATCGACGAGACCCGCCCGCAAAAGCAATGCGACGGTGTCGCTCATGCGCTCGCCGGTTGCGCTGAGGCCATCGAGTGCGGCATCCATGCTCGATGTGTGCAAGCGGGTGTGGAACAGTGCGAGCTCGTCTCGGAGTGCGCTCGGGCCGGTGCGCGCTGCCAATGAAACGGCGGCGGGGAATGCGAGCCCGGCCTCAAGCGAATCGGCGAGCTGGGAGATCACTGCTGGCCACGCACGCTCGCGCTCATGCGCGGCCCGCTCACACCGTGCCCTGCAGCGCGCGATCGGTGCCCACGCGCCGCCGAGACCCACCGCGATCCCCAGTACCGGCACTTCAAGGACAGCGAACACGGCCAACCCCACCACCGTTCCTGCCGCTACGCAGAGGACCAGGAACAGCCTCGCGTCGAGATGCATGCCGGCGCCGTCGAGCAGCGTGCGCAGACGGCCGGTCGGGTCGGGCAAGCGCACGTCGTAGAGCAGTCCGAAGAAGAGCAGCCCGACGCCGCTCGCGAAGCACACGGCGAACAGGAAGCTCGATTCAGCTCGAAGCCTCTCGCGGTCAGAAAGCCCCGCGCCTCGCTCACCGGGTAGGTGATCGACGTCGCGGTCGTGCGAGCAGGGAGACTTCCACCGCCTGCCACCGGGCCGCTCGCGGTGTAGACGATCGTCCACTCGACGGTCGCGGTGACCGTGTAGCCGCCAGGACCACAACTTGAGAGCACATAGGGGTCGCGACCGGCATCACCAGGCAGGCACCGTGTTTGATAGACGTGCCGCACCGCTCCGGATGGCGCCTCGCCATCGCGATACGGCACACCCGGCCCTGCCATCGTCGAGGCTCGATCGCCGAACGACCAGGTGACCACAGCGACGGTCGCGCTCACCGTTACTCGCTCCGCCCGCAGCGCCACCGAGATCGACTGTGGCGATGGCGCCGGCGAGAGCCAGAACCACGACGCGAGTCCCGCCAAACCCCGAACCTGCGCGGAGGGGCTCACCTCGATCCGTCCTGGAAGGAGCAAGAGGCCATCGGCTGCGCTCGCGGCCAGCACGGCGGGATTGACGGGCGGCTGGGATCTTCGAGTTGGCGTCGGAGTCGCCGCGGGCGTCGGACCGGGAATCACGCCATAGCAAGGCGAAACAGTGCCTTCGCTAGCTTCCACACACGGCGTCCCCCCGCGCGCAGGCGGGGAGCTGGCAGGCGCTGCCGACGACTGGCCGGAACCAGAAGGCTGTTCTTCGGGATACCGCGTTGGGCTGTGACTGATCTGAGAGCCTTGGGAACCGCCGGTGCTTTCGCGGGAGGAGATCGAGCCCCCAGCTTCCGCGGTTCCGTTGCTCGCTTCCTGCGAGTAGGTGTAGATCCCGTACGAGCCGCTCGCATATGTCGGAGCCGCGAGGACAAAGAACGCGGCTGTTGCGGCGATGAGAATCGGTGAGGTGGCTGTCATAGAAGCGTCACCTTCCAGACCAGGAAGCGTTCGGTTTCCCCGAGCCTGTGGAGTTCGAGGCGCACACGCTCGTGTGCGGTCGATGGTTTATCTCGGGGCTTGCCGTTCAGATAAGTCGGCTGTACGCGCTGGTCCTCGAGCACAACTGCGGTCGCGTTGGTGTAGGAGGGGTCCAGGTGAATCCCGGCGATGCGGAAGCGTTCAGAGAAAACGCGCACGCGCACCCCTTCCTTCTTGCGTTCGGCGACCGAGTGGCGGAGCACGGCGAGCGCCGGACCCCCAATCGCCGCTGGGTTCGCTGGCAGCCGATTCGTCGATAGGACTTCCACCGACAAGCTGTGCTCTTCGCTGATCGCCCTCCGCACCGCTGCTTCGAGTTGCGTGTTCACGTTGGGCGTCGTCGCCGCGGGTCTCGTCGTCGTCGGGGTAGTCGAGGTCGTCGAGTTATGTGCCGCTCCCCCGCAGCCGACAAGCAGCGCGCATCCAGCCGATATGAGCAGCAGGGTGCGTTTCATTGGGGCTCCTGGTAGCCGACGCTTTCGAGGTCGGCGAGGAATGCTGGCTTGGCGCCTATCCATTCGAGGTTTGCCCCGGCTCCGGTGAAGAGGGGGTTGCGGGTCATCCTGGTGCCCTCGGCGCCTTGGACCTCGACGATTTCGTCGATCACCCTTGGCAGGATGCGGCGCTCGCCGTCCTTGAAGCTGTGGGGGCGGTCGCAGTGCACGATGACGTGCACGTCGCGCAGCCAGTCGTTTATGTGCGCGGCGTCGATGTTGCGCCCTGCGGAGAGCGCGAGGCGAGCGAGGTTTTCCAGGGCGTGCTCGGCGGACTCGCCGTGGACGCTCGTCATGCCAGCGTGACCGGATGCCAGGCCTCTGAGCATCGCCCACGTCTCACCTTCCCTGCACTCGCCCACGATCAGACGATCGGGGTTCATCCGCAGTGCGCGAGAGATCAGCTCGTCGAGGGTGATGGCGGATAGCCCGTCGTGGCTGGCGAGCCGCGCCTCATAGGCAACGCAGTTGGGTAGCACGTCGGCCAGTTGCAGCTCCGCGGATGACTCGCACACTACGACGCGCTCGGTTCCGGGGATGGCGTGACCAAGCGCGTTCAGCAAGGTTGTCTTTCCGGCCGAGACTCGTCCCGAGACGACGATGTTCTTCTCTGCGCGCACGCAGGCACGCAGGAAGTCGGCGGCCTGCTGGGAGAGGAAGGACAGCTCGACGAGTTCCTCAAGCGAAGTGGCGACGAGCTTGAAGAGGCGGATAGAGGCGATCACGTGGCCGTTGCTCGAAACCGGCGGTATCGCGGCAGACAATCTCGACCCGTCAGGTAGGCGCGCCTCGATGCAGGGGGTGATGCGATCGAGGTGGCGTCCCTCAACCTGCTCCAACAAGCGGTCGAGGAAGCGTCGGACCTGCTCGTCGTCGTCGAAGTCGACGCTCGTTACGCGTGCGATGCGCTGCCCGTCGTCGCGCCAGACTTGGTGCGGGCCGTTGATCATCCACTCTTGGGCCTCCTCGTCCTTCAACATGCGCTCAGCGAGCGTGCCGAGCCCGACGAAGTCGTCGCGCAGCTCCCGTGCTATGCGTAGGCGCTCCTCGGGGTCGAGATCGGGTGCTTGACCGTTGAGCGCGTCGGCGAGGTAGGCAGTGAGCATCTCCTCGATCAGTTGCTCGGTTCGCTCGCGCCCGTGCGATGTCGTGAGGTCGACGTCCTCGGCGGTCAGGGCGTGCTCGACACGCAGACGCACCGTCTCGCGGGGATCCGTCACCTCCGCCACGGCAGCGCCACCTCCTCCTGCTTGCTCGGTCGCGCTCCTGCGAGCGGCATCTTGAGCTTGAGCCTGCGGGTACTCGCTGCGCTCTGCGCGAGGAACATCTCATCAAGTAGGTTCGCGATCGCCTTGGCGTAGCGGCCTCGGGGTCGGGCGGCAACGAGCGAGCGGCCCTTCTGGCGAGCGAGGGAGAGAGCACGAGCGTCCCACGGAAGCCAGGCGTCTGGCACGAGCCCGTGCTCGGCCAGTCGCGCTGTGAGCGTGTCCTTGAGCGCCGCCGCGGATGCTGCTCCGGGCGAGCCGATGCCGTTGACCGCTACGCGCAGCCGCTCGGGTGGGATCGCGAGCTGTTCGAGCAGCAGGCGCAGCTGCCCAAAGCCCGCCCGCTGTTGCGTCTCGCGTGCGCCGAGGACGAGCAGCACTACCTCAGCGGAGACGAGCGCTTCGCGGTGGACGCGTGCTGGCGCCGAGACCTCTGTCCCATCAGAGAGCAGGAACCCTACGTCGCAGACTGTGAACGGCACGCGCGTGCGCAGCGCATCGAGCGTGCCGGCGATCGCGCCCGGCTGCGCGAGTTCCTCCAGCGCGTCGGTCGGGTCGTGGGGCGCAAGGAGAACCGGTGGCCACCCGGGGCCGCGTGCGACCCACCGGTGAAGAAGCTCATCGACCGGCTCGTGTGTGGCTATGGCACGGACGAGTCCCAGTAGCGAACCATCCTGGGCACCTGAGCCGAGGCGAACGTCAAGGCCACCGCCAAGCAGGTCAAGCTCAACAAGCAAAGCTGGCCAGCTGGAGGCAGCGAGCGTCGCGAGAGAGGCCGCGCACTCGCTCGACCCCGGCGCGCCCTTGCATCCGATGACCGCTATGACCACGCCGCTCCCCTTGCCGCGCTCTTGTGGCTGAGTGATCGGGGCGGGAGTCGTGGCCGCGACGTCTGGATGCTCGCGCAGCTTCGCCAGCAGCTCCTCCGGCTCCGCGTCGTGCGAGATGATCGTGTCGACAGAGAGCTGCTTCAGTGCGTGCTCGTCGTGCTCGTCAAGCGCGAAACCGATCAGCCGGAGGCCAGCGGCGCGCAGACGCTCGCAACGCGAGGTCGTGATGCCCGACAACCCAGGTGAGAGCAGCACCGTTCGTGCCGGCCCGTCGTAGGCAAGGCGGGCGAGCTCGTCGGCTTCCGAGACGTGATCGGTGACCGCGATCACTGCTCGCCCTCCGAAGAGGAATGGTTCAATTGTCCGCTCGGCAAGCGGGGTCAGTGCGAGCACGATTGCGGGGCGTCCGCTGCTCATCATCCACCCGCGGCTTCGCTTGCTTCGGGGATCGCTCCAGCGCTCGAGGCGCTTTCGCGGATCAGGTCGATCTTGCCGTTCTCGCCCGCGAGCGCGAGCGCCGTGGCGGCCTGCGGGTTCGGTAGCGCGACGGTCACACCGATCGTTGCGGCCTGTTCGCCACCAGCGGCCGTGCTGACCGAGAGCACCTTGAGGTCACGCGCGATCGCTCGCGTCTGTGCCTGGCCACCACCGGCACCGAACGTGCCGAGCACGGTCACGCGGTCCCCCGGCTCGAGCGCGCCGCCGAGTGCGTGAAGCGGCGAGACCGCGAGCGTCATCTGCACGCCCGAAGACGATGCGCCTGAAAGCGCCGAGCGGCTGAGCGGAGTACCGGCAGGCAATCCTGTAATGAGGCGCTGGCCTACGACCTGCGAGAGCGCGCCGCCCGGGACGAGGCTGGCGAGCAGTGAGGAGTCGCCGGATAGCTCGACAACGCGCAGATCAGCCGAGCTCAAGGCACTTCCCGGCTGCAGCGTCTGCGTCGTGACGAGCACGGACGTGCGCTTGGCGCTCGCGTTATAGACCAACAGGTAGCCGACCAGCGCGATCAGGATCAAAACGACGGCGATCCACGGCAGCGGCCCCCTCCGGCGGATGCGTGTGAGGGTTGGAGCGCCCTCTCCGAGCGGCGCCCGCAGGCGAACCCGCGGCGACTGCAAAGTCTCGGGCTCGCCCGACAGCTGCGCCTGCTCGGTGCGCCCGTTGCTCTCGGGGGTGCTGCGTAGGTTCGGCCAACGACTCATCGCCGAACACGCTGCCCTGTGATGGTCACAAATAGCTCACAAATCACTTACGCGGCCTCCTCCGTATACAGAAAACGCCCGGAAACCGGGCGTTAAGGACGGTCGATGACCCGCAGCAAGCCTGGGAGTTCTGCCTTCCCGCAGAACCCTTCACCGGCCATCCATCGGCAACACAGGTGTTCAGGATCGTTCGCGTAATCAACGCAAAGATCTACCCCAGGAATGCGCGTACAAAACACGTAACTAAGCCGATTCATCGAATGTTCGGTCTCGGTGCGTAGGTTTGACTTTCGTTGACGATCGCCTATCGCCAACGACGGTCGTGTAGCGATTCGTGACCTTGCTGTGACGGTCACAGGCAAGACCTCCCTCCGTGGACCCCGTCTTGCTCACACCGCTCGAGCGGCGCCGGCGCGCAACTCCGGACTTCTGCGCCTGGTCTGATCGTCGATCATCCGCACCGGCAGACCACGACGCGGCTGCAGGTGTTCTCGATCCGAATGTCGATTGGGAGCGCTATCGGCAGGCGTCCTGCAAGCGCTTCATCTCAGCGGCGCGTGTGCTTGGACATCACGTCACCCACGACTTGGAGGAGCTTGCAAAGGACCTCTACGACGACGTGTGGGCGGACTTCCTCGCACGGCCGGGGCTGGAGCTGAGCGGCGCCGCCGTCCCCTACATCACGAGGGCGATGATGAACAAGCTCCGCGCGCTCAACCGCCGCGGACGCAGCGTCCGTCCGACCGATCTGGTGCGCGTCGACGGTGAGGCGGTGCTCGAGAAAATCGCGAGCGAGGATCTCGAGCCCTCCGAGCAGGTGGTCCTTCGGGAGGAGATGTGGCTCGTCACAGAGCTCATCGACGCCCTCCCGGCTCGTGAGAAGGTCGCGTGGGCCGCGGTGTTCGCACGCGACCCCAAGCGCAAGGACGCGCCGCCAGGTGGATACAGGCTCGCGGCAGCTCAGCTGGGGGTCAGCGCGACTCGAGCCAAGAAGCTCTCGCTCCAGGCGAATAAGCGCCTGCGCGCCGCGGTCGAGGAGGTCAGGTCTGGTCGCTGGTGTGAGCGCTGGGCACGCTCGATCGAGCTTGTCGCCGCTGGCGTGGAGGGCGAGCCCGCGTTTCTGCGCCATGCCGAGCATTGCACACGGTGCAGGCTGGGCGTCGCGCATCTGCGCCATCAGACCCACGGTGCTGCGAGACGATCAGTCCAAGCGCGACGTCGAAAAGGCTCCATGCAAGGACGCCAGCGCCAAGACGGTGGGGCTCTCTTGCGCCTTACAAGCAACGGCTCGAGCGCGCCGTGACTGGAATGGCAGGTCGGCGACGGGGATTGCGCCGCTCGTGTGGGCGCATGCCCAGCGAGCGGGTGCTGTTGCGGTTGGCGCAACGCGGCGATCGGCACGCCGAAGAACTTCTGATCGAGTCCTATGAGCAGCTCGTTCCCCGAGTGTGCCGGGGGTTCTTCCTCACGGGTGGCGAGAGCGCCGATCTGTTGCAGGCGGCGCGGATTGGCCTGTGGCGTGCGATTCATGTGTGGGATCCAGAGCGTGGCAGGGGCTTTCGTCCTTTCGCCCTCCTCCTGATGCGTCGGGAGGTAATGAATCTCGTGACTGCCAGCCGCACCAATGGCCAGATGCTGCTGAGCAAGGCGTGCTCGCTTGAGGCGTCGGGCATGGATGAGCGCAGACCGGCGCTCTCGCTCGCCGAGGTGCTGCCTGCCCCGCCGCGCGAGGCGAACGACCCGTACGAGCTAGCTTGTGTGCGTGAGCGGCTGGGTGCGATCGTGGCCGCGCTTGCAACGCTCTCACCGCAAGAGCGCGAGGCATTGCGCCTGACGCTCAACGGCCTCAGCCATATACAGGCGGGGTCGCGGATGGGTGGCGACGCGAAGAGAATCAACAATGCGCTGCAGCGGGCTCGGCGCAAGCTAAGCGCGGTGCGATGAGCAGTCACTTCAGTGGGCCGCGACGCCCGCGATCGCTGGCGCATCGTCTGCGGTATTTGCCGTTTGTGTTGATCGCGGCAGGGGCGTTGATGGTGGCGCTCGGGTCGCTATCCCGCCCAGTCGGCAGCCGGCTTTATGGCGGGGACGCCTCCTCCGACGCAGTACCAGGGGGTACCCCGGCCGCGGTTTGCGCAAGTGCAGATGACAGCGCGGCTCATACCGGGCCGCATAACTCGACTACTCCCACATTTCATGAGCGCCTCCACACTGATATTTCGCCTGTGCGACGAGGACGAGGACGAGCCACTCGACCTCGACAAGTTCGCCTGCGAATCCACCGGCAACCGGTCGTTGGTGGCCGGACGGCCTGTGTCTCACGGAGCTCGACTGTGCGGACTCGATACCGTCGCACGAGCGGCTAGGGCGCTCGCGGTGCGAGCAGATCAGCTCGCGTGCTCTGCTCATTGGCGCACGCCTGGCGTGGGCACGCACGTAGGTGACGCAACACATAGCGTCGTCCTGCCATCACAGCCCGGCAGCCCGATCGACGTTGACTCCCAGGCAGACGACTACGCGCACGCCGAGGGTTTCGATGAGGCGCATACCGAATCCGACACACTGCCGCCAGACTCCGCCTTCCTGTTCACCTACAGGCCGGAAGACTACGAGGACGCTGGTAGGTCAATCGGTGGCGATGATGTCTTCGCTCCATTGGTGGCGCATGTGGCTTCTCGGAAGACCCGGCTTGTCACTCCGCGACGCGTCTTCGCGTTCGGTGGGATCGTCGCTGTTTTGCTGCTGCTGGTCGGGCTGACGCATGGCTCGCACGCGCCTCAGCCGGTCACAGACTCGCGGCCCTCAGCCTCGATTGCGCCCGCGCACGAGACTGCCTCGGCGGTCATTCCCTCATCGAGTGGCCGGCGGTCCGTCTCTCCACTGCCCCCGGCCACTCGTCCACGCGAAAACAGGACCACCGCCGCTCGGGTGATCCCACGGCGCAGGCGCTCATACGCGCGGGCTCGCCACGTTGGCCAACCTCGGCGCCTTGATTTCCGACGTGCTTCTCGTGGAGCCCCGGCTGTCCAGCCCGAGCGCCGTCTCATCTCGCTGCGACCAGCGGCGACGACGCTGTCAGTGCGTGCTCGGCCTGCCTACATAGACAGCGACGTTGCTGTTCATTGGCGTGTTCATCGCCGACCTGTGCGCCGACGCGGTCGACATCGCCAACGGCCGCTTCACAGCCGGACAAAACAGAAGCTACGCAGGCGTGCGCGAGATCGACCTCGAGACGATGCTGGTCGTCACCGGCGACGGCGCGCTGTCGTTCAAAGACATCGACATCGGCGACCTGCCCATCACCTTCGAGTTCGTACGAAAAGGGGCGCTGATCCTGACGCGTCTGCTCGCAGAAGCCATGAGCGTGTCCGCGATCAACGTCGCGATGGGCCTCGCCGACTGGCTCCCCTCGGGTCTCTACACAGGCGCCGGCATCGAGCGCTACCTGCGCGACGCACTGAGCGAGTGGGTGCCTTCGGCCGGTCTCAGCGAGTTACCCGACGAGCTCTGAATCGCCGGCACCGATCTGGACGGGAGCGATGAGCGCGCCGATGCGGACGATCCAGCGCCCATTGCACCGCGCGCGAATCGCTGGGGCTGCTCCCCGTCTCGCGCTGTACGCGGCGTGCGCGGTGCTCTGCCTAGCTGGTGTCGCGTCGATCCTCCGCGGCCACAAGACGATCCACGAGACGTTCCTAAGCGCTGGGAGTAGGTTCGATCTGGCCGCCGCCGAGTTCGCGACAGAATTTACGCGTGCGTATCTGACCTACCGTCTCGAAGACCTGAGCGAACGCGAGCAGGCGTTGAGTCGATTCGCGAACTCGAGCATCGATCAGGAAGCCGGGGTCGCCCCGGTCGCGAATCAGAGCGTTAAGTGGGCGCAGCCAACCCAGGAGCAACTGCAGCCGGGGGGCGGCGAGGTGGTAACGGTCGCCGCGCAGACGAGCGCCCATCCGCTTCCCGAGTATCTCGCGGTGCAGGTAGCACGCGACTCAAACGGAGCGCTCGCGATCGCCGGCTACCCAGCGTTCGTGGGTCCGCCAGCCGTAAGCGAAACGTACGCGGCGGCCAGCCACCAATCGGTTGGTGACTCTGGTCTGGTCGCCACGGTCACGCGTCTGATCACCAACTATCTCGACGACGACACGCAGGACTTGCAGGCGGATCTCGCGCCAGGCGCGCGTGTGAGTCCGCCGACCGTCGCGATGAGTGTTCAGCACGTCCAGAGCGTCACGTGGGTTCGCGCGAACAAGCTCGTGGAGGTGCAGGTCACGGCGCGTGATTCGGCGCAGAGCACGTTCTCACTTTCCTACGAGGTTGGCGTTACCGAGCGCGAACGCTGGTACGCGACCTCGATCGCTGTCAACCCTTCGGCCACCTAGAGGGAGGGAAGCCTGATGTTTCCCAGTTCGCTCGTACCCCAATCCTGTCGACCCCGCTATCCCCGCCTAACGCGCGCTGTGCGTCTGGCGGCGGCTACGGCGCTCTTGCTGATGCTGACGGTGGCGGAAACGGCACTGGCCGCCTCGGGCAACCAGGCGTTCGAGAACGGGGGTCAGAACGTCGGCAACGCTCTGCTCGCGTGGGCCCGAGCGCTGTTGCTGAGCACCGGCGCGATTATGGGGATTGGCGCGCTCGTAAAGCGCTCGGTCGGGGAGGGCGTGACGATCTTGATCCTCATCGTGATCCTCGGCGCATTCATTTACGACCAGCCGGACACTGAGAACTTGATTCGCAGCGTGTGGGGCGCGGTGTAGGCGGCTGACGGGCCTGCCCATCTGACGTGGAGCTGAGTGATGTCGCTCGACGATCGCGGTCGCGTCCCAATTCGCTCCTATCGCGTGGTCTTCCGCTTGGAGCGGCGGCTGGTGAAGATCGACCGCTGGCGCCTGCCGTTCCCCTATGGCATTGAGGTCCGTGCGCTCGTCTACGGCACGGTGGTGTACCTGGCGATGCTCGTGCTCTCGCGGTTGCCGCTGTTGGGCGCGCTGCTCGGGTTGCTGCCGGCGCCGCTGCATTGGGGTCTTTTGCCGCTAGGCATCTCCTTTGCGCTCACCAAGCTTCGGATCGACGGGCGAGCACCACACCGCGTGCTCGTCGCGGCGCTGCGCTGGGCGCTTGCGCCAAAGCATCTCGCGGGCCTTCGCCCGTGCCCGCCCACCGGATTCACCTTCGCGCCGCTCGGGGACGTTTGGTTTCGCCCCGACTGGCGGGCACCGCGCTATCGCAAGGCGCTGATCACTGGCCCCGCGAGCGTGACGCTGCGCTACCCGGCGACGGTGCAAGCGCGGCGAAGCGTGCGCCAGCGCCTGCGCGGCGAGGACGTTGGGACCGGCCAGGGAGAGATCGCCGCTGGGCAGCTTGTAGTGCGCGCTGATTCCCCGCGGCCGATATTCACGGGCAGGACGATCCACATCCCGGACGGCGGACGGGTGGTGTTTCGGTGAAGGCGCCAGCGCCACCGATCGTCTACGCGCACGAGAACATCTTGTTCTCCGCTCCCCGCGACGCGTGGGGCCTGTACAGGCTCGTGCCCCAGTCCTATCCCGGGCTTCATGCCACCGCCAAGCATCGCGTCAAGGACACGCTCGAGGCGTTCGCCTACAGGGTCGGGTCCGATTTCCAGGTGTTGAGGGTAGGGCGCAGTTGGTCTGTCGAGGACTACGTGCAAGGCGCGCTCAGCACGATGAGTCGCCGCTCGGGGCACCGCGAGCTATTCGAGCGCTATCTGGAGGGCCACCGCCGCGTGCTCGCCGGACGCCACATCGTGCGCCTGGAGGTGTTCCTCGCCGTGCGCTTGCGCGACGCGGTACGCGATCCGATGGCGCTCGTCAACCAAAGCCTCTCCCGCGGAGGAGTGCGCGAACTGATAACAACGCTTCGCGACCAGCTCGGCGTGAGCGATCCGCGCGGGCTGAGCGCCCGCGAGCTGCGCGAGGTCATCGACCGAGAGCGGCGCACCTACGAGCGTGTGCTCACCTACCTGGACTGCGACCGGGCGAGCACCGCGGAGATCCAATGGTTGATCCGCCGCGCCTACACACGCGGACTCGGCGAGCCGCACCTGGACGAGAGCTGGCGACCGACCGCAGTCGCATTCCACGATCCCGCTGACATCGAGCGCTACCGCCCGCTCGAGGGGGATCTGATGCGACTGCACGACTGCCGCGTGAAGATCGCTCCGCGGTCTCTGGTCGTGCAATCGGAGCTCGGCGCCTCACACCAGGCGGTGCTGGTGCTCGGGGCGCTCCCCGAGCAGACGGTGTTTCCGGGCGAGGACTCCGAGCTGATGTTCGCGCCGTTTGAGGGCCTCGATTTTCCCGTCGATGTCTGCCTTCAGGCCGAGTGGATTCCCAATCCCGCCGCGCTCGCGCTCGCCCGCCGGCGGAAGGTCGACGCCGACAACATCTATGACGAGGAGGCGACAGGGCAACACGGCCCATCCGCAGACGCCTATGAGCGGCCCGCTGCCGCGCGCGAGCTTGAGGCGCGGTTGGGCGCGACCGACCGACCGCCGCTGCTGAAGGCGTGTCTGTCGATCGCCCTTAGTGCGCCGAGCGAGAAAGAGCTGGAGGCGCGGATCGAGCGGGTGCGCTCGGAGTTCGGTCGGATCGCATTGCACAGGCCGATCGGTGAGCAGCACCGCCTGTTCCTCTCGCTGTTCCCTGCGCAGCCGGCAGCGATCGGTGACTACCGCGAACACCTTCTGATCGAGCAGTTCGCCGCGATGGTCCCGATCGCGTGTAACTGGGCCGGCTCGGAGGTCGGCCCCTATATCGGACACACGCTCACCGGTTCGATGCAGCCGATCCTGTTCGATCTCGCCGAAGCGTCCGCGTCGAACAGGCCGCCGACGATCCTCAAGCTCGGGACGCTCGGGTCGGGCAAGACGATCGGTCTGGAGTGCCTCTACCACCAAGCATTGTTGGCCGGCTCGCAGATCGTGGACGTCGATCCGAAGGGCGACCATCACCTCGAGCGCCTCCCAGGTCTCGCAGATCACCTGGAGGAGATCGAGCTCTCCGCCTCCCCCGACTGGCGTGGCCTGCTTGACCCGCTGCGTGTCGCCGCACCCGAGATTCGCTTTGACCTCACGGTTGACTGGCTGGTCGATCTCCTGCCAAGCCGTCGTGACGAGTGGGTGATCGCAATCCAAGAAGCTGTCAAGCAGATCTGCGGCCGCATGATCGCCAGTGAAGAGCGCGGCTCATGTCAAGAGGCGCTCGAACTGCTCGAAGCTGGAGACGAACGCGGCCGCGAAGCGGCGCGAGCACTCGCGGTGTACGCCGACTCCGGCCTTGCGCAGCTCGGTTTCGCTCACCCCGACAAACCTTTGCCGCCGTTCGGCGCAGCGCAGGCTACGACCCTTCGGATCCGCAACCTGCCACGACCGGAGCCGGGCGTTGCGCGCTCTGACTACACATCAGCTGAGCGCCTCGGCGTCTCGATACTGCGTCTGGTGGCGATGTTCGCGATGAGAATCGCTAGTGGCGAGCGTCGTCAGCACAAGGTTCTCGGTTTCGACGAGGCATCGTTCCTATGGGAAGCGAGCAGCGCTGGGCGCGCTCTGATTGAGCAGTTGTCGAAGTGGGGGCGCTCTGAGAACGCGACCGCGATCCTGCTCGCCCAACTCGTAGGTGACCTGCACGAGATCGAGAACCTGTTCGGCGCCCGTTTCCTCTACGGACTGAAATCCGCAGCCGAGGCCAAGCGGGCGCTGCCGCTGGTCCGCCTTGACGGCGAGGACGAGCAGCTCGTGGAGCGCGTGCTCAGCTTCGAGGCTGGACGCTGTTTCTTCGCTGACAACGAGGGTCGCGTCGTGCAGATGCAGTTCGACCTCGCCGATCCGGCGCTGCTAGCACTGCTCGACACGACGCCGACGCTGGCAAGCGAGGAGCGGCGCCGTGACCGTGCGGCGGGTCATGCTTCTCCTCAGGTAGGCAGCGATGCGATCGACTCGGCTGCCTAGCCGCGTGGATCGGACGCGAAGGGCCCAGCTTTTGCGGCTGCTCGTCGCCGCGCTCACGGCGCTCAGCGCCGCCGCTGTTTTCGCCACGTCGGCCTTTGGCTCGGCGCCGCCCGGCGCGACGGCGGGAGCGCCGAGCGTTGGGCTGCCCGCGATCTCTCCAGCCCCGACTGGCGCGAGCCGGACCTCTGCACAGAGCAGCTCGCCGTCAGGCGCCGCCACCTCCGGCGCGGCACCCGGCGCGTCGATCCAAGCGTCGGGAAGTACGGACTACCTCAGCGACCTGGGGCTGACGAGCCCGTTCTGCGGTGGCCCCGGGCTGAGCTCGGCTCAACAGGAGAACTGCCGTCACACCGGCTCCCCTTGGTCTGAATACCCGATCGGCAATTACGGGCTGGACATCGACACCGGCAGCAACGGTGGCGGCATCCTCTCGCTCAACATCACCGGCTTCGTTACGGGCTTGTTGCAACAGCTCGCGAACGGCCTGTGGATGTTCGGCTTGTACGTATTGAAGGGCGCCATCACCCTCGTCGAGCTTGCCTTCGGGCTCAACTTGTTCGGCAATCCGCGCGCGATGGGGGGCATCTCCACCGCGCTCGCCAACCTCTACGACAACTTCGACGTTCCTTGGATCTCCGCGGTAATCGCCGCGATCGGCCTGTGGGGCATCTGGACGGGCCTCGTGCAGCGCCGGCACAGCTACACGATCGGCGCGACGCTCACCTCAGTCTTGATGGTGGTCGCGGCGATGTGGATCATCGCGCAGCCATCGAGCACCGTCGGCTTCGCCTACGAAGCCGCCAACGAGGCGTCGCTCGATCTGATCGCCGCTCCCTCGCAAGGGAACGTTGGAAACCCTCAGGGCGCTTTCGCGGGCGCGATGAGCTCCCTATGGACGCACATGGTCCGCGGGCCGTGGTGCGCTCTGGACTTCACCTCCGTCGCCTTTTGCGAAGGAAAACCTGAGCAGGCCGCGGTCAAGCAGGCAAAGGAAGACGCTTATCGCGACAACTCGATCCTGCTCCCAGATTTCGCCGACGCGATGTCTCCCTCGGGCGGTAACTGCAAGAACGCAGGCGAAGGCGCGATCAGCTGCATACAGCACTACGTCGAGGCTCATGAACCCTATCCGTCGCCGGCGACCCGCGCCGACCTCTACCTGCGCTACAGCCCCGGCAGCCAGCCACGCACCGACCTGTGGACTTTCTACCACGGCACCGACGACGCGCACATCCTGATCTTCGACGTCGGCGGCGGACACGCAGGCCACGCCCCCGCAGCGGTCTCCATCCAGGGCAGCGAAGGCTGGATCACGCGCATAGGACTGCTGCTCCTGCTCGGGCTCGGCTTGCTCGGCGCGCTCTTGATGCTCGTTTGGATCGCCGTGCGCCTCGCACTGCAGACATTCACCGGGCTCGTGCTGCTGATGCTCACGCCGATCGCGTTGCTGCTGCCCGCGTTCGGCGAGAACGGCCGAGCGAAGTTCGCCCGGTGGGCCACAAGCTTGCTCGGGGCAATGATCGGCAAGGCTTGGTATGCGGCGATGCTCTCGGCCGCCGTCACCGGGTCAGTGGCGATCGTGGACCTCGCCGGCACGGGCACAAGCATCGGTGTCTCGCTGGTGCTGTTGGACGCGTTCTGGTGGACGTATTTCCTGCAGCGAAACCAGATCCTCGCGCTCGTACAGGCAGGCCCACGCAACGCGCTCGCCGACCCCGAGCGCGGGCATGTCGCGGCGCGCGCCGCCGCCGGCTACGGCGCGGTGCTCGCCGCACGCTACGGACTTCGCCAGTTCGGCGAGCGGCGCATCGGACGACGCCAGGCGAGCGAGCTGCACGAGCGCGCCGATCGCCAGGCGGTACGCCACGCCGCCCACGACGAGCTCGCGGCGCTCGAGCATGCCAAGGCGCTCAACGAGATCGAGCCCGCCAAGCACGACCTCGCCGAGCGCGAGCAACTGCAGGCCGACGCCACCGAGACACAACGTCAGCTCGACGACCTCGCCGGCGCAGAGGCGGGGCGCGCACACGTCGGCGGTGCGATCCCGCGATCGAGCCTCGAGCGGGTACGTATGCGCGAGACACTGCACGCCCGCCAGCAGGAGATCGGAGAGCGTCTCGAGGAAGGCGAGCCGCGTTTCGCCCGCGCCGAGCAGATCCTCGCGCGTGAGCAGAGGCTCGGCCAGGGCGAGGACGCGATCACCCCGCGCGAGCTCGAGCAACGCATCGAAGGGCTACGCGAGCGCGACGCCGACCCGACGAGCGATCAGAGCCTTCGCTCCTACGCGGGCATCACCGCCTCCGAGTACGCGCTGCGCGCGCCTGCCGAACGGGACAGCCTCAAGCGCACGATCGCCACACAGATCGCGCGCGAGGACTCACTGCTGGCTGCTGCTCCCTCCGCGAAGCGCGGCGGGATCACACATGCTCCATTGGGCGCGGGCGAGTCCGGAGCACGCCTCGCGCTGCCGCCTGCGGCGATCGACGAGCACCGCCAAATCGAGGTCGGGCAGTCCGAGCAGCGGCTCGGTGACCGCGAGGGCGAGCGCGGTCCTAACCGTGGCGTGATTCGTCGCCGCGCCGCCCGCCGCGCACAACTGCAAGCACTAGATCGCCGGGAAGCGCGCGAGCGAGCATTGGCACAGCGTGAGGCTCGCCTCGGGGAGACGCGCGCACAATGGCGCCTTGACGCCGAGCGTCGGCGCGGACGGGGACGCCCATGAAATGGTGCCACCGCCCGCCGGCTTCGCGCCCCCTGCGCCTCGTACTCGCAGCGCTCGCGACGCTGCTGTTGGCGGGCTCGCTGGCCTTCATGCTCGCGCAGAAACATCCTCGTGCGCGAGGACATGCTGGCCCAGCGGGGCTCGACTCATTGGCAGCGCAGGTCCAGGCCACGATCGCTGCCGAGCGCGAACAGGAGATCGAGCGCAAGGACCAAGTCGATCGGTACGCCCGACAAGAGCCCGACCAACTGCTGACCGCCTTGCAGTCCGTGGCCGCGAAAAGCGCGCGTCGGGTAGTCAGGCGTTGGCTCGCCGGCTACCTGCCCTACGAGGTGGATCGCCTCACCCCCGCCGGGCGCTCTGAGATCACGGCCACGAGCACACCAGCGCTCGCGCGTGTGCTGTTCACCCATCCTCCGCTCATCCCGTCGGCGCAGCAGGCCGACCCGCCGCCGCAGGGGCGCGAGCTGGCGCTGTTCACGACGGTCGCCCGCGGCGGTGCGAGCGCACAGGTGTACGTCGAGGTCGCTTATGGCCTTGAGCGAGAGGGCTTTACGCTAACCCTGCAGCGAGACGGTCGCGGATGGCTGGTGGCAGCCTTCCAGGGCTAGCGCGACTCGCACGAGTCGCACGGCGCGCACGAGACGGCGACCTGCCGGGTGCCGCGCTTGAGCTCGCGCGAAGCGCACTGATCGCGAAGATCGGAGTGCCGCTGCTCGCGCTGAGCGCGCTGGTATTGATCGTGATCGTTGTCATCGTTGGCGCGCTCGCGAAGATCGGGAACGCCGCTGCTCAGACGTGTGGCAGCGGGGCACAGACAACGCTTGTCTCCTCGAGCAGCGAAGGCGCGGGTCCGGTTGGGTCACCCGCGCCAGCAGCGGATATCCCGACATTCCAGGCGGCCGCCGCCCACTTCGCCCTCGGTACACAGGGACCGGCGATCCTCGCTGCGATCAACGAGGTCGAGAGCGACTTCGGCACCTCGAACGAACCGGGGGTGCACACGGGCGCCAACTACGCCGGCGCCGAGGGACCAATGCAGTTCGAGCCCGGCACCTGGGCACGGTACGCGGTCGTAGCGCCGGGAGGCGTGAACCCGCCAAGCCCCTACGACGAGACCGACGCCGTCTGGGCCGCGGCGAACCTGCTGCGCGCGAGCGGAGCTCCCAGCAACTGGCGCACGGCGATCTTCACCTACAACCACGCGGGCTGGTACGTCGACGAGGTCCTGCGCGACGCCGCCGTCATGTACCAGAGCGGCCAAACACAGGGCTCGCCCGCAACCAGCACGGGCGGCGGGCAGGTACAGGTGCCCGCTGGCACGAGCGAAGCCGCACAGCAGGCCGCGAATGCGAACACCTCAGAACCAAGCGGGCCGCTTTCGCTTGTGTCAGGGCAGACAGTCACGGTCGCTGCCACCGAGTTCACTGATGCGCGCGGCTACAAGGGCGATGACCTGAACGACGGCGTGATGAGCTACGCCGAGCTTGGCGGTG
Organism: uncultured Solirubrobacterales bacterium; assembly: GCA_963731565.1. Lineage (GTDB taxonomy): Bacteria > Actinomycetota > Thermoleophilia > Solirubrobacterales > Solirubrobacteraceae > Palsa-744. Next base: position 722,954 of record CAVSWG010000001.1, read on the forward strand.
CCACCGAGCAGACGGCAAACCTGCTCGGCGGGCTGCCCTACATGCAGCCGCTGACGATCACCTACGAGGGTCACAGCGTGGTCGCCTACAAGCGCGACATCGGCTACGGCCAGGGCGCCAAGGAGCTCGACGGCCACCGCTACCGGATCGACCTGCACAGCGAGGTAGCACGAGCTCTCGGCTTCCACGGCGAGGGGCTCGTGCAGATCACGCTCGGCAACGCACCGACCCCGCAGAGCGGCGATATCGCTTGCTCAGGGACCCCGGCCACCCCGATCGGGTCAGGCACGGCCGAGTTCCCGATCCAGCCCGCGAGCCTCGCTGTGGCGCCGAGCCAGTGGAGCGTCGATCAGGGTGTGGACGTTTCGACCGTTGGGGCTGCCTGCTACCCCCAGGCCAAGGAGGTCGCGCTCGGAGCCGGCGAAATCGTCCGGCTCGGGATCGAAGGGTTCGGCCGCTGGGCACCGGTCGAGCACATCACCGCAGGACCGCTCTCAGGCACTTATGTGTATTACGGCCACGCGCGCCCCGACGGTCCCGGGATCACGCTCCACGCACAAGTCGTAACCGGGCAGGTGATCTCCTACGTCGGCTGCGGCACGGTCGGCATCTCAAGCGGCCCGCACGTCGAGGCCGGCTTCACGTTCCCCGACGGCGCGCCCGGACAGGTCGGCAACAGTTCCGCCTACGCGATGCTTGCGATCCTGCGCTCGCTGTACGCGGGTCACGGAATCCCACAGAACATCCCCGTCCCAGCCGGCGCGCCAACCGGCCCTGTCTCATGAACAGATCGTGGCGATGATCCGCTCCCCGCTCAGAGAGACCGCAAGGATCGTCCTGATCGTCGCGCTCGCCGCCGCCACAGCGCTCTACTGGCTCCAGGGCAAGCCACTCGACGGCCTGCACCGCCACAGCGCGCCGCACGCCGTCGCCAATGACCCACCGACGGCAGGCAAAGATCCGCGTGCAGCGATTCCCATGCACCGCTCCGCGGTGGCAACGTCGCTCGGGCGGCACCACACGCAACCGGATAGGGATGGGGGAAAGCCTGCCGGGCTCGGTCCCTGGTTCGCGCGCTGGGCGCGAACTGCGCTGGTGATGACCGGGGCGATGGCGCTCTCGACCCTCGCGGTTGCGCTTGCCCTTCTCGGACCCCGCTTGTGCGAGCGCCGCAGACGCGCGCGCGAGCGCCAGCGCTATGAGCTGATCCCCTACCGCAACGATGTCGCCACACCTGAGCGCATGGTGCAGGTTTTCCAGGCGCTCGGCGCGACGCTCGGGCGCAGATGGTTTCGCCGCCTGCTCGCCGGCGCTCCCACGATCGCGCTGGAGACACACATCCTGCCGCACCGCGACGGGCCCGCGCGCGTCGTCCTCACTGTGCTGTGCTCGCCGCAAGACGCGCTGCTGGTCGATAGCTGCCTGCAGATCGCCTACCCCGACGTGCGCGTCGGCTACGAGTTCACCGTCGCCCCGCACCCTGCGCGCGATGCACCGAGCTGGACTCGCTGCGTCAAGCGGCTGACGAAGCTGAGGCCGTTCATCGCGCAGGTCGGCTCCGACGCCGCGACACGAGCCAGGTACGCATCCGAGCATCAGCTCATTGACGATCTGCTCGTCAACCTCGCCGAGGTGAAGGCGCCAGTGAGCGTGCAGCTCGCGATCACGCCCGCACCGGGATGGGTCGATCGGCTCGCACGCCGTGCCTACCGCGAGGAGGAGCACGCGATCGCGGGCCTACGCAACGCCGGTGAGCTTGGCGAGCGCTCACCGAGCGCAGACGCAGAACTGCGAGGGGGTCTTGCCTCCCAGCACCAGCTCCTCTTCTACTGCGATATCCGCTGTGCCTCCTGCAATCACGACGTCGCGTTGCTCGCCGCGCAGTCGCTCAGCCAAGCAGCGGGCGTGAACCGGCTGCGGGTCAGGGAGCCTTGGCTGCTGCGCGAACTCCACACGCGACGGATTCCCAAAGGAATGCCGAAGCTTCTGCCGCCCGTACGCCACGGCATCCTTTCGAGCGCCGAGCTCGCGCATCTTTGGCAACTGCCAAGCCACCGCCCCAAGAGCGTCGCGATCAAGCGCTCAAACCTCATGCGCGAGCCAGCGAGCGCCGCAGTCTGGCGACCCAAGGAGCCAGAGCACACCCTGGCGCACGACGAGCGAGGACCGATCGGCATTCGAGCAGCCGACAGAAGGCTCGGCGTGCGCTTCACCGGCGTACCCGGCGCCGGCAAGACGACGGGAATGGTGAAGCTGTGGAACTGCGACGTTCAGGACCGCTCCGGCGTACAGATCGGCTTTGACCCCAAGACCGAGGCCGCCGAAGCGTGGCTCGGCAACACGCCAACCGACCGCAAGGTCTACTTCCTCGATCTCGCACGCCCGGAGTTCGGCATGAGCCCGCTGACGATGCGCGCGAGCATGGAGGTGATCGGCGACTGCGTCGTTGAGGGTTTGCGCGACATCAACGATGAGGGCGCGATCATGGCCGCCTCCGACCGCTACCTGCGCTCCGCCACCTACGGCGCGCTTCTGCTCGCCAACGCTGAGCGGCGGGCGCCATCCTGGTATGAGCTTTATCAGCAGCTCTGGCCCGATGAGACCGGTGCCGAACTACGCAGGCGCGTGTGTGAACTCTGCGAGGGCAATCCAGATCTCGTTGGGCTACGCGCCTTCTACGGGCAGATCCTGCCCTCGCTGCTAAAGGACTCGCGCAGCCAGGTCGCGATCAGGATGGACGCACCCGGCAACAAGCTCCAGAGGCTGCTCAACCAGCCCACGATCACGCGCATGCTCCACCACCCCGTGCAGGTCAGTATCGACGAGATCATCGCCGAGCGCGCGGTCCTAATCGTCCAGTGCTCAATGGGCGAGGTCGGCGAGGAGCAGGCGGTGATCGTTCTGCTCATGTTGCTCCGAGAGCTGCACACGGCGCTTCAGCGCCAGCAACTGAAGCCAGTAGACGAGCGAGTCTCGATCTACTGGCACCTGGACGAGGCGCACTTCGTCTGGACGCGTCTGCTCGAGGTGATCCTCTCGACCGGCCGGTCCGCGCTATTGCATGCCGCCCTTGCGTGGCAGCACGCAGGGCAGATCGAGGAGCGACGGCTGGCAAAGGGAATACTCGCCGACCTTCAAACCAGCATCAGCTTCCGTTGCGGCGACCCGGAGGAGGCGGAGGCGATCACCGCGCAGGCCATGACCGCGTATGTGAGCCGATGGTCCGGCGAGCAGGCCGACCGCGACGCCGCCCGCGTGACCCCCGACTCGCAGCTGCGGCTCACCCACCACTACGCGCTCATGCACCCGATCGTGGACGGCGACAAGGACAAGCCGGCGATCATTCACTTCGACCCGATCCGCACGGATAAGGACGCAATCGCATACCACCACGCCGCGCAGCGCGCCCGCGGCTGTTTCTACCCCGAAGACATGCCCGACCCGCTGCCCGCGCGCGGACCGCACAACCGCGACGACGGGGCGATTCCAGTAAGGAGCTCCAACGGCGGCTCGTCGGCCGACGTGGCGAATGCGCTGCCACTTGCCCCGGCGACGACTGCCACGAACGCTCACAACGGCACCCAAGCACAAGTCAACGGTCTTACTGAGCCGGCCACGAGCGGGAGCGTCGTACCTCGCACCCGCGCAGCACCACCCATGCTCGCGTCGTCCACAGTCAAAGACGAACCCACCCGACCACGGCGCCGCCAAGATGCCCGTGCGCCGAGTGAGGGCGAGCGAGACAAAGCGCCGGTGCAACCGCCCGCCCGGGAAACCAAGTTCCCGAAGCGGCAGCCGGCGAGCGTGCGCGCATCACAGGCGCGAGACGCGTTGCCGAAGCGCGAACGCCGGGGAGCACAAGACGGCTCTCCTCCCGACGAGTTGCCTGAGCCGCCGATGACGTTCAACGAGATCGACTTCGACGTTACCCAGCTCATCTGGGATACAAAGCGCGCGCCAGCCACGGCACGCGAGCAACCGAACTGGACGTCCGAGGACCTGCAAGCGCTCGCGATGCTGCACAACTTCGGCCCGCTGCTCGCGCCACAGATCGCCCGAAGGGTCTGGCTACGGCGAAGCGGGCGCACGGCGCAACGGCACCTGGAGGCGATGTACCGCCACGGGCTAGTGAACCGCTGCCATCTAGCCACGCCGATCCGCCACCCCTACATCTACGCGCTCGCCGAGCCGGGATTCAAGCTCGCATGTGAGGCGCCGAACGATGAAGGACGCACCTACCTTGACGCCACCATCAAGCTCTCCATCAACAACGACGAGATCCCAGACCCCACACCCGAGGACTCAAGGTGGCGCGAGAACGCGCTCAAGAACGGCCTCTACATCCTCCGCAACCTCCACTCATCCGGTTGGAGTCTTGCGGCGGCCGATCTCCTCGGTGAGGCCGCCAAGCGCGTGCACGGCGGGCGCGAGTCAAGCTGCGCACTGCACCCACCGCGCGGCTCAGCGACCCGCAGCGACGTCGCGATGCGCGGCAACCGCTCGGTCGGCGACCTCAAGCTCGAGCGCTTCCCGGCGATATGGGCCGACGCACGACTCGACGTGCAAGTACCAGGCCATCCAATGATCCACTGGTACATCGAGTGCGACCGCAGCGTGCGCCGAGGCCAAAACATCAACAAGCTCCGCGCTTACGACGCGATGTTCAACGGATGGGGATCCGCGCTCGGCGGCTACCGGCGACGACTCCCGATCGTGATCTTCATCTGCACGGATGAGCGACAGGTGCTCGCTCATCTCGTTGCCGCCGACCGCGAACTCACAGGTTGGGTCGCAGGTCTCGCCGCCAAGCAAGAGGACCGCATCTACATCGGTCGCCAGCGCACCTGGTTCGTGACCGAGCTCGACATCCACCGCAGATCGCTGCGCGCCTGGCGCGTTCCCGACATACCGCCCACTGTGCGCAAAGCCCAAGGCCAACCAGAGAAGATGCGTCCCGTCATAAAGACGCTTGCACCGACGGGGAAGTCGCGGACACGTCGTAACGGCCGATAACACCGATTCCTCGCCCAGTATTGGATTATGGCTACGGTGCTCGGACACAAATACGCCACTTGCGACGTGCCTGCCTCTGTCGTTAGGTACCCGCGCGCTGTCGTTTGGCTCCATCGGGAGGTGCGCACTACGTCGTTTGGGCAAACCGAAAGACCCACCGATCGCGCAGATTCCCCCAGCAAAACGGCCAAAACGACAGTCTCGGTTTAGCGGGATGTTCTAGTGAAATGTCGTTTGGCCCTTGATCGCCATCGCTCGAGCACCCTAAGCTCAGAGCATCTTTTCGTAATTACTCGTTGCAGTACGGCCGCCCACCGCTCAGGGTCATAGCTCCGCTCTCATTACGGCTTCAAGCCCCGCGCGAGCGCACGACCTAACGAGATCCCCAAGGCGCCCTTCAGGCTGCCTCGGCTCTATCTCGAGCTTCGCGACACCGCTGCTTTCCATCGAGCCGCAGCCCGACCAACGTCGCGCTTGCACTTTGACGAGCAGCTGACCGACGTCACCAAGCGCGCATCACGCCCGTCCGGCGTATCCACAGCTTCGACACACGAGCTAGATGGATGTCGGGACAAACGCGTGCTTGCGCTTGGCGCGGCCTCGGCTTCAGGCGGTCCTTCCGCAATCCAGCTTGACCTCGGCGTCGTGGCTAAGCCCCGACGCTCTCTTGACGGCTTGCCGCCGTCGCCTACCCGGTCCGTCCTCCGGGCGGCCGGACCTATATCCGCGCCCGCCAACCGAGGCGGTCGCGGCAACCCAATCGAGAAAGGCAAGTGAGATGACCAAGCAAATGCAGCGACTCCTCGCGCGCGTCGATGGAATTCCGCCTTCGGTCCCACCGACTTCACTCACCGCTTCGGTACGACCAACCTCTAGGCCATCGAAGACTCCAACCCGCCGGCGGGGGAGGTGTTTGAGGGCTGACTGGATGACAGCACACCTACCGCCGGAGATCGAGCGACTCGTCGTCGCCGCCGAGGTTACCGACATCCACCGCGACCTCGCGGAAGCCGGACTGATGTGACCCAGCAACTACCCAAGCCAAGCGATCGGCCATCAGATGGCCCGCGACGCACATGGACAGGAAGGAGACCGAGATGCATGAAGAGACGCAGCCTGCCAAGCAGACGGGTAAGGCCCTAGCGGCGCTGCTCATCCTGGGCATCGCGGCGCAGTGGGCGCCGACGCTCTGCTCGCTGCTCGTCGTCGTCTTGATGTTGAACTACGCCGGATACGCCTGGCGGATGTTCGCGAAGCTCCCGGAGCGCGAGACCGCCGAGCTTCTAGCGCTCGCCGGATTCGCGCTGGGAGCCGGATTTCTGGCAAAGCTCGGAGTGGCTCCACTGATCCTCACGGGCTTGATCCTGATCGTCACCGTTCCGCTCTGGCGCATCGCCCGGCGCAGGCAATCGAGCGATGCCACGCCAAACGCCGACGCCGATCGCCTGCACTGACAGCCGCTAGCTCCACGGGCTAGACCGAGCCGCGCGCTCGAGGTGGGTGCGCGGCTCGGTGTGGCAGTGAGCTGCTGTCACACCTAAATCCATTCAACCGTAGGAGGTTGTTCGATGAGCACTATCAAGATCACTGTTTCAGGTTTGGGCGGCGGCGTGTCGGTGGACCTGCCGGTGGGATCGACGGTCGCCGATGCCCGCGAGGCCGCCGAGGTCAACGACGGCCTGCAGGTGCGCTCCGGAGGTCGTCCGATTGCAGACAACGCCGAGCTTCAGGACGGCCAGCAGCTGGTGACGGCACCGCCGGCAGCGAAGCACGGCGCGATCGCCTAGCAACACGATCGAAGGCAGGGGAGCCCGCGGCGCCTAACGGCGTCGCGGGCTTTCCGCATTAAAGCCACGGATTCCAGTCCTAAAAGGAGAAAATCGCAATGACAGTCTCCGACACAGCGGCATCTGAAGTCGTTGAGATGCTGAGCCTTCAACGGCCGGTCCGACTCGAGATAGATATCGAGAGCAGGCGCCACGAGATCGACCGTAACCTCTCACAGATCGAGAGCCTGCGCAGGAGCATCACATCCACACTGTCGTCGGTTCGACATGAACAGCAGCTACTCGACATAGCGCTACAGGCCCAAAGTGACTCGAGCTACGCCCAGCATCTCCTCGATGAGTGGGAGCAACTGCGATCGCATCCGCGCCTGGCGAGCGCTGACGTTCGTGAATCGACCGAAGATCCCGACATCGCCTCGCTTTTCCTTCTTACCGCCGACGACCTGCGGCTACATCGCGCGGACACCGGCGAATCGCGCTTGCTTGGGAGCTTCGAGATCGAGCTCACGCTTTCCACGGGCTCGATCCGGCTAAGCAACCTGGACACCAGGCGGGGTGGCAGAGATCACCCACATGTAGTCGACCAACGCCCATGCTTCGGCGGGCACTCCGACTCCTTCGCACAACTCATGAGCAACGGCGACCTGCTCGTGCTCTACGAGCTACTCATCCAGTTCATCGAGACGCTCAACCTCGAAGACGAGTGGGGCCGCTACGGCGCCTACTGGTTCGAAGCGGAGGACGAGGAACCAACCGAGCATGCCGATGATGCAGCTGAGACTGGGGCGGTGGCGGCATGAACGTTCTGATCACAGCAAATACAGAGCGCCGCCTGTGGGCGTTGATCCGAACGATCGACACCGAGATAGGAGGGTGGGGCTACGCCCGGCTCGACGAGGACAACATCATCTGGGAGAACGTCTTCCTCGTGCCACAGCAGGTTTCGCACAGCGAGGTCGACTTCGAGTCCACCGGCGGAGACGGCGCCGCGGTGGAACAGGCGATCAAGGACGGCGTACTCGGCGATCCAGCGTTCGTCTGGGTCAGCTGGCACTCCCACCACTCGATGACGCCCTTCTGGTCAAAAACCGACGACGCACGCATCAACGCAATGGCCAAGACCGGGGTGACACGCTTGCTCTCGTTCGTCGGCTGCCACGACGGTCAGTACCAGCTACGGCTCGACGTCTTCGGCGTCGAGGCTCACGGAGTCCATCTCGGTCAGGTATCGATGAACGAGCTCAAACTCACGAGCGAGACAGATGACGAGTTCACTGCCTCGATCCGGGGAGAGATTGCAGCGAACGTCAAGGAGACAAAAGCGCTGACGTCGGGGCACACCGGACGCTCGAAGTCGAGTGATTCCGACCCTACGGCGGGCACGGACCTCGACGACGGCGACTGTTGTCTCGATGTCTATGAGGCGTTCGCTGTGAAGGATTTGATGGATCACAAATTCACCTACGACGAGGCGCTCCAGACCATTGAGGTGATCGGGATCGAGGGAGTCGACGAACTGATGGAGAGCGGGCTGCCGTTTGGGCCCGACGAAGTGGTGCCAGTAGGAGGTCAATCCTGATGGACTACACCCGACAACGTGCTTGGTTTGACCCGAGCACAACAAACGCTGCCGCGACAATCGTCGGTTGTGGCGGGATCGGCAGCTTTGCCGCATTCGCGCTTGCAAAGCTCGGCGTGAGAACGCTCAAGCTCGTCGACTTCGACACGGTCGACGAACACAATGTGCCCAATCAGCTGTTCGAGCCTAGACAGCTTGGCCAGTGCAAGGTCAGCGCCCTGGCGCACAACCTCAGTGTCGCGACGGGCATAGATCCCGTCGGTATCAACGCTCCGCTGGAGCAGGGTATCCCTCGGTTGCCGATCGTCGTCTCGGCGCTCGACAGCATGACGGCTCGCGCCAGCCTTTGGGAGCAGGTTCGCTACAAGCTGGACGTGAAGCTGTTCCTCGACGGAAGACTCGGCGGCGAGGACGTCATTCTCTACTCGGCGGACCCCAGTAACCCGCTGGATGTCGCCGGATATGAGTCAACGCTCCACAGCGACGCTGACGGAGATGATCTGCCGTGCACGGCACGCTCGATCATCGACGTGGGGTTCGCTGTCGGATCTCTTATTACTCGGGCCGTGCGCCGCTTTTACGCTCACGAGCCAGCCACGCCCACGGTGTACTTGAACCAAGCAACGCTCGACGTGTTCAAGGGAGGGTGGCCGGAATGACGGAGACAGCCACGATAGAGCAGCTCGACTGCGCGGGCTGCAGCGACCCAGTTGACGAGGTGGACGAGCAAGGTCTCGGCCGGTGCTGCCGAAACCTGCCACACCCGTGGCATCGCGGCAGCGACGGACTCTACAACGCTACTTCATACAGCGACAATGCCGAGGAAGAAGACGAGAACCCAGACGGAGACGACGAACGGCCTATATGTCCGCATTGCGGTTCAAGCGAGTTCACAGTGCGTGCGCTGGAGTGGCGCCGGGTCAGCATGAGCCAGAGTGTCAGCGGACTCAACGACGAGTACGACGATACAAAACTGTGGTTTGACCGTGCAGACTTTGACGACGAGGAGACCCTCGACTCCGATCGCTTTGAGACCAGTCAGGTGGTCTGCGCCCGGTGCAACAACGACGTGACACTCGACGTCGAACTAGAGCAGATGTAGGAGGATTCATCGCTCAGATCGGGGTGCGAGCTTCGGCTCGCACCCCGGTTGGTGTTGCCTGTTTGCAGCGCACACGTACCCGAACAGGAAGGAGAACATGATTAATCACATATCGATCGGCAATTGCCACCTGCACCAGATAATCAACTTCGAGGAAAGGACTGACCGATGGGCGGCAAAAGCACGCAAGGGGGCATCGCTGACGCCCGAGCGACGCGATTCGCCACCACCTGCAAGGCGTATGGAGACCATTGCATAAAGGAACGCATCGGCCCCGACCCAACCGTTCCTGGCGCGGCCAGCGGCGTCGCGCGCTACGCGTTGATCTGCGAGAACGAACGCCAGTTCACGGCGAACTTCTGCGACTCGTCAGAGGCAATCCGCGCGCTCGCGACTCACGAATTGACCGAGGGTAGCACCCCGATTTGCTACTACGACCTCGACGTACTAAACGGTGACCTACCGCCGATCTGGGAAGGTGACATCGTCGAGTACGGCGGCGAGCGCCTCCACATCAACCACATCGACGAAGACCTGGTTGAGGGCGAGATCGCACGCCACTTGTGTCTCGCCAGAGGCGCAGACGCGGCGTGGGACGACTGGGTGCATCGAATCGACGAAACCGAGTTCGATGGCATCGTCGTTGAAAAACAGGCGCCAGACGAGCGACTGCCAGTCCGCTACGACGTCGCCGACATGGTTGTTCACGTCGTGTTCAACAGTATTCCGACTGTGGTCTGAACTCCGCCCGGTGCTTGCGGCGCCGCAAGCCTGGTCGTTACGTGCGGCGTGACTGGTCGGCCCGCGCCGCGTCTACCGCCAGCGGACTTACCTGAAACCCACCAGCAGACACGACTGCCGTCAGTTCGCTGAACGGCGCGCTGGATCGCAAGTACCGAGCGCTTCCCTCGGAGGTGGCCCGCGCGGAGGGCCGCCTCTCGTTTCGGACCGCCCGAAGTGTCAACTCGAACTTAGGAGGTTCACACATGCATACAAGCAACGATGTCGATGAGGAGCTGCAGCGCGAGCGCGCGGCCGCTTCGGAGATGGGTGTCAGTCATGAGTGCTGAGCACATTCTCGGGGTGTTGGACAAGCTCACCGGCGCCAGCACCGGTGCGAGCCTCGGCCGGGTGTTGGACAGATGCTTCGCCCAGATGGAGTGGGCTGAGGACGAGATCAAGCAGGCGCAGCAACGCCATCCAGATGCTGCGGCGAAGCTACATGACACCTTCTTGTTGATCCAGGGCACTCACGAGCTGATGGGCACTGAGTTCGTCTATCGGGCTCACGCCCGCGAGCTGCTCGAGCGGGTCTACGCAGGCGAGGGCTGCCGGTCCCCGACGGACATCGAGATTGTCTGCGGCCTGTCAGAAGCGAGTCTCCGGGCGCCGCTGAACACTGCGGCGATCACGCTGTACATGCGACTGTTTGCACGGTTGTTCCCGGACAAGGCTCCGTTCGCGGGTCTTGACGAGAGCGCATACGAGCACGTCGCCGGAGATGCTGCCGACCACCTATACAGCGAGGTCAAGCGGGCGGGGGGCACACAGCAGCGCTGGCGCGTCTACCCGCTCAACGATCGCGACGTCGATGCCAGGCTCGTGTTCGACGACGTGCAATTCGCGCCGAACCGAGCGGCGGCCGAGGGAGCCACCAGACGTGGGACGTCGCGGAGCGCTCGGCGACGGTCGCCCCGGGCCACGGCGCGACCCACTGGTGCGCGTCGGGAGAAAAAAGTGAAAAAAGGCCAATGACCCTGCATCTCACCGAAACCCACATGAGGTTGGACGACGTGGCACCCCAGTCGTTGTAGCGACACTCGAGGTCATAGGCGAGCGGTTCTATCGCGAGGTGAACGGCGCGAATAGCGCTGGCTGCCTCGCGCTGATCAACCTTGGCACCGGTGCCCGTCCGAAGCATCGGACTGTGCGTCGACATCAATGACACCTGCTCCTAGCAGTTCTCACGCCGCTCCCCGGCATGAGACCGGGTGAGCGACACCGCAAATCACCCAAGAAAAGGAGAAGGCCATGAGTTCACAAACACGCGGCCGACGGCCGCTCGGCCCACCGATGTTGTGCAGAACGATCGATGTTGTACCCGACGACCCACAGTATCTCGCGTCACGAAAGGTCGACGGCTGGCGAGCGCTAGCCGCCAGCGCCGATGGAGCCGTCAGGCTGACCACCCGCGAAGGGCACACGATCGACACAGTTCCGTACATCGAGGCTGCGGTCCTGGCGCTTGTGTCGTCGGGCACGGTCCTCGACGGAGAGCTGGTCGACTTGGCGGGACCGAGACAGCTCAAGCGCACCGGCTCGATCCTGCCAGGCGGCAGGCCGCACAAGCCAACCGGCGGCAGCCCGCTAATCACCTACGCCGTATTCGACATCTTGTTCGACGGCGAGACGGATCTGCGCGACGCGCCGCTACACGAACGCCTGCTCGTGCTCGAGCGGCTGTTCGCCAGCGACGCTGGCCGCGAGCAGACCCGACCACTGATCGCCGGTCGGCCCGAGCCCGCGCTGCTGCTGCTTGAACATCGCCCGTCTACTCCGTCCTACGCCCAGAAACTGATCGACGCCGGCGAAGAGGGCGTAGTAATCAAGCACCGCGACTCGCACTACCGCCACGGCTCCCGCACCGCCGGCTGGTGGAAGTTCAAGCCGCAGGAGACGGTCGACGCCGAGTGCACCGGATTCGAGCCCGGCCAGAGCGGCTCGACGGGATCGATCACGTTCCGGCTTGAGTCCGGCGTCGAAGGGAGCGCCGGCAGCGGCATCAGCGACCGCGAGTGGCTCGACATGACAGAGCACCCCGAGCACTATGTCGGGCGCCTGATCGAGCTCGCCCACCACGGCGAAGAAAAGAGCGGCGCGCTCCGCCACCCGGTGTATCGCGGCGTCCGCGACCCACACGACAAGGCAGCACCCCGATCGCAGACGACAACGCCGAGGAAGGTTCCCGCCACAACTGCATCAGCGACCGCAATCGCCGCCGGTGGCACCCGCAAGCGGCGTAACTACCAGGCAATGGGCGACGCGAAGCTCGTGGCGTGCGTCCACCAGCTCCGTGATGAAGAAGGAGACGCCTACGACCGTTGCATCGAGCGCGGGTCCGGCGACCCGGCCGGCGATCTCGCCGTCGCCGAAGAGCTGGCGAGCGCGCGCAACTTGAGCATCTAGCTCGATCACTCACAGCCTGCCCGACTGGTCGCCGGGCAGGGCGATCCGAAACCCGCCTGCGGTGGCCGAGCATCGCCGCAGGCACAGCCGTCGCGCCGTCGAGCGAGCGAAAGCCTGCTCGACGGCGCTCCTTTTAGCCGGGCAGCCCCACGCGACCGGGTTCGACAGCCCGGCACTCCGCCGCTCGGCTTGACAGCGAAACGGAGGTACCGAAATGAGAGCAGAGCAGAGTCTGCTCGACGGTTCGGCAAGCGCCCTTATCATCGAGACCAGGGGATCGCCGAGCCGAGCAGAGTACACGCGGGACGCTGCCTCGTTCATCGCTTGGGTGGAGGAACGGATCGCGTTTCACAATCAGAGCGAGGAACGTCAGGCGCGCGAACGTGGGCTCACCGTCCGCCGTGACATGGGCGGCCTTGAGCTGCTCCTGACCGACATTGGGTGGCTCGATCAAGGTCCGCGCAAGCGCTTGTGGCGCTGGCGCAACGGCAAGCCCGGCGTCGGCGCCTACATCGACGAGGACACCGGCGCGCTGATGGTGCCAGCAGAGCAAGTCGAGGCGGCGCTCGAACATGCGGACGTCGCCGTCTGGGAGGTGTACCCGGAAGGAGACGACGACCTTGATGGAACCCCGCTGGAGGCATTCTGCCCCGTGTGCTCCGACGAGGTCACGACGCTGAACGGCACTTGTCCGTGGTGTGAAACGCGACTCGATCACCGGCCGATGGCGATCGCTCGCGGCGGACCACCCAAGCCGCGGCGAGGGCGACCACGCGGGCACACGCAGCCAAGGCGACACAAGCGAACCTCACTTGCTGCCCTTAGCCCCGCGCCGCGCCCTGACCCGATCGCGCTGCTTCAGGATGAGCCACACGAGCCAGCGGGCATGAACGAGCGCAGACGCGGGATGACGGAGCCGTTCGTGCGAGAGGCGATGCGCGTCTATCTCGAAGTCGGTCAATCCGTCCTCGACGCAGCGCGCGTGTTGTTTGACCGCTACTCCGGCCGCTGGTCGCGCCCGGAGTCGATGCGCTGCGGCTTGGTGTACTGCTTCGGCTGCCGCGGTGTCCTGGTGGACGGCGATCGACGCACCATCCGCCACCGACCCGAGCTACTCGCCCGCGAGCGTGCGCGGATCGAGCAGTACCTGAAAACCATCGACCCTGGGTACGCCTATCGCGGCCCGATTCCACCCGAGGCGATTTGGGAAGCCGCGTCGCGCTATTACATCGACGGATACGGATTCCTGCGAATTGCACGGCTGCTCCAGTCGCGCTGGCCGTCCCTCGCTCACTCAAGCGACCGGTCATTCGCCGGCACCCTGCACAGCGCGTTCCGCACCAACGGCTGGCCGACGCGCCCACAGCGGGAGGCAACGGCAGCGGCGAATTACCGACATGGGATGTCGATCCATCGCGACAAGGCAGTGTACAACCGCCACCGCAAGCGCCGCCAGAACGGCGGCATCCAGCCACGCTGCAACGCGATCACCGAGACTACCGGTCGCCGGTGCGGCAACTTCGCCATGCACGGCGACACAAAGTGCTGGGCGCACTCCGAGAAGACCTGTGAGGCGCGCGCAGCGGCGCTCGCGGCCGGGCATCAGGCCGTGCATCGCGAGCTCGTCGATTCGGCCCCGTTCGTCGCGTGGCTGCGAGGGCGCGTGGACAGCTACGGAAGTCAGCTCGCGACGGTCCCGATCGTTGGGCTCGACTCAAGCATCATCAGCAAGATTCTGAAGACGGGCGGCACGAGCACCCCAGGCAAGCTGACGCGCCGGCTAATCGAGCACTCGCTCGCGACCGCGCTCGAGAACGATCCCGAACTGGTTGTGCCGCGCTTCAAAGACCTCTACGACGCGCCCAAGGAACCGACGTCCAGAACCTGACCGCGCGGAGTGCCGGGCGGCGACCGTCGGTCCGCCGGATCGCTGCCCGGCAGGCACCCCGGCAGCACCCCGAGACGGGTGGGCGACGCGGCTTTCAACAGATGTGCGCGGATGCCTGCGAGGCACCGCGAGCTTGGCGCCCAATCAACCGCTGTGGGCCACCCGAGCCCGCTTCCCAACAACCTAAGGAGTCACCATGAGCACCACACGTTCACTATGGAAGGGGACGCTCAGCTTCGGCCTGATCAGCATGCCGGTGAAGCTCTACAGCGCCACAAGCAGCAAGACGGTCCGCTTCCATCAGCTCCACGCCGCCGACCACGCGCGGATTCAGACCAAGCGCTTCTGCCCCGCCGACGAACAAGAGGTGGCCTACGAGGAGCTCGTACGCGGATACGAGATCTCTCCCGACCGATACGTCGTCATCGACGACGACGAGCTCGAAGGCGCTGGCGCCGGAGGCAACGCGGACGATCGAGGTCGAGGATTTCGTCGATCTGCACGAGATCGACCCGATCTACTTCGACCAGCCGTACTTCATCGCCCCGAACCCGGGAGGAGCGAAGTCCTACCAGCTCCTACTGCAAGTGATGCGCGACACCGGCAAGGTCGCGATCGCGCGGGTCGTACTCCGATCGCGCGAACGCCTCGTCGTCGTGCGACCCTACCAAGACGCGCTGCTAATGGCCACGATGATGTTCGGCGACGAGGTCCACGCCGCGAGCGAGCTGAGCGAGCTCGAGGAGCCGGTCGAGATCAGCGAGCGAGAGTTCGAGGTAGCCCGCCAGCTCGTCGGCTCGCTAGCTGAGCGCTTCGACGTCTCGAAGTACCGCGATACCTACCGCGAGGCCGTGCTCGACCTAATCGATCGCAAGGCAAGCGGCGAGGAGATCGTCACCCAGCCGGCCAAGCACGACGAGCCGCAAGCGACGCCAGATCTTCTGAGCGCGCTCGAGGCCAGCCTCGCCGACGCTCGCAGTCATGTCGAGACCAACGGAGGCGGACGGAGCAACGGACGCGGACGAAGCCGCTCCTCGGCCAACAAAGCCGCCGCGAAATCGGCAAGCACAGCCAAGCCCAGGCGCAAGGTCAGCGCCGGGAAAGCCACCAGGCGAGGCGACACCCACGACCAGCGCCGGCACTGAAAGAACCGGCGAGCCGCACATAGCCAATAAAGGAGGCCAGCATGCCAACTGACAAATTGCCGCGCCGATTCATCATCGTGCGTGTCGAGCTCGGCGAGGTGAGCGACCACGAGGCGACAAAGCTAGGCGATCAGCTCGTCGAGTTCGCCGGGACCGTCGCTGAGCACGTCGAGATACTCGAAGAGGGGGTCTCGCCCCCAGAGGACGCGATCATTTGCCCGAACTGCGGCAACAACACCTTTCAGGAGCACGGGACAATGCAATTCAGGCAGCCAGTTAGCCTGAAGCGGGGAGATGGCGGCACGCTAGAAGTGGCGGACTACACTGGTGCCAGCGTACCGCTAGACGAACTGTCCGAACCTACTGGGGTTGAGTGTGCACATTGCCTGCACACGCTCAATGTCCGCGACTACAGCCCAGGGAACGAGCCGCGGCGGCGGCGGATGCGGCAGCTGATCAGCGGTTACTGCGGTGCGCCTGACGACCCCGAAAGTGACCTATCGGATGCACTGGCCGACATCTGTCACTTGGCCGCATCCCGCGGCTTTGACCCCGAGGAACTCACAGGCCGGGCACTTTCACACTTCCGCTCAGAGCAACAGCCAGGGAGTAACCATGACTGACCTCAGACGCGCGCGCGCAGAGATGCTTGCCCGCGAGTTGAACATCGAACCAGCTGGGCTGCCAGCCCTTCTCGACCGATACGCGGCAACGGCCACGCAAGCGAGCGACCCGGACGCGAACGGGTACCTCCAGACCTTTCCAGCCTTCCCGGACGCCTGCGCCGATCTCGGCGATGGCGTGCTCGAAGGGTACATCCCCGCTGGCGTCTACGACCTCGATACCGGCGAGCTGATCGAACTACACGTCACCACCCCGCTCGTCACTCGCAGCGAGGATCAAGGCATCAGCCGCAACCCGCTCAAGACCACACTCCGGTGCCCAGGCGGCCACACCTGGAAGGCGGCGATATTGGAGGACACGGAGGGCGCGGTGACCGTCGCGGAGAGTCGCGCCGCGTTCTGCCCCGAATGCGAGCTGCCCGGCGAAATCATCTAAACGAGCGCGCCGCGGAAGGGTTGCACCGCGCCGGGCAGCACCCGCTCTTGATGGGAGGCGGCGTACTTGGTCGTCGCCTCCCATCAATGAGCTTCGCAGGGGGCAGAAGACACCCTTTTTTTGTCCGCATACAGGTACGCATTGCGAAAAGCCCACATTTTCGGCGCTGGCCGCACTGTTGTCGGCCTAATCAGAAGGCAAATCAGTCGTTGGCCCCAAAGTAAGTAGATGCGCGGCGTCGTCGCGGGTGCGGGATCCGACAGCGGGTTCAGTCCGCGATCGCTTGGCGGTCGTGGAATGAGCCGTTGGCTTGAAGATCCGAGCCGGGTACTCCACATCCTGCCGAACCTCACCCACCGGGCCGGGCCGTTTGCGGAGCACGTCATGCCGTTCGCGGTAGCCGCGCTTCTGGCGTTGGGCGCAATGATGTGGGTCGGACGTCGCTTGCGCAGACGACACGCTGCGCGCAGGGCACGCCTTGTGCTTATCGGGGCGCCGCCGAGCGCGGAGCCCCAGAGAGCGCTCTTGCTCTGGTCGTCACTGCACGACCTCTTGGTCGGTCAGATCAGGCGGATGCTGTTGGGTCAGCCGTACTTGTCTTGGGAGCTAAGCGCCGACGAGGGAGGCACGACCTTCAGGATTTGGGCGCCCTCGGCGATCCCGCCAGGGTTGATCGAGCGGGCCGTTTCGGCGGCCTGGCCAGGCGCGAGTACGACCGTCGTGCCCGTCGAAGGAGACGAGTCCGAATGCTCCGTAAAGAGGGCACGGGCAACAGTAGAGCTGTGTCTAAGCGGGCCGGATCGTTTCTCGCTGGACCGTGGCATGAGTCCCGACCCGGTGCCGCTGATTCTCGGTCAACTATCCGGGTTGCCCACCGGGCATGGGCTGCTCGTGCAGGTGTTGGCACGGCCCGCGACGCGACACGAGCAGCGTCGAATGCGCTCGGCGGCCAAGCGCCTTCGCACCGGCACCGTGGCGCGGCCATCAGGCCGACTCGTCGATGCGCTCACGAGAAACGCTCGGTCGCGCCCAGCGCAAGATCCTGCGGTAGCTCCCGACGTACGGGACGTGCTCGACAAGAGCGCACAGCCGCTGTTTCGCTGCATGGTGCGCGTGGTGGCCAGCGGACCGTCGCGTGCACAAGCGCGCTGGCGGCTCGACGCCGTGACCGGGGCCTTCGCTGCCTATGAGGGCAGGGTTGGCCTACGCCGCCGACGAGTTTGGAGGGCACGCAGCCGCAAGGTCATTCAGGAGCGGTGGCTTGGCTCACGAGCGTTCCTGTTGAGCACCGGAGAGCTCGCGGCACTCGCGCATCTACCAAACGAGCCCACAATCCCCGGACTCGTACGTGCCAGCGCGCGCGACGTTCCACCACCGCCGGCATTGAGTAGCGACGGAAGGCCGCTTGGTCTGAGCGCGGGCAAGCGGATCTACCTTTCTGTCGCCGACGCTCGTCAGCACCTGTGGATCTTGGGCCCAACAGGCACCGGTAAGTCGACGTTGATCGCTCAGATGGTCCTTGCCGACCTCGATGCGCGCCGGGGTGCAGTGGTGATCGACCCGAAGGGGGATCTAGTCGAGGACGTGCTCGCACGCGTGCCAGAGGGGCGCGAGGACGACATAGAACTCTTCGACCCCTCCGACCCTCACCCACCGACAATGAACATGCTCGACCATCCTGATCGAGATCTCGCCGTCGATCAGCTCGTGGCGATATTCCGCCGGGTGTTCCAGAGCGATTGGGGTCCGCGAACCGACGACATCCTCAGGGCCACGTTGCTCACGCTCACGAGCAACGGCAGGGCCGCGACGATCTCAGAGATCCCACGGCTGCTCACCGACCCGGATTGGCAAGCCGAGCTGATCGCGCAAATTGACGACCCGGTCGGGCTCGGTCCGTTCTGGCATTGGTACCAGGGGCTGTCCGAGGCTCAGCGCTCGAACAACACCGGACCGCTCCTAAACAAGCTGCGCGTGTTTCTGCTGCGAAAGACGGTGCGGGCGATCGTGGGGGCGAACACGAGCACGCTCGATGTGGAGGGAGCCATAAACGGAGGGCGCGTCCTGCTTGCCCGGCTCTCCAAGGGGGTGCTGGGCGAGGACACCGCACGGTTGCTCGGCTCGATGGTGGTCGCACGAACCTGGCACGCCGCGCTCGCGCGCGCCGCGCTGAAGCCCGAGCAGCGTCGCGACGCCAGCCTCCACATCGACGAGGTGCAGAACTACTTGCACCTCCCTACACCGATCCCCGACGTGCTGGCGGAGGCACGCGGCTACCGACTCTCGCTCGGCATGGCCCACCAGCACCTCGGACAGCTAACGCCCGAGCTCCGAGAGGCCCTCGCCGCCAACGCACGCACCAGAATCTACTTCCAACTAAGCCAAGGAGATGCCCACCAGCTCGGTCCCGACGTCGCGCCCGAGCTCTCTGAATACGACCTCGCACACCTGGCGCAGTACACGGCGGCAGTGCGTGTCTGTCACGGCGGGCAGACCCGGCAGCCGTTCACACTCACGACCGAGGCGCTATCAACCGCCGCTCCTGGACGTGCCGACGAAGTCAAGGTGCTGGCCGCTGAACGCATGCGCAAACGCAGCGCCGAGGTGTCGCTCGATCAGTCGCCACCTGCGACGCCGTCGAAGAAGTTCCATCGTCGCCATCGCCATCAGCCGCAGCAGAGCATCGATCGAGGCAGCGCCACCCCTTCCGATCTGTCTACCGATCTGGGCTCCGATCTGCCCTCCAGCTAGAGCGGAATACCCATATGCGCGAAAAGACCTGCAAATACGCACATCCTGTAGCACTGACACCAGAGGTGTCATATGAAGAAACCGCCTAATGCTCGCCCTGCGAGGATCACGCTGCCGTTGATCGTTCGGTGCGCGTCGCGCCTCACCGAACGCGACCGACAAATCGCGCTCGACTGCTACGACCACCACGTCCTCACAACAGGACAGTTGCAGCGCCTGCACTTCCCGAGCGTAAGAGCTGCCTGTGCTCGGCTGCACGCGCTGTATCTACTCCGAGTCCTCGATCGCTTCCGGCCACCCTGGGAGCGCGGCCAGGGCTCGACACAATGGCACTGGATCCTCGACGAGACCGGCGCGTACATCGTCGCGGAGCAGCTCGGCATCGAGCGCAAGGAGCTCAACTGGCGTCGCGCCTCTGCGCTAGCCATCGCTGCGTCGGCGAAGCTCCGCCACCACATCGAGGTCAACGAGTTCTTCTCGCGGCTCGCAAGCGAAGCCGCCGCCCAAGGCGGCGCACTGGCGGAGTGGTACGGCGAGCGCACGACTCAGCGGCTATTCCAGGGCAGAATCACGCCCGACGGCTACGGGGTCCTGAGCCTCCCGGGCCGCCCGCCGCTGCACATCCTGCTCGAGCTCGATCGAGCCACCGAGCCCGCCGAGCAACTACACGGGAAGGCGACACGGTATGCCCAAGAGCTACCGCGCAGCGTTCTATCCGATGCTTCCCCCGTAATCATCATGGCGGTGCCAACCTCGGCACGGGCAAGGGCCGCCAGCGCAGCTACCGCCACTACTGCCGCGCCCATCACGGTCGCAGTATGGGACGAGCCCCGCTCGCTGCTGGAGATCGTCACTGGCGCAGATGGTTAGGCCGCATCGTCCGCAACAAGATGCCGGCAACCTGTTGGCCGAGTAGATCGGCGGCTCGCCGGGAAGGATCTAGACCGATCCGTGTCGAACCCGGCCAAAGCTAATGTTTAGGTTCGGCCAGAGAGAAGTTCACATAGGCGCAAAGCTCGCCATCAATTACTCTGTACTAGTGCTGGTTGGGCTCGTGGTGTCTCTGCTACTCGTATTGGGCGTCGCATTGTCTCCGATTGGCAACCGCCCGTCGCAATCCTTTTACAACGCGGCAGCCGCCATTATGCCGCTGCTGGTCATAGCGCTAGCGGTGGAGAAAGCAGCTAGAGACACATGGAGTGGAGAGTTCGAGTGGTTCCGGCCAGCGTTGATGTTCGTGCTTTGCATCGGTGAGCTGATCGCGATCATCGGCGCATCGGGCGTCGCCAGTGGTTTCAGCGTGGCTGATCAGAGCAGTCGTGGTCTTGTTGGCCCAAGTCGTACGACGACCGTACTAATGGCGGCCGTGACGGCATACTCATTGGCAGTGGGCTTCCTAGCAGTAGTAGCGGTCGCGTTCGTCGGGATACCTGGCGCACCAGATGGTACCGACGACGCCACCACCCACTCTTAGCCCTTCGTGGGCCGGTCGACGGTGTGGGCTGTGATGGGTCGGAGCCGCAGTGCTCGCGCCCCCCGGCCCCGCCGCGGTGTATGCAAGCAGTAGGAGGGCTGTCGTCAGCAGTCCCACGAGAGCGAGGGCGAGCCAGTGGCCAGCCGCCCGCATCTGTGCGACCTTGTAGTTCGCGTTGTTCATGTTGGCGCCTGCGGAGTTCAGCAGGTCGGCGGCGATTCTTAGCTCATGCTCGGAGGTATCGTCGCCTGTTCGCCTGAGCAAGAGGTCGTCCTCATCCGGGTAGTGCCAGACGAGAACACGTGAGGTTGCGCGCAACGATCGGAGCGCGCTGAACACGAGGCACATGATCACGAATGCGAACACGGCGGCGAAGGCGATACGCCAGCCCTCCGTGCGAATCTTGCTCGTGTCCAGTAGGAGGCCACCGGCGGCGAGCACGAAACTGGCCGCGATGGCGATGGCGCCTTGTAGCGTTGAAGCGCGTCGCTCGACGCCTTCGCTTGTCTCAAACGGTCGGCGAAAGATTTCCCGGGCTTCGGCCAGCACGTCGGCGCTCCGTCCCCGCTGCTGCGCCTTAAGCGCGGCGAGCACGTCGTCTTTCTTCGCGTACGGGTTCCAGTCTCCGATCTGTACGAACAGGCGATCCCACCACCAGCGTCGCCGCGACGAGCGCTCAGGCGCGAGCTTCCGCTTGACCCACCTCGGGAAGTCGCGGCGCCACTGCATCACGGCTGGCTCGTACGGCTCAGTCAGCTCGGCGGTGTCGGGTTGCGCGGGTTGGTCGTTCACGTCGTGAGTAGGTCAGCGAGGCGGGTTCGCAATGGCAGGTCGGCCACTTGCTCGAGCCACGCCCACTGCCCGTTTGGATTGATCTCAAAGAAGGCGTACCCGTCGTTGGTCGCCGCGAGGTCAATGGCTCCGAAGTGCAGCCCGTAGGACGAGACGAGCTCCACGCACCGTGCGGTGACCTCCTGGGGTAGCTCCTCAACGTGGTGAGCGAGCCGCCGGGGGTCGCCCTGCCGCCAGTCCACCCTTGCCTTGGCGTCGGCCTGGCTGTCAATCCGCGCCGCAAAGGCATCGCGGCCGATGACGGTCACACGGACGTCGTAGCGCTTTGGCACGAATGCCTGGAACAGGTACGGCTCGGGGCCGAGCCCGTCCAATGCTGCAATCGCCTCGGCATCTAGGAGGGTCGTGAAGAACAGTCTGCTTTCAGGTCCGGGCTCGCCGATCCGGCCAGTACGAAGTGGCTTGCAGACGACCCCGTCAGCGTGTATGGCTGCGAATTCCGCTGCGGCCACGGGGTCGTTCGTGATCACGCTCGCCGGCACCGTGAACCCCAACCCAGCGGCGCGCCGTAGCTGCTCCGGCTTGGACTCCGCCTGCCGGTTGCGGTCCGGGTGGTTGACCCACAGCGCGTCCAACGTTCGCCACACCCCGTCCAGCGCCTCGCGCGCCTCCCCGGCCGCCCAAATCGCCTTTGCGTCCGCGGCGTCCACAACGGGCAGGGCGGGTCGGCGATACCAGACGGCACCCACCGAGCCCAGATCCACTACCCGCGAGCCCAGTGTTAGCTCGCCCCCGTCATCGCCGGCCCAGCGCAGACCGACCGACGCCGGGAAATCTTCGGTGTTGAACCGGATGTAAGGCGCTCCGCGCTTCTCAAGCTCAAGGATCAGCCAGTCAGCCGTGTAATCGGCCCGGCTCGTCACGATGAGGACCAAGCCAAGCGCCCCTAGTCCGGCCTCTCCCCTTCGTTCTTCGTAAAGGTCGCGACGAGGGCGATGCGGTCGTAGTCCACGGGCTCGCCGGGGGCCGCCGTATGCGTGTGCGCCCACGGCGGAGCGTCCGCTTTCTCGCCGGGCGCGCGGGTTTCAGTGTGCAGCGTCATGTACGCCGACCGATCCTCGTCCGTGTCAACGCCCTCCGAGTCCACGAACGTGGCCGTCCTTGTCGCGAGGTGCGCTGCCGCTGAATCGCTAGATCCGAAGGCGTGGGCGGTCCGATCGTCGTCGCACGCCTCGCCTTCCGCCTCAGTGAGGGTGACCACCGAAAGCACAGCGCCAGCCTCTATGAACGGCCGACCGTCCGCGGTCAGGCTGATGCCGCGCGCCTCGTCATAGCTGTCCGGCTCCGGCGGCTCTGGACCGACCGGCGCGACGAGAAAGCGCTCCGCGAAAAGGGTCTGCGACATGCCGCGGAGCGTACCAACCGCTCCCGACGCCGGTCAGCCCTTCGGCGGGTAGGGATCGTGGCCAGGCGGGACGTCGTCTTGTCGCGGATGCAACCGTCGCGGCCCTGCGTGATCAGCTCCCGCCACCTTCGTTGTGTCTAGCGGTGGCAGCGGCCTGCTCGTCCGCCTGCGTGTCGTCGGCTGGCGTAACCGCTCGACGCACGACCCGTCCCGCGCCGCAGCGGCTCAGACGGGACCGACGAGCTCAGCGACGTGCTGGACCATCGTCGCGGTGACGAGCAGCGCCGCGTGAGCGGTCGCTGCTTCGAGGCGATCGCGGCTGTCGATGTGATGCGCGCCGCTTGTGTGGTTGACGAGTGCTGTCCAGATCGAATCGAGGAACTCGATTCGGGGGTCGTTCTCGTCGGTGCCGAGCCGCCGCGCTACCGCGGTGGCGACGTGTTCGCCGTCTTCCTGGCGGACCGCTCGCTCGACATACGTGCGGACATCTCGGCACTTCTGGATGCACTCGCGCCATTCGGCGCGGTCGTAGGCGTGGCTCGCATCGTTGTAGGAGGTGACCACGTCTCCTCCAAGTGGTCCCTCGGTCGAGGGGAGTCGCACCGCCACCAGGCGCATCCGGTCGTGGCCGAGCGTTGGTCCGATCTCTCGAGCCCAGTGCTCCCGCGCGATCGGCACGACGAGTTCGTCCGTCAGAGGCCTCGCGCATTGCACGAGGCCGAGGGTGCCAGTCTCGTTGACGTCGTTGGGAAAGTTCGGCGCGATTCCGAGCCGAGCGTCCAGGTACATCGTCAGCTCAGGATGGGTCCCTGGGGTGATTTGGAAGTGTTCGTCTAGCGCGCGGACACCGTGATCGAGCAAGTCGAAGCGAAGCTCGACACGATGCGAATTGTCGCGCACCTCTTCGGAGACCAGCAGCCCCCAGCCGGCGTCGCCGTTATGGATCACGGTGGGTAGGCCAAGGCGTCGGCGTTGGCCCACCGGGGGATGCGTCCACAGAGTCGCAGCGAGACGGTCCAGCACGACGGTTTGTCCGGCACGGGGGAAGAGTTCAACTGAGACCGGCACGATGAGCGCTGGAGCGGTTGATTCGTGGTCACCCCTAACCTCGGATGGGACCACCGAGAGCCTGCCCGCGGTCTCGGTGTTCAGGCGGATGCGCGCTTCGGTCATCCCGGCAGCTTTGCACGCCACCTGACGCGGAGGGGCGCCCGGGACAACCAGCGCGAGCGGTTCCCCCCCACTTGTCGATCCAGCGGACGATGGGGCGGGAAGGCCACGGCACCGGGGCTGGAAGCGAGAGTCGGATCGATCAGGAGCTGGCGGATATCGCGGCCGAGTTCACCCAGTTCGCCTGCACGCCGAGAAGCGCCTGAGGTCCGCTGCCCTGCCGGCCCTGTCCCTACGGTTGAAGGATGGCAAGCACGACTCGATCACCAGGTGAGCGGGCCCTGCGACTCTCGGGCCTGCCGGGTGGGGCGGACGCGCCTCTGGCAGGCGGAGCGGCGTTCGTGGCCTACTGCCTGGCGGGCGAGGCGCGGGCCGACCACCGGCGCCAGGCAGTCCAGCGCGCCCGCGCTCGCTATCAAACAGAGTTGCGCGGCGAACGCAACACCTACCCTGCCGCCCTGATCTATGCCCAGCGTATGGGCGTCGCGCTCGAGGATCTTGGAAGGCTCGTGATCGCGCTGAAAACGCTCGGCAGCGGCGATGCGTTCGAGGCGCTGCGGGGCGCGACCTATAGAGACCTCGACGCGGTATTCAGCGAGCTGCATGGCGAGCAAGAGCTGCGTTCTGCTTTCCGGCTCCCAGCCAGAGAAGAGATCGAGGAGCTACCGCAGGAGGAGCTACGCGAGCCACTTCTGAACGCGAGCGAGATTCTCGCGGTCCGCTGGACTCGCCAGTGGCGCGTCTGCGCCGGCGGTTGGCCGCTGCTTCGTAGGCTCGCCAAGGGGATGCGCCACGGCGCGCCGTTGATCGAGCGCGAGATCGTGCTCTCGCCTCCCGGGGCGGGTGCGCTGGGCGCGGGGGTCACTAACAGGTTTGAAGACTGGGTGCTGCTCATCGACACCGAGCACGACCGCACGGCCCGGACGATCTCCACGAAATGGAGCGTGGCCGATCTGAGCGAGGCTACGCTGAAGCGGGCGCATCACGCGGTGCTGGATGGGATTTCGCTGGCCAAGAAGCTTGCCGCCGCTCACGTCGGGCGCGTGAGCCTTGGGTACAAGTGGGTTCTTGACCGCGACGTCCTGAAGGCTCTGCCAACCGGGCAGCGCAGACTCCTTGAAAGGCACCTCGATGCCTGATCGGCGCAGAGCCCTGATCGAGCAGGGTGATCTGGAGCGCATGATCCTGCCCTCGCGCGCGATCTACCTCGCGGTCCGCGACACGCTGTGCGAGGCTCGGCGTCTCGGGCTCTCAGATGCCGTGCGCGCCGCGCGCAAGAAGCTGGCGGGCTCGGCGAGCGCTGATGAGAGATCAATGGCTGTGCTCAAGACGATGTGGGAGGCGGTGTCCTGTCTCGAGCTCGCGGCGAACGCCGCATCGCCCTGGGTCGATTCGCAGTTGCCAGCCCCGAACGGCCGCTGGGCAGAGGCGACGCTCTATGACGGCTCCCGCGTGAATAGGTTCTTCGAGTCCAGTCACAACTGGAGCGACGTGCGCTTCGCGG
This sequence comes from uncultured Solirubrobacterales bacterium, assembly GCA_963731565.1. GTDB lineage: Bacteria > Actinomycetota > Thermoleophilia > Solirubrobacterales > Solirubrobacteraceae > Palsa-744. Next base: position 748,809 of record CAVSWG010000001.1, read on the forward strand.
CCCTCTCCGCCCATCGCTTCTACGGCTCCGGCGATGCCTCAACCTTCGAGATCCTGGAGGAGGCGGGCTTCGAGGATGAGCGCATCAGCAAGGCGTTCAAGGAGGCTGAGGCAGCGACAAGCCGCTTTTTGCGAGGGCGCTTCCAGCGCCTCGCAGACGCCTGGCAGTTCATGAAAGGCTATGCGGCCTCCTACGAGCACGGCCTGCTGCTCGTGCCGAGCGACTACTCGGACGCAGTCGACGAGCAGGAACAGACGATTGAGCAGCCGTTGATCACGTGGACGACCCGCAAAGAGGCCGCCATGTGGCCCGAAGGCCACACCGCGCACGAGATCATCGATTTCGCGGAGAACATCGGCGGCTTCGCGATCGACTTGGCCGACTACGTCGCTGACGCCCGCCTGCGGCTCGTCGAGTCCCTTGAGTTCGAGGACGGCGAGGTCTACCTGAAGGAGATCCGCAACCCGATCCCCTACTGGGTCAAGAAGGGCGACCTCTCCAAGAAGACGATCGCCATGCTGGATGGCATGTCGATCCGCTGGGCGGACCCCGACGAGGGCCGCCGTGCCAATGAGCAGTAACCACCTGAGCGTTGCCGTTCGGATGGATACGGGAGTAGCGGCACGGCTCTACCAAATGCACTTCGACGCCGCTGAACGCACCCCGCAGAAGGGCGGTGAGATGGGCTGGACGCTTGAGGTCAACGAGGCGATGAACCGCGCGCTTGAAGGCATGGACGGCGAGATCAAGCGCCGCTACCGCATCTATGAGCGCGCGCTGTAAGGATCAGCGCAAGGGTCCGGTTGTCGCTGCCAATCTCGCTGTTAGTCTCGCGGTGCGTTGATGGATGAGCTTGACATCGTGATTGCTGATCCAAGGATCGATGACGTGCGGCAGCTCGTCGAGCATCATCTGAAGTTCGGGCGTTTGCACAGCCCACCACAGGATGCGCACGCGCTCGAGGTCGATGACCTGCTCGATCCCGACCTCACCCTCTTCAGTATCCGCCGCCGCGGGGAGCTGGTCGCGATCGGCGCACTCAAGCGGCTTGACGATCAACACGCCGAGCTGAAGACGATGCACACGGTCGAGCATGTCCGCGGCCAGGGCGTCGGCCGCGCGATGCTTGACTATCTCCTCGCTGTCGCCCGCGAGCGCGGCTTCGAACGCGTGAGCCTGGAGACTGGGGTCATGGAAGCATTCGCGCCAGCTCGCTCGCTCTACGTGAGCGCGGGGTTTACACCGTGCGAGCCATTCGGCGACTATCGCCGGAGTCCGAACACCACCTACATGACGATGAGCGTCAGCGGCCAAGCCAGTTGAGTTCAAGGAAGTCGAGGCCACGTACGCGGGGCTGTCGAACTCGGAAGCGCGAATAAGCTGCTATTCGATGCTTGGCGAGCGTATCTACGAGCGCGCCCGTCTCACGGGCGAGTTTCGGCTGCGCTCGGGCGCGACGAGCAGCGAATACTTTGATAAGTACCTGTTCGAGTCCGACCCTCGACTGCTGCGCGAAATTGCCGAGGAGGTGGTCGGCCTGCTGCCTGCCGGGGTGGAACTTCTCGCTGGTCTTGAGCTTGGCGGCGTGCCGCTGGCCGTCGTCGCCTCCCAAGTGTCGGGACTGCCGGGCGTGTTCGTTCGCAAGGCTGCCAAGACCTATGGAACCTGCCGTTTGGCCGAGGGCGGCGAGGTCGCCGGGCGCCGCCTCGCTGTCATCGAGGATGTGGTGACCTCCGGCGGCCAGGTGATCGAGTCCTGCCGCCAGCTACGCGACCGCGGAGCTGATATCGCGGCGGTGTTGTGCGTGATCGACCGTGAGGCCGGTGGCCGGGAGAACCTTGTTGCTGAGGGTCTTGACTTGCGCGCGCTGTTCACGATGAGCCAGATTCGAGAGAGCCGTGTGACCGATCCCGCCCGCCCGTGAGCACAGAGAGCGCTCCCGCCTACGACCGCATTGGTGTCAGCTACAGCGATGTTCGGCGCGCCGATCCTCGGTTCGAGGCAGCGATCTGGAAAGCGCTCGGTGACGCACAGACCGTCCTGAACATCGGAGCGGGCGCCGGTTCTTATGAGCCGAGGGATCGCGAAGTGATCGCGATTGAGCCATCCCCGGTGATGATCGCCCAGCGCCGTGCGGACGCCGCCCCGGCTTTTCAGGGAGTCGCCGAGGCCATTCCACTCGTGGACAAGAGCGTGGACGCCACGATGGGCGTCTTTACGATGCAGCACTGGGATGACATCGACCGCGGACTCACCGAGGTTCTCCGCGTCACCCGCAAGCGGATCGCCTTCCTCACGCTAGACCTCGACGTGACCGCGCAGATGTGGCTTTGCCGCTACTACCTGCCCGAGATCATCGAGCATGACCGCAAGGCTTTCCCGACGATCGCGCACCTCCAAACCGTCCTTCGCGACGTCGAGGTCGAGACGGTCCTTGTGCCCGCCGATTGCACGGATGGATTCCTCGTCGCACTCTGGAGCCGGCCCGAGGCTCATCTCGACCCAAACATTCGCCGCTCCTCCTCCACCTGGCACCAACTGCAGCCCGCAGTCATCCAGAACGGCTTGGACCGGCTACGCCATGACCTTGACAGCGGCGAGTGGGACCGTCGCTACGGACACCTACGCACGCTTGACCTGCTCGACGTGGGGCTGCGGCTTGTCAAGTCGGAGCTGCCCTAATCGGGCGCACAGAGGCGGGTGGGGACGATCTTGCTGCTATCAGGCCACGTTTCCCCACGGATCACTCGACCGCGAAAGCGGAGCAGGGACTAGCCGCGTGACGGAGGTGTGCAAGGTGTCGGATAGTGGCGTCGTGCAAGCGGAGCAACATCCGTACGTCCTGCCATAGTTCTTGGGCACTGGGATCGCTGACGGTCGCTCGATTAGCCGATCGGGAACCCGGCGCTTAGCGAGCTGCAGGATCGCGATGGCGTGCTTGGGTGTCCGGCAGCAGGAATTGATGGGGGAGCGGGGTGAGTGCCTATCCAGTCGTAGCCTTCGATCTCGACGGAACTCTGCTACGCGGCACATCCGTGTCGATGATGCTCGCGGAATGGCTTGGACGGACGGCGGAGATCGCAGAGCTTGAGCGAGCCTTCCACGCACACGAGATCTCCAACAGCGTCGTTGCCGACATTTCCGCGGGATGGTTTGCCGGACAGCACATAGACGACGTCTGGCGCGTACTCGCAAAGGGGCCGTGGATTGCTGGCATGGCCGAGACGCTCCAGACACTCACCACTTCTGGGACCAGCATCCTGCTGGGAACGATCACTTGGAGCTTCGCCGCCGAGATGCTGCGGAAGCCGTACGGCTTCGCTGCGGTCAGCGGAACCGAGATGCAAGCAGCCGACGGGGTGCTGTCAGGCACAGTCAATCGATACTTCGATGAGCACGACAAGGCGCGCTTCGTTGAGGAATGGTGTGCACAAAGCGGGTATTTGATAAGCCAGGTCGCGGCAGTCGGCGACTCACGCTCAGATATCCCTCTCTTCCGCCGCGTCGGTTTATCGATCGCTCTGAACGCCACCCCCGACGCTCAGAAGGCCGCCACTCACGTCCTCGATACCGACGATCTCCACGATGTCCTCATGCTCTTGCAGTCCCCCGCACCCAATCAGAGACACTGAGTAAAGCAAAGCCCAACCGGACGACTTTGCTCATTTTCCGCAGATCGCTTGACAAAGAAGCAACGGCTCGTCGTTACCTCAAAGCGACCCGGATTATGCCGACCACAAACGACGATCAGCCATTCAGAGCAGGGAGACGGCGCGCTCACTCCCCATAATTCGGAGATCCACATAATACGGCTACATGCTCTCCTACGGCCTGTTCTTCGCTCTCGCCGGCTTCGCAGTCCGCGATACGGCGCGGGCGCGCGACTGGCGGCGCCTCGCGCCATTGGCGCAGTCGTCCCGTTCTTCGCGCTCGCTGCGGCGGGCTTCGACGCGAGCGAAAACGTGGCGCTACTGCTCACGCTCGCCGGCCACGGTGGCAGCTTCGCACCGCCGTTCGCTGCCGTCTGCTCGGCGATCAAGTGGACGCTCATCGCTATCGTCATCCTCTACGCGCTGTGCAGCCTCGTGCTATGGCTCAGAGCGCGTCGCCTGCAGCCGAGCCAAGCCGCATAGGCACGAGGCTTGCATCCGGCGGGTGCGCTCGTCAGGCGCAGCTATGGATAGCGACCATGTAGGCGCTTGTGGGCCCGCTCGTAGACGTTGCGGGTTCTCTGATCGGCGGGGTGACGCTCGCCGAAGGCGACCATGTTCCAGGCAAGGCTGTCGTCGAGCTTCTGGATCAGCTGGAATACGAACCCGTAGGGCGCCTCTGAGGCCCCCTGCCTGCCAAGCGGGACGTAGAGCTTGCGGCAGCCAGGCAGTCGTGTGGCGCCTGGTCCATCAGCCTTGCAGCGCTTCCAATCCAGCTTCCTCGTACCGGCCTCGATCGTCTTGCGGGCGCTCTGCGCCTGGGCGCGAGCTGGTGAGCGACGGTCGTAGCGCTCGACCTCCTCGCTCCACTCGACTGCGCCGAACTCCACCGGAACGGGCGGCAGGCCGCCCGCCGGAGTGTCCGACACCGCTAGCCCTCGTCGTCGTGAGGGACATCGGCCGAAAGACGCTCGAAGTCCTCCAGGGAGGCGGGCTTTGTCCTCCGCCGGGCGTGCAGGTGCGCCGCGGGAGTGATCGGTGGCTCGAGCGTCACGCCGCCCTCCCGATCCGGGACGACCTCATAGCGGCGCCCGGCGATCTCCACGACCTCACCGACCGTCAAGTCGAGCCTCTTCACCGCAGTTGCCATATACCAATCCTAGCCCGACAAGCCGGCGGACACGAGCGAATGATTAGACCTATATCGAACGGCATCGTCCCGATCACCCTCGCATAGGACCGTATGTTCCCGTCGACAGGTAGCTCGGTCACCCCCACGAACAGCCGCCCGTCGCGCTCTCCGACTACTTCGCTTGCGTAAGCGCGCGGCACGAGCCAAACTGGGATCGTGCTGGTCAGGCAAGCATCCAGCGGCCGGGTACGGCAGCAGACTCCTTGATTCGGCCTTCGCCGGCGAGTACGAGCACGCGCGCTTCGACACGGGCGTCGGGCTCGTTGAAAGCGGTTGCCATGTTCGTCGTGCTCTGCGTTGCATCACCAAGCTCGCCGAGCTCGGTCTGTTCGCGTCGACTGCGGAGTCGGCTAAGAATCAGCTCGTCTAGTTCCTCGTCGGTCATCGGCGGGCGAAGCCTAGCGTGCCCATCCAAGGTCGGGGCAGCCCTCAGCGCGCTGTCGTCGCCCCAGCTTCGCGCTCTCTGGCGCGCTGGTATGCCGAACGCTCCTTGAGCCGCGCGACATATGCTTTGAGATCCTGAGAGACATCCTCCGGGAAACCCGCCCTCTCCGGGATGGACAGGGCGGTGGCGGTGAGGATGTCCGCTACACCAAACTGCCCGCCAACGAGGTACTCGCTGTCAGCGAGCGCGTCCGCCACGGCGCTTGCGCCCGCGACGAAGCGCCCCCGCGCCTTGGCGGCGCGATCGGGATCGCTTTCGCGGAAGATCGCCGCCTCGATGAGCGGCGGCTCGAGCTCGGCGGGCGCGAAGCACGACCACTGGTAAGCGAGTGCTCGCTCGTGCGTGCCAGGCGGGGGCAACAGCTCGGCTTGCGGGTGAAGGTCGGCGAGGTGCAAGCAGATGGCCGTCGACTCGAACACGTAGCCCTCGTCTTCCTCGAGCACGGGCACACGGCCGAGTGGATGGCGCGCGCGGTGCTCCTCCCCGCTGCCTTCCTCCCAATTCATGAGCGTCAGCTCGTAGGGCGCTCCGATCTCCTCGAGTGTCCACAGCGCCCTGACCGGACGTCCTGCGTATTCGCGGTGGTAGACCCGGAGCACGCCGGGACCATATCCGCCCGGCCGGTGCCCTTGCGTCGCGCCGCTTGCGGTGGGAAGGGGCACGTCAGGCTGCGGGAGCGATGCCCCAGCTGAGCTCATCGATACCGCAGGCTCCGTCCGAGCATGATCTTTCTCGACGCCATAAGGGATCATCCAGTAGCTCCGTCCGCAATCTGGCGAGCCGTGCGGTGGGCCAGTCGTGGTCGCGTATGGCGAGCACTCGGTCGGCGTCCTGCTGCTCCTCAAGCGAGGAGATTGCAGCGACGATGTCTGCGGCCTCGATCCTGGCGCTTCGTGCTTCAGTCAGAGCCTGTATTACATCTAGAAGCGCAAGTGCTGCTTGGCGGCGATATCGAAGCCGCTCTGACTCGGTCACGACGGCGCCCGAGCGCAGCAGCAGCTGGCACTCGCCGTATTGCGCCGCCTTGAAGCGGAGTGTTGCGAGCTCGATCGACTTGCTGTCGAGCGTGATGATTTCGGGAACATCGTCTGGGTCAAGCGAGCTGAGACGATCTTCGATTGCGGCATGTGACGCGCCGCTGGCAAGTGCTCGCCAGACCTCTTGAGTGAGGCGGAAGCGCGCTTTTGTGACCAGAAGCTGCAGATGCCAACGCTCTAGAGCATCCGCAAGGGCTGGAGATAGTGGATCGATGCTACGGGCCGTCGTATATCGCTCGAGGGTGTATGTGATGGGCCGAGTCTGGCTGGCCCGTGCGATCCTCCGTACCCAGGGGTCTACGGCTGCCGCCCCTGACTTTTCGAGCTGTCTAGCGTGGGCGTACCCGTTCGCTTCTCTTCGTACCTTTCTCAGCACCACGGCAGTATGGAGTCCGTGGAGCCGATCTATCGGGCTGAACCGCATTTCGTATAAAACTACCCGTATAAGTCGGCCTCATGGCGAGGATCGAGCAGCTCGAGCACGACGATCCCGCCTTCCAGCCACAGTGCCTGCCCTTTGCAGGTTCGCGAAGTGGTCCTGTCAAATTAGGCGCGAGATTCAGGGGCCAAGGTTGCGCACGAACCGTGCTCGGCTCTCCTGCTGTTCGTATCCAGTCGCCGCCCAGAAGCCCATCGCATCGGGATCATCGTCGGTGACTATCGCTGTGAACCTGGCGGTGCCGCGTGCCTGCAGACGGCGCTCCGCCTCGCGCAGTAGGGCGGTCGCGAGCCCTTCTCGTCGCCGGTCGGGATGGACCGCGAGCCGATAGAAACTGCCCCGCCACCCATCCCAGGCGGCGATCAGCGACCCGACAATCTCGCCATCATCTGACTCCGCGACGAGCAGTGCCTCGGGATCGGCATCGAGCAGGCCAAGTACGCCCATGCGCGTGTCGGTGACGGTCTCAGTGCTGCCCGCCACATCCCACAATGCGAGCACTCGCTCAGCATCGTGCTCGCCTGCGTGACGGATCGTCCAATCGGGCACGGCAGGATGAATATCAACTACACGCACCTCGGCCGGGCGCCGAACGCTGATCCTGGTGTGTTCGGCTCCGTGATGCTTCACGCCGAGTGTCAGCTCGTTCCAAGCTCAGCCCGACTGATCCACGCCGAAATAAGTCCGAGTGAGCGCCGCGATGAACGGCTCGCGCAAGGACGGGTCGCAATGCTCTTCCTCGAGTGCTCGCTTCTCCGCATCGGGATCGCAGCCGGCCGGATGATCCTCGCCTGGACCGCATGCGAGCGGAAACGGCGAGTGACCATCCCATGCGGCGCCAGGGAACGTCGCGTCGATCTCAATGCGCTGCCCGTTGAGCACAACAGTGAGATAACGATGGACGTCAACGAGGCCGTCCTCGGGGACAGCTGCGGCGACTTCAGCGCCGAACAGCTCTTGTGCGCGAGCGCGATCGAGCGTGTAGACGCGATGCACGATCTGAGGCTCGGTCTCAGGGAAGCGCTCGGCGAGCCTCCTCGCGAGGAACAGGTGCTTGGTTGAGCACGTGCCGCGCCGCTCCCGCAACATGCCCTCCGCCGTCCGGTCAGTCGGTCGCCCGTAGGGAAGCGCCCGCACCGCTTCGACCAAGTCGAGCAGCGAAGCGTTATCGGCATGTATGGTGAGGCGACGATAGCGCCGATCTCTTGGCCACGAACCGTCATATGAAGAAACCGCCTGACGCTCGCCCTGCGAGGATCACGCTGCCGTTGATCGTTCGGTGCGCGTCGCGCCTCACCGAACGCGACCGACAGATCGCGCTCGACTGCTACGACCACCATGTCCTCACAACAGGGCAGTTGCAGCGTTTGCACTTCCCGAGCGGGAGAGCTGCTTGTGCTCGGCTGCACCTACTCCGAGTCCTCGATCGCTTCAGGATTCGTCTAGCCTCCGCGGCTCTTGCGCATTCCAACAGAAGGAGACCCGTTGTGCCGTTGACTCAGACACAGCTCGCTGGTGCTGTCGCAGATCGCGCCGAAATCACCAAGGCCGAGGCAAAGCGTGTGCTCGACGCCCTGGAAGATGTCGTGCTGGATGAGATCGCGAACGCGGAGAAGGTCAAGATCGGTGGGCTCGTCCAGCTGACGGTGCGAGTGAAGCCAGCGTCCAAGGCGCGCAAGGGCCGCAATCCCGCTACGGGAGAGGAGATCACGATCGCCGCGAAACCCGCGAGCGTCGATCTGCGCGCGCGCGCGCTGACGAAGGCTAAGAGCGCGTTGCCGTCGGTGCAGAAGGCACGACGCCGACTCGGCTAAGCACGCGCGCGCGCGACAACGGCGTTGCGGCGCCAGCAGGACTGCGGCGTCTGCGCTCAGACTTTGACGATGTGCAGCTCCTGGTGGGTTTGGGCGATTGGGCGCCCTGGCCCAGCTGCCACGCCCGTTACAGCGCCGTTTTCCTCGCGCTTGTCTGCTCGTCGGCGCGACCGTCGTGCGGCGAGACGCTCGTCCTCGCCGCTGTAGGCCATCAGCAATTCGAGGAGGTCTGTCATGGGGCCGAAGTCGGTGTCCTGCACTTCGGTGTAGACCCTGAGCGTCAGGCGGGGGTCTCTGTGGCCAGCCTGCCGCTGCACGAACGACACGTCGCGCCCGTAAGCGAGATGCAGCGAAATGAACGTGCGCCTGAGCGTATGCGGCGTGATCGCTTCTGAGATCGGCGGAGCGCCGCGCTTGCGGCGCACACGGTTTGCCTCACGCACCGCTGCGGGAAGGACACGCTGGCGCAGGTTCTCCTTCGTGCGCCGTTTGCCCGTGGAGGTTGGATAGAGCGGTCCGTACGGGTCCGAGCGCCCGGTCTCGTGTTTGTAGCGCAGGAGCTCGTCGCGTAGGAAGTCGACGACCCAGGCCGTGCGCTCGGCGGCGCCGGTCTTCGTTCCGTGGATCGCGAGGCGGCGGTTGGCGAGGTCCACGTCGCGCAGGTCAAGCGCACAGCACTCCGATGCGCGCGGGCCGGCCAGGCCTAGCGTGGCGACGATCGCGCGTCGCGGGCTCGCTTGCCGGAGCGCCGGGTCTATCGTCGCGAGACGCTGGGCCGTGGAGTAGGCGCCCCCGATCGTCCTGGCTGCATCGGCGAGCGTGCCACCGGCGGCGAGGATCGCTTGCACTTCGCGGGCGCGCTCGATCGTCTCGGGCCTATGGCGCTGGTCGACGCGCTCGGCGGCGTCGATCAGGTCAAGCAGCTCGTCGGGCATCAGCCAGGTGCGCTTCGGCGGCGGCTGCTTGAGTCGCTTCTTGGGGACTGGGTTGGTGTCGAGCAGCTCGTCCTCTTCGACGGCCTCGTCAAAGATCGCGCTCGTTGTTCCGAGCAGCTTGTTGATGGAGGTGTTCGACAGCGGCTTCAACGGTTGTCCACGCTCGTCGCGCGGTCGGTGTCCGGCGGAGATCCGCTCCGCGAGCGCGTCGCGCTCAGCGAGCTTGAATTCGCGGAACTTCTTGACGAGCTGCTTGTTGATCTCGCCGAGCCGGTAGTCGCCGAAGAATGGAATCAGGTGCTTTGTCAGCCGCCAGCGCAGATCGTCCACCGTTCTCTTCTCGACTTCGCGACACTTGGCCGCGAACCAGTCGCTCGCGTACCGCTGGAAGGTGATCTCGGCTCCAGTCGGCTCGGCCGGTCGCGGGTCGACCCATTGACCGGCCGCGATCTTGAGTTCTTCGTGGCGGAGCTTGCGCAGCGCGCACGCCCGGTCTGTCCCCTCGCGGCTGTGACCGAGCGTGACATGGCGGCGATCGCCCACGGCGACCGTCACGTCAGCCCAGAACACGACACTGCCATCGCCGAGGCGATCTTCTTTGAGCTTTGCCCGTCGTGGCCGTGCCATATCAACCCACGCTCCTCAGCTCATCCCTCCGCACGGCGCTGGCGCGCCTCGCGGCGGGGCTCCGCTGGAAGCACCGGCGCACCGAGCGCGCGAGTTCGCTGGCGTCCACCAGCGCTAGCACCGGCGCGGGACGGGCGCGGCGTAACCCGTCCCGCCTGCGGTCGGCGCTCAAGCAGTTCGCGGCGTGAGAAGCGCCACGGTCCGCGATCGCCGAGCAAGCGCCAGCCGCCGAGCGCCGACGCGTGCGCGTAGACGAACTTCCGCGCAACCCGAAGCAACCTCGCCGCCTCCTCAGCGGTGAGCAGCTCAGCTCCGCGTAAGGCCGACTCCTCCTCGGCAAAGCGAGCCGGCTGGTGCGTCTGGAACTCCATACACGCCAACTTGCCGCTTGAGCGGTTGACGGTCCCCCCAGAAGCCAAGCAAACCCGCCGAGGAGGGGGGTTTCGCGGGTAATAACGCGGGTGAGGCCGCCGGGGACGTCTGGAGCGACCATCTCATCGCCAAGCAAAGTAGCCATTTGCAGGGACTTCTCTCTATGGGCCCGGGTGGTTTCAAGCCCCGACCCCCCGCTTGCAAAGCAGGCGCTCTCCCAGCTGAGCTATGGCCCCGCGAGTCCTCAATATACGCCTATAGAGGCGATCTCGGTCGGTGGTCGCCGGCGCTATGACGACGGTGCGACCCGGATCGCCGGGGCTCGCTGCCCATTGCTGCCCAAACGAGCTTGAAAGCTTCTTGAAGGTATCCGTGGGTGCGGCCTGCGTAGGCCAGCTGCGTTAGGCTTCTTGCGGCCCAGATACAGTCTCCAGCTCCTGCTTTCCCTGCGCGTCAGGTCTCCACGTTGGTTCAATCCTGCGGTCCTCTTTGACATCAGGCGCATCACGCGCCAGGAACATCCCCAGCTTCTTGCGAAGAAGAACACGATGCTCATGCTCCAACTCTGCCTTCTTGGAGTCTCGAATGATCGACGCGATCGACTTTGGTAGGGACATAATCGTCGTGAAGTCAACGACCATATTGTCAGGGAAGTAGCCTTCTATAGGATCAAGGATGAACACTTCTAGGTGCTCGTAGCGCTCGTCTGCCCCCTCCTCCTCCCTAACCGCAACGTTGGATCGTTCCATCGTCTGGCGCATCTCGATAGGCAAACGATCAGGGAACTCTTGGACTCGTGCGACCAGATATCTCTCGCGCTTTCCTTCACGAAACTCACAGCAATGCGAGAGGACTACGGCGTGGCGTTCATCAGCAGGGAACTCTAGCCCTACAACAGTCTTACCAGATTTATCCCAACCTTGAGGCTTTTCGACAATCTGTGGAACACCCTTAAGCTTCGGATAATGAATAGGTCCGAACAGATCCCCTTGCCGAAGATCCCGGCTCCACCGCGATGCGTACATACACGCTAACCGTCGTAGTATTGGCCGATGCTGGGACTGTCAATATAGGGCGTAGCAAGCAGCTCGTTCAGAGCTCTGACTTGCTCATTGGTAATAAGTTGCGCGGTAGGCTCCCAGTACTCGTCATCCAGCTCCCAACGCATCTTAACCAGAGGGGTGCCCGACCGCCACAAAAATGCTCGTTTTATCTCCTGAGGCTGAACAGGGCCACCGAACGATGCTGCGATAGCCAGTGGCAAGAAGAGCTTCTTGACTGGGTTTGCCCACGATGCCGCGACCATGCGCGTTGCGGAGTGCGTATCCTGTTCAGCGAGACGCACAGCTAGCTCAGATCGGCCCGGTTGATGAGCAACAATCCAGTGATCTAGGGGCATAGATTCTTGTACCCCAGCATCGAAGGCCCTGTTATAGGTGCCAGAACTCATGCTGGCTCGGCTATTAACAAGTTCATATCCAACCTACCCGTATCAACAAACCGGGGGCCAGCAGACAAAAGGCTATGTGAGATAAGGTCGAGAACAGCGCGAACACCATCCTCTGTCACTTCTGGATCGGTGCCAAGGGTCTTGCTCTCAAGGGTATTATTCACGTCTATGATAAGGCTAATCCCGTAATCTTCGACAGACCCCTCCCAAGGCTTTACAATCATTTGTTGAGCAAAGTCCCCGGCCATAACTGGCCTTTGGATTGTGCGGGACTCGTAGTTGGCGACCCGCAGACTGACAAAGTACTTGTCCCGCACCTTCACAGCTATCCGCGCTACGGCATCCTCCAGGCTCGCAGGATCGGCCTCGGATCGGAGATGCGTCCTAAGAATATGCTCAACAGGCGAAACATCACCGTCTTTGCAGCTGAATTGGACTTGGAGAACCATGCCAATCATCGCAGGGTGAATATCAGCGGCCGCAAAACCGTTAAGGACAGCGTCTGTCTTCTTGTGCAGGTAGCTCAAGCAGAGTTGGGCATTCGACGCATACTCACCGTAGAACCGAACCTCAAGCTCTGCCTGCGTCGATGTGACGACGAGCTGAGAGGATGTACTCGTCAAGATGAGCCGTGGGCCATCGCTGAGGGCTCCCCCTAGCGGTGGTTGTCGCAACACGACATTCTGGAACTCCTGCCGCAGTCTTGAGGCAAGCTTCTCATCGACTTCAGGAGCTTGTGGGAGTGCCCTAGATAGCCCGAGCACCGCGTGGGCGGCGACAATACGAGGGTGAGCGACATCCATCTCGGACATTCTAAGCAGAAGTAGGCGCTAGAGCTAGTGGTGCTGGTACTTGCTGATCGTCCAGCCTGGGGTCCGACTTGAGCGACACGGATGTTCCTGAGCGAGAAATGCCATCTGTATGCATCATCTTGGGTCCAATCCGACCTGCTCGCCCAGCACCTCAGGTCTTCTAGGACCCTGTCCTAGTGGGCATTGGTCGTCGCGAGTTGGAGACGCTTGAGTCGAGACTGCGATCCGCCGCCTCAGGTTCGCGACCCTCTACGAGCGTCTTTAGACGGTGAGGCTCGCCATCGCGGCGGTCCATCTGCCGGGCGTAGATCGCTAGCGTGAGATTGGGTGTGGTATGTCCCATCTGCGCCATCACGTAGGGCGGCGTCTCGCCGATAGCGAACAGCAGCGAGGCGAATGTGCGGCGTAGCGAGTGTGGCGTCAGACGGTTCGGCAGCGGCTCGGTGCCGTCCTCGGCGAGTCGCTTGTCGGCGAGTGCAGTCGCCTTGGCGAGCATACGTCGCCGAACGTTGGTCGCCGTCTGCCGCGTACCGATGGCCGTCCCGAACACGAGCGCGTCGGACGTTGTGTCCAGCCTCGCCCGGTAGACGCCCAACTCGTCGCGCAAGACCGGGACCACGTTCACGATTCGCTCGCCAGCATCGGTCTTGGCTGCGCGCACGGTGATCGTGCCGCGCGCCAGGTCCACGTCGCGCCAGCGCAGCGATAGCGCCTCGCCGATCCGCAGGCCAGCGAAGATCAGCGTCGCCAGCAGCGCGCGCCGCTGGCCGCGACAGACCCTTGCCTTCCGATCGACTTCGCCGGCTGCGTCGAGCAGTGCGGCGATGTGATCGGCCCGGTCAAGCCACGAACGGCTGGGCGGTTGCGCCGGCAGCCGTCGCCGTCTGCCACGAGCCGGATTGCGGACGATCAATTCGTACTCGACCGCCGTCTCAAGGATCGCGGCAAGCGTGGCGAGCGTCTTGTTGATCGACGTGACGCCGAGCTTACCCTCGCGCACCTTCGCCAGCCGGTAACGGTCCACGTCCTCGACTGTGATCTGATCGAGTCGCCGGGATGCGAATGTGGGCAGCAGATGATTCGACAGGCGCCATTCGAGGTCGTGACGACTCTTGCCGGCCAGACCGTTGCCGTGCCTGCCACCCTCGACCTTTTGTCGCTCGAACCATTCCGAAGCGAACTCGTGGAAGGTCGGCATCGCTCGCTGCGCCTGCACAACCTCCACGACCGGCGGCCGCCAGATACCGCGCCGCACATCGGCAAGGACGTTCTGTAGTTCTGTCTCTGCCTTTGCCCGATTCCAGCCTTCCCCGGCAGTCCCAAGCGTCACGTACTCACGCTTGCCGTAGGCGCGGAAACGCAACCCGAACGTTGCGCTGCGTCTACGCTCATCCACGATCACCTGACCTGTAGCGGGGCGCGGCATTACTGGCCCCCCATCTGCTTGAGGCGAGCGCGCAGGGTCGGCAGGAAGCCTTCGAGTGGCCGCGCAAAGCGGATCGCCGTCTCTCGCTGCTGCTCAGCCCCCCGCATATGTTGGTCTGACTGCATGAGGTCGTGCTCGACGGTAAGGCGACGCACAAGCGTCGTCAGGAGCGCCCACTTGTGTTGTTCGAGGTCGATCTGCACCATCTGGTCTCTGTCGGGCTTGCTCCACCCGATCACGTTGAGTAGTGCACGGTGCGCGTCGAAGTCCAACAGCGGCTTGTCGTACTCCTCGGCGTGCAGGTCGCCGTGGCCGTCTTCGCTCACGCGAACGATCTCGGACGCGTCCCGCCCGATCTCGGTGTGCAGCGCGCTACGAAGGATTCCCACCACGTCGGTGGGGACGGGGATGGTGAGGGGCGTCATGTCGGTTCCTCCTTGGTAGGAGGCGCCGAAGACTGGTGCCCTGGCGAGAAGCCATGATGGCCTGAGCGGATATCGTGACCGACGCGCCGAAGCCTTTGGTCTTCGGAGCCACGCCCCCGGCTGTTTGCGCAGCGCGGGGGCACTATGTTTGGACTCCCAAATGGTATCGCAACCTGACTAAAACTGCTTAGATGCGTGATGCCGCTCAAGATCAGGTCGTGCTCGGGCGAGCGCTTCAAGCGTTGCGCGATCAGGCTGGCGTGACTCAGGAGGAGATGGCCGTCCGACTCGGCATCCATTCGACCTATGTCTCCCAGGTTGAGCGCGGTCGGCGCGGTGTCAGATGGCACACAGTCCTGCGCTTCCTCGACGCTCTCGGCTCCAACCTGCACCAACTCGCGGACGCGATAGCCAAGGTCGAGAAGCAGGACCCGTCGCCAAAGCGTTGAGGGGATCATCACGGGCGCTCTCGGCGGATGTCAGCGGACGTCGCCGAGCCCTTTACGGGCAGCAGTCCGGCGCGGCTGCCCACTCGCTGACGCTGACGACTTGCCGAATGACTTGCAGGCACGGGCGATTCCGACCGGTGCGACTCCTTGCTATGACAGCAAGCGGTCCACGCCGCGAGCGCACTACTGATATCGAATCGCAGTCGCCCACGCAGCCCTGTTCCTATGCGCTTGCCACCAAGTTCCTCGGCGTGCGCGTAGATGTAGTCTCGCGAGACGCCGAGAGTGTCAGCGAGTGTCTTGGCATCCACGAGCGGGCCGTGAGTCGGCGGGGGATGCAGTAGCTCGGCTACCCGGTCGGCGATGGCTTCCACCAACAGACGCTCGTTCGGCGTCAGCCCCTCCACAGCGCTCATTTCCCGAGCCCCTTCTCGGTTAGGCGCGCTATTTCGGCATCCGCGTCACGAGTGTTGGTTGAAGGGTGCAAATGTGCAACCCCTATAGGGGGTCTTGCACTTTGCACCCCTTCCGGAGCCTCGGTGCAATGGTGCAAAGCCACTGTTTGTACCGCTTGCACCTTCTGGTATTCATTGCCGTTGCGGGCGATTAGGCCGTCAGCGACGAGCGCCGCGAGCGCGTTGCGTACGCTGCCGTCCTTGGGGCGGCGCCCGACAAGCTGGGCGATGTCTGAAAGGCATAGCGGTCGGTTGCCAATACCCGCGATGATCTCGTCGCTGAGCGCTGCCCGAACAGGCTGAGCAGTCGCAAGCGTTTCGCTGTCCTGAGGCGGGTCTGCCTTGTCGATGAGTACCCGGCCTCGATCGACTTCCAGACGTAGCCACAGACGCTCGCCATCGGGCGCCACGCGCATCTTGCGGTTGTGAAGGAATCGCCTCCGCAGGTCCGGGTCGTCGTCGTGACGGCCGAGGTGCCAGAGCACATCCACGCTGTCGCGGATCGAGCTTGCACCTCGAAAATCTCGACCGGCCTTGTTCGCGTGGTGAATCAGGAGAATTGCTGTTCCCGACTTGTGCGCGAGACGCCGCAACGGATCGAGCACGCGCGTCGTCTGTGCCGTGTCGTTCTCCTCCATTCCCGGCGTCAGCGACCGAAACGAGTCGAGAACGAGTAGGTCCGGCGCCAGGTCCTCGATGACGGACTCGACCTCGGACATATCCAGACGTAGATCCAGCCCGCTTGCGTCTGCCACCTGAACGCCGGACGCCGGTAGCCCGAGGGTGTGGACGCGGCGATGAATCTCCCACTCTCCATTCTCGCCGTCCAGATAGGCCGTTACGCCTCGTTCGCATTCAATCCCAGCCAACTCTCCGCCGTGCGCGATCGAGGTGGCAAGCGCCATCGACAGCAAGCTCTTTCCATCGCCGCCCGGTGCATAGAGGGCAGTCAACGCCGCTCGCGGCAGCACACCCGAGACAAGCCATGAAACAGGCGGAGGGGCGTCCCTCGCCATCTTGGCCACGTCGAGGAACCTGATCGGTGAACGATTGCTCACAACGCCAGTACCTCGTCTTGGCTGGCGCACGTATCGGGAGCGTTATCAACCCATTCGATCTCGGCGCCCGCGATCGGCAACGTCAACCACTTCGGGGCGCCCAACGAGACCCCCGTAAGGGTTTTGTTGCGCAAACGTCCCGCAAAGGTCACGGCGTTGCCGTCGTAGACCGCGTCGTCAGTAACAAACGTGTAGCCGCGACGCAAATCACGGATAACGGCTGGCCCAGACCTCACAAAACCACCCCCGCTGTAAGGGGGACGGCGACTAAATGCTCATTAGTGGCACGCCGGGCTGGTTCACCCGGCTCGGCTGGGTCAGGGTCGCCGGGTGGACCGCCGCGAGCGGTTCCTGGTCGTCTGACGCCTGGCCGACGACGCCCGCCACAATGCGCACGCCGGGCACGCTGAACGGCCACGCGACCACGCTGGAGACTACTCACGGCCACAACCAACACAGCTCGCCGAGGCTGTGACCAAGCTCCATTCCCAACGCGCCGTGAGACGGTGAGGTAACGCCCGTCGAAGTCGATCCGCCGTGTACTCTGCGCGACCCGTTCTTCGTTCGCAAATTCAGCTAGGTGTTGGGCATACAACGAATGCAGCCCAGCGGTCCGCTCCTCAGCGGTCGCCCACCGACTGCTCGTCGGGGTGTGGCTGTCGTCTACCTCATCGACAACGTGCTGCATGGTTCCCTTTCCATCTTTGGCTCGGCGCCACTTGCGCATTTCAAGCTAATCAGACTTCCCGGCAGAACTTTGTAAACGAGCGGAGCCCGCCTGACAAGCGTCGAGGCGGGCTCCTAAAGATGGTCACATGGGCAACCAAGAAACAGCCTACCCGGATAAGTGGTCGGACCCTTGATCTGACACGCTCTGCCGGGTCAACTCCAAGTCCTCGCCTACCCGAGTAACAAAGCGGAGTCATCCCCAGCGTGACGTGACACGAGCCCAGCAACTTGACATGAGAGGGGGGTACGCGACAAAAGAGCAGACGAGAGCTCCCATATGAGCCTCCCCGACAGAGATTTTTGCCGCCTCGCGGGGTCGTCTAGGTTCGTTCGCGCAGCGCTCGTTCCAACCTGCCGAGCCGAGCCGAAATCTCCCGCACTTGCACTAGTAGATCGTCCTCGGCGATTTCGACATGCTCCACAGTGTGCGCCAGAAAGCGCTGCGCGACAGCTCCAATCACAAGCGTCGCTGTGCCTATACCTACCAGCATCACGACGACTGCAATGGCCTTGCTCTCAGTCGTCTTCGGCGTGATATCGCCATAGCCGACGGTTGTCATCGTGGTGACGGCCCAGTAGATGCCGTTCCCAAAGGAGATACCTTCCTCGGCTGCAAACCCGCCCCCGCCAGCGATAGCCGTCAACAGCGCGAGGCTGGCCGCTGCCTTGACGCCCTCCAGCGAGAATGCAGCACGCGCCAGAGGCGCCAGCCTCAACAGCCGGAACACTCGAAGCAAGCGGAGAAGGCGCACGCTCTGGACTGCGCTCGTCAAGAACGGGGGCGTCAGCACGACTATGGCCAAGTCGAGTGGGTGTTCGGTCAGATATCGCCTTCGGTTGGGCGCGATCGCCAGCATGACAACCAGCTCGGTGAGGAACGCGATCCAGATGCCCCAGTTGAGTCCCGTTCCAAGGGCGCCCCAAGGTTGGCTCACCTGAGTGGTCTGAAGGATCGTCGCCGGGATACTCAGAACCGCCGCAACGATCAGCGGCACCTCGAATAAACGTTCGACGCTGGTTATCCGGGCATCCCCGGCTATTGAGTTCATCCCAGATACTTCTACGATGCCCGATCGTGCCCTTCTACGGGCACCCGACCGGCCCAAGGACTGTGGCATCCTTGCCGGCATTGGGCAGCAGGCTCATTCCGCTGCCCGAACCCGGCCGGATCGCGCCAAATCCAACCGTATTTCGCGCCCTGGGCGGGAGCCACAATCCCTGCTAGTGGCTGAGAAGTCGGCGCTACAGCGCCGACGGGCCATTCGATTGCAAAGCAGGCGCTCTCCCAGCTGAGCTATGGCCCCGTAGCCCACGAGTGTAGGGCAACACACGACTACTCGATCGCCCAGCCGGCAAGTCTAAGAGCGCGGCACGGTAGCGAATGGAGGGCTTGCTACTCGTTGAAATCGAAGTCGCGCGGAGGGCGCTGCTCGAACCAGAGGCGCTCCTGCTCTGGTGTATCGCGCAGGAAATCGGGGGTCTCCTCGAGCACGTCCTCCACCGGCTCTGTTCCCTCGGCCTCCACGCCCGAATCCGCGTCGCCTGGCATCTCCCATTCAAGCGAATCACCGCTGGATGCATGGGTATGGGCCGGATCGGCGACAAACTTCGCTCGTTCGGAGCTTGCGGGCACAGAGTCGTCCTCGGCATCTGCCGCCGCGAGCTCAGCCTCCATGTTGATCTCCACCGTCTCTTGACCTGCTGCCGAGGAGCCGCCTCCTGGAGTCACATCGGGGCGGAGCGGCTCCGACTCATCGGAACGAGAAGACTCTGGATCTTCGGCCCGGGGACCCTCAGGCTCTGCGTCCTCTCGTCGACCTACCGGCCCTAGAGCGGCCTGCTCCTCCCGGGCAACATCGCCCGGATCGGCTCCCCTGAGACGCTTGAGCTCCAAGTGCTCACGGATGGCGTCGTCGAGCAATCCCATTGCGCCCTCAAACCATACTGCGCCCACCCGCGGACTTGCTCGGATGGCCTGTCTCATTGGCGATTGTCGCTCATGGGACATGTCGTGTGCGAGGTCTTGCCTCCGACGACCAACACCAGCTTTGATCCCAGCGCGACTCTCCTACTACACTTCCAAGACCTGTAGCTCGCATTTGGGTGCGAGTACACGGGGCTATAGCTCAGTTGGGAGAGCGCCTGGATCGCACCCAGGAGGTCGCCGGTTCGAGTCCGGCTAGCTCCATTTCTAAAGTGCCTGCAAATGGGCAGTTTTGGCTGGTCTTCTCGGTGTGGCCGACTCGCGCCGAGCGAGTTTAGGCCCATAGAACCCGGTCCATGGGCCTAAACCTCCGGCTTGGCGCTGTCGGTTGTCTGCGGGAGAAACCTTGCCGAAGGGCGTCTACTTGATTCGCAGGGGGTTGCTGGGTGGGAGAGTAGGGTCGCTCGTCGTGATCTGGATCGTTGAGGAAGGAGGACATCCGAACTGACGAGTCTGTTTGCAAGCAGGAGTATCGGGTTCGAGTCTTGCTAGCTCCACCATCTTGATGAAGGTCGAACCGGCCCAGTCCCTCCCGGGGCTGGGCCGTCGGCGTTCCTGGGCCGGGAGGGTCGCGTCTACCGACTGATCGAAGTGTTGCTGACTACTAGGCCGACCTAGAAGGGTGCAGGTTTGCATCCTTCTACCGAGGGCTGGTCGTGTGCAGCCTCAAAACGGCTGTGGTCCGGGGGCTGGGCTGCCTCCGGACCACTCCGCGACGCTCCGGCTACGCCGAACCGCCTCCGGTGAGCCCACGCAGCACAAGCCTCCATACAAGAGAGGGTTTCGACTACGCCACTGGCCAAGTCGTCCTCTAGTATAGCCTACAAAGTCCACAGTAATGATATACTTGATTGCATGGAGTTTACCACGGATCGAGGGCCGCTTTTGAACGTGCGCGAAACCGCCCAGCGGCTGGGCGTCCACGAGAATACGATCCGCAACTGGGCGCGCTCTGGAGTGCTCCCCACGGCTCGAGTACCTGGCTCGCGATTCCATCGCTTCTATGCCCGGGATGTCGAGCGTCTGCGGGAAGACAGGGGCAAAACCGTCTCTTCCCGCGAGAAGGAGCTACGAACGATCGGTCCCGAGCTCGTGGACGCGTCGCAATTGGCTCAGTGGGCGGCGACCCGTGACGCGCAGGCAAGATTTCCAGAGCTTGTGCGCCGGTTGCTTGCGGCCACCCCTGGGATTACGAATGTCTCGGCGCGCGCGGGAGATGGAGTCGCACTATCAGGGTGGGACGGCAGAGCCGACTCTGTCGCCACCGCATTTCTGCCGGCCGGCTCTCTGCGGTTCGAGTTCGGGGTCGACAACAAACCCAAGGCCAAGGCGGAGGAAGACTATGAGAAGCGGCGCAAGGAGTCTAAGTCGGCCGACTTGACCTTTGTCTTTATGACGCCGAGGCGATGGCGCGATGGGGCATCCTGGGCGGAGGAGAAGGCCGGTTTGGGTTACTTCGTCAGCGTGCGCGTTCTTGACGCTGACGATATTGAGGGCTGGCTGACGGAGACGCCAGCAGTGCATCAGTGGCTTTCGGAGCAGCTTGGGCGTAGTCCGAAGGACGCCCAAACGTTGGAGCAATGGTGGGAGCAGTTTCAATCTCGGACTAAGCCAGCTCTGCCTCCTAACCTTTTTGTGACAGGGCGTGACAGTGAGGTTGGTTCTCTGAAAGAGTTTCTAGCCGGGCCTCCCGGAACATTGGCGGTGCAGACAGGTTCACGTGATGAGGCCATCGCGTTCGTCGCCGCCACGCTTGCGGACGACGATGTCCATCATGTGAGCCCAGCGGTGATTGTCCGCTCTGCCGAGGTCTGGGATCGCATGCTGGCGCATCCTGGGCGAGCTACTTTGATCCCGCTGTTTGACGATCCAGATCTGACAGCCGCACGCGACCTTAGCCGACACGTCATCTCACCGCTAGGGCGCGACGAAGTCGTGATCGGCAATCCGCTGCCCTTGCCACGGCCTGATCGACTTGGCGCTACTCGGGCCTTCGAGGCAACCAAAATGTCACATGAGCAAGCGTATCTCCTAGCTGCGCTCGCGCGTCGAAGTATGCCTGCACTAGTGCGAAAGCTGGCACGTGATCACGCCTTTGCGCAGCCTGCTTGGGGGGAACCTGCCAATGCAGCTATCTTCGCGCCCCTAATACTCGTCGGTGGCTGGACAGACAGCGAGGGGGATCGCGAATTCGCCGCCACCATGACAGGCGAGTCATGGCCAGTGATTGAGCGTGCGCTGCTTCACGCAGCGCGCACCAACGATCCCCCCTTCGTGCGAAGCGGCGATCAGTGGCATCTGGCCTCAAGCGAGGAGGCGTATCTTGTCCTCGGACACACCCTGACGCACAGCGATCTCGCCCGGTGGCACAAGCTAGTCGTCGATCTGATCTCTGAGACTGATCCGGTCCTCGATTTGCCTGCCGATGAGCGACCGTTGGCTGGCATTCACGGCGTTCGTCGCAAGTACTCCTCCGTGCTTCGGCGGGGAGTCGCTGAAGGACTCACTCTGATTGGGTCCCACGAGGACGAGCGCATGAGCGACAACAGTACTGCTGGTGAACATGCGAGTTCAGTCGTCCGAGAGATCCTACATATCGCCAACGCCGACACGTCGGGGCGAAGCTGGTGGGCACTCTCCGATGTCCTGCCCCTACTCGCAGAGGCAGCACCGTATGCATTTCTCGACTCCGTTCACGAAGATCTGGATGGAGCGAGCCCTTTGCTACGCACAATGTTTCAGGACCGCAACACGGACTCAATATTCGGCACATCGTCCCCCCACTCTGGCCTGCTATGGGCACTGGAGACGCTCTGCTGGTCTGAAGACCACATTCTCGAAGCCGCGCGTGCTCTAGCGCGGCTTCGATCTATAGACCCCGGTGGACGTCTCTCAAACCGGCCCCTAGAGAGCCTCTGCTCGGTTCTCGTTGGATGGATTCGGCACACCAATGCGTCTCTCGACCTTAAGAAGAAGGTCATCAAGACGATTACCGACGAGTCAGACGACAATGGGTGGGCTCTAGTCATGGGACTCTGGCCCAGCCAAATGACAGCTGCGATGCCACCTCACGCTCCGCGGTTTCGCGACTGGAGCCCCGACAATAGAGCCGTTCTTGTATCGGAGTGGCTCGACTACATTCACTACCTTACTCAAAGTGCGGTTGACCTTGTCGACGAGCATTCCGACCGGTGGGCTGAGCTAGTCACGCGGCTAAGTCCACTGCCGCCGAAAGATCGTGAAACTGTAATGACTGCATTGGCCGAGTACGTATCCGGTGCGACGTTTGAGACGCAGGATCGCCTCAACATTTGGGAGAAGCTTCGCGAGGAGATCGGTAGACACCGACAGTTCCCCGACGCCGACTGGTCGATGACTGATGACATACTAAAAAAACTGGAGGCCATCGCCGAAGACCTTGAACCGCGTGAAACCACAGAGCGCTTCGGGTATCTCTTTGATTGGCACCCCTCGCTACCTAATGTTGACGTACGAGACTTTGAGGCCTACCAAGAGAAGCTGCTTAAGCTGCGTAAGGCTGCCGTGCAAGCCACACTAGACACATCCGGGATAGATGGAATCAGAGATCTCGCGCGACGAAGTAAGGCGCCGGGGCATCTTGGGTGGATAGTCGGAATCGTCGCATCGGATGCACTTAGTAGTGAATTGTTGAGCTGGCTCGACTCCGATGACAAGAATATGCAAGGTGTCGCCGTGAGTTGGGCGAACTACCATCTAACGCGCGACAATGGTAGAGCCTGGCTCAAGCAAATGCTCAACAAGGCCGAGGTCGCTAACGGCGACCGCAGAGTAGCCCTTGCCCTGTCGGCACCTCCTACTGCTGAGATGTGGCAGATCATTGAGGAAGCGGACGGCGATCTTGCCGTTCGATATTGGAGCAAGGCTCATCCGTTGGGGCTGCTACCACTTGACGCTGAGCGTGCCGTCCGATCCCTTCTTCAGCACGAGCGGCCCTGGGCAGCTGTAGATATACTCGCTGGCTCCTTGCATCATCCCGAAAAGGACGTCTCAACTTTTGTTGCTCCCGATCTAGTGCGTGAAGTTCTTGATGCGGCACTGACAGCAGACCCGCGCGAAACATTGATCCAATCGCTCGGATACGAGCTAGGAATTATCCTCGATGATCTTGAGGTACGCGGGCTTGATACCGCAACGCTCGCAAGGTACGAGTTTGCTTTCTTTCAACTGCTTGAGCATCACCGAACACCGCGTGCGCTCTTCGCGGCCCTCGCAGATGAGCCAGAGTTGTTCGTGGAGCTTGTAAATCGCGTCTATCGTAGCGAGCATCAGCCGGACCGCAAACTAAATCAGCAAGAAACAGCATTCGCACACCATGCTTGGTGGGTACTCAATCACTGGGGCGACATACCAGGGCGATGTGAGGACGGAACTGTCAACGGACCCCATCTAACTCGGTGGATACGCACAGCCCGCCTCGAGTTCGCCGACTCCGGTCGAACCGACATCGGTGACGAGTTGATCGGCCAAATGCTCGCTCACAGCCCCGCGGGGGCTGATGAAGCTTGGCCCGCCGAGGCTGTTCGCGAGATCGTGGAGGCTACGGGTAGCCAATCTCTTGAGTCGGGCGTCCACACAGGTGTCATCAACAGTGACGGTGTAACGACCCGAGGGGTCTTCGATGGAGGCGACCTTGAGCGCAGCAAAGCAGCGCGTTATTGGAAGTGGTCAAAGCAAGTCGCTCCTAGTTCGCCCCGCACCGGCAGATTGCTACGCCGACTGGCTGAAAGCTACGAACGGGACGCGCGCCGTCACGACGACGAGGCCACCACGCGGTCGGACAGCGAATAGCCCTCGTACTTATTAGGACTCCGGTGGCTCGTCTGTCTCGATGCTAAACAGCACCTCCTGGATTCGTCGGCCGTCGTCGATGTCGAAAGTAGTGAACATCGTGCCGCCGCTATCACCTCCTGAACCAATCCCGACGCCAACAAAGGTCGGAATCCCATAGCGTTCTTGAGCTTCCTGTCGCGACATCGTAGGACGCGGCTCGGCGGCGCGAGTCTCGAAGGTGAAGCGACCCTCGGACACTATGACCAGCGCAATGCCATGCGCCTTGGCGAACTCAATCGCACCCCGCTGGAAGGGTGCGGTCGCGATCATTACGGCCTTGTGAGCACCAACGCTTTGTGCCTTTGAGTGAAGAACCTGAACCAGTTCGCGCTTTATCGGGTTTTTGTGGCACTTGGCCTCCACGATGGTCAGGTAGTCCATGTCGAGGTGCGAGAAACGGATCGTCGCGTCAAAATCGTAGTTTCCATCTGCACCGTATCGCCATTCATAAAGAGCCTCATGGTAAGGCGGCCATCGGCGGCGTCTCCGGCTGGTTGTCGCACAAGTGTCATAAGACGACTTCGGGCGGGCGCGTGGTGCGCCCGCCCGAGTGCGTTCGTGTTGGTGGGGCTACATGTCGAGTCCGTCGAGGTGGGTTGCCGCGCGGGTGGCGAATACGAAGCCGTCGCTGGTGCGGTGGATGAGGCCGACGCCGTGGAGGTTGGCGATAGCGTTGTGGACGTCGTTTGGTCTACCGATTTCGCGGATCAGTTCGTCGTGAACGAGTAGCAGGGTCATGATGGTGGACTCGGTGCGGGCCTGGCTCTCGGCGGGCATCAAGGTAGGCTCGGTCTCGGGCATAGGGAGCTTTGTCAGATATCGTTACATACGAGTCCGTCCAAATGGTGGAACGGCGATCTGATCTGGCCCCATTGCGACGGTCTCAACTGGCCCCATCTCCGACTGACTGGCAGCCGACTGTTCGGTGCCCGATCTGGCGGCGACAAGGAATGATCGCGGAACGCATGTACGCAGTCCCCCTGACGCGCCAGCGACTCAACCGAGGACGGTCGGCACGGAGGCGTCGCACGGTTGCCCTGTGGGCGATTATCCAATACAGACTGACAACCACTTGTAAGTTCCAGTGCTAGGATGAGCGACGTGGCCAGAGGTGGACAGAACAGCGCTGCGAAGCAGCCGGCGCCTCGCGGCGGAAGCGTAAGCCCCGCAGAGGTTTCGCCGGAGCGTCGGGAGCGCCTTGACCAGGCTTGTGTGTTGCGCGACCCGCGCGCGCGTGCGCTGTGGCCACGGCTGAAGCGTCGCCAGCAACAGATCGTTCTCGATCCGAGCACGGCGGTCCATCATCGCTACCCGCTGAGCAGCGGTGAGATCGCTGAGTTGACGGGGATGTCCGAGCGGCAGGTCAGATACTGGTCTGACCACGGGCTGATTGCCCACTGGCGCAAGGGGAGCCGGCGCTTATTTGAGACGGTCGGGCTAATCACCGCGTTCTCGATAACGAACGCCAGCCAGCACGAGCTTCAGTTCTACCGCGGTGTTATGGAAGACCCGGTCGCCAAGCTCGCCGCGAAGGTTGGGATCCTGACGAGCCTGCTCGCAACCCGGCTCGAGGCCATCGATACCAGCGAAGCGGAAGAGCTGACCGCGCCGCTTGCCGAGCTGACGCACCGCTAACCCTCTAGTGCCGGGGTGCGGAGCGCCCTCGCCAGTGTCGTCCGGTCATGCCGATGTGGAGAATGTGAGCCGTGCCAAGGGTCGATTGGGCGAAGTCCATCAACATTGCCTGGGATGAGAAGCAGCGCGAGAACTCGGTGGTGCGGGTGCCTAGGGTCAAGGTGCCGGCTGATCCGCCGGCCGTGCGGTCCCGGCGTGCGCTCTGGGAGCTCAGCAGCGTCTACCCGCGGGTGTTCGGTGCTGCTTATCGTTTCCCGCTGGACACCGTGGCGCTCAACCGAGGTCTGAAGGATGGGCGTGGCAGGACGCTGGTTGCTCGCCACCTCGACGAGCCCAGCGGACAGATGCCGCTTGCGGTCATCGGCTGGCATCTCTCGCGACGGCTTGATGATCCGCTGCTGGTCATCGCGGCGAGCCCGCGACTGCGGTCCAGTGTTTCGCCCGGGCAGGAGATTGTGATCGAAACGGGGTTCCAGCTGCTCGTCAATGCACTGCTGTACGTAGCGAGCGATCACCGGGCGTGGGTTCTGGCCCGGCTGCCAGCCGGTGCGCGCGGGCGCGAAAGAGCTGAGGCCGAGCTCGGCTGCCTGCTGTTCGACGTTGAGGGCCAAGAGGCCCTGGCCGCATATCTACGCGAACTCTATGGCGCTCGGCTCAGCGTTGGCGCGCTGAAAGGGGGTGCTCCAACACTGTTGCGGTTGGCGCCGTGACGCCGGCGCGGGCCAGGATGGCCTCGGCGGCCTCGGTGCCGATCGCGTCGCGCATCTCCTCGATCACCGCCGAGAGCTGGTCCTCGCTTGGGCCAGTGGCTTGCATGGCTTGCCCCGCGAACCAGGCGCCCATGTCCTGCTCGGTGGCCGCGATCAGGCGCTTGGCGACGCCCGAGCGGTCAGCGATGCTCATCACCTCGTCGGCGACCTTCGCGACGTCGGCGCCATACTCGACGGCCAAGTCGAGCAGAGCCACAGGCGCGATCTTGCGCACGCGGCCCCCCAGCTGGTGCTTCGGGATCTTGTGTGCGTCCATCGCGCGTGAGAGGGCCGACAGCGACAGGTCGAGTATCTGTGCAGCTTGGCTCAGTGACGGCCACGCGCGCAGACGCTCCCTCGAGGGCGCAGCGCCACCGACAGCCTCGGCGAATGTAGATCGGGTAGAAGCCATGCGCACAAGAATAGCAAGATACACAAGATGCGCAAGCTAAGTTTAGGCCCATGAATCCGCTCGTGGGCCTAAACCCAGCCGAATCGAGCCTAAAGCAGCCGGTTAAGAACATCGGTTTGGAATCCAAATACTGTCTATTTGCAGGCAAAAACCGTCCCATGACGCGAAATGCCACCCTGGATCGCACCCAGGAGGTCGCCGGTTCGAGTCCGGCTAGCTCCATAATCCACGTATTTGCAGGACTTTTGTTGTTGTACTGCCCGAAATTGCCGCAGACGATGGCGGTTTCGGGGAGGTCCGCAAAAGATCGCGATTTGCAGGACTTTTGCCGATTAGATGACCTCCTGGACGTTTTCCAGATGGCCGCCGATTTCAGGCACTCGCGACGCTTAAGTGCCTGAAATGGTTCGCTGGCGCTTGACGGCCTCGCCCGTTACATGTAACATCGCTGGGTGCCGTCGACCCGCGACCGAGTACGCCAACATCGCGCTCGCCTGCGCCGTCAGGGCCTGCGCCCGCTGCAGATCTGGGCGCCAGATGTTCGGGCCCCCGAGTTCATCGCGGAGGCGCACCGCCAGTCCGTTGCTATTGCTGCGAGCGAACGTGAGGTGGACGACCAAGCCTTCGTCGACGCGATCTCCTCTCCGTGGGAGGTCGAGGACGAAGAAGCTACGGCTCGGTGACCCGCGGCGAGATCTATACAGCCGCGGCGCGAGGACCCTACACCGGCAAGCCTCGTCCCGTCGTGATCCTTCAGGACGATCGCTTTGACGCCACCGCGTCGATCACGATCTGCCCGTTCACCGCAAATCCCGTCGAGGCCCCGCTCGTGAGGCTTCCGATCGATCCGTCCGAGGAGAACGGTCTCGATCAGCCGAGCCAGATCATGGTCGACAAGGTCACAACCGTGCCAAGGTCTAGCCTCGGTGAGCGCCTCGGCAGACTCCGCGACGACGAGCTCGTAGCATTGAACCGGTCGCTGATCGTGTTCCTCGGGCCGGTTAGCGCGACGCAGACCTGAACCGCGACGCAGGAGAGAAGCACGTATTGGTTCGGACCATAGTCACAAAGCCCGCTCGTCGAACAGTTCTTACCTAATTTTCGATCCGCTCGGACTGGTTTGACCACAGCAGTGTCAGAGGAGCGTCTCAGGGTCGCGGCAAACACGCATTGAGAGCCGGCGCGGCGCCGAACGCCTGCACAATAGCCAACGAGTGATATTAGGCCTTATGACGCCTTCCTTGCTGCGAATTACCAATGCAGAAAAGCGAATGGAGGCTTAAACGGTGGACGCGGTGGGAATCCGTACATGGCCGCCGTCGTAGATCGCTGAGTGTGCAGCTCAGATCTCCTTGAGCGTCGCGACGCTGATGTGTGGCCAGGTCAGTTTGTTGAACACCAACTGGACGGTTTGGGTGTATTGCAGCTGAAGGGTGTCGGGTCCACCGTATGGATCGGCGACGGTCTCGATCCAGAAGATCGCGTCGACTGAGACGGCCGTGGCGTTGCCGCCCGGCGGGTTGGTCGCAGCTTCTAGGAATGCGGTGTTCGAGGTGCCTCCGCCGGGTACCGGTTCGTGCTTGGTTGAAATGATCAGCACCGTCGTGCTCTTAATGTTCTGGCCTTCGATGTCCCTTAAGAGCACACTGTTCGGGTTTTCGACCATCGCCTCGGTCACGGCCGCCGAGGCTTGGCGAAAGTTGCTCGGCACTCCAAGGTTCAGCTCGGTAAATGTCGCCTCGGCTTGGGCGAAGGACGGAACGGGCTCGCCAGGTTTGAACGGGATAATGTTGTTGTCGGCGATCTGCGGACCGCCCTCAACCGTGAGGAACTTTCCTTGTGCGAGGATCGTCGTGCCGTGTGGAATCGAGGCCATCCGCACGACAGTGGGCGGCATCTCTGGGTCGATCGTTGGCGGGACATGCGCCCAGATTCCCGGCTCGATGTGTAGTCCTTCCGGCGGGTCGACCCCTTCGATCTGCTGCATGTAGGTGAGACCGAACATGTTGATGTCGGGCATCAGCAGTCCCCGGTTGGGGATCTTGCCGGGGATCGTCGTGAATTCGAGCTTCTCGGAGGTGAGGTTTAGCTCGAGGAAGCGGTCGTGGCCTTCGGCTAGGGGATGTGGCCGCCAGATCGTGTTAAAGCCGACGCCTTCCCACTTTCGTTTGCCGTCTGGGCCGACCAGCTGCGCCAATGGGCCAAGGTCGAGGACAGGCTCGGCGGCGGGATGCTCGACTGCTTTGAATGCGAAATCTGGACCTGTCTGCGGGCTGATCGACACGATAGCTCCTTGATTGGTGTCTGTGTGTGCTGTCGAGTTCGCGATTTGCGTTTCACCCACGGCGTGTTGGCGAGCCCGAAGCAGTGCGAAGCGAGGCTAGCCAGCCGTTGTCCACTAGTCAACCAGATTCACCTTATCGAAACGAGCCCAGCAGCGCAAATCGACCGAAACCGATCGTGTCGCGTCGATCAACGGCCGGAGAACGCCGCGCGAATCACTCGTTCGGCGTTGCCGTGGAGGATCGCCTCTGGATCACTCTGGCCGGCAGCTAAGACCCATTCCTGGAGCTTGGCGAAGTCCTCGGCTTTCTCAAATCCAAAGAGCGTCGGTCTGATGAATCCGTCCATGTCGGTGCCGAGCGCGGCGACGGTGCTCGCGTCGCCCACGGCCGCGCCGATCGCATCGAGGTGCGCCTTGATCAAATTGGCCGATCCTGCTTCGTCGGATGTGTCGCCGAGTTGGTGCTGTGCTCCGATGAGCCCGATCGCTCCCTTCCTTTCGGCGATCTTGAGGGCGGTTTCGTTAGAGAGGTTGTATTCCTGTGCCCGCGCTTGCGGCCCTGCGCTTTGCATCCCCACGTGGCTGGCGATGATCGGGTAGTTCGCCTTGTCCGCATTTCCCTCGAGGCGCTCGACCAGTGCGAAGGTATCTTTGACCGCCCGTTCGGACATGTGGCTGATGTCGATCAGTATTTTGTGTAAGTACATGGCTTCGATCAGCTTTACGCCCAGTTCGGTGAGCCCAACGCCTTCGGGCTCATCGAAGACCTCTAAGAATTGCTCGTCGGTAAATGTCGGGATCGCTGGAGCCTCGGTCGCCATCTCGCGGTAGAAGAGGTGGGCGATGGTGATGTAAAGGACACCCTGTTCTGAGAGCCACTGCACGCGTTCGTCGAGTGCCCCGGGATCCTTGCCGAGCTGGAATCCACCCTCGACGCAGTGGACGAACTTGATGCCCGGCTTCTTGAGATCCGCGCCGGTTCTCGCCACGAAGACCGGCGTTCCGTCGGCGGTTGCCTTGGGCAGTTCATCCTGGATGTATGCGAGCTGCGTTTTGAGGCGCTCGAAATCATCGTCGCGGGGTGGCGCTTTGTTGAGGTCGGTGAGATCGAACTCGGAAGCCGGCCAGTAGAGCACCGAGCATACGATCCCCGCTCCCCCGGCGTGCAGGCCCTCGAGGCTGACTCGCCAACCCGAACTCCATCCCGAGTCGTTGAGGATAAGAGCGGCATCGTCGAGAATCGCGCCCTCGGCTTTGTCGAGGAGTTTTCGCAGCCATGGCTCTCTGGGGCCCTCGGGGTCCGGCTCGTCGGCAACGAAGCGCATCGGGTAGTGGCAATGCAGGTCGGCGATCATTTCAGAGCTCCTTTGGGCTGTCGGTTGACACACTGTCGCACGGACCGCGCCAGGGCATCGTTGCAGGCTACGGGATCCTCACTACTGGGGAATAGTCGGAACTGTACTATTTTCTTGACAAAACTCTAGGCCGTTGGCAGACTGACGGAAGTCGGCCAAGGTCGGCGAAACGGGGACACGGGGGCACGACGCATCGACATGCGAATCATCATTGGGTTGGTGGCCTTTTTGATTGGCGCGGGAGCGACTGTGATCGTGGTGTTGATCGTCGACGGCTCGATCGGTGGTGGCTCGGTGCGAAAGGGGGAACCGTTCTCGCTCGTCGACGAACCGATGGCGGGAGAACTGGCGGAGCGATTCCGTCCCTGGCTTCTGTTCGACGGCAAAGAGAAGTGGCGGCCGCTGAATGTGGACGACATGTTCGACGAAAGCAGGCAACGTTTCTGCGTGCGCCAAGGAAGCGCATCAATGTGCTCCCCCATACCCAACGCCACCGCTTTTGACAAGCTGATCGCCGAAAAGCAGGCCGGCACGAACAGCTACGTGGACATCGCCGGGAGCAAGCTCTCGGAATACCACGGCCCGGCGTCCTGTCGGCCGCTGTTGGATTGCAA
Organism: uncultured Solirubrobacterales bacterium; assembly: GCA_963731565.1. GTDB lineage: Bacteria > Actinomycetota > Thermoleophilia > Solirubrobacterales > Solirubrobacteraceae > Palsa-744. The sequence goes on from CAVSWG010000001.1 coordinate 780,029, forward strand.
CGGCGGGCCTCGGTCAGCCATCTATTACAACGCCACCGAATCCAACGGGCGCTATTACCTGGACTATTGGTGGTTTTTGCGCTTCAACCATTTCAGTCGATATGACTTCAACAGGACCTGCCTGGCCGCGCTGGCGCGCGAAGCTGGCCTCTGCGACGAGCACGAGGGCGACTGGGAGGGTGTGACCGTGGTGACTCGGCCGCACGACGAGACGCATGTGGAATATGTCGTCTATGCCGCGCACAAGGGAACCTTCCGATACAGCGCAGCCCAGTTGCAGCTCGGCAACGAAACGCGGCCGGTCGTGTATCTGACCGAAGGCGGCCACTCCGCATACCCGCTGGCCTGTGCTCACTCCTGCCGGCAGCCGCCTGCGCTAGCGATCGACGGGGTCGTGCCGCCCGAGACCGACCACGACGGGCGCGCGTCCTGGGGGCGCAACACAGAAGCCTGCGTGCCTAACGCCCCGGGGAGCTGCCTGCTTTCGCTGACCGCGCAGCCTTGGACGCACTGGCCTGGCGAATGGGGCGCCGGCTGCTCGGCGGCATGTGATGGCGCTCTCGATGCCAATTCTCCCCGTTCGCCGGGGGTGCAGGCGCGCTTTCAGACGCCGTGGTGCTCCTTTCAAGAAGACCAGTTCACGTGCGACGGTCGTAGCCAGCGCTGCTCGGACTGGCTGTCCGCGCAGGTGAGGGCCCTGGCCTGCGATCCGGTCCTGCTCACAGAAGCTCAGAGGACGAGCAAGAAGCTCGCGACGGGCGCGCTCGGGCTGGAAGTCGGGGGCGTGACCGTCGCGAGCGCGACGACGCCAGGTGTTGTGCAGGCGCTGGGCCCCCCTCTGGAACCGAACAGCGAACTGAACGCAACCGTCGACGGGGGCTCGGCGGAAATCCTCGTGAGCGCCGCGCAGGGAGCCATTCTCAGCAACGACAGCTTCGCCAACTCGAATTGGCGGCCCGGGCAGAGAATTCACATCACGGTGACCGAGGGCAACGACGGCCCCATCGTGCTCGCCGACGGTCAGCACCCGCGCGAGCGCACGATTACAGAACGAGCCACGCGCGCCAGCCTCGAACGAGTGTTGCATGGCCGCTGAGGCGCCCATCCCGGCTGGGGACGGTTTTCACCACCCGGCCAGCGAGCAGGAGCTGGCCGCGCTCGTAGGGTACGCCTACAGCGAGGGGCTGCAGCTGCGCGTGCGGGGCGCCACACATTCGGTCTCCCACGCCATCTACGCCGATCCGCTTGGGGCGCTGCCCAACCGGGTCAGCCAAGAGACGCCGCCGAGTGGACCCAACCTCAACGTGATGCTTGACCGCTACCGCGACTGGCGGGTGCGTGACGAGGATCGCAAGCTCGTGGAAGCGCAGGCCGGGATCCATCTGGGCGGCGATCCCAACGACCCGACCGGCACCGCCACGGTTGAGAGCAGCTTGCTGTGGCAATTGTGGAAGCAGAAGGGATGGATGCTGAGCGACACGGGTGGCATCGCGCACCAGACGATTAGCGGCTTTACCGCGACGGGGTCATCGGGCGGCTCGCTGCAATACTCGGCCAACCGCAATCTGTGGGGTTTTCGCTATATCGATGGGCGCGGCGAGGTGCATGAGGTCACGCGCGAGGACGCCGACCCGGACCTGTTCGACGCTATGTGCCCAAACATGGGGCTGCTGGGCGTAATCTCGACGATCACTTTCGAGTGCGTCGAAACGTTTGACATCGAAGGGCATGAGGCTACAACTACGATCAAGGACTGTGCGGTCGACGTGTTCGGCGCGGGCGCCCCAGGACGCCCGTCGCTTGAGCAGTTCTTGCGCGAAACCCCGTTCGCGCGGCTGGAGTGGTGGCCGCAGCGCGGCGTGGAGCGGATGGTCACCTGGCAGGCGGTGGCGGTGCCACCGCAGCCAGGCTTTCAGCCGAATCCGTACCGACGCTTCGGCGAAGTCGATCCGGAGGTCGCCCAGCATCTGTTCGGGATCGTGTTCACGATCATTGGCAACCTGGATCGCATCTCTGCGGCGAAGGGGAAGCTGGAAGCTAGCTTTGACGAGCTGGAGCAGGTGCTCGAGTTGCTCGACAAGAAGGACCTTGGCGAGATCGGCCGCCTGTTGGGGGAGGTGCTGGCCAAGGCGATCGAGCTTGGTGTGGACGCGGCGATCACTTTGCTTGAGCCGGCGGCGCCGCTGATCCGGCGCGAGTTGCCTCACTTCTATCCCAAGCTTGTGGATGCGTTTGTGACGCTTGACATGGACAAAGATGACCACGGCCCGCAGCGTTTTGCAGACTGGGCTTGGCATGGGCTGCCGATGGATAACGCCACAAACGATGTGGTGCTGCCGACCGAGTTCACCGAGGCTTGGCTGCCGCTGTCGCGAAGCCAGCAGGTGATGGGTCTGTTGCGCGACTACTTTGATCAACCGAAAGACGACCATGAGGCGCTGGCGCGCACCGGAACCTACGCGTGGGAGCTTTATGCGGTCATGCCAGAGCGCTTCTGGCTGAACGCTGCGCACTCCAGTGGGCAGGACGAGTGGAGCGAGGGCACGCTGCGGATCGATGCCTACTGGTTTGCCGGCAACGCGGCGGATCCCACCGAGACGTTGTACCTAGGCTTTTGGAACCTGTTGCGCGACGCCGGGATCCCGTTCCGCCTGCACTGGGCAAAGTTCCAGCCCTCCTACGCGCCTGGCGATCGCACTTGGGTCGATTTCTTTAGCGAGCAGTACCCGCGTTGGGAGGACTTCTTGCGGCTGCGCGCCGAACGTGACCCCAACAACATCTTCCTGACGGGCTACTGGCGCGACCGGTTCGGCCTCTGGGACCAGCCAACTCCTGTTCGATTGATCGAACATCCGACCTCGTTAGCTTCTCCCGCAACTGGCTAGAGGGGGCCGAGGAGAGTCATTCGCAATCCGCTAGCGAGCCAGCCGGCAGTCCTAGTCGAGAAACCTCCAGGCACTGATCGTCGGAAGTGCCTGAGTTCGCGATAATCGCTTGTAATCGGGCGTCCGCGTTGATCCTGTTGCCGTAGCCAGCTCGCAAACCACCTGCAAATCGGCACCTTCCGGCGCCCAACGCTCTCCCAGAGCGGCCGAATCGCACCCAGGAGGTCGCCGGTTCGAGTCCGGCTAGCTCCACTCGGAGAATTATCCCTAGTTGACGTGCCTACATAGGTTGTGAACGGTTGAGGAGGCATCCGGGCCTCATCCCAGGCTGTGGGTCTGCGAGAACTCACGAGACTGGGAGGACCCGGATGCAGATCCACGGTAGAGCGAAGCTCGGACCGGCTGGACGCTTGGCGCTATGTGAGGCAGTTGAGGGCGGGATGACGTTTAGGCAGGCCGCGGCGCTGCTGAACGTCTAGCCAGCTACCGCGCATCGGTGGTGGCATCGATATCGTGTCGCTTCTGCGCAGAAGCGACATTCATTGGCGTGGGCAGCCGACCGATCGAGCCGTCCTCATCGCTCTCCCGGGCTGCTCGATGCGGCCAGCCAGGAGCGTATCTGCGAGGCACGGCAGCGCACTGGCTGGGGACCGCGTCTCATTGCCGGCGAGACGGGGATTGCGCACTCGACGGTCTGGAAGGTGCTTCATCGTCACGGTCTCTCACGGCGCCCAACCCAGCCGCGGAACCTCGCACGCCGATACGAGTGGCCATGCCCCGGTGACCTGCTGCACATGGACACAGCCCGCTATGCCCGCTTTGAGCGCCCGGGGCATCGCGTCACAGGAGACCGCTCGCAGCGCAGCCGCCAGTGGATGAATCAGGGCACGAGGGTGGGCTATGACTTCGCCCACGCGATCGTCGATGACCACACGCGGCTGGCCTACGTCGAGCTGCACAGCGACGAGCGCGCTGGGACTGTCACGGCTTTCGTCACCCGAGCCTTGGACTGGTTTGCAGCGCAAGGCATCGACGTCAAGCGGCTGATGAGTGACAACGCATGGAGCTACACCCGCAACCGGTCTCTCAGCGAGCTCCTCGCAGCGCGACAGGTCAAGCATCTACGAACACGTCCTTACCGGCCGCAGACAAATGGCAAGGTTGAGCGTTTCCACCAGACGATGGCCAGAGAGTGGGCTTACGGCCTCAGCTACCACTCACACCACCACCGCAACCAAGCCCTGCCACACTGGCTGGAGCACTACAACACACGCAGACCACACAGCGGCATCGAGAACCGGCCACCCATCAGCCGCGTTCACAACCTAAGTGGGCAGGACAGCTAGCCGTAGGCACCTCTAGCTCACCCATACAGCCCAGCGCGATCCGCCTCGTCTCGGCCCCCAGGGTCGCTCGGTGCTGAACTCAACGTAGCTCGCAAGTAGGCGGTGATCAGCGGGTGCGGGGAGTCGGCGCGTGAGGTGAGTTGCGGGACGAACAGCAATATAGAAGCGCCGATCAGGTAGCCCGAGCACGCGTGCCCCCCGTCCTGATCGGTGCCAACGACACGCAGGCCGCCCCGGTTCAGGCATGCTTGGTGCGCTGGGTTCAGCCAAAGTTGCAGTGGTACTGCTCAGAGACTTCGCTCTGCCCGTAGAAGCCCGCAGCACGCGAACCAGACTGCGATAGGGGCTTCGTTCAGCCCGTCGCATTAGTCAACGCCCCTAAGGCGACAGTGAACCCGCCGGCGGCACACAATTATACATTTGTATAAGAATCTGGTATAAACGCACACTCCATGGGTCGCGAAACGCAGACCGCGCAGCACGTCGAGGCGATCCCTGGGGTCTCCGCGAATGCCCTCTCGTCCGCGGTGCGCATTGCGCAGCCACGTGAGTCTGGTTCGCTGAAGGTGGCTCTCGGCGCCGCGTTCTCTGACGACCCCATCTTTGGCTGGTTGATAGGCCGGAGCTCGAATCGGCAGGCTCGGCTCGAGCGATATTTCGCGATCCAGCTCGCCCATTCGCTCGCGGACGGGCGCGTGTGGACCACAGATGGGCTGCAGGGCGCCGCGCTTTGCATGCCGCCCGGCCAGTGGCGTCTACCACCGCGGTTGATGATCGCTAACGGCGGGCGCTTTACGAGCGTCTTCCGCGGACGCCTCCCGCGTGCCTTGGGGCTGCTGGCAGCCATCGAGCGCCGCCATCTGCGTGGCGCGCACTATTACTTCGCGAACATCGGCGTCGCGCCCGAGGCGCAAGGCCAGGGACTGGGGAGCAGGCTGATGCGTCCTACGCTCGATCGCTGCGATGAGGAGGGATTGCCGGCCTACCTGGAGGCCTCCAGTGAGCGCAACACTGCGCTGTATGAAAGGCTCGGTTTCAAGTGCACAGAGGTGCTGCGATTCGCGGGCAGCCCACCGCTCAGGCTGATGATGCGCCCACCCCAGCCCTTGCCGTGAATGAATGAGCGACGCCAAGCAGGCAAGCGGGAGCGATCCGGCAGGCGAGCAGATGGTTTTCGCAGACGCGCCGGGGCAGCTCGGCCCAGCAGTAGCCGGTCTCGGCGTTGGGGTCCTCGCCGGGATGCTGGCGCGGTCGCGGTCGGAGAGCTACGGTGCGCAGGAGAGCAGTGCGCTGCGGGTAACAGCGCACGCCACAGTGCCGTTCTTTGTTAGCGCGAGCATGCTCGCCGATCGCCTTGGTCCCCGGGCAGCGGCCCCATTTCGTAGCGGATTCCTAGGGGCCCATCTCGTGCACATGAGCCAGATCGCGCGACTGTTGCGCGATCACGGCACAGGTGAGCCGATGATCCGAGCTGAGCTGGCCGGCGGAGTCCCGCTCTACGGCCTCGTCGCGCTGCAAGCAGCGCTTTTGAGCAGACCTGTGCAGAGAAGGATCGGGTCCGTCAGAGCCGAGCGCTTGACGAGGCGTATAGACCTGCAGCTGCTGCGCGTCTATTGCCTAGCAACCGCCTCTGGCCTGCTGCGCTATCGCCGGCCGTTGCCCATCTATGCGTGTCTGGCGACGCTCTTGGCAAGCGGATTGGCCTCCCGTAGACGATCGCGCTGACCGCAGTTGTCCAAGCCGGTACGCGAAACCCACCGCGATGCGCTGCTGAGCGCCGCCAGGACACTCATGCGCCAATCTGGCCGCGGCGACATAACCGCACGCGATCTGGTCGCGGCGTCCAACACCAATCTCGGATCCATCAGCTACCACTTCGGCTCCAAGGACGCGCTCTTGGACGAGGCCGCCAAGCTCGTCTTCGAGGAGTGGGCCCAAACCGTCGCCCGCACGATCAGCGCCGACCCAGACGCGCCGCCGGCCAGACGACTCGCACGATCCCTCAAGATGATCCTCGACGACTTCGATGCGATGCGGCCCTACTTTCTCGGCTTCATCCAGATCGTCGCGGACAGCGAACGCTCGCCAGAAACCCGCGAGCAACTCATCGCGCACTACCGCAAGCAGCGTGACACCGTCACCGCGATGATCACGGAATCGCTCAGCCACAACATCGACCCCGAAGATGCCCGGCACATCGCATCGCTACTCATGAGCGTGAGCGATGGCCTGATGCTGCAATCCCTGATAGACCCAGACAGCGCCCCAACGAGCCGCCAGCTCACACTCGCATTGGGCAGAGCACTCAAAGCGGCTCCTGTCTGAGGTCGGGCCGATCTTGCGGCCACCACCGCCAATCCCGGGCTGCAATCGGGTTCCTCCATACGACGAGCTCGGGTGAATCGGCGAGTACAGATCACGACCAGCGGGCAAAGAGCGATCGGCCGCCTAGCGGCGCCCATTTCCTCGGATCGGGTCATTCGCCCGAGACGACAGCGTCCTGTTGGGATGCTTGCTTGCGCTGCGGCGGCTCGGCTCGACCGGACTGGTGCTGCTCGACGGTCACACCGACTTCTGGGACCTGTCCGACGGCACGGGCGAGCTGTCCGACAGCGACCTGTGGATCGCGACCGGTCACGGACCCGGCGTGATCTCAGACCTGGAGGGGCGCGGGCCCCTCGTGCCGGCCCGGGCGTGCGTGGTCTACGGGCATCGCGATCGCGCCCTGCAACTGCGCGACGGCAGCCAGGACGTCTACTGCGAGCCGATGCTCGTCCGCGGCCTGGCCGAGCTTCGTGCTGTCGGCGTCGAGGATGCCGCGAACCACGCGGCGGCCTTCCTAGCCGCCGCGAGCCCCGACAGGGTGTGGCTTCACCTGGATGCCGACTGCCTCGACGACGAGTTGATGCCAGCGGTCGACTGGCGTCTGGATGGCGGCCTGACGCCGAGCGAGGTGGTCGGCCTTGCCCGTCCGCTGGTGAGTAGCGGGCTGATCGCGGGCATGGACGTCACCATCTACAACCCAGGCCTAGACACCGACGATCACGCCGCCGGTCGCGTGCTGCTCGACGTGGTGGACGCGATACTTGCCTGACGATCGCGCATTTTATTTCTTATGCGTCTTGTGTTTCCTTTGGTCGCCGTACTTCCTCTTGGCCGACTTTTCACACTGCATGCGCTTGTGCTTTGGCCTGGCCTTCTTGCACTGTTTGAGCGCCTTGGCCAGCAGCTGACTGCGCGTGGGTCGCTTTGATTTGGCTTTTGCTTCTTCTTCCTGGCGCTTCTTCGTTTCAGCGGCCCTGACTTCTTCTTCTTCCTGGTGTTTCTTGGCGGCCGCGGCCTTAGCTGCTTCTTCTTCCTGGTGTTTCTTCGCCGCGGCCGTGGCCGCTTCTTCTTCTTGACGCTTCTTCGCCGCGGCTGTGGCGGCTTCTTCTTCCTGGAGCTTGGCTTCGACTTCTGCCACGGAGATGGCCTTGATCTCGAGCGGTACGCTCGGGCTGATCGTAAAGCTCAGTTCCACCCCGGTCGTAGCCGATGAGTTTGAGCCCCTTTCACCCGTTGGAATCGCTGTGAGCTTTTCGCCGTTTGCGTTTTCGTATTCATCGGGCGTTTGCATCGCGCCCGAGCGGCTGAGGCTTGCCGTGAAGGATATGGATTCCTGGTTAATCGGGCCTACGGGAGAAAGGAAAGAACCGATCGCTTTGACGGATTCGCCCGCGCATTCAAAGTTCATGTAATCGCCGCCTGCGGGATCGAGAAGCATGCCGACTTCGTGTTTTGCTTGATCTATGTACACGAGTTCGGCGTCGATCGCCGTGGCTGTGATTTCTCCGTCACTTGCGCTTGCGGACTTGCATTTGTGGCCACCATCGGCGCCGCCCTGCGTTTCGCACCCAGTGAACACGTAGCTCGAAACGGTCGAGCGCGGTCCGGTGATTTCACCCCCGCCCTGAGATCCGGTGCAGTGCACGACTGTTTCAAAGCCACTCAGTGCAGCTGTCACTGCACCACCTTCGGCTGTGAACTCGACGGGAAAGTGATTGCCGGGGACTACGTATTCAAGCACCGGTGAAGTGGCACTCGCACCAGCGGGCACAAACGCCGGCACCAAGGCCGCCATCGACACCACAACGCAAACGTATATTCCCCGGAGCCTTCTGGCTCGCGACATTCCTGACTCCATGCTCCAGCCTCCCCGTTCATCCAACCGATGGCTTCCTAGCGCGAAATAGTAGCGGACATCCCGTCGTGATGTTAGGGCTGTGTTAAGGTTGACTAGACATCACGTTGCCGGCTTGTCCATTGCGACCAGTGCACGATTCCTAGCTCGGGGCTGGGCGGGCTGTCCAACATCGCCAAGTACTCGAGCAAGTGGCCATCCGGATCGCGGAAGTAGACGGCCGCCGCCGGCATCCAGCCGATCACGCTCGGCTCAGTTGTCTCCTCCGCGAAGAACGATAGTGGCATGACCTCCATCGATCGCAACCGCTCACAAGCTCCCAAGACTCCCTCGAGAGAGGTCCTAAAGGCTATGTGCATAGACAGCCCAATCGGAGCGGAGCCAAGCGACCACAAGCCGAGCATTGATCCGCCCGGAGCACCGATCCACAGGAACGCGGCGCCTCGCTCCGGCACCTCTAGCGCGAGGGATAGGCCTACTACGTCTCGATAGAAGGCGACAGAACGATCGAGGTCACTTACCGTGAGATGAGTCTCGAAGAGTCCCGCGACCGGAACGCTCTCGGCCATACGCCTGCCATGATCGCAGAATCCAGCACGTCCCCGCTAAGCAGCCTGTCCTGATTCTCACCGGGGCTCCAGGCTCCGGTAAGACCACCATAGCTCGCCTCCTTGCGGCCAAGCAGCAGCGTGCTGTCCATATCGAATCCGATCGGTTCTTCCATTTCATCCAGGCTGGCTACATCGAGCCCTGGAGGCCGGAGTCTCACGAGCAGAACAAGATCGTCATGCAAATCGTCGCCGAGGCCGCGGCTCACTACGCAAACGCCGGCTATTTCACGATCGTCGACGGGATAGTGAGCCCACGCTGGTTCCTGCAGCCGCTGCGCGATTCCCTACTCGCCGCTGGGCACTCGGTTGCCTATGCAGTGCTGCGAGCACCACTCCCCACCTGTCTATCTAGAGCAGCCGACCGTGAATCCGGCCGGCTCTCTGATGCCGCTGTCATCGAGCGCCTATGGCACGACTTCGCAGAACTGGGTCCACTCGAGCCCCACGTCATCGACAGCGGAACGCAAACTGCCGACGACGCCGTCGCTACGCTTGCCGAGCGACTGTCGAATGACCTGTTGATCGCGTGAACCACCGTCCGGCGCTGACCGATGTCGCCAGAGCTCATAGCAGTGAGCCTCGGCGCTCGAGGCCAAGACTTCGTCGCCGCGGCGATCGTCGGAGGGCAAGGAATAAGGCGTGTCTTCCTTGTGGGGCCCGTGGGCTTATGACAGACTGCTCGCGTGCGCCGGTGGATCTGGGCATTGATGGCAGTGGTGGTCGCGGTGGTCGTCGCCACCGCGAATGCGGCGACGCCCTCTGTCCTCTTCACGAAGACTCCTCCGAAGCAGACCAATAACACCTCAGCGCACTTCGAGTGGACCGGAACGGGGCCCTACAAGTGCTCGCTCGACGGAGCGACCCCCGCGACCTGCATCTCGCCCCAAGACTTCCCCGGCCTCTCGGAAGGTCCGCACAAGTTTTCAGTGCAAGGAAGCGGCACCGGCGCCACCGCTCCCCCACCCGTCGAGTATGACTGGACGGTCGACCTGACTCCACCCACGACCGTCGTCACGCAGAAGCCGCCCGCGCTCTCTAACTCCACGACCGCCACGTTTGAATTTAACTCGCCGGACACCACAGCCACGTTCCAGTGCTCGCTCAACGGCGCCCCCTCGCAGGCTTGCGCCTCGCCGGTCACCTACACCGGCCTAGCGGATGCGACGCGAACGCTTTTGATCCAGGCGGTCGACCCTGCAGGCAACCTCGACACACAGGCGCAGCCGATCGCATGGACGGTCGACACCACGCCGCCGGACACAGTACTCGCCAACCCGGGCAACGTAGTCGGCGAATCGGACCCGGCGTTCACGTTTACCTCCAGCGAGATGAACACCACCTTCCAGTGCTCCTTCGACAGCGCATCTTTCGCTACCTGCGCCTCGCCGGCGCGCGTCGACGTGCTTCACTCGGGTCCTCACCAGTTCAGCGTCCGCGCGGTGGACGCGGCCGGGAACGTCGACCCGACGCCGGCCGTGTACGCGTGGACGAGCGATCAGACCCCTCCCAAACGCCCGGAAGTGACGATCTTCGCCGCTCCACGCGCGAAATCAAGCAGCGCCTCGCCGATTCCGAAAGCCACGCCAAGTCCCGGCCTGAGCCCGACGTTCACCAACCCACTCTCGAAACTGTTGGCGACCCCGACCTTCACGCTCGGGACGCGGCTCCAGGCCCAATGGAAGAGCGACTCGAGCGCCGTGTCCTACGACGTGACTGTGACGACCTTCCCGGAGGACTCGACAGGACAGGATGAGCGCGAAGAAAACGTGACCGAGATCAAGCAGTACTCCCGCACGAAGCGAACGGCGCTGCTGCTCACGCCCGGCGCCGGCGCCACGGTCTGCGTCAAGGTCGACGCGCGTGACAAGGTCGGCAACATGTCGAATACAAGCACCTCCTGTACCACGATTCCCACATCGTTCGCACCGTTCTGGGGTCCCTATGGGTTCCACCGCGTCAAGGACCCCAAGGCCTGGCGCGGCTACTACATCGTGCTGGGGCATGGGGACTACCTCACGCAGCCGATCGGCGATGGGGCGTTCTTCGCACCGTCGAAGGCTGAGCTCGTCGCCGAGCGCTGCCGCGGATGCGGTCGCGTCGAGCTCGCGTTTACGAAATATCCCGTTGGTGGCCACAAGTTCCAGGAGCTTGCGACGGTTGACCTGGACGGCAAGAGCGATCATCAGGTGGAGGTCGACCTCAAGCTGCCCCATCGACAGCTTGAGGTCGATGGCAACGGCTACATCGTGCTCTTCAGCCTTAGCGGCAAGCCGCGCCTTTCGGGCGTGGGCTTCGAGACCAGTTGATCCCATAGACGGCCAACTCCGCCTAAGGCCTTGGCGATCGGCTACGGGACTAGCATCCTGAATGACTCTGTTCGGACGATTCACTGTGGAATGTGAACATACGCTCAGCCTCAATGCGCGCGTAGAGGGGACCGGAATCCAGGAACTCCTCCCATTGTCACCCGTAGCGCGGAACGTAGACCTCGAGCAGTGTGCGCCGCAGATCGGCGCCAACGTCGTCTTTCACGTCAACCGGGACAGCCAAGCCGTGGACTGTGACAGCGAACTCCTCGCCAGGAAGATGGGTCGCGCTGACGGCTGGCTATCTCCTCAGCTCCAAGCGCCGCTCAGGCGTGATGATGCTGAGCAGATGCGATCCCGCGCCAGCGTAGCTGCGGTCGAGAAGGTCTTGCGACGCGACGAGGTCTGCGTCTGTCTCATGCATAGCTCAATTCAATCAGCTCAAAGGTCTGATGACGGCTGGGCAATCTCGGGTTCGATTAACCGATCACGCCGCGGCCAATGCCATGCTGATAGACACCCGTTGGATCCTTATGGCAGTCACGCTTTGATTGCCGGCGAGAAATATCGATAACGGTCGTGATGCGGGCGCTATCCGCCCACCAGTCGCGCTGACCCTCCACGTCGTCGCGCGGATTCTCTCCGAGGTGGGGCGCACCGAAGACGAGGATCTCAAGGCCCTCCGGTCCGCCCTCATAGCCTCGCCACGTGCCTGGTGGGACGCGAACCACGTCCCACTCCTTGACCTCAACAATCTCCTCGTCGAGCTTCATCCGCCCGCTCCCGCGAACGACCACGAAGATCTCCTCCTGCACCTTATGCGTGTGGCCGTATGGGAAGCGATAGTCGGGCGGGATGCGCTGGTAGCAAAGGCCACACTGCTCGAGTCCGAGCGCCTTGCCTGCATGGCGAAACTCCAAGTCCGGCGCACCGTCGAAGTTGGACCCGAGATCCTCCAGATCCTCCTTGAGATTCTTGAGCGAGAACGGCACGGCCGCGATCCTACTATTCATCTTCGCCTCGCCCACGGATCTTGTACGGTCTCTGCAGGAGTTCCGATAGTTGCGAAGTACTGAAGGCCAATGCGCCGCTGCCTCTCCGCCAATCTGACTCTCGCACTCCTCGCCTTGACGTTCGTCGGCGCGCTGGTCGGCATCGGCCCGGCGCTGGCGTCCGGCGAAGTAGCGCCCGTTGCTCCGAGCGTGCCAGTGCGTCCAGGTAATGACTCTCTAGTAAACGCACAGACGATTCGGAGCCTCCCAGCGACGATCGAAGGTACCACTGTCGGAGCCACGCTCGAACCAAACGAGCGCGAATCCGACTGCTCCGTGTCGACCGACGATTCCGTGTGGTACGCCCTGCGCCTGCCGAGCACCCATCGCGTGGCCATCAACCTTAAGGCTGCAGGTTCGCTGGACGCGACGATCGACGTCTACCATGCGATCCGCTCGGAGCTTGCGCCAGTCGGCTGTCAGCGCACCGACTCGAAAGGCAAGGCATCGATCTCGTTCAACGCATCCAAGAACGGCCTGTATGACATTCGTGTGGCTGCGCTCGCTGGCTCGCAATTGGCCGCCTTTACGCTCGAAGCGTTTACGCCCACCCCGGCGGTGAGACCGCCCGGAGCGCGCCTCTCGCCTGCAGGAGCAAGCGGTCGGGTCGACCGTATCCAGAACATCAATGCTGCTTACTCATTCGAGATGCACGCCGGAGTGAGCTACATGCTGAGCCTCGCCAATGAGACATCCGGCGCCTGCGTCACAGGTCGACTGTTTTCCCCCGGTACCCACTCTTTCGGCGACGGCGAAGAAGCGGGAGCGTCGGCGCTGTTTCACATCGAATGTGGCGGATTCAAGCTGTTTACCCCGGGCCCCGGCGCCGGAGGCCTGTACAGCTTCGAGGTAACTCCACGGAAAAACTATCTGGGAATACAGCGATTCCATTTCCAGATCGGCGAGGCAGGCCCTACGGAAACGGCACCCGGACTGCTGTTGGCCAACTACGCCAAGGCCCACGGATCGCTCAGCGCGCGAAGCACGCACGTCCTGCGACTGTACCGCATAAATGTTGCCACTCACTCCAACCTGGATCTCGAATTGTCTGCTCCTGAATCGGCTGACTTCAAGCTGCAGTTGCGTGATGCGAGCGGGAAAGTGATCGAATGTGGGTGCGAAGGAGTGGGAGCCGAGCGTGTGCAAAGGCAACTGAACCCAGGTACGTACTATGCGGCCGTTTCGGTGGCTGGAGACAGCTCCGGTCACTACGTGCTCACCAGGAAGTCTCGAACGATCACCAAGACGGAAGTCTCCTTTGAAGGCTCAGGCGTCAGCCCTGGGACTCCGACGGCGATCGCAGTGAAGATTTCTCCTGCGGTATCGGGGCCGGTGCGTGTCGAAGTAGAGCGCTTCGATCCCGTCTTCGGCTGGCAGTTCTACAAGGAGGATCGAGCTTTCGCTGGTGAAGGATCCGCAAGCATCTCATTCGCGCCTCCCACCGTGGGGCTGTGGAAGGCTAGGGCCTCCTTCGAAGGCTCACGCACCGCCAGTCCGAGCGAAGCTGGGTACACCTATCTGCATGTGAAGTGATTGGCGGTGCACAGTCCTCGTGAGTGAGTACCGAGTCCGCGTCGGCACTAAGCCCACTCGCGGCGTCGGCGTTCGGCTGCTCCTTCGGCGTTCGCCCGCTCCTTGACTAACCGGCTCCGCCTTCGTTGGCTCGCGACTACGCCCCGGGCGGCTGGTCGATGCGTACCAGATTGCCGGATGGGTCACGTACGGCACAGTCGCGTGTGCCCCATGGTTGGTCGGTCGGCTCTTGCACGATCTCTGTGCCCGAGTCGCGTAGCTTCTCGAAGGTGGCGTTGAGGTCGTCGGTGTGGAAGTGGACGTCGTTTAGGGCGCCCTTGGCGAGGAGGGCGGCGAGCGCGTCGCTGTCGGCAGGACTGCCGTTTAGGTAGTTCGTGAGGACGATCGCGACGCCGGGCTGGGAGGTGGCGCCGACGGTGATCCAACGGAAACCCTCGCGGGCGACGTCGTTGCGCAGTTCGAGGCCGAGCGTGTCGCGGTAGAAGACTAGTGCGAGCTCTGGGTCATGGACTAGAACAAAGCATTGGGAAAGAGTGAGATCCATGCGCCCAACGCTAGCGAGCCAGCACTCTGCGCGCTTCTTCGATCCTGCTCGGTCTGCGGCTTGGGCGGGTGAGGTCCTTGGCGAGGCAGCCCGGCACGCTTGCAAGTGCCCTGTGGTCGCGAGCCCGGTAGGCCGTTGGTGTCTCGCCTACCAGCTGGGTGAAGCGGGCGCTGAACGAGCCGAGTGACGTACACCCGACCGCCAGGCAGACCTCGGTGACCGTCAGGTCGTTGTGGCGCAGTAGTGCCTTTGCCCGCTCGATTCGCCGTGTCATCAGATAGGCGTAGGGTGTCTCCCCGTACGTTGCACGGAACTGGCGCGAGAAGTGTGCGGTTGACATCAACGCAGCGCGGGCCAGCGCGGCGACGTCGAGCGGGCTCGCGTACTCGCGGTCCATCAGATCGCGGGCGCGGCGTAGATGCGCGAGGTTGGCGAGATCCTCCGGCGTCACGATGCCAGTGTAGGAGCGTGTGGCCTGTGACAGCCCGAAAGAGTCGGCTGAGATGGTGCGGCGAGACGGCCAAGGAGCGGGCAAGCGTGAGCAGTGACTGACTGGGATCGACCGCAAGCGACTCGCGTGCTTGGTCGATCAGCGCGCGTTGAGGTGAG
The DNA here is from genome assembly GCA_963731565.1 of uncultured Solirubrobacterales bacterium. Taxonomy (GTDB): domain Bacteria; phylum Actinomycetota; class Thermoleophilia; order Solirubrobacterales; family Solirubrobacteraceae; genus Palsa-744. The sequence goes on from CAVSWG010000001.1 coordinate 795,095, forward strand.
CCCTTCATCGGTCTCCCCGATTGCGGGCGAAGTGGGTCGCTATGTTCCAGGACTCGGGTTATGAGCAGGATCGCCCGTTCGCCGATCTCATCTACATTCCCAGCCTCTCCATTTCGGCTAGTAGCAACTGGTGCTCTAGATCGAGCGGAGAAGGGATGTGCAGTGGCTCGGCGGGTAGCACAGGGTCGCCTCCCCATAGCAATGCCAAGAGCTCTGGTCGAGAAGGAACGCGGTGCAGTCATACCCGCCGGCATGGGGATGGTCGTAGCGCTGCTCATCTCCGGGGTTGACGAAGAAGACCGAGGACGGATCCAACAGCGCTTCGCCGTACCAACGACGACGGCACGACGCGATTCCTCTGGATCGCCGACCTGTTGCCGGACGAGCTAGCCCAGATCACAAGCGATCTGATGGAGCGTGGCATAGACACCGTCAAGGCGACCCTGGAGGCGCACTAAGAGTTTGCGAATCTACTATTAGTTTAGTAAGCTCTGAAAATCTTGAATCAGACTGCCATCGAGAGATTCGTCGAAGAGCTGGGCGTTCTGCTTGAACTCGAAGCAGGCACGCCGCGTATGGTCGGTCGAGCGCTAGGTTGGCTGTTGGTCTGTGATCCTCCTGAGCAGAGCGCCGCTGAGCTAGCTGAGATGCTGCAGGCGAGCAGAGGCTCGATCAGTACGGCGACGCGGGTGCTGTTGCGGATGGGGCTCATCGAGCGGGTCCGCTTTCGCGGAGAGCGCTTTGACAGGTTCCGCGTCCAACCGGAGGCATGGGACGAGTTCTTCTGGCGGGACGAGCAGTTCAAGACGCCTCGCCGGGTGTTGCAGCTCGGACTTGATGCGCTCGCCGACGAGCCCTCGGAGCGTCGTGCGAGGCTGCAGGAGCTGGATGCGATCTACGCCTGGTGGGAGCAGCGCATGCCGAGGTTGCGCGAGGAGTATCAGGCCGACCGTCGCGGCGTAAAGCCGAGCGCCAAGCGGAGCAAGCGATGAGTGAGCGCCCCGCGATCGAGGTATGCGGCTTGAGCAAGAGCTTCGCAGAGGTGCACGCGCTCGATGGCCTTGACCTATCCGCTCGGGAGGGCCAGGTGGTGGGATTGCTCGGGCCGAACGGGGCGGGCAAGACCACGCTGGTTCGTGTGCTGGCGACACTGTTGAAGCCGGACGCCGGCACTGCGCATGTCCTGGGTTTGGACGTGCAGCGTGAGGCTCAAGCGTTGCGCGAGCGGATCGGGCTGGCGGGGCAGTATGCGGCGGTTGATGAGAATCTCACGGCTCTTGAGAACCTGACGATGGTTGGCCGACTGTACGGGGCGAGCCGTTCCTCGGCCAAGGCTCGCGGCCGAGAGTTGCTTGAGCGCTTTGACCTGATCGATGCGGCATCTCGTCCGACCAAGACCTTCTCGGGTGGGATGCGCCGTCGCCTGGATCTTGCCGCTGCACTTGTGGCGAGGCCGCCAGTGTTGTTCCTCGACGAGCCGACTACGGGCCTCGACCCGCGCAGCCGGCTGGGCTTGTGGGCGATGATCGAAGGACTAGTCGCTGAGGGCACCACGGTCCTGCTCACCACCCAATATCTGGACGAGGCTGACCGGCTGGCCGACTCGATCGCGGTCATCGACCACGGACGTCTGATCGCCGAGGGCACCTCCGACGAGCTCAAGGACCATCTGGGCGGCGAGCGCTTGGAGGTTCGTCTTGAGGAGGCAGCCGACCCTGAGGCGGCGGTGCGGGCGCTGGCCCCCATGTCGGACGAGCCCCCGACCCTTGAGGCGAGGCTCCTCAGAGTGAGCGTGCGCGAGCGCGGCGGCGCCATCGTGGAGGCGGTCCATCGGCTCAGCGAGGCCGGTGTTGGCGTGGATGACCTTGCGCTGCGTCGCCCAACGCTTGACGATGTATTCCTTGCCCTGACCGGACACGCCGTCGAAGAAGCCGCGGATGGGCAAGAGATGGAGCGGGTCGCATGAGACGCCTGGCCACCGACACGCTGATCATCGCCGAGCGGAACTTGATCCGGCTGCCACGGGCGCCGGAACTCTTGATCGGGTTCACCATCCAGCCGATCATGTTCGTGCTGCTCTTTCGCTATGTGTTCGGCGGCGCCATCAGCACTCCGGGCTACAGCTACGTTGACTTTCTTATCCCCGGGATAATTGTCCAGAACACTGCCTTCGGAGGCTTCGCCACAGCCCTTGGTCTCAACGAGGACATGCGCAAGGGGTTGATCGACCGTTTTCGCTCGCTGCCTATGTCCCGTGCCGCGGTGCTCGGCGGCCGCACCCTCTCAGACGTGGTCACCAACACTCTGTCGATCACGATCCTGCTGATTACGGGTGTGATTATCGGCTTCACCTTCCACGCCAGTTTCCTTCACGCGATCGCAGGAGTCGCACTGCTGCTGCTCTTCGGCTACTCCTTCTCCTGGTTTCTCGCCTTCCTCGGCCTGCTTGTGTCCTCGCCGGAATCGGTGAACTCGGTGGGCTTCATCGTCGTCTTCCCCCTTACCTTCATCTCCTCAGCATTTGTGCCTGTGGCGTCAATGCCCGCAGGCTTGCGTGCCTTCGCGGAAGTGAACCCATTCACGCTTGTCGTGGATGCAGTGCGTCATCTCTGGCTTGGCGCGCCGGCCCACAACAGCGTTTGGGGAGCCGTGGCTTGGTCACTAGCGATCCTCGCTGTGTTCGTCCCGCTGGCCGTAGCGCGCTACAGGCATGCCGCCGGCGGGTAGGAGCTGCAGCAGATCGCGTCTAGGCGAATCCGATCCGCAAAGCATGCCGCGACTTGGAGCTAGCGGTATCTTGGGATTTATTGAGATGAGCAACCGCTGCTCATCTAGACCGTCACTGTCGAGGAGATTCCATGCCTGATCCCATCTATACAGCTAAAGCCCACGTCACCGGCGGGCGCGCCGAAGGGCATGGCAAGACCAGCGACGGGGCCCTGGAGGTCGATCTGCGACTACCGCCTGAGATGGGTGGACAGGGTGGAGGTACCAACCCCGAGCAGCTATTCGCGGTTGGATACGCAGCATGCTTCGAGGGTGCCCTGGGGGTGGTTGCCCGAAGGGCTAAGGTGGATCCCGGCGAGGTCGGTATCGACAGCAGCGTTGGTCTTACTCCCAACGGGCAAGGCGGCTTCTTCTTGACTGTTGGGTTGAATGTGACGCTTGCGTCTGTGGAGGACACCGCGCAGGCGGTTGAGCTTGTCCGTGGAGCACACCAAGTCTGCCCCTACTCCAACGCAACCCGTGGAAATATCGAGGTAGAACTGACTGCCAACGGTCAGCCGATCGACGCCTGATTGAGGGCAATTCGCGGAGATGCGTCACCGCGGGAATGGGCCGCGTGGCTACGTGGCTGTCTCATAGTCATACTCTTGCCTTCCGATGGAGAGCTCCCAAGCACAGACGAAGACAGTTCTCGTGACAGGCGGTTCTGGCTTCCTGGGGAGCTGGTGTGCGATCGACCTTCTGCGCCGCGGCTACGCGGTACGTGCGACGGTGCGGGACATCTCGCGCGAGGCGGCGCTCCGCGCAGCGATTGCCCGGGAGGTCGAGGCCGGTGATCGTCTCTCGGTGGTATCGGCAGACCTGCGCGAGGCCGATGGCTGGGAGCGGGCCGTCGAGGGATGCGATTACGTCCTGCATGTCGCTTCCCCCTTTCCTGCAACGCAACCAAGGGATGCTGACGAGCTGATCGTGCCGGCACGGGAGGGGACTCTGCGGGTCCTCAAGGCGAGCTTCGACGCGGGCGTCGAGCGTGTTGTTGTGACCTCCTCGATCGCTGCGATCACCGGTGGCCTCGAGCCCGGCTCATCACCGCTTACCGAGGGGGATTGGAGCGATCCCGACAATCCCAGACTGACGCCTTACGCGAAGTCGAAGACGCTCGCCGAGCGCGCGGCATGGGATTTTGTGGGCGAGCGGGGAGAAACCGAGAAGCTGGCGGTAATCAACCCTGGCGCCATCCTTGGTCCCGTGCTGAGCGACGATCACTCCTCCTCGATCGGGATAATTGAACGGTTGCTGGGAGGAATGCCTGGCGTGCCGCGAATCGGGTTCAACACTGTGGACGTCCGTGACGTCGCCGATCTTCAATTCAGGGCAATGAGCGCTCCCGAGGCAGCCGGTGAGCGCTTTATCGCGGCCGAGTCCTTCCAATGGATGGCGGACGTCGCCGAGGTGCTGCGCGAGCACCTCGGGGAGACCGCGGCGAAGGTTCCAACGCGGACCGTACCGAACCTGCTTGTGCGTGCGATGGCGCTCTTCGATCCCAGCGTCCGTTCGGTCGTGGGCCAGCTCGGCAGGAGAATGGAGACCTCGAGCGACAAGGCCAAGACCCTGCTTGGGTGGTCGCCTCGCCCATCCGAAGACACGATCCTCGACTGCGCACGAAGCCTGATCGACTAGCCAGGATCCGGGTGATCCGACATCGCCGACGGTGCGAATGAGTCATCGACCGTCACTCGACAGGAGGAAAGCGATGTATGACAAGCAAGATGACTTCGATGCGACCGACGAGCTTGGTTCCGTCTCCGATCCGTGGACCGCGGCGTCGACCCGCAAGGGCTTCCTAAAGGGTGCGGCGGTTGCGGGAGCAGGCAGCGCTGGCTTGGGCATGCTCGCGCCGGCAGCAGCGCTTGCCAAAGGCAAAAGGTCTGCCCATGGGGCCCCTACCCGTGGTGACCTGGCGATCTTGAAAGCCGCCCAGATCGCTGAGGCTTTGGCCGTTACGACCTACACCAACATCATCGACACCGCGCCCTTCTTCAAGAACCTGGAGTCAGATGATCAGGGGTACTTGAAGGCAGCTGTGCAGGAGGAGATGTCCCACTATCTACTCGAGGAAAGCCTCACCAAGAAGCCCACGCCGTTCACCACATTCTATTACCCGCCAAAGATGTTCGCCGATGCTCAGACGACACTGAATGTGCTTGTGACGCTCGAGGATGCGTTCATTGCCGCATACCTAGTGGGCGTACGCCAGTTCAGCACCCCGGACCTGCGCGTCACGGCTGCCCGAATCATGGGCATCGAGTCTGATCACCGTACCTTGGCGCGCGTTGTTGGGCCCGGTGTAACCAGCGGCGATGGTGGTCCTATAGAGCAGATTACGGGCATCCAGAAGACGGCTGAGTCGGTCGATCCGCCAAACAACAATGGCTATGAGCGCACGCTCGGGTTGAAGAACATCGGCCAGGCTGTCGAAGCACTGCTGCCTTTCGCGGAAAAGAAGGCCGCCGAAAAAGCTGGCTTCGATGTGACGAAGCCGTACGCGTTCGTGCCGTTTACCCCCACGTTGCCGGGAACTCTTGGGGAGTTTCACTCGTTGATGGGCTGAGTCGATCGGTTGTTCGCGCGTCGTGACGCGCACAACCTCGGCGGTGAATCGTGGTTGGATAGGTGCATCCGCCGGCAGATGGCGGGTGCTCCTATCGACCACTTTCAGGATCGTGCTTTTGGCTTCTTTTTACTCGAGAATGTCTTGAACGTGACGATCTGGGTGACGGTTGTTGTTTTCGCAGGATTTGCCTGCTGAGTGATCTGGAGCTTCGCCTTGAGCTCGTGTCGGCTACTCAGCAGCCGCTTGCCGACGTGATTCAGGGTGAATCGTACGGTCTGCACACGACCGGCCCCGAGCGTAATGCTTGCTGTTCCCACAACTACCACCTTGTGGGTCTTGCGCCTCTTCGAGCGCGCCGTCACGGCGATCAGCCTGTGCCCTTGCAGTGTCTCGATGACGGTCAGCTTGAACGCCATTCGACATGTCGCTCCAGCCGCTCCTATGCAAGATATGCGCACGCTCACGCTCGAGCCGGACACGTTGGCCTTTGCTGCCGAGAACTTCGCATTGACCGCTGTGGGGCCGGCCGACCCAGTTGAAGGAGGCACCAACGGCGAGGTGCTCAATGTCTGGTCGGCGCCGGCAAACTTGCCGAAGTCACTCATGGCCACGGCCCGGTAGTGAATCGTTACACCGGTGGGAAGCCCGGCTAGCTGAGCGGTGAAAGGTGTAACGGCGTCGCTCACCCCCGTTGATTGTGCCGGGGTGCTCTGACCGTAGGCGGTCGTAGTGCCGTATTCGAAGGCCACATTCGCTGCTGCGCCACCGGGGTTGATCGAGCCACCGAGGGTCGCCGAGGATGAGCTGACGGAGCTCGCCGCACCGGTGAGCGGGACGCCGGGTTGATAGGCGCCGGCGAAGAGACTGATTGGGCTCGTGCCGTTAGTGAACAGAAAGAAAGGAGTCCCCAAAGCCCCACCCTGACACGAGGCGCCATCCGCGTTGAACGGGTTCGCAAGGCAGGATGAGGAGATCGGCTCGCGGACGTCTGTCTGGGCGGTCGGCGTCAGCGGGACATCATCCTCGTCAAGCACGAACGTCGGGTTGGCAGGGTTGACTATGTGGCCGAACACGGCGCGCACCGCGCCGCCACCGACATCTTCACGCCACGACACATAAGGCGTGTTACCCGAGAAGGTTATGTCGGGTCGGGTGGAGTCGCCGGTGCCACCCAAGATCGGCTTCCCGCCGTTGAGGACTTCGAAGTGAGCGCTTGCGCCTATACCTACGAGTCGGGAGAGGAACACTTGCTTTACGCCCGCCACATCCTCGTCCCAAGCGACCCATGGCACGGTGGGGCTTGTCGCGGTCATCGCCCCGGCGGCAACCCGTGGGTTCTCAGCATCCGCGCTCGGATTCTCGTTCAGTGAGCACTGCGCCTCACCGGTCGCGGAATCCGCGCAGGATCCAAATCCGTTTGCTCCGGTCTTGTCGAGAGTCGCGCTGAGCTGACTACCGACAGCGACCCAGTGGAAGCCACCTTCTGCTGTGGCGTCGCTGACGGCCTTGGCAGCGAAAACCATCTCGTTGTCGTGCAGTCCGGGGATGTTCGAGGATCCCGTCTCGTACCAGACCACCCAAGGGACCTCGTCTTGGCTGCCAGCAAACGCTATGTCCGGCTCGAGGCCATTACGTGTCGGATCGATGTTCAGGCTGGGGTCCGCTGTGCTCGGGCCGACTCGCGGAATTCCGGTTTGCTGCCAGCAAATGCCGCCGATGGCCGGCACATGACCATTGATTGCCACGCCAGCCGGTGTCACGCCTTCGCAGTTTGTCGCTCCAGGGCCGATCGAGCGAACGGCGAAGATCTGATCCTCACCGTTGACCGGCGCGGTGGTCGTCTCCTGCCACGTGACCCAGGGAACGGGCTTGCTCGGGTCCGCGGCTGAGCCGCCGGCCACGGAAGGATTCTGGGCATCCTGATTTGTGTGGATGTTCAGTGACGGAACAGGCACGCTGCCTCCGCCCATGCCTCGGCCCTGTCCGGCGAAGATCCACTTGCCCTGGTTGGCATCGCCGGTGTTATCGAAGTGGCTGGCGAATATGTTGTTGTTGGAGAAGCCAGCACCGGATGTGTTCTCATACCAGCTGGCCCAAGGGACGGTTCGGCCGCTACCCGCGAAGTCGATCGATGGCGCCTCGCCGTCGATGCCCTGGTCGAAGTTAAGCGAGCCGCTGAATAGAGGGCTTGAGCTCGACCTGCCGCCGACCGTGCCCGTGCCTTGGGTGATCCAGCTGCCGCCGGCAAACGAGCGCGAGAACACTTGATCGTGTGCTCCGCCCACCTCTTGCTGGCGGAAGATCGCCCACGGTATTGCCGCTTGGCCAGCTGTGAGCGCCCCCGCGGCGACATCCGCGTTGGTTGGCTCCTCCCCGCTGACACTGATCGTCTTATTGATGCCGGCCGCGAGATCGTCGTTTACCACTCCGCCTGAAGGCAGCGCTTGAAACGCCAATGCTGGTGAGCCGATCGCCAGGATGGTGATCGCGCCCGCGAAGGCGGCTTGACGAACCCTGGTTGAGCTGGTGAGCATCGAGATTCTCCTCACACTCTTGCTCCCGGACGGGGGCGGGCAAAGACTAACGGCTGGCGAGCTTCACTTCAGGGCGAGCACAGATTGAGAGCGAGCCATCTCGGTGGGACAGCCAGGGCAAGCGACGCTGCGAAGATGCCTCCGTGCTCACGATCGCTCTCGCCCTTGGCTCCTCGGCTTGCTATGGGGTATCCAACTTCCTTGGTCCCCAACTGGCACGACGGCACACGCTCACCGCTGTGCTGGTGTTCTCACAGGTGGCCGCGCTCGGGGCAAGCGCGCTTTACCTGGCGGCCAACGGTGGCCAAGCGCTGCCCTCCTCGGACGTGTGGATCGCTTTCTTGGCGGGCGCTGGCAACGCGGGTGGCCTGATCGGCTTCTATGTGGCCGCCGAGCTGGCGCCTCTGTCGGTGGTGGCTCCGATCGGAGCGGTGGGCGCGATCGTGCCGGTGATCTGGGGGCTTGGGGGCGGGGACTCGCTCAGGCCCGCACAGGCGGCTGGGCTTGTCTTGGCACTGGGTGGAGCGGTATTGGCAGCTCGTCGCCCGCCGCCCACTGAAGGCCAAGCCCGCAGATATCCCGACCCGCGAAGGGGGGCTCTGTGGGCGGCTGGATCGGCGGTTGCTTTCGGTGTCTTCCTCACCGCCCTGCCCGCGGCCTCGGCCCACGGCCAGGCATGGGCTCTGTTCGACGCGCGCGTGTGCGTTGTGCTGTTGACGGGCCTGTGGGCGGGCCGCAGGCTACGGGCGATCAGGCTTTCGCACGCAAGCGCTTTGCTCACGATTCCGGGACTGTTGCTCATAACTGGGACGCTGCTCTATACGACAGCGACCGCCCGCGGAGAGCTCTCGCTCGTGTCTGTGCTCGGCTCCCTGTTCCCAGTCGTGACAGTGGGCTTGGGTGTGGCGGTGTTGCAGGAGAAGCTCTCGCGAACCCAGCTCGTTGGAGTCATCGCCGCACTCACTGGGATCGTGCTGATCGGGGTGTGACGGGTGGCGCTCGCCGTGTGGGATCCTCGCTGTCGGTGACGATCGCTCCACAATCCAGGCTTGCTGCGTTGATGGCTCGCGTAAAGCGGCTCGTGCGCGCGATCCAGGAGGAAGACGAAGCGATGGTTGAGCAGATCGTGCGTCTTAGTCAGTCGCGGCGTCTGTTTGCTCCGCTTGCCTTCACGGTGGGTGCATTCGTGATGTTGTTCGAAGGTCTCAAGCTCCTGTTGGCTAATTGGCGATTGATGCTCGTGCAGGTGTTGCCGGCCATGTGGATTTGGCTGGCGATGTTCGACTTGAAGGCGCGTGTGCTGCACGATCGTTCGTTCCCTTCGCTGCGCGGGCCGGTCCTCACCCCGATCTGGCTGGCGATCGTGGCTATTACGGTGGCTTGCTTCTTCCTCAATGCTGTGTTCGCGTTCGCCATTAGCGAGGGCCGGCCGCCGAAGATCCGGCCCGCCTATGAGGCGGCACGGCGAAACACGACGACCATCGCGTTGTGGGGGGCTGGGGTGGGTGTGCTGCTTGCACTGGCTACAACGGTGGCTCCACGCTGGGGCAAACCTTGGTTCGTGTTGTGTCTGGGGATCGTGATTGGGATCATGATGATCTGCTACGTGGCTGTGCCCTCGCGTCTGATCGGGGTCAAAGCGAAGCGCTCTAGACGCGACAAACTGACGGCCGGTGCGCTTGGAGCGGCGCTCGGGGCCACCGTGTGCACGCCCCCGTATCTGCTCGGGCGTCTGGGAATACTGATGCTCGGCTCGAAATATCTCTTTATCCCCGGGATCGTGGCGCTCACGCTTGGGTTCACCCTGCAAGCAGGTGCCACAGGTGCGGTGCGGGCGATCAAGATGAGCCTCAAGTTGACCGCGGACCCGCCACGCGCGGGTACTTAGCTCGCTTTTCGCGCCCGGCGATCTGCTGGGAGTGTTGGGAGCCTGCTAAAAGATCCGGCACCATGACCAACGCCGACGACATGCTCGCCGTGGCCGCCTCGCACCAGCAGGAGCTGGCGGCGCCAGGGCTCAGCCCGCGGCCACGCCGCAAGGTGGCTGTGCTCGCTTGCATGGACACCCGCCTCGATCTCTTCCCGATGCTTGGCTTGGAGCGGGGGGACGCACACGTGATCCGCAATGCCGGTGGCCTCGCAACCGACGACGCGATCCGTTCGCTCAGTATCTCCCAGCGCAAGCTGGGCACAGAGGAGATCGTGGTCGTGATGCACGATGGTTGTGGATTGCACGGGGCCTCCGAGGACGAGTTCGCCCAAGAGTTGGTAGCCGATGGTGTGCTGCCGACCTGGCGCTTGGGTGCTTTCGAGGATGTCGAGGCGACTCTGCGCGACAGTCTCGCGCGGCTGCGCGCCAGCCGGGAGCTCGTGGTGCGCGATCGGATCAAGGGTTTCGTCTTTGACCCTGAGAGTGGAGTCCTACGCGAGGTCGAAGCACCCGTCGCTGCGAGCTAAAGCAGGACTGTGCTCAACTTCGACGCGTACCTGCGACGAATCGGCTTGACGGGAAGGTCTGCCGTTCGGGCCGGGGCAGGAGCACGAGCAATCGGGTTGGAGGTTTCGCATCGTTGGGGATGGATCCCTGTTCGTGCTGCAGACGTTTGCGGGCGATCGGTGGACTGACGTCTATGGATTTCACCCTCAACCGGTTCCTTTTGTGGACCTGGAGACGAGCAACTGGTGGACCTCGACGCACCCAACTTCGCCGTTCGTGGGCGGACTGATCGTGAGCACACAGGACGACGAAGGTAGGCGCACCTCGTTGAGCGACCGGAGTGAGCTCGCTCTGACCGAGGAGACGCCGACGGGGCGCAGCGTCACTCCGGTCTCGCGCGATGAGATCCCAGAGCTGCTCGCCGCGCGCTTCGGGCTAAAGGGCTTTGCGCTCGGACGCGACGGCCACCTCGTGCCCGCTGAGGAGTGCGGCCGGCCGTAAGGACCGAAGCGGTCTCGATTAAGGCCGTCGCTGCGACTGGCTGGCTCATTGCTGAGTGTGGCGGGGCCCCGGCTACTCCTCACGCGCTCCTGGCGCTCTGACCCAGAGGGCAAGGGTCTCGAATCCGTGGCGCTCGTAAAAGCGCATGGCGTCGAGGTTGGTGTGGATTACGTGGAGCGAAAGTTCGGTGATCCCTTGTGCAGCAAGCCTCTGGCGTACGGCCTTCAGCAGGGCGCTACCCGTCCCGAGGCCGCGCTCTCGCGGCAGCACCGACAGGGTCTCGATCTCGCCCGCCCGCTCGCTCATGGGCCACGTCGGCGAGCCGCCGCGAATGTGGACCATCGCGTAGCCGACGCCCTCGCCTTCGCGCTCGGCAAGCAGCACGAACGCGTCCTCGCTCGCTAGCCAAGCTGCGTATTCCGAGCGCCTGCGCCGCCAGGACTCCTCGCGCGGGCGCGGCTGGCCGAGTGTGGGCGTGACGCTCGAGTGGTGTTCGCGCAAGGCGTTCCACAGAGGCTCGATCAGATCTAGCTCCGACGCTTCGATCGACCGGATCTTGGGGCTGGACATGCATCAGATCATGGCAAGTACGAACCTCTGTCCTCCATCCCAAAAGGCACTCCCGCCTTTTGTTGCCGGATTGCTCTGCAGGGCGGAGGACTTGTGACGTTCGTGGCTAGCCGTCCGGCGTGGGGGGTACCAATACCTCGTCGCATGAGCCTCGCCCGCGGCCACCGGCACGGGCCAGACGCTCGACCGCTTGAAGTCACCGAGAGGGGTGTGCCGTGAATGACCGTCCCGTCCACCTGATTGTCAGCGACGACTTGAAGCGCTCGCGCGCCTCCGTGTTCTTCCGCCTGATCCTTGCGATCCCCCACCTGATTTGGTTGGGTCTGTGGGGCATCGTCGCGGCTTTCGCCGTGATCGCGAACTGGTTCGCCACGCTCTTTGCCGGCCAGTCACCCGACGCTTTGCACAACTTCTTGGCCGCCTACGTGCGCTATGCGATCCATGTTGGCGCCTACCTGTTTCTCGCCGCCGGGCCCTTCCCCGAATTCACGGGCGCGCCCGGCTATCCCGTGGATGTCGAGATCGCCGCGCCAGGACCCCAGAACCGCTGGAAGGTCGGCTTTCGCATTGTGCTTGTCATCCCCGCCCTCTTGATCGCGGGCGCGCTCACCTCGGGCAGCGCGCGCGCCTATGGCGCCAACTACAGCTACGGCTTGGCCGGCTTGGCTGCGTTGCTCGCCTGGTTTGCGGCCTTGGCCCAAGAGCGCATGCCGAGGGGCTTGCGCGACGCGATCACCTATGCGCTCTCCTACTCGGCTCAAGTCGACGCCTACCTGTTCCTGCTCACAGACCGCTACCCCGACAGCGATCCTCAGAGGGCGCTCGCCGACCTGTCCGCACGCGAGGCCGACCCAATCCAGCTGGAGCTAGGCGAGGGCTTGGAGCGCTCGCGCGCGACCGTGTTCTTCCGCCTGATCCTGGCGATCCCTCACCTGATTTGGCTGGGCTTGTGGAGCATCCTTGTCTTCTTCGCAGCGATCGCCAACTGGCTGGCCACATTGGTGAACGGTCAGTCGCCGGACGCGCTGCACAGCTTCCTGGCCGCCTATGTGCGCTACCAGACACACGTCTACGCCTATTTGTCTCTGATCGCCGAGCCCTTCCCTGGCTTCCTCGGGCAGGCCGGCAGCTATCCGGTCGAAGCGTCGATCGCTGGTCCCCGTCCGCAGAACCCTTGGAAGTCCGCCTTCCGCCTGATCCTGGGTGTGCCCGCGATCCTGCTCGACGGAGCCTACGGCGGCCTCCTGTTTGTGGTGGCCTTGCTCGGCTGGTTTGCCTGTCTGGCCAACGGGCGCATGCCTTTGGGCCTACGTAACGCGGGCGCCTTGGCTCTGCGCTACGCGGCCCAGGCGCACGGTTATCTGCTCCTGCTCACCGACACCTATCCCTACAGCGGCCCCACCGCTCTGACCGCTTTGGCGCCTCCCCCGCCGGGCCCGGCGCCGGCGCTATCCGAGCCCTCCGTATAGCGGGCGACCTAGTAGCATCGTGGGCCGCGCGCGCCCGTAGCTCAGTGGTCAACGGTTCTCTTCGGGGAGCCAAAGAGCAGCGGTCTTTCAAACCGCAGGCCGCGGGTTCGATTCCCGCCGGGCGCACTTTTGTGATGCTTAGTGATCCCCTGGGATTGTCTCGGAAGGGCTCGGGAGAACGGGCGTGAGCGGAGCTGAGCTTGGTCTGGTCATCTCGGTTTTCCTGGCCTGCGCTGTGGAGGCGGTCGAGGCTCTCACGATCGTCCTAGCGGTCGGCACCACGCGTAGCTGGTCCTCGGCGCTGGCTGGAGTGGGAGCGGCGGTGCTCGTTCTTGCTGTCATCGTTGGCGCGCTCGGCCCTGCTCTCGTCACGCTTCCGATTGGAGCTCTGCGGGTGCTGGTCGGCGGCCTGCTCCTGGTCTTCGGCCTGCAGTGGCTTCGCAAGGCGATCCTCCGGGCGGCGGGAGTCAAGGCCAAGCACGACGAGCTGAGGATCTATAACGAACAGGCGAATGCGGCCGAGGGCGCAGGCGCAGCTCGGGCAGGCCTCGACGCATACAGCTTCACGATCGCGTTCAAGGGTGTATTGCTGGAGGGCTTGGAGGTCGCTTTCATCGTTCTTACCTTCGGCGCCAACCAGCACCGTGTCGGCCTCGCCGCTTTTGCCGCCGCAGCCGCGATCGTGGGCGTGGCACTCGCCGGGCTCGCATTGCGCGCCCCGCTTTCCCGGGTTCCTGAGAACACTATGAAGTTCGCGGTCGGGGTGATGCTCAGCTCGTTTGGAATGTTCTGGGCGGCCGAGGGTGCTGGGGCTCGCTGGCCCGGTGGAGATGCGGCGCTGCTTGCGATCGTGCCCGGCGTCCTGGCCGTCGGTGTCGCGATCGTGCTGATTGTCCAAGCGGAGCTTGGGCGGCGCCCATCCGCCGGCGTAGGGCCGCGGCAGGAGGCCGGAGCGTGAGCAGATTGAGAGGGCTGGGGCTGGGTGCTTTGGAGTTTGTCGTGGGGGATGACTGGCTCACGGCGCTCGGTGTGGTCGTTGCGATCGCGCTTACCGCTCTCCTGGCTCAGGTGACCTCCGCGGCCTGGCTGGTAATGCCGGTCGCTGTGCTGTTTCTGCTGGCTTTCTCCATTTGGCGGGCAATGCGTTAGATCCCAGCCGGAGCCGGAGCCGGAGCCGGAGCCGGAGCCGGAGCCGGAGCCGGAGCCGGAGCCGGAGCCGGAGCCGGAGCCGGAGCCGGAGCCGGAGCCGGAGCCGGAGCCGGAGCCGGAGCCGGAGCCGGAGCCGGAGCCGGAGCTGGAGCTGGAGCTGGAGCCGCGTCCTGTCTGTCTACGTCTCCGCCACTGCTTGACCCGCGATCTCCCGGCCAGCAAACGGCGCGATCACGATGTACATCACGTAATCGATGAGCTCGGGCACGCGCTGTGTGCGCCCGTGCAGGATGTAGTCGTGCAAGAGCTCGAATATGCCGCCCACTGAGGCTTCGCGCATCACTGGTGGCGGCATGTTCGGGTAGCTGTCGTCTGGGCCAATGTCGAGCAGCCCTATATAGGAGAAGTTGGCCTCGTTTACGCGCCCGCTCACGTGGGGGTATGCGATCAGGATGTCCACGCACGCCAACCTCGCGATCGAGGGCTCTGAGGCCAGGAACTCGAGCAAGGCGGTCAACCCCATCCTTATGTTCTGCGCCCAGCTCAACTTCAGGTCGAGCGAGCGGTTGATGGCGGCCGTCGCCTTGGCATGACCCATCTCGAAAGTGGCGAGGAACGCCTCCTCCTTGTTCTCGAAGTGCTCATAGAAGGTCTGTAGCGAGATCGCCGCCTCCGCCACGATCTCCTCCAGGCTGAGGGCCGCATACCCCTTCGCAGCGGTCAGGTTCGCGACTGCGTCGAAGATCCGTTCGCGCTGGTTGTGGGCTACGAACCCCTTCGGCAGGCTGTGCTCTCCGCGCGGCAAGCCCCTCGGTGCCCAGCGCGGCGAGGGCGACAGCGTGCCCGGGGCTCTGCCCCCCTGCAGGTGTCCGTGGCGCCGCGCCTTCGGCCGAGTCGGGATCTGTGGCGGCGTGGGGTAGAAACCCACGATCCACGTCACCACGTCGGGCGTCAGCTTCTGCAGTTCGGCTTTCAGTGAGCGGCTCGAGCGTTCGCGTCGCACACGCGAATACAGGATCGTCCTCAGTGCGCCCACGATCGCTCGCGCCACCGGGGCCGGCACCGAGCCCTCGCCGGGGGCCCGCTCGAAGATGCTTGTCACGAACGTACTCAGAAGCTCCGCATCGCGGGCCCACCGTTCGATCCCCACCGGACCCGCAGCTCCCATCTCCACAGACACCAGGCGAGCAGCGTCCGGCCGGTCGCTGGAAGCGTCGAACAGGGCCCTCACGAACGCCTCGATCTGGTTGGTCCACTCGTCCTCCGGCTCGTATGTCTCGACGATCCGTGCGGTCAATCGTCCGACCAGAGCGTCATATGTGGCGAGTAGGCACTCCTCCTTGTTATCGAAGTGCTCGTAGAAGCTGCGCCGCGACACCCCCGCGCCGGAGACCAGATCGGAGATCGTGGTGGCCACGAAGCCGCGCTCGTTGACGGCTTTGATCATCGCCTCGTACAGGCGCTCGCGCTGATCGGCCGCAACCTCCTCCGGTGGCAATGCCTGCGGTCCGCGCGGCAGCGCTCGCTCCCGGGCTTTGGTTGAGCGGGTCCTCTGAGCCATCCCTATACCATAGCTCTTGACAAGCTGCGTAAAGGATGATTTATTTGTCTTTCTCAATCGATGTCTCCAACTCACTGGGAGGTCACTGACGTGGGCGACATCAAGGTCTTGAATGCCCCGCAAACATTAGTTCCAGCATGTGGGCAAGTCCGATTGTACGACGGGGGAGATGGTGGCGGAGTATGTCTCACCGGTGGCCAATACGGATCCACTTCTGTAGGCGCTGTACTATTAGCTGTGCGTAACGGCAAACGCGGCTCGCGTGAGTTGGACGACTTGGCGCATCGCCAGACGCTCTCGACAGCCGACTGGGAGGTTGGATTGACATGAAAGGACTCGCTTGCGAGCGCAAGTTGCTGGTGCGCGCGCTTCATCCCCGCTGGCCCTATCGACGCTCACACTGTCGCCACGACCTGCACTGGCTCGTGCGCGTACGCCCCAGACGGCTCTGGTGCTCGCACGGGCGCCGCCACTCTGTCGCCGGATTTCCTCCGCGGCGACGGCGGCCCTACGTCGGCTGAGCCATCACTTCCTCACGTCGCTAGGATCGCAATCTATGGCGGCGGTCTCTGAGTCGAGCAGTCTGCGAACACCCACGCTCCCCGACAGTGAGCGCGAGATCCGCAAGCTCTCGATCGACACGATCAGGGGCCTCGCCATGGACTCCGTCCAGAAGGCAAACGCTGGTCATCCCGGCACGGCGATGGCCTTGGCGCCGCTTGCCTACACGCTCTATAGGCACGTCCTGCGCCTCAATCTGGCCGATACGGCTTGGCGCGACCGCGATCGTTTCGTGCTCTCCGCCGGCCATGCTTGCGTGCTCCAGTATGCGCTCACCCATCTGTGCGGGTTCGACCTGTCGCTCGAGGATCTCCAAAGCTTTCGCCAGTGGGGCTCGCGCACACCCGGTCATCCCGAGCTTGGGCATGTGCCCGGCGTGGAGGTGACCACCGGCCCGCTCGGCCAGGGGGTGGCAAACGTTGTCGGTATGGCGATGGCTGAGCGCTTCCTCTCCGAGCGCTTCAACCGGCCTGGCTATGAGGTCGTGGACCACCACACCTACGCCATCTGCTCAGACGGGGACATGATGGAGGGCGTCTCCCAAGAAGCCGCCTCGATCGCCGGCCACTTCGGTCTCGGCAAGCTGATCGTCTGCTACGACGACAATCGCATTACGATCGACGGCACCACTTCGATCTCCTTCGACACCGAGAACCACATCGCGCGCATGCACGCCGACGGCTGGCATGTCCAGCGCGTCGAGGACTCCGAGGACGTCCATGCTTTGCACCGGGCGCTGCTTGCCGCCCGTGCGGAAACGGAGCGACCCTCGTTCATCTCGGTGCGCTCGCACATCGCCTATCCCGCGCCCAATGCCGTCGACACCGCCAAAGCCCACGGTGCGCCTTTGGGCGAAGCGGAGGTGCGCGCTACCAAGCAAGTGATGGGCTTCGATCCTGATCTCACATTTCACGTGGACGAGCGCGTCTACGCGCATATGAGCTTGGGCGAGTCCGGCGCGGCGCTCCAGCACGCTTGGGAGCAGCGTGAGGCGAGTTGGCGCGAGCGCTACCCCGAGCTTGCCGAGGACTGGGACCGCGCTTGGTCCGGGCGCCTGCGCGATGGCTGGCAGGCCGCCCTTCCGAGCTTCGAGGCGGGCAAGGAGATTGCCACGCGCTCGGCCGGTCAGAAGGCGATGGCGGCCTTGAGCCCGTTTGGTCCCACGATGGCCGGTGGCGCCGCCGATCTGGTTGAGTCCACCAAGACCGTCTTCGATGGCGCCGGCGAGTACTCGCGCGTTCATGCCGGCCGCAACATCCCCTTCGGCATCCGCGAGCACGCCATGGGGGCGATCGTCAACGGACTGGCTGCCCACGGCGCCATGGTCAAGCCCTACGGCTCCACGTTCCTGATCTTCTCCGACTACATGCGCCCGTCCGTGCGTCTCTCGGCCTTGATGGAGCTGCCTGTCATGTGGGTCTGGACACACGACTCGGTGGGTCTCGGCGAGGACGGTCCCACCCACCAGCCGGTCGAGCACTACGCGGCCTTGCGCGCCATCCCACACCTTTGGGTGATTCGTCCGGCCGACGCGAATGAGACCGCCCACGCATGGCGGGTGGGCTTGGAACGCGAGGACGGCCCGGTCGCCTTGTTGCTCTCACGCCAGAACCTGCCCGTGTTCGACCGTACGGAGATGGGCGCCGCCGACGGCTTGGAGCGCGGCGGGTATGTCTTGTGGGAGTCTGCTGGTGCTGGTGCTGGTGCTGGTGCTGGTGCTGGTGCTGGTGCTGGTGCTGGTGCTGGTGCTGGTGCTGGTGCTGGTGCTGGTGCGCGCGCCGGGACGGATCAGGGTCAAGCTTCGGCTGCGCCTGAGCTGGTCCTGATCGCCACTGGCTCGGAGGTCGCGCCCACGCTGCAGGCCGCGCGTGAGATCGCATCCGAGGGAACCCGCGTGCGGGTTGTCTCGATGCCTTGCATCGAACTTTTCGAAGCTCAGTCTCTTGACTACCGCGACAGTGTCATCCCGCGCAATGTCCCTGCCCGGCTCGCCGTCGAGGCCGGAGTCAGCCTGAGCTGGTGGAAGTGGGTGGGCGACCGCGGCGACGTCATCGGGGTCGACCGTTTCGGAGCCTCCGCTCCGGGTACGACAGTGTTGGAGAAGTTCGGCCTCACGTCAGATTCGATCGCCGCGCGAGCGCGTTCACTGCTCGGTGGCAAAGAAGACTGATTTTTAGGAAGCCGTCTTCTTTTGCCTCGCTCATCGTGCAAACTGATTCTGGGAAGCGTTCCTCTGACCCTCGGAACGAACAGCTATCCAAAAAAATAAAACCGAGCGCCCCGCGCTCGTCAGGAGCCCAAATGTCTTCCCCCACCCTCTCACCTTTGCACCGGCTCTCCGCCCTAGGCCAGAGCGTGTGGATCGACTCCCTCTCGCGTGAGGCGATCAGGGGTGGGCACCTGCAAAAGTTGATCGACGACGATGCGGTCGTTGGCGCCACGTCGAACCCCACCATTTTCCAAAAGGCTATGAGCGCCGGCGATGCCTATGACGAGCAGTTGCGCGAGCTCGGCACCAGTGACGCCGAGCAGGCATTCTGGACGCTCGCCGAGCAGGACATCGGCGAGGCATGCGACGTGTTCCGTCCTACGTGGGACGGGGGCCTCGGGCGTGATGGATACGTCTCGATTGAGGTCGACCCGCGCCTGGCCTACGACTCCTTGCAGACCTTCCGTGAGGCGATCCGCCTACACGAGGCCATCGATCGTCCGAACCTGCTCGTCAAGATCCCCGCCACCAAGCCTGGTCTCGCCGCGATCGAGGACGTCATCTCCAAGGGACGCTCGATCAACATCACCTTGATCTTCTCGCTGAAGCGCTACGCCGAGGTGGCTGAGTCCTACATCCGCGGTCTCGAGCGCCTCGTAGCGGAGGGTGGCGATCCTTCTAAGGTCGCCTCCGTCGCGAGCTTCTTCGTGTCGCGCATCGACACTGAGGCCGACCGGCGCCTGGATCAATTGGATCCCACCCGGGCGGGTGGGATCTCAGTCGATGGTCTCAAAGGGCGTCTTGCCGTCGCCAACGCCAAGCTCGCCTATCGCCACTACCAGCACACTTTTCAAGGCCCCCGCTGGGAGTACTTGGCCTCCAAGGGCGCCACACCCCAGCGCGTCCTCTGGGCCTCGACTTCCACGAAGAACCCCGCTTACTTGGACACCTTGTACGTGGATGAACTGATCGGTCCCGACACGATCAACACGATGCCCGAGGAGACCATCCTCGCCTTCCAGGATCATGGCTCGCCGCGGCCTTCTTTGACTGAGGGGCTCTCCGATGCGCAGTCGGTCTTCGACGAGCTGGCCGCGGCCGGCGTCGACTACGACGACGTCACCGATACCTTGGAGCGCGAGGGCGTGGAGAAGTTCGAAGCTTCATTCCGTGACCTGCTCGATTCACTCGGCGCAAAGCTGGGCTCCCTAACGCTAGCCTGAGGTCAGTGGAGGAGCTTGAGGCAAACGTCCCCAAACCGGGGTCCGAACGAGGTGCGTGGGTCCTCGCAGGTGCATTGGGGGTCCTCGGCATCGCTGTACTCGCACTTGTTCTGACTGGCGTCGTTGGGGGCGCCCCTTCGCGCACAGGCGCCGCGCCGCCGCCGGTGATCGCTGTCACCCCCACGCCTACGCCCGCCACCGCCACCCAGGCCGGCTCTGTCACTCCGGCCGGGGGTGGCTCCGGAGGGGTTGGTACATCTCCTGAAACGGCTGCCCCACGCGCGCGCGCAGGCGTTCCCGCCCAGGGAGGTGTCCGTACGATCGTCGGCGATCCCTCGCCGTCCGAGGCCCATCGCGATCTCGCGCTCTACCAAGCCCAAACTTCCACCCATATCGCCGAGCGTTGGATGCAGGGCTTCTATCCGATCTACGCGGTCGCCCAGCGCACCTTCGGGGTCAACTGGCTCCTGCTTGCCTCGATCCACCGGCAGGAGTCGGCTTTCTCGACCGCCCCCGGCATCTACAAGGGGCTCAACTTCGCCAATTGCTGCGGTGGCCCGATGCAGTTCAACGTCACCAACGGTCCGGTCACGACATGGGCGCTCGTGAGCGACTCCTACCGCTATGGCTCGCGCCCTGCCTCCTATGACCACATGACCGCCCGTCACCCGTCGATCTATGACGACTTCGACGCGATCATGGCCGCGGCCCACCTGCTCTCATCCGATGGCGCCGGTCCCGCTTTGGACGGCACCGCCTGGAACGCCGCCTACGGCTACTACGGTCACGACGCCACTGGCATCACCTATGCCGACCAGGTCCTCGCGCGGGCAATCGGCTGGTCCCAGCACGGCTTCTGCATCAACTGCGGCGTCGAAACCTCGCTTGTCGAAGCGGTCCATGCTGCTTATGGGGCGCCGGTGGCCGCTGCCTTGGAAACGGCGACTCTCGCGCGCGCCAAGCCAACCAAGCACCGCAAGCACTGAAAGGGCCCCGTCCGGATATCCCGGACGGGGATTCCTTCACGCCTCAGGCGGCGTCCGCCTGGGCGATCAGCTCGCCTGCGACCCTGTCGCTTGCTGCCCCGGTCCCGCCAAGCAAGCGTCGCGAGAGCTGGGCACGACGGAAGTACAACGGGGCGTCGTGCTCCCATGTTGCGCCGATGCCGCCGTGCACCGAGATCATCGTGCGCGCCCCATGGTCGAGCGCCCGGCCCGCGACCGAGCGTGCCGCGCTTGCCGCGAGCGGAAACTCACCCGGCGCGCCATTGCGCGACCAGCCGGCGTAGTAGAGCAGCGAGCGCCCGTTCTCGAGCTGGCGCAAGACCTCGGTCAGCGAGTGCTTCACCGCTTGATAGGAGCCGATCGCGCGACCAAAGGTAAAGCGCTCCTTGGCGTACGCCACAGACATCTCGAGCGCCGTCTCCACGCTGCCCAGCGACTCTGCGGCGATCAGCGACTGCGCCAGATGCCAGGCACCCGCGAGCGCCTCCTCCGGCGCGTCGAGCACCGTGGCCTGGGCGTCCTTCAGCGTCACATGCCCAAGCGAGCGTGTCGCGTCATAGCGGTGCACCGCCTCGACCGACACACCCTCGCCGGATGCCTCGATCGCCACGCCCACGGGCTTCCCATGAAGCAGGGCCACGCCTACGAACAGGTCCGCGCCCGGCGCATCGGGCACGAACGCAAGCGTCCCGCTCACGAGCGCTCCGCCTTTGCCATCGTCCTTGGCCTCGGGAGCTGAGGGACGCGTGCTGCCGTGCTTCGGATCTACGCACCAGCCGTCCACGAGGTCGTTCGGAGGCATCGCCGGCAGGTAGGCCGCCCTGCGCTCTCCACTTGCAAGCGGCGCGAGCAACGTGCTTCCGGCGGGCGCGGCGCTCAGGATGGCGGTTGCCGGGAGATGTCCGAGCAAAGCGACCGGTGCAAGCACACGACCACACTCGCTCAGCACAAGCATCGCGTCGAACGCATCAAGCCCGGCGCCGCCGTGAGCGTCGTCGATCAACAGCCCCGGCCAGCCGGCCTCACAGGCAGTCGGCCACAGGTCTGGCAACGCATTCTCGTCGCCGTCAAGCGCCTCTCTGGCAGCCTCCAGCGTCTTCGTGCGCGAGAGCGTGCCCCTGGCAGCCTCGCGCAGGAACTCCTGCTCGTCTGAAAGTGCCAGGTTCATGCCGCTGCTCCTTCCTTGGAGCGCAGCTCCGAGAATGGGATTCCCTTGTCCAGGCGCGGCTCCGGGGGCAGCCCCAGCACGCGCTCGCCAATCGTGTTGCGCAGGATCTCTTCGGTCCCGCCCGCCGACTTCAGGCCGGGCAGGAAGGAGATCATGTAGGCCCAATCGCTGTCCTCGTCCAGGGCGTCCGGGCCGAGCACATCGGTGATCAGGTCACCGGCTTTGATTGCTCCATTCACGATCGTCACCTTCGCCAGGCCCGCCTCCGGGCCAGGGATCTGGCCTTTTTGCAGCATCGTCAGCGTGCGATAGCCAGTGAAGCGCACCGCCAGCAGCTCGCTCGCGATCTCGCCCAACTGCTTGCGGACCTGCGAGTCGCGCCTACCGTGCTCGTCCGAGGCGATGCCCTTGGCAAAGCGCACCGAGTTGTAGCCAAGGCCCTCGCCGCCGAGCCCGATCGTCACACGCTCGAACATGAGCGTCGTCAGGGCTGTGCCCCAACCGTTGCCGATGCCGCCCACGACCGCGTCCTCATCGAGCTTTACATCGTCGAGGAACACCTCGTTGAACTCGGCCTCGCCGGAAATCTGGCGCAAGCCTCTGACCGTCACGCCGGGGGCGTCCATCGGGATGATGAACATCGTCAGGCCCTTGTGCTTGTGCTGCTCGGGGTCGGTCCTTGCGAGCAACAGCCCATAGGAGGAGAACTGGGCGTTCGTCGTCCACACCTTCTGGCCGCTCAATCGCCAGCTGCCGTCGTCCTCCTGGCGCGCCCTCGTCTGGACGGCCGCCAGGTCCGAGCCGGCGGCAGGCTCTGAGAAGAGCTGGCACCACACCTCATCGCCGTGCAACATCGGGCCGAGATAGCGGGCCTTCTGCTCCTCGGCGCCGTGGGCGATGATCGTCGGACCGAGCATCCCTATGCCGATCGCGTCGAGGATCCCAGGCACGCCTGCCTTGGCTATCTCCTGGTTGCACACAACCTGCTCGATTGGGCCCATGCCTTGGCCGCCGTACTCCTTCGGCCAAGTCACGCCGGCGAGCCCCGCCTCGGCGAGCTTGCCTTGCCATGCGCGCCGCGCGGCAATGATCTCCGCCTCGTCTGTGATCGCGCCGGGTCCACTCAGGACGGGCGCCTCTGCCTTGTGCTGCTCGAGCCAGGTGCGCACCTTGGCGCGATGCTCTGCCTGCTCGGGCGTATCGTCAAGATCCACTGTGCTCTCCCTTTGGCTGACTGGCCAGTCAATATCTGGGAACTAAGGCTACTCCCTGTGTCGCTTAGATGGGGCCAGCGGCCCATCCTCATCCCCGGTGCCCACGCCGCCAGCGCGAGGTGCGCGATGTCGGCCAAGCGGGACTGCGCGCTCAGCGTCCAGCCGGTATGGGCGGCCCGGCAATAGGCGCCTGGCCGTATACGTCCTCGAAGCCGCGGTCCAGCAGGTACTCGGCCTGGCGTCCCAGTTCGGGGGAGTGCAGCAGCACTACGCCGAGCTCTACCCCGTGGCGCTCGGCGGTCCCCACCAGGCAGTCGCCGGCTAGTTCGGTGTAGCCGGTCTTTAGGCCCGTGGCGCCCGGATAACCGTACACGAGCAACGGATTGTTGTTGTACAGATAGACCTTGCCGCCCTTGATCGGCAACGGCACGACGGCCTTCTCGGTGCGCACGATCTTGGCGAGTAGCGGTTGCTCCAAGTCGACGTGCGCCAGCTCGGCGAGGTCGGCTGCGCACGAGTAGTTGCGCGCGTTGAAGTAGCCCGAGGGGGAGGTGTAGTGCGTGCACCCCATCCCCAGCCGCGCCGCTTCCTCGTTCATCCCGTCGACGAACGTGTCCACCCCGCCAGATACGTGCTGGGCGAGCGCCACGGCGGCGTCGTTGCCCGAGGGGAGCAGCAGGCCGTAGAGCATCGTCTTCAAGCGCACGTCCTTGCCCAGCGGCAGCACCCCAACCTTCGAGCCGGCCGACTCCACCGCCTGCTTGGTGACGAGCACCTGCGCATCCGGCGAGGAGGAGCGCGCCACGCGCAGCGCGGTCATCATCTTCGTGAGGCTCGCGATGTGCAGGTGCTCGAGCGGGTTCAGTTGCCACAACACGCGCCCGCTTTTCAGGTCGAACAGCAAGCCCGCCTTCGGCTGGTGGCGGAAGGACACCTTCACCGGGTCGCCTTCTCCGCTCAGGTCGAGCGAGAGCGGCGGGTGCCCGAGCTTCAAGCCGGCTGGGGAGAGGGTGGGAGTGGCGGGCTGGACGCTACGCCGGCCGGTATGCCCGCCTCTCTTGGTCGAAGCCGACGCCGAGCCGTGGGAGACGCCCGAGCGCGACATGGCGATCGCCGCGATGGCTGACACGACCACGATCGCCATGACCCCGATCGCCAGCGCGCGCCTGCGCCGCCGCCGGCGCCTGGCCCTTGCGCGGCTACGTCGCGAACTGCCCCCTTGGGGGAGGAAGGGGGAGTTGCTCATGAGAGCCCTCTCATCGCCTAGGAGGATTGCGCAATGCCCCGACGATGCCAACCGTCAGGATCACGAGCACGATCACCGACAGCACGGCCTGCACGCTGAAGCCGAACTGCTCGATCCCGCCGATCGTCAGGAAGGCAAAGCCCAGGATGAACGCCAGCGCGACGGTCAGTACGGCGACGCGCGTCATCGGAGTCCCAAGTGCTTCGTTGAGCTCTCATGAGCCCCATCGAGCTCCCATGAGCCCCATAGAGCTCCCACGAGCCTCGTCGAATCCCCGCAGGGCCTCGTCGAATCCCTCATCCGAGGCCGGCCGCGCCGAAGCCGACCTGCAGTGCGAGCCATACGCCAACCATGATCGTTGCGGGGACTTCGACGAGCGTCGTGTAGAACGGAATCGGGACCAAGGTCAGTATGCGGGCACGGGGATACAGCAGCAAGTAGCCGCCCAGTACGGCCACAGTCGCCCCAGTGCTGCCGACCAGCGCCGGCGTTGCTCCGTCGCCACCGAGCAGAGTCCACGCCGCTCCCGCGAGCAAGCCGGTGAGTGGGCACAGCACGGAGAAGCCTGTGCGTCCGAGGGCGCCTTCCACACTTGGTCCGAGCAACCCGAGAAAGATCACATCGAGCAGGAATGGCAGCAGCCCGTCGTGGTCCGACAGCAGGTAGGCAAGCAGCTCGATCGCGATCAGGATCGCCGTCACGAGCGGGAAGCGCTCGCGTGGGATGTTGTCCTTGACGGGGATCATGCGCGAGAGGATGCCCCACGCGCGCGCATGGGGCGTGCATTTGCGCAGACTATCCGCCCACCCCGGCGGCGCTCGCCGATAGACCTATCCGTGGGCGGCGAGCGGCCCCACGCCTGGTCGTGGCTGGGGTACGTGCTGGTCGGCGTGGTAGGAGGAGCGCACGAGTGGGCCGGCCGCCACGTGATCGAAGCCTAGTGCGTAGGCGGCCTCTTCGAGTGCGGTGAACTCGTCCGGGTGCCAGTAGCGCACGATCGGCAGGTGACGCTCGGAGGGGCGCAGGTACTGGCCGACCGTCAGCACTCGCACGTCGTGCTCGCGCAGGACTTCAAACGTGGCCACCATCTCCTCGTGGGTCTCGCCGAGGCCTACCATCAAGCCGGACTTGGTGACGACCTCGCCTTCGCCCATCTCGGCGGCGCTGCGCAATACACGGCAGGAGCGCAGGAATTCCGAGCCCCTGCGCGCGATCGGGTAGAGGCGTGGCACGACCTCCACATTGTGGTTGAACACGTCCGGGCGCTCCGCGATCACCTTCGCCAAAGGCATCTCCTGGCCTTGGAAGTCGGGCGTGAGCACCTCGATCTGGCAGTCCGGCGCCTGCTTGCGCACCTGCCTGATCACGCCCACGAAGGCCGATGCGCCCTTGTCGGGCAGGTCGTCGCGGTCGACCGAGGTGACGACCGCGTGGCGCAAGCCCATGCGTGCGATCGAGCGTGCCACACGCGCCGGCTCTAGGGGATCGTTCCAGGTCGGCTTGCCCGTCTTCACATTGCAGAAGCCACAGCGCCGTGTGCACGTGTCGCCGAGGATCATGAAGGTGGCGGTGCCCCGCTCCCAACACTCGCCAACGTTTGGGCAGGCCGCCTCTTGGCAGACGGTGTGCAGGTTCTCCTCTTTGATCAGCGCCGACAGCTCGCGGTAGCGCTGACCGCCCGCGGCCGGCACTTTGAACCAAGGCGGCTTGCGCTCGCGCAATGGGCGCACATCGGAGCCGAGCACCTTTAGGACATCCATGCCGCCTGGGTTGGCGCGGGAGCGGGTCACGTGCTCGCGGTCCTCGGTGATGCTTGGTTGAGTGCTCATGCCCTCATCAGCGTATGACCTGCTGCCCGCGCGCGGCCGATGCTCTCCGGCGAAGCGACGACCAGGCGACGGCCGTGAGCCTCGGAGAAACACTGTGCGACGCGCTCCGCAAAAGCATCGAGCCCGCCGTCGGGTGCATGTCCGAGCTCCTCTTCGACCGAGGTCATCGTCACGTCTGGCAGGCCGCACGGCACGATCCATGAGAACGGCTCGAGGTCGTTGGTCACGTTGACGGCGAACCCGTGCGTCGAGACTCCCTTCGAGACGTGCACGCCAATCGAGGCGATCTTGCGGTCCTCCACCCACACGCCCGTGTAATCGATGCCCTCCGCACAGCGCGAGCGCGCCTCGATACCTAGTTGCGCGAGCGCGGCGACGATTGCGGCTTCCATCATGCGCAGGTGAAAGCCAATGTCGGTCACGCGCATGATCGGATAGCCGACTAGTTGGCCGGGGCCGTGGTAGGTGACCTTGCCGCCGCGGTCGGTTGCCAAGATTTCGATGCCTTGTGCCCGGTAGAAGTCTTCGCCGAGGGTCAACTCGCCCTCGAGAGAGCGCCGCCCACGTGTGTACACGGGCGGGTGCTCGAGCATGAGCAAGCTGTCAGGCAGCTCGTCTGCCTGACGACGTGCTTGGACATCGGCTTGGAGGGGGAGCGCCTCGCTGTAAGGGACCGTGCCCAGGTGGCATGTCCACAGCTCCGCTGGCGGTCGATAGGTGGCACTCATCCTTGGCTTCAGGATAGTAGGGCGCTATAGCCTGACTACCTAAGTACCAGAGGTATGGTTCTTTGGAGACAGACCTTGACATCTAGATCGTGGTCCGTTATAAATCTCTATGTCTTGTCCTTTCATAGGGCGCGACAGGTACAAACATAGGATCTAGTTTGGGATTGGCCTCTGGTCGATTGCAAGCGCTTTGCGGGACCTTGGGAGAGGGACCGGGTCATTTTTGAGAGGGAGTTGTTGTTCGCGTGTTTTCTTTGGGGAATAACGTGCTTGAGAGTCCGTGTGCCAACGGCGTGTCCGTAATAGGACGCGTCAGCGTCGCTGACGCGTCTCTCTCTCTCTCTCTCTCTCTGGTCGAGCTGGCGCCTAAGCGCTAGCCGAAGCTGCACGGCGCCGCCGCGCCGTTTGCGCTCCCACAGGGGAGCGAAGGGTCTCGCTGGGTTGGTGGTGGCCTGATGAGCGCTGTACGCCGTGCACCGAGTGTGCATGCGACCGTTCCTGTTGTCCGGCGCGGAGAGCGCCCGGTCATCGAGTGGGATTCTGGGGGTGATGGATTTCCACCGCGGTTGCAGGTGGCGGAGATCCAGCGTACGCGCCTGTTGACCGCGACCGTAAGCGCGGTTGACGAGCTCGGATATGCGGATGTGACTGTGGCTCACATCACCGAGCGTGCGCGAGTTTCGCGTCGCACTTTCTATGAACTTTTCGCAAACCGCGAGGAGTGTCTGGCCGCCGTGTCAGAGGACACGCTGGAGAGGGTACGTCGCGAGATGGTCGAGGCCGGCGTCGACGGACTCCCTTGGCGGGAGCGCGTCAGAGGTGGCCTGTGGGCGATTCTCTCCTTCTTCGACCGGGAGCCGGCGCTTGCGCGCGTGTGCGTGGTCCAGATGTCTCGCGGCAACAAGCGAATGCTGGAGCGTAGAGCGGAGGTATTCGCGCAACTTGCCCGCTTTGTCGACGAAGGTAGTGACGAAGGTTCAGGGAGTCAGGACACTTCCCGACTCGTCGCCGAGGGCCTGGTTGGCGCCGCGCACGCGATCGTGTACGAGCGGGTTCTAAAGCGCAGTCCAGAGCCGCTCACCCAACTGTTCACGGCATTGATGGGAATGATCGTCCTTCCGTATCTCGGTCCTGCCGCCGCGCGCCGTGAGCGCTCACGCGCGACACCATCACCAGCCGCTCGTCTTAGCGGCGATGCTCCTCAGACGCTCACCACGGATGACCGGGATCGCCTGCAGGACATTCCGATCCGCCTGACCTACCGCACTGCCCGTGTATTGCAGGCGATTGCTGAGACCCCTGGGATCTCAAACAGGTCGGTTGGCGACAACGCCGGGGTTGCCGACCAAGGACAGATCTCAAAGCTGCTAGCGCGCTTGGAGCGCCTGAAGCTGATCGTCAACGTGGGTGAGGGGCACGCCAAGGGCGAGGCCAACGCGTGGAAGCTCACGACAACAGGTCAGAGATTCGTGCAGAGCATTCACTTGCACACCGACGATCACACGCAGGCAGCGTGAGGTCATTGCCACAACTACTGGGAGGGAATATCTCAATGAACGCTCGTAGGCTCGTCATGACGGTCCTGTGCGCTTTGAGTGGAGCATTGCTGTTTGGTGCTTCCGCGCAAGCCACGCTCATTCGTCCACTGCTGAGCTCGTTCGGGTCGTTCTCGAGCGTTCAAAGTGTCACTGTCGACCAAGCCACAGGAGACGTCTACGTCCTCGATGCCGGCGATGGCACCCTCTCGAAGTTCGACGCCAGCGGTAATCCGGTCGATTTCTCGAGTCTCGCGAGCAACACGATCACAGGCATCACTGGCTCTGGAGGTGGTGAAAACGAGATCGCCGTCGATCGGTCTGCGGGTCCAGCCAAAGGTGACATCTATGTCGCCAGCTACAGCGCAGGGAGCGTGTCGATCTACGGCACCGATGGGACAAAGCTAGGCGAACTCAGCAGCAGTAGCGGAAGCGCGTGCGGTGTCGCTGTCGATCCCACGGGCAACGTCTACGTCGGTATTTACCCCGGAACAGTCAACAAGTACACACCGGCAGCCAACCCGGTGAAAGCCGCCGATCAGGTCGCCTCGATGGAAGGGCTCAACAGCATTTGCAACGTGGCCGTCGACGGGGCGGGCGATCTCTACGCGGCTACCTACTCCGGAGGGCTTACGGAGTACGAAGCCTCACAGTTCGGCTCAAATGCCGCCAGCGGGACGCTCATCGACAGGGGCGGCAGCACCTTGGCATTGGATCCCACCAGCAACGACGTCTACATCGACGAGGGCTCGGATGTCGCCGAGTACGACTCTACGGGGAGCTTGATTGGGCGCTTTGGCGCGGGCGTGCTCAGCGGCTCCTATGGAGTAGCTGTGAATCATGCAAGCCAACATCTCTACGTCTCTGATGGCGCCAGTCATGTAGCTGTCTTTGGACCGACTGAGGTGCAGCCGGATGTCATTACTTCGGCGCCTTCCGCGATGACCGAAACGAGCGCCACGCTAAACGGCACCGTGAATCCCGGGGGTGTTCCGGTGAGCGCATGCGAGTTCGAATACGGAACTGAAGAAGGAGTATTCCCGAGCACCGTCGCCTGCTCCTCCTTGCCTGGCGCGGGCAGCGCCCCGGTTGCGGTCTCGGCCGACATCACAGGACTCGCTCTGGGTGGGACCTACCACTACCGTCTCAAGGCCAACAACGCGAACACCATCGGCTTTGGCCAGGAAGCAGCCTTCACGGTCTTCACGGCCGCGCAACCGGTGCTCGGCGGCCCGTTCCCAGAAGCCGGAGGCCTCGGACTGCCAGACGACCGTGGCTACGAGCAGGTCACGCCGGTCGACAAGGGTGGCTATGACGCCCTAACGATCCTCGTTGGCGCGGTCACCCAGAGCTCGGCCTCCGGCGATGCATTTATGTATGAATCGACTAACGCGTACGGGGCGACGAAGCTTGGGTTGAACAACACTTTCCTCTCCACGCGTGCAGCAGGTGGCGCTGGCGGTTGGTCGACCGCGAGTCTCCAGCCGGCCTACGACGAAATCCACGGCGGGCTAGCGCCGCAGGTGGCGGTGCTTACGCCAGAATTTACGAAGTCGGCACAGGTCGAGAGCGACCCCGAAGCACCCTTGGGCGCTCCCGCCGGGCCGCAGAACGTCTACCTGCACGACGATCTCAGCGGCTCGAACCTGCTGATGAGCCCAGGGAGCACAGAAAATCCGTCAGGGAACGAACCGTCAGCCGAGGCCCTGACGAGCGACGGCAGCCATGTCGTGTTCCGCTACCCGATGCAGCTCGGCAGTGAAGTCGCCGCCAACGGTGGCGGTCTCTACGATTTCACGGGCGGCCGATTGCATCTCATCGGCCAGCTCACGGACGGGACGCCGATCGGCAATGCGAGCCTCGGTAACACGGCCAATCAGGGCGCGTTTGGCAACTCTGAACACGCGCTCTCCGAAGACGGCTCGCGAGCCTTCTTCGTGGGCTCGGTGGGTGGCTCGACGGGCCTCTTTGTCCGTGAGAACGACACGACGACTGTCGAGGTCTCCGAATCTCAGCGCGCGGTGCCCGATCCAGCGGGAAGCGGCTCACCGGCCTTCGTGGGCGCGTCGGCCGATGGGTCAGTGGTGTTCTTCCTCGACAAAGAGAAGCTGACCAATGATTCGACTGCCAGCTCGGCGGCGAACCAGGGTGACCTGTATCGCTTCGACGTCGACACGCACGAATTGACCGATCTGACTGTCGATCGCGCGGATCCGAACGGGGCCGACCTGTTGGGTGTGATGAAGGTCAGCAACGACGGCTCGTATGTGTACTTCGTCGCGCACGGCGTGCTGGCGGGCGTGGAAGCTGCCGCCCAGCACAGCCCGATCGCGGGTCAGCCCAATATCTATCAGTGGCACGCCGGCCAACTGCGCTACATCACGACGCTGAGTTCCAATGATGTGGAAAGCCAGGGCGGTGATTGGAGCGAAGGCATACACGGAAACTCGACCAGCATTTCCTCGGATGGCGCCCAACTGGAGTTTCAGTCAAGAGCGCACCTGACGGGCTACGAAAACGCAGGCCATTTCGAGATTTACCTATATGACTCCAATGGCAATCAGTTGACGTGCGTCTCGTGCAATCCAAGCGGAGCGCCCGCGACGGGTGATGCGACGATCGGCGGAAACATCGCCGAGGGCATCACAGTCCCCTACGTACCGCCGGTTCTCGCCGGCCAGCGCATGCAGAATCTCTCGGCGGACGGAAAGCGGGTCTTCTTCGACACGACCGAAGCGCTCGTGTCGCAGGACACGAATGGCCAAGAGGATGTGTATGAGTGGGAGGGCGGCCGGGTTTATCTGATCTCGACTGGACAAAGCGCGAACCCGTCGGTCTTCGTGGGCGCGGGCGACAGCGGGGATGATGTCTTCTTCGAGACGCGTCAGCAACTGGTCGCACAGGACACCGACAATCTCGTCGATATCTATGACGCCCGCGTCGACGGTGGCACCCCACGCGTGCCTTCGCCGCCCGCGTGCTCGGGAACGGGCTGCCAGGGGATACCGGCCGTACCGCCGATCTTTGCGACACCGCCGAGCGTGACCTTCAGCGGTGTGGGGAACTTTGAGCCCGCCGCGAAAGCCACGCCAAAGGTCAAGAAGCACTCGAAGGCCAAACAAAAGCACAAGACAAAGGC
Source organism: uncultured Solirubrobacterales bacterium (assembly GCA_963731565.1). GTDB lineage: Bacteria > Actinomycetota > Thermoleophilia > Solirubrobacterales > Solirubrobacteraceae > Palsa-744. The sequence goes on from CAVSWG010000001.1 coordinate 826,513, forward strand.
CAAGAAGCACTCGAAGGCCAAGAAGCACGCCGGGGCCATGCGGAAGCACAAGTCGAAGGCAAAGAAGAGTCAATCCCGGCGAGCCGGGCGTTAGGGGAGATCGATGCGCAACCTTCAAATTGCAGTCCGTATACGCGCAGCGCTGTGTGCTTGCATCTCGATGCTGGTCGTGGTGATCTCCCTGGCGTCCGCCGGCCCTGCTTGGGCTGAATTCGGAATCACCAAGTTCGACGGATCGGTCACGAATCAGGATGGCTCACCAGACACGCTGGCCGGTAGTCATCCGTATGCCGCGACCACCACGATGCACTTCACCATCACCCCCAACGGCGGTTCCCCAACTGAAGCGCCCAAGGACATCGAAGTAGCCCTTCCAGCCGGCTTCGTCGGCGATCCGAACGCCACGCCCCAGTGCAGCAACACCCAGTTTCTCGACACATTCGACGCCATGGGGTGTCCGGCGAGCTCGCAGATAGGTGTCGCCAAGCTGAAGATATTCCCCGGACTTTTCGGCGAAGAAGTCACGGTGCCGATCTACAACATGAATCCGCCGCCGGGACAGCCGGCGGAGTTCGGCATGCTGCTCGAGTTTCAGCCCGTCTTCCTGCACGCGCGGGTTCGCAACGGGAGCGACTTCGGCGTCAATGTTGGCAGCCAAGACATCGAGCAGTCAGATTTGGAGGTGTTCACGCCGACCTTCTGGGGGGTCCCCGCCGACCCGAGCCACGACCCCGAACGACACTGCACCAACAGCGTGTTGAAGGGCTGTTCGAGCGATGCGCCCATGAACGCGTTCCTGACGAATCCTACGGCCTGCAACGGTCCGCTCACCTCGGGGCTGAGCGTGGACACCTGGCAGAAACCCGGGGATTTCGCTACCGCTAGCTTCGTCTCGCACGACAACAGTGCGCAGGCAAACCCCCTGGGGATCGAAGGTTGCGACAAACTAGCCTTCGAACCTACGATCAAGGTGGCGCCCGATACCTCCGCGGCCGATACCCCGGCGGGGCTCACGGTAGAGGTGAAGATGCCACAGGAAGGCTTGTTGAATCCGACGGGTAGGGCTACGCCTGATTTGAAGAACACGACGGTCACATTGCCCGCGGGTGTTGTCATCAATCCGGGGCAGGCAGCAGGATTGGTCGCTTGTCAATCCGGGGAAGATGGGATTGGCACGGAAGGGCCTCCGTCGTGTCCATCGGCGTCAAAGGTGGGCACCGTTGAAATCGCAACGCCACTGTTGAACGACAAGCTGGTGGGCAACGTCTATGTGCTGCAGTCCAATCCGCCCGATCTGAAGCTGCTGGTCGCGGCCTCCGCTGACGGAGCGAACTTGAAGCTTGTCGGGGATGTGCATCTCGACCCCGTCACGGGTCGGTTGACGACGACGTTCGAGAACACTCCGCAGCTACCCTTCAATGATCTGAAGCTGTCCTTCAGCGGTGGTGCGCAGGCCGCACTCGCCACTCCCACGACGTGTGGCGTGTACGAAACGACGTCCGACTTCACTCCGTGGAGCTCGCCGCAGGGCTCGGACGCGTTTCCCACGGACAGTTTCGCCGTCACGAGTGGACCCGGAGGCTCGGCTTGTACCTCGACGTTGCCGTTCACTCCTTCGATGATCGCGGGCGCCACGACCGACCAGGCTGGCGGGTATACGAGCTTCTCGCTGCTCTTGCAGCGCGGCGATGGCCAGCAGCGCATCTCGAGTCTTCAGTTCAAGACGCCCGAGGGCCTGTTGGGGATGATCTCCAAGATCCCACTCTGTCTCGAACCGCAGGCCTCACAGGGCACGTGCTCCGCGGCGTCGCAGATAGGCCACACCGTCGTGCAGGCCGGCCCAGGTCCTTACCCGCTTGAGGTGCCCGAGCCGGGGCAGGCTCCCGCACCGATCTATCTGACGGGCGGCTACAAGGGAGCGCCATACGGTCTGTCGATCGCGGTGCCCGTGATCGCAGGACCGTTCAACCTTGGAACAGTCGTGGTCAGGTCGTCGATCGCGGTCGACCCGCATACGGCGCAATTGACTGTCACGACCGACCCGCTGCCGTCGATCTTGGATGGTGTGCCGACCGATTTGCGGACGGTCAACGCCGTGATCGACCGTCCGGGCTTCATGTTCAACCCGACCGGCTGCGAGCCCCAGACGTTCTCTGGCACGGCGTTCAGCACTGAAGGCGCGATCGCCGCGATCGCCAGTCATTTCCAGATGGGCTCGTGTCAGAGCTTGAAGTTCAAGCCAGACTTCAAGGTCTCGACAGCCGGGAAGACCTCGAGAGCGATGGGCGCGAGCCTCGACGCGAAAATCCTCTACCCGACCGGTGCGTTGGGCAATAACCAGGCCTCCCAGCAGTCGAACATCGCCTCGGTGAAGGTAGATCTCCCCAAGCAGCTCCCCTCGAGGCTCACGACGCTGCAGAAGGCATGCACGGCCGCACAGTTCGAATCCAACCCTGCGCTGTGCCCGGCAGCGTCGCTTGTGGGACATGCGACCGCTGTGACGCCGGTGCTACCAGTCGCTTTGGATGGTCCGGTCTACTTCGTTTCTCATGGCGGCGAAGCGTTCCCCAGCCTGATCGTGGTGTTGCAGGGCTATGGCGTCACCGTCGATCTAGTCGGCAGCACTTTCATCAGCAAAGCCGGGATCACGAGTTCGACCTTCAAGCAAATACCCGACGTCCCGATCACGAGCTTCGACCTGAACCTTCCTCAAGGCAAGTTCTCGGCCCTGGCCGCAAACGTGCCACTGAAAGCGCACGGAAGCCTCTGCGGGCAGAAGCTGGTGATGCCGACCGCGTTCAGCGCACAGAATGGCGCGGTTATCCACCAGACAACCAAGATCAGCGTTACGGGCTGCCCAAAGACGAAGGCCGTGAAGGCCAAGCACAAGAGCAAAAAATCGGCCCGGAAACACCGGAAGAAATAGAGCAGGCTCTACAGCGTCAGCGCCGCCGGCTCCTCGAGCAGCTCCCTTACACGCGCGAGGAACATGGCGGCGTTGGCGCCGTAGAGGATCCGGTGGTCACAGGAGAGCGTGATGCTCATCGTGTGACGGGCAACGATCTCACCATGGCGTGCCACCGGCCGCTGCTCGACCGCTCCCACGGCGAGGATCGCCGCCTGCGGCGGATTGACGATCGCGGTAAAGCTTGCGATCCCGTACATCCCAAGATTGGACACGGTGAATGTCCCGCCGCTCAGCTCGGGTGGCGTGACTGTTCCCTCGCGCACCCGCTCGGCCAGTGCGCGCGTCTCGCGGGCAATCTCTCCCAGCGCCTTGGTGTCGGCATCGAGCACGGTGGGGACCACGAGCGCTCCCGCCGTCGGATCATCTGAGGCAACCGCTACGGCCACGCCCACATTCACGCGTGAGTGCAACTCGAAGCGCCCATCGCGGTAGCTGCCGTTCGCGCGCGGGTGCTCGCGCAGGGCAAGCGCGCAGGCCTTGACGATCATGTCGTTATAGGTGGGCGCATCGGTGTGTGAGAGTCGCTTGAGCTCGGCCCGCAACTCGACACAGCGCTCCATGTCGATGTTTGCCGTGAGCGTGAAGTCGGGGATCGTCGCCTTCGACTCGGCCATCCGTCTAGCGATCGTGCGCTGCGTGCGCGAGAGCTCGACGCTGGTGGCCTCGCCCTTGGCGCCTGTGACGTCCTCGGTGGAGGGGCGCCCGGGTTCCGGGGGAGGGGCGGAGGTGGAGGTCGTGGGAGCAACTGGGGTTGAACCCGAGACCTCCACGACGTCGGCCTTGACGATGCGCCCGCCTGGCCCGCTGCCGGTGACTTCCCCGAGATCGATGCCGGACTCCCGCGCGATCCGCCGGGCGAGCGGCGAGGCCTTCACGCGTTGCTCTGAGGCCTCGTGCGCCTCTGCTGCGATTTGGGCACCGGAGCGCTCTTCATCTGTGCCCTGCCCATCGGCTATCGCCGTCTGGGCATCCTCGACTGCGACCGGCTCCGGTGTCTTCGCGCCAGGCGCCCCGTTGGCGTCCGGCTTCCCATCGGCGGCAGGCTCCCCGATCCGCGCGATCAGCTCGCCAACCGCCAAAGTGTCCCCCTCGCGCGCAACGGTCTGCAAGGTGCCCTCGCTGTCGGACTCATAAGTCATGGCGGCCTTGTCGGTCTCGATTTCGACCAGCTCCTCGCCTCGCCCGACGTGCTCCCCATTCTGCTTGAGCCAGCGCAGGATCGTGCCCTCCTCCATCGTGTCGGACAGGCGCGGCATTACGATCTCGCTCATCGCTGGGCCTCGGAGGTGTGTGCTTGTTCGACCGCGGGCAGGCCGTTCAAGGTGCCTGGTGTCTCGTGTCCCATCACGCTGAGCACGGCTTGCACGATGTGGGGCTCGTGCGGGAATGCGATCTCCTCCAAGGGCTTGGAGTAGGGCATCGGCACATCGGCCCCGCTGACGCGCAAGACGGGCGCGTCGAGGTTGTCGAAGGCCTGTTCGGACACGAGCGCTGCCAGATTCGCGCCGACACCGCCGTGAGGCCAGCCCTCCTCGACGACGACACAACGGTTGGTCTTGGCGACCGAGGCGAGGATCGTGTCGAGGTCGAGCGGGCGAAGGGTGCGCGGGTCGATCACCTCTGCCTCGATCCCATGCTCGGCGGCGAGCGTATCGGCGGCACGCTCGGCCGTAAGCGCCATCCGTGAGACGCCGATGATCGTCACATCGCTTCCCGCGCGTGCGACGCGCGCACTTCCGAACAGGAGCGGCTCTTGGTCGTCCTCGTCGACCTCACCGCGTACGCCGTACAAGGACTCGTGCTCGATAAAGATGACCGGGTTCTCATCGCGGATCGCCGCCTTCAAGAGCCCGCGCGCGTCCGCGGCCGTGGAGGGCACAGCCACAAGCAGGCCTGGGACGTGCAGGAACATCGCCTCCAGGCTGTGCGAGTGGGTGGGACCGAGCTGGTGCCCTGCTCCTTGGGGCATGCGCACAACAAGTGGCACGCGTGCGTGGCCGCCGAACATGTAGTGAATGTGGGCCGCATGGTTGACGATTTGGTCGAACGCGAGTAGGGCGAAGTTGACCGTCATCAGCTCCACCACGGGGCGCAGGCCGACCATCGCGGCGCCCACGCCCATGCCGACGATCGTGTTCTCGGAGATCGGTGTGTCGCGCACCCTCCGCTCGCCGAACTCGTCGAGCAGGCCCGAGGTGACCTTGAAGGCGCCACCGAACACGCCGATGTCCTCGCCGAGCAGGACCACGCTTTCGTCGCGAAGCATCTCCTCGCGCAGCGCCAGTTTCAAAGCATCGCGATAGCGCATCTCGGTCATCGGGCCGCTCAGCCGGCCCCGCTGGTCAACGGTGCTCTGGTGGGCTTATTCACGGGGCCGTCCTCGTCCCACCGTGGTACTGGCCGTGGGCCTGCTCGTCGAGCACGTACACGTCGTCGTAGAGCATGTCCGCGCTGGGGAAGGGAGAAGCCTCGGCGAACTCCACGGCCTGCTCCACGCGCTGCATCGCCTCGTGGTCGATCTGCTCGCGCTGCTCGGAGGTGAGCATGCCTTCGCGCTCCAAGAGGTTGCCGAAAGCGGGAATCGGGTCGCGCTCGCGCCACTCGGCCACCTCCTCCTTGGTGCGGTAGTCCTCGGGGTCTGCCATCGAGTGGCCGCGGAAGCGATAGGTGACGGCCTCCACCAGCAGAGGCCGGCGCTCCTCGCGCACGCGCCGCAAGGCCTCGGAGACGACAGCGTGGGTGTCGAGGATGTCCATGCCATCGCAGCGCATGCCCGGCACGCCAAGCGACTCGCCCTTGCGTTGCAGGTCGGTCACGGCCGAGTGGCGACTCAAAGATGTGCCCATGCCGAACTGGTTGTTGACGACCATGAACACGACCGGCAAGCGCCACAAGGCGGCGAGGTTCAAGGTCTCCCCGAAAGTGCCTTGATTCGAGGCGCCGTCGCCGAACGTGCACAAGGTCACCTCATCCGACCCGCGCTGATCGCAGGCCAAGGCTATCCCGGCGGCGATCGGGAGGTTGCCGCCGACGATCCCATAGCCGCCCATGAAGCGCCGCTCGGCGTCGAACATGTGCATCGAGCCGCCGTGGCCTTTGGAGCAGCCGTCACGCTTGCCGAACAGCTCCGCCATCACCCGATCGGGGGGTGTGCCGCGTGCCAAGGCATCGCCATGGGAGCGGTAGGTCGAGACGAGGTAATCATCCTCGCGCAGGGCTCTGGCGCTGCCGACGATCGTGGCCTCCTCGCCGATCGAGAGATGCAGGAAGCCGCCGATCTTCGCCCGCGCGTACATCTCGCCGGCGCGCTCCTCGAAGCGACGGATCAAGACCATCGCGGCAAGCCACTCGCGCGCCTTCTCGGCCTCGGGCAAGCGCGAGCTTGCTGAGGCCACTTGTACGCCAGGGTCGCGCTCAGGCGATGGGATGCTCATCAGGCTTCCACGGTACTCCAGCGCGCGAGGAAGTCCTCGCGCTCCATGCGCCCGAGGTCCTCGCGCACTTCGCGTGCCAGGCGCGAGGCGGTGTGAGGTGGGAGGTCCCAGAAGAACACGACCTCGCCACCGTCGATCTCGACGACCTCGATGTGATCGACGCGGTCGGGGCTTGCCAGGAAGGCGGGAATGAGCCCGCCGCGACGAACGATTAGACGAAAGTAGCGGCCGGCCTTCAACGGACAGGTGCACCTATGTAGAGGGCAGCTTCCTCGAGGGAGCGCTCGCCGTGGAACACGCGCCCCCCGACGCGCACGGCGGGCACGTCGCTCACGCCAAGGGCGGCGGCCGCGGCGGTGGTGGCGGACAGCTGCTCGCCCACGGAGCGAAGGTCTGCGCCCTTGAGGACGGCCGAAGGATGCATCTCACACGCGGCTGCCGCGATCAGCACATTGTCGGCCACCTCCAGGCTGCGCCCCCCGGCGAATGCCTGTCGGAAAGCGGCCTGGGCGAACGGCACGGTGCGCCCGATCGACTTGGCATATGTGGCGGCCCGCATCGCGAAGGTGCTGTCGAGGGGAAACGGATCGGGCCAGCGCAGCGCTTGTAGGCCGAGCTCGCCCGCGCGCCGCTCTACCTCCAGGCGGAAGATGTCCTCATCGTCGCGGCAGCGAAACGCTTCGAAGGACTCCGCTCCGGGCAGCTCGCGTGCGAGCACCGGTTGCCACTCGCAGGCGACGCGCATCAACGGCAGGACCCGCTCGGCCGCAAGGTAGGCAAGCGGAGAGGCGAGATCGAAGTAGAAGGTGGCATCCGACTGAGACTGACTGGTCGCTGTGGGCATCCTTTCCCAGACTAACCGCCGTGGCCCTCGCGCACGCACGCGCGCGTGCGCGCAGGCACCTCAATTCTTCCGACCATACCCGCAGGCTTCAGCTTCCCCTCGCGCTTCAGCGTACCCCGCGCGAGCGTCCGAATTGAGGTTGAGCGACCCAGGCGGGGTGTAACAGCTGCGAGTGGCTGGCTCAGCCGTGAATCAGCCAGCCGTCGGCGGCGCGGCCCGCCTCCATCACGGCCTCCGACAAAGTGGGGTGGCCGTGCACGATGCGGGCGACCTCGCTGAAGCCGCCCTCCAAGGCCCGTACGTTGACGAGCTCTTGGATCAGCTCGGTGGCGCGTGAGCCGACGATGTGGCCACCGAGCAGCTCGCCGTACTTGGACTCGCCGACCAGCTTGACGAGGCCGGTGCGGTCGCCGTAGACGGTGCCGCCGCCGACCGCTCCATAGGGAACCTTGCCGACGACGACGTCATAGCCCTGCTCGCTGGCCTGAGCCTCGGTGAGCCCGAACGAGCCGACGTTGGGCGTACAGAAGGTTGCGCGCGGAATGTCCACATAGGAGAGCGGATGCGTTGCCAGCCCCGCGGCGTCCTCGGCGGCGATGATGCCCTCGTCGGAGGCCTTGTGTGCGAGTGCGGGGCCGTGCACGAGATCGCCGATCGCATAGATGCCGGACGCCGTGGTGCGCTGGGCACCATCAACGCGTACGAGACCCTTCTCATCCAGCTCAACGCCCGCGTCCTTCAAGCCGAGCACGTCCACATCGGGCCCGCGGCCGGCACAGATCACGAGGTAGTCCACTTCGGCCGACTCGGAGCCATAGTTGAACTTGACACCACTCTCAGTGGTGGCGACGTCTTCGACGGGGGTGCTCGTGTGAATGTCGATGCCTTGGCGCTTGAGGCCACGTTCGACCAGGCGCGAGATGTCGGCGTCCTCGGTGGGGAGCAATTTGTCGAGCACCTCGAACAGCTTCACCTCGCTGCCCAGGCGGGCATAGCCGGAGGCAATCTCCGCGCCGGAGGCGCCCGCGCCGACAACTGTCAGACGGGCGGGCAGCTCGGGCAAGGCCCAAGCCTCCTCGGTGCCGATCACGCGTCTGCTGAACTCGACGCCCGGGATCGAGCGCTTGGTCGAGCCTGTCGCGAGGATCACCGTGGTGGCGAGGAGCTCCTGCTCACCGACGCGTACCCGGACGCCTTCGCCGGCCCCGTCGTTGCCTGCGCCGCTCGAGCGCACTAGCGAGGCCTCGCCTTCGATTAGGTCGATCGAGTTCTTCTTGAACAGGCCACCGACTCCGCCGACGAGGGTCGAGACGACCTTGTCGCGACGGCCTTGAACCGCTGCGTAGTCGACCTCTACGCCGCTCACATTGAGGCCGTAGTCGCCGGCCTCGCGAATCTCTGAGAGTAGGTCAGCCGAGCGCAGGACCGCCTTGGCCGGGATGCAGGCGTAGTTGAGGCAGCGGCCGCCGACCTTGTCCTTCTCGATCACGGCGGTCTTCTTGCCGAGCTGGGCGGCTCTGATCGCGGCGACGTAGCCGCCGGGGCCGGAGCCGATCACGATGCAGTCATACGTAGTCTCAGCCATGCGGGTCTGAGCCTATCGCAGCGCTTCGTCTGTCTCCCGCTCGCCGGCTTGTATGCGTCCCATGACTCTCACCAGCTTCCAGAACAGCCAGCCTGCGAGCCCGATCGAGAGTGCGCACAAGCCGGCGGCAAGCAAGGTCTCGGCGACGATCAAGGCCAAGGAGGTAACGATGATCTGGAAGGCGAGCAAGGCCTCGAAGCCGAGCACCGCCCAGTAGCGCCGTTGGTACATGCCCCAGGCGAGCAAAAGCAGGACGCCGGCGAGCAGCAGACCGCCTGGCAAGGAGCCACCGTGGCGGGCGAGGTCGCGGACGGTGACGAGGCTCACGCACACCCCGAAGGCCAGGACGAGCGCCACCGCTACGGCGACCAGCAGGGGAGTGGGCCGCTCGCGCTCGCCGAGCGGTTGCAAAGCGACGCTAGGGCCGGCCATCGCCATTGAACAAAGGTCGTAGCTCGAGCGCGGAGCGCAGGGTCAAGGCCGCACGCTCTGGGTCACGGGCCTCGCAGATGGCGCGCAGGACACACACGCGTGAGGCGCCCGCGTCGAGCACGGCCACGACATTCTCGCTGTCGATGCCGCCGATCGCGAAGAAGGGAACATGGGCATGGGCGGAGGCGTAGCTGACCAGCTCGGGGCCGACGGCCGGCCGGCCGAGCTTGGTTGGAGTCGCGTGCACAGGGCCGACTCCGATGTAGTCCACGTGGGGCGCCCCGCTGGGGGCCGTGGGGACCGCGGCGTCGATCTCGCTCGGCGCGTGCGTGGACAGCCCAACGAGCATGTCGGGCCCCACGATGCGGCGGGCCTCGGCTACTGGCATATCGGTTTGACCGATGTGCACACCGTCGGCACGCACCGCGGCTGCGATATCGGGACGGTCATTGAGGATGAACAACGCCCCGTGGGCGTCACACACATCGGCCGCGACGGAAGCCGCTTCGGTGAGGAACTCATCCTCGAGGTGCTTCTCGCGCAACTGCACCACGTCGACGCCGCCGGCGATTGCGGCGACGAGGAAGTCGCTGAGGTCGCGGTCGCCGGGCATGCAGTTGCACACGAGGTACAGACGCGCAGCCGCCAGACGCGCGCGGCGCTGCTCACCGGTGGGATCGGGCACGGGCCGCAGGTGGGCCATCGCACGCCAGTCTGACACCTGACGCGCGCCGAACCCGGAGATGAAGATCGCGGTGCCGGCCCTCTAGCATCAAAGCTGTGGCTCAAGGCAACGGATCGACGGTCGACTTGGTAGTCCTCGGCGGGGGGATCGTGGGCCTGTCGGTGGCTTGGCGCGCACGCGCGCTGGGCATGAGCGTGACGGTGCTCGAGCGGGGGAGCCTGGGAGCGGGAGCCACATACGTGGCGGCGGGGATGCTGGCTCCCGTCGCCGAGGTGGAGTTCGGTGAGGCAGGCCAACGCGTGCTCGAGCTCGGTATGCGCTCGGCGGCGATGTGGCCAAGCTTTGCCGAGCAGCTCGAACGAGACTCGGGCGTTGAGGTGGGCTTGCGCAAGACGGGCACGCTCGTGGTGGCTCGTGACGAGGATGAGGCGCGCGAGCTGGAGCGCCAGCTGGCGTTTCGCGAGACTCTTGGCCTACGCGCGGTCCGCCTACGCCCGAGCGAGGCGCGGTCACATGAGCCGGCACTTGCACCGACCGTGCGCCTGGCCCTGCATGCGCCCGACGATCACAGCGTGGACCCGCGCAATGTTGTGGCTGCGCTAGGACAGGCGTGCCGGTGGGCAGGAGTGCATGTGCGCGAGCACACCGCAGTTCTCGGCTTGCAGCTCGACGCCGACCAAACGCGTGTGCTGGGAGTGAGGGTGGCCGAGTCAAGCGATGGGACGTGGCCGGCGAGCTCTGAGCTTGGTGGCGGCGCAAATGGGGACTTTTCAAGGGATTACGGTTCGTGCGAGTTGGTGTGCGCGCGCGATGTGGTCGTGGCGCTGGGCGCGTGGAGCGGTGGGATCGAGGGATTGCCAAAGGACGCCGGGGTGGATGTGCGACCGGTGAAGGGTCAGATCATGCGCTTGCGCGACCCTGCCGGTCCGGGCTTGCTCGAGGGGGTGGTGCGCTTTGAGGGCGGCTACCTGGTTCCACGCGGCGATGGGCGCTACGTGCTGGGCGCCACGATGGAGGAGCGCGGCTTTGAGCCCGACGCTACGGCTGGTGGTGTGTATGAGCTATTGCGCGACGCCCATGAGCTCGTGCCGGGTGTGAGCGAGCTGCACATCGAGGAGATCGGGGTTGGCTATCGTCCGAGCACGCCCGACAATGTCCCCGTGATCGGACCGGGGGCGATCGAGGGCTTGACGTGGGCGACCGGCCACCATCGCAACGGGATCCTGCTTGCCCCACTCACTGCAGAGCTTGTGACGCGCAGTCTGGCGGGGAGGGACATCCGCCACGAACAGGTTCTCCTCTCATGATCTATCTCAACGGCAATTCTCATGACGGGGAGCACGGGGAGACGGTGGCGGCGGTGCTGAGACTTCTCGACCTCGGGCCCGACGCACGCGGGGTCGCGGTGGCGGTCGATGGTGAGGTGGTCCCTCGCGCGGGATGGGCCACGTTCACGATTCCTGAGGGCGCGCGTGTGGAGGTCTTGACGGCGATGCAAGGAGGATGATCCGGGGATGAGCGATTCCTCCGCTCCGCTTGACTCGCTGGTCATTGCCGGGCGCACATTGCACTCGCGGCTGTTGCTCGGCACCGGCGGCTTCCCTTCGCTCGAGTTGCTCGCGCAGGCGATCAGGGCGAGCGGCAGCGAGCTCGTTACAGTCGCTTTGCGGCGGGTGGGTGTGGGTGGGAATCCCAATCAAAATTCCTTGATCGACGTGCTCGACCAGGAGGGCGTCGAGCTGTTGCCCAACACCGCCGGCTGCTTTACCGCGCGTGACGCCGTCCTCACCGCCAAGCTTGCGCGCGAGGCGTTTGAGACCGACTGGATCAAGCTTGAGGTGATCGGCGACGAAGACACTTTGTTGCCGGATGCGCTTGAGCTACTGCAGGCCGCCGAGCAACTCGTCGACGATGGCTTCACGGTCTTGCCGTACACGACTGATGATCCGATATTGGCGCGTCGTCTGGTCGACGTCGGCTGCGTCGCGGTGATGCCCTTGGGAGCGCCGATCGGTAGCGGTATGGGCATCCGTAACCCTTACAACATTGCGCTGATCCGCGAAGCTGTTCAGGTCCCGGTGGTGCTCGATGCCGGCGTCGGGACCGCGTCCGACGCGGCGCTTGCGATGGAGCTGGGCTGTGACGCGGTAATGGTGGCAAGCGCGGTCTCGCGCGCCCAAGACCCGGTGGCAATGGCCGGCGCGATGCGCCATGCCGTCCAGGCGGGCCGCCTTGCGCGAGGCGCGGGCCGTATTGCTCGGCGTACCTATGCCACCGCGTCTAGCCCCGAGGAGGGCTTGGCCGACTTCGGGCCCACCACCTGAGCCGATCTCGCCGCTGCCCGACTCGATCGTGCCCGCCCCTCCGACCCTCCCCGCTCCCTTTCGGGGTCGGGCGCGAGGCCGGGAAAGTTAGCTGACCACTTCGATCGTGCCGTTCATCGTGGTGGGGTAGGAGGTGCACTCGTAATGGATCGTTCCGGGCTTGTCCAAGGTCAGCTTGAAGGTCCTACCTTCGGGGAGGTTGCCCGAGTCGAACGTGTACGGGCCGCCCTCGCTCTTGACGTTGCACTTTTCGCTGTCTTCATTGGTCCATTCGATCGTGCTGCCCACCTTCGCCTTGACGGTGTCAGGATTGATCGTGAATTCGTGGTAGCTGATCTTGATTAGGCCGCTCTGCGTCGGGGACCCGGCGGCGGGCTTGGCGTAGTTGATCTTGCCGGGCGTGGTCAAGCCGCCTTTGACACTCGATGTCGCGGGGGCAGTCGAGGTCTTGGCACTCGTCGTCGTGGTGGTGGTCGTGCCCGATTCGCTCGACCCGCAGCCGGCCACGATCAGTGCGACCGCACAGGCCAGCGCGACCGGCCCCATAGACTGACGAACTGTGTCTCCCCACTTCCTCACAGGCGCCGAGCTTAGCGCGGCCGAGCTCGACGCGTTGCTGGACCGTGCGATCGACTTGAAGGACGCACCGCTTTCCTCTCGCGCTTTGGCGGGTTGCGGGGTGGCCTTGATCTTCGAGAAGCCCTCCACGCGCACGCGTGTGTCGTTTGAGATGGGCGTGCACGAGCTGGGCGGCCACGCTGTGGTCCTGCGCTCCGGCGAGACCCAGCTGTCGCGCGGAGAGTCACCGCGTGATACCGCCTTGGTGCTCTCGCGCCAGGTGGCGGCCGTCGGCATACGCACCGGCCCCGATGCCCTGGTCGAGGAGCTGGCCGAATACGCCACGATCCCGGTGTTCAACATGCTCACGGCTTCGCACCATCCCTGTCAGGCCTTGGCCGACCTGATGACTGTGCGCGAGGCTTTCGGCGCCCTGACGGGCCTGCGCTTGGCGTATGTCGGCGACGGCACCAACGTCGCCCGCTCACTCGCGATTCTCGGCACGATCGCTGGCATGGACATAGCGATCGCCTCACCCCCCGGCTACTCGTTGGAGGAGGACTTGTCCTTGCCGCCCGGCGCCGAGGGATCCTTGACGCTCTACCACGACCCCCACGAGGCGGTCAAGGGAGCGCACGCGCTGTACACCGACGTGTGGGTGAGCATGGGCGACGAGGACACCGCGACCGAGCGTCGCGAGGCGCTCGCGCCCTACCGCATTGATGATGCCTTGCTCGACGAGGCCGCGCCAGACGCGATTGCCTTGCACTGTCTGCCTGCCCACCCGGGCGAGGAGATAACCGCGGAGGTCCTCTACGGCCCGCGCCAGCGCATCTGGGATCAGGCGGAGAATCGCCGCCACGCGCAGAAGGCCTTGTTGGAGCTCTTGGTGGGACCGGCCGGCTCATGAGCGTGCCTTCCGCGGGCGCAAAGCTCGCCGTGAACGGCTTGGACCCTGCCACCAAAGGCAAGGACGTTGCCGTCGACGGCTTGGACGCCGCTGGCAATCCCCAGGCCGGTGGCCAGGACGGACGGTCTCCCGGCAGAGATGAGTTGCAAGCCTTGCCCAAGCGTCCCGAGCGCGGAGAGGAGATCGAGCTTGAGATCGACTCGCTCGCCCACGGAGGCGAAGGCGTGGGGAGACTTGGCGAGGGTGGCTATGTCGTGTTCGTCTCAGGTGCCCTCCCCGGCGATCGGGTCAAGGCCGTGATCGTGAAGCGCAAGCGCAGCTATGCCCACGCGCGCATGGTCGAGGTCATAGAGGAGAGCCCCGAGCGGATTCCCCCGACCGCCAAGCACCCGGGCGTGGCATGGCAGGTGCTTCCCTATGAGCGCCAATTGCAGATCAAGCGCGAACAGGTTGACGATGCCCTGCGGCGCATCGGCAAGCTCGAAGGCTTTGAGTTGGAGGAGATCGTGCCCGCGGTGGCCCAGTGGCGCTATCGCAACAAGCTGGAGTACTCGTTTGGCAAGGACGCCGAAGGCAAGCTTGTGTGCGGCTTTCACGCCCCGTCTGGTTGGAATGCGGTCGAGCCGATCGAGGACTGCTTGCTGGCCTCCGAGGCGGGGAATCTGGCGCGCGAGGCAACACTACGCTGGTGTCGCGAGGAGAAGCTGCTTGCTTGGAGTCGTGGCGGCAGGCCCGGGGGAGGCCGTGCTCGTGCTGAGGAGCTCAAAGGTCCTGGTAAGAGCGTTCCGCGCCGCGGCGAGAGCGTCCCGCACGGCGGCGAGGGCGCCCCGCGCGTGTCGCGTGAGCAGCGCACCGCCCCGGCGCCTGACGGGCGCCCATTCCTGCGCAACCTGGTGGTGCGCGAAGGCCGTCACAGTGGCAAGCTCCAGATACGTCTCGTCACAACTGACGGCGAGCTTGACGTTCCAGCTCTAGCTGCGGCCTTGGTCGCCGAGCTGGGTGAGGAGACCCTCAGCGGTGTGCTCTGGACGCGCTCTTCCTCGCTTGCGGAGACCACGATGGGTGGAGAGACCGAGCTTGTGTGGGGTGACGCGGAGCTGCCTGAGCGCTTGGGCGAGCTCAAGTTGCGCATCTCCTCAGAAGCGTTCTTTCAGACCAATACCGAGATGGCTGAGGTGTTGTACGGGATTGTCGCCGACTACGCCGCCTTGGAGGGGTGGGAGCGTGTGTACGACCTGTACAGCGGGATCGGCACAATCGCCCTCACCTTGGCCCCGCGCGCGGGCGAGCTGTGGGGAATCGAGATTGTCGAGCAGGCCGTCGCCGACGCGATCGCCGCTGCCAAGCGCAACGAGGTAACGAGCGCCCACTTCTTCGCCGGCGATGCGCGCCTCGCTTTGCCCGAGCTAATCGAGCGAGCCGGCAAGCCCGACGTGGTTGTCGTCGACCCGCCGCGTGCGGGGCTCTCACAGAAGGTGGTGCGCCGCATCATCGATGCTTCGCCGAAGCGCGTCGTGTACGTCTCGTGCAATCCAACGACGCTCGCTCCCAATGCGGCCCAGCTGGTCGAGGCGGGCTGGCGTTTGGTGAAGGTACGCCCGGTGGACATGTTCCCCCAGACGCCCCACATCGAGTGCGTGGCGTTGTTCGAGCGCGGATAGGAGTTAGCTGAGTTGCTTCAGGTCTTCCAGATCCTGGGGCCGTCCGGCGGCACGCTTCATGGCGAGTAGGTTCTCCAGGCCGCAGACACGCACGATGAGGTCGTCGATGTTGCTTTCTACGGCGTCGGTGTCGAGCTTGGCGTAAAGATCGTCTGTGCCCAGGCCGTCGAGCCACTGCATGACGTCGAGTCGGCCCAGTCGCGTGACTACACAGAAGTTGCCGCCCTGAGCGAGATCCTCAGCGTTGGTGGGGTCCAGAGGCAGCTCCTCGCGTACGAAATCGTCGGTGTCCAGGATCGTGGCGTCGATGTCCCGCAATGCCTCGGCCAGCCTCACGAGGTTCTCCTGGTGCGGGTTGGGGACAATGTCAAGGTCCTTCGTGACGCGTATGAACCCGTGGGCATTGACCGCAAAACCGCCGACCACAATGTGCTCGACACCGCGCTCCTGCAAAAACCGCAAGAGTGGAAACGGATCAAGCGCCTCTGACATGGCGGAACGCCTCGTTGAAGCGGTTGGCAAAGCGGGCAAGGGCCGCTGCCTCTTGAAGATTGACCGCTATCCCGCGAGCGCGATCGCGCTTTACCTGTGCTTGCCGTGCACGCTCATTGCGCGCGATCTCCTCGGGTGTCCATGGGCCTTTTGGCCTAGGCTTGGGCGTGGTTTCCATTAGGGCATTGTAGGTGTCGTTCAAGCGTAGTTAGCGGTAGGCTCACGCCGCGATGCGAGCTGCCACGATCCGCGACGGAGAGATCCTCATTGAGGAGCATCCCGACCCTGTGCCCTCCGGCGAAGAGGTGCTCGTGAAGGTGCACGCGGCCGGGCTCAACGGGGCCGACATGATGCAGCGCCGGGGCCTCTATCCGGCGCCCCCGGGCTCGCCCCAGGACATCCCCGGCATGGAGCTGGCGGGCGAGGTTCTCGCGCTGGGTGCCCAGGCAACGCGGTTCAAGCTCGGCGATCGTGTGATGGCGATTGTCGGCGGTGGCGGTCAAGCTGAGCTGGCGGTCGTGCATGAGCGCCAGCTGATGCCAGTTCCAGCGGCGCTCGACTGGCCGGCGGCTGGTGGCCTGCCGGAGACGTTCACGACCGCCCACGACGCGGTCTTCACCCAGGCTGATCTGCGCCCCGGCGAGCACCTGCTCGTGCACGGCGGCGCGGGCGGTGTGGGCACGGCTGCCATCCAGCTGGCCCGAGCGACTGGTGCGCGCGTCACCGCGACTGTACGCAACGAGGAGTCGCGTGCACAGGTGGCCGAGCTGGGCGCCGAGGCGATCGCACCTGAGGGCTTCGCTGGGCACGGGCCCTTCGACGTGATCCTCGAGCTCGTGGGCGCACCCAACCTGGCCGAGAATCTGGGTGCACTTGCCGTCGGCGGGCGCATCTGCGTGATAGGCGTCTCCGCTGGTGTCAAGGCCGAGCTGAATCTGCTGGCTTTGATGGGCAAGCGCGCACGCATCCACGGCTCCACCTTGCGGGCTCGTCCGTTGGAGGAGAAGGCAATTGTTGCGCGGCGCCTTGAGCGCGAAGTGCTGCCCCTCTTCGAGGCCGGTCTTCTGACCGTTCCGATCGCCGAGACCTTCCCGCTCGATGAGGCACTTGCCGCCTATGACCGCTTTGCTGCCGGTGGCAAGCTAGGGAAGATCGTGCTCACTGTTTGACCGAGGACGGGAGATCAGTAAGGCGGCTGGGCGGCGTACCAGTCGCCAAGCGTCCGGAACGCCGCCCAGAACGCCCGCTTGGCGTCCTGCTCGTCCAGAGAATCGTCGATGCTTGGTACGTACAGTGCGTCAGTCATCGGCGTGAGCTGCTGGATCTCGCCGAGCCGTGGCTCCAAAGGTTTGGCTAGGGGGATGTCAAGGTCGTTCAGGGCAGCCAGTGCATCGGCGCCCATGACGACCACGATTCGTGGCTGCACGATCGCGATCTCCTCTACCACCCGGGCCACGCACGCCGGGTCGGCCATCGAGGCGTCGGCGAGCGGGCACTTCACGCACAGTGTCCCATACACCGTCAAGGGGTCTATGGAGAGGCGCTTGAAGGACTTCATCAAGGCTCCGCCTGCCCGTCCGTAGAACGCCACCCCCTCCTCGATCTCGGAAGGTAGCGGAGCGTGCTTGAGCAACATGATGTCAGCCTGTGGGTGACCCGAGCCGAGCACTGGCATCAGCTGGCCGCGTGGGCAGTGAGGGCAGCTCTGGAGCTCACGTGTGAGCGTGTTCAGCTCCCTGATTGCCCGCTCGAGGTACTTCTCGCGGATCTCATCGTCTGTGGCTGGCATGGACGCGGAGGGATTTGACGGCGGCTCCGGTTGTCCTTGCGCGTGCATCGCTACTTGCGCCGCCAAGCAAGGCCCATGTCCTGCTCCAATCTCTCAACAGGATCTTTCGGGGACCACTCTCGATCTCGTACGCGATGCCTCACGTTCCCCCTCCGCTCCCTCGCGTGACTCGGCGTACGCGGCGCTCGCGCGAGGCCTTGCGGGCGGCGGCGGGGGTCGCTTTTGTCTGCAAGAACTTGAGCGCCTGCACATAGATCAGGCTGGACGGCTTGGTGGTGATCTCGGCGTCCTTCAACGATTGCAGGAACTCTTGCGGGCCTTCGAAGTCGCGCATCCGGATACGCACCGAGCCGAGTCCTTGAGCTACATGCGAGTCCGAGCCGGCGCCGGCCACGATCCGGTACTTGGCCGCGAAACGCACAGCCTCCTCGTTGAACGCGCCGATTGCCACGCGTGGGTTGAACACCTCGATTGCGTCGATGTCGTCGAGTATCTCCGGCAGGTGCTCGTAGTCGGGCACCGCATGCATGCGGTCGAAGGGGTGGGGCACATATACGAGCCCGCCTTGACGCTTGATCTCGGCGACTGTCTCGGCCATGGTCATGCCGCGCGGGATCTTCTCTTCGATGAACAGGCCGATCACCTCTCCCTGCTCGGCGGTCTTGACCTCCTCGCCGACGATCACCTTCAGGGGTGGGTGGGCACCGGATTCCTTCGCCTTTTCGCGTGCCTCCAAGGCACCGGAGATCTCGTTGTGATCGGTTACCGCGATCGCCCCCAGGCCTGCCTCTTTGGCTGCCGCCAAGAGCACCTCCACCGGTGTTTCGCAATCGTGTGAGTGGTCGGTGTGCATGTGCAGGTCCACATCGATCAGCTTGCGCCGCGACAGGCGCCGGCGGATCGCCGGATCGCCCTCTACGTCGTGGCGACGGGCGGCGAGCTCGTAATAGATCTGCTCGATCTCACTGGTGGCGCTCGGCGAGAGCACTCGATACTCACCCGGGAAGTGACCCTTCATCAGCTCGGCTGTCTCGGGAAGGTTCGCGATGCGCGCGTCCAGGCGCCCGAAGAAGCTCTCCACGAAGCGGCGAGCGAGCATCGTCGAGAGCAGGCGCTCTGTGGGGGCGTGGAACGAGCCCACGTTGAGGGCGCGCGAGTAGCGCAGTGCTGTGCTCGAAGCGCTCGGTGCAAAAGGCTCGTGCACGTGCACGAAGTCAAGCGGCACTCTGCTCAGCAGCTCCTCGAGCGTGCGCGCCACGTCCACTGGCAGCGCGCGGGCACGCTTGCCCGATGAGCCCGGGACATCCAGCACCTCGCCGATCGCGATCACACGGGGCTCGCTGCCGTCTGCTCCCTCGAGCAAGCTCTCCGGCTTGGGCTTGGCGGCGCGCAGCTCGCGTCGCGACTGGCGCACTCGCTCCGGCGAGCGCGAAGGAGCAAGGATCAGCACCCTGTGGCCACGTTCGGCTAGCTCCCCCGCGAGCTGGGCCACACGCACGTTGACCTCGTTGTCCTGGGCCTCCCAGGGATACGGCGTGACGTGGGCGATCGAGAACTTTGGTGAGACGCTCACCCCACCATTATGCTCGCCTTCTTTGGGCTCCATGCCCGTCCTGTTGGCGGACGGGCATGGGCTCTTGTGCGCTAAGGCTTCGCGGCAGCCTTGCGTGGAGCAGCGGCAGCCTTGCGTGGAGCAGCGGCAGCCCTACGTGGAGCAGCGGCAGCCTTGCGTGGAGCAGCGGCGGCGTTACGTGCGGCGGCGGCGGCGTTACGTGGAGCGGCGGCTGTCTTACGTGGTGCGGTGCGACCCTTCGGCTGCGTCGCCGGGCGGAGCGTGTGCTTGGCGATGAACTTTTGGGTCTCCTCGCGCGCGAGGTTGTCCGGGCGCTGGTTGTGCGGGGACTTCATCAGGTAGGAGGAAGGCCCGTCGAGCTGGCCGCCGACGCCGTTGTTGAGCGCGAGCTTGCAACAGCGCACCGCGTCGATCACGATGCCCGCGGAGTTGGGCGAATCCCACACCTCGAGCTTCATCTCCACGTTGAGCGGCACGTCGCCAAATGCCTGCCCCTCGACGCGAATGTGCGCCCACTTGCGGTCGGTGAGCCACGGCACGTAGTCGGAGGGGCCGATGTACACGTCCTCGGCTGGCAGTTGCTCGTCCATGATCGAGGTGACCGCGTTGGTCTTGGAGATCTTCTTGGACTCCAAGCGCTCGCGCTCGAGCATGTTGTAGAAGTCCATGTTCCCGCCCACGTTGAGCTGAGAGGTCCTCAGCATCTTCACGCCCCTGTCAGCGAACAGGCGCGCAAGCGTGCGGTGCACGATCGTGGCGCCCACCTGTGACTTGATGTCATCGCCCACGATCGGCAGTTTCGCCTTCTTGAAGCGCTTGTCCCAGTAGTCCTCACGTGCGATGAACACGGGGATGCAGTTCACGAAGCCGCAGCCGGCCTCCAGGATCTGCTCGACATACCACTTGGTTGCGTCCTCGCTGCCCACCGGCAGATAGGACACCACCACGTCAGTGTGGGTCTCCTTGAGGATGCTCACGATGTCGGCTGTCTCGCCCGGAGCCTTCTTGATCTTCTGCTTCAAGTACTTGCCGAGGCCGTCGTGGGTCATGCCGCGGTACACGGGCACGTCCAGCTTCTTGGGCACCTTGGCGAACTTCATCGTGTTGTTCTGCCCGGCCCAGATGGCCTGGCCGAGGTCCTTGCCGACCTTGGTGGAGTCGATGTCGAAGGCGGCGGTGAACTCGATGTCGCGCACGTGGTAGCCGCCGAGGTCCACGTGCAT
Organism: uncultured Solirubrobacterales bacterium; assembly: GCA_963731565.1. Classification (GTDB taxonomy): domain Bacteria; phylum Actinomycetota; class Thermoleophilia; order Solirubrobacterales; family Solirubrobacteraceae; genus Palsa-744. The sequence continues at coordinate 846,991 of CAVSWG010000001.1, forward strand.
CAGGCCCGGTACAAGCTCGTTCGGGTCGGCGTCCTTGTAGTAGTGCACGCCCTGTACGAACGCCGAGGCGCAGTTGCCGACGCCGATGATCGCTACGCGGACCTTGTCCGCTTGATAGCGCGCCTTGCCGTTGGAGGAGGCGGCGCCATTGCTCTGTTGAATGCTCATCTAGTGCTCTGTCCTTTGTGGAGGTCGGGGGAGAGTACCCCGGGGGACGCCTCGGGTGACATCAAGCGAGTGCGCGCTTGACGTGCCAGATGCGTTGTGCGACGGTGATCACGCTGAGCGCCGCCAGCACGTATACGGCGGGCGCCAGCAAGCTGAAGCTCCCGAGCGAGGCGCCCTTGGCGAAGATCAAGCCGATCGAGAGGATCACGACGCGTACGGGCCGCGTGGCGATGCCCACCTTGCATTCGACCCCGAGCGCCTCCGCCCGCGCACGCGTGTAGGACACCATCAGCGAGGCCAGCACCGCGACCACGACGGCGGCGGCTGCCCCTGAGCGTCCTTCGCGCGCAAAGTCGGCGGCCACGGCGGTCAGCACGATGCCCTCCTCGATGCGGTCGAGCGTCGAGTCCAGGAATGCTCCGAACGGGGTGCCCTTGCCGGACATGCGCGAGTAGCGACCGTCGAGCGTGTCCATCACGGAGCCGACGATGAAGGCGATGCCTCCAAGGAAGTAGAGGCGTTCCCACACGAGCACGGCAGCCACCACGTTGAGTGCCAAGCCGGTCATGGAGATCGCGTTGGGGGTTAGGCGCGACTCGATTAGCCGGTCGCGCACCATCTCCCGGCGCTGGGCTCCGGTGAGCGTCGTGCGGCCGCTACGTCGTGTACGTCCCGCGCCGGAGCGCACACGGCGGCGGAGGGCCGGTTGCCTATGTGATGGAGGGGAGGGGGGCATCGAGTGCGATTAGCGTCCCGGGGAGTTCATGGCCAATCTCGGTGTGAGTACTTCGCACGAGAACGTCTCATGGGACACGGGAAAGCCTATCCGGCTCCCGCCGGTGCCGCGCCGAAGCGCCACGCGGCGGGTCTCATCCGGGCCAGTCTCCTAGCGCCGATGGCTGACACACCTGCGGTCAGGGCACCAAGGATTGCGTCGAGGATGAAGTGGTTAGCGGTTGCCACGATCACAAAGGTGATCAACAGGGGATATAGCCGCCACAGCACGCTTGCGACGCGTGTGCGCGAGAGCGAGGCCAGCGGCCAGCCGATCATCAAGGCGAACGCCACGTGCATCGAAGGCACCGCCGCATAAGGGTTGAAGAGGGCGTTCATCGAGGCGCTGGCGTGCGACACATGCACGCCGGTCAGGTCTGAGACGGAGTCGATGAAGCCCCACTCGGGCAAGAAGCGTGGGGGTGCGGTCGGGAACACGGCATATCCGATGAGCGCGATCAGCATGGCGATCGCGAACATGTTGCGCACGAAGTAGAACGAACCGTTGTGGCGCACATACAGGTAGATCAGTGCCGCCAAGGTGATCGACGTCTGCGCGTTCACGTACAGCCAGCTCGAGAAGTCCATCAAGAGGTGGCTGCTCGAAGCCCACGCCTGGACACTCGGCTCGACGAACACGTGCAGGGTGCGCTCTGCCTGAATCATGTCCAAGGCATGCCGGAAGGCCGTGGTGGTGTCGCTGTGGACGAGCCCGCGCACCAGGCTGTAGGCGCCGTAAGCAAGCCCGACCAAGGCGATCTGTCGCAAGAGGTCGAGCGATCCCTTCGGCAGGACATGGGCCTTCAGGGTCCTGAGCCGAGCAGCCATCACGAAAGCCTAGCCCATGACTCGGTAGACGCGCCAGTGCCGGGAGCGCCATAGCTCCCGCAAATAGGGCAGTCCATGGGCGATCAAGGCGCCCTCGAGGCTGCCGGCTTTGTCCAAAGGCGCGTCCGGCAAGGCCACATATTGGATCTTGTTTTCGCCAAGCCACGCGCGGTAGGCGGCCGCGCTCAAGCTGGGTCGATAGAACAGGGCCGCGTAGCGCGTGTCGAGCTGACGCTCCCAGCCGCGCGCGAGCTTCACGCCGTCGTGCCCGGCGAGGTAGGCCGCCTCCCAGTGGGCTTTGGTGAGTGGCACCTCAACGATTGTCGGCTTGCCGTGACCCAGACTTCGCAGCTCGTCCAAGACCGGGGCGTAGTAGGACGCCTTGACGGAAGGGTCGCCCGAGATCGAGCTGTAGTCGCGGATCGGAGTGACCAGCTGCCAGTAGAGCAAGAGCGGTGCGAGTAGGAGCAAGGTCTTACGCCGGTCTTCCCAGAGCACTCCCGCGAGCAAGGGGCCAGCGAGCAGTGGGCCGAGCCGTGCCGCGTTGCCGCCCATGGGCGTGTGGATCGCGTAGGCGCCGATCAGCGCCAAGGCGTAACAGGCCGCGCCGATTCGGAGGGCCAGCCAGCCTTTCGTTGTGAGTGGGCCCTGGGGCAACAGCAGTGCGATCAACGCGATGCCGGCCAGGGCGGGCCAGAAAGCGGAGGCGGCAAATGGCTCATAGCCGCCCTCCTGGTAGGCGATGCTCAGGAGGAGGATGGGCCCGAGGGCGGCCGCGGCGAGGGCGAACCAGCGGCGGGTATCTCGGTCGAGGATGGCATCTTGGTCGAGCACGGCATCCTGGTTGAGTAGGGCATCTCGGTTGAGTAGGGCGTCTCGGTCGAAGGCGGTGTTCCGGTCCGCCTCCGGCGTTGTTGGGTCCGCATCGCCCCCACTATCTCCCCACGGGGTGTGGGCGTTGTTGTTCTCTTTGAGGGGGGACTCGCGCGCGCACACGCGCACGCGCGTGGGGCACCCCTTTCTGGACAACACAACCCCAAGTCCCCCCGCCAGGCCAGTCAGGGCCAAGAAGGCCCCCGCGACAGGACTCGCGATGCTCGTCAGCACGGCAAGCCCGAGCGCCGCGACGAACCGGCCGCCCATCAGCGCGAGCACTGAGCCCAGCCCGATCGCGAGGCCGAGATCGAAGGGCACGCGGCCAGAGAGCAGTCCGATACACACGCCGAGTGCGAACCAGGCGGCCGCGAGCCGGGCGGCGCCTGCTCGGAAGACGTGAGCCGCGATCAACCCGAACAGGGCGCTTGCCGCCACCGCCGAGCAGGCCAGCAGCACGCGCACGCCCAAGAGCGCTCCCAGCGCCGGCGAGAGCAGCGAGTAGCCCGGCAGGTAGTGGCCATGGGCCGCATACCAGCCGGTGTCCCAGGTCGTAAAGCCTACGCGCGCGAACAGGTCGCTTCGGTACGTCGCAGCCGCGAGGTCGGCGGCTGGTGGCGCCAGGATCAGATATGCGGCGGCGAGTGGGAGAGCCACTGCCAACGCTACCGCCCAAGGTCTGCCGGCGATGGTGCGTGCGTGCATTGATGGGCGCGTGCCCTTCATGGGCTCCGCGGTAGCCGTGGGGGACCTCATATCAACCAGCCGCGTTTAGACGGCGGTGAGGAAGTCTGCCACCCGCTCGATCGCGTCGGGCCGGTCAAACCACCACCAGTGGCCGGCGTCAGGCAGCTCCAAAAGTTCGCTGTTGGGGAGCGCTTTCGCATACTCGTGGGCGAAGCGCTCGGGGATGAAGGGATCGCGCATCCCCCACACCACGAGCGAGGGCATGTCGAGCGAGGACAGGCGCTTGCCGGCTTCAGCCAGCACCTCGCTGGGCGAGCTGCGGTAGAGGCGCAAGATCGCGCGCTGGGTGCCCTGGTCGAAGTGGTCGAGCACCGTGTCAAGCCAAGCGTCGGGCATCGGCCCGGGCGTGACATTGCCCTCGCGTGAGGTGAACTTCAGGATGGGGCGCGTGGTGGCGCCCATGGTCAGCTCTCCCAGCAGGGGAGTGCGCCAGGCGCGCGCTGTGCGGTGCCAGCGGTAGCCGGGGAGGAACGTCACGGCGTTTGTCACCACCAGTCGCTCGATCCGCTCGGGGTGGGCTTGGGCGAAGGCAAGGCCGACGGCGCCCCAGTCGTGCACGAGCATCCGCACGCGCTCCACTTCCACCGTGTCGAGGAAGCGCTCGATGAAGGTGGCGTACTCCCCGATCGTGTATTGCAGGTAGCCCGGCTTGCCCGTGCGGCCAAAACCGGGCAGGTCGGGCGCGAGACCGCCCGTGCGTTCCAAGAAGCCCGTCTCGTAGGGCGGAGGCTCCACCCATTCGTCATCGCTGCGCTTGGGGCGCCACCATCGCTTCCACCATGACTGTGTGACGTGGTGTTCGCTTGGAGCGATCCAGTCGTTGGAGTTGGTGGGCACCCCGTGCAAGTAGAGCGCGGGGGCGGCGGTTCCTTCAGAGGGTGCGCTGCGCCAGAAAACGGACAGGCCGTCGATCTCGGCGGTGTTCTCGGTGACCTGTGGCACGCGGCGAGGATATAGCCCTTGACTGGGTGGGGGCTCGATTGTGTTCACGGCAAGCGCATTTGACTTCAGGCAAGCGCCGGGCTCGCATTGTCATGACGACTGTTATGAACGACACCTTGACAAACTGCCATGGACTATGTATGTTGGCCAAGTGCTCGTACCCGAAATGGGTGTCGAGACGACATAAGGTCGGGTTTTGGGGTCGGTCTCTGTGGTCGACGCTAACCGGTTTTCACGGGACCTTGGGAGAGGGACCGGGTCGAATTTTTGAGAGGGAGTTGTTGTTCGCGTGTTTTCTTTGGGGAATAGCGTGCTTGAGAGTCTGTGTGTCACTGATGGGTCCGTAATAGGACGCGTCAGCGTCGCTGACGCGTCTCTCTCTCTCTCTCTCTCTCTCTCTCTGGCCGAGCCGGCGTCTAGCCGCTAGGCCTCCTCGCCGCGGCAGACCGCTGCGGCAAGCCGGGTGTGCATCCCGGCGTGGTGACTCACGTGCGGTTAGCGCACGTCCAACTTCTCCTTTTCCGACTTCTCGCTGTCCTGCCGCCCTGGGTTGTGTGCCCTCGGTGGCATTTGCCATGCCCGCGGTCCCGCGGGTCTCGTGTGGATCGCTCTGTTCTCTTGAGGGGGTTGCTTGATGCTTACGCGTAGGCTGGTTTCGACGTCGTTGCGGTATGCCCTGGGCGTGACAGTCGCGCTGGCTATCGCGGCGAATTCGGCAATGGCCGGAACCGTTCATCCTCCAGTCGGCTCGTTCGGCCCTACCGGAACTGGGGCTGGCACCTTTGGCGAAGTGCAGGGCATCGCGGTCGATGACTCAAGCGGAGACGTGTTCGTGTACGACGCCGTCACACAGTCGGTCTATAAGTTTACAGCCGCCGGCGAACCGGCCGAATTTTCGGCCCTCAAAACCAACGTGATCGCGAAAGTGGGCGGCCTTGCAACCGAAACCGAGATAGCGGTCGACAGCTCAAGCGGCCCGGCGAAAGGCGACCTCTACATAGCGAATGCCCAAACTGTCGAGATCTATGGGCCCGACGGCAGCAACCTGGGCGAATTGAGCGGAGCGGGACATCCGGAAGGCGAGCCGTGCGGTGTAGCAGTGGATGGCTCGGGCAACGTTTACGTCGGGATGTGGTCAGAACACGTCAACAAGTACACACCCTCGGCCAACCCTGTTGCCAACGGCGATTATGTCTCGACGCTGTACACATCCGACGGAATGTGTTTTGTCGCAGCGGACGGCTCTGGCAACCTGTTCACCAACGGGTGGAATGGAGGTCCGGTCAAGAAGTATCTGCCCAGCGAACTCAACACGTCGGGCATACAAGGGGTGGGAACGTTCATCAATTTCGGCGGGGCGAACCTCGCCGCCAACCGCGTGAACGGGGACGTCTATGTAGATGAACGCTCCCGGGTCACGCAATACAATGCAGCCGGGGAATCGCTGGGCGCGACGGCCGGAATCTCGAATTCTTATGCAGCAGGTGTGGACGGCAACACCGGCGAACTGTATGTCGGCGACGCGTCCGGTCGTGTGAAGGTGTTCGGTTCGCCGGAAGTCGTGCCCGACGTCGCCCTTGAAGAACCTAGCGAACTGCAACCGACCAGCGCCACGCTCAAAGGAAGTGTCAATCCGTCGGGCGTGCAGATCGCCTCCTGCCGGTATGAATACGGCACGAAAGTCGTATATGAACATGTCGCGGCTTGCGAACAGGATCCTGGCTCGGGGACCAGCCCGGTGGCTGTCACCGCAAAGGTCACCGGTCTACCGGAAAGCACGCAACTTCGCTACAGGCTTAGGATAACTACTGAGCAAGGCACATATACGACACCGGAAAGTGCATTCACGACGTATGGGCCGCCGACCCTCTCGCTTTCCGAACCGTCCGGAATCACCCGTACCGCTGCGACTTTGAACGGTGCGATCGATCCGCACGGATACGACACCACCTACCGCTTCGAATACGGCACCGACACGAGCTACGGCACAGCTGTCCCCGTCCCCGACGGCGATATCGGCTCCGGACCAGGCTCCGCGTCCGTCAGCGCTGCGCTTACCGGGCTGGAACAGGGTGTGACCTATCACTACCGGCTGGTAGCTACCAATGCCCGTGGCGATGCAGCCTCGGAAGACCAGACTTTCACCGCCGAACCAGCCGTCGAAATTCTGCGCGTATGGACGTCGGGAGTACGAACAAGCGACGCCCAGATAAATGCGCAAATCAGCCCGCGGAGTCTTGACACCACCTACCACTTCGAATACGGCACCGACACAAACTACGGCACCAGCGTTCCCATTCCGGACGGAACGATCGGTGCGCAGTACGGTGAATCGCCGGTCACGGTCAGCGAGCAGCTAGCCGGCCTGGCGGCAGGCACCACCTACCACTTCCGCGTCAGCGCGACCAACGCCAACGGCACCGACAACGGGCAGGACGCGTCGTTCACAACGTTCGCCGCACCCCAAGTACAGGGAGCTAGCTGTCCGAACGAAAGAGTCGGGCTGTCGGCTGACTTGCCTGACTGCCGGGCCTACGAGCTCGTCTCTCCGGCGGAAAAGGGCGACGCCAATGTGGCCACCGACCCGACATTCACACAAAGCTCCCTGACCGGAGACGCGATCAAGTACGACTCGCTGTCGGTGTTCGGCAGCGCGCAGGGGGTCGGCACGCGTGGAGCCGACTATGTCTCACGGCGCGGCGAAAGCGGCTGGACGACCGAGGACATCGATCCATTTCAGGCGGGGATCCCGGTCTCGATCTTCAGTCCCCAGGAGTATGTGAACTTTTCCGAAGACCTCACCAAGGGTGTCTACTATGCGCTGTCCCCAGTCGTGCCGGGCTACCCGAACAACGAAAAGGCAGCCAACCTTTACATACGAACGGACGTGCTCTCTGGTCCTCCGGGCGACTACTCGCTACTGGACGTTGCAGACGCGCAGCTTCCGCCTCGTCCGCCCTTGGTAACCGCCGGCGACCACCGGGTGGAATTTGCCGGTGCTTCGACGGATTACAGTCACGTACTGATCGAAAGCTTGTACGACCTAACACCGGACGCCGCCGGGCTCAACACAGACCGGCCAAAGGTGTACGAGTGGTCGAACGGCAGCGTGCGTTTGGAGAGCGTGCTGCCCAACGGCGAACCGGCCGGCGAAGCGCTGGCAGGGGCTGGGGTGGGCGCGGGCCTGCACGAAATAGCCCAAGACGAACGTCAGTGGCCCGGGCACGCAATCTCCGCGGACGGCTCGCGTGTCGTGTTCCTCGCCCCACCGCTGGTTCGGCTGAACGCCGAATCGGGGACTTGGGGCGGCAGGCTCTACATGCGAATCAATGACTCTGAAACGATTCAGCTGAACGCCAGCGAGCGAACGGAGCCCGACCCAGGGGGACCGCAACCGGCGCGATTCTGGGGTGCCACTGCCGACGATTCCAAGGTCTTGTTCACAAGCCGAGAGATGTTGACCGACAACGCGGAAAGTGGCGAAAACCTGTACGAGTATGACGTCAACGCGCCGCAGGGCAAACACCTCACCTTGATCTCGGTCGATGACGAACCGGTCACACGCTTCGGCGAAGGCGACGGGCACGGAGTGTCGGCGGTCGGCATCTCGCCCGACGCCAGCTATGTCTACTTCGTATCGGAAAATAGGCTGATCCCCGGTGCGCCTCGCTCCGGCAGTGAAAGCCACAAGCAGCTCTATGTGTGGCACAACGGCGATATCAGGTTCATCGTAAATCGCGACGAGCGCAACCAAAAGGGCGGTACGTCGTGGGGGGAATACTCGACAAACGGGGTCAATAACACATTCAGGATCACGCCCGACGGCAAAACGATCGTGTTCGTGAGCGCCGACACTGCCACGGCCTTGCGGGCCGGCTATGACAACAGGAGTGTTACCTGTCCGAGCGAGACGACGTTTGCCCCGTTGCCTCAGTGCCGGGAGATCTATGTGTACAACTACGACAGCGACAAGCTGACCTGCGCCTCGTGCAATCCGAGTGGTAGCGCCCCTGTGGGCGACGCGAGCTTCACGAGCGCGGCGGATGCGTTTGCGGGCGTTCGTGACGCCATCCGCTACACCAACCGCCCGATAAGTGCTGATGGGCGCTACGTGTTCTTCGACACGCCAGATGCCCTGGTGCCTCAGGACACAAACGGGCGTATCGACGTCTACGAGTTCGACACGAGCACCGATCGAGTACACATTCTCACGGCAGGCACGTGCGACTGCAACTCCTTCTTCGTCGACGCGAGCGCGGATGGGCGCAACGCCTTCTTTACCACCCGCCAGCAGCTTGTGCGCGCCGATTTCGACCACAATGCAGATCTCTACGACGCTCGCGTCGAAGGTGGCATAGCTGCGCAAAACGAAGTGACGCCGAGCTCTTGCGAAAGCGAAGATTGTCAGGGGCCGGCGAGCGGCATCCCCGCCTTCTCGTTGCCCTCGTCCTCCACCTTCGGCGGCGCCGGCAATCTCGCACAGTCGCCTTCGGCTAACACCAAGAAGGCCAAGCCGAAGGCAAAGAAACACGCGGCCTCCGGCAAGCACCGAAAGCCAAAGAAGAAGAGGAGCCGCGGCTCCAGGCGGGCGCACCCGCGGAGCAAAGCCGGCCGAGTATCTCGTGCAGGGCGCTAAGGGGGAGATCATGAAGATAGGAGTCACGTCTATGAGTGCACGTCGGTTGATGAACGTGCTGATTGCGGTCAGCGCGATCGCTTGCGCGGCGATCGTTTACAACGCGAGCCCGGCGCGCGCGGTGTTCGGCATCGCGGCTTTCGATCAACAGGTCACCGCCAGTCCCGCGGGCGATCCCTACTACACCGCCGGCGGTCATCCGTACGAGATCATCACCGAGATAGATATGAACAGCCACCCTGAAGCGGAAGTCGGCCCGATGCCGGACGCCGACGTCAAGGACATCGTCACCGAATTGCCCCCCGGCCTTGTGGGCAACCCGTTTGGCATCGCGCAGTGCACGATGGCGCAGCTGACGGCAAGCGAAACTCACGAAGCGGGATTTCACCCGCCGGAATGCCCGATCGCTTCAGTTGTAGGCACCATATCGTTGCGCTCGGATGTGACGGGCGTGCTTGGCAGCTTGGTAGTGCCGGTATACAACATGGTGCCGCCCGTGAACCGTCCGGCGGAGTTCGGTTTCGACGTTGCGAATGTCCCGATCTTGATAGCGGGCAGCGTCCGCAACAGCGGCGACTTCGGCGTGACTCTGACGTCGGAAAACATCTCTACGGCGCTTCCATTGGATGGCCTCACTCTGACATTCTGGGGCGTTCCGGCTGATCCGACGCACGACCCTTACCGATGCGATTATGGGGCGCTTGGAATGGAAAAAGGCGAATGTTTGCACGACGACCGCTATCCGAGCCAGGAGCCCCATTCCGATCCCGAACAACCAAAGGCATTCATCACTCTGCCCCGATCCTGCACCGCTCCGGGCGTGGGGTTCCAGACCATATTGCGTGCCGACTCGTGGCTGGAACAGGGGGTATTCGATCAGCGCACACTGTTCAACCATCTGTCACCAGGCTATCCAGCCTCGCCGTCGGAATGGGGTGCCCAACAGAGCTTGCTCGGCTGCGAGAGTGTGCCGTTCAAGCCGAGCATCTCGGTGCAGCCCACCAACCAGCAGGCCGATACGCCAAGCGGACTGAACATCGAAATCGCACTTCCCCAGGAAGGCGTGCTGAACCCCGACGGTATAGCGACCGCCGATGTCAAGAAGGCTGTGGTCACGCTCCCTGCGGGCGAGTCGGTGTCGCCCTCGGCGGCCGACGGGCTGGGCGCTTGTTCTCTGGCGCAGATAGGGTTGGGCACGGGCGCCCCTGCGGCGTGTCCGGACTCCTCGAAGCTCGGGACCGTCGAAATTCACTCGCCGCTATTGGATGTGCCTTTGACAGGGTCGATCTTCCTGGGCAAGCAGGGTGAAAACCCGTTCGGGTCGCTGATCGCAATGTACATCGTGGCGGAAGGGCACGGCGTGATCGTCAAGCTCCCGGGACGCGTGGACCTCGATCCGGTGACAGGCAGGATCCTCACGACATTCGACAACAACCCGCAACTCCCGTTCGACCACCTGAACCTCAACTTCAAGGCAGGCCCACGCTCACCGCTGGTCAACCCGCACGCGTGCGGCACGTATGAAACGACGGCAGAGCTCACGCCGTGGTCCGGAACGCCGCCTGTGACTCTCAACAGCGCGTTCCAGATCACCAGCGGCCCCGAGGGAAAGCCGTGCCCGACCTCGACGCAGCAGCCGTTCAGCCCTTCGTTCGTGGTAGGCACGACGAACAATCAGGCCGGCGCGTTCAGCCCGATGACGGTCACGTTTGGTCGCGCCGACGGGGAACAGCAGCTCGGTGGCGTCACGGTCAAGACCCCGCCGGGCTTGTTGGGATCGTTGTCGGCGGTGTCATTGTGCGGGGAACCGGCGGCGTCTCAGGGGTCGTGTCCTGCATCGTCTGAAATTGGTTCGTTGACGGTCGCTGCAGGTGCGGGTGCGGACCCGTTCTATGTGACGGGCGGGAAAGTGTTCTTGACCGGCTCATACAAAGGCGCGCCGTTCGGTTTGAGTATCGTGGTGCCGGCGAAGGCCGGCCCATTCGACCTGGGAACCGTTGTGGTCAGGGGGTCGATTGCTGTCGATCCGACGACCGCGGCGCTCACCGTCACGACGGATCCGTTGCCGACGATCCTCGACGGTATACCGCTTGATCTGCGGACTGTGAACGTGAACATCGGCAAGGGCGGGTTCATTTTCAACCCCACCAACTGCAACCCGTTGTCTGTATCCGGCTTGTTGACCGGTGGATTGGGCTCCATTCAGCAGATCTCGAACACCTTCCAGGTCACGAACTGTGGTGCGCTGAGCTTCAAACCGTCCTTTCGCGTCTCGACCTCGGGGAAGACGAGCCGTGCAAAGGGGGCAAGCCTCGACGTAAAGCTTGTCTATCCGGCGGGGTCTATGGGCAGGCAGGCGAACATCGCGAAGGTCAAGGTCGACCTGCCCAAGAGCCTGCCGTCGCGGCTGACCACGCTGCAGAAGGCGTGTCCTGACACCACTTTCGAGCAGAACCCTGCTGCGTGTGGTACCGCGTCGAAGGTAGGAGAAGCCAGCGCTGTTACACCCATCATTCCTGAAACACTGCACGGTCCCGCTTATTTCGTCAGTCACGGCGGCGCTAAGTTCCCCGAACTCGTCGTCGTGCTCTCGGGTTACGGCGTTACCGTTCAGTTGCATGGTGAAACGTTCATCAGCAAAGCAGGGATCACCTCAAGCACGTTTCGTCAAGTACCGGACGTGCCCATCAATAGCTTTGAATTGAAGCTACCCGAGGGATCCAACAGCGCCCTCGCCGCGAACGGGAAGCTCTGCAACAGCAAGCTGAAGATGCCGACATCGTTCGTGGCCCAAAACGGCACGGAAATACATCAGTCGACGCCTGTCGCGGTCAGTGGGTGCCCAAAGCACAAGGCAAAGAAGGCAAAGAAGAAGAAATGATATGTCTGGTAGAGCGACGGTGTTGTCCGCCGGATCCGCTTCCGGTCTGAAACACGATCAAGTCTCAGATATTCAGCGCGCTCGGCTGCTGGCTGCGATGACGGAAGTCGCAGCCGAGCGCGGCGTCGCCAACGCAACAGTCGCGCAGATTGTGGAGCGGGCGGGCGTTTCGCGTCGAACCTTCTATGAGTTGTTCTCCGATCGCGATGAGTGCTTTCTGGCGGCGCTTGACAGCGGTCTTGAGCGGATCGTCAAGCGTGTGGGTCCGGTCTATTGCCGGCCAGGTCGTTGGCGTGATCGCGTCAGGGGGACTCTGATCGAGCTCCTTTCGATGCTCGACGAACATCCCTCCACCGGCTCGCTCGTGATTGTCGAGACGCTTGGAGCGGGACGCGCCGCACTGGAGCAACGCGGACGGCTCTTGATGGCGGCGGTTGCGGCTGTGGAGGAAGGAAGCGGCGAAAGTAACGCGGATGCGCCATCGCGGTTGACCGCCGAGGGAATCGTGGGCGCTGTCCTGTCTGTGATCCACGGTCGCCTGCTCGAACGCGACCGCACACCTCTTCTCCAGCTCGCAAGCCCGCTGATGAGCATGATTGTGCTGCCCTACCTCGGATCAGCGGCCGCGCGTCGTGAGCTCTCACGGCCGGTACCTGAGAGGTTGTGCAGGCCTACCGGCGGCTTGGTGTCGAATCCGCTCAAGGATCTGGACATTCGCTTGACTTACCGCACCGTGAGGGTGCTGGTGGCTGTGGCGGGGAGCCCCGGTTCGTCGAACAAGACGGTGGGGGAGGCCGCGGGAATCGGCGATCAGGGTCAGATATCGAAGCTGCTGGCGCGCCTTCAGAGGCTCGGCCTGGTCTCAAACGAGGGGGTTGGCTCGGGGCACGGATCTCCGAACGCATGGACCTTGACGACGCGCGGCGAGGAGGTGCGCGGTGCCCTCGCAGGTTGAGCCCCATCGAGCTGAGCAGACCAGCCGTCAAGGAGGGCACGTCGCTGAGATGCAACGCCGCCGGTTGCTGCGTGCGTTCACCGAAATCGTCGCGCGGGATGGCTTGGATGACGCCGGCGTCGGACGTGTCTGCAGGCGGGCTGGTGTCTCACGCCGCACGTTCTATGACCTGTTCTCCGATCGTGAAGCGTGCTTCCTCGCGGCCTTCGATGATGCTGTCGAGCGGATCGCCCAGAGTGTCGTCCCCGCATATTCGTGTGGAGGTCGCTGGCGCGAGCGCGTGCGAGGAGCGCTCGCCGCGCTCCTGGAGTGCTTCGAAGAGGAGCCGGCGCTAGTCCATGTCTGCTTGATCGAGTCCACCAAGGGAGGCCCCGCGCTGCATGCCCGTCGTCGCAGCGTGCTGGATGTCTTGATCGCTGCAATAGATCAGGGGCGCTCCGAGGCCAAGGACGGGAATGTCCCAGTGTTGTTGACGGGCGAGAGCGTCGTGGGAGGCGCGATCTCGGTGATCCAAGCACGGGCACTCGATCAAGGCATGAGATCGCTGATCGAGTTGCTCAATCCATTGATGAGCATGATCGTCAACCCTTATCTGGGGGCAGCCGCCGCAAAGCGAGAGTTGCAGTTTCCGAGTCCGCCACCGAAGACTTCGCGCAACTGTCATTCGCGCGAGGATCATCTCGCCGGCCGTCATGTCCAGGACCCATTCAAGGATCTCCCGATCCGCATCACCTTTCGCACGGCACGCGTGCTCGCGTCCGTCGCGACTCGGCCCGGCGCCAGCAACCGCGAGATCATGGGTGCGGCTGGAGTCGTCGACCAAGGACAGATGTCGAAGCTACTCGGACGCCTCGAGCACAACGGTCTAATCGAGAACCATGGCTACGGCCAGGCCAAGGGTGAGGCCAACGCTTGGCGACTCACCGATCGCGGCCAAGCTATCCATCGTGCGATCGAGGCTCCCGCGGTGCGCTGATACCAAGCACTTCAGGCAATCCCAGGTCTCGCATTGTCATCACGACTGTTATGAACGGTGTCTTGACAAACTGCCATGGACTATGTATGTTGGCCAAGTGCTCATATACCGCAATGGGTATTGAGGCGACATAAGGTCGGGTTTGGGTTGGCCCTGTGGTCGACACCAACATTGTTTTGACGGGGACCTTGGGAGAGGGACCGGGTCGAATTTTTGAGAGGGAGTTGTTGTTCGCGTGTTTTCTTTGGGGAATAGCGTGTTTGAGAGTCCGCGTGCTTCTCGCGCGAGCGTAATAGGACGCGTCAGCGTCGCTGACGCGTCTCTCTCTCTCTCTCTCTCTCTGGCCGAGCCGGCGCCTAAGCGCTAGCTGCCACTTCCGCGGAGAAAGTCCGCGGCCCGCCGGGTGTGAGTCCCGGCTGAGTGACCCACGCTCTCTGGGAGCGCTCTCAGTTTCATGTTCTTCTGCCGTCGTGGGCTGTGTGCCTGCGGCGGTTTTGTCATGCCCGCGGTCCTGCGGGTCTCGTGTGGATCGTATTTCTAAGAGGGGATGGGTTTGATGAATGTTCGCCGACAGCTGGGTTGGATCGCGAGAGGATGCTGTCTCGCCCTCTTCGCATTGGTACTTGGAGTCGTTCCCGCGTCGGCATCGGCCCCCCCGAGTGTTGGCGAAGAGCACTCGCTCAATGTTGAGATCTCCACGGCATCCGTGTACGCCTCTATCACACCTCAAGGTGAAGAAACGACGTTTCATGCGGAATATGGCGCCACCACAGGCTACGGCTCGAGTGCCCCGGTACCAGACGGCAGCGCAGGTTCGAGCTCCGGTCCTGAAGAAGTAAGCGTGCCTTTGAGTGGTCTGCAGCCCGGGACGACCTATCACTATCGGTTTGTCGCGACAAATCCCAGCGGCACCGTTCGAGGGTCGGACCAGACGTTCATCACTTTTGCCTCGCCCTCCTCCGGAGGTGCTGACACCTGTCCAAACGCGGCGTATCGAAAGGGTCTCTCGGCGAACCTGCCCGACTGTCGTTCCTACGAGATGGTAAGCCCGGTGGAAAAGAACGGGGGGGAAGTAGTCGCCTACACCGTCCGTCCACTCGAACCCGCGGTCGTTTCGTCCGCTTCGGGCAATCACGTCGTGTTCGGGGCCCGCACAGGGTTCGGAGACACCAGGGGCAGCGGAATCGGTGGATATAGCCAGTTCATGGCTAGTCGTGGAGCCGATGGGTGGACCACGAAAGGCCTCCTACCGACGCCCGCGTTGAACGATCCGGTGCAGTCCTTCGTCGGTGATACAAAGGTCTTCAGCCTCTCCAGCGAATTCGATCGTGCGATCTTGGAGGGGTATGACCTGCCGGAAGTGACAGATGCTCCGCCCAATGTGGAGGACCTGTACCTGGACGACCCCGTGAACTACAAGACGCTCGAAGCCGTCGGCCGCTTCGAAGGCTTTGAAGAACCGTTCACTCCGTTGCTTTGGAGGCCGGAATTGGGCGGCAGCTCGAGCGACATGGGAGTGGTCACATTCCAGATGGCAAATAACCTGGTGCCCGAGGCGAAAGGGACCAGTCCCAAGGTGTACATGCTCGATCACGGCGTCGTTCGCCTGGTGAGCATCCTCCCCGACGGCTCCCTTCCTGTCGAAGCGTCGCTGGCCCGCGAACAGGCTGGTTCGATCACCTACAAAGACACCGTCTCGCAGGACGGTTCGCGGGTCTACTTCGTCGCTACACCAGAAGGCGGGGAACGGCAGTTGTATATGCGCGAGAATGGCACCTCAACTGTGTTGATCTCCGAATCGGAGGCAAGCACGCCAAGCGAAGCTCAGAACGTTAACTTCCAGGCCGCCACTTCCGACGGGACAAAGGTCGTGTTCAGTACCTCGTCGCGCTTGACGGACTCTGATCCGGGCGGTCTCGGCGCGGCGCTGTACCTCTATACGGACGGCCCCAACCCGAAAGCCGAATCGAACCTTACCTTCATCGGCCGTTTCGCGGGCGAAGTCATGGGTGTCAGCGATGACGCCAGCCACATCTATTTCACCTCTGAATACAATGAAATGCTTCCCTTCAAGACAATTGGCGCAGCCTTGTTTCTGTGGGATTCCGGCCATATAAAGCAGGTCGCCCCGGAACCAGGGGCCGCTGAAACGGTCGAAAGCGGCACCGAAGCACCAGCGATTGTGTCGCACGATGGCCATCGGATTGTATTCATGAACAGGCGCAGGCTGACCAAGCAAGCTTCGCTAGGTTCGCCCTCTGGATCCATAGAGGAGATGTACCTCTACGACGATGACAAGGAAACACTCACGTGTGTCTCTTGCCCGCAGACTGGCGCTGGTCCGGTCAAGGGCATAGAAATTGGGGCAAAAGCGACGGGTGATACCAATCCTGCTTATTTTATGAACGCGCTGCCGCGCTTCTTTTCGAGCGATGGGCGCTATGTGTTTTTCAGCACCTCGGAAGCGCTGCTGCCGCAGGACACGAACAACCTGCCTGACGCCTATGAGTACGACGTTGAAACGGGCAAGCTCTCGTTGCTCTCGACGGGCACAGGCGAACTGGGCACGTGGTTCGTGGATGCGAGTGCCGATGGTCGTGATGTCTTCTTGGTCACGCGCCAGCAGTTGAATCGCTGGGATCCGGACAAACTGGATGACTTGTACGACGCCCGGATCGAAGGCGATCTACCAGAACCGCCGGCGCCGGGCACGCCGTGCGCCGGAGATGCCTGCCAGGGGGTGCCCTCGGCGGCGCCCAGCTTCAACACGGCGTCCGAATTCAACGGGCTCGGCAACCCGAGCGACAAGCCGGCGGTGAAGGCCAAGGCGAAGTCTTTGACCCATGCACAGCAGCTCAGAGCCCTCGTTACGTGCAGGAAAAAGAAGTCCAAGCACAAGAGGACGGTATGCGAAGCGAATGCGCGCAAGCGATATGCCGCCAAGAAGTCAGCCAAGCGTGCAACTCGAGTCGGGCGTTAAGGAGAGGGAAATGTCCAACAAATTCATCAAAACAGTACGCATACCAGCGATAGCGATCATCGTCACTCTATTCGCTTGTGTGACCGCCTCAGCCTCCTTCGCCCGGCCGGTATTGCAGCTCAAGATTAGTGCGCCCGAAACGATGGCGGCCGGCGAAAACGTCCGCCTGCACCTGGTCGTCCAAAATGTCGGTAACAGCGTGACAAGTGGGCCGATAGTCGTGACGGACACGACCGACCCCGGCATCGGACCTGTCTCCTACCTGGGCGAAACTGAAATCTCAACGTTTCTCAATTTGGAAATTTATCCCTCCACGTGTGAAAGCAATGGGTTGAAGCTCACGTGTTCGAACCCCAGTTCTTTGCCGCCAGATGCCCGGTTGGATATACTGGTAAGCATTCCGATCCCTACCGGAGCGTCGGGCAGCCATGTGAACGTGATGTCGGTTTCCGGTGGGGGCATGCAGGGATCCGAAACGGTAGAACAAAAAATCGGCATCGGACCGCCCGACCCGTTCGGTTTTTCGCTCGCTGCCGCCACGTTTCTCACCACTGACCGTCAGCCAGCGGCGCAGGCTGCATCTGTGCCCGCTGATTTCACCACGAGCTTGCGGTGGCGCACCTTTGGGTCGCCGATCTATGGTGGAATCCTTTCGGTCATAGCTCCGGTGGAACGCTTCAAGGACGTGGTCACCCATCTGCCGCCAGGCCTAATCGGCAATCCGTCTGCGACCCCGGCCCTGTGTACCCCCGACGAGCTCGGCGAATCGGGGGCGACACCGAATACGCCTGCCTGCCCGCTCGACAGTCAAGTTGGCGTCGCAACAGTGTACCTGGAAGGAAAATCGACATTCGTTGGCTTGTTCAACATGGTCGCGCCCTATGGTGTCGCGACAGAGCTCGGCTTCGAAGTTGCTGGGACGGATATCCTGTTGTACGCATATGTGCGTCCCGGAGATCACGGGATTGACGTGGTCACCCGGGATACATCGACCTCCGCTCCGGTCACTGGCGTCGACGTAACGGTATGGGGGGATCCCTCGAGCCCGATTCATGACGGCTCACGTGGCCCCTGCCTCGAGTCGAACCGGCGGGGGGCTGGAGGATTGTTGTGTCCGAGTACTGTTCCGCAAAAAGCGTTCTTGCGCAATCCCACGTCGTGTTCTGGTGTCCCGTTGCAGTTTGGGGTGGAATCGAACACGTATGAGAAACTGGAAACGTGGGCGAGCAAGAGCTTCACGGGCCCGACGATGACTGGTTGTGACCTGGTTCCGTTCTCGCCGAGTATCACTGTCGATCCGACTGGTACTGCGTCCAACTCGCCTACCGGTGTGTCGGTGAAGCTGTCGTTGCCGCAGAGTCAGAATCCTGAAGGGTTGGCGGAGGCTGATTTGAAGAAGGCGGTGGTGACGTTGCCTGAAGGGATGGCGATCAATCCGTCTTCGGCCGACGGTCTTGAAGTGTGCGATGACGCGCATTTGCACTTGGATTCCAATACGCCCGCCGAATGTCCTGACGGGTCGAAGGTGGGGACGGTCCTGTTGCACACGCAGTTGATCCCGAACCCGATCGAAGGGTCGATCTATTTGCGGCCACAGGCTTCGAATGATCCGATGTCTGGGGAAATGTTCCGCATGGTGATCGAGCTGCGCGACGATTCGCACGGTCTCGATTTCAAGATCCCCGGACAGATCCAGGCGAACCCCGTGACTGGTCGTTTGACGACGACGTTCGACAACAATCCACAGTTTCCGTTCGAAGACATCAGCCTGCAATTCAAGTCAGGAGCGCGCGCGCCTTTGGTCACGCCGGCCTCGTGTACTACCCAGACGACTGAAGCGAACTTGTATTCGTGGGCGCAACCAGACGTGGCCGTGCATAGGGATAGTAGCTTCCAGTTGACCTCCGGTCCAAATGGGAGCGCGTGCCCACCGCCAGTGCCGTTCAACCCATCCTTCAGCGCTGGGGTAGGGGATGTTGAGGCCGGTAGCTACACACCGTTCCTGGCGACGTTCTCGAGGAGCGATGCGGACCAGAGCATGCAGCGCGTGTCGGTAAAAATGCCCAAGGGATTGCTCGGCTCGCTCGTCGGCCTACCGTTGTGTCCTGAAGCGCAGGCGAACGCTGGTACGTGTGGTGCGGAATCCCAGATTGGGACGATGACTGCTGGTGCTGGTGCCGGTCCCACTCCGTTCTATGTGACGGGTGGCAAGGTCTTCATGACCGGTCCGTATGAGGGAGCACCGTTCGGTCTTTCGGTGGCGGTGCCAGCGAAGGCGGGACCGTTCGACCTCGGCATCGTAGTCGTCAGAGCGAAGGTCGAAGTCGATGTTCACACAGCCCAGCTGACTGTCACGACGGATCCGTTGCCGCAAGTGGTTGAGGGTGTGCCGGTCAACCTACGTTTGGTGAACGTGACGATCAACAGGCCACACTTCACTTACAACCCGACAGATTGCAATCACGCGGAAGTAACCGGAACGATGACTGGTGGTCAGGGAGCAACAGCAGCCTTGTCTAAAGGGTTCCAGGTCACGAACTGTGCTTCGCTCGGGTTCAAACCAGGGTTCAAAGTCTCAACATCAGGGAAGACGAGCCGCGCCAACGGTGCGAGCTTGGACGCCAAGCTCGTGTATCCCAAAGCACCGCTGGGAACCCAGGCGAACATTGCGAAGGTGAAGGTCAGCCTGCCAAAGCAACTACCGTCCAGGCTGACCACCCTGCAAAAGGCATGCACAGCCGAAACCTTCCAAGCAAACCCTGCCGCCTGTCCTGCAGCATCACGGATAGGAATGGCGACAGCGACAACACCGGTATTGCCAGTACCACTAACCGGTCCTGTGTACTTCGTCTCCCACGGAGGTGAGGCGTTCCCAGACCTCGTGGTCGTGCTCCAAGGCTACGGCGTGACGGTCGATCTCGTGGGTAGCACGTTCATCAGCAAAGCCGGGATCACGAGCACCACGTTCAAGACCGTCCCAGACGTACCGGTAGGAACGTTCGAGCTGAAACTACCCCAAGGCAAATACAGCGCCTTGGCAGCCAACGGCAACCTCTGCAACGCCAAACTAACAATGCCAACCTCGTTCGTCGCCCAAGATGGAGCACAACTCAACCAAGCAACACCAATCACCGTCACCGGCTGCGCCAAGCACAAGAGCAAGAAGCTGGGCAAGCAAAGCCGCAAGAGCAAACACAACAAGAAGAAATGAAATGTCCAGTAGAGCAATGGAGCCGCCCGCCATGGCGGCTCCACCCGCAATCGCTCCCGTCGCTAACGGGCTGAAACAGGACCAAGTCTCAGGCATTCAACGCGCTCGGCTGCTGGTGGCGATGGTGCAAGTCGCAGCCGAGCGCGGTGCCGCAAACGTGACGGTTGCGCAGGTCGTCGAGCATGCCGGGGTTTCGCGACGCACCTTCTACGAGTTGTTCTCCGACTGTGACGAGTGCCTTCTGACGGCGCTTGACGATGGCCTTGACCGGATCGCAAAACGGGTCGTTCCGATTTACCGGCAGCCGGGCCGCTGGCGTAACCGGGTTAGGGCTGCCCTGATTGAGCTGCTCTCGACCCTCGATGAAGATCCCGCCACTGGCTCGCTTGTGATCATCGAGACGCTTGGAGCGGGACGACCGGCGCTTGAGTACCGCAGGCGGGTTCTGGCCGAGGCGATTGCGGCGGTAGAGGAAGGCAGTGGCGAAAGCAACACTCACTCGCCATCGCGCTTGACGGCCGAGGGAATCGTAGGAGCGGTGCTCTCCGTGCTCCACGGGCGCCTGCTTGAAGAGGGCCGGGAGCCTCTGATCGAGCTTGTCAACCCGCTGATGAGCATGATCGTGCTCCCCTATCTCGGCCCGGCCTCTGCTCGGCGGGAGCTATCGCGGCCGGTGTCAACCACGCGACGACCGTCTTCGAACGGGAACGTGTCAAATCCACTGAAGGAGCTTCACATCCGTTTGACTTACCGGACGGTCAGGGTGCTGCTGGCTGTCGCGGCGAGCCCAGGCGGATCGAATAAGGCTCTCGGCGAGGCTGCCGGGATTGGCGACCAAGGACAGATATCGAAGCTGCTTTCACGTTTGGAGAAGCTCGGCTTGGTCGCGAACGCAGGCGCAGGGTCACACCGCGGCGCCCCCAATGCGTGGACGCTCACGGATCGAGGTCAGGAGGTGCGCTGTGCCCTCGCGGGTCAAGCCCAGTCCATCTGAGGGTGTCGCCCGTCAAGGTGGACATGTCGTTGAGATGCAGCGCAGGCGGCTGCTGCTTGCGTTCACCGACATCGTGGCACGGCATGGTCTGGAGGGTGCCGGCGTCGGCCCAGTCTGCAGGCAGGCGGGGGTCTCGCGTCGCACGTTCTATGACCTCTTCTCCGACCGCGAAGATTGTTTCCTTGCCAGCTTCGACGACGCGGTCGAGCGGATCTCGAGAAGTGTTATTCCGGCATATTCGTGTGACAAGCGTTGGCGTGTGCGCCTGCGAGCTGCGCTCGCCGTCATCTTGGAGTGCTTCGAGGAGGAGCCGGCGCTTGTCCATGTTTGCCTGGTGGAGCCGCCCAAGGCGGGCCCAGTAATGCTCATACGGCGACGAGGTGTGCTCGATGCGCTGACGGCTGCTGTGGATGAAGGACGCTTGGAAGCCAAAGACGGTGATGCGGCTGCCCCCATCACAGCGGAGGGGATTGTCGGCGGCGCGATCTCTGTGATTCATGCGCGCGTCCTCGAACATGATTCCAGGCCGCTTATCGAGCTTCTGAACCCGCTGATGAGCATGATCGTCCACCCTTATCTTGGCTCGGTGGCCGCCAAGCGAGAGCTCGAGCATCCCGCTCCGCGATCTACTGCTCAGCGCGAGGCTCTCTCTCCCAACCGCCACGCTCAAGATCCGTTCAAGGATCTTCCGTTGCGCATCACCTTTCGCACCGCCCGTGTTCTGACCACGATCGCCTGTCATCCCGGGGCCAGCAACCGCGAGATCATGAGCAGCGCCAGTGTCACCGATCAGGGACAGATGTCCAAGTTGCTCAAACGTCTGGAGAGCTATGGGCTGCTCGTCAACCAGGGAGCGGGTCAGCTCAAGGGTGAGTCAAATGCGTGGCGGCTCACCGAGCGGGGTGAGGCTGTGCACGCGGCAATCGGAATGCAGCAAGGGGTCATCGTTCACTCGGGCAACAGCTGAAGCGAGGCACAGTGCGCAGGCCGAACCGTATGAAAGTGGCGGCGGTCGAGCGTAGCGAGCTTGGTCTCTCTCAGCATCTCGGTCGCGGCGAGCACGGTCGCGTCCACCAAGCCGAGTGACAAGTCGCGGTAGCGGTCGAGGAGCTCTCCGGCTCGGAGCAGCCAGCGCCTTGGCAGGTCGAGCAACTCGAGCGCGCCGCCATCAAACTCTGCAAGCAGGGCAGCGAAGGCGGTCGGCCATGGGCGCAGCAGATACTCGACCTCGACCAGCACGCACACTGGGACGAGTCTTGGCTCCTGGGCGCCCTGCAACAACTGGGCACAGCGCTCGTGGTCGGGGTCGGTGGCGTCGAGCAACGCCACGAGCGGCCCTGTGTCGAGAATCAGCGCCATGCGTCGGGCTCGTATGCGCCCTTGCGCGCCTTGCCCTCGGTGCTGATGATGCCGACACATGCAAGCGGCTTGACTGGGGTCGCGTTGATGGTCAACTCGCGCTCGAGAGCTTCCCTCACCAGCTGAGGGAAGCTGACACCGCGCTCATGCGCAGCCAGTTGGGCCCGGTCGAGCAAGGACCGTTCAGCCTGAATCATTACTCGTTGCATCATGCTAGCAACGCTAGCAGTACTGGCGGTCATGTTTCCGGGTGGGATGGCTATCGTTGCGCTCATCGCCTCTCCTAATCCGACTTGATAGGCACTTCGGGACAGTCGAAGGCTTGGAAGCAGCCCACACGTAGCCGTGTGTTGCGTATTCGCGACCGGCTTCGGGAGGTATATGGAGTCCCTCGCATGGCGCCCCACGGACGGCCGCTCGACGAGCTGATCCTGACGGTGCTCTCCCAGAGCACTAATGACCGCAACCGCGACGTCGCGTTCCTGCGGCTGCGCGAGCGCTTTGTTTATTCAGGCTCACCCACCCTGCCAGCCCAGCCAATCGACTATGCGGCGATGCTCGCGGCTCCGGTCTCGGAGGTCGAGGAGGCGATCCGTCCTGGCGGCATTTCCAAGGTCAAGTCGGCTCGCATTCAGGCGATTCTCGCCGCTATCGCGAGCTCGGCGCGGGACCCACATGACCAGTTTTCGCTGGAGTGGATGCGTAAGGCCCCGATCGAGGAGAGCCGTGCCTACCTGTGTGATCTACCGGGCGTAGGACGCAAGACAGCGGCGTGTGTGCTGCTCTTCTCCTACGGTCTCCCCGACATCCCGGTGGACACGCACGTCTCACGCGTGGGTACGCGCCTCGGCCTCTTCCGTCCTGGCGCTCCATTCGAGGAGCTGCACGACCAGATGCTCGCCATCACCCCGCCGGGCGAGGAGCTCGAGTTCCACGTAAACCTATTGCGCCACGGTCGCCGTACTTGCCACGCGCGCACACCCGCGTGCGAAGAGTGCGGGCTGGCGCGTATGTGCCCGAGCAGGGGCATGTTCTCTGCTCCGGCCTGAAGGCATGTTCTCCGTTTCGGCCTGAATCCCGCGGACGGCCGGACGGTTTCGGTTGGCTCGCGGTCCACAGCCAGCGCGTCAACAAACCGCGGGTTGGCCAACCTGGCCTAACGCAGGGTCCTGCCTATCCCCTGGGCAGCACCGCAAAGGCGATGACCGCGTACTGCAGTCCTGCTGCCGCAATCACAAGCGCATGGAAGACCTCGTGGTAGCCAAACACCTTAGGCCACGGATTGGGCCTCCCGCTTGCATACACGATCGCGCCAACGACATAGAGCAGGCCGCCGATCGCAAGCCCAGCCACCCCGAGCCAGCCGATCGTCGCGGGCAGCTCACCGAATACGGCTGCCGAGACGAGACCGAGCGCGACGTACACGCCCGCGAACAGCCACTTCGGGGCATCGATCCACAACAGCTTGAATATGACGCCGCCGAGCGCCCCTGCCCACAGGACGATCAAGATGGTGGTCGCCAAGGACCCTTTCAGAGCGAGCAAGGCCACCGGCGTGTAGGTGCCGGCGATCAGCACGAAGATCATCGAGTGATCCAACCGCCGCATCCAGCGGCGTGCTTTCGGCCGCCACGTTACCCGGTGGTAGAGCGCGCTGGTGCCGAGCAGCGCTGAGACTGCCACTGCGTAGATGCTGGCCGCCAAACGCGCCCGGCCGTCGGAGGCCGCGAGAATGAGCGCGACGCCACAGCCGAGCGATACGAAGAATGCGTACTGGTGCGAGACCCCGCGTAGCTTGGGCTTGATCGGACCTGCCGCAAGCGCTAGGGGCGCCTTCGGGAGCTGCATGCCTAAACGCTACCGCTTAAACGCGCCAAAGTGTTGCAATGAAGCGACTCTTGTGCATGTGGGGAGAGGGGTTTTGTGTATGCAGGAGAGGGGTCTTGTGCACATTTGGGAGGGTTCTGTGTCCATGTAGGAGAGGGTTCTGTGTGTGCTGCGCGCGCTGTGGGTAAGCATCGTTCATGCCTGTCGAGCGACCACAATGGCTGCTCGGGCTGTAGGAGATAATCTGCTACTCTCCCACTTAGATTTGATCCGCAACTGAAGGAGCATCACCTCATGGGCAAGACCATAGGCATCGACCTCGGCACCACGAACTCGTGCATGGCCGTGCTCGAGGGTGGCGAGCCCACCGTCATCGAGAACGCCGAGGGCGGTCGTACCACCCCTTCCGTAGTCGCCTTCACCGCTTCTGGCGAGCGCCTTGTTGGCACAGTCGCCAAGCGCCAGGCAGTCACGAACCCGCAGAACACCGTCTTCTCGATCAAGCGCTTCATGGGCCGCAAGGAGGGCGAGGTCCGCGAGGAGGAGTCGATCGTTCCCTACAAGGTCGTCTCCGGTCCCAACGGCGATGCACGCGTGGAAGCGGCCGGCGAGCAGTATTCCCCGCCGGAGATCAGCGCAATGATCCTGCAGAAGCTCAAGACCGACGCCGAAGCCTACCTGGGCGAAACGGTCGATTCGGCAGTGATCACGGTTCCGGCTTACTTCAACGACGACCAGCGCCAGGCCACCAAGGACGCCGGCAAGATCGCCAACCTCGAGGTCAAGCGCATCATCAACGAGCCGACCGCTGCTTCGTTGGCCTACGGCCTGGACAAGGAATCAGACCAGACGATTCTCGTGTTCGACCTCGGCGGCGGCACCTTCGACGTGTCCGTGCTCGAGATCGGCGACGGCGTGTTCGAGGTCAAGTCGACCGCCGGCGACAACCACCTCGGCGGCGACAATTTCGACAAGGCGATCGTTGACTGGCTCGTGGCCGACTTCAAGCGCGATCAGGGCATCGACCTGTCGGCCGATCCGATGGCGTTGCAGCGCCTGTATGAGGCTGCCGAGAAGGCCAAGATCGAGCTGTCAACGACCCAGGAGACGCAGATCAACCTGCCGTTCATCACGGCGGACTCCTCGGGCCCCAAGCACCTCGATACCCGTCTCACCCGGGCCAAGCTAGCCGAGCTGACCTCGGCGCTGCTAGACCGCGTCGTCGCCCCGGTGCGCCAGGCGATCGACGACGCCAAGGACAAGGGTGTCAAGGAGATCGACCACATTGTGCTCGTGGGTGGCATGACGCGTATGCCGGCAGTGCAAGAGAAGGTCAAGGAGTTGACCGGCAAGGACCCCCACCGCGGTGTGAACCCGGATGAGGTTGTGGCCGTTGGTGCCGCCATCCAGGCAGGTGTGCTGGCAGGCGATGTCAAGGATGTGCTCTTGCTGGACGTCACCCCGCTGACTCTTGGCATCGAGACCAAGGGTGGCGTGATGACCAAGCTGATCGAGCGCAACACCACTATCCCCACGCGCAAGGGCGAGGTGTTCTCGACTGCCGAGGACAATCAGCCTTCGGTCGAGATCCACGTGCTGCAGGGCGAGAGGGAGATGGCCCAGTACAACAAGTCCTTGGGCAAGTTCCAGCTCACCGGCATCCCGCCGGCGCCGCGTGGCATCCCTCAGATCGAAGTTGCGTTCGACATCGATGCCAATGGCATCCTCAACGTCTCAGCCAAGGATCTTGGCACCCAAAAGGAGCAGAAGATCGAGATCAAGGCGGGCTCGGGCCTGTCTGAGGATGAGATCAAGCGGATGGTCACTGACGCGGAGTCACATGCCGAGGAGGATCGCAAGGCGCGCGAGCTGGCCGAGGCTCGCAACAACGGCGAGAACGCCGCCTACCAGGCCGAGCGTCAGCTCTCAGAGCTGGGCGATCAGGTCGATGCCGACTCCAAGGGCCGCATCGAAGAGGCCATCAAGGAGGTGCGCGAGGCACTCGAGTCAGAGGATCCGGCCGCGATCAACGCGCGCACCGAGGCCTTGCAGACGGCGTTCCATGCGGTCTCCGAGGCGATGTACCAGAAGGCCCAGGCCGACGCCGCCGCGTCAGCCGATGGCGCCGCCGGTGAGGCTCCGGGAGAGGACGCATCCGCCGAGGAGGACGTCGTCGACGCCGAGGTTGTCGACGAGGGCAAGAGCTGACCTCGATGATCGACACCGAGTCACACACCACGCAAGCCCCCGGCGCCCCGGCGCCGGGGAGCTCCTCCAGTCCCGAAGCTCACCAGCCGACGGACGGCGCGCCGGCTGCGCCTGACGGTGGTGAGGCTCAGGCCTCGCCACCGTTCGCTGCTCAGCCCGCCTCCGGGGCCGAAGCCGAGCAGTCGATCGATGGCGAGGCCGTCGAGATCGAGGGCGAGCTCGGTGAGCTCGTGAAGACGGCCGCCCAGCGCGACGAGTACCTCGCTTTGGCACAGCGCACACAGGCTGACTTCGAGAACTACCGCAAGCGCGTTGCGCGCGACGCGGCGCAAGCCCAGGACCGCGGTGTCGCGAAGCTCGCCAAGGAGCTCCTGCCTGCGCTCGACAATCTCGACCGTGCGATCGAGGCCGCCGAGGCCGAGGACCCGTTGCTCGCGGGAGTGCGTCTTGTGCGCTCGGAGATAGCCGCTTCGCTTGCGCGCGTGGGCATCGAGGCCTTTGCCCCCTTGGGAGAGCCTTTCGATCCAAATCAACAGGAAGCGATGGCTCAGCAGCCCGTTGAGGGAGCCGCCAGCGGAACCGTCGCCGAGGTCTACCAGGACGGCTATCGCATGGGTGAGACAATCATCCGGCCTGCCCGTGTACTTGTGGCCGCATAGGCCGAGGAGGCTCCATGGCAACGCGTCCCGACTATTACAAGACGCTCGGAGTGGACAAGAAGGCCAGCGCCGAGGAGATCAAGAAGGCCTACCGCAAGCTTGCGCGGAAGTATCACCCTGACCGCAATCCCGATGACAAACAGGCCGAGGAGCGCTTCAAGGAGATCTCCCAAGCCCACGACGTGCTCGGCGATCCGGAGAAGCGCAAGCAGTACGACAATGGCACCGGGCCGTTTGCGGGTGGGGCGTCCGGCGGACCTGGATTCGGAGGCTTCGGCAACTTCGACTTCGATGCCTCCTCGATGGGCGACATCCTCTCCAACCTATTTGGAGGGGGAGGAGCTGGAGGATCGGCTCCGGGCGGCAGTGGAGCCGGTGGTAGGCGCGCACGCTCGCGCCCTCAGCGCGGGCGCGATCTGGAGACGGAGGTGCGAATCTCCTTCGACCAGTCGATCTCCGGTGCGCAGGTTCCCCTGTCGGTGCCCACCAGCAACGCTTGTCCGACATGTCACGGCACGGGCGCCAAGCCTGGCACGACCCCGAAGGTGTGCCCGCGCTGTGAAGGACGCGGCATCGAGAGTCAGGGGCAGGGCATGTTCTCGATTACTCAGCCATGTTCTCTGTGCGGCGGCAGCGGCACAGTGATCGAGGATCCCTGTCCTACCTGTGGTGGCTCCGGTGCTGTACGCAGCGTCAAGAAATTCCGCGTCAACATCCCGGCGGGAGTCAAGGAGGGTTCGCGCATCCGTGTACCCGGCAAGGGCGAGGCTGGAGCGCGTGGGGGGCCCGCCGGTGACTTGTATGTGGTCACTCACGTCGATCCCTCGCCCGTGTTTAAGCGTAAGGGCGACAATCTGGAAGTCGAGGTTCCGCTCACAGTCCCCGAGGTTTTGCTGGGCGCGGAGGTGCGCGTGCCGACGCTCGATGGCACGAAGACTTTGCGGGTCAAGCCTGGAACGCACCATGGGGCACTACAGCGCTTGCGCGGTGAGGGACCGCCCAAGCTCGGCGGGAAGAGTCGCGGAGACATTCACTACCGCTTCACGATTGACGTTCCCGAGCAGCTGACGGACGACCAGCGCATCGCGGCGGATGAGCTATCGAAGACTATGAACGGCGACCCGCGCGCAAAGCTGTTCACTGGCGCTGGACAGGCCGCTGGCGCGGAACAGTCAGCCCAAGTAGGTGAGGATCGATGACGGGCCGACGCACGGAGGACTCTCCAGATGTTCAGCCCGCGTCTCGCGTGACATCGCGGCGCGTCACTCGCGTCGAGGTGGAGACCGATCGTGGGGTCTTCATGATCTCCGTGGCCGCGGAGCTTGCCGACATGCATCCTCAGACATTGCGCATGTACGAGTCGCGCGGGCTGGTAGAGCCCAAGCGTTCACCTAAGGGCACCCGTCTGTACTCCCAAGAAGATGTCGAGAAGCTGCGTCGTATCCATGAGATGACGGTCGATCTAGGCCTCAACCTCGCGGGTGTGCAACGAGTACTTGACCTGGAGTCCGAAGTGCAGGGCATGCACGCGCGCATCGAGGAGCTTGAGCTGCAGGCACTTCGTGCCCAGGTCGAATTGGCTGAGGAGCTCGAGCAGGTGAGGCGCTCCTTCCGGGCCGAGCTCGTGCCCTTCCCCGGATCTCGCCCACCCGGCACGGCGATCGTGCGCGCAGCGGATGCGCGCTCGCCTTTTCGGGTACCGATGAGACAGGTCAAACAGGCGGAAGCTGAGGAGCGATGAGTACACCTGGTGGTCCCTCGGTGCAGGCTCCTCCCGAGGAGGAGCAGAAGCCACTCGAGCGCTTCGGGCGCGACCTCACCGAGCTTGCAGAGCAAGGCAAGCTCGACCCGGTGATCGGCCGCGATGAGGAGATCCGTCGCGTGATCCAGGTGCTCTCGCGGCGCACCAAGAACAATCCGGTCCTGATCGGCGAGCCCGGCGTTGGTAAGACTGCGATCGTCGAGGGTCTAGCCCAGCGCGTGGTGTCCGGCGACGTGCCCGAGTCCTTGCGCGAGCGGCGCGTGATCGCCCTCGACATGGGCGCCTTGATCGCAGGCGCTGTCTACCGCGGAGAGTTCGAGGAGCGACTGAAGGGTGTGCTCAAGGAAGTCTCCGAGGCCCAAGGCACAGTGATCCTGTTCCTCGACGAGCTCCACACGATCGTTGGGGCGGGTGCTGCCCAAGGGGCCGTGGATGCGGCCAACCTGCTCAAGCCGATGCTCGCCCGCGGCGAGCTGCGCTGCGTGGGCGCGACCACGCTCGATGAGTATCGCAAGCACATCGAGAAGGACGCTGCCTTGGAGCGCCGCTTCCAGCCGGTGATGGTCGGCGAGCCCACGGTGCAGGACACGATCGCGATCCTGCGCGGCTTGAAGGAGCGCTATGAGACCCACCACGGCGTGCGCATCCAGGACAACGCTTTGATTGCTGCTGCCACGCTTTCCCACCGTTACATCGCCGACCGCTTCCTGCCCGATAAGGCGATCGATCTGATCGACGAGGCCGCCTCGAAGATCCGCATCGAGATTGACTCGGTCCCCACCGAGATCGACGAGGTGGACCGGCGAGTGATGCAGCTCGAGATCGAGCTCACTTCGCTTGGCAAGGAGAAGGACGAGGCCTCCAAGGAGCGCCGCGCTGCAATCGAAGCCGAGCTTGACGATCTCAAGGCGCGCGCGAATGAGATGAGAGCCCAATGGGAGAAGGAGAAGCAGGCGATCCAAGGCGTACGTGAGACTAAGGAGCGCCTGGAGCAAGCACGCATGGAGGCCGAACGTGCCGAGCGCGAAGCAAACTTGCAGCGTGCCGCCGAGCTGCGCTACGGAGAGATTCCGGACTTGGAGCGCCAGCTCGTCGAGCGGGAAGTTGCCGAGCGCGAAGAAGGGGACGGTGAGGCGCCTGTGTTCCTTAAGGAGGAGGTCGACGCCGAGGACGTGGCTGAGGTCGTCGCGCGTTGGACTGGCATCCCCGTCTCGCGCTTGATGGAGGGCGAAGTCGAGAAGCTGATCCACATGGAGGAGCGCCTGCACGAACGCGTAGTTGGCCAGGACGACGCCGTCGAGGCAGTTGCCACCGCGTTGCGCCGCTCCCGCGCTGGCCTACAGGACCCCAACCGCCCGATCGGCACATTCCTATTCCTCGGCCCCACCGGCGTGGGCAAGACCGAGCTGGCACGGGCCTTGGCGGAGTTCATGTTCGACTCCCAAGACGCGATGGTGAGAATCGACATGAGCGAGTACATGGAGAAGCACTCGGTCTCGCGCTTGGTTGGTGCGCCGCCTGGCTATGTGGGCTACGAAGAGGGTGGCCAGCTCACCGAGGCGGTTCGGCGCCGGCCATATTCAGTCGTCCTGCTCGACGAGATCGAGAAGGCCCACCCGGACGTGTTCAACACACTCCTTCAAGTAATGGACGATGGACGTCTCACCGACGGTCAAGGCCGAACCGTGGACTTCAAGAACACAGTGCTGATCATGACCTCCAACATTCCGGTGTCCGCCACTGGTGATGACATGCGCGCCGAACTGACGACCCATTTCAAGCCTGAGTTCATCAACCGTCTCGACGACATTGTTCGTTTCGACGCGCTCTCACGGGAGCAGATCTCAGAGATCGTGGATCTGCAACTGCGTAGCGTGATCGAGCGTGTGGCAGAGCGTGGTGTGCGGTTGGAGATCACTCCAGAGGCACGCGAGCTACTTGGGAACATGGGCTATGACCCGACCTACGGTGCGCGGCCCTTGCGGCGAGTGATTCAGAAGCAGCTGATCGACAAGCTCGCACTAGCATTGCTTGAGGGCCGCTTCCATGGGGGCGAGGCGGTGGTGGCTGACGCTGTGGATGGACAGGTGTCTCTGGAGCTGGCCGCGATGATCCAAGACATGATCGCTTGATCGTCGGCCCGCTTTACCAGCGGTGAGCGTCAGGCCGCGATGATCTGAGCGGCCAGGATCGCCGCGTTGCGCGCGTTGTTCAAGCCCACGCACGCCACTGGAACTCCCGGCGGCATCTGCACGATCGAGAGGATCGCATCAAGGCCGCCAGCGGCCGTCAGGCGTCCTGAGAGCGGCACGCCGATTACGGGCAGGTCGGTGTGAGCGGCCACTGCGCCTGGAAGCGCAGCAGAGATACCGGCCCCAGCGATCATCACACGCAGCCCACGTGACTTGGCGCCCTTGGCGTACTCGGCGACGGTGTCGGCTTCGCGATGTGCGGACATCACCTTCATCTCGTGCGGGATGTTGCGCTCACGCAGCTCCTTGGCGGCCTTCTCCATCGCCTCCATGTCGCTTTCGGAACCCATCACGATGCCCACGATCGGCCCGTCCACGTCGAACTCCTCGAGCTGGGCCTGCACCTCGGCTTCGGCGAGATCGGCTCGTATCGGTGTGGGGGCGTCGCTCATTGTGTGATGGTGGTCTCGGCTTCCGCGTTCGCGGCGATGTCCTGCCGTAGCTGCATCCCCTCGAAGGAGATCTTCTGGGCGGCAGCATATGCGCTCGCGCGGGCGGACTCCGCGCTGGGGCCAAGCGCGGTAACGCCTAGCACACGACCCCCCGCGGTGACGATCGCCTCGGAAGGATCGTCGCGCTCGCTATCTGAGAATGCGTGACGGCGTGCCGTACCGGCGTGGGTCACCTCGATACCGGGTGGTACGTCTTCCAGCCCCTGAATCTCATCGCCGCTCGAGGACGAAGCGGGATAGCCAGCGGAGGCCAGTACGAGGGTCACGGCCCAGTCATCGCTCCAGGCGAGCTTGGCGCCCTCGAGGCCGCCTGGGCGAGCGGCTGCAAGCAACAGCTCGAACAGATCGGAGCGCAGGCGCGGGAGCACGGCCTGCGTCTCGGGATCGCCGAAGCGCACATTGAACTCGAGCACTCGCGGGCCGGCAGATGTGAGCATCAGTCCGGCGTAGAGCACGCCGTGAAACGGAGTGCCCCGCTCGCGCATGAGATCCACCACCGGCTGGTGTATGGCGGCGGCCAGCTCGTCTACACGCGTTGCGTCGAATCCGGCAACCGGCGAATAGGAGCCCATCCCGCCCGTGTTGGCTCCACGGTCTCCGTCGAAGATGCGCTTGAAGTCGCGCGCTGGGGCCATCGGCAGAGCCCGTACCCCGTCGCACAAGGCAAGCAAGGAGAGCTCCTCGCCCAGGAGACGCTCCTCGACGACCGCGCTGGCCCCGCCCAGGCCGAAACGATTCTCGACGAAGATCTCGCTCAGTGCCTCATGTGCCTGCTCGGCATCGTCGGCGACCGTGACGCCCTTGCCGGCGGCCAGGCCGTCTGCCTTGACGACGACACCGGGGTTCGCCAGCTCGCCCACAGCCACGACCCCTTCCTCCAGCGACTCGACTCGTCTCCAGCGCGCGGTCGGCACCCCCGCCTGCTCCATCGCTCGCTTGGCAAACGCCTTCGATCCCTCGAGCTCCGCGGCGGACGCACTTGGGCCGAAGGCGGCGTGGCCGCGCGCGGACAGTGCGTCGACGAGACCCGCCACGAGCGGCGCCTCGGGCCCCACCACTGTCAAGTCCACTCCTTCGCGTTCCACGGCCGCCACCAGCCCGTCGACATCATCCACCGCGATGTCGAGCAGCCGCGCGTCCTTAGCGATGCCGACGTTTCCTGGGGCGCACAGCAACTCCGGTTCTTGCGGTGAACGCGCCAATGCGCGTACAAGCGCGTGCTCACGACCACCGGCTCCCACGACTAGCACTCGCATTACTGGACCATGATTCTCATCATCAGGCCCTGTGAGCCGAGGTGCGGTTCACAGAGAAGCGATGAACTCGTCTACGGGTATGGCCGCGAGCGTCTCGTAGCGGCCCGTCCCGCGCGAGCCCAACTCGAGCGATACACGCGCCATCGTCTTCTCGTCAGGGGCCTCCACGACCGATATGAAGTCGACGTTGCCGAGCGTGGCCCACTGTGCCTTGACGGTCGCGCCGAGCTGCTCGACCTCCTTGTTCACCTCACGGATGCGCTCCGGATTGTTCTTGACGGTCTGCACGCCCTCGGGTGTCAGCGTCGAGAGCATGATGTACGTGGGCATGACTCCTCCGTTCCTTGCGGCGTTCGCGCCCGGTGGCGCGCTCTCTTCGTTGTACAGGATCGACGGGCGGCGGGCCTGCCGGTGGGCACGGATCGGTTGGACCTTGGGCCCGTCGGTGGGCACGGATCGGTTGGACCTCGGGCCCGCCGGTGGGCATGGGTCGGTTGGACCTTGGGCCTGCCGGTGGGAGAGCGGATCATCGGGGGCGGTGGCGAGCGTTGGGGTTTTGTCTTTTGGGGGTGACTCGCGCGCGCACGCAAAAGAAAGCTGACTTCGCGCGCACGCGCGTAGGGCACCGCTATTTTGCGCGACATACCATCCAAGTGCCGCCGATCATCGGCGCGCGAGGACCAGGCGCGCCGCGTACCATCCCAAGCGACAGCGATAATCTCCTAAGTGATCTCTCGCTACACACACCCCGAGCTGGGCGCGCTGTGGACCGACGAGACGCGCATGGAGACATGGCGCCAAGTCGAGGTCGCGGCCTGTGAGGAGCTACCCGGATTGCTCGCCCTCACGGGCACAAGCTCCGGCGAGGGTCCCACGGCGACCGAGCTCGAGGCGATTCGCGCAGCTACGTTCACGGTGGGGGCTGTCAACGAGCGCGAGCGCACCACCGATCACGACGTGGCGGCATTCGTCGACGTACTTTCGGCTAGCGCCGGCGAGGCGGGTCGGTGGATTCACTTCGGCCTGACCTCATCGGACGTGCTCGACACCGCGCTCGCGCTGCAATTGCGGGCCGCGGGGGAGATGATCGTGCCAGGCGCCCACGCACTTGTCCAGGCGCTCGCCAATCGCGCGCGTGAGCATGTGAGCACGCTGTGTGTCGGGCGTACGCATGGCGTGCACGCAGAGCCGACCACCTTCGGCGTGAAGCTGGCCGGCTTCGCGTTCGAGGCGCACCGCAACGCCTTGCGCTTGCAACGCGCTTTCGAGCAAGCCGCGGTTGGGGCGATCTCAGGCGCCGTCGGTACATATGCGGCCACGAGCCCCGAATTCGAGCGGCGCGTGCTCGACAGGTTGGGACTGGCGCGCGAGGATGTCTCGACACAGGTCGTCGCGCGCGATCGCCATGCGGAGCTGCTGCAGGCGATCGCGCTGGCGGGCGCCGGTCTGGAGCGGCTGGCGACCGAGGTCCGTCACTTGCAGCGCACCGAGGTGCGGGAGGCACGCGAGCCTTTCAGGGTCGGCCAGAAGGGCAGCTCGGCAATGCCCCACAAGCGCAACCCGATCAAGAGCGAGCAGATATCCGGGCTTGCGCGCGTCCTGCGGGGCAACGCTCAGGCGGCGCTCGAGAACGTGGCGCTGTGGCACGAGCGGGACATTTCCCACTCTTCGGTGGAGCGCGTGATCTTGCCCGACTCCACGAGTCTCATCGACCATCTGCAACGGAGCGCCATCAAGCTCGTGCAGGGTCTCGTGGTCGATGAGCAGCGTATGCGCACCAATCTGGAGCTGACCCACGGGGCGCTCTTCTCCCAGCGTGTGCTGCTCGCTCTGGTGGAGGGGAACCCCGAGCGGGGTCGCGCGCCGATGGTCAGGGACGACGCTTACAGGGTCGCCCAGGAGCTGGCACAACGTGCTTGGGACGAGGGTACCTCTCTGCGCGAGCTGATCGCGGGCGACGAGCGTGCGCGAGGGCTCGACCTGGACGCAATCTTCGACTACGACCACTACACGCGCTACGCAGCTGAGATCGTGGGCAGGCTCGACGAGATCGCCTGATAGGCAGACGGTTGCCTACTACGTCAGGTGCGTCGGTCGCTCGCATTGAAGAGGCCGTCAAGCGCGTCGGTTGCTTGCATCGATAGCCGTCAAATGTGCGCCAGCCGCCCGCATTGGTAGCATCGCGAAAAGTGACTCCCGCGCTCGCCGACCTGCCTTTGATCGCAAGCGGGAAGGTCCGCGAGCTGTATGAATTGGCTCCCGCTCGCCCCGATAGCTTGCTGATGGTCGCGAGCGACCGGATCTCCACCTACGACGCGGTCCACCCAACGCCAATCCCGGATAAGGGCAAGGTCTTGACTGGGCTCTCGGCCTTCTGGTTCGAGAAGACGCGCCAGATCGTCGCCAACCACATGATCTCGGCGACCGACGGTGTTCCCGTCGAGGCGAAGGGCCGAGCCTTGGTCGTGCGCAAGCTGAAGATGCTGCCCGTCGAGTGCGTGGTCAGGGGTTACATCACTGGCTCGGGCTGGAAGGACTACCAGGCGAGCGGATCGGTCTCCGGGATCGTGTTGCCGGTGGGCTTGCACGAGTCAGAGCAACTACCAGAGCCGATCTTCACGCCGAGCACAAAGGCCGAGGTTGGCCACGACGAGGCGATCGACTTCGAGCGCGCCGCCGAGCTCGTGGGCGACAGGGGCTTGATGGAACGCGTCCGGGACATCTCCGTCGACCTGTACTCCTACGCTGCCGCGCACGCCCGCGAGCGTGGCGTGATCCTGGCTGACACCAAGTTCGAGCTCGGCCTCGACGAGGACGGCGAGCTGGTGGTGGGCGACGAGGTTCTCACGCCCGACTCCTCGCGCTACTGGCCCGTCGAAGGCTATGAGGTGGGCAAAGGCCAGCCCAGCTTTGACAAGCAGTACGTGCGCGACTGGGCCGCATCCAGTGGCTGGGACAAGAAGCCGCCGGCGCCCGCGATCCCCGATGACGTGGTTGCAGGTACGAGAGAACGGTACGTCGAGGCGTATGAGCTGATCACGGGCGAGCCATTCCAGGCGTGGCTGGACAGAACCGCGTGAGGGCACGCGTCTTGATTCGTCCCAAGGCAGGCATCCTCGACCCGCAAGGCGAGGCGGTGCAACGGGCCTTGCCGGCGCTTGGGTTCGAGGGAGTGGCAAACGTGCACGTGGGACGACTAGTGGAGCTGGACGTTCATGACGCGAGCCAGCTCGAGCCAATGTGCGAGAAGTTCTTGGCCAACCCGCTCGTCGAGGACTACGAGATCGTCCTCGACGGCGAGTGACGCCTGTCGTGCGATCCGGGGCGGCGCCGATCACGGGCTCTTCCCGAAGGTCCGCACAATGAAGTTCGGGGTGCTTCGGTTCCCTGGGACCTGCGATGAGCTCGACGCGCTGTACGCTGCGCGGCGCGTTGGCGACGCAGAGCTGTTGTGGCACGGCGAGCGCGACCTCAAAGACGCCGATGCGATCGTGGTACCGGGCGGCTTCTCCTACGGTGACTATTTGAGGGCAGGCGCGATCGCGAGATTCTCACCAGTCATGGAGTCGGTGATCTCCTTCGCCGAGGACGGCGGAATCGTGCTTGGCATTTGCAACGGCTTTCAAGTCCTATGCGAGGCCCGTCTTCTGCCGGGGGCCTTGCTTCCGAACGAGAATCTGCGCTTCACGTTCAGGCAGGTCGACCTGGACGTGGTCGAGCCGGACACGGCGTTCACCGC
This sequence comes from uncultured Solirubrobacterales bacterium, assembly GCA_963731565.1. Lineage (GTDB taxonomy): Bacteria > Actinomycetota > Thermoleophilia > Solirubrobacterales > Solirubrobacteraceae > Palsa-744. Next base: position 883,470 of record CAVSWG010000001.1, read on the forward strand.
GGCGTGCACGGCCGGTGCTCGCTTGAGTATCCCCGCGAAGCACTCCTGGGGCAGGTATTACGCGGACGAGCCCACGCTCACAGCCATGAAGGCAAGCGGTCAAGTAGTGCTGCGCTACGCCCCCGGCGAGAACTTCAACGGCTCAACGGATGACATCGCGGGCGTACGCAACGAGCAGGGCAACGTGTTCGGCCTGATGCCCCATCCCGAGCACGCGGTCGACGAGTTGACAGGCTCGACCGATGGCTTGTGCATCTTCACCTCAATGCGTCTGGCGGTGGAGGGTACGCATGTGTGAGGTTGAGGGAAAGGCATGTCCTGCGCGCGCGTGTGTGCGTACGCGCAAGTCACCCCGAATCGAATGCACACATGTCTGAGGCCGCGACCTTGCCGACGGTCGAAGATGCCCTGGCGCTTGGCTTGACGCGGAGCGAGTACGACTTGATCTGCGAGAAGCAGGGGCGCCCGCCCAACCAAGTGGAGCTGGCGATGTACTCGCTCTTGTGGAGCGAGCACTGTGCCTACAAGCACTCAAAGAAGCTCCTGCGCACCTTGCCCACGGAAGGACCGAGCGTCGTGATGGGCCCCGGCGAGAACGCCGGTGCGGTGGACTTGGGCGACGGAATGGTGTGCGCTTTCAAGGTCGAGTCTCACAACCATCCCAGCGCGGTCGAGCCGTTCCAGGGCGCCGCCACCGGCGTCGGTGGAATCCTGCGTGACATCTTCGCAATCGGCGCCCGCCCGATCGCGGTGCTCGATTCGTTGAGGTTCGGAGAGCCGTGGCCTGAGCGGCTTGCCGGGGGCGAGGGGGACGGTCTCGCCAGGCGGCAGGAGCGGGCAAAGGGGGAGAGGCCAAAGGAGGAGAGGCCAAAGGAGGACGGGGCGAGAGAGGGCGGGGCGGGAGGAGCGGGCTCACGTGCGCGCTACCTGCTCGACCGTGCCGTGGCGGGGATCGGCCACTACGGCAATTCGATCGGGGTGCCCACGATCGGTGGGGAGGTGTACTTCGAGGGGCCTTACGAGCAGAACTGTCTCGTGAACGCCATGGCGCTCGGCATCGCCACGCGCGAGCAACTGGTGACTAGTGCCGCAGTCGGCGTAGGCAACACGGTCCTTCTATTCGGCGCGTCCACCGGCCGCGACGGTATCGGTGGTGCTTCCGTCCTGGCCTCGGCTGAGCTCGGCGAAGGCGACGACAAGCGCCCCACAGTCCAAGTGGGCGATCCGTTCGAGGAGAAGAAGCTGATGGAGTGCTCCTTGGAGTTGCTCGATCGTGGCCTACTTGTCTCCCTGCAAGATCTAGGTGCCGCTGGGCTGACATCGTCAGCCTCGGAGATGGCCTCCAAGGGCGAGGTGGGGATCGACATCGACGTGGCCAAGGTGCCTTTGCGCGAGGCGGACATGGAGCCGTTTGAGATCATGGTCTCCGAGTCCCAGGAGCGCATGCTCTGCGTGGTCGAGCCCGCCAACGTGCCCGCAGTGCTCGAGCTGTGCGAGAAGTGGGAGGTTGGCGGCTCTGCCATCGGCACCGTCACCGACACCGGCCGCATGCGCGTGTTCGACGACGGCGAGTTGGTCGGGGATATGCCGGTGAGGGCGCTCGTCGATGATTGTCCGCTCTATGACCTTGAGCCCGTAAAGCCGACACGTACGCCCTACCCGGCGCCGCAGGCGCCCCTCCCCCTCGACACAAGCCCCACCGAGATCCTGCGAGCGCTGCTTTCCTCGCCAAATGTCGCCTCACGCAGGCCCTTGTTCGAGCAGTACGACGCGGTCGTGCAGTCGCGCACTGTCAGGCGTCCCGAGCAGACGGACGCAGCCGTGCTCGCGATTCGCCCGCTTGGCGGGGCCGCCGCATCGATCTCGCCGAGCGCCGCATCGGCCTCGCCAAACGATGCTCACACCCAGCGGGCAGATGACTCTTCGGACCCGGACGAGCCCGTGCCGGCGATGGGCGTCTCGATCGACTGCAATGGCAGGCGTGTCGCGGCGGACCCCTACACAGGCACTGTGGCAGCTGTCTTGGAGTGCGCCTCCAACCTCGCCTGTGTGGGCGCCAAGCCGCTCGGCACGACCAACAACCTCAACTTTGGCAACCCCGAGAAGCCGCACATCGCGTGGCAGTTGACCGAAGCGGTACGCGGTTTGGGTGATGCCTGCCGCGCGTTGGAGGCGCCGATCGTGGGCGGCAACGTGTCGCTCTATAACGAGGGCGCCTCCGCCGGCCCGATCTATCCCACGCCAGTGATCGGCATGGTTGGTGCATTGCCCGACGCGCGCCGCGCGGGGCGGCTCGGATTCGCACGGGCGGGCGATGTGATCGCACTCGTGGGGCCATTCGTGCCCTCTTTGGGGGCAAGCGAGCTGGCCAAGCTATGGGGGTGGGATTTGCCCGACGGCCTGCCCCCGGTGGACATCGCGGCGGTGGCCTCGGCCCAGGCGGCCATCCGCGACGCGGTGCGCGACGGTGCCCTGTCGAGCGCCCACGACATTGCCGAGGGCGGCTTCGCTGTCGCGCTGGCGGAGTGCTGCCTGGCCGGCAAGCTCGGGGCGCGCGTGCGGGTCGAGGCGTTTTTTGGGGGGGCTGAGGGTGCCGAGGCGACGGGACGCGGGCGTATCGGGAGCGGAATCTCGCCTTCCACCGCGGCCACGCTGTTTGCTGAGGGCTCAGGCGGCTTTCTTGTGAGCGGGGGCGAGCCGGAGCTGCGTGCGCTCGGGGACTTGGTGCCGGTGAGCGTCGTGGGGAGCGTGGGGGGCGATGTATTGCGAATCGAGGTGCCTGCGTGCGCGCGTATAAGCGGCGAGGGCGAGGGCGAGGGCGAGGGCGAGGGTGAGGGCATGGGCGAGGAGGGCGAAGGAGCGGACAAGGAGGGCGAGGGAACGCGTGCCGGTGAGGGTGGGCGTGCAGGGGAGAACGAGGACGAGGTGATCGAGCTGACCCTCGCCGAGATGGCCGACGCTCACGGCGCCTTGGCGGAGTTGTTTGCGTGAGCACCGCATCTCTATCGAGCGTCCAGGACCGATGGATAGGCGGCACTGCTACCGTGAGCCAAGCAATGCCTGATGGAAGGGCCGGGAGCCCTTGTCCGGAAGACCGCGACGGACCGCGCGACGAGTGCGGCGTCTTTGGCATATATGCACCCGGCCACGAGGTCTCGCGGCTGTCCTACTTCGCTCTGTATGCCTTGCAGCACCGGGGGCAAGAGTCGGCCGGCATCGCCGCGGCCGACAGGGGCGGCAACATCATGACTCGTCGCGAGCTTGGTCTCGTGAGCCAAGTGTTCTCCGAGAACGACCTGCGCACCTTGCAGGGCGAGCTCGCGATCGGCCACGTGCGCTACTCCACGACTGGCTCCAACGCCTGGGAGAACTCCCAGCCGGTACAGCGCTCAGAGGGCACCAACGGTTCGCGCCGCGAGCTGGCGCTCGCGCACAACGGTAACCTCATCAACGCCGTCGAGCTCCACGACGAGCTATCCGAGCGCGGCGTCACATTCAGCTCGACGTCTGACTCGGAGATCGTGGCCGCCTTGATCGCCACCCATCCCGTGGAGCAGGTGGAGGACGCGATCGCCGACGTGCTTCCTCACCTGAACGGAGCCTTCTCGATCGTCGTGATGACGAAGGATCGCGTCGTGGCGTTCCGCGACCCGCACGGTTTGCGCCCGCTCGCTCTCGGCGTGATCGAAGGCGTGGACGGCGACCCTCCGCGCTACTGCGTCGCGAGCGAGTCATGTGCGTTTGACATTATCGGCGCCAAGCTCCTGCGCGACGTCGAGCCGGGCGAGATCGTGACGCTCGGAGAGGACGGTCTTGAAAGCCGCAGTGTTCTTCCAGATGAGCGTAAGTCGTTCTGCGTGTTCGAGTACATCTACTTCGCCCGCCCAGACTCGCGCATGAACGGCCAGGTCCTGCAGGTCGCGCGCGGTCGCATGGGCGAGATCCTCGCGCGCGAGTCCCCCGCGGACGCCGACCTCGTGATCCCTGTGCCCGATTCCGGCAATGCCGCGGCACGCGGCTTCGCGCGCGCCAGCGGCCTGCCCCAAGACGACGGCTTCGTCAAGAATCGCTACGTGGCGCGCACTTTCATCCAGCCCGGTCAAGAGCTGCGCAAGCATGGCTTGCGCCTGAAGTTCAATCCCTTGCCCGAGATCGTCGGCGGCAAGCGCCTGGTCGTCGTGGACGATTCGATCGTGAGGGGTAACACCACTCGCCAGATTGTCCAGATGCTCAGAGACGCGGGTGCAACCGAGGTTCACATGAGGATCTCTGCGCCCCCGATCAAGCACCCTTGCCACTACGGCATCGACATGTCCACGCGCGAGGAGATGATCGCCCACGAGCGCACCGTCGAGGAGATCGCCGCCGAGCTCGGCTGTGACTCACTTGCCTATCTCTCGCTCGACGGGGTCTATGAGGCCGTGGGCGCTACCAGGGCGACTCATTGCGACGCGTGCTTCACCGGCGAGTATCCCGTCAAGGGCAGCGATGGCGCCCAGGGGAAGTACGCGCTAGAGGTAGCACCCGCCTAAGCAACGTGAGCGACCAGCCTCTGCCCATCGCCGTGCTCGTGTCGGGCACGGGCACCAATCTGCAGGCCTTGCTCGACACGGTTCACGGGCACGAGGCCGAGGTCGTGGCGGTCGCCTCGAGCGCTCCCGGGGCGCTTGCCTTGGAGCGGGCCGCCGCCCGTGGAGTGCCCACCTCCGTGTTCGAGCGCTCCGCTTATGCCGACCGTGAGACGCGCGACGAGGCGATGGCCGCTTGGCTCGAGGAGCGCGGTGCCCGCTTGGTCGTGCTCGCGGGGTACATGGAGCTACTCACCTTCGTCTTCCTCGAGCGCTTCCCCCGTGCGGTCATCAACGTTCACCCCTCACTCTTGCCGGCATTTCCGGGCTTGCACGCGATCGAGCAGGCACTCAAATACGGGGTCAAGGTGTTCGGCGTGACCGTCCACTTCGTCGACGCCGGCGTGGACAGCGGCGCGGTGATCCTGCAGCGGGCCTTGGACTTGCCCCACGCACGGGACCCGGATGAGGTGCTTCAGGCATTGCGTCCTTTGGAGCATGCGCTCCTGCCTGAAGCGGTGCGCCTGTTCGCACACGAGGCCCTGGGCATCGATCCGCAAAATCCGCGCCATATAACGATCGCAAACACCTCCATCGAGGCGTCGTGACCTGCGCGTCAACGATCGCCACCGGCCCTCATGGAGGTCTCCTGACCTGCACGCGGCCTATGCCCTACGTGGATAGTCTGCGCGCCAGATGAGCGCCGAGCGCAAGCACACGAGCATCGAGCGCGCCGAGCCAGGCGCCGTGCGCATCCGCCGGGCGCTCTTGTCGGTCTCCGAGAAGGCTGGCGTGGTTGACTTCGCCCGTGGCTTGGTCGAGCTGGGCGTTGAGATCGTCTCGACCGGGGGTACCGCGCGCGCGCTCGCCGACGCCGGCCTTCCCGTGCGCGCGATTGAGGACTTCACCGGGTTTCCCGAGATGATGGATGGGCGCGTGAAGACATTGCATCCACGTCTCTATGCCGGCTTGTTGGCAGTGCGCAGCGACGACGCCCACCTGCAGGCGGCGGCCGATCACGAGATCGAGTCGGTGGACCTTGTGTGCGTGAACCTCTACCCGTTCGAGCAGACCGTCGCTCGTGGTGACGCCTCGGCCGAGGAGATCATCGAGAACATCGACATCGGCGGTCCCACGATGATTCGCGCGGCGGCTAAGAACCACGCTTACGCGGCCGTACTGGTGGACCCCGCCGACTACGCGCCTTTGCTGGCCGAGCTGGGGGAGTCGGACGGGCGCCTGTCGATGGCCACGCGCGAGCGCCTGGCCGGCAAGGCCTATGCCACCACCGCGCGCTACGACGCCGCGATTTCCACCTGGTTCGCACGCCGTCAGGAGGAGGACTTTCCCGCTCAGCAGGCCTACGCCTACGAGAAGGTCGCCGACTTGCGCTACGGCGAGAACCCTCACCAGCGCGCCGCCTACTACGCCGAGGTCGGGGCGCCCACGCACCTGCTCGCGGGCGTCACCCAATTGCACGGCAAGGAGCTCTCGTTCAACAACTTGCTCGACCTGTCCTCGGCGAGGGAGCTGGTGGAGGACTTCTCAGAGCCCGCATGCGCAATCGTCAAGCACAACAACCCTTGTGGCTGCGCGCTCGGCAAGACCGCCCTGGCCGCCTATGAGCGCGCCTTCGCCTGCGACCCGCTCAGTGCCTATGGCGGTGTGATTGCTCTCAACCGTCCCGTCGACTTCGCCTGCGCCCAGGCGCTCTCCCAGCAGTTCATCGAGGTCTTGCTCGCTCCAAGCTTCGAGCCCGAGGCCTTGGCGGTGTTGACCCAGAAGAAGAACGTGCGTCTCTTGGAGCTGCCCGAGTGGCCGGAGCCTGCGGGCGGCTTGGAAGCCAAGCCGGTGATCGGGGGCCTGCTCCTACAAGACCGCGACGAGGTCTCAGAGACGGCTGAGCAGATGAACGTCGTGAGCGCCAAGCAGCCCTCTGAAGCCGAGTGGGATGACATGCGCTTTGCCTGGCAGGTGTGCCGCCACGTGCGCTCCAACGCGATCGTGATCGCGCGCAACGGTGCCACGATCGGGATCGGCGCTGGCCAGATGAGCAGGGTGGACGCTGTGCGCATCGCGATCGAGAAGGCCCAGGCGGCGCAGGCCCAAGCAAGTGAGAGCGAGGCAGGCGGCGGCGGATCGGATCTGCTTGTCGGCTCATCGCTTGCCTCGGACGCTTTCTTCCCGTTTGCCGACGGACCCCAGCTCGCCATCGACGCGGGCGTCACGGCGATCATTCAGCCTGGCGGGTCCGTGCGCGACGAGGAGGTCGTCGTCGCTGCGAACGCCGCCGGCGTGGCGATGGTGGCCACTGGCATTCGTCACTTCCGTCACTGACGAAGCGCTCGGAGCCCAGTCCTTGGGCGTCGGGTTCGGGGCCAGTCCCACGCCGCTGGGCCCCCTCTAGAGAGCACCGCCTTCGGGACCGTTTGCCACCGCCTTCGGGACCGCTTGCCGGACCTAAGATCTGCCTCGCATCGAGGAAGCCCTTGACATAACGTAGTTAACGATATATCGTGAACTTACTTTGATAGATCACGATAGGAGTTAGATATGTTCGCTCACGCGATATATGCGACCGATGAGGGGGGCTGCCTACACAAGGACCCTCGCTGTCTACACGGCGGTTCCCGACACGATTTGAGGGACTACTGGCGCGCGATGACCGGGCGCGGCGGTGGACCGGCAGGCGGTGGACATCGCCATGGCCACCATCGCGGACCGCGGGACTTCGGGCCTGGTTTTGAGGGCTTTCCCTTTGGTGGGTTCGGCGGTCCTGGTGGCGGTCGCTTCGGTCGCGGGCGTAAGGCCCGTCGCGGAGACATCCGCACCGCCGCCTTGCTCTTGCTGGCTGAGGAGCCACGCAACGGCTACCAGATCATGCAGGAGGTGCAAGAGCGCAGCGATGGGGTGTGGCGTCCCAGCCCAGGCTCGGTCTACCCGGCCCTGCAGCAGCTTGAGGACGAGGGCCTGATCCGCTCGAGCGAGGGCGGTGGTGGCACCGGCAAGGTGTTCGAGCTGACCGACGCCGGCAAGACCTACGTTGGGGAACGTGATGCCGAGGCTCCTGCCCCTTGGGAGCAGATGAGCAACCACGTCTCAGACCAAGCGGTCGAGCTGGCGGGGACCATGCGCGAGGTCGCCTCGGCCTTTGCTCAGGTTATGCGCACCGGCAGCGACACCCAGATCGGCGAGGCCCGCAAGGTGCTCTCGGCGGCTCGTCGCGATCTCTACCGTATCCTCGCTGATGGAGATTCCGAGTCATCCGGAGCACAGGACTAGCAATTGAGTCAAGCCAGTTCATTGATCCCAAACGGCGCCACCTCCGCGGGGACCGTCATGGTGGCTACCGGGTCGGGTACCTCCGTCACTGAGTCTCAGTGACGGGGGTTGCTCTGCCCGCGTCCACGCGGCGGACACGGCACGACGGTACCCGCGTTTGCGTATGTGCCGTCCTCGAAGCTAAACCTGGCTGAGAATGGGTAGCCGCCGCGGGGGCATGTCTTCGGTAGGAGGATCCCCCGCGGGTTATATGCGAGTGTCAAGTTGCCCAGTTGTTCGTAATAGGTCACTCCGGCCGGTCCGAGCGTGGCGCGCAGGTGGATCACCGATATGTAAGGGGCGCCGGGAAGCGTTGGGACAAGCGGAACGCCAATGCTCACCAGGCCGCCAAAAGGCGACGGTGCGGGCAGCAGCACGCCCGGGAAGACGATCTTGGTGTTAACCGGCGTGGTTCCTTCGGAGTAGAAGAGCAGGCCCAGCCGCCCCTTCTGATCGGGCGCTCTCACGATCGTTATGGGGGCGTTCTCGGTAATGGTGGTGGCACCGAGCACGATCCCAGTGAGCGCTTCACCATGACCCATGACAGCGCTTGAGGGGCATTGGGACGGTCCGGATGCTTCCAAGGTCCGCGCGTCGCAGGTGGCCAGGCCCAGGCCGCTGAGCCCGAAGCCCACGTACTTCGGATAGCGCAGCTCGATCTGGACCAGCGGCGGGGGGACTTGGCCGGCGGGAGCGGAGAAGGAGAAGCCGAAGTAGAGGGTGGTCCTGCCATTCAGCTGGTTGGGCTTGAACGTCGCGCTAAGCATCGCCGATGTGTCGGCTTGCGCGGATGTCGACAGGCAGAGACCAGCGCACAGGCACAGTAGGACGGCCATGAGCGAGGTCCAAGCGGGCGCCACTGCTCGTTTGATGGGGACCGTCAGTAGTGCAGTGTGCCAACCGTCTGGATCACCAGCGCATAGGTGTTGCGGTTGAACGTTCCGTACAGTCGAGCCCGTCCGTGTGCTTTGGCAAAGTGGCCGGTGCCCCCGGTGGCTACGAGCGAGCCGGCGAAGCTTTCGTATACGCCTGAGCCATGCACCGCGGCCGAGCCGTGTCCGCTGATTGAGCCGTTCTTGGTACTGATGGTGAAACTGCCGCTCATCACAGAGCCCACATTGACGTGTGCTCTCATGTCGCCCGGAAGCGTTCCCGTGGCGCGGCCTTGCTCGAACAGCAGCGATCCAGAGGCCGAGACGTAGCGTAGATGCGCCGTGTCTGTCGCTGTCAACGATTGTGACGCGGCTCGCGCTGACAGCGTTGCTCCGTGTGTGAGTGCGCCTGCTTGGGGCAACAATATTCCACAGGCGGCGAGTGCGCCCAACGTGCTCGCAATCGCCGCTGGTTTCCTCCAGTGCCATGGTTTTCGCACTTCGCTCCCCTGCATTTGACCATTGTTGTAACACGCGACGAGCCCACTCGGCGCGCACTCTTGAGTTCTTGAGACGGTCTTTCTCCTGACGCACAGTCGATCCTTGCTTACCCACGCTGGGCCAGATACCGGGTCGCGGTATTCGGTTGCAAGCATCTGCGCAGACGAAGCCGCAAGCGCTTGGCGAGGCGCCATGCTCTCATGACAGCCAATGCTGGTGTGACGAGCGGTTGCAGTTCTCGGCGCACGCGCGTAGTCACTGGCCTTGCGAAGGGATTGTTTGCGGCCGGCGCCGAGCAGTAGTAGGCAACTACGCCCGCCAAGGTCATGACATGGTGGGGGCCGTGAGGGAGCGCCTGTGCCTGCTGGGCGCCGTCGCGTGCCAAGGCACCCAGGCGCTCGACCATCTCCTCGCTGCTCGGGTAATGCCGGCGATATCCATGCTCTCCGCGGGCGAGGTCTTGCTCATGGTCGATCAGGCTGTCGAGCATCGTGATCGCTCCGATCGACAGGTAGGCCTCGTCGATCTCCCGCGCGTCGCGATGCGTGGTGCGCTCATCGGCGGCCGCCGCGATCAGTGCGTGCAACGCCAGAACCGACGCCGTTGCTCCCGCGAGCCGCTCGGGCCAGCCGAGCGTGCTGCCCCCTGCTGCGCGTCTGCTCCAGCGCTCTAGCTCCGAGTCGCCCGAGTAGACCGCTGCGTGGCTGAGAACCTGTGCTTCGGCGCACCTACAGGCGCTCTCCCGCGCGGGCGCGGCGATTGCCTCGCTGGCGGGCAACAGTGCAAGCGCGCCTCTTATTGTGTGCACGAGCTCGTCCAGATAGCCACCGTCCTCGCCGGATCCTTGGTGGTGGCGGTAGTAGGTGCTCGCGGGTTCGATGTCCGTGGGTTCGCACTCGTGCGTGTCCACCGGGGGACACGGGCGGACGCACAAGTCGAGCGCGTCGGTGAACGCTTCGAACAGCGCTCGGCCGTCCCGAAGCTGGTTGGGGAGTCGTCGCTCGGTCAGCATGTCGAGGTAGTCATAGAGGACCTGTAGGGCGACGATCGCCTTCACCGTACTCCGGCGCTGGTGTCGCGGGGCGAGTGTGGCGAGTGTGGCGGCTAGCTCGACGTTGAAGCGCTCCTCGCGCAGCTTGCACAGGGCGCAATGGCGCAAGAGGGGATCGGAGATGACTTGCGCGCTTCGCTCCCAACGGGTCAGCTCTACTCTGACCACGGGTGCGACGGTGGTCCAGTAGCGCGCGTTGGCGAGCACGAGCGCAACAAACGCTCGACCCATCGTTGCCTGGCTCGGGTACACCCGATTCTCACCTGCCAGCGTCGCTTGTCTCGCGAGTGTCTCCGAGCTACTCATTGAAGGCAAGTGTCGGGTGCACACGTGAGGCGAGCCAACCGGGGATGGTGACGATCGCAAGCACCACCGCGATCACAATCGCGAACATCTGCAGCGGGCGCAGGCTTGTCGCCAGGCTGGCGACCGGGAAGCCGGTCACGTGCTCCAGGTAGCCGTCGATCACAAGTTGCCCATAGATCCCGGCGAGAGCGCCAGTGGCACAGCCCGAGCCGAGCATCAGCGCTGACTCGACGAGCAGGATCAGCCGCAGGCGTCTGGGCCGAACTCCGGACAGGCGTAGGCCCGCGAGCGAGGCGCGCCGTTGCCAGATGGCCGATGCGAGCGCCGCCGCCATCGCAAGGATCGCCGCGAACAGCAACAACGTGGATATCTGACCGAGCTGTGCAAGACCATCGCCAGCCAGGGCGTCGATCTGCCTCTCCCGCGTTCGCGCTTGTGTCACCTCGAGGTCGCTGGCAGGTCCGATTGTCCGTTCAATCGCGCGAGCAATAGGCGCGGCCGGGTGGTCGGGCGCGGGCAAAACAGCAAGTGCCGTCGGGGCGTTTGTTCTCCACAGGCGGCTGTAGTCCGCGCTGTCGATGAATAGCGCCCCTGGGCTCCATGCGAGGTTTGTGGTGGTAGCTGCGATCCTCAAACGGGCGGCCCCGCTCGGCGTAGGCAGTGTCAGGGTACCCCCGACGCCGGTGTGGTGTTCTTCGGCGATTTGCCGGGAGACGGCGATCCAACCGCCTCCTCCCAGCTTCGCGGCCGCGGTTGTCCGGTCGCCGTCGGCGATCTGACTCTGGAGCACGTTGTGGTCGGCCCCCGGCGGGCGTGCGATCACCCAGACGCGGCGATTGCCGAGCTCGACGAAGCCTCCCTGGAAAGCACGCACCGCACGCACCCCGGGCATGTGGGAGATCTGCCGCGCGATACCAGGACGGAATTCGACGACTGCCTGGTTGTCGCCGGGGGTGCCGACCCAGATGGGAGCGTCGCTCGAATAGCTGTGTGAGAAACCCTGGATGCCGCGCAATAGGTCGCTGCGCGAGCCACCAAGCGCGATGCTTCCGAACAGGGCGACCGCTCCGGTGGCCGCTAGTGCGAGTGAGCGTAGCGTGGTCGAGCGCAGCGAGGTGAGCGCCACGGCGAGAAGCGTGAGCTCCTGGCGGCGCTCAGCGAGGGCGTGGGCGCCGCGCAAGACCAAGGTAAGCGTGAGCGGTACCGCGAGTACGGTCGCGAGCGCGAGCAGTGCGCATGCGAGCAGCGCGAGCCCCGGATCGAACGCGAACAGGGCGGTGGCCAATGCGACCAGAAAGCTTGTGCTCAGTGCCAGCGTGCGCTTGGCTCGAACCGGCAGCGTGTTACCGGGAACGCCCTCCTCGCGGTAGATCGCATCCACTGCCTGGCCGCGACGCAGATCGAGCAATGGCACAGTGGAGGCCAGGCAGGTCGCGAGGACCCCGGCGATGAACGCCAGTAGCAGCGGCTGCGTCGTCACGACTGTGTTCGCACCAAGCGTAAATGCCTCCGCCAGGTAGCGGGGCGATTGGTGGAGAACCCCGCGCGAGAGTGCGTAGCCGCCGAGCAGACCCACGAGCGAAGCGAGCAGCCCGAGGCACAGCGCCTGGAAGAGGAACATTTGGGCGATCGCGCTGCGCTTCGTGCCAATCAGGCGCATGTCAGCGATCGACCGGCGCCGCTCGGGCACGGTGAGCAACAGCGCGTTGAATGCAAGCAGCAGCCCGAGCAAAGCGCTAATCGCGGCGAAAAAGCTGTTGGCCTGGTCGCTTGGACGCAGCGCTTGACGTAGCAGGACGACGTCCTTGTCGGCGGGCTCCACCTGTATGCGACCATCCGCGAGCGCTCTCAGCTCGCCGCGTACGGCACTCATTTGGCCGGGCTGGGTCCTTATAAGGATGCGTGTGACCCGGCCTTGTAGGCCGGCCAAGGTCTGCAGGCTTCGCAGTGGCATCACGGCGACTTTCGCCTGGGATAGCGCACCAAACGTTTCCGAGCCGAGCACCGCAGACACGCTCAGATGGAAGGCTCGTCCGCGCAGTAGCAGCGACACGGCGGGCGCCGCGTCCGAGCTGACCGGTCGGGTCGGGAGCCCGAGCGTCTCAGCGGTGGTCTTGCTGAGGCCGATCCCTCCTGCCGTGAGCGTCGCCCTCGGGAGCGTGTGTGCGAGCCCGTCCAGTACGACGAGGCTCGTGTCGGCGCCGGCGAGATCGACGGTCGTTTGCCGACCGCCGGGTGCAGCGATCGTGGCGGTCTGCTCGAGCAAGGGTGCGGCCTGGCGGACGCCAGGTAGGCGTTCGACCCGCGCCAACAGGCGTTCGTCGAAACCGCTCGCCCCATTGGCATGCAGCTGCAGGCTCGCTGGACCGACGACAGCACGGACGACCTGATTGGCCGAGCCGACTACGCTCTCGGAGGCCACGATCGTCGCGAACACGAGCGCCACACAGATAGCCACCCCCAAACCCGCGAGCAGCTCCTGAACAGCGTGTACGCGCAACCGGCGACGGTAGAAATACAGGAGCGCACTGAGGCGCATCAGCGTTCGTGCCCGCGGGGGCTCAGAGTCCAGCAAGGCTCACCCTGGGGTAGCGTGGAGCTCGGAAGCGGGTGAGTGCTCCTCCGTGATGCGTCCATCGCGCAGTGTGCAGCTGCGGTCCGCAATGCTCGCCGCTTCGAGATCGTGAGTTACGAGCAGCACGGCCGCGCCGCGCTCATGGGCCACCGCGCGCAGAAGCTCCACCGTCTCAAGGCTGCGCGCGCTGTCGAGGTTGCCTGTCGGCTCATCCGCAAGGATCAGCCGCGGTTCGCCCGCGAGCGCACGGGCGATCGCCACGCGCTGACGCTCTCCACTGGAGAGTTGCTCGGGGGTGCGCAGCGAGGATTCGCCGAGTCCCACACGCTCGAGCCACGGTTGCGCTTGGGCCTGTGCCTTGCGTGTGCCGACCCCGCCGACAAGCAGCTTCATCGAGGCGTTCTCGAGCGCCGAGACGCGCGGCATTAGCTGGGGGCTCTGGTAGACGAACCCCACGTCTCGATGCAAATAGTCGGAGGCTCGACCCTCCGAGAAGGAGGAGATCTCCTTGCCAGCAAAGCGGATCACGCCCGCGTCGGGTCTGAGTAGGGCGGCGATCAGCAGTAGCAAGGTGGTCTTGCCAGAGCCGGATGGCCCATGCAGGGCGACCAATTCACCCGCGTCGACTTGGAGATCCACGCCGTCGACGGCGCGCACCGGTGCTCCGGCTCCCCGGTAGTGCTTGATGACATGCTCGAGCTCGAGCACGGCCATGGAGCTAATGCCAATCTCGGTGGTGCGCGCGGCGCCAGGTCATGCGGTTGCCTGCCGCCGCAAGGGCACCACCGGTGCGAGCTCGGGGCTTACCGTTCCGCGCAGCTCACCGTCGCTCAACGACAGCGCCCGATCGGCGATGGCGAGCGCGGCGGCGTCGCCGGTGCTCATCAGCACAGCGATACCTTCGTCGGCGAGCGAGCGCAACAGGCTGAGGATCTGGTCGCGCTCGAGCAGATCCACACCGTTGATTGGCTCGTCGATCACGATCAGCGAGGGACGCGAGAGCAGCCCGCGGGCGAGCGTCACGCGCACCTGCTCGGAGCAGTCGAGCTCACGTGTCTCGTATTCGGCGCAATCCTCGGCGCCAACCCGTTGAAGCGTGCCCCATGCCCGCATACGAGCCCTCGCATCGGTGACTCCACGCGCCAGCTGAGCGGCGACCATCTCCTCCAGTACTCCTTGTGCTTCGGCTCCCCCGGCCGCTCGATGACAGTAGGCGATGTCGCCGCCAAGCAGATCCCCTCCCGTGAGACCGAGGTCGCGACCGTCGAAGCGCACGACTCCGCTGTCGGGCGGCTCGACGCCGGCTGCCACCCGCAGCAGGGTGGAGCGCCCGGAGCGGCGTAGGCCCCACACCGCCACCAGTTCGCCTGCGTCGAGCTGAAGCGACACGTCGTGGAGCAATACGCGCTCGTGCATCCGCTGTCGGTGGCGTCGGTTGACGCGCTCCAGTGTGAGGAGGCTCATCGTCGCGGGCTCGGACCCGGGGCGATAGCTCTGAACTCGCGGCGCGCAAACTCGATCCAAGCCAATCGCGCATCTACCGCAAGGCGGTCCTCCTCCCGCAGGAGCCGTGCCACCAGCCCGGCAGAACCGTCCGCGCCAGCCATGTTCTCGGTGAGCACCATAGGCATCGTGCTCGCCTCCTTCAGGCATGCTTGCTCGTAGCGCTCTATCACTCCGAGCGCCACGGGGGGCGGGAGCATGGCAAGCTCCAACGCGAAGAGCTGCGAGCGGCGGCGGTCCTCGCTGAGCTCTGTCACCAGCCACTCCTCATAGCGACGTTGCCCTTCCTCGGTGGCGCGATAGTTGGGCTTGGGCTGTCGCACAACCCCCTCGGGCATCGCTTCGGCTGGGATCTCCTCCACCAGCGAATGACGGGTGAGGGTGTCGAGCGCGGTGTAGATCTGCGACGGGCTTGACAGTTCCAGCGCGGCCCCGTATGTGCGCGCGAAACGCTGTACAAGCTCATAGCCGTAGCTGGGGCGCTGGATCACCAGCCCCAACAGCGCCCAGTTGACCGGCGAGCGCATCGCCCCGGTCCCTCTGTCCGTGGCAACCCTTCCTCCCATCGGTGTAAAGAGTAGCGGCTAGATTTGCCAGACGCAATGTGTCCACTATTCACAAACTAGAAACTTCGAGTCAAGTGTTGTTTGTGGTGGTCATGGGCTGCATTATCGATCACGGCTTTTTGGTTGAAGGCGCACGCCTGTAGGGGCGTGTGCCACGAGTTGTGCTTCTGGAGGAGGGGATGGGTCTGATGGATGCTCGTGGTCGTGTGCTGGGACTGCTCACTTGTGCAGCGCTCGTGTCGTTGTGCGGGTCCGCTCAGGCCTCGCCGCTGCCGCCGGAAGTGAGTGTGGAACCGCCAAGCGGTATCTCGACCGGCGAAGCGACGTTGCGGGGCCAGGTCAACCCTGAGGAACAATCCACCACTTACTACTTCGAATACGGCACTACTGCTGCCTACGGGACAAATGTGCCCTCCGCGCCTGCTTCGGCCGGCTCGGGAGCAGCGACTGTCACAGTCTCCCAGCACATCGTCGGTTTGCAACCCGGCGTCAAATACCACTTCCGGCTGGTCGCCATCAATGCGACGGAAACCGTGCACAGCGAAGACTCCACGTTCGCGGCCTACCAGTTGCCGGAAGGGCAGAGCGGCAACTGCCCCAACGAAGAACGTCGTGCCGAACAGGGGATTATGGGGTTGCCCGAATGTCGAGCTTACGAGATGGTTTCGCCGCTCGACAAGAACGGGTCCAACGTGGTCGCCACCGGGCGAATGATCGAATCCTCGCTGATTGGGGATCGTGTGGTCTACCCGACGTCCGCCGGCTTCGGCGAAACGACCGGCTCGGGCAACGCAGGCCTGGTCCAGAATCTCGCCGTTCGAAAGGAAGATGGCGGTTGGGAAAGTCACGGGATCACGCCCACCCCCAATTGGGAGGGGCTTCCGTCCATCTCGCTGATCGAGTTCTCCGCTGACCTACGCCATGCGATTGTCGCGGGCTACGACCTTCCCGGCCAAACAGATGACATACCTAATGCATTCAACAACTACCTCGAGGACACCGAAACGCGCGCTCTGGAAACGATGACAACGCCACTGGGTTCTGGGCCTATCTCTCCAACCGCGCTAGCGGCGAGTGTCAGGGGTACATCGGAAGATCTCAACGTGGTGACATTCGAAACCAAAGCCAACCTCCTGCCCACAGTGACCGGAACACAGCCCAAGCTGTACGCATGGGAAGAAGGGGTTTTGAAAGTTGCCGGAGTTATGCCGGATGGCACGTTGCCAGCCAACGGCTCCCAGGCAGTAAACGGGACTACGGCTGTCGCCAACAGGGGTGCTATATCTCGCGACGGATCGCGAGTGATGTTCTCCGCGATACCGGAAGGATCCTCTGAACCCCAGCTCTATCTACGCAGGAATGGGGAGACCACCGCGTGGGTATCGGAACCCGAGAAGGAAGGAGCTCCAAGTCAGCCGAGCAGTGTCAAATTCTGGGGGATGAAGCCAGATGGTAAAAAGGTGCTGTTCTCGACCGAAGACCAGCTCACGAGTGAAGACCCCGGTGGTGAAGGCACAGCTCTCTATATGTACACCGACGGGCCGCACCCAGAAAGTGAATCGAATCTCAAGTTCATCATGCGAGGCGCGGGTAGCTTCACAGGTATGAGTGACTCCGGCAATAGTTTCTACTTCTTCGCTGAGAGCTCGCCGGGGTTTCCACAGGCAGGTACCTATCTGTGGGACGAAGGAACGATTCATTTCGTTGCCGCTATGGAAAGCCCTTTGACCGTCTATGCGGCAGGGGTGGGAGCTAGTGGCCAGGTTAACGTGTCGCCTGACGGTCGCACGCTGGCCTTCGTGACCTCTCAGTCTGTGAATGGTGGACCTGTTGGTCTGGAAGAAGGCTCAGAACGACTTTCGCTCTACGTGTATGACGAGGCGAATGAAACGTTTGCCTGCGCGTCGTGCATGCCAACGGGACAGACCTCCGTCTCGAGCGCCCAAATCGAACCGGCGGCGGCCTATGCGTTCGCGTATCCGTATATGGAACTCAGGCCCAGGTTCCTTTCGAGCGATGGCCAACGCCTGTTCTTCGGCACGGCGGACCCGCTTGTCGCTCAAGACACGAACGGAGTGGAGGATGTATACGAGTACGACATCCCGACAAAACAACTCTCTCTGCTCTCGACTGGCACAGGCTCCGCCGGCGCGTGGCTGGCCACAATGGACGCCGAAGCAAAGAATGTCTTCATCGCGACGAGCCAATCACTGCTTCCAGTAGACACAGATACGCTGGTAGATCTTTACGATGTTCGTGTCGACGGTGGGTTCCCGCAGCCACACGTGCAGGCAGGCTGCGTAGGAGACGAATGCCAGGGCACTCCGAGTGCCGCCCCGAGCTTCGCGACCGCTTCAGGCTTCAGCGGCTTGGGCAACATCAAGTTCACGAGTACACAAACAGCGTCGCGCGTTGTCGTGCACCTCACGCGCAAGCAGCTACTGAACAAGGCGCTCACTGCCTGCAAGCGCAAGGCAAAGAGCAAGCGGCGGGGATGCGTGGAGAAAGCGCGCGAGAGGTATGGCGCAAAGAGGTCAGCAAAAAAGGTGTCAAAGCGAGTCGGGCGCTGAGGAGAGGGACAGAACATGATCATCAATACTCAGATAAAGGTTGCGATGTCGGCGGCGGTAGCCCTGATGGGGGCACTGACGATCGCTTTTGCGGGCACCGCCCAGGCCAGTGTCGCGAAACCGGAACTATCCATCCGCTCGATTTATCCAGATTCGGTGCAGGCCGGCGAAAAAATCTTTACGCCTGTGTTCATCATCAATACCGGCGATGCGGCAAGCCATGGACCGATCAAGTTTGTCTATACAGCCCCCGGCGGCGCGCCCGCGACGTTTGGGTTTAAGCATCTGTGGAGTTCCCCGAAGGTCCGGAAGAAGTAGGGCCGCCAGAAGAAGAAGGCCCGGTTTATTGTGAATCGTCAGGGTCAACACTCACATGCGAACTACCTGACCTGCCTCCTGCCGCGGAACTCTTCGGGGTAGTGGAATCTACTGTCGAACCAAGCGCTACGGGTACGTTTACGAATACGATTGAAGTGAGCGGCGGGGAAGCGTCTACTGCATCATCTCAACAGCACATTAGGGTCGGCCTGCCAGGCGAATTCGCTTTCACCAACTTCAGCGGCTCGTTTACTGGTCCCGAACGGCAGCTCGATGCATCGACACTGCAAGCCGCGTCGGAGCCCGTGGATTTCAGTACATTGCTGCGGTTTACCACGAAGCAAACGAAGTTTGAGGGTTTCCTTCCACTAAACTCGCCCGTAGAACACTTCAAGGACGTGATCACCCACCTTCCGGCTGGCTTGATCGGTAATTCCACCGCTATGGAAACATGCACCGATGCGCAGCTCGCGCACAAACTTCTCAACCCTGAAAACGGGTTGACGATGTGTCCGGTGGCTAGTCAAATAGGCGTAGCGCGGGTGGAGTTCGGAACTGGCGTCTATAACGCCGAGTTGTTCAATATGGTCCCACCGCCCGGATATGCGACTGAGCTCGGGTTCGAGGTGCTTGGCAATGTCATAAAACTGGACGCCCATGTGCGTCCAGATGACTCCGGCATCGACATCATCAGTCGAAACACGTCGACCTCAGTCCCTCTCACCGAAATCGAAATTACGGTTTGGGGCGATCCAGAGGCACACAGCCACGACAGGGAACGCGGTCAGTGCATGAGGGCGGCGGCGCCAGATGGCGCGGTATGCCCGGCACAGGAGGCGGATAAAGCTTTTCTGCGACTTCCGACATCCTGCTCGGGTGTGGGAATGCCTTTTGGCATCGAAGCCAACAGCTACGAAAAAATCTCTCGCGAGGTGTCGGCTACCTCGACTGGTGCTCTGCTGACGGGTTGTGATCGTGTTCCGTTCGATCCTGGGATTGAATTGGCGCCGACGACGAATGCAGCCAGCTCTACGAGCGGCGTGGCTGTGCACCTGTCGTTGCCTCAGACGGTCAATCCGGACAGCGGTCTGTGGGAGTCAGATCTAAAGAAGGCTGTGGTGACGCTTCCGGAAGGGCTGACGATTAACCCATCGTCCGCGGACGGTCTTCAGGCGTGCACCGATGCTCAGCTGCGGATCGGAGAGGCAGGGCCGGCCGAATGCCCGCAGGCGTCAAAGATCGGCTATCTGGAACTGCATACGGCCCTGTTGAAGAACCCGATCGAAGGATCGATCTGGCTGCGTACGCAGAACTCGTCCGATCCCGCCTCGGGCGAAATGTTCCGTATCGCGCTTGAGTTGCGCGACGACCTGCACGGGATCGATATCAAGGTCCCGGGACAGATCGCGGCCAATCCATTGACCGGCCAGTTGACGAGCACGTTCGACGATGCGCCGCAACTGCCCTTTGAAGACATGACGCTGCATTTCAAGTCCGGCGCCCGCTCGCCGCTTCGGACTCCGCCTACGTGTGGCACTAAGATGGCGGTTGCGGATCTGTATCCGTGGGCGCGACCAGACGTGCCGGTGCGCCACAGCGTGTCGATCCAGATCACTTCCGGTCCTGAAGGCACTGGTTGTGTCTCGCCGTCACAGTTCACTCCCGCGTTTGATGCTGGTGTGTCCAGTGTGCAGGCGGGTGGGTTCACGCCGTTCCTGGCGACGTTCTCCCGTGGTGATGCCGATCAGAGCATGCAAGGGGTGAGCGTGAAGTTGCCCGAAGGGCTCTTGGGTTCGCTCGTCGGGCTGCCGCTATGCGGTGAAGCGCAAGCGAACGCTGGAACATGCTCGCAAGCATCGGAAATCGGGACCATGACTGCTGGTGCCGGGGCGGGTCCCACCCCCTACTACGTTACGGGTGGGAAAGTCTTCATGACCGGTCCCTATGAGGGCGCGCCGTTCGGGTTGAGCGTGGTGGTGCCCGCGAAGGCCGGCCCCTTCGACCTCGGCACAGTGGTGGTGAGGGCGAAGGTCGAAGTGGATGCTCATACAGCGCAGCTGACGGTGACGACGGATCCGCTGCCTCAGATCGTGGGCGGTGTTCCGGTGAACCTGCGCCTGGTGAACGTGACAATCAACCGGCCGAACTTTACGTACAACCCAACCAACTGCGACCCGACAGCAGTCTCGGGCACAATGACTGGGGGTCAGGGAGCGACAGCGACCTTGTCCAATCGTTTCCAAGTGACCAACTGTGGAGCGTTGAAGTTCCAGCCGAAGTTCCGCGTCTCGACGTCAGGGAAGACGTCGAGGGCTAACGGCGCGAGTTTGGACGCGAAGCTCACTTATCCAAAGGGCGCGTTGGGCAAACAGGCGAATGTCGCAAGTGTCAAGGTGAGCCTGCCCAAGCAGCTACCGTCAAGGCTGACGACATTGCAGAAGGCTTGCCCTGCGCAAACGTTCGACGCCAACCCCTCGGCATGCCCTGGCCCGTCACGGATCGGGACCGCGGTTGCGACCACGCCTACGATCCCTGTTGCACTCGAGGGTCCTGTGTACTTCGTCTCCCACGGCGGTGAGGCGTTTCCAGACCTCGTCGTCGTCCTTCAAGGCTACGGCGTCACCGTGGACCTCGTTGGGACGACATTCATCAGCAAAGCGGGGATCACAAGCACCACCTTCAAGCAAGTTCCCGACGTCCCGGTAGGCACCTTCGAGCTGAAGCTCCCAGAGGGGACATACTCGGCGCTCGCCGCCAATGGGAACCTCTGCGAGAGCAAACTCACGATGCCCACGTCGTTCGTTGCACAGGACGGGGCTCAACTCCAGCAGACGACACCGATAGCAGTGACCGGCTGCAAGCCCTCGGTGACGGTGCTGAAGCACAGTGTCAAAGGTCGGACGGTGACCGTTACAGCGAAAGTCCCCTCGGCGGGCAAGCTGGTTGCGAGCGGCGCCGGCCTGTCGCAGGCCACTGCTCATCTTGGGAAAGCCGGTGAGGCGACGCTGACGCTTGTTCTCTCCCAAGGAGAGCGGCGTCTGCTGAGCAGCCATCGCGGACGCCAGCTGAAGGTAACGGTCAAGCTGCTCTTCACTCCCGATCACGGCAGCCGGACCTCGAGCGCCCTGACGGTGCTCATGCGGTGAACGCCAGATTCGATCCGCCGGCCGGCCGCAAAACGCCATGCCGTGCGGATACCGCCGATGGCGGGCAAGGAAGTCACCTGATCACGTTTCAACGCGCGCGCACGATTTCAGCCGCGTTCGAGGCTTGTGCACACCACGGCGCCGCGGATGTGACAGTGACCCAGGTGGTAGCTGTCGCCGGGATCTCCCGCCGCACGTTCTATGAACTCTTCGAGGACTGCGAAGACTGCCTGTCGGCGGCTATGGACGAGGCGATCGCACGCGCGGGTCGGCGTGTGCTAGCGGCTTATCGCGCAACCGGTGGCTGGGACGAGCGTGTAAGAGCCTCACTCGAGGCCCTGCTTGTGTTCCTGGACGGCGATCCACACGTTGGCAAGTTCATGATCGTCGGTGCGCTCGCGGCCGGCCCAGTTGTGGTGGAGCGCCGCTCGCACTTGATTGCTGAAATCGTTGAGGTCATCCACGAGGGAAGCGCGGAGGTAGCAGTCGGGGGTCTCCGGTCGCCGATCATCGCCGAGGGCGTTGTTGGGGCCGTGCTTTCAGTGCTTCATATGCGTATGCTCGTGCCCGATGGAAGGCCGCTGGTAGGACTGCTTAATCATCTGATGAGCATCGTGGTGCTCCCTTACATGGGCCTCGCAGCATCGCGCCATCAACTTGACCGCCAGGTGGCCCCACCCGTCCAGGTAGAATTGCCCGCCCGTTCGCCTCTTACGAGCCTCGGAATGCGTCTGACATACAGAACCATCCAGGCGATGGTCGCGGTCGCTGAGCTTCCAGGTGGGTCCAACCGGGAGATTGGCAACGCCGCGGGCATTGTAGATCAGGGCCAGGTATCCAAGCTGCTCGCCCGCTTGCAGCGGCTCGGATTGATCCAGAACGCGAGCAATGGGCGGGCCACGGGTGCGCCAAACTCGTGGCACCTAACTCCTAAGGGGCGTGAGCTCTGTGAGGCGGTCACGAATGAGAGCAGGTTGCCTCACAGGGGATGATCTCAAGAAGCCTGGCGCTTTGGTGGCCTCACCCGATGGACCGTCGCGGGAAAAGACTCTGACTGGCTATTGTGGCGCTAGGTGCCTGCAACCTCCGTGATAAGTCCTGACTCCACGAACGAGCGAAGTGTCGAGCCTGCCATCTCCGTCACGGGCCTCACCAAGACCTACGGCGAGATCGAAGCCGTGCGCGGCATCGACTTCGAGGTCGCCCGTGGTGAAACCTTTGGCTTTCTCGGCCCCAACGGTGCGGGCAAGTCGACCACGATCAGCATGCTCTGCACGCTCGCCCGTCCGACCGGCGGCTCCGCACGCGTGGCGGGTTTGGACGTGGTCAGCGACCGCGACCGCGTCAGGCGCAACATTGGCCTCGTCTTCCAGGACACCACGCTCGACAACTACCTGAGCGCCGAGCAGAACCTGCGCTTGCACGCCGAGCTGTATGGGATGCCGCGCGAGACGATTGCTCCGCGCATGCAGACGGTCCTCGAGATGCTGCAGTTGTGGGAGCGGCGAGAGAGTCTCGTGGGAACGTTCTCGGGCGGCATGAAGCGGCGCTTGGAGATAGCACGCGGACTCCTTCACTCACCCAGGGTTCTATTCCTGGACGAGCCCACGATCGGCCTCGATCCGCAGACGCGCAGCTCGATCTGGTCCTACATCACCAAACTTGAAGACGAGCAGGACGTGACGATCTTCCTGACCACCCATTACATGGACGAGGCCGAGTATTGCGATCGCATCGCGATCATCGACAGGGGCAAGATCGTCGCGCTCGACACGCCTGAGGCCCTGAAGGCAAGTGTGGGCAAGGACAGGGTGCAGATCACGACCGAGGACGACGAGGCCGCGATCGTCGCGCTCGGCGAGCGCTTCGGCATTGAGGCGCAGATCGCCGAAGGCGAGGTCACCTTCGGCGTGGCCTCGGGCGAGCAGTTCGTGCCGCGCCTGTTTGCCGAGCTCGGCCTCGCAATCCGCTCGGTCAGCGTGGCGCGCCCTTCCTTGGATGACGTGTTCATGTCCTACACCGGCACCACGATCAGAGACGCCGAGGCGGGCTCGAACGACATGATGCGCAACATGGCGAAGATGATGGCCCGCTGATGACCCTTCGCTGTGACCGACTCACGGCCACCGGCCTGCACGCCTGCCAGGGTGTGTGCTGATGGTTACGCAGAGCACCACATCACCGGCTCAGGCCGCCGCGCTAGGCAAGCTTCCCGGGCACGAGCTCGCCGCTCAGCACGTGCCCGCGCGCACCCTGCGCTCGGAGCTGCGCGCGATCAAGGCGGTTTGGCGGCGCGAGCTGATTCGCTTCAGCCGCGACCGCCTGCGCATCCTCACCTCTTTGATCCAGCCGTTCCTGTTCCTGTTCGTGCTTGGCACCGGACTCTCCACGCTCGTATCGAGCAGCACGCATGGGGTCAACTTCCGCACCTTCATTTACCCGGGCGTCTTGTGCATGGCGGTCATGTTCACTGCCATGTTCTCGGCTGCCTCAATCGTGTGGGACCGCGAGTTTGGCTTCCTGCGGGAGATGATGGTGGCGCCTGTCAGGCGCTCCTCGATCGTGCTGGGCAAGTGCTTCGGCGGGGCCACCGTCGCTGCCTTCCAAGGTGTGATCGTGATGGCGATCGGCCCACTCGTGGGTGTCCACTACACGCTCGGTCTGGCTTTGGAGGTGTTCGCGCTGCAGCTGCTCCTGGCCTTCTCGATCACCGCGTTCGGCATGATGGCCGCGGCGCGGGTCACCCAGATGCAGTCGTTTATGGCGCTCATGCAGATGGCGATCATGCCGATGTTCTTTCTCTCGGGGGCCTTGTTCCCAGTCAACAAACTGCCCCCTTGGCTGGCGGTGCTGAACCGCCTCGACCCGCTTACCTATGCGGTCGATCCGATGCGCCGGGCCGTGTTCGCGCACCTGGACATCTCACCTTTGGTGCGCCATGCGCTCGCGCCTGGGGTGACTTGGTGGGGCTGGCACGTGCCGGGTCTGTTGGAGGCGGCCATGGTGGGGATCATCGGCCTTGTGATGCTCGCGATCGCGATCGCAGAGTTCTCTACGGTGGAGTGAATCGAGGACTAAGCCGGTCTGCCTGAGTGCGAAACGCAGACTTACGACCTGCCGCCAACGCTACGGCCGGTCAGACACCGCCTGCATTGCAACCCCCAAGAGCGGGTCCTGAGTTTCGGTCTCGTGCGAGGCCTCGGAGGCTCGCATTCCCTCGACCAATCCCGCTTCGTCTTTGAGGATGTTGCGTTCGACGAGCGGCTGGATCACGCTGCGCAACGCGATTATCGGACCGACCCAGCGGGGTGCCCAGAGGCGTGCGGCGCGTCGTTCGATGCCCTGCTCGATCGCGTCGATCGCCTTCGACACGGGTATCGGGTTGCGTAGGAAGCCGGGCGAGTTGCTGTTGAGCCGCTGCGCCGAGGGCTGGGCGAAGCTGGCGCGCACGAGGTCGGTGTCGATGAAGCCGAAGTAGGCGCAGCCGACACGTGCCCCACTTGGAGCCGTCTCGATCCGAAGAGAGTCGGTGAGCCCCTCCACTCCGGACTTCGCGGCCGCATAAGGTCCCATGACCGGCGCTCGCACGATCGCGGCGAGCGAGGCGATGTTGAGCAGGTAGCCCTTGCGCTCGGTGATCTGTCCGATCAAAGCGCGGTCGGTGCGCCACACGCCGAGGAAGTTGACCGCCAAGGTGCGCTCTACCTGCTCGATCGGGGCGGTCGCGAGCGGGCCGGTGTAGGCGATGCCGGCGTTGGCGATGCCCACGTCGATCGCGCCGAAGCGCTCCACGGTTGCATTGACGGCCCGCTCGAGCGCCTCATAGTCAGTGACGTCAGCTTCGAACGCGACAGCCCTATCGCCGAGTTGCGCGGCCAATGCTTCGAGGCGCTCAGGCTCGAGCCCGACAAGCGCCACGTTGGCCCCCTTGGCGTGCAGTCGGCGAGCGGTCTCGGCGCCGATGCCGCGTGCGGCGCCGGTGATGAACACGGTGCGGCCGTTGACGTCGTAGGGGGGCGAGGGGTTGCGGCTCATGTATGTCTCCTGAGATAGGTGGGCGCGTCTCTGCCTGCGGTCATTCTCCCGGATCGGCGAACGTAGGGAGACGCGCACCGGTTCGGCGCGTGGGTTCGCAGCACGCGCACAACGGGTGATAGGCCACACGTACCGGCCTGGAAGCGCTTCAGGTCGGCTCTGAGGCTTTTCAGGTCGGCTCTGAGATCACGAGGCGCAAGGCGCCTTCGAAGCTCTCCTGCTCACGCAGGTGTCCGTGCTCGGCGTCCCAAGCGCCGGATTGGAGCGCTGTGGCGAGGCGATCGACGATGCGCTGCTCCACGCCCGGGTCGAGCAATGCCCACATCGACTGGGCGGCGCGTACCTCTGGGCTCAATAGACCCTCTGGGCGCCTCCAATATGCCTCGAAGAAGCCATCCTCGCAATCGCCCGGGGTCGGGATGCGCTCGACACGCGTGCGACCGCCCAAGGCCGTTGCCACATCCTCGATCGCTGGGAAGCGCGGGCGCTCCCGCTCGAGGCCCTCGTGCAAGTACTCCTGTTGCCAGGCAGGCAGGCAATCGAGCTCGAAGGTGAACACTACGACTGTTCCACGTGCCACTCTGCGCAGCTCGGCCAAACCTGCCATGGAAGGGTGCCAATGGTGGATCGTGACGCACGCCATCGCCGCGTCCACCGCGTCATCGTCGAGCGGCAAGGCCTCCGCGCGGGCGTCGATTGCCGGCGCGGAGCCAGGTGGGCGCTGAGCTCGCATGGTGGGGCTTGGCTCGGCGGCCAGCACCCAGCGGTCGCTCGGCTCGTAGGAGCCGGCACCGGCTCCTACGTTGAGGACGGTGCGCGCGTCACCCAGGGCCGCGTGGATGGACGCGGCTATACGCGGGTCCGCTCGCCGATGCTGGGCATAGGTGCGCCCGTGACGCTCATAGTCCACGTGGGTGGCCATTCGGTGACGCTATCAGTGGGGACCATAGAGTGGGAAGATCAGGTCCCGCCTGGGTGCCTCTCGATGCGCCCCTACTGCGGCGGGGCTCTCAGCGTGCCCCTTTACCGCGGTGGAAGCTCCGAGAGAGAAGCATCTCCTCGTAGCATAATTTCTATTGGGAACGCGTTTGTGTATGGTTTTGTCTAGAGGTACACGTGTTGTCTAGTGGACACCGCGACAGGGGGAGACATCATGCTCAGGTACGGAGTCTTGGGGTTGCTGATCGAGCGGCGTGGCTATGGCTACCAGCTCGTCCAGCGCCTCTCTGAGCGGCTTGGCAGCGCATGGCAGCTCAACGCCAGCTCCGTCTATGGTGCGCTCGACCAACTCGAGGGAACCGGTTTGATCGAGGTCGCTTCCGGTGCTGCGGTGGGTGCTGGTGCGGACGCGGGTGCGGACGCCGAAGCGCTCACGGGGGAGCCGCCCGCCGATCGTCCTTCGCGCCGCGCCGCGCGCGTCGTCTACGAAGCGACCGACCGCGGCGTCGGCGAGTTCCAGGCTTGGCTGGCCCGTCCCTCTCTGCGCGCGAGTCCGATCCGCTCCGAGCTGGCGCTTAAGGTCGCCCTGGCCGGTCCCGACAACGTTCCGCCCCTGCTCGCCTCGATCGCTCAAGAGGAGTGGACGATTCTCCAGCGCCTCTCCGAGCAGTGCCGCGCGCTGGGCTTAGCTCCGCCTGAGCCGCCTGCCGCGATCCCCCCGGTCGAGCTTCCCGAGATCGACTCGTCTAGCTCGCCGGGTGAGTCAGTCTCGGGTGCTTGGCCTTCCACTGCCACAGCCTTGGTTGCCGCCGCCGCCACCACGCGTCTGCAGGGCGAACTCGCGTGGTTGGAATGCGTACGTGCCACACTCCAGCGCATGTCCGCACAGCAGATCACCGCCGCCTCCCGCGTCGGCATGGCCGGAGTCCCTTCGCTCCCTTAGGCCGGATGGCACGCCGCTCGACGCAGCTCCCCGCGGGACGTCACGGGTTGGGTCGCTCGTTCGTCGTCTCCAACCAGCGCGACCGCATCCTTGCCGCCGCCGCCGACGTGGTCGCTCTAAAGGGGTTCGCGGGGATGACCGTCGAGGACGTGGTCCGCTCCTCGGGGGTTTCGCGGCGCACTTTCTACGACCTTTTCTCCGACAAGCGCGAGGCTTTCTTCGCCGCCTACGACGCTGCGACCGAACAGACGATGATGGCCACCGCCGAGGCTTTTCTCTCGTCGACTCATTGGCCTGACCAGGTGCGTCTCGGCTGTACCGCCTTCTTCGGCTTCCTTGCCAACGATTTTGCGATCACTCGCCTGGGCTTCATGGAGATTCCTTTGGCCGGACCTGAGGGGGAGCGTCGCCATCTCGCCGCACGCTCCGGCTTCGAGGTGTTCCTGGCGCCCGGCGCCGCCCTGGCCGGCCGTCCGATCCCGCCGATGGTGCCCAAGATGGTCGGCGGTGGCATCTTCGAGTTGGCCTACGCTCGTGTCGTGCGCGGACGAGTCGATGAGCTTCCGGGCTTGGTCCCGGCCGCTGTCTACCACTGCTTGGCCCCTTACCTGGGCATCGACGTGGCCAGGCGCGAGGCTTCTTTGGCAGAGCAAGGCTTGGGCTCGTGAAGGTCTCGGTTGAGACCGAGCCGGGCGCCGTTGGCGCCGGTTCCTCCCAGGAGTTACTCGTGCGCGCGCTCGGCGCCGGTCAGGCGCAAGGCCAAGTCAGTCGTCTGCTCACCGAGTTGCCGCGAGGTCGGCACCGCCTCTCGCCCGAGTTCGTGTTCGCTCACCAGCGCGAACGCCTGATGCAAGCGGTCTCCGAGTTGTGTGCCAGCCAAGGTTACGCAGCCACCACGATCGCGCACATTGTGCGCGCCGCCGGAGTGTCGCAACGTACTTTCGGAAAGCATTTCGCCTCCAAGCAGGCGTGCTTCCTTGCTGCCTATGAGAGTCACTTGACAGGGCTCGAGGGCCGCCTGCGCGAAATCACTGTCGGGGTCTCGCCTTGGCCGGAGCGCCTCGCCGTCGGCCTGAAGGCCTTGCTTGAGGAGCTCGCCTGCCGGCCGGCGCTTGCTCACACCTTGTTCGTCGATGCCTTGTTCGCCGGGGACGAGGCCAAGCACCTGCGTCAGCGGATCCTGCGTCGCTATCAAAAGGTCTTGCCGATACCCGACGGAGCGCCCCCGGGCGTGGCAGAGACAGTGGTCGGGGGCATCGTCGAGATGATCTATCACACGATTCGCGAAGACCAGACTCAAGCTCTGCCAGGTATGTACCCGGAAATGCTCTACTGCCTGTTGCTTCCTTTGCGGGGGCATGAGGAGGCAGCTTCGATTTGTTCGCGGTTCGCCGAGGGCTCGTCTGCCTGATCGTTTTTGAACACTGGATCCCGTTTGGTGGGGGCGTCGGCCGCTGCCTGGAGAGCGATGGTAGCTTCTTATCCTGGGCAGCTCGCTAAATGAGCCAAAGCTGGACCGCGTCTACGCACGAATTCAAAAAGATTCGTTAGATCGAGTGGTGCTTCGGCGAACGCGGCGGCGAAGGCGCGCTTGTACTCACAAACCATACGGGGCCCCCAGAGCTCTTCGGCCCCGGGAGCGTCTATAAAGCCCTTGTTGAATAGCCAGGCGAAATAGTCCATGTTGGCTCCCTCTACGGCCGTCGCGCGGTAGGCAGATGGGGACAACGTGACGCGTCGGCCCGTCCTGAGTTCCGCAAACTGTCTTTCATACGGCACACGGCTGTATGTGGCCTGACTCATCACGGTCTGCAACTCAGTGAGCAGCCCGAGTTCGGTCGCGAGCTTTGTTTGTCTCGCAGCGGTTGCACTGTCATGTAGCTGAACACCGTTGAAAACCAGTGCGGCCACAAGAGACATAGCGGCGACTATCACTGAAAGCGCTACCCAGTTGATTTTTTCCCAAATCTTACG
Organism: uncultured Solirubrobacterales bacterium; assembly: GCA_963731565.1. Lineage (GTDB taxonomy): Bacteria > Actinomycetota > Thermoleophilia > Solirubrobacterales > Solirubrobacteraceae > Palsa-744. The sequence continues at coordinate 912,658 of CAVSWG010000001.1, forward strand.
CACAGGCCAAGCAAGCTAGTGACAGGCAACAGACTGTGAGGCGAACCTCACCGATGCTCTTTGCGCATAGTGAGAGCTGAGGACTGCTCCACAGATCTCTCCAGCTATCGTCTCACCTGAGGCGCCTGCATGAAGCGACGTCCGAACAGTCGCGGTGCTGTCCCGAGCAGTAACGCTTTCGATTACTGAATACCACGAGGTGTTGAGAAAGTGTTCGGCTAGATACGTGCGTATCGCTGCACCAGGGGCCGGTCCAGGAGTAGGGGGCGGCGCTTCTGGTACATGTGTGGCCTCCGGTTGCGGAGCACGTTCGGTTTGTTCGGGTGCTGGAGCTTCGGATCTTTGTTCTGGCGCTGGAGCTTCAACCCTTTGTTCTGGCGCTGGAGCTCCGGCCCTTTGTTCTGGCGCTGGTGCGCCGCCGCATCCCGAGAGTAGACCCAGCACGGGCGTGAGGCAAACCAAGGCGAGAAGCGGGGAGGCGGCCTTTGGTCGCACGAGTTGGCCTCGGCTCGTCCTGGAGATGGGCCGCATGGCATATAGGTTCGCGCAACTAATTCGCATCACTTTCACTTACTTACGTTCGAGGCGCGAGATAGATGTCCTTTCCGTTTGTATGAATTATTCACAAAGTCTCGGAAAAGCGCGGCCGTCAGCACGACCATTGTTATCGGCGGTTGCGATGGAAGTTGCTGGGGCCGAGCTAGGAGTAGATAGAGCCGCTTACCTGGTGGTGATCGACTAAGATTCAGCTCGGTGGATCGTGTCCCAATTCGGTGGTGTTGAGTTCGGCGAGTAGACTGGAAGCTTCGCTCAAGTCGGCTGCAACATGCTGGCGCTCGCGGCGCTCGCGAAGGTAGGACCAACAAGCAAGCGCCAGCATTACAGTCGCTACCCCAGCGCTTTCCGGCGTACCTTGCAGCAGCCACAGTAGGGCCGCGAGCGTCAGGACAGTTGTGGTCCCCGCCCCTCGCTGGAAGCCGAATAGGGAGCGCCACGCCAGTATGGAGAGGGCCGCACCCACTATGAAGGCTAGGATCGTCAAAGCTGGTAGCCCCGGGTGCTTGGTGAACGAATGGAATACGGTCGGCATCGTGAGGGCAACCGTGGCTCCGCCGACTAGAGGAACGCCGGTGAGGGCCAATACTCCAGCCCAACGCGCCTGCGCTCGTCGCCAGCGCTCACGCTCGCGCACCACGGCCGTCCAGTAGCTGGCATCGAGCTCGTGCAGCACGCGCGTCAGCCAACGCGCGCTGGAGGCTGTAAGCGCGAGTGACGCCGCCAAGCAGCACACGCTTGCAGTTGATAGCCAAACAACTGGTGCGATCCTGCCAGCAGCAGACCAGCCAAATGCTCCAACGATCAAGGTGAACAGAAGGGGTCGTGCCCAGCCCCGCAATGCCAGCCCCGCGCCGTGATACTCCTCCATCGCCACCACACCAAGGTCCTCATTGTCGTCTTCGGGCAATCCCGCCGCGCACTCGACCTGCGCGGCGAGTAGCCCGAGTACCACGCTGCTATTGCGCAGATACGACGTGTGATCGAGCAGCAGTGATCCGCATTGGCCCACGCGCCGGCGGCGCTCAACGGGACCCAACTGCAGCATTGCTGCTGCCACGAGGTCGTGTGTTGCCACAATGTCGATCCCTGGAGCCTCGGTGTGTGTCGCCGCGCTTAGCCTTCTGGCGGGCTCTATGCCGATCGTGAGAAGGAGCACCGCCAATGCGGTGCTTGCGATCTCCGCAGGTATGGCGATTGGTGGCAGGTAGAACGGCTGATTAAGTTGACTCATAATAATGGGGGCGATATCGGTACCGTGCAACAGTTCGCGCATTTGGGCGAGCGGGAGGAGATTCGCAAGCCACGCATACCCGGCTATCCGCAATGGCGCTGCGGTCAGCGGCGCGATTGCGTGCAGTGGTGGCGCCAACGCCGACACGAGCGTCGCGATCGTCAGTACAGAAAAGGCGAGCAGCACTGTCCACGACAGGAGGCTCTTGGCTAGCGACCAGCGTGGCAGCACGCTGTGCATGGCTGCCAGTAGTCCGTGTCCGCTGCCCAACGTCACCAGTCGAACCTCACGACCTTCAGTACGCAACCAGGGCTCTAGCTCGGCAGCAATCGAGCCTCCTTGAGAGTGCCCAATCAATACAACCCGTAAGGTTTCGATACCTTGCAGCACATCAGCCAGCTTTCGCTTGACGTGCTCGCGCGAGCGTTCGTCAGTGCTCCAGGCGAGCGCATCGCCGATCGTGATCCGCAGACGCTGGCTCACAAGCACTGCAATGGCCACGAACAGGGTTAGCGGCGGCACCATAAACGCTCGCAAGAAAGGTGACACCAGTCGCCAAGCAGATTGAGCCAGTCCGACCTCGGTTCTGGACCCGGCAAGTCGTTCAAGTGCTGTCAGCCACGCCGTGAATGTGTCAACCAGGCCGATCAACAGTCCTGCTTGCAGTACGAGCCACGCACACTTCCCAGCTCCGGGCCGGCGCACATAATCTCCCCAGAACAATGCCTCCAGATCAACTCTACGTGAGTATCCATGTGCGTTTAGACGCAGGTGCTGATGCCCTATCCCGAGCTCACACTTCTCTGGGCATGCAATTGGCTCCGCATCCACGCCGCGGCGGACGGTTATCCACCAGTCGCTCAGTGCTCGCACCGATTGTTGTGCCCAGGCCTCGCGGCTGGTGGCGCCGATCCCGTGGATCAACGCCACATAAGTTACATCCTCGCCATCACATAGCTCTCTCGGCATGGAGGACTTATAGCTCACGCCTACTTGGGTATTCGTACTCGTCACATTCGAGGTCAAGCGCCCGTCATGTTAGATACTCTCCCGGCTCTGCCGGATGCTCGGGCCGAGAGTTCGATCTTTCCCAAAGTGGATCAATCGGGACGTTATCCAAGCGGTCTGCCAGCAAGTCCATCGCGGACTTAATAGAGAGTGGCAGAAATATCTCCACGAAACCCTCAACCCCGGCCCGAGTATTCGGTGGGTTGGCGATTAAAGCTGAAGCGTTTGGGCTGATGGGGGATAGGTGGGTCCTGTCCGTGAGTGGGACTAGCCGAGGTTACCCCAGTGGATCGCGCCCCAACTCGGTAGTCGACATCGTCCCTCGGATCTACGCCGCGGTGCAGCGCGAGCAGCAACTCCCAGCCATCGAGTGTCGACACGCGGGTCGATCCGGTTGAGCGGAATGAGCGTAGTGCCAGCTTGGAAGTCAGACAGGACGCTGACAATGGGCTGCGGTAAGTTCTTATCGAGCGCGAACAGGCGCGCGGCGGCTCGCTCGACAACGCACGACCCATTTCTGCTTCTCGCGTTGGGGGGACGGCGATTGGCTCGTGGTGAGATGCGGAGCAGCGACTCAGCAGCCCGCCTTAAGGTGGTTGGAGCTGGGCGTAGGCGCTCGGGGCGGCCGCTAGCGGCCGCGTGTGACGCCGAGCGCGAGGCGGCCCGCGGTGTCCGCGACCAGGCAGGAGCGCGGCGAGGGACACGCCACCGAGGAAAGCGAGCTGTCCGTCTCGAGCAGCTCCGATTTCCAGGTGGAGGTGCCGCCCAGCGGCGAGGTGCTCCACACGACTTCGTTGGCGCTGTCGATTCCCACGCACAGACCGGTCGATGGGCAGTCAAGATCGGTGAGTGGCGCCACTGCGGCGCGGGCCTTCCTCCACGCGCCCCGGCGCGGGTGCTTTGACCACAGCACGCTGCCGTTGTCGTCGAACGCAAAGCACAGTCTGGTGCTCGGACAGCTGATCCCGCCGAGCGGCCGCGAGCCGACACGCCGTGCCTTCCATCTCCCCGACGCGGGCGCGGTACTGATCTGGACCAGCCCAGTCTTCCCCGCGGCGCGCTCTTCGCCGTCGATCGCGACCGACAAGCACAGCCGGGCGGCCGGGCACGCCGCGTCGCCGTAGAGCGGGATGAACTGCTGTGGCCGATGGCGGCGGCGCGAGCCGGTTTCGACTACGACGACTCCGGGCGGCTGGCCCCGGTGGTTGCGGAAGGTAAGGCAGATGCCGCGCCACGGGCAGGAGGTCGCTTCGCTTTCTACCAGGCCGCCCATGAAGAAGAATCCGCCGTCGATCGGCCGCCACGATGAGCCGCCTCCATCGGGATGGACCGATGCGACCATCTGCTGAGTTTGGGCGTGGCAGCACTTGTATGAGCGATCCCAGGCGACGCACAGCGGACGGCTCGAACAGGCAAGACCCCACGGGGCGTAGCTATCGGCGAGGCTCGGAATAGCCGCCGCTCCCCAGGTCGAAGAGCCCGATCCCGGCGTCCGCGAGCTGATAACACGCGAAGCGTCGTCGATCGCCGCGCACAGGTGCGCCTTGGGGCACGCGATCGCCTGGATTCCGTTTTGCGGCGCGAGCGCGGTCGCGCGGCGCCAGCCGGCGGACTGTGCGATCGGCGGTGCGCCGATCAGCTCGTTGCCGTAGGTGTCGAGGGCCACGCACCGTTCGGCGCCCGGGCACGCGACTGTAAGCGATTGTCCGCTGTTGCTGGCTTCGAGGCCTTCGGAGAGCACCAGCCCTCCGCCGGCAAGCACGCTGCCGGCCTGAGGATCGACAGCGAGGGGCGCTGACCACGTCGGCGTGGCATCCGCCGGGTCGCTCGAGCTGGTGACGTTGCCGCCGCTGTCGACGGCGAGGCAGAATGATTCCGACGCGCAGGACACGCTGGTGAGCCGTAGCGGGTCGACCTTCGTCTGCGTGAAGCTGAAGATCCCCGACGATTCGGAGTAGCGCCAGGCTGTCGCGTTCCCCTCGCTGTCAACGGCGAGGCAGAACGACGCGGTCGGGCATGACCAGCCCGTCAGAAACGCTTCGGCAACCCCCGACCACTCCGAGCCCGGGCTCCACGTCCCGTGGCCCGCGCCGTCGACCGAAAGGATCATCGTGGTGCTCCCGTCGGTTGCTATACAGCGCTGCTCGATTGGACACTGGATCTTGCTCGGGTAGAAGGCGGGGTCCGAGATGGGCACTGCCAACCAGTGAGGTGTGGCGCTGAACGGGTCGACCGAGATCAGCGCTTGTGCTGTGCGTGCCGAGTCCGAGTATGAGATCGCGGTGATCACGCACATGCGGACCGAGGCACACGACACGTCGCTGAGCGTGGTCAGGCCGGGGCCCTGGGCGAGTGACGTCGAGCGCCAGGAGGCCATCCCCGCTGTGGCCTCGCTCGTCGTCCAGATCATTCCGGAGGGTCCGACCACGATGCATGTCCCGGCCTCGGGGCAGGACACCTTCTCCAGGCCGTATCCGAACAAGCGCGCAGCCGACCAGGTCGGCATGACCGCGGCCGGATCGCTCGACACGGCGACTTCGCCGCGGTAGTCGACGCCAGCGCAGAAGGACACCGACGAACAGGCCACATCCGTGAAGCGCGGGGCATGCCCGAACGGCGCGGTGGCGTCAACCAGGCGCGGTGGCACCCATTCGACCGTAGCGGTCGCGCCTGCGTCCCCCGCCCCCGCGAGCAGCGCGACGAAGCTCGCAAGCATCGACAGTCCGGCGACAACAGTCCTCACACCCGCGCCCATCAGCGACCCCCAGCTTCGCACAGCAGATTCCACCAGCTCAAACCCGTGCCGAGCTCCAAAGTCGCGCAAAGTGGCCACCTGGCGCACCCTACGGATGGTGGCTTGCTTCGCCGTGACGCTAAACTAGTCTTCCACGCGAAAATGGCTTGGTTGCTGGGGATTGGGAGTCCAGCGTCGGGGACAACGCCGGAGCCGGGACCTGCAGGGAGATCTCATGGGGCCGGTGAGTAGGCAGGCCCGGCGGCAGGCTCTCGCGGCTGCGTCGGGTGAGCTAAGGGCCGGAGAGATTAGCCCGTCTTAGCTTTGTCGAACTTCGGCCACTCTGGGTCGATGCCCTCGCTGCGCAACAGCTCTGCTTCCAAGGCGAAGACGTCCTCGACTCGCTGGTTCTCACCGAGCATATATCCGACAGGATTACTTACTCGCTCCAGTCGGTCACTCTCTTCAAGAGGTTGTATATCTCGCTGTCTAGCCATGATGGTCTTCCTGCTGCCCCGCGCCGGCGACGTGCCACCAGTAGAGCATATGTCTCAGCAACAAGCTCATGCGTGTAGTCCGTCGAACGATAGCCCGCTCGCCGGATGCTCTCGCGGAGGCCTGTTGGAGCGAGATCCAGGAGCTTCCGCCCGTCCGCCATGTCCTCCTGCGAACAGCGTACGACACTCAGGGCATGTCCCCACTCATGCCATGCCGTACGCATGATGAATGCCTCATAGGTGGCCTGGTCGAGGTCGGCCAGCTTGGGATGGCCGACATCAAGAAGAATGATGCGGAGCCCTTGAAGCCAGACGCCCAGCGCAAGGTCGAGCCTGCGTTGCGCGGTCGCAGAGAGCCCTCGCTGTCCGGCCGAGCGCAGGAAGCCGTCCGCCGCTGTCCCGAGCGGCTGGTTGATCCCTTGCGATTGCGAAGCGCCGATCGACTCAAGCAAGGCACGATGTGCTGCGGGAAGGCTCAGCCAGGCGAAATGGAGGACGCGCTGGGCACGTTTAATTTCAGAGACACTCAGCCGCTTGCGGTGCTTGGATCTCTCCGAGTCGGACATCGTGGCTCAACTTCGATGAAATCAATCACCGCCCTGCAATGTCGTTATCCAGGGAACGAATTCGTTCAAGAGGGAACGATCTTGGAGGAATGCTGCACAGAACCTCGAAGGGCCGAATGCGCCGTGCGGGACTCGAACCCGCCCCGCCGGATTAAAAGTCCGGAGCTCTACCCGATGAGCTAACGGCGCGCGACTCAGTCAGTGTGCCAGATGGCCGGCATGCCGGAGTTCACGGGTGGAGGTGTCCTCGTGCGCGTACGCGCACACGCCTGCCTACACACGCGCACTCGCGCACGTACGCGCGCACACGCGTAGGGCACCCCGAACGGAGTAGTGCGACGCCCGCCCAGGCGGGGGGCGCCTCAGCGCAAGCCGAGCGTGTCCAAAGGCTCGGCCTCAGGAGTCTCCCCCGCAGCCACCCGAAGGAGCTGCTCGATCCGCGTGAGCTTGACCCTGGGCCGGCCATGGGGCTCGCCGAGGGCCTGCTCGTGGCGGTCGATCTCAGACCAGCCCTCATAGGTGACCAAGGCGGGCACACGCTCTTCCAAGAGGGCCTCGATCGTCTGCGGATCGGGGTCCGACGGCTGCAAGTAAGTGCCGGTAGCGAGATCCTCGAGCAAAGCATTGACGGTCTCTTGGGCATCCTTCTTGTTGGTCCCGATTACGCCCGAGGGACCACGCTTGATCCAGCCGACGGCGTACTCACCGGGATGGGCCCCGTCGGGACCGACGATGCGCCCGCCCTCGTTGGGGATCGTGGCACCACGATCGTCGAAGGGGACGCCCGGCAAGGGCTTGCCGCGATAGCCGATCGCCCGCATCACAAGCCCGGCCTCGATCGTCTCCGTATCGCCGGTGGGCTCGGCCCTGAGGCGGCCCTCTTCGGTTGCCTGAAGCTCGTTGCGCGCCATCACGACGGTACGTACGCCACTCGAATCCCCCTCAAGCTCGACCGGGGAGAGCAGGAAACGCAGGACCACGCGCTTGCTCTTGCCTGCTGGGGCACGCCCCGCGTAGTCGCGCAAGATGGAGATGTTCTGCTGAGAGGTGGAGTCCACATTGGGGTCCTCCACGGCCAGGGCTCGCTCGAGCTCCTCGGGGTCGACGATCACGTCGGCATCTGCCAGGTCCCCCAGCTCGCGCAACTCGGGATTCGTGAACGCCGCCTGAGCGGGGCCCCTGCGGCCCACCACGACAATCTCCTTGACGTTGCTCGCGTCGAGTGCCTCCAAGGCATGGTCGGCAATGTCGGTCACCGCCAGCTCCTCGTGGGTCAAGGTAAGCATGCGCGCCACGTCCAAGGCTACGTTGCCGTTGCCGATCACCACCGCCCGCTCGGCCGACAGGTCGAAATCGTGATCGGGGAAGTCGGGGTGGCCGTTGTACCAACCGACGAAGTCTGTGGCCGGATGACTGCCCGGCAGGTCCTCGCCCGGGATCCCCAAGGGACGGTCCGCCGGTGAGCCGGTGGCGTAGACGATCGCGTGGTAGCGCTCAGCCAGCTCGTCTCTGGAGATGTCGCGGCCGAGCTCCACGTTGCCGAAGAACCTGAAGCGAGGATGGGCCGCGGTCTTCTCGTAGATGCGGGTCACCGACTTGATCTTCGGGTGGTCCGGCGCCACGCCCGAGCGCACCAAGCCCCAAGGTGTGGGCAAGCGCTCGAACATGTCCACCTCGAGCGTGTCTGGTCCGTCCTTGAGTAGGTGGCCGGCCGTATAGAACCCGGCGGGCCCCGAGCCGATGACTGCGATGCGGATCATATGGGCGCGGCCCGACTCGAACGGGCGACCCCCTCGGTGTAAACGAGGTGCTCTGGCCAACTGAGCTACGCGCCCCTTGGGACCCCATGCGCACGGGGTCTTACGGGTGCTCTTAACAGTAGGGACTTGTGGCGTGCTTAGCTGTGGACATGGCGCTTAGGGTGGAGCCACGCCGCAGGGTTGTCCTCGCGTCGTGCGTATTGGCGGTTCCCGTGCTTGCCGTTGTTCTTACGCAAGTGTTCCTACCCACGCTTGCGGCCCACCGTGTAAGGGATCGGGTCGCCCGGTATGGGACCGTGGAGAGCGTCAGCGTGAAGGCCTTCCCGGCCATCAAGCTGCTGTGGGGCAAAGTCGACTCGGTCAAGGTCCATGCGCGCTCTCTTGCGTTTGCTCCGTCCCAGATCGCCTCGCTGCTGTGGGAATCGCGCGATGTGGGCACGATGACGGTCCTCACCGACGAGGCGACTCTGCGCACACCCGCGCTTTCCAAAGGTCTCACGGTCAAGGACATCCACATGGAAAAGCACGGCTCCACCGTGACGGCGAAGGCGACGCTCACCCAGAAGCAGCTTGACGAAGCGTTCCCGAGTGGCTTTCGCGTGGAACCGGTTGCCTCGGGTGGCGGTCAGATCGAAGCGCGCGCTTCTGGTGGCCTGTTTGGCCTACAGGCCTCGATTACTGTGCTCGTGCGACCCGTTGAAGGACGCTTGATCGCCGAACCTCACGGGCTGCCCTTTGCGGGGCTAGCCACGGTTACGCTGTTCTCGGACCCCCACTTGAAGGTCGAGTCAGTGGGCCTCTCGATCGAGCGCACCAACCCGCTCACTTATGGGCTGTCTTTGCGCGCGAGTCTCGCCTGAGCGCTCCCGCACGATCACGGGTAGGCCATCCTTTGGGCTGATCGTGGGCATCTGGCGGTACTTCAAAGCGAAGTCCGTGGGTAGCTCGAGCGTGTACCTGGAGGCGATCAAGGTGGCGATCGTGCGCACCTCGAGCTGACCGAATCGCATCCCGATGCAGGTCCTCGAGCCACCGCCGAAAGGTATGTAGGCACCCTTGGGGATCGCCGCCTTGGCCTCGGGAGCAAACCGCTCAGGTCGGAAAGCCTCGGGGTCATCAAACACGTCGGGCAGGTGGTGGGAGGCCCAGGAGCAGTAGTTCACATACGCGTTTGCCGGAACGGTGTGGCCCTCGAACTCGAATGCCTCCACCGACTTGCGCGGCCCGATCCAAGCGGGCGGGTACTTGCGCAAGGTCTCCTCCAAGGTCATCTCCAAGTCGCCCAGCTCGCCGCTCATCAATTGTGCGGCGTTGGGCACGCCGCTGTCCAAAAGTGCGTCTTGCTCTGCAACCAAGCGGTCTGTCAGGTGGGGAGCCCGGGCGAGCTCGTAGAACATGAAAGCCACTGTCGAGGTCGTGGTGTCGTGGCCGGCAAACAGCAAGGTCATCATCTCGTCGCGTATCTGTTCATCTGAGAGTCGCTCGCCGCTCTCGTCCTGGGCGTCGAGCAACAGACTGAGCACGTCCTCGCCGCGCTCCCCAGTCGCCCGCTGCCTAGAGATTTGGGCATAGAGCAAGCGGTTGAGCGCTTTCGAGGCCTGCTGCAAGCGCGCCCATGGGCTGCGCGGGCCCCTGATAAAGCGGAACTCGTAGCCGCTGGCATAGAAGGCGAGCGCCTGCTCGAACATTGCGGCGGCATCGATCTCCCTGGCGGCCGGCCCGTCGGGATCGATCCCAAAGAGGGCCTTCATCGCGATGCGAGTCGCCAGTCTTCGCGTCCAGGCATACAGGTCGACTTGGGCCCCCGGCTGCCACTGCTCCAAGGCCCTTTCGGTCTCTCCCACCATCACATCGATCGAGGAGGCGATTCGCTCGCGGTGGAAGGCCGGCAGCATGATCTGACGCGCACGCCGGTGATAGGGGTCGTCGGTCGTGAGCAGGCCATCGCCGAGCAGGGCAATCAGGTCGCGGAAGTGTGATTCCCGCCACTTGAAGTTCTGGGCATGGGACACGGTGATGTAGTGGTTGGCGGCAGGCCCCAGCATGAACACGACCCTGCTGTGGAGGATCCGCAGCGTGAAGATCGGCCCATAGCGCTCGTATGCCTCGAGCAGCAGGGGCAGAGGCTCCTCGATGAAGCGCTTGGTGCGGGGTATCGAGAAGCCCGTGTCCCCGGGCGGGTAGGCTACCGTGGCGGCTCGCTCGTCAACTAGGTCCTGCACGAGGATCCTGAACGGGTTTTCATGGCGCAAGGCTGGAGGCTCTAGGACGGACATGGGTGTAAGCCTAGAGGACTCCCCAGCGGTTTGGCTGGCTGGCCAACTTGGGAGGCGGCTGAAGGAGTGTCCGGGCACGGATGAGAGATGTCGCCAAACGCGGACGGGAGCTGTCGTTGTCTTGAAAAAGGGGTGCCCCGCGCGCGCGCGCGGCCTTTTAAAGTAGATCTAGCTGTGTTCCACGCAACGCGCGCACGCGCGAGTCACCCCATTGCGGGAGCATGACTCTGCCTTCGCCTGAGCCACCACTCTGTCCGTTGCGTGGGCCACGACTCCGCCTCTTGCCTGAGCCACGACTCTGTCCGTTGCGTGAGCCACAGCTCCGGTGAGGGGCCGACCCCGTGGTCTCCAAGGCCAGGACGGTCTGGTGAGGGCCGAGTACGGGCACGCGCGCTGCGATACTCTGCGCTACGCACGATCGAAGGTCCCGTGCATCAAGCACGGGGGCGTAGCTCAGTTGGTTAGAGCGCTGCCCTGTCACGGCAGAGGTCGCGGGTTCGAGTCCCGTCGCTCCCGCTTAATTAGGTTTTCTCCCTGCAAATCGGGTAGTTCTTGGTTTGCGGGCGTGTGTGTCGGCCATCTCGGTGCGCGTGGCTTTAGCGCGATTTTGCCTGCAAATCACGTCGTTCCACCGATGGTTGCGGGTTCAGGGCCGTTGCTCCCTCGTTCCGTCTGGAACGTCTAATCGGTTCTGGGACCTCCTGCCAGACTTCGATCTCGCTCGCGGCGCACGATTTCTTCTCGCCGGCAGGCACGGTCGTAGCGCTGAAGTCGATCTGCCGCCCTCGGCGCTCCCACCACTTCACAAACCAAGCAGCGAAGGCTTCCTCTTCGGGGCTGAGCTTTCGAGTGTTCTGCGAGTCGGAGCTACGGGACGTCATTCGGCCGAGTGTACGGCTAGTCCAATTAGGCGGGTGGCGCGATGTTCCGGAGTCGTTGTACGGCCGGTAGCTGGAATAATTGAGACATTCCGTTTTCCCCTCCCAAAATAGACGCGTTCCGCCGCTTTGTGATGCTCGACGGACCCGCGATCTTGGCCGCGTTGTCTGCGCTTGACGGTGGCGCGGTCGACGAGATCCTCACGAAGCGCAGCGGCGACTCGGGACACGAGATTGGTGGGGAGGTTGGCGTCCAGCCTGTCAGGGCAAAGGCTAAGCGCGGCAAGACGCAGCGGGTTGAGGAGGAGATGCGACGGGTCCGGACCGAGCACTCCGCCGCCGCTGCCCTGATCGACGGGCTCAAGGAGCGTGGGTCGGTCGGCGTACTTGAAGGGGAGCTTGATGAGGAGGCGCTGCACTCAATACAGCCGGGAATGGTCGTGCAACTCCGGGCGGCGGTCGAGTTGCACCCGGTCTTTCAGATAGATGCTCTCATGACGAACTTCGTCGCAAACGCCCCTGCGCTCGGACAAGCAGAGCAAGCCAAAGAGCTACGCAAGGTGCTCCCACTCATGCGAACGCTGATGGGCACGGGCGATACAGACGGACGGATTTTGCTTGACCTGACAACGGGCGCAGAGCAAGCAGCCCGTATTGTGGCCTTCGTTGAGCGCGGCGCGATACAAGTTCCGATCGAGGACCTCACGGGACATTTTTCGGCTCTCGTGCAGGTTGACGAGGTGCTCGAAGAAGAGGGCGATGAGTTGCTCACGCTCAGGGCGATCCGAGGTGCCTCGCCAGGCAAGACCGAACGCGATGGGATCGTGGAGGGCGCGCAAGCTTTGATCGCATCAGCAAACGAGCTCGGCGTGCCACTGACGCGAGACGATGTCGTTATGCCCGCGCCATTGATGCTCCTACGGCCGATCGCGATCTGGCGCTAAGCCGAACACAAAGGCTGTCGTCGCTTAGAGCAGCCGGCCCAGCTCGTCAGGGCTCAAACCGGCATCGCCAAGTATTCCCGAGAGCGTCCCGCGCTTCAGCTCCCGATGAAGCGGGACGGTGAGCGAGACGCGCCGGTCGGGATGCTTCAGTCGAACGTGACTTCCCCGCTGGCGAGCGACTTCCCGTCCGTCGCGTTCGAGAGCCTTGACCAGACGCTGTCCCGATATGACTGGCAGGGCGCCGCTCACGCAGGGACCGGGAACTTCCGCCGGATCACCCCAGTGTCGAGCGAGCGTCCGTCTTCGCGCATCCCTTCGACGTAGAGCGCAAGCGCCTCCTGGGCATTCGCCGTCGCCTCATCGAGAGTGTCGCCCTCGGTGTGTAGACCGGGAAGGTCAGGCGCGTAGACGTGATAGCCGCCCTCGTCTTGAGGGGCAAAGACGAGCTCGATCTCTCTCGGCTGATCCATAGGTCTCAGGATAGGCGCGAGTTCGGTCGCGGGCAAGGTTCGACATTCTTAGGTCGGCCGCTCTTCAATTGAGACATTCGCGTACGCCCAAGGTCTGGCAACCAGCGCGTGAAGGTCCACCATCCCTTGCCCGCAACGTCTTCGTATACGAGACTCAGGCTGAAGCCGGGCACGTGGGCGACGCCATGTAGCTCGACTTCGAGGGAGTCATTTCCTCTGCGCCGATCGCCGTTGCCAAGAGGCCAACAGATTGAGGACCGCTCCAGGCAGCCGACCAACCCTCAGCGGCATTGAAGCCCTCGACCGTCACGTCCACTCGAAGCGCTGGCCCCTTGCCGACATTTCGGACGGGGACGACCAGCAAGCCGGTCCTTGGCACAAAAGGCATCGCCGGCAACTCTTGCCCACCCATGATGGTGAGGTCCGCCCAGGGTCGCGGAGCGGGACTAGGACAGGACGCTGGGCTTCTTCCACCTCTCGCCGCGATAGCTCTATCGACGCTTTCGTCTGACGGAGCGTCCGCCACCCGAACAACAACGAGACGAAAGTGACGATCGCCAGGGCGACGGTGACGATCGCCGTTATGTCGAACGTATCGTTGAACTCCAAGCCGAGCGCCATCGGGCTACGGTACGTCGCTTCGCGGACCGACCGCCATCGCGCGGCGCTTCATGATCGTCGCCGTAAGCGCTGCGCGTGGACAGCCGAGTCATGACAGGTCGTTCCCCTCGTCCGGTGGTCCCGGCCAAACCTCGATCTTCAGGTGGGTACACCGAGGGTCCGACCCCCGTCGCTCCCGTCATTGTCCCGCCGCTTCGTGCTGCGGCGGTCCGCTCTCTGCGCTCGATGGCAGCCAGGCCCCATGGACAGGTATCGACAAGCTCGCGTCTGCCTGCTCGCCGTTGTTGCTCTCATTAGTCGGAATAGCTAGCTCGACAATAGGTCGCGTAGGAGTTGCTTGGCTTACGTGCTTTGCGCTCAGATCAGGTCCATCCGCTGGCAGCAATAGGCTAACCTTATGGGAAATGTCCCCTTCAGCTACCACAGACTTCTCTAGGAGGAAGATAGTGCCACAGCTAATTGCAGCAATACGCGTGCTCCGTGTACGCTGGGGGGGAATCGGGCAGATTGAGCCTCTGTTTGTGCGATACGCATCAGCTGCTCCTCTGAAGACAACGCCATAGCGCGAGTAGAGGCGACTCGGTATAGCGGCCCGGAATGTCGGCCGAGCGAGTTGTCTTGGTCTTCGCCGACGCCGACGATGTCGGCGTCGCGCGTCTTGTAGTCCACCTAGAAAGACGATTGAACGTCACATGGTGGCGCTTCGGCGTATCCGAGGGCTCGGTCTCGGTGGATCTTGACAAGAGCGACTTTTGGCTTGCGCAGCCTAACGCGACTGTCTCGTCGAGCGTGATCCAGAAAGCGGACGTCATCGTCTACCGTCGCCGGTTTCTTCGGCATCGTCCGCTGGTTGTCTCCGACTTGTCCTCCGCTGAGGACAGCGACTTCTCTGAGCGTGAGTGGACATCCCTGATCGAAGGACTGCTGCTCTGCGGGGAGCGTGACGGTTGCTCAACCTGGGTCAACCCGCCGTCGGCGACGCTCTTGACTCACAACAAGCTTGCGCTGCTTCTCCACGCCGCGCGCGCCGGGCTGTCTGTGCCGGCATTCTCTGTCTCCACCCCTGTGCGCTTCCCGTCGGCGTCCCACGGTGGGCTCGTGGCCAAGGCTATCTCCTCGGACGAGCGAATCGACAGTGCACGCTACTTTTCCACCACGCTCGTCTCTCCCGAGGATCTGCGGAGTCTCCCTGGCGTGCGTCTACCAACGCCATCGCTTCTCCAGCAATACGTCGCGGCTGATATTGAGTTGCGGGTGTTCTATCTGCTCGGCGAGTTCTTTTCACTGGCCTTGACGCCCCTGCACGACCGCGTTGACATCCGGCATGCCTCGCGCGCCGAGCTATCGCCGCGGGCCTACGATCTTCCCCTCGAGCTTCGCCATGCATTGGCGGGATTGGCAAGCACATTCGCCTTGGGCTACTGCACGTTTGACCTTATCGTGCCGCGGGATGGTCCCCCGGTGCTCCTCGACATCACGCCGAACGGCGACTGGGATTACTTTGAGTCGGATTCCTCGCCTGTAGTGACCGAATTTCTTGCTGACACCATCGCCGAGCGTACGCTGGGTGCTTTACGACTGCGACAATGAGTATTGTCGTAGTCCGATAGTTGCGATTTACGTCTCAGCGTTACGCAAAAAAGGGGCAGCACCACTTGCAAAAGCCAGTCATGTTCGTCGGATCGTCGTCGGAGGCTAGAACGCTGACCCAAGGACTGAGTCTCGTCCTCGAGGGCGAGGATGTCGACATTCACGACTGGGGAACGAGCACTTGGTCGCTGTCACGTGGCACGCTGGACAATATCGAAGAGAAGCTAGACAGGGCGGACTTTGCCGCATTCATCCTTTCGGCTGATGACGTCGCGATCATCCGTAGTCAGGAGATGAAGGTAGCGCGCGACAACGTCCTTTTCGAGCTCGGCATCTCGTTTGGAAGGATCGGCCGCGACCGAACCTTTATCTTGGCCCCCGAACTGGCCATGCGAACAGCGACGGACCTAGCTGGAGTCACCATCATCCCCTACGCTCCCGGATCAGACAGCCGCAACGCTATGAAAAATCCGGCATTCAAGATATTGGAGGGGATACGGAAGCATGGTCTGAGAGATCGTACGGGCGCTGACGGGGTCTTCCGGCGGGGAGCTACTCGCGCCATCGACATTGTCGCGGATGGGGCCCTGGAAGTATTCTCGTCACGGAACGCCTTCTTTGGTGAGTTGCGCCATGCTGTGCTAAATGGAGAGAAGGTCCCGGCCAAGTTCCAATTCGCGGCCGCAGATGGGGGTCGTCACTGGCTACGGTTGTGCAAGGGTTCAAGCTACCAGTACTTCAAGCATGCCAAGGCACATCTCAAAGATAATGCGGCTTGCCTAGCCGAAAAGGTGCGCGACTCGGTGGGTACTACAGCCGTAGACTTGGTCAGTCTCGGCAGTGGGGACGGCACCAAGGACGATATCCTTTTGAGAGCTCTTGCGGATAAGTTGGCGGACAACGAGCTCCTCTATTACTACCCGATTGACATCAGTGACATTCTGCTCACCGAGGCGGTTCGGTATGTGTCCCAGCAAGGACTCAGTAGAGAGCGATACCGCTGCAAGGCAGTGCTTGGAGACTTCACGAACCCATCGCTACTCAGGAAGATCGTCGACTACAGACCCAGCGCGAACCTATTTTCGGCACTCGGCAACGTGATCGGAAGTGTCGACGAGGCAGAGATTCTGACTGGTATTGGTCACGCGATGGAACCGGGAGACCTAGTGCTGATCGAGGCAAACGTTGGCGAGCCGGACAACTCGATCGCGATGCTCAAGGACGATGTAGCGAATCAGTGGGATCTAAGCACCCTTGCTGCGCTGGATATCTCGCCCGACTCGTGTGAACTCAAGCAGGAGCTTAAGACGAATCAGAGTGTGGTCGCTGGTACAAGAACATTGGTCAGCTATGCGCTTCATCGTGAGAACGAAGCCACATCGACTAGATACACGCTATCCGCTATGCATCACTACAACCTCGAGCAGCTCAGGGAGCATGTGAAGAAAGACTTGCGTGTGACGCTGGTGGCTGAAATCTCTGGCGAGGGAGTGTGCCTGCTGCTTGGTCAGCGTGCAGCCTAATCTTAACTAGGGGACTGTTCGCTATCACTCGGAGGCTGGGCCCATGCCGATGGGGTTCCCGCACAGATGTTATTAGCCGTCGACACGAGCCGTCTTCGCTCACTTTCTGCTGTGCCCGCGGCAGCTCCCGTCCAAATACGTTGGTGCTCAAGTTGGTAGCGGTCAGATGCTGTGAGTCTTCGGGTTGGTGCCGCAGACCGAAGGCGGATAGGCTAGACGCGGTCTGCCATGGTGACTCGGAAGACCATTCCAAAGGGTCCCGCTGGTTGAGGCAGATAGACCTCGGCACAACGGTGCCGTCGCGCCTGGGTTCGTCCGCGCGGCGTAGATGGAGAACGAGATTTCGGCTCGCTCGCAGTCATCTTTGGCGGCGTTGGCGCTCCGCGTCCTGCCGGCGTGGTGTGTGGTATGCCCGCGATCATCCTGCGTCCGCACTGGTAGCGAGGTTTGTGGACTACTGAGTGTGTACACAGACACGGTCATACTGGAGAAGGCGGGCGAGTATGGCTTGGTAGACCCAGCGCAAGACTCGCAACTCTCCTATAGGGACGCCGTCCGCCCGCAACGAGAACATCTAGCCAATGATGCTGCCCCTTGCCGTCGATTGGCCCACAATCGCCTCACTGGCCACCGCCGCCGGCACGCTTGTGCTCGCCGTGGCGACGTTCTCCTCGGTGCGCTTCGGACAGCGCTCCACGCGCATTGCGGAGCGCTCGACGGCGCTTGCCGAGCGGGCACTGTTGCTTGGCTTGCGGCCGGTTCTCGCTCCCTCACGCATAAACGACCCGCCGGAGACAGTTCGCTTCGGCGAGGGGCGGATGGTGACAGTCGAGGGCGGCATGGCGGCGGTCGAGCGGGTGGGTGAGACCTACTACTTCGTGATCCCACTGCGCAACGTGGGCAACGGCCTTGCAGTCCTTCAAGCCTGGTGCTTGACGGCGCGCCGTCCTGAGCTAAACGCTGGGCACGCCGAGCCAGATGAGCACCGCCGTCAGTCGCGGGACCTGTACGTACCGGCCGGCGATGTCGGTTTCTGGCAGGGGGCGATACGTGAGCCTGACGATCCTTTCAGGGAGGGGCTGAGCGAGACGTTCGCGTCTGGTGGAACGCTGACCGTGGACTTGCTCTACGGCGACCATGAGGGCGGTCAGCTGACAATCAGTCGCTTCGTTCTGACACGCGAGGGGGACGATCGCTGGCGCCCTGGGGTCGTCCGCCATTGGCCACTCGAAGGCACCGACCCGCGTCAGCGTGAATAGTGGCCGGCAGGTAGTCGTAGCTCCGGAAACCGGTCAAGCTGATTGTTGCCGTGGGGCAGGCACGCGGGTCACGGAGGTCTTGCCCCGAGGATCTATGCCTCGATACTCAACAAAGATTGGCTAGCGATCGAACTCCAGGACCGAGCGAATCCCATCCTGGCGCTCCATCAGCTCAAACGCGTGGTTGACTTCCCCGAGGCTCATGCGATGGGAGATGAAGGGATCAACGTCGATGTGTCCTTGCAGGTAGCGGTCCACCAGTTGGGGCACTTGGTCGCGGCCCTTGACCCCACCAAAGGACGATCCGCATACGCGCCGTCCGGTGATCAGCATGCGGGGCACAATGTCCAAGGTCTCTCCCTTGCCGGCCACCCCGGCCACCGTGCACAAGCCCCATCCCATGCGTGCTGCTTCAACGGCTTGGCCCATCACCGAGACCAAGCCGGTCGCCTCGAAGGTGTAGTCGGCACCGAAGCCCCTCGTCTCCTCCAAGACCCGCTCCACCGTGTGCTCGTCGGCGAGCCAACAGTCAGTTGCTCCCTGTCCGCGGGCCAACTCGAGGCGCTCGGGGGACAGGTCCACGCACACAACTCGCTCGGCGCCTTGCAAGCGGCATCCGGCGACTGCTCCAAGGCCGACCATGCCAGCGCCGAAGACCACGCAAGTCGAGCCGGGCTCAACGGCGGCTGTGTACATCGCCGCGCCCAAGCCGGTCGTCAAGCCGCACGCGAATAGGCAGGCTCGATCGAGTGGCGCCTCGCGGCTCACGCACGCGAGGGCGATCTCGGGTAGGACCGCATACTCGGCAAAAGTGGAGGTACCCATGAAATGCCGGATCGGCTCACCCGAGCGCGAAAGTCGCGTTGTGCCATCGGGCAGATAGCCTTTGTTCTGCTGCTCGCGAATCGCCAAGCAAAGGTTGGTCTTAGGGCTGAGGCAGTGCTCGCACTCACGGCATTGCGGGGAGAAGAGTGTCACGATGTGATCGCCCTGCTTCACCGAGGTCACGCCCTCGCCGACCGCTTCGACGACCCCGGCTCCCTCGTGGCCGAGCACGGTGGGCGCGTAGCCGGACGGATCCACTCCTGACGCCGTGTACATATCCGTGTGGCACACGCCGCACGCCACCAAGCGCACCAGTACCTCTCCGGGCCGGGGATCGGCGAGATCGACCTCCTGAACCACCAGCGGCTGGCCAAACTGCTCGAGCACAGCGGCACGCATCTTCACGAGGCTTCTCCTTCCCTGCGCCTGAGGGGTCAGCTGCGGAGATCAACTCTAGGGACCTGCCGGCACATGTGCCGGCAGGCCGACCCTTGCATGCAAGGGTCGGAACGTTGGCGCGCATGCGCGCCAACGCCGGTCGGCGCATGCGCCGACCGGGACACGATCAGGTCAAGGTCCTCCATTTGACGTGGACGGCTCCGAGCGCAACGATGAACACAACCCATTCGAAAGGAGACTCACATGTCCCGCAAGATGGCCGACTGCCGCCGCTTCGCGAGCGAGTCCAACTGCTCCCTGGTGATCATTGGCGAGGAGGATGAGGTCGTGCGCGCGGCCTCCGAGCATGCCGCCTCGGTGCACGGGCACGCCGACACGCCCGAGATGCGCGAGCAGATCGTGCAGATGTTGGAGCCCGCCGAGGCTTACATATCCGGCCCGCGCGCGCAGGAGCCGCTCCCGGGCTAGAAACAAATAGAAGGCTCCTTGGTGGGCCTGGAGGTAGAAAAAATATCAATAGATTGATCATCTACCACGTAAGGCAACTCGGCACAAGCTGAAATGGAGTGGCTACTTCAGCCCACGCGAACGCGAGCTATGGTGGACCTCAACTCGCCATTCAAACCGATTGAGGAGAACCAATGTCTCGTTACGCCACCGTGAACTTGTTGGAGATCGAGGACTCTGTCGGCGAGCGAGTTCCAGGCATCGAAGGCCGTTTCGGACGCAAACACCTCGACTCGCGCGACCTCGGGGTTAGCCTTTTCCGTTATGCGGCGGACATGCGCAGTCCAATGGCCCACAGTCACCGCGAGCAGGAGGAGGCCTACCTAGTCGTCGCTGGTTCCGGACGCGTGCTGCTCGACGATGAGCTTCTTGAGCTTCGCCAGTGGGACGTGGTGCGCGTGGCGCCCGAGGTTGTGCGCGCGTTCGAGTCCGGCCCCGATGGATTGGACATCGTCGCGATTGGTGGACCCAAGCCTGAGGATGGCGACGGTGTGATGGGTAGCGCGAACTGGCCTGACGCCGAATAGCCAAGACCGCCGAGCGCGGGAGCTTTAGCCGGGGGCGCCCTCTGCTGCGGGGGCGCCACCGGTTGCCTCTTCGTGCGAGAAGTCCGCTGTCCCTGCGCCGTGTTCCTTGGGGACCAAGAAGCCGACAGCCAGGCACACAAGCAGGAAGCCCGTGGCCATCAAGAATGTGTCGGTGAAGCCCTTGATCGTCGGCAATCCCTTGGCGGTGTTGGCGGCGATGAAGGTCGCCGAGAGCTGACCCCCTAGGGCACCGCCGAGCGTGCGCATGACAGTATTCATGCCGCTCGCCACGCCGGTCTGCTCGGGTGAGACGGCCTGCACGATCAGGTTGCCGAGTGCCGCGAAGGCAAGGCCAACCCCGACCCCGAGTAGTCCAGCGGCGATCAGCAGGCCATAGGGATGGCTATGGGCGACCGCAAGCAATGCGAAAGACGCGGTAGTAAAGGCCGTTCCTACAAGCAGTGCGCTGCGCGAGCCGTAGCGACCAGAGATCCGTCCGGCCCACAGGCCCAGGATCGTCATCGCGATCGTCAGCGGCAGCAGGTAGAGGCCCGACACGACCACCGAGGCACCAAAGCCGAAGCCCGTGCTCTTTGGCAGCTGCGCGATCTGGGGGATCACGATGAACGAGGCGTACATCCCGGCGCCGAGCAGGAACGCGGACGTGTTGGTCGTCCACACACCCTTGATCCGCATCATCGTCATGTCGATCAAGGGGTTCTCACTGCGAACCTCAACGGCGATCCAGGCGGCTGACACGGCGATGCCGGCGGCGAGCAGGCCGAGCGTCTTCGGCGATCCCCAGCCCCAGGTCGTGGTCTGGCTGATCGCGATCAACACGATCGACATGCCGATCGTCATCAAAGTCGCCGCCAGCCAGTTCACGCGCCCCGGAACCCGCACCGGTGACTCCGGGATGAAGCGCCACGTCGCCAGCGCAGCGAACACCGTGGGAATCAGAGGTATCCAGAACAGCCAGTGGTAGTCCAGGTGCTCGATGATCAGGCCGGCCAGCACGATCCCCACGCCGCCGCCCACGCCGAGGATCTTTCGATGACCTTGGTCACTGCTGCTTCCAGCTTGCCGGCGGGCAGCGTGCTGAGGCCCGGTAGTTTCGAGAGCGCTTCTGTCAATTGCGTAGTGTCGAGGTTGCTCAGCGAGATGTCCGATAGCAGTGCTTCGGCTTCGCTTGGGGGCACCGTCGAAACACTCGCGGGCAAGGTGAGACTTGGGGTGGGTGAACTCGTGTTTGCCGACGCTGTGGGTAGCGCCGCCAAGAGCATGACGGTTGCGATC
The DNA here is from genome assembly GCA_963731565.1 of uncultured Solirubrobacterales bacterium. Taxonomy (GTDB): domain Bacteria; phylum Actinomycetota; class Thermoleophilia; order Solirubrobacterales; family Solirubrobacteraceae; genus Palsa-744. The sequence goes on from CAVSWG010000001.1 coordinate 934,127, forward strand.
GTGAGGGCGACGGCCGCTGTCGTGCGAGCGTGTCGACGGATGGCGGAATACGGACGGGAGTGCGTGTGCATCGGTGATGACCTCTGTGGAGACTGCCTAAGTTGTCGAGGTGACCCTTGGGGCCAGCTAGCTTGAGTGCGCTGCGGCTAGGCGCTTGGGAGCGCGGACGAGCCATGCCTCCGTGACCAGCTCCTCGAGGTCCGCGACTGAGATGCGGTCAAGCCACACGAGAATTGCCGGGTACCCGTCGAAGTGCGAGGTGGTGAAGAACACCTGGGGATCGTCGGCGAGTAGCGCTTCCTTGGCCACGATGTGCTCCACTCGCGCGCCCAAGATCGGTCCGTCGGGAGCGTCTCCCTCAAACTCCTCTTCGACTTCTTTCGGTCGCAGCGGACGCTCCCACACGAACAGCTTGTCCTTCACCCACCATTGGCGCAGCTCTCGTTTGATGCGCTCCTCAGTCTCGGGCAACGCGAGGGCGAGCCGGTGCACGTCCTGCCAGTTGGCCATGCCCCAACGATAGTCCGCCGGTTCCCGGGTCAGAGCCTTGGCGGCGACCGTGCGCAATGATTGCGCGATGCCAGGCCCATCCGAGCTTGCGGTCACAGCTCCATTTGCCGGCGTGGTCGTCGCGATCGAGCATGGCCCCGGTGGATCGGTGAGGGCCGGCGTACCGATGGTGGTGCTCGAGGCGATGAAGATGGAGCACGAGGTCATCGCCCAGGCTGATGGGGTCGTGAGCCGCGTGGAGGTCGCGGTTGGCGACGCGGTCCAGGAGGGCGAGCTGCTGCTGGTGCTCGCACCCGGGGACACGCCGATCCAGGAGATTACTGACGGTGTGGCTCCTTCAGCGCTCGATCCCGATGGAGTCCGTGCGGACTTGGCGGCCGTAAGGGCACGCCACGCGCTCGGATTGGATCCCGCACGGCCTGAGGCCGTGGCGCGTAGGCGCGCACGCAGAAGGCGCACCGCACGCGAGAACCTCGAAGACCTAGTGGACGAGGGAACCTATGTCGAGTACGGACCGCTCCTGTTCGCCGCCCAGGAGCGGCGTCGCTCGCGCGAGGACTTGATCGCGAGCACGCCCGCCGACGGGCTCGTGGCGGGTGTCGGGGACGTCGAGGGGAACGCGATCGTGGCGATGTCCTACGACTACACCGTGCTCGCCGGCACCCAAGGAATGAGGGGCCACCTCAAGAAGGACCGCCTGTTCGAGATCGCCGAGCGCCGTCGCCTGCCAGTCGTGCTGTTCGCGGAGGGAGGCGGTGGCCGTCCGGGCGACGTGGACTTCCCGATCGTGGCCGGCCTCGATTGCCGGGCCTTCAACCTGTTCGGCCGCCTTAGCGGCCGGGTGCCGCTTGTGGGGGTCGCCTCTGGCTACTGCTTCGCCGGCAATGCTGCGTTGCTCGGTTGCTGCGATGTGGTGATCGCGACCGAGGATTCGAGCATCGGCATGGGCGGCCCCGCGATGATCGAGGGCGGCGGCCTCGGTCACTACGAGCCTGCTGAGGTCGGCCCGATCGACGTGCAGCACGCCAATGGCGTGGTCGACCTGCGCGTCGCCGATGACCAAGCTGCCGTGGCGGCGGCCAAGCGCTACCTCTCCTACTTCAATGGTTCCTTGACGAGCTTCACGGCACCCGACCAAAGTCTGTTGCGCCAAGTCGTGCCCGAGCAGCGCAAGCGCGCCTATGAGGTGCGCCGCGCGATCGAAGGGCTCTGCGACGAGGGCTCGGTGCTCGAGTTGCGTGGCGGCTTCGGTCCAGGCATGGTCACCTCACTCGCGCGCGTGGAGGGCAAGCCGCTTGGGATAGTCGCCAACGATCCCTCCCACCTCGGGGGAGCGATCGACGCCGATGCGGCCGACAAGGCCGCCCGCTTCTTGCAGATGTGCGATGCGTTTGGCTTGCCGGTCCTGTTCCTGTGCGATACGCCCGGCTTCATGGTCGGCCCCGAGGCCGAGCGGACCGCGACCGTGCGCCACTTCTCCAGGCTGTTCGTGATCGGCGCCAACCTGGAGATCCCGTTCGGCACGATCGTCTTGCGCAAGGGCTACGGGCTCGGTGCCCAGGCTATGGCCGGTGGCTCGTTCAAGGCGCCCCTGTTCACGGTTGGCTGGCCCACTTCGGAGTTCGGTGGCATGGGCTTGGAGGGAGCGGTGCGCCTCGGCATGCGCCGCGAGCTCGACGCGATCGAGGACCCCGAGGAGCGCGAGCGCGTGTTCCAGGCGACGGTCGCTGCCGCCTATACGCACGGGGAGGGCATGAACATGGCCGCCCATGGCGAGATCGATGACGTGATCGACCCGGCTGACTCGCGGCGTTGGATCGCCACCTTGTTCGACCCGCCCGCCGAGGACTGGCGCAGGCGCGAGGCTAAGCGGCGCCCCAACATCGATACCTGGTGACGGGCAAGCTTCACGCGAGTCCGGAGCACAGCACAAGCCGCGTCGGCCATTGACTCCACTGCCGACGCGAGAGAGCCAAACCGTGGGCACCGAGAGCAGCTGGATACCACGCTAAGCAACGGTGAGGATAAGCAGTGCCCTCTACCTGTCGAGATCGTCATCGATCAGCTGGTCAGGGTCCACCGGCGCGGAGGGTTGCGGCAGATAGTCAAGCCCGCCGATGGCTACCGCCTTCTTGATCTCACTCTCGATGCGCCATAGCGCAAAATCGAGTGTCTCGACGGTCGGTGTCGACGGCAGCGGGACTACTTCATAGCCGCTCTGTCTGGCCTTTCCTGCCAAGCTAGCACTCCCGCGCCATCGAGGTAGGTCGACACGATTGCCGCGACCTCCTCGACCATCCGGTTCGGTTTGTCGCGAGGCGAGAGTCGGGCACCCCAGAGCAAGAACGCCTTAGGCGACGCCGACTGGCGCCAAACATCCCAATGACCGATGCTTTCAGTCTGGTCCCGCCGTGAAAGCTTCAGGTCTGTGGCCGAGAACTTCAGCTCCTTGCGGCGATTGCTCCAGTCATCCATCGCACCACGGGATCGCTTACCACCGTACGCCGGACCGCCGGTGAGCTTGCTCTCTGCGCACACGATCGGCGCTATGCGCCGATCGGGCCAGGCGAGGTCGATCTGGTGGTTCTGCGAGTAGCCCTTAATCTCCGAACGGCTGCGGATTGTCTGGCCAGTGCGATTCTCCAGCAGTAGCGACAGCAGTGTGGCAAACGAGTTGCCCTTGCCGCGATACACGCCTTCGATTCGGCTTGTGTATGGCCGAGCCTGGTCACCCATACCCTGTGGTGGCGCGTCGGCAATCCGGTACTGATCGAGACACCACATGTACGCAAGCCAGTCGTCGACGATCGCTGCAAAATCACGCACCGCAGTGTTTTGGATCTTGCCGATGAGCGCCTGCCAGCGTTCGTGGGGATGCCCCCACTCGCTGCGGACCTTGGCCGCACGATTGGCTGCCGCTATCTCCTCATCTCGATTAAGTGTCATAGCTGTTATTCGTCGTTGATCGCCGTTTCCCGCCCTATACGCGTGCGGCGCAACTCCTGACCCGCCTGGTGAAGCTGCTGTACCTCAACGGCGGGGATACCGCAAGCGCCGACAAGCAACGCCTCGTCCACCCGCTTGGCCACGCCAGTCCACAACCCTTGCTCCAGCTGGCGCTCAAGCTTGGCTCGGTCTGGCTTCAATCGTTGCCACGCCTCTGCAAGTGCCTGTGGGCGTGGTACCGGTAGCTCGGCGGCCTCACGTGGCTCCATCTTCAAGATGCCGCCGCCATAACTGCGACCGTGGATCTCTGCACCAAGCATCGTCACCGCACTCATCATCATCAAGGGCAGAGCCTGCTTGGCGTCGCGCGGCGCAGCGCGCGAGAGCTTTACCCCGTGCATCGAGTTGACAAATGTCGCATTGACAGTATTGGTGATGAGTCGCGGATAGCGATGACTCATGTACGTGAAGTACAAGTCGGGCACCGCCGCCGCGGGTGGGCGATACCACGCCGCCCGAACCCGGCACTTGTACGCGAGGTTGACCTCCAACTCCAGCCCATGCTCCAGGTAAGCCAAGAGCCCAACGCTATCCGGATCGTCCAGCCAGTCGCGCTGATCATCCTGTGGCTGCAGTAGCCACACGGCTGCCCCCTTGTCACGTAGGCGCTCCCAGTCACGCTTGCCGAATGTCAAGCCACGAAAGTGCTTAGTACCCGGCGGCGAGATCTTCACCAGATGGCGCTCAGGAATCTCGTATTCGACGCGCGTCTTCTCGCTGATGCAGAAGTAATCGTTGGCGCCAGTGACAGTGCCGAGTGTCGGTGAGCCGTACTCGCGGAGTGGGACGAAGTGCTCCTCGACTGCACGGTCGTAAGCCTGGCGATGCTCTACCGGCAACAGCAGGTCCGTCCACTTGCCCTGTGCTGGAGGTGCAACGTTGAGATGCATAGGACCGAACATGCGAATACCGCGCAGATCCTCTGCGTCCTCAACAGACACGAGCGAGAATGCGTTGCAGCCGCCGCTCCCACGCGCGAGTACGAGGACTACCTTCTCGGTCGCGTCCACGAACTGGAGGCGCTCGAACATAACGAGATGGACGGCCTTGAAACGTCGTTTGAGCCACGCTCGCACAGGCTCGGCATATCCTGTATACAGCAGCTCGGTCGGGAGGACCATCGCTAGGCGGCCCTCCGGTTTGAGGAACCCGCAGGCATGCACTACCAGCGCTGCCCACGAGGACGCCAGGCCTGAGAGCCGTACGCCTTGCTCCAACGCGGCGAGCTGCGCTCTCTTGCGTTCTTTACCGACGTGCTGCTGGTAGCGAACAAACGGCGGATTGCCGATGATCGCATCTACGAACGGGAGTTCGGCGTCAAGCTTATCCGGGGTCGAGAGCGCGAAGAAATCCTCAACAAAGAACGAACCATCAAGGCCGTGCTTACGCAGCAGCAGCGCCGACTCCTCGACAGAGGTCGAGTGTAGATCAACTCCGATCACCTGATTGCGCAAACGCTCGCGCGTTGCGCCGAGCTCCACGAGCTTGCTTCCTGCCGCCTCTAGGAAAACGGCCTCGCCGCAAGTCGGGTCCATCACAGTCGCGTTGACGTCGCCCTCAATCGCCCACTCAGCAAGATAGTCCGCGATGGCGGGAGGAGTAAAGAACGCCCCGCGTGCCTTGCGCAGAGCAGGCGTGTCAAGCCTAAGAAGCTGATCTTCCACGCCAACAGCCTACGGCCGGATACGGTCGGACGAGTGTGTACTCGTGGTACGTCTCCAAACCAGCATCCTCTCGAAACAAGCTAAGACTGCCACCGAGAGCACGGTTTCGAATAAGGGCCCAGCTAGCCGGGGCGCCCGGATTCGAACCGGCTGACTACCCGGCTTGAGGCGCAGTCTGCTCGGGGCTGGACGGCAGGTCTGCCTGATCCGGCGGAGCCTTCAAACGAGCGCGGAACACATGGAATGACCACCCTTGGTACAGCAAAACCACAGGGAAGAAGATCACCGCCACGACCGTCATCACCACAAGCGCGTAGTGGCCTGAGGCCACATTGTTGACAGTTAGGTCGTAGGCAGCGTTGGTGCTCGAGACCATCACGTTCGGATACAGGTCGATGAAGATTGAGCCGACCAGCGCGGCGATCGCGACGGCCGAGGCGGAGAAGGACAGGCCGTCGTGGTCGGTCATCGCCAAGCGCGCGGCAAAGGCCACCGCGATCAAGGCGAGGATCTCTACCGGCTGGGGCACGTCGGGGCCGCCGGCGACGCTGCGCGTCCAGATCACCCAGCCGATGACCAAGGCGATCGCCAGCCAGCCGAGCGGCCGCGCAAGGCTGCGGGCGCGCTCGCGCACGTGACTTGTGGTCCTCAGCTTGAGGAACGTAGCGCCGTGCAGAAGGCACAGTGAAACCAGCGTCACGCCGGTCCACAGCCCATAGGGCGTGAGCAGGTCGAAGAAGTTGCCCGTGTACTCGTGGCTGGAGTCGATCGGCAGGCCATTCAAGAGATCGCCCAGTCCGACGCCCAAGAGCAAGGGGATCAAGAGGCAGCCAATCGTCAATACCCAGCGCCAGGTCGAGCGCCAGCGTGGGTTCTCACTCTTCTCCCTGAACTCAAGCGACACGCCTCGCGCCATCAAAGCGATCAAGACGAGCAGCAAGGCCAAGTACAAGGCGGAGAACATCGTCGCGTACCAGCCGGGGAAGGCCGCGAACGTGCCGGCGCCCGCGACCACCAGCCACACCTCGTTGCCGTCCCACCACGGGCCGATCGTGGAGAGCGCGCGTTTGCGCTCCTCCTCGTTGCGCCCCACGAATGCATGGAGCATGCCCACGCCGAAGTCGAAGCCCTCCAAGACGAAGAACCCGATCCAGAAGATCGCGAGGATGACGAACCAGATCGTGTGAAGCTGCACGGGGCTCCTCAGTAGCTCATCGCGGGGGTCGGGGCATGCGCGTCTGGGCCGGTCCCGTCGGTGCCCTCGTCGGGGTCGAGGTCCTTGCGCGAGTAGCGCAGCATCAAAACCAAGTCGGCCGCGCCGAGTGCGATGTAGATCAAGACGAACGCGATCAGGCTGATCCAGATGTCGGTCGAGCTGACCGACGGGGAGTTGGCGTTGATCGTCTTCATCAAGCCTTGCACGATCCAAGGCTGGCGCCCACTCTCGGTCAACAGCCAGCCGGCGGTGTTCATGATGAACGGGGTCACGACAGCTACGAGGCCGATGCGCAGGAACCACTTGGAGCGGTCGAGCCGGCCCTTGTGGATCAGCCATGCTCCCCACAAGGCCAGCAAGGCGATCAAGGAGCCGAGGTAGGCCATCACGCGCATCGACCAGTATTGGATGAACACGTCCGGGATGTAGTTGCCGGGCCCGTACTTCTTTTCGTCTTCCTTTTGCAACTGGTTGAGCCCGATGACCGCACCGTTCCAAGTGCCTGTCGCGAGCACCGAGAGCAGGTGCGGGATCGAGATCACTTGGGTGGGGGTCTGGTCGTTGTTGCCGCCGCCGATCTGAAAAGCCGAGAACGAGCACGGCTGACAGTTGTTCCACTGCGCCTCGGCCGCGGCGATCTTGGCCGGCTGGTAAGTGTTCTCGATCTCCCCGAGCTTGTTGCCCACGAACATCTGCAAGAGGATTGCCGGGAGCAACACCAAGACCGACAGGCGCGCCGTGTGGTGAAAGGCCTCGGCGTTACTCAGTGCGCTCGCCTGTCCTCCCAGCGCGCCCGCTTGTCCTCCACCCGGGAGGGTGCCTGTCGTCGGCGCGCCCGCCGCGCCACCCTGGAGGGTGCGGTTGCGGACGCGCAGGTGCCAGGCGGAGATCGCGAGCATCACAAGCGAGCCGGTCACGAGCGAGGCGAGGACCACGTGGACGTAGCCCCACAGGAACGTCGGATTCGTGAACAAAGCCCACACGTTGTTCAGTTCCGGCTGGCCGTGTTTGTTGAGGACGTAGCCGACGGGGTGTTGCATCCACGAATTGGCGGCCAAGATGAACATCGCCGAGAGCATTGAGCCGGCGGCGACCAGCCAGATGCAGGCAAGGTGCACGCGCTTGGGCAGGCGGTCCCAGCCGAAGATCCACAGCCCTAGGAAGGTGGACTCCAGGAAGAAGGCCGCCAGGCCCTCCATTGCGAGTGGGCCGCCGAACACGTCGCCCACGAAGCGCGAGTAGGACGACCAGTTCATGCCGAACTCGAACTCCTGCACGAGGCCGGTGACAACGCCCACGGCGACGTTGATCAAGAGCAAAGTGCCAAAGAAGCGCGTCACGCGCTTGTACTCCGGCTTCTGATTGCGATACCAGGCCGTTTGCAGCAATGCGACCAGGAAGGCAAGGCCGATAGTGACCGGCACGAACAGGAAGTGATAGATGCTCGTCGTCGCGAACTGCCAACGGGCCAAGTCGTTGGTCATGCCTCAACCTCCCCGCCAGGCCAGATCGCTGGTCCTGCTCCCGAGCTCCCCCGGGCCGGATCGTTGGTCATGCCTCAACACCATTACCCATCTCGCGGCGCCACATTGCCGCGTAGTACCCGTCGCGTTCGACGAGCTCGGCGTGCGTGCCGCGTTCCAGTGTGCGACCACGATCAAGCGCGATCACTTCGTCGACCTCCTCGAGTTGAGCCAGCCTGTGTGTGATCAGCAGCGTGGCCTGATCGCATGTGTTGGTCAAGAGGTCCGCCACGATCGCGTCGGCCGTTTCGGTGTCCAGATGCTCGCCGGGCTCGTCCAGGATCAGGACGGGAAAGTCGGCAAGCAAGGCTCGCGCGATCGCCAGGCGTTGGCGCTGTCCGCCGGACATGCGTGCGCCACGCTCACCAACCTCCGTGGCGAGACCTTGAGGCAACCCGTCCACCCAGTCGAGCAGTCTCGCTTCGCCCAGCGCCTCGCGTAGCTCCTCGATGGTCGCCTCGCGCCTGGCCAGGCGCAGGTTCTCCTCGAGCGTGCTGTCGAACACGTGGGTGTCCTGGCTTACCAGGCCCACCACCCGCCTGAGCTCATCGCCGTCGAGCTGTGAGATCTCAAGGCCATCCAATTCGACAGACCCGCCCTGATAAGGAAGGAATCTCAGCAACACTCCCGCGAGCGTCGACTTGCCGGCGCCGCTGGGACCCACGATCGCGATGCGGCGTCCGGGGCTCAGATCGAGGTCTATCCCGCTGAGCGCCGGGCTCATTTTGCCTGGATAGACGTAGCTCAGTCCACGCGCCCTCAGATGATGGGATCGCTGTTCGTGCGTATCGCGGAGGCCTGGCAGACCGTAAGAGACGCGGCCTTGGCGGGACTCTCCATCTGTCAACTGCCTGCTCGATGCGGTGGGCATCGGCTGGTCTTCGGGCTCTAGGACCGGCGGTTGCGTGTCGAGTACCTCCTGCACGCGCGCGGCCGCACGGCGCACGCGTTGGAGCGTCTGGGTTGCCGCGGGCAAGCCTGTCACAAGCTCAAATGCCACCAGTGGGATGAGGGCGATGCCGGCCAGCAAGACGCCGTCCAACCGTCCCGTGTGCACGGCAGCGACGCCGATGATCAGCGAGCCCCACATCGCAAGGCCGCAGCACAGGCTCGTCAGACCCTGGCCGATGCCCGCGGTACGCGATGTTGCTTGTGCCACCTGTGTGAGCTCCCCATCGGCCGCCAGCGTGCGCTTTAGCTGCTCCGGTGCGGCGCCATTGACAATCAGCTCGGGTGCGCCTTCGAACAGGTCCACGACCGACTCCGTCAATAGTCCGCGCGCGGCCGCCTGCTTGGCCTCGCCACGCGCGGCGAGCGCTCCCGTCAACCACGGTACGAGCACTCCCGCGATCAGCAGCGCCACCAGCAGGATCAAGCCGGCAGCTGGCAGCATCCACCACGCCAACCCCACCGTTGCCACGCCCACGAGCAAGGCAATCGCGAACGGAGGCACCACTCGCAACAGCAGGTCCTGCAAGGAGTCCACGTCATGGACCAACCGCGCCAGCAGGTCCCCATTGCGGAAGGCGGGCAGGCCAAGCGGCGCCAGCCGCTCCAAGCGCTCATACACGCTGACCCGCAGGCTCGACAGAACGCGGAAGGCCGCATCGTGGCCGACCAAGCGCTCGCCGTAGCGACAAAGGCCTCGGGCCAGTGCGAAGAACTGTACCCCCACGATCGCGATCGCCACCGCCGACTCTTGCGGGTGCTGAGAGGAGCGTGAGATCAGCCAGGCTGAGGTGGCGATCAAGCCGATTGCGGCCGCCGCGGCGCCCGCGCCTAGCAGTGTCGCGAGCATCAGGCGCCCGGCAGCAGGACACGCGATCGCGAGTGTTTGCAGCAGCGGCGCCTCGCGTCCGTCCTCCGCGACACGAGAAGCGAAAGCGGCGGAGGGTGGAGTTGAGGACGGCTGCGCGCGCGCGGCACCTCGTTTAGTCGCGGCTCGGGCCCTCATGCGGGCACCTCGATCGCGCTGAGTTCATCGGATCGACCCGTCACGGCTCCTACGGGCGTGTGGGATGCGCCCAGCGTGAGCACACGGTCGGCGATCTCAAGCAGCGCTGGCCGGTGTGCCACGAGCACCACGGTGCGACCCTCGGACAGGCGCCGCACGGCTTCCAACACCTCCTGCTCGGTCTGACCGTCGAGGCTCGCGGTCGGCTCGTCGAGCAGTAGCAATGGCGCGTCGCGCAGGAAGGCTCGCGCGAGCGCCACCCGTTGGCACTCTCCCGCGGAGAGTCCCACGCCGCGGTCGCCCAGCACTGTCTCAAGGCCCTCGGGCAAGCTGTCCACGACGCCCGTGAGCCCGGCGGCTTGGATGGCTTCCCACACTTCCTCGGTGGATGCCCCGGCTCGCCCGAGCCGCACGTTCTCGGCGATCGAAGCCGCGAACAGGTGCGGTCGCTGCGGCACCCATGCAAGCTGGGCGCGCCACACATCGGGGTCCAGATCGCCCAGCTCCACGTCTGCGACGCTCACCGCTCCGCGCTCGGGCACCGTCAAGCCAAGCAGCACATTCAGCAGCGTCGACTTGCCACAGCCGCTGGGTCCCGCGAGCGCCAGGATCTCGCCGGGCTCGACGCTCAACGAAACATCTTCCAGCGCCGGCTCAGAGCGGCCGGGATAGCTGACCCACAGCCCATCCACCGTGATGCTGCTCACCGTCATGTCGGGCACATCGCGGCGCGTCCCTCGCGCCCGCAGCGGCTCTTCGATCACCGCGAACACTTGCTCGGCGGCGGCTATGCCCTCGGCGCTCGCGTGGTAGTTGGCGCCGAGCTGGCGCAATGGCAGGTAGGCCTCTGGGGCGAGCACGAGTGCGAACAGCGCGGTGCGCAATCCGAGCTCCCCGCCCATCAAGCGCAAGCCGATCGCGACGGCCACGAGCGCCACCGAGAATGTCGCCACGAGCTCGAGGATCAGTGAGGACAAGAACGTGATCCGCAGCGTCGCCAGGGCCGTCTCGCGATAGCGCTCTGAGATCTCACGGATGCTCGCCGCCTGTGCCTTCGCGCGCCCGAAAACCTTCAGCGTCGGCAGTCCCGCGACCACGTCAAGGAAATGGCCGCCCAGTCGTTGCAACGTGCGCAACTGACGGTCCATGCCTTCGCGCGTCGTTGCGCCCACCAAGGCCATAAACAGCGGGATCAGGGGAATCGTGGCGGCAATGATCGCGGCCGAGATCCAGTCCTTGCCGACCACCGCCCCCAGCACCACGAGCGGCACGATCACGGCCAGGAACAACTGCGGCAGGTACAGGGAGAAATAGCCATCCAAGGCATCGACCCCGCGCGTAGCGAGTACCGCGAGCTCGCCTGTGCGCTCCTTTCGTGAGCCGTCCACGCCCAGCCCGGCCACGCGCTCTAGTAGGGCACCGCGCAACTGTGACTTTGCGCGCGCCGAGCTGCGGCCCGCCGCCAGCTCTGCCCCCCAGGCAACTACCGCGCGTGCCACCACCACACACAGCAACACCGCCAGTGGTGTTTGCAACTGCGCCACGCTCTTGCCTCCGGAGAACGCGCTCGCAACGACGTCCGCCAGCAGCCAGGCTTGCGAGACGATCAGCAGAGCGCTGAGCGCGCCCAGGCCGACCGATGCGAATAGGAATGTGCGCGTCGCGCGCGCGTACTGCGGCAGTCTTGGATCGAGTGCCCTCACTGCTCGCCGCTGCTTGTGGCCGGACTTCGATCCAGTCCAGAGGAGTTCGCTCCTGGGGGTACCCGCTCGACACTGGTCAGATAGCCATCCATCACTTGGTTCTGGGGATTACCAAGGCGTGCGCTGATCCAATCGATCAATACCTTCAGGCGTCCGCCCCTAACGCCGCCCAGGTAATACATGTGTACCGTCAAGTAGGTAAAGAAGGCGGGCCGTCCGGAGATTTCATGGCCACGGATTTCACACACGGCCTTGCCCCTGCCCACGACCGCCAAGGCGCCCTTGTCGAGGTAGTGAAACGGCGTCGTCGCGCCCGGCGCTCCCTCGCGGATCGCCTTCCCCACGTGGCGTGCCTGCTGGATCGCCACCGTGGCCAGGCCCGGGTACGGCTTGCCATCGGGTCCTTCAACCAGCGTTGTGTCCCCGACCGCGGAGATCTCGGGGTGTCCAGGGATCGTCAGATTTGTTTCGATCTGCACGCGCCCAGCCCGGTCGGTTGACGCGCCGGTTGCTTCGGCAAGCGCACGTGAGAAGCCAACCGCCTGCACGCCTGCCGCCCAGATCACCGTCCTCGCGTCGATCCGCTCGTCCGTGCCGGCTACCGAGGCGGTAACACCCTGCGCGTCGATCGCCGTCACGCGCGCGCCCTCGCGAACCGTCACCCCCAGCGAGGCCAGCTCCTTGGCGACCTTGCCCGACAGCCGCTCGCTGAAGGCTGCCGTCACGCGCTCGCCCGCGTCGAGCAGGATCACTTGCGCATCGCGCGGATCGATCTGCCTGAAGCCGCGCTTCATCCCGTGCAGGGCGATGAGCCGCAGCTCCCCGGCTATCTCCACGCCGGTCGGGCCGCCGCCGATCACCACGAACGTCATCCACTTGCGCTGCTCGGCCTCGTCTCGCGCGCGCTCGGCCTCCTCGAACGCGCCATAGAACCTGTTGCGCAGGTCGAGCGCGTCTTGGAGCGTCTTCAGGCCGCACGACACCTCCTGCCACTCGTCTTTGCCGAAGTAGGAGGTCTGCGCCCCGCAGGCCACGATCAAGCTGTCGTAGTCCAATCGCTCCTCGCGGTCGAGGATCAGTTGTTTGCGCTCGACGTCCAGGTCCTTCGCCTCGCCCATCAGCACCGTGATGTTCGAGTTGCGTCTCAGCGCTGTCCTGATCGGCGTGGCGCACTCGCCTGCCGCCAGCCCACCGCCTGCCACCTGATAGAGCAGTGGCTGGAACAGGTGGTGGTGGGTGCGGTCCACGAGCGTCACATCCACATCGGCGTGCCTCAGCTCGTGCGCAGCCGCCAAGCCACCGAAGCCGCCGCCGACGATTACGACGTGGCGACGGGCGCCGGCGCCCCTAGAGGTGGGCATTTGGCCGGTGTTTGGGTTGGGTGGATCTTGGTGTTGTGTTTGTCTCTGGGGGGTGACTTGCGCGCGCGCGTACGCCCGCGCGCGCACGCGCGCGCGAGGCACGTGTTTTTGTGGATGTATCAGCTCCCATTGGCCCCCAGGCGCTCGAGCAGGTGATCGCCTACGCGTAGCGCGTTGGCCATCGCCGTCAGCGCTGGATTAACCGCGGCGATGCTCGGGAAGAAGCTCGTGTCGACCACGTACAGGTTGTCGACTTCGTGCGCGCGGCAGTTCTCGTTCAAGGCAGAGGAGGCCGGGTCTGAGCCAAAGCGGCAGGTGCCGGCTTGGTGGGCCACGCCTGCCACGGGGATCTTGTTCTCCAGGTAGGCCCAGCGCGGGATCAGGTGGTGCTCGTGCATGCCCAGATGGCTCAGTAGCGAGCGCAGCTGCTCGAACAGGCGGTCCCTGGCGGTGTTGTTGCTGGGGCGGTAGTTCAACGTCAGCTTGCCTTCGCGATCCACACTCACCCTGTTCTCCTGTTGGGGCAAGTCCTCGGTTGAGAGCCAGAAGTCCACGGCATGCTCTGCCACGTCCGCAAGTGAGAAGGTGGGCGCGAGCTTTGTCATCAATGGCTTCTCGCCGCGGTACATGGCGGCCACCGACTTACCCACCATCTGGATGTTGCCCATTGGGAACTCCCACGCATCGCTGGCGAAGTAGTAGTCGTTGACCCCAAGCGTCTTCTGGAAGACAGTCGGGTTGGGCTCCTTGGAGATCGCGAGCACGGCCTGACTGTTGTGGAACATGTAGTTGCGCCCCACTTGGTCTGAACCGTTGGCCAGCCCGTTTGGATGCTTGTCGGTGGCCGACTCGAGCAGCAGCTTGGCCGTGTTGGCTGCGCCGCAGGAGACCACCACGATGTCGGCCGAGTAGGTCTCTTGTTCGCCTTCGCGCTCCACCACGGCCTCGGTGACGGCGGTGCCGCCGGAGTTGGTCTTCAGCGCAACCGCAGTCGCGTTCGTCATGAGCGTCACGTTGGGGTGCTCGAGCGCGGGCCTCACACCCAGGACCTCGGCGTCCGACTTGGCGTGCACCAGGCACGGAAAGCCGTCGCACGTGGAGCAGCGCACGCAATTGCTGTAGGGCATGTTGCCCTCATTGAGCATCACCCCACAGGGCGCATGGAATGGGTGCAAGCCGGCCGCTGCGAACGACTCGGCCAGCTGCGCGATACGGGGCTCGTGCGAAACCGCAGGGTGGTCGTAGGGGGCAGAGGCAAATGGTTCGGTTGGGTCCTCGCCGCGCGAGCCGTGCACCTGATAGAGCTGCTCGGCCTTCGTGTAATAGGGCTCCATCGCCTCATAAGGGATCGGCCAGGCGGGTGAGATGCCGTCGTGGTGCTTCAGCTCGCCGAAGTCCTCCGCTCGCATGCGGTAAAGCGCCGCGCCGTACATCTTTGTGGCGCCGCCCACGCAATAGTGCACCTGTGGCTGAAACGGCTTGCCCTCCTCGTCATACCACGTATCCGGGGACACGTAACGGTTGTCCACGAATACGTCCGCGGCCGACCAGTTCTGGGGCTCGCGTGGCAGCCAGTCGCCGCGCTCGAGCAGCAGAATGCGCTTGCCTGAGGGGGCCAGGTGACGCGCGAGCGTGCCTCCGCCGGCTCCGCTGCCGATGATGATCACGTCGTAGCTGTCCATCAGGAGATCTCCGCGATGCGCTCAATGAGGATGATCCGCGCCGCGGCCTCGATCAGGGCCAGGTGGGAGAAGGCCTGGGGAAAGTTGCCCAGGTGCCTGCCCGTGCTCGTGTCGAACTCCTCGGCGTACAGCCCAAGCGGCGAGGCCACGCTCAACAGCTTTTCCATCAGATCGCGTGCGCGCTGCTGCTCGCCAACGATTGCCAGCCCGGAGACAAGCCAGAAGGAGCAGATCAAAAAGCTCCCCTCCTTGCCCGACAAGCCGTCGTCGGTCTCATCGGTGCGGTAGCGCAGCACGAAGCCGTTCTCGGTCAGGTCTTCGGCGATCGCCAGCACGCTCGCGCGCAGGCGCTCGTCGTCGCCGGGCAAGAAGCCGAAGATCGCGGCCAGCAGGTTGGAGGCGTCCAGGGCGTCGGTCTTGTAGTGCTGGCGCATGACCCCGTCCTTGGTGAGCCCGTGGGCGAGGATGTCCGCCCTGATCTCCTCGGCGGTTTCGTGCCACGTGGCTTGCCGCTTGTTGTCGCCGCGCATCGCCGCGAGCTTGGCCGCCCGGTCCATCGCCACCCAGCACATCAGCTTCGAGGACACGTAGTGCTGGGGCTTGCCGCGGGCCTCCCAGATGCCCTGGTCGGGCTGGCGCCACACTTTGGTCGCGCACTCCGCCTGTGCCTGCACGATCGGCCACAGCCTGCGCGGCAGTCGTTCACTGCGACGGGTGTGCAGCAGGATCGAGTCGAGCGCCGCGCCGAACACGTCGTTCTGGCGCTGGTCGAAGGCGCCATTGCCGATCCTCACCGGGCTTGCTCCCGCATAGCCCGACAGGTCCTCGCGCGTGGACTCGCTCAGGTCACGCCGCCCATCGATCCCGTACATGATCTGCAGCGCCCCGTCCCCGTTGGGCTCCAGGTCGGCGATGAACTGCATGAACTCCTCCGCCTCCCAGTCGAGGTTGAGGTAGTGAAGCGCCTGTAGCGTGAACGTGGAGTCGCGCAGCCACGTGTAGCGGTAGTCCCAGTTGCGCTCCCCGCCAGGCGTCTCCGGCAGTGAGGTCGTCAGCGCCGCCACCGTCGCGCCGGTCGGCATGTACGTGAGGCCCTTGATCGCCAGCGCCGAGCGCTGGATCGGATCGCGCCAGCGATGGTCCGGGATGCGTGCTCTGCTTAGCCACCCGCGCCAGAAGCTAGCGGTGCAGGCCAGCCGTGCGTTGGCGTCGTCGATGTCTTCGGGCGCTGCCAACTCCTCGGCCCAAGAGAGCGAGCAGTAGATCTGCTGCCCTTGCCTGAGCACGTGGCGGGCCCTTACCCAGTCGCCCTCCACGCCGACTGCCATGTCCGTTTGCAGCCTGATCGTCTGCCCTGGGTCGCCTGCCTGGCCCTCTTTTTGGGGGGCGCCCTCGGGGCTGGCGTCGGCTCGGTGCCCGTCGTCGGTAACTACCCAGTCGGCGGGCACCCGCCCGTAGTCGAAGATCGGTTCGCACGTCAGCTCCATCTCGACCTCGCCCTCCAGGCACATCGCGAGCCGCACGAGCAGGTGGTCAGCGTCCTGGTCGGCCGGGGGGCGGGTGTGCGGTGTGATGAGATCCTCGCCGCGGCGAGGCCCCAAGATCAGCGCCTCGCGCACGATCGCCCAGCCTGTCGTCGTCTTCCACGTCGTAAGCAGGATGTTGGTTCCCGGCTCGTAGATGCGTGCCGTCGGCACGTTGATCCCGAACGGTCCGAAGCGAAAGCCGCCCGCCTGGCGGTCAAGCAGCGAGCCAAACACGCTCGGCGCGTCGAAGCGCGGCACACACAGCCAGTCGATCGTTCCGTCGGGAGCCACCAGTGCGCCGGTATGACAGTCCGACAGGAACGCGTAGTCGGCGATCGGCGGAAAGGGCGAAGGCATCGCCGCGCTCTGGGGTTGTGTTGGCCCGGTCTTGGGTTGTGTTGCCCCGTTTGGGGTGTCCTGCGCGCGTGCGCGCGCGCGTGAGGCAGTGGTTTTTGTGTTGGTCTTCGCCTTCGCTTCGCTGCTCTTGGCCGACGCGCCGGTTCTCTCCGACTTGCTGTTGGTGGTGTCCGGCTTGCGGCTGGCGCGCGCGCTTTGACCGCCTGTTTTGGCTTTGGCCTTCGCCGGACTCATGAGGCCACCCACGGTCCGTGCCAGCCGCCGTAATGAGCCACCAGCTTGTCTGCCTCTGGCGGGCCCCACGTTCCGGGCGCATAGGCATGCACGGCGGGGGGGTCTTTGAGCAGCGGTTCGAAGATCCTCCAGGTCTGCTCCACGCTGTCCTGGCGGGTGAAGCGCACACTCTCGCCACGCATTGCGTCCAACAGCAGCACCTCATATGGGGTCGGCGCCTCGCCGCCCTCTTGGGCGAACTCCATGTCGAGCGTGATCGCCTGTGGGCCGCCTTCGTCGGCACGGTGAGCATCGATGATCATCTGTACACCGGTCGTGGGGTCGAGCTTGATCACGAGCTGGTTGGGTTCTGGCCGGCGGTGTCCATGCTCCATAAAGCCCAGGCGCGGAGGATTGCGGAAGACAATTCGCAGCTCGGTCTGGGTGACGGGCAGGTCCTTGCCAGTGCGAATGAACCAAGGCACTCCAGCCCAGCGCCAGTTGTCGATGTCCAAGCGCAAAGCCGCATAGGTCTCTGTCGTCGATTCTTTGGCCACGCCGTCGATGCTCAGGTAGCCGTCGTACTGACCCCTCACATAGTGCTTGGGATCCGCCGCCGCCGTGGAGCGGAATAGGGCGAACTTGGCGTCCTTCAGCGTTTCTGCGTCATCGCCGGCTGGCGCCTCCATTGCGGCCACGGCCACCAGCTGCATCAGGTGGTTGACGACCACGTCGCGTACCGCGCCCACCGGATCGTAGAAGTGCCCCCGGTCCTCAACGCCGAAGCTCTCGGCCATTGTGATCTGCACGCAGGCGATGTGGTTGCGGTTCCATACCGGCTCGAGCATCGTGTTGGCAAAGCGCAGGTACAGGAACTCGTCGATCCCCATCTTGCCGAGGAAGTGGTCGATCCGGTAGAGCTGGGGCTCCTGGATGTACTGGTGGACTTCGGCGGCAAGCGCCTGTGCGGACTGCAGGTCGTGGCCAAATGGCTTCTCGACGACTACCCGCGCGTTCTTGGTGACACCGCTGATCGCTAGGCCTTTGATCACTGTCCCGAACAAGAACGGCGGGATCTCCAGGTAGAAGACGGGGCACTGGGCGTCGCCAAGCGCGTCTGCCACGCGTGCGTAGGTCCCTTCGTCGGCAAAGTCGCCCGACACGTAGCTCAGTCGCTCTGCGAAGCGCTTGAACACGCGCTCATCGATCGTCTCGCCGCATTCTTCGATCGAAGTGCGCGCCCGCTTGCGCAGGTCTTCGATGGTCCAATCGTCGGCGGCTACGCCCACGATCGGACAGTTCAAGAGTTCGCGCCGCTCGAGACGGTAAAGCGAGTGGTAGGTCATCACCTTGGCCAAATCGCCGCTGATGCCGAACACGACCAGCACGTCGGCTGCGTCGGTGAAGTCGTTGCCGGGCGTCGTCGCAGGCCGGGGTTGTGCCGCTGTGCTCATAGCTGCCTTTCGTCTGGAGGGGACCGGTCCGCGGGGAGTCCGCGGATGCTTTCACGCTGGTGGTGGGTGCACATCACCCGCATCGGATGACTTGCGTCTGCGCGACCGGGGATCGCGAAGACGTGCCGCATACATTGCGTCTGCCTGATTGCGGTTTCGCGTGGCGTGCCGCATGCATCGTGTCTGCGCGATCGGGGTTCGCGCTGGCATGTCGCATACTCTCGACCACGTGAACCTGTGGATACCCGATCGACCCGATCGCGACGCGTTGGGGGAACTACCCGAGGGTGTTGTTTTGAATCTCATCCCGGACGGGGATGCGTCGAAGGGGGATGGGAACGCGCCAGAGGGGAACAGGGACGGACTTGAGGGGGACGGGGACGAGCCAGAGGGGGATGGGGGCGCGCCAGCGGGGATATTGGACGCCGAGTTCTTCGTGCCTGGGTCGGAGAATCTCTCCGTACTCGGGCTGCTCTCTGGCATGTCGCGTCTACGCGTCGTCCAAACACTCTCGGCGGGAGTCGACTGGGTGCTGTCGGCCTTGCCTGCCGGTGTGACCCTGTGCGATGCAAGCGGCAGCCGCGACGGGGCGGTGGCGGAATGGGTGCTTGCCGCGATTCTCGCCTCCGTGAAGCACTTGGGCGAGGCCCGCGACTCGCAGCGTGCGCACGAGTGGCAGTGGCAGGAGCCCGGTGAACTGGCGGGCAAGACGGCGATGATCCTGGGATATGGGTCGATCGGAATGGCGGTCGAGGCACGGCTTGCCCCATTCGAGGTCGAGATCGTGCGTGTGGCGCGACATGCCCGTCCGGGCGTCCACTCGGCGGACGAGCTCGCCTCGCTGCTGGGGCTTGCCGACATTCTGATCGTGCTGTTGCCACTCACGCCTGCGACCGAGGGCCTGCTCGACCGCGAGCTGCTCGGACGTCTGCGCCCGGGCGCCCTACTCGTGAATGCCGCGCGCGGGCCGATCCTTGACACCGACGCGCTCCTCGAGCTCCTCCAAGCGGGGCGTCTTCGCGCGGCACTGGACGTGACCGACCCTGAGCCACTGCCCGCCGATCATCCGTTGTGGGATGCCCCGGGCGCTTTGATCACACCGCACTTCGCGGGAGACACCAGGGGGGCGGAACGCCGCGCGTTTGCGCTCGTTGGCGAGCAGGTGCGCCGTTACATGCGAGGGGAGCCGCTTGTAAATGTCGTGGAAGGGGGCTATTGAGAGGTAGCTACTGAGAGGTCGGCAAAGACAGCTGGTGCTCGTAGGGTCCGCGACCGGTTAGGCACACGGCGCCGCAACGCGCGGCGAGCTCGAGCGCCTCGGGTACCGCGAGACCCGCCCCCAGGCCGTAGGTGAGCCCGGCGGCAAACGAGTCCCCGCAGCCATAGGAGTCCTGGGGCTTGCCGGGGAGCTCCGCGGCAAGCCATTTGCCTGAGCCGCCGTCGCGTTCCTTATATGTGCCTCCGTGTCCGCCCTCTGTGAACACGACGAGTCGCGCATCTCGCTCGGCACGGGTCGCCTCGCGGCGCTCGAAAGCATCGTCGGCGCTCAGCACGAGCGCGTCCAGTGGGATGCCATCTCCGAGCGCGTGGAGCGCGCGCGGGCTGCTCACGAGCACGCCCGCGGCACGCGCTGCGCGCAGGGCGCCGACATCGCCTGCGGTGAAGTACACGGCATCCATCTCACTCAACTCGCGCCATGGGATGTCCGCGTCGTCGATAGTCGGCTCCAGGCGCGATCCAAAGGTGGTGATCGTGCGCTCGCGGGCCTCGTCCACGAGTGTGACGCCAGTGCGCGTGGGGGCAGTCCTCCGCGGTCCCCACACATGCACGCCCAGCTCTCGCAAACGCTCCACCGAGCGGCGACCGTGCTCGTCGTCGCCCAAGGCTGTCACCAGCACGGCCTCGCCGGCCAAGCGCGCTAGCTGTACCGCTGCGACCGCTCCCCCGCCGGCCGGCTCCTCGAAGGGGTCCTCCGCGTGCACTATCTCACCCTCCTTGGGAATGTGGGGCACGCGCGCGAACGTGATCCACTCCACGTGGCCGACAACGGCGACCTTGGGTGGGCTCGGTTTCACGGGAGGAGTGTCACATAAGTGGGTGACTGCCCAAGCAGTGCCGATGCGTGGTGGAGAGTTAACCTGTGTCTGCTGTCCCCACGCTGAAGACTAAGCGCCTGCTCCTCAGGGGTTGGAGATCTGAGGATCTCATCCCCTTTGCCGCCATGAACGCGGACATCAAGGTCATGGAGTACTTCCCGGCGACACTGTCGCTGGAAGAGAGCGAAGCCTTGGTCGAGCGCATCGAGGCCGGCTTTGAGCAGCACGGTTATGGCTTGTGGGCGGTCGAACTGCGGGCTCAGGCGCCGTTCATTGGCTTTGTCGGGCTCTCCCCAGTTGACTCGTCCCTGCCTTTCGCGCCGGCGGTCGAGGTCGGGTGGCGTTTGGCGCGGACTTACTGGGGCTGCGGGTTCGCAACGGAGGCTGCCCAGGCAGCAGTTGCCTTCGGCTTCGAGTGCCACGCTCTGGATGAGGTCGTCTCGTTCACTTCCGTGGACAACGCGCGCTCACGCAAAGTAATGGAGCGGCTAGGAATGCAACATGCCCCTGCCGATGATTTCGATCATCCACTGCTACCTGTGGGCGATCCCTTGAGGCCGCACGTTCTCTACCGGCTGTGGAGTGATAGCCGGCGCTAGGCTCATCTCCTCTGATGGCAGTAAAGATCGCCCTCCTGCGCGGTATCAATGTCGGGTCGCACAATCGCATCGCGATGGCAGGCCTGCGCGAGCTCTTGGCGAGCCTCGGCTACAGCGATGCACGCACGCTCGTGCAGAGCGGCAATATCGTGCTCACTGCCGCCGTTTCCTCAGAGCAACTCGCGCGCAAGCTTGAGCTAGAGATCGCCGGCAAGTTCGGTGTGGAGACCCCTGTCATCGTGCGCACCCGTGAGGAGCTCGCCGCGGTGGTCGCGCTCGATCCTCTCGGCGATGTCGCCGATCAGAACAAGCTCTACCAGGTGAGCTTTCTCTCCGCCCAGCCCGATTCGCAAGCACTAAGCAAGATCGCCGAAGTCGACGTCGCGCCGGAGCGCTTCGTGCATGTTGGGCGCGAGATCTACGCATGGCATCCCGAGGGTATTCACAGCTCTCGACTCGCGAGATTGCTCACCGACAAGCGCCTGGGCGTCACAGCCACCGCTAGGAACTGGAAGACCACCACGAAGCTTCTCGAAATGGCCGACGAGCTCGAAGTGTGAGCGATCAGTCTTCGCGACTGCGCACCTTGCGAATCTCGGTGAGTCTGGCTGCCAGCTCTGACTCAGCGTCGTCAGGGACATAGAAACGGGTGCCTGCTACCTCCTTGGGCGCCAACTCCTGAGGGGCGAGATGTCCGGGATGAGAGTGTGGATTGTCATAGCCTTGCCCGCGCCCACCCGAGCGCAGTTGGACAGGCGGTGGGGAGGCCCCGTGCTCGCGCACGAAGTCGCGCGCCGCGCCGATCGCGCGCTTGGCGGCGTCGGACTTGGGAGCGAGTGATAGGTAGATGGCTGCTTGGGCAAGCGCGAACTGGCACTCGGGAAGACCGGCATGCTCGACGGCCGCTGCCGCGCCGGTCGCGACGGTAAGCGCATTTGGGTCAGCGTTGCCGATGTCCTCGCTTGCCAGGATCACCATGCGCCGCGCGATGAAGCGCGGGTCCTCGCCACCCTCGAGCATCACCGCCAGGTAATAGAGCGAAGCATCAGGGTCCGAGCCCCTCGTCGACTTGATCCAGGCCGAGATCGTGTCGTAGTGGCTGTCGGCGGCCTTGTCGTAATGCACGATCCGTCGTTGCAACGCGTCTTCGGCATGCTCGACATTCACACTGTCCACGGCCGTCTCGCAAGCCAGCTCGAGCGCGCTGAGCGCGGTTCGGGCGTCCCCGCCGGCTCTGGCCGCGAGCATCTCGATCGCCTGCTCATCCACCTGCGCCTCCCCACACTCACCCCGCTCCAAG
This sequence comes from uncultured Solirubrobacterales bacterium, assembly GCA_963731565.1. Classification (GTDB taxonomy): domain Bacteria; phylum Actinomycetota; class Thermoleophilia; order Solirubrobacterales; family Solirubrobacteraceae; genus Palsa-744. Next base: position 956,291 of record CAVSWG010000001.1, read on the forward strand.
GCTCTGCGCAGCAAGGTCAGCACGTTCTCCTCAGTTAGCTCGGACAGCTCATACAGCCGCGTACGGGACAGCAGGGCGCGGTTAACCTCGAAGGCCGGGTTCTCGGTGGTGGCTCCGATCAGTGTCACCAGGCCTTCCTCTACCGCCGGCAGGAGCGCGTCCTGCTGGGCCTTGTTGAAGCGGTGGATCTCGTCCAGGAAGAAGATCGTGTCGCGCCCACCGAGCCTGCGTTCCCGTGCTCGAGCAAGCACGGCGCGAACCTCCGGGCGCCCCGCCTCCACGGCGCTCAGCTCCTCGAAGGCGGCGCTCGCACTCGCGGCGACGATGCGCGCCAGCGTCGTCTTGCCACTCCCAGGAGGGCCATGCAAGATCATCGAGTGAGGTGTGCCTTGCTCGATAGCGGTGCGTAGCGCCGAGCCTGGATGCAGCAGATGCTCCTGGCCGACGAACTCCTCGAGCGTCACCGGGCGCACCCGTGCGGCAAGCGGTGCGCCGGCCGGTGGCGACGCGTCGGTAGCTGCCTCGGCCGGATCAAACAGCGAATCCATCACAACAGTATGGTGTCCGCCATGGCTGCCACCGGCGTCAACCTGTCAATACCGCTGGTCGACGGCTCTGCGCTAAAGACTGAGCTGTTCCTGCCACCGTCCGGGTCGGGCCCTCATCCTGGCGTGCTCGTGCTGCACGAGTCCTTCGGGCTCAACGACGACATGCGCCGTATCGCCGCCCGCTTCGCTGATGAGGGCTATGTCGCGCTCCTACCGAATCTGTTCTCGCACGGCTCTCGAATCGTGTGCCTGAGTCGCGTGATGACCGACATGGTGCGAGGTGCCATCGATCGTGAGATCGCAGACATCCTCGCCGCACGCGACGCGCTCGCGGGCCGGGAGGATGTCGACGCCGATCGCATCGCCGTGGCCGGTTTCTGTCTCGGCGGCGGCTTCGCCTTGATCGCCGCGACCAAGCCCGGCTTCAAGGCAGCGGCTGTCAACTACGGCGACGTGCCCAAGGACCGCACCAAGCTCGACGGTGTCTGCCCGGTGGTCGCCAGCTTCGGTTCGAAGGACCGCATGTTCGGGCGCAACATGGCCGAGCGCTTGGAGGCCCATCTGGGCGCGCTCGGCGTGGAGCACGACATCCAGACCTACGACGGGGTAGGTCACTCCTTCTTCTCTCAGCACGAAGGCTGGCAGGGCTGGCTTGCGCGAATGCCTACACCGATGATGGTCGGCCCCGACGCGGATGCCTCGGCAGACGGCTGGCGGCGGATGCTCGGCTTCTTCGCCGAGCACGTCCGCGACGCTGCCAGCTAGGCGTCCTGCCCGCGGTGAGGTCGGCTCGGCCGGCTGGCCTATGGTGAAGCGATGAGAGCAACACCGAGAACCCAGCACCTAGAGGTTCTCCTATGAGCACGCTGCCGCCCGATCCCGAGGAGGCCACCATGGCCGGCGCCCCGGCTCAAGCTGAGATTCCCTCGGCCACGAGGCCTGGAGCGGTGCACCTCACAGTCTCGGATCTCACGCGCTCACTCGACTACTACGAGCACGTGATCGGTCTGCGCGTCCACGGGCGCGAGGGAGCGCGCGCGACGCTTGGGGTGGGAGAGGAGGATCTGCTCGTGCTTGTCGAGCAACCCGGCGCTCGTCCTGTCCGTGGCTACTGCGGTCTGTATCACTTCGCCTTGCTGCTTCCCCGCCGTGAGGATCTCGCACGCTGGCTTGCCCACGCCGCCCGTGATCGCATGCCGCTTGTGGGCATGTCCGACCACTTCGTGAGCGAGGCGATCTACCTCAGCGATCCAGACGGCCACGGTATCGAGATCTATTGGGACCGCCCGCGCGAGGTCTGGGAGGGCAGGGTGGCCGAGCGCATGACCACGCTCCCGCTCGACACCTCGAGCCTCTTCGGCGAGCTCGCCGACCCGGCCAACGAGCCATTTGAAGGGCTGCCCGCGGGAACCACGATGGGCCACGTTCACCTGTGCGTGGCCGACATTCCCCACACGATTGCCTTCTATCGCGACGTGCTCGGCTTCGGCTTGATGGCCTCGCTTGGGGGACAGGCGGCCTTTCTCAGTGCGGGCGGCTACCACCATCACCTGGGTGCCAACACATGGGAGAGTGCGCATGCCGGTCAGCCGCCGGCCGGCTCCGCTGGGCTCAGAATGGCGACGATCGCGTTGCCAAGCGTCGCGGAGCGCGATCGGCTGGTCGCACAGGTGGCCGATGCCGAGCACGAGGCGGTCATCCTCGAAAAGGGTGTGCTCGTCCACGATCCTTCCGGAAACCCGATCCTTCTCGCGGGGCCCTAGACCAGCGGTTCCACATCCTCCGATGGGGAATCATCGACGTCCGCGCCCGGGCGTCTCCACAAAGCTCGTCCGATCCGACCGCCGAGGGCGCCCAGCAACATTCCGGCGATCGCATCGATCACGATGAGCAGTGGCGGAAAGCTCCCGAGTGAGACCTTCGCGTGTGTCCCTGCGATCGCGTGAGCGATCAGGACGCCTGCACCGAAGAGGGCTCCACCGATCAGCCCGCGATCGGCTCCACCCCAACCATCTTGGTGCTCGAAGCCGGCCACGATCGCCCCGAGTCCCGCGACTACCGCCAGCGCCCAATAGGCGCCAGCCGAGATGCCAATCACGACTCCCACGACTGCCCCGAAAGCGAGCGGCACGAGTCCCCCGAGCACGATCTGAATCGGCCTTGGCCGATCTCGAAACAACGGTGGTGCGTGCATCCCTTTTCCCTTGTCAGACCTTTCCCTCTTTAGACAGTAGTGGGTCGCGATCGACCTGGAGGAGCTAGGAGTCGGGATCTTTCGCTTGCCGGCCAGCCTCGGCTGGGCTGCCTCGGGCATCTGCCACATGGGCACGCTAGGCTCGAGCTCGGTGCGTTCCTTTCCCACAGCCCCGATTGCCGCCACCTCTCTGATCGCGGGCTTTGCGGTCGCGGTGAGCACAGGCTCACGGCCGCTCGGGGGCGTGGTGCTCGCGGCCGGAGGCTTGTGGTGCATTCGGGTATGGCGACGACGCCATGGCACGCGCACCGCTGTGATCCTTGGCTGTTTTGGCTTCGGCGCTTTCGTGATCTCCCACCTGTTCGGGCTTGTGATCGGGGCCTGGCCGTCAGTGCTGCTCGTATCCGCTGTGGTCGCCGCGGTCGTCTGGACACAGGCCGACGCGCGCCCTCTCAGAGCCGCGCCGCTTGATGACCCGGACCGGGATATCGCACTCAGCGCTTAGAGCTCTCCTCCGCCAGCGCTTGCTGCAGCGTCTCATCGAACGGCGCCGGCACGATCCCTAGTGGTTCGGCCCCGCTTGGGTCGGTTACGACCGTGGCGGTCTTCAGGCCCTCTACGAGCGGGCGTGCCACGTTGGTGTCGACCGGGGTCACGAGCCCAATCCACAAGGAGGACAGCCATGGGGTGATCAACGGCACAGGGATCATTAGTCGTGGTCGCCGTCCCATCGCAACCGCCATCCGCGCGAGCATGTCTCCGTAGGAGAGCACGTCGGGACCGCCGATCTGAATCTCGCGACCACTCGACTCGGGGACCTCGGGTGCTCGGCACAGGTACTCGATCACGTCGTCGATTCCGATCGGCTGGGTCTGGGTGCGTAGCCAGGCAGGCGCGATCATCACCGGCAGCCTTTCCACCAGGTAGCGCAACGTACGGTAGGACTCGCTTTCCGCGCCGACCACCATCGCGGCACGGAAGTAGGTGAGCGGCGGCCCGTGCTCTGCGAGTGTCACCGCGGTCGCGTGGCGACTGAGCAGGTGCTTTGAGGCGCTCTCGTCGCCGAGACCGCCGAGATATATGACCCGCTTGATGCCTTCGCTGGAGGCCATGCGCGCAAAGTTGAGCGCGCCATCCTGCTCACGCTCCTGAAAGCCCTCCCCGCCGGCCATTGCGTGGATCAGGTAGTAGGCAACATCGATGTCTTGCCCGACTCCCTCGAGGCTGGACGTGTCTACCACATCGCCTTCGACTAGTTCGCAACCTTCGATCTGCAGGTCCTTGGCGCGACTGAGGTTGCGCACTAGGCAGCGGACATCGGCCTCGGATTCGATCAGCGCGCTTGCCAAGCGCCCGCCAATGAAGCCGGTTGCTCCCGTGACCAAGATCCTTCTGTGGAGAGCATCGACCGCGATACTGACTGGTTTACCCCAAGCGCCGGTTGCCCACCCACGTGGTCGCGGCCACCAGCGCGAGGATCCCTACGGCGATAGCCAAGCAGGCTCCCGCCACGAACAGGTATCCACCATGATGGCTGGGATTGACGAAGAAATAGGGATACCAGTCGACGATCGCTCCGCGTATAAGCGTGTAGACGATATAAACGAGCGGAAAGCTCATCCACAGGATCGTCTGTCTCAGCGGCAAGCGGACGCGCGGTGGGTCGATTACCCAGTCGAGTGCCATCGCGACGGGCATGACCCGATGCAGGATCGTGTTGACCCACGGGTAGGGCACATGGTGGCCCGACAACAGCACCGCATAGACGATTCCCGTTGTCAGCATGTACACAACGGCCGCGCCACGCAACAGCTCCACGGCGGATGACCGCGATGCGTCTGGGCGGATTGCGCCGTACAGGAAGATCCCCGCGGCAAACAGGTTGCTCAGCTCGGTGAAGTAGCTGAAGTAGTCGGTCGGGCTGAAGCCTCTCTGTTCGAGGCCTTTGCTCACCTGGTAATAGATCGCCATGAGTACCGCCAAGGCCAAAAATGCACGGCAGATGCGGATCGCCGTGTAACGACCGACGTGCGACCGGAATGGGCTGTCGGCGATCGCGGCTGGTTCGGCTGGCGAGGACACCCCGTCACGTTATCCGAGCGGCCACCCTCCGATCAAGCGGTTTTGCGTCGTGGCGGTCCTTCGCATATGAGCAAAGTCCGAAGTGAACCAAGTAGGCGCTCGTCTCGTACCTACAGCAAATGTCTACTTTGGAATCCTTGGGATTTGTGCTGGCGGGCTTGCTCGCCTTCAATATCTTGCTGCGGATTGCGCGCACTGTCGTTCGCAACTGGAGGGTCACTCGCTGGGTGTGGAAGACCTCGCTGCCTGAGACTCTAGGCAGCACCCAACGCAAACCGCACGTGAAGCTCACTGTCTTGGTGGCGAAGGGGCTCGCCAAGTTCATCGAGCGTCCTTTGCGGGTCGAACCGTTCGAAGGCGGCAAGGACCTCGATGCCGCCGGAGTGTCCTCGGCGTTGAGCGCGGCAATGACCCGTATCGGTAGCTTGCGACGCTCCGGTGTCGACAGCGTCACAGCTCCGGTTGCTGCCGCCTCGGCGCTCGACGCAATCGCCGCGGGCGTCAAGGCCGCACCGGCGGGTGGGGAACTGGCTGCCGCTCTGTTGCGGATCGGCTGGTGGCTGTTGGCGCGCGGTGAGCTGCAGTTGAGCGGGCGAGTGCTCGAATCCGAGACGGCCGGCCCTGGCTTGGCGTTGACGATCGCAACCGCCAGTGGACGCACGCTCGAACGATTGACCATATGGGCCTGGGAATACGAGCCGGCGGTCGGGGAGAGCGCGGGCAAGCACGCCGCCTCGGACAGGCTGATGTGCATTGCCACCGCCGGCGCCGTATGGACCCACTTCACGATTCTTTGCGAGGTCTGGCATCTGCGCGAGGAGGAACTGAAGCAGCTCCTGCAAACGTCCGTCTGGCGCAGTTATGCGTTCATGCAGGTGGGCTTGGAAGGTAAGGACCACCGCAGTCCCGACATCACTCGTGCCCTGTATGCGAGGGCAGTCGACGCCGATCCCCATAACTCTGTGGCCCAATTCAACCTGGCGTCCTTGGAGCTCGACGACCATTGGTTTGAAGATGTGCGCGCCGCAGGTCTGCTCAGGCTCACCCGCGTGCACGACGAACTAAACGGGCACGAGTTGCCAAACCCTGGCCCACCCGGTTCGACTAATTGTCAGGAGCGCCAACAACTCCTGCTCACCCGTGACCCGCTGCATTACCAGGTCGCCTACAAGCGGGGGGCGACCAAATTGAACGAAGCGGTCATCGCCGAAGCCGAGCAGGAAGCGGTCAACGCGGGCGCCGAGCACGAAGCAGTCATTGTGGACCCCGAGCATGAAGCAATCATTGCGGGGGCCGAGCATGAAGCCGGCAAGGACGGCCTCCCCACACCCAGGGCCCTGGTGCTGAAGGATGCCCGTGAAATTGCGACTCATCTGTGTGAGCTTGAGGAAACACTCGCGGTGCTCCACGCGTGCGACACCTACCATTGGCCGGCGGCCGGTTCAAAGGCTTGGCGCGAACTAAGACAGATGCTCAGCGCGATCGAGGGCACCACGCTCGTGCTGTGGGCGATGGTTGCCGCCCGCACGGGGCGCATCGACGGAAAGCGGTGGCCCGAGAAGGACCTGAGGGAGCCCGATGCTTCGGTTAGGCGGGGCACCAGGGTGGCGGTCGCGCTCCGGGGGCAGCCAGGTAGCTCGCGGCCGGGGCCCTGCGAGCAGCGCGCTGACGTGATCAAACGCCTCAGGGACGACTCCCTCACGCCTCGGGCGGCCGTCGATTTTGCCCGCTCCAACGATGTCTGGAGGACCAGTCGTACGCGGCTGAATCTCGCGTGCTGGTATGCCGACATGGGGATGTCCTCAGATTCCTTGCGCGAGCTCGAGCTGGGCCTCGAGTGTGGCGGAGGCTCGGCTGGGCGCAGGATGCGCGATCCGCAGCTGCGCAAGGTCCGCGCCGAGCGCGCGGAGGATTGGGAGAAGCTCGTTTTGCGCTACATGCCCGCGCGGGCAGGGACGTCTGAAAACGGTCGCCCCTCGATCGAGCCGACGTTCCATCCGCCGGGCAGAGCGCCCTTCAGTGGGCCGCGCGGCGGCTGAGTCTAGGTAGCACGGTCTAGGTAGCGTCAGGCAGAGCACCCGTCAGTGGCCCACGCGACGGATGAAGCGGCGTCAGTCAGAGTGTTCGTCAGCGGCCTTCGTGACGGATGAGCCCCAAACAGCGACGGTCTAGGTAGCGCACGCCCAGCCAGAAGTGACGGAAAGCGCGATTGCGCGTCTCTCGCAAGTGGTAGCGCTTATAGATCTGCTGCACGATCGTGGCCAGGCGGAACAGGCCAAACACCTCATAAAAGAGCCAATCGTCGACCTCTCGTCCCGTGCGCTCGCAATAGCGCTCCACAACCTCGCTTCGGGTGAGCATCCCCGGCGCATCGGTGGGCTGGCGACGCAACGCTCTCATCAGGCGGTCATCGTCTGCCTGCACCCAGTAGGCAAGTGCGCTGCCAAGATCCATCAGGGGATCGCCCACGGTGGCCATCTCCCAGTCGAGTACTCCCACGATCCGCGTCGGATCCTCAGGCGAAAGTACCAGGTTGTCGAAGCGGTAATCGTTGTGCACGATCGTCGAGCCCACATCCTGCGGCTGGCGCTCTGAAAGCCAAGTCATCACGCGCGCGAAGCTCGGCACGTTCCAAGTGTGAGCTGCCTTGTAGCGCTCGGACCAGCCTTCCACCTGGCGGCGCACATAGCCGTCTCCCTTGCCAATGTCGGCGAGTCCCACCTGCGCCGGGTCCGCTTGGTGTAGCTGCACCAAGCGCTCGATTGCGCTCAGGCACAGTTGCCGGGTGGAGCTCTCATCAAGACCGGTGGAGGACGGGATCCTCCCCCGCAAGATAGTGCCTTTAATCCTCTCCATCACATAGAAGTCACTGCCCATCACGCTCTCATCCGTGCACAGCGCCACCATCTTCGGCACATACGGATAGGCCGGCCTCAGTGACTCTTGAATGCGGTACTCGCGGCGCATGTCGTGCGCCGAGGCCGCCTTCGTGCCGGCGGGCGGGCGGCGCAAGATCAACTCCCGATCCCCATAGGAGAGTAGGTAGGTGAGATTCGACGCGCCCCCTGCGAACTGTCGCACGCTCGGCGATCCCCCAATGCTTTCAAGCTCGTCTGCAGGCGCGTGCCCGCGGAGCCACTCCGCCACTGCCTCCACGTCGAAGGAATCCTCCTCGCGGACCCCCTTCGGCTCGTCTACGACGACCACTTCCCAGTGTCCTCACGGACCCGTTGGAAGTTCTCTCCGCGGCGAGGCTCCAGGTCGGCGATCAGGACCACTTCCCCTTGCCATAGCGCGCCAGCTCCAACCGTGCGATCACGCCCCTGTGCACCTCATCGGGACCGTCGGCCAGGCGCAGCGCACGCGCCGCGGTCCACGCGCCGGCGAGCGGCACATCGTTTGACAGCCCCGCCCCGCCGTGCAATTGCATCGACATGTCCACCACCTTCTGGGCCATGTTGGGCACCGCCACCTTGATCTGCGACACAGCCCCGATCGCCTCGGGTGCCTTCCGATCCACGAGCCAGGCAGCGTGCAGCACGTGCAACCGTGCTTGGTCGATCGCGATGCGTGCGTCGGCGATCCTTTCGCGGTTGCCCCCCAGGTTGGCAAGCGGCTTGCCGAACGCTACGCGCTCGGTCGCGCGCTCGCATGCTAGTTCGAGTGCCAACTCGGCGAGCCCAATCAGCCTCATGCAGTGATGGATCCTTCCCGGTCCCAGTCGTGCCTGGGCGATCCCAAACGCTTGTCCCGGGCCGCCGATGATGGCATCCGCGGGCAACCTCACGTCTGTAAATGACACTTCGCCGTGGCCGCCCGGCGCATCAAGGAAGCCCATCGCCTCGAGCATCCGCTCGACCTTCACGCCCGGTGTTTCCATCGGCACGAGCACCATCGAGTGCTGGTGGTAGCGGTCGGCCTGCGGATCGGTCAACCCCATAAAGATGATCGCCTCGCATTTGGGGTGCCCCACGCCGGTGCTCCACCACTTGCGTCCGTTCACGACGACTTCGTCTCCCTCAAGCATGGCGGTGGCCTGCATGTTGGTCGCGTCCGAGGAGGCCACCTCGGGCTCGGTCATGCAGAAGGCTGAGCGGATCTCACCGGCGAGCAGGGGCTCAAGCCAACGCTGCTTCTGCTCATCCGAGCCGAAGTGCCACAACACCTCCATGTTGCCCGTATCGGGGGCATTGCAATTGCACACCTCCGCCGTAATCAGCGAGCGGCCCATACGCTCCGCCAGGGGCGCATATTCCACGTTCGACAGGCCCTCGCCGTGCTCCTCGTCGGGCAGGAACAGGTTCCACAGGCCCTCCTCCTTCGCCAGCCGCTTGAGCTCCTCGATCGCCGGCAACACCACCCACGGATCGTTGCGTGCAAGCAACTCGCGCATATACGGCTCCTCGCGCGGGCCCACCTCACGCTCCTGGAAAGCGATCAGGCGCTCCTTCAGCTCCTGTGTGCGGGGCGAGTGTGCGAAGTCCATGTTCGCGAGCCTACCGGCTTGGGTTGCGTCGCGATTTCGGGTGCCCGTGCATGCGTGGGGGGGCGAGGGATGGGGTGCCGTGCGTGCGCGCGTAGGGCGAGGGATTGTGTGGTCCGCAAATGGGCTGCCCTGCGCGCGCACGCGCGCGAGGCACCTCCTGCGTGACACACTGACCTCCCGCTCCCCACTCCGAGAGGACGCTTCCATGGATGCCGTCAATCACCAGTTTCGCCTCGCCTCCCGCCCGCAGGGGATGGTCGGCCGTGAGCACTTCGACTACGTCGAGGAGGCCATTCCGGAGCTTCAAGACGGCCAGGTCCTCATCGAGACCGCCTACATCTCGCTCGATCCCGCCATGCGCGGTTGGATGGCCGCGGGCCGCTCCTACATCCCGCCCGTCGAGATCGGCGAAGTAATGCGCGCCGGCACCGTAGGCACAGTCCTCGAGTCCAAGGGCACCAAGCTCGTGGCTGGCGACGATGTAACCGGCTGGCTCGGTGTCCAGCAGTATGCGGTCTGCGACGAGAACGCCGTGTTCAAGGTCGACACCACCGAGATCCCCTTGCCCAAATACCTCGGTGCGCTCGGGATGCCCGGCATGACCGCCTACTTCGGGCTGCTCGAGGTGGGCGCCCCCAAAGAGGGTGAGACCGTCGTCGTCTCGGGCGCGGCCGGGGCCGTCGGCAGCGTCGTCGGCCAGATCGCGAAATTGAAGGGCTGTCGTGTCGTGGGGATTGCCGGCGGGCCGGACAAGTGCGGTTGGATCGTCGATGAGCTTGGCTTCGACGCAGCCATCGACTACAAGAGCGAGGATGTTGGCGCCGCCTTGCGCGAGCATTGCCCCGAGGGCATCGACGTCTACTTCGACAACGTCGGCGGCGACATCCTCGACGCAGCCTTGGCCCGTTTGGCGCGCGGCGCGCGGGTAGTCATCTGCGGTGCGATCTCCCAGTACAACAATCTCGACGCCGTCCAGGGGCCCTCCAACTATATGTCCTTGCTCGTCAATCGCGCTCGCATGCAGGGCTTCGTCGTGATGGACTACATGTCCCGCTACCCCGAGGCCATGCGCGAGATGGGCGCTTGGATCGCCGACGGGCGCCTGATCGCGCGCGAGGACGTGGTCGAGGGCTTCGACAGCTTCCCCGATGCGCTCGGCAAGCTGTTCGCGGGGGAGAACGTGGGCAAGCTTGTGCTGAAGGTGAGCTAGGAATCTCGGCTTCGTCTGGCAGCTCGTAAGAGGGTTGCCGGTCGGAACTGTCTGTCGAACGCGACACGGCGTGCGGAACAGGGTCACTCGTTCGACATCGTTACCTCTGTGCCGCCTAGACCGGATAGCGACTACGATCGCTTCGTCGTTCCACGCGAGCGTATTGCCACTATCTTCGAGGCGCGGGCCGCCGACGATGTGTTGAGCATGAGCTATGCCGTTGACGACTACAAGTCGCTCGGTCACGATGAGCGGGCAGAGGTGAATGCGGACCGGTTCGTCTCATGTGCCCTGCAGGGTGAGCGTGTCCTGATTCTCGAGGACGTCCTGACCAGCGGCTCGGGAGGCCAGGCGCAGACCTGTGCAGCCAAGCTGCTGGATCGTGGTGCTGCCAGCGTGACGGTCCTAGGGATGTCCGCGACACAGGACACGTTGCCGCGGACCTGTCCGGAGTGTGGTGGACTGCTCAGGGTCAAGAAGGGCCGCTACGGCCGGTTTGTCGGATGCTCGAACTGGGGCCACCTCGGCTGTCGCTATTCCGAGGACCTGCCGGCTTCTCAATGATCGACAGGCGGTGCGAGGAGTGTCAGATGGTTGTCTTCCCACCTAGGCGCGTGGGCGCTCTGGTGAATCTCATCGACGAAGTCGTCGAGACGGCTACGGCTGACCTCGCGGGCAAGAGGAGTCGATCCCAGTTGCGCGCATAGCTTCTTGGCCGTCTTCCATGCAGGCAGACGTCGCCACAAATCGTTGGCGGGGACTTCGAGCAGTACACGCAGTCCATCGTTAGCACCGTTCTCGGAGTGCGGCCTCGGACAGAAGACCGGCCGGCCCTGGGCGGCGGCGTAGCGCGTCGTGTGCATCGTGCCGCTGTTGATGCCGCACTGGCCCACTATGACGGCGACTGACAGTGCGCTCTGGATGCGGTCGCGGGCCACGAGGTGGTTGGGGCGTGGCGGGGCACCGAACGGTTGCTCGGATACCAGTGCGCCGCCGGCCGCCAGGATGTCGGACGCCAAGCTCTTGTTCTCGGCTGGATAGATGCGATCCAATCCGCCACCCATCACGGCGATGGTTGGTGCGCCGCAGTCGAGCGCGGCGCGGTGCGCAATGGAGTCGATGCCCTTTGCGAGACCGCTGACGATCCCGTACTCCGCTGCCCCTAGCGCATTTGTGAGCGATTGGGCAGCTGTCTTTCCGAAACTGGTGGGCTCGCGCGTTCCAACTACGGCCGCCAGGGCTTCACGGCTCAGCAACGCTATGTTCCCACGGACGAACAACACTGGCGGTGGATCGGCGATCTGCCTTAGCCGGTCGGGGTAGCGCGCATCAAAGAATGTCAGCAACTCCACGCCAGCCTGGGCGTGGGCCGTTACCCGCTCGCTGGCTGCCTCGAATGCGTCCTCGAGAGTGGGCCGGTCAAAGCGGTCAGCCAGGTATGTGCGAAGTGGTGCTTGCAATGCCGCGCGAAGCGCGGTCGCCGGACCCACCCGTGGCAAGCTCTGTAGTGCGAGGAGGCCCGTGGAAGAGCGGAAGTCGAGAGTTTCAGAGGCCATAGTTAGCGATCGAGGGATACGTCAACGTACGTCAACTGTAGGCCTTAGTACGTGGCAGCGGACGTTGTGGTCTAGCGCCTGTCATCTCAAGCGAGAGCATGGTGAGATTCTCGACTGTCGGTCGGACGCCCCGGCGAGCTCGAGCGCCATGACATCACCACAAGACATATGGCGCCAGAATGTCGTGAAGGTTGACAAACATGCTATCGTTGTAAACTAAGCCTGGGACCGTCGATCTGGAGGTGGCGAAAGATGAGCTCTGTCGAAGCGCAAGCGCAGACCGCGACCGGGGAGTACCAGCCCGCACAGGGCTCCACATCCAATTGGCGCGACCGCAAGCGCTACGCCTGGCTGCTCGGCCTGATCGTGCCGCTCTTGCCGTTCATCTCCTGGGGCTTGGTCGAGGCGACCGGCCTGGGCGTCTTCTGGTTCTACGGGCCAGTGCTCATCTTTGGCGTCTTCCCGCTGCTTGACATCATGCGCGGGACCGACGCCGAGAACCCGCCCGAGGACATGATCAAGTGGCTCGAGCAGGACCGCTACTACCGCTGGTGCACCTACGCGTTCTTGCCTCTCCAATACGCCGGTCTGATCTTCGCTTGCTGGATGTGGTCGCACGGCGGGCTCTCCACCCTCGAATCGATCGGCCTGGCTTTGACGACGGCGATGGTGGCGGGGATCGCGATCAACACCGCCCACGAGCTCGGTCACAAGCGCGCAAGCTCAGAGCGCTGGCTCTCCAAGGTGGCGCTTGCCCAAACCGGCTACGGGCACTTCTTCGTGGAGCACAACCGGGGCCACCACGTGCGCGTCGCCACGCCCGAGGACCCTGCCTCAGCGCGCCTAGGCGAGAGCTTCTATGAGTTCCTCCCGCGCACCGTTCTCGGCAGCCTGCGCTCGGCGATCGAGATCGAACGTGAGCACTTGAAGCGCGACGGCCACCGCTTCTGGAGCATCCACAACGACATCCTCAACGCATGGCTGATGTCGCTCGTACTGTTCGCCGGGCTCGCGCTCGTGTTCGGCGCCGTGGTGCTCCCCTACTTGCTGATCCAGGCGGTGATCGGCTTCTGCCTGCTTGAGGTCGTCAATTACCTAGAGCACTACGGGCTGATGCGCCAGAAGCGCGAGGACGGACGCTACGAGCGCTGCCGCCCAGAGCACAGCTGGAACTCCAACAACGTGGCTTCAAACGTCCTGCTCTACCACCTCCAGCGTCACTCCGACCATCACGCCAATCCCCTTCGCCGCTATCAATCCCTGCGTCACTTCGACGAGGCACCCCAGCTGCCAACTGGCTACGCCGGCATGATCGTCGTCGCCGTCATCCCGCCGTTGTGGCGACGAATCATGGACCCCCGCCTGATGGCCCACTACAAGGGCGACCTCTCGCAGATGAACATTCACCCGCGTACGCGCGGGCGGGTCTTGGCACGCTACGGCTCGCCTGCTTTGGGGTCTTGACGGCGCTCGCGCGGCCGCGTATGAAAGCGCCTGTGCTCCGCGCCGGCGCCTCTGGCGGCACAATTGTGGGCATGCCAGTTGAGCAGGTGCCTGCCAAGCCCTACCGTGTCGCGGCGCGCCAGTTGCTGCACGACACCTTGTTCGATGCTGCCCGCGAGCTCTTGCGCGAGCGGCCCTGGGCTCAGATCACGATGGCCGAGGTGGCGCGCGCCGCTGGGGTGAGCCGCCAAACGCTCTACAAGGAGTTCGGCTCGCGCGACGAGTTCGCCCAGGCGTTCACGATCCGCGAGGGCGCACGCTTCCTGGACGCGGTCGAGCAGGCGATCGCCACGCACTTGGAGGACCCCCAAGCGGCGGTCGAAGCAGGGCTCGAGGTCTTCCTGGAGGAGGCCGCTGCAGATCCACTCGTCAAGCTCCTACTCGAGGATGACGGCACGGGAGGCATGCTGCCGCTCATCACCACCCAGAGCCGACCCGTGCTCGTTTGGGCCTCCGCCCGCTTGGGCGATGCGATGCGCTCCGGCTGGCCCCACGCCCGTGACGAGGACATCGAGCTACTCGCCGACACGTTCGTGCGACTGGCAATCAGCTATGTGACGATGCCGCGCGCCTCCCCTGCAGAGACGGCGGCCGCGGCGGCAACGCTGCTCGCCCCGTACGTAAAGCGGGCGATGGCCGTTGCCAGCTGAGCGTCGTCAGCTGGGCGCCGCCGACCTGCGAACGCGAGACTCCGAAACTGGCGGGCTTTGGTCTGACTAGCCCTTGATCGCACGCGAGGTGCTGAGCACGTTGCCGGCGCTACCAAGCGCTTGGACCTCCACATAAGCCGGCTTGCCCGGCACGGAGATCGATGTCTCAAAGCCTGACTTCGGGGTGCTTGCCGCAGGCGTGAGCTGAGTCGCCGAGCTGCCCGCAAGCACCTCCCAGCTAGCGACTTCAGTGGCCCCGTTCCAGCTCGCATACACGGTCGTCGTGAGGGCGGAGGCCGCCCTCGGCGCGACCGCGATCGCGGGAGGGTTCGTCGGCATGGCGTTCCAAGGGAAGCGGTACGTCCGGTAGGACTCCGTCTTGCGAGGCAGATGAGCGTCGAACACGAGTGCCCCAGTGGGGGTGTATTCCGAGAAGTACGGTTCCGACCCCCAGCCGATGAACATGTTGCCGTCTTCCAGCGGTTGCACGTTGCCTTGGCTGCCTGACAGCAGTGGCCCCGAGTGCACGTACTGATCCACGACGGTGTCGGTCTTCGTGGTGGGATTGACCGATAGCACCAGTCCACGTGACTGAGAATGAACCTTCGGCACCCCGCCGTTGTCGAACACGGTGAAGTTGCCGTTAGGCAGTTCCTCGGCGTCGTGCTGGTAGGCGGTGGCGGCGCCCGCGCCAAGCTTCTCCGTGCTGTGCTTTCCGCCGATCTGGGTGATGATCTGCCCCGTGCTCGGACTGAGCTCGTACAGGGCAGAGGTGTTGCGCGAGGAGATCAAGATCGATCCGTCATGGCGCATCACGATCGAGTTGAGGTGGAAGTAGTCAAACGGCCATTCGGTCGAGGAGCCTGTGGGGCTGGCATAGGACTGCGAGAGCGCCACATGGTCGAGCGGATGCCACTCGCGCCTGACGAGGTGCGTCTTCAGGTCGATTTCCTGCATGAGGCTGTCGGTGACGGCCGCATTGCTGGGGCCTCCCACGCTCGAGAGGTTGCAGCGGATCGGGTTGAACACGGTCAACAGTCCCGTGCCCTGAGGGGTGATGTCGAATTCGTGTAGATCAGCCGGCAGGCCGTTGCCGGCGCGGAATTTCATGATCTGCTGGTAGGCGCTGTTGGCGATCACCTCTTCACCTTGGCCAAAGCCTTGCGGCGGGATGTAGCCCTGCCACCAGGTGAGCACTGGTTTGCCTTCGTACTGCTGTACCTGCAGGTTGGTGGCCTCAGTGCCGGGCGGCAACGAGTCGAACCAGACCAGGTTGCCCGCGGAGTCGACGATCATCGGCCCGTCTCCGCCCGGTCCGGAATAGGGCGCGAGGAACAGGTCACCGGGGGTCTGCGAGGGAGAGGACGAGTCGACCGTCACGACCGGTGCGCGCAGGTCAGGGCGTGTATGGAACGCGTCCAATTCGGTGGGCTTGCTGGCCGCCGGTTTGGGGGAGGAGGCCGGATGCCCGAGCGGATCGGCAACGGCGGTCGTGAAGTGAAAGGCGAACGGGTAGCTCTTGCCGGCAAGCACCAGCTTGCCGTGCACCGCAACGGTCTCACCGGAGTCGAAGGATTTCGATGGCACCCAGCTGGCGCCGTCGCCTTGTGAATAGGGCTCCAGACGCCCGGAGTGCCCTCCGCTGCGAGATCCGCTCACCGATATGGACGACAGCTCATTCGCGGGGTATCCGAGCAGGCTGATCTGCGTGTCGTTGGAAGCGTCGAGTGAGTCCGGGAGCGGCGAGACGGACAGCTTTGTGCCGGGCAGCAGGGCAGAGACCCCCAGATGGGAGGGCACGCACAGGGGGGCCGCGGGGCCTTTATAGGCGGCGTTCTCAGATGCGATTCGCTTGGCTCCGAAGGCGAGCGCTGCGACCGATCCAGCGAGGATCGTCACGGCAAGCAGCACGAGCGTCCTGGGCAACAGGTGCTTGGAGATGGCGTTTTTGGCGAGTGGGTCTCTTGGCATGCTCTCGAACTTGCCTGCTTTGGTTGGCAGGCTCCCTGCTTCCCTGACTAATCAAACCCTAACGCGGCAAACCCCTAGCAAACCTAAGAAGTTGCGAGGAACGAGCGTAAGAAGTCGCGAAGACCGCGCGAGGGGCGGGCTCCACCAGCCGGTTTCGCCGGCCGGCCTGCCGGCACCTTCAGAAGATCATTCTTAGCCTCTAGCGGGCTGCTCTTTGGATCGGGGCTCAGAAGACGGGAGACTCGGTGTAGCGCCCGAACACCTGCTGCAGGGACTCCACGATCTCCCCCTCGGAGGCGCACGCGCGGGCGCACTCGATCAAAGGGTCCATCAGGTTGCCTTCGCCCGCTGCAGCGGCGCGCAACTCAGACAGGCTGCGCTCCACCTCAGCACCGCCGCGGCGCGCGCGTGCGGACTGCAGGCGCTCGAGTTGCTTGCGTTCGAGCGCTGGGTCGATGCGCAGGATCTCAGGCTCGCCTTCGTCGCCCTCGGTGAAGCGGTTCACGCCCACCACGACTCGCTCTCCGGCGTCGATCTCCTGTTGCAGGGTGAAGGCCGCATCGGCGATCTCGCGCTGGGGGTAGTTGCGCTTGACGGCCTCTACCATCCCACCGAGCTCGTCGATCTTGGCGAAGTACTCGTAGCAACTGCGCTCCATCTCGTCGGTCAAGGCCTCCACGAAGTAGGAGCCGCCCAAGGGGTCGGCCGTGTTGGCGACACCACTCTCATGAGCGATCACCTGTTGGGTGCGCAGAGCGATGCGCACGGCCTCCTCAGTCGGCAAGGCCAAGGCCTCGTCATATGAGTTGGTGTGCAGCGACTGGGTGCCCCCAAGCACGCCTGCGAGCGCCTCCACGGTGGTGCGGATGATGTTGTTGAGCGGCTGCTGAGCCGTTAGGGAGACGCCGGCGGTCTGGGCGTGAAAGCGCATCAGCCAGGAACGCTCGTTGACAGCGCCAAAAGTGTGGCGCAGCTCGCGGGCCCAGATGCGCCGGGCGGCTCTATACTTGGCGATCTCCTCGAAGAAGTCGATCTGGGCGTTAAAGAAGAAGGACAGTCTGGGTGCGAAGTCGTCGACGTCGAGGCCCCGCTCGATGGCCTGCTCTACATAGGTGAGGCCATCCTTGAGCGTGAAGGCGAGCTCTTGCTGGGCCGTGGAGCCGGCCTCGCGGATGTGGTAGCCAGAGATCGAGATCGGGTGCCAGCGGGGCATGTGCTTGGTGCACCACTCGATCATGTCCCCGCACAACCGCATGGCCGGGTCGATCGGGAAG
Organism: uncultured Solirubrobacterales bacterium; assembly: GCA_963731565.1. Lineage (GTDB taxonomy): Bacteria > Actinomycetota > Thermoleophilia > Solirubrobacterales > Solirubrobacteraceae > Palsa-744. The sequence goes on from CAVSWG010000001.1 coordinate 973,765, forward strand.
CACCACTCCTTCTGGGCGATGTACTCCTTGAGGATGTCTGCTTGGATCGTCCCCGACAAGAGCTCGGGCGCAACTGCTCCGCCTGCTCCGTCGCCGTCCTGCTCGGCGGCCACCACGAAGTAGGCGAGCATGATCGCGGCGGGGGCATTGATCGTCATCGAGACCGACACCTCGCCCAGGTCGATGCCAGCGAACAGGGTGCGCATGTCCTCGGTCGTATCGATCGCTACGCCCTCACGGCCCACCTCGCCCAAGGAGCGCTCGCTGTCGGAGTCATGGCCCATCAGGCTGGGCATGTCAAACGCGGTCGATAGCCCTGTCTGACCGTGCTCGAGCAGATAGTGAAAGCGCTCGTTGGTCTCCTCGCTGGTGCCGAAGCCCGCAAATTGCCTCATCGTCCACAGGCGGCCCCTGTACATCGACTCATAAGGGCCGCGCGTGAAGGGATAGGAGCCGGGCTTGCCGATCGGGTCACGCTCGGGGTCGCCGATGCCCTCGGGCAGGTCGGCAGGGGTGTAGAGCTCGCGGATCGGCTCACCCGATAGCGTCCTGGCCTGTAGCCCTGCGACATGCGTCTGAGAGGATCCGGTCACGTGAATGGAAGATACCGCCTCCCGGGGAGGCCCCTGCGGCGCTCCTCGGTGTGGAGTGCTTTGTTTTTTGGGCCCCCTACGCGCGCGCGCGGCCTATTAACAAGCAAAGCGTGGACCTGCGCTCGCGCGCGCGCGCGAGTCACGCTCTGCGGAGCGTTGGCCTTGGCGGCCATCCTTGCGATCTCTGCGTGCGGCACGAGTCATCCGGTCCGGCCGACCAAAGCGACCTTGATCCTCGACTTCACACCCAATGCAGTGCACGCGGGTGTCTATAGGGCGCTCGCGGCGGGCTACTACGCGCACGAGCACATCGATCTGCGGGTGATCCAGCCCACCTCCACGCAGGAAACCTTGAAGCTGATCGACGCGGGCAAGGCCCAGTTCGGGCTGGCCGATGGCAGTGACGTGGCCGGCTTGATCGACAACGGTGGGGATGCCCAAGCGGTGATGGCGCTTGTCCAGCGCCCACTCGGTGGCTTGATCGGGCTCGCCTCCGAGCACTTGCATTCGCCCGCGGACCTGGCCGGCAAGACGGTCGGCATCACGGGCGTGCCCTCGGATGAGGCAGTGCTCGACACCGAGCTGCGCCACGCGGGAGTGAGCCCAAAGCAAGTGAAGGTGGCCACGGTGGGCTTCAACGGCGGGCAGGCACTCCTGGCTGGCAAGATCGCGGCGTTCACGGGCTTCATCCCCGACGATGGCGTGGCGCTCTCGGCGAGCGGGCACCCGATTACGGCATTCGCCCTCGACCGCAATGGTGGCCCGGCCTATCCTGGGTTGGTGGCGTTCACCACGCGCAAGCTGATCGCCTCCGATCCTGGGCTGGTCAAGGGTTTCGTGGCGGCCACCGTGCACGGCTATGAGGACACATTGGCCGACCCTGCACGCAGCCTCACCGACTTGGAGGCGGCCAACCCGGCCTTGCCCCACAAGTTGACATCGGCCTCGCTCGGCGTATACCTGCCGCTGTTCAAGGGCTCGAGCGGCGTGCCTTTCGGGACTCTCCAGGGCGCCAACGTCGAAGCGATGTCCGCTTGGATGGTGGGTGCAGGTCTGATCCACGCGCCGATCGCTCCCGCACGCTACGGCACAAATCAGTTCGTACCCTGACCGCTCTCTCCGTGCCCTTCCCACGCAAGCGAAGGGATCGAGAGCTCGCGCCTACCGGCCTCCCTATGCCTTTTCCCGCGCAAGCGGGAAAGGGATCGAGCGTTCGAGCGGCAGCGAAGGTGCTACGGTCTCTTGACAGCAAAGAGACGGTGTGTACCAAATGCGGGTGTTGGTGACAGGAGTCGGGGGCCTGATCGGGTCCAACGTGGCGGCTGTGGCGGCGCAGCAGAGCTGGGACGTGCTCGGCTGTTACCGCGAGGAGGCGGTTGAGCTGGACGGGGTGAAGTCCGTCGGGTTCGACATGGCAGACCGCAAAGCATGCATGCGAGCGGCTATGGAGCTCGAGCCGGATGTGATCGTGCACGCTGCCGGTGGGGTGGCGCTCACCCGCTTCGAGCGCGAGCCTTTTCTCGCCCAGGTCGACTACGTCGGCGCTGAACACACCCTGGCGGCGGCAAGGGCGGTGCGCGCGCGGTACGTGCTGGTGTCATGCGACTGGGTGCACAGCGGCTACCGCCCCGCGGGCACGCGCTTCAACGAGAGGGACTTGCCCGACCCGGTGAACGCATATGGGCGCTCCAAGCTGGCGTGTGAGGAGGCGACGATGCGCTCGAGCGTGCCTTGGCTGATCACGCGCCCGGGAGAGGTGTACGGCGTCAACGTCTCGCGCCCGCTGGGCACAAGGATGGATATCGACGCTCGGCTGGAGGACGCGGAAACATGGCGCGCCGGCATGTCGCTGCCAGCGGGCTCACACGCGCGGGTGCGACATGTGTGGGAGCACTCGGGCCTGGCTTTGCGCTTGGTCAAGCGCTTGCGCGCCCGCGGTGCGGTTCCGGCGCCTGACGGGGTGTGGCGAACGCCGACCTATGCATGGGATTACGCACAGCGAGTGTGTGAGCTGGTGGCTCAAGGATGTGAAGGCGTTTACAACATGGGGGGCCCGACGTCGCTCGGGCGCCATGACTGGTTGGAGCTGCTCGCGGATGGGTTCAGGTGCTCTCACGAGCTCGTCCCGGGAGGCACTACGCGCGCTTATTTGCAGGCGTGCGGGGAGGATCCGCTCCTCAAGCTGCCCTCCAATACGGCTCTCTCCGACGAGAAGGCGCGCGCCGCGATCGGGTGCGCAGCGGTAGCTCCAGAGCGTGGCGTGGGGTTGATGTGCGAGCAGCTACGCCGCATGCTCAAGCCAGATGTGTTGCAGGCACGCTAGTCTGCGCACGCCAGTCACAGCTACCGAAAGGAAGAACTCCATGAACAAGAGTCAGCTTGTCGAGGCGATCGCCGCCGACAGCGATCTCTCCAAGGCAGATGCGGGACGTGCGCTCGAGTCGTTCTTGAGCACGGTCGGCAAGACCTTGAAGAAAGGCGACGAGGTCGTAATCACTGGCTTCGGCAAGTTCTCCGTGGTCAAGCGCGCAGCCCGCCAGGGCGTCAACCCGCGTACGGGCGAGAAGGTAAAGATCAAGGCGTCCAAGGCCCCGAAGTTCACTCCCGGAGCAAGCCTCAAGCAGACGGTACATCCCAAGAAGTAGGTCCCACTCTCACGACTACCCCCACCAACCCGGATATGACGCTCGTCGGGGACTTGGAGCTGGAGAGCTTCGACTACACAGACCCCGACTTGAAGGGGGAGCGTTTTCACACGGCCATGAGGGAGCTGGCAGCCGAGGGGTGGCTGGCGGCAGGGCCGTACGGGTATGTGGTGCTCGACCGCGAGGCGGGCGAGTTCTTCCTACGGACACGCTCGGCGATCTTCCCGGGTATGAAGATCGCCGAGCTGTTCGATGTAAAAGAAGGGCCCTTGTGGGAGGAGATGAAGCGCAACATCCTTCACGTCAACGGGGCCGATCACACACGCCTTCGCAGCCTTGTAAACCCTGCGCTCACGCCGAGGGCGGTCGAGCGTTGGCGCCCGGCAATGAGGAAGTTCCTCGACGAGCTGTACGCGCCGGTGGCGAGCGCCGGCCGTTGTGAGTTTGTGGGTGCGTTCGCAAAGCCCTATCCCTCGCAGACGATTGCCACAGTCATGGGCGCCCCCCTGACCGATGCACCAAGGTTGCACCACTGGTCGAACTGGATCCAGAGGCAGTTCGATGCAGCCTCGATGATGAACGAGCGCGCCGGCATCGAGCAGGCGGTCGAGGAGTTCTACGAGTATGCGCGTGCCTTGCTCGCGGCGCGGCACGATGACCCGGGCGACGATTTGATCTCGACCTTGTTGGCCGCCGCCGATCCGGCCCACCCACCCGAGAAGCTGAGCGAGGAGGAGTGCGTGAACCTCGTGCTCAATGTGCTCATCGGCGGGGTGGACACCACCCAGAGCCAGCTCGCCCACGCAGTTCGCCTGCTGGCCGAACACCCCGCGCAGTGGGCGGCACTCGTGGCCGATCCTTCACTTGCGGGCAGGGCGGTGGAGGAGGCGTTGCGCTATGAGCCGATCACGCCGTTCACGGCAAGGATCACCACTGAGGATTTGACCTACCGGGATGTGACTTTTCCGAAGGACACGATCGTGATGGTGTGCGCTTTCACCGGTAACAGGGATCTGCCCGACGGGGAGGCCGGCGTGGACGACGCTGAGCGATTTGACATCACGGTGGAGCGCCCGAAGGCACGCGCGCTCACATTCGGCGCCGGTGTGCACTACTGCCTGGGGGCCAACTTGGCGCGCCTGGAGCTGGAGGAGGGCCTGGCGTTCCTCGCGCGCAAGATGACGCGCCTGGAGCTCGACGGGGAGCCGGTGTTCGAGAGTATTCTCGGGATTTATGGGTTGGCGGAGTTGCCGATTCGCTTCGGGTAGCGATGCTTTGCCGGTCTCCTTGCCAAACTCGCCGATCCGCTAACCCGGTGCTGCCAGCCTCGAGGAGCTGCTTGGGTTATTAGTCCGACCCAACGTTGACCAGAGCGGCTACGGCCTGGCGCGTGCCAGGCCGATGTGGGCCGCTACGTCAACTTCACCGTGCGCGTCGCAACCACTTTGCCATCAACTTCGATGCTCAATACCACCCGCCCATGGCCAAGCTGGTGCAGCGCGCGCTTGGACAGGTGAACTGTTGTGGTGCCTTTGGCGCCGAGCTTGAACGTCACGTGTACACGATGAGACCCGCGCCGTGCGCGCAGCACGATATGGCAAGCCGCGGCGCAGCTTATTGTGGCGGCGCCGTGCGTTGAGAGCGCTGCTTTCGCCGGCGTAGGACGGAATTGTGAAGCTGGGGGAAGCGGCACAGGGGGAGTTGGCACCGGGGGAGTGCTCGCCGGTGGCCCTGACGCCGGGGGAGTCGATACGGGTGGCGTTTCTGAAGGCCGGTACTGGGCGAAGCTGGCGCTGTGAGGATGGCCGCTCAGGCCAATGTCAGCGCCACTCAGCGCCAGCGCGCCGCTGGTGGTGACGCTGAGAAACCCAACCGTGAGGAGTGTTGTCAGATGTGACCGCATGAAGAATCCGCTTTCTCGTAAGGCACGTCGATGACCTCTAAGGGGGTCATCCCGAAACGTTCCTGCCCGTGGCATTGACGCTCATTGAGCTGATACGAACGAAAGGCCAGATCCCGACTCTTCATACCTTCGAATGGACGAATAGGCCATTTGACCGCCGAGGCAGGGGGCCACAGGACGAACCGGGCGCCGGTCAATTGTGCTGTGAGCCGCCTCCGCGCCGTGGGCGCGCCAGGCGCGGTGTGACCCTGCGCCATGACGAGCTCATAGCTGGGCCAGGCGGCTGCTTTGGGTCGGGCGCGGGGGGCGCGGCGAGCTCGCGGCGGGAAGAGACTCCGAGCTTGCGGTAGATGTTGCGCGCATGGGTACGAACCGTCTCGGTTCCGATCTGCAAGGTGGCGGCTATTTGAGCGTTTGAGCGTCCCAGTTGAAGCAGGGGAAGTACTTCGGCCTCGCGCTGGGTAAGCAACTGCCCAGCCGTGACCTGACCGCCGCCCGGGTTGGGCGCGGCCCGCGGAATCACCTGAAGCCCCCGTGAGGCGAGGTGGATCGCGTTGAGCACGTCGCGCGACTGCGTGTCCCGGCCGAGAACGGCGCTTGCTCCGAACGCGAGCATCTGGGCGCATTCCACCATCGAAGGGCCGTTCGCGAGCAGAACCAGCCGGGTGGACGGATGGCGGCGGCTGAGCTCCCGGACGTCGGCCGGCTTGGCCAGGGCGTCGGCGTCGAGGATCGCCACACCCGGCTGATGGGCACGGAGGACTACGGGGATTCGGCTGTGCTCCACGCCGGCGGCCACAATCGCAAGGCTCGTATCGCTCTCGATCAGCTCTCGTAGCCCTCTGGTGAGGAGGTCGTCGAACTGGGCAAGGACGATGGTGATGGGGGCCTGTGGCGACATCGGCGGTGAGGCGCCCGCGAGCGCCTACGCTCTCATCGGCAGGAAGAGCGTAGGGGTGAACCTTGTCTCACCCCTACTTCCCCCTGTCGGTCCCCCCAAGATCCCCCCGCGGAGGGGATGAGCCAGGCGGCTTCTGGCCTCAGCGTATATGGCATGGCTCGTGTTCTCGCTGCCGGCGTGCTTGCAACAGCGCTTCTGCTCGCCGCATCAGCCGGCGCTCACGCCCGCCGTCCTCTCCATCCTCACGCCTCGAGCACGGCGCACCAGGGGGCCTCGGCCCGACGGGTAGCGCTTGGCAAGTCAGGCAGCCGCGACCCGGTTACGCTTGCCGCAGCGGTCGCGGAGCGTTACTGGCGCGCGGTGCCCTGCGGCGGCCAGGTCACTGTCCTCGCCGACAGGGCGCTCGTCCCCGGCCTCGACCCCACGACCGATGGTTGGGCGACGTTCAACTCGTCGCTCGGGCCGAACGACCTGCAAGCACCGGCGAGCACCTACACGCAGTGCACGATCTCACTTGCCCACTGGCATTGGCCAACATGGGCGGCCATCAACAGTGACTGGAACATGTTCTGCCTAACGGTCATCCACGAGATGGGTCACCTGCTCGGCTATCCCCACTCGTCGGCCCCAGGCAGCGTGATGGCGCCCGTGTTCACCGATGAATCGAACGTTCCGGAGATCTGCCGGGCGGTGAGGGCGCGATAAGTCAGCCGGCGGCCTTTAGCGCCGGCGTACGTTTTGTCACGAGCACGGTGTGTTCGCGCCTGGGGTGCAGCGAGCGGATGTGTAACCGCAGGCCGGCGAGCTGAGCACTTCGCCGGGGGCGTGAGGCGGTTGGCGTGGTAGCGACCTCTGGCACACACGCTCGGCGATTTGAGCGGCGGCCTGGTTGTTGTCCTTAGCGGTGTTGCTCGATGAGCGAGCGTGCCATCGACTTGCCTCGTTGTGCGGCTTGGGTGTCGCCCTCGGTTGCGGCGATGATCGAGCCCTGCATGAGGATGTGGAAGGAGCGTGCGAGTGACTCGGTGTCGCGTAGGCTGGCTTCTTCGGCGAGGCGTCTCACGATCGAGCGGATCTGCTCGAGGTGCACAACGCTGGCACGACCCGCGGAGTGTAGGGGACCCATCTTGAGCATTACGTTGATGAACGAGCACGCCTCGTAGTCTTCGCGGTGGAACCATTCGTCGAAGACGTCGAAGATGGCGAGCAGTCGCTGCTCGGGGTCGGAGCCGCGGCTGATGGCACCGGCTTCGATGAAGTCCTTAGTCCAGCGCTGCTCGCGGAGCTCCAGGAACGCGAGCACGAGCTCGTCCTTGGAGGGGAAGTGACGGTAGAGCGTCGCGGTCGCGACACCAGCGCGCTCGATCACCTCGTTGACGCCCACTGCGCGGATTCCGCGCTGCGAGAACAGCTCGTAGGAGGCATCCAGAATCCGCTCGCGAGCGCTGACCGCCGTCTCGTTCGCTTGGCGATGGGTTTCAAGCATGCTTAAGAAGGCTATCACTAGAAAGAGCGCTCTCTTTATGCTAGAAAGAACGTTCTCTGCTCCTCCAAGGTTTAGCTGAGTACCGTTCGAGCAATAGACCAATCGCGGACCATTGAACGAAAGGAGGGTCCCATGGGCCTCGTAGAGTTGCTTTTGATCGTCCTGGTAATCGCTGCTGTCGCGGGCGGAATCGGTGTTAGCCCGTTGCTGTGGCTACTGCTGCTTGTCGCCCTCTTGATCTTCTTCACGGGCGGCGGGTTCGGCTATCGCAGAGGCGGGAGGCTTTAGCTATGCCTATAGGCACATCGATCTTCCTCATCGCTGTTGGCGCGATCATCCGCTACGGCGTGACGTTTCACGTGTCTGGCGTGTCACGTCCGGTGATCGGCCTGATCCTCATCATCGCCGGCATCGTCGGCGTCGTGCTGTCGCTGATCTACATGGCCACCGCTCGACGCCGAACAGTCGATGGACCTTATGAAGAACGGCGCCTCTAGCGTCGTAGTGACGCTGTGCGATCGACCCGGACGCGAGCGATAGCGGTCAAGACGAGACGCTGGCGATCAACGAACGGTCTGGCCGCGAGGGCCGGTGAGCCCATGCGCGCAGAGCGGCAACGTGGTAGCGCCGTACCCCGCCTGAGTGGAATGATCACGGAGTGGATGATCAGCGCAAGCGGCGTTTGGCGCAGAACGAGGCCCTGGCACGTCGCATAAACGACCGGATCGAGTATCAGCGTCCACGTAACGGCGAGTCGGCGGATACCTTCATATGCGAGTGTGTTCGCGTGGACTGCGGCGGGATATTGAACCTCACGATCGCGGAATACGCCCGCGTGCGGTCCCATCCGCGCCAGTTCATCGTACTCCCAGGGCATGAGGAGCCGGACATCGAGTCGACGGTCGAAGTTCACCCCGGGTATGTCGTAGTCGAAAAGCGCGGGGCGGCGGGACGCACTGCGGAAGCCGAGGCGGGCAGCTAGCCACAGCTCGCGTTCGTGGCACGGGAAGAGCCCATTTGCCTCGACGGGATCGACTTCTGTGAAGATCGCTCGTGTAGCCGCACGCGTAGGCCCTTGGGGACCATGGTGAAGCTCAACAGCTCTTTGACAGGCTCCTTGGTTTGATCGAGCTCTACCTCGAAGTTACGGGCGAGCATCGCCATGGCTGTCTTTGCCTCGAATAACGCGAGATTATGTCCAGGGCAGAAGCGGGGGCCGGCGCCGAGCCTGCACTCGCTCTACGCCAAGTAACAGCCTGTCGGCAGGTTCTGCTCGGCGGCATGAAGGGCATCTTTGCCGCGGCTATCCTTGCCCGTCTGGAGGACGATCTCGATATCTTCGCAGTCGATCACTTCGACGGGTGGGCCGATCGGCTGACTCGGCTCTCTCTATATGCGCTCGGCTGCTGCCGCCACGTGTGAGCTGAGGGCCGCGACCATCGCTTCGACCGTGTAGAGCCGCGCTGGCACTGTGACACTTATCGCAAGCGGCCTAGAGCGGCTTGGGTGAGGTATCGCCGCCGCTATCGAACGGACGCCAAGTGCCTGCTCTTCGTCGCAAATGGCGATGCCTTCGGCGCGGAAATGCGCCAACTCCTCGGCCAAGGCGCGCTTGGTCGTGATCGTGTTTGGGCCTTCTCGCTCAAGCGTGAGCGATGCTATGGCTGCTCGTTGTTCCGGTTCCCCCAGGCTCGCGAGTAGGGCCTTGCCGATAGCGGTGCAGTGGGTGGGTACGCGTGCACCCACGCCCAGCTGTAGGTCAGCCTCGAACTGGCTCGGACCGTGTGCGTAGAGGCGCTGGAGGTAGATCGCATGGGTACCGTCGAGCGCGCCCATGCTCACGGTGTGACCTGTTCGCTCGCGCAGGTCTTCAAGGATCGTGCGGGCGGCGGGGGCCTCCAGGCGAAGCGTCCCGATCACTGCCATCCCAGGTCCTCCCGCCAACCGGGCGAGTCGGTACCGGCGTTGCATGTCTTGCTCTAGGTAGCCCAGTGCGACCAGTGTCTTGGCGTAGCGGTGGGCCGTCGAGCGACCCAGTCCGACCTCGTCCGCCAACTCGCTCACCTGCCAGGCCGGTTGTGCAGCCGAGAAGCAAGCGAGCAGCTGCACTCCGTATTCGAGCGATCGCGAGAATTGCGGTTTGCCCTCGAGCTTGCTGCGCCAGGCCGACTTTTCAGGCATGCCTTCGCCTCGTCCTTTGCTCGATCAGAGCAAAGCGCCTCGGGGCATCATTACCCCGGGAAGACAGATACATCCGTCTGTCTGGATAACCAGAATGCATGGACCTGCATCTTGTTGTACCCAGGCAGCTACCACTAGAGGTCGTGAAACTAGTATCCGGGTTACCTGTTTACTCACTAGTTTCGGACATGGTGGAGTACCTTATGGCATATATGCTCGCGGTTTGCGAGCCAAAGCCCGGCGTATCCTAAAAAAAAGAAGTGAGGGAGTAGTCCAGCCGCCCATTGTGTCCAGGACAGCCCGTGTCGCTAGGCTGACCTCTGGTGCTAATGCCTGCGGCGTTGAGTGAAAGGACGCAGCCATCGCCGCGAGGATCATCGTGTGGTCAGACGCATTGGAGAGGGGGTGGACCGCCTCTAGGGCCTCTGTCGCAAACATCCTCAGGCGTTCAGCGGTCTCCTCTGGTGAGGTGTAGTTATCGATCAGGCTTCTCTGGCACTCAAGGCTGTCTTGGTGCTGATCGATCACCCCGTCAAGCAGTGTGCTTAGGGCACCGATCCAAGGAAAGTAGGCGTGCTCCAATGCTGTGGCTCGTTCGTGACACATTTTCGGGTCTCCTGCCGCGGCGATCAGGGCAAGAACCGACAACTGTGATCCGGCGGCGGCACCCAGCTCCCACCAGTGCAGGTCGACTCCACCAACAGCCTGCGAGTGAGCCCACTCCTCAAAGGCTTCGTGTGAGCCTCTCGCGTCCCCGTGGTTCAGGCTCTGGTAGGTCACTATTCGAGAGAGCGCATGATGCACGGGCTCAGTTACGGCGGCAAATGAAGGCAGCGAGTCAACCGCGACCTGGCAAGTACGAACGAGTCCTTCCAGATAACCGGCATCCTCACGCCGAGGGTAATGCTGGTAGTAGTCGAGATGCTCCGCACCAGGCGAGAGCGCCACGAGCAGAGCTTGGTTGAGATTGTGGCCGCTTGCGATCGGGTCCTGGTTTGGCAACTCGACGATGCTGTCCATATAGTCAAATGCGATCTCAAATGCAGTAATCGCTCGCACCACCCTTCCTCGCATTGACGGTGGAGCAAATACGGCGAAGGCGACAGCACCCTCCAAGTCTGTGATCTTGGTGATGAGTGCGTCGAGCGCCGCCTCTCGTAGCACACTGTCTGGTATCCGCTCGGCGCGGCGGCGCCAGGCGACCAGTTCCGCGCGCACTTGTGGAAAGACACTCAACCAATAGCTATGAGCTGCGCGAGCAAACGCCGCGGCTCGCATGATCCGTCTGCAACCTTGAGCCGCCACGCTTTACCGTCCCCCCGCAAACCATCGCAGCTATTACTCCTGGAGACTAACGCCGGGCGGCACCCGTGCGGCCGAGAATCCCGGAACAGCCACCACAGCTATCGCGATTCCCAAGATGAGCGCCAATGTGAAAAACACTTGTGAGCCGCCGAACGAAAAAGGCGCAGGAAAGTCGGTGGTCGATCTCAGCCAGCGGTCGGCGAGAGCATGCCCATATAGGCCAAGAATCGCGCCCTCGGCACAGCCAATGACAAGCAAGATTGCGCTCTCGAGAAGGATGGACCACCACAGTCGAAGGGGATCGTATCCCCAGGTCTTCATCGCCGACAGCCGGGCGCGCCGCTGCCAGATCGCGGCACTGAGCGACGCGGCGATGGCAAGCGCACCGGTGACAAGGAGCAGCGTTGAAATGGCACCAAGGCTGCTCAGGCCTTGGCGGGCGCTGTTGTCGGTCTGAGCTTCCCGCTGGCGGAAGGTTTGGACACGCAGGGCCGAGCTCGGACCCAGGGCGGACTGAACCGCGTGCTCACCCTTTCTCAGGCTTACACCAGGCTTTAGCGTGACTTCAAATGCGCTGGGATTGGTCGTATGCCAGCCTCGTAGATAGTCCGCCGTAGTAAGCCCGATAGCGCCGACCGGCCATCCGAGATTCGTAGTAATGGCGGCAATCCCAAGCTTGAGTGTCCCCGATGGAGTCGGCAGCGTAAAGTGATCTCCGGCGTGCAGATCTCTTTCGGCAGCAAATCCCTGAGAGACGGTCGCCCAGCCACCCTGACGCATTCGCTTGGTTGCCTGCTTGAAATTACCTTCGATCAACTGACTCGACTGGATGACCGCCGGCGTGTCGGGGCTGTGGACTCGAATCATCAGGCGACGATCGCCAACGTCTAGTAGCGCCCCCTGATCGGCGCGAACGGATGCGACACCCGGTGTGTGGTCGATGGTCGCTTGTATATTCCCTGGGTGAAAGCTGTCCGTGTTAAATACATTGTCCCCGGTCGTGACCCAAATGCTCGCTGTGCCCTCGTATTGAGTGACGGCGACTTCGATGCCATGTATCAAATCCGTCCTAGCTCCACCGATGGCGAGGCTCCCATATACCGCGAGGGCTGCTATCGCCGCAACCGCCACGGATCTGGTGGCGGTCGCCTCGAGCTCGAGGACAGCGACCGATGCGCCCCCTTTGGAGCGTTCACTCAAAGGCCTCAGCACGGCGATAACGACCATATAGGTGAAGGGTAGTAGGCATACCGCAGCGATTGCTAGCAGCGCTCCTCCGATGATGGTCAGCCGGGGTATCGTCAGAGCTACCACGCTTACGATCACGACTAGCACGAGGCCGATGACAGCTAGCGTGTTTGCCGTGTACCGGGGGATGGTCTGTCCAGACTCGCCAGACTGGTGCATGACCATATCTAGAGGGCCCTTGGAGCGAAGGTCGAGAAGGGGACGGACCGAGGCCAAGAGTGCCGCGAGTATGCCGCCGCCTGCGGCGATGAGAACGGTAGAGGCTGTGATGACCTGCGAGTCGCCGATTGCGAATGCCGCGGACAGATAGCTCGGCACACCGCCAAAGAGCGTGTGAGAGAGCCACGCGCCGAGGGCGATCCCCGCGATCGAACCGGCGACGCCCAACATCAGTGCTTGCGCCATCAGCAGGAAGACGATCTGGGCTGGATCGTAGCCGTATGTCCGTAGCTCGGCGACCATGCGGCGACGTTCCGGCATGGTGAGGAGCATTGCATTGAGGGCAAGTAGAAAGCCCACCATTCCCGCAATAGCAGCGAAAAGCGTTGTCGACTGTTGGTTTGGTTTGGCCGCGACATCGAGCAAGCGAAGCTCGTTGTCGGCTGAGGTCACGTTCACTCGTCCAGCCGTCGCACGCCGAAGCTCGCCGGCTACCTTCGCTTGTGCTCCAGGTCTCGTCTCGATCAACACATTTGTGACGCGACGCGTCTCACCTGTCAATCGTTGGGCGTTGCCCAGCAGTGTTATCGCGATCGGACTATCGGCGACGGCTCCGATCGTCTGGCTACCGAGCACAGCGCTGATTGCTACCGTTTGACGCTTCCCGTTGGAACGTAGGATTACGGTGTGATTTGGGCGTGCACCGATCGCGTCTGCCACACTTGAAGGCAAGCCGATCCCGACTGAGACTAGACCTGTCGCACCGGAGCCAAGGTCACGTGTAGCCCGTGAGTTCAACGAGAGTTGACGGGCTGTTGCGCCAATCAGCTGGATCGGCTCGCTCCCCCGCGGGCCGGCGATCACGACGTCCTCTCGCAACAGAGGGGACGCGGTCTGCACTCCAGGCAGCGCTTCGACTTGCCGGGTTACTCCTTGGTCGATGCCCTCTTGCGAGCGCGCCACGAGCTGAAGCTGGGCGGAGCCGATCAGCTGGTGGACGAGGCCGCTGGCGGAACCCCCGATGCTGGAGTTGGCTACGAGCACGCCGAATACGAGTGCCACGCCGACCGCGATCCCGGCCATCGCCAATAGCTCCTGTGCTGCCCGTGTTCGCAGACGCCATGCATACAGGGTGAAGGGCAGGCCGATGCTCAATCCGAGGATCGTCGGCATTCTGCGCTTCATGCCAGTGCCTTTTCCAGCTCCGTGTCGAGTCCGTCGCTGAGATGGCCATCGCGCAACGTGAGCACCCGGTCGACGAAGCGCTGGGCCTGTAGGTCGTGGGTGACCAGCAACCCGGGGATTCCTCGCTCGTGGCATAGGCCGCGCAGCAGCTCGAGGATTTCCCGCGTGCGTTGACTGTCCAGGTTCCCCGTCGGCTCGTCGGCGAGCAGCAGACGTGGATTGCCTGCGAGTGCCCTGGCTATCGCCACGCGCTGGCGCTCGCCCATCGAGAGCTGTCCCGCGCGCTGCTCCATGCGGTGGCCCAAGCCGACCCGGTCAAGCCAGGGGCGTACTGTCTGCTGTGCTTCGCGCAGATTCGGCCCCCCCGCCATCAACTTGAGAGCCGCGTTGTTGAGCGTGGTTGCTCCCGCCAACAGGTGAAAGGACTGGAAAACAAAGCCAACATCCTCGCGCCGGTAGCGCGCGCTATCGCGTGCCGATAGCCGCGATATCTCCTTGCCATCGAAGCTGACGCTGCCCTTGTCGGGGTCGAGCAGGCCCGCGGCGATCAACAGGAGCGTGGTCTTGCCCGATCCGCTTGGGCCGTACAGCGCCACCAGTTCTCCGGGTGCGACCTTCAGCGAAATGCCGTCCACGGCTCTGACGATCTCTTCGCCGGCGGCATAGTGCTTGACGACCTCGCGCAGCTCCAAGGCGCTCATGAGAGCGCGTCGCCCGCGCGTGGCGCGCGAGGAGCAGGCGAAGCGGGAAACGGCACGACCACGCCGTCCTGGTCCATCGAGCGCACTTCGCCGCTGGACACAGCCATAGTGCGCCGGGTGCCCGAGAGCGCCGCCAAGTTCTCGGAGGCGATCACAACTGCCAGATCCCGCTCGTCGCCAAACGATCGCAACAGCGTGTACAGCTCGTTGCTCTCAAGCGGACTCGGCAGCACCGCTGGCTCGTCGACGAGCAGCAGGCGCGGCTCGCGCACGAGCGCCATCGCAAGAGCGACGCGCATCCGCTCCCCAAGCGTGAGGCGATCGGTCCGCACGTCGGCGCACTCGATGGCATCGACGCGCGCGAGTGCCTTGCGGGCCAGGACCCTCGCCTCTCGCATCGGCGTGCCGTCGCTGGCACAGGCGGTCGCGACCAGCTCGATCGCGGGGCGCACGATCTGCGTGTGCCACTCCGAGCTGACGAGGGCGATCCCGCCGCCACGAAGTTGTCGTGCCCGCTCGCGTGGGGACATCGCCCGCAGAGCACGGCCGTCGAACCAGACCTCGCCTGAGTCGGGCTGCTCGATCCCTGCCATCGCACGCAGCAGCGTCGACTTGCCCGAGCGCTTCGGGCCCCACATGCCCACAAAGTCGCCAGCGTCGATCTCGAGCGATACGCTCGTCCAGTACGACGATTTCACGCCGCCCATCGACGTAGCTCTTGGTCACCTGCGACATCGAGAGCAACGGCGCCATGCCTCTACCAAGCCTAAGACCCGAGCAGGGCACGAATCGTCTGGCGCGACAGATCGACCCACAGCAGCTCACCATTGATCTGCTGGATCGACGCTTCGCGCGCCAGGAACATCATCGCGGCGCGCAACGAATGCCGCGCCGGCAAACCAGCCTGGATCTCGGCACGCTTGGCGAACAGGGCCCGCTCATGGCTGTTCAATGCGACCAGCAGCCTCGGCAAGTCCTCCTGCCGTGCGACGACCATCCTCGCCTGCAGCTGTAACTGGGCCTGCTCGAGCGTGAAGGGACTGTCCATCCATGCGACCAGGGCTGACTCGGCCAAGCCGGTCGCGCTGTAGACGATTCGCGCCGAGTTCGTCTCGCCGGGAGACTGGGAGACGACCAGGCCTTCCTTGCGCAACCCACGCAGCATTCGGTACAGACTGGGGCGCAGGATCGACCAGCTCGGCCCCAACTGACGCTCCAACCGGTTCGCCAGCTCATAGCCATAGCTCGGTCCCTGCACGAGCAGGCCAAGTACCGCCCCCTTCAGTGGGGACTGGTTAGTAGAGATTGCCCGATCGCCTGCTGAAGCTGCCATCTATCCCTGCCTCTCCCGAAAGCACTGGGAACTTTACATGACGCCAGATGGAGGCGTATGCCGGATGTTTCCGACTCGTGGAACCGACTGTCCACGGGCCCGAACATCCGTCGATTTGGACCATCGGAAGATTATCGGCGGCTAGCATGCTGATCCGATGGAGACGGACCGGCAGTCAATTGACAGGGGGGTGAGCTTGGGCTCACCAACGACATGGATGTCGAGGACGGCAATCCGAACCGTCCCGACCTAATTGGAAAGGAATCGGCATGTCTTTGATGAGAGGTCTCTTTGGTCGTTCGCCCTTTGTTTCGGCCGCCTTCGCTTCGGTTGCATTCGCCATCGCGCTTGTCGCGGGGTGCTTGGGGACGGTAGGTCCGGCTAGAGCCGCGAGTGGAGGAAGCGCACCAGTCGGGCAGTACCATGTGTACAGCTGCCGGATGCCGAATGGCGAAGTTGCGCCCACGGATGGGTGGAGTGGGAGTGCCACCGGGGCATTTGTCTCTGCCGAAGATAAGTGCGCGAAACATGGTGCCCTGACTGCATCGCTGGACGACAGCGTCGAACACGAAAAGACTGACATAGCCACTTGGACATTTGCTGTCCCGCTAGAAGAGACCTTGTCCAAGGCGACCCTCTGGCGTGCCGGCGATGCCGATGGGGGTCTCGCGAAAAGCGGCACCTATGAGTTTTGGCTAGCCGGGTCCAACGAGAACGAAGTATTCGATGAATGTGTTTACGGTGGCTCAGAACCCTGCGAAACCGGTAAGGGGGAACCTGAAGAACCGCTGACGGTTATGAACAGGCTTGAAGTGCCGCAGGCTCACTTGGGCTTTCATTTGTATGTCAATGCCGCATGCTTTGCGACGCTCGGTTTGTGCAAAAAGGGCGAACATGACCCCAACGGTTACGCCGCAGTCGTCTACCTCTACGCGGCCGACCTCGTCCTCTCTCAGTCCACCCAGCCCACAATCACCAATGTCGACGGCGAACTTGCCACTGCTCCCATGCTCTCTGGCACGGCTGACTTGGCCTTCCATGCTTCTGACTCCGGCTCGGGTGTCTACCAGGCCGTTTTCACCCTAGACGGCTCCGAAGTGGGTCGCACCGTGCTCGATTCCTCTTCCCACTGCCGGGACGTCGGGCAGACCAGTGACGGCTTGCCCGCGTTTCTCTACCTCCAGCCGTGTGCTCCTGCCCTGAACGCCGACCTCCAGTTCGACACGACCGCCTTCTCCGACGGGGCTCACCATCTCGTCGTCTCAGTTACCAACGCCGCCGGCAACTCCACGGTCGCCTTGGATCGCAAGATCACGGTGCTTAACCATCCCTCGGTCTCCCTTCCGGAAACACCCAGCCAGCCTCAGCAGCCCTCCTCCTCTGGACAGGGCCCTTCGCTCACCGATACGCAGGAACAGCTCCCCGTCCCCGCCCCGCAGTCCCTCGGGGACAACTCTTCGACCACATCGGTTGGCGCCACCATTCAGGTTCGCTGGGCCACCACCGCCCACGCTTCGCTCACCGGGGCCTACGGTCGCGCTCAGACTGCTACCGGGCGGCTCACTTCGACACTCGGCGCGCCGCTTGCTGGGGCCACCGTTCAGGTCCTCTCCACACCTGCTTTCCAGGGCGCCCACACGCGCTCGCTCGCGTCCGTCCGCACCGCGTCCGATGGCTCATTCCGCGTGCGCTTGCCCGCCTCCATGCCGTCTACCCATCTCACTTTCGCCTACTCCTCCCATCCGGGTCAGCCCGTCCCCGACGTCACCGCTTCGCTCTCGCTCACAGTTCCCGCCCATCTCTCCCTGCGCGTCACCCCACGCGTCTCCCACGTTGGCGCCACGATCGCTTTCAGCGGTGTCCTCTCCGGCGCTCCCCTGCCACGTGGTGGCAAGCAGTTGGTCCTCGAGGCTCGCTCTCTGCGCGGTCCTTGGCGTCAGTTCCATGTGCTCTCCACCCGTGCCCACGGGCATTTCCGTGCTACTTACCGCTTCCGTCTTCCCGGACCGATCGACTACCAGTTCCGCGCCGTCTGTTCGCGTGAGGCCGATTTTCCCTATGGCACCGGGGCTTCGCCCGTGGTGCGGGTGCACGAGCGGTGAGGATCCTCTTTGGCTCACGATCATTTGGTTGAGACGTGCCACGAATCAGCGCTTTCTATGGAATAACGATCTGGATGTACTGGAACGAGGGTGCGCACGCGCGGGCGCATTTCCACGCTCGGTATGCCGGTCAAGTGGCGTCGATCGATTTTGCCGGCGTAGTGATCGCAGGGTCACTGCCACAGCGTGCGCTCGCGCTCGTGGTCGAGTGGACAACCCTTCACCGTGAAGAGTTGATCGCGAACTGGGAGCGCACTCGCCGCGAAGAACCTCTAGAGCAGATCGAATCGCTGTCGTAACATGGTCTTTGTGGAGCAACTTCAGGATGTCACGGGTGTGGAGGTCATTGGCGCGCATCGGCTGCGCCTAGCTTTTGACGACGGAACGGTCGGCGAGGTCGACTTCACCGAGCGTGAGTGGCGCGGTGTCTTTGAGCCGTTGCGTGACCCTGCCTACTTCGCCCAGGTGGTAGTGGACCAGGAAGCGGGCACCATCACTTGGCCAAACGGCGTGGACATGGCCCCTGAGCCTCTCTATGCAGAGGCCAGTCAGAGCAGCGCCAACCCAACCGCCGCGAGAGCATAGTCTCAGCCCCTGTCTCAGGCGTGAGAGGCGACAACCAAGCCGAAGTGGGCTCGTCGGCAGCCCAGTCCGTCGACCCCGCCTTCTGGCGGGACCGGCGCGTTTTGATCACTGGGCACACCGGCTTCAAGGGGGCTTGGCTTTCCCTGTGGCTGCAATCCTTCGGTGCCCAGGTCCTCGGGGTATCGCTTGGCGACCCGCCCTCCACGCCATCCTTGTACGAGCTCGCCCGTGTGGCGCAAGAGATGGCCGACAGCGTCGCTTGCGACATTCGCGACGCCCCTGCCCTCGCCCGCGCCATTGTGAACGCCAAGCCTGAGGTTGTCATCCACATGGCTGCCCAACCCTTCGTGCGGCGCTCCTTCGCGACTCCGCGCGAAACGTACGACACGAATGTCATGGGCACCCTCAACTTGCTCGAGGCCGTCCGCGTCTGCCCCTCTGTGCGCACCTGCCTCGTCGTCACCTCCGACAAGTGCTACGAGAACCGCGAGTCCCCGCTGCCCTACCGCGAGACCGATCCACTGGGCGGCCACGATCCTTACTCCTCATCCAAGGCGGCCGCCGAGATCCTCACGTCCGCCTATCGGCGCTCTTTCTTCTCCGATCCCCGTGCCCCCAGGATTGCCACTGCCCGCGCGGGCAACGTCATCGGTGGCGGCGATTTCGGTGAGGATCGCCTCATTCCAGACATCGTCCGGGCGACTCTCGCCGGTGAGGACTTGCGCTTGCGTCGTCCCGCTGCTGTGCGGCCTTGGCAGCACGTCCTCTCTCCCTTGTCCGGCTATCTCGTGCTCCTCCAAGCTTTGTCCCGGTCGGCCGATCTAGCGCGCGCTTGGAACTTCGGCCCGGACCCCTCCGATGCGCGCACCGTGGAGTGGATCGTTCAGCGCCTGTCTGACCTGTGGCCCGATGGCGGCCTCTCTTGGACGTTTGACCCCGGGCCCCATCCGCACGAGGCCGGGTTGCTCTCCTTGGACTCCTCCTTGGCGGCACACACGCTTGGCTGGGCACCGACCGTGGGCTTGGAGGATGGCTTGGCGGCCACAGTTGCTTGGTATCGCGCTTGGGGGGACGGGAAGGATCTGCAAGCGCTCACGCTCGAACAAGTCGACATGCTTGGCAGCTGAACCCACCGAAAAGCTCCATCCCCCGCGTGCGCGCACACGCGCGAGGTATGCGGATACGGCAATGTCCACCAGGCTCCCCAGGGGTACGACCCCGCGGGTATAGTGCTCCCCCGGTGCAGGCCCATGTGATCGATGCCAGTTCTGTGTCGAGCCGGCCAGTAGGGGTTCCGGGTCGCCTCTATCGCCTATGGCCTTGGCTGCCTTTGCCCTTGGGTGTCCTCTATCTGCTGGTCTTGCTCGTCAAGTTCAACCAGATCGTGGCCGCCACCTACCTGAATGCCGACGCGGCCTCCGCGCCGGTGATCGGCGAACTCCTCGGCGGCTCACCTGCCCACCGGCAGGTCTTCCTCGGGCAGATGGGCTGGTTCTCCACGCTCATCTTCGAGCTGGTCACCCGTTCGCTCCCCTTGCACCGACAGCTTTGGGAGACCGTCCCTTATGCCATGGCCTTGACATCGGTCGTCCTGATCGCCGCCGCGGCATGGCGAGTCGCTGGACGCTGGGCCGCAGCAATCACAGGCGTCCTGATCCTGTGCGCCTCCCCGCACGCGCTCGGCCTCCTGTTCTCGCTCAACGATCACTCCACCACCTGGTTCTCACTTGCCTTGCTCGCGGCTGTGCTCGTCTTCTTCGAGTCCCCGCCAGCTTGGCTCAGAGCGTGGTCGGCGGCGCTCATCGCTCTCCTCGTCGGTGTCATCGTGGGCGTCAACGCCGCCTCGGACTTGGTTCTGCTGGTAGCCGGGATCGCGCCGATCCTGCTCGCCGCGGGTCTCACCTGGATCTTGCGCCCCGGTCGTCCCAGTGCCCGCGCCTGGTGGTGGGTCCTTGGTACGGTCGTCGTGGCCGGCGTGTGCGACGAGCTCACCCACGCCTGGGCGCGCCACGAGAACGTGCTCACGCCCTCCACGCTCGTCCACAACGGCTTCGCCACCGCCGAAGCCCTGTCCACCAACTTCAAGCTCTGGTGGCAGTCCTTGATGGTGCTCGGCAACGGCAACTTTTTCGGTCAGGTGCTCGGCTTCACCTCGACCTTGCAACTGCTCTGCGCCCTGCTCACGATCCTCGCGCTCGCCCTCGTCGTCCGTATCGCCTGGCGCGACTTGACGGCATTTGCCCCGCGCATCGAGCGCGCCGGCGACGCCCAGTCCCTCCCGATTGCTTGGTGCAGCTTCTGGATGTCCTCCGTCGTTCTGCTCTGCGCAAGCTTCATCTTCAGCTCCAACCCGATTGACATCAACTCCAGTCGCTACCTCCTCGGTGCGATCTATGCCGTCGCGGCACTCGTGCCGCTGCTGGCCACGCGTGCCATGCTCGCACGGATTGCCGTCACCGCCGGCGCCACGGTCTTCGCTTTCACCGGGCTCGTCTCCCTGCTCGAGAACCAAGAGCTCGCCTCCGGCAGTGCCAGCTACAGCCTCTACCACCAGGTCGAGCAATACCTCGATCGGGAGCATCTCACGCTCGGCTACGCCAACTACTGGGATGCCGCGCCCATCATGTGGTCCACCCACTTTCACATCCGCGCCTATCCCGTCCAGGATTGCGCCCCCAACCTGTGCTGGTCCTACCTGCACATGATCACTTCTTGGTACACCACGCCGCGCCCCGCTCAGCGCACGTTCCTGATCTCCGATTCCGCGCAAACGATCTCCTCGGCGCCCACCCCCAACCTGGGCAAGCCGAGCGTCGTTCACCAGATCGGTCCGCTCACTGTGTATGTCTATCCATATGACATCGCCACTCGAATGACGCCCTGAGGGCGTTGGCCCAGACGCACTGCTCATGAACCGGAGCCTTCCTCCCAAGATCGGGATCAACGCACTCTTCCTCGAGCCACGCATGGGGGGTCTTGACACGTACGTCCGTGCGCTCGTGCCAGAGCTGGTGCGGCTCGCCCCGGAGGTCCGCTTCAGCGTCTTCTGCAGCCCTGGTGGGCGTGCCTACTTGGAAGAGGAGGGCTGGGAGGAGCAGGTCGACCTGGTCACACCGCCGATCATCGGCAGGCGCGGGCTCAAGGCCGTGGGCGAGCTCACCTTGCTCGGCGCGATTGCGGGGCGCCGCGTCGATCTCTTGCACAGCGTGGCGTTTACGGCACCGCTGAGGACACGGGCCGTGAATGTTGTGATGCTCCCTGACGTGATCTGGATCGTGGCTCCAGACGAGGACCAAGCTGCCACGATGCGTCTCTGGAGGCTGATCGTACCGTCGATAGCTCGCCGTGCCGACCGCGTGATAGCGATTTCGCAGGCTGGCGCGGACGACATCGTCGAGCACCTCGGCATACAGCCAGATCAGATCGAAGTGGTGCCCCTCGGGCCCGGCGTGCAGAGGCGTGTCACCCCAACACCTGAGGCATCGTTGCGGGCCCGTTTGAGTCTCGGACCCGGACAGATCGTTCTCGCCGTGTCTGCCAAGAAGGCCCACAAGAACCTCGCCAGGTTGGTGGAAGCCATGCAGAAGGTATGTGAACTTCGCCCTCAGGCGATCTTGGTTCTGCCCGGTCGCCCGACTGAGCATGAGCAGGACCTACGCAACTTGGCGGCTCGCCATGATCTTCTCGCAAACATCGTGTTCCCGCCCTACGTCGAGGACGCCGACTTGGAGGGCCTCTATGCGGCCGCCAGCTGCTTTGTGCTGCCCTCACTCAACGAGGGTTTCGGCCTACCGGTCCTCGAGGCGATGCAGCGCGGACTTCCCGTGGCGTGCTCGAACCTATCCGCTATGCCCGAGGTTGCGGGTGACGCGGCACGCTACTTCGATCCGTTGCACCCCGACGACATAGCCGCGGCAGTGCTCGATCTCCTGGAAGACCCTGCTCTCGCGTCGCGATTGACGGCGGCGGGTCGCGAGCGCGCGCGACTGTTCTCCTGGACAGCCACCGCTGAACGAACTCTGGAGTGCTACGTGCGGGCCTGGTACTCCCGAAGGCGTCGCTAACCTTCTCCGCCGATGCCACCCTCACTGCCGGTTCGCCAATTTCGCCGACTTCGCCTCCGTCTGGCGCAACCATGGTCGAGAAAGCTCGGTCAGCTCGCCTATTCCCCTAAGCTCGTGGCCGGAGATCCAAGCACGCGCCGCGAGTTTGCAGAGGAACCGCTGGTCGAACGCCTTGCGCTGGGCGACGAGCCGCTGAGGGGATTCGGTGTTGGGCTGACAGAGCGAGTCGTCGAGATCCCGTGGGTATTGCGAAGCCTCCGAAGTCATAAGGACGCCCACGTGCTCGATATTGGCACTGCGTTCTCACCGATGGTCTACAAGCGCCTGCTAGTCAGACAGCCGCAAAGCATCGAGGTAGCGGACTTGGCCGAGACCGACCATCTCGGTCTGCCCTGTCACGTCGCCGATGTGCGTTCCCTCCCGTTTGCCGCGGACAGTTTCGATATAGCGATCTGCGTCTCCACGTTGGAGCACGTCGGCATGGACAACACCAACTACAACGTCGCCAGTGGCGGTGGCGGGGACGTACAGGCACTGGGCGAGCTCGGGCGAGTTGCTCGGATGGTGCTAGTCACTGTCCCTGCGGGAGACGATGCGAATATGGGCTGGCAACGGCAATACGCCCCGAGGACCTTCCGCCGTGTAGTCGAAGAGGCTGGTCTTGTGGTCAAACGCCTTGAGGTTTTCGCGCACAATCAAATGGCGGGATGGGGCCCGGTGGCTGAGGATTCGGTCGAGGGCTATGCCTACGGCAACGGCACCCCCGCCGCGGCAGCGATCGTCTGCGCTGAGCTGACCAGGCCTTGAGCTGAGGTTAGCTCTGTACGAAAGGGCTGGACCTCTGCGCGAATCGGCTTACAGCTTGGATGAGCCGCTCAGAGCACTCCCTGCCACTTGCGCTTGAAGTGTCGCGCGTTGCGCACGTGTATTGAGCGTAGGAGCTCCGAGCGGCCGTTGTGCTTGATCCGTTTCCACGGACTGCTGACTGAGATGCCGTACTCGTGCTCGGTCTCAATTCCCGCAATCGCATAGCACTTCAGGCCAAGTCGCTTGCGCACATCGGTGCAGAAGTCCACCTCCTCATACGAACAAGGGGCATACATCTCGTCGAAGCCGCCAACCGCCGCCAAAACTTCGCTGCGCACCGCGAACAAATAGCCCGACACGACGTCGCATACCTCCGTCTCGCCCGCGCTGCGATTCGAGAGGTCGAGCCGCTCGAGATGCTTGGGCACACTGAGATCCCAAAGGGTGCCATCAGGTCCGACCACGCCCGCCTGCTCTTGTGCGACGAGCACATCGTGCATCAGTCTCAAAGCGTTCTCGCCCAGCAGCACGTCGTCATTGGCAAACACCAGCACCTCTCCATCCGCTGCTGCCGCTGCCGCGTTCCAACCCGGTGAGACCCCGCGATTGACGCCGAGATCGACGGAGCGGGCCCCGGGCGGGACACCCGCATCGGTATGGGAGATGCCGTTGAGGGCTACCACCAGCTCGCCTCGTAGGCCCCCCAGCCCCCGCTCCATCGTGGCGGCGAGCGTCTCGAGATTGGGCTCCGGGTGTGCGCGGTAGACCGGCACGCACACAGATACGTCCAAGTCGGTCATCGCGTCTGATTGTGGGCCAGCACATACCACTGGCCCGCCAGGAACTCTGTGGAACGCCCACGCGTGAGAGTGTGCAGGGGGCGCGAGCGGTGTAGTTGAGAGTGCCCCACATCCTGTACTTCCCAGCCGCCCTCACCCACTAGCGCCACAATGTCGCGACGCGTGAACCAGCGCAGGTGGGTTGCATCGCGGTGACCCGCCGGCTGGTAGCCGAAGGTTCCCTTGAGGATGAGGTCGCGCAGCAGAGACACATGGCTGGCGTTTGGAACCGACACGTGCAGTCGGCCGTCCGGCGCGGCCACTCCTCGCAACGCGCTGATCAAGGCAAGAGGATCGTACAGGTGCTCCAACACGTCGTAGCAGAGGATCGTGTCAAACGGTCCTGTTGCGTTTGGCAGCTCTGTGAGGGCGTCGCCGACGAGAACCTCGTCGTAGACCAGCGCTGCCGCCGCCGCCGGCTCGGCCAGCATCTCGATACCCGTGATCCAGTCGGCACCCCCCTGGCGCAACAACGCCGCCGCGCCCCCTCCAGCGCAGCCGACGTCGAGCACTCGGCCGACGGGCTTGGGCAAGTAGGCGAGCGTCTCCGCGCGCGATAGGTCGTAGTAGGTCTCCGACTTTGGTGCCTCGAGGGGAATCGTCTTGGGCATGCTCGCTACCTTAGGGTCTCAGCCAGCCGGACGTCGTTGCAGCGCGTGCAGGAACTCGGCTGGTAGAGCCCGCAGCGCCAAGAGGCAGAGGAACAAAACGAGTGCGCCCGTGATGACGGAGAGCGCAGAGCTGACCGGCAGGACGAATGCCACGGTCAAGGCGATGGCGAGCGCCAGCGTCACTCGGGGTACTTGGCGCAACGAGGGACGCAGGTCGGGTCGCCGGCGGCTGAGCACGGCTGCGTATGCACCGGCAAGCACGATCTCGAGCGTAGCTGTCGCTATCCCGCCCCCCAATGCCTGATGGGAGGGAATCAGCACTACGCTGAGAGCGATGGCCAGCAACGCCACGATCCCATTGACGATGATCAGCTCGCGATAGAGGTGCAGCGTCAGCAGCGCGAACGACCAGATCGCGACGAGGAACGTCCCAATCACGCCAACACCCAATATCTGCAGGACCTCCACCGATGGTTGGAACTTTGGCCCACCTACCACTCGGATCGCGAACGGCGCCCCGGCAATGAGGCACAACGCGAACAGTCCCCCCACGACGATGGCACCGTCGAACAAGCGTTGCAGCGCGTAACGTAGGCGCTGATGGTCGTCGCGGGCCGCGCGCGCGAGGATCGGGAAGGCGGAGGTCACCAACAGCCACGGGATGGCGTTCACGAGGCTGAGCACTCGAAAGGACAGGCTGAAATAGCCGGTCTGCGTCTTGCCCGCCAATAGCGACATGGCGATCACCACGATCTGGAAATAGATGACCCCCAAGGTTGTGGCGGCCGCGTAGACAAGTGAATCCGACATCAACGATCGCCACCGCGCAGGCGAGAAGGAGGGACGCAAGCTGATCTCCTTGCGCACGAGCACGGCCGTCAGCACGAGCGTCGACAGGCTGGCGAGTATGGCGACCGAATAGAAGGGCAGTAGAGAAGCTCCGCCAACGACGAGCAAGATCATGAACGCCGCGGTGACGAACTGGCCGATGAAATCGCTGATAGCGAGCCACCCAAGTCTCAGTCTCGCGGTCAACGGGATTACCAAAGTAGCTCGCAGCGCTTCGAAGAGCAGGCTTACTCCGGCAAGCGCGGTTCCCGCCACCAGCACGTGCGAGTAGCCGGCCACAAGCGCGAATCCGAGTGCGCCTGCCGCGCCCAGCAGCGAGAGCACGATTCGTAGACCCAGCAGATTGCTCATGAACGAGCGGCGCTCGGCCTCGCTTCCGGTCGCGAACTCGCGCACGCCAAGGTTGCCCACACCGCCCTCGGTGAGCGCGGCCATGATGAAGATGAGCGAGGTGACCGTTATGAAATGTCCCCAGTCGGTTGGGCCCAGGTGGCGGGTGACGAGCGGTGTCGAGGCCAGTCCGACGAGCAGGCCCGCGCCATAGGCGATCACCCGAATGCTGCTTCCGCGGAGAAAGCGCCCGCCCGCCTCGCGCGAGGCGAGAATGTCTCCGTCAGGGACGACTTCCGCAATGTTGGATGTCTCCACGCTCATGTCTCGGGCGAGCGCTCGGTCGCCGAGCCCCGGTCGGATGCTTGAGTCGGTTGTGGTGTGCCGGATGAGAGCCCGCAAGCGGCCAAGAACCGTTCGGCACTTCGTACAGTCGCGTTGGCCCGTGCCCAAGCAAGCGCTCCCTCCTGAAGCGAGCGGTAGCGCGAGTCGTCGATCGCCTCGATGCTTTGCATCAGATCACCGACATCTTGGTAGGTAACGCAGTTGCTGTCGTCCAATCCGTGCGGGGCGCAACGCGAGGGCTTGCTATCGAGCTCGCGGAAACAGGGCACGCAGCCGTTGGCTGCCTGCTCATAGTGGCGCAAGCAATCCCATCCCGCGCGCTTGACCGTGATACCGAAGCGTGCCGATTGCATGTCCGAGTAATAGTCGGCCTCGTCGCTGAACGCGTAGGAGGTGTGCACGCCGAGATGGGACGCCACTTCCGGGTCCACCACATGGCTTGCGATTAGCTGCTGCTTTTGATCGGGTGGGTTGGCCACGATCTTCTCTGCCGGAAAGGAGAAGGAGATCTCGCGCATCCCCCGGATGGAGGGAAGCCGGCTGGCGACCGGGGGGGGCAGCAAAAGGTAGGAGCGAAACCAGCCCGTAAGTGGCGTGAGCTCACGCTTGAAGTAGATCGCCCTCGTGTGGGCGCGGGGAAGCGTCCACCACGCTCGCTTGCGCCACCACAAGCCGGCGTAAGGGTAGGGCTCGGGCCGGTCGGCGCCATCGAGCACCGCGATCGGCGTGTGCCCCCGGAGTTGCGGCGCGAGCTGCGTAAACATGCCGAAGGTTCCCCAAATGTCGGCGAACACAACTAGGTCAAACTCGCCGTCGGCGGCCCGTCGAAACACACAGTTGCGGTCCACGGGCGGGTCGGGCAGCAGCCCGTACAGAGAGAATCCTCGTCCGTACAGCTCGCCGCGCCTCTCGACGGGGTAGCTGGCGTATGCGAACTCGCGCTTGGGAAAGTCGATCACGTTGGTGTCGAGAATCGTGCGCAGACCGTGGAACAGCCCGTCCGCGAGGTAATCCTCGTGGTTGGGGTTCACAAACAGGATGCGTGGCGCGGGCGTGTTCAATGTGAGGGTCGAGCACCCTGGGCTGCTTGCGGTCGCCGAACCAGGTGAAACCAGCCGAAGGGGATCATCAGTCGTTGCGCTTATAGAGCACGTCGTACTCGGAGAGCGTCTCGACTGGTTCGTAGTAGGACGAAAGCGCCGCGTCGAGAGCTGGTTGTTGAGTTGCTCGGTCAAGCACCTCGACAAGCAGGTATCGAGGTGCATGGCGCTCGAAGTCAAGGCCGGCCAAGACATCCAGCTCGTGACCCTCGATGTCGAGCACGATAACGTCGATATCCGTCAAACCGGCCTCCTCGAGTGCCCCGGAGAGTGTTTGCGCCGGCACGTCCACCGAATATCCGTGGCGTCCTGTGACGGTGAGCCCACCCGCGTGCTGACCATCCGTGCTCATGGATGACATCAGATCGCCGAAGTGCATCGTTATCGAGTCGCCGCTCGCGTTAGGGCCGACCAGGGCGTTTCCGATCACCTGGGATTTGGGGCGGCGGTGAGCGCAACGCTCACGCAGCTCGGGGATCGGCTCGACCAGCAGCCCAGCCCAGCCTCGGTGGCGTTCGAGGTAGTACGTATTCGACTGGGTGTAGCCGTCATGCGCGCCCGCCTCGACGAAAGTCCCACCCCTCCACGGCATAAGCTCAGCCAAGCGACTATCCATCCCGAACAGGGCTGGGCGTGAGTAACGCTGCGAGCCAAGCGCCTCAAACAGGCGGCAGCGATGCCACGGTCCACCGAGATTGTAGAACGCCTGGCGGCCACGTCGTACGGCTTCATCTATCGGTGCGGGCATGGAGAGAGTCTTTCAAAGCGTGGCTGGCACCATCAAGCTCATCGATCAAGCTCATCGAGCGATGCCACTGGCGGCGTCGAGAGCGCCGGAGGTCCTCTCAGCAAAGCGCGACCAGGAGAATTCCCTCGCGCGAGCGAGCCCTAACGCCGAGAGAGCGTCGCGCCGGTCGGGGTCGCGCAGCATGAGCTCGAGCTTATGTGCGATATCTGGCACGTCATAGGGATCGGCATAGATGGCCGCCTCCCCGCCCACCTCGGGGAGGGAGGAGACGTTTGAGGTCAGCACGGGCGCTCCGGTTGCCATTGCCTCAAGTACCGGTAGCCCAAATCCCTCGCCGAGCGAGGGGTAGCAGAAGACTGCGCACCGGTGGTAGAGCTCTGCGAGCGCGGCATCGGATACGTACCCCAGCATCGTGCAGCGACTCCCCAATGAGCGCAGTGCGTCGAGTGTCTTTCCTGTCTCCCAACCCAGTGCCCCCACCACGACCAGGGGATGGCGTGCCTGCAACTCTCCATCGAGCGACCCGTAGGCTGCCACGAGTCGTGGCAGGTTCTTGCGTGGCTCGAGCGTCCCGACCGCCAACACGAAGCCCGCCGCCGGCATTGTGGCCTCCTCGGCCGGATCTAGCGTGTCCGATAGTGCGGGACTGACACCCAGGGGTGCTACTACGGTGCGTTCAAGCGCGTGGGGGAAGCGAGCGATCAAGGCGTCGGCCGTCGCTTGGGAGATCGCAAGCAGCGAGGCGGAGCGGCGCACCGCGGGGCCAAGCGTTATGCGCTCGATCAGGCTAGAGCGACTGTTGGGGCGCATCGAGGGCTCGAACGTAACCATGTCGTAGACGATCGCAACGGTCGGGATGCGCGTGAACATGGTCGTCAGGTAGGAGTTGGAAGAAAGGAACACGTCGCACTCGCGATTGGCGGCACGTGCCGCAAGCAGGTTCCACAGGGGATCCCGTGCCCGGATCAGTCGCCAGGAGAAACGCTCATCCAGTGGCTCCTCCCATGCGCTGCGCGCGTAGAGCACATAGCGGCGCTCGTCGTCCTCATGTTCCGCAAGAGCTCGAAGCAGCTCGCGCACGACGCGTCCGCGTCCGGCGGGCACCTCGCTCGCCGCGCGCGCGTCGATGCCGATCGTAAGTGGCAATGATGGACTCAAGTGAGGGGAGCCTTGCACAGTCCTCCGCTAGCCTGCGCCCGGCGATGCACGTCGGCCTGAACCTGATCTTCCTCGTGCCTGGTGAGACCGGTGGCATGGAGGTAGCGGCGCGTGAGTTGATCCCCGCGCTGGTCAAGGCAGCGCCAGACGTTCGCTTCACCGCCTTTGTCAACCGCGAGGCGGCTGCCGCCAAAGACGGCCCTTGGGGCGAGCTGTTGCCGGCGGTGACGGTGCCGGTGAATGCGCGCAACCGGGTGCAGTGGGTGCGGGGCGAGCAGATGCTCCTGCCGCGGCTCGCCGCCCGCGCGGGCGTGGACCTCGTGCACAGCCTCGCTAGCACCGCACCTGTGTGGGGACGCTTTCGCCGTGTGGTCACTGTCCATGATCTGATCTATGCGCGCTTCCCCGAGGCGCACGCGGGCGTCCGCGATCTGGGCATGCGCGTGCTCGTGCCATTCGGCGTGCGTCGCTCGGATCGTGTGATCGTCGATTCGCACAGCACGCAACGCGACCTGGTCGAGCTGTTGCACACGCGTGCCGAGCACATCGACGTGGTTCCGCTTGGGATCGGCACGACCAAGCGCAGGGAGCCGCTTGGGGAGCGTGACTTGCGCGGGCGCTTCGAGCTCGGCGAGCGCCGGATCGTGCTGAGCCTGTCGGCCAAGCGCCCGCACAAGAACTTGCTCGCGCTGATCGGAGCCTTGGCGCTGATCCCAGCCGAGCGCCGCCCGCTGCTGGTGCTCCCCGGGTATCCGACCGCGCACGAGGCGGACTTGCGCATAGGTGCGCGCACGCTGGGGGTGGAGGGGGATGTGCGCTTCCTCGGCTGGCTCTCAGGCGAGGAGTTCGAGGGGCTGTGGCAAGTAGCCGAGGCGTTTGTGTATCCATCGTTGTACGAGGGCTTTGGCCTGCCCGTGCTCGAGGCGATGGCGCGTGGCGTACCGGTTGCGTGCTCGAACGTCTCCTCTTTGCCGGAGGTCGCGGGTGAGGCAGCGCTCACATTCGACCCTCACGACGAGCGCGCGATCGCCGGCGCGCTCGAGCGCCTGCTCTCAGACCGGGTCGAGGCCGAGCGGTTGGGTGCGCTCGGCCTGGAGCGTGCGAGAGAGTTCACCTGGGAGCGCACCGCGCGCATGACTTTGGAGAGCTATCGGCGTACACGCTGACGATTGGCACGCTCACGCGCAAGTCCAAGGCGCCCCGCGCCGGCCGAGGCTCGTGTGGTCCCTCTCGATCAACCCGACGGGCGACCGGCCAGCGGGTTTTCCCAACGGACCTCGAGGAATCTGGCGAAGTCGCTGTCTGTGCTGCACACGGTCAGGCCATGCTCGATTGCGAGGGCTGCCAGGTGGGCATCGGCGGCGAGGTCGGCCTTCGACTCTTCCTCGATCAGCCGGCCGAATATTTGAGGATGGCGCTCGGTTGGGAGCGGTATCCACGTTTGGGGCAGCTCAAGCCACACTTTTACGTGCGTCCAGGCTTGGTTGAGTGGGACCGGCTCACTGACAACGCTTGGGTTCCCCATGAGGCGTGCGAACGCCAGAAGCGTGGGCCAGGGCAAGCCGACCTTGGTCGAGCCGTTGAGTACCTCCTCTAGCCACGTGCTTGCCGCCGCGTGGCGTGGCGATTCGGGTGTGTAGGCGTAGACGAGCAGGTTTGCGTCGAGCAGTATCAACCTCGCCACGGGCCCTCGGCTATGTCGAGCGCCGCTTGCACGCCGTCGACGGCGATCAACAGCTTGCCAGCGGGCAGTGGCTCGACGCGGAACAGGGGTGTCTCCGAGGGCTCCTGCTCCACGTGAGTCAAGCCAGCGCGAAGCAGATCGTTGACCTCTCGCTTGAGGGTGTGTCGAAGGTCTTGTCTACGGCGTTCGATCGCCGCGGCGACATCGTCGTCGAGGGTCAGCGTGGTGCGCATGCATCAAAACATAACAAAATTGATGTTCTGATGTCCAGCCATTCGGACTCTGCGGTGGGCTAAGTGGCATATGGGAGGAGATGAAGCAGTCCGCTCAAAAGGCTGCCCTACGCGCGCGCGGCTTTCTTAAAAGACTTGCTTGGTTCACCGAGCCGCGCGCGCGCGCGGGTCATGCGTTTGCGACACATAGCCATCCAGCACCACACGCAAGGAGGCCTCCAAGGAAAGCTCCTCGGCGTTCTCGGCAAACCACCCTGCCGTGCTCTCGCGCATGCTCATCCCGGCTGCGTGCACACGTACGATCGCATCGGCAATCGCCCTTGGATCGGCGCTCGCAGCAATGATCCCGTTGACCCCATCCTCGACCAGCTCCACGGCGGCGTTATCGGGCGCGGCGGCCACCACCGCGGGTGTGGCGTGGGCTGAGGCCTCCACGACCACCATTCCGTAGCCCTCACGCTCGGAGGGCAGGAGCACGCACAGGGCGCGGCGCATGTCCTCCTCCACGGCATCTCCATCCGCGAAGCCCGGCGCGGAGATGAACGAGCCGGCGTGGTGCTCGGCGATTGCGGCGTTCAAGGCCTCGCGCTCGGGGCCATCGCCGTAGAAGACGCCACGTAGGCCTTCGATTCGCTTGGCAGCAAGGGCTACGGCGGCTACGCCGACGGTGACGCGCTTCTCGGGAATCAGGCGCCCGGCAAACAGCACGACCGGGTCTGCCGCGCGAGGAATGGGAGGTTCGACGGGGTGGGTGGGGCCTCCATACAACCCCCGCAAAACCGTGACCGGCCCACGCAGCCCCGTTTCGCGCAGGCGCGCGGCGTGCAGCTCGGAGAAGCAGAACGCCCGCTGGGGGACGAGCGCGCACAGGCGTTGCACCAGCTCGCCGATCCGCCCGCCGAGGCCGCCGAGGTAGGAGCGCCAGTAATCGCGGCTCCACACCTCGAACCAGTCCACGACCAGTCTGTAGCGCGCGAGCGGTCTGGCCAAGGCCGCTGAGAGCAGGGAGAAGTAAGGGAAGGCACAGGTGTGCACCACGTCGTAGCGGCGGCCATGGCGCAACAGGTGCCACAGCACGCCGGCGCCGAACACGAGCGGAGGCAGGATGCGCCGGCGAGGGCCTGTGTAGAGCGCCATGCGTGGGCCGGCGGTGACGACGTGAATGCGCGGGTCGAGGTCGAGCCGCTCGCCGCGCTCCCACTGACGCAAGGTCAAGTAGGTCACTTCATGGCCCTCGGCCACGAGCCGCTCGGCCAGGTTTCGGTACCAGCGCTCGGCGCCCCCGACCGTGTAGGGGAACAGGCAGTCGTAGATCAGGCAGATCCGCATGGTGCCGAGAGACTGCCACGAAGGCGCCTCCGTCGATCCGACGGTGTCTTCGCTTGAGAGAGCCCGTGCAGGCACCTCCGGGCCTTCCGCTAGCATCCAGGACCGAAAAGGGCACCGCTTTCTGAGATGGGTGCGCCACTTTTCGACTCGCCAGGCGTTTATGCGGGCGAGGCCGAAGACCCGAAGAGAACGCGGGCCCGACCAAGCTATGAGCACCGCACAGAAGAGTAGGCCCACCGAGATCGAGGCCACCGAGGACTCCCAATCGACACTCGTGTCGGTTGTGATCCCCTGCCTGAACGAGGCGGAGAACATCGAGGAGTGCGTGAAGACCGCGCGCGGGGTGCTCGATAAGGAGGGCATCGAGGGCGAGGTGCTGGTCGTGGACAACGCCTCCGAAGACGATTCGGCGGCCTTGGCGGCAGCGGCGGGCGCGCGCGTGGTCTCAGAACCGAGGCGCGGCTACGGCAGCGCCTACCTGGCGGGCTTTGCGGCGGCGAAGGGTCGCTACATCGTGATGGCCGACGCAGACTTGACCTACGACTTCAATGAGATCCCGCGCTTCGTGGCAGAGCTCGAAGGTGGCGCGGAGCTCGTGATGGGCGACCGTATGGACAACATCCAGCCGGGCGCGATGCCTTGGCTTCACCGCTACATCGGCAATCCGATCCTCACGGGCCTGCTCAACTTGTTCTTCAGGACGGGTGTGAAGGATGCCCACTGCGGGATGCGAGCCTTGCGCACCGACGTACTGTCGCGGCTCGATCTGCGCACCACCGGGATGGAGTTCGCCTCGGAGATGGTGATCAGGGCCTCCAAGGAGAAACTGAAGATCGCTGAGTTCCCGATCGAATACCACCCACGCGGGGGCGAGTCGAAGCTGTCCAGCTTCAGGGATGGGTGGCGCCACCTGCGCTTCCTGCTCGTGCACAGCCCGACGCACCTGTTCATCGTGCCGGGCATGACGCTGGCGGGCATCGGCACCCTGATTGTGGCGCTCGTGAGCGGCGGGCTCGACTTCTTTGGCCGCTCATGGGGTATTCACGCCCTGATCGGGGGAGCCCTCTTGATGGTGGTCGGCACGCAGGTGCTCGCGCTTGGGCTGTGCGCGCATGCGTATGGGACTTATTACATGGGCGAGCGCGACCCTTGGTTCGATCGTATGCGATCGCGCTACCGGCTGGAGCATGGCCTGACCCTTGGTGGCCTATTCGTGCTGATCGGAATCGTGTTGGGCGGGATCATCGTCGGCACGTGGATCTCCCACGGCTTCGGCTCGCTCGCCGACGAACACATGGCAGTGGTGGCCGCGACGCTGATCATCGTGGGCATCCAGATCTTCTTCTCCTCGTTCTTGTTGAGCATTCTCGGGTTGCGTCGCGGCGCATAGGCGGGCCAGTCCTAAACCGTGCGTAACGACCCGATGGCCGTCGTCGGCGCGCCTGTGGCCATGTGGGTGGTGTGCCTGGGCTGCGGACTCGCGCTCGAGCGCGCGCTGCGCGTGCGTTTGAGCAACGCGTTGCTCCTGCCGCTCGGGCTGTGCGTGGCACTTGCCTTGATCTACCCCGGCTATGCGGCCGGCGCTGGCGACGCGCTGGCGATCGGGCTGCTCGTGGTTGTGACGCTGGCGGGGCTGGTGCTTGCCAAGGACGGTCTGCGCGCACGCTTGAACCCGGGTTGGCCGGGAGTCGCCGGGCTCGCCGCCTATGTCCTGTACATGCTGCCCGCGATCGCCTATGGGCATTGGACGTGGTCGGGCTATGACTTCGTCAACGACTCGGCGTTCGAGATGCTGCTCGCGAGCCACATCAAGGGATACGGGCTGAAGCTCGGGAACATCCCCTTGACGAGCGAGCAGCAGTTCCTGATGTCCTACCTGAACAGCGGCTATCCGCTGGGCACACAGTCCCTGCTAGGCACACTGAGCGGCTTGACTGGCACCGACGTGGCGGTGCTCTACCAAAGCTTCATCGCGAGCCTGGCGGCACTCGCGGCCGTGGCGCTTGCGACCGTGACACGTGGGTTGCTCGATGCTCGCAAGGCGGCGCTCGTGGGCTTTGCGGCGATCGCGGCCAACCTCACCTATCAGTACGCCCTGCAGGGCAACATCAAGGAGATCGGGCTGCTCGCGACGCTGTGCGCAGGGCTTGCTTTGGGACGAGCGGCGATCGAGCTGGGCAGGCCTTACGTTGGGGCGGTGCTGATGGCGGTGATGGCGGCCGCCGCACTTGCCGCCTACAACGCCGTTGCACTCCCCTTTCTTGGGGCGCTCGTGCTGTTCATGGGGTTGGGATTGCTATTCGTGCGTCACGTGAGCCCAAGTCGGGGGTGGATCGGACCGCTCGTCGTGGGTTTGGGCTTGACGGGATTGCTCGCGATCCCCTCGCTTGTGTCCTTCAAGACGTTCTTCAACGTGGCAAGCACGGGACAGGGCTCGAGCCGGTGTGGGGGCCACTCAGCTCGGGCAATTGCTGCGTCCGCTGCCGCTCAGCCAGCTCAGCGGCGTGTGGCTGTCGGGTGAATATCGAAGTGTGATCATTTCCCACCACGCGGGTTTGCTGACCACTATCGCGACGGTCGCGATCCTCTTGGCGATCGTGCCGTGCGTGGTGTGGGCGCTGAGGCGTCGCGAGGTGGGAGTGCCTGCGGCGATCGGCATGGTGGGCCTGGTGCTGCTGGTCGTGTTCCCGCGCGTGAGCCCCTACGCGCAAGGCAAGCTGCTCGCGGTGTCGAGCCCGCTGGTTGTGTTCGCCGGGGTGGCAGGCCTGTTGTGCCTGCGCGGCCGGCGCTTGGGCACACTCGGATTGGCCCTGACAGCGGGAGCGATGCTTGCGATCGTGGCCTCGGACGTGCTTGCGTACAACCACGATCGCGTGGCTCCCACCGCTCGTATGGAAGCGATCCGAGAGACCGGCGATCACTTCGCGGGACGAGGGCTCGTGCTGTGGAATGAGTTCGAGGAGTACGCCAAGTACTTCGCGCGCGCCGCGAAGATCAGTGTGCCGTTCGAGGCGCTCACGCCGCAACAGGTGCAGCTGCGCTCTCCCACCTATTTCTATGGCCACTATTTCGACCTCGACCAGGAGCTGTTGTCGTTCGTCGAGGGCTACCCGATCATCGTCACGCGCCGCTCGCCCGCGGCGAGCCGCCCTCCGGCCAACTACCGGCTGGTGTACGAAAACGCCTACTACCTCGGCTGGGAACGCACGCGCAAGCCGGAAGTGCTCGAACACCTGCCCTTGCAGCAGATCTACAGCCCGTCGTTGCCGGTCGATTGCACCGCACTCGGACCGATGGTCGCCAAAGCCCCTAAGGGATCGAAGCTCGTGGTGGCGAAGGCGCCGGACCTCAGCTGGTACGAACCGCTGGTCGCTGCGAAGCATCCGAGCGGCTGGCCGTCGGATCCCAATCAGGCTGGCTCGGTCTTCACGGCCACGCCGGGTCGCCTGGAAGGGACGCTCCTGGCAAAGCGCCCGGGTACCTATCGCGTCTGGGTGCAGGGCGATTTCCCGCGACCCTTGCGGATCGAAGTGGACGGGCGCAGAGTCGGATCGGTGTCGGGCTCGAACACGCCCGGACAGTGGCTACAGGCCGCCGGCTTGAGGCTGAGTCCGGGCAAGCACACGGTGAGCTTGACGAAGGCAGCCGGCCGCGATCATCCCGGTCCGGGCGAATCGGCGGTGGGAACGCTCGGGGCTGTCGCCCTGCAGAGCGAGGCGCCCGAGCGCATGGCGACGCTCCCGCTCTCCAGCTGGCGCACGCTGTGCGGCAAGGAAGCCGACTGGGTGGAGGTCGTGCGCGGGTGAAGTGGTGACGGTGGCGATCCCCGTTCGCGACGGCGGCGAGCTGCTGGCGGGGACGCTAGCGGCGCTGGCCGGGCAGAGCGTGGAGCACGAGCTGCTCGTTTGCGACTCGGGCTCGCGCGACGATTCGGCGGCCCTCGCGCGTGCCCACGGGGCACGCGTGCTTGAGATCCCGCCGCACCGAGTTCAGTCACGGGGGAACGCGCAACCTGCTCGTGCGCGAGGCCAAAGGCGAGCACGTGGCGTTGCTCACCCAGGATGCCGAGCCGGCTGACGAGCATTGGCTCGAGCGGATGCTCGGCGGCTTTGCGCTGGGGTCGGATGTGGGCATCGTGTATGGGCCCTACCGCGCACGCCCGAGCGCCTCGCCGGCGGTACGGATCGAACTGGAGCGCTGGTTTGCCTCGCTGGCGCCCGAAGGCGTACCGCAGGTCGAGCGTCTGCTCAGAGCGCGAGCGCTCGCTGCCGACCGTCGAGTTGATCGGCCGGCGTGGCTTCTTCACCGACGCCAACGCCTGCGTTGCGCGCGCTGCCTGGGAAGAGGTGCCTTTTCGCGAGGTCGCCTATGCCGAGGACAGGGTGCTCGCGATCGACATGCTGAGGGCCGGCTACGCCAAGGCCTATGTGCCCGAGGCTGCGGTGATGCACTCGCACGAGTACAGCTCGCTGGAGCAATTGCGCCGTTGCTTCGACGAGTGGCGCGGACTGCGCGAGGTGTACGACTGGAAGGAGCCCGCCGCCCCAATGGGTCTCGTGCGCAAGCTGCGCGGAGAGATCGGTGGGGCGCGGCGCGAGCTGGCTGCGGAAGGCACCCCTGCTGCCGGTCGTCGAGCTACGCTCGTGGCGCTCACTCGTCACCATGTGGTGCGCCTCGTGGGTGCCTTGCTCGGCTCGCGCGCGGAGGGGCTCCCCCCGGGGTGCGGCGGCGGCTATCGCTGGAGGGGCGCGCTGGCTTTGCCCCGCTCAACCTCGACTCCGCTTCATCATCGATACAGGACGGCCGCACGTGACCGACGAGGACCGCAAGGACGCACGATCACAGCAAGCAAAGGACGGACGCGACCCGAGGGACGCGCGTCCGCCCATCGCCCGTGCCGAGACGATCGCCGAGAGCGCGCTCGACGGCGAGTTCAAAGGTCCTCTGGCAGGCCTGCGCAGGCGCATCTACCTCACCTATCACTACCTCGGCTGGCGCACGCTGCTGTTCCGCGTGGTGACGTTCCCGCTGCGCTTCACCCCCTTGCACAAGCGTCTGGCGCTGCGTTCGCGCATGGGCCATGACCTGTACCGGCGGGCGCTTGCCTGGTATGGCGAGCACGGCGAGCCGGTGAGCGTCGTGATCCCCAGCTACCGCGACGCTGAGCGGGTGGCGACGCTCGTGGCGAGCATCCAGCGGACGGTGCCGAAGGGGATGGCAAGGATCATCGTGGCCGATGACGCCAGTGGGCCCGAGCATGTGGCGAAGCTACGTGCGATCGAGGAGATCGAGGTGGTGGAGGGCGAATGCGCAACGAAGGCTTTGCGGCGAATGTGAACCGGGGCCTGCGCGCCGCCGACCAGAGCGCGCGACGTGGTTGTACTCAACTCCGACATGGAAGCGCGCGCCGGTTGGCTTGCGTGCCTGCAGTACGCGGCCTGTCAAGAGGACGACGTGGCGATCGTGGGCGGGCGCCTGCTCTACCCCGACGGGCGCATCCAGTTCGCCGGGACTGTGCGCAACCTGGGGGCACCCGAGTGGTTCGACCACCGCTATCGCTTCAAGCCGAGCGATTGGGGTCCGGCAGCCCTGCCCGGGCCGGTTTTGGCCGTGACCGGCGCGTGCATGTATGTGCGCCGTGCGGCGATCGAGCGGATCGGGTTGCTCGACGAGCGTTACCCGATGGCCTACGAGGACGTCGATTGGTGCCTACGGGCCTGGCAGGCCGGGATGCGGGTCATTTACTTCCCGGGAGCTTCGCTCGTCCACCACGAGTCGGTCACGAGGGGCACCGACGTGGGCGAGCGCGAGCGCGTCTCCCAGCGCGTCTTCTGGGAGCACTGGGGCGAGTTCTTCGACGCGCGCGAGGTGAAGACGGAGAACGGCAAGCTGCGTGTGGCCTACGTGACGGAGGGCACGGGCGTGGGCGGCGGGCACCGCGACATCTTCGAGCACCTCAACCGTCTAGCCGAGCGTGGACACGAGGTCGCGCTGTACACGCTCGGGGAAGCAGCCCGACTGGTTCGAGCTGAAGGTGCCCGTGCACAGCTACGAGTTCTATGACGAACTCGTGGATGACCTGGCCGAGCTGGACGCGATCAAGGTGGCGACTTGGTGGAACACAGCGATGCCGGTGTGGCGTGCGAGCGTGGTGAAGGGCATCCCGGTGTACTTCGTGCAGGACATCGAGACGAGCTACTACCCCGACGACGAGTCGGTCAGGCACGCCGTGATCGACTCCTATAGGCCCGAGTTCCGTTACATGACGATCTCTGGCTGGAATAGCGAACGCTTGCAGGAGCTGGGCCTGGAGGCCGAGCTGATC
The DNA here is from genome assembly GCA_963731565.1 of uncultured Solirubrobacterales bacterium. GTDB lineage: Bacteria > Actinomycetota > Thermoleophilia > Solirubrobacterales > Solirubrobacteraceae > Palsa-744. Next base: position 1,012,514 of record CAVSWG010000001.1, read on the forward strand.
CCGCCGGGGATCGACCTGGAGTGCTTCAGGGAGCGCTCCGAGGTGGAGCGCCGCGAGGACATGGTCTTCGCGCTGGGGCGCACTAACCCGCTGAAGAACTTGCCGCTCACGATCGAAGCTTGGCGGGCCCTACCCGAGCCGCGCCCAGAGCTGTGCATGTTTGGGATCGAGCCCGAGCTTGCCACCGATGCTGGTATGCACTACATCGAGCAGCCAAGCGACGAGGAGGTCGGCGAGCTGTTCAGCCGGGCGACCGTGTTCATCCAGACCTCGACGCACGAGGGCTTCTGCCTGCCGGCGCTCGAGTCGATGGCCACGGGCGGCGCGGTCGTGTGCACCGATGCGCACGGCAATCGCGACTTCTGCGCGGACGGCGAGAACTGCCTGATGCCCGAGGCCACGCGCGAGGCGGTCAGCGCGGCGCTTGGACGGCTGCTCGGTGACGGCGAGTTGCGCGAGCGGGTCGGACGGGCCGGGGTGGAGACGGCCAAGCAGTACGCGTGGGAGCGCCGCATCGACGCGCTGGAGGCGTTCTTGGTGGAGGTGGTGCGGCCGCGGGAGACGGTCGTCTCGAGTGAGGTCGTGCCAGGCAGGTCAAATACGTAGTCCCGCTCGGGACAATAACGTCGGTTATTGCTGCCTGAAGGCAAGATTGTCCCGCTCGGGACGATATGGGCACATTTCGCCAAATCAGCGTGATATTGTCCTGATCGGGACAATGAAACGCTCTGTCATCCCAGATTCTCAGGCCTTTGGAGTTGCACTGCGTAGCTCCCGTCAGGCGCGTGGCCTGCGACTTGAGGATGTCGCCTTTGGCGCAGGGGTCGGAGTGCGCTTCGTGAGCGAGCTCGAGCGAGGCAAGCCCACCGCGCGGATCGGGGAGGCGCTGCGTGTGGCGGCATCGCTGGGCGTCAATCTCATTCTCGAGGATCCCCATTAGCGTCCGCCGCCTCGAAGTCTTCTGCTTCGATGAGTGCGCCGGTGAGCTTATCGACGACGCGCACGGGCTGGAATTCGTCTACGACCAGGCCTGGCTCGCCGGCGGAATGCCACCACTGTCGCAGTCGCTGCCACTGGATGGCACGTTCGATCGTGAGGCGGCTAGGGCGTTCTTCGGTGGATTGCTTCCCGAGGGGGAGCCACGAGCACTGCTCGCTCGCCGGTTGGGCATGAGTCGAGGCAACGATTTCGCTCTCCTGGAGGCGCTCGCCGGCGATACCGCCGGCGCGGTTGCGCTGCTGGCGCCTGGCCAGGAGCGGAGGCGCGTGGATGACGTCGAATGGCTTGACGAGCATCAACTCGGTGAGCTCGTGGACGAACTGCCCGGGCGTCCGATGCACGCGGATGAGGACGGTGAGTATCGCCTCTCACTGGCGGGCGCGCAGGACAAGTTGCCGGTGCTGCTCGACGAGCAGGGTCGAGTTGGGCTCACGCGGGGCGGTACTCCATCGACTCACATCCTGAAGACGCCGATCGCCCGTCTGGAGGGCACCGTGGTGAACGAGGCAGCCTGCCTACGGATCGGCGGGCGCCTTGGCATCGAGGTCGCCCACGCGTGGCCCCATCGTGCCGCCGGCCGAGAGCTCCTGCTTGTGGAGCGCTATGACCGCGAAATCGCTGGCGGCGGCACTCGCCGTCTGCACCAGGAGGACTTTTGCCAGGCGCTCGGTGTTCCCACGGAGCGCAAGTATGAGAGTGAGGGTGGTCCGGGCCTGCTCGACGGCTTTGCGCTGCTACGGCGATCTGTGGCGGTGCCGGCTCGCGATGCTCCTCGCCTGCTCGAGTATGTGGCTTTGAGCTTCCTTGTCGGCAACCACGACGCGCACGCCAAGAACTACTCACTGCTCTATCTCCCGGGTAGCCCACAAGCCGTTCTGGCGCCTGCCTATGACGTGCTCAGCACCGTGGTCTATGGCAAGGCTCAGGAGATGTCGCGCAAGATGGCAATGAAGATCGGCGGTGAGTACCGACCGGAGTACGTTCGCACTCGCCACATCGACAGCCTGCTGGCCGACGCGGGGCTGGGCGGAGCGGCCGCGCGCCGGCGGCTGCGCTCGATGGCGACGGATGCACCCACCGCGGCGCGCGAGACCTGCTCGGAGCTCGGGGAAGAAGGATGGGATGCGCCTGTGCTGGAGCGCATCGTCGAGGTCGTGGACGAGCGAGCGCGATGGCTGGCGGACATCGCCGCACCAGGAGCGCCGCGTCCCCGATGACCGGATCGACCGCCTGACGCGGTCCTCGGCGGCCGATGTCAGAGATCCTCGGCTATGTGAGGCGCCGCGCGGTTGAAGACCCAGAAGCCGATCGCGAGGATCGCGGCCACGATGGTAAGTGGCTCGAGCAGATAGATCCAGCCCCCAAGCAGCTGTCCGGCGCTGAGCGTTGCGTGGTTGACCATCGCGTGGCGGAACTGCTGGAAGACCGTGACCAGGGGGTTGAGCAGATAGATGTGCCACAGCAGCTGATGGTGGATGAGTTCCTTGCGTACGGTTTCGGCGGGGATGATCAATGGCGAGGCGTAGAACAGGATCTGCGAGAACACTTCCCAGATCGGCTGGATGTCGCGAAATTTGACGAACATCGCCGACAACCACATCGCGAGACCGGTCGAGAAGAGAATCAGCATCGTGAGAATCAGGGGCAGCTCGAGCCAGCTGAGCATCGGCGTTACGCCGGAGATCAGAGCGAAGATCAGGACGACCACTAGGTTCATCGCGAGGTTGAAAAGCCCAAGCAAGGTGATCGACAGCGGGATCACTAGGCGTGGGAACTGGATCTTGCGCACGAGGTTCTCGCGGTCAACGACGCTGCGAACTGCCCCGCCTGTGGCTTCGCCGAAGAACGTGAACAGCACTATCGAGCCAAGCAGCTGCACGCCATACTCGGCTTCCCCGGGATGGCCGTTCTTGCCCACTTTGCTGATCACCACGAAGAAGATGTAGAGCACGGTGAACAGCAGCAGCGGGCGCATCACCTGCCACACGTAGCCGAGCGCCGAGCCGAAGAACTTCAGCTTGAATTCGTTGCGCGCGATGTTGTATGTCAGATGCCAGAAGCGTGGCCAATCGTCGGTCAATGCGCGAGGCCCACGGATCGGTTGCCCCTGCGGCTCGGATAGCGTTGGCGGCTCAGACAGTGTTGGCGTACTCATCGAGCCTGCTCAACTGTTTGGACTGTCTCCGGCAGGTTGGGAACGAGCTCGCCCCGAGTGACGTCTGTTTGTACCGGGATCTCGACCATGCCTCCGCTCGCCACGACGCCCCTGACGACAAATGACATTCCTCCCGCGAAGCGGTCGATGACGTTCAGTCCGGAACCACGGTGTGTGATCGTGAGAACGGGGTGGTAGCGACCGGGCGCGAGCATGTTGTGGAAGGAGAATGAGAAAAGGGCTCGCTCGCCGGCAGCGAAGTCCCCAGTGCGCTCGGTTTTCTCCGCGGTTGTGGCTACCACGACGGGCTGGCGATGCTCGTTGAGCAGCGACATGGTCACGGCGGGGTCGCTGACGTCCTCGTTGAACGTGACTAGCACCTTCAGGGTAAGCGGCTCGGATTGGGGTGCGATCTGGCGGCGTTCGCTGCGATCGTCGCCAAGCCACACGTCGCTGACGCGTGCTGTGCCGTCGCCCATACGGGCACTGCCTACGTCTTGGTCTTCCTCACGGGCGATGTTGCGCCCAAAGGCGATCTCCAAGTAACGGTCGGCCACGTCGCGCGGGTCGCCGATCGTCACGATCTCGCCGCGCTCGAGCAGCATCGCGCGGTGGCAGAAGCGGGTGACAGCGCCCATGTCATGGGTTACGAACACGATTGTGCGACCTTCGTCGCGCATGCGGTTGAAGACGTCGAAGCACTTCTGCTGGAAGGCGGCATCGCCTACGGCCAAGACCTCGTCGATCAAGAGGATGTCGGCGTCGACCTGGATCGCCACCGAGAAGGCCAGGCGCACGTGCATGCCAGAGGAGTAGTTCTTGAGCTTGAGGTCTTGGAACTCCTCCAGTTCGGCGAACTCGATCACGCGCTGGTAGCGGGCGCGAGCCTCGGTGGGTGAGAGGCCGAGCATGATGCCGTTCAAGGCGACGTTGTCGTAGGCCGCCAGGTCGGGGTTGAAGCCCACACCGAGCTCGATGAAGGTCGACATGCGTCCGTTGCACCAGATCTGCCCCGCATCGGCACGGTAGATGCCGGCCAGGCACTTCAGCAGCGTGCTCTTGCCACTGCCGTTGCGCCCCACGATGCCGAAGAACTCGCCCGGCGCCACGGCGAAGGAGATGTCGCTGAGCGCCTTGAACTCGTCGTGGCGCGAGCGGCGCAAGGGATGTAGGACGCGCTCCTTGAGCGTGTGGGTGCGCTCCTCGGGGATCTTGAAAGTCTTGTGAACCTCTTGGGCAGCCAGGGCTGGAGCCGTGGAGGCATCGTCTTGCACGGGCGTCATCGTGGCTAGAGGGTATATCGGTCCTCGGGCGCCCGGCGAAGGCAAAGCGTCCAATCGCAATCGTTTCGCGGGGCCGATCCACTTCGGGGCGGGCTACAGTGCTGGGGCCTCATGACAGCCACGATTGCCTCTGAGCTGGACTCTGCGCCCGAGCGGGGCTCGACCGTGATCTGCGTACCCGTGGCGGCCGCTGACGAGCAGACCTTTGCCACGCTCCGCCGTGTTCTCGAGTGCTCAGATCCGGTGACCCCGATCCTGCTAGCGGGGGCGGTCGCACCGATTGAGCTGCTCTTCGAGAGGCTCCCTACCGAGCTGCGCGGTGAGAGGAGGCTGTCCAGCTTGGTGGTGGAGGACGTCGGTCTGACCGCCGCGGTAAATCAGGCGATGCGAGCGTGTCGGCCAGCCGACTTGGCTCTGGTCGTGCCGGGGTGCCTGGTCACGGCGCAGTGGCTGGTGCGCTTGCGGGAGGCCGCCGTGAGCGATTCGGTCGTGGCGAGCGCCACACCGCTGTCGATCGGTCGTGGCGGCGTGGAGCTGTGTGTCGGGGAGCTTGAAAGCGACGGTCCGGTTGAACAAAGGGCACTACAGGTGGGCGAGAGCTCGATGAGATTGCGTCCACGGATCGCGACGATGGGACCGGGATGCGTCTATGTCCGTCGCATGGCTTGGGAGCTTGCGGGCCCACTGGAGGAGGATCTCGGGCTCGACGGCGCCTTGGAGGCGATGGCGAGACGCGCTAGAGGCCTCGGTCTGATCCATGTTGCCGCTGACGATGTGCTCGTCTTCGGTCAGCCGGATGCGCGGGCGCGCAGCGAGCCCGACGATGAGTTCCCGCCGCTTCGCCGCTCGCTCGATCGCGCGCGCATGACTTTGCGCGGGCTTTCGGTCACGATCGACGCTCGCTCTCTGACCGCGAAGGTCGGTGGGACACAGACCTATGCGATCGAGCTGATCTTGGCTTTGGCGCGTGAGCCGGGGCTGAGGGTACGAGCGTTGGTCGCGGCGGACATCTCCGAGCGTGCGAGGAGCGCGTTGGCAAGCGCGCCCGAGGTCGAGCTGCTCACGTACGAGCAGGCGGCTCAGGGCACCACCTTGACTGATGTGGTGCATCGGCCACAACAGGTTTTCACCGCCGACGACATGGCCCTGCTTAGGCTCGTCGGCCGGCGGATCGTGGTCGGCCAGCAGGACCTGATCGCCTACCACAACGATGCTTACCATCGCGATGCGGATGCCTGGCGGGCCTACCGTCGCGCTACCCGGCTGGCCTTGGCTGGCGCCGACCAGGTGGTCTTCTTCTCCGAGCACGCTCGTCGCGACGCGCTCGGCGAAGACCTTGTGGCCGAGCGCCGGGCTCATGTGGTGGGCATTGGCGCCGACGCGCTGGAGCCGAGCGGGCCGATCGGCGATACACCCGAGGGTCTCAGCGGGAACGAACCGTTTCTGTTGTGTCTCGGGGCCGACTACGCCCACAAGAACCGACCGTTTGCAATCGAGCTGCTCCGCGCTCTCAGAGAGCGGGGGTGGAAAGGCCGCCTGGTGCTATGCGGCGCGCGGGTGGCAAATGGATCCTCGCGCGAACGCGAGGTCGAGCTACTTGCCGGCGATCCCGAGCTCGCGCGCCTGGTCGTGGACTTGGGGCCGGTGGATGAGGCCCACAAGCGGTGGCTCTACTCGCATGCATGTGCGCTGCTCTATCCAACGCTGTATGAGGGCTTCGGCTTGATCCCGATCGAGGCGGCGCGGGCGGGCTTGCCTTGCCTGTTCGCCGCACAGGCCTCACTGTCGGAGCTCGTCCCAGAGGCAGCCACGCTCGTGCCTTGGGACGCCCCCGCCAGCGCTCGGGCTGTGCTACCGCTCCTGAGCGAAGGATCCGCGCGCGAGGCGCACCTGGCCAGACTGCGTAGTCACTCGGTGCCGAGCTGGGCGAACGTCGCCAGGGCCTTGCGTGCCGTCTACGAGCTGGCCCTGACCGCTCCGCCCGCGGAGGCTGCACCCCGGGTTTGGGAGGAGCTCGACCGCGAGCAGTACATCGTGCGCCTCGACGAAGACATCGCCAAGCTCAAGCTGACCGCCCAGGAGTATCAAGACGCCTACCACTCGCTCTCCGAGCGGGTCGACTTCGGGCTGCCCTTGATCGACCAGGGCGGCCTGCTCGACAAGGCTCAGCAGCGCGGTCTCATGCGCGTGGCGTCGCGTCGCGGGATAAGCGCGCTTGCGCTAGCTCCCTTTGGCCTGCTGGGACGGGGCGAGGGTTCAGGCAGACAGGGACCCTCTTGAACGCACAATAATTCCTTCATGGCGATTCGTGATGCTGTCATGTGTGACCATCACGGATTGAGGTGGGCGTGCTTTAGGGACGGTCGAGTTAAGACGGAAGTTCGTCCTCTGTGCACCATAACAACACCGTTGAAAAATAGATAATCTCCCCGTTGGAAACTGGATATACTCCCCGTTGAATGCCCGCTCTCTACAGGTCCAGGATCGTTGACGGTGAGCTTGTAGCCAGGTTGCAGGGTACGGGCGCAGTCGCCATCGAAGGTCCGAAGGCCTCCGGTAAGACCGCCACAGCAAGACAGATAGCGGCAAGTGAGGTTCTCCTGGACATTGACGCCAACGCGCGCCAGGCGGCTGCCGTGGACCCCGCGTTGGTGCTCGCCGGCGCCACGCCGCGCCTGATCGACGAGTGGCAGCTGGAGCCCGCGATCTGGAACTATGCTCGCCGCGCGATCGACGACCGCGGGCGGCCCGGCCAGTTCATCCTCGCCGGCTCAGCTATCCCAGCCGACGAAATCAGCAGGCACACGGGCGCCGGTCGTATCACCCGTCTACGCATGCGTCCGATGACTCTCTTCGAGGTGGGCCAAAGCAGCGGTGAGGTCTCGATGGCGGGGCTCTTGGCAGGGGACCATTCCCATAGCGTCGCTCCAGATTTGACGATCTCGGATCTTGCGCGCGAGATCGCTGTCGGTGGCTGGCCAGGATTCCGGGATCTGAGCGTCGATCGCGCGCTGCATGCGGTACGCGACTATCTCGAGGAGATCCGCCGCGTCGATGTGAGCAGGGTCGAGGGTGGGCGTCGTGACCCAACCAAGGTGGGGCAGCTGTTGCGCAGCCTCGCTCGCAACGTTGGCACCTATGCCGCTGCCACCACACTAGCCCGCGACACCGGAGGCGCGGACGGTCCCCTGAAGGATGACACCGTACGCGGGTACCTGGACGCGCTCGAACGGCTGATGATCGTCGAGGACCAGCCGGCGTGGGCGCCCCATCTGAGGTCCAGATACACACTGCGCAGTGCGGCCAAGCGGCATTTCGTAGATCCATCGCTGGCGGTGGCCGCGCTGAGGGCCACACCAGAGCGACTGCTCGGCGATATGAAGCTGCTCGGTTTCCTCTTCGAGTCGATGGTCGTGCGCGATCTACGGGTTTACGCTCAGGCAGCGGATGCGCGTGTGCTCCAGTACCGCGACAGCCACGGCTTGGAGGTCGATGCGATCGTCGAGGCCGCGGATGGGCGCTGGGCGGCGTTCGAGGTCAAGCTCGGATCGGGTCAAGTCGAGGAGGCTGTCGCCAACCTCCAACGGTTTGTCAAGCAAATCGATCTGGAGATGTGCGGTAGTCCGGCGGTCCTTGGCGTGATCGTGGGAACCGGCTACGGGTATCGGCGCGAGGACGGGATCACGGTGATCCCGATCGGGGCGCTTGGACCGTGATCCGCGGAGCTTGCTCGTCTCGGCCAGATCTCCGGGCTCGTCGGCGATAATGCCGCGGCCCCCGCGATGAACCCCGACGAACAGAGCACACCACTGGAGCGGGCCGCCGAGCTCGTCCAACGCGGCCCGGCCCCGTTGCCGGCGCTCGAGCCGCGCAGCCCGCGCGGCCTACTGCGCCGAGCTGTGCTGCGGCTGATTCACCCCTTCGCCTTTCATCAGCGCGAAGTGGATGGCGAGATCGTCGGCGCTCTACGCCAGCAGGAAGCGGAGCTCGAACACCTCGCGGAACGCCATTCCGAGCAGATTGAGCGGCTCGAGGATCTGACACGCGAGCTGATCCTTACCGCTGAGCAGCTGCGCAAGGCTGGTGCGGGCGCCTTAGCGGAGGCCACTGATGCCGGCGCGCAGGCCGACAAGGCGCTTGGGGCAGTCGAGTCCGTTGAAGCTGAGCTAAACGCTTCCCCCTACATGGACGGAGCGCCATTTGAGATGTTCCAGGCTCCCGTTGGAGAGGTGCTCGGCTTTCGCTCACGCAACTCGGTGGACGGAAATGACTCGGACTACGCCGCTTTTGAGGATCTGTTCCGGGGTCCATCAGAGCGTGTGCTCGATGCCCAGCGTCCTTACGTTGAGCTTGTCAGAGACCATCAGCCCGTGCTCGACTTGGGCTGTGGGCGCGGTGAGTTCCTGGCCCTGCTTGCCGGCGAGCATATCGCGGCGTCAGGTGTAGACAATGACCCGGGCATGGTTGTGCGCTCGCGCGCGCTGGGAGTCGAGGTGGCCCAAGCCGACGTGGATGAGCACCTGGCGAGCCTTGCCGATGGCACGCTCGGCACGATCTTCTCGGCGCAGGTGATCGAGCACCTTCCCTATGACGATCTAAGGCGCTTGCTGGAGCTTGCGCTGCGCAAGCTGCGGCCTGGGGGCCTGTTGATCGCCGAGACCGTCAACCCTCACCGCGTCGCGTCTCTGAAGACCTTCTGGGTGGACCTGACCCACCAGCATCCGATCTTTCCCGAGGTGGCCCTGGCGTTGTGCGCCATCGCGGGATTCGAGTCGGCGTACGTGTTCGCGCCGGCGTTCGACAGCTTCGAAGAGGCTCGCCTGCGCTCGCCGGCCTACGCGGTGGTCGCGAGCGCCCCTATATAGGTTCGTAGGCTCAGCCGCCCGCTCCGCGTTTGTAGCGCCCCGCAAGGTAGTCGTCTACCCAGGCGCGGGTGCTGCGCCAGCTGCCGTCAGGCGCCTTGGAGGCCTTGAGGCGTCCCCGCGTTGCCGCAACGCGGAGCGCGTTCGCGGAGATCCGGTTGGAGGCGAGAGCCGGCAAGGAGACCAGGCTTGCTGGGCCGGCGATTGCGGGAGCGACGAACTTGTGGAGGTTGTCGAGGATGGCGCGCGCGAGCAGCTCTCCGAGTGGACCGCAGTCGCCCCGGTCGGCGCTTTCAAGTGCGACCAGATAGCGCCTGCGATCGCCCTTGAAGATGATCGCGGGAGGGTAGCCGAGCCTGATCAGCAGCAGATTGAGCACGAGCCTGCCGGTGCGCCCGTTGCCGTCCAGGAATGGGTGGATCTGCTCGAAACGCGCGTGCATTCTGGCGAGCGCTTCGGGTTCGATGCCTTCGGCCACGCTCAGCGTCCGTGCCTCGGCGATCCAGTCGGCGACCATGGCGGACACCTCGGGCCATGGCGGCGGGAGCATCCCCCCTGGAAAAGGTCGGATGTCGTGTTCACGAAAAGAGCCGGGCCGCTCGCCTTGGTTGGCATTGGGGTGAGGTGCTACATCCCAAACCGGTGTGAGTGCGAGGCGGTGGATGTGACGAAGCTCGGTGAGCGATAGCAGCTCGCCGCTTGACCATGCGCCGGGGTTGAGCCCTTGGCTGTAGACCCAGTTGGCGGCGTTGGCGTAGCCACGTACCTCCATGTACTCGCTGAGCTCCTTGTTGCCCACCGCCCGACCCTCGTCGAGCAGCTGTGCGACTTGCTTGAGCACGAGCGTATTGCCCTCGATGGCGGTCGAGTGATGGGCCTCCTCGAGCCATATATCGCGCCAGATGTCCTCTGCTTGAGCGGGTGAGGGGAGCCCGCCGAGCTGATCGCGTAGCTCGGCGATCTGGATGCGCAAGCGCTCGTAGAGAGCCGCCCGCGAAGGGCGCCCACGGTTGTTCTCAGGGAATTTGTGCGGTTGAGGCACTATCTAATTGTACCGAACACATCCCAAAGTGTGCGGTTGTGGGCAAAGCAATTGCACCGAACAAATTCGTGCCCCAGCTGTTCAAGGGCAGGTGGCACTCGATCGGGTGTGTGGAACGATGTCGGCCGTGCGCCTGGTCTGCCTCACCACTTCGACGACCGTCCCGCAGGCACGAGTGCTCGCCACCTCGCTGAGGCGACACAACCCCGACTGGCCGCTTGAGGTGGTGTTGATCGCTCGCGAAGGGTTAGGCGATCCGAGCTTTGCGCCCGTGCCACTGGCCTCAGCAGTAGCCGGTCTCGATGTCGACGTGGACGCGCTGATCGCCTGTCATGACGAGCGCGACCTTATTGCGCTCGTGCTGCCGCGGTTCCTTGAGGCCTATTCCAAGAAGGTGGAAGGTCCGGTGATGCATTTGCCGCCGACGGCTTGGGTTACAGGCGATCTACAGCCGGTTGCGGATGCGATGAGTGAGCACAGCGTGATGCTTGCGCCACGCGCGAGCCACGATCCACCCGATGACGGGCTTGGTCCCTCTGTGGCCGAACTGGAAGCGGTGGGGCGGATCTCAGACACGATCATGGGAGTCGACGGCAGTCCCGAGGCATGCGGGTTCCTGCGCTGGTGGGGCGGCCATCTCGAGCGGATGCTGGGGTCGCTGGATGGCACAGAGGCGCGCGGGCGTCCGGAGGACCGACCGTGGCTCGCGCGACTCTTGGAACTCGCCCCGGCTCGTTTTGCCACTGCCGTGCTCGACGATCCTGGTTGCGGCGCGAGCATGTGGAACTTGCACGCCAGGCGACTGGTCTCGACCCCGGCGGGGGTCACGGTCGACGGTCGCTGGCCCTTGCGCTTCATGGATCTCGCCGGCTTCCAGCCCGACCATCCGTATCGCCTCAATGCGATTGCCAGCCGTGTGCGGGCTAGCCGCTCGGCGCCGCTGCACGAGCTGTGCGCGACCTATGCGTCGGAGCTGGCGCAGGCCGGCTGGCGCGGGACCGATGAAAGCCACGAAGTTGGCCGTACCTTGGCGAATGGCTTGGTCTTCGACGAAGCGCTGGCCGGTTTGCTTGGGCGTGCGACCGCGCTCGGTGAGCGTTTCGAAGACCTATTCGGAGAGCAGGGTTCGCAGGCATTCACCGAATGGCTCACGGGGCCCGCGCCGAGGGGCGCGGAGCACGGGATCACGCGCTATGTCTTCTACCGGGTGCTTCGTGAGCGCCCGGACGTGATGCGCGCATATCCGGACCTCGACGGCGCCGACGGCGTGGAGTATGTGGCTTGGTGTCGAGCTTTCGGGCGTGAGGAGCTTGAGATTCCTGAGCGCTTCATGCCCTCGCCGCCCTCTTCACGGTCGCCCGTCGCTCCCGATGTGTCGTCGCCCGCCCCGGTGCCTTCGACTGCGTCCGGGGCGCACATGCCGACTTTGCGGCAATACGACTCGGGCCCACCGGCGGTGCGCGTGAGCGGCTATCTGGGGCACGCGCTTGGCTTGGGCTCGGCCGCGCGTGGCTATGCACAGGCGCTTAGTGCCGCGGGGGTGCCCACGAGCACGGCGACGGTGGCGCTCGAGCACATGGAGTTGCCGGCCGAGCTCGAGGGGACCTATGGCCGCCACGACTTCGAGGACCTCGTCCATCACGGGCGTCACGGCTTTGAGCTCATCGCCGTTAACCCCGACGAGCTTCCAGCTTTTGTGGACCGGGTGGGGGAGGACTACTTTCAGGGACCCCGCATCGGGATCTGGGGTTGGGAGACGAACAGCATTCCCGCGCGCTGGCAGCGAGCCTTCACACTGGTCGAGGAGATCTGGGTGTACTCGCGCTTCATGGCCGAGAACATCGGTGGGGCAACGTCGGTTCCTGTGGTCGCGCTGCCACCCCCGGTACAGCCGCCTGCCGTGCACAGCAAGCCGATGCGTCTCGGTGTCCCGGAGGGCTACATGTTCCTGTTCATATTCGACTACTTGAGCACAATCCAGCGCAAGAATCCGGTGGGCCTGATCGAGGCGTTCAAGCGCGCGTTCCCCCCTGGTGAGGGCCCTCAGCTTCTGATCAAGACGATCAATGGTCCCTTGCGCCCTTTGGCTGAGGAGGCGCTCCTGTGGGCCGCACATGGACGGCCAGACATCCACGTCGTGGACTGTTCGCTCAACGGCGCGGAGCGCGATGCTCTGGTGAGAACCTGCGACTGCTACGTCTCGCTGCACCGCTCGGAGGGCTTCGGTCTGACGATGGCCGAGGCGATGGCGCTCGGCAAGCCGGTGATCGGGACCGGCTACTCCGGCAACGTGGACTTCATGAACGCCGAGAACAGCTACTTGGTCGACTACGAGATCGGCCGCGTGGGCCCGGACTGCGAGATCTATCCCGCCGACGGAGAGTGGGCGCGGCCGAGCGTAGAGCACGCCGCCGAGCTGATGCGCCGTGTGGTCGAGCGGCCGGAGGAGGCGGCCGCGATCGGGCAACGAGCACGCGAGGATGTGGCGCGCGAGCTTTCGTTGGAGGCCACCGGGGGGGCGATGCGGCGGCGGTTGGAGGAGCTGGACTACTTCCGGTTGGGTTACGCAATGAAGCGTTGAGCGTCCTGGCGGCGTAGGTAGTCGCGGAACTTGGGAGCTGTGTAGGCGTACTCGCCCTTTCTGGTTCGGTAAAGCGCGCCCGCGTCCACCAGGCGACCGAGCAAGACGTTGACATTGCCGGGCGTCTTTCGGGATTTCGCGTTCAGATCGGCCGAGCGCAGCGGCGGATAGGGACACGTGGAGCTGGCAAGAAGGAGGTCCTGCTCAGCGGGGGTCAGCGTCGCGAGGCGAGGATCATAGAAGTCGCGGTCAAGCCGCTCGTAAATGTCCGGGCGTGTGGTGTCCAGCAGCCCTGGGGTGAGTCGGTCCACGCCGGACAGATCGGCTGCGTCCCACAGCTCCGATCCCCACAGCTGCAGAAAGTAGGGGTAGCCCTCGACCTCTTCCACGACGCGCTCGGCGAGGGTGAGGTCGGCGTCGCGAGTGGTCTGCTCCAAGGGCCGAGTAAACGCCTCGAGTGCCTGTGCGGGCGCGAGCGAGTCGATCTCCTCACCGCGAAACAGCCGCTCGCTGTAGGAGCGTGCCTTCTGCAGGTTGCCGGAGAGCGTGGGAAGACCGCAGAGCACCAGGCCGAGGGGCAGCTCTTGGCGTTGAAGCGCCACGACCGGTGCGAGCAACAGGGAGAGGGGATGCTCTCCGTGGCGATCGCGCTCATCGCGAACCAGTTGCGCCTCGTCCAACAGCAGGATTACTCCGCTGCGCCCCTTTGCAAGTGCGAGCTCGACCGTGGCGAACAACTCACTGGCAAGATCTTCCTCGCGCTGTGAGCCGAAGGAGACCGATAGCGAGATCTCTTCCCAGCTCACTGACAAGCTGCCGGCGCGCAGTGCATTCCCAGCGGCCGTGCGCAGTCGTGCCCCGCGTGAGAGTCGCTTGCGGGTTCGCTCCAGCAAGGATCCAAGTGCCGCGCGTATCGTGGCATCGGTGTTGTGGGCCGGCTGCTGCTCCATGAATGCCGGCTCCCAATTGGCCGCCTGGGCATGCTCGGCGAACACCTCCAGCATCACTGTCTTGCCGACTCCCCGAAGTCCTGTCACGCGCATGCTGGCCTGTTGCTCGGGCGCCGCGCGGAGCATCGCGTCGAAGCGTCGCAGCGGTGCCTCCCTGCCGGCAAGGTAGAGGGGGCGCACGCCTACACCTGGTCGATACGGGTTCTTGCTCGGACTATCAATCATTACAAGCTACCTGTAATAACAGCTGATTATAACAGAATATCTGTAATGACACGCAGACCGGGTTTCAGCTCGCTTGCAGCGGGTCTACCCAGCGTAGGCCTGCGAAGCGTGCGAAGTCGGTGTCGCACGAGCAAAGCAGCGCGCCGTGCTCGATCGCGAGCGCGGCGAGGTGGGCGTCGGTCGTGAGATTGCCCGCGGTGCCGAGTGGAAGCAGGAGCTCGCGCAAGACGGCCGCGTGGCGCTCGGTGGGGTTGATGACGGTCACGCATGGTTGGTCGAGCCAGCTTTGGACCAGCTCGATCGCGGCGCTTGCGTCGAGAGGGTGGTCCACTACCACTGAGCGCGTGCTCAGGCGGATGAAAGCAAGTAGAACGGTCCATGACAGACCGACTGTCTCTGCGCCTGAGAGTGTCTGCTCCAGCCAGTCGCGAGCCATCGCGTGACGTGGGGAGCGAGAATCGTAGGCGTAGAGGAAGAGGTTGACGTCCGGCAGCTTCACTTGCGCAGTTCGAGCTTGCGCAGGATCTCGCTGTCTTCGATCTCGTCAGCGAGACTGAGGGCTTTGTTCACGTCGATATCGGGGCGGATGCCAAGTGGTTGAGCGTGCACACGGAAGGCTCTGCTCGTGGGTGTACCAGCAGCGAGGCCGGCGCGAACGGCGTCGTTGAGGGCGCCCTTGAAAGAGACACCGCGCTCGCGGGAGACCTGATGGAGCTTGGCGGCTACATCCTCATCGAGGGTTACTGTAGTTCGCATGGAGGCATCATAGCAGCTTGGCGATTGCTGTCATGATGCTCTGCCGCCTGCCAACGAGCAACTGTTGACGGCGCGCATGGCAACCAGCTGAACGCCCTGAGGCGGCTCCTGGAGGGCGAACGGTTCGTCTGGAATCGCACCTGGGACCAAGGGAAAGCTCAGGGCAATTGTGCCCTTGCGTACGGGCAGTGCTCCGGTTGCGCGCACGCAGGCGCTGATCACACCGTCGGGACTTACCTGTGCCTGCACTCCCGGCTGCCTGGGAATGGTCACGGGAACGATCGCCTTGAAGCTGAGCGAGATCCATGCGGGCTTGCTGGTTCCCCCGACCACAAGCATGTGGAGAGGTCCCTCTACCCAGGCGAGGCCATTGGCGTTGAGGCGCACGAACGGGACCGCCACGCCAGAGACGAGCGTGGCGTCCAACGGGCCCGTGCGTTCCTCCAACGCCAGCGAGCCGGACCGCGCGATCACACGTCTGCCTGTTTGTACGCCTCCGAGTCGGGTGAGGATGTAGCGATAGTTTGGATCAAACTGCGGGTTGGCCGGGTTTGGTGGGCCGATATAGGTGAGGCCAGCGTAGTCGTCAGATTCGGTGGGAATCGAGACCTCTTCATGGTTGCGCTCGGAGGTCAAGTAGTACGTCAGTGGCAGCTCGCCGGGTGCCTTGCCCGGGTTCTGGGCATAGCCTTCGACGTCGACGCTTCCGGCATGCGCCGGAAGGTGGGATAGGAGCCCTCGGCTGCCCGAGTCAAGGAAGTAGGCGCCGTTGGCAAAGCGTAGGCGCTCCTGGCGCGTGCGTGCCGCGACGGCGATCACGGCCACTATTGCCACCGCGATGCCGGCACAGCGAAGCCATAGGCGGGGAGCTGTTGCGAGGGCCGCTATGCCGAGCACGAGTAGCCCGATGCTCAGCGGGGCGATTGGCAGCAAGGCCCGGTCGGTGCAGTACGAGCAGCCATGGCTTGCGCTGGTGTATGCAGCCATGACTCCGTAGATGAGGACGGGGACTAGCAGCATCAGGCTTGCGCGACGGCGTTTCAAGCCCGAGAAGATCACCGCTACGAACAGGATTGGTAGAACGACTCCGATCAACACTTCCTTGGCCGATGTACTTCCGAGTTCGGTCAAGGAATAGAATTCCCGCGTCTGCAACAGCCATCCAGGCAAGACCGAGTAGGGCAGGTGATACTGCGGCAGGCTGCTCAGAAAGTAACCGCCGTCCAGCACTTTGTGCCAGTAGCGCAGATCCCGGAGGAAGCTCACGAGGTTGAAGAGGATGCTCAGCGCGACCACGAGGCCCAAGCCCCCGGCGGCCGCAAGCAGCTTCTGCTTGTTGAGCCGACCCTGGCGCCAGCCGATGGCTCCTGCAATCGCGATCAAGACCGCGCCAGAGAGCGCGATTGCCGGAACGAATATCGGATAGAGTGCCATCAGCCCAGAGGCCAGCAGGGCCAGTACGACCAGACTGGTCCATCGCGCCCCGCGCAGGGCGTCCGCACCGACGGCGAGGATCGGCAATATCACCGCCAGGCCGCATGTGGCGGCTTGGCTTCCGTCGGCAAGCAGCTGCAGAAAGAGCGGGCCGGCAAACAGAACACCCGCCAGCGGCGCTGCCCAACTGGGCTTGGGGGCGGCATAGCGCATGGCCGCAAACGCCCCCAGCGCTCCAGCGACCAGGAACACGATCAGGAATGGGCTTTGCGTGTCTGTCCCATGCAGGCCGATCAGCTGGTTGAGATTCGCCGATAGTGGGCCCACGTCGAGGTTCTGTTCGCCGCTGGCATAGAACGTCCAGAACAGCCTGGTGGAGTTGTAGCTCGAGGGCTCCAAGTGCAGCGATTGTGGGCTGGCGCCTGTCGCAAACCCTTGGAAGGCGGCCTCTGAGGGGGGGTCGGTGGCCTGGCGGATCGACTCCTGCACCATGGCGTCGGGCTCGGCCGCGTAGTCCACCTCGTCCCAAACCTCATAGCCGATCGGCCCGACGCTGTGGCGCTCGTGCAGCGTGTAGCTGAGCGGTGTAGCCACAACGATGCACACAACGGCGAGGGCAAGCAAGTCCCGTGGGCGCACGCGACGAAAAAGGCTCGTCAAGCGAGCGCTCAGCGACTGCTCGCCGGCCTGGGCCGCGAGGCTGCGCCACAGCGCTGCCGCCACGGACAGGAGCGCCAGGATCGGCACCAGCCAGTAGGTGTTCTGTGCTGCCGTGAACCAGATCAGCGTCGTGAATACACAGGCGCCAACGCACAGCCCCAACACGGGTGCCATCGCGATACGTGCCGCGGCCTCGAAACGGGATCCGAGCAGCGAAGCCGGGCCGCTGCCCAGGGCTAGCAAGGCAACGAGCATGACCAGCTCGCGAACAAGGATGTCGGCCCAGATGTGCATGTAGTCGAGTGCGGGCGGTGAGCCTACATGCCATGCCGGTGGTTCCATGCATGCGCCAGCGCCTGTCAAACTAGCGCCGATGCCAGCGAGCGATCACGTCTTGGCCTACCTTTCTGCGACGGCTGACCTAGCGAAGGCGATCGAGCCAGAGCGGATCGACGCGATGGTGCGTGGGCTGGCCGACGTGCGCGGCCGCGGCGGTCGCCTGTTTATCCTCGGGGTGGGCGGCGGCGCCGGACACGCCTCCCACGCGGTCAACGACTTTCGCAAGCTCTGTGGCATCGAGAGCTACGCGCCCACGGACAACGTGTCCGAGCTGACGGCGCGCACCAACGACGATGGCTGGGAGGGCTCGTTCAGTGCATGGCTTGAGGTCTCGCGGCTGTCCGCGCGCGATGGGCTGCTGGTCTTCTCTGTCGGTGGGGGCTCGCGCAAGCACAATGTCTCTACGAACCTGGTGCACGCGATGGAGACCGGGCATGAGCGAGGCGCGTCTATCTATGGCGTGGTCGGAGCCCCCGGGGGGACGCTTGCCGAGCTGGCCGACGTCGCCATCCTGATCGAGCCGCCTGCCGCTCTGCGGACACCCCTGGTCGAGTCCTTCCAAGCCGTTGTGTGGCACGCACTCGTCTCGCACCCTGAGCTGGCCATCAAGCAAGGCCACTGGGAGTCGCTCGCCGCCCGCGCGGGCTCGTGAGCGCTCGCAAGGCCACGTTCCTCGATCGAGACGGGGTTCTCAACGCGCTTGTCCCAGACCCAGTCTCAGGACTGCCCGAGTCGCCGCTGCGGATCGAGGACGTGCGATTGCTTGCAGGGGCTGGCGCGGCGGCGAAGTCGCTGAGGGGGGAGGGCTATGTGCTCGTGTGCGTCTCAAACCAGCCGGCGGCCGCGAAGGGCAAGGTCTCCGTGGAGCAGCTGTGGGCCGTGCACGAGCGAGTAGTCGAGCTGCTCGCCCGTGAGGGTGTGCGACTCGATGCCTCGAGCCTGTGCCTGCACCACCCAGAAGGCATTATGCCGGAGCTTTCTGGGGTGTGTGATTGCCGCAAGCCAGCCCCGGGGATGCTCCTGAAGGCAGCCGAGGAGCTGGGACTCGATCTCGGGAGATCGTGGATGATCGGCGACACTGACACGGACGTTCGAGCCGGCAAGGCCGCGGGCTGCCGTACGGTGCTGATCGAGTGTGCCGGCAGCGCTCACAAGCGCGCGGGCGGCACGAGCCCAGATCTGCTGGCCTCCAACCTTGCCGACGGAGTGGCGCAGCTGCTCGACCTATGCCCTCACTAAGCTTCGCGACCGGAGATCACAACGCTATCTCCGAGACTGCGCCCGGTATCGTGACTGCAGTGCTCGATCAGATTTCAACACGCATCTTTGCCGACGGGGCAGATCTGGACGGCATAATCGCGCTTGCGGCCGACCCGCGGATAGCGGGGTTCACGACGAACCCGACACTTATGTGGAAGGCGGGATTGACCGACTATGCGGAGTTTGCCAAGCGGCTGCTCGAGCGGATCACCGAGCATCCGATCTCCTTCGAGGTGTTTGCCGACGACTCCGATGAGATGCGTAGGCAAGCCAAAGTCATCTCTTCGTGGGGCGAGAATGTGTATGTCAAGATTCCCGTTACCACCACTTCAGGCGAGTCGATGGCTCCGCTCGTGCGCGAGCTATCCGAGGGCGGGGTGAAGGTCAACGTAACGGCGCTATTCACGACTGCGCAGGTCGAATTGATCACGGCCGCGGTCAAAGATGGGGCACCTTCCTATATCTCGGTCTTCGCTGGGCGTATCGCCGACGCGGGGATCGATCCGGTGCCGATCATGGCCCGCTCGGTCGACATCATGGTCGAGGCCCCATGTTCAGAGTTGATCTGGGCCTCCCCGCGCGAGGTCCTCAATCTCGTGCAGGCAAATCAAGTTGGCTGTCATGTCATAACGATGACGCACGACTTGCTCAAGAAGCTCGACTGCCTTGGCAAGAGTCTCGAGCAGTACTCCCTTGAGACCGTGCAGATGTTTCACCGGGATGCAGTTGCTGCCGGTTTCACCCTCTGAGAATATGAATAAGGAACTATGAGCGTTATCTTCAGTCGCGCCCCTTTGCGGGTTTCTTTGGGTGGTGGTGGGACAGATCTCCCCTCTTATTACAGTGAGCATGGTGGGTTTGTTCTGGCGGGCGCCATCGACAAGTACGTTTATATGCTCACCCACACCGAGTTCCAGCATCGCTGGCGAATGAAGTACTCGGAGACCGAGGAGGTGGATGAGGTCGACGAGATCCGCCACCCCATTCTGCGCGAGACTCTACTGCGCCATTGGCGTGGCAATCCGTTGGAGATCGCCTCCGTTGCCGACGTACCCGCCGGCACGGGAATGGGATCCTCTGGTGCGTATACCGTTTGTCTCATAAAGGGACTGGCGCATGCGCGTCGCACCTCCATTACCCCGGGAATGTTGGCGGAGGCGGCTTGTGAGATCGAGATAGACGTGCTTGCGGATCCCGTTGGCAAGCAAGATCAGTATGTGGCGGCGCATGGTGGGATCTGCGCATACACATACTCCACTGACGGGAAAGTGACAGTGGAGCCACTCGAACTCGATCCTGTCACATTGCGTCGTCTACGAGACCAAATGCTGCTGTTCTATACCGGTGAGGCACGCTCAGCGTCGAAGATGCTGAGCGACCAGAATACGCGCTCCCAGGCAGGGGATCAAGCGATGCTTGACAACCTGCATCAAACCAAGGCGATTGGTCTGCGTGGCAGGCAGAGCCTCGAAGAGGGTGATCTCGAGGGCTACGCAGAGCTCATGCACGAGCACTGGGAACAAAAGCGCGTGCGCTCCCCGGGCATGGCTAACGAGCACATCGATCGGCTTTATACGCTCGCTCGCCGCAGTGGCGTGCTGGGTGGCAAGCTGGTGGGGGCTGGTGGGGGCGGCTTCTTGCTTGTGTACGCCCAGCGGCCCGAGGACACGCGCCAGGCGATGGCGGCAGCCGGAGCGTCTGAATTGCCGTTTGACTTCGAGTTCGGCGGAGCCTACGCCAACGAGTACGCATGAGTAGCGAGATTCGCAACGACAGGGAACCTGGCGCACACACAGAGGCGCCGACTGGCGAGCCGACGGGAGCGGTTGCGCTTTCCAATCGTCGCAGGGTCAGACGGCAGTCTCTAAGCGTGGTACTACCCGCGTACAACGAGGAGTCCAACGTCGAGCAGGCGTACGAGCGCCTCCGGACGGTGCTCGACAACATCGACCTGGATTGGTGGGAGCTCATATTTAGTGTGGATCCGTCCACAGATCGCACCGAGGACACGATTCTTGCTCTGCGAGAACACGACTCTCGGGTGAAGATGTTGCGCTTCTCGCGTCGTTTTGGCCAGCCATCGGCGACGATCGCCGGGATGGACGCCTCCACTGGCGACGCAGTGGTTGTGATGGATTGCGACTTGCAGGACCCACCGGAGCTGATTGCCGACTTGGTGTCCCAGTGGAGAGAGGGCTATGACGTCGTCTATGCGCAGCGCCGAACACGCGCTGGGGAGACCTGGGCAAAGAAGCTTTGGGCCGGCATGGCATATAGAGTGATCAATCACATCGCAGAGGTCGAGATCCCCAAGAACACTGGCGACTTTCGCTTGATGAGCCGGCGCGTAGTCGAGAATGTCGTCGCCCTCCAAGAGACGCATATCTTCTTGCGTGGGCTGGTCCCACTTGTGGGCTTCCGCCAGACAGGTGTGCTCTACGACCGCGAGCCGCGAGCCGCCGGAAGCACCCACTATCGTTTCTACGGCTCTTGGTCACACGGCTTGAGTGGGGTGGTCGGCTTCTCTCGCTATCCACTCCAGGTGATCTCGGTAGGCGGGATCATTCTCTCCGGTCTCGCGTTTCTGCTGGCGATTGTCTACCTGATTCTCAAGCTTGCGGGTGTCGCCTTCCCTGTTGGCAATCCCACGATTGTGATTGTGGTTTCGTTCTTCAGCGGCATCCAACTACTCTCGCTGGGTGTGATGGGCGAGTACATCGGGCGAATCTATGACGAGTCACGACAGCGCCCCAGGTATATCGTCGAGTCGAGCTACGGGTGGGACCAGGACGAGTCTGAGCGAGATAACGACGGATGAGCATCAGTGTGCAGCGGCACGTTGTACTCTCGCCGCCGCCCGGACACGACACGCTGCCAAACTTCAACCGTGGATGGCATTGCCATGAAGGTGATGCCAAGCCATATATCTCATACGTCGAAGACGACCATGCCGTCAACTGGTCGGATGAGCTTGAGGTGCTGCACGAGGAGAGTAGTCGAAGCCACTTCATCGATGTATGGACGCGGGGAGCGATGCTGTCACGGCTCGGCGCGCTGCCGGCTGGCCCCGTGATCGCCGATCTAGGATGTTCGACGGGATATCTACTTGAGGATCTGCAGGAGGCTTATACGGGCGCGACCTTGGTTGGCGTCGATCTTGTCGGCTCTGGTCTACGGAAGGCTCACGTAAATGTACCTGAGGCCCGCCTGGTGCAAGCAGACCTATGTGACCTTCCCTTCGGCTCGGGCAGTGTAGATGCGGTTGTGAGTGCGAATGTGCTTGAGCATGTGCCGGATGACAGGTCAGCGCTTGCGGAGATTTACCGCATATTGAGTCCTGGTGCCCCGGCAGTCTTGGTGGTTCCGGCGGGTCCCCAAATCTATGACTACTACGATCGCTTTCTGGGTCATGAGCGTCGGTACAGTCGCGGCGAGCTCGCTCTGAAGGCTCGGAAGGCCGGTTTGGAGGTCATCGAGGACGTCCATCTCGGCAGTCTGATCTATCCGATATTTTGGCTTGTGAAGAAGCGAAATCGCATCCGCTACGACCATCTGCGTGGCGAGGACCTGGAAGAGCGCGTTGCTGCTGATATACAACGCACCCGCGATTCGCGTGTCGGACACGCCACGTGTGGCGTTGAGCGTCTACTCCTTGGGCGAGGTATACGGCTTCCGTTTGGCATCCGGAGCTTGGTCGCGGTGCGGCGGCCAGACGGCAAATGACTCCGCTGCCGCCCATCTGCATCCTCGCGGGCGGATTGGGCACAAGGCTGGGCGAGCGGGTCCGGGATACTCCCAAGCCACTGATAGAAGTTGCTGGTGAGCCGTTCCTATTGCACCAGCTACGACTTCTGGCCTCGCATGGCGCCAACGAGATCGTGCTCTGTGTGGGCTACCTGGGAGACTTGATCGAGCAGCGCATTGGTGCCGAGCGCTTTGGTTTGAGGATCCTTTACAGCTACGATGCGCCCGAGTTGGACGGCACGCTTGGGGCGATTATCCGGGCACGACCCTTACTTGGCGAGCGGTTCCTCGTGCTCTACGGCGATACCTATCTCCGTATTGACTACGCCGCTGCCGTTGATGGGTGGCGCGAGAGTGGTCTGCCGGCCATGATGACCGTGCTGCGCAACGAAGGACGATGGGACACATCCAATGTCGTCTACGCCAACGGACATGTCCTTGTCTACGACAAGCAGAGGTCACTACCAGGTATGCAATGGATCGACTATGGTCTCGGGGGACTAACGGAGGATGCGCTTGATCTCGCTCCCGACGGTACAAGTGACTTGGCCGAATTGTACGGTGACCTCGCGCAGGATGGATCGCTCTACGGGTTCGAAGCCCGTGAGCGCTTCTATGAGATTGGCTCTCCGGAGGCTCTCGGCGACACGGATACCTTTATGCGGAGTTTTAGTAGGCTGGCCGACGGTAGCGAGTGAGTTCATGACAAAATTCTCACAAGATGTTAAGGTCACAAATCTTCCCGCACCGCCATCGGTGCACAGCGTAAGCTCATCGGGATCTGGGTTGATCGGACAGGGCTTGCGGTTCGGACTTGCAGGTGGCATCGTTACGCTGGTCTATCTGGGAACTACTACGGTTCTCGCCAACGTGTTCGGCCTGCCTTTTCAAGCTGCTCTCGCGATTGGTTTTTGTATAGCACTCGCGGTTCACTTCACACTACAGCGGACGTTTGTGTGGGCTCATGACGAAGATTTCGCACTTCCGCTAGGTCGTCAGGCAGGTCGCTATCTGGTGGTCGCAGGCATTCAGTACGGTCTGACCGTTGCGTCGACGTCGTTGCTGCCAGCGATTTTGGGTGTGCCTGTCGACATCGTCTATCTAGTAACGGTTGGGATGCTTGTGAGCATCAATTTTATGGTATTTCGTCACAGAGTTTTCCATCTTAGGCAATCAGTTGCGCACCCAGATCCAGGCTTGTGCACTCCTCCCGAGCCGGAATCCATTGACGGTGGTCGGGGATAAAGTCCCATGCATCTCAAAGACTATTTACCTGAGTCGGGATGGTGAGTCTAGGTTCCGGTTTAGATATCAAGCCGCTCGGGGCACGCAGGTGAGGCCGATAAGCAGATTGAGGTCAACAAGCGGTATGCGGGTAGGGAAGTACGTTGAATCGGTCACATTGAACTGGGTATGAAGCTCCGTAACGACCTCGCGTGCATTGTTAACATGATCACTCTCGACGTGCCATTTGTAATTCGTTTTGTACTTTTTTTCAAATACGCGCTGTACAGTCAGCCGACGACCCAGGCCGTAGCCAAATCCACCCTCACATGGAATGACTACTGACAAGACGCCGTCTGGCTTCAGGAGACGACGGATCTCCTTCAGCGCTGAAGGCAGGTCTGGAAGGTGCTCAAGCACATGGATAGCAACCGCGCGATCAAACGTCGCGTCATCGTATGGTAGTCGCTGCTGACAATCCGCCACCACGGTCACGACGGACGGGAAGTCCCGCCTTATAGTCCTGGCCATGTCCTCACGGAGCTCAACCGCGTAATATTCCTGCGAGGACAGGTCCTCGTAGTGGAGATGCTCACCCAGACCCGCACCTATATCGAGCGTGCGTCCAGGCCGGGCTGAGCGTGCCGCGTATCCGTGGTTGAAGCGCACCACTCGGGCATGTTCATGGGGCTGGTGCTCATGGAAGTAGCGCATCCAGTCATCTTGAATGCGGCGCTGCTCGTCTGTCAGCTGGGGGACGAGCTTTGGCCAGCTCGTATCTGTCTTTTTCGTCAAGGTAGGCATGGGCAAGAATTATATCGGACGTGCAAATCGTAAGCGTCTGTCGGGTCTGAAAGATTTG
The DNA here is from genome assembly GCA_963731565.1 of uncultured Solirubrobacterales bacterium. Lineage (GTDB taxonomy): Bacteria > Actinomycetota > Thermoleophilia > Solirubrobacterales > Solirubrobacteraceae > Palsa-744. The sequence continues at coordinate 1,036,890 of CAVSWG010000001.1, forward strand.
GCATCGTGGCGAAAGTATGTCCGCACGACGCCTGTCGGCAGGCTCCCTGTTTTTCTGGTTAGTCGAGCTTGCCGAAGTTGGCCCGTTACCTGAGATTTACAAGGAGCTGTTGAGCCAGCCAGTCGACGAAGCCCACTTCCATTGCCACAGTTCACTGTTAGCAGCGCTCAAATAATATACAGCAGTCAGGCCGCTGCTAGGTTCGTATACTGCGTACGGGCTTGTGTTAGCGGCAGCGGCTTGACCACCGCCAGTTAGCTCCAACGCGATCCAGCCAGACCCTGACGTCCACTCGTAATTCCAGAGCTGTCCGCCCGAGGCTACGTAATAAACGCCCGTCGCTAGACTACCTTCGTTGTATATCGCCGACGGACTCGTATTGGCAGCAGCGGTTGGTCCTCCGCCGCTTAGTTGGAACGCGATCCAGCTCGTTTCAGAGCTCCACGCATAGTTCCAGAGCTGTCCACCGGATGCGACGTAGTACACGCTGGTGCGTCCGTTGCTCTGATTGTAAACCGTAGTTGGGCTGGTATTAGCCGCTGCGGTTGGTCCTCCGCCGCTTAGCTGGAACGCGATCCAGCTCGTTTCAGAGCTCCACGCATAGTTCCAGAGCTGTCCACCGGATGCGACGTAATACACACTTGTGCGGCCGTTACTCTGGTTGTACACTGCGCTGGGGCTCGTGTGTTCGGCTGCGGTTGGTCCTCCGCCGCTGAGTTGGAATGAGATCCAGCTTGTTTCTGGGGTCCACTCGTAGTTCCATAGTTGTCCGCCGGATGCGACGTAGTACACGCCGGTGTCGCCGTTGCTTGGGTTGTATACGGCGCTTGGGCTGGTATTAGCCGCTGCGGCTGGTCCTTTGCTGCTTAGTTCAAACGAGATCCATTTAGCTTCTGCCGCGGTCCACTCGTAGCTCCATATTCGCCCGCTGGCCGCGACATAGTACAGTCCTATATTGCCGGTCGTCGCGTTATATACAGCGGTGGGGGTTGAGTTGGCCGCGACTGAGGGACCGCCGGCACCCAACCGACTATCAGCCCACGTTTTCCCATCCCAGTGCCATTGCCAGATCGTTGAGTCACTGCCGACATAGAACACCCATTCTTGGCCAGTGCTCAAATTACGTACGGCAGACACGGTTGGGCTTACTGCTGGTGCGGCTGGTTCCGTCGTAAGAGTACGGTCTGTACCATAAGTTGTCCCGGAGGTATACGTCGCAACGATGCGGTAGTGGTAGATAGTTTTCGGCGTAAGCCCCTTAACGGTCGCCTTGACTGCCATATTAATTGTTCCAGACCCAGCATCGATCGCAGGGGTCGAGGTACCATAGCTAGTCGTGGCTCCGTATTCGAAATGGTAATGCGCGTCCGTGCCCCGCGGGTTCAGGGTGCCATTCAATTGAGCTTCTCGACTCTTTAGTTCAGACGCTTCTTCCGTCAGGGCATAGCCTTCGCTCAACTCAGATGCGGTCCAACTTGTGCCCGCAGTCCAGTTGTAAGTCCATTGTTGTTCACCTGGGGCGGGATAATAAACTGCGGTGATCCCATTGCTAGGTTCATAGGTAGCATTCGGACTCACGTGTTCTGCCGCGGCGGGGCCTCCACCGCTAAGCGCGAAGGCTGTCCAACCAGTCCCAGTGGTCCACTCGTAGCTCCAGAGTTGTCCGCCGGACGCAACATAATATACGCCTGTTACAAGGTTGCTTTCGTTATATACAGCGGTTGGGCTTGAGCTTGATGCGGCTACGGGTCCGCCACCACCGAGTTGGAACGCGATCCAGCTCGTTTCAGAGCTCCACGCATAGTTCCAGAGCTGTCCACCGGATGCGACGTAGTACACGCTGGTGCGTCCGTTGCTCTGATTGTAAACCGTAGTTGGGCTGGTATTAGCCGCTGCGGTTGGTCCTCCGCCGCTTAGCTGGAACGCGATCCAGCTCGTTTCAGAGCTCCACGCATAGTTCCAGAGCTGTCCACCGGATGCGACGTAATACACACTTGTGCGGCCGTTACTCTGGTTGTACACTGCGCTGGGGCTCGTGTGTTCGGCTGCGGTTGGTCCTCCGCCGCTGAGTTGGAATGAGATCCAGCTTGTTTCTGGGGTCCACTCGTAGTTCCATAGTTGTCCGCCGGATGCGACGTAGTACACGCCGGTGTCGCCGTTGCTTGGGTTGTATACGGCGCTTGGGCTGGTATTAGCCGCTGCGGCTGGTCCTTTGCTGCTTAGTTCAAACGAGATCCATTTAGCTTCTGCCGCGGTCCACTCGTAGCTCCATATTCGCCCGCTGGCCGCGACATAGTACAGTCCTATATTGCCGGTCGTCGCGTTATATACAGCGGTGGGGGTTGAGTTGGCCGCGACTGAGGGACCGCCGGCACCCAACCGACTATCAGCCCACGTTTTCCCATCCCAGTGCCATTGCCAGATCGTTGAGTCACTGCCGACATAGAACACCCATTCTTGGCCAGTGTTGGGATTGCGGATAGTAGGCCGCGAATTAGTTAGTTCTGACTCGTCGTATTCGGTCTTAAGACTTTTGTCAGCACCGTAGCTGGTGACGCCTCCGCTGGTCGCGGCGATTCGGTAATGGTATGTCGTCCCTGGCAGCAAACCAGCAATGCTGGCGCTCTCGGGGACCGCGCTTCCACCCGCCCCGGCATCGTCTTCGGGCGTCGATGTACCGTAGCTGATGCTCTTTCCGTATTCGAAGTGGTACCTTGCGTCATAGCCTCGTGGGTTGACGGTGCCGTTCAGCGTAGCCACCGTTACTGCCACGCCCGATGCGGCGCTCGTGACCGCTTCTACTGGACCAGGGGCTGTAAATGATTGTTCACTACCCGTACCGGTCCCGGTTGCGCTCGTGGCGACGAAACGATAGTGGTAAGTCGTTCCGGGCTGTAGCCCAATGGGGGCAGTCTCTTCTACGCTACTTGTGCCTGATCCGGCACTACCTTCGGGCGTCGAGACTGGTGAGCCGGTCCCCCAATATTCAAAGTGATATTTGGTTCCAAGCCCATTCGGGTTGACGGTCCCATGCAGCGTAACTCCTTGGGGAGTCAAGTTTGATATTCCACCTGTACTCACGGTCGGTGGACTAGGCACCCGTTCGTTTTCGTTTTCAGGCAAGGTTACCGGGAGGCATGAGCGGGGAACAAAGACCCAATTGCCTTCGCCGGCGGACAAACGATCGTCGCGTACCATCACGTACTGGCCGGTCCCGTCGGTGCTGTTGTACTTTGTTGTGTAGCGCCACTTTAGGGCAGGGTAGTTTGAGCCACCGCTGGTGGCATATGCCGGCGCCGTACGAATCAGTTCTTTCTCGACGTTGCCTGAACTCCACGGCCGGTAGTTAGCGTACTCGGGACATGATGTTTTGTTCACTACAAAGTATCCGTCACCTGCGCCACCGTTATGTTTCCCCATGAAAAGCGTTTCGGCTACTTCGTATTTTCCGCTGGCTATTTCGGAGCAGGCGGTCGTGGGTTTGCTTTTCTTTGCTTTAGGTTTGAACTTTTCGTCTTCAATCCAGCCGCAGCCCTGAAACCCTCCTCCGACCCAACCGCCGAGGGCGTAGTTGCCTTCGGGTTCTGAGTCAGAGTAGAGCCGACGAACTACGGCTTCCAAAGTTTCACCTTTTGCGCAGTTGCCGATTACCCAGGTAAACGCACCAGATTGCATATCAGAATATTTGGCAGTGCATTCGTAATCTTCGTTTTCGGTGGTGACAAATGGGTTTACCCCCCCTGGGGAGGACTTGAACGTCGATGATACTTCCCGCACTTTACCCATAGTATCTACGTCTGCCCTCGCGACGCCAGTGGCGCAGACGGCGAATGCGAGCATTATTAGGCAAAAGCCTGAAAGTCGCTGAACCGGTGTAGAGCGTTCTCGTAGTACACCGCTCATCTTGAACCACCCTGTCCACTGTGCGTGACTACGAGTTGCGCCCACGTCATCCCCTTCTCCTGCGAGTCGATTAAATCCACAACTGCCGCCGTCCCTGGGCATAAAATCCTTGCTTGAGGAACGACGTGGATGACCCTATAGGAGCTGTGGTCGAAAATTCAAGACTTCACGCAAGTGGCTGTGAGTTACAGATTGTATGTGTCACAGAGATCGACGGAGCACAATATTGATCGTTATGACCTCGAATAAGCTCGGCGGGCCCATTTCGAGTGTTAGGGTGCTCGGAGCGCTGGCGCGAGCAGCTCGCGGATGTCGTAAGACAGACGGCCAAAATTGCCGCGAGTGCAACACTCAAATAGTTACCGGCAAAAACCTGTGTGAAGTTGCCAGCTTGATATCCTCGACAAGGCTTGACAGGCGCTCTGTGTTCATGTTGACTGTCGCCCGGATGGTGACTCGTCAACATGTTTCTAGAATACGGGCGCGACGGCGTGGCGTATGATCAACGGACCTCGACCGGCTTCTGAGGGCATATTAAGCGTTGTGCCGGTCGCAGATGGCGGAGCTCTGGTGGCGAGGAGCGAAGATTCGCGTCGACAGGTCCGTGAGATGCAGCGCCGTCATTTGCTCGAGGCGATGGCGCGCATGCTCGGGGAAATGGGCTTCCACGACCTGAAGGTGGCAGGACTGTGTGCGAGTGCGCGTGTCTCGCCGGCCACGTTTCGCGAGCTGTTCGGCGACTTGAAGAGTTGTTTTGTCGCGCTGTTGGAGCAGGTGATGGAGCGCTCGACTGCGCTCGTGACCGAGGCATTCGAGCGCGAGGCGAGTTGGGAGGACGGGGTATTCGCCGGCGTGCAGGCGTTGCTCGTGTTCCTCGACTCCGAGCCACAGCTCGCACGAGTGTGCTTGGTCGAGGCTCTTGGCGGCCCCCCGGCGGCCTTGGAGCTCCGCACACGCTTACTTGCGTCCCTGACGCCCTTGCTCGAGCGCGGGCGCGAGCAGCTCACGGTAGAGCAGCAGCCGTCCTCACTGACGGCCCGGGCGACGATTGCCGCGGTGGCGGGCATTCTCCAAGAGCATCTTCTGCAGACCCCGGACTCCGAGTTCGTGGAGCTGCTCGGCGAGCTGAGCGATCTCGTGGTCGGCGCTTATCTCGGTGTGTCTGAGGGAAGGAAGCAAGTCGAGCGTGGCAAAGCACGCTCTGCGGTGCTTCTGAAGGAGCTCCGGGGGCGTCCCGCCAAGGTGTCCGTGTCGATCCCCAAGGAGCTGCGACACGCGAGCGCCGAGCGGATGCGCTTATCGCTCTTCTACATCGCTGCGAACCCAGGCGCCAGCAACCAAGAGGTCGCGCAAGGCATCGAACTGTCCCATCACGGGCAGATGTCACATGCCCTCTCGCGCCTTCACGGGTTGGGCCTGCTCGAGAAGAAGGCCGGCGGCGCCGGACGCCCGAACGCATGGCGGCTCACGCCCTATGGCGAGCAGGTCGCCAGTGCGCTCGATGGTTGAGCTAATTCTGTCTTTGGTACGCACTACCGGATGCTTGGCCAATGAGCCGTGGCGCACCGAAGCGCGAGGCGGGCGCCTATCAGCCTGTCTCGCGCGATCAGGTGCGCTGCCATCGCGCGCCGGCGCCACCGCCGTCGACTGTGATGTGACCCTCGTCGCGTAGCTGGTTGAGCACGAGTCGGATGGTCGCCGGGCTGACCCCCGGGAGGGCTCGCTCGAGGTCGCGGCGGCGGAACGAGGCGGGCGCCTGTTCGAGGATGTACGCGCGTGCGCGGTCCTGCTTGCTGCCGGCCATCTTCCCGAGCGGCCGCTACGCGCTGCTCGAGGCTGACGTACTGCGCCACGGCATAGCCAGAGGACATGAGCTCGTGAGTGGTAAGAAGTCGCGCCAGCCGCCCGTTCCCCTCGGCGACTGGATGGATGGCCAGGAAGCCAAGGATCAGCGCGCCAATGAGCACGAACGACCTTAACGGGCGGCTCATACCTCATGGCGAGCAGGTCGTCACGGAGCTCGAGCACGGCATAAGTGTCAGTGGTAGCAGCGCCCGCACGGCGCGGATCGCCGTTCCCGTGTGTAGCCCGACGTAACCAGCGCTCATGCGGCGCGGACGCTTCGTGCGCACTCGCCTGCATTCCAGATCGCACTGAAGGCAGGCCTGCTCGGATAAGCCCGCCACCGCTCCATTTCGCCCTAAACTAACAATATGGACATTTATTCGGCTGCCGAGGCAGCGCGCCGTCTCGATACCAGCATCCCCCGCGTCGTGCGCCATGCAGAGAGGCTGGGACTCCACGCCAGAGCACCCTCAGGACGCTTCTGCATTTCGCCCCAGATGCTCTCGCGTCTGGAGGATGAGCTAGGAAGAGTGCCGCGAGTCGATGGCCTCGGCCCCCCTCAGGTCCAGGTGCTCGCGGCGCTAGGGCGCGCTCCCTTGGGGTTGGCCTCAGCACGCAACGTCGCCCGCCAGGCCCGGGTGGCCCCCACCACGGCCTCACGAGCGCTCAAGGCGCTTGAGGGTAAGGGGCTCGTCTACCACGAGGACACGAAGATCGCCGCCGGTCGTACACGGCGCGTGAGGATCTACCACGCCAATCCTCGGGCCAAGGAGTGGAGGAGCATCGAGCCATGCTTGCGCCGGACCCGCCCCAAGAAGCGTCCTGAACGACGCGATGAGGTAGTCCCACCACGCCTCCGGCACCTCTTCTGGAACACGGCGCCATCGCAGCTTGTCCTCTCGCACGCGGGGCCGTACATCGCTGAGCGGCTCCTCACCACATTCGACCTCGACGGGCTCTCGTGGGGGTCACGCAACCTGAGGGCTTCTGACTGGGAGGGGGCCGCAGGCGCCCGTGAGCTGGACGCTCGCACGCGCGCCCTGGCCCTCAACCTCGCCGAGGAGGCGGACGATGGGCAGGGCTAGGGGGAAGACCTCTGGCACGAACGCGCTCGCGCGCGGCGAGCCCAGTGCCCTGCCGGACACGCTGACGAAGGTCCTGCCCAAGCACACGGCACGGGCTTGGCGGGAGCTGCGGCTCATCCTCCCCCAAGACCTCTACCTGATCGGCGGGACTGCCGTGGCTGTCCATCTTGGCCATCGGGAGAGCATCGACCTCGACTTCGTTTTCCACGAGGGCGCAGTCGACCTGGGGGCACTCCACGAGGAGCTCGGGGCGCTGCCCGAGTTCACCGTGACGTATGAGGGCGCCGGGACGCTGCGTGGGCTTCATGGCCCTACCAAGGTCGAGATCTTCCACGCCGACGAGCTGGCGCCTCAGCACGTTCTGGAGGCGCCGAGCAGGATCGCCGGGCTCAGAGTGGCCTCGCTCAAGGACCTGATGGCCATGAAGCTTAAGGTCATAAGAGATCGCTCTCAGATGCGCGACTACTATGACCTCAAGATGATCGACGAGGAGGGTGGCATCAGCATCGAGGCAGGCCTCAGCCTCTTCTTGGAGCGCTACGACGCCAAGGCATACGGCGAGGAGTTCCATCAGATCATCCGTGCCCTGGGCTACTTGGATGACGCAAAGGAGGACGAGTCCCTCCCCATCACGAAGGCTGAGCTGTCGAAGTGGTGGCGCGCAAGGCAAGCTGAGCTCGTGCGCAACCTCGACCGCAACCCACTCTGAGAAGCGACCAAGATGGCGGTCAGCATAGGGCCTCAGCGCGTCACCACATGCCAGCTCAACGCCCAGTGATGGACGGCATAGGCGTTCGGGAACGCCTCGTGGCGACGCTCTAGTTCGTTCCAGCTATAGGGGTAGAAGAGCGGCGCGCCGAAGATGGCAATGTCCGGCTCTCGCTCGATCTCCTGCTCGAGGATCAATGTGAAGAAGTACGGTCCGTTGGCGTCGGCGGAGTGCGCACCAAGCCCCAGTGTCCGCCGCGCGTTGCGAGCGGCCCGCGCGAAGATCGCGTGGTTGGCGACAGAGCCGAGGATTCCCGTCGCCACGCGTCCCTCCGACTCCAGTGCGGTGAATGCGTCGACGCCACGCAGCAAAGGGTCGAGAGGTCTCAGGCATTCGAAGTCGGTGTCGACGTATATTCCGCCGTACCTATGCAGGATCTCATAGCGAGCAAGGTTCGACAGCTCTGAGGCAGAACGCGTTCGCCCGCGCTCGGCCGCCGTGATCTCAAGCCGCGGGAGATCCTCGTCGGTCCACAGCCGCATCTCCCAGCCGGGATGGTGCTCTGCGAAGGTCTCCCCGAAGCGAACGTGCTCCGCCGGTATCGGCTTCCCCCCGAGCCACACCCGGTGGATCGTGCGCGGAATGCGTATCCGTCGCAAGCGTCGCAGCCGGGGAGGCGATGTCTCCTGCAGCCTTGCTCCGCTTGCGGGCAGGCCCGAGGAATTCTCCACACGCACGGGCACACGACAGGCGCACTGAAACCAGCGCACATCCTCATGGACCACGTCGACCTCCAAGAGGTAGTCGCCCTCAACCGACGGCGCATCCACATGCAGTGGCGTGAGGATGCGTCCACCGGGATTCAGTTCGCGAGAAAATGGTGTGCGGGGTCCCTCCAAAGTATGGACGCCCCCGTCGGGGTTCAGCCAGCGATAGGAGAGTCTGATCTGCGGCCCCGCGTCCAAGCGCGCGGGCCAGCGCTCAGTTCCCTCGTTGCTCACGCGGAAGAAAACGTGTCGGTGCTCGGAGGGCATAAAGGACAACGTCGATTGGAGGGGCTCGAGGCTCGCACGATAGGCGTCCTCACCGACGATGCGCCCCTCCCAAGCACGATCCATTTCCTCGAGGGAGACGGACGGCACGCCATCGAGGAGGGCTTGCCGGTCAGAGACGGCCATTGCCGGCGGCGTGCTCGGCGCTTTGAGCGCCTGCATGATCGCCGTGCGGTCCTCCTCAGGCAGCGGACGAGACTCGAGCGAGTGGCGTAACTCTGGGAGGTAGAAAGCCTCGTTGATCCTCCCCCCGCCCGCCGCCAAAATGTGTGGGCGCGCGACCTCATAGCGAATCACCTTGTCGCGCCTTTGCTCCTGATCGGAGATCAGCAACTCCAAGTGATAGAAAGGCTCCTCGAGGTACTCACACGGTGCGACCGGATCCGCATGCAGGTGCTGCAGTCCGCGCACCCGCAGCGTTCCGTCATTGCGCATCAGCCGGTTAGCGAAATCACCTCTCCATGGATCCATAGAGAGGATGTGATCCGCGTCCGGATACAGCCACGCAATGGCCACCCAGAATTGCTGCACCTCGCGAGTGCCCAACAGCTCCGGCAGTCGCCGAACAAATGCCTTGCTTGGGACCTCGTCACCGTCAAGCCTCAATATCCAGTCTCCTTTGCACTGCTTCACAAGCCACGGCAGATGACGCTCGGCCATGGTGAACTCGATCTTGAATAGCCGGTCTGAGAGGGCAGCGTAGGCGGCCAGCGTCTCGTCTCCCACCCGCGAATCGGCGGCTATCACGATCTCCTCGGCATATGGCCTTAGCGGCTCGAGGATCGTCGCGACACGCGACGCTGGATCGGCTGTTATCAGACAGATCGAAAGAGACATACTCAGCCATTCTCGAAGGCAAGATACCCGGGCTTTGCTGTGCCGTTGGTCTGCAGCAGGCCGCCATAGGAGGTCGGAGGTTCGTCATACAGATGGATCCAGCCCACGGCGTAAATGCTTGACAGCTCCTTGCCGATCTGCAGGCCGTCGGTTATCCACTGAGCTTGAAACAACGGTTCCACGTAGAAGTTGAACTCCAGGTCGATCGCTGTCGGTACGGTCCACTCGGAGAGAAACAGCTTGGGGTCAGGATTGCCCGGTCGGCCGAGATAGCGGTCGACCAGCTTGGTCAGCCTACCCAGGTCTGAGAAGTCAACTTGCTGATCTTGGGAGGGTGGGTTGGCAAGGTTGGGTGCACGGTAGCTAAAGGGGTTGTGCCCGTACATGTCGAGTCTTGGTGGCTTGCCCCCGGGAAGGCGCATATTTTCGATCCATTGCTGGGTCGAGATGTCTCCCGTCGTGTAGGTCATCCCGCCGATCACCAGATTGGCCTTGCTCACGCTCTTCAAGGCACCGTAGGCGGCGTCGAGGATGCGCGCATAGCGGCGGGGAGCGGAGCGCTGGTGGACGTTCATCTTGGCGAACGGCTTGGCCGGCTCGAGCGGCTCGAAGTTGTGCCCGCGCGAAGGCTCGCCCCAGATCATCCACAGATGTACCGATGGGTAGCGCTTGGACGCGGCGATCGCGAAGTTGGCGTAGTCCTGCGGCTTAGTGGGCGCCCAGTTCCAGGGCTTGTTGCCGTTGGCCCATTCCGGCGCGCCGATGATTTGGAGGGCTACTTGGATGTGGTAACGCTCAGCTTCGGCCACGACTTGGGTGACCTCCTCCGGCCAGACGTAGGCAGGGTCGTGAGGGTTGCGCGGATTGCTGGGGCGGCGAGTGGCGATCGACTGCCACGATAGGTGGTCCTCGTAGATCCTCACCCCCAGTTCCCGGTAGGTGGGGAACAGGGATGCGCCTTCGTGGACGGCGGGACCCCACATCGCCTTCACGCTCGTGGCTTGGGCCGCGCGCGTCACCAGGCAAGCGCTCAGCGTCAAGGCGAGCGCCAGCGCGCTCACGCACGCAGCGTGGGCTCTCGCGCGTGGCTTCGGCGAGTTGGGAGCCTGATGGTCGCAGAAGAGGTGCATATGGGCCAGAAGGGATCGGATCATAGAGGTCCACATCTTCAGATCTCGCCGGTAGCGCAGTGCCGCCGATGGCCGGTCGCTCGTCTATCGTCGGCGCGATGATCGCCACCCCCCACATGCTCGTCGGCGCTGCTTGGCTTGTGCGTGCGCGCCGGTCAGCGCGCGAAGGTGGTCCTGACTCCGCTATCGATGGACCCCTCCGGGCGGGTGGGCATGCGGGTCCCGGGGTAGCTTATGCGATCCTCTACGGCTTGACGTGTCGAGTTCGGTGAGCGGAAGGGTTTCGCCCGCGTCTCAGGCTAGGACTACTTAAGGAGGTGGCAGGATTATTAACGGCAAGCGCATATTGGTCACTGGTGGCGGTGGCTTCATCGGCTCCCACCTTGCCAAGCGTCTGGTTGGGCTTGGTCACCAGGTAACGGTCCTCGACAACTTTTCGACTGGACGGCGCTCGAATCTTGAGGGCCTTGCTTCGGAGATCGAGATCGTCGAGGGGGACATACAGAGCTACGAGCGGGCTTTTCATGCCGTCCGGGGCTGTGAGGTCGTCTTCCACGAGGCGGCCCTTCCCTCAGTACCCAGATCCGTGCAAGACCCTCTTACCAGCACCGCCTCGAACGTCATAGGTACGCTAAATGTCCTACTGGCTGCCCGCGATGCTGAGGTTCGGCGAGTCGTATACGCCTCGTCATCCTCCGTGTATGGATCCAATCCAACACTTCCCAAGTCCGAGGACATGGCCACGCTTCCGATTTCGCCCTATGCGGTAGCCAAGCTGGCCGGCGAGGGATACTGCCGTAGCTTTGGCGTCGTATACGGGTTGGAGGCCGTCGCGATCAGATACTTCAATGTATTTGGACCGCGTCAGGATCCACGGTCTATGTATGCGGCGGTCATCCCAAACTTCATCTCGGCTTTGCTAGCCGGCGAAGCCCCGACGATATTCGGCGATGGTGAGCAGTCAAGAGATTTCACCTACGTCGACAACGTTATCGATGCAAACCTGCTGGCCATGGAGGCGGACTCGGTTGCCGGGCAGGCGTACAACGTCGCCTGTGGTGAGAGCGCCACGCTGAACGAGCTCGCGGTCTCGCTCAACGAGATCCTTGGCACAAACATCGAGCCCCTCTACAGCCCGCCTCGCTCGGGAGACGTAAAGCACTCTCTCGCGGATATATCCCGCGCCCGTGCAGACCTTAACTACAAGCCTACGGTGTCCTTTCGCGAGGGGCTGGAGCGAACCGTCGAGGCGATCCGCAACGATTCCGCTCAGCACGCCGACCTCGCCCCTGGTCTCAGTGTGTGACGATATCCGGCGAGACCGACTCTTGCTCGGTAAAGGGCCGTGTGCACACGAGCGCCATCGATACGAACAATGGTAGGCAGATGCTGGGCGCCTCCAAGGCGTTTACGAAGAATAGTCCTACCGCACCCGCAACGATACACGCGGCTGCGGCCACTCTGAGGTCAATGGGTGAGATGTCAGCCGCCGCTCTCACTACCGTGGTAATCAGGAGGACGAGGAACAAGAGTCCTGGCAGGCCCAACTCGGCTGCATATCGCAGGTACTCGTCGTGAGAGGCAAGAGGTCCATAACGCAGGCGGGTAGCTGAGTAATTGGTGAATTGCTGCCATCCTATTCCTGTCAACGGCTTCTGTATAAAGAGTTCAACTGCTAGATGTGCGGCGTCTTCGCGCGAATGGACGAAGTGAGACTCGCTTGAAGCAAAAGTGTCGACACGGCCAAGTAGTTGTGTCGGGAGCGGCTTCAAATGGGTTCTAGCAGGTCCGAAGGCTAGGCCGTCGAGCTCTATTTTGCCGCCTAGCGGCAGCCAAAGATAGGCTCGTGCATGGGGTGCGTCGCCTGTGGGAGTCCAGGCGATCGAGAGACGCCTTGGTGTCGGTGTGAGGAGTATGGTTTTTGCCACCTCGCCGTCACCAAGTAAGTTGTCCTCCAGCCCGTATGCCAACTCAATTCCACTGAGCGATGCGCTCGCCGAGAAGCTGAGGAGGTAGCGACGGTGCACATTAGCTTCGCCTAGAGGAAAGCTGACACCCTCATCCGGTCTGGTCGCAGTGACAGCCAAAGTACCCCGGCCTGGATTGAACATCTGCGATGGGCCGGAGCCGATTAGCCCCTGGGCGGCAGGGTCCCAACCACTGCGGTCGGGCGCCCTGGCAACGAGATTGCCTCCAAAGTCAGCTTCCGTGCGCAGGGACAGATATAGGGGGTAGACGGCGGCTGCGAGTGCCGCAAACAGCAGACACCCGACGACAGCCGCCTGCAGACGGCGACGTGCTCCGGTTTGCGTGAGAGACAACGATGCGATTACTCCAACTCCCGTGCTCAAGATCGCTCCGCGAGAGTAGGACAGAGAAAGCGATACAAGCGTAACCGCTGCGGCCAAGAGCGAAACCGCTCTGCGGCGAGGCATCAGAATCGCCAACGTAGCGAAAATGGGTATGGCGAGCGAGCCGGCGAAGCCGAGCAGGTTGGGATTGCCGTAGTTACCGGCTAGCCGATCGCCTGCGCTCCGAATAGCTACGAGGGGGTTGCCGAAGGCGAGAGCATCGAGATTCCCAAGCATGGCTCCGGTGGCGGCACAGGCCAAGAGCAGGAGTCGGCCCCGCGGATTTGCCTCGGCGACCACCAGCACGGCGATCGCGATTAGCGTCATTTCGAGATAACCCGCCAGAGCACCTTCGCTGTTTTGTCCATGAGTCGCGATGCTCACCAGGATGACTGCAGCCTCGCCCAGCAAACCGAGGACGAGCAGGCCACCGGTGCGGCCGGGCCGCGTGAATGCGCCTCGTGCCCGCAACAGATCGACTCCCACCGAGACGATGACCAGACCTATGCAGAGTCTGCCCACCGTTACTTGGGGCAGGGATGCGGTGAGTATGCTCTCCCAGCGCGAGGCCAGCAGAAGCACCAGAGCGAGGACAGCTCCCGACAGACCAAATGGAGCCCGCAGCGACCGAAGCGTCAATGCTTGTACTGGGCTGCGGAATAGCCCCTGTGAGATGCCGGAGATAGGAGAGATTGCTCAGTTGGGAGTCATGCGGACGCCTAGCGGGAGGCGATCATAACGGTCGGTAATGGCAGATGCGCAAGGCCCATCTAGGATCTATTGAGCGTGAGAGGCATCGCGTAGAAGCGTCGTATAGAGCCGATCCAGACGGTTCACAAGGCGCTCGACCGAGAAGGAATCCATCGCATGGACGCGAGCGGAGGCCGCCAATCGCTGGGCGAGCGCTACGTTACCCAGGATCTTGAGGACTGCATCGGCCAGCGCTCGCTCGTCCTCGGTGCCGGCAAGTATTCCGGTATGGCCGTCCAGAACGACCGATCGCACACCCCCCACGTCGGTGCTGACAACCGGGGTGCTTGCAGCCTGGGCCTCGATGAGGCTCACGGGGGTGCCCTCGTTGTCCGAGGTGAGAACCACTACATCGCTGGCAAAGCATACGGCCGGCATATCTCGCCGAAAGCCGATCCACGAAAGCCTGTCGCCTAGTGCACGCGCATCGGATGATGCGCGCAGGGCATCGCCCAGCTCCCCGTCGCCGGCGATCATGAAGTGAGCATTCGACCGCTCGGCTACCAGTCGGGCCATTCGGAGAAAGCGATCCACGCGCTTGATGGGCGCCAAACGAGCCACCAGAGTGACGACATTGGCGTCAGGGCCGATCCCGATCTCACTTCGCAAGGCTTCGCGCTGGCGATTTCGCTCGACTGGCGGGACGTTGAACGGTCGGAGATCAAAGCCGAGCGGTATGACCTCGAAGCGCTCATGAGGGGCGACGCCCAGGGCGACCAGCTCGTCGCGCACCTCATCGGAGACCGCTATCAACCTGTTTGTACGGCGCGCCAATGCGCGCTCGACAACAAGATAGATCCGAGCTACGCGCCGATTGAAGTATCCAGTCAGTGAATGACCGTGAAACGTATGAATCAGTATGCGGTCGCGGGCTGGTAGCACTATGAGGGCAGCCAAACGTCCCAAGGTGCCTGCCTTGGCGGTATGAGTGTGAACAATGTGCGGCCGCGCGCGTCGCAATCGCATTGCGAGAGTCAACAGTGCCTTAATATCCTGTGCGCCTGGGTTTCGCCGCAGCGAGCCGATGCGCACCGGCGACACTTCCAGCTCTTGGGCAAAGTAATCCATGTTGCCCTCCTTGGGATCCTCTCGCCCGCACAGAAGAAGGGTTTGGTAGCCATATGGTTTCAAGAGGCGCGTCAGCGAGATTGCCTGGATCGTAGGACCGCCGACATTGAGGCGTGAGATTATGCGCACAATTCTCACGTGTTTGGTTGATGCTTCGCACGACTCTCGTGTCGGCTCGAAGCTCACCCCAGTACGCCCAATAGGATGTCGCGGCATGACGGCGATCCTAGACAACTTGTGCCGAGCTGACGACATCAGCCCAGGCGGGAACACTTGGGCATGAGCTGATGTGCGGCATTGCAGGGATCCTCGGCGTCCGAGCTGACGCAGACGCTGCTATCTACGACGTGCAGGAGATGATGGCGAGCCTGGTCCACCGCGGGCCCGACGACTCGGGGTTGGCCAGCGGTGAGGGGTGGGTGCTGGGGATGCGTCGGCTGGCGGTGCAGGACGTCAGTCATGCCGGGCATCAACCGATGCGCAGTAATGGCTTGACCCTTGTGTTCAACGGAGAGGTCTACAACTTCCCCGCACTACGGCGAGAGCTCCAGGGGATGGGGTGCAGCTTTCGCTCGGGATCGGACACTGAGGTCGTTCTCCATGCGCTGGAGCACTGGGGTCTTGACGCTCTGGACCGATTCAACGGTATGTTTGCCCTCGCCCTCGTCGATGAGCAACGCCGCTGCGCGTGGCTTGCTCGCGATCGCTTCGGCAAGAAGCCTATGTTCATCGCACGGTTGCGACGTGGGCTCGCATTTGCGAGCGAGCTAAAGGCCATCATGCGGATCGCCCGCGACGAGCTCACCATCGACCGCAGGGCGCTGGCGGAGTACTTCCGCTTCCAGTACGTGCCTGCCTCGACATGCATTTTTGGACAAGTGGAGAAGCTGCCTGCGGCCTCCTGGGTGCAGGTTGACCTCGACTCGGGCCAGTGTTCCCCGGCCAAGGAGTTCTGGGCATTGCCGAGGGAGCCCTCCACGATTCCGCCGCCAAGCCCGGCCGATGTACTCGCCGCCGTGAGCGAGGCGGTCAAAAAGCGGCTCGTTTCAGACGTTCCGGTCGGCGCCTTCCTCTCAGGCGGGACCGACTCGAGTCTGGTCGTGGCGTGTATGTGCGACGCCCAGGCAGACGTGCGGACCTTTTCGATCGGCTTTCAGGATCCTCGCTTCGACGAGTCCAGATATGCGCTTGCCGTAGCCGAGCACCTTGGCACCGACCACACACATCTGCAGCTCGAACCGAGCGATGCGATGGCGATCGTTCCCCAGCTCAGCGATGCCTATGACGAGCCGTTTGCCGATAGCTCGGCTATTCCCACGATGGCGGTCGCTCGCCTCGCTCGCCAGCGGGTCACCGTGGCGTTGTCGGGCGACGGGGGGGACGAGCTGTTTGGCGGTTACCCTCGCTATCGCGTGGGCCGTTTCTTGCGACTAGCCCGCCTGACGCGCTTGATACCAACGGGCGCGATGCTGAAGACGATGCCCTTTTCGCAGAGCGTGAGCGGGCGGCGCCTTCAGCGTCTGCTCTCGAGCATGGCTCAAGCGACCTCGACAGCCGACGCCTACCAGGAGCTGGTCTCCGTATGGCGCTCGGGGGAACTCGCTGCGCTGATGCCCGACGTGACCTTGGGGTCCAGTTTCAATGACACAAACTGGGTCTCCGGCCTAGGGGTTGTCGAGCAAATGATGCGATGTGACGCGCGCACCTACCTGGTCGATGACATCCTGCAGAAGGTCGACCGGGCGACGATGGCCGTGAGCTTGGAGGCGCGCAATCCACTACTCGACCCCACCGTCGTTTCGCTGGCATTTAGCGCGGTCAAGCTGGCCGAGGCGACGCCGGGGCGCAAGTCACTGCTTCGGGCCGCCCTCAAGTTGCGCCTCCCCGAGCATCTGGTGGACCGGCCGAAGATGGGCTTTGGAGTCCCTGTCGGAGAGTGGATGCGTCAGGAGATGCGACCGTTGCTGGAGGATCTCGTGCTGGGGCGCAAGGAGGCCGAGTATGACCTCGAGGTTGCACGAGAGCTGTGTCACAACCATCTCTTCGGTGAACGTGACGCCACCCCTCAGGTCTGGAGCTTGCTCGCGTTTGAGCTTTGGCGCGAGCGGTGGCTGTCGCCCCCGGCGAAGGCTCGCAGAGCGTCCCCAATCGAGCAGGCCTCACAATGACGACTAAGCCCTCGATCGAGGTCGCACAAACCGTGGATCTGCGCGCTCACGGGAGTTCGCGACCTCCTGTAGGCGTTGCCACGCGCCGGGTTCGACCCTACCTGACCGACATGAGTGTCTCCAGGGCCGATTCGAGGGCCTCGTCCGAGTCCCAAGACACAATGTGTCCGGTCACGCCTTCTACGACGGATTCAAGTGCTGCTGGCACCGCGTCTGTGCTGATCACGGGGAGCCCATGCCAGAGTGCCTCCTCGACAACCCTGCCCCACGCCTCGGCGGGCACCTTGTCCTGCGGGATGATCACGTTCGGCATTACGAGCACGTCGGCACGCTCGTAGGCGCACTCGACTTCATCGAGATGCTCAAGGAGCGTCACGCGTTCGGCAGGCTGCGACTCGAGGAGCTTGCGACAGCGCTCGGCGTAACTCGCATCATTGCCCATGTACTGCTCGATACGGGCGGCCACAACGGTGAGCTGGAGTCCTGCATTCCGCTGCTGCAAACGCGGCATCATCCAAAGAAGACGTTCCAAGCCCTTGACCGGAAGAAGGCGGCCCACATAGAGCAAGGTGAAGCTATCGCTCGGGTCCTTCGCGCGAATTGGCAGTAGCCTCTTTGAGCGAGTTGGGGGGCAGTAGATCGAATCGATCACCACGATGCGCTCGGGTGCAACCCCTGCGGAGATCTGATAATCACGATGGACGTGCCCGGGAACCAAGGTGCGGTAAGCGACCTTTCGAAGTCGTCGCTGGAGCCAGCGAGCCGGCCAGTGCCGACGCCCAGTTGGCTCTATCCATATCTCCGAGTAGACATAGATCGGCTTGTGCATAAGCCGCGCACTGGCGCACGCTACCGTCCAGAGGATTCGATCGTGGCCTCCTGGGGGCGCCGCAACCAGAACTCGATCGGCGGCGTGGACGGCCTTAATGGTCCACGCGATGGCTGTCCAAAGCGTGCGGCGGCGGCCAGTAGGGAGGATGACCTTGTAAGAGTGATAGGCATGGGCGATCTCCTCTGCCTGTCGAAACCGTCGCAATGTTCGACGTGTTTCGTCGACCATCGCGGTGCGCTGGCTACCCAGGGACTGGGATGGGTCGCGCCAAGCCCACGACACGACGCGATGCCGCAACGCGGTCACTTCGGTAGCCGTGAAGACGTTAACGTTCGTAGCAAAGACGTTGGCCATGATCGGAGCTGTGTCTAGTTTTCCCGTGGCACTAAGACGTTGACCTAGCGCGCAAAGGCGGCCCTGCCTGGACGTGACCACCTCTTGAGCCGCACCGTCGCCGAGCATGGTCGAGTGTACACACAGAACAGGTGGCCCTTGTGGCCTGCGTCGCCGAACCTGGACGTGACTCAAGTAGTCTAAGCGGGACATGTTGAAAGGAAATTCGCGTGTAAGGTCTAATTGGTAGAGGCCGTGCCAGGCCACTTCTTCACGTCATCATGAAGCTGTGCCTTCTGAGCATATGATTGAGCATGCAGAGGTCGGGATTTGGCGTCCTCGTCGGCGAGCAAAAGGCGCAGAGATGCGGCCGCTCCTCGAGGATCTCGTCCTTGGGTACCGGGAGGCTGAGTACGACTTGTGATGCGTCATGGTTATTCCATAATCATCTCTCTGAATAACCATCTCTCCGGCGAGTGGGACGCCACTCTTTGCGTTTCCAAACTGCTGGCCTTCGAGCTATTGCGAGAGATGTGGCTGCCGCCCTCCAGCGTGGTCGTATGAAGCTGGTTCTTGTGATCAGCAACCTCGAGAGAGGGGGCTCAGAGCGCCAAATCGTTGAGTTGGTGCGCGCTGCTCATCCCGATCACGCTCAGTGCATCGTCGTTTGTCTAGGCGATGAGGGTTCTCTGGCTGGCGAGGTCCGAGCTGTCGGAGCGAAGGTGGTGGCCCTGAACGCACAGCGGGCATACAGCTTGCGTGCCCTGTGGCGTCTTGCGCGCACGTTTAGACGTGAGCAGCCCGATGTCATCTACGCATTCTTGTTCTGGGGTTACAGCGTCAGCTTGCCGCTCGCTGCCTTGATAGTTCCTCGGGCTTGCCGGATCCAGGCACGCCGTTCAACCCCGGATGTCGACGTGCCACGCCAGTCTTTTCTTCAGGGCCTACGCCGGATCGCCGATCGTTGCTCGCACGGTGCCATCGTCAACAGCCTCGCGGTGGGAGGGGCGGTTGCTCGCCATGAGCCAGAGCTCAGTGGTCGCCTGTGGGTTGTCCCCAACGGAGTACCGAGCGTGGCACGGCGGGAGCGCCCCGAGGTGGCGCAGCTAACCATCGTATGCGTGGCGAACCTGATCGCATATAAGGGCCACACGACCTTGATAGGGGCCGCTCGCCTGCTGCGTCCCCATAACTGGTCGCTTCTCCTAGTAGGGGAAGGTCCTGAGCGAACCGGCATCGAGCGTGCGATCGCCGCAGCGAACCTGCAGGAGCGAGTGCATGTGCTCGGTCGTCGAGAGGATGTCCATGACATCCTTGACACCGCCGACGTCGTGGTGCTCCCTTCCTATGCTGAGGGAATGCCCAATGCTGTACTGGAGGCGATGGCTCACGGCATTCCGGTAGTGGCAAGCGACGTGGGGGGCGTCAGAAGCCTGCTCGGGTCTGGTGCAGGGACGGTGGTGGCTCCCAGGAACGAGGCGGCGCTCGCAGAGGCCTTGCAGCGCCTCATCGATGATCCGTCCTTGCGCGCGAAGATGGGTGAGCGGGGCCGTGAGCTTGC
The DNA here is from genome assembly GCA_963731565.1 of uncultured Solirubrobacterales bacterium. Classification (GTDB taxonomy): domain Bacteria; phylum Actinomycetota; class Thermoleophilia; order Solirubrobacterales; family Solirubrobacteraceae; genus Palsa-744. Next base: position 1,056,514 of record CAVSWG010000001.1, read on the forward strand.
GCATGGATCGCTTGGAGTGGACGCCATGCGCGCGGCTACGTTGAGAGCCATCTCGGACATCTGCGGGCGGCGCCGTGTCCGGTTGGAAGGCACTCAAGTCTGACTTCGGCTCAGCCGGTGCTTGACTTGACCAGCACGAACTGATTGCAGCCGAGCCTACCACCACAGGTCTTCATCCGGATCAGTGAGAAGCCGCGCTCGCGGTAAAAGTCAAACACCAACTCCGGGGTGGCCACCTCGAAGGGATAGCCACCGACCCAATCGACGAGATCGTGCCAGCGGCTCATCCCTCGCTGGCGTTTGTATTCGGTCCAGCTACGCACATATTGCAAGGGCTGCAAGCGCACCATTGCAAACATCAAACTAATGAGCTCTCTCGGCGCCATCACCAAAACAACATACGGAGTCCGCGCGGCCTTCGGCAGTTTATTGTAGATCCGCTTAACGGCTCGCCACATCCGACTGCGCAGGCCTTGATCGTTATAGATCGAGATAAAAAGCTTGCCGCCCATAGCCACTGGTAAGGCGGCATTCTCCAATGCGTCCATCATATGCCCCGTATGGTGTAGAACACCCCATGAGTAGACGATGTCGAAGGTTCCTAGCGACTCTACATAGCTTCGATCGAGTGCACTGCCAGGCTCGATCGTCCAGCTCACCTGGTCCGGCAGAAAGCGTCGCTTCAGCTCCTGGGCGCAGCCAACACTACCGGGATCGAAATCAAAGGAGTGAATCCGGCTCGCATTCAACTGAGCGGCCGCGAGCGAGAACAGCCCGCTACCGGAGCCGATGTCCAAGAAGCTCATACCCTCGAGCGAGTCCACTTCAAGCATTATGCAAAGCGAGGCGCGCGCTTGGGCAAGACGATCCTCGTCGAGGACCGAGAGAAAGTTGCGCCAGTTCTCCCCAAACTCAAACCGCTGGGATGCGGCGACCTCGTCGATATGGGTGTTCATAGCTCCTCATCTTCTCGCCAAGAATCCAGGACGCTCATGTGCGAAAACTTGCCAGACTGAGCCCCCAAGCGTCGGGCGCTTCCCAGGCCTCTCCTAGCCAATGCGGTCATAACCCCAAAGACTGACGAGGTCACGGCCGAGATAATTGCTAAGGGCAACGACCTCCGGCTTGAAACGACGGCGCAGTTCCATCATCAGCTCCTCCTCCGCGGGCCTAGGAGAAGCATAGACGATGCGGTCGCGGATCATCTCGAGCATATGACGGCGCGCCTGCTGGGGCATGAAGGGCTTGACCGCCGTCCGGACTGTGCGCCAAGCCGGGCCCTGTTCCCTAAAGATGAGGTGGTTGAGCCGTCGCGAGCGCACGCGGACGGTCGGATTGGCCTCGGCTGTGTCGATTGGGGCCCTGTCTTCCACGGCTAGAAAGCGCAGTACTGCGCGCAGAGTAGCCGCGTTGTCACGTCGAAAATCGTCGTAAATCAGAACCATAATCTGCTTGGAAGGAAATAGGGTGTCATATCGGCGCAATTGCTCGACGTAGCGAGTGTGCTCTGAATATAGAAGTCGCTGTCGCCAATTCGAGGCCGTAGGAGATATATGTCGTCCTTGACGCCTGGAATCCTCCAGTGCGAGCGCCTTGCGGAGGTTCTTCTCCGTCTCGAAATCACTCTGCACAAATTGAAGATGAAGCGAATGCAGAAAGCTGGCGGGCTCCCGCAGGATCATAATAAATTGGGCGGTAGGCTGGACCGCCGCAATGGCGCTGGCGGCGTTACTAGAGCTCAAATAGAAGACCGAGGCCTCTCCGATGCGCTGCCCTGGCTTCGCCGCCTCAAATAGCGATAGGTAAGCCTCAAATGTTTCTGGAGGGCCGTTAGAGGTCTGCCATTGGGCGCTAAAAAAGTTCGGCTCCTTGGCGTCGGGCATGTAGATTTCTGGGTGTTGCCGGAGCATCTCGTAAAGGGCGGTCGTGCCGCACTTGGGATGGCCGACTATGAAGAAGTCGGGAAGCCTTTGTGGCCGCACTGGATCAGAAAGGTGTCTCAGCGTTCTATGCATCAGTTCTCACCTGAACCGATAACCGGCTATTACTCCCCGTCAGATGTCCCCTCATATACACCCACAGGGGGCGCGGAGGCGGAGCGATAATAGGCGTTCTTATGCAAGAGTGCGGGTGGATCAAATGCCTCCAATCGACCGTCGACGATGACCATGATGCGATCGCATATGTCGAGGGTCGACATACCGTGCGCGATGATAAATAGTGTCACCTTGCCTTTGAGCGCGATCAGCGACTCTTGGATGAGGCCACTAGAGCGCGGATCGAGTGCGCTGGTCGGCTCATCAAGCACGAGTACTTCGGGATCGGCCGCGAGTGCACGCGCAATGCAAATCCGTTGTTGTTGACCACCCGAAACCGCGTCGGCACGGGGACCGATAATCGTATCGTAGCCACACGACCATGCCAGCACGTCCTTGTGGATGCGAGCGACCCGACCGGCTCGCTCCACGGTCTCGTCATCGAGTCGCCGGTAATAGCGTATGTTGTCTGCGACCGATGCGTGTATCAAGCGAGGCTCCTGAGACACGTAAGCGACGCGCCTGCGCCATTCATCGCCGACGAACTGTCTCGCTGGCACGTTGTTAACCAGATATTGACCGTGGTCGGGGATCCTCAACTGCAACAGGATCTGAACGAGCGTCGACTTGCCCGCGCCCGAGGGACCTACCACGCCGACTGTTTCGCCGCTCTGCACCTCGAAGCTGACATCCGACAGCACGGGGTGCTCGGGCCGGTATGCGTAGGAGACATTTTTGAAAGCCATGGTCCTTACCCTCGGCAGCGACCGTTTGCCCTCTACCGGGCGGCTTACCGTGTAAAGCCGCTCCATCTCCTGCAAACGCTCAACAAAAGGCAGCGCTTGGCGAACGAGTTGGTATGAGCCCTGGACTTGCTGGCCGTACATACCGGCGCGCACGAGTAGCAAGACGACAGCCCCGAGCGATGCCACGTCTCCTCGGCCCGATATGTATAGACCCACTAGACCCGCCACGACGATCAGGTAGACGAGGCTTTGATAGATATTGGGTACCAGTCGACCCATCAGTTGGGTTTGAAAGAAGAGGTCTCGAGCTGTGGACGTGAGATCGTGGATCCGCTTGCGCTGCGCGTCGGCTACACCAAATACCTGAGTCTCCTCAGCAAGCCTGACTGACTCGCCGATGCCACCCGCGTAGTCCATCTGTGCTTGTGAGAGCGAGCGGGCATGTAGCCCGCCGAGCGCGTTTAGAGGTCGCATAAGCCCGAATAGGACGACGGATGCAGCTAGGACAACAAGGGCTGCCTCGACATTGAGCGCAAGCGCGGAGACAACCAGGATGAGGAAGGTGCACAGCGCGGTGACGAGGGTTGTCAGCTGTAGCGCACCTTGGGTAGCCTGCAGCATCTGGCTGGTCACCATCTCCTGTAGGTGTCCCTCACGGTCACGGGACTGCATCGCCCAAGAGGCGCGCGTAAAGGCATCGAACAGGTCCTCGCGCAACCGAGCCTGCACATCGGCTGCGATCCGTGCGGGCAGGTAGGAAATGGGCACCTGCAGGACGAGGCGAATGACGACGAGAGCGAATGCAACGGCCAGGAGGGAGCCAACGCCCACATCTACATGGAAGGTGCCGATGTCCGCATGTACCCGTGTCGCTCCGTCAACCAAGGCGGCTGCGACCTGAGCAACAACGGCGAGAATTCCGGCTTCTGTGAGTCCGGAGAGCGCGGAGCTAATCGCCAGTGCCGCAGCCGGCCCGACTCTGTCGCCAAGCAGAGGGCTCAGTTGTTGCCAGATCGATGGCCACGACGATCGAAGGCCTGATGATCGCGGCGCGATCATCGGATTCCACCCTTGTGGGTACGCCAAATCGGCGTGAGCGTAGTCATGGAGGTGGCGTAATCTGAAAGGTGCTCGGCACGTGAAACTTGTTGCCAGCTATCCTACGTGACCGAAATGCGCTTCACGACTGTGCCCTCAAGGCGTCGCGCGCGTGGACCTGGCATTTCTCTCGGGCGAAGGCCAGCTGCGCTTCTACCCAGGCCTCTCTCGCAAGCCTTGGTTGAGCTGATCCTCGAGCCGAGCCGATCGATGGAGGAGCTCGGGCGCAGCCGGGAAGGGCTCTGATGGCATTGATCGTGCATCTGCTTGCCGGTCTCGCCGTGGCCTCGCTGATCGTATATGCGGCGACTCCTTATGCGATTGCGCTCGCAGACCGGCTGAACTTCTACGACAAGCCAGTTGGCTACAAGGGGCATGCCCGACCCATTCCCTATCTGGGCGGAGCCGCGGTGATGTGCGGCTTTGTGCTGGCGATGTTCCTAGTAGGCGGTGATTGGCGCAAGACGGGGCCGCTGGTAGGCGGCATGACGGTTCTTTGGGTTGTTGGCACGGTCGATGACCGGCGCACGATCGCTCCTGTGATTCGGGTCGTTGTCGAGGTTGGCTTGGCCGCTGCGATCTGGGTCGCGGGATTGGGCTGGAATCTACATCTCGGCAGTCTGGTCGATCTTATCCTGACCTGTCTATGGGTCCTGGCAATTGTCAATGCTTTCAATCTCTTCGATAACATGGACGGAGCCGCCGGCACAATGGCACTCGTGGTTTCCGCCGGCGCCGCTCTGATTGGCATCGTGCGGGGCGATGTGTGGTTGGCTGTCGGTGCGGCCTCGCTGGTCGGCGCTTGCCTTGGCTTCCTACCCCGAAACCTCTCCCTCCCAGCGAGCATCTTCCTCGGCGACGGAGGCAGCATGCCACTCGGCTTTGCCGCTGCTGTGCTCGTGATGGTCGCAGCCGGTGCCTCAACAGTCAGGTGGCAGTCGCTGCTCGTGGCATTGCTGCTCGTGGGCATACCGGCGCTCGACACGAGCCTCGTGATCGTCTCTCGGCGGCGACGTGGCGTCTCGGTCCTTACGGGCGGTCGTGACCATCTGACCCATCGCGCCCGCCGCTTCCTTCCCAGTGCACGGGCCGTGGCGCTGTGCTTGGGCGCCATCCAGGCCCTGGTATCGGTGACTGCAGTGCTAGCCAGCCAGGGGGACGGCTCGTTGGTGGTCATCAGCGCGAGCGTCTATCTGCTTGCAGCCGCTGCGGCGATTGTCGTTCTGGAGACCCAACAGGTCGAGGAGTTCGGAGTTGTGTCTGGGGCCGCGCGCGCGAAGGGCGCTCCGTCCGGTGGACTCTCCGCGCAGGCCGTTGGTTGCCTGCTTGTGCTCGGCCTCGGTGCCGGGCTGAGCCCGTTCTTCTTCGCGTACTACAACGACTCGGTTTGGGTGCCGATCGGTCTGGGGTTGACTCTGGCTTGCGCCATCGGTGTGATCGCTCGTCCGATTCGTCCCACGCTCCCGGCGGGTCTCGCGGTCGGTGGCCTGCTCGGCTTGGGCATCTGGTCTCTCAGCTCCACCGCCTGGGCGGAATCGGTGGAGAACGCGGCGGTGAGCGGCAATCGGTGGCTTGCATACGGCGCGCTGCTGCTGCTCATGCTCGTGTTGTCGCGCGGGGAGCGGCGCTCAGCCGTGCTGCTGAGCGCGATCGGAGTAGGAGTTGGCACGGTCGCTCTCTCGGTGCTTGCACGGCTGCTGGGCAATGATCCCGGAGCGCTCTTTCTCGGCGGACGCTTGAACGCACCCCTGGGGTACATCAACGGCGAGGGCTGCCTGTTCGTGATGGGCTTCTGGCTGTGCATAGCCGCTGCTGAGTCTCGTCGTGCGCTGCTCAGCGGCCCCGCCGCGGCCATGGCCACTTTGATGGCCTGCCTGGCGCTGCTCTCACAGTCTCGTGGCACAGCCTTGGCGATGCTCTGCTCGCTGATCGCGGTCGTGGCCTTTGCTCCAGGACGAACACGGCGGGTATATGGGGTGCTGGTAGTCGCGGTCGGGGTGGCACTAGCCGCGCCGGACCTGCTGCACATCTACTCCAAGACGGCGGGCGGTTCGGTGGTTCCCGGTGTCGGTCATGCCGCCGGCCGGGCGGCACTGCTGGCCTCGCTGGGAGTGGGGGTGGCGTGGGCAGCGCTCACGGGGGGCTGGGAGTTGCTCTCGCGCTCTTCAGCGTCTCGCGGGGCCAAACAGGCCGGGTCGTGGTTGCTTGTCCTTCCTTGTGTGATCGCACTGGTTGTGGCTATCGGCTCGGCTCATCGCATTGAACATGACGTTCGCACTCAGTGGGATTCCTTCACGCACCTTGCCACTCCGTCGGAATCCGCCATATCCTCGGCAACCCAATCGCGACTCTTGTCAGGCTCGGGCAACCGTTATGACTACTGGCGCATCGCTTGGCGCATGTGGAAGGAGCACCCGCTGTTGGGCGTAGGCGCCGGTAACTATCCGCGCGACTACTACCAGCTACGCGCTACCACCGAGGACATCCAACAACCGCATTCGGTTGAGCTGCAGAGCCTCGCGGAGCTTGGTCTCCCAGGCCTGTTGCTGCTCGTCTGCTTCCTCCTGGGAGCCGCTCTGGGGGCATCCAAGATGGCCAGGCAGGCTCGCCACAGCGCTCTTGCGCGGGCGTTGATGGTCGGTGCCCTTGGTGTTCTTGTGGCGTGGCTAGCGCAAACGAGCGTCGACTGGATGCACCTCCTGCCTGGCCTCACCGCGATCGCGATCGCAGGGGTTGCGGTGCTCGTGAGCCCGCGACTCTCGGCAGGTTCCAAAGAGGAGGGGCCGAGGCGAGACAGAGCCATATCGAGCAGGGGTGGGAGCACCGCGGGAGCGAGTGCCACGGGAGCATCGCGCCTGCGGCTCGGCGCATTCCGTGGTCGCACCGCCGTGGCTCTAGGTGGATCGATGGTGCTCGCCACGCTGGTGGTAGCCGGCGCTAGTCTCAGCCGCCAAGGCCTCGCCGACTTCTATCGGGGGCAAGCCGAACAGGAGCTGGACGCGCGCCCAGCCGCCGCTCTCACCGATGTCGAACGCTCCTTGACGATCGACTCCGATGCAGTGCAAAGCTATTACGTGAAGGCTTCTGCGCTAGCCCGCTTCAACCAGGCCACTGGCGCTGAACGGGCGCTGGAGGTAGCTCTGCGGCACGAACCCGACAACTACGTCACCTGGGCGCTACTCGGTGACATAGCAGCGAGGGAGAGCAGGCTCTCGCTGGCCAAGCGCGACTACACGCACGCACACCAGCTCAATCCGCGCAATTCGACATTGTCGAAGCTCGCCGCTCGTCCGAGTGCTGCGCTTCCGTAGCTCGTGACGCTATTCTCCGTGGCTGTGCGTGCCATGGGGGTCTCTGTGGCCATTGCCTTCGGGGTGGTCGCCATTTGTTCTTTCGCGACTTCCGCCGGTGCTGCCACTGGCCTGGAACCGGGTGTTCATGTCGATCCAGGCTCACCTGCGGCCAAGGAATACGCGCTGCCCCTCAATCAGGCGCGCAAGACAGGTACATCTACGGCGGGCCCTACCGCGGCAGCGCCTTTTGGAGCTGGCATCCACTCTGGTGGGGGCCCGGGAAGGCCGCCCTCGGTCGGCGGAGCCTCTTCTAAAGGGGTGGGGAATGGCGCGAGGCGCGCAAGCCCTTCGAGTGGATCGCCTGGGACATCGATTGTTCCCACAGCCGTTCTGCGTGCCTCCACGGAGGACAGCTCCTCCGATGGCGGCGGATCGATCCTCGCGCTGCTCGGCGGCGGCATCGCGGTCCTCGTGCTTGGTGGCTTCGGCGGTATGGTCCTGCGGCGGAGCTATCGAGGGGGCCAGTCCGGCGGGGACGATTCATCAATCGAAGGGTGAGGTCATCGTCCATTTGTCGATGCTCTAGCTCAACGACCGCGGTTAGTGTGATAGTGAGGTCATCGCTATGCGGCGCCGAGGATTGGCGGAAACAGATGGCAAGGACTGGACGTAGTGATCTCTAACGAAAGATTAGACGTGGTGATCTTTGATGAAAGGCTGCGATGCGATTCCTCATAACCGGAGGCGCCGGTTTCATTGGTTCGCATCTGAGCGACCTTCTCCTGGAGCATGGGCACGCGGTGCATGCGCTCGACGACCTGTCCACGGGATCGATCGAGAACATCCGCCATCTCAAGCGTGACCCGCGCTTCGAGTACACGATCGGATCGGTAGAGAGCCATGCCACCGTGGCCGAGCTCGTCGACGAGGCCGACGTAGTCGTGCACTTGGCAGCCGCCGTCGGCGTCACTCTCGTCGTCGACAGTCCAGTGCGGGCGATCGAGACCAATGTGCACGGCACCGAGGTTGTGCTTACCCACGCGAACAAGAAGAAGAAGCCAGTCCTGATTGCCTCCACGAGCGAGGTGTACGGCAAGAGCCGCGCCATTCCGTTCCGGGAGGACGGGGACATGCAGATGGGCGCCACCGACAAGGGCCGCTGGGCATACGCGTGCTCGAAGGCGATCGACGAGTTCTTGGCGATGGCCTACTGGCGCGAGCGCCGTCTGCCCACCGTCGTGGTGCGGCTCTTCAACACTGTCGGACCTCGACAGACAGGCAACTACGGCATGGTTGTGCCTAGGCTCGTCGGGCAAGCGCTCACAGGCGAGCAGCTCACCGTCTACGGCGATGGGCACCAAACACGGTGCTTCTGCCATGTCGCCGATGTCGTCCAAGCCCTCTTCGGTCTGATGACCCAGGAGAGCGCCTATGGCAACGTGTTCAACGTGGGTAACACCAGTGAGATATCGATAGTCGACCTGGCAAAGCGAATCATCGATCTAACTGGGTCTGAGTCGCCGATCTCCATGATCCCCTACAACGAGGCCTATGGGGAGGGCTTCGAGGACATGTTTCGTCGCGTGCCCGACATCGCCAAGGTGCATGCGCTGATCGGTTGGGCTCCCACGCGCACGCTGGATGACATCATCGGAGATGTGGTTGACCACCAAGGAGGCGAGACTGCCTCAAGTCAGCAGCCGAGACTCGGGTTCCCGACCACGGCCTGAGCTCAGGCGTTGCGATCTGCTCGAGCGTGCATGGTGCACTGGGCGAGTACGTCAGGAGCCCGTCTTGGCGGCTCGTACTATCGTCGGCGCGATGATCGCCACTCCGCACATGCTCATCGGCGCAGCGTGCTCCTCGCGAGCCCGCTCGTTGGGGGGCGGCTTGGCGATCGGAGTGCTTACCCACTTGGCCTTGGACGCGGTGCCCCACCGCGACTATCGCTTGGACGCTTGGGGTGGCCTTGTGCTCACCACAGACTTGGCTACAGGCACGCTCGCCGTCCTGCGCCTCTCGGGCGGCTCACCGGTCCTTCTCGCCGGCGCCGTCGGTGGTGTCTTGCCCGATGTGGTGGCTCTGGCCGAGCGCGCACTCGGGGTCTCTCCGACCGGCTGGGCGCACGCCAAGATTCACACCGACAGCCGTCCTTCGCCTTGGCTCTCGGCTGCAATCCAAGGTCTTACGGCGGTCACGGGCGCCTTGGTACTGCGCGCTACCGGCCAGTCTCTCTGAGGTTCCCAGCGAGTAGGGACCTCAGAAGGAGGCGCCCACGGGCTCCGCTTCGAGGGCATCCCCGGTTTGGGTCGATGTGCCAGGCGCATCTACCCGCGGATGGCTTCGCACAATAGTCCCCTTACGCGGGGAGAAGGTCACGTTGCGGCGGGTGACCCGCTCCGCCTTGGGGCCGGCCGGCTGCAGAACGCTGCGGCGCAGCACAGTCTCCAACACCACCCTCATCTCCATTTCGGCAAAGCTCGCTCCCAGGCAGCGCCTCACACCGCCACCAAAGGGAATCCACCCATAGCCGCTGGGTGGATTGTCCAGGAAGCGCTCGGGACGAAACGCATACGGCTCGGGATAGACATCAGTCCGAGTGTGCGTAAGCCAAATAGCTGGCGTCACGTCGGTCCCGGCAGGCAAGCTCAAATTTTCGGTCTTTAGCTCTGAGGCAAGGCGCCGTCCCGCGAGCGGCACCACTGGGCGCAAGCGCAAGGCCTCCGAGGCCACGGCGCGTAGATAGGCATCCTCCTCGCCCCCGTCAATCTCAGCGATCAGGCGAGCAAGCACGGCCGGATGGCGTAGCAGCAGATCAAAGCTCCAAGCCAACCCTGTGGCTGTCGTCTCATGACCCGCGAGCAGCAGCGTAATCAGCTGATCGCGCAGCTCCTGATCGCTCATCTCGCCACCGTCCTCAAAGCGAGCCGCGACCAGCAAGGACAGGATGTCCTCGCGCTCATCCAAACACGGATCTGAGCGACGGTCGGCGATCTCGGCGAACAGGAGCTCATCAATGCTTGCTGCGATGCTTCGCATCCGGGACATCGGGTCGCCGCGCCCGAGCCTGCTGGCAAGCAAGAAGCGGAATTGCAGCGCAGCTGAGGAAGTCTCGTTGAGCAGCATCGGCAGGCGCTCCCTCAAGCGCTCCGCGCGCGCTTGGTCTGTCACCCCGAAGACCGCCTCCAAGATCACCTCGAGCGTGATCGCCTGCATGTGGGGATGAATCGCAAACGGCTGCCCTGTGGGCCAGCTGTCGATCTCGCGTTCGGTGGCCTCGCGCATGATCGACTCATAGGAGCGCATGCGCTCACCATGAAACGGCGGCAACATCAACTTGCGCCGCGCCAGATGCTCCTTGCCCTCCAACAACAGCACCGAGCCAGGTCCCATGATCGGCAGCAAGCTGATCGTTCGCCCCGGGGGCAGCCCATGCTCGTGCGCTGTGTACAGAGCCCTGATCGTCTCCGGGTCTGAGAGCATCACCATCGGTCGCTCAAAGCCCGGGAACCTCACGCTGAACTCGTCGCCATAGCGACGCCTGCAGGACTCCATGAAGGCGATCGGACGCACCAGCCAGCGCATCAGCTGCACAGCTGGGGGCTCGTTTGGGCCAGGGGGGAGGGTGCTCACTTCGGACAGGGTGACAGACAAGGCCGAAACGCGGCTACTCAACGGTGCTTCAGCGCGAGCGGTGATGACGCTTGGGTTTGTATTGCGGCGGGGCCCGGATGATCAGGTTCTTGCCGTGGGTGGCGATGAGCTTGCTGGCCGCGGCGGCGGGTCAGCCCGATCCTCAACGTGGTTCTACCTTGACTTCACACGTGACCGAATTGGCTATGAAGCAAACCTCGTGAGCTTGGTCATGCAGCCCCTCGACAACGTCCATGGGCACCTGCGTGTCGAATGCCGCGCGCGGACGCAACACCACCTTGGTGAAGTAGCGGCCATCCATCTCGCCATATGGGTGATCCTCGTAGGAGATCACCCGTAGACGTTCGCGACGAGCGAAGTCAAGGAACCAAAGCATGTGACAAGCCGAGAGCGCTGCCACGAACATCTCCTCCGGGTCGGCCTTCTCGGGGTCGCCACCCCAAGCAGCGGCGCACGAACCGCTGAGCGTCTGACCAGCCAGATTTATCTCGTGAGCCCGCAGATCCTCCTTTCCGCCTGTCCATGTGATGCTCGCGTTATGCCGACTGGGTTTGCTCATGCTGGCTTCAAAGGACGACGTCACGACCTGTGCGACGCTACCGGACAGATCGTCTGGCCCGCATTGCGATGAACAGGTACAGCGAGATCCCGAGGGCCGCAAACGGAACCTCACATATGAGGCCGCCGAGCACAGTTGCGCTCGCTACGCCGTTGCCCGTTGTGCGATTGATGGCAGCAGGCCCACCGAGGCCGTACGCCGATGTTAGGTAAATCACTGTGAAAAGGGCCATGCTCAGGGTAGAGAGCGCTATGGAGCGGATGCCTATTGGAGTGAACCTTGGCTCTACTCCGCTTTCCAGTTGGAGAACACGAACGTCTAGTAGGTCTGGGCCGCCGATGGATGCAGCGACGCTCAGCTCGTTCCAGTTCGGACCTCGGATCACCTTAATCAGTGCTCCGGCGAGCGAGCGATTACCGCACCGGGCGATTGCTTGACGGTCGGCGGCCAGCTCGCAGTCGGCGATGTAGCGGACACGCAGTGCGCCCACCGCGGGCAGGAAGAACAGGGCGGCCGATAGCGCACGCGCGAGCACGATCTTCAGAGTGTCCAGGTTCCTCACGTGGTAGCGCTCGTGCTCGATCACCGCGCTCAGCTCCTCGGCGGATGCAGCTTCGACCAGTCCATGACTGACGGCCACGCGCGGCGCAAGCATCCCGTACACGAATGAGAACGACTCGGGAGCATCGACGAGTGTCACGCGCCCTTGCAACCCGGCGAGGGCCTCGACAGATAAGAGGGCATCGGGCGCGGCCACCGCTCTCGCATACACGTACCGAGCGAGCCGACGGGATGCGAACAGCTGACGCATGAGCGAATGGGCACCCAAACCGACACTGGCCATCACCAGGAGGAGCAGCACGAATACAGGCAGCATCGACGGGTTCGCGAGCGCGCCGAGCCCCCCGCCTGCGAGGCGAGACAACAGGAGCGGTATCAGCACCCCTCCTAGCGCCCCGCAAAACACAAGCGCACCCACCAGCGCCGCGACTGCCAAGAGGGTGAGGAAGCCGCGGGTGGCGCGATCAGGCTTCATTTGTCCTGCGCGAGCAGCGCTTGCAGACGTCTCAATACTGCTGGATCGGCGCGTGCCGCGTCCACGAAATGCGCGACTGCCGCATCGCCGTGTGTGCGGATCACGTCCCGAACGGCAAGCCCTGCCGTGTCGGATGCCGTGGCTTCGTAGACGTAGCTTCGCCGCTCACCATGGCGCGAGAGAACGTTCTTTGCGACGAGCCGGTTCATCACCGTCATCACCGTTGTGTAAGCCAAAGGCTCGGATCGTCCCGTGTTGAGGGCATCGAGAACATGGCGCACCGACACGGGTGTGTCTGCCTGCCAGACCGCCTGCATCACCTCCGACTCGAGGGGCGCAAGCTCGGTGCTCCCCTTCTTCGGTCTTCCCGCCATCTCCAGCACATTACTACATTTTTGTAGTGTAGGCTCGCTGGCATGACTACAGAACATGACTACGCATCCACCGCCCGAGGCGCGATCGAGATCGTCTGCTCGGGTGACCTCTCGAAGAATGAAAGACTTCTACAGCCCCGACTTCGTAGACCACGTCAACGACACAACTTTCCAAGGCTACGAGGGAGGTGAAGAATCGGTCTCTTTCTACCGCGCCATCTTCAAGCAACTACGGTTGCAAGCGGAGGAGCAGATAACCGAAGGCAACCGAGTAGCGTCCAGATGGGTACTCACAGGTGCCTATCACCGACGAGCGGTCACGCTCCGGGGCACGACTATTAGCCGTTTCGCAGAGGACGGCAGAATCGTCGAAGATCACGGGCACACCGACACGATCAGCCTCCTACGCCAGATTGGCGTGATCCGAACGCTCGTGCTGGCAACCGAAATCCTCACCCGGCGCGTCAAGCTCCCCCAAGGTGCGCTGAAGCGAAGCTAGCTCAGGCGGTCCGACGCCTCCGCAGCAAGTTTTCAGATCGAGGGCCTCCGAAAGCAGTGTTCTTGACAAAGTAAAGAATCTTGATAGATTTTATGCACAATGTCGGTTCTCGCTTACATCCTCAGGGGAGAGGGCCACGTTCGGCAGTGTTCTGTAGCTGGAGTCTCCCCGGCGGATGGTGGCGTGCTCGGACATTGTTGTTGTCCATGACGTTTCTCTCCCCCGCGCGTCCGGGGAGGTGTGCCCCCTCCCCTCCCCGGACGCCTCTCCGTCATGCGCTCCCGTGGCCAAGTCCGCATGCGCGTTTAGATGTAGATCAGCGCCGGGGGCGCGGGCGGTTGCCTGAGCCCCTAAGGTACGTGCTACACTGAACCCGTGTTACACGGGTCGGATCTGTAATGACAAATCTGACGGTCTCGATCGAGGAGACTCTGCTCAGGCGAGCGCGCATCCGGGCGCTTGAACGGGACACTTCGGTCAACGCGCTCGTGCGTGACTTCTTGGAGGACCTGGCGGCTCAGGCGCCGCCACAGGAGGGCATTCGCGCAATCCTCGCGCTCGCACAGCGCAGCCATTCCGGGAGCGGACCGGCCGGTCGCAGCTGGACCCGCGACGAGTTGCATGAGCGCTAGGACGTTCCTGGACACGAACGTCCTCGTCTACCTCTTCGACAACGACGAGCAAGACAAGCAGGAATGCGCCCGCGAGATCCTCGAAGACGCGCAGCCGGGCGAGCTCGTCCTCAGCACGCAGGTTCTCAGTGAGTTCTACGTCGCGGTCACGCGCAAGCTGGCGCAGCCCCTGGAGCCGGTGCTCGCGACAGAGGCAGTCGACTGGTTGGGGCTGCTCAACGTCCTCTCTACGGACACCGCGCTAGTCAAGAGCGCGATCCAGACCAGTCGCGCCTCGCAGATCTCTTATTGGGATGGGCTTGTGGTGGCAGCGGCGACCAGAGCCGGTTGTGAGCGCCTGCTGACCGAGGACCTGAACGACGGCCAGCGGTTCGGCCCAGTCAAGGTCGAGAATCCGTTTCGCGACCTGGTGAGACCGTTGGATCGGTAAGGCCGCCCGCCATAGACTCAACCAGATGCCCAGCACGCCCGGTGGCGCTGGTCGATGACTGAGATGCCCGAGGGTGAGCTTCTCACGGACGAGGATGGGTCGCTCGTTGCTGGGGCGTGCTCAGCTGCCGAGTACCGTGCCTATGGCTCGCACGCCTTGACGGTCTAACCAAAACTCTAGGCGCTGTCCTCTCGACTGAGTGCTGCGCGCGCACCACGCGACAACCCGCCGACGACCAGGTCATAGGAGTCCTCGATCATGTCGCGGACGGTCGTGTCAGGCAGCGAGCCGTCGAGCACGACAGTGTTCCAATGACGCTTGTTCAGGTGGTAGCCGGGCAGCACCGCAGGGTAGGCAGAGCGCAACGCCTCGGCGAGCGCCGGCTCGCACTTGAGGCTGACCCGCAGCGACTCGGCCTGCAGCTGAGAGAGGGCGAACATCTTGCCTGCGACCTTGAAGACAGAGGTGTTTGGCCCGAACGGGAACGTCTCCTCGGCTCCCGCAAACGACAGAAGGTGGTCACGAAGTTTTGTCGGCTTCATTGAGCGCGGTGGTCAGAGCGTGAAGGTCAGATGGAGCAACGTCGGCGTCGAGGTCGAGTCGGTCACGGTGAGCGTCGCGTGAAGGCTCTTCACCTTGTGTTGCCGCACCTTGTTGCGGAATTGATGCCCAATGGTGATCGCGGGACCTGTGATCGTCACAGTTGCCGATTGGGCCGCGGGTGAGAGCGTCAGCCGCAGCTGACGTCCCTTCCGCTGCACTGTGACCCTCCCGCGTTTGCCGGCGCTCTTTACGGTGACACCCTGCTGTAGCTTCTTCGCCGTCGTGGCCAGATTTAGCTCTGACGGCACCGACAGGTTGATGCTGCGAATCGCGGGCGCACCGTTCCCCGCCTCGATGATGAAGCTGAGCCTCGGATGGCCGGCGGCGCTGCCTGCCACATGTGCCTTCTGGACGGTTGGCTTTCCGGGATGATTGACCGGCGTGGACGGCGGCGGCAGGCTGGGCCCGCTTGTAATCGTCCATGGGAATTGGATGCTGGCCTGGTTGGTCGCGGCGTCGGTGGCGCTGGCGGTGACGGTGTAAGTCCCCGGTGTCGTCGGGCTTCCGGTGACCCTTCCTGAGCTCGACATCGCCAGTCCGGGCGGAAGCCCCGCCGCCGTGTAGCTGAGCGGCAGTGATCCTGAGTCGGAGCCTTGCAACTGGAGATTGGCGGGACTGCCGGCAAGCGTCGCCTGCGCGCCGGGGTTGGCGATCGTGACGGTGTAGAGGGGCGCGCGCAGCTGGCAGAGGGCGGCGGCGAGCGCTGCGCCGTGCATCGAGCCGAGCCCCGTTGCCATGTCGTAGCCCACGCGCACCGCGTAGCGACCGCCGTTCGTACCGGCGGCGTCGTTGTTGGCCGCGCCGGTGCGCGGGCTCGCATTGACGATGTCGTTGAACAGGGATCCGGCGGAGCTGCCGGCCGCGAGCTGGTAGAGAGATGGGTTGGCGAACCCGATCGAAACCCCCCGGCATGCAGGGGAGGCGTTCGTCAGCGCCGCGAATGCCGCCCACAGCGGAGTCGAAACCTCCGTGCCGCCGAGCACCTTCCACACTCCGTGCGAGTAGACGGTGTAGCCCGCGCCGCCGTCCCCGTCGGCGCTGACATCGGGCGCCTCGCGGCAGTCGGTCGCGCCGCATGTACCGCCGGATTCGGGACCGATTACACCCAGCCCCGGCGCGGCACCGGACTGGTAGGACGGCATCGCAAAGAGGGAGGAGAGCCCGCCGCCTGTCCCAGTCGGCGAGGAGGCCACGATGCCGTTGTTCCACACCGCCTCTACAGGAGTACGGCCCACGGCGTACGGCTCGGCGCCGGAGGGACCGGTCGCATAAAGCGTCGTTCCGCCGACCGCGGTGACGTAAGGGCTGCTCGCGGGCAACTGGGTCGCCAGCTTGGATTCGCAGCTCGAGCCGCTGTCCCCGGACGCGGCGAACACGGACTGTCCCTGGGCAGCGGCCTCCTCGAGCAGTGTCTCGTAGCTCGCCGCGCGCACAGCACCGGCGGCCTCACACGAGGGCCACGAGCTCGAGATCACCTTCGCTGCATCATCGGAGACCATCTTCGCGAAGATTGCGAGCTGATCCGTGCCTTGGTAAACGAGTACTTTCGTTTCGGGGGCAAGCGCAGTGATGACCTCTATGTTGAGCGTTGCGATGTCGTCGTTGTGCAAGGTTGTGCCGACACCACCGCCGACATCGATGTTCGTCACCGACGCGTCCGTGCCATAGCACTGCTGGAACGTCTGGACGTCGCTCGACTGATAGGGCTCCTCCTCGTCAAGGGCGACGGTCTGTCCGGCACCCTCATCAGACGCGCCGTAGAGCGGGGTAAAACCGTAGACCGCAGCAAGCTGGTCGGCGGTGTACCCGGAGCGATACGCCAGCGAGCCGGCGCTGCCCGCGAACGTGTCCGCGGCTGTTTCCGTGGCGGTGGAGCATGGCTGGGGCCCGCGAGCGACGGCCGGCCTGACCAGGCGCGGTCCGACCAAGTGCTGTGGCCTGCGCCTAGCGGCGCTCGCTGCCCGCGGATCGGTTGGGCCGGCGCCGGTCACAACGTCGAGGTTGTCGAGCCCAGACACCTCTTGGACGTAAGGGGCGGCGGCAGCGGGCACCAAAGGCGCGGAGCGGTTCGCAAAGCCGGTCTTACCGTTCGCGAGATGGACCGAGCCGACCTGGGCGCGCAAGGCATGGTCGATCTGAGCCACACTGCCTGTGGCCGGCAGCGAGAGGCCGTCGGCGGACGGTGCTCCAATGCGGAAGCCGGCATCTCTGAAGGCGGCCGTGGAGGTCCTCAGTGCGGTTGGTGCGGCGCCGAACCGGCGCGCAAATTCCGTGACGGTCAGGTAGTCGCGGTACTCGGAGGATCCGGGCGTCGATATGGCGCGGGCGAATGCTGCCAACCCGCGCGGGTCGCGCGACTTGAGCTCGATCGTCAGGTGAATCCTGCGGCCAGGGCGCACGGGCCTGGCGAACTGGGCGTGAGCCGGAAGCTCAGCGGCAACACCGAGCCGCACCGGTCGCTGAGTCCTAGGTGAGTGTGCCGTTGCGCTCGCACCACAGGCAAGGCAGGCAGCGCCGACCAGCACTGCCACTCTCAGACCCCATCCTCTCAGCCGCATACGGAGGCGCACCATACCATCGTGAATCTGGGCGACTATCTTCCCCGAGCGCGCTTTGCGCACTCGCTTCAGCTTCAGCTACTTAACCCCTTCCACGCAATAGGTCGATCGAGAGGAGACCTTGATCCCCTACCAGCGTCTTCGCAATCAGGTATAGACCTTAGATATAGACAATCAGAAGCACGACCCATCTCAGGAGTGGAAAATGCCGCTACAAGGTGAGTACGAGCCCAGCCCGTGGGATTGGGTGCGCGAACAAGTCGAAGGGTACGAGGCGAGCAACGGTGAGCGTGCCAACACCCTCTTGGACACCGGCCTTCCCGTCGTCATCATCACGACCCGAGGGCGAAAGAGCGGGAAGATCCGCAAGTTCCCGCTCATGCGAGTCGAGCACAACGGCGAGTATGCGCTCGTCGCTTCCCTGGGAGGCGCTCCGAAAAACCCGACTTGGTACGGCAACCTGATCGCCGACCCCACCGCGTTGATGATCCAAGATGGCTCCGAGCCGCACGACTTCAACGCACGTGAGGTCCAGGGCGACGAGCGAGCGTTGTGGTGGGAGCGAGCCGTCGCGGCCTATCCCAGCTATGCGGATTACCAGCTGAAGACGAGTCGGATCATTCCGGTCTTCGTGGCCACTCGATCGGACTCATAGCGCCTTCGAACCGCGCTTACGCGCCAGCACTCAAGGCCCTTGTCCTTAGTGAAGCGAGTGACTCGGTCATGGACCCGGACCCGGCTTGAAGGGACATTCGTCGCCGAGGAACCACTAGGTTGCCACGAGGTTGGGGTCACTGTCTCTGACATCGCTGAATGGAATAGCCTCTTCTCGCAGGCGTTCCAAGAAACTCAAACAGCGCCGATAAGTCGGCTCGCCCAAAAGGGCAAGACGCAGATTGGTTTCGCCGGATTCACGATATTCCACGAGAAGCGCGAACTCTCCCTGCCAGATCGCGAAGTCAACCGTTGTCCGCATCTGACACTGCTCGGCGATTTCTGTTGCCCTCACCGCGTCGAGATGAAGCAGCGCGACTCCGGCTTCAGTATGCCACTGCTCGTATTGAGCAAATGCATCCGGATTGTCTCTGGAGTCCGCCAGAAGTTCTGCGGTGGAGGCGAGGTTTACGCGTACCGACTCACACGAAGTTTCTTCCAGGTACTTCCGATGCGTTCTCAGGTAGCCCTTGTACATGGCCATGAAACGGCTCGGCACTAGCACGTCGGTAGCAAGATAGTTGCCCGAAGCAACGGCAAAGCAGCGATCTCTTATCCAGGCCGTAGCGACGTTTGGTGCGACGTTGATGCCCTCCGACCGAGTGTCGGCGATCTTCTCACCCAGTTCTCTGATCTCCTCCCTCACGAAACGAAGTAGGATGGGCGTCGCCTTCGCGGGACCCTCGGACACGGTGCTGTAGATCGTCCTCAGCTCCGGCCAGAGGATGGCGGAGGTTAGGACAACTGGGACGCTGACCGCGACGAGCAGGATCAATACCTCGAGTCCAGCCTCAGTGCCGAGACTAAGATGCGTATGCCTTCGGGCCAGTAGCAAGTTGGCGCCGAGAATGACTAGCAGGGCGAAGACAAGGCTGAACCATCCTGGATATGCCTTGATGCGGATAAGCCAGTGCTCCAACCAGCGCTGCCGTCCCCGTGGAAACACCGAAGTATTATAAGCAGATGTAGGGCGTACCCGTTCGTGTCAACCGAATCGTGCTCCTTGTTGGAGTGCACGTCTCGACTGGCCCGCGTTGCTCGATGGGGAAGTTCAAGCGTCGCGTTCGGTACTACTCTGGGGCTACGGGCTCACGAGAAATTGCCCCCAGCTGACATGCGTGGTTAGCCGGGAGCGCACGCCTGTGATTTCGAGCAAGAGGCATTCGGGCGAGCTGCGACTCTACTCTTGTCACGCCCGGGCGAGGTGAGTAGCCGCATCGAATCGGGACCTCGTGATCCGAAAATAGCGCTGGTGGGGGCACATGTGGCGTCGCGATGGCTGGAATTGTTTCGGTGTATCGTCGGCGGTCATGTTCGCTGAAGTGCTGATAAGCGCGGGGCGGCGTTGGCACTCGCGGATCCTGCCAGTGCTGCTGTTTGGCGGGATCCTGCTCGCGTGCGGATCACACGTTGAGCGCGCAGATGGCGCACAAGGACTGCCGGCATTTACATGGCATCTGCCTGGCGGCTATATGGGGGATCCACCCGGCGATGGGCTTGTACCAGAGACGCAGCCGGACGCTATCGAAGCTAATCGGTGGCTTGTCGACACCCTCATCAAACCTGCATGGTGCGACAGCCGGGGCATGTATTCGTGGTCGACCATGTCTGGACCTGTACCCAGCACAAGGACGAGTCGCTGCAAGTACAAGCTGGAATTTCCTGACGCAGGAACCTATGCGATCACGCTTACCGCCCAGGTCG
The DNA here is from genome assembly GCA_963731565.1 of uncultured Solirubrobacterales bacterium. GTDB lineage: Bacteria > Actinomycetota > Thermoleophilia > Solirubrobacterales > Solirubrobacteraceae > Palsa-744. The sequence continues at coordinate 1,076,450 of CAVSWG010000001.1, forward strand.
GAGGCGAGCGCGCTCAAGACACCCAACAAGTCGTCGTCAGCGGCCGTCTAATCGTTGCGATCGGTGATTCGATCGCTTCTGGCGAGGGCGTTCCTGACACCCGCAATCTAGTCGGCGGTGTTTGGCAGAATCGCCAGTGCCATCGCAGTGCTCGTGCCGCACCTGCTGTCGCCGCGCAGACCATCCAGAGGGACGAACCGCGGACACCGATCACGTTCATTCACTTGGCGTGCTCTGGTGCGACGATCTTACAAGGATTGATAGGTCCCTATCGAGGCATCGCGCCACGTCGTCGCGAGGCGCCGCTGGAGCCGCAGGTCGACGTGCTCGACTCGATTGAGACGCGTCGCAAGATCGATGCGGTTCTGATCAGCATTGGCGCCAACGACTTGCATTTCAGCGAAATTATCAAGCAGTGCACTCCAATTCTGCACCCTCTCCAACGTCGCCCATGCTTCTCTCGACCAGCGACCCTGGACGGCAAACAGTTTGCCACGCTCAAAGACGGCATCGCTGATGCCGTCGCGAAACTGAAGGCTCGTTACGCACTTCTGCATGCTGCCATATCCGGGATCCCGTCAAGCAGGATCTATCTGTTGCAGTATTACGATCCCACCCACGCCGCCAATGGCTTGACGTGCCCCAAGATATTGGGCATTCGCAGTGAGATACTCGACGAGGCTCGGAAGCTAGTACTCGAACCCCTGGATCAGATTGATAAGGAAGTCGCTGGACTCTACGGCTGGCATTACATAACCGGCATCAGGCGTCTGTTCGACCATCATGGCTACTGCGTCAAAGGGAGTGGGGGTTGGGTCGTCAGCGCCGGGAACTCGCTATTGGATGAGAACGGCATCGCGGGCACCCTGCACCCCAACGCCGAGGGTCACCGGGAGATAGCCAAGCTGATCGCGACGGCGCTGCTTCCCACTCTGTATTCCCCTAATAGTTCGAAATCGTCTATACATCCGACTCAGGATGATATGGTGTCGGCCGTGTTGAACAACAGCGCTCAAGTGGTGGCGTGGGCCTGTTTTGGACTCGGTGTGCTTGTTCTGTTCGCCGGCGTTGTGATCGGGCTCGTTCTGAGCTTTGGGAAAACACCGAGGGGCGTGACCGCAAAGGACGCCGCTGCAAAGGTCACAGAAGCCGCGGCTAAGGTCGAGACGCTTAAGACGACCGCGGTTGCTGGAGCTACCAGTCCTGCATCCGATACGACTGCGACTGCAGCCAGCACCCAAGCAGGTGAAGCCCAGAGTCTACTCGGGGAAGTCGGCGGAATCATTAACTCGCTTCCCGAGGCCCTCCGGTTTGCCGGCTTTCTCGTGTTGATTGGGACGGTGTTGATCGGCGTGGCTACGGTTCAATTCGGAGGCCACTCAATCTTCTAGGACGGCGGTCGCTGCGGCTTTGTTGCCGCGCTAGCGCTCCGGTGCCCATTCGAGCACGCTGGCGGATATCGTCTGCGCTACTGCAACTGGGCTGCCCTCCTCGTCCTCGACGTACCCGTCAAGCGAGGCGATCGCCGCATAGATCAGCTTGGCCATCTCCACTCCAATCGTAGTGCTCGCACGTCGGGTCACAGCGCCTTATGATCGCTGTCGTGAGCACGCGGCCGAATGTCTTCGCTGAGAGGTTCAGCAGGGAGCGCTCCGGCCTGCGGGCCGAGCCGGTCGTGAAGGCCGCGGGGGGCGAGCTGCTCGGCGGGACGCTGTACGAGCTGGCTCCGCGCTACGAAGGCGTCCCGCTGCACATCCACCACGGAATGGAGGAGCTGGCCATCGTGATCTCCGGCCGGCCCACGCTACGGACGCTTGAGGGCGAGTCCGAGCTCGCGCCCGGGGATATCGTCGCCTTTCCCCGGGGCCGCCGGGGCGGCCACACGCTGGCAAATCGAACCGACGAGCCGGTGCGGTACCTGATGGTGTCCAACAAGGTGATGCCCGAGCTAGTGGAGTATCCCGAGGATGGCACGATCCGCGCCCTGACCCGAAGCCGGTTCGACCCGCCCAAGGCGGATGAAGACCCGGCCGACCACCTGAATCTGCGGTTCAAGCGCTCAGACGCCGAGGAGCAGTAGCTCGGCCACCCACCACAGCGACACCTTGAGGTGTGTCGCGCCTGCAAGGCAGAAGGAACGCCCTCTCGCCCGCTCAAGCAAAGCGCCATCGCGTCTGACTGAACTGCTCACCCTTGCCGAAGCCGAGAATCGTCGTGGGCGTGACCCGATAGAGGAGCACCTTACCCGCGCGGATCGCGTCGCTGAGACCGAACCATGTGCCCTCGGGTGCTGTGAAGCGCACCCCGTACTTCGACTCGTAGGCATTGGCGATGAGTCCGAGCTCCGCTTCGTCACCAACCTCGACGGCGTGTCCTTCGACCACGACATCGAGACCGTCGAGCCCGTTCTGGCCTGTGGTGAGGATGCACTTTGGGTTCTGCTGGAGGTTCTTTGCCTTGCGCTCCTCCGGACCCGTGCAAAAATACATCGCGTCGTCGTGCCACACAGCCAACAGCGGCGTGACGTGCGGGCGTCCATCAGGACGCACCGTCGAGATCCAGAACACCTCCGCCTCATCGATGTGCCGGCGTCCCTCCGCCCAACCTGTCGGGGTCGCCCCTGGGCTGCTGAACCCAGCGTGTAGCTCCGTAACCGGCATCTTCACCGCCATATCGTCTCCCTTTAGCTGGAACGAGAAATTGTCTCTCATAGACCTCGTCGACTGCCCGAAGTCATCGGTGGACCCAAGCGCCTGCGTGCCGTCAGCCTCTAACGCGAGGTTGCTCGCCGCTGCGTCGCAGCGAATGCCCGCATGTAGCGCAAGCTCCTCACCGAGAAGCCGCGCGCACCGGGGAAGGCCGATCGCAGGTCCGCGGACAGCCGCTACCGCGGCCCTTCCACGTGGACGCTCGTGGCCAGCGCTGTCCGCACTCGGCGAGCGTTCTCGATACCTTGAGCATATGGATACTTCGGATATCGCAATGGACCACGAGGTCGTCGTGATCGGTGCCGGCTTCTCGGGCATCGGGGCGGCGATCAAGCTCGACCAGGCCGGCTTCCGCGACTTCGTCGTGCTCGAGGCCGGGGACGGTGTCGGGGGCGCCTGGCACTGGAACACCTACCCGGGGATAGCGGTCGACATCCCGTCCTTCAGCTACCAGTTCTCCTTCGAGAAGCGCAGCGACTGGTCGCGCGTGTACGCGCCGGGGACGGAGCTCAAGGTCTACGCGGAGCACTGCGTGGACAAGTACGGCGTGCGCGATCGCATCCAGCTAAACACCAAGGTGGTCGGGGCGAGGTTCGACGAGGACGCCCACGCGTGGCACATCCAGACCGCGAACGGCGAGCAGATCACCGCGCGATACGTGGTTGGCGCGACAGGCGTGTTCAGCCAGCCCAAACCGCCCGAGATCGAGGGCCTCGACTCCTTCGCCGGCACGACCATGCACACGGCGCGCTGGGATCACTCGGTCGATCTGCGCGGCAAGCGCGTCGGGGTGATCGGCACGGGTGCCTCGGCGATCCAGCTCATTCCCGCGATCGCCCCTGAAGTCGAGCAGGTCACCGTCTTCCAGCGCACTCCCATTTGGTGCCTACCCAAGCTCGACGCGCCGATGAGCCCGCGCGTGCGTCGGGCACTGCGCTCGGTGCCCGGCGCCAAGCTCGCCACACGCTGGGCCAGTCAGGCCTTCGTGGAGGTCACCTTCGTGCTCGCCGCCCACTTCGCCGGCCAGTTCCCGAGCCTCGCCGCCCGCGGCGAAGCCACCGCTCGCAAGATGCTCCGCGAGGTCAAGGATCCCGTCGTGCGCGAGAAGCTCACGCCTAAGTACTCCCTCGGGTGCAAGCGCCCGAGCTTCTCCAATGAGTACATCCCCGTCTTCAACCGGGAGAACGTGCTGCTCGAAACCACCTCCATTGAGGCGATCACCGAGATGGGCGTTCGTATGAGCGACGGGATCGAGCATCCCCTCGACGTGCTCGTCCTTGCAACCGGGTTCAAGGTGTTCGACTCCGGGAACCTGCCGGCATTCGAGATGCTGGGCGCGGGTGGTGTTGACCTCGAGGAGTGGTGGGATGCCAACCGGCTGCAGGCCTATGAGGGCGTGAGCGTCCCCGGCTTTCCCAACTCGTTCTCGATCCTCGGTCCCTACGGGTTCAACGGCCAGTCCTACTTCGGTCTGATCGAGACCCAGATGCGCCACATCGTGCGCTGCCTGAAGCGGGCGCGTAGCGAAGGCGCCACGCGCGTGGAGATCACGCCCGAGGCCAACCATCGCTACTTCGAGTCGATGCTCGGGCGCCGCCACAACCAGGTCTTCTTCCGGGGCGCCTGCTCGAACGCGAACAGCTACTACTTCGACAAGCACGGCGACGCACCGTTCCGGGCCAGCCTCTCGCTCGAGGCGGCCTGGCGCAGCGCCCGCTTCGACCTCGACGACTACGCGTTCGCACGATGACCCGTTTGACGCGTGCAGAGTCCCAGGCGCGAACCCGAGCGCTGATCGTCGACGCGGCCACCCGCCTGTTTCTGCGCGATGGCTTCCAGGTCACCTCCCTCGAGCAGATCGGTGAGGACGCAGGGTTCACCCGTGGCGCGGTCTACTCCAACTTCCCCAGCAAGACCGCGATGGGGATCGCCGTGATCGATGAGCTGTACGAGCGCATGGCGCGCGATCTCAGACATTCACTTGAGGAGACCGACAGCCTCGATGAGTGGTTTGACGTGCTCGCTGCGTGGGCGCAGGACACCATCGGCGAACCGCAGTGGACGCGCTTTGAGATAGAGCTCGCGGCATTCAGCGCTCATGACGACACCTACAAGGCCGCCACCGCCGCTCGCCACGCGCGCCTTCGCGCGGGCTGGGCCGAAGTGATCGCTGCGCGGCTCGGCGAGGACTTCCCGATCGACCCCGAGGCGCTGAGCACCATCATCCTCGCGCTCGGACTCGGCACCGGGGTACAGCGTGCCGTCGAGCCCGACCTTCCCGGGTCGGGTTGGGTCGAGCTCTTGCGCGTGCTCGCCGGATCGACCCTCGCGGGTGCCCGATGAAGGCCGTGAACTGTAAAGAAGGCCAGTTGACGGTCGTCGATCTGCCGACGCCGGCCCCCGAAAGGGGGCAGGTATTGATCGATGTCCTTCGCTGTGGCATCTGCGGATCAGACCTTCATGCTCGCCATCACTGCAACGAGATGGCAGACGTGGCTCTGGAGACCGGCTATGCGGACTTCATGCGCTCCAACCAGGACGTTGTGATGGGGCACGAGTTCTGCGGTGAGATCGTCGAACACGGCCCCTCCTGTCGGCGGTCGGTGCCGACGGGGACGACGGTGGTCTCATTGCCTCTGCTGCGTGTCGGTAAGGACATCCACGCCACCGGTCTGTCGGTGGCGGCTCCCGGTGCCTATGCGGAGCAGATGCTCGTGCAGGAGTCTCTTACCGTTCCCGTGCCCAATGGCCTCGCGCCCGGAGTCGCCGTGCTGACCGAGCCGATGGCTGTCGGCTGGCACGCTGTACGCCGAGGTGAGGTCAAGAAGCGCACCGTCGCGGTCGTCATCGGCTGCGGGCCGATCGGCCTGTCGGTGATCTGCATGCTCAAGGCACACGGTGTGCGCACCGTCATCGCGAGCGACTTCTCCGCAGGGCGTCGCGCGTTGGCGAGGGCATGCGGCGCTGACGTCGTCGTCGACCCAGCACACGAATCGCCCCACGCCTCAGCCGAGAAGCACGGGCACCTCACAGCGGTTCCGGCCGCCCTCGACCTCGCAGTTGACGGTATGGGCAAGATGCAGCGACTGCCGATTCCATGGCATCACACCTGGCGCGCGGCCGAAGCGCTCGGCCTGGCCAAGCCCAAGAGTCCCGTGATCTTTGAATGCGTGGGCGTGCCTGGGGTGCTCGACCAAGTGATCGCGAGTGCGCCTCTGTTCTCACGCGTGGTCGTCGTCGGCGTGTGTATGGGTACGGACAAGATCAGGCCGGCGATGGCGATCAACAAGGAAATCGACCTGCGCTTCGTCCTCGGTTACACCCCCGTCGAGTTCCGCGACACGCTTCACATGCTCGCCGAGGGGAAGGTGAAACCCGGTCCTCTTGTCACCGGCACCGTGGGACTCGACGGCGTCGACGAGGCCTTCGAGGCGCTCGGAGATCCCGAGACCCACGCGAAGATCCTGGTCGACCCAAAGAGCACCGCCGCCGCGCCTTAGCCAAAAAGCGAGCGCGTCAATCGACCGCTCCGACACTCGTGCAACAGACGAGAAGGAAGCACTCACGGCTTGTGTCGTGGTCGGCCAGCGGACGGTGAACTCTCGGCTATTCAGGCAGAAGGTTCGGCGATCCACAGCGTGCGGACGCCAAGCAGCTCACCGAGACGCTCGAAGTAGCGGTCATAGTGCAGCACCTCGAGCCCCGACTTCTGTGCCGCCACGGCAACCGTGAGATCGATGAGAGGCAGACGATGGGCTCCGATGAAGCGGACAGGTCTCGCGTCGTTGTCCGCGCGGGCCAACGATGCGCTTCCGGCGACGCTCTCCGCGGCTAATGTCGCATCGGCGCTCATCGGGATAGTTCGGTGTTGTTGAATAGATGCTCAAGTGTAGTAGAGGCTCTTTCCGCTCTGACGAGCGGAAAGAGTTAGGGCCGATCCGGCTTGATCGGCAGACCGGGCGCGGAGCTACGCGGGCGGCGAGAGTGTTGCTAAGTGGGAGCAGTCGCGCACGGGACTTCGTCACTCGGCGGCTGGATTGTCGTGGCCCAGGGATGTCGTTGAACAAGCGCAGGTGCTGCGGTGCCTTCTCGACTGAACGTCTGTCGATCAGTGCTGCTCTTGAACAATCCAGCAACCTCAGATGTGGTCCTCGTCCAAGGCGGCTCTGAGCTTGACCGTCGCTTGGACGCTCGCCTGCCCCGCGAAAGCGAACTTACTCTGCGCCGTGTGAACGATCGGGCAGCATGGTTGTGTCCGGTGTCGGTCCGAGCGATGCTCGGAAGACATGAGACAGGCGGCATAACCTTGCCCTGGCTCAGGGGCGTGAGGCGGTTGGCGTGGTAGCGACTTCTGTTGTACACGCTCGGCGATTTGAGCGGCGGCCTGGTTGTTGTCCTTAGCGGTGTTGCTCGATGAGCGAGCGTGCCATCGACTTGCCTCGTTGTGCGGCTTGGGTGTCGCCCTCGGTTGCGGCGATGATCGAGCCCTGCATGAGGATGTGGAAGGAGCGTGCGAGTGACTCGGTGTCGCGTAGGCTGGCTTCTTCGGCGAGGCGTCTCACGATCGAGCGGATCTGCTCGAGGTGCACAACGCTGGCACGACCCGCGGAGTGTAGGGGGCCCATCTCGAGCATTACGTTGATGAACGAGCACGCCTCGTAGTCTTCGCGGTGGAACCATTCGTCGAAGACGTCGAAGATGGCGAGCAGTCGCTGCTCGGGGTCGGAGCCGCGGCTGATGGCACCGGCTTCGATGAAGTCCTTAGTCCAGCGCTGCTCGCGGAGCTCCAGGAACGCGAGCACGAGCTCGTCCTTGGAGGGGAAGTGACGGTAGAGCGTCGCGGTCGCGACACCAGCGCGCTCGATCACCTCGTTGACGCCCACTGCGCGGATTCCGCGCTGCGAGAACAGCTCGTAGGAGGCATCCAGAATCCGCTCGCGAGCGCTGACCGCCGTCTCGTTCGCTTGGCGATGGGTTTCAAGCATGCTTAAGAAGGCTATCACTAGAAAGAGCGCTCTCTTTATGCTAGAAAGAACGTTCTCTGCTCCTCCAAGGTTTAGCTGAGTACCGTTCGAGCAATAGACCAATCGCGGACCATTGAACGAAAGGAGGGTCCCATGGGCCTCGTAGAGTTGCTTTTGATCGTCCTGGTAATCGCTGCTGTCGCGGGCGGAATCGGTGTTAGCCCGTTGCTGTGGCTACTGCTGCTTGTCGCCCTCTTGATCTTCTTCACGGGCGGCGGGTTCGGCTATCGCAGAGGCGGGAGGCTTTAGCTATGCCTATAGGCACATCGATCTTCCTCATCGCTGTTGGCGCGATCATCCGCTACGGCGTGACGTTTCACGTGTCTGGCGTGTCACGTCCGGTGATCGGCCTGATCCTCATCATCGCCGGCATCGTCGGCGTCGTGCTGTCGCTGATCTACATGGCCACCGCTCGACGCCGAACAGTCGATGGACCTTATGAAGAACGGCGCCTCTAGCGTCGTAGTGACGCCCTGTGAGCAAGCGCCGCGGAGAGGAAGGCTTGTCGCGACGGCCGGCATCAGGCTGCTCGTCGGCGCAAACCGATCGTGGTGGCACTCATCGAAGCCGCGTGCGCGGCAACAACTCGAAATCAGGAGTGACTATGACCGACAAGAACATCGATCAAGCAAAGGGACGCGTCAAGGAGGCTGCCGGCGCCTTGACAGGCGATCAACGCCTCAAGAGCGAAGGACACGCCGACCAGGCGAAGGGGTCCCTAAAGAAAGCCGTAGACAAGGTTGCCGAGACGGTAAAGGGCCAAAAGCACAAGATCTAGCTCTAGGAGGAAACAGTGAGTACCGGAACAATCATCATAATTGCTGTTGGGGCCGTGGTGGTGCTATTGCTCGTCGCCCTCGTCGCCCTCGTCGCCCGCGCTGCGAGTCGCAGGCGTGACGAACGTCGTCGTGAGGAGGCGGGCGAGCTTCGCCAGGTGGCCAGAAGCCGTTCGATCCAAGCGGAAAGTGCACGCGCCTCGGCCGACGAGCAGGCCGCCGAAGCCAAGCGTGCTCAGGCTGAAGCCGAGGAACGCGCTGCTCAGGCGCGGCAGGGACGTGCCACTGCGGACCAACAGGCCGTCAAGGCTGAGCATCTCACCGAATCTGCCCGAGATCAACACGCGCAAGCACGTGCGCTCGACCCAGACGCAAGCGATAGCGGTCAAGACGAGGCGATGGCGATCAACGAACGGTCTGGCCGCGAGGGCCGGTGAGCCCATGCGCGCAGAGCGGCAACGTAGTAGCGCCGTACCCCGCCTGAGTGGAATGATCACGGAGTGGATGATCAGCGCAAGCGGCGTTTGGCGCAGAACGAGGCCCTGGCACGTCGCATAAACGACCGGATCGAGTATCAGCGTCCACGTAACGGCGAGTCGGCGGATACCTTCATATGCGAGTGTGTTCGCGTGGACTGCGGCGGGATATTGAACCTCACGATCGCGGAATACGCCCGCGTGCGGTCCCATCCGCGCCAGTTCATCGTACTCCCAGGGCATGAGGAGCCGGACATCGAGTCGACGGTCGAAGTTCACCCCGGGTATGTCGTAGTCGAAAAGCGCGGGGCGGCGGGACGCACTGCGGAAGCCGAGGCGGGCAGCTAGCCACAGCTCGCGTTCGTGGCACGGGAGGCCCGGGCTGACGGAGTAGGCGCTACTACGTTGCCGCTCTGTGGTGCAGGGCCAGTAGATGTTGGCCCTGACGCGTACCTCAGTAGCTGAACATTGCGACAGCCGACCTATCCCCAAAGGCCGAGCTTGCGCTCAGGACGAGGACTAGGTTTGCTCTGAGCCCCGCCGGGCGAGCGGCTGCGAGCCGCCGTCGGCTCTCCGCGCCTGACGCAAGCGTTCTGACAAGTTCGCGCTGCTCCCTGGGTGAGAACGGGCGTCTCGCTGGCCACCGACGAGCGTTGCACTTCGGACGAGGACCAGGTTTGAAGCGCGGGCGAGGCGAGCGCTTCCGCATCATCCGGCGCAAGCGAGCGTGTGCCGACCCTCGGCTGGCGCGACCGGAAGTCGTCCGATCCAGGAGCGTGCGGTGACGTGATTTCGCTCCCGCAATCGCGCCTGTAAGCAGGAGTCTGGGAGCCGCTGCGGGACGTTCTCCGTCGACCGGTCTGGCTCATTCAACCCGACGGACACCCCTCGCGACTGGATCGATTTCGGCTGGCCAGTTAGTCCGCTCGCTACAAAAGGCCCCCACAAGATCGGCCTCGGTAAGGTTGGCCTCGGTGAGGTTGGTGTCTTGGAGGTTGGCCCCAGTGAGGTTGGCCCAAGTGAGGTCGGCCCCAGTGAGGTCGGCCCAAGTGAGGTCGGCCCCAGTGAGGTCGGCCCCAGTGAGGTTCGCCCCGGTGAGGTTGACCTTGGCAAGCAGGGCCTTGGTGAGTTTGGCCTTGGTGAGGTCCGCCTCGGGGAGTTTGGCCTCGGCAAGTATGGCCCCTGCGAGGTCGGCCCCTGCGAGGTCGGCCCCTGCGAGGTCGGCCTCTTTGAGGTAGGTCCGAGTGAGGTCGGCCTCTTTGAGGTTGGCCCCAGTGAGGTCGGCCCCGGTGAGGTCGGCCCGAGTGAGGTCGGCCTCTTTGAGGTTGGCCCCAGTGAGGTCGGCCCCAGCGAGATCAGCCCCGGCGAAGGGAGCCATGCTGAGGTCCGCCTCGGGAAGCTTGGCTTCTTTGAGGTCGGCTCCAGCAAGGTCGGTCCCAGTCAGGTCGGTCCCAGTGAGGTCGGCCCCAGCAAGCTTGGCCTTGGAGAGTTTGGCCTTTCTGAGGTCGGCTCCGGTGAGGTTGGCCCCGGTGAGGTCGGCCCCGGTGAGGTCGGCCCCGGGGAGGTTGGCCTTGGTGAGGTTGGCCATAGTGAGGTCGGCGTTGGTGAGGTTGGCCATAGTGAGGTCAGCCATGGTGAGGTCGGCCTCGGAGAATTTGGCCCAAGCGAGTCTGGCTAGGGTGAGGTTGGCACCGTTGAGGTCGGCGCCTGCGAGGTCGGCGAAGACAAGGCCGGCCGCAACAAGGTTGGTCTTAGCGAGGTTGGCTTTGGTGAAATTGGCGCGATGCAACGCGGTTTCGTGAAAATCACCACCGTGGAGATCTACAGATGAGAGATTGAACGGGCGTGGTGCGTCGTGCTCAAGCCGTCGGCGAACGATAACGGATAGGACAGCTTCGATATCTGTGGAAAGAGGCGACCGGGCTTCCAACTGTCCGGAGTCGGCAGAGTCAGGCGCCGAACCGTCCGAGCTACTTTGTTCGCGAGGTGGCCACCGCGAGTGCTCGCGCAGGTAGCCGGCGAGGATCTCCATCACAGGACCATGGTCCACCCTTGACTCACGCGCGATGCGCTCAAGCGCATAGATGCCGCCCAACCTCACGTCGATTTGTTCGTGGCCGAGTTGGTCAATAGCTCTGGTGAACCGCTCTGTGATCTGGCCCTGCCGGTTCAACCCAAACGTTCTGGCTGTGTAGATGAGACCAACCGACGCGATCATCCCTGCCAGTATCGCGAGCAGGGACGTGCGAACCCGGCCAATTTCCGCCGCGCGGTCGGACGACGACAGGCCTCGCGTGGGCGCCAGCCAATGAGGTGCCCACTTGACTACGACTGTCACCGTCCCAATGACAGCGATAGGCGCCAACACCGCCAAGACCATACGGATCGCGGGCGTCTTCAGGGCTCTCGACATGGGCTGCAAGCTACAAGCTCACGGCATCGAGGGCCGGGTCGGTCTCGCGGAGGCTCTGCTTCGCACGTTTCTCGAGATCCGATAGCGGCAGCGGTCCCAGGCTCCTGCTTAAGGCGCGATTACGGGAGCGAAACCACGTCACCGCACGCTCCTGGACCGGACGAGCATCGGCGGCGTCGGCGTTTGTCTCGGCGCTCGCCAGGCGCTTGGTTCACAGGGAGGGCGGTCGTTCACCTTGCCCACGGGTGGTAGAGCAGTGGGATCTATCGGTTTCGATGGGAGGAGGATTCCCATGACTGTCTTGAGTGTTCTTGATTCTGCCGGGCGTCGTCGCTCGCCCGCGACGATGCCCGGCTACCACACTGGGCGACCGGGGCTGGGAGCAACTCCGGCCGTGGCTCGCCGCGCGCGTCGAGCTGCCAATCGGGCCGGTGTTCTGCGTCATCGACGGGCCGACGCGCGGCAGGCCGTGGTCGAGTGCTGCGGTGCGCAGCGAGCTTCGCCGTCTCGCCGCCCGGGCCGGGATACGGCGTCGGTTCGCGCCGCACCAGCGACGCCATGCCCATGCGGTCGAGCTCGCGCGCGAGGGAGTGCCGTTGAACATCATCCAGCGCCAGCTCGGGCACGTCAACCTCGGCACGACCTCGATCTACCTCCAGGGGATCGACACCGAGGAGATCATCGCAGCAGTCAATTCCCGGCGAGCGCCGATGATGCCCGCTAGCGCCGGGCTCCAGCTCTGAGACACAAATCATCACTGAGGCAGGAGCGCCGATGGGGGCGCTCCTGCCTTGCCCTGCAGAGCCAGCCATGCGCGGAGCGTCGCCATGACCGCCGCGGCTCGTCCGGAGCGGGCAGACGTGACCCGATGGCGGTGACGCTCGCATCCGTGCGGCGACGGCATCATGTCCGTGTGTGCGCCGCTCTTCGCCGCCGGTTAAGGCCGCCCGATTGCCTCATTTTGCGGGCAGTTGCGAGTAGCCGGCGTGCGGACTCTCGATGTGGTCCTTCCGGCGCTAGACCCAACGCCCGCACCAGGTCTGCCTCGGCCGCGTCGGCGTCACGCAAGGCCAGCCACGCGCGTGCGCGCTCACGGAGCGCCGTGGCGACGAATGCCTTCGATTGCGCGTTCTCCACGGCCCAACTCAGAACAGCGACGGCCTCGAGGCTCCGGCCGACTCGGTTGAGCCAGTCCCCGCGCTCGGTGGCGACGTAGTACCGCTGATCGGGCTCGGGCGTAATCAAGGCGAGCTTCTCAGCCTTGGTAATCAGTGTATCCGCTGTTCCCGAACGAAAACGCCGGAGGCTAGAGTCGAGCTCAAGCGCGACGAGGGCGTTAACGGACCGAAGCTCCTCCGACGTGTTGCGCTCAGCAATGACTCCGAGCCGCTGGTAGCACTGCGCCAACCCCTCGGTGTCGCGGAGGCGTCGGAATCTCCGCGCCGCTCGTCGGCCCGCGGCCTTGGCATCGGGATAGTCCTGGAGCCGATGCGAAGCCAGCATTCGATTCAGGGCGGCATATGCGACATCGCGGGACGGGACCCGTGCAACCTCAATCTCGCCGTAGACATCGCGGGCGAGATCCCAACGTCCGCTGACGCCCAACACGCCCCCAAAGGCGGCTGCTCGTCGGTACCAAGCCACGGCGCGAAGTTCGCTCGTCAGTGTGTCGCGCCACGCTCGAACCCCGACTGACCGTCGGTCCGAAACGAGAAGCCTGCGTGCGAGCTCATCGAACAACTCGTTCGCGTTGACGGAGATGCAGCGCACCGGAGTTCCCGACTTGAATAGCTCGGCAACGTACGCGTGCGCTCGACAAACGTCGGCCGACGACTCGCCGGCTAAGGGCGGCCGGGCGATCCAGAGCACACTACGGATGGATTCTGTCCTGAAGATCGGTCGAATATCTAGATCCCGGCCGCTGTAACCAATGAAGCAGGTGTCGCGACTCCGGAGGTCCCGCTCAAGGCTTCGCCGGATTGCCGGCGTGACGATTCCGCGGCCGACCTGTGAGAGACGAATCGTCATTTCATCCGGACGAGAGAATGTGCCGTGAGGCTTGCTGAGGTGTCGTCTGTCGCCCGGCTCCAAGCGCTGCGTCTCAATCAGCTCGTCGAAGTTCGTGGTCACGAGACGGGCAAGGTTGCGATCCAGCATCGCCGCAAGCACCGCATGATTGAGATTCGGTGAGGCATCGCCCAAGAATGAGAGCAGCTGGCTGGCGGCTAGCTGGGTCCGCTCAAGGACGAGCTCAGCGACCATCTCCAGAGGAACATCAGGCCACCGCGATCCGCGAAGCAAATGGCGCGCTGGCCTACCCACGCGCGGAGTCAATCGTTGTCGCGATTCGTCCCACAGAGCACTGACAACCGCGTCCTTCAGGTCCGCCGCAGTCGGGAGACACGAGGGACCCCTTGCGGATGCAAACGCGCCCGCAAAGATCGTCAGCCCGCCCGAGTTCGCAAGCCCGAGCAGGTCGGCAGCCGCCTCGCAAGCATCCGAAACCTTGAATTGATCCGATGGCATGATCCTAGCCTTACCAACCTGACACACAGCGACAGCACTGGCCCCATCGCACGACCTGCGCAGAACATATCCAGCCACGAGTCTCGTCCATAGCGTGCGCGCAGAGACCACGGCGGGGTGCTCGCTCGTCGTGCAAAGTAGGAGAGCCGTGCCGTGGCAGGTTGATAGTTCCGACTTTCGTCTTTACCAGGTCAAGGCAGTCGTGCCGTCGACGCTCTCCGATTTCTGAGCTAATCGAAGGCATCTGACGGCGGGGTGAGGTGGCTTATTGTTTGCCGGCAGGTATTTTGCTCATTCGAAATGATTGATCGGTTATTATCCTCGGTGTGTTGGGGGCGACAGGCAAGCGCGCGGTTTTCGGGGGAGTCATCTGCTGCCTTTTTGTCCTTCTCGCGGGCTCCCCGGCTGGTGCGGCACCACAGTGGCTTGCGCCCGTCGCACTTTCGCCAGTCTCGTCAGCCTCCTCCTTTAGCCAGCACGTTGCCTTCGATTCCCAGGGCGACGCAATTGCCGTCTGGACGCACTCCCACGGCACCAGCCGGGCCGTCGAAGGGGCATTCAGGCCAGCAGGGAGCGGCACTTGGCAAGCGTCCGGCGCGCTTTCGCCCGAAAACGCGGAACGCGCCGAACGGCCTGCGATAGCCATGGACCCGCAAGGAAACGCGACTGCCGTTTGGGAGCGCTTCAAAGGCAGCGGCTCCATCATCGAATCCTCCGTCAGGCCCGTCAGCACGGGCGTCTGGCAGGCACCGGTATCCCTCTCGAACGAAGGCCAAACCGCATCCTACCCTGAGATTGCCGTTGATCCGCAGGGAGACGCGGTCGCTGTCTGGGTGCGCGGAAATCTCAGCGATTCCATCGTCGAAACCGCCGTCCGGCCAGCCGGGAGCGGCACTTGGCAGACGCCTGTTGCGCTATCGACTGAAGGCCAGCTTGCGGAAGGGCCGCATGTAGCTATGGACGCGCAAGGCAATGCCGTGGCTGCCTGGAGGGAAGGTGGCTTGATTCAGGCCTCAGTTCGACCAGCAGGCAGTGGGTCGTGGCAGGCGCCTGTCGCACTATCGACGCCAGGAGAGAGCGTGTCCACTCCCCAGGTTGTAGGGGATCCGCAGGGTGATGCAGTCGCGGTGTGGACAGGGGACACCGGAGGCAATCGGGTAGTCGAAGCGACGATCAGACAAGGGACGCATGGTGTGTGGCAGGCGCCGGTTACGCTCTCGAGTTCAAGCGAAGTTGCCTCCGAACCTGAGGTTGCCATCGATTCCCACGGCAATGCGGTCGCGGTCTGGCAAGCCTCCACTGGCACGAACGAAATCATCGACGCCGCCTTTATGCCGACAGCGAGTGGCGCATGGCAGCCACCGATCCCGGTGTCGACCGCTGCTACGTCATTAATCGGCGAGTTCCCACAGATAACTATGGATCCCCAAGGCGACGCAGTTGCAGTATGGGATCAGTCAAACGGTAACAACTACATAGTCGAAGCTGCTGTGAGGCCCGCGACCAGCTCGGCCTGGCAGACACCCACTGCACTCTCGCCATCGAACGAGGACTCTTACCTGCCCCAAGTTGCCGTCGACCCACAAGGCAACGCGCTCGCCATCTGGGAAAACAACCTAATCGAAGCGGCAGGCTATGACGCTGCCGGACCACTATTGCGCTCACTCTCGATCCCGAGCAACGGCACCATCGGGCAGCCGCTCCCGTTCTCCGTCTCCCCGCTCGACGTCTGGTCGATACTCGGACCGACGACCTGGAACTTTGGCGACGGCACCAGCGCAACCGCCACAAGCGCCACCCACGTCTACACCGCCGCCGGGGATTACCACGTGACGGTGACTGGCGGTGATGCGCTTGGCAACACCACGAGCCTCACGGGCACGGTCCTCATAGAGCCGTTAGTAAGCCCATGCGCGTGCGTGCTGCGCCGATGGCGCCTACTCTACGGCGCGCACTTGACCAATAAGCGATTTCGGGTCGCGAGACAAGCCACAGCGATCTCCGCCAGCCACGCCCCGTTGGGAACACGTTTTGGATTCACCCTGTCCGCCCCCGCGAGACTCCGAATCACGATTACACGCACGACACTCGGACTTCGCCATCACCACGGTTGCGCTGCCCCCACCTCGACGCTCAGGGAGGCCCATGCCAAGCGCTGTACCCGCACACTCACTCTCGGCACACTCACACGCTCAAACGAGCCCATAGGAGGTGGCAGCATCTTCTTCAGTGGTCGCATCGGCCCCCGAGCGCTCAGTCCACACAAGTACAAGGCGCTCCTCCAAGCGCGTAGCGCCAGAGGACTCGAACGCACAACACTCTCTTTCACCGTCGTACCGTAAACCAGCGCCGGGAACGCAGCAGCGATCCCTCTCGCGCGATTCTCGAAAAGCCCACTGATCACCCCTACAGATCACCGTTTGGGGAGACAATCCCCGCGCACTCCGGACGCACGACTGCGCTCGGTCCTCGCACATTTGCACTACTAGCAATGCTCACGTCGTCGGCCAGTGCTGGAGTTCGTCCAGAGCGATAGCGTCGGACCAGGCTTGCTGAGCACTTGTTTGGCTCCGGAAGCAGGGTCAGGGTCGTGCCGATGCGCAACCCTGGGGGCGTCAGCTGCTCCCAAAGGATGCGACGGCGTCTCTTCCTCGACACCGGCGGAGTTCGGAGGTCACCCTCGGGGTAGCCGTCTTCCTGCATGATCTACATGAGCCGCTCCCTTGACCGAATGAACGCTTTGCGGATCGTCAGCGTGCTCCGGAACCGGAACCTCGTTAGCCGTCCACGATCCTTCAGTCGATAGCGGTAGGAACTATGGTCGTGCTGGCGTCGGTCGAGATGAGCTCGGGGATCTCGACGGCGGCAAAGAACATCTGTCCCCGCTCAGGGGCGTGCAGTTGGTGGCAAATTAGCGGCGGTCGGGATCTGTCCTCAGCGATGTTGCTCGATGAGTAGGGATGCCATCGATTTGCTTCGCTGTGAGGCGACGCACGATCGAGCGGATCTGCTCGAGATGCCAGACGCTGGCGGCGCCCGCGGGGTGTTCGGGGCCCATCTCAAGCAGGACGTTGATGAACGAGCACGCCTCGAAGTCGTCGCGGTGGAACCATTCGTCGAAGACGTCGAAGATGGCGAGCAGTCTCTGCTCGGGGTCAGAGCCGCGGCTGATGGCGCCTGCTTCGACGAAGTCCTTGGTCCATCGTTGTTCGCGGAGCTGCAGGAACGCGAGCACGAGCTCGTCCTTGGAGGGGAAGTGCCGGTAGAGCGTTTGCGGTTGCGACGCCGGCGCGTTCGATTACCTCGTTGACCCCTACTGCGCGGATTCCGCGCTGCGAGAACAGCTCGTAGGAGGCATCCAGGATCCGATCGCGAGCGCTGACCCCCGCTCGGCCGCTCGGCGGTGCGTTTCAAGCATGCCGTAAAAGGTTATCACTAGAGAGAACGCTCTCTTCTTGCTAGAAAGAGTGTTCCCTCTATCGACGCTGCGTGTCCTCGCCCGGCCATCGCATCGTTTACCAACTCAAACCAGTGAGGGTCTATGACCGACAAGAACATCGATCAAGCGAAGGGACGCGTCAAGGAGGCTGCCGGTGCCTTGACCGGAGATCAAGGCCTGAAGAACGAGGGACACGCCGACCAGGCGAAGGGGTCCCTAAAGAAAGCTGTAGACAAGGTCGCCGAGACTGTAAAGGGACACAATCGAAGCAACGAGCGCGGTTAGCCATGAACGCGCCAAGTCCTCATCCTGCTGTTGACAGGCGGCGGGCTCAGCTTCAGACGCCGCGGCCTTTAGCTCCAGCGGCACCCAGGACCCACCACGCGCCTTCTTACGGGCTAGACGTCTTCGCGTCAACCATTGGGGCCGCCCGGAACTCAAACAAAGCTAGCTCTAGGAGGAACCCATGAGCACCGGAACGATCATCATAATTGCTGTTGGCGTCGTGGTGGTGCTGCTGCTCATCGCCCTCGTCGCGCGCGCCGTGAGCCGCAGGCGTGACGAACGTCGTCGTGAGGAGGCGGGCGAGCTTCGCCAGGTGGCCAGAAGCCAATCGATCCAAGCGGAAAGCGCCCGTGCCTCGGCTGATGAGCAGGCCGCCGAAGCCAAGCGCGCTCAGGCTGAAGCTGAGGAACGCGCCGCTCAGGCGCGGCAGGGACGTGCAACCGCGGAGCAACAGGCCGTCAAGGCTGAGCATCTCACCGAATCTGCCCGAGATCAACACGCGCAGGCACGTGCGATCGACCCGGACGCGAGCGACAGCGGCCAAGACGAGGCGCTGGCGATCAATGAACGCACTGACTGACCGGTTTCATCGGACCACTCAGTGAGAAAGAACAAATATTGAGGAGGTACAAATGGCTAAGAGTGAAACAGACCTATTCAAGAGCCTGAGGGCGCGAGGCGTCCGTAAGAAGATCGCCAAGCAAGTGACCCGTGCTACGAGCGGTGCTGGTAAGCCAAAGGTCGCCAGGCGCGCGATGGCGGACCTTAGTTCGGTCGTCGGGGATGTTAGTGATCGTCTTCGCCACGGACCGGAGAAGCGAAGTGCGGCAGCGAAGAAGGCCGCGCGTACACGCAAGCGAAAAGCTAACAAGCGCAGCCAGTCTGCCAAGCGCGGGGCCCGGACTCGCGCTCGGGCATAGGGCCGTAGGCGTCCGCCTCTGGCGACGGGTGCTGTGCGCATGTTCGCGCAGCAGCTGCGTCGAGACACATGAGTATCGAACGTGCCTTCGTGCGCGTCATCTATTCCTCGAAGAAAGCTTGAGATCATGGAAAAAGCTGAGCAGAAGATCGTGCAATACCTGAACGAGGCCCATGCCACGGAGCAGGCACTCGTCACCGTGCTGCGGTCGCAGATTGCGATGACCTCGCGCGGAAGCTATCGCGACGCCCTCGAATCTCACCTGCGCGAGACGCGCAACCACGCGGTTCGGGTGCAGCGCCGTCTTGACGAGCTGGGACAGGGCAGCAGCCCGATACAAGCCGGCGTTGGGCTCGTTCAGAGCGTTGTTGGGCAGGCGCTGGCCCTGGGAAAGACGCCCCTTGACCTCCTTCGAGGCACGGGAGGAGAGGAGAAAGTCCTTAAGAACGCCAAGGACGCGTGTGCGACCGAGGCCTTGGAGATCGCCACCTACACCGCCATCGAGCATCTGGCGAGCTCTGTCGGCGATAAGGCCACGCAGACTCTTGCCGACTTTATCCGGGCTGATGAGCAGAAGATGCTCGACCGGATTTTGAGGGAGATCCCGAAGCTGACCGAGGCCGTGGTGCGCTCAGAGATCCGCGGGAACCCCTCATACGACATCGGCAAGACAGGTGCTGCCGACGCTGCCCGCTCGGCGTCGGAGAGCGTGAAGGGGGCTACTCGTGACGCGACGTCGAGTGCAAAACGCACTGCCCGCAAAGCACGCAAGGTACCTGGGGTCGCGCAGGCTGAGGGTCAGGTCAAGGGCGCGCTGGCCTCTGAAGGAGACCCCGCAATCACCGGTTACGGGAAGCTCACCGCCGCGGAGATTGTCGAAAAGCTCGCACATCTCTCACAGATCGACCTCGCGAAGATCGACTCCTATGAGCGTAAGAATGAAAACCGCACGACCATCCTCAACCGGATCACCAGTCTGCGCGAGGACGAGCCGTGGCCGGGGTATGACGAGCTCAGCGTGGGTGAGATCGGCGCGGTGCTGGACGAGGGCGACGAGGACCGCGTCAAGCGCGTGCGCTCCTATGAGCGTTCCCACAAGAACCGTTCAGGTGTGATCGACGCTGCTGAACGCGAGCTGGTCAAAGCGTAGAAAAGGACACATCAGCGCAAAGGTTCATCGGCGCTCTCCCTTGATGCTTGACCCTCCCGGCCTCCAGAGAGGGCGCCGATCAGCGAGTCCGCGCAGGAGCCACCTAGCGCAGCTTGACGCTGCGAGCAGCAGTCCTCATGCGCGACATGCCTCGTCTGCGCGAACGTCGCGTGCCTTGGCGATTGACGGCGTCTCCCATCAGCCAGAGCATCGGCGGCCACAGTCCGACGAACAGCGCGCGTCGCTCGGCGTTGCCTCGTTCGTCCTCCCCGATCGTCTTCGCGCGAATCCACAGCGCGATGCAGAGGGCAACCGAACCCAGCGATGTGCCGTACAGCAGAAGGCAAACCTTCTCCGGGTTGCCCTTAGTGAGTCGAACGACGCTGTTAATCATGAGAAGTCAAGCACCGAAAGCTTGATTGCCCAGCGCCCTTCGGTGGTAAACGCAGGTCATGCGGCATAAGCAGAGCTTCAGCAAGCGTTGGTCAACTGCGATCCGATGGCCGCTCGGGGTCGCATTGACCTCCTGGCGCTACATGTGGCGTACCACCGCGGTACACCGCTGGGAGATGAATGGCTCGATGCGCACCGACGCCGCCCCTGAACTTCCAGAAGACATCGCGCGCCATGACATCCAGACGCTCGCGGACGGGGAGGGACCGTTCGTGCGCAGGCTCTACCGGACACGGATCGTAGGCTCGTCGCTGACGCCCGAGGAACTAATGGCCCAGATCACAGAAGATCTCGATCGCGTCGCGCCCTCCGAGTTCGCGACGTTCCAGAAGATCCATAACGGCGGGCGCCTCGCCGTGGGAGACGAGTACCTCGTGCGGATGCCCGGCCCCTGGGACGGCCCCGTGCGCGTTGTCGCCGCCACCCCCACGTCGTTTCGACTGGCGACACTCACCGGGCATCTGGAGGCTGGGCAGATCGAGTTCCGAGCTGGCTCGGACCACCGCTCGCTGGGGTTCGAGATCGAGTCATGGGCACGAAGCGGAGACCGCTTCGCGGACGCGCTGTACTCGCATCTGCGCCTCGCCAAGGAGATCCAGCTACACATGTGGACCTCGGTGCTCGAAAGGATCGGCCGCCTCACGGGCGGCCGCAGAGAAGGCGGCATCGCGATCACGACTCGCCGCATCGACGTCGAGCGTCTTGCCTCCGCACCCCTCGAGCCGCCCAATGCGCGCCCCCCACGGAAGTTGACAGCGCTCGCCGAGCGGGAGGTCAACTTCGACACCTCAAAGGTTGGCGAATACACGTCCAGCAAAGGATGGCATCGCGACGACATGATCGAGACCCTCCCACGCGAAGGTTCAGGTCCGCCCGCGGCTGACGGAAGCTGGCACATCGCCCGCCGCCTGATGGTCGACTACCAGCTGGCCGATCCCCGCACCGTTCGCGCCGTGTACCGCCAGGACGCGCCTCTCGCGGGACGAGACATCCTCCTGAAGGTCCGCTTCGCAGGCGTGTTCTTCAACGTCGGGGTACGCGTCGGCGAGGTCTACGACGAAACGCGCCAGCTCGACGGTCGTCACACGCAAGTCTTCGGCTGGTATTACCAAACCCTGGAAGGCCATTTCGAGGAAGGACGAATGCACTACGAGCTGTGGAAGTGGCTCGACACCGGCGATGTCGAGTTTCGCCTTCACGCCTTCTCCCGGGCTGCCCAGACTGGTCCGTTCCTGCTGCGAACGGGGTTCCGCCTCTTCGGCAGGACCCACCAGCTGCGCTTTTACAGGCAGATATGCAGGCGCGCGAGACGCCTCACTGAGGCTGAGTTGGAGATCGAGGCGAGCTCGAGGCCACGAATTTCCGTGTTGGGAACACGGCGGGGCAGAGGAGGGACGACCTGAGGGAGAAGGTGAAGCATGTTGCTCCTGAGTCGGCCAGCTCCTGGGCGCAGCACGTGGCTGCGAGCGTCCAGCGCAGCTCGGCGCCGTTCGCTGCTGGCGCGCGTGCTGTCGGTTTTCTCCTCGGCTGGTTGTGGGGATACCGGCAGGGGACCTCATGACTCGTGAATCGACAGATCCACGGCGGCCTGGGACGCCTGTGGATCAATCGCGAGCGTCCGAGCACTTGAGCGATCTTTCGCGGGGTGCATGGCGGGATGTGCTGAAGCGCACGTTCAAGGAGTACAAGGCCGACAATCTCACCGATCTCGCCGCTGCGCTGACCTATTACGGCGTGCTTGCGATATTTCCCATGCTGATCGTGCTTGTCTCGATCTTGGGATTGATTGGGCACTCCGCGACACAGCCATTGATCGAAAATCTCGCCAAGGTCGCGCCCGGTCCCGCCAGAGAAATCTTCACTAGTGCGATCAAGAACGTACAAAGCGGCAAGGGCACCGCCGGCATCCTGTTCATCGTGGGTCTAGTGGGTGGTCTGTGGTCGGCCTCCGCGTATATCGCGGGGTTTATGCGCGCCTCGAACATCGTTTGGGATGTGGGGGAGGGTAGGCCAATCTGGAAGACCATCCCACTCCGTCTCGCCGTGACCCTGGGGAGCGTAGTGCTGCTCACCGTGAGCGCCGTCGCGGTGGTGCTGACCGGCGGCCTGGCAAAGGATGTCGGAGATGTGATCGGTGTCGGAAGCAGCGCGGTCACGATCTGGGACATCGCTAAGTGGCCCGTCTTGGTGCTTATGGTCAGCTTGATGATCTCGATCCTCTACTACGCCTCGCCGAACGTGCGCCATCCCGGCTTTCGCTGGATCACTCCCGGCAGCGTTTTGGCGGTCCTGTTGTGGATCGTGGCCTCAGCCGCTTTCGCCTTCTATGTCGCGAGCTTCGCTTCTTATAACAAGACTTATGGTGCTCTTGGCGGCATCGTCGTCTTCCTCGTGTGGTTGTGGATCACCAACACGGTGATCCTGCTCGGTGCTGAGCTGAATGCCGAGATTGAGCGCGGACGCCAGATCCAGGCAGGTGCGCCCGCTGACCGCGAGCCCTTTCTTCGAGCCCCGAGATGAGCCAAGCTAAGTTCTGCTCGTAGCGCTTGAGGCTTTCTTGCTTGAGGCTTTCTTGGTGCGAGGGGCGCTTCTGCGTTGCGAGGCGGGTATCTCCGCTTTGGCTACAGCCTTGGTTTGCCGCACGATCTCCTTCTCGAGAAAGGAGCGCATGCGCTCCTCCTCGCGGCCGATTGTGCGCGCCAGCCGCTGCGTCTCCTTGTCACCGACCACTCCCGCGAGCGTCTCGATCGCGGCGTAGGTCGCGATCTCCTCGGCCTCGCTGGCATACTCGGTCTTGGCGTTCTTCAGCTGCTTCTCCTCCTCGCCCGTGCCCCGAAGCGAGTGCAATGGGCCTTGTGCGAACGCGACCGCCTTCTGAGCGCCGCTCAGGACCGCCTGAGCGGCGTCGGTCACCGGGGCAGGTCCAGGCGTGTCGACTGTCGTTGCCACGCCACCGAGTTCTCTCACGCGTTTCTTGACGTCGCGGCCATGACGCTTGGTTTCTGAGAGGTGCTGCTTCAGGCGCTTCTTGTACCTGGGCTGGATTGTCATCGCGATATGCGCCTCAAGCGCGGTCTCCAAGCGCTTCTCAAGACCAAACGCCTCATTCAGATACTGGACCAGCTTCCCGTTCCCGGCAGATAGCTCAGCCATCTCGTCTCCTTCCTACAAGCGCCCTCGGCGCCCACGATAGGGACCCATGAACAGCACGAGCACTACAAGCAGAAGGAGCAGCACAAAGGGGCTCACAAAGGCCCCGCCCGCGATACTCAGAACAACCAAGACGATGATGAGAAGCAGCAGCAGATCCAAGAGACCCTCGTTCCGTTCGATTTTGGAGATGGGTGTTGTCCTACCCGCAGAACGGGTGCGTGAAGCCTCGCGCCGACCGCCACCAGCGTTCATTGCCCCACATTTCCTGTCTGGGAGCGGTTCCTGATTTTCTGAGCGGGTAGAAGACTCTTACAGAACAGAAAGTGAGGTCCTTATGGATACCACAAGAGCATTGACGAGAGCAAGGGGCGCCTGAAGGAGGCCGCAGGCAGCTTGACCGGCGATGACGACCTAAAGAACGAGGGCAAGGTCGACCGAGCCAAGGCCTCGGCAAAGGACAAGATCGACAAGGCCGCCGACAGAGCAAAGGAGGCGCTCCATCGAGATGAGAAGTAGCTCTTTCCGCGCTGGTAGCGCGACTCCAAGGGGCAGGTCGATCGAGGCGGCACATCAGAAGCATCTGTCGGTTTACTTGCAGGATCACTTTGCGGGCGCGACAGCGGGAGCAGACCTCGCGCGCCGTGCGGCCGGCTCCAATCCAGATGGCGAGGGCTATGGCGCTACGTTGCGGGAGTTGGCTTGCGAAATCGACGAAGATCGAGACTCACTGCGCTCACTCATGGACCGGCTGCATGTACGCGCTGACCGGGTCAAGCAACTCGCGGCGTGGACAGGCGAGAAGGCGGGGCGTCTCAAGCTGAATGGCCACCTCTTCACCTACTCGCCGCTCAGCCGGTTGGAGGAGCTTGAGCTTTTGGCGCTGGGTGTCACTGGGAAGCGGGCGCTGTGGCGGACGCTTCAACTGCTCGCGCAACAGGAGCCTCGCGTCTCTACCCCGGAGCTCGAACGCCTGATCAGCCGCGCCGATGAGCAGCTCGAGAAGATCGAGGCGTGTCGACGCAACGCGGTCGGCGATGCCCTCTCACCAGAGTTGGCGGTAGAGAGCCCGTCGACCGAGGGCGCGCACCGGCGAAGGTGAGGTGACGGAGGGTCGTAATGGCACAACAAAGCGTGCACTCGACCCTCTCCGACACATGCGAGCAGAGGAGTAGCTCATGAAGGCGGTCACCTGGCATGGCAAGAGCGATGTGCGCATGGACACCGTTCCCGACCCCACGATTGAGAAGCCCACCGATGCGATAGTGCGGGTCACCTCCATCGGGATCTGCGGCTCTGACCTGCACCTGTATGAGGTGCTGGGTCCCTACCTGGAAGAGGGCGACATCCTCGGTCACGAGCCGATGGCCATCCAGTGAAAACGCGAGAAAGGCAGCCGGTCCAGCCGCGCCGGAATCTCGGTCTCGATCCCGCCCCTCATATCCAGCACCTCATTTACCCCGAGGGCTGGGCTCCCAACCTATTCGTTCATTGGGAAGACCGTGCCGCATGCGGCACGGTCCCGGGTCGCACATGTGTCGGCCGGAACAGGAGCTAAGTCACAATCGCCCGCCCTCAGGGCTTCAAAGGGGCGAATCTTGCCGACGCTCTTGTTCGTAACGATCGAGGCGGCCGTGCTCGAACTCCTGAGCGACACCAGCCTTACTGACGAAAGGCAGCCTGATTCGCTCCGGCTCACTGGATCCTCAACCCTTCGTAGACGACTGGCTTGGACGAAAGCCAGGCATCTCGGCGGAATGAGCCCGCGCGCCTGGTTTCGACACAAACGCGAGTCGCCTCACACCGTCAGGGTTTGGTCCGTAGCGTGACGTAGTCGGCGTATTCGGTGCCGGCGGCGCGGGCCCATCTGGCGGTTCGGGACTGGTGGAAGCCGAAGCGCTCGGCGAGGATTGGGGCTGGTAGGCGTGCAGCGAGCGCGAGCAGCGCGCCTTGGCGGGCGCAGCTGCTGGTGATGCCCTGGGTTTTGAGCCTGCTGCGCAGGTAGTCGGGGCTGAGGTGCCGGCCGGGATGACGGCCGGGGTACAGCCATCGACTCGTTCCGGCGCGGCGATGGACTTCGAGCGCGAGCCCAGCGAGGGGTTCGGGGAGCTCGAGGACGCCTTTGCCGAGCCTGATCGCGACGGCGCCCTGTTCGGCGTGGACGTCGAATGGTGGCGAGTCTGGCGATGCGGGCGGTGGGCTGTGCGTAGAGCAGGAGGAGGCTTGCGGCGAGTCGGTCTCGCGGGTCAAGAGCGGTGTTCGCGAGCAGACTGGGCAGGGTCTCGATGCGCTCGAGGTCGGCGAGTGGGATGGTCGGGCTGGCAGTCTGTGGCCTTTGGACGTGCAGCTCGCCGCAGGCGCCGTTGCGTTTGAGCCAGATCACGAACAGGCGGACCCAGCGGCGTCGTGAGGTCCCGTCCGCGACCCATTCATCGAGCAGGTCTTGGTGGAGGTCTTCGAGGGTGAGCTCTTGGGGCGTGTAGCCAGCTGGTGAGGTTGATCGCCTCGATCACGAGCGAGCGTGCGTGGCGGGTCGCCGGTCGTCCGGTCTTGCTCGTGCGCTGGGCGAGCCCGCGCGCGACGTCCCAACTCGCGTAGGCGCTGATGAGTGCCCGGTCGGGGGTGCACTCCAGCGTACTGAGCTTGCTTTGCGTCCATTTGGTGAAGGTTGTGAGGATCTCGTCACGCTCGCTGAGCACGCCGGCGTGGACGAGCCCAGCGCGCAGGAACGCGATCGTGCGGGGCGGGTGCTCGCTTGCGGGGATCGCGTCGCGTGCCTCGTGTGTGAGCGCGATCTCCCCAGCCAGCAGCTGGCCGAGCAGCCGGCAGCGGGTTTCAGCCCACGCCAGTGTCGAGCGCGGGCGCTCACTGGCCGCTACCGCATCGAGATAGGGCTCAAGCGCGGCGACGATCTCCGGTTTGCCACGCTCACGCAGACGCCGGATGTAGCGTCCGAGGGTGCAGCTCTCGCAGTCCTTTGGTGATCGAGCAGAACGCTCCGCAGCCTGTGCAAGTGCCGGTATTAGCGCCCTGCCGGCGATAGCAGCGCCGGCAGATCGGCCCGTCTGGCGTGCGCTTCTAAGGCCGGCGCACCTCCCCGCAGCTCGCGCACTCAACCGTCCGCCGCGTGGTCTCCACACAGGCGTTGCACAACGGGTTAGGCGTGTCAGCAAAGCGGCATGGCTGCACGCGGCCGCACCGGCTGCACTGCCGCTCGGGTGGGCGATAACAGCAGCGTCCGAGCGCGAGTTGCCCCGGTTTGGCTTGCCGGACCAGCGTGCCGGTTTTGCCGCACAGCCCGCAGCGGCCGTGGGAGTCCGGGACGCAGTTGCTGCACATGTCGGGCTGCCCGTCGCGGGCGCCTCGACTGATCCGCCGCATCCGCCCGCACACTCCGCACTTCTTTCGAGACAACGGAGACTTCTGATAGCACGAGCGGCAAAGACCCGGATGTTCACTGTTTGCGCGAACGGCTAGCGGCCCGACCTTCCCGCACCCTCCGCACACCGGCTCGCTGCGGCTGCGGCGGCCCACCATTCACGCGCCTGGGCGTCGAAGCCGTGCCTGCTTTGGCCGCAGGCCCTTCTTGATCGCGCCAGCGCTCGCGGGCTCCTTCACGGCCGGCTTCGCGCTCTGCACGGCTCGCACGAGATCGTTCACCTCGCAGTCAAATATCTCGCACAGCACGACCAGGACCCGTAGATTCAGCCGCTCGGGGCGCCCCGTGACCATCCGCCAGACCTGAGAGTCCGAGAGACGTATACCGTGTTCGGCCAGGCGCGGTGTGAGCTCGTTCGCCTTGAACATCCCGTGTTCGGCCATCACGACCCGCAGCCTCCACTCGTAGTCCACACTCACCGTCTACCACCTCCTTTCTGTAGTCCGTGTAGCTGCTCGTCGATCGCTGCCCTGACCATGCGATCCTTGAAGTCGTCACTCACCGACAAGTAGATAGCGGTCGTAGCGGCGTGGCTATGCCCGACCTGATCCTGAATGACCTCGAGGCCCAGCCCTGTTCAGCCAGGTAGGTCACATAGCTGTGGCGCAAACAGTGCGGTGTCAGCTCGCTGGGCAGCCCAGCCTCATCGCGGATCTCCGCAAACCGCGAGTTGACGTACTCGACCGCGATCCGCGTGCCTCGCTCGGTCAAGAACACCGCAGGGTGCTCAGGGCAACCGAAGCTCGGACGAACCTCGAGGAGATACTGCTCGATCACCTCGACCGCCCAGTCGAACACCGTCAGCACCGTGCGCCGCCGCGGCACACCGCCGCGCTTGGCCTTGCCGTAGCGCACATGCACCTGGCCATAAGCCCCGAACTCCGGGAGCTTCGCCGTCGCTCGGAAATCACAGACATCGAGCATCGCGACCTCCGCGCGGCGCAGCCCCCACGCGAACTTCACCTTGAACAGCGCCTGGTCACGCCACGCCTGCAGCGAACCCTTGCGGCCAAGACGCCGAGCCGTCTCGATCCGCGCCTCGCATGCCCCGAAGAACGCCTCCAGCTCCTCCACGGTCAACGGCCGGCGCCGCGGGTCACCTTCAAACTCATCCAGATGCGCGACCTGGTTGCGCTCGTCAAACAGCTGGCCCGGACCCTGGCCGAACTCCCGTTCACAGATCACCGACCACGGGTAGCGCCGATCACACACATACTCAGAGAAACCCCGCAGCCGCTGCTGGTAGGAGCGAAGCGTCGAGCGCGCCAGCCGCGGCGGACGCGCCAACAAATCCTCGAAGAACTCATCCACATGCGAAGCGCGCCACTCCCACGGCCAACAGCCGACATGCTCGACAAACGCGCGGACCCCAGCCTCGTTCGTTCTGATCGACCGCGGCTTCAGATACCGCGCGGCCTGCTGGCTCGCCCAGCCCGCGAGCATCGCCTCGAACAACGCCTCGTCCAGATGCAACGGGCGTACGCCCGCGCCAAACACGCGAGCGAGCGCCACATCGACATCCTCCGGCGAATAGACGCCGTGCGGGCTCAACAAGCTACGCATCACCCGCAAGTAGATCGCATCAAACGCGACCCGTGCGACTCGCTGCTACAAACACCCCGCACTTTGCGAAACAATTCCCGCTCGATCGACCGCGCGACAACTCGCCAGCCAGCAAAGGAAATCCGCAACCAGCGGCCACCGCGGCTCGCATCTAACGCGACTTGTCACGTTTGGGACAAAACCCACCAAGCTATGGCCCAAAAAGTGCTGATTACCAGGTGATTCGTTACGCGCCCTGAGAGATTCGAACTCCCGACCTTCGGTTCCGTAGACCGACGCTCTATCCAGCTGAGCTAAGGGCGCAGAGCCGCCTAGTGTAGTGGCCTAACGTCAGCTCCGCGGCTTTGAAGGACGCCGCGGGCGACTCAGGACGGCGTCGTGGCCGTGACGATCCAGGTAGAGGCGGGGGCGAGCAACTCACCGTCTGTAGCGAACTCCGCAAGGCCTTCGCGCAATGAGGCTTCGACCTGTCCATGCAAGTGGGCGGCCCGATCGCCCGCCAAGCGCAAGATCTCGCCGGCTGGCCCGAGCGCCATGACGAGCTCGAGAGCTTCCTCCAGATCGCGGCCGATCGTGATCGGAATGTCGCAGCGTTGAAGCGCGATGTCGGCGAAGCCGGCAAGCCCGAGGATCTCGCTTGTGGTGTCGGCATCGGCCATCGAGAACGGTCCCGGGCCACAGGTCGGCTCGTCGTACTCCGCGGGTCGCTCGACGATGCCTTCGACGATCGTTTGAGCGCGATAGAGCCAGTCGTTGTCGATCCGCCGTCGCCACACGACCATCACGAGCTTCCCACCTGGCACAAGCGCTTGGTGCACGTTGCGCATGGCGGCGACAGGGCTCGCGAAGAACATCGTGCCGAAGCGCGAGAAGGCCATGTCGAAGCCCTGCTCGCCGCCGAGGCTCTCCTCTACATCGGCCACCAGGAAGCGTGCATTCGCCACCCCGGCCTCCTTCGCCTCGCGGAGCGCGTCCTCGATGAAGCGTGGTGCGGCGTCCACGCCGACCGCCTCACCACTAGGGCCGACGATCTCGGCTATCCGCTGGGTGGTGTCGCCGAAGCCGCAGCCGACATCCAAGACTCGCTGCCCTAGTTTTGGCGGATGCAAGCGAAGGGCCTCCTCGCCGTGGGCACCGAGTCCCGTCGTGACGGTCTCGCGGAAGCGCACGAAGCGGTCATATAGAGGACCGTCCCAGGCCCTGATTGCCTCCTCGTTGGTACCGGTGGCTTGCTCAGAAGCGCTCGTGCTCACAACTTCTCCTCATCAGGATCACGATCTGGGGGTTGTGCGGCTCCAGCATCTCATGGAACCGGTAGGTCGGCAAGCCCAGCGACGGGGCGGCTGTAGTGCATCAATGACCCACAGCATTGCTCCACTCCTTCTTATGCACCTTCTTGGCGGCCTGATAATCGATCAGTGCTTGTGGGGAGTCAACGTCTCCGAGGGTGGGGTGGGGCGGCACGAGCGCTTCAGCCGCCTTGATGCCATAGCGCTTGGCGAGCACAGCGCTCATCGACTTGACCTTCATCTCCCCGAAGCCGGGAAGCGCCTTCAAGTTGGCGCGCAATTCGTCTGAGTCGGCCGCATCGGCCCACACACGGGCCGCATCCCCGTC
The DNA here is from genome assembly GCA_963731565.1 of uncultured Solirubrobacterales bacterium. Lineage (GTDB taxonomy): Bacteria > Actinomycetota > Thermoleophilia > Solirubrobacterales > Solirubrobacteraceae > Palsa-744. Next base: position 1,106,388 of record CAVSWG010000001.1, read on the forward strand.
GTAGTGGTCCTCTATATAGACGGCCAGATCGTGAACGCGCTTGGCCATCGAGCCTGGGTAACGGTGGATCGCCGGCTTCTCGCGAAACACGGTCTCCAGGTCCGCCTCCGCGAGCGTTGCCGCGTCAAACGCGCCAAGACGCTGCCTCAACGTGAGCGGCCCTACGAACGCCTGTTGCACTGTGATCTGTTGGTCCAAGACGAACCCCACCAACAAGGCCAGCGGATCGGAGGCGATCAGCGAGTTGGCGTCGTCGGACTCGGTGAAGTACAGGCGGTCTGGCACGGATCTCATTTTCAACAATACCGACGTGGAGAAGCCGCAAGCCGAGCGCTTCTAAGCTTCGGCTCGACGCTCATGCTGCTCTACGACTCGCAGGTTTCAGGTAACTGCTACAAGGTTCGGCTCGTGCTGGCCCAGCTCGGTCTTGACTACGAGCGGCAGGAGATAGACGTCATTGACCGCGCGAATCGTGGCGAATTCCTCGGGGATCTCAACCCAGCCCTGCGCGTGCCGACGTTGCTGCTCGACGATGGCCGCTCGCTGGCGGAGTCCAACGCCATCCTCTGGTATCTCGCCAAGGACACCCAATACGTCCCCGAGGACGACTTCGAGCGCGCCAAGGTGCTGCAGTGGCTGTTCTTCGAGCAATACAGCCACGAGCCTTACATAGCCGTCTCGAGGTTCTGGATGACCATTGCCAAGGCGCCGCCAGCACGGGAGGAGCTGGAGGCGAGGCGCAAGGCCGGCTATGCGGCGCTCGACGCCATGGAGCGTCACCTTTCGGAGAGCACTTTTCTCGTCGCTGATCGCTACACGATTGCCGACATCGCTCTGTACGCCTACACGCATATAGCCAACGAGGGCGGCTTTGACCTCTCCGAGTATCCCGCTATTCGCTCGTGGCTGACCCTGGTCGCGGCCCAGCCACGACACGTGCCGATCACGGCTTAAAGGGGGCGCCAAGAACTGTGGCCGTCCAAAGATCCAATGGTGGTTGCGGACGACAGTCGGTGTGATCGCCAGACTCATCTTGATCGTCGTTGGGCCGTATGGGACCACCGGCGACCACCGAGTCCAAAGATCAGGCTTGTAGTTCAATTCGCGCTACAATGCACAGATGTCTGCGGCTCACCATCCGCTCTCCCTGAGACTCGGCCGCGACGGACTCAATGCACTCGAGGAGATCGCCCGCCGACGTGGCGTGAGCCGCGCCGAGGCCGCACGTCAGGCAATCACCGAGACGGCCGAGCGAGAGCGCAGACGCACAGGACTAGCTGCCGAGGCCAGGAGCCTTATGGAAGACCAGGGCTACGTCCGCGAATCACAGGACGTGGTCAGCTTGATGGAGGAACTGCGTGGTCCGTGGTGATATCCACACGATCACGCTGCCCCGCAAGCGCGGGCACGTACAGCAGGGCCGCCGTTACGCAGTGATCGTCCAAGCCGACGACCTCCTTGCCCTGTCAACCGTCGTCATCTGTCCCACCTCGCGCTCGGCGTTCTCAGCCAGCTTCCACCCGGAGATCACCCTTAGGGATCAGCCAACACAAGTGCTGTGCGAGATGATCGGCGCCGTTGACGCCCGCGCTCTTGGCAAGCGAATCGGTCACGTCACCGCGGACGAGCAACGCGCCCTCGATGACGCGCTCCAACTTGTGCTCGACCTGCGATAAGCCCACTTTCGTAGGACAGGGGACCTAAGGAGGAAAGGGACGTAGGGGGAGATCGCGGGCTCTTGAGTTAGCGCCAGCGCCAGAGCGGGTAAGCGACCCATTGTGCACGGCGTAGACGTAGAAGCGGCGATACCGTCAAGCGTCCTCGCAACGCCGAAGGCGCACCGCATGCGCGTATTCGTGCGCACCCTGATTGCGCTCGCGGCGGCAATCGTGGGCCTCCTCATCGTGGCCGCTGGGAGCGCGAGCGCGGACCAGCGCTCGGTGACAGTGATGACTCAGAACCTCTACCAAGGCACCGAGTTCAGCCACATCCAGGCACTCGCCGGTGCCAACCCCACACTCGAACAGGCGCTGGAAGCAACCACGGCCGACTACGGGACATACCTCGCCACCAGGTTCCCAGACCGAGCGCAGCAAATCGCCGCTGAGATTGCTCAAAACAGACCGGCGCTCGTCGGGCTACAGGAGGTCGCCACCTGGCACGCCGGCGCGTTCGATCCGCAGCATCCGTTTGCCCTCCCGGCGCCCGTGAGCGAAGACTTCACGCAGGTCCTCATCGGCGCGCTCGCAGCCGATGGAATCCATTACGCGGCGGTGTCTCGGCACGACGACAACTTCACGCTCGCCTTCCCGGTCGTGACGCCCACCGGGCTCGCCGCCGTGGGGATGGTCGAGAGCGGTGTGATCCTTGCGCGCACCGATCTGCCGCCGGGCCAGCTGAAGCTGTCGAACCCCCAATCGGGCACCTTCAACGCCCGCATACCGCTGATCCCCAACCCACTGGACCCCGATCCGCCTCACGGCTTCCAGTTCACAAACAGCTGGCAGTCGATCGACGTGAAGGTGCGCGGTAAGAGCTTCCGCTTCATCACCACGCACCTCGACGCGCTCGCTCCCGGCGGAGTCGTCTCCGGCCCCCAGGCCCAGGAACTGCTGGCAGGACCGGCCAACACGTCGTTGCCTGTGATCCTTGGAGGAGACATGAACTCGGGGCTGACCTCCAGTCCCGCCGCCTACGAAGCTTTCCTCGCTGGGGGCCTCATCGACAGCTGGACGGCAGCAGGGCTGGGCGCACCTCCGCTGACCTGCTGTCACCTTGCTCCCAACGACCTCGTTAGCGACCCGAGCGCAATCTATACCGAGGATCTGGATCACATATTCACTCGTGGTGATTTCTCCGTATTGGATGAGCACCTGGTCGGCAACCTCGCGCCCAACCCTCCGCCGGCTGCGTTCATCTGGCCATCCGACCACGCCGGCATGGTGGCAACCTTGGGGATCGGATCACACGGGTAGGCGATCCTATCTAGCACAGCGACTCTGGCTCCCACGAGCACGGACTCAACAGGGTGGACGGGCTTGACGGGACGAAGCTCGAAACAAGCCCCTTGCTGGCAGCGTATCCGAGCGCTTCACGTGCAGCGCTTCGGTTCGGGCTCTAAAGGCGCCTGGCAAGATGCGCGCGGCTGTTTGTTTGGGACGGAGGGAAGCGACTAACGGCTGGAGCGAGAGCGCGTTGGGGTCCGTACGACGACCTTGTCGGAGATCTTCCCGGTTCGGTCCCTGATGCGAACCTCGCCCCCGCCCTCCCGACGAGCAAGTGTGCGCGCCTGAGCGACCGCCTGCTTCTGCGTGACAGCATGGGCAGTGGCGCGGCGGTGGCCCTCCTTCACGATCTCCCAACCACCATCGTTCTTGCTTGGCTGTACGTACCTCTTGCCAATCATCTAAACATCCTCATTGAGAACTTGGATCGTAGTACGAAGGATAGGGGGATCTGCGGACGGCAGTTGAACTCTAGTCGCGATGCGCCGCGATGCGTGATTGACCCAGTGGATATGTGGTGGCGTCGAAAAACATCAGGCTCTCGGTTGCGAGGCGGCCATAGATGTCCGCCTGTCGGATGGCGAGATCACGCTTCGGTCCAGGGCGCATCGAGACAGCTATCGGACGCTCGGGGTGCTCGTTGAGGGCATCGGCAAGGTGCCGGTCCTGCTCGCTCAGGCTGCTTCCGAAGACGATCATCGGTAGCTCGCACTCCCGTAGACGATCCAGGGCGTGGGCCAGATAGTCATTGCCATCGATAGCGCGCAACTTGTCCTGCGAGGAGCCCTCGGTGACGAGTAGAGCGCGAGCCTGCGGATCTCCTTCTATAGGCTGTCCGAACTGGTCGAGCAGCGTCCGGATCTGAGTGTTCCTCAGCTTCCAGGTGATACCGGAGCCCCCAACCACAAGGTGCAGCGCGCCGTGGAGGAAATAAACGGGTATCTGCCCGACGAAGACATCCGCTCTATGTGGGTCGAACTCGCAGCGCCCGCCCCAGCGGAAGCAATCTACAAAGGGCTCGAAGTGCCCTCCATAGCCCATCGCCCAGTAGACGAGCAAGTCGTATGAGGTCGTAAACACCCACTCGAACTTCTCGAGCACGCCACGAATCGCCTCCAGGGTTGCATCCGGAACCTGGGATCTCTGCAGGTGAACCTCCCGGATCGCGTGGCCAAGAGCGAGCTGGATGCTGCGATACCTGGCATAGAGCCGAGACGTGTCGATGCCTACGACATCGCATGTGCGGATCGCTACGTTGAGATCCGCGAGTACGCGCTCGAAGTTGGGGGTGCCCTGAAACAAGGCGCGATCCTCGACCGTGAGACCGCCGCCATCCTGCGCGTGATCGAAGAGCGAGTCGTAGACAAAGTTCGGCCATACGTTGACGCTCAAGCCGTTGCCGAGCAAGAGGCCCTGCCACTCCGCGGCATCAGCGACTTCCTTCCAGCCGACCAGCGACCCATCGATCGAACCTGACTCCACGGGCGCAATTCCTAACAGAGCGCCCAGACAAGGATTCCAAGAGTTGATCGGAGCAGACGTTCGACCGCATCGGTCCAACTTCGGTGGGGGACGGAGAGGGAGGGATTCGAACCCTCGAACGGAGTCAACCCCCGTTACGCGATTTCCAGTCGCGCCCATTCAACCGCTCTGGCACCTCTCCTTAGACTTGCTGTGCGCAAGCGGTCCCTGAAGGCTACGACACGGGGGCCTTCGCCGTTGCTAGGCTTCCGCCGATGCTTCTCGCCAGCGCAGCCGTGAGCAAGGACATAGGCCTGCTCGCCACATTCATCGGGATCGGCATAATCGTGAACGTGATCGTCATGTTCATCGTGGTCTTGGTACGCGGCGAGCGTCAGCAGAACCAAGAACGCCGCTGAGGGTTGTCCTCGCGCGCACGCGAGGTAGGCCGTAAAGAGAGCCACAACCCGGGCGGGACCGGCCTCAGATGATGAACACGGGCGTGCCCACGGGTGTGCGCGCGTAGAGCGCGATCACGTCGGGGATCCTCATCCTCACACACCCATGTGAGGCGTCGTGGCCGATCGAGGAGTACTCGGACGGTGCGATCCCGTGGATGCCCGCGCCGCCGTTGAAGGCCATGAAGCGCGCCTTCAAGGGATCCTGAGGGCCAGGCGGGATCGTCTTGCCGGCCAAGGAGCCTGCCCACGCCGATTTGGGCACATACCAAGGGGGGTCGGTCTGCTTCCATTGCACGTGGTAGAGCCCTGGCGTCGTTTCCAGGCCCTGCATGCCGACCGCGATTTCGTAGGTCGAGGCGAGCTTGAGGTGCTGGTAAAGGTAGAGCCTGAACTGGGACCGGTTGACCACGATGTAGGCCGGATATTGAGTTGCCAGGTCACCTGTGGTGACGGCCGGATGGCGCACTTGCGTGGGTACCGTGACGCTGCGTCGGACCACGCGCTCGGTCAAGGCGTGCGCCACGCGCGCGCTTAGGCGCTTCTGCTCCACTGCCACTCCTGGCCGGTCGGCCACCTGTGTCAGCCCACCCGCGGATGGTTCCACGGTGGCATCGCGCGGTTCGACGTTCACGGCATGGGCGACTTCGGCCACGAAGTCCTTGACGGCCGCATGGGAATAGCTGACCCGCAAAGGCAAGTCCTTCTCGACGTGGCCTCCTGACAGCCCGCGCCAGGTGCGCGAGAAGATCGATCCCCCGCGGCTCGCTTCAAGCGCTTGGGCGACCGTGCCTGCCACGTCCACTGTTACGCCCGCCTGACGCGGCGTGATCTGCCATGTGCGGTGGTCCAGACTGGCTTCGACCGGGCGTTCCATTGTCCGTGCCACGTCGCGGTCCAGGCGCGTTCTGGCGGCCGCGGCGCTCAGGCCGCCAACATCGATCCCTTCGATGCGCACGCCCTTGGCGATCTGGTCGCGCTGGCCGTGGTCATAGACGACCATGGCAAGCATCAGCACGACGAGCAGCCCGAGCAGGGCCATGACGGGGACTAGCGGGATGCGAAAGGCGGATCTCATCGTGCCGTGAGCAACCCAAGCTCATGCCGACACGGGTTGCAAAGCCCCGATTGTAGGCGAGCCGGTGCCGCCTTCTGCTGTGTTGGACACATGAATCTTCTTTCACCATTGGGTGCCCTTGACCTGCTTGGGCCATCGCAATCAATGGTGCCCTACGAAGGCGTGACGGTGAGGATCGTGTTCTGGACGCGCCCTTCGGCGTTGCGCCCGCCCGCGAGGATCACACGCCCACCCAGCGCCACGGCGGCGAGGTCCGAGCAGGCGCGCGGGAGTAGCCCCACAGTGCGGATCTTGCCGTCGGCGCCGATCGCGAGGATCCGCCGGGTCTGGCTCGTGGGGGAGGCTTCGCGCCCGCCGAACAGGAAGACCGTACCGCCGACCTGCGCGGCGGCCGCGTGCGTGAGCGGATGCGGCAATAGGCGGAGCTCGGTGAGCGAGCCGCTGGCCGGGTCGAAGCGATAGACGTCCCTGCTGGCGGCTTCCCCGCTCGTGCCGCCCGCGACGATCAGCTGTCCACCAATGCTCGCCACGGCCGCATAGCGCAAGGGCTTGGGCAGGGTCCCTACGACCCGCGCGGTCGTGCCCGGGCGCCATGCGAGGATCGTGCGCAAGGGATTGGTGCCGGTGTAGCCGCCCACGATGTAAACCGTGCTCCCTACGACGGCGCTCGCCACGTCCGAGGCCGGCGTGGGCAAGCTGCCCACGGGCTGGGTCGTGCCAGAGGGATCGACCCTCGTGATCCGCGGAAACGAGGCGACGACGCCGCCGCCGAACAAGTAGGCGGCCCCGCCGAGGAAGCTCGCTGAGGCATCGTGGAGGGGTTTGGGGAGCGTCCCGATACGACTCGCGCCTGTGGGGCTGGCCTTGAGAATGTCGGCCACCGAGGCTTCCCCTTGGTCGATCCCACCCAGCAACAGGAAGCTGTTAGGCCCGCTTGCGGCCGCGGCTGCGTCCTGGACGGACGCGGGCAAGGTTCCGGTCTGTGTGACTTGCACATGCAAGACCTTGCTCGCGCTCGCGTGCCTGCGCGGGCGCGCGTGCGCGCGCGGGTCACCCGTCTCAGAAGGACCCACCCCCGCGCCTTTACCGCCCCCGCCCGCCGCCAGCAAGGCGATCGCGACGACGAGCACGCCCAGCGCCACGAGCCCAGCAAGCAGACGCCGGCACTTGAGCCTGCGCTCGCGAGCGGCTCGCCTTCGCGCGGGAGGACCGAGGCGTGGAGCGCTCATCTCACGGTCGCCGTCGTGGACGTCGTTCGCTCCGGGCGCGAGCCAACTTCAGGGATGGACCACCGCGGCGTAGTCGGGGCCGCCGCGGGGGCCGGCGGGGATGAAGTCCATGCCGTCGGGGATGTTCAGGTAGCCGGGGCCCGTGCCTGGCTGGTCGGTGTGGCCGTATTGCCACACGATCGCGTTCGTGCGCGGGTCGATCTCCAGAACGCGGTCGCGGTAGTCGTCGTTGAGGACGATGTCGCCGTTGGGCAAGGCCATCGCCAAGGAGGGATGGTCAAGGCGCCCGCGGCCCTGGGAGGGGCCGTAGCGCCAGATGACGTGGCCGTGACGGTTGACGATCAGGACGTGACCGGGGTTGGCGTAGTCGGCCAAGAGGATGCGCCCACCAGGCAGGGGCTGGGGGTCCGATGGATATGAAACAGGCACTTTCACCGCGAACAAGAGCCGGCCGTGGGCGGAGATCTCGTCGACCCAGGAGCCGTTGATCTCGCTGATGAGGACACCCCCGCCGGGCAGGGGAGTGTCCCCGTTGACCGCGTCGAGATAGCGCGGGGGTTCGTGGCGGCACACATCGGAGGTGCCGTACTGGCGGACGATGTGGTGGTGGCGCACGAAGATGATGCGGCAGCCGTAGGCGTCGGCGACTGTGAACGTGCCGCCGGCCAGCATGTAGGCGTCGTCGGGGGTGTGCACGTGAGAGGCATCCGAGCCGGCGACCCCCGGATGCCCGAAGAGCACGTGCAAGGAGCGGTCGGCGAGGTTGACCTGGACGATGTCATTGTTGTCCTCCTCGTTTGCGATCAGGCCTCGCCCGCCCGGCTCGACGAAAGTGTCGTCGTTGTAGAACAGGCGTCGGCCCGCCGCAAGGTCGGCCGCGGAGGGGTACTTGAAGACGATGCGATGCTTGGGGTCGACGACGAGGATGCGGTTGTTACCGCGGTCGGCGATCAACAGGTAGCCGGGCATTCCATTGAGCTTCGAGGCCACCCCATATGCGGCGGCGGTACCAGGCTGGGAGTCCACCACGTTCTGAGGGGCCCACAGAGCCGCGCGGCCGCCGACGGCGACAGGCGCGAGCGGGCCGCCCGAGACGACAGCGGTGGGTGCGAGGCTCGATGAGCCTGACTTACCCCCGGAACCGTTCCCTGTGGAACCCGCGCCGCCGTGGGTGCCCGACGTGGGGCCTGTATGCGCACTGCCTTTCGAGGACCCGCCGCCCGCGCCGGCGGCGACGACCACGACGATCAGGACCGCGATCGCCGCGGGCGTCGCCCACAGGCGACGGTTTCGCCTACGCGTGCGTTGCTGCTCGCGACGTCGCTTGCGCGCACGCTCGTCGAGCGTCGGTCCGGGGATGTTGGCTTGGTCGTCGCTCATCGGGAGGCCGCGCTGCCCGGCGGCGGCAAGCCTCGCGGGGGTGGCTAAACGGAGCTGTAAGGGTGGGTGAGAGTTCGCTCACCAGGACCGCCCTGCGCGCGAACTCGCGCGCGCGAGTCGTGCGTCCCGCGAGAACCACAATCCCCGACCGGGCCGCCTCGCGTAACCTAGGCGCCCATGCGTGCCGTGCAGATCAGCGAGCTGTCGGGCCCCGACTCGATCCAGGTGGCCGATGTGGAGGAGCCCGAGCCCAGTCACATGCTCACTCCCGGCGAGGGTGTCTTGATCGACGTGAAGGCGGCCGGGGTGTCCTTCCCCGACGTGCTTCAGACCCGGGGCCTCTACCAGCTCAAACCGGACCTGCCTTTCGTCCCCGGCTCAGAGGTGGCCGGCACGGTTCTCCAGGCGCCCGTGTCCAGCGGTTTTGCGGTAGGCGATCGCGTGATGGCATTCACGGTCTTGGGTGGCATGGCCGAGCAAGCGGTGGCGCCGGTCTACCTCACGTTCGCCTTGCCCGAGCAGCTCGACTTCGCCCAAGGCGCCTCGGTGATCCTCAACTATCACACGGTCTACTTCGCCTTGAAGCTGCGCGGGCGCCTGCAAGAGGGTGAGCGCGTGCTTGTGCACGGGGCCGCCGGTGGCGTGGGCACCGCTGCCCTGCAGGTTGCCAAGGCGCTTGGCGCCTCCACGATCGCGGTCGTCTCCACGGAGGAGAAGGAAGCCATCGCGCGCGAAGCAGGCGCCGATGAGGTCGTGCGCTCGGACGGTCCTTGGCGCGAGCAGGTACAGGAGCTCACCGGCGATGGTGTCGACGTGGTGCTCGATCCCGTGGGCGGCGATCGCTTCACCGACAGCCTGCGCTGCCTGCGCGAGGACGGGCGCGTGCTCGTCGTGGGCTTCACCGAGGGCTCAATCCCCGAGGTCAAGGTCAATCGCCTACTCCTGCGCAACGTGTCTGTTGTGGGTGCTGGTTGGGGCGCCTACGTGATGGGCAACCCGCAGCGAAACCAAGCGATCGGCGAGGCCATCGGCAAGATGATCGACGATGGGTTCATTAAGCCGATAGTCGGGGCGTGCGTCCCGCTCGAGCAGGCCTCAGGCGCGTTCCGCGACATCGATCAGCGGCGCGCTTTGGGCAAGCTTGTGCTTGGCCTCGACTGAGCTGACCTCGGCTGGTCGGCGTGAACTTGGGTCGGCCCGGACTGGCGGCTTGACTTTGAGGTGGCCTTGACTGGCGGCTTGAACTTGAGGTGGCCCGGACGGGCGGCTTGAACTTGAGTTGGCTGGACTGAGGCGGTCTCAGGATGTGACGATCGCGAAGGCGGGGTCACCATCGTCGAGCAGACCGAGGAACTCGCCGAGCTTGGCCCCGTCACCCTCCACAGCAATCGCGCCGCTCGCAAACAGCGCGGCGCCGTCGCCTTCGCCAAGCAGGACGGCATCGAAAGCGGTCCGGGTCAGCGTGACCGTTGCCTGAGCGTCGGCCGCGAGCCGGCCTCGGACGCTGCTGAGCGCCCCGTTCTCGACGGACACGGTCCACCGCTCTGCCACATCGGTGAAGTCCCAGCCGAGCACGATCTGGGCATCCCACGCGCGCGGGCCATCCAGACGCGCGCCCATCGCGTCCCACAGCTGCTCGATCGATAGGGCCCGTGCCACGTCGGCGCTGGCCACGCGTCTTCCCTTAGGCGCCCGCGGCGGCCCATCGCGCAGCTCGTGGGCGCCAACCAGGTACAAGTTGCGCCACACAGCACTCTCCGCCTGATAGCCAAGCTGCTCCAAGGCTTGAGCCTCAAGCTCCCGTGCCTCCGTGCACTCGGGGTCGGCGAACACAGCGTGCGAGCACACCTCAGCGACCCAGCGGTAGTCGCCCTCCGCATAGGCCGTGCGGGCGTGGGCGAGCAAGGAATCGATCCCACCGGCCAGGTTCACATAGCGCTGTCCTGTCTCAACGGGAGGGTGCGGATCGAGGTGCGCCGGGTTGCCATCGAAGAAGCCCAAGTAGCGCTGGTACACGGCTCTCACGTTGTGGCTGACGGTGCCGTAATAGCCGCGGCAAGACCATGTGCGCTCGAGGCTCGGTGGCAACCTCACCTCGGCGGCGATCTCGGTGGGGGTGAGGCCGCGATTGGCAAGTCGCAGGGTCTGGTCGTGCAGGTAGCGGTACATGTCCCTGTGGCGTGCCAAGTGCTCGATCACGCGCTCTTTGCCCCAGCGTGGCCAGTGGTGCTGGGCGAACATCACATCGCTACCCGCGCCAAACAGCTCGATCGCCTCGGCCAAGTACTTAGACCAGCGCAACGCATCGCGCACTGGGGCCCCGCGAGGGGTTAGGACGTTGTGCATGCATTGAACGGCGTTCTCCGCCACGCACAGCACACCCAGGTCGGGAAAGGCGAAGTTCATCTCCGCGGGCGCCTCGCTGTCCGGTACGAGTTGAAAGACGAAACGCACGCCATCGATCTCCTCCTCCTGACCAGTCAGCGACACCTCATGGGTCGGCGGGATCAAGGTGATGCTGCCGCTTGAGATTGTCTTTCCAATGCCCGCGTCCACCTGTCCGTGTGGCCCACGCGGCAGGCCCGGGGCGAACATGTAGCCGGCCCGACGGGCCATCGCGGTGCCGGCGAGCACGTTCTCAGACACTGCGTGCTCGAGGAAGCCGGCCGGCGCCCACACCGGCACGCGCCCGGCCTTGACCGCCTCCTCAGAAACAACTCCCTTGACGCCGCCGAAGTGATCGACGTGGCTATGGGTGTAGATGACGGCGCTCACCTCGCGCTCGCCGCGGTGGGAGCGATACAGGCTGAACGCGGCGCTCGCGCACTCGGTGGATACAAGCGGGTCGATCACGATCACGCCCTCGCGCCCCTCCACGAAGGTCACGTTGGAGATGTCATAGCCCCGCATTTGGTAGATGCCCGGCACCACCTCGAACAGGCCGTGCATCCCGTTTAGCTGAGCCATGCGCCACAGGCTCGCGTGGACCGTGTCCGGTGCCTCGCCTCCGGTACCTATGAATGCGTAGCTGTCCATGTCCCACACCGCGCGCTCCTGCGCATCGCACAGCACGAGACTGGGACTGGTCGCGATCAGGCCGCGCTGGGCATCCTCGAAATCCTCCCGATCCTCGAATGGCAGGTCCTCAGATGCGTCGGCAAGGGCCGCGCGCGTGTGCGCGCTCGCGGGACCGGGGTCGCTCACGACGGGTATTCTGGCAGCGGCTATGCCTGAGAGCTATGAAGGGACGCTCTACGCGCGTGGGGAGGACGGCTACGAGGAGGCCCGCAGTGCGTCCGTCTGGAATGCGCGCACGCCCGAGCGCTACCCCGATGCGATCGCGCTCGCCGCGGTGCAGGCGGACGTTCTCCAAGCCGTGACTTACGCACGCGCGCGAGGCATGCGCATCGGAGTGCGCTCAGGAGGCCATTCTTGGGCTGGCAACCACGTGCGCGATGGAGGACTCCTGCTCGACGTAGCGCGTCTGCGCGGCGTCGAGGTGAACCCGCAGGCGATGACCGCCACGGTCGGTCCGGGCTGTCACGGCGATGAGCTACTCGAGCTCCTGGCCGAGCATGACCTGTTCTTCCCCGCCGGTCACTGCCCGGGAGTGGGCCTAGGCGGCTATCTCCTGCAGGGCGGCTTCGGCTGGAACGGGCGCGTGCATGGGCCTGCTTGCATGAGCGTCGCGGCGATCGACGTCGTGCTTGGCAATGGCTCGCTTGTGCACGCCAATGAAGAGGAGAACGCCGAGCTCCTGTGGGCGGCGCGCGGCGCCGGACCTGGATTCTTTGGCGTAGTCACCCGCTTTCACCTGCGACTCGTTCGTCGTCCCAAAGTGGTCGTCAACAGTGTGTTCCTCTATCCGATGGACGTCCTCGAGGAGGTGTTCCGCTGGGCGGCGCAGATAGGTCCTCGGGTTGCGCGCACGATGGAGCTGATGGTTTTCATCCACCGCACTGAAGATGAGGAGCTCGAGATCGCGGTCACCGGGCCCGTCTTGGCTGACAGCGAGGAGCAGGCACGCGCGGCGGTTGCCGTGCTCGAGACCTGCCCCGTGCTCGACCGCGCCAAGCTGACCTTGCCCTACGTGCCGGGTGAGTTGGCCGACCTGTACGCGGGCGCCCACGCCGCCTACCCCGACGGTCATCGCTACTCGGCGGACAACATGTGGACGCACGCGCCCATCGAGGATCTCCTACCAGGTTTGCACCGCATCGCCGAGACGATGCCCCCGGCGCCCTCGCACATGCTCTGGATGAACTGGGGCCCAGGTGCCGCGCCCGCGCCGGATCGGCTCGACATGGCCTACAGCGTCGAGGACGACACCTACATCGCTCTATATGGGGTCTGGCAGGGTCCCGCCTACGACGAGCAGGGTGTGGCTTGGGTGACTGAGCGCATGCGTGAGCTGGAGCCCTCCGCCACGGGCATCCAGCTGGCCGACGAGAATCTCGGCAACCGGCCCGCGCGCTTTCTCAGCGAGGAGAACCGCATGCGGCTTGAGCAGCTGCGCGCCAAGTACGACCCTGAGGCTCGTTTTCACTCATGGATGGGCCCGTCCGCATCGCCCACCTCATGAGCCTGGATTCGCTGAACGATTACTTGGCACGTCCGATGACGCCCCCCGAGCAGCACGTGCTCGAGGCGATTGAACGCGGCCCGATCGACCCGAGCGAGGCACTCGCTTTGGAGCGGATGGACCGGCTGCTCGACCCCACTCCGATGGCGTGTGAGACCGGCTGGTGTGTCATGCCCGATGGCGTGGCCTACGTGGCCGTGCGCACTGCCATGCCCAACGTCAGCGAAGAGATGGTCGATTGGTGGTTTGACTGGCACCCCCGTGACTCCCTGCGTTACCGCGTCTGGCACCCCTTGGCTCATCGTGACAATTCCCTCGACGGAGTACATCGCGCAGGCGCAGGCGCAGGCGCAGGCGCAGGCGCAGGCGCAGGCGCAGGCGCAGGCGCAGGCGCAGGCGCAGGCGCAGGCGCGGGCGCATCCGCGGAAGCAGGGTTGCGTGGGTCCCCGCAAGAGGTGCCCCACGCGCGCGGGCGCGTGGGGGAGGAGATGGATGACTCTCCGCAAAGGGTGCCCCATGCGCACGCACGCGAGGCAGATGGGGGGTATGAGTCTCTGCGGGGGGTGACTCGTGCGCGTGCGGGCGCGCGCACGAAGGCCCATTGGGGTGCGGTACACCATCCCGTGGAGGACGCGGGCACCGGCGTGGTCCATGCGCGCATCGAGTTCAAGGCACCCACCGAGATGGGCATGTCAAACGATGCCCTCGACGACCCCCACGTGGCGACGATCGTGTGCGGCTACGTTGGCGATGATCATCTGAGAGTGCGCCACTCGCCCATGTTCCACGTGTTCCTCCGCGAGGGCGAGGGAGTCGTACTGCGCAGCCGCTTTTGGCTCGGCGCTGCTCTGCGCCCATATGGGCTGCTCGGGGGTCCCGGCGCGCGCCTGCTCGACAAGCCCTCGGTGCGTCGGCGGGCGTTGCCCAAAGGTCTGCCTCGCGCGCTCGCGAGGCACTGCGCCGAGGAGTACGCCAACCTCGGGGCGATCTTGCCGGAGTTGTACGAGCATTTCGGGCCGCGCGCTACAGCCAGGTAGAAGAGTGGAGATCGGGACGATGTGCGAACTCGCAGCGGCCTTGGCTGCTTGAGGACTTATCGAGCCGGGGGCGAGATCCCTGACATCGATCAGCCGAGGTCATTCGCCAAGCGGATCGCTGACCACCCGTCGAGTCTTGCTGGCGAAAAGAACAATTCGGCGCTGGTTCCTCCCCAAGTAACAAACGTGAGAGGGCATCCGTGCCCGCCCACGAACTTCGTCCAACGACTAGTCCGACACGTAGTCGTAACCCTCGCCTACCCAAGGACACTCGCTCTGCATCAAGGGCTCTGTGCCCTTTGGTCCTTGAGTAGGCTTTGGCGAGAGTTCCGGGCTCGAACTAGATCGCGATGCGGAAATCGCATCTGGCCATGTACGCACCGGGATGACGCGGACGCAAACCTGCGCTTCCACGACGGGCTCGGCTGGGGGCGCGACTCCTGCTCGCATGGGGTCTCCTTTTCGAGGTATAGCGGGTATGTGGGTCTCGGCAACGCGGAGCGTATCACAGGTTTTGGCCGGTTCACAGCATGCGTCTTTGGCTCGCTTGTGTTTGCGCATGCATGGTTCTTTCCATTGGTTATGCGCCATATAGTCAGAAACATGTGCTAGAATCCCGCTCCACGCGAAGTTCATGCGAGTCGAAACCATGTATCTTCGACGTCAGAAGCTCTATTCCTGCAAACCATCGTCCGACCCTTATGGGACTCTCCCGGCACATGGCGTTTTCACCCCCTCAGCTTGAAGTCGAAGCGCCGGACACTCGGACGCCGCACTTGCGTAATACGCTCGATGTGCTCCACGTTCTTCAACGGAAGTCTCCCGTGACTTCGCTGGAGTTGGCCAAAGACACCCGCCTGTCCCGAGGAACCATCGCTGCGATCATCCGTCGTCTCAGCGATCAACATCTCATCGAGCTTGAGCCCCTCCACGACGAGGTCTCTAGTAGTAGCCCAAATGGTGGTCGCCCCGCTAACCGGCTCAGGCTTCGGCGTGATGCCGCCGTCGCACTGAGTATCGAGATCGGGCTGCGCCATGTCTGTGTAGCGCTAGGGAACCTTGCCGGTCTCACGACTACGCCGGTCTCAAGTTTTGACGTAGCCGGCGACGCGCCTGCTGCCATCGAGACCGCGGTTGTCCTTGTCCAGCAGATTATGGCGGACGGCGGTGTCCAGCCCGAAGATCTCATCGGTGTCTGCGTAGGCCTTCCCGCGCCGATTGACCAAAAGCAAGGACGAATCGCATCAACCGCGGGAATCGCGTCATGGACCGGCATTCGTCCAGCAGACGAGCTTCGCTATCGACTTGGCGCAGCCTGGCAAAACGTCCCCTTTACACTTGAGAACGATGCGAACCTCGTAGCGCTGGCGGAGTTCGCACCAAACATCGCCCGAGATAGCGCTTTGAACTGCCAAGACGTCGTCTTGGTTGTTAAGTGGAGTGATGGCCTTGGGGGCGCCTTGCTTATTAACGGCGAGCTAGTGACTGGAGACCGGGGACTCGCCTTCGAGCTAGGTCATACACCAGCAGGAGATTCGTCCGCCAGCGGGGAGCCGTGCTACCGATGTGGTCATGTCTGTCTTGAGACTTTGGCGGGCGGCGAGGCAATCGCAGGGGCACTAAACGATTCAGGGGCAGGACGGTCACCAAGCTTTAGCGATGTCGTCCAACTCGCAGTTGAAGCTGACGGTGCCGAGCGAGTTGCGCTTCGTAGCGCGGCTCGGCGTATCGGGGAAGCACTTGGCGCATTCGTCACCCTGCTCAACCCCCGCCTTATCGTGATCAGCGGAAGGCATTTCGGTGAGTCCCCGCATGATGTCGCTGCCTACCGGGTAATAGCGGACCCAATCCGAGAAGGAATGCGGTCGACTGGACTCCCCTGTGCGCTTGAAGACGTGGATATCGTTCTAGGTAAGAATTCGGCCATTGCAGCTGCTGAGGGAGGCATTGTCGCTGCCCTACGGAGAATGCTTCCCTCGTACCTTGAGCAACGTGCATGAAGCCATTTAACTTGACAACTAGTAGTAGGACCGTCTTTACTTCTTATGCGAGAGGCAGCTCCTGCAAAGTTCTAGGTAAAGCGGGGGTCTCGGCAAAAGTCTCCTGCATGTTCCCAAACTGAGCAGTGAGTTGCCTCTCGCATAAGAAGTCTGGCCTTATGTGTGATGCTGTGCCGGTCGGTCTTAATAGGGCTTCGATTTACAACAGATTTCCTCTATCACTGGAGGCGTGAAAGGGGGACTTGCCAACGAACCGGCTTCTTGATCTTGTCCGTGCGGGCCTGACGACGATGTCAGCACGCCAGGTCTCAGGATCATCTATGTGCGAGACCGCAACCACAGTATTCCTACATCCTTGAACGCGAAGATGCCGCTCAAGATCACGCAGCTTCATGCAGCGATCGTCAGATGCAAGGCCTCACGCTCGCGCTGATCGTCGGCTTTGCTGAGCTCGGGGAGAGCATCAGCCGTAGCGCATAAATGACGGTCGCTCGTGCTCCTCTCGCGTGCGACCTGACTGAAGACACCAGCCACCTCGGGGATCGACGCAATCACCCAGGCCTTCCTCACCGCCTCGTAGACGATGGCAGGTCAAGCTGCTCGGGCGCAACCCGGCGATACCGCACGTAAGCGCGGTCCAGGCTGGAACAAGGGCTGGACGGAGAGGGCGGGATTCGAACCCGCGATGGAGTTTAACCCCCATACTCGCTTAGCAGGCGAGTGCCTTCAGCCACTCGGCCACCTCTCCCAGGACTCGGAAACGTCAGTTTAGAGCCTACGGAGCAGCTTGGGCAGGCTCAGTGTTTGCGGCGGTGATGGCGCTTATGCTTCTTCTTGACGGTCTTGCCACGGATGATCGTGATCGACGTGGTGGAGGTGTTGTTGCGCTCGTCATAAGCCTCCGCCATCAAGGTGTGCCGGCCAGGCTTGAGCAGGCGCGCGCCGTACCAAATCATGTGGCCGCTCAACGTCGCGGTCCCGCCGTGTACGTAGAAGCTGCGGATGATGTGATGGTCGCTATACAGAGAGATCTGGTATACGCCCACCTTGGCGCTTGCGCTCACGGTGATCGGCAAGGTGTTGGTGTAGCGCACGCCCGACTTCGGGCTCGTCAAGCTGATGGACGGGCCCTGCGAAGCGCCACAAGGTTCGCTCAGGCGATCTCCGTTGTGATCGAAGTCGGCCAACGCTCCATAAGCGGGCTTGGGGAGGAGCTTGGAGTCGAGCAGGCCATAGCTACTGCGCGGGCTGTTGAACGGTTCGGTGTCCTGCAGCCCAAACCAGATGCCAACCTGCACATAGGGGTCCTGGGCGAGGCAGTGATAGGCCTGTGAGAGGAAGGTTGCCTGCTGTTCGGGGCTCACGCCGGCGATCCCTTGGCCAGCCCCGGCGCCGAAGTTGCACTCCTGCGTGGAGGTGCTCCAGCCGAGCTCGGTCATCCAGATCGGGCTGTTGTCGCCATTAGCCACTATGACTTCGTGCACCGTCCTATAGCCAAGGAACGCCCAGCGGTTGATGCGCTGATCGCTACGACCATTGCGCAGGATTTCGTAAGGGGAGACGCGGTTGCAGATCAGGTCGGTGTGTACTCCCACCGCGTCGAAGGAGCCCTTGGCCCCATCCGCGTAGAGCTGGGAGAGGAATTCGTAGTCGTTGCCGGTCAACCCGCCGAGCACCACCTTCGCGCTCGGGTCGGCTGCTTTGATTGCAGGGTAGGCTGACTTCAGCAGCGCCGTATAGGCGGCAGGGTTAGGGCCGCTCGCCCACCACATGGAGTCGTCCTCCTCATTCCAGATCTCCCAGGCTGCCACACGACCGGCAAAGCGCTTGGCGATCTCGCCTACGAAGTGGCCAAAGTCGGCCGGGTCGCGTGGGGGCATCACGGGGTTGCTCGAGCCAGACTCCCACTGTGGCGTGTTGACCACGTCGAGGATCACCTTCGTGCCCTTGGGCAAAGCGTTCAAGCCCGATTCTAGGGCGCTGATTTGCGGCTCATTGAGATGACCTTGATTTGGTTCGAACACGGTCCATGGCACGAATCCACGCACCCAGCCCACGCCAAGAGAGGCCAGCTGGCTGTCGCTTTCCGGGGAGAGTCCGCTTGGGCCGTTGACGACCACGCCCGTTTCCACGCCCAAGGCGGGCGTGCTTGAGAGCGCAAGCATCGCCATCAAGATGGCGATTGGCGCTATTGCCAAGCGGAGGGTGGTGATTACTGGGCGGAGCATCCTCACTCTGATGTCGACGGCAGGCCGTCTGTCCTTGACAGACAACCGTCCACAATCGACGTTTCGTCGATTGGTCACTCGCCTGCGATGTGAGCCTGCGTCAAGACGAGACTCGGCGTATCGGCCCAACTCTGAAGGAATGCCTCAGTAGCGTCTGCATCGAGTGGCCGAGCAAACAGGAAGCCTTGTCCACTATCGCAGTGCTCGTCTCGGAGTAGGGAGAGATCCCGTTGTTGTTCGATGCCCTCGGCAAAGGTCTCGATCGAGAGGGCCTTGCCAAGCTGCACGAGGGTGCGCACGAGCGTTTCGCCCTCCTGGTTGTGTCTCAACCCCGATATGAACGATTGGTCGATCTTGAGTGCGTCGACCGGGAACTTTTGAAGATGGGCGAGAGAGGAGTATCCGGTTCCGAAGTCATCGATCGCTATGCGTACGCCGAGCTGCTTGATTGTTGCCAGCCGGCGAGCGGTTTCCTCAGCGTTGCGCATGAGCGTCGTCTCTGTGATCTCGATCGTCAGCGCTTTCGGATCCAGGCCACTCTTGGAGAGCGCGCCTTCTACGTCGGCAATGAACTCATCGCTGTCGAGCTGACGTCCGGAGACGTTGACGGCCATGCCGATCGGATATCCCGCCCGGCGCCACGCAGCACCTTGGTCGCAGGCCTCATCCAACACCCACTTGCCGATCTCCGTGATCATCCCTGTCTCCTCGAGCAGGGGGATGAAATCGTCGGGTTGAACGACGCCGCGCACTGGGTGCCTCCAGCGGATCAGGGCCTCCACTCCAGTGGGCCTCATGTCACTCAGGTCGATCGTCGGTTGATAGGCGAGGAAGAACTCGTTGTTCTCGAGAGCTTCGCGCAGATCCATCTCCAGTTCCATGCGGTGCTGGATCGTGTCCTGCATGCCCGTCTCGAACACCGCATAGCGATTCCTACCGTCCCACTTGGCTCGGTACATCGCGATATCGGCGTCGCGCAGAAGCTCCTCCGGTGAGATCCGTTCTCCCACGGCGATCCCGATGCTCGCGGTCACGGTCACGCGAGTCGCCTTGTCCGCACCGAGATTGAATGGATGCTTGAGCGCGTCGAGCAAACGTTCGGCGATGAGCTCAGGGCCCACGGACATTGAGAGCTCTTCGGAGATCACCACGAACTCGTCCCCGCCGAGGCGCCCCAAGCCGTCGGCATCGCGTATTACGCCACTGAGCCTTGCGGTGACCGCTCGCAGGAGTTCATCGCCGACGCCGTGACCGAGTGTGTCGTTGATGGTCTTGAAGTTGTCGAGATCGATGAACAACACCGCCACCGGTGTTTGGCTGCGAGCGGAGCGCGCGAGCATCTGCTCGACGCGGTCCAGGATCAACGTTCGGTTGGGAAGGCCGGTCAATGCGTCGTGGGTCGCCAAGAACGCAAGCTCCTCCTCGCGACGCTTGAGCTCTGCGTCTGTTCGCCGTCGCTGGGCCTCGAAGCACTCGCACATCCGCAGCAGGCTGAACTCCAGGCTCAGCTGCAGGATATTCAGGGCTTGAAAGAGCCCGTCGGGAGAAACGTCCAATTGTGCGGCACCTTCAGAGAGAACCTCGGCCATCACATTGCGCCACCAGAAACAGCGCCATATGACCTCGTTTAGCGATGCCGCGCGGTGGGCGGCCAGCTCGCCAAAGATCTCCCAGGTCTCCCGTCCGGCCTCGATAGCCACCGCCATGCTCTCGCCTGAGATCCAGCGGGCTACGGCGATCGTGGAGCTCATGCTGATCCGTTCGAAGCTCTCCTGAACTAGCGCATCGACCACGTGATCCGGTCCTGCGGTTCGCTGAACAGTAAGGTCGCGTACGTGCGCAGCTCGCGCCTTCAGCAACTCGCCGAGGTGGCGAAGGTCTTCCACCGATTGCTCCATTGGAACGGACGGCGGTGACGGGGACAGCGCCTCATCGTTCTCTGGTCTTGAGCTGCGAGCAGACATCTCGAAATAACTGATCGACCGCCAACCCAAAATCCTAAAGGTCGGGATCTGCCAGTAGACGCGAGTCTGCTCTTTTTAACCACTTGCTAAGCGGCGCAGGGTGTTAAACCTAGTCGTACGCCTAGAGCAACTCGATTAGGTGTCTGGCCGCGTTAGCGGCGCCGTCGACCTCCACGTCGCGGTAGTCGACGTCGCGGCCGATCTCCTGGGCGATCGCTTCCGCGATGCGCTCCGGTGTGGAGTCGTCGTAGTCCATGCGGCGACCAGCCCTGTAGCGTTCGAGGCGGTGGCGGACGTGGAAGTTCTGCTCGAAGTGATTGCGCAGCGGGAAGTAGAGGAACGGCCGCTTGTTTGCCGTTAGCTCCATCGAGGTGGTCAGACCGCCCTGCACCACCGCCAGGTCGCAGGCGGCCAGGTGCCGGTAGAGGTCGTGTACATAGGGGACCACCTCCAGGCCGGGATGGGAGGGGAGCGATCCGGGGTCGATGCGGGGGCCGGCGACGACGATCATGCGCAGATCCGGGAGGCGCTCGTTGACCTCGGGGGAGGCGGCGATGACTCGCCGCAGCAGGTCAGCGCCCACACCTGACCCCCCGACGGTGACGATGCACACCTGCTCGTCATCGCCATAGTCAAGCTCGGCGCGCAGCTTGGCGCGATTGCTCAGGTCCGCGGGATCAAAGCCGGTGATGTAACCGGTGAACTGGTAGTTGCGTTCGGCCCAGTCGCGGATCATCGGCAGCCCGGGCCCAAAGCGCTCGGGGACGATGTCATCGGGGTTGCCCACGAACAGCGACAGGTCGCGGACCTCGGGGTGCTCGGCGATGTGCTCGATCCTCTGGGCGTTGAAGTCGGCGGTCAGGAAGCTTTCCCGCGCGTCCCCATCGTCCATCGGCAGGAACCCGACGAAATCGCTCAACCACACGTACGGCACCCGCTTCTCGCGTGGGTTCTCGTGTAGGTAGTAGTCGAGCTCCCATGCCTCGTCACCGATCCACAGGTCATAGCGCTGCTCGCGCACGATGTCGTGGAAGACCATGAAGTTGGCGGCGAGGATCTCATCCATGCGGCGTATCGCATGGAAGGCGTGCAGGTCGTGCTCGGCGGACTCCGACTCGATGTGCTTAGACTCGTTGGCCAGATGGGCGCTCGCGGGGTGGATGCGCTCGCCCTCGGCCTCGAGCACTCGCGTCACCGGGTCCTGGGCAAGCCAGTCGATCTGCAGGTCTGGCTGCAACCGCCGCAGCTCGCGGGCGATCGCCACGTCGCGTTGGGCGTGGCCGAGCCCGATCGGCGATGAGACGAATAGCGCCCGCGGGCGACCGTCGGGGCGATACACGGTGGGGTCCCGAGGCGTGCGTGGTCGCCCAAAGACATCCTCGGCGAAGTCTCGCAGCGCGAGATTGCACCGCACCGGCTTGCGGGTGTACACGAGGTGGCCAGCGCCCGGGATCGCTTCGAGCTGTCCCCCTGTGAGGCTGGCCAACGCCCGGGCATCGCTCGGTGGCGTGATCTTGTCACGCTCGCCGGAGACCACCAGCACCGGGCACTCCAGATTCAGCGCCAGGGAGTTCAGCGTGCGCCGGCGGCGGGGACGCACGCCGGACTGATCATCGAGCACTGTGGCGATCAGCGTCTCGGGATCGGTTTCAAGCGCCCATCCCACACCGTCCTCGATTGCCTTGGTCGAGTGCACCTCGGGCAGAGCTCGCGAGATGAACCACTCCGCGAATACTGGATATTCAGCTCGCCAGTGAACGGCGTTGTAACGCCCCCACCAGCGGAAGAGTTGGCGGATCGGCACCGGCCGCCGGAAGAGCCGCGGGAAGAGCCGGCTGTGCATCATCCAGATGTGCGATGGGGTGTAAGGGAACAGCGGACCGATGAAGGCGGCGCCAGCCACCCGCTCAGATGCGATCCGAGCCAGTTCGAGCTGGTACTGGGCGCCCGTCGACAGACTCACCATCACTGCCCGCTCCGTCCCGGTCGCGTCCATCACTGCCAGGAAGTCGCGGGCGAACTCAGCAGCTCTGTACCGCCGTGGGTCGCGGGAACGATCAGAGCGCCCACTGCCGAGGCCATCCATGCTCAGCACCCGGAAGTGGCGCGCGAGGTAGGGGATCTGCATCTTCCAGTGGCGTGAGTGGACCAGCGACCAGGTCGGGAGCAGAAACACAGTCTGCTCACCCTCGCCGTACACCTCATAGAAGAGCCGCTGTCCGTCGCGCTCGACGAAGCCATCGCTGTCGGGATAGCGCGCACGGCTCTGCTCCGGCGCTGCCCGGAGCGCTTCCGCGTCGAGTTGCGGTGATTCGGTTCTGGTCTGGATTGCCATTTGACCTGCCCCTTTTCCTTACAAGATTGTCGGTTTGCACCGTCGAGTCAAACGCGGCGACCTAGAGGGTCGCCGCGCATTCGTTCTTATGCCTTGAGCTCGTAGAGGACGGAGAACGGTTCCTTGATGAGCTCGCGAAAGTGAGTGAAGCCGGCCGCGTAAGCCAGCTCGCGCGCCTTCTCTTGGCCCATGCAGGCACCGATGCCGGCGCCCCCATGGGCGAGCGAGGTGGTCATGCAGTAGAGGGTGCTGACGTTGTAAAGGAGCCTGCCGAGCGGATTACGATTCTCCTCAACATCGCCGGAGGCGTTCATCTCGAGCATCAGGTATGTGCCGTCCGCTCGCAACGCCCCACGGATCGCGCTCATCAACCCGACTGGGTCCACGGAGTCATGCACCACGTCGAACGTGCTGATGAGATCGAACCGTCCCTCTGGCAAATCGGCGCCGTCGCCGACGGTAAACGTCACCCGGTCGGCTACCCCCTCTGCCTGCGCGTTTGCCCGCGCGCGCTCGATTGAACCTGGGTGCACGTCGTAGCCGTGAACCTCGGCTGCCGCCAACGCCTTGGCGAGCGTGATCGGCGCCCGACCGGACCCGCAGCCGACGTCGCAGGCCGAGCCGCCCGCCTCGAGCTTCTCCTGGACGCCGGGCATCGCCGGGAGCCAGGTCTGGACAAGATGGTGCTTGTACCACGGTGCCGTGGCGCGCTCAATCGCCTCGTACATGTCGGGTAGGTACTGATCCTGCGTTACACCCCCACCGGTCCTGAACGCCTCGGCCACTGCGGGCGCGACGGTGACCGTGGGGACGATCATCTGCAGGAATCCGCCGGTGAAGAACGGGAACTCCTCGTCGGCGAGTGGCAGAGCGTGCTCGGGCGGCAGGAAGTAAGTGTCGGCCTCGTTGTCGTGCTCGAGGTACTCGGCTGTCGTCATCGACCCGAGCCACTCGCGCAGGTAGCGCTCGTTCAGGCCCGTTTGTCCGGCGAGCTCGCTCGACGTCACCGGCCCGGACTGTGCGAGCGCGGCGAAGATGCCGAGGCGGTCGCCAATGTACGTCAGCCCCCCGCGCATCGCGGTTCCGACGTCGAGCACGATCCGCTCGATGAAGGCTTCGAGCTTCTCTTGGTCAAGCTGTGCCTCGGTAGCCATTTGTGTCTCCTCCGTGGTTGTGCTTTCTGGAGTTGACTGTCCCAGGGCTCCGTGGCGCCAGCGCGAAGCGCGCGCGAAACAAGCGTGAATCCACGCAGAGAGCACACGCAGAGAGCATGAATCCGCGTAGGCTTCGCCGATGATGCGCGTCAAGCTGCTGGGGGAGATGACGCTCGAAGTGGACGGCGTGCGTCTGGAGTTGCCCGCGAGCCGGCGAGCGCGCTCCCTGCTCGGCGTGCTCGCTTTGGAGCGGCGCATGCATCCTCGTGGCCAGCTCGCGGCGCGCTTCTGGCCCGATGTGCTCGACGAGAGCGCGCGCACGAGCTTGCGCAGCGCCCTATCGGCTTTGCGTCGAGCGTTGGGCGCGAACGCCGATCGCTATCTGTTGGCCACGCGCGACGGAGTTACCCTCGCCGGCCCGGATGAGGTCTGGACGGACGTGGGCGAGTTCGAGCGGCTCCTCGCAGAGGGCCGGCTGGAGGATGCGCTTAAGATCGCGAGCGGCGATCTGCTTGCGGACCTCGACGAGGACTGGGTCTACGAGCGACGCGACGAGCACCGAGCGCAAGTGGTTGCGTTGCTCCAGCGAATGGCTGGTGCCGCTGAAGCCGAGGGAAACATTGGCGCGGCAGTCGCTCTCACTCGACGCCAGGTCGCGCTCGACCCACTCTCCGAGGAGGCCCACCGCGAGCTGATTCTCCGTCTGGCGGCCAGTGGCGACCGCTCGGCGGCGCTCACGACATACCGGCGTCTGGCAGACCGGTTCGCCTCAGAGCTCGGAATCGTCCCCTCACCGGCTACGCGCGCATTGGTCGAGGGGATCCGTGCTGGTGAGACAGAGCCACAACCCCTTGCTCCGCTGCCAACTGACACTTTGCCTCATGAGCGCTCCGGACTGTCTGAGCCTCCCGGACTGCCCGAGCCCGCTGGACTTTCCGAGTCCGTCGGGCCGCCGGTGTCCGTAGCGGCGCCTGAACCGAGGACTGGCACGGTGACGCTGCTGTTCACAGACCAGGTTGGCTCGACAGAGACGTTGCAGAGACTCGGTGACGAAGAGGGCGAGCGTCTGCGGCGCGCGCACTTCGGTCTGCTGCGCGAGGCGGCGGGTATGCACGGGGGCGAAGAGGTGAAGAACCTCGGCGACGGGCTGATGGTTGCCTTCGTGAGCGCGATCGACGCGCTCGCGTGCGCGATCACGATCCAACAGGCGGTCCACCGTGCCAGTGCGAGCGGCGAGCTTGCCCTCGCTGTTCGCATCGGCCTGAACGTCGGTGAGCCGATCCGTGACGAGGGCGATTACTTCGGCACGCCGGTGGTAATCGCCAAGCGGTTGTGCGACGCCGGCGCGCCAGGCCAGATCCTCGCCTCGGAGTTGGTGCGTGCGCTGGTGGGCACACGTGGCGGGTTCGCCTACCGTGGGCTTGGGGCGGTCTCCTTGAAGGGCGTGGCCGACCCGGTTTCCGCTTGTGAGGTGATCTGGGAGCCCTCGACCGAGGTGCGCGTCCCGCTTCCCCCCGTACTGGCGGGCGAGGACCGTGGCACGTTCGTCGGCCGCTCCGACGCGGGAGCTGCCTTGGAGGCGCAATGGACAGCGGTGCGCGAGGGCTGTTTTCGCATAGTGGTGCTCGCGGGCGAGCCTGGGATCGGCAAGACGCGCCTGGCAAGGGAGTTCGCCCGTAAGGCGCACGAGCAAGGCGCGACGGTGCTGGCGGGCAGCTGTCACGAGGAGGTCCTCGTTCCCTACCAACCGTTCGTTGAGGCACTCCGCCACTACATCGCCTGCTGTCCTCCGGCCGAGCTTGCTGTGCAAGTCACCCCGAGACGTGCCCAGCTCGCCGCGATCGTGCCGGAGCTCGAGGACCCCCGCACCCCGTACGGGCCGATGGGCCTCGGCGCCGAGCAGGAGCGCTTTCGCTTGTTCGAGACGGTCTCCTCACTGTTGGCCGACGCTGCGCATCTTCGCCCACTGGTGCTGTTCCTAGACGACCTGCACTGGGCCGACCGGTCGAGCCTGCTGCTGCTTCGCCACCTCGCACGCTCGGCGAAGGGGGCGCCGTTGATGGTCCTCGGCACCTACCGGCCGGTCGAGGTCGGCGACGAGCATCCGCTCGCCGAAGCGCTCGCAGAGCTGCGCCGGGCGCGCGCGGTCGAGCGGCTTTCGTTGTCAGGGCTCGAAGAGGCCGAGGTCGCCGAGCTGATCGCGGGTCGCACCGGGCAACAGGTGCCGAGCGGGTTCGTGCGCCGTGTCGCGGATCGCAGCGAGGGCAATCCATTCTTCATCGAGGAGCTGCTGCACGACGTTGGCGAGCAGGCGGATTGGGATGTCGCGGCGGGCGGCGTGCCGGACAGCGTCAGAGACTTGTTGCTGCGACGCCTGCGCGAGCTCGGCGACGATTGCCGCCAGGCGCTCTCGGTGGCCGCGGTCGCCGGTCGCGACTTCGAGCTCGATGTGTTGGAGCGCGTACTCGAGTACTCGAACGATCACCTGATCGACCTGGTCGAGGAGGCGATCGACGCCGATGTCCTGGTCGAGCCTGCTCAGTCGGTGGGGCGGCTCAGCTTCTCCCACGCGCTCTTTCGCGAGACGATCTACGAGCAGCTATCGGCTACCAGGAAGGCCGCGATCCACGGGCGGATCGCGGCTGCGATCGAGCAAACGCCCACGGACCGCCCCGACGAGCGCGCGGGTACGCTCGCCTACCACTACCGTGCCGCCGGAGAGCTGCGCAAGGCGTTCGACTACTACCGCCGCGCCGCGATTGCGGCGGAAAGGGTTCACGCCCAAGAGACGGCGATCGAGAACCTGCAAGGAGCGATCGTCGCGGGCGAAATGCTCGGCATGACGGCCGC
The DNA here is from genome assembly GCA_963731565.1 of uncultured Solirubrobacterales bacterium. Classification (GTDB taxonomy): domain Bacteria; phylum Actinomycetota; class Thermoleophilia; order Solirubrobacterales; family Solirubrobacteraceae; genus Palsa-744. The sequence continues at coordinate 1,133,149 of CAVSWG010000001.1, forward strand.
TACGGAGCAGACGATCCGCGACCTCTACCGCGCCCGTGCCTGGACGCTCCATTTGCTCGGCGAGCCCGACCGGGCGCTGGCCGACCTCGAGCACGCGCTGGAGGGTGCTCGAGCGGCGGGCGACCGCGCGAGTGAGATGCACGTGCGCAACGCCCTGGGGATTCACTGGCACGCGCTCGACCCGCGGGCCTCTCGATGCTTTCACGAAGAAGCACTACGGATCGCCGAGCAGCTCGGCGACGAATCGAGTCAGGTCAGCGCGCTCAATCGTCTTTCGCTGGTGCTCGCCAACGAGCTGGAGTTTGCTGAGGCCGTCGAGGTGGGCGACCGTGCGCTTGAGATCGCTCGCCGCACCGGCGATGAGCTTGCTGTCAGCCAGGCGATGGACAGCCTCAAGTTCGCCGCGCTGCAGCTTGGCGACCTCGAGCGCCTGCAGGAGCTCTGCGTAGAGCTCGAGCGAGCCCAACGCCAGCGTGGAGACCTGTGGTATTTGCAATGGACGCTGTGTGAGTCATCCTACGTGCCGCTGGAGCGCTGCGACTGGCAAGAGGCCGAGCAACGTGTCGCGGAGGCACTCGCCATCAGCGACCGTATCGGAGCCGGATTCTCCACTGGAGTTCTGTTTCGCGACGCATCGAGCTGGATTGCGCGCTGCCGAGGCGACTACGCACGCTCGCTTGCCCTGGGTCGCAAGGCAGTCGAACGTGCCGAAGCCTCCGACGCCGGCTGGCTCGGCTGGGCCGCGGCGGGTCTCGCGAGCCCCCTTCTGGACTTGCGTGCTGAGGAGGAGGCTGTCGCAATCCTCCAACGTGGGCTTGTCGCAGCCGAGCGCAACCATGCCCGCGGGCAGATCTTCCGTTGCCTGGGAGCGCTCTCCTCGGCGATGCGGATGGCGGGTCACGAGCAGGAGGCGAATGCGCTCACAGAGCGTGCCCGGCAGATCGCCGAGCAGGTCACGACGCCGCCCGGCAGAGTCGATTTTTGGGACGAGCAGGCTTACTTCGCGATTGCCGAGACCCATCTCGCGGCTGGCGAGATCGAGCAGGCAGAGGAGGCGATGCGAGGCCGGCTGCAAGCCTGGGAGCGCGTTGGAGCGCGACGGTCGATCGCGATCACCACACGCCTCCTATCCCGCTGCGCGGAGGCCCGCGGTGACTGGGCTTCGGCAGCGCAGATGCTGGCCCGCAGCGCTAAGGCGGCCGGTACGGAGGGGTTGCTCTGCGAGCGCTGGCAGATCCAAGCAGGACTTCGTCGTGTGGCGAAGGCGACTGGCAGTCCCACCGACGCGGATGAGCATGGACGCAGCGCACGCGAGCTAATCGATGCGATGACAGAGTCGGTCGGCAACGAGGAGCTCGGCACGCGATTCCGCGAACGTGCCCTAGCGGAGATCGACCACCCCGCAGCGACGCTACGGCACTAGCGCAGCTGCCAAGTCACCTCAGAGCTGAGCAGTTGAGGATCATCCAGCGAGTTTCCGAAGGCCCGCTGCAACGGTTTTGTTTGGCTGCTGTAGGTGAGTACCGCCTCGAGCTTTCTGGCGTGGATCTCAGCCGACAGTCGTTGTGCCGTTGGGGTCATCCGCTCGAGCGGGATACCGATGGTCGCGAGCTGGCTCGCCCACCGTTCGCTTGCCGTGTCAGCGCCTGAGGAGGTCTCGTCGAGTACCCATTGTGGCCATCCGTCCACGGTGGCATGGGGTAGGTCGGCATACAGCGCCACGTTGGCGCCCTCTGCGTGTAGTGCCAGTGCTGCCGCACGCGCAGCGACATGGTCGGGATGGTGGTTACCCAGGCCGGCCGGGGCGTATATCTGGGCACCGGTGACGAGCACTTCGCGCAGCGCTTGAAGGATCTCCACTGGCGCCTGGTCGGGCTCGCGGTACTGGCTGTCCAGGAACGGGAGGTTTATTGATGCACGGCCGGCGAGCGCGAGCGCCTGGCGATCCTCCTCGAGACGCTCGCGGACCGCCGCGGCCGAGTCGCTTGCTCCCGCGAGCTGATCCCACCAGCCCAGCGTCCCCGTGGGAGGCTCACCCGCAAAGACGTTCACCACGAGCACCTCGCCGGCGCCCGCTAGCAGGTGCCAGCACGAGAGCACCGCATCGTCGAAGTGGGGTGAGAGGATGATCGTGTCCGGAACCATCGCGGTTCACTATCGTCTGGGTGCGTGTAGCCACCGTGAAACCGTCGCGAAAGTTTGCCTCAGGCCCCGGATCTCCGCCTACACGAATCGGCCTTGCCTCATCGAACTGCGCCGGTGCGAGCGCCGTCGCTGACGGCCGCCGCACGGTGTCCGCGAGGATCTCGGTCAGGCGCTGATGTAGGCCGCGAGGTGCTCGCCGGTGAGGGTGGAGCTCTCGGCGACGAGCTCGGCGGGTGTGCCCTCGAAGACGATCCGGCCGCCGTCGTGGCCGGCGCCGGGGCCGAGGTCGATGATCCAATCGGCGTGCGCCATGACCGCCTGGTGATGCTCGATCACAATGACCGACTTGCCGGAGTCGACCAGCCGGTCGAGCAGATTAAGTAGCTGTTCGACGTCGGCGAGATGCAGGCCGGTGGTCGGCTCGTCGAGTATGTAGATCTCGCCCTTCTCGGCCATACGCGTGGCCAGCTTGAGCCGCTGCCGCTCACCGCCGGACAGGGTGGGGAGCGGCTGTCCGAGGCTGACGTAGCCGAGCCCGACGTCGGCGAGCCGGTCGAGGATCTTGTGTGCTGCCGGCGTCTTCGCCTTGCCGGCGCCGAAGAACTCCTTGGCCTCGACCACCGGCATTGCGAGCACCTCGCTGATGTCCTTGCCGGCGAACTTGTACTCGAGCACCTTGGCCTGGAAGCGCTTCCCCTCGCACACCTCGCAGGGGGCGGCGACACCGGCCATCATCGCCAGGTCGGTGTAGATGACGCCGGCGCCGTTGCAGTTCGGACAGGCGCCCTCAGAGTTGGCGCTGAACAGCGCCGGCTTCACGCCATTCTCCTTCGCGAACGCCTTGCGGATCGGGTCGAGCAGCCCCGTGTACGTCGCCGGGTTGCTGCGCCGCGAGCCCTTGATCGCTGCTTGGTCAACCGAGACGACCCCGTCCTGGGGCGGGCGGGACTTGATCGATCCGTCGATCAGTGAACTCTTGCCCGAGCCCGCCACGCCGGTGACGACGACCAGCACGCCGAGCGGGATGTCGACGTCGACATCTTGCAGGTTGTGGGTGCTGGCGCCGCGCACCTCGAGCGCGCCGTCCGGCATCCGCACCTCCTCCTTGAGGGTGGCCCGGTCATCGAGGTGACGGCCGGTGATCGTGTCGCTCTCCCTCAGTCCCTCGACGCTGCCCTGGAACACCACCTCGCCGCCCTCGGTGCCGGCACCCGGGCCGAGGTCGACGACGTGCTCGGCGATCGCAATCGTCTCCGGCTTGTGCTCCACGACGAGCACTGTGTTGCCCTTGTCGCGCAGCTGCAGCAGCAGGTCGTTCATCCGCTCGATGTCGTGGGGGTGCAGCCCAATCGTCGGCTCGTCGAAGACGTAGGTGACGTCGGTGAGCGACGACCCAAGCTGGCGGATCATCTTGACGCGCTGAGCCTCCCCGCCCGAGAGCGTTCCCGATGGCCGCTCGAGCGAGAGGTAGCCCAGCCCGATTTCCACGAACGAGTCGAGGGTCGCCCGGAGCGCCTTGAGCAGCGGCGCGACCGACGGGTCGTCGAGTTCGCTTACCCACGCGGCGAGATCGCTGATCTGCATCGAGCAGGCATCGGCAATGTTGATCCCCTTGATCTTCGACGAGCGGGCCTCCGCGCTGAGCCGGGTCCCGTCGCACTCGGGACAGGTGGTGAAAGCGACCGCCCGCTCCACGAAGGCACGGACGTGCGGCTGTAGCGAGTCGACGTCCTTGGAGAGCATCGACTTCTGGATCCTGGGGATCAGACCCTCGTAGGTCAGGTTGACGCCGTCCACCTTGATCTTGGTGGGCTCCTTGTAGAGGAGATCGTTGAGTTCTTTCTTGGTGAACTTCTTGATGGGCTTATCGGGGTCGAAGAAGCCGCAACCCATGAAGATCCGCCCGTACCAGCCGTCCATGCTGTAGCTGGGGATCGTGAGCGCACCATCTTTGAGCGACTTGCTGTCGTCGTAGAGCTGAGTGAGGTCGATGTCGGACACCGAACCTCGACCCTCGCAGCGCGGGCACATGCCGCCGAGGACGCTGAAGCTTCGCTTCTCTTTCGTCGTGCGGCCACCGCGTTCGAATGTGACCGCCCCGGCACCCGAGATCGAGGCGACATTGAAGGAGAACGCCTGGGGCGAGCCGATGTGCGGCTTCCCGAGTCGGCTGAAGAGGATGCGCAGCATCGCGCCCGAGTCCGTGGCGGTGCCGACTGTCGAGCGAGCGTCGGCGCCCATCCGCTCCTGATCGACGATGATCGCGGTCGTCAACCCTTCGAGTACATCGACCTCCGGCCGCGCCAGCGTAGGCATGAATCCCTGCACGAAGGCGCTGTAGGTCTCGTTGATCAGCCGCTGGGACTCCGCAGCGATCGTGCCGAACACCAAGGAGCTCTTGCCCGAGCCCGAGACACCGGTGAACACCGTTAGCCGGCGCTTGGGAATCTCGACGCTGACGTCCTTGAGGTTGTTCACGCGCGCGCCGTGCACGCTGATCAGATCGTGGCTGTCGGCAGCTTGCAGCGCAGGCGACCGTGTGTTCGTCCTCGTGGCCATGCTCGTCACTCTAGGAGACCCCAGTGACCGGCGCTTCTCGATTCCTGATCGGTTTGGTCACCCGTTTCATCACGCGCGACGGCATCTCCTTTGTCCAGCGAACCGCTCGACGACGACGGAGACACGCCTGAGTCGTTGAGGTTTGATCAGGCGTTCGTCGCTCAGTTTTCGTCGCGGCCCCGAGCCTGGCGATCGTCGGCGTCGTGTAGCGCTTGCGTAAGTGTGGCGTGGTCGGGGTCGTCTCCGGCGTGGCGGGCGCGGTGGCTCCATACGATGGCGCCGCCCGGCGCGAATACGAACGCGCCGCCGAGCTGATGCCAGTCTTGTTCTGGGCGGGCCTTCGGGCGGTTGCCTCCTTGCGCTTCCCGGTCCAGGCCAACACCCCTGGCTCGTCGACGCGCAATTCTCTGCGCGGCGAGCCCGAAGATCTGGCGCAATGAGCCGCGCGGCAGATCCATCGCATGATAAGCCTGAAGATCCGCCGATAGCAGCAGCGGGAAGCGTACGCCCGTTTGCTGCTTGAACGCCTGTGCCTGAACGGGCGTGCCCATTCCAACGAGCCACACGTTGGGATCAGGTCCAAGCATGTGACGGTCGCGCTCGAGCTCCATCGCACCCACACGGCATTGCACGCACAGGTAATGCCTCAGGAAGATGAGCGCTACTGCGCGATCGCGCCATAGGGCGTCCAATTCAATGTTTGTCTCGTTCTCGTCTTGCAGGACGAAGCCCCGCAGAGGGTTGGGATCGACATCGAGCATGCTCACTCTCTTCATAAGAGCGACCCTACCGTCTCACGCAAGTGTCGATGCCATGCGAGGCGCCGGTGATGCTCGCGCGTTGGCGGTGGGTCGATTGGCCTCCGCGGATTGGGCGTCGCCGAGCAATGTGGTCACGACCTCGCGCACCTCCTGCTCGAGGTTGGGCTCGTTCAGGCGGCCGTTCTCGTCGAAGCGCTCGCCGGCGTGACCGACGGCGACCTCGCCTTCGGTCACTCGGGCGCCGATCGCACCGAGGATCTTGCGCAGCTCGGCTTGTGCCCAGACGGCGCCGAACATGCCGGAGCTCGCGCCGATCACGGCAACGGGCTTGTAGCGCAGGGGACTAGTCGCCAATGGGCGGGACACCCAGTCGAGTGCGTTCTTCAGCGCGCCCGGGATCGAGGAGTTGTACTCGGGGGTGACGAAGAACACGGCGTCGGCGTCCCGGACCGCCTCGCGGATTCGCGAGACGGCCTCGGGAGCGTCCTCGGTATCGTCGTCCTCGTCGTAGGCTGGGATGTCGCGTAGCCCGTCGTAGATCTCGAACTCCGCGCCCTCGGCCTCGAACAGCTCGCCGGTGTGACGCAAGAGCGCCGAGTTGTAGGAGTCGCGGCGCAGGCTGCCGCTGATACCAAGAACGCGCATCGGACTACGCTTGCTTTGACAGTTGCAGCTCGGCGGTGATCGTCACCTCGCCCGAGAGCGCCGGCTCGCCGCTGGGCAGCGGGTTGTTCCAGCTGACACCGAACTTGTCGCGGTCAACCGTGGTCTGCATTGTTAGTCCGAAGCGCTCGCCCCCGTAGGGATCGGCCATCGGATCTGAGATAACGCCTGTGATCTCGGCGGTCTCTGTGTGGCCCTTGAGCGTGACTTCACCGTCGATCGTGATGCGATCGCCATCGCGATCGATCGCGTTGGATGTGAAGGTCAGCTCGGGATGGGCCTGGGCGTCAAAGAAGTCCGGACCTTGCAGGTGCGCCGCGAGGTTCTCGTCCTTGACCTGAACGGAGGCGACCTTCGCGGAACCGTTCAACACACCGTCTGTGACAGCGGCATCGAAATCGCTGAACGTCCCGTAGAAGGTGCCCGCCATGTAATCGACGGCGAACCCGATGTTCGAATGGACCTTGTCGACCTGCCACGTGCCGGCGGGTAGTACTTGAGTGTCAACGCTGCTCATGGCTGTCTCCTTCGGATGGCGATAAGACAAATCAAACGCTTGCTTGAATTTATACCAGCTCCCGCGAGTTTGTCAAGCGATTGCTTGAAAAGCCTCTCGGCGTAAGGCGCAGGGCAACCCGGCCCTGCTCCGGGAGACTGGAACAGAGACAGAGATGTGGCTATCCCCAAGCCCCGGCGGGCTGTGGGCACCTGGCTTATGCGTCAGGCGGAGCTCTGTCCGCGGAAGGTTCCGGCGAGAGTCGGAATCAGCAGTTCTTCGATCTGTTTCCTGGATCCCTTACGCAGATCGGCGCCCAAGGGTGCGAGGATCAGCCAATTGATGAGGCCGGCCGCGCAACGCGTGCGGAAAATCAACTCCCGGTCCTTGACGCCGGGAACGTTTGCCTTCAGAACACGGAGCACATCCGCTCGAACGAGATCGAAGGCAGCGTCGAATCGGTGCCATCCCTCGGGAGGATCGATCCCGACCCGCGCCACGATCCGCATGACCGCGAGATCACAACCACCCACGACCATGGCGCTGATCATCGGGCGAGCGAATGCCGCCGCCAACTCGTCGAGCGTGGACTCCGGCCCTAGGGTACCTACCGCCTCCTGCTGGGCCTCCAAGTAACGCTCTAGCGCCTGCTCGACCGCCGCGTCACACAGTGCCTTCAACGAGCCGAAGTGGTAGCTCACCGCTGCGACGTTCGCGTCGGCGGCACACGTGATCTCGCGGAGGCTGATGCCCTCCTCGCCGCGTTCGGCGAGCAGGTCCAGTGCAGCGTCCATAAGCCGCGCCCGCGTCCGTAGGCCCGCCTCACGACGTTGGTCTACCTTCGCCGAAACCATCCATCTATTCAATCAGATGCTTGACAAAAGGTCAAGCAACGGCGGCGCTGCGGGTCGTCTCTTGGAGAGCGACTTCAGCTGCGCTTTCGTCCACGATCGCCGTCGGGGCGAGGGGAGGCTCTACCTCACGCGCCGGCATGGACGGGCCCCGGATCTGTTGCCGGTTGATCCTGCGAGAGCGTGGCGGAAGACTGCAGTCCTCGCTCGGGATCGGCATGTACGATCAGCACGGGTATGGGCTGTGGTGCAGCACGTGATGGCTCACGCTGCCGAGCAGCACCGAGCGCACTGCGCCGCGTCCGCGGGAGCCCATAACAACGAGATGTAGGCGCTGGTGGGAGGCGTCACAACGGCACTGAAGATCGTCAGTCGGCTGTGCTGTGACTCGGCCAGGTCGATCGCTTGCGCGAGCGCCTGATCTGAGTCCGGTGAGCCGTCAATCGCGACGAGGATGTTGCGAAACATGATGTGCTCCTTTCTCGATGTGGAGCTTGTTGCATCTTCCTTGAATCTATATCAGAAAGCTATATAGTTTTGCAATATGACTAAAACGAGCATCTCCTCGCAGGCAGAGCGGATAGAGCAAGTCGATTACCTCGCCGAGCACCTGCTCTCGCGGGCCGCCGTCCTTGTGCGGCTGCTCGTCAGGCAGGTGCGCAGCAGGGAGATCTCCCGCACAGAAATGGAGGTCCTGAGCATCCTCGCCGAACGGCCGCGAAAGATCACGGAGCTCACCGAGCTCGAGGGGATCGCGCAGCCCACGATGACGCTGCTCGTCAAACGCCTCCAGGAAAAAGGATGGGTCCAGCGGGAAGGACTGCCAGAGGACGGACGCGTGGTCATGATCAGCCTCACCAAGGAGGGAAGCACGGCACAACAGAAGTTTCGCGCACAGTTCCTCACTGCCTTGAGAGCTGACCTGCAGGAGCTAACAGGCCAACAGCTCGAGGAGCTCTCAGCCGCGACGGAGACCCTAAGTTCGTTCGTGGAGGACCTACAACAGCGGGCCGGATCAACGAGCCCAAGCCCCGCATACAGGACTGGCTCAGAGCACTGGCCGACTAGGGCCTGATCAGGGAGTCTGCCGCCGCGCCCCAGCGTTGAATGATCGTCATCGCCGGCGACCCCGGCGACAACGGCTGAGCCGGTAGCCTTCGTATTCAGCGTGGAAGGGTGGCAGAGCGGTTGAATGCACCGGTCTTGAAAACCGGCAGGCGGGCAACCCCCGTCTCGGGAGTTCGAATCTCCCCCCTTCCGTATCTGAAGAATCGCTCGCAGGCAACCTTGGCGCCGTCGCTCCGGCGGTCGTGATGTGCCGCTGTGGTGCTCCCGGCTACCGGGTCTTCAGCCTCGCCGCCAAGTATGTCTCAGCAGCTGCCAACGGCGCAATCAGCGCCTCGTCTTCGGTGTCAGGAGCGCCGGGTTCGCGCCAATCGAATTCCGGTTGCTCGTCGTTAAGGATCCCGATCGGATCGACCACAACACCGGAAGGCTCCGCGGACGTTCGGGAGATCGCCTTGTGAAGGTGAGCTTGGACGACGAGCATACGCCACAGGACCGGGTGCGTCCTCGGGTGAAAGCCGGTGAAGATCTTCAGCAAGGGTGCGACGTTCGCTCGCACATTCGCGTCATCGACGTAAGCGGCCTCGAACTCGCCGTAGCCCCGATAACGGAGGGCATCCTCGTCCTTGACGAGCATCGTGCTGACGATCTGATCGATCTGTCCGGCATACAGGTGCTGAATGGCAAAGATCTTCGGATGCCGGTGGACACCCTCCTTGGCCGCCTCGTCGTGCGGCCGGTATTCAAGCGCGGGCGCCGCCGCGGCGAGATCGAACCCCGAGTTCCACGTCCCCGACAGCGCGCTCGCAAAGCGATACAGCGTGCGAATGTCATCGTCGAGCGACAAGTCAAGAGATGTGAGTCGCCGCCGGATCAGCTCGAGCACGGCGACCGGAACCATTAGCCGGTATACGGTCGAGCGCAGGTAGTAGTCGTCCGAGACAACCCAGCTGCCGGCATCCGAGCCGAGGTGTCCCTGTCGCGCGGTTCGTGCCAAGCCTTGCGTGTGACGGCGCGCCGACCGGCACAGCTCCGTGAGCTGGAACAGGAGTGGCTGCAGATCGGCGTAGAGGCGCTTACGCGCTTCATACTGATAGTCCCGCTGCGCATCGCGCTCGTGCTGTGCTTCGGTCAGCGCGGCCGTAAGCTCAGCCAACTGGGCATCGCTCCGGCGCTTGAACCGTGTGCCTGCGATCGCAGTGCCGAGCGCGACGATGAGTGAGGCGCCCGCCGCGATCAATGATGTGAGCACCGCTGTGACCAGGGCGATCACGGTCATGCCGAGTCGCTCCACATCGCCGTCCCAGCCGATTGAACGCTTGGACACTGATCGCGACGTTGCTGATCGCCCGTAGCCATTCGCTGATGATCGTCGGACGCGCGGACGGACGGGACTCGGGCGCGGTGTTGGACGACTGACTCCGACGCGGGCAAACTCAAACTACGTTTCAGCGGTCTACATCGAGCACGCATGGCCGGCGCGCCAATCGGGTATCGGGCGGGTAGCGTCGCCCAGAGCGGTGTAGAAGCAAACGTTAACCCACGGCTCGTCCGTCCGCAGGAGTAGTCGCATCGTCAAGAATCAATGACAAGTTTGAGGAGGTAGGTGTTAGTGGCGAGATTCGTGACCATCGGATATGGAGACCGCGCAGGGTACGACCGGACTGACCCCGCGATCCGCGACGCCGCCCATCGACACGACGATCGCCTACGCACGGAAGGAGCCTTGATGGGAATCGCCGGCCAGCCCGTGCAAGTGCGCAATCCCGACGGGTCGGGTGTGGACAGAAGTGAAGGGCCGTTCCTGCGCTCCGACCTTCCGATCGCGGGGTTCATGGTCATCGAGGCTGCCGATCTCGAAGAGGCAGTCAGCCTTGTCTCCAAGACCCCTTGCGCAGTCGCACACGGTGTCGTCGAGGTATGGCCACTGAAGTCGAGGCCGTAGGGGTTGGTGCTCGACAGCCCAATACGAGCCGTCTTTGTCCAAGTGCGAAGGCTCTACGAAGTCACTGTCGCTTCCGTGACTGCGAGCGTGTGAGTAAGGACCACGATCGCGTCCATCGGACGAAACCCAGGCTTCTGCTCAGCCTTCGACCGCGCGCCTGCTTCCGACCGCAAGCGTATGCCAGCTGAGAGGTACGTATTGAACGCGGGCATGCTTGCCGTCTGCGATCAGCGCGGACTGGCCACTCCCTTCAGGGTCTCATCGGCGAGCAGCGAGTCGATGCGGCGGGCGATGTCATCGCGGATCGCGCGGACCTCGTCAAGCGGCCGGCCCTTGGGGTCGGGGAGGTCCCACTCGATGTAGCGCTTGCCGGGAATATAGGGGCACTCATCGCCGCATCCCATCGTCACGACGATATCCGCTTGCTCCGAGAGCTCGCGCGTGAGGAGCCGGGGCTGCCGGTCGGACAGGTCCAAGCCGATCTCGCGCATCACTTCGATTACCTCTGGGTGTACGTGCTCTGCTGGTGTCGTGCCGGCGGAGAGGGAGGAATGGCGTCCGGCGGCTTCGCGCTCGAACAACGCCTGGCTCATCTGCGAGCGCCCGGCGTTATGTAGGCAAACGAACAGGACGGTCGCCATCGACGGCCGCTCCCTTCGTTGATTTGGTGGCAGAGGCAGCAATGGACTTGGGGCCGCGCACGAGCTCGTAGGCGAACACACCAATGGCAGCGCCAACTACAGGACCGAGTACATAGACCCAAAAGCTGCTCCAAGTACCGGAAACGAAGGCGGGGCCGAAGGAGCGCGCCGGGTTCATTGAGGCGCCCGTAATAGGACCGCCGAACAGCGCATCGAGCCCAACGGTCCCACCGATCGCGATAGCGGCGGCGGCGCCGACAGCGCGAGTGTCGGTCGCAACGGCGGTGATGACGAACATGAGGAAGGCCGTCAGGACGATCTCATAACCCAATGCGGTTCCGTCGCTCACGCTTGGGAGCGTTGCGCCAAGGTGCGCGGGCTTGCTCGTCCACGCGGCGAGTAGCAGGAAAGCCGCCGCGGTCGCCCCTATGAGCTGCGCTGAGATGTAGGCCAGCGCGTCGCGTACCGGGAAGTGCCGTGCAAGGACGAACGCGATCGTGACACTCGGGTTGTAGTGAGCGCCAGAGAGATGTCCGCCCGCGTAGATCATCACCATGATTACGAGGCCAAACACGAGGCTCACGCCGACACCGCCGATCGAGCCGGCGTGCGTGGTGTTGGTGATGATCGCACCGCACCCAGCAGTCACGAGCGCAAAGGTGCCGATCGCCTCCATGAGCGCGCGACGGGCGAGGTTGGGACGTTCCATCAGGCGAGCGCCGAGGGCTTCATAGCGCGGATCATATTACATCGACAGACGTGACTGTTATTGATATAAGTAGATCGATGTCCATCGATTTGGAGCTTGTTCCTAAGCAAAAGCGAGCGGCTGGTGAGCGCTGCTGTGAGCCCGTTGTCTATCCCGACGTCGATCGCGATCACGCGATACGGATGGCCGAGGTGGCAAAAGCCCTCGGCGACCCGATCCGCTTGCAACTCGTTGACGTGCTGCGCAAGCACGCCGGAAAGGTTTGCGTCTGCGAGCTCGTGCCACTGTTCGACATCTCTCAGCCGACGCTCTCCCACCATCTTAAGAAGCTGCGCGGAGCAGGGATTGTGGACTCCGAGCGCCACGGCCTATGGGCCTACTACTACGTCATCCCAGGCGCACTAGAGGAGCTATCCGCATGGCTGAGCTGACCACCGTCGAGAGGACTGCTGACAGCCATGTTTGCCGGGTGGCTATGAGTGGCGGTCTGGGTGGCGCTCGATGAGCAGGGCGAAGGTTGGGCATGCCTGCGCTGCTCGCTTGGCGTGGTCGAGTTGCGCTTGGGGGATCGGCTGCTCGTCGATGATTGGGTAGCCCCAGTCATCGAGGGTGATGTGCTCGGGCAGCAGCTCGGCGCACATGCCGTGGGCCTCGCAGGCGATCGGATTGACGCGCAGCCGGTGACTCACATCATCGCCGCCATGGTTTGTGCTGTGGTTGGCAATGGCAGCTCCCTTGCGCAAGCGCAGGCGTCGCACGGCCCGTATCGGGCGTGGTCGGCGAACTCGACGGCGAACGTCTCGAGTGCGCTCAGGATGAAGCGGACAGTTCCGTCGGGATGACTGCACGCCCCTCGGCGGCGAGCGAGCGAGGCGAGTCGTGCAATGCGCTGCTTGGCATCGCGGGGCGCTGCGCCTGCGGCGACTTGCTCGAGGGCTGTGGCGAGCGCGTCGAGCCCGTGTACGCAGGGTCCGCACTGGCCTGCGCTCTGTTCTGCCAGCCAGCGTGTCACGGTGACTGTCTCGGCGACCCCGCACGCGTTCTCTGAGAGCAGCGCGATCACGCCGGCTCCGAGCGACGCTCCGTGGGGCTCAAGGTACTCGCTGCAGAGCGCTAGACCGCGCAGTTGCTCGGCGTCGATCCATGCGCCCGCGTAGCCGCCGAGGAGTCCTGCGCGCACGGGTGTGGTGATTCCGCCTGCGGCGTGCAGGAGCGAGGACAGCGATGCGCCGTGCTCGATCTCATAGACCCCGGGGCAGGCGAGTGGGCCGGAGAGCGTGATCAGTGTGGAGCCGGGTTGTGCGGTTGTCCCTAGCTCGCGGAACCAGCGCGCGCCGTGGCGTGCGATCAGCGCGAGGTGCGCGAGGGTCTCGGTGTTGTTGACGAGCGTGGGACGGCGTCGCACACCTTGCTCGAAGGGAAATGGAGGGGTGAACGTCGGCAGCGCCGGACCCTCATTGAGGTGGTTGACGAGCGCTGACTCCTGTCCGCTGACGTAACCCTCTGGGACGCGGCGCAGTTCGATGCTAGGCAGCCCGGCGGCTGCGCGCTGGCGTTCGGCGAGCGCGATCTGCATGCTGTGGATGGCGGTTGAGGACTCTGGGATGCACACGATGACCTGGTCTGCCCCGATTGCTTGGGCAGCCAGCAGTGCGCCGTCGAGCACGAGGTGTGGCAGCCCGACGAGTAGGAGGTGATCCTTGCTGCTGGCGGGCTCACCCTCGGCCGCGTTGACCACGACGATTGGCCGCCCGCGGGCGTGTGCCACGCTGCGCATCTTGATCGCCGTTGGGAAAGCGCCGCCGCCGCGTCCGTGCAGTCCTGCCTGCTCGATCTCTTCGATCAGTGCGCCGCCGCTGCGTCGTGTTCGGCGGCTGCGTGCCAGTGGCGGCTCGCCGTGAACGGAGAGATGATCGGCGAGGTTCATCGTGCCGTGAGCGGGGATCGCGTTGAGCAGCCGTGGCAGGCCCACGGGAGGCTGGTATCCGGCGGTCATCGTCTGTGCCTGCTCGAGCTGGTGTGCGTGGTGTGGCCGAGTAGCGAGGATGGGGTTCCCGACCGTTGTGCCCAGTTGGCTGCGAGTGGCCCGCTGGGGAGCCAGAGCGCCAGGAATAGTGAGAAGACGCCGAGTGTCGCGACTGCGCTGGCACGTATGCGGGCGTGGCCCGGCCAACCCACGGTGGCTCGTGCGAGCATTGCGATCACCACGACGGCCAGGCAGCCGATGCTAAGACTCAACAGCCAGGTTGACTTCACGTCGCTGCCGGTGCCGAGGCCGTGGAGTAGCGCGATCGGCCAGCAAGCGTAGGCGAGCCAGTGCGTTGCCTTCCACGTCGAGTAGCCCATGCGCCGGCGTAGGAGACTGGTGAGGGTGATTGCGAGCATCAGATCGAGCGCGAGGGCTCCGAGCCCGAGCCAGAAGGGCCGGTAGGAACCCGCGAACGGAACGAGTGCGTCGAGCGGCGAAATGTGCGCGAAACCATCCAGAATGGACGTCAGGATGTGCACGAGCAGGAACAGCACCGCGAGCAGCGAAACGTTGCGGTGCAGAGAGTCCACGACGAATCGTGGCCATCTGTGGCTGCTCAGACGCTGTACGTCGGCGACGCCGAGCGCGATGGTGAGCGTCAGCAGGATCAGTGTGACCGCTCCGGTGGAGCGCGTCAGATACCAGTAGGCGCTCGGGCCGCTCACCGCGAGGATCGTCACGGTGCGCCCCGCTCTGGGCGTTCGCTGGTGGGGGGCCATCCGGCGATCTCGTAGACGGCGCCGTCGTGCGTGACTAGGCGCGCCGGGAGATCCAGGCTCGCCAGCCAGTCGATCGTTTCATCTCCACGGATGAGGGCGGCGGTGGCGGCGACGTTCGCGTCGGTGCAGTTGGCGGCCGCGACGCTCGCGGTACGCCACGGGCCGCGGGCCGGTGCGCTGGTGGCGGGGTCGATGATGTGGTGCATCTCCACTCCGTTGCGGCTCCAGCGTCGGGTCGTCACACTGGAGGTGGCCAGGCCACCGGAGCGGATCGACACGGTCTGCCCGGGAGCATCGGGTCCTGCGCGGTGGTCGTCGGTGACGTGGATGCGCCAGCCACCGGCTGGTGGTTCACCGTCTGTGGCGATGTCACCGCCGAGGTTCACCAGGACACCGCATGCGAGCTCACCATGGATCTTCTCGGCGATGCGGTCGGCGACCCATGCCTTGGCGGTCGCCCCCAGGTCGAGTTCGATTCCTGGGGGCACGCGCATGAGGCAGCGCTCGGGGTCAAGCTCGATGGTGTCCCAACCGTGGAGGTTATGTGCGATCACGCTCGGGCCGGGAGGCCAAGGCTCGCGTCGCTCGGTGGCGTTGGCTTGGGCGATCAGCTTCCAGTCGCGGTCGTAGCCCGCGAGTACGAGGGCGCGGCCGAGCGTGGGGTCAACGTCGCCGTCGGTGTGCTCTGCGGCGCGTAGCGCTACCTGCAGAGCTTCGATCAACAGCGGGCTGACCTCGATGTTCCGCCCGGCCTGAGCGTTTACCCGCGAGAGCTCGGAATCGGCACGGAAGCGGCTGCAGGTGCGGTCGATGGCGTCCAGTTCGTGCTCGGCCAGCTCGCGTGCCCGTGTCGCACCGGAGCTGTCGGTGAGTCGCAGGACGACGGTTGTGCCCAACGCTTCCCAGCTGTGCAGCTCACACACTCCGAGCGGCGTCACAGTAAGGGCCATCTCAGGAGCCTCCTGAAACGACGGGCGGACTTTCGGCAGCCGGCACTTCGGGCGCGGGAGCGCTTTCGTGTGAGACCGGCGCTTCGGGTGCAGGGGACGCTTCGCGCGTTGACGTAGTTTCGGACGGTGGCGTGTTGGCTTCTGGTGCTGGCGAGCTCGGCGCTGATTCGGCCTGGGAGTTGGATTGCCGGGAGGTTTCCGGGACGCTCGGTGTGACGGGAACAGTCTGCGGGGCCTGTTTGGGTGCCGCAAGGGGCCGTGAGCTATGTAGAGGTGAATGCGTGAGTGCGTGGCGGGCCTTGGTCGAGTGCCTTCGCGTCGTGTTTGCGGCGTGTGACGTTCTGTGGGTTTTGCCGATAGACGCGTTGGCTGTGACGGCCGTCAGTACGCCAGTCAGCGCCGCGCTTACTGTGAGGACCCAACGGTTGGCGCGCTGTAGCTGGCGCAGTGCAGTGTCACGTCTGAGGGTTTCGTGGCGACGGGAGGGCGTTTCCATAGTTGGCTAGTGATGGGGAAACTGATGGTGGGTCCATGACGCGAATTGGGGAATCGAGACGATCGCGAGCACAACACCGGCGATCAGCACACCGCTGAGTGCGAGTGCGCGTCCGATGCGCCCCGCGCGGGCATCCTCAAGACCGGACATCTGCGGGCGACTGGGAGTAAGCGCACGTGGAAGATCGGCAAGGTGCCCGAGGACGTGCAGCGCTGTGATCGCTACCCAGACGATGAAGCTCGCCTTGTGGATCAGTAGCAGGGGCTGGCGCGAGGCGGGTCCGATCAGCATCAGCGCAACGCCACTTGCGAATACCACCACTGTGCTGAGTACCAGGATGGGAGCCATCAGCCGCAGCAGGATTGGCGGTGGCCCCTTGCGCAGGTAGCGTGGCTCGGAGGTGTAGTAGCGAACGAAGCGATACCCGGTGCTCGCGAGCTTCAATGCGACGGGACCGATCAGCAGCATGCCGAGGAACATGTGAATGCTGAGCAATGGTCCGATCCGCAGAATCGTCACTCCCAGCACGCTGAGCAACACGAGCAGAGTGACGCCGGTGAGTGCCGTCAGACGCTCGTTGCCATCGGTGCCACCCGCTGTCAGGCGCGCCAGAGGTGAGGTACTTGCCGGCGGCGAATCCACAGGGTGCAATGGGAGTCCTTGCGGATGCTCGAGGGCGGTCTGTCCCTGACCAGAGCGTTGACTATCCAAGTTCATCAGGAGAGTGTCGAGGTGTTCTCTAATGACCCCCTTTGCACGGGGTGAGAAAGCTCCCATCCCGCACGAATCGGCACGATTGACTGTTCTGAGCCCTATTGTGAAGGGCATGTCGCACGCAGCTGAGGGGACAGTGCAGATGCGGGCGGCGAGTGCTGCGCAGCTGTTGATCATCGAGGACGAGCCCGGGATCGTTGACTTCTTGGCGCGTGGCCTGCGGGCCGAGGGGTTCGCCGTGGAGACAGCGACCGATGGATTGGACGGCGAGCGCCGCGCGCTGCGGGAGAGCTTCGACGTGCTGGTGCTCGACCTGATGCTTCCTGGGCGCAGCGGCCTTGAGATCCTCGACTCGTTGCGAGAGCACAAGCCGCTGCTGCCGGTGATCGTGCTCACCGCTCGTGGGGAGATCGAGGATCGCGTCGGTGGCCTGGATGCCGGTGCGGTTGACTATCTCGTCAAGCCGTTCTCGCTCGCGGAGCTGGCGGCCAGGGTGCGTGCGCAGCTACGCCAAGCCAGCCAAACCACGACATCGACGTTGCGGGGCGCCGACATGGAGCTCAACTTGCTGACCCGCCAGGTCTCACGCCAAGAGCAGGAGATCCATCTTTCGAGTACCGAGTTCGAGCTGCTCGCGTACTTGCTGCGCCACCGCGGAAGGGTGCTCACGCGTGAGGAGATTCGCACCGCCGTATGGAAGTACGACCATGACCCGGCAACCAACGTCGTGGACGTCTACATCGGCTACCTGCGACGCAAGCTGGCCCTGCCGGGGGCGCCCGCGCCGATCTCCACGATTCGCATGGTCGGCTACCGCCTTGACGATGACTCAAGCGTTTAGCCGTCTGCTGCCCGCGGGGATGCGCTGGCGCCTGACCGCGTGGGTGGCCGCGGTCCTGGTGCTCTGCTTCGCGGTCGTATTTGTCGCGGTCTATCGCGGCACGGGCCATCAGCTGCGCCAACAGATCGATCGCACGATCGCTGGGGAGATGATGAGCTTTTCCCGGCACATGACAAGCCTGCAGGGCCACACTCCGCATGAAGTCGCGCATGAGGCAGCCGCTTATGTGCATGCCCAGCCCTTCAGTGCCGGGTCGACCTTGCAGTTTGCGCTCATCCCAAGGGCTCCGACGGCCACCAACCAGCCTGAGTTTTTCGGTGCGGAGCGCCCCGATCACGGCGAGTCGACCGCCGAGCAGGAACACGAGAACCGTCTGGCGGGACGGCTCGTGAGTATCCACGATGGGTACTCAACGCTCGAACTGCCGGATGTGGGTGGTCTGCGGCTGCTCAAGCGCCAGGTCCGCATGGGGTCCTTGGCGGTGACGCTCGGGGTAGGCCAGCCGTTGGGGCCGGTCGCGCGCGCTCAGGACGGCGTGGCGCGAGCGTTCGTGCTCGCCGGTGCCCTGATGGGCCTGGTCGCGCTCTTGGCCTCATATCTCGTTGGCTCTCGTGTGTCGCGGCCGCTGCGACAGATGGCGGCGGTCGCCACGCGGGTCGACGCCGGCGATCTGCACCCGCGCATCCACGATGTCGGCAGCCGCCGGGATGAGGTACGCGTGCTGGCGGACTCCTTCAACCACATGCTCGACCGTCTGACCGAGGCATTTGCGGGGCAGCGCGCATTCGTGGCTGACGCCTCGCATGAGCTGCGCACGCCGCTTACAGTGATCAAGGGCCAGCTTGAGGTTCTCGCTGCCGAAGCAAACCCTTCGGCAGCGGAGGTCCGGCGCGTGGAGGAGCTGGTGCAAGCCGAGGTGGGACGTGTCAGCCGACTGGTTGACGACTTGCTGCTGTTGGCGCGCTCCGAGCAAACCTCGCTTGAGCGACCCGAGGCGATCGACATGCCCGTGTTCGTGAAGGAGCTTTGGGAGGCGACGAGGTTGACCGCTGCGCGACGCTTCGAGTTGGAGGAGGTTCCCAACGGCAGGCTGCGCGCCGACCCCGACCGCCTGGCTCAAGCATTGCGCAACCTGTTGGGCAACGCGATCGCGCACACCGCACCCGGCAATGGGCGCATACGATTGACCGTCTGCCGCCGCGGCGGGCATGAAGTGTGTTTTGTCGTTGAGGATGATGGGCCGGGCATTCCCCAGGATCAGCGCGAGCTTGTGTTCGAGCGCTTTCACCGCACCGACGCCGCACGTAGCCGCTCTAGCGGCGGAACTGGGCTGGGTCTTGCGATCGTACGAGCCATTGCTGTTGCGCACAGCGGGGGTGTCTCGGCGAGCACTAGTCTTCTCGGGGGCGCCCGGGTTGAGCTATGCCTCCCCGGTTTCGATGTTTGTGCCAACACCGTTAGTCCCTAGTGTGGGAGCGGCGCACCGAGTAGCCCAGCGAAGGCGCCCACTAGACCGGCGGCGAGGAGGGTCACTACGACGCCGCGCCGTAGCGCGAGCAGCGCGACTGCTGCAGCGGCGAGCACGACGTACTGCCAGGTCTCGCTTAGAGCGGCGGCGAGCGGGATGGCTGAGCCGATGATCGCCCCGGCCGCCGCCGGAGCTGCTCCGGCAAGGAACGCGATCACACGCTCGTTTACAAGCAGTCGCTCAAAGCGCGCGGCGCCGAACAGGATGAGTGAGAACGAGGGCACAAATGCGACAAATGCCGCCAGCAGCGCCGAGGGGAACCCGCCAGCGGCGTAGCCGACAGCCGCAACGGTCTGCGTGATTGGTCCCGGCGTGACCTGTCCAAGCGCGACCGCGTTTAGGAACTGGGCGTGAGTCATCCAGTGATAGGTGCTCACGGCGTCTGTCTGCATCAACGGGACGATCACGAACCCGCCGCCAAACGCGAGCGCTCCGACCTTAAATGCGGTCCATACGAGCGCGCCCGTCCCACCGGGATCACTCACCGCGGCGAGCAGAGGCCAGGTGTGGAGGCCCGCGCTCTCCCGTGCCAAGCCCCTCCATGCCAGCTCGATCGCACCGCAGCCCAGCAGGACGAGCACAAGCCAAGGGCCAGTCGTGGCAGCCGCGATCCCCCCGGCGAGCGCATACACCAGAACACGGGAGCGCTCATGGGCTGCGCGTCGCCAGATCGGGAGGGCGACGCCCAACCCCGCTCTGACCGCCACCGGAGCGACCGCCGCACCGGCACCCATGCCGGCGCCCCGTATCCATGCGGGCGGTGATCCCGATAGGAACAGGGCGGAAAGGGCGAGGATCAAGACCAGGCCGGGCAGGATGAAACCCAGGCCGCCGATTAGCGCTCCTCTCGGGCCGCGCAGTCGCCACGCGCAATAGATCGCAAGCTGTGTCGAGGCCGGTCCCGGCAGCAGGTTCGTCGCGGCAATCGCTCGCTCGAACTGCTCCTCGGTCAGCCATTCGTGCTGTGTCACGCACAGCACACGGAACAGCGCAACATGCGCGGGCGGACCACCGAACCCTATGCAGCCGATCCGGCCCCACTCTCGCGCAATCTCAGTAAGCGTTGGTTCTGCCGGGGGGTCGGGCGGTGGCATCGCGGCAGCGTATGCGCTCCGGCCGCACCCGCTGTTGGCGTGCTCGTCCTAAGTAGCGATATGCGGTCCCTGTGGCTGGCGCAGCCACCTAGCAATGGTTAGTCCTTGTGGCTTTGTCTGACGTAGAGTGATTGTTCTATACGAGGAGGAGTCGCATGGATCAACAACAAAAGCGCAAGGATGACGTAGCTAATGCCGCCAAGTCACGCAGCTTGGCCCAAGAGCGCCAAGCCGAGCGCACCGCTGAAATAGCTGGAAAGCAAGCCCAACTCAAGCGCGAGACACAAGAGCGACAAGAGCAGAAGACTAAGCCTCAGTGACAGACGGAACGAGGCGGTGTGGGTACGCCGGCCGACCCCGCGGCGGCGAGGCGCTAGGGTGGTCTTGTCGGGGAACGTCCGTTCGATCACGGCAGTGCCCCGCGCTTCGGCAGTCGTTGCCTTGCAGCGCCCTCCGCGTCTCGTAGTGCATATACCCGGAGGTGAACAGAGATGGCCACAGGGACCTCAAGTGGTTCGACGACGATCAGGGCTGCGGGATTCATCACACCGGATGACCCCGGCAAGGACCTGCTCGGAACTCCACAACAAGGGACGGATAGACATGGCCTCGAGCGGCAAGAAGAAGACCACGATGGCAAAGCTCACCCGTGAAAGCAGGCTCCGTGAGCGTCGGCTGGACAAGCAGGCCAAGAAGGAGGCGCGCAAGCAGGCGCCGGTACATCACACAGACTGGACCGGTGACCCTCTGAACGCAACGACCGGTGAGTCAGCGGATAGTGCTGCGAGCGACCAGCTGACGGCAGCTACGGTCGCGCCGCTGAGGCCGCCAGCGACGTAGCCCGATTGTCCGCGAGCAGGACGCGACCTTGTCCCTGCGCGAGGGGTGGCTAACCTGGGACGCGATGATGACCACAGCAGAGCCGATGACTGTACGTGGCGCCCACTACACGGCGCTGCTTGAAACGATTGACAATCAAGGCGCCACCAAGCTGCACGCGAGAGAGCGGGAGCAGCTGCTGGAGGCCGCCGACGCCCTACTGTTCGGTGAGCCTGAAAACCGGCGGTTGCTTCGAGCGGCTGAGGATCTGATCGAGTCCTTGGAGATGAGCGAGCGTTGGTTGGCCGAGAGCTGTGACCAATTGCGCGAACACTTGTACGGCTGTGATGCTGCGGCTGGCATAGCCTGAGAACCCGCTGCTTGGACGCTTTCGTAGGACTACGCCGTGGCCGACAAACAGATCAAGCAACCCGGACCGGACCACCCAATCACGATCGAGCCTGCTTAGGTCCTGCCATGCACTTGAGTGGCCGCCTTGCGCAAGCACACGCTTGGGGCCCGCCGGTCAGCCGACGACGTTGTATGACTCAACGACACGACTATCGAGGCACGGAACGATCCACTCGAGCACGAGGTCTTTGAAATGGGCCGTTTCGCGGTGGGCGGCGAGGGCCTCCGGCGAGGCGTAGCGCGCTCGAGCAGGACCACGTTGCGTTCGTCGCCGAACCGGCGATAGATCTCGAAGGACACGTTTCCCGGCTCGGCACGGCTGGCCTCGGCGAGCTCGATCAGCAAAGGCAGAACGTCTGTCTCCCTACCCGCGCTAATCGTGTAGCGAGCAATCACTTGCAATTCGTCGGCCATCGCTGCCTTTCTCGGCGTGCCCGGCCTCAGCCCACGGCCGTTACGGCCGCAGGATCGCCTGCGCGTGCGGCTTCGGCGTGCTCGCGGCTATCGCGCGAGGAGATCAGCAAGGCGGTGAGGATCGCACCTACAAGGGCGAAGCCCGCGCCGACGAGGAACGCCCGGTCGAACCCCTTGGTCAAGGCCACCGCTGAGCTGTGGGTTCCCGCGTGGAGGAGGCTCTGGGTGCGGCTGTTGGCGACGGTCGCGAGGATTGCGAGCCCAAGCGCCCCGCCCACCTGTTGTGAGGTGTTGATCAGCCCCGATGCGAGGCCCGCCTCCTGAGGTTTGATTCCTGTGACCGCGGCGATTGTGACGGGCACGAAAGAGAACCCGAGGCCTACCGCCGCGAGCAAGGAGGGTCCGAGCACATCCGCCGCATAGGAGCCGCCGGGGCGTACGCGCGAGAACCACAGCAAGCCACCCGCGATGAGCAAGAGGCCGGCGATCAGTACTGGCTTGAAACCCACGCGTGTCACGAGTTGCGAAGCGCCTCCTGCCGACAGGATGATCGCGATCGAGAGGGGCAGGTAGGAGAGCCCGGCTTTGATCGGCGAGAAGTGGAGCACGTCCTGGAGGTAGAGGGAGATGAAGAAGAACATCGAGAACAGCGACATGCCGATCAATAGGCCCACGATGTCCGCGCCTCTGAGTGTGCGTAGGCGGAAGATCGAAAACGGAACCAAGGGGTGGCGCTGGCGCAGCTCGATCACGACGAAGCTCGCGAGCAGGATTGCCGCTCCGGCCAGTCGAAGCAGGGTGGTCGTCGATCCCCAGCCCAAGTTGACCGCATCTACGACCGCGTACACGAGCAGAGCGAGACCAGCGGTGACCGTCACCGCCCCCGGCACGTCGAAGCCTTTGGTCCCGTCCTCGGCGCGACTCTCAAGCAGTAGACGAGGAGCGAGGGTCGCGGCCAAGATTCCGATCGGGACATTCACGAACAGGACCCAGCGCCAGCTGAGGCCGCTTGTCAAGATGCCGCCGAGCAGAACTCCCGCGGCACCGCCGGCCCCGGCGACAGCGCCCCATACGCCAAGCGCGCGGTTGCGCTCGGACCCTTCGGCGAACGTGTTGGTGACGATTGAGAGCGCCGCGGGCGAGACGATCGCAGCGCCGAGACCCTGTATCGCGCGTGCCACGATCAGCCAGGCCTCCGATTGGGCCAGTCCTCCGCCGAGCGAGGCAAGTGAGAACAAGACGAGGCCCACCATGAACATGCGCCTGCGCCCGAGCAGATCCGCGAGACGGCCACCGAGCAGCAGGAACCCACCAAACGTGAGCGTGTACGCGTTCACGACCCATGAGAGGTTGGTGCGCGAGAAATGCAGATGGGCCCCGATCGAGGGCAGCGCCACATTGACGATCGAAGCATCGATGACGATCACGAACTGCGTCATCGCCAACAGGCCCAAGGCGAGGTTCTTTGCCCGTGGAGTGTCCAGGCTCAGCCTGGTTGTGCCGCTCTGCAAAGTGGCGGGCGCGGATCGGTGGGTGGCGTTGTCGTCGTTCAAAGGCTCTGTCTCAGGGTGCGGGTGCCAGGATACCCGTGCCGGCACTCCATCCCCGCGCGCGTCCGGCAAGTCGGGTGCGGCCCTGCGTGGCAAACTCCCCTCATCTCCGATCCCAAAACCCTCACCTACGAAGTTGCGGGACGCATAGCCCGTATAACTCTCGACCGTCCCGAGCGTGGCAATGGCATTACGCGCGGGCTGGTGAGCGAGCTGGAGCAGTGCGTCGAGCAGGCTGACCTCGACCCGGCCGTGCACGCGATCCTGCTGGCCGGCAAAGGCAAGGGCTTCTGTGGTGGGTATGACCTTGTGGAGAGTGCTGAGGGCCAAGGACGGATGGGTGAGGAATCGTCGGGGCCACCCGCGGGCTCACCACTCGACCCGATGGTGATGGCGGCCAACCACGATCCCGCGGGCACCTGGGACGCGATGGTGGACTACGCGATGATGAGCCGCAACGTGCGGGCGTTCATGTCCTTGTTTCATTGCGGCAAGCCCGTGATCTGCAAGGTGCACGGGTTTTGCGTGGCGGGCGGCACCGATATGGCGCTTTGCTCTGATCTGCTCGTGATCGCCGCCGATGCGAAGATCGGCTATCCGCCGGCACGCGTTTGGGGCTCGCCGACAACCTCGATGTGGATGCACAGGCTCGGGCCGCAGCGCGCCAAGCGCTTGCTGTTTACGGGCGACTCGTTGTCGGGCACCGAGGCCTTGGAGTGGGGCCTTGCGATCGAGGCTCCGCCACCCGAGCAATTGGAGGAGCGGACCGAGATCCTGCTCGAGCGGATCGCGCGAGTACCCGTCAACCAGCTGCGGATGATGAAGCTACTGGTAAACCAGTCGCTCTACGCGCAGGGCTTGCACACCACACAGGCGCTTGGGACCTTGCTCGACGGCGTGGCACGTCACACCAAGGAGGGCTATGCCTTCCAGGGACATGCCATGCGGGCAGGGTTTCGCGAGGCGGTACGTGAGCGTGACGAGCCGTTTGGCGATCAAGGCCCTTCGACCTTCAAGGGGTGACCTACCTTCCATCGGGGTTCCCCAAAATCCGGGGAAGGCCCGATTAACCCTGATTATTCGACTCAACCACACAGATCAAAGTAACAAGAGTTTCTCTGGTTGTGCGCTACGCTACTTACTCGGGCAGTCAGGTCTAGAGGCGTATAGGACACGGGGATGTGAGCAGTGGCCGGCTTTGGGACATTGCGCAGATCGCGGAAAAGAGGGTCCGCTAAGTTGAACTCGTTGTCCCTCGCAAAGGGGCGATGATGGATCGCGCCGCGCGGGACGTATTGGACATTGCTCGCAGCGTGCTTGCCGAGCTTGACCTCGAGGTCGTTCTGAACCGCGTGCTCGAGTCTTCCCGCGAGCTCACTGGCGCACGCTATGCGGCGCTCGGTGTACTCAACAACTCGCGAACCGAACTGGAGCGCTTCCTCACGCTCGGGATCGACGAGCTCGAGCGTGAGGGCATCGGAGCTTTGCCGCGCGGGCGCGGTGTGCTCGGCGAGCTGATCGAGCATCCGAAGGCCCTGCGACTGACGGACATCAGTGAACACGCGCGCTCCTATGGTTTCCCGCACGGTCACCCGCCGATGGGAAGCTTCCTTGGTGTGCCAATCCTGATCGGGGGGGCTCCTTTCGGAAACCTCTATTTGACAGAGAAGGGGCAAGGGGCGCAGTTCACCGAGGCCGATGAGGAAGCCGTCACGATGCTGTCTGAGCTCGCCGGCTTTGCGATCGACCACGCGCGTCGCTATACCGGCACCAAGGAGCATCGCGACGAGCTGCAACGGACTGTGGCGGCGCTCAACGCCACCACACAGATCGCGCGGGCGGTGGGCGCGGAGACCGATCTCGATGTGATCCTCGAGCTTGTTGCCAAGCGCGGGCGCGCCTTGGTCGACGGGCGTCTGCTTGTAATCGAGTTGATGCAAGGTGGGCGGCTGATGGTGGCCGCGGGTGCCGGCGAGCTGCCGGCCGGCTTGCTTGGCAAGCAGGTGCCTTTGGGTGACTCGGCGGCAAGTGCGGCACTGCGTACGCGGCGTGCACAACGCCTGCAGGAACCGCTCACTCGCGCACGCTTTGACGAACACGATCTGGGCATGCTCGGTGTGGAGGCACGCGGTGGCTTGATCGTGCCGCTTGTCTTCCAGAACCATTCCTATGGGGTGCTCGTCGCGATCGACCGCTTGCACGAGGGACCTGAGTTCACCGTCGATGATGAGCGTCTGCTCGAGGCATTCGCCGCCTCGGCGGCCACGGCTGTGGCAACCGCTCAGTCGGTCGCCTCCGAGCGTCAGCGTCAGCGCCTGGCGGCAGCTGAGGCCGAACGCCAGCGCTGGGCTCGTGAGCTCCATGACGACACGCTGCAGAGTCTCAGCGCTCTGCGTGTGGGTCTCTCCACGGCAAAGCGCTCAGGCAAGCCTGAGATGCTGGAGAAGGCCGTCACCAATGCAATAGTCCACCTCGAGGAAGGCATCACCAACCTGCGCGCCTTGATCACCGATCTGCGCCCTGCCTCACTTGACGAGCTGGGAGCCGCCGCCGCGATCCAGGCGCTGTGCGAACGAGCGGAGCGCCAGGGAATTGATGTCGATGTGGGCATTGATCTCGCCTTCGAGCAGGGTCTCGAGGGAGGGCGCCACCTCCCGGAGATAGAGACGGCCATGTACCGGATCGTGCAGGAGGCGCTCACGAATGCGGCGAAGCACGGTCATGCCAAGAGGGCGGTCGTGGAGGTGCGCGAGGACGAGACGGATGTCCACGTGAGCGTTCGCGACGATGGCTGTGGCTTTGACCCCTCCGGGAACACCGACGGTTTTGGACTGCTCGGCATGCACGAGCGTGTTCACCTGCTTGAAGGAACCCTTCAAATCACATCCCTGCCCGGTGGTGGCACCACGGTGGAGGCGAGCTTTCCGATCAGGCGCGTCGCGGGGGCCAACATTGGGCGCCAATCGGCGGCCGATTCGCAATAAGTCAGGAGGCGCCCTCGAAGCAGGGCGGTGGAGTCAGCCGAAGAAGACTTGGGCTGTCTCGAATAGGCGCGGGTCGAGCAGCTTCGGCTCGGCCAAGGCCTCGCGCAAGCCGACCTCCCGGATGTCCTGGCCGCTCAAGGCGACCATTTCTCCGAAGTGCCCGTCGGCCGCGGCGTTCATGGCGGCCACGCCGAAGCGCGTGGCCAGGACGCGGTCATATGCGGTGGGTGTGCCCCCGCGCTGCACATGTCCGAGGATCGTGGCGCGCGTGTCATAGCCGGTGAGTGACTCCACCTGGCTCGCCAAGTCCACGCCGATTCCGCCGAGGCGTACATGGCCGAACTCGTCCGTGTCTGCTCCGTCTGTGGTTGTCATCGCGCCACCCTTCTGGGGGGCGGCTCCCTCTGAGACGACGACGATCGAGAAAGTGATTCCTTGTGCGTGGCGGTGGCGCAAGCGTGAGCACACCTCCTCCACGTCAAATGGGCGCTCGGGCACGAGGATCGCGTCGGCTCCGCCGGCGATCCCGGCATAGGTGGCGATCCAACCCGCGTGGCGGCCCATCACCTCGACCACCATCACGCGGTTGTGAGACTCGGCGGTCGTGTGTAGGCGGTCGATTGCATCGGTCGCGATCTGTACCGCGGTGTGAAATCCGAATGTGACGTCGGTGCCCCCGATGTCGTTGTCGATCGTCTTGGGGACGCCCACGATTGGCAACCCTTCATCGCTCAGGCGCAAGGCCACGCCGAGCGTGTCCTCCCCACCGATTGGAATCAGCGCGTCGAGGCCCTCGCGCTCGAAGGTCGCCTTTATGCGCTCCAAGCCGTCGGGGCGCCCGTCGAACGGATTGGTGCGCGAGGTGCCGAGGA
Organism: uncultured Solirubrobacterales bacterium; assembly: GCA_963731565.1. GTDB lineage: Bacteria > Actinomycetota > Thermoleophilia > Solirubrobacterales > Solirubrobacteraceae > Palsa-744. Next base: position 1,160,405 of record CAVSWG010000001.1, read on the forward strand.
TCGTGCCACCGCGGGGCAGTATTCCCGCAGTGCTCTCGCGTGTGAGCTCGACGATGTTGTGCTCGAGCACCCCCGCCCACCCATAGCGGAAGCCCACGAAGCTGCTGTCCCCGAGATCCAGTCCGCGACGCACGATCGCGCGGATCACCGCGTTCAGGCCGGGGCAGTCGCCACCGCCGGTGAGCACGCCTATACGCATGGTGAGAGCGTACGTGCTTTGCCACGACCCAACACGCGGATTTGTCCTCTGGGCGCTGGACCTTGGGCAGCGTAACGTTTTCCCATGCTTCCATTTCTTCGGCTTGCGCCGGTACCCGATTCCGAGCCGAACGGTCAGGCCGGGGAGGCGATCAGGATAGTTTTGGCCGACGACCATGCGGCGATGCGCAAGAGCCTGCGGTTGTTGCTCGACGGTGAAGCAGACATCGACGTGATCGCCGAGACCGACAGCCTGGAGGCGGTGATCGGATACGTGCGGGCGCGCCAGCCCGACGTGCTTGTGCTCGACCTCGGTATGCCCGACTACCGCTCCGGGATCGACGCGCTCGTTCGTTTGCATCGCGAGGCACGCGACACGCGCATCGTTGTGCTCACGATGAATGACGATCCGGCGTATGCCAAGCGTGCTCTTGACAACGGCGCTGCGGGACTAGTGCTCAAGGAGATGGCCGATTCAGACCTACCTGCCGCGGTCCGGGAGGCGTCGCGCGGGAAGCGCTATCTGAGCCCCATGCTGGCCATGAAGCTCCATGGCGAGAAGCCACGGTCTGACGGGAACAAACTGACGCCCCGCGAGCGCGAGGTGCTACGGCTGATCGCGCTCGGACATACGAGCGTGGAGATCGCGCAAAAGCTGGGGCTTTCCCCGCGTACGATCGAGACCCATCGCGCGCGCATTCATCGCAAGCTGGGACTCGATACGCGCGCCGAACTTGTTCACTATGCCCTGCAGCACGAACTCCTTCAGCTATGAGCCGTATGAGTGGATCTCCGCAGAGTCCACTCGAAGACGACTCGTGGTTGCAGGTCTCTCACTTGGGGATCCTCCAGGGAAGGGCCACTATGGAAGCGATGGAGACATTTCGCTGCAAGCGTTGTGGCGATGTGATCGGCGTATATGAGCCTTTGACGGTGTGCGCCGAGCGGCTAGCGCGCGTAACCTCGCGTGCGGCTGAGCCCGACATGAAAGCCTCCGGGGGAACCCACTATCACCGCGCGTGCTACGCCGCCAAGATTAACGGAGTATGAGGCGTATATGCCCGCCTTTCCCGGTATCCCTCGCCTCCGCCGGTATCCCTCGCCTCCGGGAGACCCTCACTCTCCCGAGAGGAGTCTGGTCGTGCGCTCGAGACGGGGACCGATGTCCTTGAGCAATCGGTTGACTGTGTAGGTGCTCGAAGGCACAGTCACTTCGATCGCGAGTGGGCGCTCACCGGACGGGCGCGGGACCAAGGCTGCGATCGAGCGCGATCCGCTGAGGAGCTCTTCGTCGCTTACGACCGTCTCCCGTGTGCCGATGCGATCGAGCTCCGCTGCGAGCTTGCTTTTCACCGTGATCGAACGAGGACCATGGGGGATGAGATCGAGTCCAGCGAGCAACTCGCGGCGCTGGACATCGGGGAGACTCGCAAGCAAGACCTTGCCCATGGCGGTGCAATAGACCGGTACGTTGGCTCCCACCCCCAAGTTCATGTCGACCGCATGCTGCCCGGGGCGGTGCCCGAAGAGGCGGTGTACGTAAATGACACGCTTACCCTCGAGTATCCCCATGCTTACCGTGTGCCCGGTCTCGTCGCGCAACTCTTCGAGCGCTACTCGCGCCGGTGCTTGCCGGCGGACGGCGCCGATCGCGGAGCGCCCAGGTTCGGCGGCACGGGTGGACAGCCGGTACTTGCGTTTGTCGTCCTGCTCCAAGTAGCCGAGCGCCACCAAAGTGATGGCATAACGATGTGTGGTGGAGCGGCTGATCCCGACAATGTCTGCCAGTTCGGCGATCCCGAGCGTTTGGTGCTCGCGCGAGAATGATTCCAAGATCGCGATGCCGTATTCCAAGGAACGTGACAGTCGCGGATCCGGCGCCGGCCTGATGCGCGCCGAAGACAGGCTGCTCGGAGGGTCCTGACCGTTGGCCTCGCTCGCAGGGGCATTCCCGGCGCTCTGGGTAGGGTCTTCGTGCTCGTACATCGCAATCACCTCGTGGGTCGTGCCGCGCGGCCAGGTGTTTCTCATCTACCCAGCGGTGACACGCTCAGACAAGCGGCCGGCCCAGATTGGAGAGTACAATCGTCTGTTGGCGAAAACGCTACATCATCTGGCGGCTGGGACCGCGTCCGGCTCAGCTAAATCATCGGGCGGCTAAGGCTGCGCTGGCTTCAGGCAGAAACGACGCGATCGACGATCGCGGCGACAAGCTCGGCGAACGTCATGCCCGCGGCCTCGGCGGCGGCCGTCGTGATCCCGGTCTCTGTGAGACCGGGAATCGTGTTGATCTCGAGCACTTGGGGGACATCGTGCTCGTCGAGGATCAGGTCGACGCGGGCGAAGTCGCGACAGCCCATCAAGGTGTAGCTATCGAGCGCCGCTCGCTCTACCCGCGCGCGCACCTCGTCGGAGAGCTCGGCGGGCACCTCCATGCGCAACTGGCCGATCGTGTAGTGGGCTTCATAGCTGTAGAAGCTCTCGGGTGTGAACAGCTCCACGATCGGCAGGGCTCGCGGGCCGGCGGCCGGATCTGAGGAGTCGAGCACCGTGACCGCCAGCTCGCGGCCCACCACGCGCTGCTCGACGAGCACGCGATCGCCATAGCCGAACGCGCCCAGGATCGCGCTCGGGAGTTGAGCGGGGGAGGTGACGAACTTGATCCCGATCGCCGAGCCCTGCGCGACGGGCTTGACGACGGCGGGGAGTTGGAGCTCTTCGAGCAGTCTGGGGAAGGTGCTCGCACCCCCGAGCTCGCGAAATGCGGTCTCGTTGAAGCTGTGGAAGGCGGGTGTGGGGATGCCGTGCAAGCGGAGTATCCGCTTGAACAGCATCTTGTCCATGCACAGCGCCGAGGCGAGCGGATCGGAGCCCGTGTAGGGAACGCCGAGCGTCTCGAGCAAGTCCTGCAGGGTGCCATCCTCGCCCCCGCGGCCATGCATGGCGACGAACACGAAGCGGGGCTGCTCTGCCAGGACGCGATCGACGAAGTCGCCTTCGACGTCGAGCGCGTGGACCTTGTAGCCAAGTGAGCGCAAGGCCCGCTCGACGCGGTGGCCGGAGCGCAGCGAGATCTCGCGCTCGAGCGAGCGCCCCCCCATGGCGACGATCGCCGGGCCCTCGCTCATGCGCTCTCTCCGGTTATGTCCCGAGCCTGCCTCTGTGCGAGGCGTGCATCCGTGTCTATGCGTGCACGTGGCCCTACGCGCGCGCACGCGCGCGCACATAGGGCACCCATTTCAGAGCAATAATCCCCCCGACACCCGCACCCCCGCCGCCCGCAACAATCCTCCTGCCACCTCATACCTTGTCCCCACTCTTGGTGCCGGAGGCCCGCTCGGCCAAGAGATTGGTCGCGAACACGGTCGTGGTGCGCAGCTTCTCGCGGTGATCGTGGACGGCGAGATCGATCAAGTCGTCCATGAGCTGGGCAAAAGGTAGTCCGGCGGGCTCCCACAGGTAGAAGGAGAACGATCCGGGGATCGTGTTGAGCTCGTTCACGTAAACCCGCTCGGTGGAGTCGATCAGGAAATCTACGCGCGTGACGCCGGCGCACCCGAAGGCCGTGAAGGCACGCTTGGCGAGGTCTTGGACCTGGGCGGTGAGCGCGTCAGGGAGTGGGGCAGGGATCAAGCGCTGGGCTCCCTTCATGCCCGAGCTCTTGGCTCCACTCAAGTACTTGTCCTCGAAGGAGAGGAAGTCCTCGGCCGCGATGGGCTGCTCGCAGACGGAGGCACGCGGCTCGACGCCGGGACGACCGATTACAGAGCAGTTGACCTCGATGCCTCCCTCGACGGACGGTTCGAGCAGGCAAGTACGGTCGAGCTCAAAGCCAAGCTCGAGTGCACCGGCGAGCTCGGCCTCGCTCGAGCAGCGGCTGACTCCCACACTCGAGCCGAGCGAGGCGGGCTTGAGGTAGACCGGGAAATCGAATGCCTCGCACGCGCGCGCGAGGCACCCATTTTTGTCCAAGTCCCACTCCTCGCGACGCAGAGCCAAGCAAGCGAGCGCGGGCAGGCCAGCCTGGGCAAGCAAGGCCTTGGTCGTGAGCTTGTCCATCGCGGCGGCGGCGGCCCCGACGGGCGGTCCGACGTAGGGAAGCTGGGCCAGCTCCAAGGCGCCCTGCAGGCAGCCGTCCTCGCCTTGGGTGCCATGCGTGGCGAGGACGACGGCATCGAGCTCGATTGATTGGTTGCCCCGCCCACCCGAGCGGCGCGAGCGAAGCAAGGATCCAGCGCCGCCGGCTCGCAAGAGGCGACCGTTGTGCAAGTCGAAGTTGATCTCCTCGGCTTGGGGATCGCCTCCGTCCTGCTGGTAGACGGACAGCTCGCGCAAGGCCTCGCCGGTGTACCAGCGTCCACTGCGGGCGATGTAGATCGGGATCGGGGCATGGCGCTCCTCGAGCACACTCAAGGCCTGCAGCCCGGTGATGATCGAGACGTCGTGCTCTACGGAGCGCCCGCCAAAGGCGACGCCTACCCTGAGTCCGCTTGGTGGCATACGGGCCGTAGCCTAGTGGGAGAGCGCGGGACTCTCTGGTTCGGCGTAGGTGTCGGGCAGGTCGTTCTCGAACAAGACGACGTCGCCCGCGCGCGTGAGGTGCCCGAGCAAGGCGGTGGCCTCAGCGATGTCACGCACGACGTGGATGCTGTCTGGGTCAAGGCCGGAGGAGGCGAGCCCCTCGCGGATCGGCGCCGTGCGGAGAGGGCCGACGAGGATCGCGAGGTCGCACACCTGGCCAGCCTGTTCGCCGAAGCGGCGGTTGAGCTCCTGCTCGAGATCCCCTAGCTCAACCATGCCAGGCGTGACGAGCAGGCGCCGCGTGGCGGGATGCTCGCGCAGGACCTCGAGCGCGGCGGCAGCGCCATCGGGGTTGGAGTTGTAGGCGTCGTCGATCACGACCACCCCGGCGCGGCGGTTGTGGATCGGCTGCAGCCTGTGCGCTGGTGCCTGCACACGGGCGAGTCCCTCGGCGATGCGGGGCGCGGGGATGCCGAGCACGCGACCCACTGCGGCGGCGGCGAGCAGATTGGCGACGTTGTGGCGCCCGAGCAGCCCGGCCGAGACCTCGACCTCCGGGCTGTGGGGTCCGTCGAGCTTGAGCTTGAACGTGGTGCGTCCCTCGGCGAGCTGCACGTCACGCGCGATTACCTGCACGGAGGGCTTGTTGTTGGGGGAGGGGATGGGCGTGCGTTGTGGCGTGCCGAGTGCATGTGGCGCTGCCGCGAGAGGGGTTTGTCTTGGGGTGTCGGGCGCATGTGGTGCTGCCGCGAGGGGGGCTTGTCTTGCTGGGCTGTCTTCGATCCCGAACAGCGTCACGGGGACATCCGCTCGCTCTGCCAACTCCAAGCAGCGGGGGTCTTCGGCGTTGGTGATGAAGTGACCCTCGGGTGGAAGGGCGTCCAAGAGCTCCCCCTTGGCTGCCGCGATTGCCTCGATTGAGCCGAGCCTCTCCAGGTGCATGGGGCCGATGGCGGTGATCACACCGATGGTTGGGTGCACGAGCTCGCATAGCTCGGTGATGTCGCCGCGCCGGAACATGCCCATCTCCACTACGAACGCGCGATGAGTGGAGCGCAAGTACTCGTTGATCGTGCGGATGACCCCGAGGAAGCTGTTGTAGGACTCGGGGGTAACGAGCGTTGGCCGGTCGGCTTCGAGTACGGCGCCCACGCAGAACTTGGTGGTTGTCTTGCCATAGCTGCCGGTGATCCCGACCACGAGGGGATCCCAATCGCGCAAGGAGCGCCGCGCGCGTTGCTCGTAGCGTCGGTTGATTGCGCTTTGTACCGGTCCGAGCGTGCGATTGGCTGCGAGCAAGGTCCAGGGTGCGCCGGCAAGCAGGAGCAAGCCGAGTGCGAGCAAGATGGTGAGCGCCGTGGTGGTGAGGCCAGCCGCGGCGACCACGATCGCTCCCAGCACGAGCAGCCCCGGAGGGAGCAGGGCGACTGCGAGCAGGCGCTTGGCACGTCCGGTGAGCACGAGCGGCTTGACCGCCTCGCGGCGCCAGTCAGCCAGGCCGAGCGCCGCTAGCGGGCAGCTTGCCAAGAGCAGCGCTCCACACAGCCAGCCGGAGTCCGCGGAGGAGGCAGCCACAGCTGCCGCGTAGAGCAGTGCGGTTGCGATTAGCTCACGCGGGGCGATCTGCTCGCCGCGCCTGCGCAGCCACAGCATTAGCCGGGCGCCCTCGTAGTGCTCGAGCTGAAGGAGGTGGAGCAGGCGGTGTTGGCGACCGGTGAGACGAGCAGTGAGCGCTATGAGCGCCAATACGGCCGCTGCAGCTTCAAATGCACTCATGCGGGGCCTGTTGACTCGCCGGGTGGGTTGTCTTTCGAGTCGCCTACCTCGTGCGCACGCGTAGGGCCCCTCTCGGAAGAGTCATCCCCGTCTCCGGGTCCACTCTCACTGTCAGGGGGGGGCGGGGCGAGGAAGTGCGAGACGATGCGTGCAAAGCGGGCGGGTTGATCGAGGTAGCTGAAGTGGCCGGCACCCTCGAGCACAACCAGGCCAGCGTCGGGAATCAGGCGCTCCATCTCGCCGGCCGCCGAGAGCGGAGTGTCGGTGTCCTGGGATCCCCACACGAGCAGCGTGGGCACCCCGATGGCCGGCATGAAGGGGCGAAGGTCGGAGTTGACGAGCTTTACGAGCGTTGGCCTCATCTCACCGGCCGCAAGATAGTCGGCGGATCCGGCGCGTCCCACGAGCCGGGCGCGCAGCCGCTCGCCGGGTGATCCGAGAAAGCGGGCGGCGTACTTGCCAATCTTTGCCATGCCCACGCGGCGGTAGTAGCGCAAGGTGCGCTTGGGGCGGATGCCAGCGGAGTCCACTAGCACGAGCCGCGAGGCGCGGGCCGGTTCGGTGGCGGCCATGCGGATCGCGATGCGCCCGCCGTTGGAGTGCCCCACGATCGTGGGAGCCTCGATCGCGAGCTCGTCCATGAAGGCCGCGACGAACGCCTGGTAGTCCTCAACGCCCCACGGGTGCGGGGGGATCTGGCTCTCACCGAAGCCCGGCAGGTCGAGTGTATGGACGGTGGCAAGAGGGGCGAGGCCGGTCACGATCGGGTAGACGGCCTCGATTGAGGCGCCCCAGCCGTGCAGGACGAGCACAGGCGGCCCGCTCCCGCTTACAAGATGACGGGTGCGCAAGCCGAGCACCGTGATGAACTGGGTGGGAAGGGTGGAGGAGGTCATGCGAGGACGGTGGTCACCCGGGAGGGGTGGCAACACCGTGTGCGTAACGGTATTGGCTGAGGCCCACGGATCGGCTCGCTGGGCGGAGGTGCGTATAGCTGGCGGTCTCTGGAGAGACTTGATTCAACCAAGTGATCTGCTAATCTTCATAAAATTGATCGAGAATCTGGAGATTAGCCATGAAGACCGACATTCACCAACACGTCTGGACCGAGCCTCTCGTGGAGGCGCTCTCGCGGCGAGCAGAGCTGCCGTTTGTGCGCGATGAGCACGGCCTTACCGTGCTGTTCGGGGCCGGCGAGCGCCCCTATGTGATCGACCTCGAGGGGGAAGCGCCGGAGCGCCGGGCTGAGCTTGTTGGGAAAGATGGGCTCGACCGCGCTCTGGTGTGCTTGTCAAGCCCTCTGGGCATTGAGTCATTGCCACGCAAGCAGGCCACGCAGCTCATCGATGCGTACCTTGACGGCGCCCTTTCGCTCGGCCATCCATTCGATGTGTGGGGAGCGGTAGCGCTCGACGACCTTGACCCCTGCGATGTCGATCGGGCATTGGAGCGCGGATGCCTGGGTATCTCGTTGCCGGCGGGAGCGCTCGACAGTGTGGACATGCTCGCGCGTATGGCTCCGGTGCTGGCACGCATACAGAGCCATGGGGCGCCATTGTTCATCCACCCGGGTCCGGCTGCGCGGTTGCCGGTGCGCGAAGCGCCGCTCGCAGATCCGCTGTGGTGGCCGGCGCTCACGCGCTATGTGGCCGAGATGCAGGCGGCTTGGTTGGTGTGGGCGAGCACTGCCCGCAGGCTGTTCCCCGAGTTGCGTGTGATCTTCTCGATGCTTGCGGGGCTTGCCCCCCTGCAGTTCGAGCGGTTGCGCTCGCGCGGCGGGCCCGCGACGCCCACGCCCGACCCTTTGGCCTACTACGACACCTCCTCCTATGGCTCGCACGCGGTCGGCCTGATGGAGCAGGTGGTGGGCTCCGCCCAGCTCGTCTACGGGTCGGACCGGCCCGTAGTTGATCCGCGCGAGCAGGATGCTGTTGGGAGGCCCGGTGAGCAGGGCTTGGCACTTGATAGGGAGCGTCTTGCGCACAACGCAGGGCGAGCCCTCGTGACGGAGCCCTCGGTGAGGGAGCGAGCACTTTCAGTGAAGCCCTCGAAGGCAAACGATGTCCCTCCGCGTCCCACCAGGATCGCCGTGCTCGCGAGGGCCGTCAGTTGAGCGCGGCCTTCGCCGATATAGCTCGTCCTGGAGGTCGCAACCTGTGCGGCGAGGAGCTCGAGGCGTTGGTGCGCGATCTGGCCGAGCATCCCGAGCTGTGGATCGGGCTCGTCAAGCATGACCGTACCCAGCGTGTGTATGAGGAGCTGTTCAGCGATGACCACCTCACGGCGTGGCTGATCTGCTGGATGGAGGATCACGACACTGGCTTTCACGACCATGACATCTCTTGCGGAGCGGTGGCGGTTGTGAGCGGGTGCGTGCGCGAGGAGCGTCTCACGCTCGATGGTCCCCCCACGAATGAGCTCGTGAGAGCAGGTGAGAGCTTCAGCTTCTCGGCCTCGGATATTCATCGTGTACGTCACGCGGGCACCACGCCGGCGGTGAGCTTGCACGTGTATTCCCCACCGCTCCTCAGTATGGGCGCCTACGTGGTGGACGGTGATGGGCGCCTCGAGCGCAAGGCAGTGCCTTCAAGCGAGGAGTTGCGACCGCTGCCGGTTCCGTGAAGCTCCGCTCCGAAGGCGATTGCGCCGGGTTTGAACTCCGGGACTATGCTTCCCGTAGGGGAAACGCACAACTGGGGAGAGCTTGCGATGCGCGCATTTGGAGAGTACGTCGGGAAACGCTTGTCGGGCCGTGGCTCAGTGGGGCTGGGGTGGTCTGCAGGTCGCTCCCACACAAGCCGTGTCGGCAGCAAGCGTGTTATGTCCATGCTGTTGGGAGCATGCCTGCTCGCGTTGGCCCTTCCAGCGGCTTCGCTGGCTGCGCCGGCAGTGACGGTCAAAGCGAAGATCGTGCCGATCCCGATCGACCCGAGCTCACCCCATAGCCCGACCTATCCCGGCACGGGCAACATCCTTGGCGCCGGTGCAGCACTCGAAGCGACGTTGAACATCAGCGGGACCGAATATGGCGGCTACCCATCTCCGGTGACCGAGGTCGTGGTCGAGCTTCCGGCGAACGTGAAGCTGCATCCCCAAGGCTTCCCGGTGTGCCCCACTCCGATCCTCGAAAGTCATGAAGTGCAGAAGTGCCCGAAGGGCTCGGCAGCGGGCCCCATCGGCGAAGCGCTTGGAGTGGTGAGCTTTGGCGGAACGCGGGTGAACGAGAAAGCCACGATTCAGGCTTTCTTTGCGCCCGGTGGCGGAATCGCTTTCTATACCGAAGGCACTTCGCCCGCCGAGCTTGAAGTGTTGGCTACCGGCAGCTTCACCACGGCCCCGCCGCCATTCGGTCCGAAGCTGACGGTGCCAGTGCCGCTGGTGGAAACGGTCCCTGGTGCCCCCTACGCGTCGGTCCTGTCCATCAAGGGCAAGGTTGGCGCCGCCATGAAGAAGGGCAAAAAGCTGATCTCCTACGGCACCGTGCCCAAGACGTGCCCCAAGGGTGGCTTCAAAGGCAAGGTCGAAATCACGTTCCTGAGCGGGGAAACGGTGACGGTCAGCCCGACGGTGCCCTGTCCTAAGCGGTAGTTCGCCCGCGGTGGCGCCATCTTCCGGTTGAGGGCCCTCCACGGGCGCTGGGGTGCGTGGAGGCTTGAAAGGCGAGGACGTCTCTGAGCGTGTCTCACGCTTGGGGCGCGTAGCATGGGGGGCAGTGCCCGATCAAACGCCAGGGGAGCCCGAGCGTGTGAGCGTGGGCAAGAGGAGTACCCATCCGCCGATGCCGCGCGATGAGGGGGGCTGGCACGTCGCCCCAGCGCCGGACGGGCGTGGCATGCCCGAGCAGGCGCCGAAGGGTCCTCCTGCGCATCGCCGACCGAGCTTCTGGTGGTTTGTGCTCGCATTGATCGCCCTCAACTGGATTTCGGTCCTTCTGTTCACGCCAGCGTCGGGCGAACGGCGGGTCACCGTCTCGTTCAATCCTTACTTTCTCGAACATGTGAAGGCAGGCCAGGTGAAGTCGATCTCCTCCAAGGGCGACACGATCGAAGGCACCTTTAAGAGCAAGCAGCGATACCAGGCCACGAATAAGAAAGCCACGCCAACCACGCTCTTCGCGACGGAGGTGCCCAGTTTCTGGAACGGCAGCCAACTCGCCGCTCTGCTTCAGGAAAAGGGAGTGGAAGTCAACGCTAAGTCGACCACCAAAACCACCTCTCTGCTCTCCGAGTTGCTACTCGGTTTCGGCCCCACACTGCTGATCGTCGGCTTGTTTGTGTTGATCGCGCGGCGAGCCGCGAAGGCCGGTGGGGCGATGGGAGCGCTCGGCAATTTTGGGCGTTCCCAGGCTCGGCGAGTGGATCCGGCGACGATCAGGATCACCTTCAAGGATGTCGCGGGTATCGAGGAGGCCAAGGCAGAGCTTTCAGAGATCGTCGATTTCTTGCGTAACCCTCAGCGCTATGGGCGCTTGGGCGGGCGCATGCCTCACGGCGTGCTGCTGTCCGGCGCGCCCGGCACCGGCAAGACACTGCTCGCCCGCGCGGTGGCTGGCGAGGCGCACGCGGCCTTCTTCTCGATCTCGGCATCGGAGTTCATCGAGGCGATAGTCGGGGTCGGCGCCTCACGGGTGCGCGACCTGTTCGCCAAGGCCAAGGAGGCCGCCCCGGCGATCATCTTCATCGACGAGCTCGACGCGATCGGACGATCGCGCCAAGGATCGGTGTCTGTCACGGGGGCTAATGATGAGCGCGAGCAAACGCTCGATCAGATCCTGACTGAACTCGACGGCTTCGAGAGCTCCGAGGCGGTTGTCGTGCTGGCCGCCACCAACCGCCCCGACGTCCTGGACTCGGCCCTGCTGCGAGCCGGACGCTTCGATCGCCGTGTCACGGTGCAAGCCCCCGACCGTACAGGCAGACGCGAAATCCTCGAAGTGCACACTCGCTCGATCCCCCTCGCCGAGGGCGTGGAGCTCGATGCGCTGGCGGCGAGCACTCCCGGAATGGTCGGTGCCGATCTTGCGAACCTCGCCAACGAGGCCGCCTTGCTCGCTGCGCGGCGTGGGCACGAGAAGGTGCAAATGAGCGACTTCACTGATTCACTTGAGAAGCTCATGCTCGGCTCCCCTCGCGGCATTCTGCTCTCGCCCGCCGACCGTGAGCGCACCGCCTACCACGAGTCCGGTCACGCGCTTGTGGGGATGCTCACCCCGGGTGCAGACCCGGTACGCAAGGTCTCGATCATCCCACGCGGGATGGCTCTCGGCGTAACGCTTTCCACGCCCGACAGCGATCGCGTGTCCTACTCGATCAGCGATCTACAGACCAAGATCCGTGTGGCTCTTGGCGGACGCGTGGCGGAGGAGATCGTCTACGGCACGATCACCACGGGCGCGGAGTCTGACATCCAGCAGCTCACCCTCATCGCCCGCCAGATGGTTGGCCGTTGGGGTATGAGCGAGGCAATCGGTCCAATTGCCGTGCTCCCCGGTGACGGCGAGGGACCGTTGCTGCCGGGGGTGAGCGCCACGTCAGAGTCCACGCAGCGACTCCTCGATGAGGAGGTCAGGCAACTAGTCGATGTCGCCCACCGAGAGGTCACGCAGCTACTCACAGAGCATCGTGGGCAGCTGGAGAGCCTTGCGCAAGCACTGCTCGGCGCTGAGACACTTGATGCGCTCGACGCGTATGCCGCGGCTGGAGTCTCGGCACACAACACTGAACCCACGCCTGTCTAATGATCGCCGGGTATTTGCGCGTTAGTTCGGCTATGCGAGGACGTCGAACCCGGTGAGGCGTTCCCCTCTGGCGTGGCTGACAGGGAAGCGGAGAGGGCGGACGATGATAGGCCTGGCTCAGCTGTCAACCGTGTAGCGCGCCGGCACGAGGCGCTCGGTCCTCTTGGGTGGACGCACGTACTCGCGCTCCTGGCGCTTTGGCAGCTTTACGCGCTTTTCCTTATCGGAGTGCTCGTAAGGAATGACGGAGAGTAGGTGGCTGATCAGGTTCAGACGTGCGGTGCGCTTGTCGTCGGCCTCGACCACGTGCCAAGGACTGGCGTCGGTATCGGTGTAGGCAAACATGCGGTCCTTGGCTTCGGCGTAGTCCACCCAGCGAGCCCTGGCTTGCAGATCGATCGGGCTGAACTTCCAGCGCTTGCGTGGATCTGAGAGCCGCTTCTTGAAGCGACGCTCCTGCTCGTCGTCGCTGACAGACAGCCAGTACTTGACGAGCATGATCCCGTCGTTCTGCAAAGCCTGCTCGAAAAGTGGGCAAAAGCGCAGGAACTCTTCGTACTCGGCCTTGGTGCAGAAGCCCATCACGTGCTCAACACCGGCGCGGTTGTACCAGCTGCGATCGAACAACGCGATCTCCCCGGCCGCGGGTAGATGCGTGACGTAGCGCTGGAAGTACCATTGCGTGCGCTCTCGCTCGCCGGGAGTGGGGACCGCTACGACGCGACACGTGCGCGGGTTGAGAAACTGGTTGATGCGCTTGATGACGCCATCCTTGCCCGCGGTGTCTCGTCCCTCGAATACCACCACCAAACGCTGTCCCTGCGCGACGATCCACTCCTGCATGTAAACGAGCTCGGTCTGCAAGCGCAGCAGCTCTTGCTCGTACTCCTTGATGCTTAGCTGACGTGTCGCATGCACAGGCGCATGATCCCAGTTTGGGGCCCGTCTGGCCGGCGTCGGCCGATCCAAAATGGCCGGCCCCGAAGTGTCGCCCTGCACGCGATGCGGGCGGAACGCTAAGGCTTGTGCCTGCGCCTTGAAATCCAGCTAGGCGACGACCGTTGCCGCTAGTTGGTCGAGTGCCGCGAGTGTGCCGACACAGGCACGCGCGGCCTCTGCGCCCTTCTGGGATAGGTGGTCGCCGAAGAAATCAACGTGTGTCTCATGCTCGTGGAAGTGGTGTGGCGTGAGCACTGAGGAGATCAATGGCACGTCGCTTTCCATCTGCGCGCGCATCAATGCGTCCAGCACAGTCTCCGCGACGAACTCGTGACGGTAGATGCCACCGTCGATGACGAGGGCAGCGGCCACCACGGCGTCGTAGTGCCTGCTTCTCATTGCGCGCTTGGCAAGCAGCGGGATCTCGAACGCGCCCGGCACGCGAAACACGTCTACTCGCTGTTCTGGAATCCCCAGCTCGGAGAGCTCATGCATGAAGGAGCTACGGCAGCGCTCGATGAGGCTCTCGTGCCAAGAGGACTGAATGAAGGCCACACGGCGGTTCTCCTGGCCGGAGGGCGTGCTCTGTGAGGACATCGACGGTTCCTTTCTCGCGGTGCGCGCCATTTGCTGGGTTTCTAGAGCCGACGCGGGGACTCGAACCCCGGACCCCTTCATTACGAGTGAAGTGCTCTACCAGCTGAGCTACGTCGGCATTTTGGCTCTACAGCACGCTTTATGCCAACTCTGACCTGAACTCGCTCAGCGACGGTGGAACTTCTAATGGAACATTCCGGCGAGGACGAGGACTCGAAAGCACGCTGCGTAGCTGGGTCATCGTATCGCCGTCAGACCTCGTCAGTGCGACAGCCTCGTGACCGCGGGCCGCGCGCCTCGCCCTCCGTGCACAATGCACGTCAGGATCACGAGCCTGAGGAGACGGCGTGCAGCATCTGACAGTGCGGGTTGCCTGGCATGACCGTGCCTGGGATGGGACGGTCTGCGACCACCCATCCGAGAATGGCTTCTGTCTTGCGCTAAAGCGGGTTCGCGAGGATCGCAACGACGCGGACGAGGAGCGGGTCGCGGGGCGCCATTGGGCCGATCTGAGCGCGACGGAGCATCCACCCTGCCAGCAGGAGACTGGCGGGTTCATGAGTGCGCGAGAGTGGACGCGGGTCCTAAAGCACCCGTACCAGGAAGGAAACAGGACCCAAGACTCGCACGGACATCTGCGCCCGACTCCGGTCAAGGTGCCGCCGTATTCGACCTTCTCGGTCCCGTTTGCGTGGATGACTCGGCGTGGTCAGGAGGAGATCGCCGAGGGTCTGCCGGATCGGCTTCCCGAGGATCGGGAGCCTCCATTCAATACTCCGTGGGTGTTCGGTCGGCAGCGCCAGGAGGCCCTGCTGAAGACCTTCTTTGACGCGTTGACACCGAGCGAGTCGCTGGTCTTCTTCTACACGAAGGAGGGCCAGCCGATCAGCGATTCCATCAATCGTTTGGTCGTGGGAGTCGGTCGGCTTACGAAAGTCGGCTCGATGCTCGAATACAACACTGAGGGCAGCAAAGCCGCCTACCCGATGTGGGACCGCCTGGTTCATCACTCGATCCGACCCGATAAGGCGGACGGGTTCCTGCTCCCTTACCATGCCTACCTTGCGCCGACGGGGGACCCTGAGGAGGACGAGCGGCGAGCTGGGCTCCTGCGAGAGATCACGGTGGTGCCAGAGCCGGGCCATACGCGCACGTTCTCCTACTTCTCTGAGCACGCTTCTGCCGACGTAGCGCTGTCGACGTTGGTGCGTTGTCTTGACTCTGTGAAGCGCATTCAGGCGCATGGCATCGCGGACGGTCCGTGGGCGCTGCGCGAGGACTGGCTGAATGAGCAGATCGCTCGAACATGGAAGGACCGCGGGGCGTTCCCGGGCCTGGGAAGTGCGCTGGAGGCGCTCGGTATGCGACTCGGGACCGCTTTGGCGCTCGAGCTTGTCGCGGGTGGTCACGTCGCGTCGGACGTGGACCCGTGGCCCATGGTCGGGGCGATGCTTGGCGGAGAGCTCGATCCTCCTCAAAAGGCGTATGCGCCAGACATTCAGGCTGTGCGGGCAACGTGGGCGAAGCTGACCGAAGAGCAACGCGCGCTTATCGAACTGCTCTCGCGTTTCGCCTTGGCGCCTGAGCAGGCGAAGCGCTGGTTCGACGGCGCCAAACGTGGCGCGGCGACGACCGAGAAGCTGAGCGATCGCGAGATCCTGGAGAACCCGTATCGGATCGCGGAGTGTGACCTCGGCACGGTTTTCGACCCGGCCGTTTCGGTTGGCGTGGTCGATCGCGGTCTGTTTCCCAACGCGACCATCGCCGCGAAATGTCCTGTGCCGGAGCAGTCGCGGGTCGAGTCGGCCGGCGACGAACGGCGAGTGCGCGGTGCAGTAGTGGGGGTTCTGCGCCGTGCGGCGGAAGAAGGCGACAGTTTGTTGAGCGCAGTCGAGGTCATCACGCGCTTGGAGCGGCTCGACCTTGCCAGGCCGTGTGTCGTTCCGCTGGCTTGGTTCGCTGGAAATGCGGAGTTCTTGGCGCCGATGGTCAAGCAGCTCCAAGTCGAGGTTCCGACTACCGAGGAGGACGAGCCGCAGCCGCTCTCGTCGCTTCAGCTAACCGTGCACGAGGACACGGAGTTGCGTCTTGCGCGCACTCTGTTGAAGCGTGCTGAGAAAGACCTCCCTTCCGCTGGGGAAGACTGGCCTGCGCTTCTCGTCGAGGCAATCCGCAACACGGGTGCGGACGTGGACTTGGCGAACCCGCGCCACGTGGATGCGCTTGAGGAGCAGAAGGGAGCGCTGGAGCGGATCACGACGCACCGGCTGGGAGTGCTGGTCGGGCGGGCCGGCACCGGGAAGACGTCGGTGCTTGGTGCTCTGGTGCGCGCTCGCGCAATCGCTGACGACGGGGTTCTGCTGCTCGCGCCGACCGGAAAGGCGCGCGTGCGGTTGCAGCGCGCGACCGGGCACGAAGCGAGCACGATCGCGCAGTTCCTGTACCGACTGAATCGGTACGACGGCGCTCGTCAGCGTGTTCTCTTCTCTGGTACGGAGACGCACCGCAAGGAGAAGACGGTTGTCATCGACGAGTGCTCGATGCTGACGATGGACGATTTGTACGCCGTGTTGCGTGCGTTGGACCTCGGTCACGTCGAGCGGCTTATCTTGGTGGGAGATCCAAACCAGCTTCCGCCGATTGGTGTCGGTCGTCCGTTTGCTGATCTGGTCGGTGTTCTCGACGAGCCGGCGAGTGACGCGGAGTGCGCGGCTGCGCGTGTGCTCTCGCGCCTGACGGTCGAGGTACGGACGGCCCGCGGCGGCGGTGACTCGGACGCGCTGAGACTGGCCGCGTGGTTCACCAACGAGCCCCAGCCGAAGGATGCGGACCGCGTGCTCAGCGACCTGGAGCTGCACCAAGCCTTCAATGATCTTGAGATCGTCACTTGGAAGACGCCCGAGGAGCTGCGCAGAAAAATTGAGGAGCAGCTGCAGGAGCAGCTCGGGCTGGAGTCCGCGTCCGACATTGCAGGCTTTGACCGAGTGCTCGGTTTCGATGAGAAGGGATGGATTCCGTACGAGGACCCCGACGGCGCGGAGAACTTCCAGATCCTGTCCCCGGTGCGTATGCACGCCCACGGTGTGCACGACCTCAACCGATGGCTGCAGCGCGCATTTCGTCCGCGTAAAGGCTGGGCGCCAACAATGGGCGATGAAGAAATCGGGCCGAAGGACAAGGTGATTCAGCTACGCAACCAAAAGCGAAGCGGCTGGAGTCCGAAAGGCGGGACGCAGGAGGAGTACCTGGCGAACGGGGAGATTGGCACGGTGTCGCGTCTCAAGCAAAACGGCGGCTGGTTCGACGTGGTGTTTGCTGGGCGGCCCGGTTTGACCTTTGGCTATAGGGGCAGCAGCTTCGGTGAGGATGGGGGCCCGCTTGAACTCGCGTACGCGCTGACCGTGCACAAGGCGCAGGGCAGCGACTTTGGCGTCGTGTTCTTTGTGCTGCCGCAGACTCGTTTGCTCTCTCGCGAGTTGCTCTACACGGGCCTGACGCGAGCGAAGCAGAAGCTAGTTCTGCTCGTTGAAGGAGACGACGTCTCGGGACTGTACGACTTGACGCTGCCGGAGAGATCGGAGACGGCTCGCCGGAACACCAACTTGTTTCGCTCGGTTGTTCGCGAGGATGCGGACACGGCGCCGTACGCGGAGCATCTGATCCATCGCCTCGCCGATGGGCGGATGGTGCGGAGCAAGTCAGAGCTTGCGATCGCAATCGAACTGCAGCGTCTGGGCATGTGGGACCGGTGCTACTACGAGCGCCAGCTCGATGGCGTGGCGACGGGGGGTCGTCTCCGTCCTGACTTCACATTCATCGACGCTGGTGGAGATCCCATTATTTGGGAGCACCTCGGGATGCTTGGCAAGGAGAGCTATCGCAAGTCCTGGGAATGGAAGCTGGAGTGGTATGCGACCAACGGTTTTGTCGTTGGCGAGAACCTGTTTACGACCGAGGACGACAGCTCCGGTGGGCTCGACCAGGCCCAGCTAACGGGGACAGCGCAGGAGATCGACGCGCTCCTCTAGAGGCTGCTGCTCGTCCCGCCCGCGAAGGCGTTGGGCCTGGCGTTCTTGTCATTGGTGGCGATAGTTCACGTTCTTCGTGTATAAACGCCGTCAGCGGCAACTAATCCTTGTTATAATTGTCGCCGATACACGCATAACGTGAACTGGAGACGACTATGGCAAGTCTACGTGGATTGGACCTCCTAGACCGGCTCGTCGGCGAAGGGCGGACGGCCTTTACGGCCGCAGACGTCCAGGATGTCATGCACCTTTCGCCTCAGGCGACTTCCAATTTGCTTAGGCGGTTGGCCGACACCGGGCTCGTCGACCGGGTCGCGCGGGGTCGATACGCCGCGCGGCAGATTGGGGCTCTGGGCACTACGGCGGTGTGGGACGATCTCGGTTCAGCGGTCGCCGCTGTCTTCTCTGGCCATCCGCACCGAATCGGGTTCTTGACGGCGCTGGACCAGCATGGCTTGCTGGTGCGGCCGGTTCGTGCAATCCAAGTTGCAAGTCCGTTTCGGCCGCGCGAGCGATCCCTAAAGGGCCGGCCGTTCCGGGTTGTGCGGGAGCGAGCGGACACGGTGCTCATTGGCACCGAACCGCTGGGCCCTTCGCGGGTGGCAACTGTGGATCGGGCGCTGCTTGACGTGGCGTCGCGACCGCGTCTGGCGGGTGGAATGTCGCGACTTGCCGAAGCACTCGCGGCGGCGAATCGGGTGCCAGAAATCAGAGAGCTCACTCGTGAGCTCTCTGCGGGCGCGGCGTATCGGCGGATCGGGTCGCTTGCCACGACGCTTGCGTTGCCGGTCGGGGCAACGCTGGAGCCTTGGCCCTGGACGTCGTTGATCGAGCTTGACCGCGCGGCTCGCGGCGATCAAGGCTGGGTGGACAGCACCTGGGGTGTTGCTTGGCCGTATCCCGCGTCTGAGCTTGAAGCGGTGGTATCCGCGTGATCGCCAAGGGAGCCATCACTAAGCGTGCTAACGACGAGCGTCTGCCGGCGGCAACCATCGAGCGTGACTACGTCTTGGAACATCTCTGCGCGGACATCGGCGCGAGCGGCGATAGTCGGCTCGTCTTCAAGGGCGGAACGCTGCTTCGGCTGTGCTACTTCGCCGACTACCGATACTCCGCGGATCTTGACTTCTCGGCTGTGGATAGCCTTTCGATTGCAGAGGCGGTTGCTGCGGTTGCACAAGCTGCCGAGGCGTGTCAGCGTCGCGTGGAGTTCCCAGTGCTGGAGGTGTCGTCGGCAGATGGTGGTCCTGCCGTGGTCTCGTATGTTGGCCCGCTTGGCTCGAAGCCTCGGACCATCAAGCTCGACATCTCCGATGAGGAGCTGGTCGAGACGCATAGCCGGCTGTCGATCGAGCACAGGTGGCCGGACATTCCGGAGGATGCTGGCATCGAGGGTTACGCGCTCGATGAGGTTGCAGCGGAGAAGCTGCGGTGCATCGCTGAGCGACAGCAGTGCCGCGATCTGTTTGACATGCACGAGCTACTCGACGGAAACCACGTTGATGCTTTGGAGGCATGGGAGCTTTACCTACGCAAGGCGGCGCACGACGTCATGCGTGGCCGGCAACGAACGTCGCCCCGCGAGTGGTCAACGACATTCGGCCGTCGCTTGGAGTCGTACAAGCGGCTCTGGGATGACGAGCTCGGCGAATACCTGACCGTCGACGTTCCATATTTTGGGGACGTCGAGCGCCGAACGCGCAAACTTCTGGCGCCAGTCCTCGCAGCCGCACGGGCGCATGCTGACGCCGCCGACGCGTGAGCACAGCCGAGCAAGAGCCCGTCCGCGCGGCCGCTTGCCCTCGTGCCTGCGCACTTGGTGGCGCGTTCCGTCAGCGGTCTTGTGAGGGTGGACGCTCACCGCGGACGTTCGCTTGATGTGATCCGTCGATGGAACATCCATGGAACACAAGTAGCGCAGAAATCAGACGCAATCCGGCTCTACAAGCCATAAAACCTACGAAACCCATCCCGCGCCCTTCATTACGAGTGAAGTGCTCTACCAGCTGAGCTACGTCGGCGCAGACTGTGGATGCTATCGACGCCGAGCGGCCATAGTAGGGCCGGGGACCATCGCACGGGACCATTGGCTATGCCTAACATGCGGGACGGCGTGGACTCGGCTGGCGTGCTCCCTATAGCTCCGCGAGTGCCTCCAACAAGGACTCGCCGTGACGCTCGCGGAACGTTGGACCGATGCCCTTGACTTCGACCAGCTCGTTGAGGCTCTTTGGTCTCGCACGCAGGACTCCTTCGAGCGCTGTGTTGGCCGCCACTGTATAAGCGGGCTTGCCTTCACTGCGCTCCATTCGCCATGCCTTGAGCTTCTCGAACTGGTGCTCGTCGACCGGGTCGAGCAGATCCTCGGCAGACACGGTCGTGCCGGTCGTTGAGCCATGATCTCCAGCTCTTCGGCCGCTCGCCCCGTTTGTAGATGCCCTCGCGCGCTTGCTCCGCGCTTTGCCGCTCGGGACAGTCATCAGCGATGCCTTCACGAGATCGGCATCGGGCTCGCACACGTCGCAGCACCGGACTTCGGGGGCACATGGCTCGTCGTCGCCGAAGTGGTCGAGGATCTGGCGCCTGCGGCATGTTTGGCCGCTGGAGATGAACTGCTCGATGGACCTATACGAGGCCCAGCTACGGTCTCTTGCGGCCTTGATCGCTTCATGTGCCTTTCTCGGGCTGCCTTGGCCTGTCAGCCTCACAAGCAGTCCTTCGGGCCCGCCAGGCCTGAGTTCCACGGCACCTGCCCGCTCGGCGATCGACAGCAGCACCCTTTCGCGCTCGCCTGCTTGCGCCCCAAAGGGTGCTCCCCTGAGGGTGTCGAGCTCTTCGTGTCCGATCGCGGTGACCCCTTCCTCCGCGCGATTGCGCAGCCTCGCCACATATCGCTTGACCTCCTCGACGCTTGTCTCGCGCTCCCTTATGAATCTGATCAGGCGGCCCAGGTCCATCCTGGAGGCGAGCAACACCGCTCGCCCGGGACGTCCATCCCGTCCGCCGCGGCCCGCCTCTTGGTAGTAGGCCTCGAGGCTGGTAGGCACCGCCCAGTGCACAACCGTGCGCACGTCTGCCTTGTCCACTCCCATCCCAAATGCATTTGTCGCGACCACCACCTCAGCGTGCCCGTCCATGAACGCGTCCTGGCTTGCCCGGCGCGCCTCCGGGGCCATGCCCGCGTGGTAGCTCACCGCACGCAATCCTTGCTCGGTGAGCAGTTCGGTCACCTCGGCGGTGTGCTTGCGAGTGCCGCAGTACACGATCGCCGGTCGCGCGTTCTCGGGGGCGAGCGCGTGCAGTAGCGCGGCGCGCTTGCGTGCCATGGCGCCCTTGCCCTCGAGGCCCACCACATCGAAGGTGATGTTGGGACGGTCGAAACCCGAGCGCACGGCTAGCCATTCGCGCAAGCCAAGCCGCGTGGCGATCTCCTCGGCGACTCGTGGTGTGGCGGTAGCGGTAGCCGCCATCACCGCCGGGCGGCCCAGGGACTCGATCGCCTCGCCCAGGCGCAGGTAGTCGGGCCGGAAGTCATGGCCCCACTCGGCCACACAATGGGCCTCGTCGACGACGAACAGTCCCACGTCGCGTCTAGCAAGCGTCTCGCGGAACGCGCGCGAAGCGAAGCGCTCGGGGGCTGCCAGTACCAGGGACGCATCGCCCGAGGAGATCGCCTTGAGCGCTTGCCCGTTGTGGCCCTCGGCCATGCCCGAAGCCAACATCGCCGTACTCACCCCAGCCTGCTCCAGGCGTCTGCGCTGGTCGGCCATCAGCGCGATCAGCGGGCTCACAACGACCACAAGCGCCTCGCCGGCGAGCGCCGGCAGTTGGTAGCAGAGCGACTTGCCCCCGCCGGTGGGCATCACCACAAGGCTGTCGCGCCCCTCGAGCGCCGCCTGCACCGCCTCGCGCTGCCCCGGCCTGAACGCCTGTAGGCCGAACCGCTCGAGCAGCTGCTCGGGGGCGGCATGCGTCTTGGTGGAGCTTTGCTGAAGCACGGTCCCAAAGCTACCCTTCGCTCCGGGCGGTATCCGGCGCGGGCTGCCCTATGCGCGCGCGTAGGGCAGCCGTTTCAGGCTCGACATCTCAATGCGGCACAGAACCAACGGCTAAGTGCGGCACAGGCACAATGGTCCACGCGCGCGCGGTCCCCGCCTGAGTCGCTCGGCAGGTCTAGCGCCGGCGCCACACGACGCGGGCGCCTCCAGCTGGCACGAGGGTGATCGCGCGTCTCTGGTTCCACTCGCCTTTGCGCCACAGTCGGCCGCCGCGCGCGGGCACCTCGGGCGCAAGCTCGCTCAACACGGTCTGCAGGATGAGCTTCATCTCGAGCGTCGCAAATGAAGCTCCTATGCATCGCCGTATGCCCCCGCCGAACGGAATCCAGGAGAACGTCTCGGTCGGTTTGTCAAGGAAGCGCTCCGGCCTGAACTCCTTTGGTGCTTCGTACACCTTCGGATTGCGGTTTGTGAGGTATATCGAGGGCACCACCCGCGTGCCCGCGGGCAGCTCGCGCTCACCCACATCGAGCGGTGCCTGCAAGATCCTCACCACCATCGGCACCACGGGCCGCACTCGCAGCGTCTCTGAGATAACGGCCTGCATGTACTCATCGCTCGTCCCCGCGTCGATCTCTGCCACCAGTCGCGCGAGCTTGTCAGGGTGGCGTATGAGGCGCTCGACCGCCCATGCGACGGCCGTGGCGGTCGTCTCATGGCCCGCGAGCAGCAGTGTCACAAGCTCGTCGCGTAGCTCATGGTCGGTCATCTCTTGGCCGTCCTCGTCGCGTGCAAGCAACAGCAGCGAGAGGATGTCTGTGCGTTCCTCGAGGTCCTCCTGCCTGCGGCGGCGCGCGATCTCGGCATAGATCACCTCGTCGAGGTGATCGAGCGCGCGCCCGATCGCCCCAGTGGGCCGCGCTTCGACTGGACGCCGCAGCGCGGCCAGCAGCAGTGCCGGCGTTTGACCTGGTGTGAGCAGGCCCCCGATCGCATCGCGCAGCGCGCCCATGCGCTCAGCCTCGACTCCGAATACAGCGCGCAGGATCACCTCGAGCGTGATCGCGCGCGTGCGCCGGCTCAGCTTCATCGGCTCGCCGAGCGGCCACTCGGTCATGCTGCGCTGCGTGGCCTGCACGATCACCTCCTCGTACTCGCGCATTCGCTCGCCGTGGAACGGCGGCAGGAGCAGCTTGCGCTGGCGCATGTGCTCGGAACCGGTGAGCGTGATCACCGAGCTTGGGCCCATCACGGGGGCGATAGGGGAGGCCCCAGCGGCTGACGGCGCCACCTCTGGTGGAGCGGTGAAGACGGCCTTGACCGCGGTGGGGTCGCTCACCATCACCAGTTTGCGCCCGCTCGGTCCAAACGTGAGCGTGAAGGTGTCGCCGTAGCGGCGCGCACATTGATCCATCACCCAGGTGGGCGCAAGCGCCCACACGAACGTCAACGCAAGCGGTGACAGACGCGGCCCGCGGGGAAGCGCCTCAGCGGGAGGCTCGGTAGGCGGCTCGGAAGGTCCTACGAGCGGCTGCGCGACGGCGGTGGCCACCCGAGAAGCCTATCGGGCTGCGGCTCGTTTTCCGCGAGAGCCGCCACTATCCGGCTATGAGCCTGCTCCACCTGAGCAAGTGTCAGCGTGTCCGAGTGCCGTCGCATATAGGCGAGCAGCATGCGTGACGGCGCAATGCGCACCCCGCGACGGCGGGCAAGCGGCTTGTCGACCCAGGCGCGGCTGAACACGACGAGCGGCTCCACGCGCTTATCGGTGATCCGTTCGAGTGTCTCGCGTTGATCTTGGGCCTGGCGCAGGATCGCACCGTGGATGGCACGCACGCGCACCTGGCCTTGGCGGCTCTTGGTCTCGACCGTGAACAGGCCTGCCGTGCCGAGTGCAATGTGGTCGATGTTGCCGTGACCGAAGCTCGCATCGTGGATGACGTGCCAGCCTTCGTCTGTGAGCGCGTCAAGCAGCCCACCTACGTGCTCCTCTCCGGCGGCGCCTCTGTCGTGGCGATCCACAAGCGGCAGCACGTAGCGCGAGACGACGAACATCGTCACGAGTAGCGCCAGCTCTGAGCCGACGAACAGCGGGCTGTGCAAGCCGAAGGAGCGGCCGAGCACTGTTGTCAGGACAGCCAACATGCCGAGCGTCACGAGTGTGCGCAGACGGAGGCGCAGAAACGTCGCGCGCGCATGCTGTCCAGGCATGCGGGCTGCCGGATCGTGGCGTTTGGGTAGACGCAAGGTATGGCCGCGTGCGGTCGGCATCTACCTCAGGCATCGGCTGGCCGCGGCCGGCATCTTTAGGAGGGTCGCACTCGGCCAGGCTGTTTGCGCCGCCAAGGAGCGAGCATGCGAGCCAGCATTACCGCCTGTCCGGGCATTTGGCCGACTGTTCGAGCACGACCACCTCTCAAGCTCGGGGCGCGGAGAAAAACGTGGAATGTGCGGCCGTCCGCCTAAAGCCGGATGAGGGTCGGGCCGAAGCCATCAACAGGCACCAACCCTCGAGAACGGCCGGTCAGTCATGTCTATGTCATTTGAATCATCTCTTCCGTCGGATATTCGCTTGCTGCTGCGTGCCGACGCCGAGCGGTGCTGGTTGCACCGTGAGGTGCTCCCGGTGTTGCGCGAGGTCGAGGCGCCCGGAGAGGTCTCCGAGGAGGAGGTCGGAGCAGCTCTGGCCTATCTCGAGGCTATGTGGAGCGAGGCCACTTTGCGCGCACGAGAGGCCGATGCCGCCCACACACATCTGAGCTCATGCGAGAGGCGGTCCGAAGTACTGGCCGGCCCTGCCAGCCGCTATCACGCCGCGGTGCGTGTGCTGCGTGGGATCGTTGCCGACCGGGTCACGCCTTTCGTCGAATCGGAGCTTGACTTCGACGAATGCCAATCGCGGGCAGACAACGGCGGAGTGCGCATCACTGACAAGCGCCCCGACGGCTGCCCGCGAGCTGCGTAGGCGCCCACAAGACCTGAGCGGGAGCCCAATCGCATAGGGTTCCCACGTGGCCGGTCTCAACTCCTCATTGCTCTTCGACCTGCAATCGCACTCCACCCGCTCGGACGGAGCACTCGAGCCGAGCGCGGTCGTGGCGGCGGCTGCCCAGGCTGGTGTGAAGCTTTTGGCGCTCACCGACCACGACACGCTCGCTGGTGTGGAGGAGGCGTTGAGCGCCGGCTCACAGCATGGCGTCGCAGTCGTCCCCGCGATCGAGATCTCCGCGATCGACGACGGCGGAGAGACCGGGACGGCACGCGAACTGCACATCCTGGGCTATCTGGTGGACCACACCGACCCGACGTTCAAAGCCACGCTCGCCGGCTTTCTCGCCGACCGCGAGCAGCGAACTCTGCGTATGGCTCAGAGGCTACGTGAGCTTGGGATCGAGCTCGACGCTGACGCAATCGACGCGCGCGTGAGCGCGGGCGAGCCGATCGGCCGACCCCATCTGGCCGAAGCGGCGCTCTCCCATCCGGCCAACGCACAACGATTGAGCGAAGAGCAGATCGACGACATCGGATCGTTCATCAGGGCCTATTTGATCGACGGGCGGCCGGCGTTCTGTTTGCGCGTTACGCCCACCGTGAGGGAGGCGGTCGACGCAATTCATGCTGCTGGTGGAGTCGCCATCTGGGCACACCCCTTCTGGGACATCTCCGACCCGGCCGAGGTGCTCGCTACGGTCGATCGCTTCTGTGCGCTCGGAATCGACGGGATTGAGGCTTTCTACGTCACCCACACGCGCGAGCAGACTGAGCTGTTGGCACGCCGCTGCGAGGAGCTCGACGTGTTGAGCACAGGCTCGGCCGACTTCCACGGCCCCGAGAATCGCCTGTTCTCACGCTTTATGGCCTTTGACACCCACGGTCTCGAACCACGTCTCGGCCCGATTGGCGCGCTTCTCAAGTAGGCAGTTCGGCTATGCGGTAGGCGAGCGCTTCGAGCGCCAGCTCCTCGGAGACGTTCAGCGGCAGGCGCAGGCGCGTGTCGCTCACGAGTTCTACGCCGCGTTGCAGCGAGCCGGTCTTATGACCCGCCGCGCAGGCAGCTAGCTCCCCACCGCGGTCGAGCGAGAGCACGAGCTCGGGTGCGCCGACGGCCACGCACCAGACATCGCGTAGCCACTGCTCCACAAGCTGCAACCCAAGGTCGAGCGTAGCCGTGCGCGCACGGCGCTCGGCCCGTCGCACAACGTCCACGCCCTCGCGCTCGAACTTGCGCCGTTCCTTGCTCGGAAGCATCTCGGCCTGCTCGTGCAGTTGTTCGCCAGCTTCGGTGCTCGCCTCCCCACCCGCTGTCTTGGCGGCCTCGATCAGCTCCATCCAACGCCGCTGCTCAGTGTGTCCTTGGAGCGCGGCTTCCACGAACCCCTCGGCCCACTTGCGCAAGAGCTCTCCCTCCTCGCTCGCGAGGCGCTCCGCGAGTCGTGCGTCGCCGGCGGCAAGACGCGCGCATGCTGCGGCCCGGACTGGATCAAGCGTTTCGCGGGGCGCTTGAATCAGGTCTGGTGCCTCACCGGCGCCCTGGGCGGGGTCGAGCGCGTCACTGGTGCCCTGCATCAAGCGTTCTTGTAGGAGAGTGCTCGATAGTGGGTCGAAGCGCACCTGTTGGCAGCGCGAGGCGATCGTTGGCAGTACGTCCTCGAGGTGCTCCGCCAGCAGGATCAGATGGGCAAAGGAGGGCGGCTCCTCAAGTGTCTTGAGCAGACGATTGGCCGCTTGGTCGTTCATCGTGCCAGCGGCCTCGATTACGAACACCCGGCGGGTGGACTCGAATGGCGTGCGGGTCGCGGCTGCGACAACAGGCTCGTCGATGTCTTTCACGAGCACTTCGCTTGCTCCGCTGGGCGTCACCCAGGTGAGGTCCGGGTGGGCTCCGCGCGCGACCCTCTCCTCCACGGTAGCCAGAGTGCGTGCTCCGTCGGCGAGCAGCGCCGCCGCGAACGCCCGTGCCACCGTGCCCTTGCCGGTGCCCGGCGGTCCATAGAACAGGTAGGCATGTGATGGGCTTCCGGCTGGCGGAAGGGCTGGGAGCAGCACCGCACGGGCGTGGGGGTGGTGCTCGATACCAGGCAGCGTCCTCTCCATGGTGGTCGGCTCAGTGGATTGAAGAGGCACTGAGGCCATCCTAGAGTCGCGAGTCCAGGTACGGCACACACGTTGGCCGCGCCTGCAGATACCTTGCGCCTGTGGCCGGCAGACTGATCACGATCGAGGGACTCGACGGAGCAGGCAAGTCCACGCTCGCCGCTGCGCTTGTGGCTGCGCTCGCCGAGCGTGGCCTAAGCATTGAGCTGTTGCGCGAGCCGGGGGGCGTTGCGCTGTCGGAGCGGATCAGGGAGCTCGTGAAGGATCCCTCCTTGAGGGTTAGCCCACGCGCGGAGGCTCTGCTCTATGCGGCCGCACGCGCGGAGCTCCTATACGAGCGTGTGGTGCCAATGCTCGAGCGGGGGACTTGGGTATTGCTCGACCGCTTTGTGGATTCCTCGCTTGCTTATCAGGGGGCCGGACGCGGTCTGGGCATCGAGCAGGTGCGGGCAGTCAACTTGTTTGCGACCGGTGGGCTCACGCCCGACCGCACGCTGCTCTTGCGAGTTGCGCCGGGCACCGGGCGTGCGCGTCAAGACACTCGCAAAGCCCAACCTGACCGGCTGGAGTTGGAGGGAGAGCGCTTCTTTGAAGCGATCGCTCTCGCCTACGAGCAGCTCGCTGCCGCGGAGCCCGAGCGAGTCTGGACGATCGATGCCGAGCAATCTCCGGTGCGAGTGCTCGAGCTGGCGCTCGCTGGGATCGAGGATCTGCTGCCCCGGGCCTAGAGCTCTCCCGTTAGCATGGACGGCGATGATGGTTGCCCGCCACGGTCGGTCCAGCGCGCGTACGCGAGCGCTGTCTGTGGTGATGGTGTGCTGTTTTGCTGCAGGCCCCCCGGCGGCCTTGGGAGCGAGCACCAAGAGCACCGCCGCACCGCTGTTCCCGACTCCGGCTTCGGCCAGGGTGCATGGCACCACTGCCACGACTACAGCCCAGACCACAACCACGCCCGTCCCAGCGACCACCGCCCCAGCGACGACGACACCCGCCAGTGGTGCTCAGCCGGGGACCGTGGCGCCGACCACCACGCCCACGACCACCGTGCCCACCACGACGGTGCCCGCGTCGACCACGCCCGCTGTGGGCGCCACCACGACCACGACCCGCTCCACCGCGGTGGGTGTCGTGCATAAGCCCAGTCACGGCACGCACCTTTCGACCTGGGCACTTGCCTTGGCCGTGCTGGGGGCCTTGTTGGTACTCGGCTGCATCGTGTGGGCCGTGGGCCGCTGGCTGGCCGTGGAACCTCGCTGGGCCGTCTCCTTGATGCACTCCTTGCGCGAGGCTTCCTATCGCGGGTCGGCAACCTGGGCTGAGTTCAGCGACTGGGCCCGCTTGGGCCGCTAAGAGGATCGCTGGACGGCGTGATTTCGCGGCCTCGCTCGCTCATGTGCGAAAGCGCCGCGAGGGCGAGTGGGCATTTGATCCTTGACTCGCTTGCCCAGCAATCGCCTCACGCCTTCTAAAATTAGGTATTGCAGGGGTTTAGCATTCTGTCCGGAGGGCGCGCGACGATTCTCGGCCCAGGTGAACAGAGTCGAGTGGGCGTCGCACAACACGGCGCAGAGGAGGTAAGGCCGATGGATTCAACCCCGCACCCCACGATCCAGCAGGAGACCGGAGCCGGTGTCGCGCTGGCTGTAGAGCGCCTGTTCACCTCACCTGAGACGCATCCCTTCGACACGGTTGAGTGGGAGCTGCGCGACGCTCGTATCGGCCACGGCGATCGCATCGCTTTTGAGCAGGCCGGCGTCGAGTTCCCCAAAACCTGGAGCCAGAACGCGACGAACATCGTGGCTCAGAAGTACTTCCGCGGGCAGATCGGCCACCCCGCGCGCGAGCGCTCGGTCAAGCAGATGATCGGCCGCGTCGCCGGCACGATCGCTGGCTGGGGCCGTGAGCGTGCCTACTTCGCCACCGAAGAAGACGCCGAGGCCTTTGAGTCCGAGCTCACGCACATCTTGCTCCACCAGATGGCCGCTTTCAACTCGCCGGTCTGGTTCAACGTGGGCTTCGAGGAGAGTCCACAGTGCTCGGCCTGCTTCATCCTCTCGGTAGAGGACACGATGGAGTCGATCCTCGAGTGGAACACCAAGGAGGGCAACATCTTCAGGGGTGGCTCCGGCTCGGGCATCAACCTGTCGAACATCCGCGGCTCGATGGAGCCTTTGGCCAAGGGCGGCACCGCCTCGGGTCCCGTGTCCTTCATGCGCGGCGCCGACTCATGGGCTGGCACGATCAAGTCAGGCGGCAAGACGCGCCGGGCGGCGAAGATGGTCGTGCTCGACGTGGATCATCCCGACATCAGGGAGTTCATCTGGTGCAAGGCCAAGGAGGAGGACAAGGCCGAAGCCTTGCGCGATGCTGGCTTTGACATGTCGATCGACGGCGACGGCTTCAAGTCGATTCAGTACCAGAACGCCAACAATTCGGTGCGCATCACGGACGAGTTCATGCGCGCCGTCGAGGCTGACGGCGAGTGGCACTTGACTGCGCGCGCGACGGGGGCGCCCGTAGGCGAGCCGCTCAGGGCGCGCGAGCTGATGCGCGAGATCGCCGAGGCGGCCTGGCGCTGCGCGGACCCGGGCGTGCAGTACGACACCACGATCAACCAGTGGCACACCTCCCCGAAAAGCGGACGTATCAACGCGTCGAACCCCTGCTCGGAGTACATGCACGTAGACGACTCTGCCTGCAACCTCGCCTCAATCAACCTGATGAAGTTCCGTCGCCCCGACGGCACGCTCGAGGTGGAGGCCTTCGAGCACACCGTCGACATCATGCTGCTCGCCCAGGAGATCGTGGTCGGCCCGTCGAGCTACCCCACGGAGGGGATCGGAGTGAACGCCCGTGCGTTCCGTCAGCTCGGCCTCGGTTACGCCAATCTTGGCGCCTACTTGATGAGCAACGGCATGCCCTACGACTCGGACGCAGGCAGAGGCACGGCGGCTTCGATTACCGCTCTGATGACCGGGCGCGCTTATCGCGAGTCGGCCCGCATCGCTTCAGCACTGGGGCCCTATGAGCGCTACGAGGAGAATCGCGAGGAGCACAACAATGTGATGAGGATGCACCGCGATGCCTCCCATGCGATCCCCGACTCGGCTTGCATCGACACGGAGCTGCTCGACGCGGCCCGGCGCTCGTGGGAGCAGGCGGTGGACTTCGGCGAGCAGTTCGGCTACCGCAACGCCCAGGCCACCGTACTTGCCCCCACTGGGACGATCTCGTTCCTGATGGACTGCGACACCACTGGTGTCGAGCCGGACTTCTCGCTTGTCAAGTTCAAGGAGCTGGTCGGCGGCGGCCAGATGACGATCGTCAACCGCACAGTTCCCCTGGCGCTGCAAACGCTCGGCTACACCGAGCAGCAGGTCGAGCAGATCGAGGCCCACCTGGCCGAGCACGGCACGATCGTGGGTGCTCCCGAACTCGCCGAGGAGCACATGCCCGTGTTCGACGTGGCAGTCGGTGAGCGCGCGATCTCGCACATGGGTCACCTGAAGATGATGGGCGCTGTACAACCGTTCATCTCGGGAGCGATCTCAAAGACGGTGAACCTGCCCCAGAGCGCCACCGTGGAGGACATCGCAGATGCGTACACACAGGCGTGGCATCTGGGTATCAAGGCGCTCGCGATCTATCGCGATGGGTCGAAGACCGCCCAGGCTCTGCGTACCGACGCCCAGAAGGCGAAGGCAGAGCCCGCCGACGTGGACGCGATCGTCAACCAAGCGGTCGCCAAGGCGCTTGCTGAGGCGGGCCCGCGTCGCAAGCGCATGCCGCGGGAGCGTCAATCGATCACACACAAGTTCTCGATCGGTGGCCACGAGGGCTACATCACTGCAGGCATGTATGAGGATGGCACCGTCGGAGAGATCTTCCTTACTGACATCGGCAAGGAGGGTTCGACGATCAAAGGCATGATGAACTCGTTCGCCACAGCGATCTCGATCGCCTTGCAGTACGGGGTGCCGCTAGAGACGCTTGTGGAGAAGTTCAGCTACATGCGCTTCGAGCCCGAGGGCATCACCGGCAACCCGGAGATCCCCTTCGCCAAGTCGATGCCTGACTACATCTTGAGATGGGTGGCCTCACGCTTCCTCGACGCCGACGCTCAAGAGGAACTCGGGATCCTCACACCCGCAGTGCGGGCTCGCAAGCTCGCCGAGGAGACAGCCCAGTCGCTTGTGTCCTCCGACACCGCCGGTCCCGAGGCGAATGTCGGCGCTGGCACCGATGGTGTGCCTGCAGCGGCTGCGCTGACAGACTCTCCACCCGTCGTCCCCGCCCGTCTGCAGGGCCTCGACCTTGGTCCCGCCTGCAGCCAATGCGGAGGGATGATGCAGCGCACAGGCTCTTGCTACACGTGCTCGTCGTGCGGTAATAACACTGGTTGTGGTTGATCGGCCCTTGGGTATGACGTAGCGCCTTCGGCCCGCCTAGGTGTAAGACCCGAGCAGGTTGTTCACGCGGTTGATGGGTGTTTCTCGCCTGATTGCTTGGTGTCGTCTTCGATGGTTGTAGGTCCATAGCCATCCGTCAATGGCTGCGGTGCGCTCTGTGCTGTCGTGGTAGATCGCTCCGTAGGCCCAGCCGCCGAGCATGGTGCGGATGAAGCGCTCTGCCTTCCCGTTTGTTTGGGGCCGGCGGGGCCTCGTGCGTAGGTGTCTGATCCCGAGTGCTTTGCATGCGAGCGCGTGCACGGCTGACTTGTAGGCCGAGCCGTTGTCTGTGAGTAGCTCCTGGACTTCCATCCCGTGACGTTTGAAGAACACAAGGGCTCTGCGCAGGAAGGCGATAGCTGTCGTTGCCTTCTCGTCTGGAAGGACCTCTGCGTAGGCCAGGCGAGTGGCGTCATCGATCGCGATGTGCACGCACTCCCAGCCGATGATCCTGCGTTTGACCCCGTCACGATCGACCTGGGTTCGTTCAGGGTTGCGCTTGTGGCCAGTGATCCGCTTACCGGCACCACCGTGGATGCGCCCGAGCTTCTTGACGTCAATATGGATCAGCTCTCCCGCGACGGTCCGCTCGTAGCGCTGCGCCGGCTCCATGCCGAGTCGCCCGAGGCGACCCATGCCGATCCTCTTAAGGATCCCTGAGACGGTCGAGACGGGAAGCTCGAGTACCTCGCTGATCTCAGGGCCCGTGAAGCGCAAGCGTCGCAGGGCGGCGATCGCCTCAACGGTGCTCTCGTCGCTGCGATTCGCGACAAACAGCGGCGCCGAGGAACGATCCAGCAGCCCGCCAACCCCTTCAACGCGATACCGCGCGACCCACTTCCCCGCCGTGCGAGCACTGACCTCGGCTGCCAGAGCAGCCTCCCCCACAGACCAATCTTCATCAACAACACGACGCACCATCCGCTCACGCTGCCTAAATGACAACGCCGCATTAGCGTGCAGCTTCATCCGGACTCCTCCTCGGGACTGGGGCTTCGACAACCACCAGCCTCCAAGGAGGACCGGATGAACAACGTGCTCAGGTTCTACACCTAGCGCGGGTCGAATCGTTTCGGAGCTGGGTTGCTAATGCCCGGCGGCGTGTTCAGCTAGCGTCACCCGCGACTCGTCGCGGCCGAGCATGCTGATGAAGACGGCAGCGAAGGCGATGCCGAAGACGAGAAACTCGATGAAGCACATGCCCGCGCCCGCGAGCTGCTGGTCAGCCAAGGCGGAGATGCCGAAGCCGCGCGGGGCGCTCGCATAGAGCGGGTATTGCACGTGAGTGAGCCATGTGAGCGGTATGCATACGGCGGCTGAGGCGATGCGTGTGAAGCCCAGCAATGCCAGACGCTCGCCATTGGGGCGCAAGCGCGCTCGGGGGAGCGGATCAACGATCAGCCACCACAGTGCCAAACCCGTGTAGAAGAGCGTGGCGTGCTCGAATGCGTGCACCACCTGGTGCTGCGCTGCGAAATCGAACATGGCGGGAATCGCCCATACCCAGGTGGCAGTGGCCCACAAGGGGATCGCCACCCATGGTGAGGTGAGAACGGCGAGCACCCTACCCGAGCGTCCGCCGGGCGCCACAGCGCGCAGCGCCGAAGGCCGCAGGCCGAGTGGAAGAACAGGGGAGCGCAGGCCGAGCACGATCAGTGCGGGGGCCAGATCAGAGAGCAGTACGTGCTGGAGCATGTGGGCCGAGAGCAGCCATTTATCGCCGATTGCATCGAGCGGTGAGAGCAATGCCACTGCGAGGACGGCGATCCCGGCCGCATAGGGCACCCAGTGGCCCGCACCGAGGGCTGCAGAGCGGGACTTCGCGCGGCGGTACATGCGCGCGTACACAACCGAGGCGGCCGCCAGGGCGAGGATCGCTACGGGGTCAAGGCTCCACGAGCCCCATCCGGGCACAGAATTCATCGGCGGCATCCTATCGATCCGCTCCCCGCTCGCGTCTCGTGCTCGTCCGCATAGCCTGATCTCTGTCGCAAGCCTGTATGCAACCTCCTTGAAAGCGGCTTCGAGCTCATGCGCCTCCGTAGGAGGCCGGGGGAGGTTGATCTGCTTGTATGGCGGCGATCTCAGCGAGCAGGGATTGAGGGCTTGTGCCGCCCAGCACACGCAAGCGGGGCAGGCGGTAGGGGTCCTCTGTGTGTTTTGCCCACCCCGGAATAACGGTTGTCGAGCCCAGGTAGCCTGCTGCCTTCACTTCGGCGATGACTGTCGCGTTGTAGTGACCCGAGGGGTAGCAGAACCAATTGACCGGTACGTGGTAGCGGTGTTGTACCTCTTCCCGTGCGACCGCCACCTGTTGGTGCAGAGCACTCGCACTTAGCGTGATCAGGTCCGCGTGGCTTATGCCTTGTGTATCGAGCTCCCAGCCTTCGCTCACGAGCTGGGATATCTGCGCCTGGCTGAGCCCGCCCTGCGAAGGCGGCAAGCCAGTGAGTTGGATGTTCTCGACGCCCACCCATCCGAGCCGGCGCATGACCGGGAGCGCTTGGGTGAGCTGGGATTGGTAGCCATTGTCGAAGCTCACCACGATTGGCTTGCCCTTGGGAAGCGGAGCTCCGCGTGTCCAGTTGGCGAGCATCTGGTCCATCGTGACCGCGTGAAAGCCTGCCCGGGCAAGCGCTCGCATCTGTGCGGCGAACTCTTCTGGAGGAACATACAAGCCGGGGAATTTCGCTCCCGTGGGCGGCGGGTTGATGACGTGATACATCAAGATCGGCACCGCCTCTGTGCCGGGTGTGCCGCGCCCGGTCCCTGCTGTGCCGGCGGCGCTCTTGGGGTTGTTTGCGCCTGTTCTCGTGTGGTCGAGGTTCGAGTGCTTTGCCTTCGAGCCTGCTGCTGCAATAGCGCTGGTCGAGCCTAAGGAGTCCCGCGAACCGGTTTTGGGAGATCCCCCGGAGTTGACCAGCCGTACCGCCACCAGCGCGAGCACCGCCAAGAGAGCGATGGCGGCGAGCCCCCGCATGCGCCTGCGCGTTAGTTCGCGCTGACGCGCCTCACGACGGGCTCGCCGCTGATCGATATCCATCTGCTCCCTGGATCGGTGGGTGAGACTTAATTCAAGCGCTTCTTCAGGGCACTCGCGGCCGAGAATTTCGCGGCCTTGCTCGCGGCGATGTTGATCGTCTCGCCCGTTGCGGGGTTGCGTCCCTGGCGGGCTGCGCGGCTGCTGACGCTGAACTTGCCGAAGCCGGCAAGCGCAACTTCGCCGCCGCCAGCCAGCTCGTCGGAGATCAAATCGATCGCCGCCTCCAGCGCTTGGCGAGCCTGTGTTCCAGCCAGACCCGTGCGTTGCGCGACCCCATCAGCCAGATCGTTCTTCGTCATGGCACTCCCTTCTTCGAGTGTCGTTGCTGTGGCCAGGCTAACGGGTGTCAAGGACGTCCATGCGCCCAACTGCCGGGTTTTCCCGCACATAAGGCCCAATTCCTGGGGGATTTCGGCTCAAATGAGCTGGATTTGGGGGCTTTTGACCCGTGGAGGCTGGTGTTTAGGCCGACACGCGAGCCCGGGAGGGGGTCCTCGGCTGTCGTGAATGGGTCTCTTGAGGTTGCAGGCGGCCCGCGGCGCATGCTGTCCACAACACGGCCAGCCAGGTGAGCGAAGCCAAGCTGACGTGTACCCACACAAGCTCGGTCGGGAGGTGCGTCTTGTACTGGTCGAGCCCCACGATCCCTTGCAATGCGATCAGCGCACATGTGATGGTGGCCGAGCGTTGCACGATCGGGTCGGCGTCGTGGCGGCGCGCCAACCACCACACCATGAGTGCCACCAGGCCGAACACGAGCGCGATCTCCCCATGGCGGTGGATCACGAAATCCATCGTGCCCTTCCCATCGAAGTCCAGGCGATTGATCTTCTGGCCCGGCGATCCGCCCGCATGGGGACCAGCCGCGGTGGCAGCGGTGCCGGCGAAGATCGTCAGCCCGCCGAGTGCCACGGCAGTGCGAGCCCAGAGCGTGAGCTTGCGGTCGGTAGAGAGGGGGCGCTCGCCGGGCTCATGGGAGGCGCGCCATGCAAGTGCCACCGCGCCCGCGACCACGAGCATCGAGAGCGCGAAATGGGCCATAACCCAGCCGTAATCGAGAGCGCCTCGCACTGTGAGGCCGCCGAGTACGGCCTGTGCGAGCACCCCCAACGGCAACAGCGCGCTTAGGCGCATCAGGTCGCGCCGGTAAGGCCTGCGACGGAACGCGAGCACGAAGGCCGCGATTGCGGCGATCGATACGGGCACGGTGATCATGCGGTTGGAGAACTCGATCACCGCATGGGTGTTCAGCGGCGGATAGATCTTGCCGTAGCAGCGTGGCCAGGTGGGACAGCCGAGCCCCGAGCCCGTAAGGCGTACAGCTGCGCCGCTCATCACGATCAACGTGAGTGCTCCCAGCGCGACGTACGCCGTGATCGCGTATTGCCGGGGCGTGAGAGTCAGTTCGCTGGCGCGGTGGCGCATATGACGGAGACCTCCGGGCATGGTGTGCCTAAGCATTGCATCGAAGGGCCGGTGCGCGAGCACTCGGAGCGATAGCCGAGGCCACAAGGATGTGCGCAACTTGCGAGGCCGCCAGTCGATTTTCGAGTGTATTCGGTCGATTTCCTGGCCTGCCGATCTATTCTGCTGCAAACACTGGTACCGCCCATTGCGACGAACCAAATGTTTCTAGATAGTCACATGCATTAGGATTTTGGCCGGGTTGGAAACGATAGATGACGCAGAAATCGCACATGGACGACCTCGAAGACTCCTTCTACGACCGGATTGGGATGGAGTACACGCCCACCCAACGACCCGACCCGCGCATTGCCATGCAGATCCATGGAGCACTCGGAGATGCTCGCTCGATCGCCAATGTTGGTGCTGGCGTCGGCGTCTATGAGCCATTTGATCGCAAGGTGCTGCCGATTGAGCCCTCTGAGCGCACGATTGCCCAGCGCTCACCCCAGCTCGCGCGAGCCATCAGGGGCTACGCGGAGAGCTTGCCCTTGGCTCCAGACAGTGTCGATGCTGCGATGGCGTGCATGACGCTTCATCGCTGGGTCGATTGGAGGGTCGGAATCAACGAGTTGCGGCGGGTGGCGCGCAAGCGCGTGGTGATCTTCACTTACGACTATTCCTATGCGACGCGCTTCTGGCTGTTGCGCGATTACTTGCCCAAGTTGGCGCGGCTCGACTGCGCCCGCTTCCCCGCGATAGAGGAGCAATTGGTGGCCACCGGCGATGAGGTGAGAATCGAGCCGGTGCTGATCCCGCACGACTGTGAGGATGGTTTCCTCGCGGCCTACTGGCGCCGCCCAACCGCCTATCTGGACCAACAGATGCGCTCAGGCATGTCCACCTTCCGCCTGCCCGGAGCCGAGCGGCTGCTCGACGGTCTCGATCAGCTTGCCGAGGATCTCCGCACGGGCCTTTGGGAGGCCCGCAATCAGGACATCCTCGGGTGCGAACAGCTTGACCTGGGCTACCGGCTGCTCGTTACCGAGCTGTAGCGCAAGCTGCCTTCAGCGACCGTACTCAAACGGCAGGTCGGGTGCCAGCTCGCGCAGCAACGGGGCCGCACCATCTCGAGGGGAGATAACCAACTCGGCCTCGGGCAGGGGCCACTGTACTGCCACGTCGGGATCGTTCCATGCGATGCCGCGCTCGACGGCCGGGTCGTAGTAGGCCGTCTGCTTGTACATCACGTCGGCCACGTCGCTAAGCACGCAAAAGCCATGGGCGAACCCCACGGGCACGTACAAGATGCGCATCGTGTCCTCGTCGAGCTCGAATCCCTCCCACTGGCCATAGCTTGGCGATCCACGACGCAGATCCACGATCACATCGAGGATGTTGCCCCGTGCACAGCGCACGAGCTTCGCGACGCCCGGGCCGATGTGGAAGTGCATGCCTCGCACCACCCCCTTCGTGGAGCGGGAGTGGTTGTCCTGGATGAACTCCTCAGCCGGTGGGATGCCCACCTCTGCGTGCCACTCGCGCCGGTAGGTCTCCACGAAGAAGCCGCGCTCGTCGCCAAACAAGGACGGGACCATCAGCACGGGGCCTGATATGCGGGTTGGGATGGTCTCCATCGGCTGTGCGCCCTCCGGCGTAGCCGTCGGCAGCGAGCAGATTATCGACAGAGCACAGACGGGGAATCGTGCCTGCACCCAGCGCAATGGCTTGTCCTGCCCGGGCAAAGCGGCGGGCGCACACAGGGAACGGCGGCCGCATGCCCAGACAGTCCGGACCCGAGCTGGCCAGCTACGTGCATGTCATGGCCAGTCAGATGGACGAGTCCGAAGGAACAGACGCCTTTCGGTTCTTGGCCACCTGAACGACAGGCCCCCCGCAAACACAAGACCTGAAAATTGTGTCTGCGGGCGGGCCGGCCAACCAGCCCCCTGGGGGGCACAGGACCGAATGGGCATCGGCTCGTGACCTGAGAATGGTCACCCATCGCGCAAGTCAAAAAAAGAGGAAAGTCAGGTACTTGACTTTCAAGATGCGCCGGATGGTGCCAAGGACCTGTCTCTATGAGCCCTGAGTCACCATAACCGACGCTGGCTCTGAGGCGCCGTAAGCGATCCGCCGCAAGGAGCGGCGCGCTCCGAGGATCGCCATAGTCGGAGCCGCCAGTCCGCCGATCGCATCCAGCACTGACGGGGCTACGAGCTGGGCATGTGGCGAAGCAGAGCTGTGGAGCTCGCATATGTAAAAGCTCGTCATCGCGGCCAAGATCAGCGCATGGCGCCTGCCCTCTGGAAGCGCCACCGCCCGCCCCAGCGCCTCGAGCGTGATCTGGCGCATGCGGGCGGCAGCGTCGGCGGGGGAGGGATAGCAATCGATCAGCCCACGTTCGCCCGTGGCTAAGTCTTCGTCGTGGTCAACGAGACTGTCAAGCAGCGAGTGCAGGGAGCCGATCCACGGGAAGTAGGCGTTCTCGATAGCGGGTATGTTCGAGCCTGAGAGGCTTGGATCGGCCGCCGAAGCGATCAGCACGAGCAGGCTGAGCGTAGATCCGGCGCCGGCGCCGGTCTCCCACCACCGCAACCCTGTAGCGGGTTGCGTTTCAGCCGACGCCCACTGCTCGAATGACTCATAAGAACCAGTGTTGTCGCCGTGGTTGAACGTCTGATAGGCAGCGATACGCGCCGCGGCGCGGCTCATCGGCGCAGCCATCAGCGTAAGAAGCGGAAGCTGTGCCAGTGCCCCTCTGACTGACTCGACAAGTGCCATCAGATAGCCGCCATCGTCGCCGCGTTCGTGGTGGCGGTAGTAGTCGGAGTGGGATTTGCCGGGTGTGGTCGCAACGATCAGAGCCTCGTGCAACCGATATCCGTTTGCCACGGGATCGAGGTTGGGCTGCTCACAGAGCAGATCCAGGTAGTCGCAGATCGCCTGGCAGGCAACGAGTGCCCTGATCACTACCGGTCGTCTGTTGCGGGACACGAGTGTCGCAAAGGCAGCGGCTCCTTCGAGATTGCCTTGCTTGCTGTGGAGCGCCTCGAGGGCCAGGCGACGCAGCACCGGGTCGGGAATGCCTCTGGCGAGCCTGCGCGTGTGGCAAACCTCGCGGGTCACGCGTGGGAACACCGCCAACCAATAACGATGTGCGATGTAGGCGAAGTCTGCCGCCAGGCAAAGTCCGCCCTTGCGTATTACCCGAACCACAGGGATAGAATTGCGCACCCGCGGCTTGGCGCACAGGCCGGCTCAATCTTGCAAGCTGACACTGGGGGACACGCGCGCTGCCGCGAGGCCGGGCAGCGCGATGACCGCCAGTGCTATGACGGTTATGAGCGCGAGGGTGAGCAGGACCTGTGGCGCCCCGATCGAGAAGGGCGCTGGGAAGCCGGTGGTGATAGTCAGCCAGTGAGCCGCAAGCGCATGCCCGTAGATACCGACCAGCGCGCCTACGGCCGAACCGGCTCCGAGCATCAGGCCACTCTCCAACAGTAGGCCGCGCCACAGCTGGCTTACGTTGTAGCCCTGGATCTTCAGCGAGGCAAGGCGCGCCCGGCGTTGCCAGACGGTTGCGCTCAGTGCCGCTGCAACGGCCAGCGCTGCGGCAACGAGCAGCAGTGTCGAGATCTGTCCAAGCGTACGCAGGCCCTGACGAGCGCTCGCGTCGGCTTCGGCGGCGCTCTGCGCTCTCGTCTGAACCGACAGCCCGCTACGAGGCCCGAGTGCTCTGCGAATAGCTATGGCGCCGGCTGGAGCGTCTTGCCCGGACCGTAGGTCAACCTCGAGGGCGGTGGCTTCAGTGGTCCTCCACCAGCGACGGTAATCCTCGCTGCTGAGAGTGATGGTCCCCGCTGGCCAGCCAGAATTGGTGGTGATCGCTGCGACGCGCGGTCGTACGGAGCCATAGGGGGTGGGCAGGTCGAAGGCACTCCCGACCTTCAGATCGTGTTCGCTTGCGAAGCCACTGGACACGGCAGCCCAACCGCCGTCTCTTATGAGCGCGTTTGCGCGCTTGAAGCTCCCGCTCAGCAATTGGCTCGATTCGAACATCACCGGATCCGCTCTGGACCTCGCTCGCACCCACAATCGCCTGTTACCAATGTCGATGAGCCCTCCTTGATAGGCTCTCACCGACCGAACCCCCTTGATCTGTGCGATCTTCGCGGAGGTGCCACCTACGGAAAAGCCATTGGTGTTGAACACGTCGTTACCGGTGGTCACCCAGATGTCGGCTGTGTCGTGGTACTGGGCGGTGGCAGTTTCGATCCCCTGCAACAGGTCGTTACGGGCTCCCCCGATCGCAACGCTCCCATAGACCGCAAGACCGGCAATCGCCGCAAGCGCGATCGAGCGACTGGTTATGGCCCGTAGCTCCGACGCAGCGACTACGACCGTCGCACTGCGGCTTCGCTCGGTGAAGTGCGGCAGCAATCGAACCATACCCGCGAGCACCGCCGGCATCAGACACAAGGTGGCGATTGCAAGAACTACACCACCGACGATCGTCAGAGCCGGTGCGAGCGCGACAAGGATTCCGACGAGTGCGATCAAGGCGCCGCCGCCCATCGCGGCCCGCACGATGGTGCTCGGGAGCACCAACTCGCCGCTGCTCGGGCTTTCTCGGAAGACTGCATCGGCGGGACGTCCGGGGCGCAGGTCGAATACAGGAGAAAGCGAGGCGAGCATCGTGGCGAGCACCCCGCAGCCGATAGCCAGAAGGACAGCACTGCCCGGCAGCGATTGCTCGGCGCTGATGGGGAAGGCCACGGTGAGGTAAGCAGGCACCTGGTGATAGACGGTGCGGGAGAGCACATCGCCGAGGGCCACTCCTACGAGCGAGGCAATCAAACCCAGGGAGATGGCCTGGAAGGCAAGCAGCACGAGGATCTGACGGGGCTCATAGCCCTGCATACGCAACTCGGCGATGAAGCGACGACGCTCGGGAACGGTGAGCAACATCGCGTTCAGGGCCAGTAGGAAGCCCACCATCAGGCTTATCGCCGAGAACAGGGTGGTTGATTGCCGGTTGGGCTTGGTGGCCTGTGCGAGCAGAGCGAGTTCGTTGTCGGCGAGCGCGACATCCAGGCGTCCCCGGGCAAGGTGACGCAACTCTTCTGCGACCACCGTCTGCTGGCCCGGGCGCGGCTCGATCAGAAGCTCTGTAATGCGTCCTGGGCGTTCTGAGAGGCGTTGTGCAACCGGCAGGAGTGCGACCGCGACGGGGCAGCCTTCGAGCGCTTTGACGGCTTCTCCGCTGATGACGGCCCCGACGGACTCAGGGTGGATGTGGCCATTGGCGATCAACGTGAGCTTGCTCC
Organism: uncultured Solirubrobacterales bacterium; assembly: GCA_963731565.1. Classification (GTDB taxonomy): domain Bacteria; phylum Actinomycetota; class Thermoleophilia; order Solirubrobacterales; family Solirubrobacteraceae; genus Palsa-744. The sequence goes on from CAVSWG010000001.1 coordinate 1,201,518, forward strand.
CGCGACGGGCGCCGACGGTGCCGGCAAGGTCATTGGGTAGGCCAATCCCCCCTGACAGCAGCAGCGCACCGTTCCCGAGCTCCTGCTGGGCAATGCCCCCCAGGGAGGCAAGGCTCGGGGAAACACCGATCAGCTGGATAGCCTGGTGCCCGTGTGGCCCCGCGATCGTCATGTTCTCGCGTAGGACGGGAGTGGCTATCTGTACTCCGGGGAGTCGCCGGACCGTTCCTGTGAGCTGTTCTGAGAAGCCCGCGGGCGAGCGGGCCATGAGCGTGAGCCGCGCGGAGCCCGACAGACCGTGAATGAGTCGCTCCACTGAGGTGGTGAGACTCGAATTTGCGAGCAGCACACCAAAGACGAGCGCTACGCCAACGGCGATGCCGGCGCCGGCGAGGAGCTCTTGTAGTGGATGGGCGCGCAGGCGGCGGCGGTAGAGAAACAACAACATCGACAAGCGCACCCCAAGGAACTTGGGGTTGGCTGGATTGCTCACAATGAGAGGTGGGCCAGTTCCGCGTCCAGGCCGTCGAGCAAACGACCGTCGCGGAGCGTAAGGGTGCGGTCTACGAACGAGATGGCCTCCGCGTCGTGTGTCACGAGCAGCGTTGGGATGCGGCGTTCGTGACACACATCGCGCAGCAGCGTGAGAATCTCGCGGGTTCGCGCCGAATCGAGGTTCCCCGTGGGCTCGTCGGCAAGCATCAGGCGCGGATCTCCGACGAGCGCGCGCGCGATCCCGATGCGCTGGCGCTCTCCCATCGAGAGTTGCTCGGGGCGATGGTCGAGCCGGTCACCCAGGCCGACCCGTTGCAACCATGGCGTCGCCTTCTCGCGTGCCTCGCGCACGGTGTAGCCGAGTACCGGCAACTTTATGAGAGCGTTGTCAAGGGCCGAGGTGGCTGGCATGAGATGAAACGATTGGAATACGAAGCCCACGTCGCGCAGCCGATAGGAGGCGCTCTCGCGCGAGGACATACGCGCGACGTCACGATCGTCGAAGCACACTTCACCGCTGTCGGGCGTCAACAGCCCGGCGGCGAGTCTCAGCAGCGTCGTCTTGCCCGAGCCGCTGGGGCCATATAGGGCCACGAACTCGCCTGCCTCGATCTCGAGCGTTACGCCGTCGACGGCACGCACGGTCTCGCTCCCGCTCGGATAGTGCTTTACGACGTCTCGCAACGCGAGCGCGCTCGCGAGTCGACTCATGAGCCGGTATCGCGAACCGGACCAAGACGCGGCGCGGTGGGAAACGGCACGACCATCCCGCTGGCCTCACTCGAGCAGATTTCACGGGCCGAAATTGACATGAAAACGTCAAAGCCCTGCAGCGCCGGTAGGTCGTCGGAGGCAACGAGAAGCCCAGCGCCACGTTCGCGGGTCACGGAGCGCAGCAGACGGTAGAGGTCGTCGCGTTCGTTGGTGTTGGAGGTGAGGACTGGATCGTCGATCACGATCAACGAAGGGTCACGCGCAAGTGCTCTGGCGAACATGACGCGCGTACGGTCGACCATGGAGAGGCGTCCCGCCAGCGAATGGGCCCTGGTGGCGCTCACGCCGACGAGATCGAGCTCCCGTAGCGCCCTGCGTTCGGCCTGGCGCACCGTACGTCCATCGCCACCGAGCGAGACGGCGAGATGCTGGACGATGCTTTCGCCTGGATTGGGCCGCCAGTCGGCGACGGCGATATAGGCGAGACTCGAGCGCAACAGCCGAGCGCGCTCGGTGCCCGAGAGGAGTGTTAGCTCAGTGCCGTCGAAGAGAACGGAGCCAGCGTCTGGCCGTTCGATCCCTGCGGCGATGCGTAGCAACGTCGACTTTCCCGAGCGCCGCTTGCCGTAGACACCAACCTGCGCGCCCGCGGTCATTTCCAGTGAGGCTCCCTCGAAGACGGCTATCTCGCCGTTGCCATCCGGATATGCCTTGTTGACATCGCGAATGCGCAGCAATGCCGTCATCGCAATAGGTTACGTCTCACTCGCCGGACGGATTGCAGAGGCATCATCGCGCCGGTTGATGTCGCGCATACTCCGCGATGCGATCGCGCGTGCCGGCGGCCCAGTCGATCTCCGCTCGTAGCTGCGTGTAGACGGCTTCGCGTGTGCAGTCCATGTAGAGGGCGCCCCAGGAGCGCTGCTGATTCCCGTTGGGAGTCACTAGCTGGGCCAGTGCGAGGCACTTTTGCTCGTAATCGCGCAGTGCGATCAACAGGCGCGAGGCATCCTCGGGGCGCGCCACCGAGAGCTTCGCGTGTAGGCCAAAGCGGACGGGCTCGCGCGGGAGCAAAGTCTCCATCCAGAGGGTGAGTGCATGCGAAGTCTTGTGCGTCGGGTGGTAGACGAGCATCTTGCGCCGGCCGTTGTTCTTGCGAGGTTCCTCGCGTGAGGTCATCAATTCCTCGCGCTCGAGCTGCTCGAGCAAGCGATAGGCGTCGTTGGTGTCCACGCGCCATGTCTCGCCCAAGCGCATGCACATGCGGTTGGCGAGATCGCCTCCATGACCGGGCCGCTCGAGTACAAGCCCGAGCAGGACGCCTCGCATCGAGGCCGACCCTCCGCGCAGCCATTCTCGCTTCTGGAGCTTGCTCCGGGGATTTGCCACTGCTCGATTCACTCCTCCACCGCGACCCATGGTGCAATCAATACATCTGGCACTTATTCCACCGAGTCAGCCTGCCGGAATTTTATAGTAATCGTGAAGATTACGTTATTTCGCGGGAATCCACCAGAAAGTTAGAAACACTCGAGCAGAACTGGATTCGGTGTTCCTCACCTGGAGGCCAACGGCATGAGCGAGCGCGCGATTTCCTCACCGTGCGATGAGAGCTTCCACTCGTTTGGACGCCCGGCGCCTTCGGTGCGCTTTGTGAGGACCTCGATTTCCTCCAGCCGAGCCAGCATCGTGGAGGCTTGACCGAGATGCCTGATTCCGATGCCGCTTGCGATCTTCCGATTGCTAGCTCCCGGATTCTCGGCTAGGTAAAGGACGCAGGCCCGCGCACGGCTTGCTCGTGCGTGGTGCAACTGCTTGGGGATCGGCACCTTCAACGCCGGAGGGCTGACGAAGCGTTCCCGGGCGATCGCATGAGAGCGCCTATTGCCGATTCTCGCTGCTTCGGCGGCCTCCTTTGCGCCTAGGAACGGGAATACCATCATCTCGGCGAGCTCTCCGAGCAGCTTGGTGAACGGTGGCGCTTGTCTTGAGACCATGCGGGCATGGAGCAGGCCCGCGGCAGCTACCACGGTGGCTTCGCCTGTAATCGCTGGCGGCTGTTGGTTGCGGGGAAGCGTCTCGCGGCCGCTCTCGACAAGCGCTATAAGCGGCTGCAGCAGGCGGGCCCGGTGCTCGAGCGCTGCCTGGGGCCCGGCGAGAGCGTCGATCACGCACACGCGTGCCAGTGCCGGCTCGGAGTCCAGAAAGATCAGCAGCGCCTCCAGTCCGGCGAGGATGCTTGCTCGCCAGGAGCTGCCTCCTTGAAAGGCTTCGGCAATCAGGCTAGCCGGCCATTCGGTCACTTGCTCCACAAGGGCGACGAAGGCTTGCTCGACGCTCCCGAACACTTCGGTGAAGGTCAGTCGCGAGACCTGAGCTTGCTTGGCCACGGCGGCGATCGTTGTGCCATGCAACCCGCGCTTGGCGACGATGTCGGCCATTGCCTCCAATATGCGCGCACGCTGCATCTCGACGATCTGCCGGCGCTCGCCTCGATGGGCCTCCCGGGGGGCCGCACGATCCTTGGTGGGCAAGGCTCAGCGCTCCGGGAGTTGTTCGGACGCTGCCACGAGAGCAACGATCAGGGATGGTCTATGTGCGTAACCAGCGATCATCGGGGCGAAAGTCAACATGCATTGAGTCGGCCAGTCAATGTTTGCCCCCAATAGATGAAATGTTTACTCTGGCTTGACCCGAACGAGGCCACCCACGCTAGGTGCGCATGGGTGTACCGTCTTTGCGTATGTCGTCGCACTGGCCCACGCTTCCCTATGCAGATTGGCGAGAGACCTGCGACACCCTCCACGCGCATACTCAAGTGCTCGGCAAGCTGGCGGTAGCGCTTGCGCCACCCGAGCCCCAGCTCCAGCATGCTGCACTGCGCCTGACCGCGCGAGGCTGGGAGACGCTGGCGCTACCCGCTCCCGACGGCTCAGGATCCTTTGTCGCGGGGCTCGACCTTCACGCCCATGAGGCCTTCGTCGAGCACAGCCAGGGGCGTGTTCTACGTGTCGCGCTCGCCCCCGATCGACCGGTTGGCGATGTTACGCGCGAGCTGCTCGTGGCGGCTCGCACACTTGCTGGTCCTGTGGAGATCGACCCTACGCCGCAAGAGGTTCCCTGGAGCGTGCCGCTGGATGAGGACCAAGAGCATGCTCACTACGATCCGGCTCAGGTCTCCGGCTATTTCGCTGCCGCCACTCAGGCTGCGCTCGTGCTGGGCGCTCTCCGTGCGCCCTATCGCGGCCGCTCCACGCCTGTCAACGCATGGTGGGGCTCGTTCGACCTAGCCGTGAATCTCTTCTCAGGATTGCCCACGGATCCTCCGTCGGAGGACTTCATCATGCGCAACGCCATGAACGCCCAAGAGGTTGCGATTGGGTGGTGGCCAGGAGACGCCCGCTACGAGCGGGCTGCTTTCTATGCCTATGCCCATCCGGCGCCTGAGGGGTTCGCGAACGCAACGCTCTCGCCTTCGCCCGCGCGCTGGGATGGAGAGCTTGGCGAGTATGTGCTCGACTGGGATGATGTTTGCGCGGCGCCCCATCCCCATGCATTCGCGCTCGAGTTCGCCCTCTCAGCCTTTCGCCATGCCTGCCTCGTATGCGAATGGGACCCCGCTTTGCGGGCGAGCGCTGAGGGAACCCCGCCTCCTGTGACCTGAGCGGCGCTAAGCCGCTTCGATCTGTCCTCGAAACCACTCCGATGGCTCGACGCTGGCGCCCTCCGCGTGCACCCTGTCGGAAAGCCAGTGATCTGAGGTCACCACTCTGACCATCCCAGGCTCTGGCTCCTGCTTGAGCAAGCGCACGATCTCGTCATCGGCTGAGTCGCGCTTGGGCCGGGGCGCGTGCTTGACGACGATCACAGTGGAGCGGATCGGCGGTCTCGGAGGTTGCTCGAACACCACCGTGACATCCTCGCCACCGTAGGCCGCCCAGCGCTCGAGCATGTCGACGAGCCGCACCATCGCCGCGTGGCGATCCTCCCACCACCCGTCGGGCCGGGTCCCGATTACGTTCATGCCGTCCACCAACCAGCGCATGCTCTCAGCCTATGCGTTTGGGATGTCCCTGGGCGACAGCTGTCATAGGGACTGATGGGTGGCTTCATGCTCGCGCTCCAAGCCCACGGCGCCAACAGAGCACACACCGATGCTGGCCAGTGCAGCCACGATTATCGCGGCTGCTTGTGTTGCAGTGAGCACGTGCGCGGGCAGTCCCAAGGCCACTAGTGCGCTCGGCACGCCCAACTGCGCGGAGGCGACCAGTCCGCCGGCCTGCGGCTGGCGCACGATCCGAGCCGCGATCAAGTGCACGAACACATTGATGCCGACCAGCGCTCCTGCCAACCCGATCAATGCAGGATCGGAGAACAGTCCGCCCAGGTCCAAGCGGGCGCCGAGTACAACGAAGAACAAGGGGATGAAGAAACCACCGGCGATTCCCAGCACCTCGTCGCTCAATCGCTTGGGGCCGCCGATAGTCGCCACCATGAGTCCGGCACCAAAGCCCGCGATCAGCAGGCTGGCGCCACTGCGCTCGGTCAGCCAAGCCAGCCCGAACAGCACGATCAAAGCAAGTCGCAGATCGACCGCCCAACCACGCTTCTTGCCGAGCCGCCTCAGCTCGTGTACCTCCGTGCGTGTGCGCACGCGCCGGGCAGCCGCCGACATCGCAAGCACGCTGACCGCCACGATCGCGCTGCCGGCCACAATTCGGCCCGTCCTCCCCGGTGCGAGCACCAGCGGCACAGCGATCATCGCGCCCACGTCGGCCACCGTGACCTGCGCCATCACGGCCAAAGTGTCGGGCCCATGCAGCCCCCGTTCCTGGAGGATCGGCAACACCACCGCAGCCGAGCCCGAGGCGAGCAAGACTGCGTACACGGCCGGGTGTCCGGCGCCGCCGATCTTCGACGCGAGCAGGCCACCTCCGATCGCGAGAAGTGCTACCAGTGCGGCCGTGGTGGCTCCCTTGCCGAGCGATTCGCGCAGGCCTTGCTGGCGCAACGGTACGCTCATACCGACCGCGAACATCAGCATCGCAAACCCGATTTCCGCCATGAACGAGAGCGTTGCGTTGCCCGTATCGATCGCTTTCAAGCCGCTTTGCCCAAGGAGGATCCCCGCCAGCAGCTCGCCCACGACCACTGGTACCGCGCCCTTCCCAGCGGCGGCGAGCAGGGGTCCGGCTAGGCCGCATAGGCCGATCAGGGCGAGGGTTCCGAAGCTCATCGGGGGTCATTCTGCTCTCTTCAGAGGACTGCAACCTTACGTGCGGCATGAACTAGGAAGGGCGTTTGGGACTGAGACCGCATCGATCCGGGTAGACGAGAGTTGTCTACATAGACACTGGTTGCTACACAAGCGCTGGCTTGGGCCTGCTTTCGGAGGAGGATGGGATGACGTTGAGGGTTCGCAGTTTGCTTCTAGGGACGGTTGCATGTGCGGTTGTGGCCCTATCTGCGCCGGTGGCGTATGGAGCGTTTGGGGTAGAAAGCTTCTTTGCAGCGAATTGCAAGGTCTCTACTTGCACCAAGGCTGCCAATCCCGCTGAAGAAAAGGCAAAAGCCGAAGCCGAAGGCTACAGCCAGGCCGCCGGCCACCCGCCGTTCGGGATCACGGATTTCAAGCTCAATCGTCATCAGATACAGACCACTCCGTTCCCTGCCTTTGCTCCCGATGAAAACCTCAAGAACCTTCGCGTTGATGTTGCTCCCGGGGTTAGCACCAACCCCGAGGCCGTCACCAAGTGCTCGGTAGCAGGCTTCACCTCCACGGAAGTGGAACCCGTCAAGCACCTCTTCTTGGCTCCAAACTGCCCCGAAAGCAGCGTCATAGGAGAAAACAAGGTCACCACGGTGGTCGAAGTGGCCACAGGGGTATTCGCAGACGCCCCATTGACCGGCAAGGTCTACAACCTCGAACAGCCGAATGGGATGTCGTCCTACTTTGGCGTCGCGCTAGAGGCCTCGGCCGGCCCGCCCGCGGTGTTTGCTCATACCTTCATCGAGGGACATGTCGAATGGGCTAGTGACTATCACGACCTATTCGAAATCAAAAACATAACGCCCGGATTGCTCGAATCACGCCTTATCTTCAATGGCAACATTGGCACAGGTGGCTTCCTCACCAACCCGAGCAACTGCGCCGGTCCTGGGCCGCTGACGACGACTAGCTGGCACGGGGAAGCATATGAAGGAGGGAAAGCAGCCAGTTCGTACACCACACCGATCGGCACCGAAGGCTGCAACGGCCTCCCGCCCTTCGCGCTGGTCCCCTTCGCGCCGTCGTTCTCCATGGCGCCCGAAACCACAAAGTCAGATCAGCCTGACGGCATAACGACCGAACTGACACTGCCGCATGACCCCAACCCGGCGAATCTCGATTCATCGCAGCTCGATACAGCCACCGTTACGTTGCCCGAAGGGATGACACTCAATCCCTCGGCTGCCCCGGGCCTTGAAGCCTGCACGCCGGCACAGGCCAGGATCCACAGTCCTATCGCCGGAACCGCCTGTCCCGCAAGCTCGAAGATAGGGAGCGTCACGCTCAATGTTCCAGGGCTTCCACCTGAATCACTGCAAGGCACCCTCTTCCTCGGTGGGCCGGAAACGGGTCCGATCACAGGGCCCCCGTACACGATGTACATCGACGCCGAGTCGCCACGCTACGGCCTCTCCGTGCGAGTGCAGGGAGAAGCCACTACCAACGAAGTCACGGGCCGCGTGACGGCTAGGTTCGCAAAAACTCCCGAACAGCCATTCAGTGACCTGATTTTGCATTTCAAGGGCGGTGCACTCGCGCCGATCGCTAATCCGCTCGTGTGTGGGCCAGCGATAACTGACGCGAGCTTTACTCCATACACGGGGACCGCTAATGTCTCGCCGCCAGTCGGGCCGTTCGCCGTGGATAGCGACGGATCAGGGGGTGCCTGCACCTCGCCACTTCCCTTCGCGCTTTCGCAGAGCGCGGCGGCCAAGCCGACCACCGGCGGAGTGGGCACCAGCTTCACGTTCAACCTTGGTCGCGCTGACGGGCAGCAATACCTATCTCATGTGAGCACGGCGCTGCCGCTCGGTCTTGTCGGCAAGATTCCGGCGGTTCCGCTTTGTCCCGAACCGCAGGCCTCGCTTGGCACGTGCTCTGATGAAAGCCAGATTGGCACGGCAACCACGACAGTCGGTTCGGGCAAGGCGCCTGCCCAATTCTCAGGGCCGGTCTACCTCACAGGCCCGACCGGTAGCGCCCCGTACGGCCTGACGACCGTTGTCAACGCGGCTGTGGGGCCGTTCAGCTTCGGCAATGTGATCGTGCGGAGCCGGATCGAAGTAGACCCAAATACCGCTCGGGTGACGGTCGCGGGCGATGTGCCGACGATCTTCAAAGGCATACCGCTGCGCATGAAAACGCTCACTCTCGCCATCAACAGCCAGGGCTATCCTCCTCAACCCAACAAACTGTGGCCCACTGTCGACCAACTCAACGCTCACGTCGAGCTTCGGTGCGACCCAAGCCGTCTCGACGCCCTTCCAGGCGACCAATTGCAGTGGCTTGGCGTTCGCTCCGAAATTCGGTGCATCCACCAACGCGAAAACCTCGAGGGCCAATGGCGCGTCTCTCGTGACGAACGTCAATGTCCCGAATGGGGGCCAGGCGAACTTCAAGTCGGTGCTCGTGACGGTGCCAAAGCAGCTGCCTTCGCGACTGAGCACCTTGAAAAATGCTTGCTTGGCAGCAGTGTTCGCCGCCAACCCAAGCTCTTGTCCGGCCAACTCAAAGGTGGGTACGGCCAGGATCAAAACACCGGTCTTGCCAGGTCAGCTGAGCGGGTCTGCTTACTTCGTCTCCCACGGCGGAGCAGCTTTCCCCGATCTCGACCTTGTGCTCAAGGGGGATGGTGTGACGATCATCCTGGTCGGCAACACCAACATCAGCAAAGGCATAACAACAACCAACTTCGCCTCCACGCCGGACGTGCCGTTCACGGGCTTCGAACTGAACTTGCCCTCGGGCCCGAACTCGGCCGTCTCTGGCGGTCGGCAACCTGTGCAAGCAGTCGCTCGTGATGCCCACCACGATCACCGCACAGAACGGTAAGGTGTTCAAGCAGAACACGGTCCTTAAAGTGTCGGCCTGTCCCGTGACCGTCGTCTCAAGCCACACGAAAGGCAACAAGGCGGTCGTGACGGTCAAGGTGCCCTCGGCCGGACGTGTCAGCGGCGGCGGCCCGAACCTCAAAACGATCTATAAGAATCCCGGCAAAGCCAAGAAGGTGACACTCGAAGTGCCGCTCACGACCGGGCACCGCCCGATTGCTGTGAGTGTGCGCATCGGCTTTGTGCCGAAGTCCAAAAAGGAAAAAGACTCGGTTGCTCACGCCACGGTTCGCTTCAACTAGATAGCGGCTCAGTCTTCGCGGGGCGCCTGGGGGGTCGCCCCGCGAATCGGTGATTAGCCGGCAGCGGGCGGGGTATATGCGAGTCAATGGAGGGGTCCGCTTGTAGATCAAGTCGGTGGCTTGTCGCGCTCATTGCCTGTTTGTGCGGCATGCTGGCGACGTCGGCGGTAGCCGGTGCCTTCGAAGTCACCAAGTGGGAAGCGGGGACCTGCACAACCGCCGGCTGTACCGCCTCCAAACCGTCGGAATTCTATACCCAGGCCGCCGGGCACCCTCCGTTTGGAATCACCGACTTCCGGCTCAAGGCCGAAGGGTCGGGCGCGCCCGAAGGCCACATCGAAGAAGTGCGCGTCGACATCCCCCCGGGCCTCAGCGTGGACCCGCTCGCCACGCCTCAGTGCAAGCTCTCTGAACTTGAAAGCGCGGCGGGCTGTCCGCTCGATACCCAGGTCGGCAAAGTGCAACTCACCGCCCACGTCGGCTTCGAAATCCTCGGCCTTAAACCAGGCATCACGATCGAACCGCCAGACCCCGGCTCCGAAGCCACCGTCTACAACATGGAACCGCCGCCAGGGCACCCGTTGGAAGCGGCGTTCAAGGTGAGCATATTCGAAACGATTGTGCACATCATCGGGGGAATCGACACCACGGGCGACTACCACGAGTTCTTCACCATCAAAGAAATCCCCAAGAACCCTGAACTGATCGAGTCCAGACTGATCTTCGAAGGCACCGCGCTCGGCCCGGGGGGTACCTTGCCGTTCATCACGATGCCCAGCACCTGCCTCGGCCCACAGACAAGCCATGTGACAGTGCGCTCCTATGAAGGCCAACAGGATAGCCGCGCGTTCACCACCCCCGTGGGTGCCAGCGGCTGCGACAAGATCCCGTTCAAGCCCACGATCAAAGTGACGCCCGCCAACTCGCAGTCGGACAGGCCCGACGGGGTCAGCGTCAAAGTGGAAGTTCCCCAAAACACCGATCCGGAAAGCATCGACTCCTCAATGCTCAAGGATGCGCGCGTGACCCTGTCGGAAGGGATCACTCTCAATCCCGCCGCGGTCAATGGGCTCGAAGCATGCTCAGACGCCCAGTTCGGCGAGCACGAAACCCACAAAGTCGAATGTCCCGCGGGCTCGCAGATAGGGACGATCACGATCGAAACGCCAGACCTGCCACCCGGATCCCTGACGGGAGGCGTATATGTGGGGCAGCCCACCAGCAATGATCCCCAGTCGGGTAACGAGTACCGCATCTTCATCGATGCCGAGGCGCCCAGCTATGGCGTGTCGGTGCGTCTCCAAGGCCACGTCAGCGCCGACGCCGCCAGCGGCAGGCTGACGACGGCCGTGCTCGAAGACCCACAGGTACCCTTCAGCGACTTCATCGTCAATCTGAGCGCCGGCGCGCACACTCCCTTGGCCAATCCGCTCGCATGTGGTCCGGCCACGACCAATTCGAGCCTCACGCCCTATAGCGGCAATCCCTCCGCTGAACCGTTCAGCGCCTTTTCCGTCGACTTCGACGGCAAAGCCGGCGCCTGTCCTTCGCCGCTGCCGTTCGCCCTCAGCCAAAGCGCCGCGACGTCCCCGGCGACGGGTGGGGCGAACACGAGCTTGGCTTTCGGTCTGGCCCGCGGCGAAGGCCAGCAGTACTTGTCGAAGGTGGCGACTGTCCTGCCTGCGGGCCTGGTCGGCAAGATCCCCTCGGTCACGCTCTGCGGCGAACCCCAGGCCGAAAAAGGAGAATGCACCTCGGCCAGCCAGATCGGCACGGCAGCAGTCACGCTCGGTTCCGGTCCCACTCCGCTCTGCGCTTTCGGGCACTGTCTACCTCACGGGCTCCTACGGCGGCGCTCCCTACGGCCTCTCGGTCGTGGTTCCCGCGGAAAAAATCGGCCCGTTCAACTATGGCCGGATCGTCACGCGAGCAGCGATCGACGTCGATCCCCACAGTGCGCGCATCCTCGTCACCAGCCAGTTGCCGACCATCGTCGGCGGGGCTCCTTTGCGTCTGCTCACGCTCAGCGTGAGCGTCAACCGCCCCAACTTCACGATCAACCCCACCAACTGCGGTGCGCTCACCACCGACACGACCTTGACTTCGACGTTCGGGGCGCTCCAATCCCTGTCCTCGCCTTTCCAAGCCACCGGCTGCAGCGCGCTCGCCTTCGCGCCAAAGCTCACGGCTTCCACGAACGCGAAAACCTCCAAGGCCAATGGCGCGATCCTCGTAGTCAAGGTCGCCTACCCTGCTGGCCCCCAAGCCAACATCAAGTCGGTGCTCGTGGCATTGCCCAAGCAACTGCCCTCGCGCATAAGCACCTTGAACAAGGCGTGCCCGGCGGCCATCTTTGAAGCGAACCCTGCCGCCTGCCCGCCTCTCTCCAACGTGGGCACGGTCACGGTCACCACCCCTGTCTTGCCTGACAAGCTGACCGGTCCCGCCGTGTTCGTCTCCCACGGGGGTGCTGCGTTCCCCGACCTCGACATGGTGCTCAAAGGCGACGGCGTGACGGTCATCCTCGTGGGCAACACCAACATCAGCAAAGGGATCACAACCTCCAACTACGCGGCCGTACCTGACGTTCCCATCTCGAGCTTCGAAGTGAGACTGCCCGCCGGCAAGGATTCGGTTCTTGGCGCCGTGGGCAGCCTCTGCAAGAAGCCGCTCCTCATGCCCACCACGATCGCAGCCCAGAACGGCAAGCTGATCAAACAGAACACCAAGATCGCGGTGGGTGACTGCCCGATCACGGTTCTCTCCCACCGCATCCGTGGTAACCAGGCGATCGTTACCGTCAAGGTTCCAGCAGCTGGACGCGTGAGCGCTGGCGGCAAGGATTTCTTGACGCGCTACAAGCATCCCGGCAAAGCCAAGAACGTGACCATCGCCGTGCCCCTGTCGCGCGCCGGCGTGAAAGCACACGCTTCACACCGCCGACTCACGCTGAAGCTACGTCTCGGCTTCGTGCCGAAGGCCAAGAAAAGCCCGAAATCCTCAGCGTCTGTGACGGTTGTCTTCACGTAGGACCAGCAGCGGGGGGCTTCTCCCAGGGCCCTCCGCTGCATAAATCGTCGCGTCAGCTCGCTAGATTGGAGGTATGGGCATTGCCCCCGCCAATGGCAGCAGCGAACACGAGCTGGATCTGGGCCCTGTAGTTGCGGGCGTGCGCCGACTCACGCTGCTTGCCGACACCGCTGAGGACAGCGATACGGTCTTTGCCGCCTTGGCCCGCGAGCTGATCGCGACGATGGGCGCGGAGGAGGTTCATATCCATCGCCTCGCCCCTCCTGAGGAGGAGGAACTGGTGGTCGTGCACATGCTTGGAGGGGATGGCCGCCTGAGCTACTTGCAGTCGCACTCAGAGCGCCCGCCTGGGGTGAGCTGGGTGGCGAGCACCGGTCGCAGCTTTCTCGCGGTCGGCCCGCGTGAGCTGACCGCGAGCGTTCCACGCTTGTCGATCACGGCGCCGCCCTCCAGCGGGGTGACCGGTTGTGCCCTGCTCTCGCCGCTCTCGCTCGCCGGCCAGGTCGAGGCTGTAGTCGTGCTCGTAAGGCGTGAGTCGGAGCCCTATGACGAGCGCTCGATCGAGGAGGCCGCGACGCTCGTAGACCAGGCGGCCACCGTACTCGCGCTTGTGTGTGCCCGCGCCGAAGCCGGGACTGACTCGGTCGCGGGATGCCTCAACCACCGAGCCATGCGCCGCCGCTTGCACGAGGAGATCGGCCGTGCAGAGCGGGCGGGGGGACATCTGTCGTGTGTGATCGTAGATCTCGACGACTTCAAGCTTGTCAACGACCGCTATGGCCACCAGGCCGGAGATTCGATTCTGCGCCAGGTCGCCCAGGCCTTGATGGGTGAGTTCCGGGCGTTCGACCGTGTTGCACGCTATGGCGGCGACGAGTTCGTCGTGATCCTCCCCAATGCCGATATGGAGAGCGCGATCGCCGCCGCTGGACGTGCACTGGAGCGCATGCGCAAGGTGCTCTTCCCAGACGGATCGCGCGGAGTATCGGCGTCGATGGGAGTCGCCGAGTGGCAGGCCTCGATGACCGAGGACCAGCTTCTCGAGGTCTGCGACAGCGCGCTGTTGCAAGGCAAGCGCAACGGCAAGGGCAACGTTACAGGCGCGGTCACGAGTGCCCTCGGCGGGCCACGCCCGGTCGTTCGTTGACGCACCCGGCTCTGCGAGACTGGGGGCCGCAAACAAACCCCGCGAGAGAGCCCGGAGACCGGCATGACTGAGAACAGCTTTGGCGCACGGCAGACGCTCGAGGTTTCAGGGCGCGAGTACGAGATATTCCGCCTCGATGTCCTGCAAGAGCGCTTCGACGTGGCGCGCCTGCCGTTCTCCTTGAAGGTCCTGCTCGAGAATCTCCTGCGCACCGAGGGCAATGGCTCGGTGAATGCCGCCGACATCGAGGCGCTCGCGAGCTGGGATGCGAAGGCCAAGCCCAGCAAGGAGATCGCCTTCACGCCGGCGCGAGTCTTGATGCAGGACTTCACCGGAGTGCCGGCCGTGGTGGATCTCGCCGCGATGCGCGACGCGATGGCGGCCATGGGCGGAGACCCCACCAAGATCAACCCGCTCGTGCCGGCCGAGCTCGTGATCGATCACTCAGTTCAGGTGGACGCCTTCGGTACGCGTGATGCGTTCAGCTTCAACGCGGAGCGCGAGTTCGAGCGCAACCAGGAGCGCTACTCCTTTCTGCGCTGGGGCCAAGGAGCGTTCGATGACTTCGCGGTCGTGCCGCCGGACACGGGCATCGTGCATCAGGTCAACCTTGAGTACCTCGCCCGCGTCGTGTTCTCGACCGATGGGGGTGTCCGCTCGGACGCTGCCCTACGCGCGCGCGTAGGGCAGCCAAATGAGAGTGCCCCGATCCAGGCCTACCCGGACACGCTCGTGGGGACCGACTCGCACACCACGATGGTCAACGGCTTGGGTGTGCTCGGCTGGGGCGTAGGCGGAATCGAGGCCGAGGCGGCGATGCTTGGACAGCCGATGTCGATGCTGATTCCCCAAGTGCTCGGCTTCAAGCTGCACGGCTCCCTGCCCGAGGGCGCCACCGCCACCGACCTCGTGTTGACCGTCACCGAGATGCTGCGCGAGCGTGGCGTGGTGGGTATGTTCGTGGAGTTCTACGGGGCGGGCCTGATCGGCCTGCCGATCGCCGACAGGGCCACGATCGGCAACATGTCACCCGAGTTCGGTTCGACCTGCGCGATCTTCCCGGTGGACGCCGAGACCCTGCGCTACCTAGAGCTCTCCGGGCGCCCATCCGAGCGCATCGAGCTGGTCGAGGCCTACGCGCGCGAGCAAGGCCTATGGCACGACGAGCACTCGGAGGAGCCCACCTTCTCCGATTTGATCGAGCTCGACCTGGGCGAGGTTGTGCCAAGCATCGCCGGGCCCAAGCGCCCCCAGGACAGGGTCTCCTTGACCGATGCCAAGCGCGCCTTCGGCGAGTCCTTGAAGGGTCTCCTGCCCGAGTCCGACGGCGAGGACGATGCGCTGGGGGGGACCTTCCCGGCAAGTGATCCCACCGCCTCGCAGGGGCCCTCCAATGGCGATGGGGCACGTGACCCGCACGCCGCCGTACATGGCGGTGGCGAGGCCAGTGGACAGATCGGTGGGCAGGGCGGTGGAGAGGGTGAGGGGAGCGAGGCGGCTGCCGCCGGCGCCGGGATGGGTGGTGTTGCCGAAATGGCTACCCCACGCGCGCGCGTAGGGGACCCCGTCACGTTGACTATGGCCGACGGTCGGGAGGCAACACTCGACCACGGCCATGTGGTGATCGCCGCGATCACGAGCTGCACCAACACATCCAACCCTTCGGTCATGATCGGCGCGGGCATCCTTGCCCGCAATGCCTTGGCGCGCGGCCTGCAGAGCAAGCCTTGGGTGAAGACCTCGCTCGCGCCCGGCTCGAAGGTTGTGACGGAATACCTCGACAAGGCGGGCTTGACCGAGTCGCTCGAGCAACTTGGCTTCGACCTGGTGGGCTACGGCTGCACCACTTGCATCGGCAACTCGGGACCCCTGCCGGAGGAGGTCTCAAAGGCGGTCGCTGAGGGCGACCTGGCGGTGGTGTCGGTGCTGTCAGGCAATCGCAATTTCGAGGGACGCATCAATCCGGACGTGAAGATGAACTACCTAGCATCGCCGCCGCTCGTGGTGGCCTATGCCTTGGCGGGCACTATGGACGTCGACATCGTCAGCGACCCCCTCGGTCAGGACGAGCAGGGCAAAGACGTCTACCTACGCGACATCTGGCCATCCGAGCACGAGGTAGCCCAGACGATCGAGCAAGCGATCCACTCGGACATGTTCAGAGCAAGCTATGGCGAGGTGTTCGCGGGCGACGAGCGCTGGAACTCGCTCGAGGTCCCCGAGGGCGATCGCTTCGGCTGGGCCGAGGACTCCACTTATGTGCGCTTGCCGCCCTACTTCGAAGGGATGCCTGCACAGCCTGAGTTGCTCTCAGACATCGAGGGCGCACGCGTGCTGGCCTTGCTGGGCGACAGCGTAACCACCGACCACATCTCGCCCGCGGGCTCGATCAAGCGCGACGGACCCGCCGGGGCCTACCTGCAGGGGCACGGAGTTGCACCGCGAGACTTCAACTCATATGGCTCGCGGCGGGGCAACCATGAGGTGATGATGCGCGGCACGTTCGCCAACATTCGCCTGCGCAACCAACTGGCGCCGGGCACCGAGGGGGGCGTCACATTGCACCTCCCCGAGGGCGAGCAAATGTCTATTTATGACGCCGCCATGCGCTACGCCAAGGAGGGGGTGCCGCTGGTTGTGCTCGGCGGTAAGGAGTACGGCTCGGGCTCATCGCGTGACTGGGCAGCCAAGGGCACCAAGCTGCTGGGCGTACGCGCTGTGATCGCCGAGAGCTTTGAGCGCATTCACCGCTCCAATCTGATCGGGATGGGCGTCTTGCCGCTGCAGTTTCCGGCCGGAGAGTCGGTCTCATCGCTTGGACTAGATGCCCATGAGCAGTTCGAGGTGAGCGGATTCTCGAGTCCATTGAACGCGGGCGAGCTGCCCAAGACGTGCAGGGTGAAGGCAGGCGAGGTGGAGTTCGAGGCGACCGTGCGCATCGACACGCCCAAGGAGGCCGACTACTTTCGCCACGGAGGCATCCTCCAGTACGTCCTGCGCGGGCTGCTCGCGGCGTAAGCGAAGCCACCACGACGATTCAACCCAGGAAAGAGGCTTCATGAACGAGTTCACCCAGACCCTGCGTGACCTGCTGGCCGCACGTGGGCCCTCCGGCTACGAGACAGCGCCCGCCTCCGTATGGAGCGCTGCGGCACAAGGCTTCGGTGCGCAGGTGCAGACAGATGTGGTGGGGACTCCCTCGGCAAAGGTGCCTGCGCGCGCGCGTGGGGAGGCCAGTGGGGACACACGCACGGCACCCCAAGGTGAGCAGGAGAGCTCCCAGCCCGCGGCTGAGAGTGCCCGGACCGCGATTGAGAGCGCCGCCAGCGAGCCAGGGGCCAGACGCCTGATCGTGATGGGCCACATCGACGAGATCGGCTTGATCGTGACCCACATCGACGATGAGGGCTATCTGTGGTTCAGGGAGGTGGGCGGCTGGGACGCCCAGATCCTCGTGGGCCAAAGAGTCGTGTTGGCCACACGCGCGGGCGAAGTCCCAGGCGTGATCGGCAAGAAGCCGATCCACCTGTTGCGCGATGAGGAGCGCAAAAAGGTAGCCGAGGTGCGCGACCTACACATCGACATAGGCGCCAAGGACGGCGCTCAGGCACGCGAGCTGCTGCGCGTAGGCGACGTGGCTGTGATCGACGGCGATCCGATCGAACTGCCCAACGGGCGGATCGCCTCGCGAGCGCTCGACAACCGGCTCGGTTCGTTCGTGGCGCTGGAGGCTGCGCGGCTGGTGGCAGAGGCAGGCGGGCTCAACGATTGGGAGCTGGTGGCGGTGGCGGCCGCCCAGGAGGAGACCACCTTCGGTGGTTCGCGCACGAGCGCTTTCTCGCTGAAGCCAGATGCGGCGATTGTGGTGGACGTGACCCATGCCACCGACGCACCCGGGATCGACGTAAAGGAGTCGGGCAAGCATGAGCTCGGCTCTGGCCCCGTTCTGAGCAGGGGCTCGACGCTCAACCCGCGACTCTCGGAGCTGCTCTACGAGACGGCTGAGGGCGAGAAGATCCCCTTCACGGTGGAGGCGATCGGACGCAACACGGGCACCGACGCCGACGCTGTCCACCTCAGCCGCGGCGGCGTGCCCACGGCGCTCGTGTCGATTCCCTTGCGCTACATGCATTCGCCGGTCGAGCTGGTGCAGCTGGACGACGTGCACGCCGCCGCCGCCCTCATCGCCGCGGCTGCGCTTCGGCTCGACGCCGAGACGTCGTTCGTGCGCTGAGGTGCCCGAGCGCCAGGCTTGGCCAAGCCAGCGGCCGGAACGGCCCGCGTCGCGATAGGCCGGGGCCTACACGCGACGCGGTCAAGCGAAAGCCTGGCTAGGCCGTCGCGCCCTCAAGCTCCGTCATCGGGTTGATCTCATAGGCGCTTCCGGGGGCGCCGCCGATCGCGAGCATGCGCAGGCCCTTGGGCCCCGAGAAGACCTTGCGCTTGGGCTCAGGGCCGACGCGCACGAACATGTCGGGCTCCAGCTCCACCCGCTCATCCTCAATCTCGATCCAACCGGAGCCACCGAGTGCGATGAAGACCTCCTCTTGGCCACTCTCGGCGTGGTCGTGCAGAGGGTAGTCGCTGTAGTCCGGCGGGAGCTGGATCACTTGCATGCCGAACGAGGTGACGCCGAGCTCGGCTCGGGCCTTGACGAAGCCGCCGCTGTACGCGGCCTCCATATCGCCGATTCGCTTCGCTGTGTAGTCGCTCATGGGGTGTCTCTTTCTTTGTGGGGATGGTTGCTTTTTTTTGAGGGAACGTCGTTCGTACGTATGGCGATCAGCCGGCGTCCTGCTCGCTCCCAAGTCCCGCCGGCTGTAGGACAGGCTTGTCGGTGGGCATGATGATCCCAAGCTGGCGCGACTGGGCCAAGACGGTGCCGTCGGCCGCCCAGATCACACCGTCCTCCTCGAACAGGCCGTCGTGGAGCAGGCGCGTGTCGAAGATACTCAGGCAGAGCGCGGCTGGGTCGCAATCGCAGTCGGAGATGGCTTGGCGGAAATGAATCGTCAGGTCCACGGTTGGGCTGATCGCGGGGGAATCGAGCGCGATGAATGAGGGTGGAAACCAGGCATCGCAGAACAAGGCCAGCGAAAGAGGATCCACCGGACGTGGCTCAGGCAGCCCGATCCAACCGCCGATCTTCATCGGCGCGCCGCTACCGGCGAACGGGACGGCGCCGACACGCGGCTGCATGACCAGCTGATGGGTGAACTCGGGGGCTCCCTTGAACAGCTTCGGCGTGGAGCGCCGCTCGGCGTCGGGCAAGGCCAGCTCAGGCATGGGCAGTTCGTTGGCGCCGGGCGCCTCCCAGGGGACCGAGAAGGCAGCCAGGGCCAAGGCCGTCACCTTGCCGGCCTGCTGCATACGGGCCGAGAGTGTGCTGAGCGAACGTCCTTGACGCTCCACGGTGGTATGGATCTCGATTGGCCCAGGCTCCGGGGAGCGTGTGTAGTGGATCGTCAGCGAGCGAGGCGTGCGCCCGGGATCGTCCACCGCGACAGTGAGAGCACGCAGCAACATGGCCGCCAGATAGCCGCCGTGCGGGCCGCGCCCGGCGCGCCATCCCGGGGCGATATCGGCGGCAAACAGTGTCTCGCCGCGAGCTCGCGCGTCGCCACTGGTCCCATCCTCGATACGCCTAACGGCCGTGTCGCGGTCAAACACCGTGTCCATGCACGGCGAGCATATCGGGCGGCCTCGAAACTGGCTGTCTGGCCAGCCTGGACTCGGACGGTATTAGTCGCGCATGAGGTGCTTGTAGCTGATGCGGTGCGGTCGGTCGGCCGCCGCACCGAGGCGCTCGTGGCGCGCTTCCTCATACGCCTCGAAGTTGCCCTCGAACCACGTCACTTGGGAGTCGCCCTCGAAGGCCAGCACGTGCGTGGCGATCCGGTCTAGGAACCAGCGATCGTGCGAGATGACCACGGCGCAACCCGGGAATGCGAGCAAGGCTTCCTCGAGCGCCCGCAAGGTATCCACATCGAGGTCGTTTGTAGGCTCGTCGAGCAGCAACAGGTTGCCGCCGGAGCGCAACAGCTTGGCCAAGTGCACCCTGTTGCGCTCTCCACCCGAGAGCTTGCCGATGCGCTTTTGTTGGTCTTGGCCCTTGAAGTTGAAGCCGGCCGTGTACTGGCGCGAGTTGACCACTCGATCGCCCACCTTGAGGTGGTCGAGGCCCTCTGAGATCTCCTCCCACACGGTCTTGTTCGGATCGAGCGCATCGCGCGACTGATCGACATAGGCGAGCTCGACCGTGTCGCCCAGCTCGAGCGCTCCCTCGTCGGGCTGCTCCTCACCGACGATCATGCGAAACAAGGTGGTCTTGCCGGCTCCGTTGGGGCCGATCACGCCGACGATGCCCGCACGGGGCAGGTCGAATGAGAGCTCATCGATCAACAGGCGCTCCCCGAAGCCCTTGCGCAAGCCATCGGCCACGAGCACCTTGGCTCCTAGGCGCGGGCCTGGTGGAATGTGGATCTGGACCTCATCGAGCTTGACGTTGCGCTCCTCGGCGACTAGCTCCTCATAGCGTGCTAGGCGGGCCTTTGACTTGGTTCGCCTGCCCTTGGGGTTGGTACGCACCCACTCGAGCTCCGCGGCGATCGTGCGCTCGCGGCCCTTCTCAGAGCGCTCTTCCTGGGCGAGTCGCTTCTGCTTCTGCTCGAGCCAACTGGAGTAGTTGCCCTCATAAGGAATGCCCTTGCCGCGGTCGAGCTCGAGGATCCAGCCGGCCACGTTGTCAAGGAAGTAGCGATCGTGGGTGACTGCCACGATGGCGCCCTTGTAGTCGGTGAGGTGGCGCTCCAGCCAGTCGACAGACTCGGCGTCGAGATGGTTGGTGGGCTCGTCGAGCAGCAGCAAGTCGGGTGCGCTGAGTAGCAGCCGGCAGAGTGCCACCCGGCGACGCTCTCCACCGGAGAGCGCGCTCACGTCGGCATCCGGCGGCGGCAGGCGCAGGGCATCCATCGCGTACTCAAGCTGTGTGTCCAAGTTCCACGCGTCGGCCGCTTCGATCTTTGCCTGGATCGCGCCGAACTCCTCCGCGGTCTCATCGGAGTAGTTGGCGGCCAGCTCGTTGAAGCGGTCGAGCAGCGCGCGCGTTGGCGCCACCGCCTCTTCCACGTTGCCCTTCACGTCCTTTGACTCGTCCAAGTGGGGCTCCTGCTCCAGCATCCCCACGGTTGCGCCCGGAGCGAGCATCGCTTCACCCCGATAGTCCTGGTCGACCCCAGCCATGATGCGCAGTAGCGTCGACTTGCCTGCGCCGTTGTAGCCGAGCACGCCGATCTTCGCGCCAGGGTAGAAGGCGAGCGTGATGTCGTTGAGCACCGTCTTATCGGGCGGGTGCAGCTTCGACAAGCGGTGCATCGTGAAGATGTATTGCGAGGACATTGGCACGGAGGATATGAGGTCCCGCGCCGGTTGCCCCCACCGATGGCGGGGATTGACGCGGGCGGGATTGTTTTTTGGGATTGGGCCGGGTTTTCGCAGGGGGTTTCACCGCGTTGGGGGCCGGCACGCCCTGTGGCGCGCCGGTCTGTGCCGCAGGCGCTCGGTAACGTGTTGGAGTCATGCCTGGGGTGATCCTCGACATCGAGCAGCAGATGCTCCTCTTGGAGATCGAGCCGCCTTTCGACAAGCGCGAGGTTCAGCTCGCGCGGCGCAAGATGGCCAAGCGCTGGCATCCCGACATCGCTCCCGCGGGCAAGCAGTTCGAGCACGAGCACCACCTGAAGGCGATTAACGAGGCCGCCGACCACCTGATGCGCCTCGCGGAAACCTCACGCGGAGGCAAGGTCTCGCGCAACGCCGTCAAGGTCAGTGCCGCCGCGGCCCGCCAAGCGCGCGAAGAGGCCGGCAGGCGCGCCTATGAAGCCGAGCAGCGCGCACGCACACACGCGGCCGACCGCGCGCGCAACGACCCTTTCGGCAGCAGGGTGCCCGACCACTCGGTGGTGCACCGCTATGCACGCTGTCAGTCCTATCCCGAGTGGGGTGTGGGGACGGTCGAAGGCATCTACTTCACAGGCGACTCCGCCGAGGACCAAGACGTCCAGCAGTGGGCACGCGTGAAGTTCTCCCATGGGGTCAGGACCGTGCCCGCGGGGAGCATGAAGTTCGTGGACTTCTCAAAGCCGGACCCGGCCGAGGAGCGCGTTGAGCGCTTCATGACGGCGGCGCAGCGGGCGATGGCCGAAGGCGAGTACGTCCTGGCGGCGCAGCGGCTCGTGTATGCACGCGACGCTGCGCCGCGCAACGTGGGTGTCCTGCGCTTGATGACGCTCGCCTTCTGGCAGGCCGGCAACCTTGAGGCGGCGGCGCGCTCGGTCCGTGACTGGGCACGCGTGGACGGCGCCCGTCCCGCCCCCCATCGTTTCGCGGCACGTATCTACGAGGACATCGGCGCGATCGACCTGGCCGCGGAGGCCGCTCAGAGAGCCGCCGAGCGCGGCCCGACGGACGTGGGGGCATGGGAGCGCTTGGGGCGGTTGAGGTTGGGTCTGCTCGACCGCGAGGGCTCTTTGCAGGCTTTCGACCAAGCACTCAAACTGGGCGCCAACGGTGAGGTACACGACCTCGTGGCACAGGCACTTGCGCTCGAGCCGCGCATGAGCCAGACGGCCTAGCGTCGCCCGCCGCTTTCCTTGCATGAGGGCCTAGGTCTCTGCGATGTCCCCGGGTCATACAGTCATCGCCCGCCGCTTTCCTTGCACGCGGGCCTAGGTCTCTGCGATGTCCCCGGGTCATACAGTCGTCGCCCGCCGCTTTCCTTGCACGCGGGCTTAGGCCTCTGCGATGTCCCCGGGTCGTACAGTCGGCCTAGGCCACTGCGCGCAGGTGGCGATAGGGCTGGCCCGCCAGCTCGCGCGCCAAGGCGTCCACGATCCCCTCGCCCTCTTCCTCGCGCCCGTCGGTGACGGCACCGATGATCGCGCGCTTGCGCTCCAACAGGGTTGCCATGGTCTCGTCGATTGTGCCCGCGGCCAGTAGATACCAGGCGTTGACCGCGTCCTGCTGGCCGATGCGGTGACATCGGTCCTCTGCTTGGTCATGCTTGGCCGGTGTCCAATCGAGCTCCAAGAAAGCCACGTTCGAGGCTTGCGTGAGCGTCAAGCCTTGACCGGCGACCTCGATCGAGCACACGATCAACTGATTCCCCGACCTGTCCGCGGCTTGAAAGGCGCTTAGCGAAGCATCCCTCGCGGCATGGCTGTCTTCGCCGAGGATGTGCAGCGCATGGGGGAAACGCTCGATCACCGCGCGCTGGACCTCGCGGTGGCGGGCGAACACCACCAGCCGCTCACCCGAGGTGCAGAAGTCGTGAATCCAGGCAAGCGCGGCGTGCAGCTTCCCGCGCGCGGCAAGCATCTTCAGCGCGTTTAGCCGTACCAGCCGCTCGGCGCGCAAGGCGGCGGCGATTTTCGCGTCGAGCTCGCCCAGGTCGAGTGGGCGCGAGCGCAGCCATGCGATTACGTCGGTCTCCGCGAGTCGGTACTCCGCTTCGTTGTCGAGCTCCACTGGCACCACCGTGCGCGTCTTGGCAGGGAGCTGGGGCAGCACGTCCGCCTTCAACCGGCGCACGAAGCAGCGCGAGCGTAGGTGCCAGTGCAAGCGCACGTGGGCGTCCGCTCCCTTGAAACGCCGCCCGAACTGGGCGCCCGAGCCGAAGTCGGCGAGTCGTCCGATGATGCGCAACTGGGCGATCAGCTCCGGTGGCCGGTTCATCACCGGCGTGCCCGTCAGTGCCAGCACGAGGCCTCCGTTTGGCACCGTCGCCGCGAGGCGTGCCACGGCCTGGGTGCGCTTGGCGGCCGCGTTCTTACAGTAGTGGGACTCGTCGAGCACGAGAGCTTGTGGCTTCAGTGCCGCCAGCGCGGGTCCGCGGGCGGCCAGGATGTCGTAATTGACGACGGTGATGTCCGCAGGATCGATTGACTTGACCAGATCGGCTCTGATCTCGGAGGTGGAGGGGATGGCTTCGGAGGTGGAGGCACCAAGCCCGGAGTTGGGGGGGATGGCTTCGGAGGTGGAGGGGATGGATGTGCTCAGATCATCGGCGCCTGTGCCGTCTTGGCTCGCGACATTCGGGCGAGGGCGCTTGGAGCCTGTACCGCTCAATGCTTGGGCTGTGCGTCCCGGCAGCCAGCGCTCGATCTCGCGCATCCAGTTGAGCTTCAGGCTGGCCGGACACACCACGATTGCCGGATAGGCCCCATCGGCCTCGATCGTGGCAAGCGCCTCGATCGTCTTGCCGAGACCCTGCTCGTCGGCAAGGAACGCGCGGCGCTGCTCCAGTAGGTAGGCCACGCCTGCCCGCTGAAACGGCTTCAGCTCGCCGCCGAGGTTCGCGAGTGCCGCTGAGGGTGTCGTCTCGAGCGTTGCGTCCGTCGCAGCGGACAGCGCAACCAGCCCGGCGGCGCGCGCGTGCTGCTCGCGAATCTCCTGCAGTACCACCAGCGCGTCCGGCTCGATCCATATGTCGCGCTCGGCCAGGAAGGCATCCAGCTCCTCCACACAGAAGGGGTCAGCGCGAATCGAGGGCAACTGACCGTGATCGCGGCTGCGCGAGTAGGGGCGCCTGCTGGCCCCGGCGGGGCGGTGAGACGTTGCGCCGGCGAGAGCCCCGAAAGCTTCCAGTTGGCTTGCGTCATGGCCGGGGGCGAGTACGAACGTGGGGTCCTCGTGCACGGCCGACACCTCGAGGACGGCGGGCGGCGCCGGGCGGCCTTCCTTCAAGGCTGCCACGCAGCGTCGCGCCGCGGGAGTGGTGAAGCTGCGCACGCGCTCCTCGAGTGCCTGCCAAGACTCGAGCGTGAGTGGCACGGTCACTCCCCCGGGGGCGCTCACGGCTCGCTCGCGCAGCTCCGGGGCCAGCCCTGCGGGATCGCCCAACAGCAAAAACACCGGTTCCTCTGGGGAGCCTGTCACGTCTATCGTGCCGCTCCAAGTCGTCGCCCGGGCAAGCCAGCTCTGGGCACGCGGATCGATGCCTGCCATCTCAAGCTGCCCGAGCAGCTCCACGATCAGATGAGCGTCGTGCTCAACGGCAGCTAGTGCAAAGCTCCCCTCAGGACCCTCGGCTGTGCGCAGGCCGGC
The DNA here is from genome assembly GCA_963731565.1 of uncultured Solirubrobacterales bacterium. Classification (GTDB taxonomy): domain Bacteria; phylum Actinomycetota; class Thermoleophilia; order Solirubrobacterales; family Solirubrobacteraceae; genus Palsa-744. The sequence goes on from CAVSWG010000001.1 coordinate 1,226,409, forward strand.
TCGCCCGGCGAGCACGCGCGCGAGCGGGGCATGGTCGGCGGCGATCAACACCCAGTGCTGCTTACGACGGTCGCGTCGCAGCTCGACGTCATAGCTCATCCCCCCGGGCCCTGTGCCCTCGCCGGACCTGGCCGCCGGGCGCTCGGAGACCTCGGTGAGCGCGTGAGACGCGTCTTCGCTCAGTCGTAGGCGCCCAGCCTGCGCGGGCAGCGTGTCCACGAGCTGGGCCGCCTGCGGGTCAAGCGGAATCAAGGCCCGGCCGATCGTTGGCAGCTCATGCGCGTCGGGGTGCTCCAACAGCGCTGCTACGAGATCGGGTGCCTTGTCGGTCGCGAACGTCAGCCACCAGCTCTCGTTGGGGCGTGCCACGTCGAGCACGCACTCGTCGTGCCCGCGCCGTGCCCGCTGGCGTTCGAGCGCTCGTGCGAGTGGCTCGCTCACAGCGGCCTTGCGGGCCAGGCTCTCAAGCAGCAGCGACACGGCCTGTGCGCGCTCGGGATCCAGCGGCACAATCCAGGCGCGCTCGCCCGGGTCCCAGCGGCGACCGGGTATTGCGCGCAACAGCTTGCGCAGCACGTCGTCATAGGGGAAGCGCAGTACCGCCTCGCCCTGCTCGAGCGTTGCTTGGAGGTAGGTCATGACCTATGGACGATAGGCCGCCCCGGGGATGGCTGGGTCGGGGCCGAGGCGCGAGTCCACGCCAAGTTGCGGGTTGTCCGGCCAGCGTCGAGTAGCGACTTCGGAAACGGACTGCCCTACGCGCGCGCGTAGGGCAGTGGTTTCGAGCATCTTGCATCGATTCGTTGCGGATCTCTGGTGGATCCCTTAGTGGGCGTCTGGTGGACCGGCGAGCATCCGGCCGGGAGTACTAGGCGAGGATGTTCACGGCCCGCGAGACGATCAATCCGATCGTCACGAGCGACACGAGGGCCTGTACGCCCATCGTGCTCTTTGCCACTGAGCTGAGCGGCATCGTGTCGGTGGGCGAGAAGGCGGTTGCATTGGTGAGCGACACATACAAGTAGTCAATGAACTTGGGGCGCCACTCCTTCGGCTCAATGCGGTCATCGCTCATCTGCGGGAACAAGAAGTCCGGCGGCCCATCGTGCCCAGCAGCGCGCTTACCGGCTCCACCACGGTCCATCTCCCAGTACGAGCAGTCCAAAGATCAGGAAGTTGGTCATCCAGATCAGCATCGCCCGAGACGATCAGTTCGCGTCCTTGCTCGACGTTGTGGTGCAACAGGTAGTGGGTCAGCGCGGCTAGCGAATAGATGTTGGCGATGCCCACGAACGCCTGTCAGCCCGAGTGCGAAGCGGCGTCGGCCCGTGTGCTCATGCTCGAGCTCATGGGGCGTGGCTAGGAACATGCCTAGCAGCAGTGCCGCCTCGAGGCCGGGATCAGCCATGATCGGCCCCACCGTAAGCCGCGCGGGCAGTGCGACCTGAAGTCCGATCGCCGCCAGGATCGTCGCCTGGGCCGGCCAGAATGGCTCGCTTGCCGGCGGCGGGGGGTAGGGACGACCTGGTGGGGACGAGGTTTCCTGAGCCACGCTGAGAGAGTACGAGCCGTATCGGCGGCGCAGTCCTCTTTCCGCGGTCATCGGCGCACCTTCGCGGGCACCCGCGAAATTCAGCTCCCCACGGCCCCTGCCGTCGCGCGGGCCGGCAAGCCCTCGTTGAAAACCTCGATCGCCGTCGCCGCCGGGATTGCGCGCTAGCCTGGTAAGAGTGGGAATCGAGAGTCCCGTCCATCTCCTGTTCCTCGGCGCCGTCGCCTTGATGGTCCTCGGCCCCAAGCGCCTGCCCGAACTGGCGCGCGCGCTCGGCAAGGGCATCCGCGAGTTCCGCGAGTCGATCGACGCTGGCTCCCACGACGAGGAGAAGTAGATCCGCCTCAGCAGCGACGAGGAGAAGTAGATCCGCGCCAGAGGTGACGAGGGGGTAGACCCGCACCAGAGGTGACGAGGGAGCAGACCCGCACCAGGAGCGACGAGGGAAGTAGATCCGGCTCAGCGGATAACGTGCGCCGGTGCGCTTGATCGTCGCCCGCTGTGAGGTCTCCTATATCGGCCGCACAACCACCGTGCTCCCCGAGGCTGTGCGCCTGCTCATGTGCAAGGGCGACGGCACCTTCATGGTGTGGGCCGACGGCGGCTCGCCGAACGTCAAGCCTTTGAATTGGATGACTCCGCCCACGGTGCTCTCGGAGGAGCGTGACTCTGACGGCGTGCTCACCCAACTGATCGTGCGCAAGCAGCGCGACGACGAGCGCTTGGAGATCGCGATCGCCGAGGTCTTCGCCGACGTTGACCACGAGCTCGACGTGCTCGTGGCCTTGGAGAAGGAGGGCCTCGAGCGAGAACTCCAGGAGCTCTTGGCCGATGCGCCCGAATGGTGCGGCGAGGGCTTCCGCCTCGTGCGGCGCGAGTGGCCCACCGACATCGGACCGGTCGACCTCATGTGCCGCGACACCGCCGACGAATGGGTCGCGGTCGAGATCAAGCGCATCGCCACCATGGAGGCGGTCGAGCAGCTCACGCGCTACCTGGAGCGCATCCGCCTCGATCCTGCCATGGCCTCTTGCCGTGGCGTACTCGTGGCGAAGTGGATCAAGCCCCAAGCGCGCGTGCTCGCCACTTCGCGAGGGATCGACTGCGTCGAGATCGACGTCGAAGTCCTGCGCGGTAACCGCGAGCCCGAGCTGCGCCTGTTTGCGGCATAGCATCGCCGCGCCCCTGCACAACATCGCCACATCTCGGCACAGGACGCAGGAGCGGGCGCTCGACGGCGGTCGATACTCTGCATTGCGATGAGTGACCTCGACAACAGCCAAGATCCACCTGTACTCACCGAGCGCCGCGAGAGCGTGCTCCTGATCACGCTCAACCGCCCCGACATGCGCAACGCGGTCAACCTCCCGCTCGCGCAGGGCATCGCCGCCGCACTCGACGAGCTCGACGGGGAGGCTTCGCTAAGTGTGGGCGTCCTCACCGGTGCCGGCAAGGGCTTCTGTGCCGGCATGGACTTGAAGGCGTTCGTTACCGGCGAGCGGCCTTGGGTGGGGGACCGGGGCTTTGCGGGAATCGTGCGGCGTGCCTCGGTCAAGCCTTTGATTGCGGCCATCGAGGGCTTTGCCGTCGCGGGCGGCCTTGAGGTTGCGCTCGCCTGTGACTTGATCGTCGCTTCGCGTGGCGCCAAGCTCGGTATTCCCGAGGTCAAGCGCTCCTTGGTGGCCGCCGGCGGGGCCTTGTTGCGCTTGCCTCGCTCCCTTGCCTTACAACGTCGCCATGGAGCTGGCCTTGACCGGCGATCCGATCCTCGCCGAGCGCGCTTGCGAGCTTGGCTTGGTCAATCGCCTGGCCGAGCCTGGCGGCGCGGTCGAGATGGCCTTGGGCTTGGCGGCAGAGATCTGCCGTCAACGCGCCTTTCGCTTTGGTTGCCTCCAAGCGCATCTTGCAAGAGCAGTGGGACTGGTCTTCCGAGGAGATGTGGGAGGCCCAGAGCGCCATCTCCGACCCTGTCTTCACTTCGGAGGACGCCCGCGAGGGTGCCACTGCTTTCTCTGAGAAGCGCTCGCCGGTCTGGCGCGGCCGTTAATCCCGAGAAGGCTCGCCGCGGTCTGGCGGAGTAGGTAGTGCCCGGAAGCACCGCCCTACGCGCGCGCGTAGGGCACTACACAGTTTGGGTTTGCATGCACCGGACGTGCGGGCGTGCCGTTTGCCTGCGACGTGCCGCGCTACGGGGAGTCAGCCGCGCATGCGCCGCTTGCGGCGGCGCTGTCGCCAAACCATTTTGAAGCGTCGCCACAAGGCGCCCATCAGCGCTCTCCCGGGGTCTTTTTCGGGTATTGCGATACCGGCACGCCCAGGTCCAGGGCGGTCCTCACGATCCTGCTCTGCTCGGTCATGTGGGCGACCGGGTAGCCCTCGCCCGGACTCGCCCGCTCCGGGCGTCCCACGAATCCGAAGTGGATTTGCTCGCCCATGATCTGCATCAAGCGCGGGAACATGTGCGCGCGGGCGCCCATGTTGCGCGGCTCCTCCTGCACCCACACGACCTCCTCGAGCTTCGGATAGCGACCCATCAGCTCCTTGATGTTCCGCTCTGGGAAGGGATACAGCAGCTCCACTCTCCCGATCGCCACGCGCTCGTTGCCTTGGCGGTCTGAGTGGCCGGCCAGGTCGTAATAGATCTTGCCTGTGCATAGCACCAGCCGCGTAACCGTCTCATCGACGACTCCGGGCTCGGCGAGCACCGGCTCAAAGCGCGATTTCTCGGCCAGGTCCTCGACTGTGTTGGACGCCTGCGGCAGGCGCAACAAGGACTTCGGAGTCATGATCACAAGCGGGCGCTGCTTGGCGATCAACGCTTGGCGGCGCAACAGGTGGAAGTACTGGGCGGGAGTCGTCAGGTTCGCGACTCTCATGTTGCCCTCGGCGGCCAGCGCCAAGAAGCGCTCCAGGCGGGCCGAGGAGTGCTCGGGACCCGAGCCCTCATAGCCGTGCGGCAGCAGCAGCGTCAGGCGCGAGGTCTGGCCCCACTTGGCAAGCCCCGAGGAGATGAACTGGTCGACGATCACTTGTGCCGAGTTCACGAAGTCGCCGAACTGCGCCTCCCACAGCACCAGCGTCTCCGGTGCCTCCTGGCTGTAGCCGTACTCGAAGCCCATGCAAGCGAGCTCTGACAGCGGGCTGTTGTGCAGCTCCATCGGAGCCAACGCCTCGGGCAAGGACTGGATCGGGCAGAAGGCTTGACCAGTCTTGGCGTCGTGCAACACCAGATGGCGCTGGCTGAAGGTGCCCCGCTCGGTGTCTTGCCCGGTGAGCCTCACGGGCGTGCCCTCAGTCAGCAGCGAGGCGAATGCAAGCGCCTCGGCGTGTGCCCAGTCGATGCGGGCGAGCGCCTTCTCGGTGCCGCTCGCGGTGTCGGCGCCCGCGGGGCTGCGGTGCTCCGAGCGCCTCCCGTCGGCGGTCGAGTTGCTTGACGAGCTTCGGGTGCACGGTGAACCCATCCGGGGTCCTCAGCAGCTCAAGGCCCAGCTCGCGCACGCGCGCAGCGGCCACCGCAGTGTCCACGTCGGGGCTTGGCGAGCGATCGAGCTGGTACTCGCCGGTGCTCTGCTCAACCGCCCCGTGCTCTGCTGCCGCGGCGATCCGCGCCTTCAAGCGCTGGTGCAGGAGCGTCAGGTTGTCCCACACCTCTTGGCCGGTCCGCTCGACTTCCTCGCGGCTCACCACGCCGTCGCTCACGAGCTGGTCGGCCCACAGTTCGTACACCCGCTTCTTCGTCTTGATCTTGGCGTACATCTCCGGCTGGGTATATGCGGGCTCGTCGGACTCGTTGTGCCCAAAGCGCCTGTACCCGATCAAGTCGATCAGCACGTCATGCCCGAACTCTTGGCGGAAGGCGAACGCGAGTCTCACCGCGCTCATGCAGGCCGGCACGTCGTCGGCGTTGACGTGAATGATCGGCACGTCGAAGCCCTTGGCCAGATCCGATGCCCAGCGTGTCGAGCGGGCGTCGTCGGGGTCGGTCGTAAAGCCGACTTGGTTGTTCATGATCAGGTGCACCGTGCCGCCGACTTGGTAGCCGTCGAGTGCTTGCAGGTTGAGCGTCTCGGCCACCACCCCTTGGGCGGGGAAGGCCGCGTCGCCGTGGATCACGATCGGCACCGCCGTATTGGTGTCTTGGTGGGTGCGTCGGTCCGGTGCGCGAGGTCTGCGCCGCACGCGTTGCGCCCTCCACGACCGCCGACACGTACTCCAGGTGGCTTGGATTGGACTCCAAGTTGACTCTGATTGTGCCGCCGTCGGGCAGCTTGTAGGAGCCCTGCGTGCCGTGGTGATACTTCACGTCGCCCGTTCCCCCTTGGGGGATCGTCGTGACCGCCTCGAGCGTCGAGGCGCCCTCGAACTCGGCGAAGATCGTGTCGTAGGGCCGTCCCAGGTTGTGCGCGAGCACGTTCAGCCGTCCTCTGTGGGCCATCCCCACCACGACCTCGTGTCCACCCCGGGAGGCGGCGAGCTGGATCAGCTCGTCGAGCATCGGCACGGTCATGTCCAGGCCCTCGATCGAGAACTGGTGCTGGCCCAGGTAGGCCTTGTGCATGAAGCGCTCCAGTGCGTCCACCTCGACCAGGCGCTTGAGCAGTGCCTTGCGCTCCTCGGCGCCCAGGGGCTGCCTGTAGGCGCCCGACTCGATCTGCTCGCGCAGCCACACCCGCTGCTGTGCGAGGAGATGTGCTCGATCTCATACGCGATCGTCCCGCAATAGGTCTGGCGCAGATGTCGGCAGTGCCTCGGCGAGCGTCTCTCCCGGCACGTACATACGCAGGATGCGCGCCGGGATCTGGGCCATCACGTGCGGCGTCAGCCCGGCCGCCTCCGGATCCAGCTGCGGCTCGCCCTCGGGCTCTGAGCCGAGCGGGTCCAGGTGCGCCGCCAGGTGCCCATGGCTGCGGAAGCGGTGCACCAACGTGCTCGCCGCCTGCACCGCCTGGAGCATCTGCTCGTCCGGCGCGCGCCGGCCTGCAAGGGTGCGGGCGGCGAGCTCGGCGCAGCAGCGGGCAGGGGAGCCGTAGGTGCGGGACCCAAGCTCGACGCCGAGTGAGGCGAACACGGCCTCATAGAAGTCGTGCTCTCCCTGCAGGCGTCCCTCCACCAAGCCCAGGAAGCGGCCCAGACTCCGCGCCTTGGATCACACGGTGGTCGTAGGTCGAGGTCATCGTCATGACCTTCTCGGCGCCGATTTGCTCGCCCACGTTTCCGAGACCGACCGGATAGGCGATCGAGCCGGTCGCCACGATCGTGCCCTGGCCGTTCATCAAGCGTGGAACCGATGCGATCGTGCCGAGCCCGCCCGGGTTCGTCAGCGTCACATTCCCGCCCACGAGATCGTCCGCCGTCAACTTGTTCGTGCGCGCCTTCTCCACGAGCGCGTCATAGGCGGCCACGAAGTCCGCAAAGGACAGGCCCCCGGCATTCGCGATCACCGGCACCATCAGCGTACGCGAGCCGTCCTTCTTCTCCACGTCCACTGCCAGCCCGAGGTTCACCTGGCCGTCGTCCACGCGATACGGCTTGCCTTCGACCTCCTCGAAATGGTGGGCCATCGCCGGCATCTCGCTCGCCGCCTGCGCGATCGCATAGGCGATCAGGTGGGTGAAGCTCACCTTGCGTCCGGCCGCCTTCAGCTCGCGCCGGCGCCCATCGAGCATGGTCACGGTCAGCGTCCTGAAGCTCGTCGCGGTCGGGATCGAGCGCGACTCGTCCATGTAGCGGGCCAGCATCGCCGCGCCGCCCTTGAGCAATTGGCGCTCCCCTGCCGCTGCCTGAGAGGCGCTGCTCGCACCGTTGGGCTGCGTGGCGCCACTTGCGCCATTGCCGCCGGCTCCAAGCACGTCCGCCTTCAAGATCCGTCCGCCAGGGCCGCTTCCCGACACCTGTGTCAGATCGACGCCCTCGGCGGCGGCCGCGCGCGCGGCAACCGGAGAGACGCGTGCGCCATCGGGCACTGCACCAACTCCGTCATTCGCCGGCTGTGCCTGGGCCGTCCCGTCGCCGTCTGATGCGTTTGCTCGGGGCGCGGATGTCGCTGCGCCGTTTCCATCGCTACCCGATCCATCGGCCTGATCGCCCCCACCATTAGAGGCTGCATCGCCCACCGTCAGGCGGGCAATCACCTGCCCCACGCCGATAGTCTCGCCCTCCTCGGCAAGTATCTCCGCGACCGTCCCGCTAGCGGGTGAGGGCAACTCGACATCCACCTTATCGGTGGAGATCTCCACGATCGTGTCGTCGACCTTGATGTAGTCGCCGACCTTGACATGCCATTCGAGGATTGTTCCCTCGGTGACAGACTCGCCGGCTGCAGGGGTCACGACGTCGATCGTCTCGTTGATCGTCGTGCCGGTGGGCATCCGTCCCCAACTGTAGCGCGCCAGCCCGCCGGAACTGAGTCACGTCCGCTCGCGCACCCCGGTCTTCACACTGCCTAACAGTTCTCGCGCCCGCGCCCTTCCCGCACAAACTCCAAGCTTCCGAAAAAAGGCCCGATCCCGCCCAGTACAGCGACCGCGACGGCGAGACGCAACGAGACGATTTTCATCCGCGCTGCCGTGATGCATGCGAGCGACATGCCGATCCACAGGATCCCGTGCGTCCATCCGAGTATGAGTGTCTCCGGCTGCGGTTTGCCGAGGGCGAACGCGCAGATCAACAGCGAGGTGTACACGCATGAGTGAAAGAACGAAGTCCACTTTAGGCGCGTAAATGTCTTCGACGGGTGAGCCCCGATTGCCGCCCCCGAGGGGTGAGTCCCGGTTGCGGTGCTCGTCCGCTCGGGGATTACAGAGGCGCCCGCAGGCAAGGCAGGGGCGGGCGAGTCTGGGACCGCGCTCGTCGGCACGGAGGGGGCTGGCGAATCGGAGACGGCGCTCACTCCGTCAACCAGCGCGCCATCCTGCACAGGCTCTCACCGGCCTCCTGCGGCCACTCGTCGATATCGCTGGGCCACCACGCATACTCGTCGTGCTCATGGTCGGGAGTCACCTCCGCGCCCTCGGCCAACCAGGCTTGCCCCACGAACATCACAAGCTGGTGGGGTAGGCGCACCAGCGCCTCGCCTCGCACGCGCTCAGGCGTGACCGACCACTCCTCCTGCAGCTCGCGTACCAAGGTATCCGCAGGACTCTCCCCAAGGTCCACGGCGCCGCCCGCGCCCAGTGCCCAGCGCCCCGCCCACGAGGACAGCCACGCCGCGCGCCTGCCCGCGAGCCAGCGCCCGTCGGCCGCGCGCGTCACGCACAAGGCCGCCACGCTGCCCGAGGCATCCGCCGCGACAAGCCGCAAGGCCCAGCGCAATGGCTGCAGGTCAAGCTCCAGTCCTTGCGGACCGTTCTTGTAATCCACCAGCCGCGCGGCGATACCGTCGTGACTGGGTGAGCCACGCTCGCGCAATTCCTTAATTGCCGCGTCCGCGGCTTCCGTATGCCCTGCCGACGGCTCGAAGTGCTCAGCCCGCCAGCGGGCCTTGACCTGGCTTAGATCCCATGGCCCCCGTGCCAGCACTTCGGGCATCTCATTCGTCGTCGGCTGTGCTCTGGTGGCCACTCCTACAGGCTAGTGATCGCACAGGCCGTGTTTAGTAAAGATGCTGCGCCGCGCCGTCTTCGGGTGTTGGGTATCTCCGAAAGGGGTGCCCTACGCGCGCGCGTAGGGCACCCCTTTGGCCGACTCCAACTCCCCTACACTCGCTCCCACCGTGAGCATCCGCCGACGCAAGCACTGGGGATGGGGATTCGAGGACGAGCAGCCCTCGCCCGAGGAGGTTCGGGCGGCCGCCGAAGGCTTGGCCGCACACCTCGGCTTCCCTGCGGTCGAGGTCGAGGACCCGGTGAGTCTCGACGACGTCAAGCTCCCCCCTCCGCGAACCGTCCCTCCATCGGGGCTGGCAGCGATCTGCGCGGCTGACACATACACGCGCACCGCGCACGCGCTTGGCAAGTCCTACTCGGACATTGTGCTCGGCTTCCGCGGACGTTTCGATGATCCACCTGACTTCGTCGCTCGTCCCCGCGACGAGCACGACGTGGAGCGCCTGCTCGCCTGGTGCTCGGCCGAGCGCGTCGCCGCGATCCCTTATGGCGGTGGCACGAGCGTCGTTGGCGGAGTGCAGCCGGCGATCGACGGTGCCTACAACGGCGCCATAACGATCGACCTCGGTGGACTGAGTCGTGTGCTCGAGGTTGACCCTGTCTCGCGTGCCGCCTTGATCCAGGGAGGCGCCACAGGTCCCGGTCTCGAGGCCCAGCTGGCCGATCACGGCTTCACATTGCGCCACTTCCCCCAGTCATTCGAGCTGTCCACGCTCGGCGGCTGGATCGCCACGCGTGCCGCCGGTCACTTCGCCACCGCTTGGACCCACATTGAGGACTTCGTGGAGTCTGTGCGTGCGCTCACGCCCTCGGGCACGTGGGCCTCGCGGCGCCTGCCCGGTTCAGGCGCCGGCCCGAGCCCCGACCGCCTGCTCGTGGGCTCAGAGGGAACGCTCGGGGTGATCACCGAGGCATGGGTGCGCGTGCAGCCACGACCAGTCCATCGCGCCTCCGCGGCCGTCCGCTTCTCAACATTCGCCCTGGGTGTCGAGTGTGTGCGTGAGCTCTCCCAGTCAGGCCTCCAGCCGAGCAACTGTCGTCTGATCGACCCTGCCGAGGCGCGCTTCACGATGTCTGGGGATGGAACGTTCGCCCTGCTTGTGCTCGGCTTCGAGTCCGCCGACCATCCGGTCGACTTCTCGATGGACCGCGCGCTTGAGATTTGCGCTCAGCACGGGGGCATCGCCGGCGAGCGGCGCGGTTCATCAGGTGGCAGTTCCACATCGGGCGGGGTGGGGGCATGGCGCGAAGCGTTCCTGCGTGCCCCCTATGTGCGCGACATCTTCGTTGCCATGGGCGTCCTCTCAGAGACGTTCGAGACCGCCATCACTTGGGATCGTTTCCCTGGCTTCCACGAGCGTGTGATGGCTGCCGCGCGAGCGGCGGCGGAGGACGTCAGCGGCATAGCGCACGTCTCCTGCCGTTTCACCCACGTCTACCCGGATGGTCCCGCTCCTTACTACACAGTGCTCGCGCCCGCCCAGCGTGGCGATGAGGTCGAGCAGTGGGCCACGATCAAGGCCGCGGTCTCTGAGGTGATCGTCGCCGAGGGCGCCACGATCACCCACCACCACGCGGTGGGACGGGACCATCGAGCTTGGTATGACCGGCAGCGCCCTGATCCGTTCGCCGCCGCCTTGCGCGGCGCCAAGGCGGCGGTCGATCCTCAGGGAATCATGAATCCCGGCGTGCTCGTCGATCCGCTGCGGTGAAAGTCGCCATTCTTGGACCGGGAGGGGTGGGTGGCCTCCTCGCCGGCGCGCTCGATCGCTCGGGGAGTGCTGTGACGGTGATCGCCCGTGAGTCCACAGTCGCCACGCTGGCCGAGCGAGGATTGCGTGTGAGCAGCGTGCTGCTTGGGGACTTCGTCGCTCACCCGCGGGCCGTACCCAAGCTTGAGGAGTCTGTGGATGTGCTGGTCATCGCCACCAAGGCCGCTGGCTTGGAGGAGGCGCTCGAGCGTGTTCGTTGCGCTCCCAAGTTGGTGCTGCCTTTGCTCAACGGCCTCGATCACATAGCCGTGCTGCGTGAGCGCTTTGACGAGGAGGCGGTCGTGGCGGGCACCATTCGTGTCGAGGCCGATCGCCCCGAGCCGGGTGTGGTGGTTCACACGAGCCAGTTCCTGCGCGTGGACATGGCCTCGCGCTATCCATCGGCTCGGACTTCGATGGAGCTGCTGGCGAGTACCCTCTCCGATGCGGGAATTCCGGCGCGGGTCTATCCGCCTGCAGACCCGCCGCTAGACGAGCGCACTGAGCCTTTGCCCGGCGAGCGCATGGAGTCACTGTCCGACGAGCACGCGGCTCCCCCGCCCGACGGGGGAGAGGCACAGGTGATGTGGTCCAAGCTCGTGCGTCTCAACGCCTTGGCTTGCACAACGAGTGCCTTCGACAAGCTGCTGGGGGAGATTCGCTCGACGCCCGAGCTACGTGCCGAGCTCGTCGGCGCGATTGACGAGGGCTGTGCCGTCGCTCAGGCGGAGGGTGCTTCGATCCCGCCCGCTGAGGCGCTTGGCGAGCTCACCGCGGCGCACGCCACGCTCGGTAGCTCCATGCAGCGCGACATCGCCGCCGGCCGAGCCCCCGAGTTGGATGCGATCCCCGGCTCGGTCTTGCGCGCAGGTGCGCGTCACGGCATCGAGTGTCCCACCGTCGAGCGGCTCGTGGGGATGATCGCCGCGCGTGCGGGCGTGCCCTCTCCGGTGGTTGCGGAGCGCTAGCTCAGAGCTCGCGCGGGGAGCTGCCCGGCGAGATCATCGGCAGTGCCTGAGTGGAGACCGCCTCGACGACCTCCTCCTCGGACTCAACCGCGCCCTCGTCATGCTCGCCATCGCACAGCACTCTGAAGTTGGCGCTCTGGCCTTCGTCAGCATGGATCGTGATGCCAGGCAGGATCTCCTCGCCCTCCTCGAGGCCGAGCCGGTCCATGTCGAAGTGCGCGAGACCGATCCCATAGGCGGTGTGCGTGGGATTCTCGCGGTCATGCGCCGCGACCGCCTGCGCAAAGCGCTCGAGGTTCTTGGCGATCTTGCCCGTGTCAGCCATCGCTGGCAGAAAGGGTAGCGCCGGCGTCCGGGGATGCATCAGCCGGAGCGGAGTCAGTGGAGGAGTTGGCGTCCGTGTCGCTTGACGTGTGGCTGTCGAGCGCCGCGCGCACGATTGGGGCCACCTCGGTGGCGAATAGCTCGGTGGCGTGCAAAACCTTCTCGTGGGGCAACACGCCGACGCTGATGTGCCCGAGGAAGCGATCGTGCTTGAACAGTTCGTAGTGGACGAGGATCTTCTCAGCCACTTGCTCGGGCGTACCCACGAGCAGGTGCCCCCCGGGAGCGCATCCCGCGTCGAACTGGGCGCGGCTCATCGGCGGCCAGCCGCGCTCGCGGCCGATGCGGTTCATCATCTGCGAATATGGCCCGAAGAACTCGTCCGCCGCGCGCTGAGCCGTGTCGGCTATGTACATATGCGAGTTGATCCCGACCGCGAGTTGGGCGGGGTTGGGATCGGCGCGGCGAGCAGCCTCGCGATAGAGCTCGACCAGCGGCGCGAAGCGCGCCGGAGCTCCGCCGATAATGGCGATCATCAACGGCAGCCCAAGCATTCCGGCGCGGGCCACCGAGGCCGGTGTGCCGCCAACCGCGATCCACACGGGCAAAGGCTGCTGTAGCGGACGGGGGTAGACGGCGGCGTCGTGCAACGGGGCACGGTGGTGTCCGGACCAAGTCACGCTCTCCGAGTCGCGCAAGGCCAGCAGGAGCTCCAGTTTCTCTGCGAACAGCTCGTCGTAGTCTTCGAGGTCCAGGCCAAACAGGGGGAAGGACTCAGTGAAAGAGCCACGGCCCGCCATGATCTCGGCGCGGCCGCCGGAAAGCAGATCGAGTGTTGAATACTCCTCGAACACTGTGACCGGGTCAGCGGAGCTGAGTACTGTGACGGCACTTGTCAGGCGGATCTTGCTCGTGCGGGCGGCCGCCGCGGCGAGCGCAACCGTGGGCGCGGAGACCGAATAGTCGCGCCGGTGGTGCTCGCCCACGCCGAATACCTCAAGGCCCAGGCGGTCGGCTAGCTCGATCTCCTCGAGTAGCTCTTGCAGGCGCTGGGCAACGCGCTCAGGCGATGCTCCCAGCGCTACGTCGGCGAAGGTGGCTAGGCCTAGTTCCACGAAGCACGCACTATAGGAGCCAGATTGGGTTGTGCCGTCTGAGCAATCGTGCTCGCGGCGCGCGGTTTCTCAGACCTGCAAGCCGCTGGCGGCCGAACCTTCGGGCTCATAAAAGCGAGCGACTGTGAAGCCGACAAGCACGGGCACATGCACCGCGAACACCACCAAGGAGAGTGTGAGCACAACAAGCACGCCACCTTTGATGTGGTCGCGCAGAAACGAGTACTCGATCATGCCGGCGATAACCACATAGGCGAGCAAGGTCCACTTGGCGACATCGAAGAAGCGCCGCCAAGGGAAGTCCGCTACCAGTGCGAGCGCCACCAGGTTGCCCGCGAGCAGCAATACCGAGGCAGCCAGCAGCGCAACCGCCGGTCCCAAGGGCACATGGTGGGGTAGATGGGCTGACAGGTAGATACCGCCCGCCACGATCAAGGCCAGCGAGGTCATCCCGATCTGGGTGACCGGCGGCAGGCGGCGCTCGCTCATCCCACCGTCAGCTTGGTCATGATCACGAGCGTGGCGACCTGCATCAGGCCGAGGATGCCGGCACAGTAGATGAAGCGCTTCATCAGCTTCTCGATCACCTCGGGCTTGGGCTTGGGCTTCTTCAGCTCGACCAGGACCGCAATGTTGGCCGGCTCGAGCAGGCCGAGCGCGATCACCGCCATCACCCCGACCACGATGTAGCTGGCCACGGTCCAGCCGTGGTTGTAGTAGTTGGAGTCGACCGTGCCCATGTGGACCCCAAGCTGCCAGCCGGCCGCCAAGGTCATGGTGACGACAGTGGGCATGATCAGCACCATCTTCGGCATCAGCCGGGTGGTGAACTCGACGCGCGCCGGGACGGACAGCTTGCCCATGATCGGGCCCAAAACGAAACCCAGGAACAGGTCGATGATCGTCCACGAAGCTCCGCCCACGAAGTGGAAGAACGCAAGCGGCCATAGTTTGTTGGCCGCGATCGCCGCGATCAGCAGGATCGCCACTACGGCAACGAGGATCAGCCCCTTGCGTGGGACGATCTCGAAGTCCGGCCGCTCGATCGTGGCCGGTGGCGCGCTGTCTGGTGCGATGGCTCCGGCGGAGATTGCTACATCGGCCACAAGCTCACCATACAACCGCCAGGGGTGGATTGCTAGAGCCCATTTCGAGTGGATTGGCCGTAGTCGATTATTGGTCGCGAATCTCCATATGGACAACCTCGCCGGCGGCGAATCGATATACGTGCACCACACCGCGATCGGCGAGCAGCACACCGCTCCGATCACGAACCACTTGCCGAACCGTAACGGCTAACCGACCGTCTGCCTCCTCGGCGAATCCGATGGGGGTCACGGTTGGATCGACCTCAGTCCATGTCAGCTTGGCGCCAGCACTGTGATGCCGTGCTGGCGTGCACCGTCTGCCAGCTGCTTGTCATAGGTCATAAGCGCATCTAGCTCTCCTGCCGTGGAAAGGCGGACAGCCGTGGCGAGATGGATAGCGTCGAGCGTTGCGACTGTCGATGGTGTGAGCGTCTCCGCCGCTGTGAGGATCTGCTCGTCGAGCGGGATCAGCGAGATTCTGTCCAACAGGGCATCTGCCCGGTCGAGCATGCCTTGACGAAGTCCAAGGCGTCGCAGCTCAACGCGCAGCAGACTGCTCGAGATCCGGCTTGCAAAGGTTTCGAGCCCACGTTCGATAGCCGGCTTATCGGGCTCTTCGAGCAACGAGCGCCCAAGTGCGCTCGTATCGACGTAGACGAGACTCACCTAGGCCCAAACTCTCCCAGACGACTCTCCTCAAGGAAGGCGTCGGTCGTCCCGGCTGGCTCAGGTTCATCGAGTGGTGGCAAGTTCCTGATGGCATCGACCAAGTCCCCTTTGGGGATCGTTGCCCCGTACTTTTCGGCAAGCTTCAAGTGGTACGGGTCGACGGCCTCGGGGGAGGGCACAAGCCGAGCGACCTCATGTCCTCGCTCCGTGACGGTCAGGATCTCACCCTCCTTGACGCGCTCCAAGTAGCGGCTCAAGTTCTGGCGAAGCTCGCGCACCCCCACGGTCTTGGAGCTAGATATGGAGTGTGTTGCCATTGTGCGTCGCACTGTAGCACAAGCTATAGCAGGGCTTCGCGGTCTCGCTGTCAGGCGCAACCTAGCTGTCTACTCGTGACGCTGTGCATGCGCTTGAGGCTCGCGTACTTGCGCAGCACCGCTTTGCCCTGTATGACGCTGGCCGGTTGCCGAGTCTTCAGGCTGAACTGCAGGCTGTGACGTGACTTCAACTTGCGCTCCACGCCCGCAGCGAGCCTGACGGCGTAGCAGGCATTGGCCGCACGAGGCCCAAGGCGAGAGATCGAGCCTGCGATCCTGCCGCCGAGCGACGCTTCGACGCCCCCCGACTTTGTGGTCGGCAGGGGCATGTTAAGGCGGAAGACGATTTCGTGGGCGGTGCTTCCCTTGATCGCTGCAAGGATCTGCTGGCCTCGAAACTCGTAGTTGGGAGGCTCGTAGTTAGGGACGGGGGTCTCAACTTGTGCTGCATGAACATTGACGCTCACGGGCCAGATGGCTTGCGCCTCGGTGATGCCCACGTGCACTGTGGTGTTGCCGCTGAATTCGGCTGGGAACGTGTGCGTGGCGGTGACTACGAGCCTGCCGTTTTCACCCGCGATGATGTTCGCGGGCGCCCATGTGAGGTCACCTTCTTCCCATTCGATGTGCGCGTAGTACGGAGCCCCTTCAAATGGAAGCGCTTCCTCGGTGAATTCTCCGAGTATCCCGCTCCACGGAACGCCGACGGTCGCGTCGATCACGTGTGACGACGGAGCGTCAACGCGCTGCGGCACGCCCCAGATGTAGATGGTTTCGGCGCCGATCTCGTGATCGAGTCCCGTGTGTGCGTCGTGGATCGTGTAGGAGAACGAATATGCGCCAGAGTGGGTATAGGCATGACTCGGTGCGGTCACCTGGTGGCATCCTTCGGGGCTGATCACCGCTGGCGTTGTTGTCCCGTCCCCCCAGTTGGCGGTGGCGCCGTAGTTAATTAGTGGAAGCGGTTCGCTGTCGGTGAATTCCGCTTTGTCGGGCGTGTACGTTGACCCGGTTGTGGCGTTGAAGTGGACCGGCAACGGGAGTATGGCTCCCGGCGCGATCCCGGTACAAGGACCCCCGAATCCTTCCGCTCTCGCGATCGCGGGTATCCATCCCGCGGCTACGACCACGGCGGTGAGCACGCACGCCTGGACCCCCATTCGCATCGCC
This sequence comes from uncultured Solirubrobacterales bacterium, assembly GCA_963731565.1. Lineage (GTDB taxonomy): Bacteria > Actinomycetota > Thermoleophilia > Solirubrobacterales > Solirubrobacteraceae > Palsa-744. Next base: position 1,242,967 of record CAVSWG010000001.1, read on the forward strand.
GGAACAATACCGAGTAATGGCGACTCACCTGATGATCGATGCCCGGTTACGGTAGAGGCTGCTCAATGATCTCGATCCGGTACCCGTCGAGCTTTGGTACGGAAGTAAACATAGGCGGTCAGCTGGGAAACTTGACGGAGAAGCGCGCCACAATCCTCGTGCCCCTCGCCAGCGGTACCGGCAGGCCGTCGGGGTAGGCGTAGGCTCGTGGGTGCGCGACGACGCCACACACGCGGTGGCCTTCGATGTTCCAACAAGGGCTCGGAGGCGCATACGGTTCGCTGCGGCAGGGATAGGCGCTTTCACATGGTGGTGCATGAGGGACGGCGTAGATCGCGCCTTCGTAGGAGCCGCTTGGGCACCAGTGTCCGGTTGAGGATTTCGCTGGAGTCAGGGCGAGCGCTACCCGTCTGTTCGCCTGCGGATATCCGTAGTCGGTGCGTTGCATGTTGCTTGACGTCGAGCACGGCGGGGGCGAGGTCCGCGTGTACGTCTTGTACGGCTTCAGCACGATCACCCCGTAGTAGTAGCCGCCTTCGGAAAGTTGCTTCGCCTGGAAAGTGAGATGGACGTTCTGGCGGACAGCGAGCTTGTGCTGTACGTGTACGGGCACAGTTGCTGCCAGCACCACGGCCGACAGCGCGAGGCTCAAGATGCCTGCCGCGCTCGCCGTGAGGAGCCTCCTGTCGCTAACCGTCGCTAGAGGGCGGAGGCGTTGCTGGGGGAGTTGGCGGTTTCGCACTCGATGCCGAGTCGCGCGGCGGCGGGGGCTCCTGAGAGCGTTGTCGATCATTTGGCTGACTTCTTGACCGCACGTCCGATCACGATCGAGGCCACGATCGGCGGCACGCTCTTCCATTGCGCGTCCTCATGCTCGGTTGTGAAGCCTGCGGCCGCGATCGAGGCGACGGTGTCGCGATTGCAGCGACAGCCTGCGGCGAAGTGCCGCCACGGGGTCTCCAGGCGGTCCTGCCAGCGGGCTGCACGGGGCGAGTGCGAGCGGACGTGCTCGATGAACAGGAGCTGCCCGCCGGGGCGCAGGACGCGTGCGATCTCGGCCAGCGTGCGATCGGGGAAGTCGACGGTGCACAGCACGAGCGTCGAGACGACCGTGTCAACCGACTCGTCATCCAGCGGAATCGCTTCGGCCGATGCATCCAAGGTGCTGGCCGACTTGCCGCTTTGCCTTAGCTTGCGCTCCAGCCGGCGGCGCATCGGCTCGAACGGCTCAGCCAGGATCACCTCCTCTACGGCATCCGGGTAGTAGGGGATGTTGGCGCCCGTGCCCGCGCCAATCTCGAGCGTGCGGCCACGCGCCTTCGCGACGAGCTCGCCGCGGCGCTCGCGCATGGTGCGCTCCTCACCGCGACGCATGATCCGGTCGTACAGTGCCGCGAACACGAAGTCCCAGCGGTGCTCGCCATGGACTATGCCCGTGGATGCTGTGTCGTAGCTCATGACACCGATCCCTATCTCAGCCCATCTCCAAAATCTCGATCCGGTACCCGTCGGGATCTTTGACGAAGCAAAGTCGCGAGCCGCCCTCACGCACCGAATAGGGCGGCTTCTCCGGTTGGATGCCTTGCTCAGCCAAACGTGCGAGCGTGCCATCGAGGTCGGGAGCTGCGATCGCGATGTGCCCATAGCCAGAGCCGATCTCATAGGAGTCGACGCCGAAGTTGTAGGTGAGCTCCAAGCGCGGCATGTCGCCGTCGCCGGGCTGGTTCATGAAGACGTTGATCGCCTCCTCGCCGATCGGGATGCGCCCGACCTCCTCGAAGCCGAGCGCTTTGTAGAAGGCGATCGAGCGGTCGACATCTGTGATGCGGTAGCAGGTGTGGATCAAGGGCATAGTTCCTCCGAAGGTGGTCTCGTGCAAGTATGGCCCCAATGATCGTCGAGCGCTCCCTAAATCCCCAGTTCCTCTCGAACACATATCTAGTTGCTGATGGCGAGGGAGGCCCGGGCTTCCTCGTCGACGCGGGCGGCCCGGTGGCCCCGCTCGTGGAGGCCGCTAAGCGGCTAGGGATCGAACCGACGCACGTGCTGCTGACCCACCATCATTTCGACCATGTGAGCGAAGTGGGCGCGCTGCGCAAGCGCTGGCCAAAGCTCGAGGTGCTGATCCATCCGCTCGAGCGGGAAGCCCTGACGGAGATGGGCGACGCTCTGGGCAAGGGAGTCGAGATCGGCACCATGGACGCTGGTGAGACCTTGCAGTTCGGGCTGCTAGAGGTCAGGCCTCTGCGCACGCCGGGGCATACAGCGGGGATGCTTTCGCTACTCGTGGCTGACGCGGGCTCGGCCGTTCGGACCCAGCGACCGGGCCTTGCTCCAGGCCCGGGGGGCTTTCAAGGTGGCGAGGCGGTGGTGTTCACGGGCGACACCCTCTTCAAGGGCAGTGTGGGCGGCGTGCGGGCCCCAGGGCACACGACATACACCGACTTGAGGGACTCGATCATGGGCACCTTGATGGAGTTGCCGCCTGAGACGATCATCTATCCGGGCCACACCGACGCGACGAGCGTGGGGAGAGAGTGGGAGCACAACGCATTCATCAGGGTTTGGCGCGGTCTGGACCCGGAGGGCACGGACCCGTGCATCGCGCTGGGCGAGCCGGCCACGCTGATTCTGCTCGGCGAGGACTATGACGGCGGCAAGAAGGCCTGGGTGCGCTGGCCCGACGGCAAGGACGACATCGTTCCGGGCTCCAGGGTCGAGACCGTCGCCTGAAGCATGCCCTAGGCGCGTGCGTAGGGCATGCACTTTACGGACAAACAATCCGCAGTCCGCCCCACTCCGCGACGGCGACCGTAAACTCAAAGGGTGGCGCAGGAGAAGATCCCAACATCGAGGGTGCGCCGCACGGCCACCGTCGGGAGGCTTGCGGCAAGCGAGGCCGTGAAGCAGTTCGGCACGAAGGCGGCCAACGTCACGCGCAGCGAGGAGGCCGCGCGGGAGGCGAGCGCCCGCCGGCAGCTGGAGACGGCCAAGCAAATCGTGGCGGCGCTCGGGACGATGAAGGGCGCGGCGATGAAGCTGGGCCAGGTGATGTCCTTCCTGGACGTGGGGCTGGTGCCGGAGGAGCACCGCGAGGAGTTCCAGCGTGAGCTTGCCAAGCTGCGCGATGCGGCGCCCACCGTGTCCTTCAAGCAGATGAGGCACGTGATCGAAGAGGACCTGGAAGAGAAGATCTCAGACGTGTTCGCCGAGTTCGACGAGCAGCCGATCGCGGCCGCTTCGATCGGCCAGGTGTACCGGGCGAGGCTGAAGGACGACGCCTTCGGTGGCACAGGCGAAGGCGAGAGCGCAGGTGGGCGTGAGGTGGCCGTGAAGGTGCAGTACCCAGGCGTCGCCTCGGCCGTTAGGGCGGACATGCAGAACCTGGACATGATCATGCGCTTGCTCAAGCGCATGACGCCCAGCCTCGACGTGAAGGCGGTGACGAGGGAGATCAGGGACCGGATCGGTGAGGAGCTCGACTATGAGCTCGAGGCGCAAAACCAGCGCTCGCTGGCAAGGATCTTCAAGGGGCATCCGTTCATCGTGGTGCCACAGGTCGTGAGCGAGCTCTCACGCGAGCGGGTGCTTGTGAGCGAGTTCGTCGAAGGTACCGGCTTTGAGGAGCTGAAGGAGTATCCGCAGGTCCAGCGCGACAGGATCGGCGAGATCGTGTTCAGGTTCTTCCTGGGCTGCCTCTATCGACACCGCCAATTCTCGGGCGATCCGCATCCGGGCAACTTCCTGTTGCTGGCCGACGGGCGCGTGGCGTTCTTGGACTTCGGGCTGTTCAAGCGCATGGAGCGGGAGCCGGTGGAGTTGGAGCTCGCGTGTCAGCGCGCGGTTGTGGAGGGCGATGCGCAGACGCTGCACTCACTGTTGGCCGAGTCGCGCTTCTTGCCCGAACCCGAGCGCGTCGATCCCGACCATCTGCTGGCCTTCATCGAGGACGCGATCTGGTGGTACACGACAGCCGACGAAGACGTGCAGCTCTCACCCGAGATCGCCACGGAGGTGATGATCGAGAGCTCAGACCCGCGCTCGAGCCACTTCAAGGAGATGCGCCACCAGACGATCCAGCCCGAGCACCTGTTCGGCAGGCGCATGGAGATGTTGACGCTCGCGGTGCTCTCACAGCTGAGGGCGTCCAACAACTGGCACAGGATTGCGCGAGAGTGGATGTACGGCGATCCCCCCGTCACAGATCTGGGGCGCGAAGAGGAGCAGTTCTACGAGCGCACGGGCGTGGGCGCGACGGGCTGAAGCCGCTTTCCCCTCCCCTTTTTTGGGGGGGCAATGCTCGGCTCGTACGTTCGAGGCGTCGGGGCGTACAGGCCAGCCCTGACGAGGTCGTCGCGAGGCTCACCGGCTTTCTTGCCAAGGGGGCTTGACAACTGGTACAACTTCCGCTTATATTGCTCGGTACCAGGTGTGCTCTAGGTACGCCGTGTGAACATAAGGTCGGGTTTTGGGTTGGCCCTGGGGTCGACACCGAACATTTCGTATAGGGCCCTTGGGAGAGGGACCGGGTCGAATCTTTGAGAGGGAGTTCGTTGCGTGGTTTCTTTGGGGAATAGCGTGCTTGGGAGTCCGTGTCTTGTTGATGGGTCCGTAATAGGACGCGTCAGCGTCGCTGACGCGTCTCTCTCTCTCTCTCTCTCTCTCTCTCTTGGCCGAGCCGGCGCCTAAGCGCTAGCTCTCCTCGCCGCGGCTGTGCAGCGCGGTATGCCGGTTCGGATGACCGGCTTGGCCTTTCGCGCGCGCTAGGCGCGTGGACAGCCCCTTGTTCTTCGGCCGTCACGGGCCGTGTGCCTGTGGCGGCTTTGTCATGCCCGCGGTCCCGCGGGTCTCGTGTGGATCGCTTTTCTAGGAGGGGATGGGATTGATGGCACGTCGACTGGCGTCCTTGCTGGTTATTGTCGGAATGGTGGGTCTACTCGGTGTGTTCGCGAGTGTCGCGATGGCGCTCGAACCGCCCGCTATATCGGAAGTGTCGGTGACCAGTGTGGGTAGCGAAAGCGCCACCCTGAACGCCCAGATCGAAGACCACGAAGCGGGGGCCAGCTACCGCTTCGAATACGGCGCGGGCGATTGCGCGTCCAACCCTTGTACCTCAATCCCGACGTCGAACGCGGTCGTCGAAGCCTCCTCGGGCCCCGTCTCGGTAAGCCAGCAGCTGCGCTACCTCGAGCCAGGTGCCACCTACCACTACCGGATAGTCGCCACGAATACGGCAGGCGATGAGGCCTCCAGCGACCGCACCTTCCGTCCATTTGCTCTCACGGGCAACTTCGAGCTTCCCGACGGCCGAGCGTGGGAGCTAGTCTCACCTACCGACAAGAACGGCGGAGGTGTCGCCTCGGTCGTCACGAGAACGCGAGCGGCAGCAAGCGGCAACTCGGTCGCGTATGTATCACTGGTTGCCTTCGGCGATGCCGAAGGCTTGGGCACGACCGCTGAGTACGAGAGCATGCGCGACGGTGTTCCTGGCACGAGCGGGTGGTCGACGCACTCGGTCATGCCCAAGCTCGAACCGACAGGTCAGAACGCCTTCTTCACCCTCGGCAGGCCGATCTACATCGGGGAGTTCTCGAGCGATCTGACTACTGGCGTTTTCGAGACCTCCTCAAATCTGTCCGGCGATGTCAATCTGGATGACACGACGAACCTCTACCTACGCGGCAACCTGGAGACTCCAGGTGCAGGCAGCTACCAGACGCTTACAGCCTGCTCGATCTGCACAAAACCGCTGGTGTTCTCGCGCACCCCACGACTGGTCGGAACGAGCGCCGATTTCGAGCACGTCGCATTCGAGGCCTGGGCACGGCTGACGTCCGATGCGCCCAACGAGCCCGAAAGCTGCTTGACCGAAGGCCAAGGATGCTCGCCGCTTCTCTATGAATGGGATCAGGGTCTGGTGCGCTACGTCGGCGTGCTCCCAGCTGCAGAAGGCGGCGAACCGGCGCCCCGTTCCCTTGGTGCTCGCGCGTATGTCGGTCAACCGGAGGAGCCTCCGGCCTCGAGCGTCTCGGCGGACGGCTCACGAATCCTTTTCACTGTCCCGGAAAGCAATTCTGGATCGGCGGGTCCGCTGTACATGCGCGTCGACCATTCCTCCACAATTCGCATCAGCGCGAGCGAGAACACGGGAGAACCAGATCCCGGCGCGTCCGCCGTCTTCCAGGCTGCGAATCCCGATCTTTCGAAGGTCTTCTTCACGAGCGGAAGTCAGCTCACCGACACGCCGGGCAGTGGCCTGTACGAATATGACTCGACGAAGCCGGACGGTCATCATCTGACTCTGATAAGCGGCCAGCCAAAGTCTGTTCTTGGTGTGAGCCAAGATGGCAGCTATCTGTATTTCATAACCGAAGAACTACTGCTGCCGGGGCAAGCCCCATTCCCCACTGGTGCCGAAAACGGCATATATCTGTGGCACAACGGGACCACCAGCCTTGTGGGCTCTGTCACTAACTTCGACGCGTCTTACGTAGACACGCCAGTGCAAGAACTGAATGGCGGGAGCGCGCGCGTGACCCCCGACGGTAAACATCTCCTATTCAGCTCTCGCAGCGGTGCCGGTTTGACCGGATACGACCAAGGCAACTGCAACGGTGAAGGGTGCTCTGAGCTGTATCTGTACAACGCTGATAGCAAAACGGTCAAATGCGTTTCCTGCAACCCGACTGGGGCCACGGCGACCGCGGAAGCCAGTTTCCTCATGAGCACTCGCCAAGGCGGGGTAGGGGATGTTTCCCACGCCAACCACCCCATGTCCGAAGATGGGCGCTACGTGTTCTTCACAACCGCCGAACGGCTGGTGCCCGAAGACCACAACGGCGTGCAGGACGCGTATGAGTACGACTCCCAGACCGAAGAAGTGCATCTCATCTCATCCGGTATGGATAGCCAGCCGTCGTACTTCATGGAAGCGAGCGCCAGCGGTCACGACGTCTTCTTCACGACGTTCGCCAGGCTGGTCGGCTGGGACGTCGACAACGCAAACGATCTATACGACGCTCGGATAGACGGAGGCTTCCCGACGCCCGCGCGTCCGGTCGAATGTGAAGGCGACGCCTGCTCGGCGCCCTTTTCAGCGCCGAACGATCCGACGCCGGCCAGTGCGACCTTTAGCGGGCCGGGCAACCAGGAATCGACGGCTTCTCAGAAGTCGACTGTCAAGAAAAAGTCGCGCCGCGTAGTGAAGAAGAAGCATCCCAAGATCCACAAACACGTCAAGCCCCGCAAACACGTCAAGCGAGCCAAGCACGCCCAGGCCGGGAGGACCCACCGATGACCGTCATGTTTCGTGCCCACCGTCACAGTGCTCGCAAGCTCCTGTGGCTACCTGTGCTAGCCCTTTGCGTGAGCTTTTCGCTGGGGGCTGGCGTGGCCACGGCCGCACCCATCACTGACGTCACCGCCGTGTCTGACACGACTGTTGCCCCTGGTGGAACGCTGAGTTATGTGATTACGGTCTCTAACACCGGAAATGAACCTACTCCCGACTCCAATGAAGACGGCCTCGCCGACACGCCCCGGGTACTAACAGTGACGTTTCCGTCAGGGGTGACTGCGGCGAAATGGCGCGGCTTTGAATGGGAATGTGAAGGTAACGGTGTGGGCTCAGATCCCGAACACGTCGTCGGCGCATCGGTGCTGACGTGTACCGACCCCCATGTGTCGAACCCGTATGCATCGAGTACCCGCAACAAGTACCTTCAATTCGACACTAATGTCGGATCGAGCGCAAAAGGGTCGCTGACAGCCCACTTCGACATCGTCGGAGGTGGGGCCGCCCAGGCAGCTACGACCGACACCACCATTGTGTCTCCTAATCCGCCCGGGTTCGGCGTCTCCGCCTTCGACGGGCAGATCAGTGGTCCTACTGGGAGCCCGTACACCCAGGCCGGTGGCGTTCCCTACGAGTACTCAACTTACGTCCACTACAACCTCTACGACAACCCGAATCCCGCAAGGGGTGACCAGTGGCCTGTCGAGCCGCCAAAGGACGTGTTCGTCAATCTTCCCCCAGGGCTGCTCGGCAATGGCAACGCCACTTCGGGCGTCCGCTGCAATCTTTCCCAGCTCGCCAACTCTGTCAATGGAATCCCGTTGTCATTGTGCCCGACGGGGTCGCAGGTGGGGGTGGTGAAGGTAATTCTGGGAGGTGGTGCGATAGCCAACAATCCCGCTCCGGTGTACCTCATGGAACCACCAGCGGGTGTGCCGGTGAGCCTTGGCTTCAATATCGAAGGTACCCCTGTCACGATGAACGCTAAGTTGCGCAACGGCTCTGACTATGGAGTCTATGCCGAAGTTCACGACATCTCGGAGGGGCTGCCGTTCCTTTCCAGCGATTTGACGCTGTGGGGTGTACCGGCCGACCCGAGTCACGACGCGTTGCGCTCGTGTCCCGGCGAACTTCCCGTGGGTTGGGGTGGTCCGGCCTGCACGACGAACATCCCAATGGCGGCATTTTTGCGTATCCCCACTTCGTGCACGGCCGCCGGCCATGGCCTGGAAACCACGCTCACCACCGATTCTTGGACCAATCCGAGCAACGTCGTGTCGGCGAGCTTCGTGTCGCACGATCTGCCGTCCTTTCCGGCCCTGCCCGATGAATGGGGCGAACCGGTGGGCACGACCGGTTGTGCCGATGTGCCGTTCAACCCGTCTATCGCGGTTCAGCCGACCACTAGCTCGGCGGAATCGCCGAGTGGACTGAACATCTCGCTGCTGGTGCCCCAGAAATGGGAAAGCCCGGGTACGACCATGACCTCTGATTTGAAGAACACGAGGGTGGCGCTGCCTGTGGGGTATACGGTCAATCCGTCCGCGGGCGCGGGCTTGGGCGTGTGCACTCCCGAGCAGCTGGCATTGGAGACGCCCTCCTCGCTGCCCGGTGACGGTTGTCCAAACGAATCGAAGATCGGCACGGTTGAAGTTGAAACACCAGTGCTTAGTGAGAAGCTGGGAGGGTCGATCTATCTCGCCAAGCCGTTCGACAATCCGTTCAACTCGTTGCTGGCGCTGTATATCGTCGTGAAGAGCCCCGAACGCGGAATCGCGATCAAGCTCTCGGGCAAGATCGAACCGGACCCGGTGACGGGTCAGCTGGTTACGACATTCGATAACAATCCGCAGGTGCCGTTCAGCAGGTTCACGCTCAAGCTGCGTCAGGGAGCGACCTCGCCTTTGGTGAGCCCGCCGACGTGTGGTCCCTACACGGCCGAAGCGGATATGACTCCGTGGTCTGAGCCATCGGCGACTCAACATCTGACGAGCTCGCTGAACATAGAAAAGGGCATCGGCGGCGGCGCGTGCCCGTCCGGTGGGGTCCCGCCCTTCAATCCGGGGCTGGTGGCAGGCACGCTCAACAACAACGCCGGCTCCTACAGCCCGCTCGACATTCGCATCACTCGCAACGACGGGGAACAGGAGATAACCAGGTTCTCTTCGATATTGCCGGCGGGTCTGTCGGCGAAGCTAACGGGCGTCCCGTTCTGTCCGGACGCGAACATCGAAGCCGCCAAGCACGTCAGCGGTGCGCAGGAGGAAGCTCTGCCCTCGTGTCCCGCCGCAAGTGAAATCGGGAGCTCGCTTGTCGGCGCAGGGGTGGGATCGGTGCTGGCATGGGCGCCCGGGAAGGTCTATATGGCCGGTCCGTACAATGGCGCCCCGTTCTCGATCGTGGCGATCACCTCGGCGAAGGTCGGCCCGTTCGATCTGGGCACGGTCGTCGTCCGCGAGGCGCTGAAGATCGACCCTGTCACGGCGGTCGTCACGGCAGACGCGACCGCGTCCGACCCGATCCCTCACATCATCGACGGGATCGTCGTCCACGTACGCGACATCCGGGTCCACATCGACCGGCCCGAATTCATGATCAACCCGACCAGCTGCAAGCCGATGAGTCTCGCGGCGACGGTGGATGGGGCCGGGGCCGACCCGGCCAACCCGGCAGACCAGTCGCCGGTGACCGTCAACGGCTCCTTCCAGGTCGCCAACTGCCAGAACCTGGCATTCAAACCTACGTTCAAGGCCTCCACGTCAGGTAGGACATCGCGCGTGAAGGGAGCGAGCCTGTCCGTGAAGCTGACCTATCCGAAGGCGGCGCAGGGCACGCAGGCGAACATCGCGAAGGTCAAGGTGGATCTGCCCAAGCAGCTCCCGTCACGCCTGACAACGTTGCAGAAGGCTTGCCCGGACAGCGTGTTCGGCACTAACCCCGCCGCATGCCCAGCCGTATCGATCGTGGGGCGGGCCAAGGCCATCACCCCGATCCTGCCTGTGCCGCTCGTCGGGCCGGCCTATTTCGTCAGCCACGGCGGGGCGAAGTTCCCAGAACTGATCATCGTCCTGCAAGGCTATGGCGTGACGCTCGACCTGCACGGCGAAACGTTTATCAGCAAAGCGGGGATCACGAGCTCGACGTTCCGCACCGTCCCCGACGATCCGATTGGCAGCTTCGAACTGACGCTGCCCCAAGGACCGGGTTCGGCGCTCGCCGCGAACGGGAACCTCTGTGCCGCCAAACTCACGATGCCGACAGCGTTCACGGCGCAAAACGGCAACGTGGTCCGCCAGACCACGCCAATCGGCGTGACAGGGTGCCCAAAGCACAAGGCGAAGAAGGCCGGTCGCCACCACAAGCACAACAGCAAGAAGAAGGGCTGAAAAGGGACAAGGGCGAGGAGCTCCCCGAGACGCCGGCTTCTTACGGCGACCAGGGGAGCTCCCGGCCAACGAGGTGCTCACGCAAATGTCTCCCCTACAACGAGCGTCCGTCGGCGATGATCCGGCATTCGGCGAGCTCCACCGAGCGGGCAATGGGGTCGGTCGTGAGCACATGTTCGAGATTCAGCGCACTCGGATGCTCACGGCGATGGTTGAGATGGTCGCCGAGCATGGCGCCGCCAATGTGACCGTTGCCCATGTGGTCAAGCGCTCTGGCGTCTCGCGACGCACGTTCTATGAGATCTTCGTGGATCGTGAAGAGTGCTTCCTGGCTGCGTTCGACGACGGCATAGCTCGCGTACGCGAGTGCGTGCTAGAGGCCTATAGAGCCGAGGGGCGCTGGCGGGAGCGGGTCAGGGCTGGCCTGGTGGCGCTGCTGGAGTTCCTCGACCAAGAGCAGGGACTAGGCAGGCTGCTCATCGTGGAGTCGCTCGGAGCGGGCCCGGGCGCGCTGGAGCGCCGCAGTCAGATCTTGCCTGCGGCAATCGCAGCCGTAGATGCTGGAGTCACCGAGGGCAAAGCGGTCGAGCAGCCCCCACTGACGGCAGAGGGGATCGTGGGCGGTGTCCTGGCCGTCTTGCACGCGCGACTGCTGGATCCCGGCCCCGACTCGCTGCTTGAGCTCACAGGGCCGCTGATGAGCATGATCGTGCGGCCCTACCTCGGTCAAGCAGCGGCGCAAAGGGAGCTATTGCGGCCCACACCAGTTCCTCGAGCAAGAAGCCGTCCACCTATCGCCGATCCGCTGCGTGACCTGGAAATGCGACTGACCTATCGGACGATGTGTGTGCTCACGACCCTTGCCAACAACCCTGGCTCTTCAAACCGCGACGTTGGTCTGACGTCTGGCATTCAAGACCAAGGTCAAATCTCAAAGCTGCTCACCCGCCTCCAGAAGCTCGGTCTGATCGAGAACACCGGCGCGGGCCGGGCCCGTGGAGCGCCCAACGCTTGGATGCTCACCCACAAAGGGCAGGAGATCCAGCGAGCGATCGGGTAGTCCCACTCGGCGCGCTATCCGGCTGCAACTGAGGAGGGCTTGACAAACTGTGCGACTAGCGCTTATAGTGCTCGGTACCCGATGTGCTCTAGGTACGCCGGGTACACATAAGGTCGGGTTTTGTGGGTCGGTCTTCGTGGTCGACACCAACATTGTTTTGACGGGGACCTTGGGAGAGGGACCGGGTCGCTTCTGAGAGGGAGTTGTTTTTCGCGTGCATTCTTTGGGGATCAACGTGCTTGAGAGTCCGTGTGCTGGTGGCGGGTCCGTAATAGGACGCGTCAGCGTCGCTGACGCGTCTCTCTCTCTCTCTCTCTCTCTCTGGCCGAGCCGGCTTCTAGCCGCTAGGCCTCCTCGCCGCGGCAGGGCCGCGCGGCAAGTCGGGCTTGAGCCCCGGCGTGGCGACTCACGCGCGCTTGGTGCGCGTTCAGCTTTTTATTCATCTGCCGTCTTGGGCCTAGTGCCTAGAGCGGCTTTGTCATGCCCGCGGTCCCGCGGGTCTCGTGTGGATCGCTTCTCTAGGAGGGGATGGGTGTGATGAGTATGCGCCAGCAGTTGGGTTGGATCGCGAGAGGGTGCTGTCTTGCCCTCTTTGTCTTGGTGCTAGGTGTTGTTCCCGCGTCGGCATCCGCCCCTCCGAGCATTAGCGAAGAGCATTCACTCTATGTCGCCTATTCGACGGCGTCTGTGTACGCGTCCATCACGCCTCAAGGTGAAGAAACGACATTTCATCTGGAGTACGGCACTACCACGAGCTACGGTTCGAGTGCCCCTGTGCCTGACGCCAGCGCCGGATCGAGCTCCGGCCCTGAAGAAGTAAGCGTGTCTCTGAGTAGCCTGCAGCCCGGCACGACCTATCATTACCGGTTCATCGCAACCAATCCGGGCGGCACGGTGGAAGGCCCGGATAAAACGTTCACGACTTTTGCCGTGCCTGCCCCTGAAGGGGTTGACACCTGTCCGAACGCGGCGTATCGAAAAGGTCCCTCGGCAAATCTGCCCGACTGTCGCTCCTACGAGATGGTGAGCCCGGTGGAAAAGAACGGTGGGGAAGTCGTCGCAAGCACTGGCTACGAGCTCCAGCCCGCGGTCGTCTCATCTGCTTCGGGGAATCGCGCGGTATTCGCGGCCCGTACAGGATTCGGCGACACCAAGGGCAGCGGGCTTGGTGGATACAGTGAGTTCATGGCCAGTCGCGGAGCCGGCGGGTGGACGACGAAAGGCCTCACGCCGACGCCCGCGTTGAACGATCCGGTCCAAGCCTTTGCCGGCGATACGAAGGTTTTGGAGCTCTCCAGCGAATTGGATCGTGCGGTCATGGAAGGGTATGATCTGCCCGAAGCGACAGAGGCTCCGAATGATACGAGGAATCTGTACCTGGACGACACCGTGAACTACAAAGTGCTCGAAGACATCACCCGTTTCGAAGGCTTCGAAGAATCGTTCATTCCGTTGCTCTGGAGGCCGGAACTGGGGGGTAGCTCGAGCGATATGGGAGTGGTCGCGTTTCAGATGTCAAATAACTTGGTGGCGCAGGCGAAAGGAACCAGCCCGAAGGTGTACGTGCTCGATCACGGTGTGGTGCGCTTGGTGAGCATTCTGCCTGACGGCTCTCTTCCTGTGGAAGCGTCGCTGGTTCGCGAACAGGCTGGTTCGATCGCCTACAAAGACACCGTTTCGCCGGACGGTTCGCGGGTCTATTTTTATGCTACCCCGGAAGGTGGGGAACGACAGTTGTATATGCGCAAGAACGGTGCTTCGACCGTGCTGATCTCCGAATCGGAGGCGAGCACGCCGAGCGAAGCCCAGAACGTCAAATTCCAGACCACTACTCCGGACGGGACCAAGGTTCTGTTCACCACTTCGACACGCTTGACTGACTCTGATCCGGGTGGTCCCGGCGTGGCGCTGTACCTCTACGAGGACGGGCCGAATCCGAAAGTCGAAAAGAACCTCACCTACATTGCGCGTCTCACTGGCGGCGAAGAGGTCGATGGTGTCAGTGAAGACGCCAGTCACATTTATTTCACCTCTGAATACAACGAAGTGCTTCCCTTCAAGACAATTGGCTCAGCATTGTTTCTGTGGGATTCAGGCCACATAAAGCAGGTCGCACCGGAACCGGGGGCTGCTGAACCAGTCGAAGCTGGAGTCGAAGCGCCAGCGATCGTGGCGCAAGACGGCCATCGAATTGTCTTCATGAATCGGCGCAGGCTGACCAAGCAGGCTTCGCTGGGTTCGCTCTCTTCTGGGTCCATAGAGGAGATGTACCTCTACGACGACGATAAGGAAACGCTCACGTGTGTGTCTTGCCCGCAAACCGGCGCTGGACCGGTCAAGGGCATCGAAATTGCGGTGTCAGCGACTGGTGCAACGAATCCATCCTATTTCCTGAATGCTGTTCCGCGTTTCTTCTCGCGCGACAACGGACGTTATGTGTTCTTCAATACCTCGGAAGCGCTCCTGCCGCAGGACACGAACAATCTGCCTGATGCCTACGAGTACAACGTCGAAACTGGCAAGCTTTCATTGCTCTCGACGGGCACGGGCGAATTGGGCACTTGGTTTGTGGATGCGAGTCTAGATGGTCGCGACGTCTTCTTGGTCACGCGCCAACAGTTGAATCGCTGGGATCCAGACAAACTGGATGACCTGTACGACGCCCGGGTCGAAGGTGATTTGCCAGAACCGCCGCTGCCGGGCACGCCGTGTGCCGGTGATGCCTGCCAGGGCGTGCCTTCGGCGGCGCCCAGCTTCAACACTGCCTCTGAATTCAACGGGCTCGGCAATCCCAGCGACAAACCGGCGGTGAAGGTCAAGGACAAGTCTTTGACCCGCGCACAGCAACTCAAGCGGGCACTCGCGGCGTGCAGGAAAAAGAAGTCCAAACACAAGAGGGCGATATGCGAAGCGGGCCCACGCAAGCGGTATGCGGTCAAGAAGTCAGCCAAGCGTGCAACTCGAGTCGGGCGTTAGGAGAGGTAAATGTCAAACAAATTCATCAAGACAGTGCGCATACCCGCGATTGGGATTATCGTCACCCTAGTTGCTTGCGTTATGGCATCGGCCTCCTTCGCCCGACCTGTATTGCAGCTCAAGATCACCGCGCCGGACACGATCACAGCCGGCGAAGAAATGGACCTGATCCTGGTCGTCCAAAATGTCGGCGATAGCGCGACGAATGCGCCGGTAGTGGTGACCGACACGACAGATCCCGGCATCGGACCGGTCTCCTACCGGGGCGAATCTGCACTCTCCACGTATCTTTAATTTCCCGACTTCTCCTCCAACATGTGAAAATAATGGGTTGAAGCTGACGTGCTCGGACTCCGACCCGGTGCCGCCGGGAGCACAGTTGCGTATAAAGGTAAGTATTCCAACCTCTGGGGAAGCGTCTGGTACGCATGCGAATGTGGTGTCAGTGTCTGGTGGTGGCATGCAGGGATCCGAAACGGTAGAACAAAAAATCGGCATCGGATCGCCAGGCCCATTCGGCTTCTCGCTTGCCGCTGCCAAGATTCTTACCACAGCTTCCCAGCCCGCGACGCAGGCCGCATCTGCGCCCGCTGATTTCACCACGAGCTTGCGCTGGCGCAGTTTCCAGTCGCAGATCTTTGGTGACGTCCTCCCGGTGATCGCTCCGGTGGAACGCTTCAAGGAAGTTGTCACACATCTGCCGCCAGGTCTGATCGGCAATCCGTCCGCGACCCCGGCGCTGTGCACCCCCGACGAGCTTGGCGAGTCAGGAGCGACACCGAACACGCCAGCTTGCCCGCTTGACAGTCAAGTTGGCGTCGCAACGGTGTACCTGAGTGGATACGCGGGAGTAGAACCGTTCTTCGTCGGCTTGTTCAACATGGTCCCGCCTTATGGTGTCGCGACGGAGCTTGGCTTCGAAGTTATTGGCACAGATATCCTTTTGTACGCTTACGTGCGTCCCGGAGATCACGGTATCGACATCGTCGCCCGGGACACATCCACCTCCGCCCCGATCACTGGTGTCGAAATCACAGCGTGGGGGGATCCCTCGAGCCCAATTCATGACGGCGAGCGCGGTCCCTGCCTTGAGTCGAACAGATCGGGGGCCAACGGGTTGCTGTGTCCGACGTCTGCGCCTCAGAAAGCGTTTTTGCGTAATCCCACTTCGTGCTCGGACGCTCCGTTGCAGTTTGGGGTGGAATCGAACACATATGAGAAACTGGAAACGTGGGCTAGCAAGAGCTTCACTGGCCCGACGATGACTGGTTGTGATTTGGTGCCGTTCGCGCCGAACATCACGGTCGATCCGACTGGTACGGCGTCCAACTCGCCGACGGGTGTGTCGGTAAAGCTGTCGTTGCCGCAGAATCAGAATCCTGAAGGGTTGGCGGAGGCTGATTTGAAGAAGGCGGTGGTGACGTTGCCTGAAGGGATGGCGATCAATCCGTCTTCGGCCGACGGTCTTGAAGTGTGCGATGACGCGCATTTGCATTTGGACTCAAATACGCCCGCCGAATGTCCTGATGGGTCGAAGGTGGGGACGGTCTTGTTGCACACGCAGTTGATCCCGAACCCGATCGAAGGGTCGATCTACCTACGGCCACAAGCCTCAAGTGATCCGATGTCGGGCGAAATGTTCAGGATGGTCATCGAGCTGCGTGACGATTCGCACGGTCTCGATTTCAAGATTCCCGGGCAGATCCAAGCGAACCCGGTGACGGGGCGTTTGACGACGACGTTCGATAGCAATCCGCAGTTCCCGTTCGAAGACATCAGCCTGCAGTTCAAGTCAGGAGCACGCGCGCCACTGGTCACGCCGGCGTCGTGTACTATCCAGACCACTGAAGCGTCGTTGTACTCCTGGGCGCAACCGGATGTGGCTGTGCATAGGGACAGTAGTTTCCAGTTGACCTCAGGTCCCAATGGAGCGGCTTGCCCCCCGCCAGTACCGTTCAACCCGTCCTTCACTGCCGGTGTTGGTGATGTTGAGGCTGGCAGCTACACGCCATTCCTGACCACGTTCTCCAGAAGCGATGCGGATCAGAGCATGCAACGAGTCTCGGTCAAGATGCCCAAGGGCCTCTTGGGTTCGCTGGTGGGCTTGCCGTTGTGTCCTGAAGCGCAAGCAAACGCGGGGACCTGCTCGGCGGAATCCCAGTTGGGGACGACGACAGCCGGTGCAGGTGCCGGACCCACACCGTTTTACGTGACTGGCGGCAAGGTGTACGTGACCGGTCCGTATGAGGGAGCGCCATTCGGACTCTCAGTAGTGGTGCCCGCGAAGGCAGGACCATTCGACCTAGGCACGGTAGTCGTCAGGGCGAAGGTCGAAGTCGACATCCATACGGCCCAGCTGACCGTCACGACGGACCCGCTGCCGCAGGTGGTTGGTGGTGTGCCCGTCAACTTGCGCCTGGTGAACGTCACTATCAACAGGCCACACTTCACCTACAACCCCACCGACTGCAACCACACCGAAGTAACCGGCACAATGACCGGCGGTCAAGGAGCCACGGCAACCTTGTCCAAAGGCTTCCAAGTCACCAATTGCGCATCGCTTGGCTTCAAACCAGGATTCAAAGTCTCCACCAGCGGTAAGACCTCACGCGCAAACGGGGCGAGCCTGGACGCGAAGCTCGTCTACCCCAAAGCACCACTGGGAACCCAGGCGAACATCGCGAAGGTCAAGGTCAGCCTGCCAAAGCAACTACCCTCACGCCTGACGACATTGCAGAAGGCATGCACCGCCGAAACATTCCAAGCGAACCCCGCTGCATGTCCCGCGGCCTCGCGTATCGGAATGGCGACAGCCACCACACCGGTTCTGCCCGTCCCACTAACAGGCCCGGTGTACTTCGTCTCTCATGGTGGCGAGGCGTTCCCAGATCTCGTGGTCGTCCTACAAGGCTACGGTGTAACGATTGATCTGGTCGGAAGCACGTTCATCAGCAAAGCCGGGATCACCAGCACCACGTTCAAGACGATCCCAGACGTGCCCGTAGGCACATTCGAGTTGAAGCTACCCCAAGGCAAATACAGCGCACTCGCAGCCACTGGCAACCTCTGCAAGACCACGCTGAAGATGCCAACCACATTCACAGCCCAAGACGGAACACAACTCAACCAAGCAACACCAATCACCGTCACCGGCTGCATCAAGCACAAGGCAAAGAAGGCGCTTTCGCACGGAGTCAAGAAAGGCAAGAAGAAGGGGTAGGAGGTCATGTCTTCCCACACGCTGCCCAAGCTCCCGAGGATGCCGTCCAGCGCGGCGGCATCCGACGGGTTGGCGGGCAACGGAGCCAGGGCGGGAAACTGGCCCGAGCACGCGCACGGGATCGGAGGTGTAGAGGAGATCCAGCGCGTACGGATCCTAGGGGCGATGGCAGAGGAGTGTGCCGAGCGCGGGGCCGCGAACGTGACCGTTGCTCATGTGGTGGCGCGCTCGGGCGTCTCTCGCCGCACGTTCTACGAGCTGTTCGTGGATCGTGAAGCTTGCTTTCTTGCGACGCTCGAGGAAGCGGTCGAGCACTGTGCCACGTACATACTTCCCGCCTACGCCGCTCCCGCTCGCTGGCGGGAGCGGATCAGGGCAGCTTTGGTGGCATTGCTCGAGTTCCTCCACGAGGAGCCGTTCCAAGGCAGGCTGATGATCGTTGAGACCCTCGGCGCCGGCGCCAAGGCGCTCGAGCGCCGCCGGGAATTGCTTACCCTGGCGATAGTCGCTGTGGAAGAAGGGCGCGACGAGGACAAGCGAGCGGATGCTGAGTCTCCGCTCACCGCTGAGGGGACCGTCGGTGGTGTGCTGTCGGTTCTCCACTCGCGCCTCATCGGCTCCGAGGGCGGCTCTCTACCGGAGCTGACAGGCCCTCTGATGAGCATGATCGTGCTGCCCTATCTGGGAGCCGCCTCTGCGCGTCAAGAGCTTCAACGACCGGCTCCTCCTCTACCTACGGGCGAACGTACTCCCATCGCTAATCCACTGAGGGATCTGGAGATGCGGCTGACCTACCGGACCGTGCGCGTGCTCATGTCCGTCGCCGAGCATCCGGGCTCCTCCAACCGCGAGGTGGGCCTTGCCGCGGGCATGCAGGATCAGGGCCAGACGTCGAAGTTGCTGACCCGCCTCACGAGGCTTGGGCTGATCGAGAACACCGGCGCCGGCCAAGCCCGCGGGGCGCCTAACCAATGGACCCTCACTCGTAAGGGCATAGAAGTCGAGCAGGCGGTCAGGGCGCCTATATCTGCCTGACGCTCGTTCGGTCCGTCAAAGCACTTGTATCTGCATGAGGCTCGTTGTGCCGGGCCGCCCCGAAGGCAGTCCGGCGGTGATGCCCACGCGCTGGCCCTTCTCACACCAGCCGAGCTCCACGACCCGTCGCGCGGAGTCGGCGATCAGCTCCTCGGTGGTCTCGTGGCGGCGGATTGAGCTGGCCTGAACGCCCCACATAAGGCCACAGCGACGCACGGTCTCGCGGCCAGGGGAGAGCGCGTAGATCGGCACTGTGGGACGGTGAGCTGAGACGAGGCGCGCCGAGCGGCCGGAGAGCGTGGGCACGATCAGCGCGTCCAGCTGCAGTTCGCGCGCGGCCAGGCACAGGCTATGGGCGACGGTGTGGGCAGGATCGCGTTCGGCGCGGCGCACCCGTGAGGTGTTCCAGCGCTCATACGGCGCGATCGCCTCAGCCTGTACCGCCACGGCCGCCATCATTTCCACAGCCCCAATCGGATAGGCGCCGATGGCCGTCTCTTGGGAGAGCATCACCGCGTCGGTGCCGTCGAGGATCGCATTGGCCACGTCCGCTACCTCGGCCCTGGTGGGGCGCGAGGAGGTGACCATCGAGTCGAGCATCTGTGTGGCTGTGATCGAGGGGCGCGCTAGGTAGCCGGCCTGCTCGAGCAGCTTCTTCTGCACGGCCGGAACCTGCTCGATCGGCATCTCAATGCCGAGGTCCCCACGCGCGACCATCACGCAATCGGCGGCCCTGATGATCGCCTCGGCGTGCTCTACCGCTTGGGGCTTCTCCATCTTGGCGATCAAAGGCAGGCGGGTGTGCTCGCGGACCGTTTCCACGTCGGAGGGGAAGCGCACGAAGGAGAGCGCCACCATGTCCACGCCGATCGATTCGCCGTGGCGCAGGAGCTCCAGGTCCTCCTCGGGCACCGAGGGCAAGGAGTGGGCGGGACCGGGAATATTGAGGCCTTGGCGCGAGGCGACCGCGCCACCGACCTCCACCTCGGCGTCCACTTCGCTCTTCTCCACGCGCACTGCGGACACGCGCAGGCGCACCGAGCCGTCGGCCAGGTAGAGCACCTCCTGGGGCTCCAGAGCCGCGGCGAGGCCGGGCCAGGTGATCGACATATGGCTCGCGTCGCCGATGGACTCCTCGCCGCAGGTGAAGGTGACCATGTCACCGGGCTTGAGCTCCACGATATCCTCGCGCAAGGGCCCGATCCTCAGCTTCGGTCCTGGCAGATCTTGCAGGATCGCCACTGGCCGTCCCGCGCGCCCGGCCGCGTCGCGCACGCGTCTGACGGTCTCCTCGTGCTCGGCGAGCGTGCCATGGGAGTAGTTCAGGCGCGCCACGTCCATACCGGCGCGGACCATCGCAAGCAGGGTCTCAGGCTCGCGCGAGGCGGGCCCGATGGTGGCGACGATCTTGGTGCGGCGCATTGTCACGTCACGGTAGCGATAGTGGCGGGCGAGCGTAGCGGTGACCGCAGGCTGTTGGGCCACACCGCGCCCTCATGGTTGAGTTCGCACCGGATGGGAGCCACGACTGGCCACAGATCTTCCAAAGGAAGGGCTTTCTGACAAGGGGGCTTGACAAGAGACGCACCCTACGCTTATAGTGCTCGGTACCCGATGTGCTCTAGGTACGCCGGGTACACATAAGGTCGGGTTTGTGGGTCGGTCTTCGTGGTCGACACCAACATTGTTTTGACGGGGACCTTGGGAGAGGGACCGGGTCGCTTCTGAGAGGGAGTTGTATCTAGCGTGCATTCTTTGGGGAATAGCGTTCTTGAGAGTCGGTGTGTCTCTGGCGGGTCCGTAATAGGACGCGTCAGCGTCGCTGACGCGTCTCTCTCTCTCTCTCTCTCTCTGGCCGAGCCGGCGTCTAAGCGCTAGCTCTCTTTGCCGCGGTAGAACCGTAGGCATCGCCGGGTCAAAGGCCCGGCTTAGTAAGTCGCGTGCGTATGGCGCGCGTGCTTGTTCTTCTGCCGTCGCAGACATCGGGTCCGCGGCGGTCTTGTGCTGCCCGGATGCGGGTGGATGCCGCTCGTGTTCTTCTAAGGAGGGGATGGTTTGATGGGTGCTCGCTGGTTGGCGTCGAGGGTGACTGTTGTGCTTGGTGGATTGGCCAGTGTGGCGCTGTTGGTGTCAGGCTCGGCATCGGCCGCGCTGACGCATGAGTACCTCTCTTCGTTTGGTGCTTTCAGCAGTGTTGATGGTGTCGCAGTGGGTCAGTCCTCCGGGGATGTCTACGTGTATGACGCCGGCGCCGGGTCGGTGCTCAAGTTCGACGCCGAAGGAGCACCTGTGAGCTTTTCCTCCACAGGAACGAACGCGATCGCAGGCGTTGGCGGCGCCGGTGAAGGCGAAGGGCAGATCGCGGTTGACAACAGCGCTGGTCCTGCAAAAGGCGACATCTACGTCGCGAACGGGACCAAGCTGGAGATCTATGGCGCTGACGGCAAATCGCTGGGAGAATTGAGCCAGCAAGCAGGCAAACCGTGGGGAAAGCCGTGTGGCGTGGCGGTCGACACGGTCGGACACGTGTACATCGGCTTGTACCCCCCCGAAGAAGGGTCCTCCAGCAGCATCAACCAGTACGCGCCCTCTGCCAATCCAGCGACGAATGCGGACTATGCCTCCTCGCTGTGGAAAGTCAACAACGTGTGCAATCTCGCCGTCGACGCCGCAGGCAGCGTCTATACGGATACATTCTCCGAAGGGCCGCTCACTGAGTTCGAAGCGTTGCAGTTCAGTCCTGTCGAACTTGCAGAAACAGTCGGGACGCCGGTCGCCGAAAGCGGACGTGCGCTTGCCGTGGACAATGCGACAAACGATCTCTATGTCGCGCAGTACAACCAGGTTGCTCAGTACGAATCCTCTGGGTTGCTGCTCGACCTATTCACGGGCTTTGAAGCCAACGCGTTCGGTAACGCTCACGGGCTCGCGGTCAACGGGGAAAACGGACAGGTATACGTGTCCGACAACAACCGGGCTCGTATCAGCATCTTCGGGCCGACGGTCACCATCCCAGATGTTACGACAGGTCAAGCGTCAAACCTGAGCACTACGAATGCGACGCTTCACGGCACAGTCAATCCGGACAAACTCTCGGTCACGAGCTGTCGGTTCGAATACGGAGCGACGCCCTCGCTTGGGCAAACGGCGCCATGCGCGCCCGAACCGGGATCTGGGGGTAACCCAATCGAAGTCACCGCCAGCGTCGGCGGTCTTCAGGCAAACGCCACTTACTACTACAGGCTCGCTGCGGCTAACGAAAACGGAACAAACCGCGGTCAAACACTTGAAGTATTGACTTACAGCCCGCCGATCCTGACCAGTGAGTGGTCTTCGGCGGTGAGTCTAACGACGGCTACGCTGAATGCGCGACTCAGGTCGATGGGCTTCAGCACCACCTACCGCTTCGAATACGGGACCAGCACAGCCTACGGTAAGGGCGCGCCGGCTGGGGGCGGTGGCATCGGCGTCGAAGAAGGGGCGCTCGTCAGCCAGCCAATCAGCGGGCTGCAAGAAGGCGTCACATATCACTACAGGCTCACAGCGACAAATGCCCAGGGAACCATCGATGGGCCAGATCAGGCATTCACGACATCAGCCACCCCAGTGGGAGGTGTCGCCGATACGTGTCCAAATGCCGCATACCGCATCGACGGGCCATCGGAGGCCCTGCCTGACTGTCGTGCATACGAGATGGTTTCGCCGCTCGACAAGAACGGAAGTAACGTCGGCGGGAACGGTCACTTCTCGGTCCATGCCTCCATCGAAGGCGAACGTGCATCTTTCCGGGCCGGCGCCGGGTTCGCGGACACTGTTGGCTCCGGCGCGAACGGGTTGACCGACTATGTAGCCTCGCGTGGGACCACTGGTTGGACTACGCACAGCCTCACCCCGCCGTCGGCGCCGAACGCGTTCGCTGTTACGGCGGCCGCGACATACGTTCAAGGGTATGCCGCCGACTTGGAACACTCGCTCTGGTACGGATACCAAACGCCGAGCGACGATCCAGGCACAGGAGGGCAGAATCTCTATCGGAGCACCACCCAGAGCAGGAAGCTGGAAACGATCACGATCCCATCTGGCTCGGAACCGTTGCCAGAATATTTTGAACTCGAGGAATCGGCGGTAGGGTTTTCGAGCGATGTTGGAGTTGTTGCATTCGCGAACCCGCGGAACTTGTTGCCTGAGACTACAGGCAGCCTCTCGAAGCTATATGAGTGGGAATACGGGACGCTGCGCCTCGCCGGTATTCTCCCGGATGGCGAAGTCCCGGCGGGAGGCTCCGGCGCCCCTGGGCCGGGCCGTGGCCTGGTGGCAAACGAAGGCTCTGTCTCGAGCGATGGTTCCCGTGTGCTGTTCGTGTCCCCTGTCGACGGCTCAGCGCCGCAGCAGTTGTACATGCGCCGGAATGGCAGGGAAACGGTGTGGGTGTCGCGCCCAGAGACATCGACTCCCGGCATCGAACCACAGGGAGTGAAATTCCAGAAGGCCTCGCAAGACGGGCGCAGGGTCGTGCTCTCGAGCGAAACGCCGTTGCTCGCATCGGATCCGGGTGGATCGGGGATGGGGGTTTACCTGTACACCGACAGTGCCAATCCCGAAGCTGAATCGAATCTGAAGTTCCTTTTCCGGGATAGCGGCGTCTCGGTATTCGGCATGAGCGAAGATATCTCTCGTATCTATTACTACGCGGAACCGGGCACTACGCCCAGCGGCATGTATCTCTGGGACAAAGGCACGGTGCACCTCGTGGCCAAGATGGGCCCATTCAATGGGAATGACAGCACCGCTATGCGTGTCTCGTCTGACGGACGCCGGATGGCGTTTTTGTGGGCGCCAGGCATTAAAGAAGAACCGGAACTGGCGAAACCGGCTACGGGTGGCGACGTGGGTGAAACGGCACCTGGTCAAGGACATCAGGCTATGTATCTCTATGACGAGGACAGCGAAACCGTGACGTGTGTGTCATGTCCGCATAGCGGCGCGGCGATGGGAGCAGATGTGGAAATTGCTCCGGTTCTCCCCACGGGTAGCATCATTGGTGGAACTGAATTTCGGCAGCGGTACCTCTCGAGCGATGGCCGCAGAGTGTTTTTCAGCACTCCTGATGCGTTGGTGCCCCAGGACACGAATGGTCTGCCGGACGTGTACGAGTACGATGCCGACGCCCATGAAGTGAAGTTGCTGTCCTCTGGTACGGGCGAAGGTAGCGCCTGGTTCGAGGACGCGAGCGCGAGTGGTGACAACGTCCTCTTCATCACATCGCAGAAACTAGTCGACAGGGACACGGATACGCTGATCGACCTGTATGACGCGAGAGTGGATGGCGGTTTCGCGGAACCGTTGCCGCCGCCCGCGTCGTGTGAAGGCGATGCGTGTCAGGGGGTGCCGAGTGCGGTGCCGTCCTTCAGCACGGCGTCGGGTTTTGCCGGGCTTGGTAATCAGGCGAGCCAACCGGTGGTCAAGGCGACTGCGAAGAAGAAGCCCACGAAGCACGCGCGTAAGAAGGTCAAGAAGAAAAAGGTCAAGCGCCACAAGGGGCAGCGGGCCACGGGCGGGAAGAGTCGGTCGGCAGTGCGCATCTCTGGTCGGACAGGGCGATAGGGGGAACAAGATGATACGAAACGATCTCAGGCAGATGATCCGTTTTGCGGTAATGACCGTTGCCGCATGTGTGGTTGCGTGTGCGGCAGCGGCGTCGAGTTTTGCGAGCTCCCCAAAGCTGAAGCTGTATGTCTTGGCACCGAATACCGTGGTTGCCGGTGAACAGATGCTGGTTACGATGGGTATTGTGAACATCGGGGCCACCACCACGAGTGGACCGATAAAGTTCACGGTGACGGCGGGGACTGGTATCGAATCGTTGGAAATCTCGCCGTTTGGCATGAGATCTTCGGATCGCGGGATCGAAGAAGTGCCCGGTACGCCGTCCTGCGAAACCGTCGGCACGAAAATGGTCTGCTCGGTGCCGTGGACGTTCGTGCACGGTGCTCAATTGCAGATACCGTTGTGGCTAAAGGTGTCCGCTGGCGCGAGTGGTGTGTTGAGCACCGCACTTGAAGTGAGTGGGGGTGGGGCTCCGGGTTCAGTGAGCGCAACGCAACAGGCAAGTGTGGGGCAGCGGGAACCGTTTGCGTTCAGCGAAACCGCGGCGGACGTATTGAACACAGACGAATCGCAGGATATGCAGGCAGCGTCTGATCCGACAGAATTTACGACGGCGCTCCACTTCAAGTCGTTTGCGGACATACAGCCGCTGATCGGACTCCCCGAATTCGCTCCGAATGAGCACCCAAAGGACGTCACGGTTGATTTGCCGGCAGGTTTCGTCGGCAACCCAACGGCGACACCAGTGTGCACAGCCTTGCAGCTAGCGGAAACACTGAATGAATCGACACCAGCTTGTCCTACTGACAGCCAGGTCGGGGTTGTGCACTTGTCGCTTGGTTTTGGCGATGGATCCATTTTTGTCGGTCTGTACAACATGGTGGCGCCGCCGGGGATGGCGACCGAGTTGGGGTTCCGCTTCTTGAGTACCGTCATCGTGGTGGACGCCTCGGTGCGTCCGGTCGATCATGGGATTCGGATCGTGAGCAGGGATACGGCGACGACTGTCCCGGTGAGGGCGGTCGATGTGACCGTGTGGGGCGTGCCGTCGGATAAAAGTCATGACACCTTGAGGGGTAGGTGCTTGGAAGCCAGCGGTGCCACTGGCGAGCTGTGTCCTGCAGTGACGCCCGAGCGTAAGGCTTTCTTGAGGTTGCCGACTTCGTGTCCGGGCACGCCGTTGTCCTTTGAAGCGACGTCCAACAGCTATGAGCACACCGGTGTGTTCATCAAAGAAATGTTCACGTCGTCGGCTATGGACAACTGTGGCGTCGTGCCGTTCGGGCCCGGTATTTCGGTGGACCCGACAGGAACGGCAGCGAATTCCCCGACCGGGGTATCGGTCGATCTTTCCCTGCAGCAGAACAGCAATCCCGACGGGTTGGCAGAGGGAGACCTGAAGAAGGCCGTCGTGACGTTGCCCGAAGGGATGGCTCTGAACCCGTCGTCTGCGGACGGGTTGCAGGCGTGCTCAGATGCTGAATTGAACGTGGACAGCAACACGCCTGCTACGTGCCCTGACGGCTCGAAGCTCGGGACGGTGGAACTACACACCCCGCTGCTTGAAGAACCGATCTTGGGGAGCATCTTCGTGCGCACCCAAAACTCGATGGCCCCGGCTTCTGGGGAAATGTTCAGGATCGCGATCGAGCTGCGCGACGACCGTCACGGCATCGACATCAAGCTCCCCGGACAGGTGGCGGTAGATCCGGCTACGGGTCGTTTGACGAGCACGTTTGACGGCGCGCCCCAACTGCCGTTCAGCGACATAGTCCTGCACTTCAAGGCAGGGGCGCGGGCCCCCCTGACGACTCCTGTCTCGTGTGCGCCCCAGACGACCCAGGCGGACCTGTACTCGTGGGCGCAGCCGACGGTGGCGGTACACCGGGAAATGACGTTCAACCTGACCTCAGGTCCCGAAGGCACGCCATGTGTGTCACAGCAAGGCTTCGATCCAGGGTTCGATGCAGGTGTGTCGAGCGTGCAGGCCGGTGGGTTCACGCCGTTCCTCGCCACGTTCTCGCGTAAAGACGCCGATCAGAGCCTGCAAAGGGTCAGCGTGAAGATGCCCGAGGGATTGCTTGGGTCGCTCGTCGGGCTGCCGCTTTGCTCCGAAGCGCAAGCAAATGCCGGAACCTGCTCGCAGGCGTCTGAAATCGGTGCGGTGACCGCTGGTGCTGGGTCTGGTCCCACACCGTTCTATGTGACGGGCGGGAAAGTCTTTATGACAGGACCTTATGAGGGCGCGCCGTTCGGTCTGAGCGTTGTGGTGCCGGCGAAGGCAGGGCCTTTCGACCTTGGCACCGTCGTCGTCAGGGCAAAGGTCGAAGTGGATGTGCACACGGCACAGCTGACGGTCACGACGGACGCTCTGCCTCAAATCGTTGGTGGCGTTCCGGTCAACCTCAGGCTAGTGAACGTGACGGTCAATCGGCCGAACTTCACCTACAACCCGACAAGCTGTGACCCCTCGACTGTCTCCGGCACGTTGACCGGAGGGCAGGGCACCACGGCCAGCTTGTCCAACCATTTCCAGGTCACCAACTGTGGGGCGCTCGGGTTCAAACCGAAGTTCACGGTCTCCGCCTCCGGGAAGACATCCAGGGCAAACGGAGCGAGCCTCGATGCGAAGCTGTCCTATCCCAAGAACCTTGGGCAAGCGAACATAGCGAAGGTCAAGGTCAGCCTGCCAAAGCAGCTTCCCTCGAGGTTGACGACGTTGCAGAAGGCTTGCACGGCGCAGACCTTTGAAGCCAATCCCGCAGCATGCCCCGGCCCATCGCGTATCGGTGTGGCGACAGCGACGACCCCGGTCCTGCCGGTCCCGCTCACGGGCCCCGTGTACTTCGTATCTCACGGTGGAGAGGCGTTCCCAGACCTCGTGGTGGTGCTCCAAGGTTATGGTGTCACCGTCGATCTGGTGGGGACAACGTTCATCAGCAAAGCGGGGATCACCAGCACAACGTTCAAGACCGTCCCCGACGTCCCAGTCGGCACGTTCGAGCTGAAGTTGCCTCAAGGCAAATACAGCGCACTGGCTGCAAACGGCAATCTTTGCGCGAGCAAGCTGAAGATGCCCACCGCGTTCATCGCTCAAGACGGGGCAGAAATACATCAGTCAACGCCGATTGCCATCACCGGTTGTGCCAAGCACAAGCTCAAGAACGCACCCAGGGCTGGCAGGCGCCGGAGCACCAAGAAGAGCAAAAAGAAATAGGCGCCAGCTCCGTGAGCGCCGATCTCCGGCGCTCACGGACATCGCCAAGGGTGTGGAACAGATGTCAGTCAAGCCAAACGGTTCTCCGGCCGGAATAGAGTTCAAGAGGGGGACCAGAAGCAACGACTCGGCTCGGGCGCGTGTCATCGAGATCCAGCGCGGGCGGATACTCGGTGCGATGGTCGAAGTCTGCGTCGAGCGCGGCGCTGCGAACGTCACGGTCGCGCATGTCGTGGCGCGCTCTGGTGTCTCGCGCAGAACCTTCTACGAACTCTTCGCGGACCGTGAACAGTGCTTCCTGGCGGCCTTGGACGCCGCGCTCGAGTCCGCATCGGCATATGTTCTGCCTGCGTATGCCTCCGGCCGCCGTTGGCGGGATCGGATCAGGGCGTCGCTGGTCGGGCTGCTCGAGTTCCTCGACGCCGAGCCATTGATGGGTCGCTTGATCTTGGTTGAGACGCTCGGTGCTGGCACTGTGGCGATACGCCGCCGTCGGCAGGTGCTTGCCTTGGTGGTTAGCGCGATCGACGACGGACGTGAGGAAGCAAAGGCTAGGCACAATCCTCCGTCGCTCACGGCCGAAGGTCTTGTTGGTGGCGTCCTGTCGGTGCTCCATTCGCGACTCTTGGAGCCTGATGACGGACCGTTGCTCGAGCTCGTCGGCTCCCTGATGGCCATGATCGTGTTGCCTTATCTAGGGCCGGCTGCCTCGCGCCAAGAGTTTCAGCGACCGGCGCCCCTCCGGTCGAAGAGCCCAAGCCGAGCAACGCCCGCCAACCCTCTGCGGGACCTGGAGATGCGGCTCACCTATCGCACGGTGTGCGTCCTGATGTCTGTGGCAACTCATCCAGGATCTTCCAATCGTGAGGTCGGTCTTGCGGCCGGCATCCAAGATCAAGGCCAGATCTCGAAGCTACTGACACGACTCGACAAGCTTGGCTTGATCGAGAACCGTGGCAGCGGTCAGGCTCGTGGTGCCCCCAACGCATGGACGCTCACCGAGAAGGGCATCCAGATCGAGGCAGCCGTCGCGGTACGCGCCGCCTGAGCACCAGTACCAACCCCACGATCTGAGGACTATGCTCCGGGTGCTTCCTGCCAAGGGGGCTTGACAAACCGCGCGTGGACTGCTTATAGTGCTCGGTACCCGGTGAGACGAAGGTACGCCGGATAAACATAAGGTCGGGTTGGGTCGGTCCCTGTGGTCGACACTAAACCGGTTTCAGCAGGGCCCTTGGGAGAGGGACCGGGTCGTTTCTGAGAGGGAGTTGTATCTAGCGTGCATTCTTTGGGGAATAGCGTTCTTGAGAGTCCGTGTGCTCACGGGGCTGGCGTAATAGGACGCGTCAGCGTCGCTGACGCGTCTCTCTCTCTCTCTCTCTCTCTCTCTCTGGCCAAGCCGGCGTCTAGGCGCTAGCTCTCTTCGCCGCGGTGTAAGTCCGCGGCTCGCCGGGTCCAGGACTCGGCTTGGTTTCTCGCGTCGCGATTGCGGCGTTTCATGTTCCTCTGCCGCTGTAAGCCGTGGGCTTGTGGCGGTCTTGCCGTGCCCGCGGTCCCGCGGGTCGTTTCCGTGTGGATCGCTCTGGGAGGGGATGGTTTGATGGTCGCTCGTCGTTCTACGTTGATTTCTGCGTCGGTGCTGTTCGCATTGGCGGTCTCGTTGGTGTTGCTCGCTGGGTCCGCTTCGGCGGCGTTGACGCATTCGCTTGCATCTTCGTTTGACAAAGGTTCTTTCATCGAGAGCGTTGCGTTGGACGGGTCCGGCGATGTGTACGTGTATGACGCTTCAGGGTCGATCCGCAAGTTCGATGCGTCGGGCAGTCCGGTCTCCTTTTCCTCGACGGGAACCAATGCGATCGAAGGCGTTGAATTCAATGGCGGTGGTCAGGGGCAGGTAGCGGTCGACACGAGCGGCGGTGTGGGCAAAGGCGATATCTATGTCGCTACGAGCGGTCGCGTGTCAATTTTTGCCCCCAGTGGGGAAGCTCTGGGGGAACTTAACGGGAACATCGAAAGTGAAGTGCTGGCGACGCAAGGGATGTGGGGTGCCCCATGTGGTGTCGCGACCGACGGGCAGGGCGATGTGTATGTCGGATTGACCTCGGGCCATGTCTTCAAGTACGTCCCGTCGGCGAACCCGGTGGTGAACACGGACTACAGCACCTCTCTGAACGGTCTTGAAAGCGTGTGCGAGATCGCGGTCGATTCGACCGGGAGCGTATACACGACCACGTGGAATGGCGGGCCCGTCCACAAGTACGACGCTCTGCAGTTCGGCGTGCTTGCCGCGTCCGGTGGCTTGGTCAGTGAACTGGGTATTGGGGTGGCTGTTGACGCGTCCAACGACGACGTGTACGTCGACCAGGAAAACCATGTAGTGCAGTACTCCGACACCGGCGAACAACTCACCGTCTCAAACGGCGGGGAAGAATCGATCGAAAACTCATACGGTGTCGCCGCGACCGCGGGCACTGTCTACGTGGTCGACAACAGCCCTAGACGAGCGACCTACCGGGTCGACGTTCTGGGTACCGCGGCGATCGTCCCGGACGTGACGCTCGGGCAGGCCACGGGTGTGAGCACTACCAGCGAGACGCTGCAAGGCACGGTCAATCCCGACGGTGAACCGGTCACCTCGTGCCGCTTTGAATACGGGAACGCCATGTCCGTGCCGTGCTCGCCCGATCCGGGTTCTGGCAGCGAACCTGTCGAAGTCAGCGCGACAGTCATAGGCCTATCGGCGAACACGTCGTACGGGTTCAGGCTGGTGGCTGAAAGCGCGAACGGCAAGAGTGTCACTCAAGGCGGTGAATTCACGACTCTCAGTCCTCCGTTGATCCAGTCCGAGTCGCCGCGGGACGTCTCGTATGAAAGCGCGTCAATCGAAGCGCAAATAAACCCGATGGGCTCCGCGAGCACATACCACGTGGAGTACGGGCTCGATACGTCTTATGGGGCGAGAGCACCGGTCTCTACGGAGGCGACCCTCGGGTCGGGCAACGAATACGTGACGGTCAAACAGGCGCTCTCCGGGTTGCAGGCCGGCACTACGTATCACTTCCGTGTAGTAGCGACTAACGCGAACGACACGACCGACGGGCAGGACTACACGTTGCGGACTCCTGCGAGTGTGGTGGCGGTCGCGGACGGTTGTCCCAACGCCGCAATCCGTGCGGTGCAACATGCTTCGTTGTTGCCTGAATGTCGTGGGTATGAGATGGCCTCCCCGGTCGAAAAGGGCGGTGGCGATATAGCCGCGTTTCCAAGGCACACACAGAGCGCGGTTGACGGGAATTCGATCAAGTTCTACTCAAAGACCGCGTTTGGGGACGCGATCGGCAGCGAGTCGCCGGGCGCGGAGTACATCGCCAAACGCGACGCCGACGGGTGGGCGACGCACTCGATCAACCCCGAGCAGGATTCGGTCTTTGACAGCACACTAACCCCGTCTACGTACATGGCCCTCTCACCTGATCTGACCAAGGGCGTGTTCTTCGGGCGCACCCCTGTGCTCCCCGGGTATCCAAACGTCGAACATCTTGAGAACCTGTATTTGCGCACAGACCTGCAGTCGCCTGGTGCCGGCCATTATGAACTGTTGAGCGACGCGGTTGCTCCGGTGGCGCCGCTCCCAGGTGAGTCCGTGGACATGACGATCACCGTCGACGGCGCTTCGGCAGATTGGAGTCACATCCTGTTTGAAAGCGTAAACAACCTCACGGCGGACACGAGCACCATGGATACAAAAGCGCCAAAGCTTTATGAATGGCACGACGGGGTCGTCACGTTCGCCGGGATTCTGCCTGACAGCGCGTGTGAAAGTCCGCCCTGCCTGGCGCCGGAATCGATCGCTGGAAGGGGAGCGGGAGCCCACAAGCCTTACCTCGGCGGCGGGAAACGCGAACGCGAATACCCAGAAGACTGGACCACCAACTCCATATCGGCAGACGGCTCGCGCATCGTCTTCGAGGCCGGCGGGCTGGAAAGGGAGGCACTGTCGGAGCTCAACTTCAATGGGACGTATGGCGATCTCTATATGAGGATCGACAAAACGAGTACCGTTCAGCTGAACGCGAGTGAGCGGTCGACCCCGGACCCCAGGGGCCATCAGCCGGCGCGCTTTCTGGCCGCCACGGCGG
Source organism: uncultured Solirubrobacterales bacterium (assembly GCA_963731565.1). Lineage (GTDB taxonomy): Bacteria > Actinomycetota > Thermoleophilia > Solirubrobacterales > Solirubrobacteraceae > Palsa-744. Next base: position 1,274,901 of record CAVSWG010000001.1, read on the forward strand.
ATGATTCGAAGGTGTTCTTCGAATCGAGCGAGTTGCTCACGGATGCGGAAGGAAGCCAGCTGTATATGTATGAAGTGCAGGCTCCTCCTGGCAAACATTTGACCGCGATCGGAAATGGCACAGGCGGAACGTCTGTTGTCAGTACTCCTTGGCCGGCGATCAGCGAAGACGGGAGCTTCATCTACTTCCTCAGCACGCAGCGACTCACAGCCGATGCACCGAGTCTCTCCGGTGCTACCGAAATGTATCTGTACGTGTGGCACGACGGCGTTGTGCGCTTCGTGGTGCTTCATACCGGTCACGGGGGGCCGGTTAGCGGGCTCGCTCCGGAACCGAAATGGGGGGATGAAAGCAATACGGGAGCGAGCCTCTCCATAGACGAATTTCGTATGAGCGCGGATGGGCGCAAGATCGCTTTCGCGAGCGACGGGCCAACTGATGCGCAGCAGGCGGGCGTGCGTCCCGATGGTCATGACGAGGTCTATGTGTACGACTATGACACTGGCAAGCTGAGTTGCGCGTCGTGCGACCCGGCTGGGACGCTCGCCACGGGCGACGCGACCATAGAAGGCCGGGCGGACAGCCAGTCTTTCACGGCAAATACCCAGTATTTGGGTAACGCGATGAGCAGTGATGGGCGCTACGTGTTCTTCGACACGGGTGATCCTTTGGTGGCGCAGGATACGAATGGTAGGCGCGATGTGTATGAGTACGACACGGTGACAGGTGAAGTACACCTGCTTTCTGGTGGTTCGTGTGATTGCGATTCGACGTTCGCCGATGCCTCGCCGGATGGGAGCAACGTGTTCTTCACGACTCGTCAGCGGTTGGTCCGCATGGACGTCGATGAGAACAGCGATATGTACGACGCTCGTATCGACGGTGGTATCCCGGCCCAAAACGAAGCGTCATCCGCTGCGTGCGATGGTGAAGAATGCCGTGGCCCGGCGGGGGGTGCGCCCGTCTTCTCGACTCCTTCCTCGGCTAGCTTCGCGGGAGCGGGTAACCCGGCGCCTGTGACGAGGAAGGTGCAGGTGAAGCGCAAGCGTCCGACGTTGGCGCAAGCGTTGAGGGCGTGCAAGCACAAGCCAAAGAAGCAGCGGGCTAAGTGCCGGGTCCGCGCCAGGAAGGCCTATCACGCCAATCGAGCGACGAGGGTGCAAGCGTCCCGTCGAGCAGGACGCTAAGGGGAGGAGAGCAATAATGCAAAACGACAACACTAGACCGTTTATAGGCACCCTCATGCACAACAAGACCTACTACAAGACGATCAACGCGACGATTCTCACGGTCCTGGGTACTCTCGTGCTGTTGGTCGTGGCGATGTTGGCCACGCCGGTGTCGCGGGCTGATTTTGGGGTGAGAACGTTCGATCAGGAAGTAACCTCCGACGCCGCCGGTGGCGCTTACGCCCAGGCTGGCGGTCACCCGTATGCGATCACGACGCACGTCAGGTTTAACAGTCACCCCGACGCGGAACTTGAAAGGATTCTCCACAACCCCGTTGAAGTGCCCGACGTCGATCCCAAGGACGCGCTGGTGAACCTCCCGCCGGGATTGTTGGGTGATCCGCGAGTCGCGGGAGAGTGCACTGAAGATCAGCTGGCGGGCGCACGCACACAGAACAACGGTAACGGCCTGCCGGAATGCCCAATATCCTCCGTTGTCGGAACGATCCACATCGAAAGCCCGTGGACACACTATTTCCTTTTCGAAGCGAGCGCGACGTTCCCGGTGTTCAACATGGTGCCCGCCACCGACGAACCCGCTAAGTTCGCGTTCAACGCGGCTGGGGTGCCGATCACGTTGACCACTAGTGTGCGTAACGGTGGCGATTTCGGCGTGACGATCGGATCGTTGAACATTCCGATCGCTGTCCCGCTGGACGGTTTCGACATCACCTTCTGGGGTGTTCCCGCAGACCCGCGCCACGACGCTCAACGCTGCGACGGTCCGCAATACGCGTATACCGGAGGAGCGTTGCCGGTCTGTCCGGAAGCGCCCGGTACGAGGTTCGGCCCCAACAGCAGTCCCGTGGAACCGCAGGCGTTCCTACGGATGCCGGTGGCGTGTACCGCTCCCGGTGTCGGCATGTTCTCTGAACTACTCGTCGATTCGTGGGTCAAACCCGGCACGTTCCTTACGCGAGGCTTGTTCAATCATCAACTCCCCGTGTTCCCCGCGGCGGCAAACGAATGGGGTGCCCAGCAGGCAACCACGGGTTGTGGTGTCGTGCCGTTCAACCCGACCGTGACAGTGCAACCCACCAATCATCAGGCCGACACTCCAAGCGGATTGAGCCTTGACATCGCTCTACCGCAGGACGGGTTGACGAACTCTTCGGGGATCGCTAGCTCGGATGTGAAGAGGACGGTCGTGACGATGCCCGCGGGCGTATCGGTGTCGCCGTCAGCCGCGGAAGGACTCGGAGCCTGCTCGCTGGCTGAGATAGACCTGGATCACGGCACACCGGCGAAATGCCCGGACTCATCGCAGCTCGCGTCCGTTGAAATCATCACACCGGTCCTTTCTGACCCGTTGAGGGGCCACATGTATTTGGGGAAGCAAACCGAAAATCCGTTCGGGTCGTTGATCGCGTTGTATTTGGTTGTTGAAGGTCATGGTGTGGTGTTGAAGATCCCGGGACAGGTCAACCTCGACCAGCAAACCGGCCAGATCAAGGCTGTGTTCGATAACAGTCCGCAACTACCGTTCAGCGATCTGAAGGTCGATTTCGATGGTGGAACGCGCTCACCGTTGGTCAACCCGCATACGTGCGGCACCTATGCGACGAGTGTTGAATTGACGCCGTGGTCGGGTAACCCTCCAGTAACCGTTGATGATTCGTTTCAGATCACTAGTGGTCCCGGTGGTAGCGCGTGTCCCGCGCCACAGCAGTTCGCGCCGGGGTTTTCGGTGGGGACGGTCAACAATCAAGCCGGAGCGTTCAGCCCCTTGTCGTTGACGATGAGTCGTGCTGATGGTGATCAGCAGTTGGGTGGTGTGAGCATGAAACTACCCACAGGCTTGTTGGGCACCCTCTCGACGATCAAACTCTGCCAAGAACCACAAGCCGCTCAAGGCACCTGCGGTCCCGAATCAAAGATCGGGGACTTGACCGCTGGTGCTGGTGCTGGAGCGACACCGTTCTATGTGCATGACGGGAAGGTGTTTGCTACCGGCCCGTATAAGGGCGCGCCATACGGGCTAAGCGTTGTAGTCCCGGCGAAGGCTGGACCGTTCGATCTCGGCACAGTCGTCGTGCGGGGCACGATTGCTGTTGATCCGCACACAGCAGCGCTTACGGTGAATACGGATCCGCTGCCGACGATGCTGCAAGGCATCCCGTTGGACCTGCGGGTCATCAACGTGAATATCGATCGGTCAGGGTTCATCTTCAACCCCACCAATTGTGATCCACAAGGCATTACGGGCACACTCACGGGTGGTCAAGGACTACTGGAGCCTGTGTCATCTCGCTTCCAGGTGACTAACTGTGCTCGCCTTGGGTTCAAACCCACGTTCAAGGTCTCCACGAACGGAAAGACGTCGAGGGCTAACGGTGCGAGTATCGACGCGAAGCTCACCTATCCCAAGAACTCGATGGGCAACCAAGCAAACATCGCGAAGGTCAAGGTCAGCCTGCCAAAGCAACTACCCTCAAGGCTCACAACGCTACAAAAGGCATGTCCGGCAGCAACATTCGATGCTAACCCCGCGTCTTGTCCGGCGGGGTCGAAGATCGGCAACGCGGTAGCACACACGCCGGTACTACCCGTCGAGCTCTACGGACCCGTCTACTTCGTCTCTCACGGTGGAGAGGCGTTCCCAGACCTCGTCGTAGTCCTACAAGGCTACGGTGTCACCGTCGATTTGGTCGGCACGACGTTTATCAGCAAAGCCGGGATCACGAGCACCACGTTCAAGCAAGTACCCGACGTCCCGATCGGCGACTTCGAGCTGAAGCTGCCCCAAGGACCAAACAGCGCTCTCGCAGCAAACGGCAACCTCTGCACCACCAAACTCACCATGCCCACCACATTCATCGCCCAAAACGGCGCGACACTCACACAAAACACACCAGTCACACCAACAGGCTGCACCAAGCACAAGACAAAGACCAAGAAGGCCAATCGGTTTCATGGCGCTAAGAAAGGCAACAAGAAATAAGCAACGTCCCTCGGGCGTCGATCCTGCGGCGCCCGAGGGACTACTGCTGGAGGTCCTCGAACAGATGTCAACCAAGCCAAATAAGTCTCCAGTAAAAATAGAGCGCGAGACGGGTAGTGGTAATGGATTGGCTCGAGCGCGGGTTGGTGAGATCCAGCGCGCTCGGATTATCGCCGCGATGACCGAGGCGTGTTTCGAGCGTGGAGCAGCGAATGTGACGGTCGCGGATGTGGTGGGGCGTTCAGGGATATCGCGTCGCACGTTTTATGAGACCTTCGACGACGGTCAAGCTTGCTTCCTGGCAGCCGTCGACGAGGCGCTTGGCAGGCTCGCTGAGCACGTGCTGCCGGCCTATGAACGTGGGGGTTGCTGGCGAGACAGAATCAACGCAACGCTTGTCGCTTTGCTTTCATTTCTTGAAGACGAGCTTGCGATCGGGCATGTGCTGATTGTCGAGACGCTCGGCCCAGGTCCGGGCGCGCTCGAGCGCCGCAACCGCGTGCTCTCGCAGGTGATCCTCGCCGTGGACGGCGGACGAACGGAAGGCAAGGGGGCGAAGGAACCGCCACCGCTGACTGCCGAGGGCATCGTGGGTGGAGTTCTATCGGTGCTACACGCACGATTGCTCGATCACGAGCGCGGAGGACTGATTGAGCTGACCGGACAATTGATGGGCATGATCGTGCTGCCATACCTGGGGCAGGCGGCTGCCCGGAGAGAGCTCGAGCGGCCACTCCCGCCGATCCAAGAAAGGCCAGGATCTGGGCGGGTAAATCCATTGCATGACCTCGAAATGCGACTGACCTACAGGACGGTGCGCGTGCTCATCTCATTGGCCCATCGCCCGAACGCCTCCAACCGCGAGGTCGGCATTGCTTCTGGTATTCAGGACCAGGGCCAGATCTCGAAGCTGCTCACGCGCTTGCGTAAGCTCGGACTGATCGAAAACACGGGCGCCGGCCTCGCACGCGGCGCCCCGAATGCGTGGTTGCTTACCGAGAAGGGCGCTGAGATCGAGGCGGCAGTTGGCGAATATGCTGCCTGAACCAGCTATCGCGCCGATCCGTGTTGAACCCACATACGATTTGGCGATGCTCGGCCCGTCACGACAGCTTCCACTTGTCGGAGCACCTGCCCGCGTCAAGCATTTCGGCGGTGGCCATGAGGCTGGCACTGTCGTCGCAGTAGAGGACGCAGGCCGGCGTGTGGCGGTTCGAGGTGAGGACGGCGAGCTGTACGAGTTCGTCCTTAGTCCGGCCAGCGCGCGCTTTGTCTCAGCGGGCGACGCCCACGGGCCGCGCTTGGAGCTGGTCGGCGAGCCTGACTGACTGCGACCCTGGCCGGGGGCGACCGCCGGGCTCTAAGGCGCCTGCACATCCGGAAAGTGCTCCGCACAATGCTCCCTGAGCACCTCCCTCACCCAAGCCCGCTCGGCCTGGGTAGCAACGCGCAGTCGTCCCAATAGTTCCCGCGGGCGGTCGATCGGTGCGCCGGCGATCACCCAGCGCACGGCCAGGCGCTCGAACAGGAGCTCCTGGGCCCTGTGCCACGCATCCTCCCTGCTCGCGGCGGGACGCCCACCTCCACCGGCGAGCGTGTCGGCGTACTCGCGTCGTGCGGCTGGCGGGAAGGTGCCGCGCAGCTTCAGCACGTTGCCTTCGGCGTCCGTGTATTCGCTGAGCGGTACTTCAGCCTTGCCGCGCCCGCGGTTGCGCTTGCCCATGACTGCCAGGCCCTGGCTCTAGGCGCGCTTGCGCTCCGCCGAACGCCCGTGTGTCGAGTGGTCTTCGGCCGAGTCCTCGAGCACTACATCGTCTCCGCGGCCTTGAGCAGCTGCGTGCGCACGTCCCCGGTGACTGGCTTGGCGTGTCCCGGCCACGCCGCGGCTGGCTCCATTTCCGCCAGCTTGCGGATCGAGGCCTTGGCCTGCTCGGTGTCGTAGTTGTAGGTCTTCTCGGGCACGTGTGGGGGACAGCCGCGACCCCACATTTCGAGCGTATAGAAGCAATCGCTCACGAGCGCCAGGCGGTCCGATTCGCGCCACAAGCCGATCTGTCCGGGAGCATGGCCAGGCAACTCGATGACCTTGAAGCCCGCGACCTCGTCGCCCTCGGAGAGCGTGCCCGCGATCTTGACTGGGCCGGCGTCCCAGGCCCAGCGGTGCATCGCCCTGTGGATCTGGCGCTGTGGGGTCGGCAGCGGAGCGAGGTCCTTCGGCCAGTACCTGAATCCCCCGCTGCCTTCGGCGTCTTGGACCTCATCGGGATGGCACAGGACGGGCACACCAAGCGCAGGTGCGGTGCCGCGGTGGTCGGTGTGCCCATGTCCGAGCACGATCCGCTTGATCCCGCCGAGCTTTGCTCCGGCCGAGGCCACGGCCCTGACCATTGTGCGCGCGCCCGCGTCGTACATAGTCACGCCGCCCACGCTCTCGTCCTCGATCAAGTACACGTTGCAGCGGCCGGGCTGGCCTTGCACGACCCATACCCCTTGGGCGACCAGCTTGGCGTCTTGAGCCGACATGCCGGTCACCTTGGTCTTCATGTTGAAGGCGCCGGTCAGACCTTGCTCGGCGGAGGAGCCCTGTGGTGGCATCAGTCCGATCTGACGCGCCACGCTCAGCCCGTCAGAGAACGCGTCATTGGCCTGCACCAGCCCGTCGCGCACAGTCAGGACGTCCACGCCTTCGAGTTTCAAGGGATTGCCAGTGGCCTTGACGCCGTTCAAGGATCCTGGCCCGGCAAAAGTGCCCGTGAGCGTCCACCGCACCGCGCAGCGCTCGCCTTGAGTGGTCGTCTCGACCACCTCCATCTTCATATCCGGCATCGCTTCGATCAGGCCGCCGATGAACTCCCGCACGCCCTCCGGCGCTAGCACATCGACTTGGCCACGCACGTGCTCGCGTCCACCCTCGGCCCACAAGGCCACAGCCGCATCCACGTCGCGCTCGGCGATCGCCTCGAAGTAGCGGCGCGCCACTGCCTCGGTGTCCTTGCCCTTCGTCTTGTGGATCTGGGCCGCTGCCTCCTGCACCTTGGTGGCTGCCTCGCCCTTGTCGACTCCGTCATCGGCCATCGCCATCTCCTTGTCCGCCGGGACCTATGAGTCTACGCCTAGTAGTCTCCGCGCCGGTGACGGAGCCGGCCCGTAAACGCGAGCTTGGAAGGGGCGAGCGCGTGCTCCCCGGCGTGTTTCGCCTGCGCTTGCCCTTGCCGTGGCCGGGCGTCCCCCACGGCAATGCCTGGGCGGTGAAGGCCGGTGATGGGGTGGTCCTGTTCGACACTGGCTACTACGAGCGCCCGCACGGCGGCGAGCCCGGCTCGATGGTGCAGTTGGAACGGGCTCTCGGCATGTGCGGTCTGGCGATCGAGGACATCCGCCTGGTCGTCTGCACCCATGCCCACTCCGACCACTACGGTCAGGCCGCCGCAATCGTCAAGCAGGCTGGCTGCGAGCTGTGGATGCACCCCAAATACGAGCACATGGCGGTTGACGAGCAGGACCCCAAGGCGACATTGGAACGACGCATCGAGGTGGCACGCCAGTCGGGCGTGCCCGAGGAGCCCTTGAGGCGCTTCGCTGAGGAGCGCGAGCACCACGAATCGGGCATCTCCGGCGTGATCGCGCCCGACCGCGAGCTCTTGCCGGGGGTGGTCGTGCAAACCGACCTCGGCCCTTGGGAGGTGTATGAGACGCCCGGCCACGCCCCTTCGCACGTGTGCTTGTTTCAACCTGAGCGGCGCCTGTTGATCTCCGGCGACCATCTGCTCGGACGCATCTCGCTGTTCTTCGACATGGGCTACTCACCCGACCCTGTCGGCAAATTCCTCTCCTCCTTGGATGTTGTGGAACGCCTAGGGGCGCGCCTGTGCTTGGCCGGGCACGGGCGCACGTTCACCGACGTGCACGCCCACATCGCTGGCAACCGGGCCTTGGTGGCCGAGCGCCTGGAGCAGGTCGAAGGTGTCATCGCCTCTGAGCCGCTCACGGCGTTTGAGGTCATCCCGCGCATCTACTCCGACGAGCTGGCCTCCCATGGGGGGCCTTGGCTTCTGTCGGAGACCTTGGCAATGCTCATCCACCTGGAGCTCACCGGCCGGGCCGAAGCGTTCGGGCGATCCGGAGCGCTGGACCGCCAAACCTTGACACGACCGTGTTAGGCTTTGCCGATGCGGATCGATGAGCTGCTCGCGGGCGACGAGCCCGTCTTCTCCTTTGAGTTCTTCCCGCCCAAGACCGAGCAGGGCGAGCAGAACCTGTACGCGGCGCTTTCAGAGCTGCGCACCTTGGAGCCTTCGTTCGTGTCGGTCACCTACGGCGCCGGCGGATCTACGAGGGCCAAGACGATCGAGATTGTCAAGCGCATCAAGGAGGACTACGGCCTGGAGGCGATGGCCCACTTCACCTGCGTGGGCGCCACCGTGCCCGAACTGCGCTCCACCTTGGATGAGATGCAGGCTGCCGGGATCGACAACGTATTGGCCCTGCGCGGCGACCCGCCGGCCGGGGAGGAGGCCTGGATCAAGACCGACGGTGGTCTCGAGTACTCCAGAGAGCTGGTCGACCTGATCAAGGCCGACTACCCCTTCGCGATCGGCGCCGCCTGCTTCCCCGAGACGCACATTCATGCAGTCAGCCCGCAGGCCGACATCGACTACCTGGCGGAGAAGGTGGCCGGCGGCGTGGACTTCTTGATCACCCAGTTGTTCTTCGACAACGCCCTCTACTTCGACTTCGTGGCCCGTGCCCGCGCCGCTGGGATCGACGTGCCGATCGTGCCGGGCATCCTGCCGATCACGCAGATCGGCCAGCTCGAGCGCATGACCAAGATGTGCGGCGCCTCTATCCCCGCGGGCCTGCGCCGCGAGCTGCACGCGCGCGAGTCCCAGCCCGAGGCTGTGATCGACTTCGGCGTCGCCCACGCAACCCTCCAGTGCGCCGAGCTCTTGGAAGCGGGCGCGCCGGGCATCCACTTCTACACGCTCAACCGCTCCCCGGCCACGCGCGCGATCCTCGGCGCCTTGAAGCTTGCGCGTCCATGGGAGAAGGGGAAGCGAGCGCGGGCCTCTGGCGAGGCCGCCTCTGCATCCACTGCCTGAGGCGGCTCCCACCCCGACACAGCTCCCGCCCCGACACAGCTGCTAGCCCGTTTCGATCTCCAGTCCCTCCGCCACCCTCGGCGAGCCGTCTGGCGCCTCGTAGCGCACGTCCACCGAGTCGTCCTGTTTGTAGGTCCCCACGCCCCACGCGCCCAAGAACCAGCGTCGCTTGGAGATGTGGTCCTTGCGCAGCTCACGCTCGAACATCAAGGTGTGGCCCTTGGCCTGGAAGTCAGTGCCCTCGTGCTGAGGCACACCGTTGATGAACACTTGGTAGGGCTCCCGCACCCCGGCGGGCAGCTTCACGATCGACTTAGCCATGGTCTTGATTATGAGGCCTGGACTCGGCTTGGTTGAACGTCGAAAGTGGGGTGTCGATTGCCTTGGTCGGCGGTCAGCGGAGGGTTGTGGTGTGCCGCGTTTGGGGCGCCCTATGCGCGCGCGGCCTTCTTTAACAAGCTAGAACCATTTAGTAGGCCACGCGCGCGCGTAGGGCACCCCTTTTTTTGAACAACATCCTCCAGGTCGGTGTGCGATCCGCCCGGACCCGTGCGTACCCTGATCGACATGACCGAGATCGAGTACACGGTGCGCCGTTCCACGCGCGCGCGCAGGGTGAGGATCAACGTGCGCGCCCACACCGACGTGGAGGTCGTCCTGCCAACGCATGCGCCCGAGCGGGCCGCCGCGGCTGCCGTGCGCGAGCTGGCCCCTTGGATCGAGAGACGCCTCTCCGAGGGTCGCCAAGCGCTCGCCCGCGTGGCCGAGCGAGCTGGGACAGTCCCCTACTTGGGCACGCCGCTCATCCTCGTCCCTGAGCCGGGGCGTACTCGTGCCCACAAGAAGGGGGAGAGGCTGTTCGTACCCTTGGGCGATCATCGCCCTGCCGTAGAGCGCCTCTATCGCAGGCTCGCGCGCTTCGAGATCGCGACTCGCCTGGACGCCGCTGCGGACGAGATCGGGGCCTCCTACAGAGGCCTCTCGATCCGTGCCCAGAGCACTCGCTGGGCGTCCTGCTCGGCAAAGGGCGCCATGAGCTTCAACTGGCGTCTTCTCCTGGCACCCGAGCCGGTGCTCAACTATGTGGTCTGGCACGAGGTCTGCCACCTCGACATCCGCGACCACTCGCCACGCTTCTGGGCCTTGGTCGAGAGCCGCTGCCCCGGTTGGCGCGAGCAGCGCGACTGGCTGCGCCGCTATGGCTCCACGCTGGTGCTCTAGCCAGCCGAACTCCAAATTGCTCCAAATTTCTCCAAGAATCTGGAGTTGGGGCTTGAAAGTCGCTCAGCCGCGCTTGTCGATCGGCAGGTAATCCCGGTCGCGCTCGCCTGTGTAGATCTGGCGTGGGCGGGCGATCTTCTGCTCTGAGTCCTGCACCATCTCAAGCCACTGGGCGATCCAACCGCTCGTGCGTCCTATCGCGAACATGACCGGGAACATCGCGACTGGCAGACCCAAGGCCTCGTAGATCAGCCCCGAGTAGAAGTCCACGTTGGGATAGAGCTTGCGCGAGGTGAAGTACTCGTCGTCGAGCGCCCGCTTCTCGAGCTCGGTGGCGATGTCCAGCAAGGGGCTGGTGCCGCGCACCTCGAACACCGCGTCGAGGTGCTTCTTGATGATTCGCGCCCGGGGGTCGTAGTTCTTGTAGACCCTATGGCCGAAGCCCATCAGGCGCTCGTTGCCGGCCTTCACGCCCTCCAGGAAGTCGGGAATGTTGCGCGGCGACTCGATCCTGCGCAGCATCCGCAAAGCCTGCTCGTTGGCCCCGCCGTGCAAGGGCCCGTACAGCGCCGCCACGCCTCCGGCCACCGCCGAGTAGGGATCCACCTGGGTGGATCCGATCGAGCGCACAGCGCTGGTCGAAGCGTTCTGTTCGTGGTCGGCGTGCAATATGAACAGCACGTCGAGCGCCTTTTCCAATCGTGGGTCGGGCTGGTACTTCAGCTCGGTCATCTTGTACATCATCCCCAGGAAGTTGCCCGCATAGGCGAGGTCGTTGTCGGGGTACACGTAGGGCTGGCCCATGTTGTGGCGGAAGGCGAAGGCCGCCAAAGTCGGCATCTTCGCGAGCAGCCTGATGATCTGGATCGCGCGGACCTGCTCATCGTGGATCTTGTTGGCGTCCGGGTAGAAGGTGGAGAGCGCGCCCACGGAGGCCACAAGCATTCCCATCGGGTTGGCGTCGTAGCGGAAGCCCTGCATGAAGTCCTTGACGTTCTCGTGCACGAACGTGTGGATCGTGATCTCATAGATCCAGTCGTCGAGCTGCTTCTGGGTCGGCAGCCCGCCGTTGATCAAGAGGTAGGCGACCTCGAGGTAGCTGGAGTGCTCGCACAATTGCTCGATCGAGTAGCCCCTGTGTTGCAGGATGCCCGCCTCGCCATCGATGTAGGTGATCGAGCTGCGACACGAGGCCGTGTTCGTATAAGCCGGGTCATAGGCCATCAAGCCGAAGTCCTCATCGCCCGTCTTGATCTGGCGCAAGTCCATCGCGCGCAGGGTGCCGTCGGTGACCGGCAGCTCATAGGTCTTGCCTGTGCGGTTGTCTGTGACGGTCAGCGTCTCGACGCTCCCACCGCCATTCACGTCCGCCTGTCGAGTCTGTGGCTCGGTGCTCATCTCGGCTCCTCTCGGCTACCCCCACCGTAGCGACTCTCGGTGGCCTCGACCTGCCCTTGGTATTTGCTGCCAAGGCCCTCGTGGCCATATGGACGAAGTGCGGATGCGTCGAGCGTCATGAAGGACAGCTGCGCGATCGGCAGCCCCGCGTACAAGCGGATCGGGACGCGCGTGAGATTGTTGAGCTCGAGTGTCAGCGTCCCTTTCCAGCCCGGGTCGCAGAAGCCGGCGGTCGCGTGCACGATCAGCCCAAGGCGCCCAAGGCTCGACTTGCCCTCGATGCGCGCCACGATGTCATCGGGTAGCTCCACGTGCTCCAAGGTTCGTCCTAGGCAGAACTCGCCGGGATGAATCACGAATGGCTCATCCTGCTGGACCTTGATCTGCTCGGTCAGGTTTGTCGGTGGCTCGCGTAGGTCGATCGCGGTCACCTTGTGGTTGTGGAACACCCTGAAGGAGTCGCCCAAGCGCAGGTCCAGGCTCGCGGGCTGCACCATCTGCTCGTCCCACGGGTCGATCTTGATGCGCTGCTCGGCCACCATCTTTAGGATCGTGCCGTCTGAAAGCACGGAGGAGGGGGCAGCCTGGCTCATCGCCGCGAGATTCTTTCAGGCGGAGCAGCCGACAGGCGTCAGCGCTGTGCCAGTCGTCCCCGTGCGACCACTGTGCGCACGCGGGCGGGCGGAAGCAAAGGGGCATCCCCATGCGGGCCGCGGCGGGGCGCACGTGGCAGGCGACTACGTGGATGACGTGGATGCACTGGCTCTCTTGGAGGCCCGATCCCACCGTCCTGGCCAGTGGCCTCCTCGGGTGTTTGGCGCACAGCCCAACGCACGAGCAGGAAGAGCGCCACGATCGGGATCTTCAAGAACACCATCAACCAGATGAAGGTCCAAGCATCCACTCAATTGAGACTACTACTCGATGGCCTGTGCGAACAGGTCAGGCGCGCAGCTTGGCGGGCGCGCCGCTGAACTGAGTGATCTCGCGTAGCTCCTCCACGCGAGCGGTGATCTCCTCGCCGGTCAGCCGCTCGACGCGCTCGGTGCCGAACTCCTCGACGTTGAAGGAGGCAAGTGCGGTGCCGTGCGCCATCGCGCGGCGCAACAGCTCATCCGAGAGATCGTCCTCGGGATGGGCGGCGATGTAGCCCACGAAGCCGCCCGCGAACGTGTCGCCGGCCCCGGTCGGATCGATCACGCTCTCCATCGGGTAGGCCGGCAGCGCGAAGAAGCCCTTATCGGTGATTAGTGCCGCGCCGTACTCGCCTTGCTTGGCCACAATCACCTTCGGGCCTTGTCTGCCCTCAGAGGAATTCCACGCCAGGATCTCTCGTGCCGCCGAGACCAGGTTCGGCTTGCCCGTCAACTGGCGCAGCTCGGCGTCGTTGAGGATCAGGCAATCCACGCTTTCGATCGCCTGCACGAGTTGGTCCTTGGCGATGTCGATCCACAGGTTCATCGAGTCGAGCGCCACGAAGCGCGCTCCCGGGAGCTGGGCGCGAACCTCGCTCTGCAAGTCGGGCTGGATGTTGGCGAGGAACAGCACGTCGCTTTCGCGCGAACCCTCGGACAGCTTTGGTTGAAAGCCCTCGAATACCCCCAGCTCGGTGGCCAGCGTCTCGCGCGAGTTCAGGTCCCAGCCGTACTCGCCCTTCCAGAAGAAGGTCTTGCCGCCCTCCACGCGCTCCACGTCGCTCACATCAACGCCGCGGCTGCGCATCACATCGAGCTCCGCCTCGCCGAAGTCCTCGCCCACAGGGCCCACGACGCGGACTTCTTCGAAGAAGGAGGCGGCCAAAGCGAAGTGCACGGCGGCGCCGCCGAGCATCCGCTCGCGCTCCCCGAACGGTGTCTTGACTGCGTCAAAGGCGATCGATCCGACAACGGTGATGGGCATAAAGAGACCCTACCTGTGGAGTGAATCGGATGCTGTTGTCATGGTCATCGGAGGGGAGCACATGTGCTCCCCTCCCTTGGGTGCCCTACGCCCGCGACCGTGGCACAACGCAATGCTTGTTAATAAGGCCGCGCGTGCGCGTAGGGCAGCTCCTGACGGTGATATAGCTTCGGCACCATGCGTGCTATCCAAATCACCGAGTTCGGTGGCCCCGAGGTCCTCGAAGCTGGTCGAGCTGCCCACGCCCGAGCCAGGCGTCGGCGAGGCCCTGATCGAGGTAAGTCGCGCTGGCGTCAACTTCGCCGATACTCACACCCGCGACAACTCCTACGTGCGCAAGGCCACGCTCCCGCTCGTCCCGGGTGGCGAGGTGGCGGGCGTGGTCGTCTCCGCGCCCGCCGGCAGTGGCCTGGGCGCGGGCCAGCGGGTGGTCGCGCTGACCGGCTCGGGCGGCTATGCCCAGTACGCGATCGCCTCGAGTGAGCACACCTTCGCGATCCCCGACAGGGTCGATGACGGGACGGCGCTTGCGTTGCTCATACAGGGCACAACCGCCTGGCACCTCTATCGCACGGCCGGTCGCGTCGCCGAGGGCGAGAGCGTGGTCGTGCATTCCGCGGCTGGAGGCGTCGGCTCGCTTGCGGTCCAGCTCGGACATCTGCTCGGTGCCGGGAGGGTAATCGCGGTCGCCTCCAGTGCTGAGAAGCGTGATCTGGCACTCGAGCTCGGCGCTGACGTGGCGATCGACTCAGACGTGGAGGGCCTGACCGAGCGCTTGCTCGAAGCCAACCAAGGGCGCGAGGTGGACCTCATCTTCGACATGGCCGGCGGGGAGGCGTTCGAGCGCTCCTACAGGGCCCTTGCGCACTTCGGGCGGATCGTGGTCTGCGGCATCTCCTCAAGGCAGCCCAACCACATATCGAGTGGCTCGCTGTTGCGCCACTCGCGCTCCTTGGTGGGCTTCTATCTGTTCCACTGCCTGGAGCGGCCCGGCATGTTCACCGAAGCATTGGCCGACCTGTTCGCGCGAGCAGCCTCGGGAGAGCTGCGGGCACACGTGGGCGCCACGTATGCCTTGGAGCGCGCCGCCGAGGCCCACGTCGACATCGCCGCGCGGCGCACGACCGGCAAGGTCTTGCTCGATCCCACCGCTTGAGACGAACCTGACAGGAGTAAGCCGGGGCGCTTTGTGCCCCGGATCCGTCCCACAAGGGTGAGGCCGGCCGCGGTTTGCACCCCGGATCTGTCCCGTCTGAGAGTGTGCCCAGGCGCTTGGTTGCGGCTCGCGGGCGCTGAGCACGTAAGCTGCTCCCCGCATGACCAAGACATTCGCCGAGCTCGGCCTCACCGAGCAGACCCAACAAGCTTTGCGCGATGTCGGCTATGAGTCGCCCTCGCCGATCCAAGAACAGGCGATCCCGCCTTTGCTCGAAGGTCGCGATGTGATCGGCCAGGCGCAGACCGGCACCGGCAAGACCGCTGCCTTTGGTTTGCCGATCGTGCAGTACATAGATCCCGATGAGCATGAGGTCCAGGCGCTCGTGCTCACCCCCACACGCGAGCTGTGCATTCAGGTCACCCAGGCCCTGCGCGCCTATGGCGCCCAGGCCGGTGTGGACGTGGTGGCCGTCTTCGGTGGTGCCCCGATCCGCACCCAGCAGGCCCAATTGCGCGCCGGCGGGCACATAGTCGTGGGCACAGTGGGACGCGTGCTCGACCTGATCTCGCGCAACTCGATCGTCTTGCACGACTGCCGCTTCGTGGTGCTCGATGAGGCGGATGAGATGCTCGACCTGGGCTTCCTGGAGGACGTGGAGAAGATCCTCTCGATGACTCCCTCCGGGCGTCAGACCGCGCTTTTCTCGGCGACCATGCCGCCGCCGATCCGCAAGCTAGCCGACTCCTACATGTACGACCCCGAGGTCATCCAGGTTGAGGCTGCGACGCTCACGATCGACACGGTCGCTCAGTTCCAGCTTTCCGTGGAGACGAGGGACAAGGCTGCCAAGTTGGTGGAGGTCCTGCGGGCGGAGCGGCCGGAGCAGGCGATCGTGTTCGTGCGCACCAAGGTCCGTTGCGACCAGCTATTCCGCACGTTGCGCGATGGCGGCATGAACGTGAGGGCCTTGCACGGCGACATGTCCCAAGGCTCGCGCGATGGCGTGATGCTGGCCTTCAAGGGCGGTCGTGTGCCGATCCTCGTCGCCACCGATGTGGCCGCGCGTGGGCTCGACATCTCGACCGTCACCCACGTGGTCAACTACGACGTGCCAACGAGTCCGGACACCTACGTGCACCGCATCGGGCGCACGGGACGCGTGGGACGCTCGGGGCGCGCGATCACGTTCGTCGAGTCGCGCCAGAAGCGCGAGTTGGAGGCGATCGAGCGCCACATCGGCACCAAGATCGCCGCGTGGGAGGAGGGCGCCAAGGCGGCCCCCACGCCGGTCTCAGAGCGCCCCCGCCGGCACTCCAAGCCACAGATCTCGCGCGAGTCCTCCGAGCCGTCGGTCAAGCTGGTGCTTGGCGGAGGCCGCGCCGCAGGTTTGCAGGTGGCCGACATAGTGGGCGCCGTCACCTCGGCCACCGACCTGGATGGGGAGGCGGTGCGCGACGTGAACGTGCTCGAGCGCTTCTCTTTCCTGTCTGTTCCGGCCTCAGAGGCCGACCGCGTGATCGACGCCTTGGACGGCCGCGAGCTGCGCGGACGCGAGCTGCGCCTGGAGCGAGTCAAGAGCTAGTTGATTTGACCTGCCCTACGCGCGCGCGTAGGGCACCCCTTTCGTCGCTATCGTGCCCTCTCGACCCAGCCGCGACGATTACAGGAGAACCAAGATGTCAACCGCCACGATGCAGACCACCGAGGGCACGATCGTCTTCGAGCTGTTTGACGAGGACGCCCCCAAGACGGTCGCCAACTTCCGCAAGCTCGCCTCCGAGGGCTTCTATGACGGTCTCAACTTCCACCGCATCATCAGCGACTTCATGATCCAAGGCGGCTGCCCCCAAGGCACTGGCACCGGCGGTCCCGGCTACACGTTCGAGGACGAGATCAACCCGCACAAGATCGTGCGTGGCGCGCTCGCGATGGCCAATGCCGGTCCCAACACCAACGGCTCGCAGTTCTTCATCGTCACCGCCAAGTCGTGCCCATGGCTTGATGGCAAGCACACCGTGTTCGGCGAGGTGCAGAGCGGCATGGATGTCGTCGACAAGCTCGAGGGTGTGCCCACTGATGGTGGCGACAAACCGGTTGAGCCGGTCGGCATCGCCACGGTCGAGTTGAGTGAGTAGGAACTAGAAAACCGGGCCGCATGCGGCCCGGTTCCGGCCGGTACATGTACCGGCCGGCCAGTCGGCGCATGCGCCGACTGGAACATCAGATCAACATATCTCTGGCCATCCGGCCAATCGGGTGTAGCCTTGTCTTATCCGAGCGAAACGAGGCAGGGAGACAGCGATATGGCGACCGTCGAGCAGGTAACCCCCCACGCAGGCAACGGAACCCACCCACCGGCGCCTCAGGGTGCGGACATCCCCGTCGAGAATCCCGCCACGGGTCAGATTGTCGCCCATGTCCCCGACCTCGATGCCTCGGCTGTCGCGGAGCTCGCCGCGCGCGGTCGTGCCGCGCAGCCTCAGTGGGAGGCCTTCGGCTTCGAGGCTCGCGGACGCGTGCTCTTGCGCGCCCAGAAGTGGCTGATCGACAACTCCGAGCGTGTGATCGAGACGATCGTCTCGGAGACCGGCAAGACCTACGAGGACGCCGAGTTCGCCGAGATCGCCTACGCCGCCAACGCGTTCGGCTTCTGGGCCAAGGAGGCGCCCAAATACCTCGATGACGAGCGCATCAAATCGGCTCAGATCATGCTCAAGGGCAAGAAGCTGATCCTGCGCTACCGCCCGCTCGGCTTGATCGGGGTGATCGGGCCTTGGAACTACCCGCTCACCAACTCCTTCGGCGACTGTATCCCGGCTTTGGCAGCAGGCAACAGCGTGATCCTCAAGCCAAGCGAGGTCACGCCGCTCACGTCGATGGCGCTCGCCGAGGGCTTGCGCGAGTGCGGCATGCCCGACGGTGTCTTCCAGGTCGTGACCGGGCGCGGGGCTACAGGTGCTGCGCTCACAGACAACGTCGACATGATCATGTTCACCGGCTCGACGCGCACCGGCAAGATGGTCGCCGAGGCGGCCGCCAAACGCCTGATCCCGTGCTCGTTGGAGCTCGGCGGCAAGGACCCGATGATCGTGCTCTCCGACGCCGACCTCGAGCGTGCGGCCAACACGGCCGTGTACTACTCGATGCAGAACGCCGGCCAAACGTGCATCTCGATCGAGCGTGTCTACGTCGAGGCGCCGGTGTATGACGAGTTCGTCGGCAAGGTCACCGAGAAGGTCCGTGCTCTGCGTGTTGGAGCGCCCAAAGGACCTGGGTCCGTGGACGTCGGGGCAATCACCTTCCCCGCGCAACTCGACACGATCAAAGAGCACGTCAGCGACGCCGTTGAGAAGGGCGCGCGTGTGCTTGTCGGCGGCAACTCCGTCGACGGGGTCGACGGGCGCTTCTACCAGCCAACCGTGCTCGTCGACGTCGACCACACAATGAAGGCGATGACCGAGGAGACGTTCGGGCCGACCTTGCCGATCATGAAGGTCGCCGACGCCGAGGAGGCTGTGCGCTTGGCCAACGAGTCTCCTTACGGGCTCGGGGCGTCAGTGTTCACGCGCGACACCGAGCGCGGCGAGGCGATCGCGCGACGCCTGGAAGCAGGCGCCGCCAACGTGAACGACGCGCTCGTCAACTACACGGCGCTCGAGCTGCCGATGGGCGGCGCCAAGGCGTCCGGTATCGGCTCCAGGCACGGTGCAGGTGGTATTCGCAAGTACTGCTCCCAGCAGGCGATCGTCGTCACCTCGCGCTTGGCCATGAAGCGCGAACCGCACATGTTCCCTTACAAGGCTCGCACCACACGCATGATCACGCGGTTCTTCGGCTTCATGTATGGGCGCGGGAAAAGGGACTGAGACACCTCAATGCACTTGGGCTCGATTCGGGCGACCCAAGTATTTGGCGGAAAACTTGGGTCGATTGGCAAAGACCCAAGTTTCCTTTGACCTGGTTTAGAGCTTGACCCCGAGCAGTGTTTCGAGCTGCGGGATGGTGGTCTCGGCGCTCGTGTGATGCACGGTTGCCATCCCCAGCTCCTCGGCCGGTGTGAGGTTGAAGGGGAGGTCGTCCACGAATACGCACAGCTCGGCGGCGAGGCCCGCGCGCTCTGCGCCCAGTTCGTACATGCGCTTGGCCGGCTTACGCGTGCCCTCGACCCCTGAGATCACCACACCGTTGAACAGATCGTCGAACAGGTCTTGCGGATAGCGGTGCACACCCCACGAGTTGGACACGAGTGCGGTGCGGATACCGGCTTTGCGCGCGGCCCTGACCGCCTCGACCATTGCCGTGTCGGGTTGAACGCCCGCGAACAAGCCGTCGATCAATCCGTCGGAGTCCACGCCCAACAGCTCGGCGAAACTCTCCTCGAACGCGGCCTCCTCGATCGTGCCCTTCTCCAGCGAGATGAGCAGCTCGCGGAACTCGGGGTCCGCGCTGAAGCGCTTGCCCAGCTCGGCCGGGTCGATCTCGTTGCGCACGCAGTACTCGTGGAAGGAGGTGAACAGGTTGGTGGTGAGCACACCGCCCCAATCGATCAGCAGGCCCCGGCGGCCGTTGGTGACCGTGCTCTCCAAATCGGATGCCCTACGCGCGCGCGTAGGGCCCTCGTTTGCGGAATCACCCATCGAGCGCCACCCGCTCGGCCTGGCGGGCCAGCTCGAGCACGCCCTCTCCGAACTGCTTCAGGTAGGGATCGTCGGTTGTGCCGGCCACGGCGCGCTTGTAGTTGCCCTCCATGAACACCACAGACTTCCACAAAGCGAGCGTCGTGTACCAGCGCAGGTCCCTCATCGAGCGTCCCGAGAGCTCCTCATAGCGCGCGATCAGTTCCGCCCGCGTGGGATAGCCCTCGGCGCGGGTGACTCGGCCAAGGTGCTCGCGCAAGCCACCTTCTGGGTCTGAGGCCTCGGTCCAGAACATGCACAGGTAGCCCACGTCGGCCAAAGGATCGCCGATCGTGGCCATCTCCCAGTCGAACACCGCCACTAGCTCAGCGGGCGCATGCTCGGCGAACATGGTGTTGCCGAGGCGGTAGTCCCCGTGCACGATCGTGGCGGGGCCGGACTCGGGCATATGCTCGGAAAGCCACCTCTTCACGCGCTCCACCGCGGGGATATCGCGTGTCTTGTTGAGGTCCCACAAGCCGCCAAAGCGCCGCAATTGGCGCTCCAGGTAACCGGTGGGCTTGCCAAAGCCCTCGAGGCCCGCTGCTCGCCAGTCCACGGCATGGATCTCCACGAGTGCATCGATCAGTTGCTCGCCGATGCGCCTGCGCTGCTCGGGTGTATCGAGCGCCGTGGGCGTGTCAGAGACGATCACCTCGCCTTGCACGCGCTCCATTACGTAGAAGGGGCAGCCGATCACCTCCTCGCGGTCACACACCGCGAGGACCTTGGGCACGCGTGCGGGCGTGTCGCGTAGCGCGCGCAGCAGGCGCGCCTCACGCAGCACGTCGTGCGCGCTTGGCGGCAGCGGTGGACGCGGGGGGCGGCGCAGGACGAGTTGTGGTCCACTATCGCGCTCGATCAGGTAAGTGACATTGGAGTGCCCATCACCGATCGGCTGCGCCTTGATCTCCCCGCCACCAAGGTCATGCTCGTCGAGGAAGGCACGCAAGGGCTCCAGCACGAGCAGGGGAGGCCGGGCGTCGCTTGTTACGTCCGCATGGCTCTCGACAATGTCGTCCGGTGCGACTGCTGCACTCATCGGCTCGCACGCTACACCGTACGCCGGGCCGGCCGCATCGCGGCACGGACCGCTCGGCAGAGATTCGGGGTTGTCCGCCAGGCGCCAGATCGCCGGTCGCACCGAAATCCAGCCCGAGCACCGCAACATCGTCTACACGAAGGTGTCTTAAGCCCCCAATGCCAAATATTCACGCATCCATAGCCCAACGAATCCAAATCCGCGCACTGCTCGCGCTGAGCTGTGCGGCGCTTGCGCTCGGCGCGCTCGGACCCGCCACGGCAAGTGCCTCCCACACACAGACCACATTCTTTGAGGCCCCCCGTGACCTGGTAGCGGTGACGCCAGCGGCGCGCGCCAAGGCCTTCGCCCAGCTGCAAGCGCTTGGCGTAAAAGCACTACGCGTCGAGATCGCTTGGGGCGACGTCACGCCTGGCGAGCACAGCACTAAGAAGCCGGTCTTCGATGCGACCAACCCGGCCTCCTACAACTGGAGCGCCTACGACGAACTCCTGGTCGAAGCCCACCGTCGCAAATGGCCGGTGCTCCTGACCGTGACCTCGCCCGTTCCGGAGTGGGCTACAGCTGGTCACAACGACAAGAACCTTGTGACCCGTCCGGACGATCAGGACTTCAAGGAATTCATGACCGCCATCGGCAAGCACTACGGTCCCTACGTCTCCTTGTTTGCGATCTGGAATGAGCCCAATCATCCGGCCTTCCTGCGTCCCCAGTTTAACTCGAAAGGGACGCCGGAATCGCCGCGCATCTACCGCGGCTTGTTCCAGGCCGGCTACGAAGGCCTGCAATCGGCTGGGATTGCCAAGCCGAAGGTGCTGATGGGGGAAACCGCGCCGGTTGGCTACGACAAGGTAAACCTGCGCACCGAAGGCAAGGGGGCTCTCTTGCACGACGTGGCCCCGCTCGCGTTCCTGCGCGAAGCGCTGTGCCTGAACTCGAAATACCGCAAGGCGGGGACGTGCGGGACGTTGCCTGTATACGGGTATGCCCATCACGCCTACACAGTTGGGACCCCTTCCTACCGGCCGCCGATGATCGACGACGTGACGATCGGCGTGCTCTCGCGCCTATCGAGTGCGCTCGACAAGGCAGCCGCGGCGCATGCCATTCCCGCACACGTGCCGATCTACCTAACCGAGTTCGGGATTCAGAGCAAGCCGAGCGCCCTCGGCGTGTCCCTGGCCAAGCAGGCCGAATACGACGCGATCGCCGAGCGGATCGCTTGGTCGAATTCGCGTGTGGCCGCCTTCTCGCAATATCTGCTGCGCGACGATCCGGTAGGGGGGGCGCCGGGCTCCAGCGTGCACGGTGGCACGATCGGCTTCCAAACCGGCCTGGAGACCTTCGCCGGCGCACGCAAGCCGCTCTTCTTCGGCTTCCCCGTGCCGCTCGTGGTCGCCAAGCAGGGGCACCACTTCTCGCTCTGGGGCTTGGTGCGTCCCACAGTGGGTGCCACGAAGCTGAAGGTACTCGTACAGCCGAAGGGGTCGAGGAGCTACCGCACCTTGAAGGTGGTCCAGACCAGTTCCAGCGGCTATTGGTCCTTCAATTCATCGGTGCAAGGCTCGCATTGGCGAGTGAGCTGGCGCAGCCCGGCTGGCGCGGCTTACAACGGCCCGCCAATCGGCGCAAACTGAGACCCGGGTAGGCGCTTCGGCATCGTCCTAGGATGGGGGCGATGCCGGAGTTGTCCACGACCGTCTCAGGAGTTTGGGTACATGCCGGAGTTGCCTGAGGTCGAGATAACGGCCCGGCGGCTCGACGAGGCCTTGCGTGGCGCTGAGATCGTCTCGGCCTTGGCTCCTGGGGTGAAGGCGATGAGGACGTTCGACCCGCCCCTGTCGGCACTCGAGGGCCAGCGGATCGAGCGCGTGGGACGGCGTGGCAAGCACTTCGTGATCGCCACTTCCGGCGATCTTTTGCTCTTGATCCACCTGATGTCGGCGGGGCGCCTACAGCTTTATGACCGTCGTGCCGGCCCCCGTGACAAGACCTCGCGTCTGCTTGTGCCAGTGCTCCTCAGGGGAGGCGAGGGGGAGGAGGGTACCCCTGGGCAGACCTCCAGCGAAGATGGTGCGCCAGAGCACGAGTTGCGCTTGCGCGAGTTCGGATCCAAGCAGGCCGCCTGGGTCAAGCTCCTGCGCAAGGAGGATCTCGAGCAGGACGAGCAACTTGCCACACTCGGACCAGAGGCGTGGCCCACGCCGCCGCCGCTCGCATCGGTGCTCGACGCTCCGCGCCCCCTCCACGCGGTTTTGCGCGACCAACACGTGCTGGCCGGCATCGGACGCTCTTGGGTGGATGAGATCCTGTGGCAGGCCCATCTCTCGCCGTTCAAGCGCGCCTCCGACTTGAGCGAGCCGGAGACGGCTGCCCTGGAGCAGGCCATGGTGGAGATCTTGGGAGGGGCGATCGACCACTACGAGGATGCGGTGAAGATCCCGATCCCCGACAAGCTGCCGATGCCTTTGAAGGTCCACCGCCACGAGGGCGAGCCCTGCCCGCGCTGCGCTACCACCCTGCAGGCCGTGCACTTCGAGGACTATGTGATCGCCTACTGCCCGTCTTGTCAAACGGGCGGGCGCACCCTCAAGGACCGACGTCTTTCACGCCTGTTGAAGTGAACGCCGCTCGCCTTGCTCCACGATTCTCGCGAGTAGCACGCTTCCCTCGAAGAGCAGGTAGAGCGGCACGGTCTCGAGCAGCAGGGTCACGGCGTCACCGGGTATGAAAGCGGCCACCACGGCGCACGCGAGGATCGCGTAGCGGCGGTTGTGGGCAAGCTGGGCGGGCGTCACGATACCCACGCGGGTAGCGGCCAGAATTGCGACCGGGACCTGGAAGATGAGGCCCATTGCGAGCAGCACGACCGCTACGAAGTGGTAGTACTGGCTTGCCTGCACGAGCACGTTGAACTCGCCGCTGTTGAAGTTCTGGAAGAAGCGCACAGCCGCGGGCAGCACCACGAAATAGCCGAACGCGACCCCGACCGTGAACAGCACTGGTATGGCGAGCACCAGAGGAGTCGTGACCCGTCGCTGGTCAGGGCTGAAGGCGGGCAGCAGGAAGCCATAGAGCTCATACAGCAATACCGGCAAGGCAAGGATGAAGGCAAATATCAGGGCAACGCCGATCGTCGTGTTGAACGGCTCGCCGATTCCGAGCGTAACCGGCCGGTCTCCGGTGGGTGGCGCAGATAGAGCTTTGATGTCGCCTCGCAAATGCGGCTTCACGCCTTGGAGGGACGCCCTGGTGGCAGAGCTCGCGCCGCTACCAGGACGCTCGAGCGTGGCCACCACGATCGCCAATTGAGCCGCCACATCGCGGGCGTTCTTCTGGACTGTGTAGGTAGCGCCCAGCGGTCCCTTACCGGCGCTGACCTGCTTCTGTGTTTGGTGGGCGAGTGGTGCGTTGATGACTCCAAGCAGCGCGTGGTTCTGCCACATGCAAATGCCAAAGGCCAACGCGAGTGCCACGATCGAGACGATCAAGCGGGTGCGCAGCTCGGTCAGGTGATCGACCAGGCTGAGCCGCTCTTCATAGCCGACGCTGCCTACCGCAACAGCCATGGTGACTTCTTCAGGCCTTCTCGTGTACTCGATCGGGCTCGGATTCAACGGCCCGTAGCGGTGCGGGAGTTGGGCTCTCACCACCGATCGCGTCCTTGAAACCACGCAGGCCCGTGCCGAGCGAATGGCCCATCTCTGGCAGTCGCTTTGCCCCAAAGACGAGTAGTAGGACGATCAGGAGAAAGGCAATGTGGATTGGATTGTCGAGACCCATCATTGAAAGTGTTACCTCCGGTTTGGGTTTTTCTTGGGTAATCGGGGGAGCGCGGGGAGTGCATCCGGTCTTCGCCGGCGGCCGGCGCTTGGATCACTTGCGTTCAGGTGAATATTGCGATGATCCATCGGTGAGCTCGCTGCGAACAGCATGTACATGAACCAGATCGAGTCTCGATAGATGCCAAGGACGAAGCGTGAGATCGACCTCTCGCCTACCAAGTTGCGCAAGCTGGCCGACGAGGAGCTGATGGAGCTTGTTTGCCGCAATGAGGCCGCCGCGTTCGAGATCGTCTTGGAGCGCCACATCGACGCCGCCTTCTCGCTCGCCTACCGCATGGTCGGCCGGCGGGCGCTGGCCGAGGACGTCGTCCAGGAGGCGCTGTTGTCGCTGTGGCGCACCGGTGCACGCTACGAGCGCTCGCGCGGGAGCGTGCGTAACTGGGTGCTCGGGATCACCCATCACCGCGCCGTCGATGCGCTGCGCCGCGATGGTGTTCGCACCAGCAAGAACGTCAGCGACGAGGGGCTCGGCGAACGTTTGGAGGCGCCTGAGCGCACCGACGTCGAGGTGGCGCGTCGCGACGAGGCACAGGAGATTCGCACGGCTTTGGACGACCTGCCCTTAGAGCAGACTCGCGTAATCGAGTTGGCTTACTTCGGTGGCTTCACCCATACTGAGATCGCTGCGATGCTGGATTTGCCGGTTGGAACCGTCAAGGGCCGCATGCGCCTTGGCTTGGAGAAGATGCGAAGTCAGCTTTCAGCGCTGGGGGCGGTGACATGAGAGGTCAAGACAACGAGAACGATTGCCAGGAGCGCGAGCAGGCGGCCGCTTATGTCCTGTCGGCCTTGGGGGAGGATGAGGCAACGCGCTATCGCGAGCATCTTGGCGGTTGCGCCGTGTGCAAGGCGGACGTGGCCAGTTTGCAACCCGTGGCCGACTCGCTGCCGATCGGCGTCTCCCACAAGACCGCTTCGCCGGAGCTTCGCGAGCGAGTGATGGCGAGCGTGCGCTCCGAGGCAGACTTGCTGAAGGCGGCGGGCGCCGGCGCCGATCGTCCAGCGCCCACCAGGGCCCGCTGGCGTTTGCGTCGCCCGCAACTGTTCACCGCGGCTGTCGCCTTGGGCGTTGGTCTGTTGATTGGCGCCTTGGTGCTCGACACTGGGTCGCGAGCGCCCACCACCCACGTGAGCAGTGCCCAGCTTGCCTCCATGCCTCCTGGTGCGAAGGCCGTGTTGCGCCAGTTCGGCGACCATGCCGAACTGGTCCTCTCGGGCGTCTCCCAGCCTCCGCGCGGAAAGATCTACGAGCTATGGCTCGCCCGTCACGGTGCTGCTCCCCAGGCGACGAGTGCTTTGTTCGGCGTGACGCATAGCGGCAGTGCCTCGGTGAACGTGCCCGGCAACCTCGCCGGAGTGCACCAGGTGCTGGTCACCGCGGAGCCTTTGGGCGGGAGCGCTCACCCGACCAGCTCGCCGGTGGTCGTGGCTACCTTGCGTTCGTCTTAGCACCCCTTTCATAAGCGACCTTGTGTCGAGCGGCGGTGTGAAACTCAAACGATGCGCGCCCGGTGAGCTTGTCGGAGTAGGGAGCGCGTGAGCGCCCGACGTCCGCCTCGAGGATGATTATTCGCCGGGCGTTCCGCGATCCAATCTCTACCAGCCAATCATTAGCAAGGAGCCTCTATGAGCCCAAGCAGCACACGTCTACACCTGCTGAGGGGAGCACTGATCGCGACTCTTCTGGCGGCAGTAGCCCTTCTGCCGGTCACCGCCGCCGAGGCAATAACGCTTCCCACGATCTCGGTTGCGCTTAGTCCATCCTCGATCACGGTCGGCGGGACACTGCAATCAGGCGCGGTCAACGTCGTGAGCACAGCGACCGGTGGCAAGGAATCGTCTACCTCGCTGGTCTTGCTGAAGCCGGGAGTCAGTGTGGCGGAAGTGGATGCGCTGCTCGACGCAGACGAGGTGGGCAAAGAACCCAACCTGTCAAGCAAGTACCTCTCGATCGTGTTCGATGGCACGATTACCCCAGCCGGTAAGAGCACGGAAGCGCAGACGATTCTGCAGCCCGGTCAGTACATGGCGATCGACGCCGAAGGCGAAAACTCGTCGAAGTGGCCGCGCACGAGCTTCAGCGTGGGGGCAGCCACCGCGCCCGCTGCACTACCTGCGCCACAGGCGATCGAGCGCTCGATCGACTTCGCCTTCCGTGGGCCGACCACGCTGCACGACGGCGAGCTCGTGCGCTTCGAAAACGAAGGCTGGGTCGTGCACATGGATCTGGCTTTTCGGGCGAGCGGCAAGGTGGGCGCCCAGAAGATCGCCATCGCTCTATTCGAGGGTGATCAAAAAGCCCTGGAAAAGCTCGCTGTCGGGGAACCGTTCAGCTTCGCGGGGCCGCTTTCGACTGGCGGCTTTCAACAGGAGAGGATCACCGCCAAGCCCGGCTGGTACGTGCAAGCGTGCTTCATGGACACCGAGGACGGGCGCGACCACACGGCCCTCGGCATGGAGCGGATCATCAAGATCGTCAAGTAGGTTGGCTTTCATGGCCCGTCCCCATCGGTTTGGGGGCGGGTCATTCAGGTAGCGGCGTCTTGTCCTTCTTCCGGTCCTAGAGTGAATGCGGCTACGATCCGCCCGTGATCGAGCGTGGTCAACAGGCCCCCGACTTTGAGCTGCCAGACCAGGACGGCAGGACGGTAAAGCTCTCTGACCTTCGCGGTCAGTCCGTTGTCGTCTATTTCTACCCGAAGGCCTCAACACCGGGCTGCACGACTCAGGCGTGCGGCGTGCGCGACCATCGCGCCGAATACGAGCAGGCAGACGCCGTCGTGCTCGGGATCTCCCCCGATCCTGTTGCGAAGGTCAAGAAGTTCCACGACAAAGAAGGGCTGAACTTTGCCTTGCTGGCTGACGAGGGCCATCATGTGGCTGACGCTTACGGCGTCTGGGTGGAGAAGTCGATGTACGGGCGCACCTACTGGGGCAACGAGCGCACCACATTCATCATCGATCCTGGTGGGAAGGTGGCCGACGTCCTGCGCAAGGTCAAACCAGCCGAGCACGATGCGCTGGTGTTGAAGGCTTTGAAGGAGCCCGCCCCGCCGGCGGTATAGACGTATGCATTGCTTCTAGGGATGCCGATCGCCGGCTGACCGCCATTCTGTGAGCCGGTCGGCTTCCCGGTGTGGCGTCGTTGCTCGGCGGAGTATTTTGTCGTGTGGGGCCCCAGGACGAAAGGCACATGGATGGGCGATGACTTGTTGGGCATCAGCCTCCTCGGAGCTTTCTCGATCACCGTGGGCGGCGATGTCATCCCCGACGACGCCTGGCGGTTGCGCAAGGCGAAGACCCTGATCAAGCTGCTCGCGCTTGCGCCTGAGCGTCGCCTGCACGCCGACCGGGCGACCGAGCTGCTGTGGGCGGGGCGCGACCAGGCCTCGGCCCGGAACAATCTGCACCAGGCGATCTTCGCGGCGCGGCGAGCGCTCGACTCGGCCGGGCTCGAGGGCCGCAACTGCCTGGAGTTGCATGAGGACGTGATCGCCCTCTGCCCCGACGATCCCGTGCGGATCGACGTACTCGCCTTCGAGGAGGCCGCCGCGACGGCGCGCGAGGAGCGCGACCCCGCTGCCTACCGGGACGCCCTCGATTCCTACGACGGCGAGCTGTTGCCTGAGGACCGCTACGAGGAGTGGACGGCATCGCGGCGCTACGCCGTTCACGAGCTTCGCCTCGCTCTGGGGATCGAGCTGGCCGAGCTCGAGGCGCCAAACGACCCTGCGGCGGCGATCGACCGCCTGCGATCGGTGTTGGTCGACGCGCCGCTCCACGAGCCCGCCCATCGGGCGCTGATGCGCCTTTATGTGGGGGGCGGGCAGCGGCAACAGGCGCTGGCCCAATTCCAGGAGCTGAAGCTCGGTCTGCGGCGCGAGTTCGAGGACGAGCCCGACGATGAGACCCGCCGTCTCTACCGGGAGATACTCACGCGCGGCGCTGGGGAGGGAGAGCCGGCGCGCCCACCCATGGCGGCCGCGGTGCGATCGCCGTCCGAGAGCCCGAACAACCTCCCGCGGCAGTTGACCAGCTTCATCGGCCGCGAGCGCGAGCTGGCAGAGGCCGCCGCACTCCTGCGCAACTCACGGCTGTTGACGCTCACCGGGGCGGGTGGCTGCGGCAAGACGAGGCTCGCTCTGCAGCTGGTCGGGCAGCTCCTCAGCGATTTCTCCGACGGTGTCTGGCCGGTGGAGCTGGCGGCGCTCGGGGAGCCCGAGCTGATCGGGCCGGCGATCGCCCAAGCCCTGGATACGCGGCTTGCCTCCGACCGCGCCCCGGAGGTCGCGCTCGCCGGGCACATCGGCGATCGCCAGCAGTTGCTTCTGCTCGACAACTGCGAGCACCTGGTTGATCCGGTCGCGCATCTCGTCGAGGCGCTGCTGCGGCACTGCCCCCACCTCACGGTGCTGGCGACCAGCCGCGAGCCGCTGCGCGTTCCCGGTGAGGTGACCTGGCGGGTCCCGTCTCTGTCCCTTCCTGAGCTGGTCGAGAACCCTCCCTCGGGGGGATCGCTGGAAGCGGAGTCGGTGCGGCTATTCACCGTTCGGGCCGGTCAGGCCGCCCCCGGCTTCGAGCTGGATGACGAGAACGCGATCGCGATCTCGACCCTCTGCCACCGCCTCGACGGGATGCCGCTAGCAATCGAGCTCGCGGCGGCCCGGGTTGGCATCCTGACCCCCGCACAGATTGTCGAGCGCCTCGACGACTCGCTCGACCTGCTCTCGGGTGGGAGCCGCACAGCGATGACCCGGCAGCAGACGTTGCGGGCGACACTCGCTTGGAGCTTTGACTTGCTGGAGCCCGACGAGCAGATCCTCTTGCGGCGCCTGTCGGTATTTGCCGGAAGCTTTGGCCTGGAGGCGGCCGAGGACATATGCGCGGAGGATCCACTCGTGCGCCAGGAGGCGGTCGCTCTCCTCGGCCGTCTGATCGACAAGTCGCTCGTCCACGTCGAGGAGGGGCCCGGCGATCGCCGCTACCGCTTGCTTGAGACCGTGCGGCAGTACGCCGCGGAGCGGCTCGAGGAGGCTGGCGAGCGGGAGGCCTTCGAGCACCGCCATCGCGATTGGTACATAGAGCTCGCCGAGAGCGACCCGACCCCCGCCGGCGACCTTCCGGCAAGGGACCGTCTCCGGCAGCTGGACCTGGAGCGCGACAACCTCCGCGCCGCTCTCACCTCGGCCCTGGCCGATGACCCTCAACTCGCCCTCCGCCTGGCCGCCAGCCTCTGGCGGTTCTGGCTGATGCGCGGCTACCTCGCGGAGGGCTATCGCTGGCTTGACGCTTCCTTGGCGGCGGCGCCTGAGCACACCGCTGATCGCGCCCGCGCCCTGCTCGCCGTCTGCCTCGTGGGCCTGCGGCGCGGGGTCCACAGACGACTCCATGAGTTCGGCGCCGAAAGCGTCGCGATCTTCGCCAAGCTTGGGGACCATGCTGGGATGTTCGACGCGGTCGAGGTATCGACGGCCTATCGCGTGATCGTCAGTGGTCCGGCGGACATCGAGGCGCTGCTCGGCGAGTACGAGACGCTGGTGGTGGACGATCTCCCCGCGGCCCGGCCGCCGGCGTGGGCGGCGCACACGCGCGGCATCGCAGCCTGGTTTCGGCGTGAATATCCGCAGGCACGCCAATGGTTCGAGCTTGCGCTGAAGCGGGCCGGAGAGCTCCTCGCCGAGGAGCGCCCGGCACTCTGGCCGCTGACCTACGGGCTGATCACCGTCGCGCCCGAGGCCGGCTACCCGCTGTTCCTCCAAGAGGACACGGGGATCGTCGGCCGCCGGGTCGGTGGAGAAGCGGCGGTTGCCTACATCCTGGGCAACCTCGCCGTCGTCGATCGGGTCGAAGGCGACTTCGACCGGGCGGGTGAATTGATCGAGGAGAGCCTCGCGCGCTTCCAGCGACTCGCCGACGTGCAAGGGGAAGCCTTCGCGCTGGGCGCGCTCGGCAACCTCGCCCGCTCCAGCGGCGACTTCGAGCGCGGCCGGAAGCTGCTTGACCGCAGCCTCGCCATCCGGCAGGAGGTCGGTGACCGGCGCGGCACCGGGATCACGCTGGGATGCCTGGCGGTGCTGGGCGCTCGCTCGGGCGACCTGGAAGGCGGCCGGGCCGCCGCCGAGCAGAGCCGCGGCTGGTTTGCCGAGAACGACGACATGATCGGCCTCAGTGCCGCTGAGATCAGCCTGGCGAACGTGGCGCTGTCTGCCGGCGACCGGGTGGGGGCGCGCACACATCTAAACGACGCGGCCTCCGCGCTCGGGGGTTTCGAGTCCACCCACCAGGGTGGTTGGGTACTGGTCGTGCTCGCCGTGATGTCCGCTGAGGATGGCGAACCGGCGACGGCGCGCCGCTGGCTCGACCGGGCGATCCGACAATTCGAGTTGCTGGGCAGCGACGCCGGCAGGGCCTACTGCCGTGAGGTGGAGCGCCGACCGGGAGTCGCTGCGAGGAGCGCGATCGCCTTGCAACCCGACTCAGATGAGCCCTAAGACATTGCAAAGTCGTGGTTAAGGGGCGGGCTATAGCGTCGCTGAGCGTCGTCGAAAGGCAACGTCAACCAACCGAACTGAGAAGGAGGCCGGCATGGCTACGCAAGGTGTGCTTGGAGCGGCAACGCTGAAGGAGTTCGAGGACGGGCTGCACGGAGAGCTGATCCGGCCCGGCGACGGCGCCTATGACGAGGCTCGTTCGATCTGGAACGGCGCTCATGACGCCCGCCCGGCGGTGATCGCCCGCTGCGCCGATTCCTCCGACGTGCGCCATGCGATCGGCTTTGCGCGCAGTGAGGGGCTCGAAGTCGCCGTGCGCGGCGGCAGCCATAGCATTCCCGGCTTCTCTACGGTCGAGGGTGGGATCGTCATTGACCTCTCGCCGATGAAGGGCATCAAGGTGGATGTGAGCGGCCGCACCGCTGCTGCCGAGGGCGGCGTCACCTGGGGGGAGTTCGATGTTGCCACCCAGGAGCACGGCCTCGCCACCACCGGAGGGCTGATCTCGACCACCGGCGTCGCCGGCTTCACGCTGGGCGGCGGGATCGGCTGGCTGATGCGCAAGTATGGCCTGGCCTGCGACAACCTACGCTCGGCCGAGGTGGTCACCGCCGACGGCCAGATCCTCACCGCGAGCGCGGCGGAGAACCCCGACCTCTTCTGGGGCTTGCGCGGCGGAGGCGGCAACTTCGGTGTCGTCACCTCCTTCGAGTTCGACCTGCACCCGGTCGGTCCGACCGTGGCCGCCGGCCCGGTCTTCTACCCGGGCGACCGCGCCGAGGAGTTGATGCGCTTCTACCGTGATTTCGCGCGCGGCCTGCCGGATGAGCTGAGCACCCTGCTCAACCTGATCACCGCACCACCCGCCCCTTTCCTGCCCGAGGACTGGCACGGCAAGAAGCTGGTGGCCTTGGTCGGCTGTTATTCCGGCGACCCCGAGGAGGGGATGAAGGTGCTGCAGCCGATCCGCGACCTGGGCAACCCGGTCGCCGACCTAGTCGGCCTGATGCCCTACGTGCAGATGCAGAGCCTGCTCGACGCGCTCTGGCCGAAGGGCACCCAGGCCTACATGAAGGCGGGCTACTTCCGCGAGCTCGACGACCACGCGATCGAGACGATGGCCCGCTTCCATCAGAACGCGACCTCCCCGTCTTCGGAGATCCACATCCAGCACTTCGGCGGCGCGATCGCCCGTGTCGGTGAGGAGGAGACGGCTCACCGCGAGCGCCAGGCGCCGTTCGTGCTCAACGCGATCGCCTCGACCCACGAGCCGACCGGGCTTCAGACCCATATCGATTGGGCACAGCGGCTCTACGGCGAGATCGAACCGTCGTTGACCGGCGCCGCCTACATCAACTTCCTCTCCTCCGAGGGCGAGGATCGGGTGCAGGCGGCCTACGGGACCGAGAAGTTCGCCCGGCTTCGCGCACTCAAGGACCGTTACGACCCGACCAACCTGTTCCATCTGAACCAGAACATCCCGCCATCGTGAGGCGGACCGTCACGACTCGCCGGCGCCCCCTCCCGACAGTTTCCATCCCTGGGAGGGGGTGAGCGGCACCAGTGCGATACAGGCTTGCTCTACGTCGAGTGCCCGCCACGGCAGTGTGAGGAAGCGGCCCAGACGGCGCCAGTCGCGTGGATCCGAGGGCGCCATGACTATCATGCGCGCGCCCGAAGGGTATATATGGGAGGCGGCGGTTCCAGATGGAGACCGCCCAACTCGAAAACGTCCACGCTCGCTGAGAAGGGAGAGCAAAATGCTTGCAAGTCCACTGCTCGAGGCACCGGAGCGCGAATTCGACAACGACGATTGGGATGACGCCGAAGAGATAGACAGCGACGAGCTCGACGTCGAGCTTGACGAGGAAGAGATCGAGCCTGAAGACGACGAGGATTTCTAAGCTCCGGCGGCGAGCGTGGTGATCGTGCTCGCCTCCGCCTCAGTTACCCAAAGCTTCAACTCGTTCGTAGGAGCCGCGGAACAGTTCTTCTCGGACTTGGCGGCTGTCCACTGGGGCGCGCTCGTGCTCGGCCTGACCTTCTTCGGGCTGAACCTCACCTTGCGCTCGCGTGCTTTCTTCAACAGCCTGCGCGCGGCCTATCCGGCGGTCAGCTTCCCGTGGAGGCGGATCTGGGGCGCCTATGTGGCCGCTGTCGGCTTCAACAATGTGGTGCCGGCTAGGGGCGGGGACATCATCAAGCTGTTCCTCACGCGCAGCTCGATCCCCGGCTCCTCCTATCCCACGGTTGCCTCAGCCTTCTTCGTGGAGGCGATTTTCGACGTCAGCGTGGGCATATTCGTTCTCATCTTCGCCTTCAGCCAAGGCGTCTTTCCCAAGCCGCCCGACTTCTCCAAGCTGGGCTCGTTCGACATCTCCTACCTGGCCGAGCACTTCCGCTTCACGCTCTTCCTGATCACCCTGCTCGCGGTCCTCGGACTGCTCGCCTTTGCGCTCTTGTCGGTACGGGCCAAGGCCTTCTGGGCGCGCATCCGTCAAGGACTCACGATCCTCACCGACCGCCGCCGCTACCTGCGCGAAGTCGCCGCCTGGCAGGCGGGCGCCTGGGTGTGTCGCTTCATCGCCTTCTGGTTCCTGCTTGATGCTTTTCGCGTCGGCGGCTCGATCGAGAATGTGCTGCTCGTGTTCGGATGCGGCCAGGTGGCGGGTGCCGTGCCGTTCACGCCCGGCGGCGCCGGCGTACAGCAGGCCTTGCTCGTAAAGGTCTTTGCAGCAAGCGCCCCCACCACCGTGGTGGCTGCCTACTCCGTGGGTCAGCAGATAGCAATCGCCGCGTTCACCGCGCTCATGGGCCTTGGCGCGGTGTTCTTCATCTTCCGCTTCCGCTCCTTCAAAGAAGTAATCGCCGCAGGACGTGCTTCTCGCGATGCGGAGCGCGAGTCCGAACGCGCCGGAGGGGATGGCTCTAGCGGAGGGGACAGCTCTAGCGGAGGGGGCGGCCCTACTGCAGTCCCTCGCGCGCCTCGCGCACGAGTGTGACGGCCTCGGGGAACACGAGCGCGATCACCTGGCGGATCTGCTCAGCCTGTGCTTCGGCATTGCCCTGAACATTCACGCGATTGACCGCCGCCACCGTCATGTCGACCGCGAGCTTGATCGCGTTGTCGGCCCACGCCAAAGCCTGTTGCCCCTGCATTTGCTCCGCAAACTGCGCAAGCCGCCGCTGGAGCTCCTCAGGATCGCCAAACAGGTCACCGAAGCTTCCGCCCTCCATGAGCTCATCGTAGCGTCAACGCATAGACTGCCGTGCCGATGGCCTCAACCCCCGAGATACAACAGCGCGTGACTTTCGAGTCGGCGCGTCGTGCCCGGCTTGCCGTGCCCGCTGTCGCCGGCGGAGTGCTCTACCTCCTGAGCGGGATCATCCTGAGTGCGGCGCTCAAAGAACTGCCGGCCGTTGGCATCGTGCAAGGCCTCGAACCGGTGTTGCGTGGTCAGCCCAGCCCGGCCGTCAGTCCCAGGGCGCCCGAGGTCTCCTACATCGACCACCATGCCTTCTACCTGATCGTGGGGACCTTGCTCACGGCGATCGCCATCGTTGCGCTCACGGTTGTGCTCTTGTTCATCCTCGATGCGACCGCTTTTCGCAGGCACTCGTGGCCGGCGGCTCGGCCCTTGGTGCTCATCGGCGGCTTCGGAGTGGCGTTGCTGAACGTCGTCCACGAGGTCGTGCTCGTGCTCGAAGCCCACAAATTCGTAAGCGGTGGCAATTTCACTAACAAGGCCGTCGACAAGGCCCTGCTCACAACTGGCTCAGCGGGGATCGTGCTGGGCTTGCTCGGTTTGCTTGCCGCGCTTGCGCTCGCCGTCGGGATGATCGCGACGATGCTCGGCTCGATGCGGGCTGGCCTGCTCCCACGCTGGCTCAGTGTGCTTGGCATTCTCTCGGGTCTCCTGTTCCTACCGTTCTTTGGCACCCCCACACTGCAATTGATCCCCACGTTCTGGCTCGTGGCGACGGGCATTCTTTTGATGGAGCGCTGGCCGGGCGGCGATCCCCCCGCTTGGGCGGCAGGGGAGGAGCGCCCGTGGCCGACCCAGGCTGAGCTGCGCGCCAAGCGCGAGGAAGAAAAGGGCACCAAAGGCGGTGGGCGAGCAGCAGGATCCAAGGACACTCCCAACGGTGATGGGCCGCGGGCCGACATCGCTCCTGCTCCAACCCCGGTTGCGAGCGGCTCCCGTCGCAAGCGCCGCAAGCGCTGACCCAGCAAGCGCGGGTGCCGCGCCACTAGTGGCGTCCTCCATCGACGGCGCCCAGCAGTTGTCTCCGTATCGGCGCTACCACCTGCCGGCGCTCGGACGATTGAGCGCCTCTCAGAACGGGAATAAATAGGAGAGACCGGGTTGGCGTTAGGCCAACCCCGATCGGCAGCTTTGACAAGCATCGAAGCCGCTCGGTCAGTCGGGCGGCGTGAAGGGAGGTCCCATGGAGGCCGCTTCGATCCATCATCACCCCGCGCAGGGCTCAAGCCCGCCGGCGGCGGAGGAGCGCCCGGTCGCAAGCTCGTGGTCACCGGCTAATCCGGCGCCACTCGGTCTCGCGGCTTTCGCGATGACCACGTTCGTGCTTTCGATGTTCAACGCCAACCTCGTCAACGAAAAGGGCACACCGGTCGTGCTCGGTTTGGCCCTTGCCTACGGAGGCATAGTGCAGTTGCTTGCGGGCATGTGGGAGTTTCGTACCGGCAACACTTTCGGGGCGGTCGCGTTCTGCTCCTTCGGCGCCTTCTGGATCTCCTTCTGGGCCTTGGAGGTGTTCTATGCGAAGGACATCGGCGGCAACGCCGGTCACGCGGTTGGCGTCTATCTATGGGCGTGGGCGATCTTCACGGCCTACATGACAGTCGCCGCTTTGCGCGTCAGCGGGGAGGTCTTGCTCGTGTTCGTCCTACTGACGGCCACATTCATCCTGTTGGCGATCGGCGCGGTAGGGCCGCATACGACAGTTACCCACTGGGGTGGCTATGTTGGCCTTGCGACCGCTGCCGCCGCTTGGTACGCCTCGTTCGCGGTCGTGGTCAATTCCACATTCAGACGCACCATCATGCCGGTGATGCCGCTCGGCGACCGGTAAAGTCAAAACCATGGGATCTGAGGGGAGGCTCAGCTAATGGCCGTCAACGCGGATACGCTCGATTCAGAGCTCGCTCAGATGCTCGAGGTCGAGCGCTTCGAGCCTCCCTCCACCTTCCAAGAGAACGCTCTGCTGAGCGATCCGGCCGTCTACGAGCAGGCGGCCGGAGACCCCCAAGGTTGGTGGGTCAAGCAGGCCGAAGAGCTTGCCTGGTTCAAGCCTTGGGATCAGGTACTCGACGACTCAAATCCCCCTTTCTATAAGTGGTTCGTCGGAGGCAAGATCAACGCCTCCTACAACTGCCTCGACCGCCACGTCGAGGCAGGGCGCGGCGAGCGAATCGCCTTGCATTGGTGTGGCGAGGGGGGCGAGCGGCGCGACATCACCTACGCTGAGTTGCTCGCCGAGGTCAAGCTCCTGGCGAACGCCCTGAAGGAACAGGGAGTGCGCAAGGGCGATGTTGTAGGGATCTACTTGCCGATGATCCCGGAGGTCGTCGTTTCCATGCTCGCATGCGCCCGCATCGGCGCTCCTCACAACGTCGTCTTCGGCGGCTTCTCAGCCGAGGCGGTACGGGAGCGCATGGAGTTCTCCGAGGCAAAGGCACTGATCACAGTCGACGGCGCCGCCCGCAAGGGCAAGACCGCGCCGGTCAAGGATCGCGTCGATGAGGTCATGGGCGACCTGTCCACGCTGGAGACGATCGTCGTCGTGCGCTCCAAGGGCACCCCATGCCAGATGAAGCAAGGCAGGGACGTCTACTACGACGAGATCCTCGCCGCCGCCGAGGGGCGGGCGGGAACTGAATCTCCGGCTGAGGAGCTCGACGCCGAGCATCCGCTCTACATCCTCTACACCTCCGGCTCGACCGCCAAGCCGAAGGGGATCTTGCACACCACCGGCGGCTATCTCACGGGTGTGAGCGCAACCCATCGCTACGTGTTCGACCTCAAAGCCGAGTCCGACGTGTACTGGTGTGCCGCTGACGTGGGCTGGGTCACCGGCCACTCCTACATCGTCTATGGGCCGCTCACCAATGGCGCCACTTCGGTGATGTGGGAGGGGGCGCCCGACTACCCCAACAAGGGCATCTGGTGGGAGTTGATCGAGCGCTACAAAGTTTCGATCCTCTACTGCGCTCCCACCGCAATCCGCGCGTGTATCAAGTGGGGCGCCGAGTGGCCGAACAAGCACGACCTCTCCTCACTGCGCCTGTTGGGCACGGTGGGCGAGCCGATCAACCCGAAGGCATGGCTCTGGTACCACAAGGTGATCGGGGGAGAACGCTGTCCGATCGTCGACACGTGGTGGCAGACCGAGACCGGCGCGATCATGATCACGCCCCTGCCTGGCATCACGGCCACCAAGCCAGGCTCGGCCACCCAGCCATTTCCGGGCGTGGAGGCGGAAGTGCTGAGCGAGTCGAGCGGCGAGCCGATCGCCGAAGGACAGGGCTTGCTCGTGCTCACCAAACCGTGGCCTTCGATGCTGCGCACCCTCTACAAGGAGGAGGAGCGCTTCATCGAGACCTATTTCAGCCGCTTCGGCAAGGAGACCTACTTGGTCGGCGACGCCGCGCGCGTGGACTCCGACGGCTACATCTGGGTGATCGGGCGCATCGACGACGTCGTCAACGTGTCCGGGCACAGGCTCTCCACGGCCGAGGTCGAGTCGGCGATCGTGGCCCATCCCGACGTCGCCGAGGCCGCCGTGATCGGACAGCACGACGAGCAGACCGGCCAGGCGATCGTCGCCTTCGTCACCCTCCAAGGCGACCTGCATGGCGACGAGCAAGAGAGTGAGAGCATTCGCGAGACCGTCGCCGCGCGGATCGGAAAG
Source organism: uncultured Solirubrobacterales bacterium (assembly GCA_963731565.1). Classification (GTDB taxonomy): domain Bacteria; phylum Actinomycetota; class Thermoleophilia; order Solirubrobacterales; family Solirubrobacteraceae; genus Palsa-744. The sequence continues at coordinate 1,312,837 of CAVSWG010000001.1, forward strand.
TTCGCTCGCCCCAAGCGCATCATCTGGGCCGATGACTTGCCCAAGACCCGCTCTGGCAAGATCATGCGCCGTCTCTTGCGCGACATCGCCGAGGGTCGGGCCTTGGGCGACGTGACAACCTTGCGCGACCCGGCCGTGATGAGCGAGCTGGAGGGACGTGTCAAGGAGCTGCAGGCCCAGGAAGCCTAGGTTCGGCTGGCGGCGCGCCGGCGAGTATCAGTAGTTAGTCTCACCGGCGATGACGAGTTCCGTTGACGCGGTTGGTCCCGCGATCCAGACATCTGGCCTGACCAAGCGCTTTGGCCAGCGCGCGGCGATCGACAGCGTCGATCTGCAGGTGCCGCGAGGCAGTGCTTTCGGCTTCCTGGGTCCCAACGGGGCAGGCAAGACGACGATGATCCGCATGCTGCTTGGGCTCACTCGTGCGAGCGCCGGCAGCATGAGCGTGCTCGGGCATCCCGTTCCCGCCGAGCGCTCCGAGGCCTTGGCACGAGTTGGTGCGATCGTCGAGGAGCCACGCTTTCATCCCCAGCTCACCGGTCGTGAGAACCTGCGCATCGTCGCTGCCGTGCGTGGGCCCGAGACGCACGAGCGCATCGTGCCGGCCCTGCGCCGGGTCGGCCTCACGGAGCGCGCCGACGAGAAGGTCAAGAAGTACTCGCTCGGCATGCGCCAGCGCTTGGGCGTGGCGCGCTGTCTCTTGGCCGATCCGCTCCTCTTGATCCTCGACGAGCCCACCAACGGACTCGACCCGGGTGGTATTCAGGAGTTCCGCGAAATGATCAGGACGATGGTCGAGCAGGAGGGCCGCACCGTGTTCATCTCCTCGCATCTGCTCGACGAGGTCGAGAAGATCTGCGACCACGCGGCGATCGTGGACCGCGGCAAGATCCTGATGCAGGGCGCCATCGCTGAGCTGGCCGAAGGAGGTGCGCGTCACGAGCTGATCGTCGGCGTGGACGATCCAGTGCGTGCCTTGGGGGTGCTTGAAGCGAGCGACTCGGTGCTCCAGGCACAACGCTCGGACGAGGGCTTGCGCGTGGTGCTCAGCGAGGTCCCCGACATGTCTGACACCGAAAGCGCCGCGGCCATCAATGCCGCCCTGGTAGGGGCCGGGCTCGCCGTGTCGCGCTTGGAGCCGGTGCGCCAGAGCTTGGAGAAGCGCTTCCTGGAGGTCACCTCCAGACTAAGCGACTCGACCACCGAGGAGGTGATGTCATGAACGCCACGATCGCTGCCCAGATGACGGGCGCAGACATCCTCAAGCTGCGCAAGAAACGGGGGATCCTGACTTGGTCTCTGGTTTTGGCCTTGGGCCCGGTCTTGATCTACTTCGTGGCGGCGGTGATCGAGCACGCCACCAACCCGGGCAAATACGGGCCGGCCGGCGGCGCCCAGAACTTCTCCGACGGCCTGCGCGTGATCGCGCTCTTCTTCGGACCGCTCGCGGCGCTCTTGATCGGCGTGGAGGCCGGTACGGGCGATGCCGCTGCCGGGGTCTTCCGAGACCTGGTCGTGACAGGTCGCTCGCGTCTGGCCCTGTTCGCCACGCGCGTGCCCGCGGCCTTGGCCGTCACCGTCGCGATGATGCTCGGGGCATACGCGCTCCTGTTGATCGGCACGTTCGCGTTTGCCTCGAACCTGGCGACACCCAGCGGCTCGCTGATTCTCAACGGCCTCGGCTTCACGCTGCTTGGCGACCGGCATTCTGTGCGTGGTCGCCGTCGGCTTCGCCTCGCTCACCACCTCCAAGCCGGCCGCGATCATCGCCCTGATCGCCTGGCAGATCGTGGCCAGCCCTCTGCTCGCCAGCATCAAAGGCCTCGGTAGCACCCGCGAGGGTCTCTTGAGCCAGGCGACTCGCCCACTTCAGCCCCGTCCACGTCGGCGAAGGCGGTCACGGGGCGACCGTCATCTTGTCGGGCGGCACGGCTTTCGTCGTGCTCTTGGTCTGGGTGGCGGTGTTCCTCGCGCTCGGTGCTTGGCGCACGCGCACGATGGACGCGTGACACCGTCTTGCTGCTCTGGGCGGTGCATGTGCCGCTGGCGGCAGCGCGCCGCCATGTGACTTGTGTAGCTGTCCCGGCCGGCGCATGTGCCGGCCGGCGGGGCCGTACATGTGCGGCCCCGTGACGGGCCACATGCGGCGCGTCTGTCATTGGCACATGTGCCAATGACCGGGACGTGCATGCACGTCCCGCTGCCAAATCAGGTCGACTAAACCTTGCGGTGCTCAGGCACCCACGCGCCGTCGTCCTGGCGCGTGAAGTCCTGGAACAGGCCGGGCGCCTCGGCCTGCATGATGCGCGCGATCTGATCGAACACGAGACGCAGCTCCTCCTCGGCGCCTTCGGCGGTGCGCATCTCGATCACGTGACGCAGGGTGCGCGCGTTGGCGGTCCACAGGATGTCGGTCGAGAGGCCGATCGGGGCGAGCCTGCGCAAGGCGGAGGTGACCTCCTTCTTGACGTGGAACGGCACGCCCTCCTTGTCGATGCCGAGCTCCTCGGCGGCGCTCACCTGGAACTCCTCCAGCTGCTCGACGATGCTCAAGACCTGCTCGCGCACGGGCTCCAGGGCGGGTGGCACCCTGAAGCCGATGTCGGTGAGGCGCACGTAGCGCAAGCTCTCCTGGCTGAAGGCCGAGCCGGCCCTGTGGCGAACGAGCTCGTGGGTGAAAACTCTGCTCACGTTGCGCAGCGCAAACGACCAGTTGGCGTGCTCCAGCACGCTTCCATGGGCGCTACGCAGGATGTTGGCGAAGTACTCGCTGCTGGTCGGTGCGCACCTTCGTCACGTTCGGGTTCAGGCCAGGCTCCCAGCTGCGGTAGCAGGCCCTGCCCGCCGAACTCCACGATCAGCTCGCCGTGATTGAGGTGCCCTCCCGTCCGCCTCGCTCCAGGCGGCGCTCCAGCCACGACTCGCCGCCCACATCCTCCAGGTAGCCACGCATACCCTCGACGTCGATCGAGGGACGGGCGATCAGGAAGACGGTCGGATTGGTCTCGTGCACGGTGGCGGGCGATGCTACAACGCCGGTCGGGCGTCCCCTCGGCAGGGTCAGACTCGCCTGGGGACTCCCAGTAGATGAGCAGCGCCAGCCTCAACTCGGCCGATCCCAACCACGATGCAAGCGTCAACATCGTCGAGGCCCGCGAGGTCTCGTCGCCGCTACGGCGAGGGTGAGGTGGCGGTGGACGCCCTCCGTCGACGTCACCGTGAGCTTCCCCAGGCGGACGATTCGCCGCGATCATGGGGCCCTCGGGGTCGGGCAAGTCGACGCTCGATGCACATTCTCGCCGGACTGGACCGGCCGACTTCGGGCTCGGTCAAGCTCGGCGGCGTCGAGCTCAGCGACCTCGAGGATCGCAAGCTCACGCAGCTGCGCCGCGACCAGATCGGCTTCATCTTCCAGACCTTCAACCTGCTGCCGGTGCTCAGCGCTGAGGAGAACATCCTGCTTGCCCTTGTCGATCGCCGGGCGCAAGCCCGACCGCGAGTGGCTCGACCGCCTGATCGACACGGTCGGCATTCGCAATCGCTTGCACCACCGCCCGGCGGAGCTGTCCGGCGGCCAGCAGCAGCGCGTGGCCGTGGCCCGTGCCTTGGTCTCGCGCCCGTCGGTCGTGTTCGCCGACGAGCCCTCCGGCAACCTCGACTCGAAGGCCTCCGACGACGTGCTCGGCTTGCTGCGCCACGCCGTCGACGACTTCTCCCAGACGGTCGTCATGGTCACCCACGATGCGCACGCCGCGTCGTTCGCCGACCGGCTCTTGGTGCTCGTGGACGGGCGCATCGCCCACGACGGGGAGGCGACGAGCGCCGAGCAGGCCTTGGACCTGATGAAGATCGTGGGCTGATGCTCGCGCTCGTGCTCCGGGGCTTCATGCAGCGCAAGCTGCGGGTATTGCTCACCGGGATCGCGGTTGCGCTCGGCGTGGCCTTGATGGCGGGCACCTATGTGCTCACCGACACGATCAACCAGTCCTTCGCCGGCATCTTCCAGACGGCCAACCGCGGCCATGACGTCGTGATCACGCCCACCCAGGTGCTCGGTCGCAATAGCGGCTCGGAAACGACGCCGATCACCGAGGCGATGCTCGCCCAGGTGCGCGCCACCGCGGGCGTCAGTCAGGCCTCCGGCTCGATCTTCTCGCCGGGCACGTTCCTCGACGTGAACCGCAAACGGCTGACCAAGGGCGGCGCGCCCGCGTTCGTGGCCTCCGAGGTGCCTGCGCGCTTCAACTCTTTCACGCCGGTCCAAGGCCGCTTCGCCACGGGCCCAGACGAACTCGCAATCGACGAAGCCACCGCACAGCGCGCCAAACTGAAAGTCGGTCAGCAGATGCTCGTCGCGGGCGGCTCCGCGCCAGCCAAGCGCTACACGATTGTGGGCATCGTCAAGTTCGGCGGCGGCGCATCCTTCGGCGGCGCAGGCATCGCGGTCCTCACGCTCCCCGAGGCCCAGCGCGTCGTCGGCGAGCGGGGCGCCTTCGACCAGATCGACGTTGCCGGCAAGTCAGGCGTCACGCCCGGCGACCTGCGCGACCGCTTGCGCGCCGTCTTGCCACGCACGGTGGACGTGCGCACCGGCACCGAACAGGCCAGTCACGACACCTCCGAACTGGAAAGCAACCTCAGCTTCCTGCGCACGTTCCTGCTCGTGTTCGCCTACGTGTCCTTGGTGGTCGGCGCCTTCATAATCTTCAACACCTTCTCGATCACTGTGGCCCAACGCACGCGTGAGTTCGGGCTGTTGCGCACGCTCGGCGGCTCGCGCGCCCAGATCATGCGCGCGGTCGTCTACGAAGGCTTCCTCCTGGGGACCGTCGGGGCGGTGCTCGGGCTGTTCGGGGGGCTCCTGCTCGCGCCCGCGCTCGACCAGCTGTTCAAGGCCTTCGGCGCTGACCTGCCAGACAGCGGCACGGTGCTCGAGACGCGCACGATCATCGTCTCCTTGGCGGTGGGGATCGGCGTGACCGTGCTCGCCGGCCTCGCGCCCGCGATCCGCGCTACGCGCGTGCCGCCACTCGCCGCGATGCGCGAGGGCGTCGGCATACCGCCACGACCTTTGCCCACCAAGCGCCAGCTGATCGCTCGCTTCCTGATCGGGATCGTCGTGGTCCTTGTCCTGGCGGCCGTGACCGGGGGGCGCGCTCTGGGGCTCGTGCTCTTGATCGCATGGTGCCTGCGAGCCGTGAGGCTGGGGGTGCGTTTGCGGCGCGGGGGCGAGCGCCCGGTGCGTCACTACCGCATAGTCCCGGCCTTGGCGCGAGCGATCGGCTCGCTGATCGCCTGGCGCGGCATCACCGCCCGCTTGGCCCGCGAGAACTCGATCCGCCAGCCCGGCCGCACGCTCACCACGGCCGCCGCGCTCACGGTGGGGTTGGCACTCGTAACCTTGGTGGCGGTGCTCGCCGACGGCACCAAGGCCACGATCGACCGGGCCGTCAGCCGCTCGTTCGCGGGCAACCTGATCATCGAGAACTCCCAAGCGGGCAACGAAGCGGGGATCCCCGCTTTGGTGGCGCCCGCCTTGCGGCGCGTACCGGGAGTGGCGATCGTCACACCGATCGGGTTCACCATCGGGCGCCTGCACGGGAGCAGCAGCAATGCCTCGATCACCACGATCGAACCCGCGACCTTCGGCCGTGTCTACCGCGTGGAATGGAAGCAGGGCTCAAACGCCTCGCTGCTGGCGCTCGACGACAGCGGCACGATCCTCACCAAGGACTACGCGAGCTCGCACAAATTGAAGGTCGGCCAGAGCGTCTCGCTGCTGACCCCCACCGGCAAGCACGTGTCCTTGAGGGTGCTCGGCATCGCCTCCGACAACGCGCGCCTGCTCGGCAACATGACGATCTCGCTCGCGCTTGCGCGCCAAGCTTTCGGCCAGCGTGAAGACGCCCTCAACTTCGTCTCCTACCAGAAGGGCTACAGCGACGCCCAGGTGCAGCCCGCCGTCGACAGGCTCTTGGCGAGCCAGTTCCCCCAGGCGCGCTCGCGCACCGCCGCCCAGTTCAAGGCCGACCAGGCCAACCAGATAAACACCTTGCTCGCGCTCATCTACGTGCTCTTGGCCTTGTCAGTGATCGTCTCCTTGTTCGGGATCGTCAACACCTTGATCCTCTCGATCTACGAGCGCACGCGCGAGCTGGGGATGATGCGCGCGATCGGGACCTCCCGCCGCCAAGTGCGCCAGATGATCCGCTACGAGTCTGTCATCACCGCCTTGATCGGGGGCGTGTTCGGGCTCGTGATCGGCGTCGTGGGTGCCGTCTTGATCACCACCTTCACCTTGTCCGGCTCGGGCTACGTGCAGGCGTTCCCGATCGGCACGCTCCTCGTCCTGCTCGTGATCGCCGCCTTGGCGGGCTTGCTTGCCGCACAGCTGCCGGCCCGGCGCGCGGCTCGCCTGGACATGCTCAGCGCGCTCGCGAGCGAGTAGGCCGCGCCTCCAGGCCGGGGGAGGTACCGGCGAGCTACCGCGAAGGCGATACGCGTGCAGCTAAGCTGCCGGGACGATGGCCACCGAAGCAGCTGAATCGACCGATCCCGAGCTCCAGTCCACCGCCTGGGATCTAGACCCGCTTGTCGACGGTCTCGGGCCAGATGGCGCCCGGATGCAGCTAACCCAAGCCTTGGAGCGCTCCCAGGCCTTCGCGGCAAGCTACGTGGGCAAGCTCGGTGACTTGGACAGCTCCGGCTTGGAGCAGGCGATGGGCGAGCTTGGCGAGATCCAAGACTTGGTGGGGCGCGCTGGCACCTACGCCGGTCTGCGCTTCTCGGTGGACACGGCTGATCCCGCGGCTGGAGCCTTGATGCAGGAGGTCCAAGAACGAGGCACCGAGATCGAGACAACCTTGCTGTTCTTCGAGCTGGAATGGGCGGCTCTCCCGGACGAGCGCGTCGAGCACTTGCTCGGGGACGAGCGACTCTCGTTCTGTGCTCACTATCTCCGCAATGCCCGTCGCTATCGAGAGCATCTGCTCTCAGAACCCGAGGAGAAGATCCTCGCCGAGAAGTCGGTCACCGGCGCAAGCGCCTGGTCTCGCTTGTTTGACGAGCTGACCTCGGCGATCGAGGTGCGCCTCCCGCAGGGCCTTGGTGAGCGCGACAGCGGGGAGCCCGGGGGACAGGTCGAGGCGGGAGCGGCCTCGGTGGGGGTCGAGGAAGAGACCACTACTGTCGCCCTCGATGTGGCCCTCAGCAGCCTCGTCCTGCCCGACCGCGAGGTGCGGCGTGCCACCGCCGAGGCGGTCACCGAGGCGCTCGCACCCGGCCTGCGCACGCGCGCCTTCCTGTTCAACACGCTCCTGGCTGACAAGGCGACCGACGACCGCCTGCGCCACTATCCGTCCTGGCTCGCGGCTCGCAACCTCTCGAACGAGGCCTCTGATGAGTCGGTGGCCGCCCTGATCGAGGCGGTGCGCGCTCGCTACGAGCTACCGCGGCGCTGGTACCGCTTGAAGGCGCGTTTGCTGGGGATCGAGCGCCTGGCCGACTACGACCGTATGGCCGCCGTCACAGAGGACGAAGTCACCTATTCGTACTCCCAGGCTCGCGAGATCGTGCTCGACTGCTACTCATCCTTCTCGCCAAAGCTAGGAGCGGTCGCCAAGCGCTTCTTCGACGAGCATTTCATCGACGCGCCCGTGCGGCCGGCCAAGCGCGGAGGAGCGTTCTGCGCCTCTGCGGTGCCTTCGGTGCACCCCTATGTGATGCTCAACTACACCTCGCGCAGGCGCGATGTGCTCACCTTGGCCCACGAGCTCGGCCATGGCGTTCACTTCGCCCTGGCGGCCGACCAAGGCATCTTCCATCAGGGCACCCCGCTCACCTTGGCCGAGACCGCCTCCGTATTCGGCGAGACGATCGTCTTCGGGCGGCTGCTCGAGGAGGACTCCTCGCCTTACTCGCGCCTGGCCTTGCTGGCCGAGAACATTGAGGGCGCTCTCGCCACAGTGTTCCGCCAAGTCGCCATGAACCGCTTCGAGGACGCCGTCCACACAGCCCGCCGCGCTGAGGGGGAGCTCTCGGTCGATCGCTTCGGCGAGCTTTGGTTCGAGAGCCAGGAGGAGATGTTCGGCGACTCGGTCGAGATCACCGAGGGCTACCGCTCGTGGTGGTCCTACATCCCGCACTTCATCGGCTCGCCCGGTTATGTCTACGCCTATGCCTACGGCCAGCTACTTGCCCTCTCGGTCTACCAGCGCTACGAGGAACAAGGCGATGAGCTCGTGCCACGCTACCTGGACATGCTTGCTGCGGGAGGTTCGCGTTCGCCGGAGGCTTTGGGTCAAATCGTCGGTATCGACCTCGCCGATCCCGGCTTCTGGGATGCGGGCCTTGACTTGGTTGAGCGCCAGCTCACCGCAGCCGAAGACGCCGCCCACGCCGCAGGCCGGGCCTAGGCGCGGGTTATGGCTCTCGGGTAGGCGCCGACTCTACCTGCGTCGCGGCAGAACGATCGCGGACACTTCCTCCGCTCCCAACCCGCTGCAAGGCCGGAACGAGCGTGCTTGGCGGGTTGGACGAAACGAGCGCACTACTTGAGGCGCCCTGACGTCGTTGCGGAAGGTCGTCCCCGTCACGGTACGCCGGGCGACCGCCCGTGCCACGATCGCCTCGGCCACAGCCGCCTCATCGACCCTGTACTGGGACTCTTCTAGGAGCTCTCTGATCAGCTGTATCTGGCGTTGCATCGTTTGGTAAGAGCTATATCGGCAGCTAATGCGGGCTATTCAGCGCTGACGCTTCGATCCGACGAGTGTTCGAGTCAGCGGTTTCTCACAGCAGTCCCAGCGCGCTGCCTACTCCGTGCACGAGGTTGAACAGCGGCTGCGGCACGATCCCCAAGAAGATCGTCGCGGCGCCCGCCAGGACGGCCACCAAGACGAGCTCGGGCTGGCGGTAGTGGCCGGTGGTGTCGCCGTTCGCGGCCGATAGGGAGTCGCCGGTCGTTGTGGAAACGGGCGCGCTTGTGCTGGAGGCAGGTTCGTCTGGCTCTTCGTCAAGCTCGGGTGAACCTCCGGCGATCGCGGGAATCGCGCCGTGCGGCGGCGTTGTGGCTGCCGGCACCGGGGCTGGAGCCGAGCCCATCCACATGGTGGCGATCACGGGTAGGTAGTAGCCCAAGGAGATCATCGACCCGATCACGATCACCACTCCGAGCCATGTATAACCGCCGGCGACGGCCGCATCGATCAAATAGAACTTGCCGATGAAGCCCGCCGTGGCAGGGATGCCTGCCAGAGCGAGCATCGAGATCGTCATCGGCCAAGCCAGCCAGGGACGCTCGCGGCCAAGGCCGGCCATCGCCTGCACATTGTCGCCAAGGTCTGTTTCGCGCTCGCGCGCCACGATCACGGCGAAAGCGGCCATGTTCATCGCCACGTACACGGCCAGATAGAAGATCATCGCTTGCGCCCCGAGCCGTGTTGCCACGACTACGCCCGCGAGTATGTACCCGGCTTGGGCTACCGATGAGTAGGCGAGCATGCGCTTCAGCGAGGACTGCCCGAGCGCCCCCACGTTGCCCACCAGGATCGTGATTGTGGCGAGTGCCGCCAACGCCGGTCCCCAGCTGCCGTGGGCTTCGATCAGGGCCACGTCGAATAGGCGCAGCAAGACGCCTAGTGCCGCAACCTTCGTCGCCACCGCCATGAAGGCTGTGATCGGCGTCGGTGCGCCCTCGTACACGTCTGGCGTCCACTGGTGAAAAGGCGCTACCGAGGCCTTGAAGGCAAGTCCCGCCACGCACAAGGCGATCCCGGTGAGCAGCATCGCGTTGCTCGCCAGGCCACTGCCCGAGATGGCGTTTGCGATCGCCCCGAAGTCGGTCGCGCCGGTGGCGCCGTACAACAGTGCGATCCCGTACAGCAACGTGGCCGACCCCACAGAGCCCACGATCAGATACTTCAGCCCCGCCTCGAGTGAGTGCTCGTTGCGCATTTCGGTCGCGCACAGCACGTACAGGGGGATCGACAGGAGCTCCAGGCCGAGGAACAAGGCCACCGTGTTCTGTGCCGCCGCAAGCAGAGCCATGCCGCCAATCGTGGTCAACAACATCGCGTGCAGCTCTCCGTGCGCCGCTTCCTTCGCCGCCTTCGAGCGCCAGGCGAGCAGCACCGTGGCCATGCCCCCGGCAACCAAGATCAGGTTGATCGTGAGCGACAGGCGGTCGATTCGCAATGCCCCGGAGACGATCGACTCGGGTGTGTTCCAGCGCCAGATGGTCAGGCCCAAGGCCGCTCCGAGCGCCCCGAGCGCAAGTGTTGGCACCACTTGCTCGCGTACCGTGCGTGAGCCGAGTAGGCCGACGAGCAAGACCACGATCGCCCCGCCGAACAGGGCGATCAGCGGCGACAGCGCCGCGAAGTCCACATGCGGGCCTTTCAGGTGGGCGGTGGCCAGCAGCGTGTTCACTGACCGGTCCCTTCGCCTGATTGCACGGTGCTCACTTCGTTCGATGCGACAGGAGCTGCGCTCGCCGACGAGAGTGCGGAATGCGCTGCCGCCACCGAAGTCGTGGCCGAGCCTTCAGAGCGCTTGAGCGCCCCTTGCGGGTAGAGCGCCAGGAACATGATCACCGCGAGCAGCGGCACGAGCACCAGCGCGTCCATGCGCGTCAGCTCGCGCGATTTCACGCCGGGGCCGACGCGATTATGCATCGCGCGGATGAACAGCCGCAAGGCATACACGCTTGCCATCACCACGCCGGCGAACGCGATCACGGCGATCGCGAGCTTCGCTTTGAAGACGCCCAGCAGGATCAGGAACTCGCCCACGAAGTTGGCCGAACCGGGGATCGCCAACGTCGCCAGGGCGACCACGAGGAACACGGTGGCAAGCAAGGGGGCTCTGAACGCGATGCCGCCCATCTCGCGAATGTCCTCTGAGCCGCCGGCCCGCGCGGCCAAGAGGGCGATGATGAAGAACACCGGTGCCACAACCAACCCGTGGTTGACCATCTGAAGCAGGGCCCCTTGGGCCCCTTGTGGGTTCAGGGCGAAGATCCCGAGCGCGATGAAGCCAAGCTGGGCCACGGATGAGTATCCGGCGATCAGGCGTGCATGAGTCTGCGTGAACGCCATCGCTGAGCCGTACAGGATCGAGAGCAAGGCGATCACGAGCATCAAGGTCTGGAAGTGCGCCGCGGCTTGCGGGAACAGTGGCAGCACGATCGCCAGGAAGCCATAGGCGCCCACCTTGGAGAGCACGCCGCTGAACACCATCAACACCTCGATCGGCATCGCCCTGTAGCCGTCTGGCATCCAGCCGTGCAGCGGGAACGCCGGCATCTTCACGAGGAAGGCCGCGGCGAAGAACAGGAAGATCCACTCCTGTGAGCCCCTGCTCAGCGGCAGCGCCTGTAGTTCGGAGAGCACGAACGTGATGTGCCCGCCGTTCTGCTCGCCTGCCAGCACGCCGGTAGCGATCGCCGCGGCAAGCATCAACAGTGAGCCGACGAGTGTGTAGATGACGAGCTTGATCGTTGCTTTTACGCGATCTGGCCCTGTGCCCCAACCGCCGATCAGGAAGTAGAAGGGAATCAGCATCAGATCGAAGAACGCCACGAACAGCGCCAGGTCCTGGGCGAGGAAGGCCCCGAGAACCGCTGACTCGGCCAGCATGAAGTGGAAGTAGAAGAGCTTCGGGCGATCGGGCCCCCCCGAACCCGACGCAGCCCCAAGGGCTGCGTCGCCGTCGTGTCGAGAAGCGGAGCGCAGGTTCGACGCAAGCACCGCAGCGAAGAACAGCAGCGTGGTGAGGCCTACGAGCAGCACGTTCAGGCCACTAACACCGAGCTTGTAATGGATCCCCAGTTCCGATATCCACACGACGTCGGTCACGTCCTTCAGCCCATGTGAGCCTGGCCCGTACTGGACGATGTAGGCGATCGCCAGGCCCAGGGCTCCGAGCGTGCCAACGAGCGCGAGCACTCCGGGCAGGCTCCACTTGCGGCCCGCGGATGAGCCCGCTGGAAGCAACGCCCCAAGCAGCCCGCACAAGGCAGGAAGCCAGATGATGATTGAGAGCGGTGGCATCTAGGAGGGGAGGGGAAAGGCTTCGTGCGGTCGCTGCCCAGAGCGCAAGCTTGGGAAGTTTGAGGTCAGGCGGGTCATGTCTGCAACAGGAAATAGAGGCCAAGCGCCGCCACGCCAAGCACCACGAGGGCGGCGTAATAGCGCAGTAGGCCGGTCTGTATGGCCCTCACCGAGGCCGAGCCGGCGCGCACGAGCGAGGTGGCACCGCCGACAATCGCGCCATCGACGAATACGCGCTCAAAGGTTGTGTTCGCAAAGCGTCCTGCCGCGGCTGTCGGCTTGACGATGAGCGCGTCGATCAGCTCGTCGAAGTACCACTTGTTCACGAACAGGGTGTACAAGGGCTTGAAGCGGGCACGCGCGGTCACGGCGATCGAGGGCTGCTTGACCCAGATGCGGTAAGCGATCGCGATGCCGCTCAAGCCGAGCACCGTGCCGAGGATCAAGCCGAACCACAACAGTCCGTCGCGTGTGTGCACCGTGTACAGCGTCGAGCCGGCGAAACTTGGTTCCAAGAACTTGGTGACCACGTCGTCCACTTCCGGGATCTGCACGAGCCCGGCGCCGACCGCGCCGATCGCGAGGATGCTCATGGCGACCTTCATCGGCAGGGCACGCTCGGCGATCGCGTGATGGGGACCGGGGAAGCCCACGTCGGTGTCCTCGACTTCGCCGGTCGCGGGGTTGGTCGGCTCGGCGGCATGGTGCAGGTGCCCGCCTTCAAGCTCCTTGGCCTGCTCGACGGGATCGCCATAGAAGGCCCTGAAGATCATGCGGAAGGTGTAGATAGCCGTCATGAACGCGCCGAGGTACCCGAACACGTACAAGGCCCAGTGCCAGCCGCCGCGCTCGCCTGTCACGAGCAGGATCTCGTCCTTTGAGAAGAAGCCCGAGAAGGGAGGAATGCCCGATAGGGCAAGGCCGCCGATTACGAAGCAGGCGAACGTGAAAGGCATCGCCTTCTTGAAGCCTTTCATCTTGTCCAGTGACTGCTCGCCGGCCATTGCGCCGATGATCGAGCCCGCGCCCATGAACAGAAGCGCCTTGAAGAAGGCATGGGTCATCAAGTGGAACATCCCGGCCGCATATGCACCGACGGAGACGCCCATGATCATGTAGCCGACCTGGGACATCGTCGAGTAGGCAATCACCCGCTTGATGTCTGTCTGGGTGATCGCGATCGTCGCTGCGATCACGAGCGTCGCGCAGCCGATCACCGCGCCCACGTCCTGCGCAGCGGGGGCCAGTTCGAAGAAGGGGTGCATCCTTGCGATCAGGTACACGCCGGCAGTGACCATCGTGGCGGCGTGGATCAGCGCGGAGACAGGGGTGGGACCCTCCATCGCGTCGGGCAGCCATGTGTGCAGCGGGATCTGAGCTGACTTGGCGAACGCGCCGACGAGCAGCAGCAAGCAGCCGACGGTGACGTCCCCTTCGCCACTGGTGAACACGTTCGGGGCAGCCTTGAAGGCCTTGAGGAAGTCGAGCGTGCCTGTGTGCTTGAACAGGAAATAAGTGCCCAAGACCAAGCCCACGTCGCCGACCACATTGATCACGAACGCCTTGATCCCGGCCGTGGTGGCCGTCGTGCGCCGGTACCAGAAGGAGATCAGCAGATAGGAGGCTGCGCCCACGAACGCCCAGCCCACGATCAAGAGCAGGAAGTTGCCCGCCAGCACGAGCAGGAGCATCGAGAGGACGAAGAAGTTGAGGTAGGCGAAGTAGCGCGCAAAGCCTTTGTCTTCGTCCAGGTAGGAGATCGAATACAGGTGGATCGTCGTCGAGATCCCGGTGACGACCAGGATCATGAACACGGACAGGGGGTCGACCAGGATCGACATCTGTGCGTCGATCCCCACCGTGGAGGCGTAGTTCCACAGTGACGACACGAGTTGGCGGTGATCGGATGTGTGGCCTTGCAGTGAGATGAGCGTTGCCACCGCCGCAAGGAAAGCGAGGCCGATCGCGGCCGTGCCGATCCAGCCGGCGGTACGGCCTGGCAACTTGCGGTACCCGGCGCCGATGATTAGCGTGCCGAGCAGCGGGAACGCCAAGACGAGCCAGCCGTACGTGGTGGTCATCCCTGAAGCTCCCTCAACTCATCGACGTCTATGGGCAGACGCCGGCGGTGAATCGCGACGATCATGCCGAGTCCGATGCACACCTCGCAGGCGGCGACCGTCATCACGATAATCGCGAGGACTTGCCCGTCGCCGTTGCCCCACATGCGCGAGAAGGCGATCAGGGATAGGTTGGCGCCGTTCAGCATCAGCTCCAGGCACAGGAGCACGACCAGTGGGTTGCGGCGCGTCATCACGCCGAACGCGCCCGTGCAGAAGACGATCGCCGAGACGGCGAGATACCAGGCGATGCTCACCAGCCGCCCCCGTCTGTGCCGCCCTGAGAGGTGGCTTGACCGACGCCGCGGGGGCCGTTGGGGTGATCGTCGTCGAAATCGCCAGCCCCGCGCGCGTGCGCTAGGGCGAGGCCTTCCACGCCCTCGACCATCGTGCCGGTCCCGCGTGGGCGCAGGATGTCGAGCGGCGTGAGCCGGTCACGGTCGTCCTCGTCCTCGTCGAGGCCGCCACGGCGGCGTGCCAGCACGACGCCGCCGACGGCCGCGATCAGCAGCAGGAACGACGCCGCCTCGAACACGAGCAGGAAGCGCGTCAGCAGCAGGTTGCCGATGTAGGCCGGGGTGCCGAACGTACGCGGCCCAGGTGCATATGGAGCGCCGTCGCCTTCTACTGCCTTCAAGCCGCTGCCAAGCAGCGCAATCAACAACTCCACGAGCAAGGCACCCGCGAAAAGGGCTCCACTCAGCTTGCGCCCGTCGGCGCTACGTGCGCGTGCACGCCGCGTGAGCCCGCCATTCAACAACTGCTCCTCATCGCCCACGTACGCCACGACAAACACGTACAGAACCATCACCGCGCCGGCGTACACGACCACCTGTGCGGCCGCCACGAATTCGGCACGCAAGAGCAGGAACAGCACGGCCAGCGACAGTAGGTGCCCGACGAGCGCGAGCACGCTGTAGAAGGGGTTGCTGAGCGTCACCACGCCGATGGCGCCGGCGATCACGCCGATCGCGGCGATGAAGAACAGGATCGAACTCACTCGCCCTCCCGGCGCAAGGGGGTGCGCTCCAAGGGCTCAGCGAGCAGCATCTCCTTGGTGAAGATCAGGTCGCTGCGCGTGTAGTCGGACATCTCGTAGTCATGGCCCATCGTGATCGCGTCAAATGGGCAAGCAACCTCGCAGTAGCCGCAGAAGATGCACCGCGACAGGTTGATCTCGTACACCGCCGCATAACGCTCGCCGGCCGACACACGATGCTCGGGCGTGTTCTCGGCCGCCACCACCCTGATGCAGTCGGCGGGGCAGGCTGCCGCACACAGCGAGCATCCGACGCACTTCTCGAGGCTGGGGTGGGTGGGGTCTGAATCCTCGAAACGGTGCAGCTTGTGCCTGCCGCGAAAGCGCGGGTACACGGGCGTCTTCTGCTCCGGGTACTCGATCGTGACCGGCTTTTCGAGCATCCGCCCGAACGTGGTCTTCATGCCGCGCAGCGTTTCGCCGAATGCGCGATACGTGCCGCGTGCGGCACCCGGTGCAGGCGTGCGCATGACCTCGATCACGTCGTCTCCGGGTGTCCAGCTCATGGCTTCCTCCGCAAGGAGGCGAAGGGTGGGTGTGGCATGTGTTTCATCAGTGCGTAACCACCACGAGCACCGCGGTCACCAAGGCGTTCAAGGTCGCCAGCGGCAGGAGGATCTTCCAGCCGAAGCTCATCAGCTGGTCGTAGCGCAGGCGTGGCAAGGTGGCCCTGACCCAGATGAACAGGAACGTCATCAAGCCCATCTTGAAGAGCACCACGAACGGGTCGACCCAGCCGGGAGGGTGGATGCCGAACGGCAATAGCCACCCGCCGAGGAACACGGTCGTGACGATGCCCGAGACGACAAGCACGTTGAGGTACTCGGCAAAGTAGTAGGAGGCGAAGCGCCCACCGCCGTACTCGGTGTTGTAGCCGCCCACGAGCTCCGCGTCGGCCTCGGTCAGGTCGAATGGCGCGCGATTGGTCTCGGCGAAGCCCGCCACGAGGAACACAAGGAAGCCGAAGAACTGCGGCACCACGTACCACATGCCTTGCTGCGCTTCGACGATCCCGGTCAATGACAGCGTGCCGGCGGTAAAGATCACGCCGACGAGTGCGAGCCCTTGGGAGACCTCGTAGGAGATCAGCTGGGCTGCTCCTCTCATCGCACCGAGGAACGAGTACTTCGAGCCAGATGACCACCCGCCCAGCATGATCCCGTAGAAAGCGACCGCCCCGAACGCGAACAGATAGAGCGGGCCGATCGACACGTCGATGCCATACAGCCCCACGGGCGTGCCGAAGATGTTCTGCACGTTGCCGAAGGGGATGATCGCGAACGCCGCCACGGCGGTCACGATCGAGATGACGGGAGCCAGCGCGAACAGGAAGCCGGTCGAGGTACTGGGCCTGAATTGCTCCTTGGTGAGCAGCTTCACGATGTCGGCGAGTGGCTGCAGCGCACCAAAGGGGCCGACCCTGTTGGGGCCATAGCGTGCCTGCATGCGCCCCAAGAGCTTGCGCTCGGCCAGCAGTACGACCGGCACTAGCTGCAAGCCGACCGCGAAGATCACGATCGCCTTGATGATCTGGATCCACCACGCTTCGTAGTAGCCGACGATGGCGAGTGTCGTCATGGCCGGGCCCTCGCCTGCTCAGCGTGCCTCGTGACCGCATTGTCCCATGGCGTCAATGTGGACATCACGACGCTGCCGCCACTTCACGCTCCTGGGAGCGCACGCCCTTGCCGCCGATCTCCTCGAGCGTGAGGCCCTCGTACTGGGGCACCGCCTCAAACAGTTGCTGGGAGGCCATCGGCCCGCTCAGCACATCAAGGTCAAGGCCCACGCGCTGAGCCAGGTCAGCAAGTATCCGCCACTCCGCGCGGCTTTCGCCGGGATGGCGGGCAGCTGCTCGCAAGCGTTGGATGCGTCCGTCGGGATGCACGATCGTCCCCTCCTTCTCGGGGTAGGCGCCGGCGGGGAAGACAATGTCCGCGTGCTCGCGCAGCGCTCCGGTTAGGAAGCTCGCGTGGCTCACGACCGTCGTCGCATTCTCAAGCGCCTGCTCCCACAGGGGGCGGTCCTGCTCGGAAGCTCCACCCAGCGGGTCTGCGCCGAGCAGGTACAGGCAGCTCAGCTCGCCGGCGACCAAACCCTCGGCGATCGCATGCGCGTCGCGGCCATCCGTCTCGAGCTGGCTGAGACCAGGGCCGGCGTTCGGCAGGACACCAGCCTCGCGCAAGCCGCGTCCGTTGGCCTGCGCGGGGATTTCAAGCAGCCCTGCACCGTCGGTCTCGGCGATGCCCAGCGTTCCCGCGAGGTCGAGTAGGGCCCTGACTGCGCGCTCTCCCTCCGGGCCGGCCGCGAGGCGCTCGCCCCATAGCATCACGATCTCCTCGCCGGCCTCTTTGAGCTGCTGTGCGAGCTCGCGTGCAGATGTCTCCTCGAGCAGGTGATTTGCGCGCGCGTGTATGAGCTTCATGCCATGCCGGCGCACACCCTTGCGCAGGCGCAGGTCCATGATCGGCGCGTCCTCGATCGGGTTGCACTCGAGCACGAGCACGGCATGAGCGAACTCCAGGTCTGAGACCTTCGCTTGCAGCGCCGGCTCGGCGAGCGCCCGGTGCAACTCCAACGGCAAGCTGCCCGCGACCCTCGAATCGATGTGCGGCGAGCCCAGTCCCTCACGCAGCAGACGCCCAAGCAAGAAGCCCTCCTCGTTGATGGCTCCACCGCCGGCGATCGCGCCAGTCGCTGAGCCCGCACGCTGCAAACGGGAGGCGGCATCTTCCAAGGCTCGCTCCCACGAGACGGGCCGCAACTCTCCGCCGTCGCGAATCAGGGGCTCGGTCACGCGGTCTTCGCCGAGCTTGGGGTAAGCGAAACGGCCCCTGTCACACAGCCAACCGTCATCGACCTCGGGATTGTCGCGCGCCAGGACCCTGAGCACACGCTCGTCGCGCACGGTCAGCGTTACGTTGCACTGGGCCGGACACAGGGTGCACACCGAGCCGGCGTCCTCCACGTCCCATGGCCTTGCCCTGAAGCGGTAGTTGCGCGAGGTCAAGGCGCCGACGGGGCACAGCTCGACGATGTTGCCGCTGAACGGGGCCACGTAGGGGTTGCCATCGAACGTGGATACGTAGGAATGAGCGCCGCGCTCGAGCAGCACGAGCTGGTAGTCCTCGGAGATCTCCTGGCTGAATCGCACGCAGCGGTAGCAAAGGATGCAGCGCTCCCTGTCGATCGCGATCGTCGGCGAGAGCTCCAAGGGCTTGACGAAGTGGCGCTTGGGCTCCACAAAGCGCGACTTACCCGAGCCCCATCCGAAGGTGATGTCCTGCAGAGGGCACTCGCCGCCCTTGTCGCACACGGGGCAGTCCAAAGGATGGTTGACGAGCAGGAACTCCACAACCGCCTGCTGGGCGGTCTTGACGCGCTCGGACTGGGTGTGCACCACCATCCCGTCCTTCACCGGGGTCGAGCAGCCCGTCTGCAACTTGGGGATGCCCTCCACTTCGACCAGGCACATGCGGCAGGCGCCGACGGGGTTGCCGAGCTTGGGCTCGTAGCAAAACACCGGGATCTCAACGTCGCCAAGCTTTGCCGCGTCGACGAGCATCGCGTTTTCGGGTGCTTGCACTTCGCGGCCGTCGATCGTGAATTTGATGGTGCGCGACTCTGGTCTAGGCATGGGCGATTTCCCCCACGGTGAGAGCCTCGGGCGTGGCAGCACCCAGGCCGTTGCGTGCGCGAGCCTCTTCGATGTGCGCTTCGAACTCCTCACGGAACTTGGCGATCAGAGAGCCGATCGGCATCGCCATCGCGTCGCCGAGCACGCATAGGCAGTTGCCGATGATGTGCTCCTGGACGGAGGCCATGATCTCGATGTCCATCGGCGTGGCCGTGCCATCGTCGATGCGTTCGAGCATCTTCACGGTCCAGTTGGTGCCCTCCCTGCATGGGGTGCACTTGCCGCAGGACTCGTGCCTGTAGAACTTCGCGACCTTCAGGGCCACGTCGAGGATCGGGGTGGAGTCGTCCACGACGATGATCGCGCCCGAGCCGAGCATCGAACCGGCCTTGGCCATCGAGTCGAAGTCGTACGGGAGGTCGAGATCCTCCTTCTTCAGGACCGGTGAGGATGAGCCCCCCGGGAACCAGCACTTGACCTCGCGCCCCTCCGGCGGGCCACCGGCGAGCCCATAGATGATCTCGCGCGAGGAAGTGCCTAGCTCGATCTCGTAGTTACCTGGACGCTGTACGTGGCCGGAGACGGATACGAGCTTTGTGCCTTTGGAGGTCTCGGTGCCGAGCTTCGCGTACCCCTCGCCACCCATTTTGATGATCGTGGGGACCGTGGCGAGCGTCTCGACGTTGTTGATCAAGGTTGGCCCTTGATAGAGGCCTTGGTTGGCTGGGAATGGCGGCTTCAGGCGCGGGTTGCCGCGCTTTCCTTCCAGCGAGTCCAGTAGCCCGGTCTCCTCGCCGCAGATGTAGGCGCCCGCGCCGCGATGCACCACGAGTGAGAGCGAATGTCCAGAGCCAAGGATGTCTTCACCCACGTAGCCGGCCGCGCGCGCTTCGGCGAGCGCGGCGTCGAGCACGTCGGCCTGGTGCACGTACTCGCCTCTGATGTAGATGAACGAGCGGTTGGCCCCCGCGGCGTAGGAGGCGATCACGATCCCCTCGATCAGCATGTGCGGGGACTTCTGCATCAGTTCGCGGTCCTTGAACGTGCCCGGCTCTGACTCGTCCGCGTTGCACACGAGGTACTTGTCGATCGATCCCTTCGGCAGGAACGAGACCTTCTTGCCCATCGCGAAACCGGCTCCGCCGCGGCCACGCAGGCCAGAGGCTTCGAGTTGTGCGAGCACATCCTCGGGGCTGCTCGCGAGCGCCTTGCGCAGCGACTCGTAGCCACCACGCTTGGCGTAGACCTCGAGCGTGCTCAAACCGGGCTCGTCGATGTCCTTGAAGAGGAGCGCCTCGCTCATGCCACGCGCCCTTGGCCGTGTTGGCCCCGGCTGGTGACACTGCCATGGGACTCGACGGGGTGCGCCGGGAACTCCTGCGAGTTGGCGTTCGGGTCTGCCACAAGCCGCCTAGCGAGCTGCTTGTCGGGCAGCACCGGCCGGCCGGTGCGCACGTCGTCGAGCATCCGGGGCACGTCGTCGAGCGCGAGCGGCCCTACAAACACGCCGTCGACAGACGCCATTGGCGCGATGTCGCAGGCGCCGAGACACTCGAACGAGCGTACGTTGAACTCCGGATCGTCTCCCGCCGCCTCGCTGACGGCCGCGTGGAGAGCGTCGGCGCCACGCAGCGAGCAGGAGATGTTTGTGCAGACGTAGATCGAGTGACGCCCGACCGGCTCGGTCTCGAGCATGTCGTAAAAGGTTGCCACCGCCGCGAGATAGGCGGGCGTGACACCCATTACCTCCGCTGTCTGCTCGATCGCCTCAGGCGAGCACCAGCCATGTACACGCTGAGCTGCCTCGAGCGCGGGCAGCGCGGCCGAGCGGGAGTCGGGGTACAGGGCCATGTGCGTCTCAATCTCCGCGCGTAGCTCTGGGGAGACTGCGACTGAGGGGGTTGTGTCGTTCATTTGAGTCGTCCCACGCGCGCGCACGCGAAGAGGGCCTTCTTGACGCGCGCGTGCGTAGGGCCCCCGTTTTCGATGGGCCTATGAAGGCCAAGTTTCGTGTGAATTGCCACAAGTCGACTCATCGATCGATGCCGCCCAATATCGGATCGAGCATCGCCAAAGTGGCGATCATGTCGGCGATGTAGGAGCCCTCCGCCATGTGCGACAGCGCTTGCAAGTTCACGAAAGAGGGATCACGCATGTGCACGCGCGCGGGCTTTGAGGAGCCGTCGGAGCGCACGAAGCAGGCCAGCTCACCGCGTGGGCTCTCGATCGGATAGTAGACCTCGCCCGGTGGCACCCTAAAACCCTCGGTGACGAGCTTGAAATGGTGGATCAATGCCTCCATCGAAGTTGCCAGCTCGTGGCGCGGGGGTAGCGCGATCTTGCGGTCAGTCGTGATGTGCGGGCCCTCGGGCAGACCGTCGAGCGCCTGGTCGATGATCTTCACCGACTCGTAGATTTCGGCGACCCGCACGGCGAAGCGGTCGTAGTTGTCGCCGACGGTGCCTACCGGGATCTTGAAGTCGAAGTCGTCATAGGAGCTGTATGGGGCCGCCTTGCGAAGGTCCCACGGGTTGCCGGCGGCGCGCAGCAGCGGGCCGGTGACGCCGAGGCCCAGCAGTGTGTCGGCGTCGAGTGGGCAGGTGCCGCGCAGGCGCTGCAGCACGATCTGGTTGGCGTTCAGGATGGCGCCGTACTGGTCGGCTCGCACAGGCATTACCTTCGTGAACTCGCGTACCTTCTCCGCGAAGCCGACGGGGATGTCCTCCATCACGCCGCCAACCTGGAAGTAGCGCGTGTGCATGCGCGCCCCGGAGGACATCTCGAACAGATCGAGGATCAGCTCGCGCTCGCGCAGGCAGTAGAGGAAGATCGAGACCGCGCCGAGATCCAGGGCGCTCGTGCCGAGCCAAATCAGGTGCGAGGCGATGCGGTTGAGCTCGAGATGGATCACGCGCAGGTACTGCGCGCGCTTGGGGACCTCCACCTCGGCCAAGGTCTCCACAGCACCGCAAAAGGCCATCGCATTGAAGTAGTAGGAGAGGTAGTCCATCCGCTCGACCACCGGGATCACCTTCCAGTAAGCCTTGTCCTCGGCGGTCTTTTCGATCCCCGTGTGCACGTACCCGATCACGGGCTTGATCGAGCGCACCACCTCGCCCTGGAGTGTCACGAGCAGGCGCAGCACGCCGTGTGTGGCTGGGTGATGCGGGCCGAAGTTGAGCGTCAGCAGCTCTTCGTGGGACTCCTCGGCCGGTTGCTCGCCCACCACCGAGAGCGTGATGCTCTCCTCGCGGCGGCGATACTCGGACATCTGCTTGTCGGTGACCGTCATCGCGTCACACCGTGCGACTGATCTTCGTTGTACGTGAAGATCACCGGTTCGCCGCCGACGGGGAAGTCGCGGCGCTGAGGATGCCCCTCGTAGTCCTCGGGCATCAGGATGCGTCGCATGTCGGGATGGCCGCGGAAGGCGACTCCGAACATGTCATACACCTCGCGCTCTTGATGATCGGCTGTGGGCCAACCCTTTCCGTCCTCGCCGTCCGGTGTGACCGAGTCCACCTCAGGCCGGTCGGTCGGGACACGCAGCACGACCGTCACGCGGTCGACCTCGCTCATGTCAAGCAGCTCGTAGTGCACCCCGAGGCGTGGCTCATGCGGGTAGTAGTCGACGCCGTGCACACTCATCATCGATGCGTAGCCCCGCTCACGCAAGTGGGCGAGCACAGCGCGGATGCGCTCCGGCATGACTTCGAGCGTCGCCCGGCCCCGGAAGTAAAGCGTTCCGAGGATCGCCTCCGTGCCCACATCGTCGCTCTCGCGCAGCTCCTTGGCGAGCAGCTCCAGCCCTGTGGCGTCAGGCACCGGGGAGGATCTCCTCGGTGCCCTGGGCTCCGTAGCGCTCGCGCCAGCCAGCGTCGGGATCCTCCTGGACCAGCTTGCGCAGCTTGAGGATGCCGTGCATCAGGCCCTCCGGGCGCGGTGGGCAGCCGGGCACGTGCACGTCGATCGGCAGGAACTTGTCGGCGGGCACGAGCGCATAGTTGTTGAACACACCCATCGAGCTGCAGCACGCGCCCATCGAGATCGCCCACTTGGGCTCGAGCATCTGGTCGTACAGACGGCGGATGATCGGCGCCATCTTGATCGAGACCCTGCCCGCCAGGATGATCAGGTCGGCCTGACGCGGGGATGCCCGGAACGCCTCGAAGCCGAAGCGTGCGATGTCCATGCGCGGGCCGGCGGTCTGGAACTGCTCCATCGCGCAGCAGGCGAGCCCGAAAGCGAGCGGGAAGAACGAGTTCGAGCGCCCCCACGCCACCGCCTTGTCAAGCGTCGTGGTGAGCACACGTTCGTGTACGTAGCGTTCCAGCTCCTCGCCATCCATGCTTGCGGGAGCCGTCGGGCCAAGCAGCTCGGCGCCGCGCAACAGCTCCTGCGCGTCGTGCTGTTTGACCCGCAGCAATCCTGGGTCGACCGGGTCACCCGCAGCCGCCTCTGCGCCGATCGAGGACCTGCGAGGGCCGTCGCCGACGCGCTCGCGCTTTACCTCCACTCGAGTGCTCCCCTGCGCCACACGTAAACGAAGGCCACAGTCAGAAGCACGATGAACGTGACCGTCTCGGCGAGCGCATAGCCGCCGTACGCCTTGAGCTGCACCGCAATCGGGTAGAGAAAGACGACCTCGATATCGAACAATATGAACAGCATCGCGATCAGGTAGAAGCTGATTCCGAAGCGCATCCCGCGCTTGACCTCGGAGGGCAGCCCGCACTCGTAGGGATCCTGCTTGTGCTCTGCGTGCCGACGTGGGCCGACCACCGTGTTGAGCACGGCGAAGATGCCACCCACGGAGCCGCCGAGGATGAGAAACACAATCGCGGGGAGATAACTGCGCAGCACGGGGGGCTGTTATATCACCGCTTGTGACAGACTGTTACATAGTGACGATTGCCTCGATGCCAGAGGTTTGCTTCTCCCTGCCGATGGGCGGAGAGCAAGGTGGATTCGCAGTGTCGATCGCCGCGGTGAGATGACCGAAGCGGTCGTGTGGAGCGCTGTCGCGCTGGCGGCGCTGAACGGGATCCCCGGAGCGCTCGGGGGATGGCGCTGGTATCGCTTCCAGGGCAGTCGCGGCTTCTGGGTCATGCTGCGCGTCGCTCAGATCGGAGCGATCGTCTATGCGGTCGCGGTAGGAGTGCTCGCCGCCGCCGGACACACCTCGACCGACCAGCTTTTCTACCTATATGCGCTGTTGCCGCTTGCGATCGGGTTCGTAGCCGAGCAGCTGAGGGTTGCCTCCGCGCAAACGATCCTCGACCAGCGCGAGCTGCCCGACGCGCAAGCGGTCGGCGAGCTGCCCGAGGACGAGCAGCACGAGATAGTTGCCCTGATCGTACGCCGGGAGATGGGCGTGATGACCTTGTCTGCCCTTGTCGTCGTGTTCCTTGCGCTGCGAGCGGCCGAAACCGCTCATGGGTTTTGAAGCCCAAAATGACCGTCGTGCCCTCCGGCGCAAGGCCAACCGATATATTCCGGCGCGCATGAGGCTGCCTTTGAAGATGCTCGCCGCAGCAACCACGCTGCTCGCCGCCGCCGGTGGGATCTCGGCCTGCGGTTCGCAGGGCATCTCGGTATCCAAGTCGAGCCCTTACTACCGCGGGGCTGTCCTGTTCCGCGATCACTGCTCTGGCTGTCACACGCTCGCGGCCGTTGGCGCTGAGGGCTCGGCCACGTCGATCAAGGACCGCGTGAAGACCAACGGGCCGAACTTCAACATCCGCAAGGAGAACGAAGCCCAGGTTCTCTATGCGATCCGCAACGGCGGCTTCTCCGGCGCGATCATGCCTGAGAACCTCGTCGTCGGCGACGACGCCAAGGATATTGCCGCTTTCCTAGCGGCCTACTCCGGAAAGCAGGCCCAGCACGTGCCTGCCGTCAACATCACGCTCTCCACCAAATAGGCGGGCTCGGCGGGTACGGGTAGGCTCCCGGAGCATGCTGGACCTCAAGCTGATCAGGGACGAGCCCGAGCGCGTACGCGCCGAGTTGGCTCGTCGCGGGGAGGACGTGTCTGCCGGTCTTGACGCGGTGCTGGAGCTCGATAGCGAGCGCCGGGTGTTGATCCCGCGCTTGGAGGAGCTGCGCGCCTCACGCAACGCGGCAGCGAATGCAATCGCGCAAGCCAAGCGCGCAGGCGAGGATGCGAGCGAGGCGATCGCCCAGCAGCGCGAGCTGGCCGGAGCGGAGAAGGAGCAGAGCCGTGAGCTCGCGGAGATCGAAGAGCGCTTGCGGGCAACGCTTGCACCATTGCCGAACCTGCCCGATCCAACCGCCGCTCCCGGTCCCGAAGACGAGCTCGTCAAGCTCGTGGGCCAACCGCGCGTTGGCAGCGACGGCGTGCGCGACCACCTCGAACTGGCCGGCTCGATGATCGACATGGACCACGCGGCTCAACTGTCGGGTGCGCGCTTTGCCTATCTGAAGGGGGATCTCGTGATGGTGGAGTTGGCGCTCGTGCGCTTCGCCCTCGAGAAGCTACGCAGCCACGGCTTCGAGCCAGTGATTCCCCCGGTGCTTGTGCGTGAGCGCGCGCTGTACGGAACGGGCTTCCTGCCCGACACCGAGCAGCAGATCTATCGCCTCGCCGACGATGACTTGTATCTGGTCGGCACCTCCGAGGTGGCACTGGCCTCCTTGCACGACGATGAGATCCTTGCGGCCGAGCGCCTGCCCTTGCGCTACGCGGGCTTCTCGCCTTGCTTTCGACGCGAGGCAGGTGCGGCCGGAAAGGATACGCGCGGCATCTTTCGCGTGCACCAGTTCGACAAGGTTGAGATGTTCAGCTTCGTTGAGCCAGAGGCCTCAACGGAGGAGCACGAACGCATTCTCGCGATCGAGGAGGAGATACTCACGGACCTCGAGTTGCCCTACCGGGTCGTCAATATTGCGGTCAACGATCTCGGTAACTCGGCCGCCAAGAAGTTCGACTGCGAGGCATGGTTGCCAAGTCAAGGTCGTTATCGCGAGCTGACCTCCTGCTCCAACACGACCGATTACCAGGCCCGTCGTCTGAACATTCGCTTGCGCCGCGACAAGCGCGTGCAAACGTTGCATACGCTCAACGGCACGGCCGTGGCTGTGGGACGCACGATCATCGCGCTCTTGGAGAACGGACAGCGCGAGGACGGCACGGTGGCATTGCCGCAGGCTCTCGCTGCCTACGGCGCCCCGGTGGTACTTGGCGCTTGAATCGCGAAGCGGGCCGGCGGGAGCGCCCGCCACGCTTCGCGACAATGCCCTACGGCTGGTTGCCCTTCGGTAGGGCCACGCTGAATAACTCCGTGGCGACTGGCTTCGGACTACTTGCCTTCGGTGATCTTGAGCGCCACTTCTGAAAGATCCTGCGCCGCGTTGCCGACCTGTTGGGCGATTTTCTGCTTGTCCGCTTGGGTCGAGGCGCCGTAGAGAGCAAACCCAAGCGGCGTTTTGCGCCGGTAGGCGTTCAACTCGGTTTGGACCGCGCTTAGCTGTCCCGCGATGTTGCTTGCCAGCGTGGCGCTGCCAGTGCGTTCCAACGTGGGACGCACGTATTCGAAGGCCTTGCGGGCGCCCAGCAGATTGGCTTGGAAGTCCGAGAGATCCGTGTGCGAGTAGCGATCCTCTTCTCCGGAAATCTTGACGTTGGTGATCTCATTGAGTAGTTCGACCGAGCCGTTGATCAGCTGCTCCGGAGCGAGTGGCAGGCTCGGCACCTGCTGGTTGAGCCGCTGCACGTCGCTTAGTAGGCGATTCGCGAGCGGTGTGGCACCATGCAGCGTGTTCTTCGCCCACATGAGCTGCTCGATGTGATGGAAGCCGAACCACTTCGCGGTGTTGCCGTTGACCGTAGGTGCGTCGATGCGTGCATCGATATCCGAGTCAAGGCCCGGGAAGCTACCGGCGACGGGCTCGATCGCCTCGTAGTGGCTGCGCACAGGTCCGAAAAGTTCCTTGGCCTTCTTCATGTTGCGCTGCTCGATTGCCGTGGCGAATTGGCGCACACCCGCTAGCAGCGCTTCGGTCTGTCCCTCGACGTAGGTGCGGTACTGGAGTACCGCGGTCTTGAGCAGGACCTCGGAGGGCCCGCTCTCGGGGTGTGCCTTGCCGGTCACCGTTAGCTTGCCCAAGGTTAGGTTGGCGGTGGATGGGCAGGCGAGCACGTAAGTACCAGGCTGCAAGTCGAGCGAGAATGAGCCCGACAGGCCCGCCACGAGATTCTCGCGCTCGCCCAGAACGAATCCGCTTTTACTGCGCAGCTCGAGCTCGGTTGTGTGCGAGGTGCCGCCGTTGGTCACTAGGAAGGTCACGGGCCCCGCGGCCACCGAAGCATGTTCGGGCGAGCAGCCTTGGTCGGTGAGAGTGAACTTGAGCTGCTTGGCCGTGCCGCTTTGGCTCCCGCAGGCCATCAGGCAGAGCGAGGTCGCCAGCAGGACCAATGCCGGCGTAAGGATGTGAGCCATCCTGTGGCGGGCGGACGATGGGAGGATCTCGCCTAGCCTTCTGTGACGGCTTGCGCGTATGCGCGCGCCGCGACCGACAGGATCGAATCGCAAGGTGAAGAACCCCCAAATCGTTAGACAGATGATGCTCGAGTCTCGGGCACGCCGAAAGCGCAAACAGCGTTAGGGTACCCTAAGTCCGACTTGATAGGTAGGGATGTGCAACAGGCCTCCACTCAACTTCTTGCGGTGCGACGAAAGACCGGTTCGCTGGGCGCCGTGAGGCTGGTGGTCGGCCTGGCCTTTATCTGTGTCCTCCTATCGCTGGCGAGCGCCTCGGCGGCCGCCAGCGCCAATGCGTCAGAACCTCAGGTATCCAGTGGGGCCACCGACTCTGCGCTTGCCGCGGACGCCCAGGGACTGCATCTTCTGCTCGGCGTGGTGCCGGCTCGCTACGCGAGCGCACAGCCTGGTCACAACACAGAACTCGCAGTAGTCGTGCGTGCCTTGGCGGCTGGACTAGATCGGCGTGTGCTTGAACTACGCAGCCAGCTTAGTGTCCGTGATCCGCTCGCCACGACGCGCACGATCCAAGCGCTTACTCGACTGCGGACCATGCTGCGGCCGACCGACCAGCGCTTCCAGCCTTGGCCGCTCGCGTTTGAAGTGAGCGCGCTTTGTGCACATACGCAACGCGAACTCGAAGCCGTCCTGCCGGTGCCCCACCTGCCCTCGCGAGGCTATGGCGTGATCGAATCCGCGCTTACCGAGGCACAAGGCGAGGCTTTGGCAGGGCGCGAGCCGCAAGCGCGCTTCGCGCTATTGCGCGCATACGCCTTGTATGCAAGTGGCCCCGGCGCTCGTCTGCAACTTGGAGACCCGACGCTCGACGGCAAGATAACGCGGGAGCTGGTGTTCGGCGAATCGAGCCGCAACTCGTCGACCGAACGCAGCTCATCGACTGAACTTCTCCCAGGCAGCTCCGGCGACGTTAGTCTCACACCAGCGATAGCCGCAGCCCGCACGAATCTGGCCTTGGCGGCACAAGTGCTCGAGGAAGTCCACATCAGCCGCACAACGATCGTCGTCAACGGCGCGATCATTGTCTTTCGTGAGGGGCTGGAGGCGATCCTGATTCTTGCGGCGCTCACCGCCTCGTTCGTGGGCGCCAAGCGCCATCTCCGCCGCCCGGTCTTCATTGGAGCTATAGCCGGCCTGGGGGCCACCATCGTCACCTGGTTGGTCGCGCAGGTGATGTTGCACATGCTCGGCGACGGAGGACTCGAATTGCAAGCCATAACTGGGCTTATCGCGATTGGAGTGCTCTTGCTCGTGACCAACTGGTTCTTCCATCGTGTGTACTGGAGCGAGTGGATCGCGCGGTTTAACCGCAGGCGTAAGGCGGTCGAGCGCTGGGACAAGCTGGGCTTCATCTCCGGTCAGGTGCTGGGTCTTGCTCTGCTCGGGCTCTCGAGCGTTTATCGCGAGGGGCTTGAGACCGTGCTGTTCCTGCAAGCGCTGCAGACCAGCGCCGGCACTGGCGCCACCGCGCTCGGGGCAGGCATCGGGCTCGGCGCCACGCTGATTGTCGGAGGCCTCACCTTCAAGCTGCAACGCAGGCTGCCGTTCAAGCGCATGTTGATCCTGACCGGCGTACTGATCGCACTCGTACTCGCGGTCATGGTGGGGACTACCGTTCACAACCTGCAAGCGATCGGCTGGTTGCCAACCACGCCCACCGCCTTCCAGATCCCGGTTGCATGGAGTACGTGGCTGGGAATCTTTCCAACCTGGGAGGGCATCGTCGCTCAAGTGGGCTCGCTCGCATTCGTGCTCGGCTCCTACTTCGCGGCGCGCGAGATTCAGGTCAAGCGTCCTCGGCGGCGTGCGATTGCCTCCGAAGGCCTCGCAGTGACAGGCGCGCCCGAGGGGGTTGCCGTGGTGACCTTTCCTCGCGCTTGACCGGCTCACCTGGCTGTTGGGCTCGCGCTTGACCGGCCTTTGGCACGGACGCTACTGAGCACTGCCGAGCAACTGAATGTGGTCGGCCTCGGCCGGACCGGGGAACGGACGCGTGAGACCGAATTTCTCGAGTGTTGCCTCGGGCACGCCCTCGACGCCGGGAGTATCCGATGCTTCGCCGCGTGTGTGTGGGTCGTTGGCAAAGCCGCCCACCTCGACTGAATGCTGCGGAGTGCGGTAGCCAGAGATACCGATCAAGTGGATGTGCAGCGCCTTGCCAAGCGTGTTCAAGCGCTGTACGAGGATCGGCTCCACGCCGACGCTGTAATTGGTGCCGGGCGCCTGGAAGAAGCCGAATTCGCCTGAGGGACCGCCGCCTTCAGTGGTGAAGCCACTTGTGAATGACTGGTTCTGCGAGGCGTACTCGCTGATCTGGATCGAGGAAAGTTCTTTTTCAAGCGTTGCCCGGTGCGAGCGCAGTTCGCCCAGCTCTGAGCTCTTGCGGTCGCGTGCGTGGATGTACTCGAGTTGATGGTTTACGAGCGCCAGGTGCAGGCGCGCCACCTCGTCGCGCTGTACCAGCACCGCGGTCGTCTCGCGCTGGTGGGAGGCCGTGAGTACAGCCAGCCGCTTTGTTTCCTTGGCCACCGCCGCGCGCGTGCTGATCACCTCTGTCGTGGCGTTGGCGTTCTCCTGACCGATTGCCTTGAGATCGTCCACCCGCTCGATCAGATCGCCGAAGCCATGCGCATCGAGGATCACGGTGACGATGCTCGGCGGCGGCGACTCGTAGGCTGCCACCACCTGAGCGACCAAGACCTTCCGGTCGTGGGCAAGCTGCACGACCAGCGCCGCCAGGCGAGCGCGCGCCGCCTTCAGCTGCGAGCGCAGTTTTTCGAGCACTTCGTGCTCGACGGTGAGGCTCGATTCGAGCGCTGAGAGGCGTCCCTGTAGGTCGTTGATGCTGCCTTGGAAGCCATCGATCTGATGCGAGTCGGCTCGGATTGCCGCACTGAGCGAACTCTCTTTCGCGGTGGATGAGGAGATGCCGCTTTCGAGGGCGCCTTGAGATTGGCCTGCGAGCGCAGGTGCTGCCGCGCTCGCGCCGAGCAGCGCAAGCAGCGCCACAGCGTGGCGTAGGCGGGCGGGCGATATTCGCAAGATGCGTAGCTTCATGGCGGAGAGTGCGTCCTGATCGGGCAAAGGCTTACAAGGCATCGGCCCGGGGTCGCCTTGTCGTGACTTGCGCAAGCTAGCCACGCTGAGCCCCGATCACAAGCGTGGAGGGGTCCCTGCAAACGGAGTTGCACGGAGACCGCTGCACCTCTGAGCCAGTTCTCTGAGCCGATTCGGGTGTCACGGGCCCACGCGCAAGGACCTATTGTCCATCACTGGACAGTAGGCAGATGCTCACCATGGGTAATATCAAGCTCACGCGGAGCATCTGGAGTCTTCTCGACCGTATCGGGGGCCTGTCGAGCGACGCGGTCAAACGTGGAGGAGATTCAGCGATCCAGGGTCCTGGGGGCGATGGCCGAAGAGGTGGCCATGCGCGGCGCGTCATCGGTCACCGTGGCGCGCGTAATCGCGCGCGCCGGTGTCTCGCGACGACTCTTCTATGAGCTGTTCACCGACATCGAGGACTGCTTCCTGGCGACCTTCGACTGGGCTGTGGGGCAGGCTCGATTCGTAGCGAGCGAGGCTTACGCCGCGGAGGAGAGCTGGCGAGAGTCGCTCAGGAGTGCTCTGGCGGCACTCCTGCGCTTCTTCGACGAGCAGCCGCTGCTGGCGCAGCTGTGCGTTGTGCACGCCGCGGGCGGCGGGCAGCGCGTACTCGAGCTCCGTTCGCAGGTGATCGAACAGCTGTGCGAAGTCGTGGACAGTGGACGTGCGCAGGTCTCTGGCAACCACGTCCCCGGCCCGGTAGTGGCCGAGGGCGTGGTGGGGGCGGTGCTCGCCGTTCTATATACGCGCTTGCTCGGTGAGAGCAGCGGTGCGGCCTCAGATGGAGCTTCGGGGCCGTCCACCGAGGGGTTCTCGCTGGTCGAGTTGCATGGTCAGCTAATGAGCTTGATCGTGCTGCCCTATCTCGGGGCGGGCATCGCACGCAAGGAACTCGAACGCCCGGCGCCGGCCCCGAGTGCCAGTACGAGGCCGGTCGAGCCGTTCCCTCAAGGCCGCTCAGAGCCCGGGCAGCGCGGCGCCCGCTTGACCTACCGAACAGTGCGCGTGCTCAAGGCAATCGCCGAGCTTCCTGCGGGCAGCAATCGCGAAGTTGCCGAACGCGCAGGCATCGTCGACCAAGGCCAGATTTCGAAGATCCTCACGCGCTTGGAGTACCAGGGCCTCGTAGTCAATCGCGGCGGCAGTGGCGCCGCGCGCGGCACACCCAATGCATGGTGGCTAACCGAGCACGGCGAAGGGCTCAATTTAGAACTACACGAGCCTCCCGCTGGCCAAGGGGAGGCGGAACCCCGGCCGGGAAAGGACTCTAGCCCGCGACGCTCTCGTTGAGTCAGCTTAGGAGACGCGAAACGAAATCGAACGTGACGTTCCGCCGACGGGCGCGAAGGTTAGGCGATACAGGCCCTGAGTGAGCTTGCCGGCTCCGCGCAGCCGGCGGCGGTTGCGGCCCTTGACGGCCGCGAAGCTGAGCGAGCCTGCAAGCGCTCGCCAATGCGCACGACGACCCGCGCCGGCTCTGACGGCAAGCGTGACGCGCACGGTGACGGCGCGGCTGATGCTGAAAGCGAACCCAAGTTGGGTTGTGCGCAGAGAGCCGAGACGTAGAGCCGCGCGTGCATAGGCGGTAAGTGTGAGGGCGGAGATTCGCGGGCGTGGCGTGGCAGGCGAGCCGGGGCCTGGTGTTGCGCCCTGTATTCCTCCGGGCCCACCGTTTGTCGAAGGCGAGCCGCCGAGCGGTTGCACGCCCAAGCCTTCTTTGCCTTCGGTGCCCCCTTCGGAGCCGGTTCCTTGCGACTGGCCTTTTTCTTCAGGGGGGCTGGACTGCGGTTCGCCGCTGCTGGGTAGGAAAGCGTTGATCCCGTTCGGTGTGCCCACACCTGTAGGGCCGTCATAGCCGACAGTAGCGTTGCAGATCCAGGCGCCCGCCCCACAGTCCACCGGCGAGCTGAGCGATCCACTGCAGCCCGAATAATTGCCATCGCATTCGCCGTCACCGCCGCTATTCACATCGTGTAGTGAGGTTGATCCGAGGTGTGAGTACAGGGTTTCCGCAGGGTAGGCGACGTCGTGGGCTCCGCCGGCCAGCGCAAACATCGAGGCGATCATCGGGGCGGCCACGCTCGTGCCGCCGATCGGCGCCCAGTTGGGCACGACGACTTCTCCTTCCTGGGGATAGGGGGTGGAGTCATAGACGTTCACCCCTGTCGAAGGATCGGCATCGGCCGAGACGTCGGCGTTGGCCCTGTGCGTGCCGCAGCCGACCTGTGCCCAGTCGGCGACCTTCCGCTGCCAGGCGGGCGCTTCCAGAGAGCCGCTGCAACCAGAGCCGCCGGCGCCTTCGCGAGAGTCCCATGGTGACTCGCTTTCCCAGGCGCCTTCGTCGAGGTTCAGCTCAGTCCCACCAACGCTGATCACGTGCGGCGAGGAGGCGGGATAGTCGGCACCTTCGAAATAGGGTGAGCCTCGTTTGTTGCGCGTGGCGTACTGATCCCAGTTCAAGTAGCCATCGTCGCCGGCTGCGGCGGTGATTACGACCCCCGGATGGTTGAAGGCGGAGCTGTCGCTCCCGCTCCCGCTTTCCGGGCCTCCCCAGGAGTTAGATATCTCCGTTGCGTGCATCGCCACGGCAATGTTCTCAGCCGGTCGGAGTTGTTGGTACCTAGGCCCACTGGCCTCGACCAGCAGGATGTGGCAGTTCTGGCATATGGCGTGGGCGACCTCGATGTCCGTGGCGGTCTCCAGCGCCCAGCTCTCAGCTTCTTCAGCCATTTCCTGCTGGCCTGTGCTCCCTTCAGAAAATTCGCTCAATTCGGCATTGCTCGTCGGGAACGGCAGGGCGGCTTCGCTACCGGTTTCTCCCACCTGTTTGAAGCATCCGTTTGCCTTCGTGCACGCTGGCAGACCAAATTCTTCGGCATAGGTGTTGAGATCCGCTTCCGCGTTCAGGTCGTTGTAAGCGTCTATGAGCGCGATCGTTTGCGGCGCGGAGCTGGGTGCGTCCGGTGCTTCGCCTGGGAAGTAAGCGCTTCGCAGGTCCTGTGGGGAGAGGCAAGTCGACGGGTACAGCGCGGCGCATTCCGATGCTTCGGCGAGGCTCGACCGCGGAGCGCCGTGCACTGCGAGCGCCTGAACTTGGGCTCGCCCCGGAGCGGTCTTCGGTTCCAGCCGAAGGGTTAGGCAACTAGCTCGTCCCGGAGCGGGCGGGCGACACGCGGGTCGTACCGCGTAGTCGGCGCCTGGCAGCGGCGTAGCCGCCGCGCCCGCCGCCGTTGCGAGCGCGCCAAGCGCAAGCAGCGCTTGGATCAGGAGGATGCGGAGCATGTCGATAGGTTGCGCCAAGCCCGCCCAAGCTTAGCGGCGGGCCTTCGTTGTCATAGCCACTCAATCGGCTCGGGCCGGGTGGAGCTTGAGGGCGCGGTAGATGAAACGCAACATCATTGCCCCTTGAGAGTCCGATCTCACATCCGATAACGGGACCGTCACAAAGGGATAACAAGAGAGTCACACTGCGTTACAGGACCATTACAAGGCGGTTACGCAAGCGTCACCAAACGCGCTTCCCAACCCTCCAGGATGCCGGCAAGGCGAGTGAAGCGCCAGGTCGCTTTGCCCGCGATCCCGTCCATCAAGGAGCATTTCATGCGCAATCGAGCACTGGTGGTTGCCGCGCTGCTCGCGACGTGTGCCTTCGGGGCTCTCCCCGCGCACGCCGCCCCGACGCAGCCGACATCCACACCGATCAAGCATCTCGTCGTGATCTTTCAGGAGAACGTCTCCTTCGATCACTATTTCGGCACCTACCCCAACTCGGCCAATCCGGGCGGAGAGCCGTCGTTCACCCCTTCGCCCGACACCCCGAGCGTGAACGGTCTGAGCGAAGACCTGCTCACGATGAACCCTAACTCGGCCAATCCTTTCCGCCTGGATCGCTCCCAGGAGCTGATCTGCGACCAGGATCACGACTACACGCCCGAGCAGCAGGCCTTCGACGGCGGCCTGATGGACATGTTCCCCCAGTTCACCGGCGGATGCCCAGAAAAAAACCTGACGATGGGCTACTACGACGGCAACACCGTCACCGGGCTGTGGAACTACGCGCAGCACTTCGCGATGAGCGACAACTCGTTCGACACTACGTTCGGGCCGTCCACGCCGGGAGCGCTCAATCTGGTCTCAGGGCAGACGCACGGCGCAATCCCCGCGTCGCTGCCAGAAGTCACCGAAAACGGAACGGACTACGGCGATGCCGACCCGACCTACGACGACTGCTCCAAAGGCTCGACGATCGCCATGGCTCCGACCGACAAGAATATCGGTGAGCTGCTGAATGAAAAGGGAATCACCTGGGGCTGGTTCCAAGGCGGGTTCGCCCCGACCGAAACCAGTGGCGGCAAGGCGGTGTGCGGCTCGAGCCACAAGAACGTGGGCGGCGAAGTGGTGCCTGACTACAGCGCCCACCACGAGCCGTTCGAGTACTACCAGGCCACCGCAAATCCCCACCACCTGCCGCCGAGCTCGCTCAGCATGATCGGCAAGCAGGACCAGGCCAACCACCAGTACGACCTGTCGGACTTCTACATCGCCCTGCAGCGGGGCGAGCTGCCGGCGGTGTCATACCTGAAGGCCGCCAAGTACCAGGATGGCCACGCCGGTTACTCCGATCCCGAGGACGAGCAGGCGTTCCTTACGCACACGATCAACGAACTGCAGCGCTCGCCCGACTGGTCGAGCACGGCAGTCGTAATCGCCTATGACGACTCCGATGGGTTCTACGACCACGTGATGCCCCCTATCGTCAACTCCTCAGCCTCCGCGCAGGACGCGCTGAATGGGGCTGGCAAGTGCGGCAACGGGACACCCGCAGGTGGCTATGAGGATCGCTGCGGCTACGGTCCGCGGCTGCCGTTGCTGGTGGTCTCGCCATGGGCGAAGCACAACTTCGTCGATCATTCGATCACCGACCAGTCCTCCGTCCTGCGCTTCGTGGAGGACAACTGGGGACTTGGGCGCATCGGCGACGGCTCGTTCGACGCACGTGCGGGATCGCTCGGAAACATGTTCAACTTCGGCCTCCGGCGCCGACAGGATGAAAAGCTGTTTCTCGACGAAACCACAGGCGAGCCGCTCTACCCGCCGTTCGGGTATGACGCGGGTCATCACGGTCACTGACCATCGGCGTCGTGTGTGCTGTGAGGCGGTCACCGAGCAGCGCCTCGCTCACCGTGAATAGGTAGCGAACACCGGGGCGGGGTCGATCTGACTCCGCCCCGGTTGCCGTTACGCTGAAAAGGTGGCCCGTTACCTCGGCTTCCTGCTAACTCCTGAGCCGCCTTCGCGACGCGTCGGGCTGTTCGTCGCCGCAGGGCTGGTGACGCTGTGCACGCTCTTGATCTATCCGCTCAAGCAGGCCGCCCCGGTGGTCTCGCTGGGCGTCGTCTACATGCTGGCTGTTGTAATCGTCTCGGTCACCTGGGGAATGTGGCTCGGCGTCGCCGCCTCACTACTGAGCGCACTCGCGTTCAACTACTTCCACCTGCCACCCGTCGGGCACTTCACCATCCGCAACGCCGACAACTGGGTCGCGTTGATCGCCTTCCTGGTTGTGGCCATGCTTGCCAGCTCGGTGGCCGAGGTGACGCGTGCCCGCTCGCGCGAGGCGGCCGAGCGTCGCCGCGAGGCAGATCTGGCGGCAGAGATGGCACGTCTACTGCTCGGGGGCAGAAGGCTGGCCGAGGACCTGCCCACGGCGGCCGCGCGCCTGTCTCAGGTCTTGGAGCTCCCTTCGGCCGCGATCGAGCTTGACGCAGTCGAGGGCGACGATCGCCGCGTCGCCTTCCCCTTGCGTGAAGGTCCTCGCCGGCTGGGGACCCTGCTTGTTCCCTCCGATACCTCTGAGGCCACGTTGCGCCGCCTGCAAGAGCGAGTGGTGCCGGCGCTCGAGTCTTTGCTAAATGCCGCACTCGAGCGTGACTCGCTGCTTGCGGACGTGGTCGAGACGGCGGCCCTGCGGCGAACCGATGTGATCAAGACCGCCCTGCTAAGAGCTGTCTCTCACGATCTGCGCTCACCGCTCACGGCGATCTCGGCGGCGGCGGATGCGCTTGGATCGCCCTCGCTATCCGAATCAGAGCGTGGCGAAATGGCGACGATCATTCAGCAGGAGACAAGGCGTCTCTCGCGCTTGGTGGACAACCTGCTCGACCTCTCGCGACTGGAAGCCGGCGCCGCCGAGCCGCGTGTGGTGTGGACTTCGGTCGAGGAGGTATTGCGTGCGTCCTTGGCCGATCTCAATCCCGCTGAGAACGACTTCAGCCTTTCGATCGACCGCGACTTGCCGCTTGTCAGCGTCGATCCCGTGCAATTGGAGCGTGCTTTCGCGAACGTGCTCGAGAACGCGCGCCGCCACTCTGGCGGCCATCCTGTGTCGGTGCGGGCGCGTGCAGTGCGCAGCATGGCGGCAGAGGGGGCCGGAGACCGCCTGGTCGTGCGCGTCGTCGATCGTGGCCCGGGCATCCCACCGGCGCAGCTGGAGCGCGTTTTTGAACCCTTCTACCGTGCGGGTACGCCTCAGGGCGGCCATCGTGGCTCCGGCCTGGGGCTGGCGATCGCGCGTGGTTTCACTGAATCCAGCGGTGGGCGCCTTCACGTCGAGTCCTTGCCTGGTCAGGGCGCCACTTTCGTGTTCGAACTGCCGCTCGCCCCCCAGCAACCCTCGCCTGAGGACAAGGACGAAGTCGCTCGTCAGGGCGTTCTTTGATTGGCGAGGGCCAGCAGGTGGCCCCGCAGCGGATACTCGTCGTCGACGACGAGCCGCAGATCCTGCGCGCCCTGCGGGTCGTCCTGCGCGATGCAGGCTTCGAGGTTGTGCCTGCGGAAACGGGGGCCGAGGCGCTCGACCGGGCGGCCGTGCGGCCGCCCGAGGCGGCGATCGTCGATCTGATGCTGCCCGACCTCGACGGCATCGAGCTGACACGCCGTCTGCGCGAATGGAGTGAGATGCCGATCCTCGTGCTCTCGGCGATGGGCGAGGAGGAGCAGAAGGTGCGGGCTTTGGAAGCCGGCGCGGATGACTACATCACCAAGCCGTTCGGCTCGCGCGAGCTCGTGGCGCGATTGCAGGCAGCCTTGCGGCGCGGTGGGCGTGCCGAGGAGCAGCCACGCATCGTGGCGGGCGATCTGGAGATCGATCTCGGCGCACGAGTAGTGATGAGTGCGGGTGAATTGGTTCGCCTGACTCCGATCGAGTTCGACCTGTTGCGAGTGCTTGTGCGCAACCGGGGGCGCTTGATGACCCACCGTGCACTGCTCAAGGAGGTGTGGGGTCCGGAATATGTCGATGACGTGCAGACCCTGCGCACCCACATAGCGCGCCTGCGCGCCAAGATCGAGCCGGCGGGGCAGGCACCGCGTTTCGTGGTCACCGATCCGGGTGTTGGCTACCGCTTTTCT
This sequence comes from uncultured Solirubrobacterales bacterium, assembly GCA_963731565.1. Classification (GTDB taxonomy): domain Bacteria; phylum Actinomycetota; class Thermoleophilia; order Solirubrobacterales; family Solirubrobacteraceae; genus Palsa-744. Next base: position 1,350,720 of record CAVSWG010000001.1, read on the forward strand.
GTATAGCGGAACAATCGCCCGTGAGGGTTGCGACCGTCACGAAATCGTTATGCGTCGCTGGTGAATCGTCATGAGCATGTGACGCACGAACCCCCATAGTGATCGCCATGGACGTCGTATCGGTAGCCATGGCCCTAGCCGCCTTCGCGCTTCTATTGCTACTCGTCGCCGGGATAGATCGCATATGAGCCTCGAGCTCACGCCAGGCGCCTTTATTGCGCATATGAGCGGGGCCGATGTGTTCGGTCTCGTTGTCACCCTTTTGATCATCGCGTATCTGTTTTACGCTTTGATCCGCGGAGAGAAGCTGTAGGCGATGACCGTTAGCGGGTGGCTCACGATCGTCCTCTTCGCGGTCTTCCTGACGGCGATCGCCCTCCCGCTCGGGGGCTACATGGCAAAGGTGTATACGGGCAAGCGAGTGTTCCTCTCGCCGGTCCTGGCCGGCCCTGAGCGTCTTCTGTATTCCCTGCTGCGCGTTGATCCCAAAAGCGAACAAGACTGGAAGGCATACGCCAAGAGCCTCTTGATCTTCTCGCTTACGGGCTGGCTGTTGCTTTACCTGATTCTGCGTACGCAGAACGCCTTCTACGTACCCCACGCTCTGAACCCACTCGGGTATCACTCGGCGCCGTGGAACGTCACGTTCAACACCGTCTCCTCGTTCCTCACCAACACCAACTGGCAGTACTACAGCGGTGAGACGACGATGAGCTACTTCAGCCAGATGGCCGGCCTCACTGTGCAGAACTGGCTCTCGGCAGGGGTGGGCATAGCCGTGGCGGTCGCCTTGATTCGCGGGATCATCGGGCGCAGTGGCAAGGGGATCGGCAACTTCTGGCAGGACCTGGTTCGTACGGTTTTGTATGTGCTCGCGCCGATCTCGATCCTCGGCGCGCTCGTGCTCGTCTCCCAGGGTGTGATCCAGAACTTCACTACCTATTTGACGGCTCACACGATCACTGGATTGACACAGTCGATCGCCATGGGACCGGTCGCCTCACAGGAGGTGATCAAGGAGCTGGGCACCAACGGCGGTGGCTTCTTCAACGTCAACTCGGCTCACCCCTTCGAGAACCCGACCGCGTTCACCAACTTCTTCGAGATGCTGCTTGTCTTGATCATCCCGGCCGCACTTGTGTTCACCTACGGGCGCATGACGGGCAACCGCCGTCAGGGCTATGCCATCTATGGCGCGATGATGCTCATGTTCCTCGGCGCGGTCGTCGTCGCCTATGTCGCCGAGGCACATGGCTCGCCTGCACAGCACGCCGCCGGACTTCACACCAGTGCGATCTCGGGCTCGGCCGGCGGCAACATGGAAGGCAAGGAGCAGCGATTCGGCATCGCCGGCTCTGCTCTGTTCGACGTGATCACGACCGTCACCTCATGCGGCGCTGTCAACAGCGCGCTCGAGTCCTTCACTGGGATCGGTGGTGCGGTTCCATTCGCAAACCTGTCCGCCTCCGAGGTGATCTTCGGCGGCGTTGGCACTGGGCTCTACTCGATCCTGTTGTATGTGCTACTGGCCGTATTCATCGGTGGCCTGATGGTCGGTCGCACGCCTGAGTGGCTCGGCAAGAAGCTCGAGGCGCGTGAGATCAAGCTCGCCGGTCTCGGCATCCTGGTCACCCCGCTGGCTGCCTTGTTCTGCACTGCGATGGCGACCGCCACCAGCGCCGGGCGCAAGTCGATCTCCGAAGGCGCTCTTTCAAAATTGGGCGGCAACACTCCGCAAGGCTTCTCAGAGAGCTTCTACGCCTACCTGTCGCAAGCCAACAACAATGGCTCCGCCTTCGCGGGCTACACAGGCTTCATCCAGCCTAACGCTGGCAACCTCGGCTCGCACGGGGTCACCTTTGCCAACCTGCTTGGTGGCTTTGACATGTTGGTCGCGCGCTACGCGCCGATCCTGTTCGCACTTGCCGTCGCGGGTGCGCTTGCGGGTAAGCGAGTCAGCCCCGCCGGTCTGGGCACGATGCGAACCGACAACACCACGTTCGTGGTGCTCTTGATCGGCGTGATCATCCTCGTCGGTGCGCTCACCTTCTTTCCCGCCCTCCTACTCGGCCCGATCGTGCAGGGCCTGACGGGACACCTCTACTGACATGCGCCGCGACGTCCTCACTTCAATCATCGCGATAATCGTGTTCACGGTCCTGCTCGGTCTGGTCTATCCGTTGTTCATCACCGGTGTCAGTCAAGTTGCCTTCCCGGGCAACGCCAATGGGCAGAAGGTCTATGTGAATGGCAAGCTCGTGGGCTCGAAGATAATCGGACAGAGCTTTGCCTCGCCGGTGATCGGCAAGAACGGCAAGCCCAAGCAAGAAGAAGAACTGGTCACCGAACCAGATTCCAAGTATTTCCAGTCGCGTCCTTCCGCCACAGAAGGCGGCGCCTATAACGCCGCGGCGAGTACGTTCTCAAATCGCGGGCCCAACTCCAAGGCCACCGAGGAAGCCAACGTCGAAAACATCAAGGCCTACCTTGAGGTCAACAAGCCCTATGACCCGAGCTTGACCGTCGCGCAGATCCCAGTCGATGCGGTCAACACGTCCGCTTCGAACCTTGACCCTGAAATCTCACAAGCCAACGCCTGGATCCAGGCACACCGCGTTGCCGCCGAGCGGGGGCTCTCGTTGAGTGTGGTTGATGGACTGATCTCCAAATACACCGATTCGCGCGGACTCGGATTCTCGGGTGAACCGGGTGTGAATGTGCTGGAGCTGAATCTCGCGCTCGATCGCCTCACCGTAGGAGGTAAGTGATGTCCGCAGTCAACGCAACCCACGAGCGCCAGGCGATCTCCCTGTTCCAGCGCGACATCGTCAAGCGCGCCCTGCTCGACAGCCTCGTCAAGCTCGACCCGCGCGTGCAGATCCGCAACCCGGTCATGTTCGTCGTGGAGATCGGCTCGGTCATCACGACTGTCACGTGGCTGATCCAGGCCTTCGGCGGCAAACCGCTCGGCGGCGGCCACGAGCCGGCTTGGTACACGTTCACGATCGCCTTCTGGCTATGGCTGACGGTGATCTTCGCCAACATGGCCGAGGCTTTCGCCGAGGGACGTGGGCGCGCTCAGGCCGACACTTTGCGCAACATGCGCAAGGAGACCGTAGCCACGATGCGCGACGGCTCGATGAAGGCTGCCTCCGCTTTGACACGGGGTGACATCGTGGTGGTCGTCGCGGGCGAGCTCATCCCAGGCGATGGCAGCGTGATCGAGGGCATCGCCACCGTCGACGAGTCGGCTATCACGGGCGAGTCCGCGCCGGTGATCCGCGAGTCAGGGGGCGATCGCAGTGCCGTCACCGGCGGCACACGCGTCACCTCCGACCGAATCGTCGTCGAAATCACCCAAGAGCCTGGCAAGTCGTTCCTCGATCGCATGATTGCCCTGGTCGAGGGGGCCGAACGGCGCAAGACACCGAATGAGATCGCGCTCAACATCCTCCTGGCCGCGCTCACCTTGATCTTCATGATCGTCGTTGCCACCCTGCGGCCATTTGGCTTGTTCGCGGGCACTTCGATCTCCGAGACGACTTTGATCGCGCTCCTGGTGGCCTTGATCCCGACCACGATCGGGGCCCTGCTCTCGGCGATCGGCATCGCCGGCATGGATCGCTTGGTGCGGCGCAACGTGCTCGCGCTCTCCGGCCGCGCGGTGGAGGCATCGGGCGACGTGGACGTGCTCCTGCTCGACAAGACAGGCACGATCACGCTCGGCAACCGCCAGGCATCCGAGTTCATCCCGATGCCCGGCGTGCCCGAGTCAGAGCTTGCGGAGGTCGCACAGCTGTCCTCCTTGGCCGACGAGACGCCAGAGGGTCGCTCGATCGTCGTGCTGGCCAAGACTTATGGCATCCGTGAGCACGATATGACGACGCTGAACGCAGAGTTCGTGCCGTTCACCGCGCAGACGCGCATGAGCGGGGTGGACATCGACGGACGACGTCTGCGCAAGGGTGCCGGCGACTCGATCGTCCAGTTCGTAGAGGACGAGGGCGGCCAGGCTCCGCCAGAGCTGCGCGAGCAGCTCGACCGCATCGGTCGCGAGGGAGGCACGCCCCTGGCGGTGGCGCGCGACAACCAGATCCTCGGTGTCGTCTATCTCAAGGACACGATCAAGGAAGGCATGAAGGAGCGCTTTGACCAGCTGCGTGCAATGGGCATCAAGACGGTCATGGTCACCGGCGACAACCGCCTCACAGCCGCCAAGATCGCCGAGGAGTCAGGTGTGGATGACTTCCTGGCCGAAGCGACCCCGGAGGCGAAGCTCGCGCTGATCCGCGAGCAGCAGCAGGACGGACGCCTGGTCGCCATGACCGGAGACGGCACCAATGATGCGCCGGCGCTCGCCCAAGCCGACGTGGGCGTCGCGATGAACACCGGCACTCAGGCCGCGCGCGAGGCGGGCAACATGGTCGATCTGGACTCCAATCCCACGAAGCTGATCGAGATCGTCGAGGTCGGCAAGCAGCTGTTGATCACCCGCGGTGCGCTGACGACGTTCTCAATCGCCAACGACGTCGCCAAGTACTTCGCAATCCTCCCCGCCATCTTCATCACTACCTATGCCACCTCGGCGGGAGGCAAGGGGCCGTTGCACGTTCTCAACATCATGAACCTCGGCACGCCCCAGTCGGCGATCGTCTCGGCGATCATCTTCAACGCGATCGTGATCCCGCTGTTGATCCCGCTCTCCCTGCGCGGCGTGCGCTACCGGCCGATCGGTGCGAGTGGTCTGTTGCGACGCAACCTCCTGATCTACGGACTCGGCGGGATCATCGCGCCGTTCATCGGCATCAAGCTGATCGACCTGATCGTGCACAACCTCCTCGGAGGTTGACCCTCACGGGGCTGAGCGCTCGTAGACCGAGCAGTGGGAGAGAATGCGACTCCCATGTCAGCGAATGGACCAACTGCGCCCGAGCGGGGCCACCTCAAGGTCTTCATAGGCATGGCCGCGGGGGTCGGCAAGACCTACCGCATGCTGCAGGAGGGGCGCTCGGAGGCGGAGAGCGGGCGCGACGTGGCGATCGGCTATCTCGAGCCCCACGGGCGCGAAGAGACCACTGCCCAGGCCGTGGGTCTGGAGTTGATTCCGCCGCGTATGGTCAACTATCGCGGCACACCTCTGGCGGAGATGGATTTGCCGGCTGTCCTCGAGCGCGACCCCGAGCTCTGCCTGATCGACGAGTTGGCGCACACCAACGCCCCCGGCACCGAGCACGAGAAGCGCTACGAAGACGTCCAAGACGTGCTTGCCGCCGGCATCGACGTGTTCTCCACCGTCAACGTCCAGCACCTAGAGAGCCTCAACGACCAGATCATCCAGCTGACCGGCACGCGCGTGCGCGAGACGATCCCCGACGAAGTGCTCGCCTCCGCCGACGAGGTCGTCCTGATCGACTTGACTCCCGAGGCCTTGATCGAGCGACTGCGCGCCGGCAAGATCTACAGGCAGGAGCGCGTACCGGCCGCGCTCAACAACTTCTTCAAGATCGAGAACCTCTCCGCTCTGCGCGAGACGGCCCTGCGCCACGTTGCCGAGGGCGTCGAGATCAAGCGGCTGACCCCCGCTCCGATGGTGTCCCGCCGCGAGGAAGGCGTCGTCGAGTCGCATTCCCCTGGGGCGGGCACGCAAGCGATCGCCGAGCGCCTGCTCGCCTTGGTGGCGCTCGCGCCACACTCCCAGCGGATTGTGCGCCGCGCCTCGCGCTCGGCCGAACGCCTCGGGGCTCGCCTGGACGTGCTCGTCGTGCGTCCGCTTGGCAGGACACCGAGTGCCGAGGATCGCGAGCAGCTCGAGGCGCTCAGGCGTCTCACGTCGATGCTGGGCGCGCGACTACTCGTCGAAGAGGGAGAAGATGTCGCGACTGTCGCGATCGAGACCGCCCACCGGCTTGCGAGCACCTACATCTTGATGGGTGCTCCCGCGCCACGCCGTGGCCTCAAGCGCTTCTCCGAGCCGCTCGTCATGCGCCTGCTCGAGGGTCTGCCTGGTATTGACGTGCGGATCGTGGCGGACCCCACCTTGCGCGAGGATGGGCGCGGAACGGCAGATGATGGCGAGGAGTGATGTGCGGCGCCTCGACTCGTTGGACGCGAGTCGGTGACCGACGGGCTGCCATCGACGATCCGGCTGCGGCCGAGGAGGTCCCCGATGAAGAATCGCGAAAGATTGCTTGCGCGGCGCAACGTCTCGCCGCATAGGCTGTTGTCATGAACATGCTCACACACCTCCGCCCACGCACCCTTCTGCTCGCCCTGCTCGCAGTTGGCTGCTTGCTGACCAGCGTCGCGAGCGCTCTCGCCGGCTCCTCCACTCCTGCCGCAAGAGCCTCCTCCAACGTTGGCGCTCACGCCTCCTCGTCATTTCTGACCGGGATCGGCGACCAGCAGACCAACATGTTCACGAACCCTCTCTGGCTGCAGTTGCACACCAAGATCGCGCGCTACATCGCCCCCTATGACGCGGCCGTGCGGCCCTACTCCCTGCAGTTGGCACGAGAATGGATCGGCGAGGCCGAAGCCGACCACCAGCAGGTGCTCGTCGCCTTCTACCACTCCGAGTACACGCCCACCAAGATGCCGAGCGTCACGGTCTATCAGCGCGACGTGAAGAAGTTCCTCGCCCTGTTCCCGAAAGTGAAGCAGTACCAGGCTTGGAACGAGGCCAATCGTGGCACGATCGTCGAAATCGTCAAAGGCAAGCGGCACACCGCGCTCGTGTCTCCTTCGGCGAGCCAGTCGGCCCAGTACTACAAGGCCTTGCGGGCCGTCTGCCGCGGCTGCTCGCTGACTGGCCTGGACATTCTCGACGGGCCTAGCGTGAGCCCCAGCCTGCGCTACATCGCCGCCTACAAGCATGAGATAGCGCACCTGAAAGTGCCGATGCCGCAACTGTGGGGCTTGCACAACTACTCCGACACAAACCGCTTCCAGAGCACCCGCACCCGCGCGATCCTGGCCGCCGTGCCGGGTCAGGTATGGCTCACCGAGACCGGCGGGATCGTGCAGTTTGGCAGCACTTTCCCCAACAAGAAAGGCGCGGGCCTGACCCGCGCGGCCAAGGCGCTCTCCTACATGTTCAAAATCGCCGCCTCCAACTCGCGCATCAAGCGCCTCTACATCTTCCAATGGTCAGGTTCGACCGGTGCGGCTCGCTTCGATGCCGGCCTCACCGACCCGAGCTACCTGCCACGACCTGGTTACGTGGTCGTGTGCAAGCAGCTGCATGCGTCTAAATGCAATGTCAAAGTGAGCAAACGCTGAGCTGAGATGCTCGCTGAGCGCTGCTGCGCTCAGCTCGCGACGGGAGTGCGTTGTCTGTCGGTGCCGCCCGCGAATAGGCGGGCGGTGAGCAGTGCGATCAGGCCGGCGAGGGCTGCAATTGGGGCCAGCGTACGCAGCGGGTAGTCGCCGAAGCCCTTGTGCAGGGCGGTGTTGTCGCCCGCGCCGACGATCGAGAGCAGGCCGCGATGATCGATCCCTAGCACTGTGGGAGCGAGCGCGGCAAACAGGCACCAGCCGGCGAGTACGAGCACGCCCGCGATCAGCGAGGTGCGCGAGATGCGCGTGCGGGCTGTGGCGAGCGTCGCCAGCAGGACAGCCCCCCCGGCTGCTAGGAAGAATGGCCAGATCGCTCCCCAGCCGCGCCCAAGACCGAAAGCGGAGGCGATTGTCGGCTGGAAGAAACCCTCGCGCAGGTAGCGCGCCCACACGATCGCCTCGGTCTCATAGCCGATCAAGGGGTGGGTGATTGTGGCCACGATTATCGTCGTCAACGACACTCCCGCCAGCGCGATCGTGGGACCCGGGTAGCGCTTCAGCGCAATCCCCGTGGGCAGCGCGAGGAACGGCAGCATCGTCATCAAGAAGCGGGGGCCCATGAAGCCGCCGCCGAAGGGCAGGTAGTAGCCGGAGTTGTAGCCCACGTAACACACGCACACGCCCACGATCGCGAGCGCCTCGGCGCGCTTGCCGCGGCGGTAGAGCAGCCACGTGCCGATTCCCCCCATCGCGAGCACGGGCGAGAGCGTCAACAGGCCGCGCGAGTCGAACAGCAAAGTGGCCATCACCTTCAAGCTCGGCACGCCGATCCCGAAGAAGCCTTTCTGCTGGCGCGGGATGTTCGAGTAGGCCAGGTGTGTCCATGAGTGGAAGGCGTAATGGTTGTAGAGCAGCAGCGGCACGATCCCGATCAGGCCGCCGAGCACATACGCGCCCACGCGGCTCAGCACGCCGCTGGGCGTGAGCGAGTCCCGGCGGGAGAGCAGGTACAGCCCCAGCACCAGCGCCACGAAGAACAGCGGGTACTCCGATGCACCCGCATAACCCAACAGCAGGCCCGCGACGCCTATGTACCACGGGTTGGGAGGTCCCTCGCGCTCGTTCCACAACAGCGCGAACGCGGCGAAGCCGAGGAACGCCGTGAACACATGGCTGAACAGGAGGGTGGAGAGTGGCAGCGTGAGCGTGCCCAGGCCCAGGATTACGGCGGTGGCCGCGCCATATCCCGGCTGCATCTTCTCCGCCAGATGACCGACGAGCAGCAGCAACAGGAGGCCCGGGAGCACATTGCCCCATAGGCCGATGAAGTAGACCATCTCGTCTTCACCACGCTGGGCTTGAGAGGAGCGCGCCACTCTTTCGGCGCCCAGGCCTTTCAAGGCGTCGTAGAAGGGCAGCGCAAACAGCGCCAGTCCTGGTGCCCTGGCCGAGTACCAGTGGCCCTTGTAGAAGGCCTTGTCGCCTGTGTTTTCCTGGTACTGGTCGATCGTCGTCTTGTCCCGGTCGAGCGCCCTGATCAAGTCGTAGTGGGAGGTCTGGTTCCAGGAGAAGCTCTGGATCAACGTGGCATAGCTCAAGCCCACAAGCAGGATCGCCGCGAGTGCGAGGTTGCGCTTTGTGAGGCGCCCTGCGCGTGCGCGCGCGAAGAAAGCCTTTTTCGCGCGCACACGAGAGGCCCCTTCCGTGGTGACGTTTGCCGTGCTCACCGGTGTCTTTGCCTCTGGCGACGCACTCAGTCAGTTCCGTGCAGGGCCTTCGGCCCTGGGCCGATCTCATAGATCACGAGCGATCCAACCTGGCGCCGGGTGATGCCGAGGCCATCTACCGGCTTGGCGGCGGCCGCCGCCGGGTCCGGCGGCTCGGGGATCTCGGGGAGCTTTATTCCCGGCAAGGTAGGCATCACGGTATGCAGGACCACTGTCTTCACGCCGTAATAGCGCAGCTTCTCGACGCTTGCCTTGTCGGGGAACCCGCTCATGCCGCCACGCAGGTCGTCCACCGACGGTATGTCAAAGGTGCTGTTGCCAATAGGGATCTTGTAGAAGCCATCGGTCGAGAAGTACTGCCACAAGCGATCCGCGGCTCCGTCGGTGGGCAGGTCCATCACCGGTCCTTGAAGCTCGACCTCGGCCTTCGCCGGCTGGGGCACGACCGGGTGAGCGAGGTGTCCGGCGCCTTCGCCGACAACGCCCACTACCAGCAGCGCTCCGACGAGGGCCACCAGTCGTCCGGCGCTGCGGGCTCCGTAGCCGGCACCCCAGGCGCGCACCGTCGCGGCGATCCGCCACGCCCCGGCGGCCGCAAGAAGCGCCAGGAACAGCGTCCCCAGCGTGAACACCCGTCCGGGCACCCTCACGCCGTTCCAGCCGGGGGCATAGTCGTAGAGCAGCCGGTAGGGATATCCCGCACCTGTCAGGCCCATGCCCATCGCAAAGATCGCGCACACTCCCAACCCGCAGACCAACCCGAGGCGCATGCGACGGGTGTATATGGACGCAAAGCATCCGAGCAAAGCGAGCAGCCCGATCGCTCCTCCCGGGAAGAACACATCCTCATTCTTGGAGTGCACGTGTGCCCTTGCGCCCGCGGTGACCCCACCCCAAACACGGTTCTCCGATGAGGCAGACAGCAGCGCCCACGGGCCCGAGGAGTAGTTCTTGACTTCCTTAACCGTTCGTTTCGCGGTCGGGTACTCGCTCGCGACCTTCAGATAGGGGCGTGCCTCATAAACGGTCAGCACGCCGCACAGCGCGATCCCGATGCAGGTGATCACAGCGAGGTCACGCGGTAGCGCCCGCACGCGCCCGATCGCACTTGCTTGTGGGGGCCCGGCGTCGGTCTGCGCGGCCGGCTCCTTCGCTGTGCCCTCCAGGCTCGGGTCTGCGGATCGCGTGCGGCCGGAGCGCCACCACCAAGCCGCCACGATCAACGCCAGCACCGCGAGCAGATATGCGAACTGCAACCCAAGCGTGAAGCCCAGGCTGACCTGCCATGCCGCGACAAGCCAGCCCGCGATCAAGAGCCTGCGCGAGCCCCGCCGGTAGCCGCGCAGCAGCAGGAACAGCGACAGCGGAATCCCGCCGCTAGAGATCACGTGTAGGTGACCGGCCTCAGTGACCCTGTACGGGGCGTAGGCGAACGCCGCGCCCGCCACGGCTCCGCCGACCTTGCCCGTGCCGAGCTCGCGCGCCAGCAGCCACGCGCCCACGAAGCACAACGACCAGGCGCCCAGGAACAGCAGGTTGTAGCGCACGAGCGCAGCCACGGTTCCCGATCCGAAGAAGGCGGCCGGGCCATAGCCCAGCAAGGAGTCCGAGAAAGCAAGGCTGAGCGGGTGCGGGTAGAAGGCGTTCGAGTTGAAAATGTGCAGCGGGTCGCTCAGCAGGGCGTGCCCGTCCCAAGCGATCTCCCAAGCCGTGCGCACCGGATCGCCCAGGTCCGGGGCGATCCGGGTGCTCATGTGGAGCACCAAGGGCCAGGTGGTGAGCACGGCCAGCGCGATCCCGGCGAGGATCACCCACAGCAGCTCCGCGCGGCCGATCCTGGGGGATGGCGCCCAGCGGGCCGAGGGCCTTTCGACTCCGGTAGTCGAAGGCCTGTCAATGAGCGTGCTCGCCATCTCTCGACTGGAGCATACGTGAGATGTGCGCAACAATAGGTAGATGCGCGTGCTGGTGGTAGGGGCCGGCGGTGTGGGTGCGGCGTTTGCGTCGATCGCCCAGCACCGGCCCGCGTTCGAGCAGGTCACGCTCGCCGACGTCTCGCCCGCACGCGTACACGATGTGGTGGCCAAGCTCGGCGAAGCCGACCGCTTCTCGGCTGAGCGCGTCGATGCCTCAGACCGCGCCGCGCTCGTGGCCCTAATCGAGCGGGTGCGTCCCGATGCTGTCCTCAACGCCTGCGACCCACGCTTCAACGAGCCGATCTTCGACGCGGCCTTCGACACACGCACCACCTACTTGGACATGGCGATGACCTTGTCCCATCCTCATCCCCAGCGCCCGCACGAGCTGCCGGGGGTCATGCTCGGCGATGTGCAGCTCGCTCGTCACGAGGAGTGGGAGCAAGCCGGCGTTCTGGCGCTCGTCGGCGTAGGCGTCGAGCCGGGGCTCTCGGATGTATTCGCCCGCTATGCAGCCGATGAGCTGTTCGCGCATGTGGACCAAGTCGGGGTTCGCGATGGCGCCGACCTCGTCGTGGAGGGCTATGACTTCGCGCCCACCTTCTCGATCTGGACGACGATCGAGGAGTGCCTCAACCCGCCCCTCATCTGGGAGCGCGAGCGCGGCTTCTACACGACCGCTCCTTTCTCTGAGCCCGAGGTGTTCGATTTCCCAGAGGGGATCGGGCCCGTCGAGTGCGTCAACGTCGAGCACGAGGAGGTGGTCCTGATCCCGCGCTGGGTGTCTTGTGAGCGCGTCACCTTCAAGTACGGCTTGGGCCAGGAGTTCATCGACGTCCTGCGCACCTTGCACAAGCTCGGCCTCGACTCGACCGAGCCGGTGAGCGTCCGCGGGACGCAGGTCGCCCCGCGCGACGTGGTGGCAGCCGCCCTGCCGGATCCGGCCACCCTGGGCGAGCGCATGACCGGGCGCACATGTGCCGGTACTTGGGTCACGGGCACGGGCGCCGATGGCATGCCACGCTCGACTTACCTCTACCACATCGTCGATAACGAGTACACAATGCGCGAATACGGCTCTCAGGCCGTTGTCTGGCAGACGGCGATCAACCCTGTTGTGGCTTTGGAGTTGATTGATGAGGGGCTTTGGAAGGGTGTTGGTGTGCTTGGGCCGGAGGCTTTTCCGCCAGGGCCTTTCCTCGAGCGTCTAGCTGACTTGGGTTCGCCACATGGGCATGTGGAGGTACCGCTTTCCGGGACCGTTTGAGAGCAGCCTCCAGCGGGAAAGCCTACGGGGGATAAAGCCAGCCTAAAGGGGTCGAGTCGCGTGAGCGTCCTTGCCAAGAAGCTGCTGGGCATCGCGGTCGGTGTTGCGATCGTTGGTGTGCTCATCGGTCTCTACATCGCCACTTGGGCGACCAGCTTCCCGCATTCGGTGGCGGCGATCTCCACGCGCAAGGTGGCCGGCTTCAGCGGCACCCAGCTCACCCTGCAGACGGTGGCCTCGATCGGGCCGAAGTACAGCCCGAGCAATCCCGACTGGGTTTCCTACCTCGTGCTCGACCACGGCAAGTGGGTGCACAGCACGATCTTCACCGTGCCCGCCAACTCGCTTGTGCACGTCACGGTCTACCAGTTCGACGGCGACAGCGGCTTGCGCAACCCCTTCCTCTCGCAGGTCCAGGGCACGACCACGGGCACCGTGACGATCGACGGCAAGGTCACGTCCGCCATCAATCCCGAAGAAGCCTCGCATACGTTCGCTGTGCCCCAGCTCGGCCTGTTCATCCCATTGCCGGGCGTGCCCGAAGAAGCCAAGAACCAGTGCGAATTCGCTCCCTGCCTGACATCCGAGGCGCATCGCACGATCACGTTCGCGTTCAGGACCGGCAAGAAGGGGCGCTACCGCTGGCAATGCTTCGTGCCGTGCGCGGCGGGCTGGGTCTTCGGTCAGGGCGGCCCGATGCAGACGCTTGGCTACATGGATGGATTCCTGGACGTGGTGTAGCCGTGGCCGGTCCGACTCTCAAACACCCGGAAGTCTTGTAAGCGATGGCAAGTGAACCCAGCCATGCGCCGCCGGAACCGAATCACGCGCGCCGCTTCGGTCTGATCTGGATCATCTCCTCCTTGATCGCCACCCCTTTGGTGGTGCTCTTGGTCGGGCCGATCATGCCACCGGGCAACGGCTCAGAACAGGCATCCGGCCACGTCACCGACAACACCGTCCTGATCGGCATGGCCACGCCGGTCTTGCTGCTCGTCCTGATCTACCTGATCTACTCGATCGTCTACTTCCGCCAGCCCAAGGGGGGTGTCTTGGAAGGCCCGGCGATTCGAGGCAACGCGCGCGTCCAGACGACTTGGATAGTTGTCACAACCTTGCTTGTGCTGGCCCTGGCCGCCTATGGCACGGTGCGACTGTTCGAAGACGGCGCCGGCTCGGGCGCGGGGCCGAACCCCGTGGCGGTGCCGAGCGGACCGAAGCTGCCGGTCCAGGTGATCGCGCAGGAGTGGGCTTTCACCTACCGCTATCCCACATACGGCGGCGTGGAGACGACCCATCTCGTTCTGCCGGTCAACCAGATGGTCGAACTGCACGTCACCTCGCTCGACGTGATCCACTCCTTCTGGGCCTACCAGCTCGGGGTCAAGGCCGACGCGAACCCCAACACCGACAACATCGTGTTCGTCAAGCCGACCAAGCGCGAGAGCTTCAGCATCCGCTGCGCCGAGCTGTGCGGCATCTGGCACGGCTACATGTTCGACACCGGGCACGTCGTCTCCCCGGCGGCGTTCGTGGTATGGGCCAAAGAACAGCAGCGTCGCTTCGCGCCGGTCCAGAAGTACCTGCCCAAGTACGCCACCAAATACATCCCCGAACCTTTGAGGAGGGGCGAATGAGAGTCACCGTCCCGGCGCGAGGGAGACACATATGAGCGCCGTCGCCGAGCCCGCATTCACGCCCGCGCGCCGCCCGCTCTGGAGGCGGCTGATCGGCTTCAACCTGCTCACCGCGGTGATCCTCGGCGTGGCCGGCTACTACATCGGCTGGTTGATCGGCCACCAGATCAAAGGGAAAAGCTACGAATTCCAAGCTGCCACCGACGAGAACGACGTCGCCCTGATGCTTGCCTACCTGGGCGGGGTGGTCGGCTTCCTCGTCGGTCTCGGCTTCGCCAACTATCCCGTCTCGCGCATGTTTGGCCGCCCTGCCTCCTTGCGCGAGAAGGAGCACGAGGGTATGAGCCGCTACTTCGGCCTGTGTACCGACCACAAGGTGGTCGGCATCCAGTACCTGGTCGGGATCGGCGTGTTCTTCTTCATCGCCGGGCTCAACGCGATGCTGATCCGCACCGAGCTGCTGCACCCCACGCCCACGACGGTCGGCCCCAACCAGTACCTCTCCTTGGTGGGCATGCACGGCACGATGATGATGGGAATGATGACCTCGGGCATCCTCGGCCCGTTCGGAAATTACTTCGTTCCAATCATGATCGGGGCGCGCAGGATGGCATTCCCGCGGATCGAGGCGCTCACCTTCTGGCTGTTGATGGCGGCCGGCTTCATCCTCACATCCACGATCTTCTTCGGCGGCTTCCCGACCGGCTGGACCGGCTATGAGCCGCTCAACGAACAGGCCGTCATGGGGATGGACTCCTACATCTGCTTCTTCGCGCTCGTCGGCGTCTCGATGTGCCTGCTCGGCCTGAACATGATCGCCACGATCGTCGCCCACCGTGCGCCCGGGATGATCTGGTCGCGCCTGCCGATCTTCGTGTGGTCGGTGTTCGCGACCTCGATCCTGATGGTCTTGGCAGCGCCAATGCTGATCGGCGCCTTGTTGATGGCCGCCTTCGACCGCACGATCAACACTTCGTTTTTCACCGTGGCGGCGGGCGGCACGCCCTACCTGTTCGAGAACCTGTTCTGGTTCTTCGGGCACCCAGAGGTCTACATCTTGGCCCTGCCCGGCTTCGGGATCGTTTTGGAGCTGTTGCCCGTGTTCACGCGCAAGCCCTTGTGGGGCTATCGCCTGGCGATCGCCGGCATGCTCGGCGTCACGCTCTTGAGCTTCTTCGTGTGGCAGCACCACCTGTTCGTGAGTGGCATCAACGCCGACCTGCGCCCGTTCTACATGCTCTCCACCGAGGTCATCTCGATCCCAACCGGCTTCATCTTCCTGTGCGTGATGGGGACTCTCTGGAAGGCCAGAACCAGATTTAGCGTGCCGATGCTGTTCTGCCTGGGCTGGACTTTCAATTTCTTGATTGGTGGCCTCTCGGGCGTGTTCCTCTCAGATACTCCGAGCGACACCGACACCCATGGCAGCTTCTTCGTGATGGCCCACTTCCACTACACGATCATGGGTGGCTTGATCTTCACCTTCTTCGCCGCGATCTACTACTGGGTGCCGAAGATGTTCGGCCTGAAGCTGAACGAGCGCCTGGCCAAGATTCACTTCTGGTCCTTGTTCATTGCCTTCAACTCGACCTTCATGCCCCTGTTCGTGCTCGGCATGAAGGGTATGCCTCGGCGCGTGTCGACCTACGCGCCCAACCTGCAAGGCCTGAACATCTGGGTATCGGTCTCAGCGTTCGTGATCGGCCTCTCGATGCTCGTGTTCCTCTACAACGTGATCTACTCCTTGATCGTCGCGCCCAAGCGGGCCGAGGCGAACCCATGGCACTCGAAGTCCTTGGAGTGGCAGGTCCCAACTCCGGTGCCGGTCAACAACTTCGAGACGATCCCCGTGATCGACTCCGACCCCTACGAATACGGCACGCCGCTCGCGCCGCCCAGTGCCGAGCCGCTGCCGGCGGGAGGCTGAGAGATGGAGAGCGCGGGCGCCGGCATACCCTTGAACCCCGGCGCTCCCGGGGTGAGCAAGGACGTGGCGATTCCCCCCGAGCCGCCCGATGTCGGGGGGCGCTCGCTCTACATCGCGGGGCGCCTCTTGGCAGGGGCGGCCACCTTCTTCTTCCTGGCCTTCCTGTTCGCCTACTTCTACCTGCGCTCGCTCAACGAGAACGACATGTGGAAGCCCGCGCATGTCAAGCCGGACAAGACGCTCGGGGCGATCGTCGTGGCGTGCCTGGTCGTGAGCGCGGTCGCCGCGATCTGGGCGCGGGTACAGCTAAAGCGCGACGCACGGCCTTGGGTGTGGGGCGCAAGCCTGGCATTGGTCTTTGGCTTGGCCGCCGTAGTGGTGCAGTGCATTCAGTACACCGGCGCTCACTTCGGGCCAACCGACGGCGCTTACGCGAGCGTGTTCTGCGCCTGGACCGGCGTGTTCGCGGTAGCGGTCCTGGCCACGATGTACTGGCTGGAGACGCAAGTGGCTACCGAGCTGCGAGCCCGGCGCAATCCCGCTGCTCTCCGGCACGGAGACATCGCCGAAGCAGATCGTCTGATCGAACCGGGGCTCGACGCGGCCGTCTTCTTCTGGTCCTACCTGGTCGGGATCGGTGTGATCACGTGGGTCACGCTCTACTTGGTCTAGCGACGGCCGCTGCGCCTCCGACGCCCGGCCTGTGGGACTGGTCATTCGACCCGCCGCTCGTGCTCGTTCTGGATCTGGCGATCCTCTACTGGTATGGCAACCGGCGCACTCCTTCACCCCCGCGCATGCGTAGGCGCAGGCGCCTGCGCCACGCCTGCTTCTACGCAGGCCTCGCGGTGCTCCTCATCGCCTTGGCCTCGCCCTTGGAGCGCCTCAGCGAGCAGCTGTTTTGGGCGCACATGTTGCAGCACATCCTCCTGCTCGTGGTGGCCCCGCCTCTGATTGTGGTTTCGCGCCCCTGGGTGCGCTTGTGGCGCGCCCTCGGCCTGGAGGCGCGCCGCTCCTTGGCGCACGGCTTCACCCAGGGGCGCTTTCAGTGGCTGCGGCGGCTCGGCGCGGGGCTCGGAGCGCCCTTGCCGAGCTTTGTCCTGTTCAGCGGCGTCATGATCGTCTGGCACGTACCTGCCTTGTTCGACGCCACGCTCCACTCCGAAATCCTGCACGCGCTCGAGCACAGCTTGTTCTTTGGCTGCGCCTTGATGTTCTGGAAGCAGGTGATCGACTCGCCGCCTCTGCGTGCGCCCCTCAGCGAGCTGTGGCGGATCGCCTATCTGGTGGGCGCGATGGTCGTGATGTGGGCCTTGGCGGTTGTGCTCGCCTTCGCTCCACACCCTCTCTATGGGGCCTATGCCGAGCAGGCCTCGCGCCCAGGTGGGATCTCGGCGATCGCCGACCAGCAGATCGCGGCGGGCATCATGTGGGTGCCCGGCTCGCTTCCGCTCTTGATTGTTTTGTTCGTGTACTGCAATCGCTGGCTTTCGCACGGCGAGCCGGCACTGGCAAGGAGCTGAGCAATGCCGCAAACAGCAATACCCGTACTGGCCTCATTCCACGCTGGCTCTGTCCTCACGCTCGTGCTGCCGCTCGCCGTGCTGATCGCGGTAATCGCTTGGTACCTGTGGCTGTGGTCGCGCGGGGCGGGGGAGCGGTGAGGAAGAAGCTAGTGGGTAGTCTAGTGGTAACCTAGTGGGTATGGCCTACGTCGTGTCACGTCGTGGTGGACGGTTCGAGATCCGGGAGTCGCTGCACACCTCGAAAGGACCGCGCTCCCGCACGCTTGCGGGCTTTGGTGTCCTGACCGAGGACATACTTACGGCGGCCGCCCGGCGAGCGCAGCGACCGTTCGACAAGGAGGCGGTGATTCGCTCAGGCCGGCGAGCAGGGGCGCACGTGCGAGTCGTGACCTCCGGCGCAAGTCGCGCTCGCGATCGCTTTCTGGTCCGATCGAGGAACATGGCGAGCACCCTCGGGAAGCCACCGGCTGTGGCCGGGCAGGCCGATGCCGGTCCGGCGTTGCAGGAACTGCTGGGCTTCGCCGACATGGTCAGGGCCGGCCAGCCGCCGCGGCCGTTCGAGCCGCTCATGTTTCCCGCACTGTCTCACCTGGCCGAGAAGCGCGCTGGTGTGGCTGTCGCGCAGCGACGGTGAGCGAACCAGGGAGGCTCGACGGCCTCAGCTTTCGGATCCTCGCTGTCCACGAGATGCTCGACTCGATGCGCGTCCCGCACCAGTTCGGCGGGGCGATTGCCTTGGCTTGGTATCGCAGTCCGCGCGCCACCACCGACATCGATCTGAACATCACCCTCTCGCCACAGGAGGCGGAGCCGGTGTTGGGTGCTCTGTCGCATCTCGGCGTCCAGGTATCCGAGTCCGATCGAGCCGCGATCGATCGGGACGGCCAGGCCAGGCTCGACTGGGAAGGGTCTTATCTAGACCTGTTTTTCGCCACGCTCGACTTGCATCAGGAGATGGCGGAGAGCGCCCGTGATGTGACCTTTGGCCCGGTGGGCATACCGATCCTCTCACCCGAGCACCTGATCGTGTGCAAGGCGATCTTCGGCCGGCCGAAGGACTGGGTGGACATAGAAGAGATCGTCGCTTGGGGCACCGACGTGGAAGAGGTAACTGTGCTGCGCTGGATCGACGAACTGCTTGGGGCCGAGAGTTTTCAGCATAAGCGCTTGGGAACACTGCTCGCACTTGCGAGGTAGGGCTGTCTACGGCATCGTCCCGCGGCCTTGAGGAACAGGCGCGCGGCCTCCCAAAGTCCGCGCGCCATGCTTCCCCTCGCCTCCACGGCAGGCATCTTGTCGGGGCCGATGGGCCGGCCTCGCAAATTCAGAACCGCGCCGGCGCATGCTCAACCGGCTCCTCGAACAATCCCGGCTGCACCGTTTCCAGTTTGCGCGAGAAGAAGTCCCTGAAGAACGGCCGCGAGACGATCATCAGGATGAACCCGACGATCATCCCGCCAATCCCCATCCACAACGGCAAAGTGATGCCAAGGATCGGTTTGGAGGACACGTTTTCGGCGTGGCCATAGAAGCTCACAGCCTTGATAAACACCCCGAATAGGATCAAGCCGCCGATCAATGGTGCGAGGCCGAGCAGGATGAAGTCGCGCACACTGTTGGTGAGCTCGTGGCGGTAGTACACGACGCAAGCAATCCCCGTAAAGCCGTAGTAGAAGCAGATCGGGAAGCCGATCGCGACGATCGAGTCTTCCAGCGCATTTGCGGAGAGCAGCAGGATTACGATCGTCCACAGGATCGACACGCCGCCCATCAACAACGTGGAGAAACTGGGCGTGAGGTAGCGCGGGTGCACGCGCCCGAACGCCTGCGGGATCGACTTCCAATAGGCCATCGACAGCGTTGTGCGTGCGGTCGGCAGGATCGTCGTCTGCGTGGAGGCCGACGCGGAGGTGAGCACGGCGATGATCAGCAGCTTATCCAGGCCCGATCCGAGCACGGGTTTGCCGAGCGCGTTGAGTACGTCTTCGCTGTTAGTGCTCAGGAACCCCGGTCCGTGGAAGGCCTGGCCGGCGGCGCTCACGATTACGTAGATCAGGACAAGCAGGATCGTCGACATAACCGCCGCCCTACCCGGTCCCTCGTTGGGGTCTTCAGACTCCTCGTTCACCGCCACGCCGGAATCCCAGCCCCAGTAGATGAACACCCCCAGCAGGATCCCGTCGAGCAGCGCACCGAATTTCAAGGCAAACGGGTTGAACCAGCCGATCGTCGGCTCGATCGAGCCGGCAGGATGGTTGCTGTAGACCTTCACCAACGCCACCACCGCAAACAACCCCAGGATCAGGATCTCGGCGCTCAAGAGGACTTGCTGGATACGCGCCGACAGCTCGATCCCGCGGTAGCAAATCCACGTCATCACGGCGATCCATACGACCGCTGCCGCCATCACCGCGCCGGTCGATTCGGCGGCTGCTTCCCAGCCGAACAGCTTGAAGGTGTAAATGCCCGCGATGTCGGCAAGCGAAGCCATCACGAGCACGTCGGCCAGGAAGATCGCCCAGCCGTTGACCCAGCCTGTGGCCGGGCCGAGTGCTCGCGTAGTCCACGCGAACGTCGTGCCGGCGTCTGGGTCGGCGCGATTCAGACCCCAGTAGGCGCCGGCGATCAGGAGCATCGGAATGAAGGCCACCAGCAGGACCGCGGGCGCGTGCACGCCCACTCCAGTCACCGCCACGATGAAGCCAAGCGTG
The DNA here is from genome assembly GCA_963731565.1 of uncultured Solirubrobacterales bacterium. Classification (GTDB taxonomy): domain Bacteria; phylum Actinomycetota; class Thermoleophilia; order Solirubrobacterales; family Solirubrobacteraceae; genus Palsa-744. Next base: position 1,370,706 of record CAVSWG010000001.1, read on the forward strand.
GCCGCCAGCGAGTAGGCGGGCGCGGTCGAGGCCACGCCGATCACGATGTTCGAGAGGTAGCCGATCGCGTCTTTCTTCAGACCCTTCTCAACCACCTCGCCCGTAGCTTTGAGGTGAGGTTCCCCAGGTGAGCTGATACTGGCCATGGCGGCAACCCTCTCTGTCGCCGGTCCCCTTGGGCGGTCGCCCGCGACGGTCAAGTGGTGATCGTTACAAGCAGATGGGATTAGGCTAGAACCGGATTGGCGCAATCACAAGGGGCGCAATCGCCAAGAAGTCGCAGTCTTTTTATACATCTTGTACAACGGGTAGACAATGTGTTGAACGAGTGGCGCATTGAGAGGCACAAGTGCGAGCGATACCGTTATCCCAGGTGTCTATGTCCAGGTCTACTTCCGATCCCACATCGTCGCCGCTCATGGGCGACGGATTGACGGCTATTGCCAGGGAGGGTGCAGCCCTGGATTCGGCCTCGCCGCAGACGCTCGATCTGCAGGCCCTCGCCAAGCGCCACTTGTGGATGCACTTCACGCGCATGGGCGTCTACGAGGAGGGCGGCGAGGTCCCGGTTATCGAGCGAGGCGAGGGCTGCTACGTCTACGACAGCCACGGCAAGCGCTACCTCGACGGGCTGTCCGCCTTGTACTGCGTCAACGTAGGCCACGGTCGCGCCGAGCTTGGCGAAGCCGCCGCCGCGCAGGCCAAGCAGCTCGGCTTCTACACCAACTGGAGCTACGCCCATCCGCCCTCGATCGAACTGGCCGCGCGCATCGCGGCCTTGGCGCCCGGCGAGCTCAACCGCGTCTTCTTTGTATCGGGTGGCTCGGAGGCGGTCGAGTCGGCCTGGAAGCTCGCCAAGGCCTACCACGCCGCCTGCGGTGAGCCACGCAAGCACAAGATCATCTCGCGCAACCTTGCCTACCACGGCACCTCGATGGGGGCGCTCACAGTCACTGGCCTGCCGCCTTTGCGTGAGCCGTTCGAACCGCTCACGCCCGGCGGCAGGCACGTGCCCAACACCAACTCCTATCGCTGGACCGAAGATCGCGATCCTCTGTGGGCCGCCGATGCGATCGAGGAGGCGATCCTCTTCGAGGGGCCTCACACGGTCGCTGCGGTGATCCTCGAGCCGGTCCAGAACGGCGGCGGCTGCTTCGTGCCCCAGGACGGCTACTTCCAGCGCGTGCGCGAGATCTGCGACCGCCACAAAGTCCTGCTCATCTCAGACGAGGTTATCTGCGCATGGGGACGCCTCGGGCACTGGTTCGGTTGCGAGCGCTACGACTTCCAGCCCGACATCGTCACGACCGCCAAGGGCATGACCTCGGCATATGCGCCGATGGGAGCCGTAATCACTACAGACCGCGTCGCCGAGCCGTTCCTGCACGGGCACGCGATCTTCAACCATGGCTTCACATTCGGCGGGCACCCGATGGCCTGCGCCGTGGCGATGGCCAACATCGACGTGATGGAGCGCGAGCGCATAAACGAGCACGTACTCGCCCACGAGGGCCGCTTCAGGGCGATGCTCGAGGGTCTGCGCGACCTGCCGATCGTGGGCGATGTGCGCGGCGCCGGCTACTTCCATGCGATCGAGCTCGTCAAGGACAAGGACACCAAGCTCACTTTCGATGTGACCGAGTCCGAGGAGCTCTTGCGCGGCTACCTCTCAGGCGCCCTGTTCGAGCGCGGCTTGATCTGCCGCACCGACGACCGCGGCGACCCCGTCATCCAGCTCTCGCCGCCCCTGATCGCCGGCCCCGAGCAGTTCGAGGAGATCGAGGGCATCCTGCGCCCGGTTCTGACTGAGGCGTGGGAGCGGATCGTGGCGCGCTAGCGCGCGCGCCGGCTCGAACCGGTCATGGAACGACCTCTTTCCTCCCTTCCAAACCCTCACGGGATCGAAGGTTCGGTGTACGGGCCTCTTCTGATCGATCCCTGCCAAATCGCAGATTTGGCGAGGTCGAGGGGAGCGTGACAGGGTGCTGACCGTCAAGAGCCTTGTGGCGGAGCTGGGCTTGACGCTTGCCACGGGCGAGGAGCACGCCCAGACGAGCGTGCGCTGGGTCCACTCCACCGAGCTGCTCGACCCCACGCCATGGCTGCGCGGGGGCGAGCTCTTGTTGACGACTGGCCTACAGCTGTCTGGCGCAAAGCCCCAGCGTGAATTCGTCGAGCGTTTGGCCGAGCGCGAGATCGCCGGCCTCGGCTTCGGCACCGGCTTCGTCCACAAGAAGATCCCCGCCGCCGTGCTCAATGCGGCGCGCAAGCTCGGCTTTCCCTTGTTCGAGGTGCCTTATGAGCTGCCCTTCATAGCGGTCACCGAGCGCGTGTTCGCGCAATTGCTCAATGAGCGCTATGAGCTCTTGCAGCGCAACATGGCCGGCGACGTCCTCGCCGAGGCGCTCACCGGCAGGCTCTACCCCGACGAGTTGCAGTCGCGCCTGCGGCCGTTCGGGATCGGCGAGAGCGCGGCCGTGCTCGCGTTCGCTTTGCGCGAGCCCTCCACGGCGGCCTCCACGCTCGAGGCGATCCTCGAGCGCACCGGGGCCCACTCGCTCGTGGCCTTGCGCAACGGGCTCCTGTGCGCAGTCATCGACTGTGACGGCGCTGGGGAATCGAATTCCACCCATCCCGTTGCCGCCCACGAAGCGTCCACCGCGGTCAGTCCCCCGCCGAGCGACCCGGTCGAGCTGGCGCGCAGGGTTCGCGCCGAGCTGAAGACACGCTTCGGGGAGGTGCGCGCGTCGGCCTCGCGCCCCGCGCCCACGCACATGCTCAGGCGCAGCTTCCACGAGGCGCGCTGTGCCTTGGAAGCCGTGCGCCTAGCCAACGGCAACGCCCCCGATGTGGCCTCCTATAAGGATCTCGGTGCGTTCCAGCTCCTGCTCTCCCTGCAAGACGACGAGGCGCTTGCCTCCTACTGCCAAAGCGTGCTCGGGCCCGTCGAAAGCGACGAGGGTGAGTACGGCGATGAGCTCCTGCGCTCGCTCGACGTGTTCATCGAACAGAACGGCCACTGGGAGCGCGCGGCACAGGCGCTCTACTGCCATCGCCACACTTTGCGCTACCGCATCAAGCGTGTCGAGCAGCTCACCGGGCGCGACTTCACCCATGCGCGCGACCGGATCGAGTTCTGGTTGGCCTTGCGGGGCCGGGAGTTGGCCCGATGAGTCGTTTCACCGCTCCCGCACGGCAGCGAGGCGACCGGTGTAGTTTGACCAGTGAGTTTTTTTGGATCGCTGTACGTACCCTTGGCGAGCGGAAGCATTCCCCATGAGGGTTGGCGTGCCCACGGAGATAAAGTCCGACGAGTACCGCGTCGCGATTACCCCCGCCGGTGTGCGCGAGCTGTGCTCGCGTGGTCACGAGGTGCTCATCCAAGCTGGTGCCGGTCTCGGTAGCGCGATCACCGATGAGATGTTCACTACGCAGGGCGCCACGGTCGTCGCGGACGCGCCGGCCGTGTTCGCCGGAGCCGAGTTGATCCTCAAGGTTAAGGAGCCCCAGTCCTCCGAGGTCGCGCTGCTCAAAGACAGCCACACCCTGTTCACCTATCTGCACCTCGCGGCCGAGCCCGACCTGGCGGAAGGCCTGCGTCATTCAGGCGCCACCTGCATCGCCTATGAGACTGTCGAAGGCTCAGATGGGCACTTGCCCCTGCTAGCGCCGATGAGCGAGGTGGCCGGCAAGATTGCCACCCAGGCTGGTGCTTTCATGCTCGAGAAGCCCTTGGGCGGGCGCGGGATTCTCTTGGGTGGTGTGCCCGGCGTCGCGGCCGCCACCGTGCTAGTGATCGGTGGTGGGGTCGTCGGCATGAACGCCGCCTTCATCGCGATCGGCATGCAGGCCGACGTATTCGTCTTCGACCGTTCGATCGACCGCTTGCGTGAGCTCGAAGTCGCTTTCGGCGGGCGTGCCTCGACCGTCTACTCCTCCACGCTCGCGATCGAGGAGATGCTGCCCTTGGCCGACCTCGTAATCGGTGCGGTCCTGATTCATGGCGGCCGCGCTCCCCACGTGATCTCCCGCTCCCAGCTCTCCTCGATGAAGCGCAATGCGGTGCTCGTCGACGTCTCGATCGACCAGGGTGGTTGCTTTGAGACCTCGCGGCCCACAACCCATTCCGACCCCACTTTCGAGGTGGACGGCATCACGCACTATTGCGTCACCAACATGCCCGGTGCCGTGCCGATCACCTCGACCTATGCGCTCACGAACGCCACCTTGCCTTACGCGCTCGAGTTGGCCGGCGGCGTCGAGCAGGCGCTTGCTCATAGCGAGGCTTTGCGCTCAGGCGTCAATGTCCGCGGGGGCGAGATCGTCCATCCGGTGGTGGCCGCCGCGCTTGCCGCGCCAGTCTCCTCCGATGGGGCGCGTTCAGGGCAGTTCGCACGAACAGCAATCCCAAGTAAATAGCCACCTAGAACCACACCTAGCGACTCTGGAACCACGCCAACCTCAAAGGAGACGGGCCATGGCCACCGCCACAGACACGCTTCAGAACTTCATCGGCGGGGAGTCCGTGGCCGGCGCGGGGGAGAGCATGGCAGTGCTCAACCCTGCCACCGGGGCCGAGTGCTGGCGCGCGCCCGTCTCGAGCGCCGAGGACGTCAACCGGGTCGTGCGTGCCGCACGCGGTGCTTTTGCGGGCTGGTCGCAGGCCACGCCGGCCGAACGCGCGGAAGCATTGCTCGCCTTGGCCGACGTGATTGAGGACAACGCCGAGGAGATCGCGCGCCTCGAGGCGCTCAACGCCGGCAAGCCCCTTTCGGCCGTTGCCGGCGACGAGCTGCCCGTGATGGCAGACAACCTGCGCTTCTTCGCCGGCGCCGCACGCTGCTTGGAGGGCCGCGCGGCCGGTGAGTACATGCAGGGCTACACCTCCTTCACGCGGCGCGAAGCAGTCGGTGTGATCGGTCAGATCACACCTTGGAACTACCCCTTGATGATGGCCATCTGGAAGATCGCCCCCGCCTTGGCCGCCGGTAACACTGTCGTGCTCAAGCCGGCGGAGACCACGCCCGTCACTACCGTCCGCTTCGCCCAGCTTGCCGCCGACGTTCTGCCGCCAGGGGTGCTTAACGTTGTCATGGGACCGGGCGAGCCCACCGGCCAGGCTTTGCTCGAGCACCCCGAAGTCGACATGCTCTCTCTCACCGGCTCCGTCGCCACCGGCAAGCACGTCGCGCGCACGGCCGCCGACTCGCTCAAGCGTGTCCACTTGGAGCTGGGCGGCAAGGCTCCCGTGATCGTGTTCGACGACGTCGACATGGCCAGTGCGATGGCCACGATTGCTGGCACCGGCTACTACAACGCCGGCCAGGACTGCACCGCCGCCACACGCGTACTCGCGGGAGCTGACGTCTACGACGATGTCGTCGCGGGCTTGGCCGAGCAGGCCCAGGGCCTTGTGATCGGCGACACGCTCTCCGCCGACACTACGCTCGGCCCCGTCAACTCAGCGCGCCAGCTCGGGCGCGTCGCCGGCTTCCTCGAGCGCCGGCCCGCGCACGCCGAGCTCGTCACCGGTGGCGCCTCACCCGCGCGCGAAGGCTTCTACTACGAGCCCACCGTAGTCGCGGGCTTGGAGCAGTCCGACGAGATGATCCGCGACGAGATCTTCGGCCCGGTCATCACCGTCCAGCGCTTTACCGACGAGGCCCAGGCGATCGCATGGGCCAACTCCACACGCTACGGCCTTGCCTCCTCAGTTTGGACACGCGACGTGGGGCGGGCCCTGCGCGTGTCTAAGGCTTTGCGCTTCGGCTGCGTCTGGATCAACGACCACATCCCGCTCGTCTCCGAGATGCCCCACGGAGGGTTCAAGGAGTCAGGTTATGGCAAGGACCTGAGTGTCTACTCGCTCGAGGATTACACAGTGGTCAAGCACGTTATGGCTTCGCTTGAATAGCTGCCCTCAGGAGGGCAGGGTTGTGTTGCTCTCAAAGGGGTGCCTCGCGCGTGCGCGCGTAGGGCGGCCTTTTTAGAGAAGCTCAGTCGCGGCGCGGTCGCGCCAGCGTCTGGTAGATCGACACGAACTCCGTCTTGAAGATGTTGCGCGCTGAGCGTAGGTACAGCCGCCACACGCGCAAGCGCTCCTTACCCGCCAGCTGCTCGGCGCGCACGAGGTTTCCGTCCAAGCGCTTGATCCACTCGCTGAGCGTGTCGTAGTAGTCCTTGCCGAACTCCTCCACGTGCTCGGTCACGAAGCCCGCGCGCTCCAAGGCCAGTTGTACGCGCGAGAGCTGCACTGGATCCCCGTCGGGGAACACGTAGCGTTGGGTGAAGTCGCCGTGGTAACCCACATCCGTATACAGGTGTGCGATGCCATGATTGAGCAGGCGGCCGTCGGGGCCCAGCAGGTTTCTCAGTTTCTGGGCGTACACATCAATGTTGCTTTCGCCCACATGCTCCACCATGCCGATGCTCGCGATCGCGTCATAGCGCTCGCCCTCGATGTCCCTGTAGTCGGCCACCCTCACTTCGACCTTGTCGCTCAGTCCCGCTTCGGCGATTCGCCTGCGCGCCAGCTCAGCCTGGGGAGGGCTCAAGGTGATGCCCACGGCCTTCACGCCGTACTGCTTGGCCGCATGGATCACGAACGCACCCCACCCACAGCCGACGTCGAGCACACGCTCGCCCTCTTTGAGCGCGAGCTTCTTGCACACCAGGTCCACCTTCTCCCGCTGGGCCTCCTCTAGGGTTTTTGCTCCGCGCGAGAAGATCGCGCAGCTGTAGGTCATCGATTTGTCGAGAAACAGTTCGAAGAACTCGTTCGACACGTCGTAGTGGTGGCGCACCGCCTTGGCGTCGCGTTCCTTGCTGTGGCTGCGTCCCTTCAACCTCAGCTCGCCCTTCGGCGCCCTCGGTGGGAGTGTTAGGCCGCATGCCCTGATCGCAGCGATCGCCAATCGCGCTCGAGTCGCGCGGTCGATCTCAGGCTCCTCGAACGTGTCGATCAGGTCGATCGCTCTGTCCAGGTCATCCACCTCGAGGTCGCCCGCTACATAGGCCCTGCCGAGTCCTAGCTCGCCCGGAGCGCGCACCACGTGTGCCACCGCCTTCGGCGAGTGTACGATGAAGGTCGGCCCATCGCCGTTCCCATAGGTACATGGCAGCTCCGTGCCGTCCCAGAAGCGCACCGTGAAACCGCGCTTGGGCAGCGCCTCGGCGAGCTCGTGTCGCAGTGGCTCGGTCTTGGCAAATGGCATTGGCCCTCCAGCCAGTGTTCGCGAGGGTTGTTATGCGGGTTGGTACTGATGGGTGTAGCGGCTCGTCACGTCATACTGGCGTGCTAGCTTCCAGGGGCGAGCACACCGATGAGCACCGATTCTATCCAGCGCCCCGCGGCCGCCCGGCAGGGTTCTGACGACGTCCACAGTCAGCTCCCCGTCGCCGGCGAGCCCACTTCCAGCCGCGTTTACGGCGAAGGCCCTCGAGCCGACGGGCCAACCGCGGATGACGTCCAGCCGCCCGTCTTCGAAAACCTCGACCGCTTCCTTACCGGCCTGATCACGGTCGGTCCGATCCTCGCGCTTGGCGTCGTCGGCTGGCAGCTCTGGGATGGCCTGCTTCATGGCTCGGACTTGGTCGTGTTCGCGATCATGTACATCTCCACGGCGCTCGGGGTCACAGTCGGCTTTCACCGCCTCTTTACCCACCGCTCGTTCAAGACATCCCCCTTCTTTCGCTTCGTCTTTGCCGTACTTGGCTCCGCCGCGATCGAGGGTCCGGTGATCTCGTGGGTCGCCGACCATCGCAAGCACCATGCGTTCTCCGATCGTGAGGGCGATCCGCACAGCCCCCACGTCGACCACGGCAGCGGCTTGCGCGGCGCCTTGAAGGGCCTGGCCCACGCACATGTCGGCTGGCTCTTCATCCACACCGCTCGCGGTCATCGCGAACGCTACGCCCCGGACCTGTGCGCCGATCCCGTCGTCTCTTTCGTGGACAAGACCTTCTTCGTATGGGCCATCGGTGGCTTGGTAGCTGCGTTCTGGCTTGGCTATGCCATTGGCGGCACTTGGACGGCCGGTCTCACTGGTCTCTTGTGGGGCGGCGCTGTGCGCATGCTCCTGCTCCATCACGTCACCTATTCGATCAACTCGCTCTGCCATTTCTTCGGCCGGCGCAGCTATGAGACGGGCGACCATTCACGCAACCTAGCCTGGCTCGCTCCCTTCTCCTTGGGCGAGGCTTGGCACAACAACCACCATGCTTTTCCCACTTCCGCCTTTCACGGCTTCTCCCGGCGCCAGGTCGACATCTCGGCGCTCGTGATCCGCGGCATGGAGCAACTCGGGCTCGCTTGGGACGTCGTACGTATAACGCCCGAGCGCCGTTCCACGAAGAGTTTCGCTGGCTAGGCCTGCTAACGTGCGGCTCACGGATGACAAATGTCGTCCGCGAGGTTCTTGTCTTTGTTGGTGCTCTTAGGGCGCGGATGGGGCCAGTACGAATCTCCCTTCCGTATCGCGGCCACAGGGTCGCAAAAGGAGCATCACAACATGAAGTCCGATTCTTTCGTCGACCTCGGCGTGTCCGAGGTCGTCTCTCGTGAGCTGTCCAAGCGTGGCATTGACGCCCCGTTTGCCGTGCAGAACATGGTCATCCCCGACGTGCTCGCCGGCCACGATGTGCTCGCCCAGTCGCCCACCGGCTCGGGCAAGACGCTCGCCTTCGGTGTGCCGCTCGTGGAGCGTCTCAAAGACAGCGATCCGCGACCCTCCGCGCTCGTCCTTGCGCCCACGCGTGAGCTTGCCCTGCAGATCGTTGAGGACCTGCGCTCGATAGCCCACGCTCGTGCGCTCTCGATCGCTGCCGTCTATGGCGGCGCCGGGATCGTCAAGCAGGCACGTATCGCCGCGCGAGCCCACATTCTGGTCGCCACTCCCGGTCGCCTGCTCGACCTGATCGATCGCCGCGACGTGTCGCTCAAGCAGGTGCGCCTGCTCGTGCTCGACGAGGCCGATCGCATGCTCGACATGGGCTTCCGTCCGGTCGTCGACCGCATCGTGAAGATGACTCGCCCCGAGCGCCAAACCTTGCTGTTCTCGGCCACCTTGCAGGGTGAGGTCGGCAAGATCGCGGCTGCCTACACGACCGATCCGCGCCGCCACGAGCACGCCCACGCGGCAGAGCGCAAGGGTGCCGTCGAGCACCGTTTTGTCTCGGTCTCCCACGAGGGCAAGGTCGACCGTCTCGTGGCCGAGCTCGCAAAGCCTGAGCGGGGCCTCACGCTCGTGTTCGTGCGCACCAAGCGCGGCGCCGACCGGCTCGTCAAGCGCCTGGCCGCAAGCAGTGTTCAGGCTGTCGCCATGCACGGCGACAAGTCCCAGTCCCAGCGCGAGAAGGCATTGGCCCGCTTCGAGGCCGGCCAGGTCAACACGCTCGTCGCCACCGACGTGGCCGCGCGCGGCATCGACGTCTCCGGCATCACCCACGTCATCAACTACGACATGCCCGCCACACGCGAGGATTACGTCCACCGTGTGGGGCGCACGGCTCGCGCCGGCGCAGATGGCATCGGCGTCACGTTCGTCATGCAAGAGCAGGCCCGTGAGTTTGCCGGCATGGTCGGTGAGCTTGGTCTGCACCGCGAGCTTGAGCTCGGAGGATTCCCGAGTGACGCCACTCGCCCGCAGCAGGGCTCGCGTCGCCCGCAGGGGCGCCCGTCTCGCAACCGCAACTCCCGCCGCTCACGTGCGCGAGCCAGTTCCTAGCGCGCGCTAGCCGACTCTCATCCGTCTGGGCGTACCCTTCTTGGGTATGGCCGATGTCCTCCCGCCCGTTCGCGAGATCCTTGCGGACAGGGCCGGCGAGGAGATGACGCTGGGCGACTCCTACCTCAACCCGCAACTAGGGCGGATCGTACGCACGCTTGGGCTCGACAAGCGCTGGGTCAGAGGTGAGGGCGCCCATCTAATCGATGCTGAGGGCAACCGCTACCTGGACCTGCTCAGCGGCTATGGAGTGTTCGCGATCGGGCGCAACCATCCTGAGGCGATCGCCGCCGTGCGCGACACCATGGCCGCACACACCGCCAACCTGCCCCAGCTCGGGGTCACGCTCCTGAGCGGAGTACTGGCAGAGCAGCTGCTCGCGCGCGCCCCAGGCTCGGTTGCGGCAATGGTGCCTGCCAACAGCGGTACGGAGGCCGTTGAGGCAGCCGTCAAGATCGCCCGTGCCGCCACTGGGCGTTCACGCATCCTGTTTGCCGAGCATGCCTTCCACGGTCTCACGCTCGGCTCGCTCTCGCTCAACGGCAACGACGAGTTCCGCGATGGTTTTGGACCGCTCCTCCCCGACTGCGAGGCTGTGCCTTTCGGTGACCTCGATGCTTTGGAGTGCGCGCTCGAGGGGGATCCCGGTGGCAAGGCACATGGCGGCACACGCGGAGGGGCAGGGGAGGACGTCGCGGCGTTCGTGGTCGAGCCCGTCCAGGGCAAGGGTGTCAACCTCCCCCCCGACGGCTATCTCCAAGCCGCTCAGCGGCTCTGTCGCGAGAGGGGTGCCCTATTTGTCTGCGACGAGGTCCAGACGGGCCTTGGGCGTACAGGCCGCTTCCTTGCGCTCGAGCATTGGGGTCTCGAGCCAGACTTGATCTGTCTCTCCAAGGCACTCTCTGGTGGGCTTGTGCCTGTCGGCGCGGTGCTCGTCTCGCGGGCGGCCTTCGACGGTGTGTTCGATGGCATGGAGCGCGCAGTGCGCCATGGCTCCACTTTTGGCGGCAACGACCTCGCGGCGGCCGCGGCGCTTGCCACCCTGAGGGTCTTGGACGTCGAAGGGCTCGTGGCCCGCGCCGAGCGCTTGGGCTCGCTGCTGCTGGAGCTGACCACGCCACTGGTGGAGCGCTATGAGGTTGTCTCCGACGTACGCGGCCTTGGCTTGATGTGGGCGATCGAGTTCGGTCCTCCCGCCGGCGGCGGCGCACGCCGCTCGATCTGGAATGCCGCCGAGCGCGCCCAGCCGGGCATCTTCTCGCAGCTAATCGTGGGGCCCCTCTTCCACGAACATCGCATCCTCTGCCAGGTTGCGGGACATCGCATGAACGTGGTCAAGGCTTTGCCGTCTCTGGTGGTCGAGGAGGAGGAGATTCGTCGCTTCGCCGCTGCCTTGGAGGAGGTGGTGGCTCGCGCCGAGCGGGTTCCTCGGGCCTTCTTGCGCTTTTCGATGGGCATGAGCCGTCGGGCGTTCGCTGCTCGCAAGTAGGTCCTCTGTCGCCCGAGAAGTCGAGCGTGAGCAAGCAGGTCGTCTGTGGCTCGAGGATCTTTGAAGGGGCGAGCAAGTTGGTCTTCTTTGGCTCGAGAAGCCGAGCGGTGATGTTGGTTGCCCGAAAATAGGTGCCCTGCGCGAGCGCGAGCCGGGTTCTCACGCATGTCTGTTTAAAAGGCCGCGCGCACGCGTAGGGCCATGGTCGCGGCAGGCACCACATGCCAGCCACTACCCTGTCCGGCCGTGCTCGTTCCCAGAGATGACATACGCAACGTGGCAATCGTCGCCCACGTCGACCATGGCAAGACCACGCTCGTCGATGCCATGCTGTGGCAGTCCGGCGCCTTCAGAGAGGGCCAGGACGTCGCCGATCGCGTGATGGACTCGATGGACCTGGAGCGCGAGAAGGGCATCACAATCCTCGCCAAGAACACTTCTTTGCGCCACAAAGGGGTGAAGCTCAACATCGTGGACACGCCCGGTCACGCCGACTTCGGCGGCGAGGTGGAGCGCGGGTTGACGATGGTCGACGGCGTGCTCTTGCTCGTAGACGCCTCAGAGGGGCCGTTGCCGCAGACGCGCTTCGTGTTGCGCAAGGCCTTGGAGTCGCGCCTGCCGGTGATCCTGGTGGTCAACAAGGTCGATCGTCCCGATGCGCGCGTGGCCGAGGTGGTAGACGAGGTGTACGAGTTGTTCCTCGACCTCGACGCCGACGAGGAGCAGATTGAGTTCCCGATCGTCTATTGCAACGCCCGCGCGGGCATCGCCACACTCGAGTACGACGCGGATGTGGCAGTCCCCACCGAGGGGACGCTCGCTCCGCTGCTGGACCTGCTCGTGGAACGTATCCCAGCGCCCATGTACGACCCAGAGCACCCACTCCAGGCCCTTGTTACGAACCTCGATGCCTCTCCCTATGTGGGTCGCCTGGCGATCTGCAGGGTGCGCAACGGCTCTATCAAGCGCGGTCAGCAGGTTGCTTGGTGTCGCGCCGACGGCACGATCGAGCGGGCCCAGGTCTCAGAGCTGTATGTCACTGATGCACTCGATCGCGTTGATGCGCCCGAAGCTGGCCCAGGGGAGATCATCGCCGTGGCCGGCATCCCCGAGATCACGATCGGCGAGACGCTCGCCGACCCGCAGGACCCCCACCCCCTATCGGTCATCACGGTGGACGAGCCCTCGCTGTCGATCACGATCGGCACGAACACCTCTCCACTTGCGGGGCGAGAGGGCACGAAGCTCACAGCGCGCCAGATTCGCGATCGCTTGGATCGTGAGCTGATCGGCAATGTGTCCTTGCGCGTGCTTGATACCGGGCGTGTCGGTACTGAGTCCTGGGAGGTTCAAGGGCGCGGCGAGCTGCAATTGGCCGTGCTGGTCGAGATAATGCGCCGCGAAGGCTTCGAGATGACGGTCGGCCAGCCGCGGGTCTTGATCCGCGAGATCGACGGCCACCGCAACGAGCCCTTCGAGCGGCTTTCGATCGACGTGCCCGACGATTACGTGGGTGTGGTCACACAGATGCTGGCCTTGCGCAAGGGGCGCATGGAGCACATGACCAACCATGGCACGGGCTGGGTGCGCATGGAGTACATCGTGCCTGCCCGTGGCCTGATCGGCTTTCGTACCGAGTTCCTCACCGAGACACGCGGGACGGGCTTGATGCACCACGTGTTCGAGCGCTGGGAGCGCTGGGCGGGCGAGCTGCGTACGCGGACCACGGGCGTGCTCGTGGCCGACCGGGGCGGCAACACCGCCACCTACTCCTTGATGAGCCTGGGCGAGCGCGGCACCTTGTTTGTTGGTCCAGGCGAGGAGGTCTACGAGGGCATGATCGTGGGTGAGAACTCGCGCGCAGATGACCTCGATGTGAACCCGGTCAAGGAGAAGCACCTAACGAATATCCGCTCCTCCAACTCGGACGTGTACGTGCGCTTGCAGCCTCACCGCAAGCTCACGCTCGACCAGGCCTTGGAGTTCGTGCGCGACGACGAGTGCGTCGAGGTCACTCCCGAGACTGTGCGCCTGCGCAAGGTCGATCTGGGCAAGACTGATCGCTTGAAGGCGGCCCGTCAGCGGCGGTGAGCTCGCATGGCGGGTCGGTCTCTGTCATGCCGGGAGGTCTTTTCGTGCCCGATCGGTGTGCGCCCAGAAGCGGCCTGTCGGTGCGACGGTATTACGCCGAATTGGGTTTGAGAGCCGCAACGCGGGATAGGGTGAGATACGTGACGAGCGCGATCCAGGCCACAGGCCTGACCAAGAGCTACGGATCGATCGAAGCTGTGCGCGGTATCGACCTCACGATCGATGCCGGCGAGACTGTGGCCTTGCTCGGGCCCAACGGAGCAGGCAAGTCCACGACGATCGACATGATCCTCGGTCTGGCTGAGCCAGACGGTGGCACGGTCTCGGTGTTGGGCGGATCTCCCAACGCTGCGGTCGACTCCGGGTTGGTCGGTGCGATGCTGCAGACTGGGGCCTTGATCAGGGACCTCTCAGTGGGAGAGCTGATCGCCATGGTGGCCTCCTTGTATCCCGAGCCCTTGGATGTGCGCGAAACGCTCGAGCTGACGGGCCTTGGGGACATCGCCGGGCAGCGCACGCAGAAGCTCTCAGGCGGACAGACCCAGCGCGTGCGCTTCGCGGTGGCTTTGGTAAGCAATCCCAAGCTGCTCGTGCTCGATGAGCCGACTGTGGCGATGGACGTGGAGGGACGCCATTCCTTCTGGATCACGATGCGCGAGCAGGCCGCGCGCGGCAGGACGATCCTGTTCGCGACCCACTATCTGGAGGAGGCCGACGCGTATGCCGATCGCGCCATCCTGATGGCTCATGGGACGGTTGTCGCGGATGGGCCGACGACGGAGATCAAGGCGATGGTGGGCTCGCGTACGATCCGCGCGACCTTGCCGGGTGCGCATCTCGACGCGCTGGCGCGCCTACCGGGCGTGAGCGGCGCAGAGCGGCGCGGTGAGGCGGTCGTGCTGAGCTGTGCGGACTCCGATGAGGCGATCCGTGCCCTGCTCGCTGCCTACCCCGAGGCGCGCGACATCGAGATCGCCGCAGCGGGTCTGGAGGAGGCGTTCTTGCAGCTGACCGGCGACGACGCGGTGGCTCGCCAAACCGTGGGGGTGCTCTCATGAGCTCGCTGCCCTACACCCGTTATGAGCTGTTGCGCACGATTCGCAACCGGCGATTCTTCGCGCTCTCGCTGGGATTCCCGCTCGTCTTGTTCTTCCTGATTGCTGGTCCCAACCACAATGTGCACAATCTGGGCGGCACGGGCATCTCGGCTCCCATGTACTTCATGGTTGGCATGGTGTCGTTCGGGACGATGAGCGCAATGCTCTCCTGTGGCGGGCGGATCGCGGCCGAGCGGGCGGTCGGTTGGAATCGGCAGTTGCGCATCAGTCCGCTCTCTACTCGCGCCTATTTCAGGGCGAAGGTCTTGACCGCCTACATGACGGCCATGCTGAGCATGGTGGTGCTCTACGCGGCCGGCGTGTCGCTCGGAGTGAGCATGCCCGCGAGCGATTGGTTGAAGATGACCTTCTTGATCCTGGTTTGCCTGGTGCCCTTCGCCGCGCTGGGGATCGCCGTGGGGCACATGCTGACCCCCGACTCGATCGGCCCCGCGATCGGCGGCGGGGTTGCGCTGCTTGGCGTTTCTGGGGGGCACCTGGTTTCCGATCGAAAATCATGGCTTCCTGAACGACGTCGGTCAGCTGTTGCCCTCCTACTGGCTTGTCCAGGCGAGTCACATCGCGCTCGGTGGGCATCCTTGGGGGGCGAAGGCATGGGTGGTGGTGATCGCGTGGACGGTGGTCTTGGCGGCGCTCGCGCGCCGCGCCTATCGGCATGACACGGGGCGGGTGTAGAGCGGACGAGCCGCTCCCTGGGGCTCCTTTGTGGGGGTTGGCGGTGCAAGAGGCAGCGCAAGCGTCGGGTACGAACGCTAGGGTGCGGGCCATGAGGAGATCGAGCAGACGACCCCAGGCTGCGCTTGCGGCCATGTGCCTGGCGCTCAGCGCCGTCGTATTCGCCGTTCCCGCGGGAGCGGCGGCCGTGCATTTCGAAAAGGAGACCGTGCAGGCCTACGAAGCTCAGTTGAGCCACGGCCAAGTACACGCTCTTACGTTCCACCCTGGGACCACGACCGGCCACCTGCACATCTCGCTCAACAACGGCGGGCACATGACAGTCGAATATGCGGTTTCTGATCAGGGCAAGCTCGTGACGCAGGCCCAGGCCGCGAAAGCTCGTGTGAAGATTGCCGCTGCGACAACGACGAAAACGGCCGCCGCGAAACACAAACTGCGCTACATCGCGGGGGGCATTTTGATTGTGGTGATCATCATTGTGTTGATGGTCCTGCTGATCGGCCGTCGTCGCGCTGTCGCGGGTGATGGGCCTGGGTCGTCGGAGGAGAGCGCAGCTCCTTAGCACTGTGTGACGCGCAGCCTGCGGGCCGGGTTCAATAATAAGACTTAGTCTTATGATATGTTGCGGCGCGTGATGAGCAGATCACGCCTGGGGGTGAGCTCCCGTTCAATCCAGCGAGACTTTCCTAGCGCGCGTTCGCGCCGGCGTGCTGGTGCCAGGCTCACGCTGATGGCCGCGATCGTCGCCACCGGCGCCATCGTGCTGGCCGGCTGCGGGTCGGCGGAACCGAGCGCAGAGTCTGCCTCAGGCAGGCTTAGGGTTGTGGCTGGCGAGAACTTCTGGGGGAGTATCGCCGCGCAGCTCGGCGGGGCGAAGGTGGACGTGCAGAGCATCATCGTCAACCCGGCCACCGATCCGCACAGCTACGAGCCGACCGCCGGGGATGCGCGCACGATGGCAGGTTCGCAGATGGCGATCGTCAACGGGATCGGTTACGACGAATGGGCCTCGCGTCTCTTGTCGGCAAGCCCTACGGGTCGGCGCCCGGTGCTCGACGTAGGCAGTCTGCTCGGCTTGAAGGTGGGCGACAACCCGCACCAGTGGTACTCCCCAGCCCATGTGCATGCGGTGATCGACCGGAATCGTGGCCGACTACGACAAGCTGCTCCCCGCGGACGCGAGCTACTTCGCCCAGCAGAAGCACGTATTTGAAACTGTCGGCTTGGCGCGCTACAACGCCTTGATCCAGCAGATCAAGGCGCACTACGCGGGCGTGCCGGTGGGCTACAGCGAGAGCATCTTTCAACCGCTCGGTGAAGCGCTCGGGCTGAAGCTGCTGACTCCCTACAGCTTCGCCAAGGCCGTGGCGGAGGGCACCGAAGTGACGGCCCAGGATAGGCAGACGGTCGACCGGCAGGCCTCGGGTCGTGAGATCAAGGGGTGGGTGTTCAACAGCCAGAACGTGACGCCCGACGTGCAGCGGGTGAACGAACTCGCGCGCGCCGCCCATATTCCGATCGCGACAGTCACGGAGACGCTCTCGCCCGCATCGGACAGCTTCGAGCAGTGGCAGGTCGCCGAGCTCGAAGGGCTGCAACGGGCACTGCACACGGCGACGGGGCGGTGAGCGAGGTGGATGCGCCTCTGCGTGCAGGCGCATCGCACTCCATTTCCACGGGCGGGCGCCCCGAGCGTGACGGCGATCTCGATGCGCGCTCTACGGCAGCCATCCAGTTGCGTGATGCCCGCGCGAGCATGGGCGGGCGCGGGGTTTGGAGCGGTGTCGATTTGACGGTACGCGCCGGGGAATTCGTCGCTGTGCTCGGCTCCAACGGCAGCGGCAAGTCGACGCTGTTGAAGGCGATCCTCGGCCTGGTGGAGACGGCGTCCGGGACGGTCAGTGTGCTGGGTGGCTCGCCCGGTGCGGCAAACCGCGAGATCGGCTACCTGCCTCAGCGTCATGGTTTCGATTCGAGCTTGCCGATCCGCGGCGTGGATCTCGTGCGGCTCGGCTTGGACGGGTCGCAGTTGGGGAGTGCCGCTTAGTCTCTCCGGCCGCGCGCGTCGGCAGGCGCGGGAGCGCGTGCTCGAAGCGATCGACTTGGTCGGCGCGAGCGCCTACGCGGAACGCCCGCTCGGCGAGCTCTCCGGCGGGGAGCAACAGCGCATCCTGATCGCCCAGGCGCTCGTGCGCCGTCCGCGTATTCTGATGCTCGACGAGCCCTTGGATAGCTTGGACCTGCCCAACCAGGCGGCCGTGACGGCCTTGGTGCAACGCATCTGCCGCGCCGAGAACGTGGCCGTGCTGCTCGTCGCTCACGACGTCAACCCGCTGTTGCCCTACCTGGACCAGGCGATCTACTTGGCGGGTGGTCGCGCGTTGCAGGGGCCAGTCAAGGAGGTGATCACCGGGCCGAAGCTGAGCGAGCTATACGGGGTGGAGATCGAGGTTTTGCGTACAAGGGATGGGCGCCTGGTCGTGGTGGGGCAGCCCGAGGCGCCCCACATGCACGGACATAGGCACGAGGACTGATGGCTAACCCCACGCTCTCTTGGAACCTCGTGCACGACGTGCATGAACTGCTGGCCTACCAGTTCATGGTCAACGCTCTACAAGCGGGAACGATCGTGGCCGTGATGGCTGGCGTGGTCGGCTGGTACATGGTCTTGCGCCGTCAGAGCTTCGCCGGGCACACGATCGCCGTGATGTCCTTCCCTGGCGCCGCGGGCGCCGCTCTGGCCGGAGTGGCCGGCGCCCTCGGCTACTACGTGGCGTGCGGAATTGCGGCGCTTGCGATCGGTCGCGGTAGTGGCCCAGGGCGCGGCGGGCGTAGTCGCGAGTCCGCCGCGATCGGGGTCGTCCAGGTCGCGGGCCTGGCTCTCGGCTTCCTCTTCCTGAGCCTGTACAGCGGCGTGCTCGAGCAGCTGGAGAGCCTGTTGTTCGGCACGTTCTTGGGCATCGATCGGGGTCAGGTGCTCACCTTGCTACTCGTCGCCGTCGTGGTGTTGGCGGCGCTCGCCTTCGCTGGACGACCTCTGTTGCTCGCCTCGCTCGACCCCGAGGTCGCGCGCGCCCGTGGGGTGCCGGTGCGTGTGCTCGATGTCGGCTTCCTGCTGATCCTTGGCCTGGCCGTGGCCGCCACGAGCCAGATCACGGGGGCGCTGCTCGTGTTCGCGCTGCTCGTCGCACCCCCGGCCGCGGCGCAGGCGCTCACGTCGAGACCCGGCCCGAGCTTGGCTTTGAGCGTTGTGTTTGCCTTGCTCGTGATGTGGTTGGGCCTCGGGATCTCCTATTTCTCGATCTATCCACTTGGCTTCTTCGTCACCTCATTTGGATTCGGCGTGTTCCTACTTGCGAAGCTCGCCAGCCTCGTGCGTGCTCGTCTCTCGCGGGCCGAAGGCGCGGCCGGTGACAGGCCTCACGAGCTGGAATCGGCGGCGGCGTGATGTGCGCAGGACAGCGCATCGACGACACTCTTTTTGCCGTATTTGAGGCGGTCCGGTGATGCTTGGTCACGAATTCATCCGCAACGCCTACCTGGCCGGCTCGTTCGTGGCACTCGCGTGCGGCTTGGTCGGCTGGTTTACGGTGTTGCGCGGCCAGGTGTTCGCTGGTGATGCGCTCAGTCACGTGGCGTTCGTGGGGGCCATCGCCGCTGCTGTGGTTGGCGTGGACGAGCGCGTGGGCCTGTTCGCGCTCACGCTCGGCTTGGCCGCCGTGATGGCCGGCCTTGGCAGGCGTGCGCGGGCTGACGACGTCACGATTGGGGTGGTGTTTTCCTGGGTGCTTGGGATCGGGGTGCTCTTGATCGCCGTGCTCAGCACGAGCTCCTCAGGAGGCAGCGGGCTGATTGTGGCCAACACGCTGTTCGGTTCGATCTTCGGCCTTAGCGCGGGACAGGCGATCCTAGCCGCAGCGATTGGCCTGGGAGTGGTGATCGCGGCGCTAGCGATCGCGCGGCCGCTCCTGTTTGCGTCGCTGGATCCTGAGCTGGCGGGATTGCACGGAGTGCCCGTGCGGGTACTTGGGCTTGTGCTGTTGGCCTTGATTGGCGGCGTCACGGCAGAGGGTACGCAGGCGATCGGCGCGCTGCTCGTGCTCGGGCTGATCGCTGCACCGGCCGGTGCAGCCTTGCGACTTACCTCAAAGCCCTATCTGGGCATGGCGCTCTCGGCGGGGATCGCGCTTGTGGCGATGTGGGGGGGAATCGCGCTCAGCTATGTCATCCCTTCGCTACCGCCAAGCACGGCGATCATCGGGCTGGCGGTCGCTGCATATGCGCTCGCGTCGATGGCTTCTACCATCGCTTTGTGGACACCGACGGGCAAGCGAGGCGATCGACCGGCGGCGGGGGAGGTGTCTCAGTGATGAGCTCTGCAGTCCAGGCAACTACGGGGAGGGACTCTCCCACCGTTAGCACTGCCGCCGCAGCGGAGGGTTGGATCGAGCGTGCCGAGGCAGCCCTGTCGGCTGCCGGCCACAAGCGTGGCGGTGCGCGGCGCGCGCTGCTTGAGCTGCTGGACGCCCAGCG
This sequence comes from uncultured Solirubrobacterales bacterium, assembly GCA_963731565.1. Lineage (GTDB taxonomy): Bacteria > Actinomycetota > Thermoleophilia > Solirubrobacterales > Solirubrobacteraceae > Palsa-744. Next base: position 1,390,340 of record CAVSWG010000001.1, read on the forward strand.
GTGTGCGCTTACGGCTGTTGAGATCGAGGACGCTCTGCGCTCCACGGAGCGACGCGTGAGCCGCGCCAGCGTCTATCGCATTCTTGACGAGCTGGAGCAGTTGCGCCTGGTGCAGCGTGTTGAGACGGGCCAAGCGATGGTTCGCTATGAGCGCGTGTGCGAGCATGACGAGCATCATCATCATCTCGTCTGCGACAGCTGTGGGCTAGTGATGCCTTTCTCCGACGAGGCGCTTGAGCAGGCGATCTCGAGTCTTAGCCGGAGGGTGCCCCTGATTGTCTCAGAGCACGAGATCGTGTTGCGTGGGTCGTGCGCGGATTGTGCTGCTTGACGGCGGGCGTGGCGACTGGGCGGCCCCAAAGGTAGCCGAGCACGCAGGCGAGCATGAACACGGCGACCACTAGCAAGACCGGTCCTGAGTCCTCCGTGAGAGCACCGATCACACCGGCCGTCAGGCCACCGGCAAGCGCCGCGAGCCAGGCCGGATCTGAGTTGACAGGGGTGCAGACCTGTTCCCGTCTGCGGACCGCGACTACCGAGGCGATCAAGGCCAAAGCTGTGGCAAGCGGCATCAGGTGGTTCTTCAGCTCGTTCCAGGCAGCGCCGTAGCGACGCACAATGATGTCGCGAATGTCACCGGGCGAGCGCGCGTCGAGCACACTGCCGGTGAAGTGGCCGCTGCCGTGGGCAGTGGTGAGGTCCAGGGCGGCAAGTGCGATCAGTCCGAGAACGGGCGCCGCCATCACGATCAAGATGCGCTTGCGGTTGAGCGAGCCGGGCAGCAGCATGACTGTGGCCACGGCGGTGCCCGCGCTCACGAGGATCACACCGCCCACGCCTGCACCGATGCGCGCCGAGCCCTCCACGATTGCAAGCGCAACTCCGGCGCAAGCCATGATGATCGCTGCTCGTCGTGAGCGCACGGCCGGATAGAGCGCCGCCGCGACAGCGCTGAAGACGAGCACCGCGAGCGCCGACTTGAGCTCGTTGCCAATCCCATAGAAGCGCGCTCCAAGGATGGGATCAGGGCCCAGGATTGAGCGCATCAGCAACTGGGTGCCGGCCAGTGCGTCCACAGTCAGTGCGAGCACGGCCGTCACCGCCGGCACGACCGGCGCACGCGGCCAGTGCACGAGCTGGTCGGTGAAGGCGCCGAGGACAAAGCAGGTCGCGACGATGACCACGAACTCCGTTGCTCTGCTCGGCTCGAGGGCCGCGGGCAGGAGAACAGCCACTGGGGTCCAGAGAATCGCGAGTGCGCCCACGCGCCGCGCCCATGCGCGCCGGGCTCGGCCATCTGAGGAGCCGATCGGCAAGTGGACCGCGGCGAGCAGCAGCGCCCAGGCAGCCACGAGCCAAGCGATCGCGGGTAGGCGGCGCCCGCCGATCACTTCCAATCGTGCCTTCAGTGCGCGCATCTCAGCACTATCGAATTGGCCGTCGGGGCGTACCGGCTTGCCGCGCATATCGACCGGAATCGGCAGGCCCAGGTGGTGGAGGATCGTAGGCGCGATGTCGATCGAGGCGATCAGGCCGCGCTGGTTGGTTGTCTCAGAAGTGAGTGTTCGCCCGTCAGTACCCAGCCCAGCGAACGCGGTCCAAAGTAGGTCACCGCCCGGTCCTTCTCGTGCGCTTTGAACCACGCCAAGCAACTCTCCGGGTGGGCGGTTGGCGGTCAGTGCGCGCAGATCCGCATAGCCGGACGGACCCGCCGGCAGATCGGCGACAACGAGGCTGTACGTCGCGCGCAGCTTGTCGATGCGAGCTAGCAGCGTTGCTGGTGAGCCAAACGAGACCGCGGCGATCTTCCCGGAACGGTTTGCCGCCAATGGCCAGTCAACTGTCACTGGGCTGGTCAGGGGCTTGGAGGTATCTATTGCCATACGGGCGCCGGCCGAGCCGTTGTGGCCATACGCGGCGGCGTACGCGACTCCACCTGGGATCGACCTGGCGAGCAAGCCCGGCTTGAGCAATTGCGGGGCGTCTTCGGCGCGCTTGAGTACAGCCGGCCATGAAGAGACGTATGCGCTTGGTGGGGTTCCGAGCGTCAAAGAGGACAGTCTCGGCGGGTTCACTGAGCTATAGGTTGAGTTGGAGACTCGCGCCCCTTGACTGATGTCGAGCAGAAACTGATCGGCTTTGTATGTGCCCTGTGCTGCGCTGAGGATGGCCGTCGAGAGTGCGGGGATCGAGCTCAGTTGCCCCTCGATCGCATCGTTTTCGGACTGTCTAGGGCTGGGGGTCACTGGGGCGAGGAATACGAGCAGCGCTGAGGGTCGAGCGGTCCCAGCGGCGGAGGCCATCGCTGACTTCGCGAGCCCGACTACGAGCGCCATGCACAGCAGGACCGCAAACAGCCCTCTGCGAACGGGGACCGCAAGCGGCCCCCGTTGCCCGTCCCTCAGCCCTCTGTCCCCCCGCGCGTGCCGGCCGGCACGGGCTTCTCCTTGGAGGCGAGCGCCGCGAGCTGGGCCTCGTCGGCCGGACTGAGGCGTGTCGTTGAGCCCTCGATGTTCAGGTGCGGCAGACCTCGATCCAGCCAAGCTGGGATCTTCCAGGTGAGGTCTCCGAGAATGTTGAGCACTGCGGGCAGCAGCAGGCAGCGTACGACTACGGCATCGAGGAACACGGCCGAGGCGAGGCTCAGCCCGAACTCCTTGATGACCCTGCTTTCGCCGAGCATGAAGGACAGGAATACACAGATCATGATCGCCGCCGCGGCTGTCACGACACGCCCGGTGAGAGCCAGTCCTTCGCCCACAGCACGCCGGCTGTCCCCATTACGGGCCCATTGCTCGTGGATGCGCGAGACGAGGAACACCTCATAGTCCATCGAGAGGCCGAACACGATCGCGAACAGCATCACTGGGATGAAGGACTCGATCGGCCCGCCTTGGACCCCCATCAGGCCGTCGAACCACCCCCACTGGAACACGATCACGATCACTCCGAGCGAAGCTCCGATGCTGAGCAGGTTCATGACGGCAGCTTGCAGCGGGATAACGAGCGATCGGAACACCACCATCAAGAGCAGCGCCGAGAGCAGCACGACGACACCGATGAATAGCGGCAGCTTCTTGCCAAGCACCGCCGCGAAGTCGACCGAGCCGGCTGTGATGCCTCCCACATAAACGTGCATACCGGTTCGCGCGACTACCGGAGGGATCGTTTGGCTGCGCAAGCGCGTCACGAGCTGGGTGGTCTTGTACTCCTGCGGCGAGGAGGTCGGATAGACCGAGATGGTCGCGACGTTCCCAGCGGGGTTGAACTTGGCCGGGGCTACCGCTGCTACGCCCGCTCCGCCGGCGATGGCGATGCGCAGTTCTTCTACCGCCGCCTTGCCACTAGGGGAGGGCGGGACGGTGGGCTGCGGCGCTCCAGCAGCGGTTGCTCCTCTGCGTGCGTTCGGGACCTGGGCAACGAGCAGGAGCGGCCCGTTGAAGCCCTTGCCGAAGCCCTCTGCGAGCAACTTATAGGCCTTGTAAGTTGTGGTGTGGACCGGATCGTTGCTGGCGTCACTCGATCCCAGCCGCAGTGCGGTGGCGGGCGCGGCAATGACCAGCATGATCAGCACCGAGACGGTTGCGATCGACCAGGAGTGCCGCTGCACGAATCCGCTCCAGCGCAGCCAGTTGGTCCCATGGCGCGCGTCGGTGGCCTGCACGCCGCGCTTGCGAGCGCGCCGGCTCGGGCGCACAAGACGACCTCCGGCAAACGTCAGCAGGGCCGGAAGCAGCGTCAGGGAGCCGAGCATGACTAGCAGCACGCCGATCGATGCCGAGATGGCCACGCCGTAGAGGAAGTCCACGCCCAAGAGCATCATCCCGAGCAGGGCGATAACCACGGTGCAACCAGCGAACAGGACGGCGCGACCGGCAGTGTCCATTGCCTGCACGACCGACTCGCGCACGTCGCCGAACGTAGGCCCAGGCGTCGAGTAGGCCTCACGGAAGCGGGTCACGATGAACAGCGAGTAGTCGATCCCGACTCCCAGCCCGATCATCGCCGCGAGCTCGGAGGAGAAGTTGGGCGTATCGACCACGTGCGTAAACAAGGCGATCAGGCCAAGGCCCGTACCAAGCCCGAACAGGGCGGTCACGATCGGCAGACCCATGGCGATCAACGAGCCGAACGTGATCAGGAGCACCACGATCGCCGCCAATAGGCCCACTGCGGTGGTAATCCCGAAGCCTTCCTCCTGGGTTTGCTCGATCGCCTGTCCCCCGAGCTCGATCTGCAGGCCGGGCGTCCGTGCTGCTTCGGCTGCCTTGACGACGTTTTCGCCCGCGCTCTTGGGTAGTTCGTTGGCCTTTTCGTCGAACACGACGGTGGCGAACGCGATCTGTCCGTTGGCCGAGATCGCTTTGCCTGCCTGACTTGCCGCGTAAGGGCTGATGACGCCGGATACGTGCGGTAGGCCGCTCACCTTGGCGAACAGCGCGCTTATGTGGTTGCGCACCGAGGCTTCCTGCACGCTGCCCTTTTCAGCCTTAAAGACGATCGTGTCGCGGTCGCCGGCCTGCGCCGGGAAACTGTGCGTCAGCAGGTCCGAGGCGCGCTGGGCGTCGGATTTGGGCAGCGTGAAGTTGTTCGAGTAAGACGCCCCACCGCCTGACTGGGCGATGACGTTGACGCCAATCAGCAGCACCACCCATCCGATCGCGATGTACAGGCGGTGAGTTGTGGTCCAGCGAGCGAGCTTGAGCATCGTGAGAGCCTCTTGGGGGAAGGGGACTGCCGCAGGATGGGGCATGGCGGCGGGACGGAGAGCTTCGCCCAGCTTACGACGCTTGGCGAGCTGACCCGATTATCTCATCGAGAGGGCTGGCATCCTCCAGTTCGCCCGGTGCCGGTGCTGGTGCCGGCACTGTTCTAGTTCTGTCTTAGTTAGTTTGTCGCCGGCGGTTCCAGTTCGCTCGACGCTCGAGTCTTGCGTATCCTCGATTGGTTACCAATCGGGAAGGTGAGCAGGCATGGCCAAGACACCGCGAGTAGGAGAGCAGGCGCCGGATTTCGAGCTGCGGGGAACCAACGGTCCCTTCAAGCTCTCACAACATCGTGGCGAGCGGGTCGTATTGCTGTTCTATCCCGGCGACAACACGATGGTTTGCACAAAGCAGTTCTGCTCCTATCGCGATCGTGCCGAGGACTTCGCCTCGCTGAACGCCACCGTCGTGGGGATCTCCTCGCAGGACCTTTCCTCCCATGAGCAGTTCACCGCCAAGCATGGTCTCAACGTGCCGTTGCTTGCCGACGTGGACAAGTCGGTGGCCAAGTCTTACAGCGCCGTTACGCCGGGTATCGGCTCCACGGCCCGCGCGGTCATCGTGATCGATGAGCAGGGTGTTGTGCGCCATCGCCACGACCATCGCCTCGGGCTCGACTACCAGACGGTGGATGAGCTCAAGGAGGCGCTGGACGCGATTTCCGCCTAGCGGCTCAAACTGGCATCACGCGGGCCTGGATGCCCGCACCGACGAGCAACTCTTCTATGTCATCCGGATCGCTCGTGAGGATCGTATCGCCGTCCCGTGCGAGCATCGCCACGGCCGCGTCCACCACATCACAGGCACCCGTGTGCGCCAGCAGAAGCCCTCCGCGTCGTGCTTCCTTGGCATCGAGAGCGTGCTCAGAGAAGCCCGCGAGACCGCGAGCGAGCCTTGCCTGTCTGGCGGGATCGCGCCATACTTGAGCCACGCAAGCAGACGACGTGATGGCGTCGATGCCCTCTTGTGCCGCGGTCGCGAGCAGCGCTCCGACAGCTCGATCGCCGCGATCGAGCGCGATCAGCGCGCCGCTGTCGAAGATGAGGGCAGCCATCGTCTGGCCTCCGTGAGCTCTTGGTCGGTGAAGGGGCCGCCGGTGTCGCTCGCGATCTCCTCGGCCACCGCGCGCAGCGCGTCTGCTCGCAGGCGCTCGGATGCAGCCGCGGCAAGCCATGCCGAAACTCCCTCCGATCCGGATGCCTCGCGCACACGCGCGTAGAGCTCGTCTTCGATGCTAATGCTTATCTTCGCCACCGCTCCTATGGTAGTACCATCGGTACTACCTACCGTGGCTAGGGACAATTGGCAGGTCATTTCGGGGATTGTTCCTATTACCGCCGACGGTTTTCGGCGCACGGGGATCTCAACGGACGAATTGGCCGGTCCCAGCCGCTAACGAAACGCTCTTACCGAGCCACGGTCTGTGTGGTCTCGCGCTCTGCTGGACGTGCTTCGGCGGCGCGGCGGGCGTGCAGTTCCATCAACTCGATCTGCATGTTGCGCTTGCGCTCGCCCGGTCCCGGTGAGCGCCGCTGCCAAGTCCCGTCGGCATGCAATTCCCACGAGCTCTGGTTATCGGCGAAGGCGCGTTCCAAGGTGTCCATCAGCTCGGCGCGTAGCTCAGGCGTTTCGATCGGCGCAGCGAGCTCTACGCGATGGTCGAGGTTACGTGGCATCAGGTCGGCCGAGGCGATGTACACAGTGCGCTCCCCGCCCCGTTCGAACGTGTACACGCGTGAGTGCTCGAGCAGTCGCCCGACCACCGACACCACCCTGATGTTCTCCGAGATGCCCGTCAGCCCGGGGCGCAGGCAGCAGATCCCGCGCACGTTCAAATCGACCTTCACTCCCGCCATCGAAGCGCGGTAGAGCGCACGGATGCAGTGGCCATCAACAAGCGCATTCATCTTCATGGCGATTCGTCCCGGCGACTCGGGTGAGTGGGCGGCAATCGTCGCGTCGATCTCTGCGATCAGGCCCTCCCGCAGGTGGGCCGGGGCGATCAAGACCTTGCGATAGCCCAGCGGGCGCCCATAGCCGGTGAGGTTGTTGAACATGTCGGTCACATCCGCACCGATCTGCTCGTCGGTCGTAAACAGGCCGAAGTCTGTGTACAGGCGCGCCGTGGCCGAGTGGTAGTTGCCGGTGCCCACATGCACGTAATTGCGCACCCCATCGCCCTCCCGGCGGACCACGAGCACGCACTTGGCATGGGTCTTCAAGGCTGGCTGTCCGTACACCACGTGCACGCCTGCCTCCTCCAAGGCCTTGGCCCAATGGATGTTCATGCGCTCGTCAAAGCGCGCTGTCAGCTCGACTAGCGCCACCGCCTGCTTGCCCCGCTCCGAGGCGGCAATCAGGTCCGGCACGAGCGGAGAGTCGTCGCTTGTGCGATACACGGTCTGCTTGATCGCGAGTACGTTCGGGTCGGCTACCGCTTGCTCCACGAAACGCTCGACCGATGTAGCGAACGAGTCGTAGGGATGATGTACGAGCACGTCGCCCTCGCGCATCGCCGCAAACACGTCCGGGCGCTCGCCCTCGTGGCGCACAAGGCGCGGGTGGGTGACCGGTGCGTATGGCGTGTTGCGCAACTCGGGCATCCCGGGCAACTTCACGATTTGCCACAAGGCCCCCATGTCGAGTAGGCCGTCCACCGGGTAAACCTCGTCCTCACGTACGCCCAACAGGCCTACGAGCTCCTCGCGCAGGCGCTCGGAGCAGCTCGTGCCGACCTCCACGCGTACGATCTCGCCGAAGCGTCTTCTGCGCAGCTCATCCTCGACTGCCTGCAAGAGGTCGGCGGCGTCGTCTGAGACCTCCAGGTCGGCATCTCTGGTGACCCTGAACACGTCGTAGTCCACGATCTCCATACCTGGGAACAATGCATCCAGATGGTGTGCGATCACGTCCTCCAGGGGGACGAGCGTCGTGCCGGCCGCACCGGCTCCATGGGGGGCAGGCGCCGCGTTTGTCACCGGGCTGGGCGCTGTGACGTCGGCTCCCCCCTCTTGCGATGTTTGGCTTGCGGATACGCTCGGAGAGCGCACGGTCACAAAGCGCGGCAATATCTCGGTTGGCACCTTCACGCGCGCGAACACAGTCTCTCCACCGGTTGGGTCGCGCACGAGCACGGCGAGGCTAAGCGACAGGTTCGAGATATAGGGGAACGGCCTGCCCGGGGCCACTGCGAGGGGGGTGAGCGCGGGGAAGATGACGCGGCGGAAGTGTTGGGCGAGGTCGGCGCGCTGCTCCTCGTCGAGCTCTTCGAAGCCGACCACTCTCACCCCTTGCTCTGCCAATGCCGGGCGCAGACTCGCTTCGAAGCAGTCGCTCAGCCGCACTCCAAGCTCGAGCACACGCTCGCGGATCCCCGCGATCGTGTCCGACGGGGTCAGTCCGTCCTGACTCGGATTCTCCACGCCTGCATCGATTTGGTCGTGAAGCCCAGCGACCCTCACCATGTAGTACTCGTCGAGATTGGTGGTGTAGATCGCGGCGAACTTCACGCGCTCCAGCAGCGGTGTGGACTCGTCCTCGCCGAGCTGCAGCACACGCTCATTGAAGTCAAGCCACGAGAGCTCGCGATTGATGTAGAGCGTGGGATCGTGCAGGTCGCTGTGGTGTTGCCTGTCTTCGTGGGGGTTGCTCATCTTGGTCTCCAAGTCATCTATGCTCGCAGAACCTCATGGCTATGGCCCGCCAGCTTTGGCTGCTGCGTCACGCCGACGCGGAGCCCCACGGCACGCGTCCCGACGCAGAGCGATCCCTTACCGAGCGTGGTCGCCGTCAGGCGGACGTCGCAGGGGCCGCCTTCGCGCGGATGGACATAGCGTTCGGCGCGATACTCGCTAGCCCAAAGGTGAGGGCCCGCGAAACGGCCGACTTGGCGCTTGCGCGGATGGAGGATACCCAGCGCGAGCTGCTGGAGCTGCACCCGCTGCTCGCAGGCGGCGTACAGGCTCGCGAGGCGCTCGATTTGCTCGATGGTGTCGGAGGCGCTGGGCCCTCGCTGCTCGTCGGTCACGAGCCTGATCTCTCCGGCATCGTGGGCGAACTCACAGGCGCTCGCGTCGACTTGAAGAAGGGCGGCCTTGCGGTAGTGCGGCTAGGCGCCGGTGGCGCTGAGCTCGTACTCCTGCTGCGCCCGGCCGAGCTTGCCTTGATTGCCGGTCTCACGCTCGACGAGACCTGATTCGCCTACCTCCGTGGAGGCATTCGACGCTTCGGTTCTCGTCCCGGCGCTGGTGCCTGCTGTTACGTCCTCGATCGTCTCGCCAGCTGGCTCAGCGTTAGCCGATTCGGCGGCAAAGCGATAGCCGATCCCGAAGTGGGTATGGATGTAGCGCCATCCCGGCGAGGCTTTCTCGAGCTTCTGGCGCAGCTTGCGTACGAACACGTCCACCGAGCGGTCTCCGCGCACCATCGCATAGCCCCACAGGCGCGAATAGATCTCCTCGCGCTCGAGCACTCTGCCTTCGCCGCCGGCGAGCAGCTCTATCAGCTCGAACTCGCGTCGCGTCAGCTCGAGGCTGCGCCCGGCCACAAACGCCTGGAAGCGATCGGAGCGAATCTCCACCTCACCTGCACTCACTGGCTTCGACTCGGTGCGCGCGGTGGCACGGCGGCGGCGTCTCACGAGACCTTGTACGCGAGCGATTACCTCCTCGGGGTGGCAGGGCTTGGTGATCCAGTCATCGGCGCCCAAGCGCAGCCCACGCACCCGCTGGGCCACGGTCGAAGGTCCTGTACACACGACGATCCCGAGCTCTGGCAGGGCGCCACACAGGCGCTCCAGCCATTCCCAGGCCTGCGGCCCGAGTACGGCCAGGTCGACCACCAGCGCGCTGAGGCGCATCGAGGCGATCGCGTCGGTTGGGACGGCGCTCGCAAGCACCCGGTGCTCCCAACCGAGACGGTCCATGCGCTTGCCCAGAACCTGGATGAAGCCGCTATCGCGGTCTAGCACCGCGATGCGCAGGGAAGCCGTGGCCCCCGCGCCCGAAGCGACCCCTTCATCCTTGGAGAGGATCCCCGCCGTCATCTGCACGCAGTGTATAGGCACCTGAGCCATCGAGTGCAAGGGATGCAGACGATGGTCACAGGATATTCACATGCCGTTGCCGCGTTTTGCGACAGCGTGATGCTCAGGTCGCGAGCGGGTTCGACTGGTCTGAGAACTCGCGGAACAGGCCTGTCACGACAAAAGCCACCTGCTCACCCACGTCGACCGCGTTGTCGCCGATGCGCTCCAAAGCACGGGCCACGAGGATCATGTGCATGGCCCACTCCCGTGTGTCCGGATCGTCGCCGATCTCCAAGGCCGTGCGGAAGATCTGGCGGTTCAAGCGATTGATCTCCCGATCTTGGCGGGCCAAGTCTTCGGCCAAGCCCACGTCGCGGCCGGAGAAGGCGGCCTTGCATTGCACGATCTCTGAGCGCGCATGGGCGCCCATCTTGAGGATCATCTCGAGCACCTCCGGTCTGACCGGCGGCTCATAGCCCGATAGCGGGATCAGCTTGGCGATGTTCACGCACTGATCGCCCATGCGCTCGACGTGCACGATCACGTGCAGCAGGGCTGCCACCAGTCGCAGATCGCCCGCCACTGGGGCCTGCGTGGCGAGCAGCGAGAGGATTCCTTGGTGGACCTCCAGGTAGCGCCCGTCGACGCGATCGTCGTCGGCGATCACCATCTGTGCGAGCTCCACGTCCTGGTGGGCGAGTGCCTCCAAAGTGCGGTCGAGTTGCTCCAACACGACGTCGAGCCCACCGAGAGCACGCGTCTCGAGCTCCTGCAGCTGTTGCTGGAAGTGCAGGCGACCGTGCTGGGCAGTGAGTCGCGAGGCCTGTCCCGCGTTTACTTCAGAGCTCATGCTCACCCTGTGACTTGGGGGGTTCGGTTGGAGAGACCTGGATCATGGCCGGTCCTAGCCGAACTTTCCTGTGACGTATTCCTCGGTCCGCGAATCGCTCGGGTTGGTGAAGATCTGCTGGGTGGGTCCGACCTCGACAAGCTCGCCGCTGAGCATGAACGCGGTCCTGTCGGCCACGCGCGCGGCTTGCTGCATGTTGTGGGTGACGATCACAATCGTCACCTTCGTCTTTAGCTGATCGATTAGCTCCTCGATCTTCAACGTGGCGATCGGGTCAAGCGCGGAACAGGGCTCGTCCATCAGGATCACCTCGGGCTCCACAGCCAGCGAACGAGCGATGCACAAACGCTGCTGCTGGCCTCCGGAGAGGCCCGCTCCGGGCTCAGATAGGCGGTCCTTGACCTCCTCCCAAAGTCCAGCTCCGCGTAGGGCCGACTCGACCTTGTGCCGAAGATCTCCCCGCCCGCGCGATGCCAGGCGCAAGCCGGCCGCGACGTTGTCGAACACGGACATCGTCGGGAATGGGTTGGGCTTCTGGAAGACCATCCCAATGGCTCGTCTCACCGCTACAACGTCCACGCTCGGGTCATAGATGTCGAAGTCGTCGAGCAAGATCTTGCCCTCGGTGCGGGCGCCGGGGATCTCCTCGTGCATGCGGTTGATGCAGCGCACCATCGTGGACTTGCCGCAACCCGACGGGCCGATGATCGCAGTGACCTCGTTGGCATGGAAGTCCAGATCGATGCCCTTCACCTGCGCCACATCGCCGTAGAAGGCGCGCAGCTTCTCAAGCTTTACCGCCAGGCCATCACGTACGTTGGTCCGTGCCTGGGCGCCGCTTGAGGGCGCTGGTTGAGATGTAGTGGAAGGTTGGCTTCGGCTGGGATCAAGCATTTGCATGGGCGCCTCGTCGCCGGGCTCGCCGGGTTTCATCGTAGGGCCCTCGGCGCTCATCGTAGGTCTTTCATTACCCATCTTGGTATCGCTTGCACTGACTATCTGCTCCTCGGTGCTCATCCCAGTCTGCTCCTGCGTGCGAGCAGTCGCGCGAATAGGTTGAGCAGGAGGATCATGACAACGAGCGTCAAGGCCGCTCCCCATGCACGGTTTACCACGGCTGTGGTCGGAGATGTGACATCCGTGTATATCTGGATCGGTAGGGAGTTCATGAAGCCGCCCAAACCGAACTCGGTCTTCATCGTCGCACCGGCAGTGAACAGCAGCGGTGCGGTCTCCCCAGCGGCACGCGCGACGGCCAGCAGGATGCCTGTGAGCAAGCCCGGAAGCGCGGTTGGGAGCACGATCCTGAAGATCACCTTCCAACGCGGGGCGCCGAGCGCAAGCGCCGACTCGCGCAGCGATCCCGGCACTAGCAGCAACACCACCTCGGCCGAGCGGGTCACGACAGGAAGCATCAGGAGCGCTAGTGCAAACGCTCCCTTGTAGCCGGCATAGGAAGAGCCGGTGCCCACGATCAAGGCGATATAGATGAACAGCCCGAACATGATCGAGGGCACGCCCGTGAGCACGTCCACGAAGAAGCGCACCGTTTGGGCGAAGCGACTGGAGCGCCCATACTCCACGAGCCACACCGCCACGCCTAGGCCTATCGGTACCGCGAGTACCGAGGCGAGCGCCACGATCTCGATCGTGCCGAGGATCGCGCTCTTGATTCCGCCGATCGAGGAGGACGCGAAGAATGTGTTGCCGGTCGGGTCGGTTGTGAAGAAGCTTGGGCTCCAGGAACCCAAGCCCTTGCTCAGCAGGTAATAGACGATCAGCACGAGCGGCACCAGGGCAATGGCGGTGGCGGCGACCACGGTTCCGCGCGCGAAACGGTCTTTGCGACGGCGCCGTGGACTGACCGAGAAGCGGTCGAGGGTCTGGGCGGAGCTACTCATGCGCTTGCTCCCGCGCCGAGCGGCGTTGATGCTCCAGAGGACTCGGCGGTGTGCTTCGGCTTGATCGTGCGCTCGGCGCGCATCACGAGCAAGCGCGCGATCACGTTGACCAGCAAGGTCAGCACGAACAGCACCAGGCCCGCCGCGAACAAGGCCGAGCGGTGCAGTTCCTGGGCCTCGCCGAACTCGTTGGCGATCGCCGCGGCGAGGCTGTAGCCCTGGCCGAACAGATGGTGCCCGAGCACGGGAGCGTCACCCACGAGGATCGTCACGGCGATTGTCTCGCCGATCGCGCGGCCCAGTCCGAGCATTGCCGCACCGGAGATTCCGCTGCGGCAGTAGGGAAGCACCGCTATGCGGATCATCTCCCAGCGCGTGGCCCCGAGGCCGAGCGCTGCCTCCTTGTGGTCGGGCGGCACAGTGCTCATCACCTCGCGCGAGATCGAGCTCACGATCGGCAGGATCATGATCGCGAGCACCAGTCCCGTGATGAAGTAGTTGGGAATCGTCACCACGCCGCCCCCGATGAAGGGCACGAACGACAGCTTGTCGGCTACCCACTGCTCGGCCGGTAGCAGCTTGGGCGCTAGGAAGAAGATTCCCCACAGCCCGTACACGACCGAAGGCACGGCGGCCAGCAGCTCGATCAGGATGGTCACTGGGCCGCGGATGCGCAGCGGGCACAGCTCGGTCACATACAAGGCGGTAGCCACCGCCACCGGTACGCCGATCAAGAGCGCCAAGCCCGAGGTGATGAGCGTGCCAACGAGTAGCGGCAAGGCACCGAATTCGTTGGCACTCACGTTCCAGTTGTTGTCGAACGTGAAGCCGATCACGCCGAACTTGGCGAAAGCCGGGTGCGCTTCGCCGACCAGCTTCACGAAGAAGTAGACGATCAGCGCGAGAATCGAGGCCGCCAGGGCTGTGAGCCCGTAGCGCAGCACCCGATCGGGGAGGCGGGCGAGCGGTGAGCGCTTTAGTACCGAGCGCTCACCGCTCCCTAGCGATGCCGCCTCCATGCCGTTCAGCCGCCGACCCTCTGTCCACGCCAGGCGTGGACAGAGGACTCCGTGCTCACCGTTTCATTCACGAGGAGCCGGACACTAGTTGGCCGGTGGCTTGGGGTCATCTCAGCCCGAAATGGGCGCCCCGTTGCACTGCAGTTCGTTACCGCTGTCTTCGACTTTTCGAGGATCGCCGTCGGCAGTGCCGCGTAATCGGCTTGGCTGAGCACGCTCTGACCGGAGCCGAGACCGTAGTTGAGGAACTCAACGACGCCCTTAGCGGCCGCTTCGCCTCCGGGCACACCGGCCTTGCACATGTCCTTGTAGACGACCACGAACGTCTGTGAGGTGATCGGGTAGGCGGCGGGGGAGGAGGGGTTTTTGATCTTGATGCCTAGGTTGGCCGGCACTTCGACCCCTTCGGCGGCTGCGCTCGTGGAGGCAAGCGTCGGTTCTACGTACTTGCCGGAGCTGTTCTTCACGCTCGCATAGGTGAATTTGTGCTGCAGCGCGTATGCCTGCTCGACATAACCCACAGCACCGGTCGTCTGCTGGACGGCACCTGCGACACCGGCGTTGCCCTTGGCGCCAGTACCCGTCGGCCACTGCACGTCCTTGCCTTCGCCGACCTTGCTCTTCCATTCGGGATCGACCGAGGCCAGGAAGCCGGTGAAGCCGGAGGTCGTGCCCGAGGAGTCGGAGCGGTGAATCACGGTGATCGCCGTACTTGGCAGGGACACGCCCGGGTTGAGCGCCTTGATCGCGGCGTCATTCCAGGTCTTGATCTTGCCAAGGAAGATATCCGCGATCGTCGTGCCGTCGAGCTTGAGGCCAGTTTGCACGCCCGGCAGGTTGTAAGACACGGTGATCGCGCCCAGGAACATCGGGATCTGCTGGACGGGCCCAACCTTTTCAAGGGCCGCGAAGTCGGCCGGCTTCAAGGGCGGGTCGCTCGCGCCAAAGTCGACGGTCTTGGCCTCCAGGGCCGTGATGCCGGCACCCGAGCCGACGGGGTTGTAGTTGACGGTCAGGCCGGATATGCCCGAGCCCCACTGCTGGTAGACCGGGGCGGCGAACGTCGAGCCGGCGCCGGAGATGGTCGCAGACGTTGAACTGCCTGACGAGCCCGTGGAGCTGGATTTGCCGCACGCGCCGACGGTCAGCGCGAGCAGCGCGCAACTCGCGAGCGCGCCGATCTTGTTCTTGTTCACAACTTCTCCTCTGACTGGTTTTTTTGACGGCGAGCAGGGGAATGGGCCCCTGCGCCGGCTCAGTGCATGCCCAGTCTCATCAATCTGCGGGGTGCCCCGTTGTGAACATCTCGTGAAAGGCCAACCGGCTTGCCCCATGGCTGTGGCTGGAAGCGGTAGCCGAATCCAGGGTGTGTATGGATGAAGCGTCGGTCGGGCATCGCCTCCTCCAGCTTGCCCTCGCAGCTTGCTCACGTATACGTCGACTGAGCGGTCTCCATGGCGCAGCTCGCTGCCCCACACCGCGCTGTAGAGCTCCTCCCGGGTAACGATTGCCCCGGCCCTGTGGGCCAGGGCAACGAGCAGCTCAAACTCACGAACGGAGAGCGTCAGGGCCCGCCCAGTGGCCAGCACCAAGCCCTCGCCGAGCCTGATCTCGAGCTCACCTGCGTAAAGGGTGCTTTCGCTGTCTTGGTGCACGGCCACCGCCCATAGCGTGCCTTCGAAAGCTCTGTGAAGGAGTTGCAAACTCGTGATCTACTCGTGAAGAACTCGTGAAGCACGCGACATTGGCTGGGCCGTCCACATACCCTTGCCGGATGGGCTTTTTGCGCAGCTCCGCCGACCCGACCTTGGTCACGCTCGTCGAGAACGCGGGCAGCAACATCCTGCGCTCTGGCCTGCTCTTGCGCGAACAGCTCGCCGAGTTGCCGGAACGCTCGGGGCTCGCGGATGAGCTCAAGTCCTTCGAGCAGGAGGGCGACCGTATCACTCACGACATCATCCACAGGCTCAACGGTGGCGGACGGCGGCTGCGCCTTCCCTTCGATGCCGGTGACGGCTATGCGCTCGCCACGGCGCTCGACGACGTACTCGACCACACCGAGCAGACCGCCGCCTTGCTCCATCTCTACGGCGTGGAGGCTCCGATGGAGCAGGCGGTCGAAATGGCAGATGTCTTGATAGGCGCCGACGAGCAGATCGTCAAGGCCTTGGAGAGGCTGGGCGCGGGCGCGGAGCCCGGTCCCCATTTGGTCGAGATTCATCGCTTGGAGAACGAGGGCGACCGCCTCCTACGCGACGGCGTGGCATCGCTGTTCGAGGGTGGCGCTGCCGACCCGATGGTGGTGATTCGCTGGAAGGACATCTTCGAGTCCCTGGAGGCGGCGGTTGATGCTTGTGAGACGGTTGCCCACGTGATTGAGGGAATCATGCTCAAACGGGGCAAACGCCACTGAGGCGACGCGAGCGGCCGGTGGTGAGGAGGGTCCGGTAGTGAGCGCCGCCTCTGGGTCATGGGGCGTGGCGCCCAGGGTCCTGTGAGAGTTGTCTCTCAGAAAGTCGTGGCCGGGGCGCTGGTGGAGATCTTGGCGTCGCTGGGATCGCCTACGAAGTAGATCTGGAACGGGGCGCTCGTGCCGGGTGGGACTTCCGGGAGCACTGCTCGTCCTGCCGCCACGATCTTCTCCGCCGCGACTAGCCACTGCGTACACAACCAGATCTTGCTGAGCCACTTGCCCGTGGTTGACAACGGTCCCCGACATGGTCGCTTCGGCGCCTGCTTCGGCGGCAAGCCTTGTGTGTTCGACGCTGAGCTTGGGTACGGAAGGCGTCTGCGTTGCTTCTCCAACTAGCGCGATCGCGGAGACCGGCGTGCCGGTGACTTGCACCTGGTCGTCGACCCACAGTGCTTCCTGGCCGGGCTGAAGCAGCGAGACTTTGGTCAGTGAGGGCTGGAGGCCCGGTTGATTGTTCTGGAAGATCACTTTGCCTTGTGCGTCGCGCACGTCGATCTCTATCGGAGCGTTCACGAGCGCATGCGAGGAGATATCTCGCAAAGAGACGACCACTGCCGTGGTCGTGCCCGAGCGCAGCACCGTGGTGCTCACCACCTCCACGCTCGGGCTCTCCTTGGTGACGGACACTCCCTGGGACGCGAGCACCTGGTGCTTTGCCTCGCGCCGCAGTTGTGCGCTGCGCTCCTGGGTGCTCTGGCAACCACACAAGGTCACCGTGGCCGCCACTAGGCCGAGTGTGAGAGCAGCGCGGCCCGGGCGCATCGTTGCGAGCGAAAACGGCGCGTGAACGCGCCGCCAGGCGTGCGGGTGCACGCCACCGGCGCGGGATCTCACCCGAACGCTCCGCTCACATACTCGCGCGTACGTTGCTCGCGTGGATGGTCGAACACCTGGCTGCTCGGTCCGTACTCGACTAGCTCGCCGAGGTGCATGAACGCGACGTGGTCGGCCACGCGCATTGCCTGCTGCAGATTGTGAGTGACGATCACGATCGCCACGCTCTTACGCAGCCCGACGATCAACTGCTCGATCGTGGCGGTTGAGATCGGATCGAGCGCCGAGCAGGGCTCGTCGAGTAGCAGAACCTCGGGCTGGACCGCGAGCGCACGCGCGATACACAGACGCTGCTGCTGACCCCCGGAGAGACGCAGCGCCGGATGGTCGAGATTGCCCGCCACCTCTTCGTACAAACCGGCCCGCCGCAGCGCGTCGATCACGGCAGGTTCAAGCTGAGCTCGGGAGCGTCGTTTGCGCCGGCGTGCGCCCGCCTCGCCGTGCTCCTCGCGCAGCGCGTAGGCGACATTCTCGAAGATGCTCATCGGGAACGGGTTGGGCTGCTGGAAGACCATCGACACGCGTCGCCGCAACGAGTTGACCTCGATATTGCCGATCTCCTCGCCGTCGAGCGTGATGCTCCCGGCGCGCGCCGCGCCTGCGGTGATCTCCGTGAGCCGGTTGAGCGAGCGCAACAGCGTTGTCTTGCCCGAACCCGACGCTCCGATCAACGCCAGCACCTCGCCCTTGCGCACGGGCAAGCTCACGTCGCGTACGACCCAGCGCTCGCCATAGGCGAGCCATACAGCTTCGATACGCATCCGTTCGAGCACCTCGTTCTCAGGGACGCGCTCCATACGCTCGCGCCCCTCCACCAGAGTGGTTGGCGCCCGCTGCACTCCGTTTGGAGGACCTTCGACGACGGTCGGTTCGCGCTCGGGCACGATGCGCCGCACAGGGGGAGGCATCAGCGGGTCCACGGCAACCTCCGCGCTAGGAGTCTCCACCGGCTGGGGCCGTCCGCGGCCTGGGCCGAGCTCAGCCGTACGACGATCAGATTGATCGCGAGCACCATCAGCATCAGCACGAATGCGGCCGCATACGCCTTCTCGTGCGCGTTGCCTTCGCCGGCCGGCGAGTTCAACAGGACGTAGCTCGTCAGTGTTTCGCCGGTGCCACGCAAAGTAGAGAGCGCGGGCGCGCCGCCTGCCCCTTCGATCCGGGTCGTCGCCCCCAGCAAGAACACCACGATCGCGGTGTCACCGATGATGCGCCCGATTCCAAGTGTCACGCCGTTGGCGATGCTCGCTCGTACTGAGGGCAGCAGCACCTTGCGGATGGTGGTCGCCTTTGTCTTCCCGAGCGCATAGGAAGCCTCGCGCACGTGCGCGGATACCTGCATGAGCGCCTCGCGCGTCGATGCCACCACAAGCGGTAGCGCTATCAGCGACATCATGGCGCCGGCGGTTAGGAACGACTTGCCGTATACCGAGCCTCCGGCCGAAGTCTGCGACAGGAAGGCCAGCGAAGGACGCGCAAACAAGGCCACGCCAAAGATCGCCAGTAGCACGCTCGGGGCGCCAGCGATCATCTCCACGCCAGATTCCACCGCGCGCGCGAGCCCCGCCGGGCGCTGGTACTCGCTCATCCACACCGCCAGACCTACGCCGAGCGGCGCGGCGATTGCGATGCCTACGGCCGTCAGCAGCAGCGTGCCCTCGATCGGATCGAGGAAGCCTCCCGAGGTGGCCTGGTTGGGCGAGGCGTTGGGGTGTTCAAGGAGCAGGCTTGGGCGCAGGTAGGCGATCCCCTTCACGAACATGAACAGCACGATCGCCCCGGTCACCACGCACAGGCCGATTCCCACGATCCAGCACAGTGCCCAGGCGATACGGTCCACGAGTGGCCAGCTGCTAAGCGATTCGCGCTTGCGGCTTGCCCGGATCGCGCCGGGAGGCGGGGCCAGGGCCTGCGGTGAGCCAGTCATCGCTATGCCCGTATCCCGTGGCGCTTCATCGGTTGCTTGGCTGCCCAGCCGGCGAGCGACAGAAGCGCACAGGAGACCAGCAGTACTGCCCCCATCGCATAGATCGTGTGTCCTACCGGAACAATCGATAGGTCGTCCTTGAGATGGATGATCGTCGCTGCCAGTGGTCGCACGGGCTCGAAGAAGAACGTGAAGCCGTCGAGCGGGTTTGGCGAGAAGCCGCGCGAGCCGGCCACCATAGAGAGCATGATCGCCTCGCCCAGTGCGCGCGCGGTGGCAAGCACCGCGGCGGCCACGATCGCGGGCCTGGCGGTGCGCAGCGATACGCGCCAGGTCGTGCGCCAACGGTTTACGCCGAGTGCCGCCGAGCCCTCAGTCCACGAGTTAGGCACACCTTCCAAGGCGCTCACGATGATTGCCACCATGATCGGCATGATCATGAGCGTCAGGATCAAGATTGCCACGCTCAGGTTCGCTCCGGTCAGCTGCACCACGTATGCCACCGACTGCTTGCGCTGCTCGGAGATCAGGTTGTTTTCGATCCAAGGGGCGATCGCGAGAATCCCGATCAAGCCGTACACGACCGACGGCACCCCCGCCAGCAGCCGGATCACGGGGTCGATCACGCGCCTGATCGGCGATGGCGCGAACTCGACGATGAAGACCGCGGCGAAGATCGATGCGACCATGCCGATGATCACAGCCACTCCTGAGGTGAGGATCGTCGCCCAGATCAGAGGCCACGCTTTGAAGCGGTAGATGTAGTGGGCCGGGTCCGTCGGGCCATTGATCATGGTCTTTAGCTGCGTGTCTACGTCGCCCCCGCCGCCAAACCAGGCCAGTCCATTGTGCGAAAAGGACGGCCACGCTTCCACGAAGACGGTGACCATCATCGCAACGATCAGCGCCAGCACTCCGAGGGCGAGTGCGCGCAGCATCCACTCTGTGCGTCGCTCAGCCGCGCTTGAGCCTCGTCCGAGAAAACGCTTGAGCGCGGCAATGGGCCGCCCTGAGGGCGGCCCATTGGATGCGGACGGTGCGAGCGGCTCGTACATAGACCGCCGCTGCTAGTGGATCGCGATCCACTCGGATGAGATGATTTTGCGCACCGCCGCGTTTTTCGAGCTCGTGACCCATGCGATGTACTTCTTGGTCGCGCCTTTGGGCACGCCCTTGGTCACCATCCAGAAATTACGCACGCCTTGGTACTGCCCCGACTTGGCGTTCTGCAAGGTGCAGGGGATGCCTTGGTAGCCGACGGAGTTCACGCCGCTTGTGAAGGCGAAGGACACGAAGCCGATCGCGTGTTCGTCGACTTTGACCTTGTTCTGGACAAGGCCATTGCTTTCCTCTTCCTCGGCGCTTTTGGAGATCTTCAAGGTGGGTCCCAAGAAGATGTTCTGAAAGGCGTCCTGCGTACCGGAGGAGGCGATGCGGTCGACGAGGTCGATTGGGCCGGTCATTTTCGAGCCCGGCACTTCGTTCCATTCACGCACGTTGCCCGTGAAGATCGCCTGGACCGTTTCTTGATTGAGGTTGCCGATCGGGTTCTTGGGGTTCGTGATCATGCACACACCGTCGCGTGCGAGCTTCGTGAACACGAGCCCTTTGGGGTCAGAGCCGATGATCGGGTCGCGCGAGACGTCGCCGATGTCCACCCGTCCGCTGTTGACGTCGTTCACGCCCGCATCGGAGGTGCCTTGGCCCACCTTGGGGGTCGGCTGTTTGGTTGCTTTGTGGTAGGCGCTCGCGAGCTGGGTCATCAGCGGGAAGATCGAGGTCGAGCCGTCGATCAACAGGGCCTTCGCGCCGGCGGTGGCGGGGGCCGCGAGCATCAGCGCGGCGATCAGCGAGAGTGTCAGGATGCGGGTCGTGCGCACGGATCTTGCTCCTTTTCGACGGGTACGCAGGCCAGTGTCGAGGGACGGCCGTCCGCAAACGTGAACAAGATGTGTTCAGAGCGAGAAGAATCTGTTAACGGGCCCTTGCGGTGGCATTTGTTATCGACTCGGTAACAGGATCGGTGTTTGGGCCCATCAATCTTCGCCGGTGCTTCCCGCTTGCAGGGACCTTCGCGTCCCGATAGTTTCGCTGCTTTTCTGCACTGTCTTTGTCCTTTGCGTGGTCCCGGCTCGTGCCGACATCTCGGCCGTCAGCCCGATCGACGGGCCCAGCGCGGAAATCGTCGAATTGGGCAACGCCGCAATGGCGGCTGACGGGACGGGCGGGCTTGTCTACCGCAAGCGCGTAGAAGGACGCCCGCACATCTTCGTTGCCCAGTACGTGGGAGGCAAGTGGCTCGCCCCGGAGCGTGTGGACGTGGGGGAGAAGTTCGAATCTTCCTTCCCTGCGATCGCGGCCGGGGAAGGCGGCAGGCTCGAGGTTATCTGGGCAAACCACTACTCCTCCACGACCGACGGTCTCTTCTCCGCGAGCCTCGAGCCAGGCTCCGGCGGCTTCCAGCCGCCCGTCCCAGTCGACCTGAGCATTGGTCAGGCCACTGGTACATACCCCTCGATTGCGATGAACATCGCCGGCCAGGCCTATGTCTCTTACCGCGTCATCACCGCCGTCTCCGGTCCTTCGACACCGAACATCCCGCCCGGCTATGTGCTCGACGAAATTCGCGTGGCCCACTTCGACGGGCAGTACTGGTCCTCGCTCGGCCAGCCGTTCAACCGCGATGTCGCTCAGCCCGTCCCCCAACCCACGGCGCTCAACTCACCTCGGGTCGCGATCGATCTGACGGGCCAAGGCCTAATCGCCTGGCAGGAGCCCGACGACTCATTCGTCAACCGCATCTACGCTCGGCGCATCTTCGGGACCGTCCCCGGAAACATCCTTCAGGTCAGTCCCTCCACGTTCAATGGCCATCCCCTCAATGGTGCGGCCGATGAGATCTCGCTCGACGTGGCCGGCTTCGGTCAAGGCGCGGTGGCCTGGCGCCAGGAGCCCGCGCCGGGCTCGGGCTTCTCCCACGCGCGCGTATTCGAGGCGGAGCTGCCTTCCTCGTTTGACCCACACGGCGCGGTGTTCGCAGCCGCCAAGGCCGTGGACGGTCCGGCGGGTGCGGATGGACCTGCGGCCGGGATCGGGGCGATCAGCATGGCCGTCGACAGTGGAGGCGGCTTCGACGTTGGCTACGGCGCTGGCGTCCAAAGCTTCGATACAAGCGGTGCGGAAGCGAGCGTCGGTGCTCCTGTGCGACTCGACTCTGGGTCGGAAGTCGCCGGCGATCCAGTGCTCACGCGTGCCGCGGACGGCGCCTTGGCAGCGGCCTGGAAGGTCCAATTGCATGGCTCCGGCGCCGTAGCCGTGCTCGAGCGTCGCGCCGATGGTACCCCCAACCGCTCACTCGTCGCGGCTCCTCATGGTGGGGCTGTGCACCAGTTGGCAGTAGGAAGCTCTCATCGTGGCGATGCCATCTTCGGCTTCCTTCAAGGCGATGGCGCGAATGCCCAGATCGCGGCCGTCGTCGTACGCGCGCCGCCCGGGGAGTTCGTCACCAATGTGCCCTCCACCTGGCTGACTAAGGCCCGGATTCCCCTGCAATGGGAAGTTCCGCTCGCGGGTGCCGGAGCGATCACCTACTCGGTTCTAGTCGAAGACCAGGAAGTCGCCGAAGGCATCAGCGGCGATGAATACACGCTCTCGCGCTCGCAAGTGAGCGAAGGTGTCCACTCGCTCCAGGTGGAGGCAACTGACTCCTTGGGGCAGGTCGTTGACTCGGTGCCGGCCACGATCAAGGTCGATCGCAAGGCCCCACGTGTGCGCGTGCGTGTGCGGGGTGCGCGCGTGACCGTCCTCGCCAACGATGGGCCCAAGGGCGAAGTCTCAGGTGTCAAGACTGGCTCGGTTCGGGTCCTGTTCGGGGACGGCGGGTCGGGTCACGGACGGGCAACGTTGAAGCACTCATATGCGCGTGGCGGGTCCTACACGATCGTTGTGTCCGCTTCGGACAAGGCGGGGAACAAGGTCACGGTTCGTCGGCGGGTGCGGGTCTCGTGAGGCGTGAGAGACAGATCGTGGTTGGGCGCCGTGTGGCTTGGATGCCCTTGTGGGAGCTCGCCCTTGTTCTGTTCGCTTTGCTCGCAGGTGCTTTCACAGCAGCTCCGCCCGCCCACGCGATCTATGGGCCTGCTGCCGGAGGGTTCGGGGCAGACATCGTCTCAGTGGACCGTGCCTCGGATGAACAGGGCAATGCACCCACTACTGACGCCGATATTTCGGCAGATGGCCGGTATGTGGTGTTTCAAACCGAGGCAACCAACTTCTTTGAAGGCGACGGTGGCGTTATGGGCCAGCATGGCTCGGAACCCGATACAGAACCGGCAGGAACTCTGCGTGAAGGCGGAATATTCCGTTACGACCGGACCACCGGTGCGATTCAGCTCGTGGCCGACGGAACGGAGATCCACACCGAAGGGCCTGAAAAGGGTCGGCTTATCTTCCAAGGCGCCGAGAATCCCTCAGTCAGTGCCGACGGACGCTACGTGGTCTTCTCAACGGCCCAGCAGCTCGTTCCCCAAGACACGAACGAAAACGTGGATGTCTATAGGCGCGACATGGATGTTCCCTTGGACTCTGATCGTAAGGACTCTGATGCGTATACGCTCATCTCCGCCAGAAACGGGGGGGAAGAACCAGCCACTTATGCGTTGCGTAATCCGCCGCTACCAGGTGCCAATCCTGGCTCTGAAGTGTGGCCGAACGCATCTATAAGCGCGGACGGAAACGACGTGGTCTTCCGGACAACAGAGCTCGACTCGAACCTACCTGATCACCCCTCCGTCGATACCGAACCCGGTCAGCTGTTCGTCCGAGATGTATCGGCCAAGACCACAACGCTGCTCAGTCGCGAATCCACGGATATCAAGTATGCGAGTGGTGATCCCGCAGGCGGCGCTACAGGTCCTGCCACCATCAGCGCAGATGGGACCACTGTTGCCTGGGTGTCGACCAACGCGGGCGCGCAAACGCGGTTTCTGACAGGCGAGTCGCCTGTATCTACAGTTCCCTACTACCTCTGGCGCCGCTGGCAGGAACCCAACGCGGTGACGCGGCGTCCGACTGGTTGGACGGACCCGGACGATCCTGCTTGTCCCGAAGGAGAGCCCGTGGTTGCGAGCGAGACGGCAACGGGTCCCTGCTACGGACCCTTGAACGGACAAGAGTCGAGTCTCGCAAGCATCGCCAGTGAGGCTCCCGGACTCAGCTCGGATGGCTATACAGTCGCATTCCTCGCTGGTGCTGCGTTGCGTCCCAATATAACCAAGGCGAGTGGCCTGGATGTCTTTCTCGCAAGTATGCGCCCAGGGGTTACTCGCAAGCAAGGTACACGCGAGCTGACGCTCGCCGTCAACTCTGGTAGCGCTGGATCGACTCAGTCAATCGAATCGCTTGCGTTCTCCCAGGACGGGTCAACAATCGCCTTTACAACGCCCCGCGACAACTTCGTGTTGGCCGAACCGCAGGCGATCGGCGCATTCCGACCGGTTCCGATTGCCAGCGATCTGTATGTCATCCATCTATCTGAAGACACCCTAGAACGAGCTGTCGTCAACTCTGAAGGGGGAGACCCCAATGGGTCGATCTTGCTCGATCCGACCCTTACTGGGGACGGCTCGACAGTGGCATTTACTTCATCTGCTTCAAATCTGATTTTCGGCGATGCAAACGATGCTCCCGATGCGCTGACGGCCACGCTCGCAGGCTTCGGCGGGTACCTCTGCTCCACCTGCAGAAGTTAATTCCGACGCAAGGCGGCTTCGTCCTGACTTCGCTTGCCTCACCGGAACTGGGCCTTAGCATCAAGCAGGCAAAGAATGGAGCATTGACTCTGCTCGTCGAGACCCCTGGACCTGGCAAGCTGACTGCCCGAGCGCAAGGTACGGTCACGACCAAGTTCAGAGGAAGAAGGCGCGAGAAGAAAGTGGTATTGGCGCATGTCACGAGCGAGGCTCGCGCGGAGGGCACCACAACGCTGGTACTACGACTTGCGGCTGCCTATGCTAAGACCCTCAACAGCATGGGCAGGGTGAAGGCGCTCATCTCTGTCGCCTTCGACCCGCCAGCCCCTGCCGAAGCCCTATCGGCCGAAGCAAGCGCTGCATTCACAAGCGTCAGTTCAAAGAAAGTGGCCAAACGATCGGCAAAGCCCAAGGGCAAGGGGAGATGACTAAGGTCGCTATACGATCGTTCGGCCTATTTTGTTACTGGATCGTTATTTTGTTGAGATTAAGTCGTTAAACATGCTCCATCTGTACTGACGGACATGTTTCACTGCTGTGACCAAGATGTGTCGCTTCTGTAAACAGGGATTGCGGACACCCGAGGGCGCTGTGAGACTCCTTGTCGTTCATCGATCTAGCTTTTTAAACCCTTCCGAAAGGACATCTCACGCTCATGCGCGTAAGCCTTCCTCTGGCCGCTGAGAGCGGTCGCATCCGTGGCGCCCTGGCGGCGCTCGGTGCAATGGCCGTCATGGTCATCGCAGTCACAGCCGCTCCGCCCTCGGCACACGCGGCATTCACAATCGCCGAATGCAAAGGGGGGGCCACGAAGGGAGAGGGCTCATCCCTGCAAGCAACAGCCCAGGAACAGGTCTGGACACAAGACGTTTTCTACACGTCGTTTGGCTGCAAATCCGGTGCAGCGTCCACCTCGCCCGTGTCGTATAAGTCTGATGGCAGCGGGTGCGGCATAGCTTCGATCGGTGGTGGCCCTCAGACCGAAGAAAAATGTTCAACCTTCCAGGCCGAAAAGGTAAATGCTGGCGAACGCGCCTCCGAAACACGGTTCGCCGCAAGCGACGCTCCGCTAACGCCCACACAGAAGGCGAACGCAGAAGCCCAGGGAGGTACCAGTCCTGGTGTCTTGCATGAGATTCCGGTGGCAGTGGCAGCGGTAGCTGTGATCGTGCACTTCCCCGAAGGATGCTCGCTTGAAGATCCCGCTCACTCCGGCGGCAACGGTGACACCACGACCGGTGGCTCAAACGATCCGAGCGGTAAGGCCACAGGCGACTCGCTCGCTGAAGAAACGCTGCGCGTCCATATCCCTGCGACTGAGCTCGAGAAAATCTGGGTCGGTGAAGCGGTCACTTGGGGCGATGTGCTCACAAGCGAAGCCAAAGTACATATATCTGGAACCGATACGAGCGCTCTCAACACCGGAATTGCCTGCGAAAACGTTCCCGTTCGCCGCATCGTGCGATTCGATGGCTCAGGTACGACTTACAACTTCAAGGCCTACTTGAGTTTGTTGCCAGGAGCGCCATCTGGCCTATGGACAACGGCGCCGGTTGTCGGTGACAACAACAAGTGGCCGATCACCACAAGCGAAGTCACTCAGCCAGAAGTTGTCAACGCAAAAGCGGAATGTGTGGACGCTAGCCATATCTGTACTCCGGCGACGGGCAAAGGCGGGCCATTGGCCGCAGCTGTAACAGCCACCGACGGCTCGATCAGCTATGTCGATCTCGCAACTGCCCGCAAGGAACATTTCGACGTCGAAAAGAAAAAAGCCGATCACACCTACTGGGTCCCGCTGCAAACGATCAACCCGGATAAGCCAGAAGGCGAAAGGGTGGGCGCGAACTATGTAGAGCCGACGGCCGTCCCGACGTCTCACATTGTCGGTAATGGCGCGACGCTCGGGGCCAACTGCACCGAAGCTGACTTCCGCGGCATTCCGACGACGCCGGCCAGCGACCCGACGCTGGGCGATTGGTCCGACGCAATCGCTACTGGGAGTGCAGACACGGTGACCTACCCTGCATGCGCGCTCACGTACGACTTCGCGTTTGACGATGACGCGCCCGTATATGGCAACACAACAATGGAGCAGGAACGAGCCAGGACAGTAAAGGACTATCTGACAGCAGTCGTTTCTCCAACAGGCCAGTCCCTGGTGGCGGGCGCGGACTACGGCACCCTTCCCCTGAGCGTTCAGTCTGTGGCTCAGAAAGGCGTAGCCGCAATAGACTGGAATAAGGCAGCCGGTTCCGGTGGCGGCAAATCAGAAGAAAAAGCAATAACGCCACCGCCAACGGTTACAACACCTCCCCCAACCCCTGGCGTAACTCCGCCCCCCTCAAACACCTTCTCGATCGCAAGCGCGAAGGTGAAGGGCAAGAGCATCGTCCTGTCGCTGCAGCTGCCGGATCCCGGCAAGGTGCAGATCAAGGCGACGGGTGGAGGCGTGACCGTGTCGAGCGTGAGCGCGAGCGTGTCGGGTGGCAGCGGGATGGTTACGCTGGCCATCTCGAAAGCGGCTCTCAGCAAGCTCGCTAAAGCCAAGGGCCACAAGCTCAGCGTGAAGATCACAGTGACGTTCACGCCGACCGGTGGTACCGCTGCCACTCAGACGAAGACGCTGACGATTACGCAGGCAGCTGTAACTCCGAAGAAGAAAGCCAGCAAAAGCAAGAAGAAAAAGAAATAGGACGATAGGCGCATAGCCCAACCCTCAGGCCTCGGCGACGTCCGGCATCCATCAATGGTGCCGGGCGTCGCCTTCGGTCTGAACGAGGGTGGCGCCCTACGAGGAAGCGACAGAGAACGACATGACAGACGACGAGAACACACCGCCGGCTGAGTCCCCCCAGGGCAATGGCCGTCCGCCCGGTCCGGTGCGCGCTCGCCCTCAGGGCCAGGTGCGCTCTGGGCTTGCACAAAAGCGCAACCCGGCATTGGTAACGCTCGGCGACTTCGCGAGCGGAGCGCGACGCGTCATCTTCCGCGACAAGATCGCGCTGTTCCTGGTCGGCGCCTCTGTCGCGCTTCTGATCACCTTCTTCTCGCTGCTCGGTGCGATCGGTCCTTCCAGTCATGGCTCGGAACTGCCGATCAGCCGCGTGCTCGAGCTCGCTCAGCACAAGCAGATCGCGACAGCCACGATCTACGACCACGACAATCGCGTCGAGGTCACGCTCAAGAAGCCGCTCGCCGAAATCCCCAGCTCCACGACGGGCGGAGGGACGACAACCGGTGGAACGACGACTACCGGAACGACAGCGACCAGCACGACGACAACCGATGCGTCGACTTCGACCGCGAGCGCCACGACCGGGGGTACAACGACCGGGGACGCGACTGCGGGCGCAACGACGGGCTCAACTGAAACTACGCTTCCCGTTGCTTCCTCCTCCCTCGAATATTGGGCTGCATATCCGGCCTCCGGGGTGCAAACCCAGCAGTTGCTACAGAGCCTCGCCGCGGCCGGCACAGTAGTCACGGTCGAGCAGCAGCCTGGCAAGGCCCAGCGGGCGATCCTCGTTCAGTTCCTGATCCCGATCGTCCTGCTCGTGTGCCTGTTTGCCTTGTTCATGCGCTTCGGTGCCGACGGCGGCGCTGGTGGCATCGCGGGCTTCTCCAAGTTCACGGGCAAGGGCAAGCGCAAAGGCAAGGGCACGCTCCACCAGGTCACTTTCTCCGACGTGGCCGGTGCCGGAGACGCCGTGGCCGAGTTGCGCGAGATCCGCGACTACCTGGCCGACCCCTCGCGCTATCTGAAGGTGGGAGCTGCCGCTCCCAAGGGCGTGCTGCTCGTGGGACCGCCCGGTACCGGCAAGACGCTGCTCGCAAAGGCGGTCGCCGGTGAGGCAGACGCTGCCTTCTTCTCCCTGTCCGGCTCTGACTTCGTCGAGTCGCTCGTCGGTGTTGGCGCGGCCCGCGTACGTGACCTGTTCGCCAAGGCGCGCAAGAGTGCGCCCGCGATCATCTTCATCGACGAGTTCGACGCCGCCGGGCGCAAGCGCGGCGCCGGCATCGGTCAAGGCAACGACGAGCGCGAGCAGACGCTCAATGCCTTGCTCGTCGAGATGGACGGCTTCGGCGGCGACGGAGGCTTGGTCGTGATGGGCGCCACCAACCGTCCCGACATCCTGGACCCCGCCTTGCTTCGCCCGGGGCGCTTCGATCGCCAGGTCACGATCGATGTCCCCGACGTGCACGGGCGCTTGGAGATCTTGCGCCTGCACGGCGGCAAGCGTCCACTCGGCTCAGACGTTTCGCTTGAGGAGATCGCACGCCTCACGCCTGGCTTTAGCGGCGCCGAGCTTGCCAACGTCATCAACGAGGCCGCCCTGCTGTCCGTGCGCGATGGGCAAGAGGGCATCGACCAAGCGACGCTCGAGGAGGCGATCGACCGCGTCGTTGCCGGCCCCGCCAAGAAGCACATCCTGACCGCGGACGAGCGCTGGTTGATCTCGATCCATGAGGCCGCCCACGCCGTCGTCGCCGAGGCGCTCGGTCAGGCCTCCGTCAGTCGCAAGCTCTCGATCGTCGCCCGCGGGCGCACGCTCGGCACGGCGGCCCACATGCTCACTGACCGCGACCAGCTGATCCAGACCGAGGTAGATCTACAGGCACAGCTGACCGTGATCGTGTCAGGCACAGCCGGCGAGCGGATCGCCTTCGGTCATCTCTCAAGCGGTGTCAGCGACGACTTGCACGCTGTCACAAGTCTCGCGCGTACGATGGTCACATCCTTCGGCATGTCCCACGCGCTCGGCCCCGTAACGATCGGCGAGAAGGGCGGTGAGGTGTTTCTTGGCGCTTCGCTTCAAGACCTCGGCTCTGTAGGGCCTTCCACACTTGACACGATCGATCGCGAAGTCGAGCGACTCGTCAGCGAGGCCGAGGCAAGGGCTGCCACGATCCTCGATCGCAACTGGCACGCCGTCGAGGAGACCGCGCACGCCCTGCTCGAGCACGAGACGCTCTCGGGTGTAGCACTGGACGCTGTGCTCTCCACCGTGCGGGAGATTGAGCCCGGCGAGCTGGACGACGTTGCCGGGCGGGCATCTGACAAGGACCCGGGGCACGGGCCTTGAGGTCGCTCGCCGTCGGGGCATTGATCGCCGCGGCGATCGCCTCGGTCGGCGCCGCCACCGCGCGAGCGGAAGCCAGCTGGCGCTTGGAACAGCCCGCGCCACCCGCGGGAGCCACGTTCAAGGTGCCGCTCGGAACCCCGGACGACATGGAGTTCTACGCCCCCAATGAGGGGCTCTTGAGCGTCGAGGGCAACGCCGTCGTCCCCGCTGGCCTGTTCTTCTGGAACGGTCGCGCTTGGAGTCAGCTCTCGACAGTGTGCGGAGGCTCAGGTGAAGCCTCACGGATCGCCTGGGCTGGACCCGATGAGTTCTGGGTCATCACCGAACCCAGCGAGCCCCGGGTGGGATCGGGCCTCGGTCTGTGCCACTTCAAGGATGGCGTCGTCGTGGGCTCCTATTCGACCCCTTTGCAATCACCTGACCCTTTCCGCCCGATGGACGCGGCCGCGTGCAATGGGCCAAGCGACTGCTGGTTCGCGGGCATCGGCAGCGAGGACCCCGCCGGTCAACACGTGGGCGCCTATCACCTGCACTGGGATGGCACGAACCTGACCAGCTCCTACCAGCCACAAGGCCGCGGCGTGAGCGGCCTGACGGCCTTCGATGGGAGCTTCTACGAGAGCACATTGGTCGGCACACAGGCTGGTGACAGCAGCGATCCCGTCACACTCGCGACGCCCGAGCCATTCGGCCCCGTCCTGATCCACCAGCTCGTCGGTGACACATTCACCGACGCCAACTTCCTTCCTTTCCCCTACAGCGGGGTGCCCAGCGAAGGCAGCGAGCTGCTGTCCGCGAAAGCCGATACGAGCGACCTCTGGTTCTCGGGGGGCGGCGCGGCCTCGGGTCCCGATGCGCCACACGACGGCTCCGTTCCCAGCCCACCGATCGCCGTCCACTACAACGCTCCCTTCTTTCAACAGATCCCACTCGAAACGTCGCTGTTCGGCGAGGAAGGTCGGTTCGTCGACATTTCCCCTGTCCCTGGAACGCAGACTGCCTGGGCCGCCGATCAGGCACTGGGTGAACGCGGTAGCGCAACCGACAAGGCGAAGGTCGCCCTGGTCGAAGCGGACGGCAGCGCCTCGCTCGACACACTTCCGGCCTCAGGCGCCGGGCGCGGCAGCGCGCAGCTCGTAGCCTCGACCGGACCTGAAGAAGCGTGGCTGGCAACGTCTGCCGGGTGGTTGTTTCACTACACCAGCGGAGCGGTTCTCCCCGAATACAGCGACCCTGCCTTCGCCACAACGATCACTCTGCGACCCAACGAGTCGATCGAACAGTTTGTGCCGGACACGCCCCCGCCCGACGACTCCGAACTGTTCGCTCCGCCGCCCGTGCAGGTGGAAACGAAAGCCACATCTGAACCGGTCGCGGAGGTCATCCCCGCACTGCTCAAGAACGTAACGATCAAGCGTCACGGACTGACCGTGACGATCAGCTTCCAGCTGACGCGTCTGGCCGACGTCCAGCTGGTGGCCAAGCTGCACGGCAAGGTGATCGCGCGCACGCGCAAGGAGCGCCTGAAGGCTGGCAAGCGCTCACTATCGCTGCGCTTGGAACGCAAGCGCTGGCCCAGTGCGCTCGGCTTCGTGACCAAGGAGCTGACTAAGCCGACGCCCGTCCCGGCAAGCGGCTCGGGAGGATCCTCGACAGGCGGTCCCACGGCCGTCAGTACGAGCGTGCATCATGGCTGAGCTCATGCGCGCCCTGCGCCTCCGCGGACGGCGCATGACCGCAAATAAATCTGTGGGCCTTGCGCGAGTCGGGCGCCTGCGGGTAGCCACCCTGCTCGTTGTGGCGATTGTGTTGACCGTCCTCGGTGCACTGCAGGTAGCCGGTCACCGTGCGCGGGCCGCTGGGCCGGGAAGCGTGGACCCATCAGCCCAGCCTGCGCTTGGCACCGCCGATAAATTGACCGTCTTGATGGGCGCGGCCACCGCCGGGGCGCCCGGGGAAGCTTGGGCCTACCGCGTACTGCCGGCCGACGTTCCGCCGCCTTCCCCCGCCTCAGAAGCGAGCGCCTTCGCAACACCCCCCACGACTGGCGCCACCGCTGCAGGACAACTCGTATTCGAGCGGGCCACCGACGCCGATCCCGACTGGACTATCGCGGAAACCCCGCTTGGCGAAGAAGCTCAGCCGTATCGCGGTATGCAGCCGGACAGGCTCTCCGCCCGGATCACTCCGCACGGCGGCGGCCTGCTCGTCGGCCAGGACCCGACACGGCCGACGGGCAAGCAGACCGTCGTGCTCGCGCGCGATCCAGGTGGACGCTTCCAAGTGTTGCCCGAACCACCCGTGGGCGTCTTGCTAGCGGCCGGTGAAGTCGGTGAACCGGGCGAAAGCGAACCGAAGGCTGAGGCGCTTGCCGAAAAGGAAGGCTCAGGCGCCGTCGCGGACGCCGCGATAGAGAACGGTACTCACACCGAAGCCTATTTTGGTGCGCTCGGGCGCACGCGCGATCTCGGCGTGGCGCGCTGGGACGGTCAGCATTGGTCGCGTGAGCCGATCGAGTTGCCCTCCGGCTATACGGGCGGCTTCACCATCCTGGCAATTGCGGGCACCTCAGAGCAGAACCTTTGGCTGCTGGGTCAAGCCGAAGCCAATAGTGGGCTAGGGATCGTGCTCTTCAAGCGCAAGGAAGTCACAGCCGGAGAATTTCACTGGGAAGCGGCGTCGCTCGGCTCCCCGCTGTTCGCGGCCTCGGAAACACCCGCGCGCGAGGTATCCAAGCTCGGACCCCTCACCGGCTCAGCCCAGCCATTGACGGTCACCGAAAAAGGAGTCTGGATCGACGGCAACCTGCAAGCGCCAGGTGGCGGCAGTGACGGCTATGACTTCACGCTCTACTACGACATCGCCGAAGCCAAGATCAGTGGTACTTGGTGTGACGCTCGGGACGGCGGCGGCGTGGCCATCTGCGAACACCCGCTTGGAGCGCGCTTCGGACGCGACACGGGCTACCGCAGCTTTGCCTTCGGAGGGCCCGGCTACGGGTCCCGGATCGTCACCAACCCGCTGCTTCCTGGGGGGGAAGACAGCACAAACATGGGCAGCTACCTGAGCTTCGAAGGCACAGCATTCTCATGGATGCCAGGCGCCGGCTCCGACAACGCGCCCGGCGGCGCTTTCTATTCACCGCAAGACGGTTGGCTTGAAGGACCTGTTCAGATAACGACCACCCAGCAGCCCGCGCGACTGGTCGGCTGGCCCGTGTCGGCGCGAGCGCCCTTCACCTCCGTGGCTCAAGCTCCGGGGAGCCCGACAGGAGATCTTGGGGCGCAAGCACTCGCCGTGGGCGCCGAAGGCGCCGTCGCGCGCTACAGCCCCGGTCATGGTTGGGAACGCGAATTCCTGTTGACCGGTAGTGGTGCAGTGAGCTCACCCACATTGCGAGGCGTAGCCTGGCCGGAACCGAACAGGGCGTTCGCGGTGGGCGACCTCGGGGCGATGTGGATTTGGCGCGCCGAAACAGGTCTATGGGAGAAAGATCCGGCCACTCCGCTGAATGGCTTCCAAGGCAATCTGCTTGGAATTGCCTTCAGTCCGAACAATCCCGCGCTTGGCTTTGCCGTGGGCCTCGGCGGCACGTTGCTGCGCTACGGAAAGAGCTGGGCCCAGGAAGAAGAACTGCCCCCGGGTTTCTCCGAAGCTAACTTCACCTCGGTCGCCTTCGCCGGCTCACAGACGATGGTCGTCGCCGAACACGACCTGCTCGTCAACGAAGGCACCGGCTGGAAGGTCGAACCCGAAGTCCACGCGCTGCTAGCCAGCTTGCCGACCGTGCCCCAGTTGACCGTCGTCGCAGGCTTGCCGGGCGGCGGCGCTGTGCTCGCCGGGCGCGACGTGGTGCTCGAGCGCGACAGCGCCGGCGCACCGTGGCACTTCTCCGAGCAGCCAATCGTCGATGAGACGGCCGTCGCCGCCGCCCCGCTCTTGGAAGGCTCCAAGGTCCGGGCATTGCTGTCGGTTGTGCCGGATTTCACCTATCCGCCGCCGCTGATCCTGCCGCCGGTCGACCCGAATACCCCGCCACCTCTGATCCCGCCCAATCCACTGCCTGGCGATGGCTACCTGCTGCGCGAAACAGCTGGCGGCTGGGAGGACGAGGAGCGCGCCGCGTATGCCGGCGACAGCGAGGACAAGCCGATCAAGGCGGACCCCGTCGCCGCGCTCGACATCGGTCCGTCCGGCTCAGGTTGGGCGGTCGGCGGATGGAGCGGAGAGGCCGATAACGCGGGACGCGGTAGCAGCTCAAGCGGCTCGGGTAAGGCCGTGCGTACCGCTGTTCAGACCGCCGGCATCTATAGCTACATACCGGAAGGCAATCCCCCCGGGCCACCGGGGGAGACCACCACACCGGTCGCGTTGCAAAATGGCACCGCGACATTTGCCGTGGGCGGTCATGCCGAGTGCGCCGAACGATGCGCTGGGCTCGCTGATGAGGCCATCGCGCCCGACCGTAATCTGAGCACCGCGCTCTCCGCCATCGACGGTCTCTCGGCCGAGCCGAACGGTCCCCGCATGATGCTCTACACCGGCGGGCGTGAGACCCCGGGAGAGGGTCCCGAGTCGCTTGCCGAGGCGAGCCGCTTCGCGCAACTACTCTCCGGCGCCGGCAGCCTTCCCGTTTATCCAGCGCTCTCAGCAGGTGACAGTGAAGGTGGAGCGGCGGAAGCATTCGCTTCTGCCTTCGCCGGATTCGCGGCTCCATTTGGGGAAGGCACCATGCCGGCAGGCGTGAGCACTGCCCAGATCCCGCCGGGCGCGAGCACGCCGAAAGCCGGGGCACGCACGCACTATGCGTTCGACAGCACCGGTCCCGCGGGCACTGTGCGGGTGATCGTGATCGACAATTCACGCGGATCGCTCGCTGCGTCTGACCCTTACCAAAATCCGGCTGAAGCACAAGCGCCGTGGCTTGGGCAGATGCTCGCCGACGCACGGGCGCGGGGAATTCCCGCGATCGTGGTTGGTAGCCGCGAGCTCAATCCGAACCTTCCGCCTTCACTCAATGTCGCCACAGACGCCTCCGAAGAGGCTCAGATCATGATCCAGGGTGGAGCCTCCGCCTACCTATATGAGCGCCCCGAGGAAAGCCGCACCAGCCAGATTCCCTCCGGTGGCTCGGTCAAGATTCCCGAGTACGGCACGGGCGCGCTTGGCTACCGCTCCTCGATCTCCGACTCATTTACCCCAGGGCAGCCGGACGCCTTGTTCGGGACGACCGGATACTTGCTCGTAAGCGTCGAAGTGGCCAAGCGCAACGCTGCCACGAATGTCGCGCCCGTCAACGCACGCTTGATCCCGCTCGTGCAGGAAGTGTCACTCGATCCAGTCGACGGAACGCTGTTGCGTCGTAGCGCGCCTGCCTTGTTCACCGGGCTTGGGCGTCGTCCTCTGTCCGGCGATCGCTGGGGGCCGGTCTCCGCCTCCGATGGCAACCCCAACCCGCCGGGCGCCGATCCCTATGCCGAATTCCCACCTGCCCTCTGTCGCCAGTCAGATTGCTCCAGTGCGATCGAACCGGAATACACGTTCACCTCCTCCGAACCGGAAATTGCCAACTTCGTCGAGCAGGACCCCAACTCGACGAATCTGCGCAAGCCTTTGCAGGACTCCTCTGGCCACGTGATCCCTGACTCACACTCGAGCATCCTGTGTGCTTTCAATGCGGGCACCACCACCGTCACGATCTCAGCGGGTGGGCTCTCCTACTCGACCAAGGTCACCGTGCTCGGCGGTAGCGTGGAGCAGCCGTGCGGCACGGTGCCGCTCAGCCCCAGTCACTTCACGCGAGCGGCCTCTGAAACGGCCGCCGCCCCGGCTGCGCCGCCGCCCTCGCCGGCGCCTGCTCCCGCACCGGTCTCACCGCCACCGCCCCCACCACCATCACCCGCGCCGAAGGTACCTGGGCCGAAAATCGCGCCCAAGGTGGCTTTGCCGCTCGCGATCCTGCCTGTCCTGAAGCTGCCAGCCACCGCGGGCGTGCCCGTGGTTCCGCCACCGCCGGCCGCTTCGTTCACCGATCCGATCCCGCCGGGTGGCGCCACGGTCCGGGTATTCGAAGAAAAACGCGAAGAGGAGGCCGCGCCCGAGTCCTCGCAGGCCTTCTCGCGCTATCTACCCAGCGGTTATGGGGTTCCACTTGCCGTACTCGTATTGCTTGCCGCGGCAGGAGCTTCGATCGGCCGCGACAGGCGCCGTCCCCAGCGCGCTGCCTTGGCAGAGCTTTCATTGCAAAAACCACCCTCACGCCCAAGGAGGCGAACATGAGAGAGCGAATCAACCGCCACAGTGGAATGGCCGCGCTGGCGATCTCCATCATCGCGCTCGTCGGCTCGACGACGGGACTGGCCAGCGCGGCCCGTCATGCGGTCGTGAGCGCGATAGCCGGTCACCCGATCAGCGCCAAGCCACGGGCAGGCGGACTTCTGCTGTTGGGCAAAAACCGGAAGTTCCCTGTAGCCGCGATCCCGACGGTCAAGGACTCAAAGACAATCAGTGGCAAGACGCTCGCTGACCTCGAACCGACTTGTCCGCCGACGGCCGTGGACGTGGGCACATGGTGCTTGATGACCTCTCCTTATCCGGTCACCAATGCTCAGGCGGGCCAGAACAACTACTTCTGGGCCAGCCAAGCGTGCGTGAAGATGGGCGGCTACCTACCCACGGCGGCACAACTGATCGGCGCGGCCGCGCGCGTGAAGCTCGATTCGACGATTCACGACTCCCAGCTCACCGCCACGATCCCACTCGACCCAAGCGTTGGCCTGAAGGACCAGCGCGAGATGAGTGCCACGCTCGTGACTACGGCCGCCGGCTCAGACGCCGCCGGCTCTGAGGGCGTGAGCGTCGGCTCGACCGGCGATCCACGCACCGGCGAACCAAATCCAGTGCCTTTGCCGGCCGTGCCCGCCCCCTCGACCCTGCAGTACGTAACGGTCTACTCGAACGGCACCAAGGGTGGCTTCGCAGGTTCCGAGCCGGTTTCTCAGCCAGAGAACTTCCGTTGCGCGTTCAACAAGATCCCAGGTGCCAACTCCGCGGAAAATGGCTGATTCAGTGCTGTTCACAAAATCGTCACAGATTGGACACCGTCGAAGATGGACCATGGACGTGTGATGATCGAGCCCGCCGCAGTCAGCGAGCCGGGGACTGCCGTCACGCACCCTGCTTCGCTCGCGCCGCCCGTCGGCGAAGCGACGCCCGCCGTCGCAGGCTCCGGGCAGATGGTGCCGTCCGCCGGTGAGCAGCCAACCGCTGTGACCCAGGCGCTCCCGGTGGCCCTAGAGCCCTGCTCGCAGTGCTCGGCGCCGCTTGCTCCTGACCAGCGCTACTGCTTGCAATGCGGAGCACCGCGTGCACATGTGAGTGGTCCAATGGCGGGGCCTCGCGCGGGTGGCTCCGCATCACAGCTCACCGGGCCGGGTGGTGGACAGGCTCCGCCCGGTGTTCCCAGTACTCCGCCAGGCATGCAACCGCGCGCGCCGCTCTCCCCTGCGCAAATGCCCGGTCGCAGTAACACACTCGCTCTGCTTGCGGGCATCGGCGTATTGCTGCTGGCAATGGGCGTAGGCGTGCTGATCGGACGTGCCGGCGCCGGCTCCCCCAAGGCGCCGCCCGCGCAGGTGATCTCGGTTGGAGGGTCCTCCGGTGGCTCGGTCGCCCCAACGACATCCACCCCCACGACCCAAGCCCCAACAACTCCCGCACCGAATACAAAAGAAGCGGCGAAAGCCAAAGAATCCACGACGCCGGGATCCTCGATAACCAAACCCGCGCCGCCGAGCTCCGCCAAGAATCTACGCTCAGGCAAGAGCGGGCAGAGCTATGAGCAGAAGTCCAAGAACCTGCCAAACGTCGTGGGTACATGAACGGATCCGCTGGAGCTGAGATCGCGGGAGCGATTCAAGGATACGAGCCCGGTTCGGCCTTGCGCCGTCGTCGCGACGAGCTGGCCGAGCAGGTAGCCGAGCTTCACTGGAACCTGGGTGGGCTCGCCTATGAGATGGCTATCCGCGACCATTTTCGCCTAGACGTCCTGATCCGGCGCGCCGCGATGCTCCAAGAGCGCGATGCCGAGTTGGCCGAGGTCGAGCGTTTGCTGCACATGCAAGAGAGCGGCACGGCCGGGAACTGCTCCAGTTGCGGTGCCGTGCGTAGCCGTGGAGCCGTTTTCTGCTGGCAGTGCGGCGCACAGGTCATGGAGCGATCCAGCGCCATCGCCACCGGGGACTCGAGCGACAACGGTCACGACCTCGCGCGCCCCGTTCAAACGGGCTCGTGAAACTCGATCCGTTGCGCCGCTGGGAGCAGCGCTTCGGCTCGCTCCCGTTGCCCTCGCCGCTGGTGTGGGCTGTCTTGGTGGCCGCCTTCCTGGGATTTGGTGTCTTGACGGGACGTGCCACAAACACCCCCGCCGGTGCGCTTGCCTCGGCTCGGGCACCCGTGAAGTTGATCGTCGCGCAAGGCTCGGCCGGTGGAGGATCGAGTTCCACCTCGCCCAGTGAAGCGAAGCCACCGCCGAGGCCTCAGGCCGAAACGACCCCGGAACCATCGCCGACTCCGCCGGCGTCGGCGGAACCCTCGAAAAAAGCGGCTGCGAGCGAAGGCTCCTCGTCCTCCTCAGGCTCTTCGAGCACCCCAGCGGAATCATCGGGCGGCTCCGGGAAATCATCGGGCGGCTCCGGGAAATCATCGGGCGGCTCGCAGGGATCTTCGGGCGAAGCTGGCTCGAAGCCAAAGCTTCCCGCGATCAAGCACATATTCGTGGTGATGCTGGACGAGCAGCCTTATGCGACCGCATTCGGGCCTGCCTCCCCGGCTCACTATCTGACGGGCACGCTTGAGAAGCAGGGTGAGCTATTGGTGCGCTATTACGGCGTCGCCCACGAAGGTCTCGCCAACGGCATAGCCCTGCTCAGCGGCCAAGGACCGACCGAAGCGAGCGCCTCCAACTGCCCCACCTACAGCGAAATCGCGCCCACGGGCACCGGCCCGCACGGTCAGGTGCTCGGTGAGGGCTGCGTCTACCCGTCCTCCACGCCCACCCTCATAGGCCAGCTTACCGCCAAGCAGCTCACTTGGAAGGCCTACATCGAAGGGATGGATGAAGGCTCAGGCACACCTAGCGCTTGTGCCCACCCTGCCTCCGGCGCAGCCGACCCAAGCGCCTCGCTCTCGGCCGGTGGAACAGCGCCCGGCTATCAGACGTGGCGCAACCCGTTCGTGTACTTCAGCTCGATCGTCGGATCTTCGGCCTGTGCCGGACACGACGTTGGAATGAATGGATTGAGGCACGATCTAGCGGCGCAAGTGAGCACTCCCAGTCTTTCCTACATTGCGCCCGGGCCATGCCGCGACGGCAACCCGACCCCGTGTGCGCCCGGTGACAGCTCAGGGATGGTGGCGGCAGACTCTTTCCTCAAAACGATAGTGCCGCAAATCCTCGCATCCAAGGCCTACAAGGAAAACGGCCTACTCGCGATCACGATCGACAACGCACCCTCCAGCGGCGAATATGCCGATTCGAGCTCGTGCTGCTCTCAGCCGCGTTTCTCAAATCTGCCGGCGCCAACAGCCACCGCGCTATCGGCGCCCGGAGGTGGACAGGTGGGGTTGCTCTTGCTCTCACCTTTCATCAAGAAAGGCGGTGGACTTGCCCAGGAACCGTATAACCACTTCTCGCTATTGGCCACGATTGAGCAGTTGTTCGGGTTGGGCAAGCTTGGCTATGCCGGGCTCTCGGAAGTAAAGCCCTTCAGTCCCTCATTGTTCTCCGGCGGGTAAGCGCCTCCGGGTCATTCGGCTGAGAATTATGAGCCGACCGTGACGGTCCCCGACACGCCTAGCAGGCGACCAGTTGCGTTGAATGCCTGAACGGCAAAGTGCGTGGCCCTGGTGGGCACGAGAATGGTGCTCTCAAAGCCACTCTTGGCGGCACTGGCGATGGGGGACAGGCTCCTTGAGCTCGCTCCTGCCAGCACGCGCCATTCACTAACTTCAGTGGCACCGTTCCAGCTGGCAT
Organism: uncultured Solirubrobacterales bacterium; assembly: GCA_963731565.1. Classification (GTDB taxonomy): domain Bacteria; phylum Actinomycetota; class Thermoleophilia; order Solirubrobacterales; family Solirubrobacteraceae; genus Palsa-744. Next base: position 1,430,006 of record CAVSWG010000001.1, read on the forward strand.
ACACCGTGTCCTCGCCCTTCCCGGCTGGCTTGACCGCGATCGCAGCAGGGTCGGTGGGAGCTGCGCTCCACAGGAACTTATATGCGCGGTAGGACTGCGCAGGGGCGGGCATGTGTCCCTCGAACACCACTTGCCCGGACGGGCTGAACTCGGTGAAGTAGGGCACTTCGCCCCAGCCCACGAACGAGTCGCCGTCGGCCAGGACCTGATCATTGCCTTGGCTGCCTGTCAGCAGCGAAGGAGTGCGCACGTCACGCCCGACCAAGTGGACCGCCAGGTGGGGCCAATCGATCGCGAGGCGAATCGCTCGCGATTGAGAGTGCTTCTTGGGAGCAGCCCCGTCGTCGAAGACCGTGATCGTGTGGTCTGGCTGCCAGCGAGCGTCGTGCTGGTAGGCCATTCCCGTGCCGGCCTCCATCTTGAAGGTGGGATTCTTGCCGCCGATCCGCCACAACACGCGCCCGCTGGTCATGCTCACGTCGTAAAGGGCTGAGGTGTTGCGGGAAGAGATGAGCAGGTTGCCGTCGGGACCTGGGTCGATCGAGTTGAGATGAAACCAATCCCACGGCTCGCTGGAGGAGTCGTGGGGGGCCGAGTAGGACTCCGACAAGGCCACATGGCCGTAGGAGTGCCACTCAAACATGACCAGGCCTGTCTTGATGTCGATCTCCTGCAAGATCGAATCGACCAACACTCCTTCGTGTGGTCCGCCCCCCGAGGCGAGGTCGGCGTGGACGAGCGTATTGGAGGTTATGAAGGCCGAGCCTTGGTGAGTGATCTGGGCTTCGTGGAGGTCTGCCTCATAGCCGTTGCCGGCTTTGATCTGGGCGACGGGTTGGTAGTTCGACCCGTAGATCTCGTCTGCGCCAAAACCGACTCCCAGATTGGGGATATAGCCTTGCCACCACACGAGCACAGGCTTGCCTTCATAGCGCTCGACCTGGAAGTCCGTCGCGGTCATGCCCTTCGGGACTGGCTTAAACCAAACGAGCTGACCCGAGCCATCGACGATCATCGGACCGGACTGGCCCACGCCGTGGGCAAAGGTCAAGAAGACGTCACCCGGAGCAGTTTGCGGGGAGTCGTAGTCGATCGAGACAGGTGGAGGCTGAAGTGTCGGTGCTGAGACAAAGCTCGGCGCGGGCGCGGGCGCGGGCGCGGGCGCGGGCGCGGGCGCTGGCTCTTGCGCCGCGTGGGCCGCAGCCGTGTAGTCATAGTTGTCCTGACGGGCGATCGTGAACCTGCTCGTCACTAGGGCGTGACCTACCATTGCCCTGACGGATACCTGCTCCCCGGCGACGAACGGATTTGAGGGCAGGAAGCTGGCCCCCGCCGAGCTTGCATAGCCCTCCAGGCGACCCGTGTGCGCGCCGCTGTCCGAACCCACGACAGACACGTCTTGGATCTTGTCGGTGGCGGCGCCCAGAAAGCTGATCTGAGTCTGCGCCGAAGCGTCGCGCGTCCCCTCCAGGGGGGAGACTGTGACCGTGCTCGCGTGCGCTGTTCCTGCTGCCAGGAACAGCGCGATCAGGGCGGCGCATAGCGTCGCCAGACTGGGCGCAAGGCGATCGGTTGCGCCCAGCGATATGCGCCTGCCAGGATTCATACTTGCTCTCCCTCCTCCTCCACGAAGCCTTCCCTCCTTGGGGCAGTTTCCCTCTTTGCGCATGCGTGGATCGGGATCTTTCGGAAACTCTTCGTAATCCGGACGGAGGCCCAACCAGTGGTTCGTCTCCGCCGAGAGGCGTAGGTTCACGAACACATGTTCGCTATGGCCGTCCGAAGCGATGAGTACTTTCATTCCCGTCTAGGAAAGGGCGGCACCGCCGGGCGGCGAAGGAGCGGCGGACGGTGCCTCGGCGCCAAAGGAGGGCCGGCAGATGAGCGGACGCGGCAGCTGCGTCATGGCAGGGCAGGAGAAGCGGGCAGAGGGAGCGATCCTCGGTGTGCTCCTCAACTTCGAGGCCGGGAGCATATGGTCGGTGGAGGAGGTGGTACGCCAACTCAGCACGCCGCGCTTGGAGGTCATCGACGGCTTGGCGAGTCTCCAGGCGGCGGGCTTGATTCATCGGGTCGGCGACTTCGTGTTCGCAACACGAGCTGCCTCCAGCTTCGACCGACTCGAGCTTTAGGGACTTCGCTCGACACCCGGTTCCCGGGCGTCGGCCCGAGGTCAGCTGATCCCGTCGAGCAGATCCGCGGGAGAGGCGAGCCCGAGCCCTCGTGAGAGGATCACGATCGTCTCCAGTCGCGGTGAACGCTTGCAGCGCTCGAGCAGGCTGATCTCCGTGCGGTGAAGATCGCACACGTCCGCAAGCGCCTCCTGGGAGAGCCCAACGCGCGTGCGATGACGGCGCAGGTTTGCGGCGAACTGCTCGCGAACAAGCTCCATACCTCACACTGTTGCTGGCCGCAGACGGAAGGTCTACAGACGATCGTCGGCATCTGATTTTGATTGCTGATAACGCGATTCCGAGGGTTATGCAACCGCGGCGCGCAATTCCTCGTGCGAGGGCGTCGCGCGTGTCACCGGCACACCCATCCCGGAGACCTTGCTCGGCAGGTCAAGCCTCAACCAGCGCGCCAGTCGGGGGCTGGGTGTCGAGATGATGATCTCCTCGAAGCCATATAGGTTGATCGCGTCTTCAACCGCTGCCACCGGGTCGGGATCGCCGATGATGCCGTCCACTGGCATGCCAGCGGCTTCGCGCAGGGCGGGCAATGTGTGGTCGAGCTCCCCGCTTGCCTCGGCAGCTCCCTGATCGTGTGGATCCACGACCTTGTGCAGGCCGTGGGTTGTGCTCGGCACGAGCAGCGTGAACGTGCAGAGACCGCCCCGAGCCCGCTCACGAACGGTGTCGAGCAACTGTGGTGTGGCGGAGGTCTTGTGCTCCACGATGAGCACCTTGACCGGGGTGGAGGACTCCATGACTGGAACTCCCTTCTGGCTGCACTTGACTTGCGACCCCTAAAAGGGGTCAGCTCTACTACTTCATTACCCTTCCCGCCGTGCGCTTGCACCTATCCGAGGAAAAGATCGAGATCCGCCTGACCCGGTTGGAGAAGGTGCTTGGGCTGATGGGCTCGATCAGCGTGCCTCTCACGGACGTCAGTGATGTCCAAGTTGTCGAGGACTCGTTGCATGAAGTGATGCGGAGTGGCTTGAAGGTCGGTCTGCGACTTCCTTGGCTCTACTACGTATGCCGCTCGATTCGCCTCGACCAGGCATGGGCGGTACGCCGTGGCGTGCCGGCCGTCTCCTTCGCCGTCCGCAATCAGGGCGCCTTGGAGCGCGTCACAGCCAGCTCTCCCGAGGCCCACGAGCTTGCGGAGCGTCTCGCAAGCTGATCGCGGAAAGTGGTGGGGGCAGGATTCGAACCTGCGTAGGCTGAGCCAATCGGTTTACAGCCGATCTCCTTTAACCACTCGGACACCCCACCAGGCGTCCCCGGCCATGAGCCGCGGGCGAGCAGCTGATTGTAATGCTTGATCGAGCTGCGAGGCCGGCTCCGAGTCGGCGCTGCCGTGGAGCCGGCTCAGCTCAGCTCGCCTCGCGCAGCTCCTGGGCCTCGGGCGCTGTTTGCAGCTTCTTGAGCGTGCGGCTCTCGATCTGGCGAACGCGCTCACGGGTGATGTTGAATGCCCGGCCGACCTCGTCGAGGGTGCGGACGCGGTCGCCGGTGATCCCATAGCGCATCTCGAGCACCTCACGCTCGCGACGTGGCAGGGAGGCGAGTACCCGCTCGACGCTCTGGCGGCGCAGCGCCTTGGAGGCAACCTCGAACGGCGATTCGGCCGTGTCGTCCTCGACGAAGTCGGCGAGCTCTGAGTCTTCCTCGTCGCCGACCGGCTTCTCGAGTGAGACAGGAAGCTGTGCCATGCGCAACATCTCGCGCACCTCTTGGGCGGTGCATTCGAGCTCAGCGGCTATCTCGGCTGGCGAGGGGTCGCGGCCGAGCTGCTGGATCAGGGTGCGCTCGGCGTATACAACCTTGTTGAGCCGGTCCACCATGTGCACAGGAATGCGGATCGTGCGGCCCTTATCGGCGATCGCACGGGTGACCGCTTGGCGGATCCACCAAGTGGCATAGGTGGAGAACTTGTAGCCGCGGCGGTAGTCGAACTTCTCCACGGCACGGATCAAACCGAGCGAACCCTCTTGGATTAGATCGAGGAAGTTCATGCCGCGACCGAGGTAACCCTTGGCGATCGACACCACGAGGCGTAGGTTGGCCTCGATCATGTGTTGCTTGGCGGCTACGTCGCCACGTTCGATGCGCTTGGCCAGGCAGACCTCCTCCTCTGCCGACAGCAGTGGCACACGTCCGATCGAGCGCAGGTACAAGCGCAACGAATCGATACTCGGCTCGGCGCCAAGGTCGATTTCGGCGCGGTGGATCTCCTCCAAGCGAGAACGCAGCGCCATCTGGTCGAACTCGACCTCGTTCTCCTCCATGTCGACCACGGCAGTGTCCGCGGCCATCAGCAGCCCCTCGGTATTTGTACTCACGTCGGACCCCCCCAGGATCCATGCATCTCCCCGTCGAAGCGACCAGCTCCGACCTCCCTGACCTAACTACGTTCCTCCTATGCGATTCCGTTTGGCATGCAGTCCTTTGCGTGGTCCGGGCCCAATCCCGATCTACCTCCCTGACGCCTCCAAGCTATGTGCGGAGTGATACCAGATATGGAGGTCGCGAGCGCCGGTTGCCGAATGGGTTATCAGAAAGATGCAATAGTATCTGCGCACGTATTCACTATCGCGAATTTGTAAAAATACGTATACCTCCTCCCTCTACTTATCGTCAACCACAAGTAGACAGATTCCAGATCAAGCCTCTAGGCTTGCCAGCGAGGTGCCCACAACGATGCGCTCAACTCCATCGCTCTCGCCAAGCGCCGCCGGCGACGATGTCCAGGCGCGAATGCCCTCTGTTCCGGTCGGTCTCTCCCGCGTGGGAGTAACGGGAGTGGAGAAGGTGATCCGCATTCGCGATGAGCTGTTCTTCGCGCGCCTAGAGTGCTTCGTGGACTTGGGCTCAGCCCAGAAGGGTGCTCACATGTCGCGTTTCGAGGAGGTCGTGAACGAGGCGATTGGCGAGGTGGTGCTCAAAGAGTCGCCTTTTCGCGCGGAGACGCTCGCGCAGCAGATCGCCGAGCTGGTGCGCAAGCGCCAGGATGCAGAGCGCGCCGAGGTGATGATCGAGGCGCGCTATCCCGAGCACAAGCCGGCCCCCGTGTCGGGAGTGCGCACGCAAGAGATCTACACGCTCTATGGCCGCGCCGTGGCCTCCCAGCGCGGGACTCGCCGCATGGTGGGAGTGTCGGCGACCGGCATGACCGCGTGCCCATGCGCGCAGGAGCTCGTGGCTGCTCGCGCCGCCGAGCGATTGCGGGCCGACGAGTTCACCGAGGAGCAGATCGAGCGGGTCTTCGAGCACGTGCCTGTAGCAACCCACAATCAGCGCGGGCTCGGCACGCTCCACATCGGTTGCCTTGAGGAGTGCGACGCGGAGATCGACGCTTCGGCCCTGCTCGCGATCGTCGAGGGTTCGATGTCCTCGGAGATATACGAGCTGATGAAGCGCTCAGACGAGGTGGAGGTCGTGGAAAAGGCCCACCGCCGGCCGCGCTTCGTCGAGGATTGCGTACGCGAGATGATCGCGGGCGTGGTCGCCCGCTTCCCCGAGCTCGACGGCGCCAGCTTCGTCTCAGCCCGTCAGGAGAACCTGGAGACGATCCACCAGCACAACGTCGTGGCCGAACGTCACGGCCTCATGTCCGAGTTGCGCCACGAGGTTCAGATGGGGGGTCCACCCGTGTCGCATCAGACGAAGCTGGACGAGTGGCTTGACGGAAGTAGTCAAGGCCCGACAGGACCGTGACCGCGACCATTAGATAGACGAGCAATGACACCCACAGCGGCGCGGGGTACACAGCGATCACTGCGAGGATGGCGGCGATCTGAACGCACGTCTTGACCTTGCCGAACATCGAGGCCGAGATCACCACGCCCGACTGGCCGGCATTTACACGCAACATCGTCACCGCGAGCTCGCGCGCGATGATCACCATCGCCACCCACCCTTCCAGGCGGTGCAGGGAGACTAGGCAGAGCAAGGCCCCCACGATCAAGAGCTTGTCGGCCAGCGGGTCCATCAGCTTGCCGAACGTCGTGACCGAGTCCCGGGAGCGCGCCAAATAGCCGTCTACGAAGTCGGTGAGCGAGGCCAGCGCGAACACGACGGCTGCGAGCACATCGCCTGAAGGTGTGTTGCCGAGCAAGGCGACCACCAACACCGGCACCAGCATGATGCGCAGGACCGTCAGCACATTTGGGAGGTTCAGAGGAATCATCGGACCATCCATTATGTCCGTAGCGGAACGACTACGCCCTACGCGCGCGTGGCGCCTGCGCGCGTAGGGCGTATGTGCAGGCGCAATGTGTATGTGGATATGTGCAGGTGCAAGGTATGCGGACGCGGCCGTTGCGCTCGGGCCCGACGACGCCTGATACGGGCCGTCCGGGATCGCAGCCTCCGGCCCGATAGGGTGTGCTCGATGCCCCTGGTTCCGATGGTCATAGAGCGCACCGCCCGCGGCGAGCGCGAGTTCGACATCTTCTCGCGCCTGCTCAACGAGCGGATCATCTTCTTGGGCACACCGATCGAAGATCAGGTCGCCAATCTCGTGGTCGCCCAGCTGCTGCACCTGGAGTCCCAAGACCCCGAAAAGGACATCTCGATCTACATCAACTCTCCAGGCGGCAGCGTCTACTCGGGCCTTGCGATCTACGACACGATGAAGTTCGTCAAGCCCGACATCCACACGATGTGCGTTGGCGTGGCCATGTCCATGGGCTCATTGCTGCTAGCTGGTGGCACCAAGGGCAAGCGCGCGGCCTTGCCGAACTCTCGCATCCTGATCCACCAGCCCTCGGCAGGCTTCGAAGGCCAGTCGACCGACATCGAGATCCATGCGCGCGAGATCCTCAACGTGAGGGAGCGCCTGGACGACATCTATGCCGAAAACACAGGGCTCTCCAAAGAGCAGGTGCGCGAAGACATGGAGCGCGACCGCTTCTTCACAGCCGAGCAAGCGCTCGAGTACGGCTTGATCGACCGGGTGCTCGACAGCCACTGAGCGGCATCCGGCCGCGGGCGTCTCCCATGGCTCGTCTCACTGCGCTCGAGCGCGTCACGCTGTCCCTGATCGCTGTTCTCGTAGCGCTGGCCGGGGTGGCCAATTATCAAACATGGGCGCCCATTCCGCGCTTTGCGATCGCCACGCTTGCGCTCGCCGGCTTGGCATGGCTCATGTCGTTTGCGACCGAGCAGCTTGGAGAGCGCTTCGGGCCGGCGCTCACAGGCATGATGCAGTCCACGCTCGGCAACTTGCCGGAGTTGTTCGTGGTCATATTCGCCTTGCAGAAAGGCGAGCTCGTGGTCGCCCAGACGGCAATCATCGGCTCAGTTTTTGCCAACGCGATGCTCGTGCTCGGCTTGGTGATCGTGGTGGGTGCGCGCCGGGCGCCGGATGGCGTAATGCGCTTCTCCCACCGCCTTCCACGCGACACCACCACGCTGCTGCTGGTAGCCGTCTTCATCATCATCTTGCTCGGTCTGTCGCTGGCCTCCCACGATCCGGCCAGCCGTCACGTCGATGCGATCTCGGCGGTGGGAGCCGTGAGCCTGCTCGTCGTATACCTAGCCTGGGTCGTGCCTTACCTGCGCGCCGACATGCGTCCGGGCGAGGGCAACACGGACCCAGGGGGTGGCGTGTCGGTGACGCCGAGTACCGTCGTATCGGTGGCGCCGAGTACGGCCGTGCCTGGGGCTCCGAGTAAGGAGGTGTCTGTGACGCCGAGCGTGCCACTGGGGAGCGAGCCGCGATTTTCCTTGCCGCTCACGCTCGTGCTGTTGCTCACCGCGGGCATTGCATCGGCGTTTGTCTCCGACTGGTTCGTGAATGCTCTCTCGCCAGCCATTGTGCAGCTGAACATCTCCCAAGCTTTCGCCGGCCTGGTGATCGTGGCGATCGCCGGAAACGCCGTAGAGCACACAGTTGGGATCGTGCTCGCATGGAAGGGGCACTCTGATCTCGCGATCTCGGTCGTGAAGAACTCGGTCGCCCAGATCGCGGCGTTCCTGTTTCCGTTGCTCGTGCTGATCTCTTTCCTGCTCGCCACCACGCTCACATTCGCGCTCGCGCCCGTCTATATAGGCGCGTTCCTGGTGATGGCGCTCGCCGTGTGGCAGATCACGGCAGACGGAGAAGCGGCCGCGTTCGAGGGCTGGGCGCTCGTGGCCTTGTACGTGATTCTCGCCACGCTCACGCTGTACGAGTAGCGGGTCGCCCGCTCACGCTGTACGAGCAACAGGTCGTTAGGCTTGCGTGGCGATGCGCCTTGCCACGTTTCTCACACCCGAGAGCTCCTCGCCATATGCCGGAGAGGTGCGCGGAGAGCAGGTGGTCGCCTTCGCCGAGGGCATCACCGTGCTCGATCGCCTGCGCTCGCCGGGACCACCCGCAGACGGCCGCTCGTTCGCGCTGGCCGACGTGACACTGCTTGCCCCAATACCGCTGCCCCGGACGATCTTCGGGATCGGGATGAACTATGCCGACCACGTCGCCGAGCTTGGCGCCGTGGCACCCGATGTGCCGCTGGTGTTCACGAAGCTGCCCTCCTCCTCCGCTCCACCCAACGGATCGGTGCGCTGCCCGGAGGTGGTCAAACGGCTCGACTACGAGGGCGAGCTTGCGGTGGTGATGGGCGCGGACGGCAAGGTCGGCGGATATGCCGTAGCCAATGACCTCACCGCACGCGATCTACAGGGGCGCGAGCCACAGTGGACCAGAGCCAAGGGCGCCGACGCCTTCTGTCCTTACGGTCCGTGGATCACCACTGTCGAGGAGATCCCCGACCCGCATGCGCTCTGGCTGCGAACGTGGGTCAACGGGGAGTCGCGCCAGGATTCCTCCACCTCGAACCTGATCTTCAAGATCCCTGAGCTGATCGAGTTCATTGCGCAAACGTGCACTTTGGAGGTCGGCGACCTGATTCTCACCGGAACTCCAAGCGGTGTGGGCATGGGTCTCGACCCGCCACGTTTCCTCGGCTCCCGCGACGTGGTACGGATCGAGATAGAGCGGCTTGGCGCGATCGAGCACTCGATCGTCTGATCTGGCTTGGCTACCCGGGGCCGAGCGAACTGTCGATCCACCGCTGCGCCGAGCGCCCGGCCGCGCTAGACTTCCCAACTCGCGCTTGGCTATCGTCCGGCGCCGTCGTCGACAACCACGCAGGGAATAACTATGGCTCGCGGAGACGTTCGGATCGCTATCACCCTCGCCTGCGAGGAGTGCAAGCATCGCAACTACCAGACAAACAAGAGCAAGCGCAACAATCCCGACCGGGTGAGTCTGCGCAAGTACTGTCGCTGGTGCCGTCGGCACACCAGCCACCGGGAGACCCGCTAGCGCGGGAGCGCTGCTGTGGCCCGTGACCGCAAGCGCGCAAGGCAACGTCGCTCGAGACCCGTACGTGAGGGTGCGTCCGTTCCATCTCAGAACCGGCCGGTTCGAGCCGACCTTCCGGCTGCTCTGTCCCACTCTGGAGACGCCGACGAGTTCGACGCTGCGCTCATCCGCGGTGCGGGCGGAGTCCCCGTCGAGCAGCAGGCAGAGCCTCAGAACGGCGAGGGCTCTTTGGACGCACCGCCCGCCGAGCTCGTCTCGGCAAATGGGGGAGGAGGTCGCCGCGGAGGCGGGCCGGAGACCGCTGAGGAAGCATTCGGTGACGGTACGGCTCCTGAGGGCGCCCCGCCCGTTCGCAAGCCGGCCCAGCCGATCCACCGCCGCGCGCTCGCCTTCCTGCGGGCCAGCTGGGCCGAGCTTCAACGAGTACAGTGGCCCGACCGTCGCCATGTCACGCAGGCCACGACTGTCGTCATTGGCTTTGTGGCCGTCGCCGGCGTCTATTTGGGTATCGCCGACTGGGCGGCCCAGAAGATCATCAACTTCATTCTCTGAGGACTCCGCTTACCAGCGGCCCGCCGTCCTCTTCTCGTAGGCTCCCCGGCTCATGCTCATCCACTCTGCTCCATCCACTCAGTCTTGCTCTGTCTTGTCCACCCTTTGAAGCTGTCAGGAACCTGAATGTTTCGTTGGTATGTCGTCAACACCTACTCCGGTCACGAGAACAAGGTCAAGCACAATCTCGAGCACCGCGTTGTGTCTCTCAACCAGCAGCGCGCTGTGCGCCAGGTGGTCGTCCCAACCGAGTCCGTCTCGGAGATGAAGGACAACCAGAAGGTCACCGTCGAGAAGCGCACCATGCCGGGCTACGTGCTCGTCAATATGGAGCTCAACGAGGACTCGTGGGGCGTTGTGAAGGGTACCCCTGGCGTCACCGGGTTCGTGGGATCCTCTCAGGAGCCCGTGCCGCTGACCCAGGTTGAGGTCGACCGGCTGCTCCACAAGGAGGTCGCCACGGCACCGCGCACGCGCGCTCAGTTCGCGATCGGTGAGACGGTCAAGGTGGTGTCAGGGCCGCTGTCGGACTTCTCCGGGGAGATCTCCGAAATCAACGACGATGCCGCCAAGCTCAAGGTCCTGGTATCAATCTTTGGTCGCGAGACACCCGTTGAGGTGGGCTTTGACCAGGTAAAGAAGCTCTAGGCTGGGATAGACATGGCTAAGAAGGTTTTGACAACGATCAAGCTGCAAGCACGCGGCGGGCAGGCTAGCCCAGCTCCGCCGGTTGGCCCTGCTCTGGGCCAGCACGGCATCAACATCATGGAGTTCTGCAAGGCCTTCAACGCGCAAACGCTCTCCGAGACGGGCACGATCATTCCGGTCGTGATCACGGTGTATGAGGATCGCTCGTTCACGTTCGTGACGAAGACGCCTCCGGCAGCTGTCCTGATCAAGCAGGCGCTCAAACTGGAGAAGGGCTCTGGTGAGCCCAACCGCAACAAGGTAGGCACCATCACCGACGCTCAGCTACGCGAGATCGCCGAGCGCAAGCTAGCCGACCTCAATGCTCACGACGTAGACGAAGCAGTCAAGATCATCGCGGGTACAGCTCGCTCCATGGGCGTGGATGTGGCCGCATGAGCGCTCACGGACGCCGTCATAGAGAGGGACTTGAAAAGGTGGACCGCGAGCGCGAGCACGCCCCCGCAGAGGCGGTTGCCTTGGTCAAGAGTCTTGCCAACACCAAATTCGACGAGTCAGTGGAGCTCCATGTGCGCACCGGCTTGAACGTGCGCCACGCCGACGAGCAGCTACGTGGCACGATCGCCCTGCCCAATGGGCTTGGCAAGGACGTCAAGGTCATCGTGTTCGCTCAAGGAGACAAGGCACGCGAGGCCGAGCAGGCGGGAGCCGACGTGGTCGGCGCCGAGGACTTGGCCAAGCGCATCGAGGAGGACGGCTTCGATGACTTCGACGTGGCGATCGCCACGCCCGACCTGATGTCGATCGTTGGTCGTCTCGGGCGCATCCTCGGCCCGTCCGGCAAGATGCCAAACCCGAAGGTGGGCACCGTCACGATGGACGTGGCCAAAGCGGTCGAGGACTCCAAGTCAGGCAAGGTGGAGTACCGCACCGACCGCACAGCCATCGTGCACATGGTGATCGGCAAGGCCTCCTTCGACGAGCAACGCTTGCTGGAGAACTATGCGGCTGTGGTCGAAGAGCTGATCCGCGCGAAGCCTTCGGCGGCGAAGGGTCGCTACTTGCGCACCATCACGCTCACCTCCACCATGGGCCCAGGGGTCAAAGTCGATCCAGCCCGTACCCGCAACATCCTCGAAGAGGCAGCGGCCGCCTGATTTAATCCACGGCTCACCGCCCAAGACCCCCGGCGTCGTCAAGGCGGCAGAAGACCGGGGCAGGTGGAGCGAGCGAAAGCGGTTCATTCCCGCTCTCGGCGCCCTCCTGCATGCGGGCGCCTGAGTTTCCAAGAGAGCAAGGGATGAGATGAACCGAGAGCAGAAGGCAGCGACGATAGAGGCGCTTGCAGCGGAGATCGATGGGTCGGACGCCGTGTTCGCGGTGGACTATCGCGGCATCTCCGTCTCCCAAGCGGCCGAGCTGCGAGCCAAGTTGCGCGAAGCCGACGCCACCTTCACGGTGGTTAAGAACTCGCTGACCGAACGTGCCGCCGACCAGGTCGGCGCCGAGTCGCTCAAGACTTTGCTCTCGGGTCCCACAGCGCTTACATTCGTGCGCGGCGATGCCGCCATGGCCGCCAAGGCGATCGCCGATCAGGCGCGCGCCACACAACTGCTCCCGTTCAAGGGTGGCTTGATGGACGGCGAGGTGCTCGATGCTGACCAGATCCGTGCGATCTCGCGCCTACCTTCGCGCGAAGCGCTCTACGGCCAGCTCGTAGGGATCGTCGCTTCCCCCATCTCCGGGCTCGTGCGAACGCTTGGCGGTCTCGTGGGCGGTCTTGCCGTCGCGCTTGGCCAGGTGCGCGAGAAGAAGGAGTCCGGTGAGATTCCTGCCGGCGAGCCCCCTGCGGCGGAGGTTGCCCCAGTCAAGGATGAGCAGGTTCCTGCAGCCGAGGCCCCCGCGGACGAGCAGGCCCCTGCCGCTGAGGCACAGCCGGAGGAGACTCCGTCGGCCGAGACACCCGACGAGGTGCCAGAGCCCGAGCAGAGTGCAGAGGCTCCGGTCCCAGAGCAGGAGACGGCCGATGAGCCGCCGGCCACGACGGAGCCGGCCGCCGAGGAGGCTCCCACTGAGGAGGCCTCGAGCGCAGACCAAGCTGAGCCGGCATCGGAGCCGGCGCAAGACGACAACAAGACGGACGCTTCGGAGCAAGAGACCGAGAGCGCCGAAGCGACCAAGGAGGACTGACAGATGGCAACAAGCACACAGGACTGGATAGAGGAGCTCAAGGGCATCTCCGTGCTCGAGCTCGCCGAGCGCATCAAAGCGCTCGAGGAGGAGTTCGGCGTCTCGGCCGCAGCAGTGGCCGCGCCAGCCGCAGCTGCCGGTGGCGGCGGTGGCGGCGAGGCGGGCGCGGAGGACGAAGGTCCGACCACCGTCGATGTGATCCTCGCCGCTGCCGGGGACAAGAAGATCCAGGTGATCAAGGTCGTGCGCTCGGCCACCGGGCTTGGCCTGAAGGAGGCCAAGGCGCTCGTCGACGAGGCCCCCAAGCCGGTCAAGGAGGGCATCGAGCGCGAGGAGGCCGACAAGCTCAAGGCCGAACTCGAGGAGGCCGGAGGCAGCGTCGAGTTGAAGTAAGCCAACCGTCGCGTCTCGCGGCGGTCAAGGAGGGGGCGGCCGGGGAACTTCCCGGCCGCCACTGTTTGGGGGGTCGCTCGCGGGCACACGTGCCGCGCGGTGAATCGCTAGCGGGCACACGTGCTGCGCGGTGAACGGGGTCTCCGAGCGCGCGTTCCCGCTAGGATCGCGCTGGTACGAGGGTTGTCAATAAAGAAAGGGAGCTGCTGGGGATATGAAGCCGCTACTCGCGTTGCTCGCAAGCGCGCTGCTCACAGTCGGGGCCACCGCGTGTGGGGGTGGAAGCGAAACAAGCACGAGCACGCCTTCCACAACCGCGGCTCCCAGTACGACGACCGCCGCCAGCGCTCCTCCCGCGACCACGGCCACCACAGCGACCACGAGCACCACGCCGGCGCCGCAGGCTCCGAGCACCAAGACCGGTTCCGGTGGCGGCGAAAGCTCGAGCTCGGCGTCCGCGCTGGCCAAGCGCTACCCACACGGTGACGACAGCATCCAGACCTTCGGCACAGAGGCAGGCGTTGCCGAAAAGCAGGCAGTAACAGCCATTGTCAAGCGCTACTACGCCGCGGTCGCCGCGGGGAATGGCGCCGGTGCGTGCGCGTTGCTGTCCTCAGGATTGTCGAAGTCCATCGTCCAAAGCCTCGGTCGCTCGGCAACGCTGCGGGGCAAGGGTTGCGCGGGCATTCTCGCATTGTTGTTCAAGCATGCCTCGGCCCAGTCGGGGCCCTCGCTCGCGGATATCGAGGTGACGGGCGTTCGCATCAAGGGCGACCGGGGCTTCGCGTTGCTGCGCTCGAAGACGATGCCTTCGGGAGAGATCACGGTGGACCGTGAAAACGGCGCCTGGAAGGTGGGCGCCTTGATCGGTGGGGCACTGCCTTAGCCCTGCCCGCTGAGGCGCGCCCATATGGGTGCGCCTTCGAGCCTTCGCATGGGCGGCCGGATTTCTGGCGAAAACGGCAATCGTCCGGTACAATCCGCCCGCTGGCCGATAGTCGCAGCCACCCAATCGAAGTCGGCGCCGCGCCACATACGCGGTCGTCAGGGGTGGGGTCCGTGAGCGCTGGCTGCCCCACTTGAGGGCGCCGATAGTCTGTGCTATCTTTGATGGTCGCGCGTTTGCGCCCGCCTTTGCCCGTTTCTCGCCCTCCGAAGGAGTCATTTCTTGGCTGCTGTTGATGCTCTCCGGACGCGCCGGACTTTCGCGCGTCTGAACAAGTCTGTCGACGTACCCAACCTCATCGATATCCAGCGCCGCTCTTTTTTGTGGCTCACCGATCCCCAGAAGGGTGGCCTGCGGGAGACGATCGACGATATCTCGCCGATCGAGGACTACACCGGCAACCTCGCCGTCCAGTTCGGCGAGTTCGTGTTCGACGAGCCCGTTGCCTCGCTCGAGCAATGCCGTGAGAAGGACCTCACCTACGCCCGTCCCCTGACGGTCACCGTGGCTTTCATCAACCGCGAGACCGGCGAGATCCGGGAGCAGTCGGTCTTCATGGGCGACTTCCCTTGGATGACCGAGCGTGGCACGTTCGTCATCAACGGCACCGAGCGCGTCGTGGTGACTCAGCTCGTGCGCTCCCCGGGCGCCTACCTGATGGAGCCCAAGGACCGCGAGAAGCAGGTCTTCATCGCCAACCTCATGCCCGCACGCGGCTCGTGGCTGGAGCTCGAGATCGACAAGAAGGGCAAGGTCTTCGTCCGGATCGATCGTAAGCGCAAGCTACCCGTCACAGTTCTGCTGCGCGCGATGGGCTACGCGACCGACGAGGAGATCCTGCGGCTGTTCGACAACTCGCTCTACATCCGCAACACGATCGACGCGGACACTGAGCAGACCAGAACCGAAGAGGGCGCCCTGATCGAGCTGTTCAAGAAGCAGCGCCCAGGTGAGCCGCCGAGCGTGGAGAACGCCAAGGCCTTGCTCAACCAGTTGTTCTTCGACCCCAAGCGCTATGACCTCACGCGGGTCGGCCGCTACAAGCTCAACTCGCGTCTCGGCCTCGACATCGACATCGACACGCGCACGCTCACTCACGACGACATCCTCGCGCTCGTCAAGGAGCTCGCCTCCCTGCCCAAGCGGCTCGGCATGCCCGAGGAGCCGGAGATCGAGATCAAGGACTACGCGGCCGAGGCGATGTCGATGCCGCGCGAGCCCGTCGACGAGCACCTCGACGAGTACGAGCACTTCGGCAATCGCCGCTTGCGCACCGTCGGCGAGCTGATTCAAGAGGCATTCCGGATCGGGCTCTATCGCATGGAGCGCGTTGTACGCGAGCGCCTCACTACCGAGGATGCCGACACAATCACGCCGCAGACAATCATCAACATCCGTCCTGTGGTTGCTGCCTTGAAGGAGTTCTTCGGCTCCTCGCAGCTCTCGCAGTTCATGGACCAGACCAACTCCTTGGCGGGACTCACACACCGCCGGCGCCTGTCGGCGCTTGGAGCAGGCGGTCTGACCCGTGAGCGCGCACCGATCGAGGTTCGCGACGTGCACCCGACCCACTATGGGCGCATGTGCCCGATTGAGACCCCTGAGGGTCCAAACATCGGGCTGATCGGCTCGCTCTCCTCGTTTGCCGAGGTGTCCGAGTACGGGTTTGTCACTACCCCCTACCGGGTCGTCAAGGACGGCATCGCGACCGAGGAGGTTGTGCGCCTGGATGCAAACCAGGAGGAGGAGCAGCTGATCGCTCAGGCCAACACGCCGATCGATCCCAAGACGGGCAAGCTGCTCGACAAAGAGATTCTTTGCCGCACCCAGGCCGGCCAGTATGTGACAGTCGGTCCCAAGGACGTTGACCTTGTTGACGTCTCACCTGAACAGATCTGGTCGGTCGCGACCGCCATGATCCCGTTCCTCGAGCACGACGACGCCAACCGAGCCCTGATGGGCTCGAACATGCAGCGCCAGGCGGTGCCGCTCTTGAAGACCGATGCTCCTTTGGTGGGCACCGGCATGGAGCGGCGTGCCGCGCTCGACACGGGCGACGTGCTGCTCGCGCTGAACGCCGGTACAGTCGATTTCGTCGACGCCAACCGCATCGTCGTGGAGACCTCTGAAGGCAAGGACGAGTACGAGCTGCAGAAGTTCATGCGCTCAAACCAAGGCACTTTGATCCACCACAAGCCGAAGGTGAGAGCCGGCCAGAAGGTCAAGGCAGGCGATGTCTTGGCCGATGGCTCCTCGACCGACAAGGGCGAGATGGCGCTCGGCAAGAACCTGATGGTGGCCTTCATGTCCTGGGAGGGCTACAACTTCGAGGACGCGATCATCCTGTCCAAGCGCCTCGTGCAGGACGACGAGCTCACCTCGATCCACATCGAGGAGTACGAGATTGATGCCCGTACGACCAAGCTCGGCGACGAGGAGATCACGAGGGACATCCCCAACCGCTCGGAGGAGTCCTTGCGCAACCTCGACGATCGCGGCATCGTGCGCGTCGGCGCTGAGGTCGCGTCCGGTGACCTGCTCGTCGGCAAGGTCACGCCCAAGGGCGAGACCGAGCTCACGGCCGAGGAGAAGCTGATCCGCGCGATCTTCAAGGAGAAGGCGCGCGAGGTGCGCGACACATCCCTGAAGGTGCCCCACGGCGAGGGTGGCGTCGTGATCGACGTGATGACCTTCAGCCGCGACGAGGGCGACGACCTGCCCCCGGGCGTCAACGACCTAGTGCGGGTGTTCGTGGCCAAGAAGCGCAAGATCTCCGAGGGCGACAAGCTCGCGGGCCGTCACGGCAACAAGGGTGTCATCTCCAAGATCGTCGACCAACAGGACATGCCGTTCCTTGAGGACGGCACTCCGGTGGACGTGATCCTCAACCCGCTCGGCGTGCCTTCGCGCATGAACGTCGGCCAGATCCTGGAGACGCATCTGGGCTGGGCCGCCGCTCAAGGCTGGTATGACGACGGCACCGAGGCCTACAAGGAAGCCCACACCAACGGCGGCAACAAGCGCGTCTATGTGGCCACTCCGGTCTTCGACGGAGCCACCGTCGAAGACGTGGACACGGCCCTGGTCAAGTGGCAGGACGCCCACGAAGGTCGCATCCGCATGGACGTGGACAAGTCACGTCGTGTGGGCGAGCAAGCCTCGGGCAAGATGACCTTGTTCAACGGTCGCACGGGCGAGCCCTTCGAGGAACAGGTCACCGTCGGCTACATGTACATCCTCAAGCTCCTACATCTTGTCGACGACAAGATCCACGCGCGCTCGACCGGGCCTTACTCGCTCGTCACCCAGCAGCCGCTGGGAGGCAAGGCGCAGTTCGGCGGTCAGCGCTTTGGCGAGATGGAGGTGTGGGCCTTGGAGGCGTTCGGCGCCGCCTACACCTTGCAGGAGATGCTCACGATCAAGTCCGACGACACCGTCGGGCGCGTCAAGGCCTACGAGGCGATCGTCAAGGGCGAGAACATCGCCGAGCCCTCGATCCCCGAGTCCTTCAAGGTGCTGCTCAAGGAGATGCAGTCCTTGGCGCTCGACGTGGGCGTCGTCTCCGAGGAGGGCCAGCACACCGAGCTGCGCGACGAAGACGACGATCTTCTGCGCGCGGCCGAGGAGCTCGGCATCGATCTCTCCGGTGTCAGGGCCCCAACCGGTGAGCTCAGCAGCGAGGTAGTCCCGGAGGAGGCCGAGGCACCGGCCGAGGCCGAGACGGATTCCGGAGAGGACAAGGACGATGATCTCGACGGAACAATCGACGTAGAGAGCCTGATCGAGGACGGAATCAGCCTCGATGCGCTCGATGGCGCGGAGGACGTGCCAATCGAGGATCCGGTGCCGGAGACCGAGACATAGTCCCCAGCGACACCTCCCGCCCTCCGGCGGGAGGCCAACCGGGCCAAGCCACCAAACGGGTGGTGGCGAGAAGGCCCCGGGTCGCGCCCAGTGAGACCCGATCACTACCCCGTTTCACCCGCGAGCGAAAGCGCACCAGATGATCGACATCAACAATTTTGACGCCATCGAGATCAGCCTCGCCTCCTCCAAGCAGATCCGCTCCTGGAGCTCCGGCGAGGTAACCAAGCCTGAGACAATCAACTACCGCACGCTCAAGCCCGAGAAGGATGGCCTGTTCTGCGAGCGCATCTTCGGTCCCACCAAGGACTGGGAGTGCTACTGCGGCAAGTACAAGAGGGTCCGCTACAAGGGCATCGTGTGCGAGCGCTGTGGCGTCGAGGTCACGCGCTCGAAGGTTCGCCGCGAGCGCATGGGTCACGTCGATCTCGCCGCGCCCGTCTCCCACATATGGTTCTTCAAGGGCGTGCCTTCGCGCATCGGCTACCTCCTGGACATGGCTCCCAAGGAGCTCGAGAAGGTGCTCTATTTCGCGGCTTCGATCGTCACCTGGGTGGATGATGAGGCTCGCTCCAATGACCTCGACTCTCTGGAGAAGGAGGTCAACAAGGTCCTTGACTCCTATGCCGCCGAGCTCGAGGAGCGCGTGCTTGAACTGCGCGAGTCCTTGGCCCGTCGCGAGAAGTACCTGCAGAGCGGCAAGCAGACGTCCTTCAACGACGAAGATCACCTGTGGGCCGACTCGCTCGACCTCAACCTCGCGAAGATCTCCGACGAGGAACGCGACAAGCTGATCAAGGAACTGAACAAGACCTTCGAGGCCGACATCGCCGACACCGAAGCCTATGTTGAGGACGGCGCTGAGCGTATGCGCAACGTGTGGGAGCTCTTCAAGACGATGGAGCCCAAGCAGATCGAGCACGACGAGACCACATTCCGCGAGCTCAAGGAGCGCTTCGGCTCGTCCTATGGCTTCGGCGAATACTTCCGTGGTGGCATGGGCGCAGAAGCGATCCGCGATCTGCTCCAGCAGGTCGACCTGGAGGCCGAAAGGACCGAACTGGAGGAGCTGGTCAAGACCGGCAAGGGCCAGAAGCAGGCTCGCGCGGTCAAGCGCCTGAAGGTCGTCTCCGCCTTCATCCAGTCCGGCAACAAGCCCGAGATGATGGTCCTCGATGCCGTGCCTGTGATCCCGCCGGAGCTGCGTCCCATGGTCCAGCTTGATGGTGGGCGCTTTGCCACCTCCGACCTTAACGACCTCTACCGCAGGGTCATCAACCGCAACAATCGCCTTAAGCGCCTGCTCGACCTTGGCGCGCCCGAGATCATCGTTAACAACGAGAAGCGCATGCTCCAAGAGGCGGTTGATGCCCTGTTCGACAACGGTCGTCGCGGCCGACCCGTCACGGGACCGGGCAACCGTCCTCTGAAGTCGCTCTCGGACATGCTCAAGGGCAAGCAAGGGCGCTTCCGCCAGAACCTGCTCGGCAAGCGCGTCGACTACTCCGGACGCTCGGTCATCGTGGCCGGTCCCTATCTGAAGCTGCACCAGTGCGGCCTGCCCAAGATCATGGCCTTGGAGCTCTTCAAGCCGTTCATCATGGCCCGCCTGGTCGAGCGTAAGTCCGCGCAGAACATCAAGGCGGCCAAGAAGATGGTCGACTCGATGATCGGCGAGGTCTGGGACGTCTTGGAGGAGGTCATCCACGAGCACCCGGTCCTACTCAACCGCGCACCCACGCTTCACCGTCTCGGCATCCAGGCCTTCGAACCGCTCTTGGTCGAGGGCAAGGCGATCCAGGTACACCCACTCGTGTGCCACGCCTTCAACGCCGACTTCGACGGCGACCAGATGGCTGTCCACCTACCGCTCTCGGCCGAGGCCCAGGCGGAGGCGCGCATATTGATGCTCTCCTCCAACAACATCCTCAGCCCGGCGCACGGGGCGCCGCTTGCAACGCCAACCCAGGACATGATCCTCGGCGCCTACTACCTCACCTACGGAATCGAAGCGGACGAGCTGTCAAAGATCGACAGGGCCACCTATGAGCCCCGCCCGCACGTGTTCCGTACCGCGCAAGAGGCCGAGCTCTCCTACGAGGCCGGCGTCGTCAAGTTGCATGACATCGCCGAGTTCCGTCCCATGGGACGCGAGGGTGGCCACCTCCTGACCACGGTCGGGCGGATCATCTACAACGACCGTATCGAGCGTGCTTTGGCCGAGGCCTTGGGTGACCAGTTCGACGCCTCCAAGTACGTGTACGTCAACCAGTCCATGAAGAAGCGCGACACCACGCGCTTGATCGACGCCTTGGTGCAGACCTATGGCGCGACCACGATCTCCTTGGTGCTCGACGCATTCAAGGACCTCGGCTTCAAGTACGCCACCCAAGCAGGGATCACGATCTCCAAGAACGACGTGGTGGTCCCGCCCGAGAAGCAGTCGATCCTCGACAAGTACGACAAGCTCGTGGGTGACATCACAGACCAGTACGACATGGGGCTCATAACCCAGGAGGAGCGCCACGAGGCGGTCGTGGAGAAGTGGAACGCGGCCACCGACGAGGTAGCAGAGGCGATGATCGCCAACCTCGACACGCTCAACCCCATCTTCATGATGGCCAACTCCGGCGCCCGTGGCTCCTTCAAGCAGATCCGCCAGCTCGCGGGTATGCGTGGCCTGATGGCCAACCCGAAGGGTGAGATCATCGAGCGGCCGATCAAGGCCAACTTCATGGAGGGCCTGTCGGTTCTGGAGTACTTCATCTCCACCCACGGCGCGCGAAAGGGCTTGGCTGACACGGCCCTGCGTACCGCCGACTCGGGCTACCTGACCAGGCGCTTGGTGGATGTCGCACAAGACGTGATCATCCGCGAGGTCGATTGCGGCACCGACGAATACATCGAGATGACCGTCTGGAACGAGGGTGGCGAGCCCAACGAAAACCTCGTGGGACGCACCGCCGCCCAGCCGATCACCACCAAGCGCGGGCGCATGCTCGCCGAGGGTGGCGAGGAAATCGGGCGTCAAGAGCTTGCCGACATCGCCGAGGCGTTCGCCGACGAACACGAGAAGGGCGTCAAGGTGACCGTACCGGTGCGCTCCGTGCTCAAGTGCAAGGCTCCGAGCGGCGTCTGCCAAGCGTGCTACGCCCGCGCGATGGCAACCGGCCAGACAGCCCAGATCGGCGATGCCGTGGGGATCGTGGCGGCCCAGTCGATCGGCGAGCCCGGTACGCAGCTAACTATGCGTACGTTCCACACCGGTGGTGTCGCCGGTGCGGACATCACGCACGGCTTGCCGCGCGTGGTGGAGCTCTTCGAGGCGCGCAAGCCCAAGGGCTTGGCCAAGATCGCCGAGCAAGACGGCATCGTGTCGATCGAAGAGACCGAGAAGGCCTTGACCGTGGTCATCACCGACGAGGCCGGCGAGGAGCATCGCCACGCCTTCCCCAGGCGCACACGCCTGTACGTATCCAGTGGCGAGAAGATTGCGGCTGGAAAGCAGCTCAACGAGGGCTCGCTCTACCCGCACGAGCTCCTGGCGATCCGCGGACGCACCGAGACCGAGCAGTACTTGGTCAAGGAGGTCCAAGAGGTCTACAAGTCCCAGGGCGTGGACATCAACGACAAGCACATCGAGTTGATCGTGCGTCAGATGCTCAAGAAGGTCAGGGTCGACCAGAAGGGCGACACCGGCTACTTGCCCGGACAGTTCGTGGATCGTTATGAATTCGCGACCGCCAACGACGCGGTGATCGCCGAGGGCGGTGAGACCGCTCAGTACGAGGACATCATCCTCGGCATAACCAAGGCGTCCTTGAACACCGACTCGTTCCTCTCGGCGGCCTCCTTCCAGGAGACCACCAAGGTGCTCACCGATGCGTCCTTGGAGGGCAAGATCGACCGTCTCAACGGGCTCAAGGAGAACGTGATCATCGGCAAGCTGATCCCGGCCGCCACCGGCCTCAAGCGCTACCGGCGGATCGAGATTGAACCGTCCGAGCCGCTTCCCCGTGCGATCGACGACGTTGGCCTACTCGACCAAGAGGAGATCGCCGCCGAGCTCGGCTTGGCCGACGGCGAGGCCTTGGGCACCGGCTACGGCAGCGAGTTCGACGCCGACCTCGCTTCTCTAGAGAAGATCGGAGCCGGCAGCACAGACCCCGGTTTCGTTGAGGGCCTGGGCGACCTAGAGGTACCCGAGGAGTCCGGCGAGTAGGCGGATTGAGTTGGGAGAGGCCTTCCGGTCACTCTCACCTCTATTCAGACAGCGGCGCATGCGCCGCTGTCCCGGCCGGCACATGTGCCGGCCGGCCGGGGCGCGCATGCGCGCCCCGGTTCCCGATGAGGATCGTTACTCCGCGGAGGCTGCCCTACGCGCGCGCGTAGGGCACTGCCGATTAAGAGCATTCATACGCGCCTCACCGTTCCTTGAGCATGGTCTGCCGTGTTCTGGGCAAATATGAGCAACGTGGGCACTGGCGGGATCACACGCCGATCGCTGATCGCAGCCACGGCTATCGCCGGTGCGCGCGGTGTCCTGCGCACGCCGGCCTCCTTCGCACGACGGCTCGCGGGCGAGTCTTCGCTTGCCGGCCTCCCGCTTGTGAGCTCGGGCCTACAGGCCGGTCCAGGCCAACCGCCGATCATCGCGCGCCGCTTCTGGGCAAGGGGTGGTGAGCGTCCCAAGGTGGCGCCCGCATACGGAACCGTCCAGCTCGCGTTCGTCCACCACACCGAGAACCCCGACGGCTACTCTGCGGCTGAGGTGCCAGCGATGCTGCGCTCGATCTACCAGTACCACCGCTACGGTCGCGGCTGGAACGACATCGGTTACAACTTCGTGATC
This sequence comes from uncultured Solirubrobacterales bacterium, assembly GCA_963731565.1. Classification (GTDB taxonomy): domain Bacteria; phylum Actinomycetota; class Thermoleophilia; order Solirubrobacterales; family Solirubrobacteraceae; genus Palsa-744. Next base: position 1,452,931 of record CAVSWG010000001.1, read on the forward strand.
GACCGCTTCGGACGCATCTTCGAGGCGCGCGCGGGTGGTATCGACGAGCCGGTAATCGGTGCCCAGGCCGGCGGCTACAACGCCTATTCCACCGGCATAGCCATCCTCGGGACCTACAGCGACCAGCGGATCTCGCCACCCGCTCGCACTGCACTTGAGCACCTCCTGGCATGGAAGCTGTCCTTGCACGGCGCTCCCTTGGAAGGGCGCGTCACCGTCCGGGTGACAAGCGACGGGGCCGTCTATAGCCGCTTCCCCGCCCACACGCCCGTATCCCTGCCCCGTGTAGCCGGCCATCGCGACGCCGACTCCACAGACTGCCCCGGCGACGCCCTCTACGCCGAGCTCCAAGCCGTCCGACGTGCCTCTGCGCCCCTCGTCGCGATCAGTGGGCGAGCAACCCTGCGCCTGCAGGTCCCAGAAGTAGCCGGCCCACAGAGCGCCCTCGCCGGGAGTCTGCGCCTACCCGATGGCATCCCTCTGGTGGGCGCTCCGATCGAAGTCCAGATACGTAGGGTGGTGAACAGGGGCCAGACGGTCAGCGAGCTCGCATTCGCGCAGGCCATAACCGATTCGGCCGGCCAGTGGTCTGTTCCGATCGTCATCTCGCCGCCCAAGACAGCCGCTGGGGCCGAAACGGCTCTACGGGCTGTCTGTCGCGGTGGTCCCCACCTGCCTGTCGTTCTTTCCGAGCCGCTGACGCTTACAGGCACTGTCTCCCTCAGCTCGCCCCCGGCCTCCCCGCCTACTCAGACCCCTGCGCCGCCTGAGGTCCCGCCTGCGCTGAGCCAAGCGCCTGCGCCCACTGCTCCAGAAGCAGCGCCTCCCGCTGCGTGAGTCCCTTCGCGGGGGTAGTCTCTACAAGCAGCGTGGGACTCGCGCGCGCCCTCGCCCACGCGTGGCAGGCTTCGTTGAAGGCGTCATCGATCCACGCCACCGGTCTCGTGCCGACGTAAGCATCTATCGCGTCGAGCTTCCAATGAGCATTGGTGCGACCGACCTTGCCTTCGAAGCTCAAATGAGGCAACTTCGGCAGACCGAGCAGGTGGGGGAGGTATTCGTTGGCCTTCTCCTCCCACCCGCTGGCCCAAGCGAGCTCGAACATCGGCGCAAGCCCAAGCAGGTGCTCGGCGGCCGTGGACGAAAGAAAATGGGGTATGCCGTCGATCGAATGGAACGACCCCTCCGGGGGAGGCCCAGCCTCGAAGGCGAACAGGGATATCACGCCATCAATGTCCACCAGCAACAGCGGCGGCCCCGGCTCGAGCGGCAGTGGGCTCGGTTTCAGCGGCTTTGGGCTCGGTTTGCGCAGCGGCGGGCTCAGTTTGCTCTCTGTTAGGGGTGGGTCGTCTTTAGCTCGCACAGAGGTACTGGGCGGTAATCTGCCCGGGTCGCATCGGTGCAGTAAAGCATCGGGCGGCCTTTGCCGATGGATCCTCACTCCATCCGGCTCCCCCTCATGACTCTCGATCTCGGCATACTCCTCGCGCTCGCCTGCGCCTTCGTCGCCAACCTGGGCTTCTTCTACAAGTATCGGGGCGCTAACTCGGTCGGCAAGGTCGACATGCGCCACCCCTTGCGCTCCGGACGCGCCCTCTTCTCCTCGCGCTGGTTCGCGATCGGCATGCTCGTCGCCGCGGCTTCCTGGGCCTTGCACGTGGCTGCCTTGGCGCTTGCACCCATGTCGGTGGTGCAGGTCGCACTCGCCGCCGGAGTGGTCTTGATCGCCGTTATGGCCGATCGCATGTTCGGCTTCAAGGTCGGTCGCCGCCAGTGGCTCGGCCTGTGGTTGACTGCGGCCGGCCTCGTCATGCTCGGCCTGACCTTGCCCGCCATGCACGGCGCCCACTCCCACTTCTCCGACCCCGCGATGATCTCCTTCGAGGCCGGCCTGTTCGGGCTTGGCGGCCTGCTCATCATGGGGCCCCGCATGGGAGGCCCCGTGGAGCACCACGGCATGATGCTGGGCGCCGCCTCCGGAATCCTGTTCGGCGTCTCAGACACCGCGATCAAGGCGCTCACGGGCATTGTCGGTGCGCACGGGCTGCTTGCCCTATTGCTCAGCCCATGGCTCGCCGTCGCTGCGCTTGCCTCCGTGCTTGCCTTCTACGCCTCCGCGCGGGGGCTCCAGGACGGCGATGCCGTTCCCGTCATCGCCGTCACCGGCACCGCCGCCAACATTGCCGGCGTGGCCGGAGGAATCCTCGTGTTCGGCGATCCCATGCCCGGCAACGCCTTGGGAATCGTTCTCCAGTCGCTTGCTTTTGTGATGGTCCTCGTGGCCGCGGCCTTGATGCCGGCGCCGGTGCGCTCCGCCGGCCTGCGCGCCAGCGCTTGATCTTGCTGGCCGGATTGTCCTTGCCCTCGCGGCCGGGCGCTGGGGTTGGTTTTCCCGTTGGGGTTGGTTTTCCATTTGGGGTGGCCCTGCGTGCGTGCGTGCCCGCCCGCGAGGTTCACGGTGAGCCGCCGCGCCCATCGCCTCACCGCCACAGGTCGGCGCGAAGCTGACGCTGCTAGGATCCCCGACCGAATGCCCACCACCTCACAACTCGTACGCAAGGGCCGCACCGCGCCCAAGAAAAAGCTCGCCACTCCCGGCCTGAAGTCGGGCAAGGGACGCAAGAAGAAGGTCGCTGCTCCCCAGCGCCGCGGAGTGTGCACGCGCGTGTACACCACCACCCCGAAGAAGCCTAACTCCGCCCTGCGCAAGGTCGCGCGTGTGCGCATCGCCGGCTCGATCGAGGTCACGGCCTACATCCCAGGCGAGGGCCACAACTTGCAAGAGCACTCGGTCGTGCTCGTGCGCGGCGGACGCGTCAAGGATCTTCCCGGTGTGCGCTACAAGGTCGTCCGCGGCACGCTCGACGCCGCCGGTGTGAGCGATCGCAAACAGGGTCGCTCCCAGTACGGCGTGAAGAAGAAGTAGCATGCCCCGCCGCGCAGCTGCCCAGGTGCGTCCGCTCGAAGCGGACCCCGTACACCGCTCCAAGCTGGTCCAGCAGATCATCAACAAGGTGATGCTCGACGGCAAGAAGTCAACCGCCGAGCGGATCGTCTACGACGCACTTGCCTTGCTCGGGGAGCGCTCCGACAAGGACCCCATCGAGCAGCTCGAGAACTCAATCAAGGCTCTCACCCCAGCCTTGGAGGTTCGCTCCCGCCGCGTTGGTGGTGCCACTTATCAAGTACCGGTCGAGGTGCCCTCCGCGCGTGCTCGCACGCTTGCGGTTCGCTGGCTAGTCGAGTTTGCCCGCAACCGGCGCGAGAAGACCATGGCCCAGCGCCTGGCCAACGAGTTGCTAGATGCTCAGTCCCAGCAGGGTGGCGCCTACAAGCGCAAGGACGACATCTACCGCATGGCGCAGGCCAATAAGGCCTTCGCCCACTACCGCTGGTAGTAAGTACCCACCCGCCCCGTTCCGCGGCGGTCTACGTCACCCTCGATGCTTGGCGTACAACCAGTACGCCGGCGCTCGAAGTGCTCCGTATCCCATCCACGGACCGACCACTTGACGCTGGATCTGAAGCTTGTGTGACGCAGAGCACACTCTGAGGCCTTAAAGAAAGAAGGTTTGGTACCTAAACTTTCGGTACCTCATGTCTTCGCGCCCAGTCATAGAGCAGAACGACCCCCATGCCTCGACTCATATCGAGCGCCACGTGTGGGTGGTCTGCGGCGTGGTGATCCTCGGGATGATGATGTCGATCCTCGACACGACGATCGTCAACGTCGCGCTGCACACGCTCTCGCACGACCTTCACAGCCCACTCTCGCAAGTCCAATGGGTGATCACCGGCTATCTACTTGCGCTTGCCGCTGTGATTCCCGTCACGGGTTGGGCAGCGCGACGTTTCGGCGCAAAGCAGGTCTACATGACCTCCTTGGTGCTCTTCACAGCCGGCTCCGCTTTGTGCGGGCTTGCCAACTCGACGACGTCCTTGGTCGTGTTCCGCGTTCTGCAGGGCGCCGGAGGGGGAATGATCATGCCCGTGGCCATGATGATCATGGCTCAGGTAGCCGGCCCCCAGCGTATGGGCAAGGTCATGGGCTACGTCTCTATGCCCGCCATGCTCGCGCCGATCCTGGGGCCTGTCGTGGGTGGCTTGATCCTCGAGAACCTGCATTGGTCGTGGATCTTCTTCGTCAACGTTCCGATCGGCATCCTCGCCTTCGTGCTCGGCTGGCGCATGCTGCCCCACACCGACTCCGGCGAGGCCGGGCGCTTGGATGTCCTCGGTCTCGCGCTGCTTCCCGCAGGCTTCGCCTCCATGATCTACGGGGTAAGCGAGCTCGGCTCGGGCTCAGCCTTGGGCTCGGGCAAGGTGATCTTGCCGACAGTCGCGGGCGTCGTTCTGATCGCGCTCTTCTGCGTGCATGCTCTGCGCGTCGAGCGTCCTCTCTTGGACATCCGCATGTATGCCAACCGTGTCTTCGCCGGAGCCGCCTTCACGAACTTCGGGCTCGGCGCCGCACTCTTCGGAGCGATGATCCTGGTGCCGCTCTACTACCAGGAAGTGCGCGGGCAGAGCGTCGTCAATACCGGCTTGCTCACCGGTCCCCAAGGCCTCGGTGCCTTGATGGCGATGCCGATCGCCAGTCGTCTCACCCAGCGCTTCGGTGGCGGTCGCGTAGCGCTCAGCGGCGTCTCGCTTTTGTGCGTCAGCACCCTGCCCTTCACTGTGATTGGCGCCCATACCTCGATCGTGGCGATCTCCTTGGTGCTCGTCGTGCGCGGTCTCTCCATCGGCCTGTGCTTCATGCCGGCGATGAGCGCCGCCTTCTCGGCCATGCGCCCGGATCAGATCTCCGACGCCACCCCTCAGATCAATGCCTTGCAACGCACCGGTGGTGCGATTGGTACCGCCGTGCTCGCCGTCGTCCTGCAACGCGCCGGAGTGGGCGCCCATACCCCGGAGGAGCTCGCCGGTGCATTCGACACGGCTTACTGGTGGGCTTTCGGAATCGCCGCGCTGTCTCTGATCCCGTGCATCATGTTGCTGCGCGCCGAGCGGCCCCAAGCAGAGGCCCAGCGGCCCCAAGGTGAGCCCGAGCCGATGGCGGCAAGCCCCGAGGCGCTCGCCGACGCCGTCGGGGTCTAAAGCGTCTGCGCTCGTCATGCCACGCACCGTCGAGCTATCCGCCAAGGAGTCCCAGCAGGCCTGGGAGGATGAGCTGCTCGATCTTGGCAAGGCGTTCCGGCGTGTGTTTCGCAGCTTGCGCCGCCTACGTGGGCGCGATACCCACCTGGTTGGCTCGGAGGTCAGCCACGCCCAGATGGAGCTCTTGATCGAGCTCAGTGAGCAAGGTCCGCTTTCCGCGGGTGAGCTGGCCCTCGCGGCCCAGATCACGCCTGCCACCGTCACTCAGATGCTCGACCATCTCGCAGCTAGCGGTCACGTCGAGCGCACCCGCTCCGAGGTGGACAGGCGCGTGGTCGTCACGCACCTAACAGCCCAGGGCGAGCGCAAGGTGCAAGCCAAGCGTGCCCTCTGGCAGAAGCGCTGGGAGAGTGTCCTCGCTGACGTTGATGCGGGTGACTTGCGCACAGCCACGCTCGTATTGGAGCGACTCAACGCGGTCTTCGCGGACGCCCCCGAGACGGACGACTGTCAGGCGCAGTAGTAGACGATGCAAGCCTTTGCAACCCGCTCCACGAGCGTTGGATGGGGCTCCAAAGCTCTGCTATAGTCGCCCTCCGCCGGTGATATGGGCGTGGCCATGTGCCAATGTCCCGCCGGACGAGAACACCATGGAGACTCTGATCAGATAGCGAAGCGAATCGCCCGACGACCGGTTGCGCATGGGCCCGAAGGGCCCATTTTTTTGCCCTGACCGCCGTTCCAGGCTCGCCTGCCTCTCTGTCATCCACACACTGGAACCGACCCCCCAAACCATCTGAAAATGCCACGCAAGTTTCCACTAGAGAAGACCCGAAACATCGGGATCATGGCCCACATCGATGCGGGTAAGACGACCACCACCGAGCGCATCCTCTACTACACCGGGCGCACCTACAAGATCGGTGAGGTCCACGAGGGCGCCGCCGTCATGGACTGGATGGAACAGGAGCAGGAGCGCGGCATCACGATCACTTCTGCGGCCACCACGGCTGAGTGGGACAGTCACCGCATCAACATCATCGACACTCCTGGCCACGTCGACTTCACGGTCGAGGTCGAGCGCTCCCTACGCGTGCTCGACGGCGCGATCGCTCTGTTCGACTCGGTCGCTGGCGTGGAGCCCCAGTCGGAGACCGTGTGGCGCCAGGCCGACAAGTACCACGTGCCGCGCATCGCCTACATCAACAAGATGGACCGCACCGGCGCCGACTTCGACCAGGGCGTGCAAACGATGATCGACCGGCTCGCCGCCCACCCCGTCCCGATCCAGCTGCCGATCGGCGCGGAGGGCGATTTCGAGGGTGTCGTCGATCTCGTCAGGATGAAGGCGATCGTCTACAAAGACGAGCTGGGCACCGAGCAGGAAATCGTTGCAATTCCTGACTCGCTTCTCGAAGCCGCCGCCGTCGCCCGCGAGCACCTGCTCGAGGAGGTCTCTCACTACGACGACGCCTTGCTCGAGCTGATGCTGGAGGAGGCCGAGATTCCCGAGGACGTCCTCAAGCAGGCGATCCGCACGGCCACCCTCTCGACAAAGCTGACGCCCGTCCTGTGCGGGTCCTCCTTCAAGAACAAGGGCGTCCAGCCACTCCTCGACGCGGTCGTCGACTACCTGCCATCCCCGCTTGACGTGCCTGCGGTCAGCGGTGCCGAACCCGTCAAGGGCGACGGTGAGGAGCCCCAGATCGAGCGTCACGCCGACGATTCCGAGCCTTTTGCCGCGCTCGCATTCAAGATCATGGCCGACCCCTACGTAGGCAAGCTGACCTACTTCCGTGTCTACTCGGGGAAACTGGAGGCCGGCTCACGCGTGCTCAACGTCAACAGCGGCCGCGCCGAGAGAGTGGGCCGCATCCTGATGATGCATGCCAACGAGCGCGAGGAGCTCGAGGAGGTCTACGCCGGCGACATCGCCGCCGCGGTGGGCATCAAGCAGGTAATAACCGGCGATACTTTGGCTGCTCCCGACGCTCCGATCAAGCTTGAGAACATCACTTTCCCCGAGCCTGTCATCAAGGTGGCGGTTGAGCCCAAGACGAAGATCGACCAGGAGAAGATGTCGGTCGCCTTGGGACGCTTGGCCGAGGAGGACCCCACCTTCCAGGTACGCACCAACGAAGAAACCGGCCAGACCGAGATCTCCGGCATGGGCGAGCTACACCTCGAAGTACTCGTCGATCGCATGAAGCGCGAGTTCGGTGTCGAGGCCAACGTCGGCCGTCCCCAGGTCTCCTACCGCGAGACCGTACGCGGCACGGCCGAGAAGATCGAGGGCAAGTTCGTGCGCCAAACCGGCGGCTCCGGTCAGTTCGGCGTCGTCTACATCGACCTGGAGCCGGCCCCAGGCGAGGGCTTTGACTTCATCAACAAGATCAAGGGTGGCGCGATCCCCTCGGAGTTCATTCCCGCCGTGGAGAAGGGCGTCGAGGAGGCCTTGGAGAACGGAGTTAAGGCCGGCTACCCAATGGTGGACGTGCGGGTCACCTTGGTCGATGGCAAGTACCACGACGTGGACTCCTCGGAGATCGCCTTCAAGGTAGCCGGATCGATTGCCCTCAAGGAGGCCGCCAAGCGCGCCAAGCCAGTGTTGCTGGAGCCCGTATTCGCCGTTGAGGTCGTCACGCCCGAGGACTTCATGGGCGACGTCATGGGTGACCTTTCGCGCCGGCGTGGACACTTGCAAGGCTCCGAGCAGCGCGGCAACGCGCTCGCGATCCACGCCAAGGTTCCCTTGAGTGAGATGTTCGGGTATGCCACAGACCTGCGTTCCAACACGCAGGGCAGGGCCAATTACACCATGCAGTTCGAGGGGTACGAGGAGGTACCTCCGAACATTGCGGAGAAGATCATCGAGCAACGCACGGGTGAGCCTGTGCCTGCCTAGGCCGCCCCGTTACACAAGCTCTACCACAGGCACAAGTCAAGAAAATCCCCATTTAGATAGATTTCCCAGGTTCGCCCTCTTGGTGGCGAACATCCAAGTCGATACAGGAGCGAACACAAAGTGGCGAAGGAGAAGTTCGAGCGCGACAAGCCGCACGTCAACGTCGGCACCATCGGTCACATCGATCATGGCAAGACGACCTTGACCGCTGCCATTACGACCGTCTTGGCAGAGAAGATGGGCGGCGAAGCCCGTAGCTTCGAGGAGATCGACAACGCTCCTGAGGAGAAGGAGCGCGGGATCACCATCGCCACATCGCACGTCGAGTACCAGACTGAGAACCGTCACTACGCGCATGTCGACTGCCCTGGGCACGCCGACTACGTGAAGAACATGATCACCGGCGCCGCCCAGATGGATGGGGCGATCCTGGTGGTCTCCGCGGCCGACGGCCCCATGCCCCAGACGCGCGAGCACATCCTGCTTGCCCGCCAGGTGGGTGTGCCTTACATCGTGGTGTTCCTCAACAAGGCCGACATGGTCGACGACGAGGAGCTCATGGAACTGGTCGAGGTCGAGGTGCGCGAGCTCCTCTCCGAGTACGACTTCCCCGGCGATGACATTCCCTTCATCATCGGCTCGGCCCTTAAGGCGCTTGAAGGCGATGAGGCTTACAAGGACAAGATCGTCGAGCTTGCCGCGGCGCTCGACAGTTACATCCCCCAGCCGGTACGCGAGCTCGACAAGCCCTTCCTGATGCCCGTCGAGGATGTCTTCACGATCACCGGTCGCGGTACAGTCGCCACTGGCCGCGTCGAGCAGGGCATCGTCAATACCGGCGACACGGTCGAGATTGTGGGCGTCCACGACACTACGACCACGGTCGTCACTGGTGTCGAGATGTTCCGCAAGATCCTCGACCAGGGTCAGGCGGGTGACAACGTGGGCTGTCTTCTGCGCGGAACCAAGCGCGAGGAGATCGAGCGTGGCCAGGTGCTGTGCAAGCCTGGCTCCATCACCCCCCACACCAAGTTCAAAGCTGAGGTCTACATCCTCAAGAAGGAGGAGGGTGGTCGCCACACTCCGTTCTTCACGGGCTACCGGCCGCAGTTCTATTTCCGCACGACCGATGTCACCGGTGTAGCAAAGCTGCCCGATGGCGTCGAGATGGTCATGCCCGGCGACAACGTCCAGATGGAGATCGAGCTGATCCAGCCGATCGCCATGGACCAGGGCTTGCGCTTCGCCATCCGAGAGGGTGGGCGCACGGTTGGCTCGGGCGTGGTCACCGAGGTCATCGAGTAGCACCAGAGGGCGCCTCGGATCCTCCGGGGCGCCCCTTCATTGGCAGTCCGATACGACGAATTGAGCTCCGCCGTCATGGGCGGTGAAGAACGGATTTCTCCCAGTGGAGGATCGTGCTTCTCGCCCGGAGGAGCAAGCTGGGCGTCAGCGCCCGGGGCCATGGCCCGACATAGCGAACGAAGGCAACGAGAGAACCCAAATGGCAGCCGCAACTCAAAACAAGATCCGCATCCGCTTGAAGGCGTACGACACATCCGCCATCGAGTCGGCCGCGAAGGAGATCGTGGAGACAGCCACGCGCACCGGAGCCACCGTGTCCGGGCCGGTTCCCCTGCCAACGGAGAAGAACGTCTATTGCGTGATTCGCTCGCCTTTCAAGGACAAGGACTCGCGCGAGCACTTCGAGATCCGCACGCACAAGCGCCTGATCGATATCCACCAGCCGAGCCCCAAGACGGTCGATTCGCTCCAGCGCCTGGACAACCTGCCGGCCGGCGTTGACATCGAGATCCGTCTCGCCACCTGAGCCAGCCATGCCAGCGATTCTTGCCAAGAAGCTAGGGATGACTCAGGTCTTCCAGGACGACGGTAGCGTCGCGCGCGTCACCGTGCTCGAGGCCGGCCCGTGTCCTGTGACGGCGGTGCGTACCGTCGAGCGCGACGGTTACGACGCGGTGCAACTCGCCTTCGGACAGACAAAGGAGAAGCATCTCTCCAAGGCCGAGCTTGGTCACCTCAAGAAGGCCGACGCCGCTCCCATGCGCCATCTCGTCGAGTTTCGCGGTGAGGGCGGAGAGCTGCAGATCGGCCAGTCGGTCACGGTCGAGACCTTCGAGGTCGGAGCCCATGTGAAGATCGCGGGCGTCTCCAAGGGCAAGGGTTTCCAAGGCACGATCAAACGCCACAACTTCAAAAGCGGCCCCAAGTCCCACGGCTCGCACAATGTGCGTGCTCCGGGGTCGATCGGCGCCTCAGCCGACCCGGCCCGAGTGTTCAAGGGAATTCGCGGCCCCGGCCAGATGGGCAACAAGCGCACTACCCAGCCGGGCCTCGAGATCGTGGCAGTCGATCCCCAGAAGAATCTGTTGCTCGTACGCGGATCGGTTCCCGGCCCGCGGGGCGGGGTCGTGGAGGTACGTGGCGATGCCTGACGCGCCCGTGCTCAGCTCCACCGGTGGAGCCTCCAAGAAGGTGAAGCTCGAGGAGTCTGCCTTCAGCGCGGGCTTCAACGGGCCGCTCGTGCATCAGAGCGTACGCGCCGAGCAGGCCGCCCGTCGTCGTGGCACCGCAGCGACCAAGACGCGCGGCAATGTCTCCGGCGGTGGCGCCAAGCCCTGGCGCCAAAAGGGCACCGGCCGCGCTCGCGCCGGCTCCAGCCGCTCCCCGATTTGGACGGGGGGTGGAGTTGTCTTCGGTCCCCAGCCTCGCTCCTACACCTTCAAGGTCAACCGCAAGGAGCAGCGCGCGGCGCTGCGTAGCGCGCTCTCCCTGCACGCCCAGCGCGGCTCGCTCGCGTTGCTCGACGCCGCTGCCTTCAAGGCGCCAAAGACCAGCGACGCATTCGACCTGCTCGAGGATTGGAATCAGGCTCAGCCCACCTTGGTGGTGCTCGACGCCGAGGAGTCCTCAGCGGCGCTCTCCTTCCGCAATCTTGCGCGCGTGGCTGTGCTCCAGCCTGAGAGCGTCGGCGTGGCCGACCTACTCGGCGCAGCCTCCTTGCTCGTCTCTGAGAAGGCCTTGCAAGAGCTGACCGCACGTGCCGCCGCCCCCACTAGGGAGAAGGCCTGATGGAGGCCACCCAAGTGATCATCAAGCCGGTGCTCTCGGAGAAGAGCTACGTGCTCTCCGCGGCAGGCAAGTACACCTTCCGCGTCCACCCCGACGCGCATCGCACGCAGATCCGCCAGGCCGTGGAATCCCTGTTCGACGTTCACGTCGTCGAGGTGCGCACAATCAACGTCAAATCCAAGCCCAAGCGCCGCGGTGTCACGCGCGGCTCCACCCGCGTTTGGAAGAAGGCGATCGTCCAGGTTCGCGCAGGCGAGTCCATCCCGATCTTCCAGGGCCTTGAGGGCCTGAACGAGTAGGAGCGCGACAGCTATGCCGATTCGCAAGCCCAAGCCCACCAGCCCAGGACGGCGCTTTGCCACCTACCCGGATTTCGCCGAGGTCACAAAGACCGAGCCCGAGCGCACGCTCGTCGAAGGCCTGAAGAAGAGCGGCGGGCGCAACGCCCATGGTCGCAAGACCGCGCGTCACCGCGGCGGTGGCGCCAAGCGCCTTTACCGGAGGATCGACTTCAAGCGGCGCAAGGACGGTGTGCCCGCCAAGGTCGCCGCGATCGAGTACGACCCCAACCGCTCCTCCTACATCGCTCTGCTTCATTACGCCGATGGCGAGAAGCGCTACATCCTCGCTCCGCAGCGCTTGACCGTAGGGATGAGCGTCTCATCCGGCGATGAGGCCGAGATCTCCGTCGGCAATTGCATTCCACTGGCACGCATGCCAGTCGGAACGGTGATTCACAACGTCGAGCTTCAGCCTGGCCGTGGCGGTCAGATGGCGCGTTCGGCCGGGGCTTCGGTCCAGTTGATGGCCAAGGACGGCGACATGGCCACCTTGCGCCTTCCCTCCGGGGAGATGCGCATGGTGCGTGCCGAGTGCAGGGCAACCGTGGGCACCATCGGTAACGCCGAGCACCAGAACGTCAAGGTCGGCAAGGCTGGGCGCAAGCGTCATATGGGCGTGCGCCCGCAGACACGCGGTGTCGCGATGAACCCAGTCGACCACCCACACGGTGGTGGCGAGGGCTCGACGACCGCGGGGCGCCATCCCGTGACCCCATGGGGCGTGCCCACCTTGGGCTATCGCACGCGCAAGAAGAACAAGGGATCTGACAAGTACATCGTGCGCGGCAGGCGCCGAGGGAAGGGCAAGCAAAGATGAGCCGCTCTAGCAAGAAGGGTCCTTGGGTCGAAGAGCGCCTGATGGCGCGCATCGAGGCGATGAACGCCGAGAACACCAAGAAGATGCTCAGGACTTGGTCGCGAGCGTCCACGATCTTCCCCGACATGGTCGGTCACACCCTCGCCGTCCACGACGGCAAGAAGCACGTGCCCGTGTTCATCAGCGAGTCCATGGTCGGCCACAAGCTCGGTGAGTTCGCTCCCACCCGCATCTTTCGTGGTCACGCCGGCTCCGGGAAGGTGAGATGACCGCGGATAAGCCCACCGAGGAGCCCACGCCCGAGGGCGAGGAGCAGGCCAAGGCGAAGCCAGCGGCCAAGAAGCCCGCAGCCAAGGCGGCCGACAAGCCCGCTGCCAAGGAGGCCGCCGCCGAGAAGACTGTTGACGCCGCAAAGTCCGTGGCAGAGAAGCCGGCCGCGCAGAAGGCGGCTGGCTCCGATGCCGGTGAGGTGGAGACTGTCGCGGAGGGGGGCCCTGCGCGCGCGCGTAAGACACCCGAGGCGAAGGACTCCACACCACCCAAGAAGCCCGCGGCCAAGAAGCCCGCGGCCAAGAAGCCAGCGGCCGGGAAGAAGCCTGCCGCTGAGAAGAAGTCCGCTGCCGAGAAGGCCGAGGCACAGGCCGAGGAGCCCACCCCCGCAAAGCCTAGAAGCCTGCCACGATCAAGGCTGAGAAGGCCACCGTCACTCCGGCTCGCGGAACCGAATCCGCCGCATCTGCCCGCGCGCGACGCAAGGTCGTGCGCGCACAAGCTCGCTACGTGCGCACCTCGGCGCGCAAGGCTCGCATGGTGTGCGGGCATCTGCGAGGCAAGTCAGTACAGGAGGCACGCGCTATCCTCGCCTTCACGCCTCGTGAGGTGGCCCGCGACTGGAGCAAGTTGTTGGAGTCGGCTGTGGCCAACGCCGAGAACAACCACGAGTTGATCGAGGAAGATCTGCTCGTTCGCGAGGCGTATGCCGACGAGGGGCCGACGATTAAGCGCTTCCGGCCAAGGGCTCAAGGACGGGCCACCCCGATTCGCAAGCGCACAAGCCATCTGACGATCACGCTCACACCCAAGCCGTAGGCGCGGGCACGGACACCGAGACAGGACTTCGATAAAGACATGGGTCAAAAGGTTCATCCAGAGGCAATGCGCGTGGGTTATATCCACGACTGGAAGTCCAACTGGTTTAACGAGCGCAACTTCGCCGAGTACTTGGCCGAGGACATCAAGATCCGCGAGCACATAATCGCCAAGCTTGCCCACGCGGGTCTCTCAGACATCACGATTCGCAAGGACACCAACGACCTCGAGGTCAACATCCACACGGCTCGCCCCGGCATCGTGATCGGCAAGTCCGGCGCAGAAGTGGATGCCTTGCGACGCGACCTGCACAAGATGACCTCCAAGCAGATCAAGGTCAACATCCTCGAGATCAAGCGCCCCGAGCTCGACGCCAAGCTCGTTGCCCAGTCGATCGCCGAGCAGCTCCAAAATCGTGTGGCTTTCCGTCGCGCAATGAAGCGCGCTCTCACGAGCGCCATGCGCTCGGGCGCCAAGGGCGTAAAGGTCCAGGTGTCCGGACGCCTGGGTGGCGCCGAGATGGCGCGCACCGAGAGCTACTCCGACGGACGTGTGCCTCTGCACACGATGCGTGCCGACATCGACTACGGCTTCTACGAGGCTCGCACCACTTTCGGGCGCATCGGCGTCAAGTGTTGGGTGAACAAGGGCGAGATCATGCCCGAGGGATATACAGGCGCCGATCTCACCGACATGAGCGCTCCCGCGCCTCCGAGTGGCGACCGCGACGGTCGTGGTGGCCGCGACGGGCGTGATGGCCGCGGTAGGGGCCGTGGTGGTCCTGGTGGCGGTCGCGGTCCCGGTGGTCCGGGTGGCGGCCGTGGCGGTCCAGGTGGCGGCCGTGGCGGTCCAGGCGGAGGCCGTGGTCCTGGTGGCGGCGGTCGCGGTCCCGGTGGTCCGGGTGGCGGTGGTCGTGGCGGTCCGGGTGGCGGTGGTCGTGGCCCCGGTGGTGGAGGTCGTGGGGCGGGCGGGTCCGGATCTGGCGGTCCAGGCGGGTCCGGATCCGGTGATCGAGGTGGAATGCGCTGATGCTGTCCCCCAAGCGTGTCAAGCACCGCAAGCAGCACCGTGGCCGGCGCCGCGGGCTCTCGCGTGGCCAGGTGAAGGTCCAGTTCGGCGAGTACGGCCTCAAGTCGCTCGAGCAAGGCTGGTTGACCAACCGCCAGATCGAGGCTGCCCGTATCGCAATGACCCGCAAGATCAAGCGTGGAGGGAAGGTCTGGATCAACGTGTTCCCGGACAAGCCCGTTACCAAGAAGCCTGCAGAGACGCGCATGGGATCGGGCAAGGGGAACCCCGAAGGCTGGGTCGCGGTCGTCAAGCCTGGACGCGTCATGTTCGAGCTCGCGGGTGTGCCCGAGCCCTTGGCGCGCGAAGCGATCCGTCTCGCCGCGCACAAGCTTCCCGTTAGATCCAAGTTCGTGTTGCGAGAGGACTGAAAGGCCAGAGGAGATGAAGGCCAAGGAGATGAGAGATATGCTCGACGAAGAACTCGCCGAGCAGATAACGACACTGCGCAAGGACTTGTTCGGCAAGCGCTTCGCAAACGCCACGGGCGAGCTCGAGGACACCGCCGGGGTTCGCCGTGCGCGCCGTGATCTCGCCAGGGCACTTACAGTCGCCCACGAGCGGACCACAGCGGCTGAGCGCCGCAACAAGAACTGATAAGCCGAGCTGAGAGACCGAACGGATACAGATGGCAGACGAGACAGACAACGACACACCCCAAGACGCCGAGGCACAGACGCCGGCGCCGGAGGAGGCATCCGCAGAGCAGGCTGCTCCGGCAGCCTCTGCGGCGCCCAAGACGGCCTCCGAGCCAGCTGAGCAGCTCTCCTCCAAGGAGCGCCGCCGCCGTAAGCGCTCCACGCACGTAGGTGAGGCCGGGTCCGCGCGCACCCCAGAGGAGCGTCACGCAGAGCGCGTGGCAGAGCGTCGCAAGAAGGCTGTTAGTCGTCGTGCACGGCGTTTGCAGGAACGCGCCAAGGCCGTCGAGCGACGCGCCTCGGCGCCTGCTCGCGAGCCGCTCTCGCCGGTACACGCGCCGGTCGAGGGTACGCGCAAGGTCCGCCAGGGAGTGGTCGTCTCCGACAAGGCCGACAAGACGATCACCGTGCGCATCGACGTTGCCCGCCGCCATCGTCGTTACGAGAAGATCGTGCGCAGCTCGGGCACCTTGCACGCCCACGACGAGAACAACGAGGCTCATGAGGGCGACGTGGTGCGGGTCATCGAGAGTCGTCCTCTGTCGCGCACCAAGCGCTGGAAGCTCGTTGACGTGCTGGAGAAGGCAAGATGATCCAGAACGAGACCAGGTTGCGTGTAGCCGACAACACCGGCGCCCGCGAGATCCTTTGTATTCGCGTCAAGGGCGGATCGCGCCGGCGCTACGCGTTCGTTGGTGACGTGATCACGGCGACCGTCAAGCAGGCCAACCCGCATGGAGCCGTCAAAAAGGGTGATGTGGTGACTGCCGTGGTCGTGCGCACCAAGAAGCCTTTCGGCCGCGACGATGGCACCTACATCTCCTTCGACGACAATGCCGCGGTGATCATCGACGACCAGAACAACCCGCGCGGCACGCGCGTGTTCGGTCCGGTGGCGCGCGAACTTCGCGACCGCAATTTCATGAAGATCGTGTCACTGGCACCGGAGGTGCTCTGAGATGGCGCGTGCTCTCACAAGCACGGCACGCCGTGTGCTTAAGGTCCGCTCGGGAGACCAAGTCCAGGTGATGGCGGGCAAGGATCGCGGCAAGCAGGGTCGTATTCTGCGTGTGGAGCCCGCTCGTGAACGGGTCTTCGTGGAGGGCTTGAACATGGTCAAGCGCCACATGCGACCCCAGCAGGTGGCCGACACCCAGCGCGGGCAAACGGTCGGTGGCGTGATTGAGCGCGAGGGGCCGATCCATGTCTCCAATGTGATGCTGCTCGATCCCAAGGACAGCAAGCCCACACGGATCGCCATCGAGCGTGAGGATGGCAAGCGCTATCGCGTGGCCAAGCGCTCCGGGACAAGGCTCGACTGACGGAGACGATGATGAGCACCGCCACTACAGCACGCTTGAAGACCCGCTATCTCGAGGAGATACGTCCCGCGCTGATCGAGCGCTTCGGCTACTCCTCGATGATGCAGGCGCCTAAGCTCAAGAAGATCACCCTCAACATGGGTGTCGGTGACGCCAAGCAAGATTCCAAAGTGCTCAAGGCCGCCACCGAGCAGCTTGCGACGATCGCCGGTCAGCAGCCCAACATACGGCGCGCGCGCAAGTCGATCGCGGCTTTCAAGCTGCGCGAGGGGATGCCTGTGGGCGTCGCCGTTACGCTCAGGGCTGAGCGCGGATATGAGTTCCTCGACCGGCTCACCTCGATCGCGATTCCCCGCATTCGCGACTTCCGTGGCCTGAACCCGAGGTCCTTTGACGGGCACGGCAACTACACGATGGGCGTGCGCGAGCAGATCATCTTTCCCGAGATCGACTACGACGCGATCGATCAGGTGAGGGGCATCGACATTACGATCACCACCAGCGCCAAGGGCGACGTCGAAGCATTCGCCCTGCTGCAAGCACTCGGCTTGCCGTTCGCCACGCAAGGCCGGCCCGCCGGCTTCGATCAGGCGTCCGACGCAGAGGCCGCCGGGAACACATCCGAGAATGGGAGCGCCGCCTGATGGCAAAGACATCGCTGCGCGTCAAGCAGGCGCGCCCGCCAAAGTTCAAGACACGTGCATATACTCGCTGCAACCGCTGTGGTCGCCCGCACTCGGTGTACCGCAAGTTCGGAATTTGCCGTATCTGTCTGCGCGAGTTGGCCCACAATGGCTTCATACCGGGGATGACGAAGTCCTCCTGGTAGGCGCAAACGTCCTTTCGAGAACCACTTCAGATCAGAGCTCTACATGTCAATGACCGACCCCATAGCCGACTTCCTCACGCGCATCCGCAACGCGATCCATGCTGCGCACGAGACAGTCGACATTCCGGCTTCGACACTGAAGACGGAGCTTGCGCGCATCCTCACCGAGCAGGGTTACATCGACTCCTGGGCAGTGGTTCCCGCGCGCGAAGGCGGCGCCGGTCAGTTGATCGAGATTCGCCTCAAGTACACCGAGGACCGTCGCTCCGCAATCTCCGGCCTGCGCCGCGTCTCGCGCCCAGGACGGCGTACCTATGTCGAGGCAACCCGCATCCCCAAGGTTCTTGGCGGCATGGGAACCTCGATCGTGTCCACTTCGCGCGGCGTGATGACAGGTCACGACGCGCGCGCCGCCGGTGTCGGTGGCGAGGTTCTCGCACAGGTCTGGTAGATCCGCTCATGTCGAGAATCGGAAGACAGCCAATCCTTGTGCCCGCGGGCGTAACCGTGGCGATCGAGCCCGAGTCGGTCAGCGTCAAGGGACCGAAGGGCGAGCTCTCAGAGCGCATCCCGCGCGACATCGAAGTCGCCCAGGACGGCGAGCGTCTCCTCGTCTCGCGGCCAACCGACCGCGGCGAGCACCGTGCCCTACACGGCTTGACGCGCTCCTTGGTGGCCAACATGGTCCAAGGTGTGACAGCCGGCTATGAGAAGCGCCTGGAGATCCAAGGCGTCGGCTATCGCGCCCAGATGAAGGGCAAGAACCTGGAGCTCGCGGTCGGCTACTCCCACCCAGTCCCGATCGAGGCGCCCCAAGGCATCGAATTCGAGGTTCCCCAGCCCACTAGGGTCGTCGTGAAGGGCATCTCCAAGCAACAGGTCGGCGAGATCGCCGCGATCATCCGCAAGCAGCGCCCCCCAGAGCCCTACAAGGGCAAGGGCATCCGCTACGAGGGTGAGTATGTGGCGAGGAAGGTCGGAAAGCGCGCATGAGCACCATCACGAAGGAGGCTCGCCGCCTCAAACGTCGTCGCAGGGTGCGCGCGAAGGTCTCCGGAACCGACACGCGTCCTCGCGTGTCCGTGTTCCGCTCCAACCGCGGCCTCTCGGCTCAGCTCATCGACGACTCCTCCGCTCGTACGCTTGCCGCCGTTCACTGGTATGAGCCCGAGCTGCGTAAGCTAAAGAACGCCGATCGGACCAAACGCTCAGGCGAGCTGCTCGCCGAGCGTGCGAAAGCGGCCGGCATCTCAGAGGTCGTGTTCGATCGAGGCGGCTACCGCTACCACGGCCATGTGCGGGCGTTCGCCGAGGCGATCCGCGAGGCTGGCATCACCGTCTAGGCTCGGTCTCCCCGCTACCCTCTCTCACTCACTTATGCAATCAGACAGATCAGTCAACGCAGGCAACCTCGACCTCCAGGAGCGAGTGGTCGAGATCAATCGCGTCGCCAAGGTGGTCAAGGGCGGTCGCCGCTTCTCCTTCACCGCACTCGTCGTCGTCGGTGACGAACGCGAAGTGGTGGGCGTCGGCTACGGCAAGGCCAACGAGGTTCCCCTCGCGATCCAGAAGGGTGTGGAGCGCGCCAAGAAGGATCTCTTCCGGGTGCCCAAGCACGGCAGCACGATCACCCATCAGACGACCGGCATCTTCGGCTCGGGGCGCGTCTTCTTGAAGCCCGCGGCCCCCGGTACAGGCGTGATCGCCGGCGGTGGCGTGCGCGCGGTACTCGAGCTCGCCGGGATCCACGACATCCTCTCCAAGAGCCTCGGCACTCAGAACCCGATCAACCTGGTCAAGGCGACCGTGGCCGGCTTGCGTGGCCTGCGTACACCCGCCGAGGTGGCCGAGCTGCGTGGTCTCTCGATCGCAAAGGTGCTCGGATTGACGGAGAAGCCGACGAATGGCACAGGCGAGCATCTTGAGGGCGTAGCCGCCGGGGAGGATGCCTCTACGGATGCAAGCTCCACGGACGGGGACAAAGAGAGCCCCGTCGCCGAGGGGAGCGCCGCCACCACCGAGGGTGACTCCGCCGATAAAAGCGATGACAGCCCGGTCGATGCGACCGCCACCGAGCCTGCCGCGGCGCCGGCCGGTGACGCAACGGAGACCCCAGCCTGATGGCGACCTTGCAGGTGACCCAGAGGCGCTCAAGCGTTGGCTCCAATAAGCGCCAGCTCGACACCTTGCGCTCACTCGGCTTGCGTCGTATCGGCCACACGGTCGAGGTCAAGGACTGTGAGCAGGCACGCGGCATGGTGCACGCGGTCCGCCATCTTGTCGAGGTGCACGACGGAGCCACCAAGGCCGGCGCCGGTGCCAGCACAGGCAAGCAGGAGCAAGCTTCGTGAGCCCCTCCTCCAAGAGCAAGGTCGAGGAGGAGCAGGAGCAGCCGATCGGGCTGCACTCCCTGAAACCGGCGCCCGGGAGCCGTCGTCCGCGCAAGCGTGTGGGACGCGGCGAAGGGTCGGGCACCGGCAAGACCTCCGGCAGGGGCCAGAAGGGTGCGGGTTCGCGCTCGGGCTCCAAGAGCAGGGCCCGCTTCGAGGGCGGCCAGATGCCGATCCACATGCGCATGCGCAAGCTTCGCGGCCCGCACATGAAGAAGTCGATGCCCTTTGAGATGTTTCGTACCCACACTCAGCCCGTAAATGTCTCCGACCTGGAGAGCCGTTTCGATGCGGGTGCGGAGGTCACGGTCGAGCTGATGCAGTCAAAGGGCTTGGCCACGCGCAAGGGGGTGCCTGTCAAGGTGCTCGCCAAGGGCGATTTGAGCAAGGCGCTCACGGTTCACGCCCACGGTTTCAGCAAGGCTGCCCGTGAGCGCATCGAGGCCGCTGGCGGTACCTGTCACACGCTCGAGGGCTAGCCCCAAGGTCTAGCCTGCGCCGCGCGCATGGCTCATGGCACCAGTTCGGGCCAGCGTCCGGGGGTGGCGACTCCCGGCGAGCGCCCGCCGGCTAGAATCGCACGACCGGCGGGTGCGAGGGCGTCTCGCGCAGTCGGCTCAAACCAATGCTCTCGACAATCCTCAGCGCTTTCCAGGTTGCGGACATCCGCAAGAAGCTCCTGTTCACAGCGGGCATGCTTCTGATCTATAGGCTCGGCTCACATCTGCCTGTCCCGGGAGTCAATCTCAGCGCGGTCAACAACCTGCAGAAGCAGTTCGGTGGTTCGGGGATCCTGGGCTACCTGAACCTGTTCTCCGGTGGCAGCCTCTCGCGGATCGCCTTGTTCGCGCTCGGGATCATGCCCTACATCACGGCCTCGATCATCCTGCAGCTCCTGCAGGTGGTGGTGCCCTCTCTGGAGAAGCTTTCCAAGGAAGGCGAAGTCGGCCAGGCACGCATAACCCAGTACACGCGCTACCTGACCGTGGGCTTGGCGTTTGCTCAGTCGATCGGCTACGTGTTCCTGTTCCACTCGCTCTCGGCCTCGGCCAACGAAGCGGTGGTGTCCAAATTTGATGCGCCCCACATCTTCCTGATCGTGATCTGCCTGACCGCCGGTTGCGTGCTCTTGATGTGGATCGGCGAGCTCATCACCCAGCGCGGCATCGGTAACGGCATCTCGCTCTTGATCTTCACCTCGATCGTCTCGCGCCTGCCCGCGGGCATCGAAGTGTGGTGGACGAGTCAGGACCAGGTCTTCAAGGTGATGATGCCTTTCCTGGTGCTCGCTGTCGTCGCTGGGATCGTGTTCGTGCAGGAGGGCCAGCGACGGATTCCCGTGCAATACGCCAAGCGTGTGATCGGCAGGCGCATGACCGAAGGTGGCCAAACCTATTTGCCCCTGCGCCTGAACATGGCGGGCGTAATCCCGGTCATCTTCGCGGCGAGCATCATGGCGTTCCCGCCAACGGTCGGACAACTCATCAAAACGCCCTGGGCTAAAGGCGTGTCGAACTTCTTCACGCCCAACGGCTGGCACTACATATTGGGCGAGTCCATCTTCATCATCATCTTCGCCTACTTCTACACGGCCGTCACGTTCAACCCGGTCGACCAGGCCGACAATCTCAAGAAGTACGGCGGCTTCATCCCGGGCGTGCGCCCAGGACGTCCGACCGCCGAATTCCTCGACCGGATTCTCGCTCGTCTCACCTTCCCCGGTGCGCTCTTCCTCGCGGCCGTGGCGGCCCTTCCCGCAATCCTCATAGCTCGCACACATCAGAACTTCTTCTTCGGTGGCACTTCGATCCTGATCGTGATCGGAGTTGCCTTGGAAACGATGAAGCAACTTGAGGCGCAGCTGATGATGCGCAGCTATGAGGGCTTCCTGAAGTAGCGGCACCGGACCCGTTCGCTACCTCGGGTGAGAACTTTGGGGTCGCGGGAGGTTGGCGCGGGCGAGCATCCGCGACACAACCGCAGCGGGTACGCTCTCTCAGTCGATGGTCGAGACGAATCTCATCCTGCTCGGTCCCCCCGGCGCCGGCAAGGGCACTCAGGCCGAGCGCTTGCAGGCCGATTTCGCCCTGGCTCACATCTCCACCGGCGACATGCTGCGCGCCCAGGTGGCCCAAGGCACAGAGCTTGGCCGGGAGGCAGAGAAGTACATGAACGCCGGTGAGCTCGTCCCCGACGGGGTGATCCTCGGCATGATTGGCCAGCGCATCGGCGAGCAGGATGCGCGAGAAGGGTTCCTGCTCGACGGCTTCCCGCGCAACACGGTCCAGGCCGACGCGCTCGGTGCGACCTTGGCGGAGTCCGAGCGACGCTTGACTGCCGTCATCCTGATTGACGTGCCCGATGACGAGGTGGTACGGCGGCTCGGCGGACGACGCGTTTGCACGAAGGGCGGCCACGTCTACCACGTCGAGTTCGATCCCCCCAAGCGCGAGGGCATATGCGATCAGGACGGCTCGCGCCTGATCCAGCGCGAGGACGACAAGGAGGAGACGATCCGCCGGCGCCTGGAGGTCTACGCGCGCCAAACCGCTCCCCTGATCGACTACTACGAGGACGCCGGCCTGCTGCGTCGCTTCGATGGCCAGCGTCATCCCGACGAGGTCCACGATCACATCAGGGCCACGATCGTCACGTTGCGCCTCGAGGACGAGCTCTAGCCTTAGTGCTCGCTTCGTTGGCGCCCAACCGGCTCGAACCAAGCTCCCGCCGGGCGTCCAGGTGTCCGACCCCTCGCTTTGAGGCCCGTGTCAGCTTCGGCGTCGGACGGGATAGGCCGGAAAGATAAGCTCCTAGGGTGATCATCAAGAAGTCACCAGAGGAGATCGAGAAGATGGCCGCTGCCGGGGTGATCCAGGCGGCGACACTCGATCTTATTGCCGGCAAGATTCGTCCTGGCGTGAGCACGGAGGAGCTCGACGCGGCCGCCGAGCGCTTCATCCGCTCGCAGGGAGCCACGCCCACATTCAAGGGCTACCGCGGCTTTCCCGGCTCGATCTGCGCATCGCCCAACTCGATGATCGTGCACGGGATCCCCGGCCGCTATCGCCTGGAGCGTGGGGACATCCTGTCGGTGGATATCGGCGTGACATTCGAAGGCTGGGTGGCTGATGCCGCCCGCACATTCCCTGTGGGCGAGGTCACTCCGCTCGCGGAGAACCTCTTGAAGGCGACGGAGCAGGCCCTGTATGCGGGCGTGGGGGAGTGCCGGGCGGGCAATCGCATGGGAGACGTCTCGCACGCGGTTCAGAAGGTCTCAGAGCGAGCCGGCTTGGCGGTCGTACGCTCGCTCGTCGGGCACGGGGTGGGCAAAAGCATGCACGAGGACCCCCAAGTGCCCAACTATGGGCGTGCCGGCAAGGGCCCTTTGCTTGAGGAGGGTATGGTGCTCGCGATCGAGCCGATGACGACCGCTGGGCGCCCCGCGGTGCGCGTAGCAGGAGACGGTTGGGCGATCTTCTCCCAAGACGATTCCTTGGCGGCGCACTTCGAGTTCACGGTGGCGATCACAGCCGCGGGGCCCCGCATTTTGACCCCCTGGCACCTCCCCGCGCACGAGCGCGGGCCTGGTGTGCCCAGGGAGGCTGCGACCTCTGCCTAGGAATTGCTAATATCCGCTGTCCTGCTCGAATGCGCGGAAGCTTGGCGTGTAAGGGCAAAACCACGACGCGGTAGCGGCGGCCGTCCCGGCAGCCAGAGCCGGGTCGCAGGGACCAGCCGAAAGGGATCATGAAGGTAAGACCGTCGGTCAAGCCGATGTGCGAGAAGTGCAGGATCATCCGCCGCCACAAAGCGGTTCTCGTCATCTGCCAAAACAAGCGTCATAAGCAAAGGCAGGGCTGACCGGCAGATGGCACGTATCGCCGGGGTCAACCTCCCCTTGAACAAGCGCGCCGAGATTGGGCTCACCTACATCTACGGCATCGGCCGCTCAACCTCCAACAAGATTCTGAGTGAGGTCAAGGTCTCTCCTGAGACCTACATCCGCGACCTCACCGAGGACGAGATCTCCCGCCTGCGCGACGAGATCGATCGCTCGCTCACTGTCGAGGGCGATTTGCGTCGTGAGCGCTCCCAAGACATCAAGCGCCTGCAGGAGATCGCCTGCTATCGCGGCCTGCGCCATCGTCGCGGCCTGCCCGTCAGGGGCCAGAAGACCAAGACCAACGCCCGCACGCGCAAGGGTCCCAAGCGCCTGCAGGTCGCCGGCAAGAAGAAGGTTCGCTGATGGCCGCTCCCAAGCGCCCCGCCCGCGGTCGGCGTCGCCAGAAGAAGAACGTGCCGGTCGGCCAGGCCCACATCAAGACCTCTTTCAACAACACGATCGTCTCGCTCACCGACACCCAGGGCAATGTGCTCGCGTGGGAGTCGGCCGGTGGTGCTGGCTTCAAGGGTTCGCGCAAGTCCACTCCGTTCGCCGCCCAGGTCACGGCCGACGCGGCGGCCCGCAAGGGCATGGAGCAGGGGCTTCAGAAGGTCGAGGTCTACGTCAAGGGACCGGGCTCCGGTCGCGAGACGGCGATCCGCTCGCTGCAAGCCGCTGGTCTCGAGGTGACCGGCGTGAAGGACGTCACCCCCCAGGCCCACAACGGATGTCGGCCGCGCAAGCGCCGACGCGTCTAAACAACTTGATCGCAGAGAGCTAGGTCCATGGCAAGAGACACAAGCCCACAGTGCAAGCAGTGCCGCAGGGAGGGCCAGAAGCTGTTCCTCAAGGGGGAGCGCTGCCTGACCGACAAGTGCGGCGTCGAGCGCCGCTCCTACCCGCCTGGAGAGCACGGCAGAGGTCGTCAGAAGCAGAGCGAGTACCGGCTGCAGCTGCGCGAGAAGCAGAAGGCCCGTCGCTACTACGGTGTGCTTGAGAAGCAGTTCCATGGCTACTACGAGAAGGCTTCGCGCCAGCCCGGGATCACCGGCGAGAACCTGCTCGCGCTGCTGGAGTGCCGTCTCGACAACGTAATGGTTCGCCTCGGCTTCGCGGCCTCTCGCAGGCAGGCCCGTCAACTGATCCGCCACGGCCACTGGACGGTCAATGGCCGCCGGGTGGACATACCCAGCTACCAGGTACGCCCTGGCGACGTGATCGCGATCAAAGCTGAGACCCCGGCTATGCAGGTGGTAAGGGACGCCACCGAGCTCACCGGACAGATTCCCGCATGGCTCCAGGCCGACCATGAGTCGCTCACGGCCAAGGTGCTGCGCAAGCCGGAGCGGCGAGAGGTTGCCGCGCCGGTGCAGGAGCAGCTCATCGTCGAGCTGTACTCGAAGTAGACGCTTTCCCCGCGCCACCACCTCTTGGGGGTGGCGGTGCGCCAGAGCCGGCGCTCTCAGCAGGCGCCGGTTTCACACCAACACGACGTTAGGACCCTGATGCTCGACTTCCAAATCCCCCGGATCACCAGCGAGTCCGTGGAGCAGAACCGTGGCACGTTCACAATCGAGCCGCTTGACCGCGGATTCGGCTACACGTTCGGCAATTCCCTGCGGCGTGTATTGCTCTCCTCGCTCGCCGGCGCCGCCGTCACGAGTGTGCGCATCGAGGGCGTAGCGCACGAGTTCTCCACTGTGCAAGGCGTCAAGGAGGACGTGACCGACATCGTGCTCAACCTGAAGGGCATCGTGTGCCGCATGCACTCCGACGCCTCAGAGGTTGAGGCGCCGCTCGTCGTGACCGGTCCCGGAGAGATAACGGCCAAGGACATCGACTTGCCCGCGGGTGTTGAGATCCTCAACCCGGGCGTCCATATCGCGACGCTCGAGAAGAAGACCAAGCTCGAGCTCTACATGACCATCGGTCGTGGTCGTGGCTATCGGCCCGCCGAGGAGAATAAGTCAGCCGATCAGCCGATCGGCGTGATCCCGATCGACTCGATCTTCTCGCCGGTACGCCGTGTGGCATACGCGGTCGAGCAGGCCCGTGTCGGTCAGAAGACCGACTTCGACAAGCTCACGCTCGACATCGAGACCGATGGCTCGATTGAGCCTCAGGCGGCATTGCGCGAGGCGGCCGAGTTGCTCATCTCCCAGCTGGCGATCTTCACCGATGCGGACCGCATCCAGGAGTTGCGCGCCACGCCGGGCGGCCAGCTCGACGGTCACGGCCTCGCGGTCGGCGCGGGTGGTGCTCCGGCGGCGCTTCAGGGCGAGGAGTGGAGCATCCTGATCGAGGAGCTCGAGCTCGGGGTGCGTTCCTACAACTGCCTCAAGCGCGCCGGCATTCAGACGGTGGGCGACCTCATCTCCAAGTCTGAGGGTGAGCTCAACGCGATCCCCAACTTCGGCAAGAAGTCGATTGACGAGGTCATCGAAACTCTCGAGGCGAGAGGCCTGCACCTGCGCCAAGACTGAAGGAGAGCTCGCGCGCGCGGTCAGCACTCTAGACTGACCCGTCGCGAGCGTATCCGTTCGGAGACACTGCCATGAGACACCAGAAGACACGCAACAAGCTCAGCCGCGACTCAGCACATCGCAAGTCGTTGCTCATGAACCTCACCAAGGAGGTTCTCGAGCACGAGCGCATCAAGACGAGCGAAGCCAAGGCCAAGGCCGTAAAGCCCGAGATCGAGAAATTGATCACCTTGGCCAAGCGTGGCGATCTACACGCGCGGCGTCAGGCCCTCTCGGCTTTGTCCCAGGACAAGTTCGCCGTGCACAAGCTGTTCACCGAGGTCGCTCCCCGCTACGTCGACAGGCCAGGCGGGTACACGCGCATCCTCAAGCTCGGGCCGCGTCGCTCCGACGCGACCGAGATGGTTTATCTCGAGCTGGTTTAGCCCCGCCGCACGGCGTGGTCTCCAAGCTGACGCTGCAATACGACGGGACCGAGTTCGCGGGCTGGGCGTGCCAGCCTAATCAGCGCACCGTACAGGGGGAGATCGAACGCGCGCTGCACACCGTCCTGGGCGACACCGACGCCGACGGTGGGCCGTTGACGCTCGCTGTGGCCGGTCGCACCGATAGGGGCGTGCACGCATGGGGGCAGGTTGCAAGCTACCGCCACGAGGCACTCGACCCCCAGCGCTTGAACGCCTTGCTACCCAACGACATGGCCGTGCTTGCTTGCGAGCCAGCTCCTGAGGGGTTCGACGCGAGGCGCAGCGCCACGAGCAGGACCTACTGCTATCGAATCCTTGCCCGCCGCACGAGAGACGTATTCGAGCGAGGGCGCGCCTTGTGGTGGCCGCGTCCGCTCGATCGCTCCTTGCTGGAAGAGTGCGCCAAACTCCTCCCGGGAAGCCATGACTTCACCGCCTTTACGCCCACCGAGACCGAGCACACGCGGTTCGAGCGCAAGGTGATCAGTGCGCAGTGGCGCGTAAATGGCGACGTGCTCGAGCTGTGGATCGAGGCGGATACATTCCTCAGGCACATGAACCGGGTCTTGGTGGGCACGATGCTCGAGGTCGCCACGGGACGACGTGAGCTCGCCGAGTTCGCCGAACTACTGGAGGGCAGGCCCCGCTCGCGCGCGGGACCGACCGCACCCGCGCGTGGCCTTGCGCTGGTGTCGGTGAGCTATCCGTCAGGTTGAGCGATCCGTCCGGTTGATTGATCCTCGGGTTGGGCTGTCTTCGGCTGAACTGTTCCTCGGGCTGACCATCCCCGGGCCGACGGTCCATCCGTTTGGGCTGACCTACGCGCGTGCGTAGGGTGGCTCTTGGGCAGGGAAGGGACCGCAGCGAACCCTATGCTGGGGGAGCAATGCTCAACGTGCTGCTCACCAACGACGACGGGATCGAAGCCGACGGGCTGCAGGCCCTGCGCCGGGCCTTGCTCGAGGTCAAGGGCGTGCGCCTCGTGACGATCGCCCCCGATGGCAATCGCTCGGCGATGGCGCGCTCCATCACCACGCGGCGGCCGCTATGGGTAGAGGAGATCGCGTTCTCAGACGGGACTGTCGGCTATGCGACGGACGGGACGCCGGTGGATTGTGTGCGGCTTGCGCGCCTCGGTCTCGTGGATGACTTCGAGGCGCAACTGGTGGTGGCTGGGATCAATCACGGCGCGAACCTCGGCGACGACATCACCTACTCAGGCACCGTGGCGGCCGCTCTGGAGGGTGTGGTGCTCGGATTGCCGGCGATTGCGGCCTCTCAGCAGTCGCGTGGGCGCGCGCTCGACTTCCGTTACGACGGTGGCTTCGACTTCGAGGTGGCGGCCGGGTTCATAGCGCGCTTGGTGGAGCGCATCGAGGAGATCCCGATACCCGAAGGGACCTTGCTCAACGTGAATGTGCCGGCCGGTCAGCCTGAAGGGGTGGAGGTGACGAGTCTCGGCAAGCGCATTTATCGCGACGAGCTGAAGGTGGCGCCCGACGAGAACGGCACCTCAACGCGGACTCGCTACTGGATATACGGGGCCGATCCGGGCTTCCACGACGAGCCGGGCACGGACCTCGCCGCGGTAGCGGAAGGTCGCATCGCCGTGACACCGATTCACTTCGACCTGACTCATCGCGGTGGCCTGGAGGTTTTGCGGGAGTTCGATCTGCAAGCGTTGCTCGCGCCCGCGCTCGACGGCGGGAGCGCGTGAGCGGGGCCGCGAAGAAGCGAGCCGCCGAGCTGCGCAAGCAGCTTGAGTATCACGGCCATCGCTATTACGTACTCGACGATCCTGAGATCGCCGATGACGTGTACGACGCTCTGTTGGACGAGCTGCGTGCTTTGGAGTCGGAGTATCCCGAGCTGCAGACTCCCGACTCACCTACCCAGCGCGTCGGCGGGGAGCCGGTGGGCAAGCTCGAGAAGGTCAACCACTTGGAGCCGATGCTCTCGCTCTCGAACGTGCGCACTGAGGAGGAGCTGAGGGCGTGGGTCGAGCGCATGAAGACTCACTTGGGGCGCGAAGGGATCGTGAGGACTAGGTTCGAGTACGTGGTGGAGCCCAAGGTGGACGGCTTGGCAGTGAGCCTGCTCTATCGCGATGGGGTGCTCGAGCGTGGAGCCACACGGGGCAACGGTGAAGTGGGGGAGGACGTGACGCACAACCTGCGCACGATCGGGTCGATCCCATTGCACATCGAGGACGCGCCCCCCCTCTTGGAGGTACGAGGCGAGGTGTACATGTCGCTTGAGGACTTCGCCGCGGTCAACGAGCGGCGCGCCGAAAACGAGCTCTCGACGTTCATGAACCCGCGCAACTCGGCCGCCGGCGCGGTGCGCCAGCTCGACCCATCCTTGATGGCAGAACGTCCGCTGTCGATGTGGGCCTACCAGGTGGGTGTTGCGCCAGACCTGTCATTCGAGACTCACTGGGAGGCACTCGAGTGGCTACGGGCGCATGGCTTTCGCGTGAATCGGGATATCAAGCGGCTCGACAATGAGGAGGAGGTGATCGCCCAGTGCCTGCTTTGGCAGGAGCGCCGCGGAGATCTCGACTTCGAGATCGACGGTGTCGTGATCAAGGTGTCCGACCTCAAGCTCCAGCGCCGACTCGGCTCGGTCGGCAGGGACCCACGCTGGGCAGTGGCGTGGAAGTTTCCGCCCACCACCGCCATGACGCGCCTACACAAGGTCATGTGGAACGTGGGCAAGTTCGGCGACCTACGCCCCTACGCGATGCTCGAGCCGGTGGCGGCGGGCGGCGTCACGATCAAGCTCGCCACCTTGCACAACGAGGAAGACATTGTACGCAAGGACATTCGAGCCGGTGAGGACGTGATCGTGCTGCGCGCGGGTGATGTGATCCCACAGGTGGTCTCCCCGGCGCCACACGTGGCCGAGCACAAGGACCGCCCGCCCGTGACGCGCCCACCAACACGCTGCCCGTTCTGCGATACGCCGACGGTCAAGCCCAAGGAATCCGTGTTCACGATGTGCCCCAACAGGGACTGTCCCGAGCGGGCATGGCAGTTGCTCAAGCACTTCGTTGGGCGAGCCGCGATGGATATCGATGGGCTTGGCGAGAAGCAAGTGGCTTTGCTCCAAGAGCAAGGGCTTGTGAAGACAGCCGCCGATTACTACCGCTTGGGCGAGCACCGCGAGGAGCTGCTCGAGCTCAAGGGTTTCGGTGAGATCTCCGTGAACAACTTGCTTGGTGCGATCGAGGCCTCCAAGCAGCGCCCGTTCGGGCGCGTGTTGTTTGCTTTGGGGATCGAGGAGGTGGGGGAGGTCACCGGGCGTAATCTCGCGATGAGGTTCCGCAACATCGTGGCGCTTTTGGATGCAACTGCCGAGGAGATCGCCGAGACGCCGGGGATCGGGGAGAAGATGAGCACGTCGATCGAGGCTCAGTTGCACGACGCGCGCATGCTCGCTTTGATCGGAGACCTGCGCGACATTGGCCTGCGCTTCGCCGAAGCGGGGCCGGCCCCCACGAGCGGCCCTTTGGCCGGTAAGACGGTGGTGCTCACAGGCACTTTGCCCACGCTCTCGCGCGAGCAGGCTACCGAGCGCGTTCAGGCCGCTGGAGGGCGTGTGACGAGTGCCGTGTCCAAGAAGACGCACTTCCTCGTCACGGGCGAGGGACCGGGATCCAAGCTAGAGAAGGCCGAACGCCTGCGCGTGCGCGTGCTCGACGAGCGCGGATTGCTCGACCTGTTGGGAGATGCTTAGAGGAGGCGTGTAAGAGGGGATTGCTGTTCGTTCCCTCGGTTTGCCCAAGCCGATGTACGTCACGAGCTCAGTATCGCGCCAAGGTGATCGTCATGTTGTCTTGGATCGTGTGAGCTTTGCCCGTTTCGATGCCGTCGGTGAAGAACGCGAACGCGAGAATGTCTCCGCCTTCGCTCTCGCAGTAGCCGGCCAGGTTGGACACACCGATCAATGTGCCCGTCTTTGCCTGGCAGCGTCCTGAGGCGGACGTGTGGCGCATCCGTTCGTCCAGCGTGCCTGTGTGCCCCGCGATCGCCAGGTTGTTGCGCAACGTGGTGCCCAAGGGGGTCGGAGCGAGCTTTGTGAGCAGTTCCACCACCTGCCTCGGCGTGGTGTGATCTGAGTGTGAGAGTCCCGATCCGTCGAGTAGGTAGGGGTGCAGGCCGAAGTCATGGGCGATCGTGGCACGTACGACCGCGGCTCCCGCGGTGGTCGTACCCGCACCGCCATAGCGTGCTCCAAGATCCTTGAGTAGCGTCTCGGCGAAGAAATTGTCCGAAGGCGGCAGAGTCAGGCCGAGCAAAGTGTTCAGGTTGGGCGAGGCCTCAGTCGCTACTACGGTCGCGCCAGCTGGCGCCACGGCGGCGCCACCACCGTGGACCTTGATTCCCTCGGCTCTGAGTGCAGCCCGCAGCTCGAGTGCGGCATAAGCGGCGGGCGCGTGTGCACCGCCTTGAGAGCCAGTTTCCCCTCGGTTGAAGGCAAGACCGCCTAGGTCGCCTTCGAGATCGGGATCCCATGCGTACCCGCTTGCCGGCTCGCCTCGCAGCGAGTCAAACCATGACTCGTCGCCGTTTACGCTGCCTGTGATTTCGCGGACGCCCGAGGCCTTTACGAGTGCGGCCAGCTTGGTCACCGTCGCGCCCTGGCCTCCATAGTGGGAGGACACGAATGAGGCGCTCCCAAACGTGGGGTCCCCGCCGCCGTGCAGGTACAAGCTGCCTTCCCAGCGTCCATTGGCTCCCGGGTGACCCGTGCCGAGCACGGTCGTGGAGAGCGTCGCTTCCGGTCCCATCAGCTCCAATGCGGTGGTGGCCGTATAGAGCTTCTCCACAGAGGCCGGTGGTCGAGCGCTTTCAGCGCGCTCGCTGAACAGGGACGTCGCTGTTGTCAGGTCGAACACATAGGCTCCTGATCGTGGTCCCGCGATCGCCAGCTCATGACGTAGCTGTCCAGTCAGCGCGCCACGGGCAATTGGCGCTGCGCCGGCGCTGGTCGGTGTGCTTGCGATCGCAGCCGCAGCGGTGCATAGCAGGGTGGCGAATGCGCGTGGAAGCCCTGAAAGATTCATGGAATCACGTAACAGTACGTACAATCAGTATTCATGGGTGAGGTTGTCAAGTTGAAGCCGCCCGCCAAGGGCGGCTCGGGCTCTAGAACACGGGCCACCTCCAAGAGGAGCGCTCCGGCGCGAACATCCAAGCGCAGCGGGCCGCGCCGCGACAAGACGGCCTTGGTGCTTGGTGGGGGAGGATTCACCGGCGGGGTCTATGAGATCGGAGCTCTGCGCGCCCTCGACCTGCTGGCTGCCAACCGTACGATCAACCAGTTCGATGTTTATGTGGGCACCTCTGCAGGAGCTTTCGTGGCGTCCCTGTGCGCCAACGGGGTCACCCCGGAGGAGATGATGCGGGTCGTCACCCATCAAGGCCCCCAGGCCTTCCGGGACATCGACCTTGGCGACCTCTTGCGCCTGAATCTCTCCGAGGTGGTGCGCACCGGTGTTCGCCTGCCTTTGCGCGCGGCTTTACTGGCGCGCCGACTGCTGCCCCAGCTTGGCCAAGTGTCCCTGATCGACATCCTGCTCGGGCTCGCTGAGGTGTTGCCGAGTGGCGCCTATACGGGCGAGGGTATCGAGCGCTACCTGGCCAAGGTGTTCGCCGAGGACGAGCGCCGCAGCAACGACTTCAGGGAGCTCGCGCACGAGCTCTACCTTGTCGCCACCGACCTGGACTCCTGCGAGCGGATCGTGTTCGGCGCCGACGGCTTCGACGACGTGCCGATCTCCACGGCCGTACGTGCCTCCGGCGCTCTGCCGATGGTCTACGCCCCGGTCAAGGTGGGCGATCGCGAGCTGATCGATGGTGGCATTGTGTCCACCACCAACCTCGATATCGCGGTCGAGGCGGGCGCCGCGCTGGTGATCGTGATCAACCCGATTGTTCCCTATGTCAACGAGCGCGCTGATGGTGGCGACGGGCCCCCGGAGAGACGCATCTCCGACATGGGTTTTTCCAAGATCGGCTACCAGGCGTTCAAGCTGCTCGGCCACCGTCGCCTGCACGAGCTGGCGAGCATGTGGGAGGAGCGCTATCCAGGCGTGGACATCGTTCTGATCGAGCCTGAGCCCACCGATGCGCTGATGTTCGAGACCTCGATCATGAGCTTCTCCTCGCGTATCGAGATCGCGCGCCATGGCTTCCAATCGGTGACCTATCACCTACTAGACCAGTACGAGCGCTACAGCGAGATCTGGGCGCGCCACGGTATCGAGATCTCAGAGCGCCGGGTGCGACGCGTGGTTGACCACTTCGAGGCGGAGGAGGAGCAGGTCGGGGCGTGGCGCAAAATCCTCGAAGGAACCACCGGCGCCCTGCTGCGCCAGTCCGGCTCGGCCGGCTAGAGGAGCGCCCTGTCGAGCGAGTTCAGCAGCCGCGTCGAGGCTGCCTCGTCGTGGATCGCGATGCGCACGTGACGCGGCTCGCCGAGCGGTGCTCCGGCCGCGACGATGATCCCGGCGCGCGCCAAGCGCGCGGCCAGCTCCCCGCCGTCGAGCGAGGGATGAGCTATCCACAAGAAGTTGGCTTGGCTGTCGCTCACCTCGAAGTGGCGTTGGCGCAGCGCCGTGGTCAGACGCTCACGCTCCTTGGCCACCCGCTTGACGCGCCTGGCGAGCAACTCCGAGCAGCTGCGCAAGGTCTCCAAGGCGCCCGCTTGTGATATCTCGCTCACGCCCAAGTCCGGTTCGAGCTCGGCCAAGAGCTCCTCTGAGCCGGGACCGCCGATCGCATAGCCACAGCGCAATCCAGCTAGGCCCCAAGCCTTGGAGAAGCTGCGAAACACCAGCAGGCGCGGGTGGGCCTCGAGCAGGGCGAGTGAGGCGTCGATCGGCTGGGCGTCTGAGAACTCGACAAGCGACTCGTCGAGCAACACACCGACCGTGTCCGGCAGGCTGCTGAGCAGTCGCTCCAACTCCTGCGTAGGCAACAGCTCACCAGTGGGGTCGTTCGGGCTGGCCAGGGCTACCACCCGCGTACTCTCGCCGACCGCCTCGAGCAAGGCGTCCACGCCGCCGCTCACCGGCACCGCGCGGCCGTGGGCGCGGCGCGCCATGATGGGGAACAGGGGATAAGACGGCCATGCGGTGATCAGCTCTTGGCCCGGCTCGATCAGTGCGCGGGTGGCCGCGCTCAAAAGCTCTGCAGCGCCGTTACCCACGATCACGCGCCCCGGCTCCACACTATGGCGTTGGGCGAGACGGGCCCTCAGCTGCGAGCCCCTCGTGTGCGGGTAGCGTTGCATCCCGCGTCTTGCCACAAACGTGATCGCGCTCACTACCTCGGGATGGGGCAGCTCATGCCAGGTTGTATGGGAGAGATCGAGTGTCTGTACCCGAGTGAGTGCCTTGCGCTTGCGCTCGGCAGCCTCCTCACGGAGTTCCTCGTTGACCTCCTCCTCGCTCATCCCCTCGAACTGCTTGTAGTAGTCGAGCAAGCCCATATCTATTACGGCTTGTTCCCGGGCATTGAGCTCGATCCAGGGCCGTGGATCACCACGAACCAGAACGAGAACACGGCTGCGCAGACGGCGGCTGTGATCGCGAATATGCGTGGCAGCACACCCACACGCTGGTCGTGTCCCGCGGCACGACGAACAAGGATCCAGGCGTTATCGAGTCTCCGCAGGATCATCAGCGCCCCGAATAGCAGCACAAACAGAGCCACGAGCGCTATCAGCACGCCGAAGGACACGCTTCCCGTGATGTAGTTCGCCTGGGCGCTGAGCCATAGGCAAGCGAGCGGTATTGGCCCCCAACAGAGCAGGCTTCCCACGACCATCGCGGCCAGCATGAGCCTGGCCAAGTTGTTGTCGATGCGTTGCCTCGCACTGCTTCCGCGCTCGGGTAGCGCCCGGAAGCGCGTTGGCGCCGTACCGGGTCTGCGGCCAACAAAAAGACCGCCGGTCTCACTGGGATCGGTACGCATAGTCCTGTCTATGTTCGCAGCTGCCTGGGCTCAGCCCGCGTACAGCGCGTCGAGGACGTCGGCATACTTCTCGGATACGACGTTGCGCTTGACCTTCAGCGTCGGTGTCAGCTCGCCTGTCTCTTGGGTCAGGTCGTGCGGAAGGATCGCAAAGCGCTTGACTTGCTCCACCGGCGCATAGCGCTTGTTGGCGCGCTCCACCTGCTCAGCGATGAGCGCTCGTATCGACGCCTCCTCGCACAGTGCGGCCGTATCCTCGGGGAGCTCGTGCTCACGGGCATAGCCCACGATCTCTTCCTCGTCGAGTGTCACCAAGACCACCGGATAGGGACGCTGGTCGCCGTGCATCACGGCCTGGGATATCCAGCGGCACTGCTTCAGATCGTTCTCCATGTTGGCCGGGGTTATGTTCTTGCCACCCGCGGTGATGATGATGTCCTTCTTGCGTCCTGTGATCGACAGGAAGCCGTCCTCGTCGAGCGTGCCAATGTCACCGGTATGCAGCCAGCCGTCCTCGACCGACCCGAATGAGGCGTCCGCATTGTTGTGGTAGCCCTGGAAGATGTTTGGGCCCTTGATCAAGACCTCACCATCCTCGGCGATCTTGATCTCCACACCGGGGAAAGGTTTGCCCACGGTCCCGAACTTGTGGTCCTCGACCGTGCACACCGTCGCGGCGGTAGCGGTCTCGGTCATGCCATACCCCTCGAGCACCGGCACCCCGGCGGCCCAGAAGAATTCGAGGATCTCCTTGGAGATCGGCGCGGCTCCGCTAACGGCGTGCCTCACGCTCCCGCCAAAGATTGCCCTTATGTTCTTGAACAGCTTCTCGTCGGCCTCGGCAAACGGCCCGCGCAGCTCCTCGGGGACCTCTTCGCCCTTGGCTTCCAGGTTGCGCACATGCATGCCAAGCGCGATTGCCTTGCGCGCCTGCTCCTGCTCCTCCTCCGGCTTGGCTTCCAAGGCAGCGTTGGCGAGCGTGTAGATCTTCTCGAAGACACGTGGCACCGAGGGCAAGTAGGTCGGTTTGACCTCCATCAGCTCGCCCACGATCTGCTTCGTGTCTCCGCCGAAGTAGGCAATCGTGGCGCCCAGGTCGAAGGCGGCCAGCTGGATCAGCAGGGCGAAGGCGTGGGCGAGCGGCAAATACAGATAGATCACCTCGTCGTCCTCGATCTGGCCCACATTGCGCAGCATGTCCATCATCGAGGCATAGTTGCCGTGGCTCAGCACGCAGCCCTTCGGGGGACCAGTCGTACCCGAGGTGTAGATGAAGGTGAACGAGTCCTCTGGACCCACGGCGTCGCGGCGCGCCTGTAGCTCAGCCGCATCGCGACTGCGCCCACGCTCGCGTACCTCATCCAGCGGGATGGCCTGGACGGGGCTCTCGCTGGGGGCGGGGTCCATCACGATCACGGTCTTCAGGTTGGGGGCCCGGTCGCTGATCTCGGCGAGCTTTGCAAGCTGGGCCTCGTCCTCGGCCACGATCGTGCTGGCGCCCGAATCGGAGATCACCCACAGGCACTCCTCGGGCGAGTTGGTCTGGTAGATCGGCACGACAACCGCGCCCACCGAGGTGATCGCCATGTCGGCGTAGGACCACTCGGGGCGCGTATTGGCGAGAATGCACACGCGCTCGCCTGCTTGTACTCCAACGTCGATCAAGCCGAGACCGATCTCCTCGACAATGTCCGCCACCTGCTTGTAAGTCACATCCCGCCACTCCCCATCCTGCTTGTAGCGAACGGCGACATGCTCGGGGCGAACCG
This sequence comes from uncultured Solirubrobacterales bacterium, assembly GCA_963731565.1. Taxonomy (GTDB): domain Bacteria; phylum Actinomycetota; class Thermoleophilia; order Solirubrobacterales; family Solirubrobacteraceae; genus Palsa-744. Next base: position 1,489,107 of record CAVSWG010000001.1, read on the forward strand.
CGGCCGAGCGTGAGATCAAATCGGCGATCGTGTCCGATCCCGTGGACGTCTCTACGGCACTGGCCTCCATGACGCGGCTCCTCCTCGATGACTGACCCCTATATTGCCCTTTGGATGTTAGGGCTTTCCGCGGGGATATTGTTGGAGAGTCTGCTCCTCGAAAAGCCGTGGCGACCGGCTCGCGCGGACAGGCGCCGCGGAGACGGGCTTTGCAGGTAGACCGGTTCTGTTTCCCGTGAGATGGATCAGGTGCCGGCCGAAGCCGGGCGCTGCTTCGGCTTCCCCTGACTCACGCTGGCCATGAACAGGCTCTTGTCGATGCGTCCCTTGAAGACGGGAACCCCATTCTCCAGGCACTTCGAGAGCACTTCTCTGCGCCCCAAGCCGGCCGCGCGGGCTAGCTCCGTGGGGGTGAGGTGGTTGGCCATCGGGGAGTCCTCCTATCGATGTTGTTCGCCTACGCGTACATATACCCCTTCACGCGGACATGCACAACCAGGGGATCACCCCATTTTGCGTCCCTTGTGAGCCTTCGGGCCGGAAAGGGATCACCCGTTGTGGCCCGGTCTAAACAGGATTGGGGATGTCGACGAATAGGTGGTCCAAGCCGAAGCGCTCGCTCAGGTACTCGCCTAGACGCTTCACGCCGAAGGTCTCGGTTGCGTAGTGCCCGGCCGCTATGAAATGGACGGAGGTCTCCTGGGCTTCGTTCATGATCCGCTCCGTCGGCTCGCCGGTGAGGAACGCGTCCGCCCCGGCGGCCACTGCCTCGCCGAGATAGCCGCTCCCGCCGCCCGACACGATCGCCAGGCTGCGTATCCGTGCGGGACCGGTATCGAAGACGAGCGGAGTGCGGGCGGTCAGGGTGGCTACCTGTGTGAACAGAGCACTTGCCTCGACGCCTTCGCCGGGGAAACCAGCGAGGAATCCGATCGACTCCCCCTCGTGCTGGGCGAAGGGCTCGAGTGCGTTGGCCCCGAGAGCGCGGGCAATCAGGGCGTTGTTGCCCAGCTCTGGGTGCGCGTCGAGCGGGAGGTGGTATGCCGCGAGGCTCAGGTCCGCGTCGAACAAGAGCTTCAGGCGGCGCTTCATCGGCCCGTCGATTGAAGTGGGGCGTGAGTCCCAGAAGATGCCGTGGTGAACTATCAACAGGTCTGCATTGGCAGCAATGGCCCGCTCAAACAGCTCGGCGCTTGCGCTCACGCCCGTGGCGATCTTCGCTACCTCGGCTTTGCCGGGGACCTGCAGGCCGTTGGGGCAGTAGTCCTCGAAGCGGCCTGGCTCCAGTAGTCGGTCCAGCTCAGCTATGGCTTCGTTTAGGTGGCAGGGCATGGGGCGACCTTAGCGGCGAGGGTCTTCGGGCGTGCGGCTGGATGGGTTGGATTGGTGGTGTTTGTGCTCCGGGTGCGTGCTCCGGACGAGTGCTCAGGATGTGCTCCGGGTGGGTTTGTCCTACGCGCGTGCGCGCGTGAGGAGCATGTTCCCGGTGGCTTCCTGCCGATGCTTTCGCTGTTTAGGAAGCCTGTGGGCGCGCTTGTGGGATACTGCAGGCTGCGTCGGGGCGTGGCGCAGCCTGGTAGCGCGCGCCGTTCGGGTCGGCGAGGTCCCCGGTTCGAATCCGGGCGCCCCGATATTGAATCCGGTCTCGCCGGTCGTTTAGTGGGATTGAAAAGTAGCCGATTTGCAGGGCTTTTTCTGATGAAGAGCATCACCGGTTAGCGTTTCGGTCGAAGTCGGATAGGGGAGGCCAAAAGCCCGTAAACAGGGGTTTTAACTGGAGCAAGTTGGTCGTTTGCGCGGTTGCTTGATGGTCGAACCGCCGCAAATCCGCCGCAGCGAGGCCGAACATCTGCCGCAAGGCGCCGCAGGTGAGGTAACCGGCAGGCTGCCTCACTAGTGTTTTGCCAGTCCCGACTATTGCTGACATACGCCCGACGGTTGTGGCCAAAATCCGGCGACGTATGCCGCCTTCACGCACCATTCGAACTTAAGGCGACGCGGGCGCATACTGTAGGAGTGCGTCGCGCGCTCGATTTAAGGTGTGCGTAATCTCTACCACTGACAATTTCGATGTGTCCACTGTCCTTGTTGTTGATGACGAGCCGATCGTGCGCGACGTGGTCGTGCGTTATCTCGAGCGCGACGGGCACAGGACGCTCGAGGCCGCCACCGGCGATGAGGCACAGGGCCTTTTGGAACGTGAGTGGCCGTCTCTGATCGTTCTGGACGTGATGCTGCCGGGAGTGAGCGGGCTCGAGCTGTGCCGCTGGATCCGTTCGCGCTCAGAGGTGCCGATAGTGATGCTGACGGCGCTCGGCGAGGAGGCCGATCGGATCGTTGGCCTGGAGCTCGGGGCCGACGACTACCTGACCAAGCCTTTCTCACCGCGGGAGCTGGCGGTTCGAGTTCGCAAGCTGATGCGTCGCATGGCCCAGCCGACCGTCGACAGAGCGCAGGCGATCACCTTTGGCGACGTTGCGATCGACCCGATGGCGCGTGAGGCTCATAAGGGCGGCGAGCTTCTCAAGCTGACGTTGAAGGAGCTGGACCTGCTCCTGTTCTTTGTGTCGAATCCTCGTCAGGTGTTCTCACGCGATCAGCTGATGGACCGTGTGTGGGGATATGCGAGCGCCCTCGACACGGGCACGGTGACGGTCCATGTTCGCCGCCTGCGCAAGAAGATCGAGGATGACGCTTCGCGTCCACGTCACCTCGAGACGGTGTTCGGCGTCGGCTACAGGTTCACGCCGTGATCGCGTTCGCGCTCATCGTGTCCTTGAGCACGCTTGTCGCGGGCGTCGCGCTGGCCCTGGCATTGCGTCTGCTGCCGACAGTACGCATGCAGCTCGCTGGACTTGCGCTACTGGCGGTGGGCTTGCCGCTCGCAGCCGTGATTCTGGGTGGTCTTGTGATGTTTCACATGCACGACGACGTGAAGATCCTGGCCGTGGCAGCAGCCTCAGCCTCGACGGCGCTCGCCGCGGCGTTGCTGCTCGGAGGGCAGATCGCTCAACGCATCCGTGGACTCGAGATAGCGGCCGACGAGCTCTCCGGTGGGGAGCTGAAGGCTCGCGCGCCGACTGAGGGCCCGCGCGAGCTCGCGCATGTCGGCGAGGCTTTCAACGCGATGGCGGGAAACATCGAGGCGCTCTTCGATGCGCGTCGCCAGCTCGTCGCATGGGCGAGTCACGATCTGCGCACGCCGGTAGCCTCAATTCAAGCGATGCTCGAAGCGGTCGAGGATGGTCTTGCTTCGATCGACGAGTACCTGCCGGCGCTGCACCAGCAAACGCAAACGCTCGCAAGCCTGATCGACGATCTGTTCGAGCTCGCGCGCATCGACGCGGGCGCGCTCACACTCGAGCTCAGAGAGGCCCAGCTTCCACAGCTGGTCTCCCACTGTGTGAGCGGCCTGGAGGCCGACGCGCGGGCGCGGCAGGTACGCCTGGAGAGTCAGCTCGACGACGCCTTGCCCGACGTTCGCTGCGCTCCGGAGCATGTGCAACGCGTCCTCCTGAACCTCGTGACCAATGCGCTGCGGCACACTCCTTCGGACGGCTCGGTGCTCGTCAGGGCGAGACGGCGCAATCGTGAGTTGGAGGTGTCGGTTGAGGACACGGGTGTTGGGCTCAGCAAGGAAGCTCAACAGCGCATGTTCGAGCGCTTCTGGCGCGATGATGCTTCACGTACTCGCACGAGTGGCGGCGCTGGTCTGGGACTCGCGATAGCGCGAGGCTTCGTCGAGGCGCAGGGCGGTCGTATCTGGGCGGAGAACCGGCCCGAGGGAGGCGCGCGCTTCGCGTTCACGCTCCCCATCGCAGAGCCCTCCGCGATCGCCTGACCCGCTCAGTCAGCGGCGCAAAACGATTCACGGAATGTTCATCTCTGTGCAAGAGGCACGTTAGGAGTCCCAGGCATCGTGCCCGTGGTCGGGGAATGAACCCCGCCCAGCCCAGGAGGTTCACCTATGAAGCTGCCTCGTCTCGTTATCCCGCTCGCGCTGGTCTTGGCGGGCGCCACGGCGACATCCGCCACTGCCCACGAGGGGCGCGAATTTGGCCACCACGAACCACCGGTCGTTGGTCACGCATACGTCAACGACAACACCGCGGTATCGAACACCGTCGCCGGCTTCGACCGGCACGCCGATGGATCGCTCACTCCGATCTCCGGCTCTCCCTTTCCGATTGGCGGCGCAGGGCTCGGCGCAGGCCTGCCCTCACAAGGCGCGATCCAGCTCTCAAGCGACGGGCGCTACCTACTCACGGCCGACGCCGGCAGCAATCAGATATCGGTGTCGCGAGTTGGCTTCAGTGGCGTGCCGCAGCCAGTCGGTACTCCCGTGTCCTCCGGCGGTGTCGAACCGCTCAGCATCGCGGTCTCCGGCGATCTCGTATACGTCGCCAACGCCGGTGCGAGCGCGCCGAACATCACCGGATTTATCCTTTCCCCGAACGGATCGCTGAACCCGCTGCCCGGCTCAACCGCCTCGCTGCCTGCCGGCTCGGGTCCGGATGACGTGCTGATTGACCCCAAGGGAAAGAGGCTCGTCGTTGACCTCGACAACACTTCGACGATCGCAAGCTTTCACGTTCGTCACGATGGCTTGCTCGTCGCCGCTCCAGGCTCACCTATCGCTGCGCAGGGAGCAGGACCGTTCGGCGCGGAGTTCCGGCCGAGCAATCCCTCACAGCTGTTCGTCAGCAACGCCCACGGCGGGGCAGGCAATGGAACCGTCTCGGTCTTCCTGGCGAGTGGCAGCACGGGCCAGCTGGCCTCGATTGGCGCATCCCCATTCGCCGACCTTCAGACAGCCCCTTGCTGGGTGGAGATCAGCCACGACGGAAAGTTCCTGTTCACGGTGAACACTGCCTCAGGCTCGATCTCGAGCTACTCGATTAACCCCGATGGCTCACTGGTCTTGCTCGGCAGCACACCGTTCGGCTCGGCCGGAGCGGGCGCCGTCGATGCCCGCCTGTCTCCCGACGGCAGGACGCTTCTGGTAGACGGAAGCAAAGCCAACGTCATCGCCTCGTTCGAGGTAAACGGTGGAAGCCTCACCGAGCTGTCCAGCTCACCCACACCGCTGCCAGTGGGTGCCTTCGCAGCAGGCCTCGTCACCGACTGACGGTTGCGGCTCGCCGCCGGCTCGGGGTATGCCTTACGAGCCGGCGGCGCGGCTGCACCCTGGATTCAGGATGACGCTCACCGTCTCGCGTGCCGGTAGATCCGATCGAGCTCTCCGCATCCAGGATCACGCATTACCCCTTCGCCGGAAGCGTCCGGGCAAACGCCACGCCACGTCCTACCCAAACGCCGAGCTGGCGCTTGGTCGCGAATCCCTCCGCGGAGACCAGTATCCAGCCCTTCATCGGACGGCCGGTCACGTCGAAGACGCGGGTGTGAGATCGAGTGAGCGCCTCACCAGACGCATCCGGGCCGACCCGGACCATCAGCTCCCCACCATTGGAGATCCCTACTGCCATGTTGCCGTTCAGCAGGAACGCCAGCCCGCCAAACATGGCCTTCTCGGTTACGCCGTGCTCACTACCGAGCTGCTCGCGGATTCGATGAGCGAGCTCGTTGTCATAGGTCATCTCGTCGCTCGAGCGGGAGTGTCAGGCCTCGAGTTCGAGCTTCAGCTCACACATGTCCACGGAGGCGCGGGCACCCGGAGTCTCAGAGGCATTCATTGCGCTGAACGCTTGGGCGCCCGCACTCATATCCTCCGCCGTGGCAAAGTGCTGTAGAACCACCGCCGTGCCCTGCGCCTCGTCGAACATCATCGTCAAGCCGGTGGCGGGCACGCCTGGAGGTGGCCCGTCTGACTCCTTTATACGGGCCAGCAATCCCTCCATCCGCTCGGCGTTCACATCCGTGAATCTCACGACGCGCACATACATGAGAAATCTCCTCGCATTCGGTAGGCACCAACATACACCCACTACGCCAAGCCATCGAAGGTATACGTCTGTTAGACATGTCATACGCCGAGTCTGGGCGGGTAAGACCCTGGCATGAGCGCGGTATGGCCGCCGCAAATCCGCCGCAGGGGGCCGGAATCCCCAGTGTTTATGCGGTTTCTATCCGTTCGCCCCGATAACTCGGAAAGTCGCTAGGACAGGGGCTTTCCGGCCTGTGCGGCGCGGCGAAGCAGTCGCCTCGCCGCGCCGTAGCCGCCGCGTCACTGCCCATTCACTGCCCAAACCCGCCGGTTCGGCGGGCCTCAAGTCCGCTTGCGAGTGCTTCGCGGCACCCGTGCGCCGGGCTGGCGCGCACGAGTGCTCGGCGCTGCTTCGGCTGCCTGGCGGCAGGCGCTATGGCGGGTGCGGCCGTCGTGCTCACGGCCGCCCGAGGGGGAGGGCAAGCGCGGTCTTTGCCCCAATTTTCATGGGATGCCAGACGCGCCAAACGCCTTTCCTTCGGGACCTGACCGCAGGCGTCCAGACCGGGTCGTCGAGGATGAGCGCGGGGCTCGCGAGCAGGGCCCCCAACTGTCGAGAACACTCGGAGACAGCCCAGCCTAGCCGTCGAAAGCAGGAAGCACCCTAGTTGGGGCGAAAGGTTCGGGTGATTGAGGGCCATTGAAAGGGAAGTTGATGACAGGGCTAGTTTCTCGTGTTCGCCGCTCGGCGTTTTTCTCGGCGTCTGTTGGTGCTGGTTTGGTTTCGTTGGTGCTGGCGGGTTCGGCGGGCGCGGTGACGGTCGTGGGCACCAACCTAAACCAGCCTTTGGCCGCCGTGGGGGATAGCTCGGGTGACGTGTTCATCGCCGACTATCTCAACAGCAGAGTTGTGAAGGACACCCCGACCGGCGATGGCGGCTACACCGAGAGCGTCGTGGATAGCAGCCTGATCAATCCGGAGGGGGTTGCGCTGGATAGCTCGGGTGATGTGTTCATCGCTGACTTTGGCAACAACAGGGTTGTGAAGGACACCCCGAACGGCAGTGGCGGCTACACCCAGACCGTGGTGGACAGCAGCCTCCTCTGTCCGCGGGGGCTTGCGGTGGACAGCGCGGATGACGTGTTCATCGCCGACAGTTGCAACAACAGGGTTGTGAAGGACACCCCGAATGGCAGTGGCGGCTACACCCAGACCGTGGTGGACAGCAGCCTCAACACTCCGGCGGGGGTTGCGCTCGATACCTCGGGTGACGTGTTTATCACCGACACGAACGACAACAGGGTGGTGAAGGACACCCCGACCGGGAACGGCTACACCCAGAGCGTCTTGTTCCAGACCAACAATCCTTGGGGCATTGCTGTGGACGGCTCGGGCGATGTGTTTGTGGCGGATCCAACCGCCAATCAGATTGCCGAGCTGGCTCCTGCCGACGGCGGTTACGCCGTGGTCGGCGACCTCGCGGACCTGAACACACCATACGATGTCGCGATCGACAGCACCGGCGGTCTGATCGTCACCGACACCGGCGATGGCGAGGTATTCAAGATCGCGTCCCTCCCCGCCCTTGATGCGCCTGGACCAACGGGCGCCGCGGGAGCGGCTGGCGCGACTGGTGCGACCGGTGCGACTGGTGCACCGGGTCGAGACGGGACGAACGGCACCAACGGCGCGCGAGGCCCGGCTGGCGCTAAGTCGAAGCCACTCAAGCTGTCCGCCTGCCGGCTGGTCACGAAGACCCGGCTGATCCGAACCCACGGGCGCACCTCCCGCGTGAAAAGCCAGCAATGCTCGCTTTACGACATTGGGATGGGAAAGGTGAGCGGAACCGCGAAACCGGCAGGCCTCATGCGCGGCAACACCGTGTGCGCCATCGGCGCAGCCATTGGCGGCAGGAAGGGACCGATCCTCTTCCTCAGCTACTCAAAGCCGCTAGCCAACGGTGTCTACACGCTCGTGATCGCCAGCCGCGACGGCAATAGGTGGACGGTCCGCAGTTCCAAGATCATCGTGAAGTAGCAACCACGGTGCAGCTGTGCCCAGGTCGACGGTGGCCAGGGCACAGCGCTCCTCCCCCGCTTGCGCTTTGATCGAGGTGCAGTCGCCGAGGCTGACGACATTACGACCGCTTCACCAGGGGAGCGTCGCTGCCCTGTATGACGCTGCGCCGCTCGTCAGGAGTCAGGCGGCGTGCCTGTTAGCAGGATCTCCGAGGGATCGCTGCCGAAGACCTGCAACCAGCCGCCGCGCGTGTCCATGTACTCGCGAATCGCGGTAACTCGGCCATCGGCGACCTCGTACGCGAAGCAGTAGTCGTTGACGTATGGGCGCCCGTTGGGAAGCGTCGCCGACATCCTGTGCTCGGCCAGCACCACGTCCCCCTCGCAAATCATCGAGCGGGGCTCGAACGCCACGTTTGTGAAGAACCGCGGATAGTCATAGGCCATGAATGCCACGATCGCATCACGGTCAAGGTCGTTGAGGCCCCGTGGGGGCCCTGCGTCATCGGCGCTTCCCAGCCCGAGCGCGACCTGTGTGGCATTGCCTGCAGGAGCCACCCAGATGACGTCATGATGCAGCAACGCCGCGATTCGATCCCGGTCTCCCGTGGCGTAGGCCGCGTAGAGCGCTTGCACTGTCTCCTTCGCGGTCATCGCCTCAACCTACTCCAACGAGGCGCAAAAGGCTCGCGGGATTCGGACAAGTACATTCACCGGATCAACGGTCGGGTTCTTCAAGACCGCAACTGTGGCCCCTTGCCCACAGGCAGGGCTATCCCCAGCGCTTGCGCTTCCTTGGACTGAGCGAGCGTCAATGCCCGAGCCGCGCAGACGACCGGACCGGACGAGCCGCGCAAGCCCCCGGGTCGGCCCGTGGTTGGCTGCTCCTTTCTACCGGGAGCGGAAGCCGGCTCCGACCTTAAGCAAACAGCATTGGGGCTAGGCCTGGCTTTTTCTGACGAGGAGCATCACCGGTTAGCGTTTCGGTCGAAGTCGGATGGGGGAGGCGAAAAGCCCGCAAACAGGGGCTTTAATCGGAGCAAGTTGCTCGTTTGCGCGGTTGTTTGACGGTCGAGCCGCCGCAAATCCGCCGCAGCGAGGCCCGAACATCCGCCGCAGGGCGCCGCAGGTGAGGCCAACCGGCTAGTTGACGTGCCTACATAGGTTGTGAACGGTTAGGGGAGGCATCCGGGCCTCATCCCAGGCTGTGGGTCTGCGAAGGCTCACGACCTGGGAGGACCCGGATGCAGATTCACGGTAGAGCGAAGCTCGGACCGGCTGGACGTTTGGCGTTGTGCGAGGCGATTGAGAGCGGGATGAGCTTCAGGCAGGCCGCGGCTTGCCTGAGCGTGTCGCCTGCGACGGCTCATCGGTGGTGGCATCGATATCGCGACGCTTGTGCGCATAAGCAACATTCGTTGGCGTGGGCGGCAGATCGATCGAGTCGTCCTCATCGTTCCCCGCGGCTGCTCGATCCTGTCTGTCAGGAGCGGATCTGCGAAGCGCGTCGGCGTACTGGCTGGGGGCCGCGTCTGATTGCTGGCGAGACCGGGTTCGCGCATTCGACGGTCTGGAAGGTGTTGCATCGACACGGGCTCTCACGCCGCCAGGGAGCGCAACGAGATCCTGTCCACCGCTACGAGTGGCCATGCCCAGGTGATCTGCTGCACATGGACACCGCCCGCTACGCCCGCTTCGAGCGACCCGGGCATCGCGTCACTGGAGATCGCTCGCAGCGCAGCCGCGACTGGATGGATCAGGGAACACGCGTGGGTTACGACTTCGCTCACGCGATCGTTGACGACCACTCGCGTCTGGCCTACGTCGAGCTGCACAGCGACGAGCGAGCACAGACCGTCACAGACTTCGTCGCCAGAGCACTCGAGTGGTTTGAAGGACACGACATCACCGCCAAGCGGCTAATGAGCGACAACGCCTGGACCTACACGCACAACCGTTCCCTGCGTGAGCTCCTCACCGCCCGAGAGATCAAACACCCACGCACCAAGCCCTACCGGCCCCAGACGAACGGGAAGGTTGAGCGCTTCCACCAGACCATGCGCAGAGAGTGGGCCTACGGCCTCGCCTACCGATCACACCACCACCGCAACCAAGCCCTGCCACACTAGCCCCAGCACTACAACACGCACAGACCACACAGCGGCATCGAGAACCGGCCACCCACCAGCCGCGTTCACAACCTACGTAGGCAGGACAACTAGTGCGCTTGGCGCCCTATGGTTGCTGCTCGACAGTAACCTCCATAAAGCTACATGCCCGCACTGGATCGAGCGCACACGAACCATCGACGAGGCTGGCGTGGATATCGATACCTTCCTGATGCTCGCCAAGCACTCCGTGAACCGGAATCGGCGTCAGGGCTGCAGTCGCACGGGCAGCGTCTTGTGCTGGTTGGCGAACGCTGACTCGACGTGTGTGCACTCGCCGGCGATCTGGATCTCGGGGTAGCGCTTGAGCGTCTCCTCGATCAGGATCCGCAACTCCAGTCGCGCGAGCGCGGTGCCCAGGCAGAAGTGCCGGCCACCGGCACCGAACGCCTGGTGCTCGGCTTCGCGCGTCAGGTCGAAGCGGTCGGGGTCCTCAAAGCGCGTCTCATCGCGGTTGGACGACGGGTACCACATGACCAGCTTCTCGCCCTCACGGATGCGCTGCCCGTGCAGCTCGGTGTCGTGTGTGGCCGTGCGGGCGAAGTGCGCGAACGCCGGGAACATGCGCAGTGACTCCTCGACCGCCGCCGGCACTAGCGAGGGGTCCTCGAGCACCATCCGTCGTTGCTCGGGGTTTTCCATCAGCGCGCGCATGCCGCTGCAGTAGGTCGCCTTGGTGCTGTCGTTGCCGGCGGCCATCAGCAGTAGGAACCCCATCACGATCTCGTGGTCCTCGAGCCGCTCGCCGTCGAGCTCGGCGTGCACGAGCACGCTCGTCAGGTCATCGGTCGGCGCCGCGCGTCGTTCGGCGATCAGCTTGCCGCAGCGCGCGAACACCTCGGGCACCTCGCGCTCCATCACGCTCTGCGCACCCTCCGGCGTCGCGTCCGGGTCGCCCGCGCCGACGATCGCGTTCATCAGGTTCGCCCATGCCTCATCGTCCTCGGGCGAGAGGCCCATGAAGCTGCCGATCACCCGCGCCACCACCGGCTGGGCGACGTCGCTGACCAGATCGCAGGTCTCCCGGGCGGGCGGGCCCTCCAAACGCTCGAGCACCTCGATCGTGATCGCGCGGATCGCGTCCTCGTGCTCGGCGATCCGCTTCGGCGTGAAGCCACGCTGGAACAGCGCCTTCAACCGGTCGTGCTTGGGCGGGTCCATCCCGATGAACATCGCCTGCTGCATCTCCAACGACAAGCCTGCATTGGATGCGGTGAAGCCGCCGACTTCGGAGGAGTAGGTCTGCCAGTCACGACTGACCTCGAACACGTCCTCGGCGGTCGTCACCGACCAGAAGCCGGCTTCGTCGGGAAACTCAGCGATGCCGCTTGACCAGTGAACCGGACACTCAGCGCGCAACCGCCTGAACAGCTCCAGCGGCGGCCCCTGCTGGAAGTGTGCGCGGTCAGCGACGCCCAGCTCGTCAAGCGGCGTCTGATCCTGGCTTGAAGTGCTCAAGTGTCCTCCCGTCTTGACTTGGCTTGATCTACAGACGCAGCCTACTCCTCGGGCTGGCCGCCGCCCACAGGTTTCGGCGCATCGCCGTCTCATGGGCCCTGCTCCTGTCCGTTACTCCTCCAGCCCCACGGCTTTGAGGGCCTCCTGACGGTCGACGAACATGCGAACGTGGCTGATCTTGCCGTCGATCAGGTCGTACACGTTGGTTTGAGGCCATGCCATGCGAATGCCGCTGGCTCGGCCTGTGGAGTTATTGCGCAGGAACGCGATCACCCGCTTGCTATCGACCTCTTCCACGCCGTCAAGCTCTATCCGGAAATCGGGTGCGGCTTCCTCGACGTCCGTCAGGAAACGCCTGATGCCGTCGATTCCTTCGTACACCCCTCCAACGGCGGCCGTTGGCGTCTCCAACTTGACGTCCTCAGTGCAGCAGGCGCGATAGCTCTCGATGTCCCTCGCGTTGATCGCCGCGATCGCGCGCTCAACCAATCTCACGTTCTCCTGCAGCATCGCTACCTCCGCTCCTGCGCGAGGCGTTCGGCGGCAGCACGGGCCTCGTCGACCTCGGAGATCGCAAGGCTTGCGATCAAGCCTCGTACCCAGACGAATACCCATCCCTCGCGTTGTCGAAGGTGACCCGCGCTGCCAGCCGGACGACCGTTCTGAATGACCACGGCAAACACAACCCCATTGCTGAGGTCGCGGACTTCCTCAAGCCCGAACTCCAACTCCACGTACATGCCAAACCAGTCCTCAAGGAAGCTGCGAATGGCTGCCCGCCCCTGGAAGTGGTCCCCCAACGCCCTCCCGTCGAAGGTCGCATCTTCGGCGAAGCTGCTGGCCGCCGCGTCGAGATCACGACGATTTGCAGCATCAAACGCCCTGCCCAAAAGCTCAACCGGATCGGAGGTAGTGGACTCCTCAGACATCAGGCAACGAAGTATCGCGCAGGCCCTGTGGCTACCGCCTTGTGAGGCTGAGCGAGCGTCGACGCTGGACCCGAGCAGAAGCCCGAGTTGGACGATTCTCGATCACGGCCGCTGAGACTCGTCAGACGATCTCTTCCGCTTGGACTGCTGAGTTGGACGATACGCAAGTTCGCACCCACCAAACGAGGCCGGCATGCGGAAGATCGGTGATAATCGCAGGGATGTCCATGACTCTTGCGATCTTGAGTTGAGCCCTATGGGTCGCTGTTCGGCGTGTTCCGCTGAGAGTCCCGCCGAGGCGCGGTTCTGTATGGCGTGTGGAGCACCACTTGAGCGGCGCTGCGAGTCGTGCGGTGCGCCGGTGCCCGAGGAGGCACGCTTCTGTATGACTTGCGGCGCTCCGCTGAATGCGGCGAGCGCCGCAAGCGAGCCAGCCGCGAAGCAGAGCACCGCTGTTGACGCGGATGCGCCACGTGTCGCTCTTGCACCACCGATGTTTGATGAGCGCCGCATGGTAACGGTCCTCTTCGCGGACCTGTCTGGTTACACGGCCGTCGCGGCGAGGCTGGACCCCGAGGCCGTGAAGCGTCAGCTTGAGCGGATTCTCGGGCGTCTCGGCGAGGAGGTCCTTGCCTACGGTGGGTATGTCGACAAGTTCATCGGCGACAACGTGATGGCGATCTTCGGCGCTCCGGTCGCGCACGGCGATGACCCCGAGCGCGCGGTGCGCGCCGGCCTGGGTATGCAGGCCGCGATGGGCGAGGTCAATGAGCCGTTGGCGACCCAGCATGGGGACACGTTCGAGCTGTGTGTGGGTATCAACACGGGCGAGGTGCTCGCGGGTCAGGTCGGGGACAGCTACACGGTGATCGGCGACACCGTGAACGTAGCAGCGAGGCTTCAGGCGGCTGCGCATCCTGGGAGCGTGACCGTCGGTGAGGCGACCTACCAGGCAACCCGCGAGACGATCAACTACAGCGCTCTGGCGGAGCCGCTGGTGCTCAAGGGCAAGACCGAGCCGGTCCCTGCTTGGGAGGCGATTGGCGGCGACGGGCAGCCGGCGGGCGCCACCTCGGCGGGCCTCGTGCGAGCTCCACTCGTGGGCCGCGCCGCCGAGCTCGTTCAGCTCCACGATTTGCTCGCGCGGGTGCAGCGCAAGCGCGGACCGCATCTGGCGACGGTCATCGGCGATCCGGGCGTCGGGAAGTCGCGGCTTGTGCGCCAGTTCGAGCAGGAGCTGCACAGTGGGGAGCCCCGGCCGCTGGTGCGCCACGGGCGTTGCTTGCCGTATGGGTCGAGCATCGTCTACTGGCCACTCGGCGAGGTCATTCGCACCGAGTGCGCGATCGTCGACGGCGATCCTCCTGCAGCTGCGTGGCAGAAGCTGTCCACCCGCATCGGTGAGCTGCTCGATGGCTCGGGGTCAGACAGCCGGTCCGCAGCGTCAAAGGCGGCCGTGGTCGGTCGCCTGCTCGGGATCGAGAGACCGGATGAACCCGTGGCCGCCGAGCGGGAGGATGCCCAGCAGGCGCGCGAAGTTTTCTTCGCGGCCGTGCGCTCGTGTGTGGAGGGCCTCGCGCGTGATGGGCCGCTGGTGCTTGTGTGGGAGGACATTCATTGGGCGGATGAGGGGATGCTCGATCTGATCGAGCATCTGGTGCAATGGGTGCGAGCACCGGTGCTTCAGATCTGTCTGGCCAGGGAAGAGCTACTGGAGCGCCGTGTCGGGTGGGGGGGCGTGCGGCGCGATTCCACGACCATCTTCCTGGAGCCGCTCGGCGAGAGCGAGACGCGTGAGCTGATCTCCTCGCTGATGCGTGCCGCCGGCCCCAGCGACGGCGTGGTCGCTGCGGTGGCTGCCCGTGCGGAGGGAAACCCTTTGTTCGCTGAGGAGATGGTGCGCCGCCTTTCCGAGGAGGAGGGTGCGAGCGCCGCCGAGCTTCCAGCCACGGTGCAGGCTCTGCTCGCGGCCCGCCTGGACTCGCTGGAGCCCTTTCAGCGGCGCCTGCTCGCGCACGCGGCAGTGATCGGGCGGACATTCTGGGAGGGCGGTCTGACCTCTGTCGCGGAAGCTGAGGGGGGCGATCTGGCGGAGGCTCTTAGGGCACTGCGAGACAAGGACATCATCGTCGCCGGCGAGGGCACAGCGCTTGCCGGCGAGCCCGAGCTCGCGTTCAAGCACGCGCTGATCCGTGATGCGGCGTACGAGATGCTCCCGAAGGCCGTACGAGCGCAGAAGCATTTCGAGGTGGCCTGTTTTATCGAGGACGGCGCCGGGGAGCGTGTCGAGGAGGTCGTTGCGCTGCTCGCCGAGCACTACGGCAAAGCGGCGGAGCTCGGGGGTGAGCTCGGCCTGGCAGCCGCCGAGATGGCGCCCTACCGCGCAAAGGCGCTCTCCTACCTGGAGGCCGCTGGCGACGCGGCAACCGCCTTCTACTCCAACGCGGACGCCTTCTCCAACTACGAGGCTGCGCTCGAGCAGGCCGGCGAGGATGCCGACGCGGTCGCCCGCCTCCTGGAGAAGCAGGGCGATGTGGCCCTGCGGCTCGGTCGGGTGGATGCTGCGATCGAGGTCTGGGGACGGGCGCTCGACTACCACGGCGCGCGAGAGGATCTCGAGCACGTCGCCGAGCTACACCGAAAGATCGGCGCTGGGCTGGCCCACAAGGGAGAGCGTAAGAGGGCGATCGAGCACCACCAGCGAGGCATCAATCTGATCAAGGACGGCGAGCCGTCGCTCGCGCTCGTGCGCTTGTATGAGGAGGCCGCGTGGCTGTATATGCAGACGGGCGACAACATGCTCGCGATCTACGCTTCAGAGAAGGCGCTGCGGCTCGCCGAACGCCTCGGCGAGATTCGCGCCGCGAGCCGCGCACATGGCATCTTCGGTCGCGTCTTCGGGCGCATCGGAGACACTGCCAAGGCGCGTGAGAACCTGGAGCGCGCGGTCGAGCTTGCACGCGGGTCCGACGCGCATGAGACGGTCCTAGCGCTGATGGCACTCGGCCATCACCTCGAGGCCTCCGACGGCGACTATCCGGCCGCGGGCGACTACTACCGCGAGGCGCTCGCACTCGCGCGGCAGGTCGGAGACGTGCCTGCCGAGGTCGAGCTGCACGCCGCCGTCGCGCAGTTGGCGCTCTATGCGGCCGACTGGGAGACGGTGGTGCGCTCGAGTGACGCCAGCGCGGAACTGTCTGAGCGTGAGGGCCTGATCGGCAAGCTGTGCCTGCCCTATGCTCTCCGCGGGCGACTGCAGTGGCGCAGCGGAGAGTGGCAGGCGTCCGAGAGCTCGTACAGACGCGCCCACGAGCTAGCGGAGCAGATCGGCTGGTCGGAGGTGTGCTTCGACGCGCTGTACGGGCTCTCGGACACACTCCTCGACCAGGGCGAGCTCGTGGGCGCGGAGACCGCGCTCTCGCAGGCGCTTGACGTCTGCGAGCGCGCCGGGCTGATCGCGCAATCGATCCAGGCCAACTCCGCACAGGCCTTCCTACACACGTTCGCCGGTCGGCACGAGAAGGCGAGCGAGGCCGCACAGGAGGCGATTGAGCTCTCCGACCGCGTCCGCTACCCCGCTGGCGAGGCGGCCGCGATCGAAGCCGCGGGCATCGTCGGGCCCCTGCCGGGTGCGCTGACCGAACTCGAGCGCGCCCACGAAGCCTGGCAGAACCTCGGCCGCCCACTGGAGGCTGCCCGCTGCGACCTGCTGCTCGGCCAGCGACTACTCGAGGATGACCGCGAAGCAGCCCTTGTGTCGCTCGAGCAGGCTGCGAACGAGTACGACGAGCTGGGAGTCATCCACCTGGCAGCACGCGCCCGCGAGTTGGCGGGCTCAGACGTTGCCCGACGCTAACGGCCGGCGCTCGCTCCTGGGGCGCGCAACCAAACACGAGCTGCCGCTCACCTCCACTCGAGAGAACGTCAGAGTAAGCCCTCTTCCACCGCCGCCGATGCTCTCGGGGATCGTCTAACGCGATAGCAGCGGGCCCGGCCCGCCAAACGCTCGTCTAGGTCCGGAAGCAGCGGTCCGGGATACTCACCGGAGGATGCCCGACGAGTCCACGACCCCCGATCTAGTGGAGTTGCAGAGGCGGCTCACCGCAGCTACCAATCGAGGCGACGCCGATGCGGTCGTGGCCTTCTACGCGTCGGATGCCATGTATGCCGTGTCGCCGATGGGTATGGGGGTCTTTGAGGGGCAGGAGCGGGGGTAGGCGATGTCGGCGGAGAACGTGGAGGTCGCCAAGCGAGTCACGGAGGCTTACAACCGGCGCGACGTCGATACCGTGTTCGCCGAGCTCGCGACCCCTGACTTCGAGTGGTGGCCAGCCCTGACGAAGGCCTACGAAGGCGGCTGCTACCGAGGACGGGAGGGCGCCGAAAGGTTCGCCGCGGATACCCGCGAGAACTGGGAGGAGCTCCAAAGCGTTGCTGAGGAATATCGTGATCTCGGCGATCGGGTGCTTTTGCTGGGTAGGCTCAAGGGACGCGGCAAGGGCAGCGGCGCTCCGGTGGATCAGCCGTACGCGGCCATCTTCGACTTTCGCGGCGACAGGACCTGGCGTTTCCGGGCGTACTTTGATCGCGCCGAAGCCCTCAAAGCCGTGGGGCTAGAGCAGTAGCGGTCACCTTGAGCCGGAAGGTTGCCGGGCAGAGCTCCGTTCGGGCCTCAAGGTGACGCCAGGCCGTCCAACTTTCGGGTGGCGGCCGATCCCTGGCGCTGGCCTATGGCTCAATCCACGCCGATGCTACGAGCCAGGCCAGCTTGAGATGGCTCGTGCGGCTGGCACCGCGAGGTCGCGAATGGGAGCGGGTCGTTCCCTGGTTGCGACCCCGCGAAAAGTCAGCAGCACTATACGAGCGTTCGTTATGGCATACGCTTGGTCTGGACGGGCGCGACCCGGGCATGGGGGGTGGTATGGCCGCCGCAAATCCGCCGCAGATGGCCGGAATCCCTTGTGTTCATGCGGTTTCTAACCGGGCGCCCCGATTAGAGGCTTGACCCCTCGTGTTGTGAGAGCTTGGTGTAGGTGCTGCAGACAAGGTAGCCGCCGTCGCTGTGGCCGACCATCTGTGCGGTCGTCTGGATGTCTAGGCCGAGGCCGCCGTCGGTGGGGTCGATCTTCCATTGCACCCTCGCCAGGCGGTCCACGATTCAGCTGGTGGTGGAGTACAGTCCGAGGCATTGTTGGGCAAACCACCGCGCAGATCGCGCGAAGGGGGATCGAATGGCGCTCGGGTTCTATATCACTGCCAAGGGCTTTACGCAGGAGCGGTACGACACGACGCTCGTTCAGCTTGAGGAAGCGGGTGCAGGAGCCCCCGACGGACGTATCTCCCACGTCGCCCTTGAGACGGGTGGCGAGATCCAGGTCTTCGACGTTTGGGAGTCGCAGGAGGCATTCGACGCATTCGGGGTAACCCTTTTGCCGATCCTCGCGGCAGCGGGCGTCGAGATGAACGAGCCGATGGTGGCTCGGGTTCACAACGAGATCAAGGGCTGATCGGCTAACTGGAGCACGCGGCTCGATAAGCAGTATCGGCTGACACCGGGCGCCCGAAGCGCCCAAATGAGGAGAGTAGGTCCCGCACGAAAGCGGACAGTCTCCCCGTCCAGACGCCTCCTTCATGCGTCTCCCACCTGAGCGCTTCAGGGTACTCGTTGCGTTTCTCACGCTGCTTCGCCGGTGAGGAACTCGGATGCCCTGGTCAGGCTCTGCCGAGGGCGACGTTTGTGGTCATCGGCATCCGCAGCGAGCCGTCGGCGGTAGCGTGCGGCGCAAGTCGCTCGGCGACCTCATCGGAGACGGCCTGCTGGGAGTGGGCAGACGCGGCGGCGAACACCGACGCGATTGGGCTGGCTGCGATATAGAGGCGAGCGAACTCAGGGTGCGATACCCACGTGCACTCGATCGTTTCGTCGATGACCGCAACCTCGCGGAAGCCCGCGTCGGACATCAGTTGGGCCAGGGTGGCGCCGTCGCCGAGTACGAACGGTGAGTGCATCATCTGTGCAGCCTCGGTACTGACGTGCCGCCCGAGCGCGTTGGCGATCGCGCTGAACGGCGGCTCGATGTCCTTCCAGGTCGCAACCGCGACGCGTCCGCCGGGCTTCAGCACGCGTCGCATCTCGGCGAGCGCGGCCGCGCGCTCAGGGAAGAACTGCAAGCCCTGCTGACACAGAGCGACGTCGAAATCCTCGGCGTCGAAGGGCAGCGCCGCGGCGTCCGCCTGGGCGTAGTCGATCGGCGCGGAGTTCTCCTCGACCGGATACGCGCGCGCGATCGCGACCGTCGGCTCTCCGAGATCCACACCCGCCACCGATCCGCCCGTACCCGCAAGGACCGCGGCTGCACGCGAGACGACGCCGGTCCCGCAGGCGACGTCGATCACACGCGAACCCGGCCGCACACATCCATGCTCGACAAGCCGCTTCGCGAACGGCGCGAACATCGCTGGCACGAGAAACTCCTGGTAGATCGCCGGTGCGCTCCCGCTTTGAATACCCCAGTCCATCGAGGCCATCAGCCGCCTCCCCTCATGGGATGACAGCACCATAAGGTGTGCCCAGAGAAGCATTGATGACCGTGACCATCGTCGGAGCCTACCGAAACAAGCTTTCACCTTTGTGGCCCGTATCGGACTCGTCATCCTCGGGACACTGTCACCCTCCAACTGACAGAAGCTCGGTTAGCGCGACGCAACCGCAGACCAGCCGCAACGACCGCCGGGCTACGCCGGCGATCACAGGTCACACGACCGGCGGCCGCTGCGCCGAAGGCCGTAAGCATCGCTGTTCAGTCTGACGCTTGGAGGTCCAGGGCGAACGCGATTGCGTCTATGGCAGGCTCGTGCGCGGCTTGGGATACCGAGATGGTCAGCCGCCGTCGATCCGGCTCCCAGGTCAAGGCGAAGAACGGACAGCACTCACGCTCGATTGCCACCGTCTCCGCGACTAGCTTGGCGTCCACATCCTCATCGAGGTCTGCCACGAGGCTGCGGGGTGTCCGCTCGATCAGGCTAGCGTTCCGGCCCGCTTGCCGGTAGCGCTCTAGCTGGGAGCGCAGCTCGACCTCGTCAAGCGCGCAACTCGGAGCCATTGGTAGGTCCACAGCACCCAGCATACAAAGCAATGAGCGTTAGGATGAGGCAATGGCAGATGATCGCTGCGACCTTCTCTGTCTGGACCTGCCGCGTGCGGAGAAGCTGCGCCAGGCCCGGCTAGATCAGCAAGTCGCTGAACGCTTTGCGGCCGGTGCGAAGGCGTTGGCGGACCCGACGCGCCTGACGCTCGCGGTAGCGCTGCGCGATGGCGGTGAGTTGTGCGTTTGTGACCTGAGTTGGATAGTCGAGCGCGCCGAGAATCTTGTCTCGCATCATGTCCGAGCGCTGCGCACAGCCGGGCTCGTGCGCTCCCGCCGCGACGGCAAGATGGTCATGTACGACCTCACCGATCGGGGCCGGGCCTTGGTCGATGTAGTGCTTGCCGATGAGGTGTCGGTGTGAGCGCTAAGTCGGGCGAGTTGCCGCTTCTGCGAGTCGATTCGCCGGGACGGACGAGTCCCGGAGCGCGACTGATTCGTCGCGCGAGGCTCCTGGCGTGGATCGGGCTCGGCTGGCATGGGATCGAGGCGAGCGTTGCCATCGCGGCGGGAGTCATCGCCGGCTCAGTCGCTCTTGTCGGGTTCGGTGCAGACTCTGTGATCGAGCTAGCGGCGGGTCTTGTCGTGCTGTGGCGGTTGGCGAGCACGCGCGCGATTACCGAGCGCCGGGCGCAGCAGATGATCGCCGTGTCCTTCTACCTGCTGAGCGCTTACGTCGCCGTCGAGGCGATTCTCTCGCTGGCTGCCGGTGATCGTCCCGCCGTGAGTTGGGTCGGGATCGGACTGGCCGCGCTCACTTTGGCGACGATGCCCGCGCTGGCTAGGGCGAAGGCGAGAGTCGCCGACGGGCTTGAATCATCGGCGACCAAGAGCGAGAGCCGACAGACGATGCTCTGTGCATACCTGTCCGCCGGGCTCCTTGTCGGGCTCAGCTTGAACGCGCTCCTCGGTTGGTGGTGGGCTGATCCGGTGACCGCGCTCGGGATCGCGGCTGTTGCGATCAAAGAGGGGCGTAACGCTTGGCGAGGCGAGGCGTGCTGCACCGCGCCGACCGGCGTTGACGGTGCCGAATGCACGGACGGGTGCTGCTAGACAGCCGAGCTTGGCATCGACCTCGCCGATCGCGCCCCGCAAGCGCTGACGGTCGAGCTTGCTCAGCAGGCCGACGTAGTTGTGACCAAAGCGCCAGCAACAGCATCATCTACGAGATCCTGCGGCGGTAGATGGTCATGGCGAAGACGTACGCGACGACGAGGATGCCGACTACCCAAGCGAGTGCGATCCAGATGCCAGAGCCGACCGGCTGCTGGGTGAACAGGTCGCGGATCGCATTGGCGATGGATGTCACCGGCTGGTGCTCGGCGAAGGTGCGCACAGGGCCAGGCATGGTGTGGGTGGGTACGAAGGCCGAGCTGATGAATGGCAGGAAGATGAGCGGGTAGGAGAAGGCGCCGACGCCGTCTACGGACTTTGCGGACAGGCCAGGGATAACGGCGATCCACGTCAACGCCAGGGTGAACAGGATCAGGATGCCGGCGATCGCGAGCCACGCCAGCACTCCCGCCCCCGAGCGGAAGCCCATGAGCAGGGTGACGCCCACGACGACCACGATCGAGATCAGATTGGCGACCAGCGAGGTCAGGACGTGTGACCACAGCACGGAGGACCGTGCGATCGGCATGGACTGGAATCGCTCGAAGATGCCGCCCTTCATATCCAGGAAGAGTCGATACGCGGTGTAGGAGATACCGGAGGCGATCGTGATGAGCAGAATGCCGGGCAGCAGGTAGGTCACATAGCTGCCCGGCCCGTGCTTGACCGCGCCGCCGAACACGTAGACGAACAGCAGCAGGAAGGCGATCGGCATGATCGCGGTCGTAATGATGGTGTCCAGGCTGCGCGTGATGTGCTTCAGGGAACGTCCCAGCAAAGCGGCGGTGTCGCCGAAGAAGTGCTTGTACATCGTTGTTCTCTACTTTCTGTTCGACTTGCTGTTCGTGTTGGTGTGGTCTTCGCCGACGACGGCGAAGAAGACGTCCTCGAGGGTTGGCTGCTTCTCGACGTATTCGACGGTCGCCGGCGGGAGCAGTTGCTTGAGCTCGGCGAGAGTGCCGTTCACGATGATCCGACCCTCGTGGAGGATCGCGATCCGGTCGGCGAGCTGCTCGGCCTCGTCCAGGTACTGCGTCGTCAGCAGCACCGTCGTGCCGTGCTCGGCAAGCTCCTTCACGGCGTTCCACACCTCGATGCGCGCTTCCGGGTCCAGACCGGTCGTCGGCTCGTCGAGGAAGATGATCAGCGGAGTGCCGATCAGGCTCATCGCGATGTCGAGACGGCGGCGCATGCCGCCGGAATACGTTGAGACTTTGCGTGCGGCCGCGTCGGTCAGCGAGAAGCGGGCGAGCAGGTCATCCGCGATCGTGCCTGGGTCCTTGGGTGCCGCAGCTTGGCGACCAGCACGAGGTTCTCTCGCCCGGTGAGGATCTCGTCGACGGCCGCGAACTGCCCAGTGAGGCTGATGGACTCCCGGACCTCCGCAGCCTGGGTGGCGACATCGAAACCGTTGACGCTGGCAGTTCCCGCGTCGAGTTTGAGCAACGTGGACAGGATTTTCACGACCGTGGTCTTGCCCGCCCCGTTGGAGCCGAGCAGGGCGAAGATGCTGCCTGGCGCTACGTCGAAGTCGACGCTGCGCAGCACGTCTAGCTCCTTGTACGACTTCTCCAGCCCCTGCACGCGGATCGCTGGCGCCTGGAGCAGATTGTCTGTCATCTGCATGTCTATTCTCTCTTTCTTCAGCGTTCGTTAGCTGCAGCGCGATCGATGGCGGTAGTCAGCCGTTCCCGCTCCCGGGTGATCCATGAACCCTCCGGGTAGTTACGGAGAAAAGCCTCGGCGAACTCCGCGGGGTCCTCCCCGACGACGTCGCGGATCGGGGTTTCGTTCGTCGCGCTCTGCTCGAAGAGTTCGACGAGGCCCCCCAGCATCGACAGCACGCCGTCTCCTGTTCCAGGCCCGAAGAGGTACATGTAGTGCTCCAGCGCGTCGACTGCCGCGTAATAGTTGGCCGGAAGCTGCTTCGTACGCGCCTTGTACTGCCGGTAGCGCCTCTTCTGCGCGATCCAACCTGTGGACACGCCTAACTGCCTCCTTCATGGAGCTGTTCGAGTCGTTCTGCGAGGAAGCTCCAGGTCCCCCAGAACTCGTTGAGGTACTCCCGTCCCTGGGCGTTGAGGGAATACACCTTGCGCGGCGGCCCCTTCGAGGACGGGACCTTCTCCACGTCGACGAGGCCGCGCTGCTCGATCCTCACGAGCAGCGCATAGATGGTGCCCTCGGCGATGTCGGAGAAGCCTTGATCCCGTAGCCACGCCGTGATCTCGTAGCCGTAGGCGGGTCGGCCGGACAGGCTCGCGAGGACAATGCCCTCAAGCACGCCCTTGAGCATCTCTGTCATCTGCTTACCCACCCGGAACACCTCCTTCAGCTACTCAGTGATATTGACTACCGGTAGATAGTAGCACTGAGTAGCGCCGGCGCAAGTCCACATTTCATGGCGAGCAAGGAGCGAACTGCCACGAGTTAGGTCCGTCAGCGCCTGTCGTAACGAAATCGTTGTACTCCCAGCCGCAATCGTCACGCGGTCTTCATGCCGGAAAGTCAATAGTGGAGTTGCGCAGACCGTCGTCGCGCGATCGGGTGTACCGTCCTGGCGCTCGTGAGCAGGACTGCCGACATCCGTAGCGCGAGTGCGCGCAGCCCTGCGCAGGCGGCGCTTGTCGTTGGCGCGTTGGGTGTCGTGTTCGGCGACATCGGCACGAGCCCGCTGTACACGATCCAGACGGTTTTCAACCCAGGCGACCCGCACCCGGTCATCGCATCGAACGAGAGCGTCTACGGCGTTATCTCGCTGATCTTCTGGTCGGTGACGATCATCGTCACGCTCTTGTATGTGCTGCTCGTGATGCGCGCCGACAACGACGGCGAGGGCGGCATCATGGCGCTGATCACGCTGACCCGGCGTCCGGGGCTGCCGGGCGGGGTGAGGACGAAGCTCGCGCTGACGGCGCTGGGAATCTTTGGCGCGTCACTGTTCTTCGGCGACAGCATGATCACGCCGGCGATCTCGGTGCTCTCGGCCGTCGAAGGGCTGAAGATCGTGCAGCCGTCGCTGGAGCACCTGATCGTGCCGATCACGGCGGCGATCATCATCGTGCTGTTCGCGACCCAGCGGATCGGCACGGCAGCCGTCGGTCGCCTGTTCGGCCCTGTGATGATCGTGTGGTTCGTAGCGATCGGCGCGTGCGGCATCTCCGGCATCGCTGACCATCCGGAGATCCTCAAGGCGCTCTCGCCAACATATGCGCTTAGCTTCCTGTTCGGCCACTTCTCGATCGCGTTCTTCTCGCTTGCGGCCGTCGTGCTCGCGATCACGGGCGCCGAGGCGCTTTACGCCGACATGGGGCACTTCGGGCGCGCGCCGATCACGCGAGCGTGGCTGATGCTCGTGTTCCCGGCGTGCATCCTGAGCTACATGGGGCAGGGTGCGCTGGTGCTCGGGAACCCGAGCGCGAATATCAGCAGCCCGTTCTTCCTGCTAGTTCCACATTGGGGGCGAGTGCCGATGGTGCTGCTGGCGACGGCGGCGACGGTGATCGCCTCCCAGGCCGTCATCACCGGCGCCTTCTCGGTCGCCCACCAGGCAGTCCAGCTTGGCTATCTGCCGCGCCTGCGGATCGCGCATACCTCGGAGGAGACGGTCGGTCAGATCTATGTACCGTGGATCAACTGGGTGCTGATGGTCTCGGTGCTCACGCTCGTCTTCGCCTTCCAGACATCGGCTGCCTTGGCGTTCGCGTTCGGGATGGCGGTCACCGGCACGATCACGATCACGACGCTGCTGTTCTTCTACATCGTCCGCCACCAGCGGCGGATGCCGCTGTGGCTGGTGCTCGCTGGCGCCGGCGGCTTCCTCGCCGTCGACCTGTTGTTCCTTGCAGCGAACCTGACGAAGCTCACGCATGGGGCGTGGCTGCCGCTGCTGATCGGCGTGAGTGTGTTCACCGTGCTGACGACGTGGCAGCGCGGCCGCGCGCTGGTGACCGAGCGCAGGGAGAAGCGGGAGGGGTCGCTACGCGCATTCGTCGATGAACTGCACGAGCGGCGCCCGCAGCTGCAGCGAGTACCCGGCACCGCAGTGTTCCTGAACCGCAACGCAGAGAGCGCTCCGTTGGCGATGCGGGCCAACGTCGAGCACAACCACATCCTGCACCGGCACGTCGCGATCCTGACGATCCAGACGCTGCCGATCCCGCACGTGGCGCTGGACGATCGCCTCAAGATCGACGATCTCGGCTACGCCGACGACGGGATCGCCCATGTGGGCGTGCGCTTTGGCTATATGGATGAGCCGAACGTGCCCGGCGTGCTGCGCCTGGCTGTCGCTGCGGGCTTGGAGTGCCCGCTCGAGGTCGACGAGGCTTCGTACTTCCTCTCTACTATCGAGCTGCGCGTGGGCGACGCACCGGGCCTGAGCCGCTGGCGCAAGCGCCTGTTTGTCGCGACCTCCCGCATCACCGCCGACGCCGCGGAGTACTTCGGCCTGCCGCGCGAGCGGACCGTCATCATGGGCTCACGGATCGAGGTGTAGCGGGCGACCCCGCGGTCTCACGTTCCGAGCTCCCAGGACAGCCACCCGCAGAGAGTCTCCGAGACCACCCGGTCACGCTCTCAGCGGCGGCCTTTTCTGCCGTCGTCTTCGCGTCAGGGCTCTGCGCGGAGCGTCCGGCCTGTGTGCTGGACTGCCGCGCTCGGACGGAGGGCGCACTGGCGAGGAGATTCATGCAGGTTGGACTGGAGAGCTTGATTGACGCGGAGTTGGCGGTGTACGTCGAGGAGAGCCGTGCCTTCTACATTGCGCGGGCTGCGAGCCGCGGCACCGGTTCTCAACCTGACCCGAGTACCCCGGAAGGGCTGCAGGAGGTGCGGGCGCTGGAGGAGGAGCGGCCCAGAGAAGCCGTCTCGGCTGCCTCGTCCGGCCCATCGGCTGTGGAGGCGGTTGCCGAAGTCGTTGGACGGCAGGTGCCGGTGAGGATTCTCGCTCCTGAGAGCGGGACGGCACGTGGGGTCTATCTGGACTTTCACGGTGGCGGCTTCTATATGGGGTTGGCGGCACGCGGAGACGCGCACAATCGCAGCCTTGCTCACGCTCTCGGGATCGCGGTGGTGAGCGTGGACTATCGGCTGGCCCCAGAGCATCCCTGGCCTGCGGCGTCCGAAGACTGCGAGACGGCAGCGTTGTGGCTCTTGGAGGAGGCCGAGACTCGCTTTGGAACCAGGCGCTTGGCGATCGGTGGAGTATCCGCGGGAGCGACGCTGGCGATGGCGACGCTGTTGCGGCTCCGCGACCGGGGTGTGGCGGACCGCTTCGTTGGTGCTGCCCTGCAATTCGGTACCTATGACATGAGTGGAAAGACGCCTGCGGGTCGACTGCTCGATGACGAGTTCTTCATACATGCGTATGCGGGACAAGTGGCCGACCGTACGAATCCCGACATTTCTCCTGTTTACGGGGACTTGCGAAGTTTGCCGCCTGTCTTGATCGTCGTCGGGAGCTTGGACATCCTGCTTGAGGACAATTTGGTCATGGCGGCCCGGTTGTCCGCGGCTGGCGGTGAGGTGGACGTTCGCGTCTACCCGGAGTCGCCCCACGGCTTCACGCTCCACCCAACGAGGATGGCAAGCACCGCACTCGGCGATATCGAGTCGTGGCTCGCCCATCGCTTCCTCGACGCTTAGTCGGCGCGCCAGGCGGGACCGAAATCACCGTAATCGGGTGATGACGGTTCACTTGGACCTTTGGTAAACGTTCCTCTGGTGATTCGACCCAAGGACAGGAGCCAGGCTGACAGCCGGGCGAAAGCTCAACCCGAAGGTGGCATATGCCCGAGCCTGTTGACCCCCATCATCTCCTGCTGATCGGAGCCGGACCAGGAGTCGGCGCTGGCGTGGTTCGACGCTTCGGCCGCGAGGGCTTCCGTAGCACACTCATCTCCCGCAGCGAAACGCTGGACCAGCTCGCCTCGGAACTGCGCAGCGACGGCCTTGAGATAGAGGCGATCGGCGCGGATATCGAGGATATCGCGGAGCTTTTCTGGACTGCCCACACCGACTCGAAGGATGCTTGGCAGACTGAGTATCGGTTCACAGGCGCATAGCAGGGCGCTAGCGTCGGCGCACGCCGACGACCGGCGGTCTACTTGCACACCATTCCCCCTTACGCCTCTAGCCGGTTGTCGGGCGATTACGCCCACAGAAGTCCCAGATTCGGTGTGAATCCGGGCGCCCGGTATAGCGAGTTGTCTGCGGGGCGGGGGAGGCGTTGCCGACTCCAGGGGCGCCCCTCCTGAACGCGCCCATACAGGTGATGTGATCAAGACGGTGGACGCCAACCTCTGGCTAGGGTCGTTTGGCCCACCTCGATCAGGTAGCCGTCAGGATCGCGTATGTAGCAGCGTATCTCGGTCTCGTGCTGCTTCGGCGGTGTCAGGAAATTGGCGCCTCGCTCGCTCCACTCCTCATACACCGCCTGGATGTCCGCAACCCGGATGTTGAGGAAACTGTTCACCCGATCTGGGTCGGGCGGCGTCTCTAGCGTGACGCTCGGCTTGTCGTCGGTCGGACCTCCTCCGGTGTTGATGATGATCCAGCTGTTGGCTAGCGCTACGTATGTCACCGCGTCATTCGTCTCGCCTGAGATGACGGTCCTGCCGCCAAGCACGTTGGTGTAGAAGCGGCGGGAACGCTCGACATCATCTGAAACGATGAAATGGGCCAAGACGATCTCCTGGTCGATGGTGCTCATGCTGACCTCCGTTGTTGGAATTGATTTCATAGTCGCGCTTTACACCGCACATCGCGTCCGTGTATGTCACTGATCGGGTTATGGATAAGGGTCAGTCCGGCGAGTTCGAGGGTCTATCTCCCGCTCGCGGGCGTCCTTGAGCTTCACGCGCGGGCCCCTTTGACCGGGCAGGACCGCCTGCTAGCGTTTGTCGGAGTTCCGCGCATGGCTGTGGACGAGGGCTATGCGGATAAACCGCATGGAGGAGATAATCATGGTCCTCAACCAGCGGAGCGCGCTCAGGCTACTCGCGGTGGCGTTTGCGGCCATCGTGTGGTGCGTGTTGCCTCAGGCGGCTCAGGCAAGGAAGATCCGCGTCGCGCCGACCGGTAGCACGAGCGCTATCCAGACGGCCGTCGATGAAGCCAACCCCGGCGACACGATCGTCGTCAGTCCGGGTACGTATTCCGGCCCGACAGTCAGCGTGAAGACGAACGACTTGACGATCACAGGCAGCAAAGCGGCGGTCATCGACGCCACCGGAAACACCTACGGCATCACCGTCGGCACACAACTCACATTCGACCCGGGTCCCACTTGTCCGCCCATTGGTGTGAGCAACTTCAACATCAGCGGCCTCACGGTCCGCAACGCAGAGGACACGGGCATATTCCTGTTCGGTGTCGAACAATTCGAGGTTAGCGGCGGCGCTTACCTGAACAACGGCGAGTACGGCATCTTCCCGCGCTGCTCGCGTGAAGGGCTGATCCGCCAGAACGTCGGTGGCGGCGGCAATGACGCCACTATCTACGTTGGCGTCGACAACAACACGGTCGTCGAAAAGAACCGGCTCGTGGGCGGGGAGCTCGGCATCGAGCTGGAGAACACCAACAACTCGGTCGTGCGAAACAACCTGCTGAGTGACAACACGACCGGCATCTTCGTGATCGTGCTGCCCAACCTGCCCACGTCCTCGACTGAGACGGCGCTTATCGAAGGCAACGTCGTACACAAGAACAACCGCCCCAATCCCTTCCCGCCGGTGTGCCAAACCCCAGGAACGCCTCCGGGGTGCGTCGAAGAATCCTTCGACGACTTGCAGCTGCTTCCGTCGGGTAGCGGAATCCTCAACGTGGGTGGTCATAACGTGACGATTCGCGGGAACGTCGTGGTTAACAACGACACTGTGGGCGTGGGCGTGGTCGAAAACCCGTTTGGGTTCGGCTCTTCCAATGACACAGTTGTGACTCGCAACGTGATCATTCAGAACGGCAAGAGCCCCGACCCGCGCACGCAGGGTTCCGGCGACATCGTCTACTTGGACAACCCCGCCAACGGAAGCTGCGTTTCCGGGAACGTCTTCAAGACGTCGTTCTTCCCGTTCGGGGAACCGCCCGCCTGCTAGGGATGGCCTGGAGGCATGTTGTGACGGAAAGGATTCGAGGCATGTTGTGACGGAAAAAGGATTCGAGGCATGTTGTGAAGGAGAATCGGAATCTCGCGGCGCGTGCCGGTCGGTGGAGCGCCCAGCACCGCAAGACTGCCATCTGGGGATGGATCGGGTGCGTGCTTGCGGTATTCGAGATCGGGAACGCCGCGAAGACCGTGACGCAGGAAAACGCGCAGAGCGGCGTTGGCGAGTCCGGGCGCGCCTCCGTCGCCCTCCGTGACGCCTTTCCGAAGCACGTCAGCGAGGAAGTCCTCATCCACAGCGCCGGCGTGCGTGCCACCGACCCGTCCTTCCGGGCGGTCGTCGAAGATGTCCAGCGCCGTCTGGCGGCGACTCCTTATACGCGGGCGTTCGAAAGCCCTTATGCCGCCGCGAATCGGGCGCGAATCTCAGCTGACCGGCACTCAGTCCTTCTGCGCTTCGAGATAGCGGGGACAGACAGCGAGGCAAAAGACCGGGTTGGCGCGACCTTGAGGGCCACCGCCGCGGCGCAGGCCACTCATCGCGATTTCGCGGTCGAGCAGTTTGGCGAAGCCAGCGCTGAAAAGCAGCTCACGGAAGTCATCAGCAAAGACTTTCAGCGGGCCCTCTTCACCTCACCGCCGATAACGCTCATCATCCTGCTAATCACCTTCGGCGCTCTGGTGGCCGCGAGCATTCCGCTCTTGCTCGCGCTCACCGCTGTCATGGGAACGATCGGCATCGTCGCCCTGATCAGCCACATCTCGCCTGTCGATAACTCGATCAACGAGGTGATCCTGCTGATCGGGCTTGCCGTGGGCGTGGATTACTCGATGTTCTATCTACGCCGCGAGCGCGAGGAGCGCGAGCGGGGAAGCAGAGGAGAGGCGGCGCTCGCGGCCGCGGCGGCGACATCGGGACGCGCCGTGCTCGTCTCCGGTCTGACGGTGATGCTCGCGATGGCGGGGATGTATCTCGCCGGGGCCCCGACCTTCGAATCGTTCGCCACCGGCACCATCATCGTCGTCGCCGTGGCGGTGGTCGGCTCGCTCACCGTGTTGCCCGCGCTGCTGGCGTGGCTCGGGGATCGTGTCGAGAATGGAGCGGTTCCAATCATCTCGCGGATGCCTTGGAACGCCGGCGAGAACGGATTGTGGGCACGGATACTCAATCCCGTCCTGCGCCACCCTGTGGTCTCCGTGATCGCGGCCGGCGGAGTGCTGGTGGCGCTCGCGATCCCCGCGTTCAGCCTGCGCCTTGCCGTCCCTGGCCCGAGAACCTTGCCACAGAACCTAGCGGTGGTGAAGACCTACAACAAGATCCAAGCCACGTTCCCGGGGGATGCGATCCCAGCTACGGTGGCAATCCGCTCCGGCGACGTGACCTCGCCTGAAATGGCGCGCGCGATAGGCGCGCTGCGCGCGCGTGCCGCGGCGAGCCAGTTGTTCAAGCAGCCCAGCACGCTCAAGGTCAACTCGGCGCACACCGTCGCCGAGGTGGACATCCCGGTGGTAGGCGATGGCAGCGACTCGGCCTCAGGCGCGGCATTGGCCCAGCTTCGCGACACCCTGATCCCCGCCACCGTGGGGTCGGTTCCCGACGCCACAGCCGAGGTGACAGGTCAGACGGCCAGCTCAAAGGACTTCAACGACACGATGAAGTCACACGCGCCGCTGGTCTTCGCGTTCGTGCTCTCGGCGGCGTTCCTGTTGCTGCTGGTCACGTTCCGCTCGCTCGTCATCCCGATCAAGGCGATCGTCCTCAACCTGCTTTCGGTCGGGGCTGCCTACGGAGTGCTCGTGTGGATCTTCCAGTACGGCCACCTCGAATCGCTACTCGACTTCAAGTCGACCGGGTCCATCACGTCATGGATGCCGCTGTTCCTGTTCGTGGTGCTGTTTGGCCTGTCGATGGACTATCACGTCTTCATCCTCTCGCGCATTCGCGAGGCCTTCGACCGGGGCAGATCCACCGAAGAGGCAGTGGCGCACGGCATCAAGAGCACCGCTGGAGTGGTCACGAGCGCCGCGGTGGTGATGGTGTCCGTGTTCGCGATCTTCGCGACCTTGTCGCTGCTCATCTTCAAGCAGCTCGGCATCGGCCTGGCGGTGGCGGTCCTGCTCGACGCTACGCTCGTGCGCGGCGTCCTGCTGCCGGCGACCATGAAGCTGCTCGGCGACTGGAACTGGTACCTGCCAAGGTGGCTGGAGTGGCTGCCCCACGTCGGCCCCGGGGACGGGAGGGGACTTCCGCCGGACACCTCCCGGCCGCAGCCCGAGGCGCACCCCGCCTGACCGATCACCCGCGGCCCGAGGCGCACCCCGCCTGACCGATCACCCGCGGCCCGAGGCGCTTCCCGCCCAACGCCGTGAGCGAGGCCGCGACAGCCGTGGGCCCGACCGCGGCTCCACGCCGCGGTCAGCTCGCCGGGACTTCGTCGGCGGCCTTGCGCAGCGCAGCTATGTCGAGCTTGCTCATCTTGAGCATCGCCTGCATCGCGCGCTTGGTCCGCTCGGGATCAGGATCGGTGAATAGCTCCTCCATCCCGCTGGGTACCACCTGCCAGGAGAGGCCGTACTTGTCCTTCAGCCAGCCGCACGGGCCCTCCTCGCCGCCCGTGGACAGCCGCTCCCAGTAGTAGTCGACGTCCTGCTGGGTCTCGCAGTCGATCTGGAATGAGACGGCCTCGTCGAACTTGAACTTGGGGCCGCCGTTGATGCCGACGAACCGCTGGCCCTCCAGCTCGAACTCCACGGTCATAACCGTCCCGGCCTCTCGCGGCCCGGCCTCGGTGTAGCGCGTGACGTTCACGATGCGCGACTTCTCGAAGATGGAGGTGTAGAAGGCAGCGGCCTCCTCGGCTTCGGTGTCGAACCACAGGTTGGGGATGATCTTCTGCAACATGGCGATGCGTCCTTTCCTTCGGCTGAGGACTCGATATCTCATCTATAGACCGTCCCAGCGGAAAACTTATTGCCTCCCGCGCAGTCGCTTGCTCAAGCTCGGCCGCCGCGCGGCCGATCCAACGCCTACCATGGGCGAAGATCACCTACGGCTGGGGTCTCTCATCTCCGCCATCGGCGCGGCGCTGCTCGCGGTGTCGGTCTTCCTGCCTTGGTACGGGGTCACTCTGACAGCCAGCGGAGCGGCCTCCGCCCAGCAGACGCTCAACAATGTGGCGCAGCAGTACGGAAACGCCACCTTTCAGACCCAGGCGAAAGCCATTGGCCTTGGGTTCGGTGCATTCACCGGCCATCAGCTCACCACACTCAGTGCACACCAGGAGTTGAAATACCTCAACGTGATACTGCTACTACTCGCTGCGATTGCCTTCCTCGTGGCGCTGCTGCGCCTCGCGGGGGCCTCAGGACCAATCCAGACGGGCGGCAGTCAGATCGCGTTTGTCGGGCTCTTGGCGGCTGTCCTTGTCCTGTTTCGGATGATTGAGCGCCCAGCGCTCCTGGGAGAAGTGTTCTCGCTGTCACTCAGGTGGGGCATCTGGCTTGCGCTCGCAAGTTCTGTGGCGGTTGTAGTTGGGAGCCTGTGGCCGACTCTCAGGAGTAGCCCGAATCGCTCCGCTAGCTCCCTAGCAACGGCATTGGATGGGCTCTCTGGTTGGACACCCGACGCTTGACAGCTCGGACGGCAAGTTCAACTCGGCTAGGCTGCCGGGCCGTTGTGATCTTCATCGGTAACCGCGCAAGCAGGCGTACCTCCGGGCAGCCGGCTCCGGTTGTCCGCGACTAGTCGGTAGACCTTTGCCGCAATCGGCGAGATCCATGGCAGGAGGATCGTGCGGCCGATGATCTTCCAGGTCCCTCCAGCGGTGCTCAGGATCGCGGCGATCGCCTCATGTCCCGAGCGCACCGTGCCGTCGATCTGAACCAATTGCACGGCATCGGTCGCCTGTTCCTCGGTTATTCCTAGCTCAGCCAGATCGGTGAGCTGCCACGCAGTGATCTCTGCATCTGGCTCGATCCTTTCCAAGGCGCGCGCACACCTCCTACAAAATGCGCAATCCCCGTCGTAGACGAGTACCGGATGCTCTCGAGGATTCACGTGCACATTCCTATCCCGCGCCATAGCATTGTCGGTGTGGCGGGCCATGTCAGTCCCATGACTCGCTGAGCAGTCGATCGAGCGCGAGCTGCACCACCTGGGCCCGTGTCTTGTCGCCGTGCTGCGCAGCAATGAAGGAGCTGCCGATGAACAACGAGAAGGCCAGCATGCAGCGGGCCTCGACATCGTTCGCATCCGCGCAGAGCTGCCCAAACAGTGAGCGCATATACGCCATGCGTCGGTTGTCGACCCGGCGCACTCGCTCAGCGACGTCACTGTCGCGGCGCGACCAGTCCCGAAGTGCCAGCTCTACAGCAAGTCCGTCGGGCGACGAGGCTAGTTCGGAGGCAAGCTCGAAGAGTTGCTGCAACTTGGCTCGTGGATCGGCGGGCTGACTCTCAACGGTTGCGATGACGTCCTCCACCACGGCCTTCTCCCAGGTGTCGAGCATGTCCTGAAGTAGCGCCTGGCGATTCGCGAAGTGCCAGTAGAAGCCACCCTTGGACACCCCCAAGCACGCGGCCAGCGCCTCGACTCGCACGGCATCTGGCCCTCCTGTCGCCAGGGCCTGCAGCGCAGCGTGGACCCATGCGCTGCGTGGAGTTCGAACATTGGCCATCGGCATATCTATACGGCACCGTCTTGACAGGCGCAAGTGCGCCGGCTAACATCCATACGGCGTCGTATGGATCGAGGATCAGCATGAGACTTCCGAACGCAGCACACGAATCACGCCCCTGGCGTATCCGCGCGATCGTGCCAGACTTCACTCTGGAGGATGTCTGGACCCTTCCCGCCGTGAACGGTGGTATCGAGGACTTCCAGACGGCTATTGAGATGGCTGTCTCCTTCGATCCGGCCAAGGCAGAATCCCTCCCAACTCGCGTCCTGTGGGGTGTCCGCGATCGCATCGGCAGTTGGTTCGGCCTCGGCAGGATTTCGGCTCCGATCGACAGCGGCAGGGATGATGTCGCAGTCAAGCTGCCGATTCCAGATAACAACGAAACCTCACTGACCGACCGACTACCAGACGATCTGCTGGGCACGGTGGCGGATCTGCATTTCGACTCACTGCCTTTCGCGCCGCTCTATCGCACCGACGTCGAGTTTGCCGCGGAGATCTCCAACCAGACCGTGCACGGCGTGATGCACCTAGCTTGGGTCGATCAGGGCGAAGGCCGCTACCAAGGACAGATGGCCGTTTACGTCAAGCCACGCGGCCCGCTCGGGAAGGGATACATGGCGCTCATCAAGCCGTTCCGGTATTGGATTGTTTACCCAGCACTCATGCAACAGATCGAACGAGCGTGGAATACACGCCTCAACGGGTCGCGTTCTGCATAGAGCATCGATGTGGCAAGCCCGGCCTTGAAAAAATCCACTCCGAGAGAGCGAGCCGAGGCGGCCGTTAACAGCATGGCCACACGATCGCCACAGCTCGGCAACCTCGACGCGAGGGTGTCCGGCTAGTACTGCATGAAACTGCTCACCCGCAAGCGAGGAGAGATTCATGTTCGGAGGAATGCACCGCGGCGCAGGCATTGCGCTTGCCGTCGGGGCCATCGCGGTTGGAGCGCCCGTGGCGGTGGTCTTCGCAGATCCATCGGGAGGTCATGGACGGCAGTCCAGCGACCAAAAAGGACGTTTCATGGACCACGGACGACGCTCCGGGGACCATGGACAACGGCCTGGGGATCACCGAGGAAAACATTCTGGTGGCCATGGGGGAGGGTCTGGAGATCACGGACACCATCACGGGAATTCCATCTCCCACGTGCTGCTGATCTCGGTCGACGGCCTGCACCAGTCGGACCTCGAATGGTATGTCGCTAACCATCCCAGCTCAGAGCTGTCCAAGCTCGTCGGCGGCGGTGCTGAGTACTCACAGGCGCAGACGCCGATTCCATCTGACTCGTTCCCGGGCATGACCGCCCAGGTCACCGGTGGCAACCCGCGTACGACCGGCGTGTACTACGACGACGAGTACAGCCACGCCGTGCTGCCCGCGGGAACGACCTCCTGCCACGGTCAGCCGACCGGCGGCGAAGTCATCTACGACTCGCCGGACGACATCAACGCGGGCGCCCTCGACGCGGGTGAGGGTCTCACCGGCCTGCCGGAAAGCATCCTCGAAATGACCGCACAGCCGCAGTCGCTGATCAATCCAGCCACACTGCCCGTCAATCCGCAGACCTGCAAGCCGATCTACCCCCACGAATATCTCGAGGTCAACACGATCTTCGAAGTGGCTCACAATCATGGCTTGCGGACCGCGTGGTCGGACAAGCACCCCGCTTACGAAGCCCTGGAGGGCCCGGCGGGCAACAGCATCGATGACCTGTTCACACCCGAGATCGACTCGATCGCGCTCGAACCGGGCGGCAAACCGTATCCGGGTGAAATCGGCTGGACCGAAGACAACGCCGCGACGATGCAGTACGACTCCTACAAGGTCCAAGCCGTGCTCAACGAGATCGATGGCTTCGACCACAGTCGCAAGACAAAGGTCGGCGTGCCGGGGATCTTCGGGATGAACTTCCAGACCGTCTCGACCGCGGAGAAGCTGCACACATCCGATGGTCTCAGCGGCGGATACCTGCCCGGCACCAACACGCCGGGGCCGTTGCTCCAGCGTGCGCTCGACTACATCAACGCGAAGCTGCAGGCGATGAGCGAAGAGATCCAAGCGCAGGGTCTCGCGGACTCGACGGCCATCATCGTCTCGGCCAAGCACGGCCAGTCGCCCCAAGACCCGGACTCCTTGGTCAAAATCAAGGACGGCCCGATCATCGAAGCGATCAACGCCGCCTGGGAAGCAGCTCACCCTGGGTCGGGTGCCCTGATCGTGGCTGGGACCGACGACGACGCGTGGCAGAGCTACCTGTCCAACACTTCCCAGGAAGCCGCCAATTTCGTCAAGGAATACCTGTGGAACCACGCGGCGACGGGCGTCGCCTATGACGGCAGCACGCGCACTTTGGCGCACTCGGGCTTGACCGAAATCTTCGCTGGCAAGGACGCCGCGAAATACTTCGGCGTGCCGCGCAGCGATCCGCGCCACCCCGACGTGTGGGGTGTGGTGCAAGTCGGTGTGATCTACACCGGTGGCAGCAAGGTCGCCGAGCACGGTGGCGCCAACCCGGCCGACCGTGACGTGCCGATCGTCGTCTACGCGCCGGGAGCGGTGCAGCCTGGCACGTACCGCCCGTGGGTCGAGACGACCCAGATCGCGCCCACGATCCTCGACCTGCTCGGGCTCGATCCGGACGCGCTCGAAGCGGTCCAGATCGAAGGCACCCAGGTGCTCCCAGGCGTGGATCGCCACTGATCTCGTCAATCGGGTCCCCCCGGCACATGTGCCGGGGGGCCGACCCGTACATGTACGGGTCGGAACGCAGGGCCGCATGCGGCCCTGCGTTCGGGGCGCGCATGCGCGCCCCGAACGACGGCGCACATGTGCGCCGTCGCCGGTCGGCGCATGCGCCGACCGGGAAGACATGAACTGGTAGTTACTGGTTAGGGGCGCAAGCTGTTAGCCCGTATGGGTGTGCCAGCTTGGCGAAGTTGACGAAGGTTTTTTCGTTGAGCACTGCCGGGTTGCCCTTCACCTGGTTGAGTTCTGTTTGGGCTAGGTTGAGCATGTTGGTGATATTGGCCTGATCGCCGGTTGGTGCGGCGAGGGCTCGTATCCCGTCGATCTGCTTCTGGACGGTCGGAGCGAACGTGTCTGCCACGTAGGCCTTGAACTTCGCTTCACTGGGCTGCTTGCCGAGTGCCTTTTCGGCGGCGGTGAGGGTCTGGTTGCCTTGTTCGCAGACCGCGTTACCCTGTGACAGGAATTCTGGCTTGGAGAGCGCCGCTGTCGTGGAGGCACTAGTGGTTTTGCTGGCGCTGCCACAACCCGCGGCCACCAGCCCGACGGCCAGCGTCGCCGCGACCGCGATGACTCTAGACACCCGGCTGTTGGGGAAGGAGGGGAGCGCGGCAATGCGACGATTGGGCATGGGGTCTTCCTTTCTGAAGGCCACCTGGTTCGGTAGTTGTTGCAGGCAACGTACGTCGACGGGCGCGTTCTGTCGTCGGCCGGCCGGTCGATCGTGGCTAGTTCGCCGGGATGGTCTGGCGGAGCGGTCGTCTCCTCCTCGAGGACGAGGGCGGATCGTCCTCGGTGAGGACGCCCGAGTCCCAGCGCGGCGCTACTTTTGCGGACATGCTCTTCCGCGCGCGCGGCCCCTCCGGCCGTTTCCCTCGCTTCGATCCGGTGCGGGTCGACGAGCTGGTGGGGCTGGTGTTGCTGCTTGTGATGGAGCTTCAGATCTGGCTCGGCGCACGCGTCCCTCATCGGGTGGCCGAGGCGCTCGCGGCGGTGGCGATCTCCGCGGCGGTGATGGTCCGCCGCCGCTGGCCCTTCGCCGTGCTGCTCGTGGTCTTCGTCGCGGTAGCGGCACAGGATGCCGCCGGCGGCAGGCTGACCCAGAGCAATCCGAGCGCGATCCTGGCGTTGATCCTGGTCTTCTACGGCGCCGGGGCTTTCCTGGGCGCCCGGCGTGCTCGCCTGGCGTTGGTGGTTGTGCTGGTGGGAGCTTGCCTCAGCGTCATGATCGAGACGGGGAAATTCTCCGACTTCCTTTTCACGGGCACTTTCCTGGTGCTGCTGCCGTGGGGCACCGGTCGGTTCTTGCGCGAGCACGGCGCCCGTGAACGGGCACATCGCGAGCGCGCCGAGCAACTCGACGCGGTGCGCGAGCAGCGCGCCAGCACAGCAGCTAGCGGTGAGCGGGCAAGGATCGCGCGTGAGCTGCACGACGTGATCGCCCACAGCGTGTCGGTAATGGTGATCCAGGCCGGGGGCGCGCGCACGGTGATGGACTCCGAGCCGGACCGAGCAGATGCCTCGCTGCGCTCGGTCGAGCGCGCCGGGCGCGAGGCCTTGGCTGAGATGCGCAGGCTCCTGGGCGCGCTTGACGGCGGTCGCGACCCGCGCGCTCTGGCACCACAGCCGGGGCTTGCCGACATCGAAGACCTGCTCGCACGCACGCGCGCGGCGGGCCTCACCACCGATCTGCTCGTGGAGGGCGCCGCGGCACCGCTCTCACCGGCGCTTGATCTGTGCGCATACCGGATCGTCCAAGAGGCCCTCACGAACGCGATCAAGCACGCCGGGCCAGCCAGCGCCGAGGTGCGCGTGCGCTGGGGGTGCGATGCGCTCGAGCTCGAGGTCATCGACGACGGGCGCGGTCCGGCTGCCGAGAATGGCTTCGCGGGCGGGCATGGCATCGTCGGCATGCGCGAACGGGCCGCACTCCACGGGGGGAGCATCCAGGCCGGCGCCGGCTCGGTGCGTGGGTTCGCCGTGCGGGCCCGGCTCCCGCTCGTCCAGGAGCAGGTCCAATGAGGGCCCTACGCGAGGAGCAGGTCCAGTGAGGGCATTGCGCGAGCGCCTGGCCCGTGTCGATCTCGAACGCATCGACGCACTCGTGGCGATCGCGCTCCTGATCGGGATCGAGCTCGAATGCTTGCTTGACGGCACCGTCCGGGGTGCGAATTTGCCGCTGACCATGGTTGCGGCCGCGCTCCTCGTCGCGCCGGTCGCCGTGCGACGTCGCTGGCCGGCCGCCGCGCTTGTCTTCGCGGCGGCGGTCATGACGATCCAGGCGCTGCTGGGCAACGGGCTCGGCGCTTTGAGCGGCATCAGCATAATGCTTGCCTTGGCCCTGCTCGCCTATGGTCCCGGCGCGTGGCTTGACTTGCGCGCTGGCTTGCGAGCGCTTGCCCTCGGCGCCGTCACATTCAGTGGCTTCGTCTTCCTCACTGAACCGAACGCCTCGAGCGCGGTCGGCTCCGAGCTGTTTGCACTTATCGTGGTGTTTGCTGCTCCGTGGTTCGTCGGGCGGGTGGCCCGCGAGCGCGGTCGCCGTGCGGCCGCTTTTCGCGAGCTGGCAGCACAGGCAGCCCTCGAGCACGAGCGCCACGAGCGTGCCGCGATTGCCCAGGAGCGCGAGCGGATCGGCGGCGAGCTGCAGGACATCATCGCCCACAGCGTCAGCGCGATGGTGATCCAGGCGGGCGGGGCACGGCGCTTGCTGCGCAGCGACCCCGCACGGGCCCGCGACTCGATCCTGACTGTCGAGCGGACCGGTCGCGAGGCGCTTGCCGACATGCGCCGCCTGCTTGGGGTGCTGCGCAAGGACGAGGACCAGCGCGCGCTTGCCCCTCAACCCGGGCTCGACCAGCTCGCGAGCCTGCTCGACTCGATTCGTCAAGCTGGCCTGGCTTGCGAGCTGTGCACCGAGGGTGAGCCGATCGACCTCACGCCCGGCCTTGACCTGGTCGGCTACCGGGTGATCGAGGCGGCGCTGCTCAGCGCCGCCCACCATCGCAGCAGCCATGTGACGGTCACCGTGCGCTATGGCACGGGGCGGCTCGAGCTCGACGTCCGCGGCGATGGTCCTATGCCCGAGCTCGAGCGGGAGCTGCACGGCATATCCGAGCGCCTCGCCCTGTACGACGGCAGTCTGCGCGCTGTGCCCACCGAGGGTGACGGGTTCGCTTTGCAAGCCAGGCTGCCGCTTGCCGCGGCGCCAGCGACGGTCCCGGCATGAGCATCGGCATCCTGATCGCCGATGACCAGGCGCTTGTGCGGGCGGGCTTTCGGATGATCCTCGAGGCAGAGCAGGACCTGCGTGTGCTCGCCGAGGCCAAGGATGGGGAGGAGGCCGTCCAAGCCGCGCGCCGCTCTCAACCCGAGATCGTGCTGATGGACATCCGCATGCCAAAGATGGATGGCCTCGAGGCCACGCGGCGGATCATCGCCGGCAGTCGCCAGCCACCACGCGTGCTGATGCTGACCACTTTCGACCTCGACGAGTACGTCTTCGACGCGCTCCATGCCGGCGCCAGTGGGTTCCTGCTCAAGGACGTCCCGCCGGAGCAGCTCGTGGCCGGGATCCGTGTCGTCGCCGAGGGCGACTCGTTGCTTTCCCCATCGGTCACCCGCCGCCTGATCGAGTCCTTCGTCCGCGTGCGTCCGCTGACGCCCGAGTCACCGCCAGGGCTCGAGGAGCTCACTGCGCGCGAGCTTGAGATTCTCGGACTGATCGCCCGCGGCCTCTCCAATGCTGAGATCGCCGAGCAATTGGTCGTCTCCTCTACGACGGTCAAGACACACGTGGCTCGGGTACTTTCCAAGCTTGACCTGCGCGACCGCGTCCAAGCTGTCGTACTTGCCTACGAGGCTGGCATCGTCGTCCCCAGTCATCATCGCGGCGAATAGCGCTCGTGCCGACCGGGAAGACATGAATTGAACCGGTAAGACATGCATTGGCGAGCACGCCCATTTACCGCATGGCCACACGATCCCCCGCTTTCTGGAGCAGGATGTGCATTGCAAGCGTCAATCTGCCACTCTCGTATGAAGTCCCGTCCGCAAAAGGAGAAACCATGCCCGACTACGCACCAGGCACCCCGTCGTGGGTTGAACTGTCCTCGCCTGACACTGACGCCGCCGCGAAGTTCTATGGCGAGCTGATGGGCTGGGGGACCACCGAGGCGGGAGGTGAGGAGAGCGGGGGATACCGCATGTTCCAGCTACAGGACAAGAGCGTCGCCGGCCTGATGGGCCACATGCAGGAGGGGCAGCCGACGGTGTGGGCCACCTATGTCAGCGTCGCCGACGCCGAGGAGACCGCCGCCAAGGTCAAGGCGGCAGGCGGCAGCGTGATGGTGGAGCCGATGGACGTGATGGACATCGGGCGGATGGCCGTCTTCGTCGATCCCACCGGTGCCGTGTTCGGCGTGTGGCAGCCAAAGAGCTTCACCGGCGCTGACCTCGTCAACGAGCCGGGCTCGCTCTGCTGGAACGAGGTGCTCACCCGCGACGCCGACACAGACAAGGCTTTCTACTCGTCAGTCTTCGGTTGGCAGGGGCGTCCCCCCGCGTTCGAGGGCGCGCCGACGACCTACACCGTTTGGGAGCTGGACGGGAAACAGGTCGGCGGCATGATGCAGATGAGCGACGAGTACTTCCCGGCCGAGATCCCGCCGCACTGGGGCGTGGTCTTCGCGGTTGCCGACTGCGACGCCATCGTCGCCAAGGCTCGTGAGCTCGGAGCGACCGTCACGAACGGGCCGATGGACATGCCGATCGGCCGCTTCGCTGGCCTGATCGATCCTCAGGGAGCCTCCTTCACGGTGATGCAGCCGGCGCCGGCCGCCTGATCGGGCAGCGGGTGGCCTACCTCACGACTCTTGTATCGCTTCGCGTCCGCCCCAAACATGGCGCCGACGATGAAGCACTGCCAATGTCTTGGTGTTGTCTACCTCGGGAAAGTCGCGTATCTCGTTGATGAGGGCCCCGATGCGGGCGTTGCTCTCGGCTCGTACTCGTAGGAGTGCGTCTGGTCGCCCGGCGATTTGGGCGGCCTCTCGTACCTCGGGCATCTCAGTGACCTTCGCGACGAACGCCTGAGCATCAGTACGGGCAACGAAGGTCAACTCGACGTATGCTTCGGCCGACGGTCCTCGCTTCCCGTGGTCTCGCACGATCGTGTACTTGAGAATCGGGCCGCCTTCGAGGCGTTTCAGGCGCCGACGCACCGCGGAGCCCGATAGTCCGACTTCCTCTCCAAGGTCTGTGCCGCTCATGCGAGCGTCCTCCGCGAGCAAAGCAAGAAGGCGCTCGTCAATGGTGTCTAGGTTGTTATCTCCCCCCTGCACTGATCGCGATCATATAGCTCATCGGAAAGCCGCGAATGGCGGCTAGTTCGGTCCATTCGATCATGGCTTGAGCTCAACATGCTCCGACCGGTCGGTAGGCGGGCCTCCAGGGAGGCATTGATCGAGGACTGCCGCTCTGAGTAGGGTGGAGGTGTTCCGTCGAGGCGCCATCCAACCGGCATCGTCTCGACGCGAGAGGAATTCACGAATCACTGGTCCACCTCATGCGCGAGGCGGGCATGCCGTGCACAAAAACGCCGTGGATCGTGGTTCGATTGACCCAATTGATTTTGGTAGGAGTGGAGTCGGGCTATCTAGCTTTGGCCTCTATGCAAATGAAGTCGCATGTGCCATTCTGCGCCCCACACGGCGAGGGAGCGGATCGGCCTTCGGAGGGTCGCGGAGGGCGGGAGAGGGTAGATAGGTCGAGGCCGGCATCGAAAGAGGGTCGCTGCATCGAGCGACCGGTATTTACAAGTTTGTTACACGCAGATGGTCGCTACGCCTGACCATCGGAAGTGCAGGAGGGTCGATCCTCGCGAGATCGACCCTCCGCTGGACACAATCCATCCTGGATAAGAGGAGCAGATTGCGATGCGGAACCATAGCGGTGCCCCCCGACGCACGTTTCGACGTTCTCGCTCCATGTCGCATCGCGGTGACACGGGAGCGATGCATGCACCATCTGAACCAGCTGGCCAGCTCAGTCCGCCGCTGCCATGCTCTGGTGTGCGCAAGCTCATTTATCGATTCGCGAACGGAGATCCTGCCGACATCGCCTGCCACGCCGATCGGTCGCGCTGGACCCGAATTGCCACGGCGCTCGTCCTGTACTTCACCTACGCAAGCGTGGGAACCTACGCATTTATGCGCGGTGTCATCTCGGGATCGCCGGTCCCATGCGTTGTCGGTGCGGTGCTTGTAGCCGGCGGCGTGGTGAGCTTCGATCGTGGAATCCTTGGGACCACGAACGCGAACATGGAGCTGATCGGCGTGCATGGAGAAGGCTCTGAGGATTCGGCTCAGAGGCTTCTACGAGTGCACGCCAACCCGGTTCTTGCTCCTCGCAAGACACTGCTGATGGGTCGCGTCCTCCTCGCGGTGCTGATGGCTGTTGTTGTGACTGAGCAGCTAAACGCCGCGGTATTTCACAACCAGATAAATGGGCAGCTTCAGGAAGAACACACGCGGGAAAAGAAGCACATGCTCTCGAGCCCCAGTGGGCCGATCGCTTTGGGGGACGCCGAAATCAAACGCCAAGAAGGCGATTTGACTTCCGCCAAGGCCAACGTCAAAAACCTCAGAGGGCAGGTGGCGCGCTACAACAGCGAGGCGATCGCCTCGCTTCACGGCGCTGATGCCACCGGTGAGCCTGGTTGCGGCAAAGAATGTCATTTCTTCCTGCGCAGCCGGGATCAGGCGCAGGCCAGGCTCGAAGTGGCGCAGAGCGAGTTGAACGGTGAAGTACATACAATTGGGCACGCGATTTCTGGCATTCGGCAGCGGATGGACGAAGCCAAGCGGAAGGCTGAACAAACGATCGAACGGGACCGTGGGGGCCTGAGCGACACCTTGGCGCTGTATGCCTATCTCGGCGGTCATCCCGAGGGTCTACTTCTGTTCGGGCCCATGACCCTTGTGCTCCTTGCTCTGGATCTAGCCGCGCTCCTCTACAAGGTTGCTGGGAAGAACTCGCTCTATGAGCGCCGGCAGGCTTTGAGAATCAGGCTGCTGTGGCAGGGCGACGTGGCGGCGACCCAACCGTTCAACCGACGTTTCATGTCCGCCGTGGACGCCACCGTCCTCGCATACAAGACGGCTAGTCGTGCGCTGAAGGAACAAATTTCCAAGGGAGTGAAGGATCCCAAGGTCCAAAAGAGGATCGGTCTGATAGCCCAGGATGCACTTCTGGCGCAACTGGACCGCAGACGCTCCGACCGTGGCGCTCCATTCGGGTCCGACCGGCGGCGGTCAAATAAAGATCAGCCCGTTGTCAATTCTCCTCCGCCGTTGCAGCGGTTCCCGCAACGGCCTGGTCCCGGAGAGGAATTCGAGCTCATCGAGCTGGTGCCGGGAGCGATCGTCACAGGTGAGCGACGTTGGCAGTTGGTCGAACGTCTTCCTGCTGGACGCCAGGGAGGGCACTCGGTGGTCTTTGAGGCGATCGAGGTGGGCGCCTCTGAGCGCGTGGTCATCAAGTTCATGTACTTGCCGAAGGCACAGGCGACAGAGATCGGCGACATCGTTAGGGAGCGCGCTCGTCGCGAGCTGCGGAACGTCGGCCAGCTCCCCAGCAGTGCCTTCATAGTGCCGGTCGTCGACAAGGTGGTTGAGCCCTCCGAGGGAGCCATCTGGCTCGCGACCCCACTTGCCGAGCATGGGTCTTTGGCCTCCTTCTACCGGACCCGACCTCGACGGTCGGCACGTGAGGTGATGATGGTCGCGGGCCAAGTCGCCGCTGCCCTGAATGTGGCCTATACAGCTCGGCAGCTCGTCCATCGGGATGTCAAGCCGGGAAATGTCTTGGTCATCCGCGTAGAGCAGCGCCAGGACTATGGCCCTGCCTTTCCCGTGCCCCGTGTACAGGTCACTGACTGGGGATTGTCTCGGATCGACAGCCTGATGGAGTCGGCGCTCGATCTCAGTCCCGGGGGGACTCTCTGGTTTGCCGCTCCGCAGGCCTACCACGCAACCACGGCCGACCCACGCGACGACCTCTTCGGCCTCGGGTGCTTGATCTGGTGGCTCGTCGTTGGAGAGCCGCCGCTCTATGCCGAGCTGGGCTCAGAAGCCGGCGCAGCCGACATCGCGTCGCTCGTTCGCCGGAGGCAGGATACGCCCACGCCGTGGGATCATCTGTTGTTCTGGCAGCCTGCCATCCCGCCTGAGCTTTCGGCTCTCGTTCGGCGGCTCATGGCCTACGACAGGGCTCGCCGTGCTCCACAGGGAGTGAATCCTCTCCATTGGGCAGAGACCCAGCTGAAGAGCATGTTGGATCTGCTGGATCTCGAAATTCGCAGGACCGGCTCCGAGATCGGCGTTGGTCCCGGATATGAGCCTGAGGGTATTCGAGCGAGGATGGCGGAATCTCCGGAGGAAAGCAATCGGGAGCGTCTCCTCTACCCACCAGGTGAGCCGGCCGTCACTGCAACGGACGACGACGGCGATGCAGCCTTCCGCGCATTCGCCGCAGATGACGGTCCTCACCGAGGAGGGCCGGGCGAGGTCG
Organism: uncultured Solirubrobacterales bacterium; assembly: GCA_963731565.1. Classification (GTDB taxonomy): domain Bacteria; phylum Actinomycetota; class Thermoleophilia; order Solirubrobacterales; family Solirubrobacteraceae; genus Palsa-744. The sequence continues at coordinate 1,533,928 of CAVSWG010000001.1, forward strand.
CAGAAGACCCAACCGACGACGACTCTCCCGCGGCCACTGGTTAGACATGCATCTGGTGCAGACACAAGGAGAACGGAAATGAAAACGATAGTTTTGCTACTCGTCTTTGGGGCGATCTGCTGGCTGTTCTACAACAGGAGCCGGATCGTGGCCGGCGTCCCGGTGCTGAGAGCGCTTGTCAACTCGCTCGTGGCGAGTCGTAGTGTCGGTCGGCCCGGGGAGCTAGGTCCCTTGATCGCGGCACTCTACAGCTCGGTCATCGACAGAGCTCAGCGTACGTGGTGGACACGCAGGCACCATGTCGACGGCCAGCAGTGGACGATTACGGCCTCCTCCGAGGACGCCGCGGTGCTGGCCCGGTCGATTCCTGCTGTCGAGGCGGATCTCAACGAGGCTCTACGTGACAATGCCGGGCGTCACCGAATCGTGGTGGGTGCGCCTGTGCGCATCAAGGGGGTGATCACAGACGAGCGGGTCGCCGTTGGGCACCCTTACTTGACGGCCATCGCCGCAGCCAACATTCAGCACGAGGTCGTGAATGCACAGGAGGTGAAAGCACGTCCGGCTAGGACCAATTTCGGGGCGAAGTGGGAGGTACCGACAACCCTCGCAAAGACGATTGGCGAGACCTTCTCCGTCGCGGCTGTCGAGGTGCGTCTTTGGCCGCTTGGGACAGAGGCGCACAGCGATCCGATCGACGTGCCATCCGATGGCATCGTGCTCGGACGTTCGCCAAAGCTCGTGGCGGGACGAGTGAGGTCACGCACCGTAAGTGGTCATCACGCCGAGCTGCGCCAAGAAGGAGAGCGCTGGATCGTGCGCGACCTCGACTCACACAATGGAACCTTCATCGACGGTCGTCGGATTCACGAGACGGAGATAAAAAGCGGTGACGTCATTGGTCTCGGTCGCCATGTGCGCCTCCGCATGATCGTGGGCGAGCAGGGACGAGAACCAACCGTACCGGCGACGGGCTAGCCTCACCACTACCGAGCCTTGATCGGCTCCCTGGGTTCTTATGCGTCGCAAGTGAGCGCGCGCGAGAGCAGCAGCTCGCGCTCGCGCTCGTTGTCGCATAGGTCGGCTGCGCGAGCGAACTCCTCGCGCGCTTCCACCAGTCGCCCCAGGCGCATGAGGATGTCGCCGCGCACGCCTGCCAGTAGGTGATAGTTGCGCAACGCAGGCTCATCTGCGAGCGAATCGACGAGATCCAGTCCGGCCTCAGGGCCGAAGGCCATCGTCACCGCCACGGCGCGGTTGAGCTCCACGACCGGGGAGCCGGTGAGCGCCGCCAAGCCGTCGTACAGCGCGACGACCCGCGGCCAGTCGGTCTCCTCGACGCTTCGGGCCCGTGCATGGCAGGCGGCGATCGCGGCCTGCAACGTATAAGGCCCTAGTGCGCCGCTGAGCTCCTCGGCTCGTCGCAGCCCGGCAAGACCGCGCTGCACGAGCAAGTAGTCCCAGCGCGCTCGGTCCTGATCGGCCAGCAGCACCGGCTCGCCACGCGGCCCGACTCGCGCCCGTAGCCGCGAGGCCTGGAGCTCCATCAGGGCCAGCAAGCCGTGTGCCTCAGGCTCGCGTGGCATCAGCGCGGCCAGGATCCTTCCGAGGCGCAGGGCGTCCGCGCACAGTGCCGGCCGAGTCCATTGCTCGCCGGCCGTTGCCACGTAACCCTCGTTGAACACCAAGTAGATCACCTCGAGCACCGCCGACAGACGCTCGGTCAGCTCATCGCGACCGGGGACCTCAAATGGCACATGCGCCTCGGAGAGCGTGCGCTTGGCGCGGACGATACGTTGCGCGACCGTCCCTTCGGAGACAAGGAACGCTCGCGCGATCTCCGGCGTCGACAGGCCGCCCAGCAGGCGCAGCGTAAGCGCGACGCGCGCATCCTGGGACAAGACCGGGTGGCACGTCATGAAGATCAGGCGCAGCACATCGTCCTGCACTTCGTCGACCTGCGCGGTGAGGTCGGGCTGATCGAGCTGCTGGAGGATTTCAAGCTCGCGCCCGATCAGCCCCTGCTTGCGCTCGAGCGCGACGCGCCGGCGCAACGCGTCGATGCCGCGGCGCTTGGCGGTGGCCATCAGCCATGCGCCCGGCACCTCCGGGATGCCCGACTCAGGCCACTGCTCGAGCGCGGCCACGAGTGCGTCCTGGGCCAGGTCCTCGGCCACCGCCACGTCGCGCACGATGCGAGTCAGCCCGGCTATCAGCCGGGCCGACTCGATCCGCCAGACGGCGTCGATCGCACGATGAGTGGCAGACAACGTCAAGCGCTCAACTCCGGGCGGCCTGCTCACGCAGCCGCTCGTTGGCCTCGCGCAGCTCTGGCGTCAGCTGCTCGCCGAAGTCCTCAGTCTCAAAGATCTGGCGTAGCTCGATCTCGACGCCGCCGTCGAACGGCGCTCGCTTGAGCCACTCGATCGCCTCCTCGTGCGACGCACACTCCCAGATCCAGTAGCCGGCGACGATCTCCTTAGCCTCGGTGAACGGACCGTCGATGACAGTGCGCTCGCCGCCGCTGAAGCGGACCTTTGCGCCCTTGGAGGTCGGGCGCAAGCCCTCGCCGGCCAGCATCACGCCTGACTTGACGAGCTCTTCGTTGTACTTCGTCATCTCTCCCAAGGCCTCGGTGCTGGGCATCTCGCCCGCCTCGGACTCGGGGCTTCCGGGGACCAGAACCATGAAACGCATTTGATGTCTCCTTGTGGTGGGTTTGAGGTGTTTCTACCCGCACGTCGAACGAGCTCGGCCGAAATCGACACCGTCCGGAATTTTTAGGCAAGCTTCTCTACGCGAGCGAGGCGTTCGCGCCGCGGGCCTGAAAGAAACGGTTTAGCGGGTCACCGGGAGCGCGCTCACACCAACGGCCTGATCGCTACGCCGCGAGGCCGGGGGCCTGCGTGCAGCTTCACGGTGGCGCGCCGACCGGCGTGGTGTCCCCGTCCGGGAGCTTGCGCGGCGATGCTCACGCTGGCTCCCAGATAGCTCGGCATCGAGAGTGTCAGACGCCGGACTTTGCCGGAGCCGCGGATGCCGAGCGCGTAGTGCTGTTGCACGCCGTTTGAGAGGTGAACGGTCAGCGTGTAGCCGACGGCCCCAGCGATGGTCTGCCAGTGGACTGCCACCGTCGTGCCGTGGCGCATCGCCTTTAGTCCTCGCGGCGCGGGGAGCGCTAGCGGCGGGGGCGTGGTGTAACGGCCGAGCGTGACATCTTCACGGGGATGACCGTCCTGGGTCACCCAGGCGACGATTTCATGCTGTCGGCCGAGGTCGCCGGAGGGGTTGAACGTGATCGCGCCTTTGGATCCGTGCGCCTGGCCGAGCACCCGGAAGCCGTGACCCCTATGGGCGTCCACGAAGCTCACCTGCTGTCCTGGGATCTTCCGCAGCGAGTAGCGCAGGCGCTCCCGGCCCTGTCCGGCCCTGCTCAACTTGGCGTGCAGATTGGGGCTTGGCAGCCCGGCTGCCTGATCCACGCCAGTCACTGGCGCCGAGCCGGGGTTGCTCACGATCGTCCATTTGCCGGGCGCCGGATGATTGATGAAGAAATAGGTCTCCATCGTCTTGCTCCCGTCGGCGATCACGACCTCCTTGGGGTCCTTCAGGTACCCGCTGGCCGGCGTTTCGATCTTGCGTCCGTCGGGTCCCTCGAGTGTCACGTTTGGAGCGCCGCCCGCGCCGACCACCCCAATCGCGGCGACGCCTTGGCCATGCGGGACGGTGAAGCTCGGCAACGTTTGAGCCGCACTCGCCGATGGGTCGTGGGCGCTCGGGAAGTGGCGCAGGGAAGCGAGGTTCGCGGGCATCGGCAGCGAGCGGAACTGGGCGATGTTGCAGGAGTCGAGCATGAAATGGGTTTCGTCGGGAAACACGATGCCGGCGCCCGCATGGGTGAAGCCGAGGTCAGCGCACACGCCGACACCGTGGTCGGAGACCACCACCTCCGCACCGAGGCAGTGTTCGCCGAGCAGATGCAGGCAAGCATTGACGTTGCCGTCGAACTGGAAATGACCTTGGCTGACTTCGAAGGCGATCCCTGCTTCGAAGGACAGCACATAGATTTCTATGTGCACATTGCCGCCGAAGCCGATATCGCCCGCTTCGTCGACGTGGAAGTACTCTTCGGCGACCTGGTTGCAGAGCAGTTCGCCAGCGGCGTTCGCATTCAGTTCGAACGGGGCGAACTGAATCGTCAGGGTTCCGCTGATGCCGAACAGCGAGCAGCCCATCACGTCCCCACCGCCGGCGATCGCGCCTTCCGCGCTGAGCACGGCTGGGTTGACGGTGATGCCACCGCCGAGCCTGGTCAGGAAGATAGGGATCGGCCCGCCGAGGTCGATGCCGGGCCCATCGCCTGCACTCCAGTCGACGTGGCCTTCTTGGAAAGCGCGGTGAACGAACGCGAACCTGGCCGTGATTTCGCCGCTCGCGAGCAGGTCGAGCGTCGCTTCTCCGCGCAAGGAATCGTCGTCGTGGCGATAGCGGAAGTCCACTTTGTCCACGCCGATCCCCGCGATCTCCGCGTGTGGGATCTTGACCTCGAGCGAGTCGAGCTGCAGCCCCTGCTGATCGTCCGCGGTAATGACTGCGCCGGCGCTCAGCCCGTGGCCGTCACCGTCGCTGAAAACACCCGGTAGTTCTGCGTTCACCGAGATGGCGGCGCAGTCAAAGGCGCAGGTGTCGCCATTTGCCAGCGTGACCCCCGCCCGCTGTAGGGCCACGGAGATGCTGCCGCTGAACGGCAGACTGCCGATGATCGGCAACTTGTGCGCAAGCGAGATTTCGCCGAGACTCCCGCCTCTCGCCGGGAGATACAGCGCCACCGTGTGCAGGGGAGAGATCTGGTGGCCGAGCAGGTAGATCGAGGCGTCGGCTGAGACCACGATGCTCGCCGAGGGGATCACGAGAATCGGCTGACCGCCTTGGGGATCGATGTCGAGCCCGTCGATGCGCACCGCGGTCCAGGAGTAGTAGCTGGGGAAGCCCATCCGCTTGAGGGCGCCAGGAACGAGCTGCATCGCATGTTGCTCGACGATCGATGCTTGCCTGGCGGTGGTCGTCCTTGAGGCAGAGGCGACACCCAGTTCTTCTTCAACGAAGCTGGCGCCGGCATGTGTCGCGGCGCTCAGGGCGGGAGTGCAGAAGGACTTGTCTTGCAATCCACACAACAGGCCTGCCAACGCTGTCGTGATGCCACCGGGAAGCTGGTTGGGTTCTTCGATCTTTTCCAGGCAGCCCAGTACGTCGGCGGCGCCGAACTCGATGTCCTGGTGGCATTCTTCCGGCGGGGCCCCGATGCTCCCCAGTGGGCGTACGCCCAGCCCCACGCCTTTGCCGGCGAGCCGCGCACCCGTGCTGGTGAGCGGAGCCAAGGCCAGGTGCGGCGCAATCCCGGAGCATTCGCCCAGCACCGTGAAGGAGGGGCTGACTTGCGTTCCCACCGCCCGGCGCACAGAAGGAGCGCTCGTGTGAACGGCCGACGCACGGGCGGCGTGCGATAGGCGCAGCGCCGGAGCCGCGATCGAGAGCGGCACGCTTGCGGTGCTCGCGACCCCCTGAGCGTCTGTGGCCGTCAGGCTGACCGTGGTGTTGAGCGCGTCACGGGTCATCACGGTCAGCTGCGGCTCGCTGCCTTGGCAGATTGCGTCGGGGTGGGCTCCGCCGGTGATGTTCCAGCTGTAGCTCGTCGCGCTCGTGCCCGGTGGGACCGAAGCCGAGGCGTCCAGTACCACGCGCCCCGGGGTCACCGACACCACGTTGAACGCCGCTTTCACAACCGGCGGCGCCGACGGGAGGGGTAGCGGTGTTGTCGGGGTGGATACAGGCGTCGTGGTGGTCGGCGTCGTGGGCGTGGTTTCGGTGGGCGGCGGTTCCTGCGAGGGCGCTTTCACATCAGCCGTGAACGGGACGGTCTTCGATGACGGCACTTGGCTGCACTGGTAGTCGAGTTTCACGGAGCCTTCGTAGGTCCCGGCCGCGAGGTAGGTGTGGGTGCCACTGACCGACAGGCCGGTCCCCGCCTGGTCGACGCTCACGGTCCCTTCTGTGGTCGGATCGTCGCCCCACACGATCGCCGCTTCCTCGTGGCTCAAATGGTTCATGGAGCACCCCAGCGATTGGATATCTGCCACCTGGCCGCTGAACGGCTTGCCTTCGGTGGCATTGATCGTCATCGAAGGTTCAGCGCCGGTCGCCGAGGAGGGCAACAACACCAGTGCGCACGCAAGCACACAGATGACCCACGCCGTGGCGGTGGGAGCGAGCTTTAGGTGCACGCGTCGAAGCGTACCTTCATGACGATGCGCACGGGTTTCCGTGGATGGTGTCCACCCTCACCTAGTCGCTGCCGCTGTAGATGGGGTTCTCATCGGCGCCGCAGGGCGGCGCAGCATGCCGGTGTCTCGCGTGAGCCGCTGCGCGAGCGCCACAGGAACGATCGTTATGGCGATCACGAACAGCACCACTACATTCACCTGAGGCAGCTGCTGGCCGAGACGGATGTTGCCGAAGATCCACAATGGCAGCGTGTTCTGCGCACCGGCCGTGAACGTGGTCACGACGACCTCGTCGAAGGACAGCGCGAAAGCGAGCAGTCCACCGGCCACGAGCGCCGTGGCGATCGTCGGCAGGATGACGAAGTGGAAGGTTTGCCACCCGTCCGCGCCGAGGTCCATGGAGGCCTCCACGAGCGAGGTCTGTGTGCGCCGCAGCCTTGCCAGCACGTTGTTGTAGACGACCACGATGCAGAAGGTGGCGTGCCCGATGATGATGGTGGTGAGCGAGAAGGTCACACCGTTGTAGGTGATGAATGAGTTGAGCGCCATACCCGTGATGATCCCCGGCAAGGCGATCGGCAGGACGAGCATGAACGAGATCGCTTCCTTGCCGAAAAAGCGGAAGCGGTGAACCGCGAAAGCCGCCATCGACCCGAGCGCGATCGCGATCGCGGTGGAGAGCAGCCCAGCCCGCACCGACAGCCATAGCGATTGGCGCATTTCCTCGTTGTGCCAGGTTGAGGAGAACCACTTCGTGGACAGGCCGTGCAGCGGCCAGCTCTGGATGTTCGACGGGTTGAACGCGTATAGGAGGATGATCGCGATCGGGAAGAACAGGAACAGCATGATTAGCGCCGCCCATATGGCGAATGCCAAGCGACTCAAGCGGCCGGTTCCGATCACAGTGCTTCGAACGCTCCCAGCCGTCTTGCGAGTAGCAGGTAGAGGCCCATGATCACCAGCGGCACGGTGGCGAACGCCGCGGCGAACGGCACGTTGTTGGCTATGCCCACGCTCTGATAGACCACGTTGCCGATGAAGTCCGACCCGGCGCCGCCGACGAGCGTGGGGGTGATGAAGTCGCCGAGCGTCAGCGAGAAGGTGAAGATCGAGCCGGCCGCCAGGCCCGGCAGGATCAGCGGCATCAGGATCGTGCGAAACGTGCGCCAGCCGCTGGCTCCGAGATCGGCCGAGGCCTCGATGTAGGAGTCCGGTACGCGTTCGATCGCCGACCATACTGGCAGGATCATGAATGGCAGCCAGATGTAGCTGAACACGATCCACATCGCCCAGTTGGAGTAGCCGATGTTCACCGAGCCAAGGCCGACGTTCCCGAGCACCGAGTTGAGGATCCCGTCTTTGGCGAGTATCAGCCGCCATGCGTACACGCGCACGAGGTAGCTCGACCAGAGGGGAATCAGCACAGCCACAAACAGGGCGCTCTGAAGTCGCTTGGGTGCCAGCCGTGCGGCGTAGAAGGCAAATGGAACCGCAAGGATGGCGTCGGTCACGGTTACGGCCGCGGCTATCCCGATCGTGCGCAGTGCGATCGTGCGGTAGACGGGCACCGTAAAAAGTGTTTTGAAGTTGTCGAGCGTCCAGCTGTGGACGAGGTTGCCGGTGAAGGAGTCAACCCGCCACAGCGCTGAGATGAACAGCAGCACGAGCGCTGCGATGTAGATCAGCACGAACCATGCCCCTGGCGCTGATAGCAGCAAGGTCGCCCGCAACCACGGTCGGCGGAAAAGCGCGGCCGACACGCGGATACGTGCCCTGCTGATGGTGAAGTCCGAGCTGGAGCTCACCGTCAGTCCCGGGCTAACTGGTTATTTCCGTCCACTTCTGCTGCCAGGCACTGTAATCCATGCAGTCGTTCTTGCCATTGCCGCACTGTGTCACGGGCGTCTTCCAAAACTTGATGCTGTCGAAGTAGGCGCTCGGCGCGTTCGCGTGGTATTGCGGACACGAGCCCTTCTGGATCTTTTCCATTTCAGGGCACGCCTTCGTGTTAGCGGGAGTCTCACCGAAGGAGATCGCTTGCTGGGCCTGCACCTTGGGGGTGGACACCCAATTGACCCACTTGTAGGCGCAATTAGGGTGCTTTGCCTTGGCTGAGAGCATCCAGGTGTCCGCCCAACCGGTCGCACCCTGGATTGGGATCAGGTCCTTGACGGGCACCTTGTCTGCCACGAGCGTATTGGTCTGGTACGGCCACGATGCGCCGATCACCACGTCTCCGTTCTTGAACAGTTCGATCTCATCCGAGGCAAGCGACCAGTACTTCTTGATGAGTGGACGTTGTTCTGTGAGCAGCTTCGCCGCCGCACTCAGCTGTGGTTGGGTGAGCTCATACGGGTCGGTTATGCCAAGGCTCGGGTTGGTCTTTGACAGATACAGTGCGGCGTCGGCGATCTGGATCGGGTTGTTCGGAACGGTTATCGCGCCTCTGTACTTCGGGCTGTAGATCGCCGCCCAGCTGTTGGGGGCTGGGGTGACCGAGCGCGTGTTGTAGAGGAGCGTGTTCGGTCCCCACTGCAATGAGATTCCGTAGTGCTTGCCGTCAACCGTGTTGTGGGGTGGTGACTGCAACTGCGGTATGAAGTTCTTCCATTCCGGTACGAGGTCCACGTTCATCGGCTGCACGTCGCCGCCCCGTATCAGTCGCAGGCTCGCGTCCCCGGAAGCGGAAACCATGTCGTACTGGGAGCCCCCGCCCTGACGCATCAGGGTCACCATTTCATCGGAGGAGCCCGCGTACTTGGCGTGCACTTGGCAGCCCGTCTGCGCTTCGAAAGGCTTGACCCATTCTGGTTGGGCATAGCCCTCCCATGCCACCAGGTTCAACTGACCCTCTCCCTTGCCGATGCTCGTCGGCAGGTTGCCGGAGACAGCGTCGTTGGAGGATCCGCACGCGCTCACGCCAACGGCCATCGCCGCCAGGAGTGCTCCCAACGCTCGGTCCATCTTTGTAAGCGTCATGACTTCACTTCCTTCTCCTCGTTTGCGTCAAGCACAGAGGCGTCCTGTGCTCGCCAGGTGAGACGGACGGCACGACCTCTTTCCGCCATGGCCTTCTCGGCGGACGTATCGAGGTTTTGCCGCAATACCATCAGCGTCTCTCCGTGATCTGTCTCTACAACGTAGCGCGTAACCGAGCCCAGATAAACCACCTCGCGCACGACCCCTCGTATCGTCGCGGCGTCCTGCTCGCCTGCCTCCAGCATGCGGATCTTCTCGGGACGCACGGTGTACCTGTGCCCCTCTCGAACGATGGTGTTCGAGGTGCCCACGAAGCCCGCGACGAACTCGTTGGCCGGACGCTCGTAGATCTCCCCGGGAGTGCCCACTTGCTCGATGCGGCCTTCGGAGAAAACCGCGATCCGATCGCTCATTGTCAGCGCCTCGTCCTGGTCGTGGGTGACGTAGAGGAAGGTGATGCGCTCGCTCAGCTCACGCTGGATGGTCTTGAGCTCCAGCTGCATCTCCTGGCGCAGCTTTAGGTCAAGGGCGCCCAGAGGCTCGTCGAGCAACAGCACCCGCGGCCGGTTCACTATCGCGCGAGCGAGCGCCACGCGCTGACGCTGACCGCCTGAGAGCTGGATCGGCCGGCGGCTCTCGACGCCTGGTAGGCGCACCATCTCAAGCGCCTCGCCTGCGCGCTCGGTTCGCTCCCGCTTGGCCACGCCTTTGACCCGCAGGCCATATGCAACATTCTCCAGAACGCTCATATGCGGGAACAGCGCGTAGTCTTGAAAGACCGTATTCACCGGACGCTCATAGGGGGGACTGCGCGTCACATCCACGCCGTGGAGGTTGATTCGTCCGGTATCGGCGAGCTCGAAGCCGGCGATCACACGAAGCGTCGTGGTCTTGCCTGAGCCCGACGGACCGAGCATCGTGAAGAACTCGCCGGCGAGCACCTCCAGCGACAACCGCTCCACGGCTACCACTTCTCCGTAGGTCTTACGCACATCGACCAGGCGGACAGCCACATCGGTCGACTCATATCCGGACGGCGACGGATGCGATTTCAACACATCGATCGTCGTACCTACGCTGGAAATCATTCCAAAGACGAGTCTAGTCGCACCGTAACCTATGAACAACTGTTCGGACTGGACAACTCATGTACCGGATTTACTCCGTTGAGGCGCCGGCCGGTAGAACCCGGCCTAACAGAGGGCATCACTCTCCGCGCCCGAGTTAGCCTCGCCCAGGCCTGCATTCCGTGGTCAGCCAGATGGGGTGATTAGGCGGTATGTGGGAAGATACGGGCCAATGTCAGATATGTGGGACAGCGTCGCGCCGGGATGGGAGGCAAGCGCCCAATTTGTCGATAGCCAGCTGGCGCTCGCAACCGAGTCGCTGCTCGATGCGGCTGACATCGGCGAGGGCGATGCCGTCCTCGATTTGGCTGCCGGTCCGGGAGGCGCCGGTCTGGCCGCGGCTGAGCGTGTCGGACTGAGTGGCTCAGTCGTGCTCTCAGACGACGCCGCCGAGATGGTCGCTGTGGCTGCCCGGAGGGCGAGCGGCCAATCGCAGATCAGCACCGCGGTCTTCGACCAGAGCGAGATTGAGGCTGAGGATGGGCACTTCGACGCTGTGATCAGTCGACACGGCTTGATGTTCGCCGAGGATCACGCTGGCGCAGTACGGGAGGCTGCGCGCGTTCTGCGGCCTGGAGGGCGATATGCGGCCATGACATGGGGCCCTCGAGACCTGAACCCCTGGCTCGGGTTGGTCTTGGACGCTGTGGGCGAGCAGTTCGGAGTGCCCTTCCCGCCGCCGAACATCCCCGGCCCGTTCTCACTCGACGACCCCGAGCTCCTGAGGTCCGTACTGAAGGATGGCGGCTTGACGGACATCCAAGTAGAGACCGTCGAAACCCCGATGCACGAAGACTCGCTGGAGGCGTGGTGGGAGCGCGTGCCAAAGCTCGCGGGCCCGCTTGCGATCGCGTTGGCCGGCATGGAGCCGGGCGTCCGCGAGGAAATCGAGCGGCGGGCTCTCAGTCTTGGCGCGAGTGCCTCGCATCGTGATCGAGATGGGATTGTGTTCGCCGGCTCGGTGTTGATTGGCTCCGGGTGCACGCCACTGGATCGCCCAGTTTAGCTGGATGGAACCTAGCGGTGCCGCGTCTTCAGGTTCTCCGCGAGGCTGGTCCTCACGCTGACGCCGCTTGTGTCTCTTGCCGTGGCAGTGAGTGTCACCTTGAGCCCTCCGCGGCCGGCGGCACGTAGCAGTGAGCGAGCAGCCGAGCTGAGGTGAAGCTGAACGGACTTGCTGGACCCCGGGGAGATTGTGAACGTCGCGTGCGCGAGGGTAACGGTTGTGGTCTTTGACTTCTTCGTCTTCGACCTCTTTTTACTAGCCGCCTTCGCCTTGATCTTCGTCGTCAGCGCAAGCGTGCCCACGCACGCGCCGCGTGCACCGGAAGGACAGGTGAGGGTCACCGCAACGTGACCTGAGGCACTAGCGTTGAGTGCCCCTCTAACGATTTTCACGCCCGCGAACTTGACCGGCGCGAGCGGCGTCGCAAGCGTGGTGAGGGTCGCATCGGCGCCGCGCGTCGTTCCGTCCGCGTTCGTCGCGACGAGCCGGTAGTGCACGACCGCGTTGCTTGCCAGTCCGCCTAGCGCCACTGTCACTGGGACCGCTGCGAGGTCGCCGGCCGTTGTTTGAGTCGGGGTCTGGCTTCCATAAGCGGTTGTCGGCCCGAACTCGACATGCCATGTCGTCGCGCGGGCATTGGGAATGATTTGGCCAGCCACTGTCGCGCTGTTCTCGCTCACCTGCGAAGCGCCACCCGTGGTCACTCCGGGAGGGGCAAGCTCGTAAGCACCCGCGTCGCAGCCGGCCCCCTGGGGCCGTGCCACGCCGCGCTGATCCGGGGTCGTGCCACATGGCGCCGCGACGTGGTCGACGGCGGTGCTACCCGGCAGGAGCGCCATGGTCTTCGTCGGTCCGCCATTGTCGCTGAGCGGGCCGAGTCCTGGAGCGGCGAGGAGGCCCGGGCACGGCGTGAGCGCCGGAGCTGCGATGTTGCCGCCGCCATCGACGACTGGTTCGTTACAAGCACCGACGATCGAGGCGCTCAGAGTGACAGTCGGTTGTCCGAAAATGACTGTGATTGCCTCCAGATCCCCACCCAGGCCAGCACTGCCGGCGGTGCCTGCTTTCTGGGCCGTGCCCGTCCCCGCTGAGCCGCCAGCGCCGGCCTCGCCCGCTGTGTTGCCGACGGCGGTGATGTGGGCAAGCGAGCCGAACTCGGCGCTGATCCCGCCGCCGAAGCCGCCCTCGCCGCCGCTGCCGCCTTCGCTGGAAGCAGGCCCGCTGCCGCCGGCGCCGCCGCTGCCGCCGGCGCCGGCGGTATTTGCGGTCACGGTGAGATTGGTCGCCGAGACGGGGGCGTCAAGCTCCGCCGCGCCGCCGAAGCCGCCCTCGCCGCCCTCGCCGCCGCCACTGGTGCTGGCGTTGCCGCCGTGCGTAGCGTCCGCGCCGTTCGAGCCCGCTCCCGCCCGGTTGCCCGCCAATGTGTCGCTGAGTAGAGTCGCGGTTGCTGAGCCGGCACTCGTGGAGCGCACGAGCAGTCCTCCGCCGAAGCCACCAGAACGCCCGAAGCCTGCCTCGAGGAATCCGCCGACGCCGCTCGTCGCGCCGGGCCCGCCATCGCCACCGACGGCGACTGGGGACGCCGCGCCCCCGCTCGCGGCGAGGTTCGAGGCGATCGTGGTGTCGCTCAATGTCAGCGCTCCGCCGAGATCAGACACGCCGCCGCCACCTCCTCCCTCGCCGCCGTCACCGCCGAATCCGTAGCCACCCTGGCCGCCTTTGCCTGTCCCGGCGCCCGCTCCGCCCGTGCCCCCGCTGCCGCAACCACCTCCCGCCCCACCGGTCCCGGCCACGTTCTGCTCGATATCTGAGCGGCTGATGGAGAGAGTGCCGCCCTGAGTGCCGATCGCGCCGCCGTTGCCGCCAGACCCACCGGAGCCCCCGAAGCAGCCACCGCCAGCACCCCCGCCGCTATTGCCCGCGCCCGCACCGCCGGCGCCACCGTTGGCGCCAGTGCCGCCGCCGCCGCCGGCACCGCTCGTGTTCTCGAGGAACGTGCTGTCTGAGATCGTCATTGTCCCGGCGTTGTTGAAGATGCCTCCACCGTCCCCACCGGCACCCCCGCTTCCCCCGTCGCTTATCCCCCCGTTGCCCCCGCCGCCAGTAGTGCCGTTGCCGCCGCTACCGCCATCTGAGCTGGGACCGCCAGCGCCGCCGTCCCCGGCGCGATTGCCGCTGACGATGACGCTCTGAAGCGTAAGCGTCCCGGCGTTTCGCACGCCGCCGCCGCCTTCTCCCGCCGCTCCTGTAGCGCCCCTGCTGTCTCCGCCGTTGCCGGCTGGGTCGCCGGCCGAGCCTGGGCCCGTGGGCGCCGCGCTGGCAGCTGCGGATAGTTTCCCGCCGGTGATCGTGAGGTTCTCGACCGTCAAGGTCGCGCCGGCGAGGACGTCGAGCGCGCGGTCGATGCCACCCGCGTCGATCGTCGTCGCGGATTGCTCGGCGCCTGCGATCGTCAGCGTTCCGGCAGTGACGTCGAGGTCTCCGTTTGCGTTCGTGTCGTCGGGTGCGCCCACACGAGAGAGGGTGTAATGAGCCGGGCCGAGCACGATCGTGTCGGCTCCCGCACCCGCTGGACACTCGCCGGCTGCGCTTCCCGAAGAGGTGTCTGTCGCCGTTGCCGTTAGTGCCTCGCGCAACGAGCAGGAGCCGTCGTTGGCCACAGTGTCGACCGTCGTCGTCACCGTGATCGTGGCCGCGTGCGCGACCGGCGCCAGCACGCACACCGCCGCCGTCATTGCAGCGACCGTACGGCATGTTGTTCGCAGCACTCTCACAAGCTCGCTCCTCTCGCGCACTATACGTCTGTGCGACGGCGACCGCATTCACGCGAGCAACTTGACCTGGACGCCCGCAGCAACGAAGATGCCGTCGTCATGCGTCGCTGGCTCGCCCTCGCCGTCCTTGTGCTCGCCACCGGTGCGCCGGTTGCGCGCGCTGTGCCGCTGGGTGCGACTGTGCTGCTCGATCGGCCCACGGGCTTCGGCGCGCTTCCATTCGACGGGATCGCAAGCTCGAGCACCAGCGGGCACTCGCTCACACCCGACGGACGCTTCGTCGTCTTCAGCTCGGCGTCGAACGCTCTGCTTGCCGGCGATGAGGACACCGCGAGCAACGTCTACCGCCTCGATCTCACGACCGGGGCGCTCGTCCAAGTCGACACGACCGCCGGCGGAGGCCAACCCACCCCGGGCTCCAGCAACACCAACGCGTCGATCAGCGCGGACGGCAACTACGTCGGTTTCATTACCACATCGCCGGCCCTCGACCCTGCCGCGAGCAGCACCAGCCGGCAATTCGTCGTCAAGAACCTGACGACCGGGGCGGTGGAGCTGGCCAGCCGCGCCAACGGGCCGGCTGGGGCCGCGGTCGCCGGCCTACAGTTCGCTGTGCTCTCGGGCGATGGGCGCCACGTGGCGTTCACCGCGGCCTCGGCGGTGCAGGCAGACAACGCCACCGGCCTCACCACGACGATTGACGCTTACGAGCGTTCGCTTGACACCGACACGACCCACATGGTGAGTGTGACGAGCGCAGGGGCCGAGGGTGGCGGGGTGCGCGACGCTCCCGACATCGACTTCGCCGGCGATACGGTTGCCTTCGCGACTTTGAGCTCGCTCGTTGCCGGCGACACCGACACGGGCGATGACGCATACATCTACAAGACGAGTGCCATCGTTCCAACGCTCGTCAGCTTCTCTGGGTCGGGTCAACCGCAAGGGGCCGATTCGGCATCTGATGTGGCGGTTGCCGGCGGCTCTTTGATCGTGGAGGTGGCCTGGACCAACGGCAGCAGCGAGTGGGTTGCGCCATGCGTGGCGGAAGAATGCACAACGGTTGCGACTCAGGCCGATCACGCTCGCACAGGCGGCCACGATAACGGTGGCAACAGTGCGCCCTTCTTTGCTCCCGAGGCGGAACCCAGCTTTCCCTCGCGCGTCTACTGGAACTCAAGGGACCCGCTCGATCCCGCTGACACAAACAATGCCTTCGACCTCTACGGCCGGGATATCTTCGACAACAACTTCGACGTCTCGATCCACTTGATGACCAGTGGCCAGGACAACAACGGAGCCTTCGGTAGCGCCGCAACCGAAGACGGCACGGTGACCGCATTCTTTTCGAACTCGATCGACCTTCCAGGGTCCGATGGCTTGGTGCAGCAGGCCTTCGTCCGCAAAGCGGGTGTGAGCACGAACATCTCGCAGCCTTTCGGCCAGCTACCGCAGCTAGATCAAGCTGGATTCGGGTTTGTCTCGCCGTTGCACGCGACCAATGACGACGGCACAATCGTTGGGTTTTCCTCTGATGCCCTCGCTTTCGGCAGCCTGGTCGCCCCAAGCGGGCCGCCGAATCAGGCACTCGTGCGCGACGTCGCCAGCGGCACGACACGGCTGCTCAGCGCCGCTCCGGATGGCGTGACGGCCGGCAACGGCTCGTCACAGTCACCGAGCGTCGACGCGGCCGGCGATCGTGCGGTGTTCGAGAGCGCCGCTTCCAACCTCGTTCCCGGGGACACCAACCAACAGAACGACGTGTTCGTTCGCGACCTTTCCAGCGGTGTCACGACGCTTGTGGATCGAACGGCTGGCGGGGGCTTCCCTGCGGACGGGGCACATTCACCCCAGATCTCAGCCGACGGGACGAAGGTCGTGTATGTCAGCAGCAGTCCCGATATCCCAGGTGCGCCGCCCGGCACCGATCAGCACGTCTACGAGACAGACCTCGCCACCGGCAACGTCACGCTCGTCGATCGCTCGAGTGCGGGGGTCGTCGTCGACAAAAGCTCCGCTCAGCCGGACATCGACGGCGACGGCGGGCGGGTCGCGTTTGTCAGCACGGCGTCGAATCTCGGCGGTGGAACCGTCCAGTCGCTCTACGTCCGCGACCTGACCAATTCGACCACGACTTGGGCATCGTTGCCCCAAGATGGAGCGCCGGCGCACGACACGGCGCTGTCGCCTTCGATTGACCGCGACGGCAGTCGTGTGGCCTGGACCGAGGTAAACCCGGCTTTCGGCTTCGGGATGGCTGGCTCTTCGCAAGTGTTCGTACGGGATCTGGCGAGCCAGGCGACGACCTTGGCAAGCACCGGTCCCTCGGGGGTGGCGACCCCAGGCGCGTCCGGTGCATCGTTGAGCGCTGACGGATCGCGGCTCAGTTTCGTTTCGAGTGCCTCCAACCTGCCGGGCGCCACTCCGGGTCACTCGGGGGTATTCGTGCGCGACCTGACCGCGGGAACTACCGTCCTCGGCGCGACTGTCGACGGTTCCACGAGCGGGGGGCGCTTCGGGGCCGACAGTGGCTCGCTCAGCGGCAATGGTGACTGCATCGCGTTCGAGTCGACCTCCGACGACCTGGTCTCCGGAGGCTATGGCTCTGACTTCGAGCACGTGTTCCTGCACGCACTAGGCGCCGCCTGCCCAGCGGTAGCCATCTCGCCAGGACCACCGCCAGCGCCCCCGGGAGCACCGCTCGACAAGACGCCACCGGTAATCGGTCGCTTCGAACTGACGCACAAGAGGTTCGCGGTTGGCGCCAGGCCGACAGCCATCAGTGCTGCCAGGAAAGCGAAACAGAAGAAACCGAAGCAACCCGTGCGTGGGACCTCGTTCAACTTCACACTTAGTGAGGCCGCGTCAGTGCACATCGCAATTACCCAGACGGTGGCGGGCCATCGTGCAAGCGCCGGCAAGTCGTGCGCCGTCGCACGCCGCGGCCAGAAGCACAACTGCAGTCGCACCCTGATCCTGCTCACACTGGTGCGCGCGCACGGCGGCGCGGGCGCCAACGCGATCGCGTTCTCCGGTCGCTTTGGCAAGAGCCGCCTCGCGAAGGGAGCCTACACCGCGACGATTACCGCAACCGACGCGGCAAACAATCGTTCTGCTCCGCGGTCGGCCGCGTTTACCGTAACCGGCTAGGCGAGGTCCTGGTCGCCTTTTCTGCAAGACCGCTCAGGCGAACCGCTTGACGAACGCGAGTGCGGTCTCGGCAACCTCGCGCCAGCCTTTGTCGATTGTAAGGGCGTGGCCGCGGTCGGGAATCTCGACGATCTCAGTCACACCCGTGTTGCGCTCCTGCTTCTTGAACGAGGCGTTCGCGATTGCCCATGGGACGGTGTGATCCTTTTCACCGCTGATGATCAACAACGGTCCCCGCTTGGGGTTCTTGGTGTCTACCTTCGCCTCGGTCCATGGGTTCAGATTGGCGGTCGCGGCCTGGAATATCGGCACGCCGGAACCCGGCACGGCGAACGTCGAGAACAGTTCCTTCGCCTCTTCCTCGCTGACGGCGTTGGCAAAGGCATAGCGGAACTGCTCATAGGTGAGCGGAACCGCGCGATTGCGATTTGCCGGGTTGCCGAGCACCGGCCGGGAGGACTTCAGTGCGGAGAGGGGTAGCGGCAGGACACCGCGAAACGGTGCGGGGTCGATTGCGACAGACACCTTGGCGAGGCTGCGTCCGGCGATGATCTGCGTAAGTAGTCCACCGAAGGAATGACCAATGACAGCGGGCTTCTTCTTCAACTTGCCGATCACCTCGGCGAAGTGGTCGGCCACCTGTCCGACAGTCTTGTGCGCGAACACCTCGGGGTGCTCGTTTGCCTCCTCGACCGTCTGAGGATCGTCCGGCCAGCCCGGCGTCAGCGCGCAGTAGCCAGCTTTCTCGAAGAACGTCTGCCAGCGATCCCAGCTACTCGGCAAGAGCCATAGCCCGTGGATGAACACGACGGGCATGAGTCCCTTTTCATTTGTCTTCTCGATCTGCTTCGCCTCGTACTCGTTGATGCTCGCCATGTCCAGCCTCCTCAGCTCGGCGGCGATCATTAATATGTAAGGTCGCGCCGCGTCGTAAGTGTCGCCGCGGACGCTCACAACCGGTTCTCAGATCCATGCACCATGCTACCCCCACTGTGACGGCCTCCAAGGAGCAGCCCGCCGAGTGGCTGGTGCTCTAATTTTGTATAGGTGGCAGAGCAGGTTCCGGCGGTGTGCGATGTGCTCGACGCGATCGAGCGTCGCAATTGGACACGCCTTCAGCGTCTACTCCATCCCGACATTCACTGGACCACTGCGGTCGAGGAGCATCTGCACGGAGCCCGCGAGGTGATCGCGCGGCTGTCCCTCGACCCGCCGCCAGCTCCTCCGTCCTATCACGAGGTTCGGGACGGGTTGATGTACCGCTGGATCGACTGTCCTGGCTGACTTCTCGCCCGGCCAGGCAGCGCACCCGGTCGTTTGTGGTGCGCCTGGAGCTACTGATCCTTGGCGCTGGTGGTGTTGGGCCTTTGGATGCCCGCGAGTACGTCGGCGCCAAGCACGGCATCCAATTGGAGTCCTGATGTGGCCATCACGCGGGCGAGCATCATGTACTGGCCGATGACGAGTAGGAGCTGAACGATCTCAGCGGCGCTGAAGCGAACACTCATCGAGTTAAAGGTCGCCTCGTCGGGCGCGGCGTCCAACACCACCTGTGTGGTGAAGCGAACGACCAATCGCCCGTCCTCCCCGAGGGCTTCAGCATCGACTTCGTCGCTCTGGAGTGCGGCGAGTTGCGCGGCGGAGCCCCCGACCGCGAGAAGGATCGGCACGTGTTGAGCCCACTCATACTCCGCTCCCGGCGTCAGCCGCGCAACACGCAGGATCGCGAGCTCGCGCAAGACCGGGTCGAACAGATCACCGTCCAGACAGTCTCGCCCGAACCGCAGCCAATTGACGAATGTGCCCTGAGCGTTGGCGACCATGCGAAAGATCGCCAGCGGCGGCAGACGCTCCAGGGCAGAGCGCACTTGGGGGTTAGCCTCAGCAGGGCTCAACTCGGGTAGGCGTGACACGGTGGGGATGCTACCTCGCTCGTTGAGTGGCCGGACAAAGATCGTATCCGGCTACCGCCATTTGCGAGCGGATCATTTGCGCGCGCTGAGCTGGATGATCGGGATGGTGCGGTTCGCCTTCGCCGCTTCTTGGCGGTAGGTTGCATAAGGTGCAAAGACCCGGTCAGCGAGTGCCCAGAGCCTATGGCATTCCGCTTCGTCGCTAACCACCGTCGCCAGCATGGGGATACCACCGAAGGTTACGTCGGGGTGGGCGCGAAGATTGTGAAACCACGCCGGGTGCTTTTCGTCGCCTGCCTTTGAGGCAATGATCGTGACCCGGTTCCCGTCGTGGAAGTAGATAACCGCGTTGCGTCTCACCGCACCGGTTTTTGCCCCCCGTGTTTCGAGTAGGGCGGTGGGGAGGACGAGGCCCATGCCGATTCGGCCTCGAGTTGCCCGCAACAGGTATGGATCGATCTTCCAAACGAGCTTGGCTGAGATGAGCCTTCCCAGGCGTGTGGCGGAAAACGCCGCATAGGCGCGGCTGAGCAAGCCGCGTGGACGGTTGGGATCGACGTGTTTGAGCTGAGTAGGCATCTCAGGGATTCTCCCACACGACTTATTCGGCATAGCGTGTCCGGTCTCGGCGGGCGCGGAGCCTGACGTGAGCTTCATATGGGTCTGCTGGATGAGCTAAAGGTTGCGGACGCGGCGACCTATCTCGTGGTCCCGAGGGTAGCCTGCTGACTCCCAAAACGCTGATGCCACCTCGTCCTCATACGCGACCAGGGCAGTGATCCTGCGAGCCCCTTGGTCATGTAGATGCTTCTCGCCGGCTCGCACGAGCGCCAAGCCGACACCTCGACGACGATGCTCGCAGTGAACGGCCAGTCGATACATGTTTCCCCGCCAGCCATCCCACGCGGCGATCAACGCGCCCAGGATCATGCCTTCGGCGTCGGCAACGATCAGACTCCCCGAGGAGCCCGAGAGCAGTTGTTGTACGTCATCAAGCCGGTCGGCGGTGCTCGCGTGCTCACTCCGGTTCTGGAGCCATAGCTCAAGGACAGCTGAAGCCTCTTGGGGCCGGCACGGACGCACAGAAAAATCTACATCGATCAAGCGGCAACCTTAGCGTTTACCTTCAATCAGCCTTGCGCGCGCCGGCCAGTGCTCAGATGGTTGGAGCGATCGGGCGAGCCCTGCTCAACGCTGCTTCTGTACGTAGACGAGCTGTCCATTGCTGAGGCGGTAGACAGTGCCGACTGGCTGACCGTGGCCGCTCGCGGCGGGAGCGTTAGTGGACGGTGATGGCAATGTTTGGATGTGCCGGGTGGTCGGCGTACGCGCTTGCAGGCGGTGGGTGTGCTGGTTGAGTGTGAGGCCAAGCCCGGCGATCAGGAACGCGACGGCAAGGACGATGCCGATGTCAAACAGGTTGACGAGACCGTCCAGTGGGTCTCCAGCGGCATCCTCGATGGGCCCGTGTCGGCCAAGTCCTGTGCGGCGGTTCATGGGTCGACTTCCGGCGGCATCGGCGATCGGAGGTGTGTGGTGGTGAGTGCTTGTGCGGGGTACGCCTGCATCGGGTTTGCCTGGGGCGTGGGCGCATGCATCCGCACGGAACTCGTGGGAGCTGTGTGTATTGCCGCTCGCTCCAGTGCTGTGAGGTCTTCGCTGTACATGCGGGTACGGGTAAGCGTCAGCGCGAACGCAACGGTGCCGACGAGCAGACCGATCGTGGTAGCGGCGAACGCTGTGCGCAGGTCTGTGGCGAGGGTGCTCACTTCGCCGCGGCCGAGCGCGGCAAGTCCCGGTGCGAGCGGGATGAGGGTCCCCATCAGGCCGAGCGCTGGTCCGGCGCGGACGAGGATGCGCGTGTGGTCCAGGCGCCGTTGGACCGCGAGCTCGTAGTCGGCGAGCGCATGCTCTATACCAGCCTGTTCACCGGCAACGATCGCTCGGGCTATGTCAAGGAGTGCGTCTCTTGAGAACGAGCTTGGTGCGCGGGCTGAGAGTGCGGCCGCCTGCTTGGGGTTGGCGATGACCTGGAGGGCGAGGCTTCGCAGTGCGCCGCGTCCGGCGCGTGCGCGAGACAACAGCTCGATCGCGAAGCGTCCCACCTCGACGGCGCAGACGAGAAGCACCAATAGCGCAAGGATCAGGACGGGGATGTGCAGGGATGAGGCGATCCGCGCGAGCGCTTCGGCAAGGCCGTCCGTGGCTGCGAGCGTGCTCAAAAGATCACCCTTCCTCGCCGCCGCTCGATCTGTGTGCCTATCAGGACGGACAGGAGCAGTGCGCCCGCGATACCGATTGCCAGCCACGAAGTCTGATTGCCTCCCGCCCCAGCACCGTGCAGACCTGGAGCGCCCGGTTCCAGCGCGTTTTGGGAATCTGTGTTTCCTGGCGTTCCGATCAGCACGCCTTCGATCTCCTGCCCGCGGGACTGCTGTGTACTGCTGCCTCTGGCAGAGGGCCCCTGGATTCCCACAGAGCCACCCGGCCCCGCTCCAGCTGAGGCGGACCCTGGACCTCGTGCGTTCTTCGTGCTGCCGGTGGACGTGGAGCGGCCGGTGCCGCTCGCAGTCGCGCCTACGCCCTTGGCGGCCGATCCTGCTCCTCTCAGGTGGCGATTGCTGCTCTGTTCGGATGGCCGAGTTACGACGGCGGAATCTGGAGTTAGGCGCCGGGTGCCAGGATTTCGATGCTGTCTGGTGTTCTGGTGGGCTGCACGAGCATGAGTGCCGCGCAGCCGCCGCCCGCCGGGCTTTTCGCCCCTGCTCTGGGGCTGCGGGCGACTGAACAACGGAGCGCCCGCTCCGCCGCCGCCAGCGATCACGCCGTCGCCGGGCTGCGAGGATTCTCCACCTTGACCTGGTTCGGCCGATCCTTGAGCTGGCTGGATTGTCGTCCCTGGGGACGATGGGGTTGTCGACCCTTCGTTGGGCGGAGGCGGATCAACAGGGTTGAGGCGAAGGGGATCTACCCCGGGCGCGATCGGCAGTGGCTGACCGGCGAACGCTGGTGCTACATACGCGGTCATCCATACCCCGTTGAGTTCTTCGCGCGCCCGGTAGCGGATGTGACCGTCCGGCTGCTGTAGGGATTCCATGTAACCCAGCGGTTCGCGGCCTGCTCCCATAACCCAGTTTTCCGGGTCTTCGCCTGCCGCCCATAGGCCCTGTACTGCCCAGGCCGTGGAGGCTACATTCGATTCGCCTTCACCCGGTCTCTCTGGGAAACCTCCGTCCGGTTCCTGGGCTTCGCGTAGATATTTGAGGGCTTTCTGCTGGGACTCGCCAGGGGTTGGCTGTCCGGGAGCGTTGATCGCCTGGAGCGCTGCGCCTGTCATGTCCACTTCGCCGGCTTCGGTCGAGTTCTGCGCAGGCCAGCTACCGTCGGGGTTTTGTGCGGCGATCAGCCATTCGGTGGCATGCCTAACCGCACTTTGTGCCGCTGGTTCCTGGATCAGGCTGAGGGAGAGGATCGCGTAGATCGTGTCGTTGATTTCACCGTGACTGCCCGGCACAAACGGGAAGGACCCATCGGGGAGCTGGCGGGCCAGTAGTTCACTCACAAGGTCGATACCGCCGTAGTCGTGTGGCGAGGTGCCGGCGGCGTCGGCGACGAGCAGTTCGCGCTCCAGCGAGGTGGTGCAAATGATCGGCTTGCAGAGTTCTTGGTGCAGTGCCTGAGCGGCGTGGGTTGTCAGGTAGGCGTAGGCGTCGACGCCGCCATTGGTGGCTTGGTTTTGAGGATTTATCGAGTCGGCGGCGAGCGCGAAGGTGACCCAGGCGCTGAAGTCCTGGTTGGATTCTCCACCGAGGTTGCCGCCGAACCCACCCTCGGGATTCTGTGCATTTTGTAGGAACCTCACGGTGTTTTCGAGCCGCCCTTTGTTGGTCGAGTTGTTTGGAGTGGCCATGGCCAGGTCTGACGCCCCGAACATAAGCAACGGGCACAGGGCGAGGATGGCCGCCAGCGTGCGGTAAAGGAAAGTCATGGTTAGGTATGACGATCCCGTCGGAGTCGGCGATGGTGCCTAGACTTCAGATGCGGCGTCCGGGCAATCTTGCACTTACGCGATGCACGACGGGGACGAGCTGCGTGCCGCCCATGCGCTCGGGCACAGCGAACACGGACAGGTTGCTTTACGGCCCGCCGCTCTGGTGGCTTCGCACTGTGGATGACGTGCGGCTCCGGGAGTGTGACACCGCCGAAGGAAGTCGTTGGAAAAGCCGAGGGCATCGAGTTGGATGCTGGCTCTGACCCGCTCGGTTGGGCGCTGATGGGGCCTTTGGCTTCTGTAGGCGGAATGTGGATTGGTTCTATGGGCAATTCTGGGGTTTCCTCTGTTGTTTCTTCTTTGAGAGGTGGTGGCGTGCGGACCTGGTCTTCAGCGGGTGGTTCTTCACAGACGCTTTGGCCTTCGGGCGGAACGCACACATCGAGGCGATTGGAGCGCACCGCGACTTCCATGCCCTGCGGTGTCACGACGGTCGCCTTGATCCTGTGCCAGCCTGGTTTGGTGAAGGCGATGCTTGCCTTGCCCTGCGCGTCTGTGACAACTGTGGGAGAGCTTTCGGTTTCGATCTTCTCGAACCCGTTTGCGGCTGTGTGGACCGGCGAGACCATTGCCCCTGGCTCGGGAGTCGAGCCTGTCCGTTCGGAGGTCGAAGGCGGGTTACCTTCTTTGTCGCCGGCGTAGTTGATGACTTCGACTTCAAAGGGCTTGCCGAGTTCTGCGGTCGCCGTTAGCGGCCGCAGGCCAGAGGTGTAACCATCAGCCACAGGCAGGAGCGCGAGGAACGGTCTTTCTTTGAAAGCGTCATAGATCCAGAGGACTTCGTTGTCTGCCCCCAGCTCGTACTGGCAGCCACCAACGCTCGTGAAGACGTTGTTGACCATGATGCCCCAATAGGCGCCTTCTGTGAAGCTCTCCTCGTCCGGTCCGAAGCGCGTCAGGAAGTAATCGTCAAACGACGATCCGTACCACTGTGCGTCGAACGTTTCTCCGACGATGCGCATCGCGTCAACGGCGGAGGCGGTCGGAGTGGCACCGGGAGTTGCGTGCGCGTGGTTGTTGATCCCGTTGCATGCACGCGCCTGGGTATCCGAGGACGCCTTCACGTTGTGGCCTTCGGTCCAAACCGGACCCTCGAACAGGGTTTCGTTCTTGCCCTCGATCCGCACGTTGACCTGCGTCGATATCGCCTGCGCAACAGACGCAATGAGGAGGGGCATGCAGGCGATGGTCAATGCCGCGATGAAGGCGCTCACGTGCAGGCCGCTTTCCACGAGGGCCCGCGAGCCCGCTGAATCTGAGGGGTACTTCATGTCACCATCTCCCTAGTAAGAGGCCAATCACCCCGCCCGCAAGAGCGGGCGGAGCGACAGCCGTTGTTCTTGGTTCAGCAGTGACCGCCCGAGATGTGTACGCAGACCGCGACGCCTGCGGTCGGCGCGAACCCGCTCTTGGTCCCCCTCAGGTGGGCAGTCCCAAGAGTGTTGAATTTGACGGTCGCTTGACCGGAAGCGTTGGTTGTGACCGGCGCTTCGCCACCTTTTACTGAAACACCATTCGCCGCGCTTGAAGCACCTGTGGTGCTGTACTTGTTAACCGTCACGGTGGCCGATTCGCCTTGCGTGATTTCCGTAGGTGCTCCGCTCAGCTCGAGCGGGAGGACGGTCGGAGTGTATTCGGGCGCCGTAGCGCGATCGACAAGGAACAGCAGCCTGTCGCCTTCATGCATCTGGAGGGTGCAGGCGCCTTCTTCGGAGTATTTGTCGTTGATCCAAATCGCCCAGTAGCGAGGGTCGGTCATCGTCCATTCATGAGTCTCGCCGAGAACGGTCTGAATGTATTCTTCGTGGTCCCAATTGCCTTCGGTGGCGAGCTGTAGGGCACCAGCGGCAGTCGTGCCTGGGCAGTTTCCTGGCGGCGGTGTGGGTGTGGTGTTTGTTGTGACGGTTGTGAGCGGCAGCAGCGTTGACGTGGCTCCCTCGACCCGCACGCTCACTGTGGATGGTGTACCGGCGATAGCCGGGGCGCTTGCCGTCAGTAGGGCGAGTATCGAGGTAGCGGCTAGAGTCGCGATTTGTCTTCTTGGCATGACCGGCTCCCTTTCGGTTGTCTTGTCAATCGGATTGATGCAACGAGTTGAGGAGTGCTCGCGCAATTGCTCACGCGAGCACTCCCGCTGTGATTACGAGAACTCTGCTCCTGGTCTTGGCGCGTCTCAGCGCAGAACGGTGAACGCGCTCGCGCTGGTGCTCGCACTGGCGGGTATGGCTGCCACGATCCACGCCACGCGGTCATCTCGCGTGCGCAGTGCCTTGAGCATCGTTGTGTTGAGAGCGATCGTCGCCGCGCTCGAAGCGCCAGCGGCGATGTTGACATGTGCTTCGCCCACGACGCGCTGTCGGACAGGACCTCCACGCCGTGCTCGCAAAGCGACCCGCACGCGTACCACAACCGAGCAGCTTGCGGCCCCAGCTGGCGTCAGACAAGTCAGCTCGAGAGTCACGTGACCGTGGCGCACTCGTGTAAGCGGTCCGACCCGCACCTGCAATTGGGGTGGCACGGGGGTGTGTGTGATCTCTCCAGTCTCCGTCGTCGTTGCGGTGATTGTTGGGGCTGTGCTCGTCGTGGTGGTGGACGGTGAAGGGCCCGGCGCTTCCGGGGTTTCGTTGTGCGGGACCAGCTGCACCTGTACCAGCGCGCCGAGTCCGACAGTTCCGTTGGTTTCCAGTTCGTCGTCGCCGCCTTCCCTGCTGATCTCCCACGCCGTCTTTCCAGGTTCGGCGCTAAGGCCGTTGACCCGAGTTATGCGCCCACTCTGGAGCGAGACGTCTGAGAGGCAATAGGAGGGCAGGGACGCTTCGCTTGCGACTGCGAGCATCTGAGCAACGGTGGCTCCTACCGGAGCGATGATCTTGCACATACGGATAGAGCTGCCGCCCGTGACATGCCCGGCGCCGTCGATCACGAGCGTCATCGGGACAGGTGTGCCAGCAGCCACGGTGGGGGCTGGCCGCACCGCCGGCTGTCCGATTTCCTTGCGCGAGGGTGGTGGCGCGATGAACCCTGTGCCGCTCAGTGCGCGTACTGCGTCCTGCGTCGCGTAGAAATCCTCTTCTTCATCGTGCGCGTGAAGTTGGAAGCTGCCGTCTTCGTTCTGTTGGGCAATCAGGAAGTCAATCGGTGTCTTGGCTGCCGTGGTCGTCCATTCGGCTGCCTGCGGGTCGATCTTGCAGGTGTCGAGGCCACTGACAACCCAGGCCGTCGAGTCCGTGTTGACCGTCGGGTTGATGAACCCGCCTGTGATGGTGTCTTGGACGGTATGCAAATAGCTCTCGGCTTTTACAATCGCCGGGTCTGTATTGGGCACCCCGGCTGTGCAAAGCGCGGCCATTGCAGCGCCCGTCAGGTCCGCTTCTGAGCTTTTCGTGCCCGCAGCGAAGTTCCAGCCACCGCTTGAGTTCTGCTGTTCGCGCACGGTTTGGGCAAGTGTGTCGACCACGTCTTTTGGTGCACCAACGGCGGACAGTGCGAGCACCCCGAAGACGTCCGCGTTGGTCGCACCCTTTTCGCCGAGTTCGTGCCCATTGAACTGGGCGGCAAGGTCAGCTATGAGGTTCGTCTGAGCATTCAGACGCGCGGGCTGGAGGCCCCCTGCGTAGCCAGTGAGGATCGCCCGCTCAAAATCGGTTGCCGAGTACAACGCCGGTGGTTCGCCCGTCCATAGTGAGAGGTAGTAGTCCTGCGCGCTTAGTTCAGTCGGCGAGACGCGCACGTCCGCCGCATTGATACCGATGGAGGCCAGGCTGATCATCGACCAGTCCCCGCCGAAGGAGGCAAGTTCGCCGCTAGGTTCCTGTAGCAAGGTCATCCATTCCGCGCCATGCTTGGCGGCGGCCGTCTCTTCGACTTCGGTGACCGCGGCGGCGGCCGGGGGCGTGGCTTGGCTGAGCAAGGCCAAGCCGACGAGCGGGAACGCCATAGCGGCGAGCGCTTTGGCTCTGAGGGGGTGCTTCATGTCGCCATCTCCTTAATTGGGGCGGCGACACGCACGCATTCATAGGCGGCGCACCGGCCGCCTATACGCGAGGCTTACCATCGGGCACTGAGTGCGAGGCGTATTCGGGCTCGGGATCGACCTCCCGGATCTCCTTCCCAAGCCCTCATCAGCTCAGTGGAACCACGATCCGTTCGTCACCCACACCGCTGCGCGTCAGCCCCGGAATCACACCGGAGTTCCGCCACCGCAAGCGCTTGCAACATAGCGCAGATCGCCGACGCACAATTCGTCGACCTGTTTCGTATGCCCGTTCCTCCGCTTTGCTCGTGCTTGAAACCGGCAAGAGGCAGACAACCAGCGAGGCACACCTAGAAGATCTGTACGAGCGCGGATCAATCAGGAGGGGTCACGCGCGGAACGTTTCGTCGGTTCCGCGCGCGACCATCTCCTTGGCGTCCAGATAGGGAGCTCTGGACGTCGGCCTGTCCCGGCAAGTGATGCGCCATCTTCACCGCCCTCGGGTCGGGGGGCGGCACTGAGACCACGACAGCGCGGTCGGGGCAGTCTTGAACATTCATGTGGTCTTGCGCTCCCGCGCCTCCAAGGTGGCACGTAGCTTGCGCACCTGCTCGGAGAGCTTGCGATTGTCGGCCCTCAGGCGGGCCGCCTGACGACGCGCCGCGGCCATCTCTTGTGCGAGCACAGGCAGCGTACGGCGCAGGCTTTGCAGGCGATCGAGCAATTGCTCGCGCTCCAAGGCCTCTGATGCGGGCGGCTCGACGGGTATCTGCGCTGTTATGGCGGTAGTTGACAAGAGCTCGATCCTTCCGGGTTTGGTCCGTCACCATGCTCCCGTACGCGGATCGCGCGCCCATCCGCATGGGCTACCCGCTCCGCTCCGGGATGTACCACAACGCACTATTACCCGGCCATGCCAAATGCCTACCAAGTCGCTCTCAGTAACGAGGTCTGGCTCTGCGATGGTTGCCATGGAATGGGTCCGGACGTGGCGCCGGGACCTTGTAGTGATTGCGAGGGGACGGGCCTGTACGTGGTCTTCAGGTTCATGATGTACTTGACATGGGCAGCGGCCTCTACTTCGACCACCCGACCTGCCTCGAGCACGATCCGTGCGCCCGCATGCCCTCGCATCCCGACACGCCCGGGCGACTGCACGCCATCGAGCAGGCACTGGAGCAGCGTGCATGGCTCGGCTGGGAGCGCCGGCAGGCTCTCCCAGCGAACGAGCTTGAGCTCGTGCTCGTTCACAGCCTCGCGCACGTGCGCGCGATTCGTGAGCTATGTGCTGGTGGTGGCGGGGCGATCGACGCCGATACCCATGTCGGCGAGGCCTCCTATCGCGCCGCTCTGCACGCTGTCGGTGGGGCGTGTGCGATGACGCGAGCCTTGATGGACGGCGAGACAGACCTCGGTTTCTGCGCGGTGCGCCCTCCCGGCCATCACGCCGAACCCGCGCGGGCGATGGGCTTCTGCCTGTTCAACAACCTTGCGATTGCGGCGGCCTTGGCGATACACGAGCTTGGGGCGCGGCGCGTGTTCGTGCTCGATTGGGACGTCCATCACGGCAACGGCACCGCAGAGGTGTTTCGCGGGCGCTCGGACGTTCTCTACGCGAGTATCCATCAGGCTGGCCTATTTCCTGGTAGTGGCCCACTGGGGGACGTGGGCAGTGAGGAGGGGGAGGGCTACACGATCAACCTGCCCGTGCCCGCCGGCTGCGAAGAGGAGGTGTGGCTGTCCTTGATCCAGCACGTTGTCTTGCCGGCCGCAGTCGCGTTCGAGCCCGACCTGGTGCTCATCTCTGCGGGCTTCGATGCCCATCGCGAAGACCCCTTGGCGGGCGTGTGCTTGGAGACGACGTCATTTGGGGAGATGGCCCGCCAAGTGCGGGACATGGCCCGCGCCCTTGGTGTGCCGCTTGGCGCTGTTCTTGAGGGGGGCTATGAGCCGATGGTGCTGGCCGACTGCGTGGTCGAGACACTCGACGCCCTAAGCGGGTCCCAAGCGGCGCGCTCGGCTGCACCCGAGTTGCTCACCTCGCTCGCGGCCGCCCAGATCGGAAACTACTGGCCGCTATGACGACTTTATCAACCCGCGTTTGAGCGCGTAGCCCACGAGCTCGGCTCGTGAGGAGAGCGTGAGCTTCTGCTGGATGTGGGCGCGATGAGTCTCCACCGTGCGCACCGACAGGAACAACTGCTCGGCGATCTCGGCGTTGGTGTAGCCCAAGGCGATCAAGCGCAGCACGTCGACCTCGCGCTCGCTCAGGTCATCAGGTGGACCCGGGGCAGGCTCGGAAGCGAGCCGTGCTCCAAGGCGCGGGTTGAGATAGCTCTCGCCGCGTGCGGCCCTGCGCACTGCCTCCACCAGCTCGTCGTCGGCGGCCTCCTTGAGCACATAGCCGATCGCCCCCGCGCTCAGCGCATGACGGGCGAATGCCGGCTCTTGCTGCATCGTTAGCACCACGATCTGTGTGTTGGGGCAGTGCTTGCGAATTTGTGGGATCGCCTCCAGGCTCGATCCGCCGGGCATGTTCAGGTCGAGCACGAGCACGTCGGGGTGGTGGCCGCGTACATAGCGCTGGGCGCTCTCGATGTCGCCCGCCTCGGCCACTACCTCGAAGTCGCTCTCGCTCTCCAGCAGCAGGCGCAGACCGCTGCGTACTACCGCGTGATCGTCGACCAGCACGATATGGATCGTCTCCTGCGCGCTAGCCCGGTTCGGGGCTTGTCCCCGTTCCGCCTGTCGACCCTGTTCCGTCACGTGCGGGACGCTAGCGTCTGCAGGTGCGCTTAGCTTGCGGAGAACTACCGGTGTCGGCGTGGGCCGGTACGGATGGATCCATCCCGAGCGCGTCCAGTCTGCGCACCGCCAGCTGCACGGAAATGCCTCTATATGCCTTCGCCGGGCAAAAACTCGTTGGTGAACGGCGGCAAGCCGGTCGTGTTGGGGTTGGAGTGGATCAGCTTGTGCGTGTACATCCAGCGCCCGAATGCTGCCCACGCGGAGGGGTCCTGCCAGCCGTATGGCTTGGAGCGCTCGCTCGGCAGCGTCGCCGGCAAGGTCGCTTCGATCGAGGCAAGCTGAAGCTTCGCTTGCGCGGAGGGATTGACCTTCACGATCAGGGCCGCCGCGGCTGCCGGGTTGGCGCGCGCCTGCTTCTCGCCTTGAGTCAGTGCTTGCAGGAAAGCACGGAGGTCTTGCCCGCGTGTGCCCGCCTCCTCTTCGCGCACGACCAGCACCAACTCGTCATATGGCGGCACGCCCGCCTTGTCGATCGGGATCACGACCGGCTTCTTCTTCATTTGCTCCAGCTGAATCGCCTCGTAGTTCCAGTAGCCACCCAATGTGGCCGCTACCTTTCCCGAGAGCATCGCCGGCACAAGGTTGAAGCCCACGTCGCTTTCGGTGACGCTGCTCGGATTCACCCCCGCGCTCTGTAGCGCAGTGCGCAGCTCGGCGGCCTGGTAGGGGATGCCAGCGGTGCCCACACGCTTGCCGGCGAGGTCGGCGACGTTCCGTACATGGGCACCCGGCAGCGCGATGATCGAGGTCAGCGGACGCTGCACGAGCGCACCGATCGACACCACTTTCAAGCCTTGGTCGCGCGCGAGCAGCAGCTCAGGCTCGTATGAGATCGCCATGTCCACCTTGCCCGCCGCCAGCAGCTTCAGGGGTTCGGCCGATTCAGTGGGCACAACAGGGTGCACGTCGAGCCCGGTTGTGGCGAAGTCCCCGTGAGCGATCGCCGTGTACAGCGAAGCATGGTCTGCATTGGGGAACCAGTCGAGCATCACCGAGAAAGGCTTCGTCCCTGGCGCCGAGACGGCATCCTGCTTGGAGCCGCAAGCTGTCAGCGCCAGCAGGCAGGGGAGGGCGAGCAGCAGCGCGAGCATGCAGCGGATGCGCCTGCCGTTGGGATGTGCCTGGGATTGCGGTGCTCTCAAGGGAACTCTCCTCTTGGCTTTTGTGCCCATGGCGCGAGCACGCGCTCTGCCAGGGCGAGGGTGTAGAAGCAGGCGATCGCGAACACGAACAGCACCACGGCGGCCGCATAGGCGCGCGAGGTTTGCAAGGAGTTGATGTCCGCGTTGATCTGGTGGCCGAGCCCGGCGTACGGGCCTGAGGTGGCGGTCGAGGTCTCGGCGATATACGCGCCGATCACACCTACGGCAAGCGCTATGCGCGCGCCGCTCAGCGCGGCGGGTATGGCCGCGGGAAGCTCGCCAAAGCGCAACGCCTGCCAGCGCGAGGCCCCAAGCGTGCGCAGCAGCTTGAGCTGGTCAGGGTCGACTGAGGCCAAGCCGTCCACTGTCGTCACCACTACCGGGAAGAAGCAGATCAAGACGATCACGAACAGCTTCGGAAGCACGCCAAATCCCCACCAGAACACAAGCAGCACGCCGATCAGCGCCACTGGCACAGCTTGCGAGCCGACCGCCAGGGGGTACACCGCGCGGCGCAGGAGCGGTGAGAGATGGATCAGTACACCCAACACAAAGCCGAGGATCAAGGCCAGCAACACGCCCAGGCCCACCTCCTGAGCCGTCAGTTCGAGGTTGGCTGCCAGCAGGCCCGCGTTGCTCCACGCTTCGGCGGCGACTTCGTGGGGGGCCGGCAGGACGATTGAGCTGACCGAGCCCAGGTCGACATAGGCCTCCCATGCCCCGAGCAGTGCGAGCGCCAGCAGCGCCGCCGGCAGGCCGCGGGCGACGCGATGGGCGATCCCGAAACGGGGTGCCCTACGCGCGCGCGTAGGGTGCATCTCCTGTGAGCTCATCGAACGCTGTCTCTACGCGTGGGGGGTGCCTCTGGCGAGCTCATCGAACACCATCTCCACTGGAGGGAGAATCGCCTACCGACGCCCCCATCTGGAGGGCTCGCATGGCCTGCTCGCGCAAGGCGACCACCTCGGGGTCGGTGCGCTTGCGGGGGCGGGGAAGGCCGACCGTCAACTCGGCCACCACGCGACCGGGGCGGGGGGAGAGCACCGCGACGCGGTCGGCGAGCACGATCGCCTCCTCCACGTCATGGGTCACGAGCATCACGGTCCTCGGCTCCCGCAATAGTGCGCCGGTTAGCCATTCCTGCATCTCCTGCCTGGTGATTGCATCGAGCGCACTGAGGGGCTCGTCCAGGCACAACAAGGGCTTGCCGGAGAGCAAGGTACGTAGGAAGGCCACGCGTTGGCGCATTCCGCCGGAGAGCTCCTGGGGGCGCGCTTGCTCGAAGCCGCCCAGGCCGAGCTCCTCGAAAAGGGCTGCCCCACGCGTACGCGCGCATGAGCGCGAGTCACCCGCAATTCGCAGTGCCAAGGCGGCGTTGTCAACCGCGCTTAGCCACGGCAACAAGAGGTCGCGCTGGGGCATCAACACGGCTTGATCGCATTGCACGGTTCCCGCGTCGGGTTGTTGCAGACCGCAGATCAGCTCCAGCAAAGTCGTCTTGCCGCAGCCGCTTGGGCCCACAACCGCGAGCACCGATCCACGCGGCGCGTACAGTGAGACCCCGGCAAGCGCCTCGACTACGGTGCCGTGGCGGTCCTCGTAGGCGCGGCTGACTCCGTCCAAGTGGACCGCATGATCGCTCTGAGCGTTGCTCGTCCCCTCGGCGGCGGCCTGGTCTGCACCACGTGCCGGTGGCGCCTGGCGTTCGCGGGACTTCTCTTGGGTCTGCACTGCACTCCCTCCGCGGGCATTACCCCACAGGTTCGAAGGGTCTGCATTAGGCGGGGTCTGGGACCCAATCAAATGCCATCTCAGCCGGCTTCTCCCGCCAGCTCCCCTGGTTTTTGCTCGTTTCGATGCTAGCGCCCCATGGCGATGGACGCGGACGGCGCATCGGGCCTGGTCTGCCCCGCCAGCGGCAGGAAAGGGTGCCTCGAGTTAGCCGCCCGCGCTGACGACAGGGCGCGTCAGCGCCTTGACGAAGTCCTCGAGCTGGGCGGTTGTCCAGCACTCGAACGCGGTGCAGTACTGCTCGTAGGCGGCGATCACCGAATCGCCGTAGTTCCAGTACAGGCGTGGCTCGGGGTTCAGCCAGAATGTTCGCCCCGCGCGGGCCGCCACCTGGCCGAACAGGTCGGCGCGCGGATCGCGGCCGTTGGTGCGGGCGTCGCCGAGCACGATCACGGTGGACCTGGGGCTCATATCGTCCTGGATCAGCTCGAGCAGCTCCGACCACACGCGCCCGTAGTCGGTGTAGCCGGAAATGTCGGCCACGCCGGCGTCACTTGAGATGCGCTCGGAGACAGCCCTAAAGTCGCGCTCATGCTCGAACACGTCGGTCACCTCGGATATGCGCTCGATGAACACGAACGAGCGCATCTTTCGAAACGAGTCGTGCAACGCGTGGAGTACTGACAGGAAGAACACCGAGGCGGAAGTAACGCTTGTGGAGACATCACACAAGACATAGATCTCCGGGCGTCTGGGACGGCGCGGGCGGAAGCGCAGCTCGACAGGCACGCCTCCGGTCTGTAGCGATGCTCGCATTGTGCGCCGCACGTCCACATGCGCGTGGTGGCGGTGGCCGCGGTTCTGCTTGCCTTGGGTGGCCAAGCGCCGGCGCAGCTGTGCGACCACACGGTGCACGGCAGCGAGATCAGCCAACGGTCCAGAAGGCAGGGCGCGATCGAGCTCGCCGAGCGGACGCGCGGGCGGCAGGCGCCCGGAGCGCTGCACCTGAGTTCGTTCAAGCTCGCGGCGCATCAAGGCCTCGAAGCGGCGCAAGGCATCGCGCGGAACACCATCGCGGCGGGGGTCATCCTCCGGTAGATCGGGCTGGGGCTCGGCGCGCAGGCCAAGCGCGCGCCTGATGCGCTGCACGTCCACACCGATCACGCCCGAGCCCTGCTCGGCCTGACCGAACGTGGCGATCGCCATGCGCGCGAGGTCCCGCATCGCGCCCTCCGCGCCGTCGCGCAGGGCCTCAGCTATCTGCCTGCGCAAGGCGTCCAATTCCGTTTCAGAGAGGTCGCTCAGGTCAAACACCGGGGAGGAGCCTGTCTCATCGACGCCTTGGCGCACCGACGCGATCTCTACGGCTCTGAAGAAGAAGCGGTCGAAGACCAACTCGAACGTACGTCGGTCCTCCTGACTCTTGGCCAAGGTGGCGGCAAGGGCCTCACGGAAGTCCCCCTGGCCCGTCCACGGGATCTCGCGCAAGACGGCGAAAGCGTCGAGTAGCTCCGAGGTACCAACCGCCACGCCCTCCTCGCGCAGTTGCTCGCCCAGCTCGAGGATTCGGGCAGCCAGCCCCTCAGGCGGGCTGGACATCTGCCTCGGCCAGCTTCAGCCCGACGCGCTCGGCCACGATGTCCATATCGGTGCGGTGCTTGACGATCACCGACATCGTCTGGTTGAACGTCTCCGCGTCGATGTCCTTAGCCCCGAGCAACAGCAAAGCGCGCGCCCAGTCGATCGACTCGGCGATCGAGGGGGGCTTCTTGAGGTCGAGCTCTCTGACCATGCCCACGACCTCGACAAGCCGCCGAGCTACGGCCTCCGGCAAATCGGGCGCGTGAAGCTTCACGATCTCTAGCTCGTGCTCCAGTGCTGGGTAGTCGAGCCACAGATACAGGCACCTGCGCTTGAGGGCCTCGGTCAGCTCGCGCGAGTTGTTCGACGTCAGTAGAACCACCGGATGGGTGGTGGAGGTCACCCGACCGAGCTCGGGGATCGAGATCTGGAAGTCCGAGAGCACCTCGAGCAGCATCGCCTCGAACTCCTGGTCGGTCTTGTCGATCTCGTCGATCAACAGGACCACAGGCTGCTCAGAGGCGATCGCGCTCATCAAGGGTCGCGCCAGTAGGAACTCCTCGCCGAAGATGTCCTCTTGCACGGCCTCCCAGCCGGTGCCGCTCGCCTCGGCCTGGATGCGCAGGAGCTGCTTGCGGTAGTTCCACTCGTATAGGGCCTTGGCCTCATCGAGGCCCTCGTAGCACTGCAGCCTGATCAGCTCACGCCCGAGATAACGTGCGAGCGCCTTGGCCAGCTCGGTCTTTCCCACGCCCGCGGGGCCCTCCACGAGCACGGGCTTGCCGAGCTTCGTCGCCAGATACGCCACGAGCGCGGTCGACTGGCTTGGCAGGTAGCCGACCGAGCTCAGGCCTTCGGCGACCTCGGCGGAGGAGTTGGGTCCCTCAGGCATCGTCGGGGGAATGATAGGGCTGGTCCTCGAAGGAGAGCTGATCCGAGGGTTTGGGAGGGAAGCGCGGGCGCTTTCTCTCCTGTCCCGTCGCCCGTCGTGCTGGTGCAGGTGGGGTTGTTGCCGCGTCCTTCGAGCCCCCGGTCCCTGGCTCGCTCGTGGGCGGGGTGAGCGAAGTGGGGGCCTCAGAGGAGGGGGATCGTTGCATCGTGCTTTTTGGTGGTTGCTTGTTGTGGGCATGTGCCGGGGTTTTACGCTCGACACGCTCAGGGGAGGGGAGGGCCACAGTTATGTCCTCCTCAGGGAGAACGACTGTCATGTCCTCCTCAAGGGGTGACTTGCGCGCGCGTGTGCGCGTGCGCGTGCGCGTGCGCACGAGTGGCGGCTCGGGCGTGCTCGTCGCGCGCATGCGCCAGCCCGCATAGGTGAGTGTCCCTGCGGCTACGAAGGCGAGGAAGAAGCCCCACTGGATGCCCACCGGGTAGCCGTGCCCGGCGGGGCGGCTGAACACGCGGTAGAAGATCAGCAAGGTTGCCCAGCCTCCGGCCACCATCACCACCGCACCGTCGCTGCCGGGCATGTGGAAGTCTTTGCGCTCGCCTCGCGCGAACAGGAGCACGAGCACTCCGGCCGCGACCAGGAAGACGGCGGCCTCCACGAACGACACGTCGCCGAAAGCGCTGATCGAGTGGGAGTTGATGACTCCTGTCTTGCGGTCGAGCGACTGCAGCTCATACCAAGGGAAGAACATCGTCACGAGCAACGCCACGGCCGCCACCGCGGCGATGCGCTGCTCGGGCGCAAGCGCCCCCCAGGCGCGCGATAGGCGCGTCATGCGCGGGCGCAGAGGGGATTGTGCAGCATGCCTCGATTGTATGGCGTGCCCCAGCGCGAGCCGCCGGGGACTTGGTGACCTGGCACGCCAGGGGCCAGGCCGGTTGCAGCGACCCCCAAAGACAGTCTGCAAATAGAGTCGTTCCTCCTAGTCAAGAAAAATCTTGCTAGGGGTTGACTTTTGCTGTCGTTCGGGTATAAGGTTGTTCATGAGATGGCATCCCCCGTGTGGGGTGTGCCGTGAAATAGGTCTGGTTCGGGTTACTGCCTTTACGGGCTGACCTGCAGGAGCCAGTTGGGGATTCATTGGAGAGGGAGCCGGGTCGCTTCTATGAGGGAGCCAGAGTTTCGCGTGCAAGTTTCGAGGCATAGCGTGGTTAGGAGTATATGCGGTGATGGCGGGTCCGTAATAGGACGCGTCAGCGTCGCTGACGCGTCTCTCTCTCTCTCTCTCTCTCTCTCTCTGGCCGAGCCGGCTTCTAGGCGATAGTTCTCTTTGCCGCGGTGTAAGACCGCGGCCTGCCGGTCTTAAAGACCGGTCTGGTTTCTCACGTCGTCTTGGCGGCGCTTCATGTTTTTCTGCGGCTACGGGTTGTTGGCCTGTGGCTGTTTTGTCATGCCCGCGGTCCCGCGGGTCGTTTTCGTGTGGATCGTTCTCGTGGGAGGGGTTGGTTTGATGAGTGCTCGCCGGTTTGTTTCCAGGACGATGCTCGCGTGTTGTGCGCTGACAGTTGGTTTGTTGGTCGCGTTGACCGGCACCGCGTGGGGCGCGTTTACCCACAATTTCGTCTCTGCTTTTGAGCAGGGCAGCGAACCCTTCTCGGGTGTCGAGGGTGTGGCTGTCGATCAGGCTTCCGGCGATGTGTACGTGTATGACGCTGGTTTCGGTGAAGGCGCGGGCGCGATCCTGAAGTTCGACGGGTCTGGCGCTCCGCTCGGCTTCTCGGGCATAGTGGGGGAACCGAACAGGATCGAAGGCGTCGGTAGCGCCGGCGAAGGCGAAGGCGAGTTGGCTGTCGACGATTCCGCCGGGCCCGCGAAAGGCGACATCTATGTTGCCGCCGGTGGCGTGGTGCGCGTGTACGGCGCGAATGGTGTCTCACTCGGGAGTTTGACACCGCCTTCTGGTTGGGGTTCTGCGTGTGGTGTGACCGTCGATCCCACGGGTAACTTGTATGTTGCGTTCTTGGGTGGTTCCGGTACGCGCGTTAGCCGTTACGCCCCTTCGTCGAGTCTTGTGAGCAGTAGCGACTATACGGGTGGCTTGTGGGGTGTCGGTAATGCTTGCCAGCTTGCTTCTGATTCTTCTGGTGGGGTGTATGTCGGCCCGTTGCCTGAAGGCCCCGTGAATCGTTTCGAAGCTTTGCAGTTCACCCCGGTTGAAATGCAGTCCTTCGGCAGCACAATCGGGGAAGGCCGCGCCGTGAGCGTGGATCCCTCTAACGATCAACCATATGTTGCTGGTTACGGGCAGGTGAGCTGGTTTGAAACGAACGGTGGAGGACTGGTCTCGAGCTTCTCCGGTCAAGGACAGGGCGCGTTTGGCAACGTTCACGGCCTCGCCGTGAACGGCACTACGGGGCGCGTGTACGTCGCTGACGACGAACACGGCCGGATCGCGATCTACGGCCCCACGCTTCAGTTGGCCGACGCGACCGCCAATCCCGCATCGAATGTCACGAGCACCTCTGCGCACCTGAGTGGGACGGTCAACCCGAATGGGATGCAAGTCACCGCTTGCGAGTTCGAAGTCGCGGGACAGGCCGTCCCATGCTCGACCAGTCCTGGTTCTGGTAGCGAACCTGTCGAAGTCACAGCGACTATAACGGGCCTCACACCGGCCACGGCCTACTCCTACCGTCTCGCCGTGACCGATGAACACGGTACAGCGACCAGTCAAGAACAACCATTCACGACGTTCAGCGCCCCTACCGTCGATAGCACCACCGTCGAAAACGCTGGGTATACGAACGCGACAGTCACAGCGAAGATCAACCCGCAGGGGACAGCGAGTGTCTACCACTTCGAATACGGGACCACCGGTTCCTACGGCACCACGGTCCCCATCCCCGACGGTCCCCTCGGCGCCGGCAGCGAAGACGTCACGGTCAGCGTTCCACTCACGGGCCTCACCGAGGCCAGCACCTACCACTACCGTGTCGTCGCCTCAAACACGTGGGGCGTGGCCAACGGACCAGACCAGACGTTCACGACCTACACGACACCCGTACAAACAGCGGACACGTGTCCCAACGCGGAAATCCGTAACACCCAATTCGCGTCCAGTCTACCTGACTGTCGCGCATACGAGCTGGTCTCACCACCAGAAAAGGACGGAGGGAACGTCGCAGCCGACAACCTGGTCTTGAGCACCCCCGACGGCAACGCGATCAAGTACGACTCCCCCCGAGCATTCGGACCGATCACCGGCGCAAGCACCTTCTACGAGGAGTACATCAGCCAACGATCCACCAGCAACCAAGGCTGGGCGACACACCCGGTCAGCCCACTACAAAAAGCAGAAATCCAAAACACCGGTATGCCCTCGATGTATATCGCCTTCTCCGAAGACCTCTCCAAGGGCGTGTATTTCGCGGTGACACCAATCGGACCAGGCCACGAAAACGTCGCTCAAGCAGAGAACCTCTACCTCCGCACAGACCTACTCTCAGCAGGTCTCGGCAACTACGAACTACTCAGCGACTCAAACACACCACAACCAGCCAAGGTCCAAGGCTCTGAAGCACGCGATATCAACTTTGCTTCCGCTTCCAAGGACTTCAGCCACATCCTGTTCTCCAGCCGCAACAATCTGACTCCCGAAACAAGCACACTCAACCCGGAACTGCCGAAGACTTATGAATGGCATGACGGGACCGTGCGACTCGTGGGCATCCTGCCGAACGGCGAACCAGCCGAAGCATCAATCCCCGGTGGAGACGTACTCGCCGGGGGGGTTGAAGACTGGACGATCAATTCGATGTCAAGCGACGGCACACGCATCATTTTCACCGGCGCTCCCTTCTCATTGAGCAGTGATGCGGTAAGCCAGCTCGTTCCCGAGGAAGGGAATATCTACATGCGGATCGATGGGGAAAGGACTATCCAGCTGAATGCCAGCGAGAGATCCACACCTGACCCTAACGAAGCAGCTGCGAGTTTCTGGGGCGCCACTCCGGACGACTCGAAGGTCTTCTTCATGACAGTGCGAGCGTTGACCGACGACGCGCCGGTGCCTTCGGAACGGCTCCTGTACATGTACGACTTCAATGCGCCCGAAGGCAAACACCTCACACTGATCTCTGTCGACCATGAACCAAACAGAATTATTGAAGAAGAATACGCCGCTGTCGTCGGCATGTCGGTGGACAGCATCAGCGCGGACGGCAGCTACGTGTACTTCACAGGCGTCAACGCGCTCGTGGCGGGCCAAGAACCAGTTCCACCTGGAGCAGAAGAGCTGTACGTGTGGCACGATGGCGCACTGAGAGCAATCGGCCATCAGGATCATGCGGCTACTCGTGATGCCCGACGTCGCTGGAGCGCGATAGGGAGTGCTTCGATACCTCAGTTTCGGGTGACGCCCGATGGTTTGCATGCCGCGTTTGAGAGTCGTTCGCGTTCGGTCGCCAAACGCGCCGGTGTGAACATCGATGGCTGCGACAAAGTCATAGGCCCGGACACCTGTGAAGAGTTCTTCGAGTACGACTATGAAAATGACAAGCTGACGTGTGTGTCGTGTAACCCCAGCGGTGCGGCGCCCCTCTCTCATGCGGAAACG
Source organism: uncultured Solirubrobacterales bacterium (assembly GCA_963731565.1). GTDB lineage: Bacteria > Actinomycetota > Thermoleophilia > Solirubrobacterales > Solirubrobacteraceae > Palsa-744. The sequence continues at coordinate 1,573,945 of CAVSWG010000001.1, forward strand.
GAACGCTTTCCCCCGCCTGATGGTGTGATCTCTGATCAGTGGAGCCAGCTTCAGAAGCACTGGTTGAGTAGCGATGGTCGGTTTGTGTTCTTCGATACGCGGGATGCGCTGGTCCCGCAGGATGTGAATGGGGCGCGTGATGTGTATGAGTACGACGCGCGGGCCGGCCAGGCGCGTTTGGTGTCGGCGGGTAGTTGTGGTTGTGATTCGTATTTCCAGGAAGCGACGCCGGATGGTAGCGACGTGTTCTTCATGACCCATCAAGCGCTCGTGCGGTCCGATATCGACACTGCCGGCGATATGTACGACGCTCGTGTCAACGGCGGTATTCCTGGCCAGAATTTGCCTCCGGTCGTGGCGTGTTCGGGTGAGGAATGTCAGGGTCCTGTGGGTAGTCCTCCCGCGTTCTCCGTGCCTTCCTCGGCGTCGTTCTCCGGACCTGGGAATCCAGCCGCTGCTCCGGTGGCGCGGGTGAAGCCGAAGGTGACGCGTTTGACGCGTGCGCAGCGGTTGAAGCGTGCTTTGCGGGCGTGTAACGCGAAGCACGGCGCACGGAGGGCAAGGTGCAGGAGTGTTGCGAGGGCGAGGTTTGGTAACGGTAAAGCGCGGCGTACGGTTCGCCGGCATGGGCGATAGGGAGGGTTGTGATGATGATTGCGTCTAATGCCGGTATGAACAGGATGCACCGGGTCGCTCTGCTGACAGTGGTGGTGTTCGCGAGCTTGTCGTGGTGGGGTTTGACGGCAGGGGTGGCGCGTGCTGATTTTGGTTTCGCGGCGACGGACCAGCAGATCGTCTCCTCCCCGACGGGCGGAACGTTTACCCAGGCCGGTGGTCACCCTTACGAGATCGACACGGAGGTCTATTACAACACGCATCCCGCGGAACTGGAAGGCAAGGAAACGCAGATGCCCGACGCGGATACCAAGGATGTGATAGCGGAACTCCCACCGGGTCTTGTGGGTAATCCGGCGGGTTTGCCGCAGTGCACCGCCGCGCAACTTGTCGGTATTCCGGTCGGCTCTGGTTTCTTTACCCTTCCGACGTGTCCGATTGGCTCTGAGGTCGGCACAATCGCGGTCAAGAGCGATTTGACACACGTCTATTTCGGCGGGACCACGACGTGGGAATATCCTGTGTATAACATGGTGCCGCCGTCGAATGCGCCTGCGGCGTTTGGATTCAACGCGCTCGATACTCCTGTGACGTTCACGGGTAACGTCCGTAACGGGGGCGATTTCGGGATCAACATCAACTCCATCAACATTCCGATAGGTATCGCGGTGGATGGGTTCACGTTGAAGTTCTGGGGTAACCCCGGTGATCCCCGTCACGATCCGCAACGCTGTGATTTCAGCGCGCTCGGCTTCATCCCGGGGCCGAGCGGACAGGGCGAATGCCAAGCGGAATCCATCATCGAATCGGCGCGACCGCACTCGTTTCCGTTGGCGCCGAAGGCGTTCATCACGTTGCCGGTGTCGTGTACTGCGCCGGGTACGGGTTTGAAGACGAATTTGCGGGCCGACTCGTGGGATAACTTTGGTGTGTTCGACGAACGTACCCTGGAAACGCATCTACCGCCCAGCTTTCCAGCTCCTCCCAGCCAGTGGGGTGCTCCTGTTGGGGTGACGGGTTGTGGTGTGGTGCCGTTCAACCCCAGCGTGACGGTGGAACCGACCAATCACGAGGCTGATACGCCGACGGGGTTGAACATCGATTTCAAGTTGCCTCAGGATGGGTTGTTGAGTCCTGAAGGGATAGCGACTGCGGATGTGAAGAAGACGGTGTTCGCGCTACCGGCGGGTATGTCTGTTTCGCCGTCTGCGGCGAACGGGCTGGGTGCGTGTAGTTTGGCTGAGATTGGGTGGCACACCGGTGATGATCCTGTGTGCCCTGACTCCTCGAAGATCGGGACGGTGACGATCGATACGCCGTTGCTTGAAGAACCGTTGTCGGGTTCGATCTTTTTGGCTAAGCAGGATGAAAACCCGTTCGGGTCATTGCTCGCGATCTATATCGTGGCTCAGGGGCACGGAGTGACGCTGAAGCTGGCGGGCAGGATCGATTTGGATCCTGTGACGGGTCAGTTGGTTACGACTGTTGAAGATAGTCCGCAGCTTCCGTTTGATGATTTGAAGCTCGAGTTCAAGGGTGGACCGCGCTCACCGTTGGTGAACCCCCACACTTGTGGGACATATGTCGCTACCGGGCAGATGACACCGTGGTCTGGTGGTCCTCCCGCGACTATCGGGGGATCGTTTCAGATCACATCAGGTCCGGCGGGTGGGCCGTGTCCTCAACCCGCACAGTTCAGTCCTGGGTTCAACATCGGGACTACGAACAATCAGGCCGGGGCGTTCAGTCCGCTGTCGTTGACGATGAGCAGAGCCGATGGGGATCAGCAGTTGGGTGGTGTCAGCATGACGCTACCCACCGGCTTGTTGGGCACCCTCTCGTCGGTCAAGCTCTGCCAAGAACCACAAGCAGCCCAAGGCGCCTGCGGGCCCGAGTCGCAGATTGGGACCCTCACAGTCGCGGCTGGAGCGGGACCTAATCCGTTCTACGTGACAGGGGGGAAAGTGTTCGCGACGGGCCCGTATAAGGGTGCACCGTACGGGCTCAGTGTTGTAGTGCCCGCGAAGGCTGGACCGATCGACCTCGGTACCGTCGTCGTCAGGGGAACGATCACGGTTGACAAGCACACAGCGGTATTGACGGTCAACACGGACCCGTTGCCGACGATCCTGGAAGGCATCCCGTTGGATCTACGCGTGATCAACGTCAACATCGACAGGGAAAAGTTCATTTTCAACCCGACCAACTGTGATCCTCAACAGGTCACGGGCACGCTCACCGGTGGACAAGGACTACTGGACCCCGTCAGCTCACCGTTCCAAGTCACCAACTGTGCACGACTTGCCTTCAAACCTCTGTTCAAGGTATCCACGAGCGGGGAAACGTCGAGAGCTAACGGTGCGAGTATCGACGCGAAGCTCACCTATCCGAAGAACTCGATGGGTAACCAAGCAAACATCGCGAAGGTCAAGGTCAGCCTGCCAAAGCAACTACCCTCACGACTAACTACCCTACAGAAGGCCTGTCCTGCCGCGACATTCGAGCAGAACCCGGCATCCTGCCCGGCAGGATCGAAGATTGGGCTAGCGCTAGCACACACACCGGTACTACCCGTCCCGTTGTCCGGTCCGGTGTACTTCGTCTCCCACGGTGGAGAGGCGTTCCCAGACCTCGTCGTAGTCCTACAAGGCTACGGCGTGACAGTCGACTTGGTCGGCACGACGTTCATCAGCAAGGCCGGGATCACCAGCACCACGTTCAAGCAGGTACCAGACGTCCCGATCAATGACTTCGAGCTGAAGCTACCCCAGGGACCCAACAGCGCGCTCGCAGCCAACGGGAACCTCTGCACCACCACCCTGAAGATGCCAACAGCATTCGTGGCTCAGGACGGAGCAGAAATACACCAATCGACAGCCGTCACACCAACCGGCTGCGCAAGACACAAGGTCAAGAAGGCAAAGAAGGTTGGCCGCGATCACGCCGGTCACGGCGATCAGAATGGCAAGAAGGGGTAAGCCGGAGTCTCACCGGGTGCCCTGACAGGTGCCCGGTGATTCCCGCTATCGAGGTCCCACTGGCCATGACCTCCAAGCCCCAGACGCACAGGCTCGCACCGGCGCAACGAGAGGGCACCGCCGTTCAATCGGGGGAGTTCGGACGCGAGCAGGTGTCCGAGATCCAACGAGCCAGAATTCTGGGGGCGACGGTGGAGGTCGCGGCCGAGCGGGGCGTGGGCGGGGTCACGGTCGCCGGCGTGGTGGCGCGGTCGGGAGTCTCCCGGCGCACCTTCTACGAGTTGTTCGACGATCGTGACGACTGCTTCCTCGCGGCCTTCGACATGGCCGTCGAGCGGATGGAAGCAGCGGTGGCTCCAACCTTGAACCGGGCATATACCTGGCGAGAGCGCATCAGGGACTCCCTTAGAGCGCTGCTGGAAGCTCTAGACGAGAATCCGGCGATCGGTCGGCTGTTGATCGTGGAGGCTCTTGGGGCCGGCTCCGTAACGCTCGAGCGTCGTCGCCGCGTGTTGGCTCGGGTCGTCGCAGCCGTAGATGAGGGTCGAGCCGCAGGCAAAAGCGGCTATGGGCCGCCATCGCTCACAGCCGAGGGCCTTGTAGGCGGTGCCTTCTCGTTGATCCATTCGCGGCTGATTGAGGGTGGAGGAACGTCGCTGCTAGAGCTGCTCAATCCGCTTATGTCGATGATCGTGTTGCCATACCTGGGGCCGGTCGCGGCCCGTAGGGAAGATCGACAGCCGGTTCCCCAGGTCAACGGTGGCGTGCGAGTGGCGAGTGACCCTTTGCGCACGCTTGAGATGCGCCTCACATACCGAACAATGCGCGTTCTATTCGCGATCGGATCTCATCCGGGCGCCTCTAACCGCGGGGTCGCGGACGCTTCAGGGATCAGCGACCAAGGCCAGATCTCGAAGCTGCTCACCCGCCTTGAGCATCTAGGGCTGATTCGCAACTCAAGCAACTTGCGCACCAAGGGGGAACCTAACGCGTGGACCCTCACAGACCGAGGCGTAGAGGTGCGGGAGACGTTCGCCGTGTAGATCCCCACAACCTTGCCCGGTGTCGCCTCGCGAGTTCTGCGTGAGAGCCATCGCGGCATGCCACCAGATAGCCCATAAATACGGGCGTTTTGAGTCGTCAGCAAAGATGTTTGCCCGAGGGGTTGACTTTTGCTGTCGTTCGGGTATAAGGTTGTTCACGAGATGGCATCCCCCCATGTGGGGCGTGCCATGAAATAGGTCTGGTTCGGGTTACTGCCTTTACGGGTTGACCTGCAGGAGCCAGTTGGGGATTCATCGGAGAGGGAGCCGGGTCGCTTCTATGAGGGAGCCAGAGTTTCGCATGCAGTTTCAAAGGCATAGCGTGGTCGAGAGTCCATGCGGCTATGACACGTCCGTAATAGGACGCGTCAGCGTCGCTGACGCGTCTCTCTCTCTCTCTCTCTCTCTCTCTCTGGCCTAGCCGGCGCCTAGCCGCTAGGCCCACTCGCCGCGGCATTGGCTCGCGGCTTGCCGACCGTAAAGGTTGGCTTGGTTCCTCGCGCGTGTCTTTGAGGACGCGTGCTTTTGCTTGTTCTCTTGCTTTCAGAGATGTGAGTTTTTCTGAGGGCGTTGTGCGCTTCCCCGCTGGGGGCGAGTCGCTGTGTGTCTCTTGAGGAGGAGAGTGCTTGATGATTGCTCGCGGTCGTTTGCTGGGATTGCTTGCCACTGTGTGTCTGGCGTTGCTGTGTGGGTCGGCTCAGGCCTCAGCGCTTGCGCCGCAAGTAAGTGTGGAATCACCAAGCGGGATAGCCACGAGCGAAGCGACGCTACGAGGCCAGGTCAACCCAGGCGAACAGGCCACCACCTACCAGTTCGAATACGGCACCACCAGCACATATGGAAACAGCGTGCCCGCAACTCCAGCCACAACAGGCTCAGGTGAAACATTCGTCTCGGTGTCTCAGCACATCAGCGGGTTGGAACCTGGCGCTGAATACCATTTTCGTCTAGTAGCCAGCAACGCCACGGAAACCGTGAACGGCGAAGACTCAACGTTCACGACCTACTCGTTGCCAGAAAATCAGAGCGGGAGCTGTCCCAACGAAGAACGCCGCGCCGAACAAGGCACCACATGGTTGCCAGACTGCCGCGCGTACGAGATGGTCTCGCCGCTCGACAAGAACGGCTCGAATGTCGTGGCAAACACACGAATGATCCAAGCTTCGGTCCTCGGCGATCGCGTGGTCTACCCGGCCTCCGCCGGCATCGGCGACTCGAGCGGCTCAGGCGTTGCGGGGTTCTCCCAGTATGTGGCTGTTAGAAAAGAAGGCATTGGTTGGGCAAGCCACGGTGTCACACCCACGCCCAAAGCGGAGCCGCTCGTAGGGACGTGGCTGATCCAGCTCTCCGGCGATCTGAGCGATGCTGTCGTGTCGGCCTATGATCTTGCCGGACTCTCAAACGACATTCCGAGTGCCTACAACTTCTACCTCGAGGACACCGAAACGAAAGGCTTGGAAACGATCACGACGCCGCTCGGTTCTGAACCCATCAGCATATTTTCAGTAACGGAAAAACCTGGTGGCACCTCGGAAAATCTAAGTGTGACGACGTTCGAAACAAAAGCCAACCTGCTGCCGACTGTGACTGGCTCCGAGCCCAAGCTGTACGCATGGGAACACGGCGTCCTGAAAATCGCGGGAGTAATGCCGGACGGTCTATTGCCGGTCAATGGGTCCCAGGAGGCGAAGGTGGGCGGCGACGCGGTGGCGAACAGGGGGACGGTGTCCCGCGACGGGTCACGCATCGTGTTCGTGTCCGAGCCGGAAGGATCGTCTCAGAACCAGCTCTATCTGCGCAGGAACGGCGAAACTACCGCCTGGGTATCGGAACCAGAGCGGACAGGTGCCCCGAGTGAACCGAGCAAAGTGGAATTCTGGGCAATGACAGCCGACGGCAAGAAGGTCCTTTTCTCCACCGAAGACCAGCTCACCAGTGAAGATCCAGGTGGCGAAGGCAGCGCGTACTACATGTACACCGACGGCCCCAAACCGGAAAACGAATCGAACCTCAAGTTCATTGCGCGGGGGGTCAGTGGCTTCACCGGCATGAGTGAGGACGGCTCGAGAATCTACTTCGGCTCATATCTGTGGGACGAAGGAGTGGGCCACGTCGTCCCCGGCTTGGGCGGAGAAGAACTGCAAGTCCTTCCAAACGGTGTAGGGGGACCCAGCCCTCAGGTAGAGGTGTCGTCCGACGGTCGAACGTTCGCCTTCCTGACCAACCGGCGACTGGGCGACGCAGCGGTCGGCACGGTAAACGGGCGATTTCTCCTCACCTTGTACGTCTACGACGAGCGGAGCGAAACTCTCACCTGTGCCTCCTGCATCCCGACCGGCCAGCCGACCGCGTCGGACGCTGAGGTTGAACCTTTCGCGTCATATGCTGTCGCTTTCCCAAACAAGCTGACCTATCAAACCAGGTTCCTCTCGAGTGACGGCCAGCATGTGTTCTTCTCTACGATCGACCCGCTCGTCGCTCGAGACACCAACGGTGTGTCGGATGTCTACGAGTACGACGTCTCGACCAAACGCGTCTCGCTGCTGTCTACTGGCACCGGCGGCTCCGGCGCATGGCTCGCTGCTGCCGATGCGGAAGGAAAGAATGTCTTCATAGCGACAAGGCAATCGTTGCTCCAGGAAGACACGGACACGCTGGTCGACCTCTATGACGTTCGCGTCGGAGGTGGGTTCCCTCAGCCGCACACGCAGGGGAGCTGTGTCGGGGACGAATGCCAGGGGACGCCAAGCGCGGCGCCAACTTTCAATACCGCGTCTGGCTTCAGTGGCTTGGGCAATGTCGTCCCGGTCAAGTCGCCAACCGGCTCGCCCTCCGCTCACAAGTCTCTGACACGCGCTCAGCGCCTCGAGCGGGCTCTGAAGATTTGCCGGGGCAAGCCAAAGAGCAGGCGCCGGCATTGCGTGGCAAGCGCGCGCAAGCGGTATGGCCCGAAGAGGCCGGTCAAGAAGGCATCCCGGCGAGTCGGACGCTAACAGGAGAGATAAGGGACATGACACTCAAAAATCACACGAAGGTTGCAATGCTGGCGGCGGTAGCCCTGATTGGCGCGCTCGGGATGATCTTCGCAAGCGCGGCGGGAGCAAACATTGCCAAGCCCGAACTCTCTCTCCGCGTGACGCATCCAGACTCGGTGCAGCCAGGCGAATTCGTCAGGATGCCAGTGTTCATCGTCAACATGGGCAACGCCCCAAGTCATGGACCGATGACATTCGTCTATACGGTGCCATCGGGCATGACCATGCCTTCTAGCCCGGAATTCATGACGTCTGTCGAATTTCCCGAAACCCCTGAAGAAGAAGCCAGTCCGGCGGCGTGCACAACCGTCGGATCGAAGCTCACTTGCACGATCCCGGAGGCGCTTCCGGCTGCTGCCCAGATTACGGTGTACCTCGAATTCACCATAGAACCGGGCGCGACGGGCACCTTGGTGAGCACGATCGACCTCAGCGGTGGAGAATCGGCCGCTACTTCGGCCGAACAGCGCATGAGGGTCGGCGCGCCGGGCGTGTTGGCGTTCACCGATTTTGGAGCAAGCATCACCGGGTCCGATGGGCAGCCTTCCGTGCCGACAGTCCAGGCGGCGTCGGATCCTGTCGATTTCACGACCTCGTTCCGTTTCGCGACGTCACAGAGTCAATGGGGAGGGTTTTTCCCAATCGTCTCGTCTGTGGAAGATTTCAAGGACGTGGTGGCACACCTGCCGGCCGGCCTGATCGGAAACCCGACGGCCATGGAAACCTGTACGGACGAACAGCTAGCCTATAAACCGTTCGCGCCTGAAGAATCCTTGACAGCCTGCCCGGTGGACAGTCAGATTGGTGTTGTGCGGCTGTCGGTCTTGGGGAGCTCCTATGTGGCAGAGCTGTTCAACCTCGAAGCCCCACCCGGCTTTGCCACCGAGCTTGGGTTCAACGTGCTCGGAACCGTGGTTGCCCTCGACGCCTACGTGCGCCCCGGCGACTCGGGCATCGACATCGTCAGCCGGAACACTTCGACGACCGTGCCCGTAAGCGCAGTCGAAGTGACGGTTTGGGGCGATCCGGAGGCACACATCCACGATCGTGAACGCGGCAAATGCCTGCGGCAAGCGTATGCGGACGGTCAGGTGTGCCCTGTCGACGCGCCCGAAAAAACGTTCCTGCGTCTTCCGACTTCGTGCTCGGGCACGGGAATGCCGTTCAGCATTGAATCGAACAGCTATACGGATCCCGCGCGGGAGGTCTCGGCTGTAGCCCCAGGGCCGACGTTGACCGGTTGTGAACGCGTCCCCTTCAATCCGAGTCTCGATTTGGCCCCCACAACGTCTGAAGCCAGTTCCGACAGCGGTGTGGCGGTGCATCTCACGATGCCTCAAACAGTCAATCCGGAAGGGTTGTGGCAGGCTGATTTGAAGAAGGCCGTTGTCACGTTGCCAGAAGGCCTGACGATCAACCCATCCGCTGCCGACGGTCTACAGGCGTGCACAGACGCGCAGCTGAAGGTCGGCTTGGCCGGCCCGTCTGAATGCCCTGAAGCGTCGAAGGTTGGGTACTTGGAACTGCACACGCCCTTGTTGGCGAATCCGATCCAAGGGTCCATCTGGCTGCGGACACAGAATTCCTCCGATCCGGCCTCCGGCGAAATGTTCCGGATCGCACTCGAGTTTCGCGACGATCTGCATGGAATCGACATCAAGGTTCCCGGGCAGATCGCGGCCAACCCCGTTACGGGTCAGTTGACGAGCACGTTCGACAACGCGCCCCAGCTGCCGTTCGGGGATTTGGCGTTGCATTTCAAGGCTGGCGCCCGCTCGCCTTTGAGCACTCCTGCGTCGTGCGGGACGAAGGACGCGACCGCGGACTTGTACTCATGGGCGCAGCCCGATGTGGCGGTGCGCCAGGACGCATCGTTCCAGATCACCTCTGGTGCGGAAGGCACATCATGCGCGTCTCCGTCTCAGTTCAACCCCGGTTTCGATGCTGGCGTCTCGAGCGTTCAGGCCGGCGGGTTCACGCCGTTCTTGGCGACCTTCTCGCGTAAAGATGCCGATCAGAGCATGCAGCGGGTGTCGGTGGAGTTGCCCCGTGGGTTGATCGGGTCGCTCTCGAATGTGGTGTTGTGCAAAGAAGCGCAGGCAAACGCCGGCACATGCGGTCCCGAATCAGAAATCGGGACTGTGACTGCCGGCGCCGGTGCTGGGCCCACCCCGTACTACGTCACAGGTGGGAAAGTGTTCACGACGGGTCCCTATGAGGGCGCTCCATATGGGTTGAGCGTGGTCGTACCGGCCAAGGCCGGACCGTTCGATCTCGGCACGGTTGTGGTCAGAGCCAAGATCGACGTGGACCCCTATACCGCGCGCTTGACGGTCACGACCGACCCCTTGCCCCAGATCATCGGTGGGGTACCGGTGAACCTGCGGCTCGTGAATGTGACGATCAACCGCTCCAAATTCACGTTCAACCCGACCAATTGCAACCCCTTGAGCGTGGATGGGACAATCACCGGCGGCCAGGGAGCAACCGCATCCCAGTCCAACCACTTCCAGGTCACCAACTGTGGAGCGCTCGGCTTCAAACCGCAGTTCAAAGTGTCTGTCTCCGGGAATACCAGTCGTGCGAACGGCGCGAGCCTGGACGCGAAGCTCTCCTATCCCAAGGGCTCGCTTGGCAAGCAGGCGAATATCGCGAGGGTGAAGGTGAGCCTGCCCAAGCAGCTGCCTTCGAGGCTGACGACTTTGCAGAAGGCGTGCCCTGCGCAAGTGTTCGATGCCAACCCTTCGGCATGTCCTGCCGCGTCACGGATTGGGACCGCGGTAGCGACAACTCCCGCGATCCCCGTCGGACTCTATGGTCCTGTGTACTTTGTCTCCCATGGAGGTGAGGCGTTCCCAGACCTCGTTGTGGTCCTCCAAGGCTACGGCGTGACAGTGGATCTCGTGGGCAGCACGTTCATCAGCAAAGCGGGGGTCACGAGCACGACATTCAAGACGGTCCCCGATGTGCCGGTGGGGACATTTGAGTTGAAGCTCCCACAAGGTAAATACAGCGCACTGGCCGCCAACGGGAACCTCTGCACGAGCAAGCTCAAGATGCCCACAGCGTTCGTCGCCCAAGACGGCGCAGAAATACACACGACAACACCAATCGTCACCACCGGCTGCGCGAAGCACAAGGCAAAGACCAAGAAGAAGAAATGACATGCAAGCCAGCGACAGGGCGCCGTCCACGCGGACGGCGCCCAACAGCCACCCGCCGGGCGCAGGCGGAGTTGAGTCTGAAGGCCTAGGCGAGATCCAACGCGTCCGGCTGCTTGCGTCCATGGTGGATGTTTGCGCGGAGTCTGGTGCGAGCAGCGCGACGGTTGCGCGTGTCGTGGCCCGCTCCGGTGTGTCGCGCCGAACCTTCTACGAGCAGTTCGCAGATCGCGAAGATTGTTTTCTCGCGGCGTTCGACCAGACGGTCGAGCGGATCGCGGCTGTCGTGCTCCCGGCCTACCAGCAGCCCTTGAAGTGGTCTGACCGGATGAGGGCAGCTTTGGCGGTGTTGCTCGAGTACCTGGACGTCAACCGCGGAGCGGCTCGCTTTGCGATTGTCGAGGCGCTCGGCGCGGGGCCGAAGGCGCTCGAGCGTCGCGGGCATGTGCTGGCCCATCTCGTCGCAGCGATCGACGAGGGACGGCTGAGAAGCAAGGCAGATAGTGGCCTACCGCCGCTCACGGCCGAGGGCCTGGCCGGTGCCGCGTTCTCGCTCGTCCACTCACGCCTGCTTGACGAGAGGGACGGCTCCCTGATTGAGCTGCTCAATCCGCTCATGTCGATGGTCGTGTTGCCGTACCTGGGGTCCACGGCGGCACGCAAGGAGCTCGAGCGGTCCGTGCCCAAGGTGCGCGATGACGCCCCTAGAGCAGTGAGCGACCCGCTGCGCGACCTCGACATGCGCTTGACCTATCGCACGATGAGGGTGCTCACGGCGGTCGGCGCGCACAGCGCAGGTGGACCCTGTCCATCCAACCGTCAGATCGCCGACGCGTCGGGAATCCGCGACCAGGGACAGATCTCGAAGCTACTCTCGCGGCTGGAACACCTCGGGCTGGTCGAAAACGTGGCTGAGCACCGCACGAAGGGCGAGCCCAACAAGTGGCGGCTCACGGAACGCGGAAGCGAGGTTCGCGGAGCGATCGCAGGACTTGCGACGACCTGATTGTGCTGCGCAGGCGCACTCGTTGGCTACGACCGTTCGACCAAAATCAGACGCCGCCCAAGAGGCTCGAGAACGGACGATAGTCAGGCGTGCGTCTTAGCGGCAGCGCCCATCCGCTTCACCAGCAGCTTTGCATCCTTCTCGCTCACGGTTCGCAACTGCCCCTGGAAAGCGAGCTTCCAGTGCTCTGCCGGCCACTTCTTGATGTGCTCCAACTTGGTGGCGAACCCTTCCGCGGGCAACCACTCGTCGTCTTCGAGCACGATCTCCGGCTCGGTCGGAAAGCGCCATGGGTAAGCGTCGGCTTTGCCGGGCTTGCCCGGCCACAGCTTCGTGCGGTCCTCGTACATCTCGTCGGTCACGACGATGCTTCCGGCGAAGGACATAACCTTCGTCAGATACAGCACGATCCGGTCCCCCGGCTCGATCTGCAGCGCCCTTGGGCGGTTGCGCTCCTTGATGCCGATCACTTCGAAGCCGTGCGCCTTGGTTGCCTCGTGGTTTTCGGGCGATGCGGTCAGGATCCAAGTTTGGGGAGCGTTCGGCACGGCTCGATTGTATGACCTAACTCTTGACTTTAGCTTTCGGCGCAGCCTTCACCACGATCGCGCCATCGGCGACTTCTTCATTGCCGGCGAGGTCTTTCGCTTTCAGCACGACCGTATACAAGCCAGCCTTCGAAGGGGTGACCCACAGTAGACGGGGCTTGCCGCCTTCGACCGTCGCGGCGTTTGTCCACACCGTCTTTTCGCCGAGCCTGATGCTCATGCTCACGCTGGATACCTTCGAGAGCTTCACCTGCACGCCCGCGCGTTCACTCGTCTTCAGGTTCTTTGTGAGTAGTTCGATCACCGGCGGGGTCTTCTCGTCTTCGCGGAAGTTCGTCGCCGTGGTGCAATAAATGCTGTCGCCGGGAATCGGACCGGTGGTTGGCGTCAGCGGCTCGCCCTTGCCTGTCTTTTCGCACAGGTGTTCGAGGAATTCGGCGAGCAGTTCGTGGTAGTTGAGGTCGGATTCGCTGCTCTGGTCGTACATCGACCACGCCCCAGTGTCGTAGTGGGGCACCTCTGCGCGCGCCTCCGTGTCGCCCGCTTCGAACAGTTGCTGGCCCACCGGATCGCCCGTCAGCTTTGTGTATTCGTAGAGTCCCACGAGACTCTGGATAAAGCCATTGAGGATTCGCTCGCTCGGAGCGTATGTGTACTCCAGGTAGTGAGCCCCGGCGGGCGTTGCGACCCGAACTCCGGTAGACGGTCCCGTCTTGAAGATCCCGAGTGCCTGCTGTGCGGCTGTCAGGTACTGCGGTTCGTGTGTCCTCGACCACGCGCGCGCGAGCACCTGGAGCGCCGTACCCTGTGAGAGGCCGCTGGTCCACGGCGGGAGCCCGCCGTCGAACCGGAACATGTACTCCCACGCGATTCCTCCGGCGCGCTGGGTCGCCAGTGCGATCGCTTCGTTCAGGACTTCCTTCAGCGCTGTCGTTTCTTTGGCAAGGAAGTAACCGTTGGCCTTGCCGAACGTCGCCAGCCACTGGATCTCGATGCCTTGGCCTGGGTAGTACTCCCAGATCAGCTTGCTCCCAGTAAAGCTCACGCGCTGGTCGGCTCCCAGCAGCCGTTCGGTGGTCCACCACTGCCTGTTGTGTTCTAGCGTCGTGAATATCACCGGCAGGCGCGAGGCGCTGAAGTATCCCCTGCTCGCCATCGCTTCCACGTTTGCCAATACCGCTCCCAGTTCGGCTGCACGGGTGCCTGACAGCCTGCGCAGCGAGCTCTTCGCCGCGCTATAGGCGCCTTGATACTGCTTGTAGGCGGCTTCGGTGATCCCGGCGCCGCGCAGCAGCTGCTGCAGAGCGGAGGTCACGGTCACACGCTGAGCTGTGCTCACGGCGCGGTGAGAGGCGATCGTGGTCGTGCGTCCGGCGGCGCTCGCGCCGGTAGGCGCCAAGCAGAAGGCAGTCACTGAAGCACCAAGCGCCAGCGCACGAAACGGCTTGGCGAGCATTCGCCTGATGCTAGGCTCATTTGTCAACGACGTCGCAGCAAACGTTGCAGCGGTCCGGGGGGGTCGAAGCGTTGAGGGCACTCTTGAAGAACACCATCATTCGTACGGCAGTTGCGCTGCTTGCCTTGGCTTCCTGTGTTTTCCTGCTCTCGGCCTGCAGCGGATCCTCCGGCAGTGCCGAGTCTTTGCTGAGCGAAACCTTCTCCGGGCACACACCGATTGAAAGCGGCAAGGTCAACCTCTCGTTCTCGCTGTCGGCTACCGGCAAGAGCGCGACCACCCAGCCGCTCGCTGTCACGCTTACCGGCCCGTTCGAAAACACAGGCTCCGGCAAGCTCCCGCGCTTTGACCTGCAATTGCAGCTCAGTGCCGCGGGACATCCCCTGGCGGCCGGTACCACCTCGACGGGCTCCGCCCTATTCGTGCAGTTGGGCGGGACCTGGTTCTCCATGCCCTCCAGTACTTATAAGACGATCGAAGAAGGCTATGCAAAGGCCACCAGCACAGCGGCCACCTCGAAAGTCCGCTCAACTTTTTCGGCGCTCGGAATCGAACCAGGCCACTGGCTTACCGATCCCACACAGGTCGGCACCACCACGATTGCCGGTGACCCCACGGTGCACCTCACTGCCGCCGTCGACATTCCGGCTCTGCTCGCCGACGTCTCCAAACTCTCACAGGCCGGCAGCTCGCTCGGGCTGAGCTCGCCGGTGGGCGGTTCCTCGAGCGGTCTCTCGCCCGCCCTCGTCACGGAACTTGCCAAGTCGATCAAAGCGGCCCACGTCGACATCTACACCGGCCAGTCCGACCACTCGCTGCGTCGGCTTGAAGTCACAGCGATCGTGTCTGGCACTCCACAGACGCAGGCCTTGCTTGGCGGTCTCAGCAGCGCAAGGCTCAAGATCCTGTTGGAATTCTCCTCGCTCAACAAGCCCCAGACGATCTCCGCGCCCGCCAACCCTCAGCCGCCGTCCCAGCTGCTGCCGGCGCTACAGCAACTGGTCGGGGTGCTGCAGGGCACCTCCTCGGGAGCCGCGAGCAGTGGTGCAACCCTGGAACCGCTGAAAGGCTAACCAGCCCGGTCAGAGACCGTCAGGATCGAGTTCGGCCAGCGTGCGCTTGACCTCTGACTCGACGTCCATCGGCTCTTCGCCGCTGCGGACCCTGCGTTCGTTGCGTGCCACGACGAGTTGGCGTACCTCTTCGGTCAGGCCTGCATCGTGCTTGCCGGCCGTGGTGTCCTCTCCGGGTTCATCGAGCAAGGCCAGCTCGGCGTCGATGTCGAGCGCCTCGCCGCCATTGCGCACCTGCCTGTCGCTACGCGCCTGCAACATCTGACGGATTTCCATCTCGCGCTCGGCCCGCGCCAAAGCCGAGTTCATCGGCGGAGCGCTGGGTGCACCGGTCGAGAGGCCACCCTCGCCGATCTTGTCGTACAGGCTGCCGCCGGCCAGGTAGGAGCCCATGCCGACGAGCACGAACAGGACGACGGCGCCCACCACGACGAACGTGAACGGTTCCATCGCTTGATTGTGGCCCACTTCGAGTGCTCTTGCGATGCGGTATAGCGGGGGTGTGTCCGCGTTGTCCGCGAGCGCCAGTTCTACGCGCGCGCGTAGGACGCCCAGAGGGGAGCTTCGCTACGCTTCATGAGCTGCGATTGACTGACTAGTCAATCTAATCCTGCGTCCGTCTTAGGAGAACACCAGACCATGGTCGATTTCACGCTCACTGACGAGCAGAAGAACCTTCGCGAAATGGCCCACGACTTCGCCGAGAAAGAGATCCGGCCGGTCGCCTGGGAGTACGACAAGGACGGCACTTGGCCGGCGGACATCATCCAGAAGGCCTGGGATGTGGGCCTGATGAACACCCACATCGACGAGCAGTACGGCGGGCCCGGGGCGGGCTACCTGGACGGCTGTCTGATCGAGGAGGAGCTCTCCTGGGGCTGCTCGGGTATCCAGACCTCGCTCGGCTGCAACGGCCTTGCGACCGCGCCCATCGCGCTGGGTGGCTCTGAGGAGACCAAGAAGAAGTACTTGGGCATGCTCACCGAAGCGCCCAAGCTCGCCTCCTTCTGCCTGACCGAGCCCGACGCCGGCTCGGATGTCTCCGGCATGCGCACCACAGCCGTCAAGAAAGGCGACAAGTACGTCATCAACGGCTCCAAGTGCTTCATCACCAACGGTGGCTACGCCGACTACTACACCGTCTATGCCAAGACCGACAAGGACGCCGGCCATCGCGGCATCTCTGCGTTTGTGGTCGAGCGCGACTGGGGCGTTGTGGTGGACAAGAAGGAGGACAAGCTCGGACAGCGCGCCTCCAACACCGCCACGATCTCCTTCAACGACGTCGAGGTCCCCGAGGAGAACCTGCTCGGCGAGGAAAACGCGGGCTTCAAGCTCGCGATGATGACGCTCGACCGCACGCGTCCCGGTGTGGCCGCGATGGCCACAGGCATCGCACGAGCGGCATTTGAGTTCGCCACCGACTACTCGCGCGAACGTGTCCAGTTCGGCGTGCCGATCGCGATGCACCAGGCGATCCAGTTCATGATCGCCGACATGGCCACCGAAATCGAGGCGGCGCGCCTACTCACCTGGAAGTCGGCGTACTTGCTGGACAGCGGCCAGCGCAACACGCTCGTCTCCTCGCACGCCAAGCGCTTCGCTGCTGATGCCGCGATGAAGATCGCGACCGACGCTGTGCAGGTCTATGGCGGCTACGGCTTCATCAAGGAGTACCCGGTCGAGAAGCTGTTCCGCGACGCGAAGATCATGCAGCTGTACGAGGGCACCTCGCAGATCCAGCGCTTGGTCATCGCGCGCGAAACCTTGCTTCCGCGTCGCGTTGAGGAGCCGGCGGCTGTTTAGCCTGATGTCGATGATGGGCCATGCCGCATGCGGCATGGCCGGGAGGGCCGCATGCGGCCCTCCCACGGACCGTGCATGCACGGTCCGGCCGACGGCGCATGCGCCGTCGGCACAGCAGCACCGGCTGTAAGAGCTGAGCTGAGCCACCGTCAAATAGAGGAGATCACCAGCATGTTCGTGTTCAAGGCCGCCGTTGTCGGAGCGGGCACCATGGGTGGGCAGATCGCCCAGACGATCGCCGCCGCCGGCTTCCCGGTCGTGCTCAAGGACATCAACCAGGATCTCGTACAAGCAGGCTTGGACGAGGCACGCAAAGTGACCGAAGGCCAGGTCGGCAAGCTGGTCTCCAAGGAACGCATCACCGCCGAGCAGGGCGCTGCCCAGATCGAGGAGATCCTCGGCCGCATCGAAGGCACCACCTCCTATGGGGGCTTCGGCGACGTGGACTTCGTGATCGAGGCGGTGCCCGAGCGCATGGAGATCAAGCAGGCCGTGTTCGCCGAGCTGGACGCGGTCTGTCCCGGGCACGCGATTCTGGCCTCCAACACCTCCTCCTTGTCGATTGGCGAGATCGGCGAGGCCACACTGCGCCCCGACAAGGTGGTCGGCTTCCACTACTTCTATCCCGCTTCGGTGATGCCCTTGGTGGAGGTCGTCGAGGGTGAGGAGACCTCGCCGGAAACGGTCACCGCCGCACTCACCTTCGCCCAGGCGATTCGCAAGCAGCCGATCGCCTGCCTGGAGGTACCCGGCTTCGTCGTAAACCGCATCCTGATGGCGGGAATGTCTGAGATCTGGCGCGAGCAGGAGGAGAAGAAGCTCTCGATCAAGGCCATGGACGAAGGCATCGGCGCCGCCGGCGTCGTGCCGATGGGCCCTTACTTCCTCGTCAACCTGCTCGGCCTGGACACCGTCCTGCACGTAGCCGAACACGTCGCCGATGCTTACGGCGAGGAGCGCTTCTATGTGCCCAAGGGCATGCAAAAGCTCGTCTCCGAAGGCAAGCTCGGAGCCAAGACCGGCGGTGACGGCGTCTACAGCCCTACCGGCGAGGCCAACCTCAAAGGCGACGCGGACCCCGATGTGGCCGAGATCGTCGAGCTGCTCACGCTCAAGACGTTCGTTGAGG
Source organism: uncultured Solirubrobacterales bacterium (assembly GCA_963731565.1). GTDB lineage: Bacteria > Actinomycetota > Thermoleophilia > Solirubrobacterales > Solirubrobacteraceae > Palsa-744. The sequence goes on from CAVSWG010000001.1 coordinate 1,591,795, forward strand.
CTGCGCTCGTCTTGCAGGAGGGCGTCGCCACTCACCGCGACATCGACTTCGGCATGATGGCCGGCGCCGGCCTCGATCCCCGCAGGGGCCTGATGCCGCCTTTCATGAAGGCCGACGTCGAAGGACTCGACTCTGTGCTCGAGCGGTTGGAGAACGCGGCTGAGCGCTACGGCGAGCGCTTCACCCCGCCGGCGATCCTGCGACGCTTGGTCGCCCAGGGCCGGCTGGGCCAGAAGAGCGGCCAAGGCTTCTACGCCTATCCCCAGCCCGACGCTGAGCAGCCGGCAGAGGTTGTCAAGCTCGAGACGCGCCCCGACGGCGTGGCTATCGCCTGGCTTGCCAACGGCCAGATGAACTCGATCTCCCCACAGGTGATCGAAGACCTCGGCAAGGTCTGGAAGCAGGTCAAGGGAGACTCCGGCCAGGACGGCGGGGCGCCCGTGCACGCGCTCGTGATTGCCTCTTCCAACCCGTTCCTGTTCAGCGCGGGCGCCGACATCAAGGCGTTCACTTCAATGGACAAGGAGGCGGGCGAGCAGCTGATCCACGCCGCCCATGCGCTCTTGCGCGAGTTCGAGACTGCTGGGGTGGCCACGATCGCCGCCGTCAACGGGCTTGCGTTCGGCGGCGGCTGCGAGCTCGCGATGGCCTGTGATGTGCGCATCGCCGCGCGCTCGGCCACCTTCGGTCAGCCCGAGATCAAGCTCGGCATCATCCCCGGCTTCGGCGGCACCCAGCGCCTGCCGCGGCTCGTCGGCGAGAACAAGGCTTTGGAGATGAACCTCGTCGGCGACCCGATCTTGGCCGAAGAGGCCTTCGAACTCGGTCTCGTCAACCGCATGGTCGAGGATCACGAACTGCTCGACACGGCACTTGCCTGGGCACGCAGGTTGGCGGCTCAGGCGCCGGTCGCATTGGAGCAGATCAAGCGGGTAGGGGCCCACCCACCCGGCGATCTCGACGAGGGCATCGAGGCCGAGAAGCGCGGCTTCGCCACGGCGTTTTCAAGCGAGGACGCCAAGGAGGGCATCTCTGCCTTCCTTGGCAAGCGTGCGCCGCGCTTTCAGGGTCGCTAAGTGAGGGTCTCTGAGCGGCGGATTCCCAGGCGCTGATCGCCCTGCTTTTAGGGTGTCTCGTGCGCCTCAACTGCAGTCAAACTTGCCGGGATAGCTCAAGCTAATCTCGGTAGCTGCCGACATCTCGATCCATGTCGGGTCTAGATATCGAGGTGAGTGGGGACGCTGAGGAGATCGAGGAGATCTCGCCTGGGGCAAGGATGGAGCTCGAGCGACACTTGCGCAGGCTCGGCGAGGCTCTCAACCAGCGTACGGAGGACGTCGTCGACGGGATCCGACGGCGCAACGAGGAATCGAGTGTGGTGCTCGAGCCGATCGTCGAAGAGAGCTTCGTCAAGGTAGGCACTGTCTCGACCGTCGCGGTCGCCAGATGGATGGCCGGCGAGGGCGCTGAGGTGGCGCGTGAGGTGGGGCAAGAGTCTTGGAGCATCTTCGGCCAACTTGCGGCTCAACGGGCCGCACCGCTCAACGAGGTCACCAAGCGCTGCTTGCGCTGGCGCGATGCGGCCGCGGACGTGGTCGAAGAGCTGGTGCGCGAGCTCTCATTGCCCGCGACCGTGCTCGACCGAGTCCTGTCGATGCTTCAGCGCAGCCTCGACGTGACGCTCGTGCGCATGTGCCAGTCCTTCGAGGACGAGCGCCAGCGCGCCCACGAGGAGCTCTCTCGTCGTCAGGAGGAGCTGGCTTTCATGGCTACTCACGATGCCCTCACCGGCCTGCCCAACCGCACTTTGATTCTCGACCGCGTCGAGCAAATGCTTGTGCGTGCACGTCGCAGCCAAACGCCAGTGGCGGCCTTGTTCGTGGATCTCGACAACTTCAAGGGCATCAACGACACGCTCGGACACGGTGTGGGCGATCAGCTATTGCGCGCGGTCGCCTCTCGCCTCGGCGGCGTTGTGCGCGACATCGACGCGCTCGGGCGCCTTGGTGGGGACGAGTTCGTGGTCGTAGCCGAAGGGATGTCGCTTGCCGCTGGGCCGGAGCTGATCGCCGAGCGCCTGCTCGAGGCGCTCAAGCAGCCATTCGTCCTCGACGGCGCCGAGAGCACCCGTCTGATCGTCACGGCGAGCGTTGGTGTGGCGATGGGTGACCGTGCCACCGCCGAAGAGCTTCTGCGCGACGCCGACATTGCCATGTACCGCGCCAAGTGGGAGGGCAAGAACGGCTATGTGGTGTTCGAGTCGGGGATGCAAGATGACGTCCAGAGCAAGATGGAACTCGAGATGGACTTGCGCGAAGCTTTCGAGAAGGAAGAGTTCTTCGTCGTCTACCAACCCACGTTCGACCTGCGCGAGATGGTTCCCACCGGCATGGAGGCCTTGATTCGCTGGAGTCATCCTAAGCGCGGCGTTGTCCAGCCCGATGACTTCGTGCCACTGCTCGAGGAGACCGGTCTGATCATCGACGTGGGGGCATGGGTCCTGCGCGAGGCGTGCCTGCAGTGCGTGCACTGGCGCGAAACTGGTCATGGGGTGGGGGTGGCCGTGAACGTGGCGGCCCGCCAGCTCGACAGTGACGAGTTCGTCAAGGTGATAGCCGAGGTACTCGAGGAGTCTGGGATCGAGCCCGACGCGCTCACGCTCGAGATCACCGAGACCACGATCATGAGCGACGCGGAGCAGACCGCGCGGCGACTCGAGACGATCAAGCAGTTGGGCGTGCGCATAGCGATCGACGACTTCGGGACCGGCTATTCCTCCCTGGCCTATCTGCAGCGCTTCCCCGTGGACGCCTTGAAGATCGACCGCTCGTTCATCTCGAGGCTGCGCGACGATTCGGAGGGCGAGACCTTGATAAGGACACTCGTCCAGCTCGGCAAGTCCTTGTCGATCGCCACCCTCGCCGAGGGCATCGAGGGAGCGGATGAGCTCTCGCTGCTGCGTGAAGAGAATTGCGACAACGGCCAGGGCTTTCTGTTCGCGCGGCCACTGGCGGCTGAGGATTGCGATCTGTTCCTGGAGAACTGGACCAGCTCGATGGCATCCACGCTACCGGCTGTCGTGGACTCGCCTGTTCCCGGCAGCCCAGCTTAGCTGTGTCTGTCGTCGATCGCCTCCGCTCGTAGCTCAGCTTAGGCCTCACGGATCGACCGGCAAAGCGCGCCGGTCTCCTAGTCCGCGTTTGGCTATCCGAGCTTGACGAGGTCGCGGCGCGGTGCAATCTCCCAGCGAACGGCAAGCTCGGCTAGCTCGTCATCGATGGTCCAGCGGTCGGCGAGCGGCTCGCCCTCATATTCAACGCTTGCGCCCTTGAGCGTCATCGAGCCTCTGTTGTCGCCTATAGCCCCCAGCTCGGCAAGCTCTGTGTTGCTCAGCAGAGTCTGAGATGGCAGCCTCGCAAGCTCTGCGCGCTTGTCCTCGATCGGACGTGGAGCGCTCGGCTCGGCGCCAGGACCGGCTGGTGGTGCGCTCCCGAGTGGTGGTGAGCTCTCCTGAATCAAGGTGGGAGCGACACACTCGACCGCCGGGTGCGCGAGGTTCCACTGGCAGGCGAGTTGCAGCATCGTCAGGCCGTGACGCTCGGCATAAGGGCGCATCCGCTCCAGCTTCTCGACCCCAGCCTCTACCCAGCCCGCGGGACGGAACTTGCGGTGGTCGTACTCGGCGAAAGCATGCCCAGGGCGCACGTCGTCGTGGAACAGGCCGCCATAGTCCACCACGCGGGTGATCAGCTTCACTTCGTTGGCGGCCGCCGCATCGAGCACAAGCTCGCCCGGCCACGGCTCCATTGGGCTGAGGATGATCATCGCCCAGTCGATCAGCGCCCCAAAACGCTCGATGCAGTCGATCAGGTCGAGCGTAAAGCCGTTGGCGGGACCCGGGGCCACCCCAAGCAGGCGCGTGAGGCCTTGCTCGCGCAATGCCTGCATTCCCTCCCACACATGCTCACTGGTGTAGCCGGTGCGGTCAGGGTTGTGCAGCAGCAGCAGATCGAAGCGGTCGGCGCCCAGTCGCTCCAGGCTGGCTTCGGCGGCCATGCGCAGGTAATCGCCGTACTCGCTTTCTGGACGCAGGCGCGGGTCGGTGAAACGAGGAAAACCCTTCGCGCCCTCGCGCTCGCCGTCGTAGAAATCGTGCCCGACCGCACCGATCAAGCAGAAACTGTCGCGGTCAACATCCTCGATCGCTGCTCCAAGCAAGCGGTCGGCCTCCCCGGCGCCATAGGCGTCGGCGCTCATAACCGTGTCGATCCCTTCGCCTGGACGCAGCAGAACAAGTAGGCGCTCCTCGGAGAGCGGCTCGCCGAAGTGCATGAAGCGCCCGCCGCTCCAGGCGCCGATCGCTGTCTTCGTGGGATCCATGATTACCGCACACTAAAGCCGAGCGCGGTGCGCGCGCGCAGTGCCGCCTCCAGACGCTCGAGCGCGTGGCGGACAACTCGCTCGTCCGGCTCCCCAGGTGCGTCGACTGGCGCCTGCGCGTCCGTTGGCGTCTCTGCGTCCATGGCCGGGACCACTGCGGCCGCGGCTTCGCCGGACTCGCCTGTCGGCTCGTCTGCCATATCCACTGTCGGTGGGCCGTTGGGAAGCGCAACGCGGGCGGCTCGCTCGACCTCGCCTCGCAGTTTTGCCAGCTCCTCGATCCGCTCACGCAGGTCGCCGCGCTCATCGGCGGGCAGCTCGATGAGCGCTGCCGCGTATGCGCGCTCCAGCTCGATCGCGGCAAGTGCCAGGCGGTCCGAGTCGAGGTCCAGGCGCGCACGTAGGACGAGCTCCTCGCACAGCAATGCGCTGCCGCGACTCGACAGCAGTATCGCCAAGCGCTCTTGGGGGCGCAACACGGTTGCGCGCCGTCCGGCGCGCTTGCGTGAGAGGACCAACTCGCGTGCATCGGTCCAAAGCCCGTCGGCAACCTGCTCACCCTCGCCGTAGCCGGCGCGCACCACAAGCGCCTGGGTGGGGGAGACCTCGTGGATGTGGGCGGCGGCCCCGGCGATGCGGTGCGCCCACAGCACGCGGTTGAGCACGCTCGCGGCGGCATGGGCCTCGCGCTCGGGGTCGAGTTGCTCGAGCCACTTACGCGCCTGCGTGTCCAGCGATAGAGGCACCGGGTCCACGATCGTGGCGCGCGCCACTGGCACGTGTGCAGGCTCCGCATCGGTGCGCCGCCTGCGCGAGCGGCCTCCCAGCAAGCCTCTGCGCTCACCCCCCACAGTGGAGAGCACCACCACGTGCTGCGGCTCGTTGCCCTCCGGCCCGGCCGGCTTGCGCAACAGATAGCGGCCATCGGCGGGTCCGAGCTCCCAGGGAAGCTCCATTTGGACGAACGTGAACAGGCGCACGGGCATGAGGGCACGGTATCCCGTCTGGCAAGCTCCGCGCTACTCGACTAGCCTGTGACGCGCCCATGAGTCAAGCAAGGAGTAGCTGAGCATGTCCGACGCCGCCAGTCACACCGCCAAGCTGCGCGAGCGCTTGACCACAGGCACCGAGGACAAGCTCGGCCGGGCGCTTGCCGAGCTGTTCGACAACCCACTTGTCACGGGCACGATCGGTCGTGCGTTCGATGCGCGCGAGCGCGCCGCCCAAGCTCAGGAGCTGGCGCTCAGCGCGCTCAACATTCCCACCGCCGCTGACATCGAACGGCTCACGCGGCGCCTGCGCTCGGTCTCACAGCGCTTGGAGGGCATCGAGGATGGCGTCCACCGCATCAACCGTGCGCTCTCTGAGGGCTCGGCCGAACGGCGGCTTGCCGTTATGGAGGAGCAGCTGAAGGTCTTGAGCAGCAAGCTCTCGGCGCCTGGTAGGTCTTCCGCCGAGGCGGCCCCTACGCGCGCGCGCAAGGCCCCGTCTGCGGGGACTTCGCCGGCGCCCAAGAAGGCGTCCTCGGTGTCCAAGAAGACTTCGCCAGCGGCCAAGAAGTCAGCGGCCGGCGGCGCTGTGCGTCCGCGAAAGGCTTCCTCTACAGCAAGCGCTTCCACCGCCTCCAAGCGCCCAGCGCGGGCTCCCAGGGCCAAGAAGAGCGCCTGAGCTAAACAGAAAGCGCGGCTGCTGCGGCGTTGCCCATCTTCTCGGCCGCCTCGAGAAGCGCGTCGTCGCCGATCCGCGCCCGGGCATCAGGCCCGTCGAAGGTATCGCTAACAGCCAAGATGCACGCGACCTGGATGGAGGACGCGCTCCCTACTGTGTACAGCGCTGAGGTCTCCATCTCTACCGCAAGCGCCCCTTCGGCGCTCCAGTTCGCATTGCGTGCGGAGTCCGGCTCGTAGAAGAGGTCGGTGCTCACGATGCGACCGTCGTGCCAGCCTTGTCCAGCCAGGTGTGTTGTGAGCGCGCCCGCGTGGCCGTCGTCCGGGCGGAGCTGGGCCACGAGGGCGTCGGTGAGGGTCGGGTCGGCGTGGGTCTGCCCGTCCGCGCCCAGCGCCGCGCTGGTCCCGTCAGCGGCGATCGCCTCGCGCGCCACCACCAAATCCCCCAGCTCGAGCGAAGGGTCGAGCGCTCCACACGTTCCCACCCTGATTGCGCGCTTCACCCCGAGGGCGATCAGCTCGTGCAGGACGATCGCCGCGCTCGGGCCTCCCATGCCGGTGCTCTGAACGGTGAGCAGCTCGCCGTCGGCGGCCGTTCCCGTGTAGCCCCATAGGCCGCGGTGGTGATTGAACATGAGCGGCCGCTCGAGCAGAAACTGAGCCAGTGCGAGCGCTCTGCCAGGGTCCCCGGGCAGCAGCACCCGCTCTGCCAGGGCTGCTGTGGGGTGCAGATGGATCTGGTTACCGTGACGCAAGGTGGTTGTCTCGCCGTCCCCTGCAGGGTCCTCGTGGCGTGGGAGGACCGGCTTGTCATTGGGCTCTTGGATCGGGTCGCTGTGATTCACGCCCAGCGACTTTAGACTGCGGCTAATGGCGACGTCTACGACAAGCGAGCAGGCCGAGTCAACCCCAGACGGGCTTACGCTCGCCGAGGTAGCCTCGCGAGCAGGCGTATCCGCGGCGACTGTGCGGCGTTGGGTCAAGGAGGGGCTGGTACCCCAGTACGCGGGGACTTGGACGCCGGCCGCGGTGGCGCAAGTGCGAATCGTGGGGCGTCTACGTGAGCGTGGTCACACGCTCGAGCAGATTCGCCGCGCGAGCGAGTCTGGGCAGCTCGCTGGCTACGTGCAGGGGATGTTCGCTCCGCCGGAAACCCGCTACACCCTTGCCCAGGCCGCACGTGAGGCCGAAGTCGACGAGGACTTGATCCAGCGCATCTACATGAGCCTTGGCTTGAGCACGCTCTCGGTGGATGCGATCTCCGAGGAAGACATGGAGATGTTGCGCTATATCGCCGCGATGCTGGGTGCCGGCCTGCCCGAGGTCGCCTTTCTGCAGCTCGCTCGCGTCTACGGGCAGACCTTGGCGCAGATTGCCGATGCCGAGGTGCGCCTGATCCACATCTACGTTCACGAGCCGATGATGCGCGAGGGCATCCCGGGCGTGCAGATGGCCGAGGCGATGGAGGGCCTCGCCGGTGAGCTGCTGCCGTTTGCCGCACCTTTCATGAGATATCTACACGGTCGCTTCCTCGGACATTTCATCGAGCAGGATGTGATCGGCCACATGGAGGCCGAGCTGACAGGCAGCGCGCCCGAGGAAGGGCGCATGAGGGTGGTGGTCGCCTTCGCCGACCTCGCCGGCTATACGAAGCTGACAGAGGAGCGCGGCGACGAGGAGGCCGTCGGGGTGGTCGAACGCTTCGTCGAGGCGGTCCAACACTCCTTGCCGATCGACGCACGCGTGATTAAGACGCTTGGCGATGAGGTGATGGTGGTCGGCGCCGACGTGGTCGCGCTCACCCAGTGGGCGGTTGACTTCCAGCACGAAGTCGAGGCAGAGGCTCCGGCCCCGCGCATCGGCATCCACTGGGGGGATGCTCTTTACCGTGACGGCGACTACTACGGGCGCGACGTCAACCAGGCGGCACGCGTCGTGGCGAGAGCCGCGGGCGGGGAGGTGCTCGTGACACGAGCGGTCGTGGACAGTGCGGCCGGTGCGGGTGGCTTGAGCTTCGAGCTGATCGGCGAAATCGGGTTGAAGGGGTTCTCCGAGCCGATCGAGCTGTTTCATGCTTTGCAAGTCGAGGCGTAGGCTGGGATGACCGTCGCCGAGGTGCGTGAGCACGTGCGAGCCGGCGGCCTGCTCGGAGGGGCCTCGCATGTAGTGGCAATGCTTTCGGGTGGACGTGATTCGGTCTGCCTGGTCGACGTGGTGGTTGCCCTCTGCGGCACTGAGCGCGTAAGGGCACTGCATGTCAACTATGGGCTGCGATCTGAGTCTGATGGCGAGGAGTCCCACTGCCGTGAGCTGTGCGAGCGGCTGGGGGTGGAGATAGAGGTGGTGAGGGCGAGCAGGGAGCAGGGAGAGACTGGCAACATGCACGCTTGGGCACGAGAGCTCAGGTACGGGGCTGCGACGGAGCTGGCAGAGCGGTTGGAGGGCCCCACTCTTGTGGCGAGTGGCCACACAGCCACAGACCAGGTCGAGACGATCCTCTACCGGCTGGCGGCCTCGCCGGGGCGTCGTGCTCTGCTCGGTATGTCCGCGAGCGAGGGTCGATTGGTGAGGCCTTTGTTGGGGCTGACACGCCATACGACCGGCGCCTACTGTCTGGAGCGGAAGCTCGCTTGGCGCGAGGACGAGAGCAATGACAGCCAGCGGTACGCTCGGGCGCGCGTCAGGCACGGGCTCGTAAAGGAGTTTGATGCGGTGCATCCGGCGGCTCAGGCAAATGTGATCCGTACCGCCGAGCTGCTGCGTGAGGAGACGGAGCTGCTGGACACGCTGGTGGACGCGGAGCTCGGGGGCAGGGCGAGCATCTCTGTCGAGCGCCTCCAGGGGCTCCCGGCGGCCCTTCAAAGACTGCTCGTGATTCGCCTCGCGGAGAACGCTGTCGGCTGCTATGTCCCGCAGGCGGGTGAGCGAGTGGCGGAGATCCTGGAGCTAGCGGCGCGGGGTGCAAAGGGTGAATTGCACGTTGGCGGGCTGGCGAGCGCCGTTGTCGAGGCCGGGGAGTTGCGGATGGTGAGGATCCCCAGGCGTTTGCAACGATCGTCCTCTCATTAGTCTGCCCAGAATAGTCTGGGCCGAATAGTCCGCCAAGACTTTCGCGCCCGCCCGACGACCGATTATGTTTGTCACGAGATCCGTTCCACGCCGCATGCAGTGGCGAACAAGCGAGCATCCGGGGGGTATCGTGCTGAGGATTATGCGTCGGGCTGTTTTGGGAGCCCTTTGTGCGACATTGTGTATCGCCGGTTTCGCGATGGCGGTCCAACAGAGTGGATCCTCTCGCTCGGATCTTGGGGGTGGTACGCCCTCGGTGGAGCTGCTGTCCAGTTCGCTGGCGATACCTGGTGTCGAGATGCTCGATGGAGGCCAGCAGACTATTGCCCAAGAGAGGGCCCGAAAAGCTGACCCATATGTACGTGCATCTATGGTTGCCTCGCGCACCTCCTATTCGCACCTCGGTAACAGGTCAGCGGAGCGGCTCGTGGGGCGCACGTTTGCCCAGATGATCAACCAACCGAGCGGCGGGCTGTCACGGCCGCGGTCGGGGGAGAGGGTGATCCGCTATCTCAGCGACTACGCGGCGCAGCTCGATCTTGGTGGGGGCAAGCATGCTGTAGTGCAGTCGCTAACACCGATCGCCGCTACGGGCAAGAACGGTCGACGTGCGCCGCTAAATCTCAGTCTGAATGAGATCGGTGGCGCATTTATGCCCGAGAACTCGGTCGTTCCCGTTGTGATTCCCAAGCGCCTGTCCGCAGGAGTTCAGTTGAGCGACAGCGGTATGACGTTGATTCCAACAGATGCTTCTGGCGCGTCTTTGAATGGCACCGGGTCGCTTCTCGGGCAGACCGTTGTGTACCCCAACACACAGCAAGACACCGACTCGCTGGCAAAGCCAACCTCAACCGGCTTTGAGACTTATTCAGTACTTCGCTCGGTCGCAAGTCCTCAGGACCTCCACTATCGCATCGGTCTGCCCGCCGGTGGGAAGATCGTTAAGACTGGAGACGGGTCGAGTGCAGACGTTCGAGTTGACGGGCGTTCTGTTGCGTCGGTGTTGCTTCCCAATGCAGCAGACGCACTTGGTGAGCAGGTGCCGGTATCGGTGCGACTCTCTGGGGACATCCTTACGTTGCATGTCACGCACAGGTCCGGTGACTTCCACTACCCGATCGCGGTCGACCCCACGATTGTCGACAAACAGACTGCATACAGTCAAATCACCGGCTTTAGCAATTGGGCTTATGCATCGAACAACAGCAAAGCGCTCAATTCGATAGAAGAAACCGAATCAGAAACTAAACATGGGTTCTATGGGATAGAAGATGTCCTTAATGAAACCTTCACGGTTGGTCAGTTCGCCGTCCTTAGCTACACAACTCAAGGTGAATCCAAGGTCACTGAATTCAAAGTCGAATCATATACCCCGACACCACATTTTGCGGCTACGAGTTATATGGGGATCGCCAAAAGCGGGGCATACGAAAGCCTCGCTGAACTCCCCGAAAGCGGTGTGAGGGCTTGGCACGCGGTAACGGCTGCCGGTACGAATGGCAATGCGGCGCTCTACGAAGTGGTAGCAAAATCGACTGGCTCGACTGTGCAGTCGCTCATGTACAACACAGAAGTCAAGCTGTCGCAGGAAAAATCTCCCACTATCAGTTTTGAAACAGCTAAAGAAACCATTGGGGCATCGCGTAACGCCCTTTACCCAGGAAACTGGGGCGGTCCGAATTCGGTCTTTCAAGTAACCGGTAAAGACCCCGGGATAGGGGTATGGGAAATCAGCTTCAAATCGCCCAACGCAGCGGAATGGGGTGCTGGCCACAAAGCAAACGAAAACATATATAAAGGCAACGAGCAGTGTCGCGGACTCGAGTGTGAACAAACACGGTCGCCAATCCTCAGCACTCAGGGCTTGCCCGATGGCGAAGATACGATTGAAACAAAGGTCGGTGACGCTGCTACCTTGACCGGGACGGCCAGCATCGCCAAAGTAAAGGTTGACTGGACGGCTCCGCATAACCTCATCATCGGCGGTCTTCCCGGAAGCCACGAAGTCGGCGATGGCTCTGCAAGCTTGAAACTGACAGCAAACGCTACCGACGGCTCCGGTACGACGATCAGCTCCGGAATAGCATCGATCGTGCTGTCGATCGACGGCAAATCGATCGGAAGTCCTTCATCAGGCTGCACGCCCGGGCCCTGCTCGGCTACGGGTGAATGGAGCATCGCGCCTGAAAGCTATGGCGCAGGTGAACACACTGTGACGATCACGGTGACGGACAACGCCGGCAACATCGCCAAAGAAGAAGCGGACCTCACTGTGCACCACGCCACGCCTCAGTCTGCCGGCCCTGGGAGTGTCAATCCACTGGATGGCGAGTTCACGATGAGCGCGACGGACGTAACTGTCGGGTCTGGAAACACGGCCTTGACGGTATCGCGCAGTTATGGCTCTGACCACCTGACGGCCGGCGCGGAAGGACCGCTTGGCAACTACTGGAGCTTGAGTCTGGCTGGAGAGCAGAGCTTGTCCAAAACAGTCACCGGCAACATGGTGTTGACCGCGATAAGCGGTGAACAGTCGGTGTTTGCCAGCAATGGCGCAGGTGGCTTTGTGGCGCCGGCCGGGAATAACAATATGTCGCTAAAGGAAGTCACGATCAAAGGCGTTAAAGACTTCTTGTTGACCTCAAACGGGGCGACTACGACCTTCGCACCCCCGAGCGGTGGTGGCGGAAGCGTCTGGATGCCCGCCATAACCGAAGGTGCCGGTGGGACCAATGCGATCACGTACTCCTTCCAGACAGTTAGCGGAGTGACCGAGCCAACCAAGGCCCTTGCCCCGGTTCCTGTGGGCGTGTCTTGTTCTCCGACCCTGAACAAGGGGTGTCGTGCGCTTACCTTCACTTACGCTGCCAGCACAACGGCAACAAGCGAAGCATCGAGCGGATGGGGCGATTACATCGGGCGCCTGAAGAGCGTCAGTTTGACCGCATGGGATCCAGCTGCTTCCAAAATGACAACTACGATTGTGGCGCAGTACTCCTTTGACAACAAAGGAAAGCTACGCGCCGAGTGGGATCCTCGTATCTCGCCTGCCCTAAAGACCAAGTACGGCTACGACACAGAAGGACATCTCACGGCCGTCGCGGGGCCCGGTCAGGAGCCATGGCTGCTGGCCTATGGCATCAACGCCGGCGACGCCAACACCGGACGACTACTCTCAGTCAGCAGTCCGAGCGCCTCTACGGCGCTGGGTGAAGGTGTCGCACCCGCAAACACGGCTGTACCCACACTCTCCAGCTCGAGTCCGGTGCTTGGTAAAGCGGTGAGCGTCACTAACGGCACCTGGAGCAATAGCCCCCTCACCTACTCCTACCAGTGGCAGAGGTGTGCTTCCGGTGGTTCCAATTGCGTCCCAATTTATGGAGCGCGCAATCAGAGCTACATACCGACGGTCGCTGACGGGGGCTATGCCGTGGTTGCTCGGGTCACGGCTTACAACACCGGCGGGGCGGTAACGGCGCCTACGGCAGCCAGCGAACTCGTGGCTGCCGTTGTCCCTACGTCGACAATCCAGTTCGGTGCAGTCGGCAGTGGAACCGGCCAGTTCAAATCGCCTTCGAGTGTAGCTCTTGATAGCAGCGGCAACGTATGGATCGCCGATTTCTCCAACAACCGTGTACAGAAGTTCTCACCTTCGGGTGTCTATGTCGCCTCGTATGGGACAGAAGGCGCCGGCGAAGTACAGTTCAAAGGTCCTTGGGGGCTCGCGATCGACGGCGCGGGCAATCTGTACATCTCCGACAGTGGTAATTGTCGTATAGAGGAGATATCCTCGGCAGGAGCGTTCGTAAGGTCCTTTGGTTCCTGCGGTTCCGGCAACGGCCAGTTGTCCTCGCCGAGCGGCGTAGCCTTGGATCCCGAAGGCGACGTGTGGGTAGCCGATACGGGCAACAACCGCTTGGAGGCGTTCTCTCCGACCGGAACCTACCTGCGTACGGTGGGGTCGGTAGGAACCGGCAACGGCCAGTTCAAATCGCCTCGGAGCATCGCGTTCGTCGGCTCGAACCTGTATGTGACGGATGCCGCCAACAATCGTGTTCAAGAGTTCGCGATAGGGGGCACCTACATCGCTCAGTTCGGTGCAGGCGGCACCGGCAATGGGCAATTTGCAGAACCATATGGGATCGCCGTAGAGCCACTCAGTGGCGACCTCTTGGTTACGGACCGCAACAACAATCGCGTCCAGCAGTTTACGCCGAGCGGTGTCTACGTGACAAAATTTGGAAGCGTCGGCACCGGCGCTGGGCAGTTGAAAACACCGACTGGTCTATTGGCAACCAGCCAAGGCGCGATCTACGTGGTGGACGGGGGCAATAGCCGGGTGTCTCAGTGGTGGCCGACCCCATCGCCGGTCTACAACACGTCGGTCGGCACTCTTGGCTCGGGTAACGGGCAGTTGAACAAACCGATAGACCAGGCAATCGACCCTATGGGGAACATTTGGGTAACCGATTCCTCTAACAATCGGATCGAGAAGTTCTCGCCTTATGGGGTGTTCCTCGCCGCTTATGGCTCCTTTGGAAGTGGAGAAGGACAGTTCAACAGTCCGGCTGGCATCGCGATCAACCAGAGCACAAGCAACGTGTACGTGTCCGATCAAAAAAACAGTCGAGTCGAGGAGTTTTCTCCCTCGGGCAAATATATCGCCGAATTCGGGAAAGGCAAAATCAGTAATGCCTACGGACTCGCGATAGATGCCAGTGGCTACATATGGGTTGCTGACTCGGCACTAGGGCGGGTCGACGTGTACTCTCAGAGTGGAACTTCGTTTACTCTGACGCAAGAAGTCGGCAAAGGCGAACTTGCCGAACCGATGTTCATCGCCTTCTCTGGTGGCAACGCCTACGTGACCGATTGGGTCAACAACCGCGTACAGGAGTTTGACAAAGAAGGCAAACCCATTGCGACGTTTGGCAGCAAAGGAACGGGCAACGGTCAATTTGAAGGCCCTGAAGGCATAGCGACCGATCCAGCAACAGGGACCCTGTACGTTGCTGACACGGGCAAAAACCGTATAGAGACGTTCAGTACGACTGGCGTATTCTTGACGACATTCGGCACGGCAGGGACCGGCGAAGGGCAGTTCAAATTCCCCGTTGGGCTGGCATTCAGTGCGACCGGCACCCTGTACGCTGACGACTACGGCAACAACAGGATCGTCAAGGGCACTGCGGGCAACGTGCAGAACGAACCACCGGCGCCGCCGAGTGTGGGTACCACAGCGGTGACGACATTCGCATACAAAATTCCAGTGCACGGCACCGGCGCCCCGTATGCGATGGGCAGCACTGAAGTCGCAACATGGGGTCAGGAAGACGATGCAAGTGAAGCGACTGCGATCTTCCCGCCGGATGAGCAGCAGACGACGCCTGCCAGCGACTATCGTCGAGCGACCTTGTACTACTTCGACAGCAGTAATCGGCTTGTGAATGTAGCGAACCCCAGCGGCGGCATCTCGACGTCTGAATACAACTCGTATAACGACGTGGTGCGGACTTTGAGCGCCGTTAATCGTGAAACCGCGCTCAAAGAAGGCGCCAAATCGATCGAAGCGTCGCACAACCTCGATGTACAGAGCACTTACGAAAACGAAGGAACTGAGCTAGTCAGTAAATTGGGGCCTCGTCATACAGTCAAGCTGGCCAGTGGCAGTGAAGTTCAAGCGCGCGCACACACGAAGTACTTCTACGATGAAGGTGCACCGTCGGAAGGTGGACCGTACCATCTGGTGACAAAGGTAACGGAGGGTGCGCAGATCGCTGAAAAACCGGAAGAAGACATTCGGACGACGGTTACCGCATACGGTAGCCAGGAAAATCTCGGTTGGACTTTGCGCAAACCAACATCTGTCACGAATGACTCTTCCGGACTGAAATTGATTCACACCACACGGTATGACCGTGCGACTGGCAATGTGATCGAATCCCGTACTCCCGGAGCTGGGGCAGCAACCGAATCGGCGTCGATGAGCTACAGCTGGGGTACGTCATTTGGAAGCCTCGGCGCAGGTGAAGGCCAGGTTTCCAAACCAGGCGCGATTGCACGTGACAGTAGTGGTCATATCTGGGTCGCCGATACGGAAAACAATCGTGTCGAGGAGTTCAGCTCTGCGGGCGCTTATATGACCAAGTGGGGTACGCTCGGAACGAGCAGCGGTCAGTTCAAAAAACCGGAAGGTATAGCGATCGATAGCGCCGGACACGTATGGGTCGCGGATACCGGTAACAACCGCTTGCAGGAGTTTAACTCAGGAGGCGGCCTGCTAAAGGTCGTCGAATCCATCGAATTTCAGACGATAAAAGCGCCGACGGCGATCGCGTTTGCGACCGGCGAAGAAGAAATAGAAGGACTCATCTATGTGCTGGAAACCGGGAACAACAGAGTGGTGGAGATCTACCCGGAAACAATAGCGTTTATGTGGCGATCGTTTGGCGGAGCCGGCACCGGCAACGGCCAGTTGAAATCGCCTGAAGGTATGACGATGGACGCGAGCGGCAACCTGTGGGTCGCCGACACTGGCAATAATCGTGTCCAGGAGTTCTCAGCCACGGGTAGCTTTATCCAGAAGTTCGGCTCGCTGGGTAGCGGTAACGGCCAGCTCTCCAAACCCGAAGGCCTGACGCTTGACAGCGAAGGAAACGTGCTGGTCGCCGACGGAGGCAACAATCGCGTGGATATATTCTCTTCGCGAGCGAATTATCTGTACAAGTTCGGCACGGTGGGCACCGGCAACGGACAGATGAAAACGCCCGCCGGGGTGGTGGTAGACAGCGGGAACAATGCGTTCGTGCTCGACACCGCAAACAACCGTATCTCGAAATGGACTTGGGCCGAACAGCCGGTAAACGGAGGCACTTATGCGAGCCAGGTCATCTATTACACTGCGGCGGCGAACTCGAAATACACCTCGTGCGGCGAACGTCCGGAGTGGATGTCGCTGATATGTCAGACTCAGCCGGCTGAACAGCCGAACACGAGCGGCATACCCAACCTGCCTGTTGTCAAATACACCTACAACCTGCTGGACGAGATGGTGACGAAGGTCGAAACGGTGGGGGCTACTACGCGAACGAGCACGCTCACCTACGATGAAGCGGGTCGCGTGAAAACTGAGGAACAGACATCCTCGGTTGGCACAGCACTTCCAAAGGTGACCGATGAATACGACAGTGAATCGGGCCTGCTCTTGAAACTGAGCACTACCGTCGAAGGCAAAACAAAGACGGTCACGAGTGTCTTGGACAAGCTCGGGCGACTAACTTCCTACACCGACGCCGACGAAAACACGAGTAGTTACACCTACGACGTCGACGGACGTACCGAAACGGCAAATGATGGCAAGGGAACCCAAACATATAGCTACGACGCAACTACGGGCGCCGAGATCAAACTTGTCGATTCCGCGGCAGGCACGTTCACTGGTACGTATGACGTTGAAGGGGATCTGGCAACGGTGGGTTATCCCAATGGGATGGTTGCAAACTATTCGCATAACGCGGCTGGAGAAGCCATTGGCCTTGAATACGTGAAGACGACTCATTGTACGAGCGGCTGTACGTGGTACAGCGACGCTGTTTTGTCGTCTATTCATGGTCAGGTGCTTGCGCAGACGAGTACACAGTCTGGGCAGGGCTATAGCTACGATGGCGTAGGGCGTCTCACGCAGGTGAAGGACACTCCTGCGGGTAAAGGGTGCACCACGCGCCTTTACTCATACGACGCTGAGACCAATCGCACTGGAATGACGACTCGCGAACCTGGGTTGGAAGGGAAATGCGCAACTGAAGGGGGCACAAACGAAACGCATAGCTACGATAAAGCTGACCGGCTTACGGACAGCGGCGTGGCGTATAGCACCTTCGGTGATATCACGACTCTGCCAGCGGCTGACGCGGGCGGTTCGGAACTCACGAGTACCTACTACGTCAACAACGAGGTCGCAAGTCAGGCCCAGAAAGGCCAGACGATTGGCTATGCCCTCGATCCGGGAGGGCGTGTGCGCGAAACGGTTTCCACGGGCACAGTGGTATCTACCGTTATTTCGCACTACTCGTCTGCTGATGAAACCCCGGCCTGGACGGGCGAAATCTCGGGTAAATGGGAACGTAGCATTGCTGGTATCGATGGGGGATTGGTGGCGGTCCAGCATGACGGCGAAACTCCGGTACTGCAACTATCAAACCTGAGCGGAGACATAGTTGCCACGGCGTACATGAGCGAAACGGCGACAGGACTTGCCAGCAATAACGACATCACTGAGTTCGGCGTACCGCGCACGAGCACCCCGCCTAAGTACTCGTGGCTTGGGGCTCACTATGTGCCCACGGAATTGCCGTCCGGAGCTGTGACACTCGGAGTCCGCAGCTACGTTCCGCAAATTGGACGTTTCCTGCAGCCAGATCTATTGCAGGGCGGTGCAGCAAACGCCTACACGTATACAAACGGTGATCCGGTCAATGAGTCGGATTTGACGGGGATGTATACGACCGCTGCGGGTACGCCCACCTGGATCCTTGAATTGGTTGGTGAACATGCATCTGAGATAGCGGCTGAAGAAGCCGCGCGCGAAGCGGCCGCGAGATTGGAAGCCGAAATGAGAGCAGCCGAAGCGGCTAAAATGTCCGGGTATGGGTATGAAGGCGATGAAGGGGAAGAAGAAGAAGGAGAAGAAGAAGGAGAAGAAAATCGACCAACCAAAAGGCATCGGGGCGGAGGGCCGATAGCCGGTATAGCTGCTGCGAAGCAGTGCATTTCTGCTAAGGGTAAGAAGTGTCATAAGGACAAAAGCAGACCGCCTCATCGCAAGTACAAACCACCGAAGAAGAAGAAGAAACCGAAAGGGAAAGAGGACCCGTGTGCAGTCTATGGCGCGTGGACCCATCCCGGTGGCACTCCTTTTGATAATGGGGGCTTCCATCGAAGCTACGTTAAAGGTATCTGTCTCCCCGACGGTGACGCCGGTGGCCCGGACCCGCCTTATTGCGAGATGGGCCTGTGCGGCGAGGGCGGCGGGCTTGAGAGATACTGGGGCTCCGATCCGCTAGAGGTACCGCGACGAGTTTGAGGTACTGCCGGTCGCGCTACAGGAATGGTCGTAGGCAGGCTACGCACTCGCATCGCGTAGCCTGTTGCGCTGTCATTTAGGCGGCGTGAGCAGATGGCGGATGGTGTGATGACGGACCGGGATGATTTGTAAGGGGGGGACCGCCCTCTGCCGAGGTCAGCGCTCCAAAGACTGCTTGTGATCAATCTGACGGAGGACGCCGCGGGCGCATATGTGCCGCAGGCGGGTGAGCGTGTGGCGGAGATCTTGATGCTCGGAAGACGAAGCGCGAGGGCCGAACTGCACGCAAGCCTGCTAACCAGCGACGCAGAACGCTGGTTAGACTCTTGGGGGTGCCGATCGGACAATCCATTTTGGGCGACCTTTCGCCGTCTGCTGTAGTGGGCGCAGACTTTGGCAAGGGTCTCGGGGAGACACTGGTCGAGAGTGACGTACTGCAGGGTCGTGTGAAGGATCTCGCGGCCTCGATCTCGCACGATTATGTGGACAGCAATCTGCTGCTTGTCTGCGTTCTAAAGGGGGCAGTGCTCTTTCTGGCCGACCTGATGCGCCAAATCGACATCCCGGTTGAGGTGGACTTCATGGCAGTGGCCTCCTACGGCTCAGCCACTGATTCCTCAGGTGTGGTCCGCATCCTCAAGGATCTCGACACCCCGATCGAAGGCCGTGACGTGCTGATCGTCGAGGACATCGTGGACTCGGGCCTCACGCTCCAATACTTGATGCGCAACCTGGGCTCGCGCAACCCAGCGTCGCTCGAGGTCTGTGCTCTGCTGACCAAGCCATCCAGGCGCAAGGTGGACCTTCCGGTGCGCTACGTCGGCTTCGAGATTCCCGACCAGTTCGTGGTTGGCTACGGCTTGGACTATGCCGAGCGCTATCGCAACCTTCCGTACGTGGCTGTCTTGGAGCCCGTCCAAGGCGCTGGATGAGCGCGCGTAGGGACTGAGTCGCTGGCCTGGGACCTCGTCTCGGCCATCCCCGGCAAGCCGCTAATGCCCGGAAAGTGGGCCTTCGCATGGTAGGCTGAGGGACTGGCGGTCACGACCTCCAAGACTTCAGCACACCCTGGATCAAAGCCATGAGCCGATTCTTCAAGAGCGCCGCCTTCCCGATCCTGATCGTGGTCGTGCTCGCCTTCTTCCTCTCCAAGCTGGTCGTACCCAGCTCGCAGAAGGGGCCTACGCACAGTTATCAGACGCTCGTATCGACCGACATCCCTAATCACAACGTCCAGTCGGCGGAGCTCAAGGTCAAAGACAACTCAGTCGCGGTCACGCTCAAGAACAAAGAAAAATACGAAGTCGGCTACGTCGACCAGGCTTCGCCCCAGCTGATCGCCCAGCTGGAAAAGACGGACACGCCGTTCAACATCGAATCGAACAAAACGTCGATCTGGCCGTCCTTGTTGACGTTTGCTCTGCCCTTGGTCCTGATCCTCGGCTTCTGGTTCTTCCTGATCAACCAAGTCCAGGGCGGCGGCTCGCGAGTTATGTCGTTCGGCAAGTCGCGCGCCAAGCGACTCTCGGCCGACTCCCCCAAGATCACTTTCCGTGACGTCGCGGGGGTCGACGAGGCCGTTGAGGAGCTCCATGAGATCAAGGAGTTCCTCGAGAACCCCAAGAAGTTCCAGGCCTTGGGCGCCCGGATTCCGACCGGCGTCCTGCTCTATGGCCCGCCCGGTACGGGCAAGACCCTGCTCGCACGCGCCGTGGCCGGCGAGGCGGGCGTGCCCTTCTTCTCGATCTCCGGCTCGGACTTCGTCGAGATGTTCGTCGGCGTTGGCGCCTCGCGCGTGCGCGACCTGTTCGAGCAGGCCAAGCAGAACAGTCCCTGCATCATCTTCATGGACGAGATCGACGCGGTCGGGCGTCATCGTGGTGCCGGCCTGGGTGGAGGTCACGACGAGCGCGAGCAGACCTTGAATCAGCTGCTCGTCGAGATGGACGGCTTCGAGGCCAAGGACAACATCATCATGATCGCGGCCACCAACCGGCCCGACATCCTCGACCCGGCCCTTCTGCGCCCAGGGCGCTTCGACCGCCAGATCGCCGTCGACCGGCCTGACCGCAAGGGCCGCGCCAAGATCTTGGAGGTCCACACGCGCGGCAAGCCTTTGGCGAAGGTGATCGACATCGACGCCTTGGCCGGCCAGACCCCAGGCTTCACCGGCGCGGATCTCTCGAACTTGATCAACGAGGCTGCCCTGCTCTCCGCGCGGATCGGCAAGCGTGAGATCGGCCAGGAAGAGCTCGAGGAGGGGATCATGCGCGTGATCGCCGGCCCCGAGAAGAAGACCCGCGTCATGTCCTCCAAGGAGCGCCTCATCACCGCCTACCACGAGATGGGTCACGCGATCGTCGGCCACTTCCTCGAGCACTCCGATCCCGTCCACAAGGTCTCGGTCATCTCGCGCGGGCAGGCTTTGGGCTACACGATCTCCATGCCTCAGGAAGACCGCTTTCTGACCACGCGCGCCGAGCTCAACGACACGATGGCCATGACCTTGGGCGGGCGCGCGGCCGAGGAGATCGTCTTCAACGAGATCACTACAGGCGCCTCCAACGATCTAGAGAAGGTGACCGCGACCGCCAAGCAGATGGTCATGCGCTTCGGCATGTCCGACAAGCTCGGGCCGCGCGTCTTCGGCCACGAGCATGGCCAGCCCTTCCTCGGCCGCGAGTTCTCCACCGAGCCCGACTACTCCGATGAGATCGCGCGCGAGATCGATGACGAGGTACGCCGCATCGTCGAGGCCGCTCACCACCGCGCCCAGACGATCCTCACCGAGCACAAGCAAGATCTCACGAAGATCTCCGAGATCCTCGTCAAGCGCGAGACGATCGAGAAGGAGGAGTTCCAGGCTCTGCTCGACGGCAAAGATGAGCTTGAAGTCTTCGGCGCCGAGGAGCCACCCGCGCCCGAGCTGCCGGTTCCGCCGGCCCAGGCTGATCGCCCGGGCCGCGAAGCCCCGCGTCCCCTGCCGCGTCCCGGACTGGCGGGAGGCACCGCGGACATGCGCGGCGCCGATCCCGAGCCTCCCTCCATCACCTGAGCTGCCACGGCAGCTCTTGGCCGTCGCTGGGTCGTGGCGCAGGCGTTTGACTGCGGCTGGCGTGGGCTCATACGAGGCGCATGACGCATAGGCTGGTAGCCGTGCCCGGCTACCGCCTCATGGGGATCCTCAACGTCACTCCCGACTCGTTCTCCGACGGCGGCCTGTTCCTGGACTCAGGCGCCGCGATCGCGCATGGCTTGGAGCTTGTCGAGCAGGGGGCTGACATCCTGGACATCGGAGGGGAGTCAACGCGACCAGGCGCCGAGCCCGTCGGGACCGAGGAGGAGCTACGCCGGGTGGTCCCGGTCGTAGAGGCTTTGGCCCAGCGTGCGGGCGACGCACAGATCTCGATCGACACCTCCAAGGCTGCGGTCGCGCGCGCTGCCATCGCCGCCGGTGCGAGGCTTGTGAACGACGTCAGTGCTCTGCGCGCAGATCCTTCGATGGCGGAGGTCGTTGCCCATAGCGGGGCCGACTGTTGCCTGATGCACATGCTCGGCGAGCCACGCACCATGCAACGGGCGGGTGGGCCTAGATATAAGGATGTCGTCGACGATGTCAAGGCATTTCTGGAGGAGCGTTTGGCCTTCGCGGTGGGCCAGGGGATCGAGGAGTCTCACATCCTGATCGATCCCGGTATCGGTTTCGGCAAGACCGTTGCTCACAATCTCGAGCTGCTGCGCCGGCTCGACGAGCTCCTGTCCTTGGGCCGGCCGGTCCTCATCGGCACCTCACGCAAGAGCTTTCTCGGGGCTGTCGCGTCTTCGAGAGCGCCTGCCCCGCGCGCGCGCGCGGGTGCGTCCAGGACACAACCCGTGCCCATCGGGTCGCTCGCGACAGAGGCGTCTGATCGATTGCCGGGCACGATCGCCACGAACGTCATGGCCTTCGAGCGAGGGGCGAGCGTGTTCCGCGTCCATGACGTCGCGCCGGTGGGCGCCGCCTTGGCGGTGGCGGCTGCTACGTTTGGGCCCACGTGGACGGCGACCGAAACGACGAGTTGAGCGGCGAAGAGCCGGCCGAGGGGGACGAGCGAGCCGGACAGGACGAGCGCGAGCTCGACGACGTCGAGGAACAGTCTGGGTACGAGGACGAGGACGAGGGTGAGGAGGAGGACGAGGGTTTCGAGACTGTCACGATCGAGATCTCGGGCCTCTCGCTCTACACCCATCACGGTGTCACCGAGGCCGAGCGGGAGATTGGCCAGCGCCTCTTGCTCGACCTGCGCCTGGACGTGGGTGAGACCGACGCCACCGTCACCGATCGCGTCGAGGACACGGTCGACTACGCCGAGGTCTGTCAATTGGTCGCCTTGGTCGCCCAGCAGCGCTCCTACCGCACCTTGGAGCGCCTCTGCTCCGCGATCGCCGACCGTCTGCTCTGCGACTTCGACTTGGAAGGCGTATGGGTCAAGGCCTCCAAGCCAGAGCCACCGATCCCATTGCCCGTGGACGACGTCTCCGTGGAGGTTTGGCGAGAGGCGAGGGAGTAGCCGACTTAGGCCGGGGCAGGCCTAGGCCCGGTAGTAGGCCTAGGCCGGTTGTGGGTGGGGCTTGCGCAAAGTGGTGGCCCACGCGCGCGCGTGGGGCGGCCAGAAGGACTAACACAACGCATGGCGGGCCAGAGGGTGTCATAACTTCCTTGACAGATTAGTTAGCAGTCACTAATCTGCCGGGCGTGCGCTACACCCCGAGTTGGAACAGCACCTTGGAGTACCGGTGATCTCCTGGCTCGCCGACCTTGCGGTGAGCCGTTCGCGGCGCATCCTGATCGTCTCGGGGATCGTGTTCCTCCTGGCGGCCGCCTTCGGGGCTCCGGTGGTCTCGATCCTCAAGAGCGAAAACTCGGATTTCCAGGACCCCGCCTCCCAGAACCAGCAGGTTCTCAAGACGATCGAACACGCCACCGGCCAGACCGCCACATATGGCATGGCTGCGCTCGTGCCGAGCAACGGGGACGTACGCTCGAACCTCGCCGCCCAGCGCGAGAGCGCCCGCGTTGCCTCCTTGCTCGCGGCCCAGCCGGGCTTCCAGCGTTCGATTGACTATCCATCCACCCACCTGCCTGAGTTGGTCTCACGCAACGGGCAGCTTACGCTCGTCTTGGCCGCGTTCGCCAATCGCGAAGACTCGACCCATGCCGTCGAACGCGTGCGAGCGCGGGTGACAGGCAGTGGCGTGCGCTTCGGCGGCAACGACGTCGCTTTCGATGAGATCAACAAGACCACCTCCTCGGATTTGCAACGGGCCGAGATGTTCGCCTTCCCAATCCTCTTGCTGCTCTCCTTCTGGGTGTTCCGGGGTCTTGTGGCGGCGGCTCTGCCCTTGCTGGTGGGGGGATTCGCGATCGTGCTCACGTTCATCCTCCTGCGTTTGATCGACCAGTTCGCCGGGATCTCCGTGTTCGCCGTCAACCTGGTCACAGGCATGGGCCTTGGGCTGGGCATCGACTACAGCTTGTTCGTGCTTGCCCGTTACCGAGAGGAGCTGGCCGGCGGGGCCGATACGCATGCCGCCCTCTTGCGCACCTTGCAAACCGCAGGCCGCACCGTGCTCTACAGCTCGCTTACGGTCGCCGGCGCGTTGGCCTCGATGCTCGTCTTCCCGATTCGCTTCCTCTACTCGATGGGTGTCGGTGGTGCGATCGTGGCGCTCTCCGCGGGGGCGGTCTCGCTGCTGGTGCTCCCCGCGGTCTTGGTGGCATTGGGCCCGCGCATCGACGCGCTCTCTCCCGCTCGCCTGCAGCGCAGCGCCGCGCGTACCGCCCAGGCCTCTGAGCAGGGTGGTTGGTACCGGTTCGCACGGGGCGTCATGCGCCGTCCGGGGCTTGTGGCACTTGTGACAGCCGCAGTTTTGCTCCTCCTCGCCTTGCCCTCTTTGCGGATGGCGCTCACACCCGCCGACGCTCATGTCCTGCCTGCGTCCTCCGAAGCGCGTCGAGTCGCCGAAACCTTGACGCGTGAGTTCCCCGTAGATGCCTCACAGACGATCACCATCGTCGCTCGCTCCGCGGGGTCTGCACCTCCAGGGCCGGCTCTCGCCGGCGGAGGCGGGCCGGCGGATGCAAAGTCAGGTGTCAACACCGCATCTGTGGTCACCCCGCCTGTAGCCGCCATTGCCGCTCGGGCCCGCCAGATAGCCGGTGTCCAGGCTGCCGTGGCGCCGCCACGCTACCTAGGCCGGGGCGTGTGGCAGATCGAACTTCAACCCAAGGGAGTGGAGGCCGCACCCGTCAACCAGGCACTCGTCAAGAGACTGCGCACGATCGGTCCTGCGCCGGCTCTGCTCGTCGGTGGAGCCACCGCCTGGTTTGTAGACCAGAAGGCGGCCATCTCCGCGCACCTGCCGCTTGCCCTTGCGATTCTCGCGGTGGTCACCGCGGGCTTCCTGTTCCTCATGACAGGTTCGCTCATCCTGCCGGTCATGGCTTTGCTCATGAACCTGCTCACAGTCGCCGTCGCGGCCGGCCTGCTCGTGCTGATCTTCCAGGACGGTCACCTCGACGGCTTGTTCGGCTTTACCCCGATCGGCGGCCTCGAGGAGTCGAACCTCGTGCTCCTGTTCATCATCGCCTTCGCCCTGTCCACCGACTATGGCGTGTTCCTGTTCGGGCGCATCAAGGAGGCCCACGACGACGGCCGCGCGACACGCGACGCCGTTGCGTACGGACTGGAGCGAACCGGGCGCTTGGTAACCGCGGCCGCACTCCTGTTCTGCGTGGCGCTTGGTGCGTTCTCGACATCGCACATCTTCTTCGTCAAGCAACTCGGAGTCGGGGTACCGCTTGCCGTGGCGATCGATGCCACGATCGTCAGGGCCTTGCTAGTGCCGGCCTTGATGGGACGGCTCGGAGAGCTCACGTGGTGGGCACCCCGGCCCTTGCGGCGGCTGCATAGGCGCTTTGGCTTGAGCGAGCAGGTTCTAGGCGAGGCCAGCCGGGCCTGAATCTCGTTGCTCTCACGAGCGTCCGCGAAAAGGGGGCTTGACACGGCGTGCAGCATCAGTTATAAAGTGCCATGCCTGACAACTCTTACCGGAGTCAGGCAGACATAAAGTCGGGTTTTGGGTTGGTCCTGTGGTCGACGCCAACTGTTTTGACAGGGCCCTTGGGAGAGGGACCGGGTCGAATTTTCGAGAGGGAGTAGTTGTTCGCGTGTTTTCTTTGGGGAATAGCGTGCTTGAGAGCCGATGTGCTTCTGACGGGTCTGTAATAGGACGCGTCAGCGTCGCTGACGCGTCTCTCTCTCTCTCTCTCTCTCTGGCCGAGCCGGCGCCTAAGCGCTAGCAGCCTTCGCCGCGGCAGGATCGCGCGGTCAACCGGCCAGGCTGGCCGGTCTCATCTCTCGTGCGCTGTAGGCGCGCGTTCAGTTTCTCGCTGTTCCGTCGCCACGGGTTGTGTGCCCGTGACGGTTTCGTGCTGTCCGTGGATGGATCGGCGTCGTGTGGGTTCTTCATCTAAGAGGGGATTGGTTCAATGAGTTCTCGCAAGCTCGGATTGATGGTCGTCGCGACACTATGCCTCTTTGGATCAATGTCGCTCGCCGCGAGCGGGCCGGCGTTCGCCGCCGGTGCGCCGGTTGTCGAAGACGAGTGGGTGTCCGGCGTCGGCAACACAACTGTCACCTTGGCGGCGAAGGTCAACCCGACTGAAGGATCCACCACATATCATTTCGAATACGGGACAGGCAGCTCATACGGAGCGAGCATCCCAGTCTCAGGGGCAAGCATCGGCTCTGGCGCCCAAGGGCT
This sequence comes from uncultured Solirubrobacterales bacterium, assembly GCA_963731565.1. Taxonomy (GTDB): domain Bacteria; phylum Actinomycetota; class Thermoleophilia; order Solirubrobacterales; family Solirubrobacteraceae; genus Palsa-744. Next base: position 1,617,799 of record CAVSWG010000001.1, read on the forward strand.
GATCGTCGAGCAGGTCGTGGGGGGCTTGCAGCCCGGCGTCGCATATCACTACCGGGTGGTAGCCACCAATACGAGCGGAGTCGTAAACGGTTCTGATAACGAGTTCAAAACATTTTCGCTGTCGTCGACAGGCACCGATTCCTGTCCGACAGCCGATATCCGCCAGGAGCAGTTCTCTTCATACCTACCTGACTGTCGTGCCTACGAGATGGTCTCGCCGGTCGAAAAGCAGGGCGCCAACATCACAGCGGGACCGAGCACGACGCAGTCGGCCGCGAACGGCGAAGCCGTGAAGTTCGTCGCGCAAAAGACATTCGGCGGCGACGGAGCTACCGAGCAGTATGGAGCCGAATATGTGAGCACGCGCAGCGACACCGGCTGGAATGCGCATCAGATCGATCCTCCGCAAAGCTCGATCGGCGGCTTCACCGAAATCTCTTCCTTGTATCAGTCGTTGTCGGCAGATCTCACGACCGGCGTGTATTTCGCACTCTCTCCCGTCACATCCGACCATCCCGATGTCGCAGAAGTCGCAAACCTCTACCTTCGCCGCGACGTTCTTGGCAGTACCGCTGGAAGCTATGAACTGCTGAGCGACTGCACGCTGTGCGACGCGACGCCATTGCCGCCGAGAGCCCCCGTCGCTCACTATAAGGAAATTGCCTTTGCGGGCGCTTCGGCGGACTGGAACCAAGTGATCTTTGAGACGGTCAACAATCTGACTCCCGAAACCAACGGGCTCGACCCAGGAATCCAGAAGCTCTATGAATGGGACCGTGGCACGCTGCGTCTCGCCGGTGTGATGCCTGACGGCAAACCCGCGGAAGGCTCAGCGGCTGGCGCGGGTGCAGGCGGCAACAGGCAGGAAGGCGCCGGTACGTTTACCGACAGCGCCATCTCCAGCGACGGCTCGCGTATCATCTTCACGGGCGAAGCCGTGAACACGGGCATCTTCGGCGGGGGGTGGAATGAGGGAAAAGGTTGGCCGATCGCAGGTAACATGTACATGCGCATCGATCACCGGGAAACGGTGCAGCTGAATGTGAGCGAGCGCACAACACCGGATCCGCTCGGATCACAGCCCGCGACCTTCTGGGGCGCGACGGCAGACGATTCAAAGGTCTTCTTCGCAAGCCCGGAGATGCTGACAGATGATGCGCCAGGTGAAAATCCGGAAAATGGCGACGTGTACGGGCAGGGACCGGAATACATCTATATGTACGATGTAAAAGCTCCTGCGGGCAAACACCTCACGCTGATCTCGGGCGGCTACGCGGTCGTTGGGATGAGTGTCGACGCAGAGTACATTTATGTTCTTAGCAGTAGTGGGCTGTACGTCTGGCACGATGGCCAGCTGCGTTATGTGACGACTGGTTCGCCCGCCTTCCAGCCGTACCCTTTCCTTGGCGATCAGTGGGGGCAGAAAGGTCTGTCCGGGTACAAGAATTTCCGCGTGAGCCGTGACGGCAAAACTGCCGCATTCACTTCTAAAGATCCGGGTGCTCTTGCGCAATTGGGCTTCAACAGCCTACACGCCCCCGGCGGGCGCTGCCTGGAAGAAGAAGGTGAAGGAACTAGCCAGTGCGTGGAGGTACTTGTCTACGACTACGACAGGGATAAGCTCGTTTGCGCCTCCTGTAGTCCCACGGGCCGGGCTGAGTCTGACGCGGGATTCTCGGCGATACCTCAACTTGACGGAGCTTACGAGATCCCGTCTGGCCTTACCGAGCGACACTATCTTGCAAACGCACTCAGCGAAAACGGTCGCTATGTGTTCTTCGATACGGCGGATGCGCTCGTTGCCGGCGACACCAACGGTCGCAGAGACGTATACGAGTACGACACGAGCGCAGGTGAAACGCATTTGATTTCGAGTGGGACATGCGCCTGCGATTCCGCGTTCGTTGACGCTAGCCCGGATGGCTCCAACGTATTCTTCACCACGCCACAGCCGCTGGTTAGGGTCGACGATGACGTTGCCAATGATCTCTACGACGCACGAGCGGACGGCGGGATACCCGCCCAGAACGTGGCGCCCCCGGCTCCGTGTGAAGGCGACGACTGCCAAGGTCCCGCGAAAGCAGCGCCCGTGTTCTCGCTGCCCTCCTCGGCCACGTTCGCGGGAGTTGGTAACGCCCCGGCGCCGAAAGTGGTTGTGGCAGTCAAACCTAGATCCTCGACGGATACTTCGAAGGTAAGGCGTGCATTGCTTGCTTGCAGGAAGAAGTGGAAGCGGGCACCGCGCAAGCGTGCCGTCTGCGAAGCGAATGCGCGGAAAAAGCAAAAGGCGGGCAAGTCAAGGTCTGGACGTCTGTCACATCGAGTCGGGCGCTAGGGAGAGGGAAATGCACATTAACGCTAAAACAGAGCTCGAGCAGGTCACCAAGTCGATTGCCGTGCTACTAGCTGCGCTGATGTTGTTGGCGCTGTCCATGGTCCCTGGCACAGCGAGAGCGGACTTCGGGATCGCGGCATTTGACCAGCAGATCGTTGGAGACGCCTCGGGCGCGCCCTATGCACAGGCAGGCGGCCATCCGTATGCGATCACGACCTACATCGACTTGAACAAGTCTCTTGACTATGCGAGCGGCCCACGCGATCCAGACGCCAAGGACGTTGTGACCAACCTGCCACCTGGCTTGTTGGGAAACCCGGCAGGCATTGCTCAATGTTCGCTATCGCAGCTTTCGCCTGCGAATGGGAATGTGTTCCCGCCGCCGGAATGCCCAACTTCCTCCCAGATCGGGACCGTCACCCTCCAGGTCGAATTTTTCGAGGCTAAAGTGATGACCAAGCTGGCGACCCCTTTGTACAACATGGTCCCACCGACCAATGCGCCCGCTCGTTTCGGCTTCAGCGCGTTGGGCACGCCGATCACGATCGAGGGCAACGTCCGTAATGGCGGTGACTTCGGTGTCACGGTAGGCTCCTACAACATACCGATAATCCTGCCTTTGGCGGGTATCGAAATAACCTTTTGGGGCGTTCCAGCTGACCCAAGCCACGACTATGCACGTTGTCCGTGGTACGGGTTCAGTTCCATCGCGGCGTGCGAAGAACAAACCAATCTATCCACTCCTCGCCCAGATCCCGAACCACCAAAGGCGTTCCTGACGCTACCGACCTCGTGCACACCTCCGGGTGGTTCGTTCCAGACGAGCCTTCAAGTGGACTCGTGGGCGGCGCCAGGGACGTGGTTGGAACAGAGTCTCGTAAATCACCTGCCGCCGGCGTATCCGGCTCAACCAAGTGAATGGGGGCCGTCGCAGGGGATCATCGGCTGCGATTTGACCCCGTTCCAGCCAAGTATCTCGGTTCAGCCGACCAACGCCCAGGCTGACACGCCGAGCGGGCTGAACGTGGACATCGGGCTACCGCAAGATGGCCTTCTCAACCCGACCGGCATCGCGACCGCCGATGTGAAGAAGGCCGTCGTCACGCTGCCGGAAGGTGAGTCTGTCTCGCCCTCGGCAGCCGACGGCCTGGGCTCGTGCTCGGCTTCGCAGATCGGTCTGACGACGGGCGCCCCGGCCTCCTGCCCCGATTCGTCCAACCTGGGTACGGTGGAGATCGAAACGCCTTTGCTGAGCGACCCGCTGCACGGGGAGATCTATCTCGGCAAGCCCGAATGCGATCCGTGTAGCACAGAAGACGATCTGGCTGGACGCCTGGTGAAGCTGTACCTGGTCGTGGAAGGTCACGGCGTGATCCTGAAGCTCTCCGGCCGTGTGGAAATGAATCCGGCGACCGGTCGGATCACGACCACGTTTGACAATAATCCGCAGCTGCCGTTCAGCCACTTGAAGCTGAATTTCAAGGCGGGTCCACGGTCGCCCTTGGTCAATCCCCATTCGTGTGGCACATACTCGACGGAAGCGGTATTCACGCCTTGGTCGGGGAATCCTCCGGCAATGACGTCGAGCTCGTTTACGATCACCACTGGTCCGGAAGGCAGGCCATGTCCTGGATCATCGCAGGCTTTCGCGCCGTCGTTCGCCGCCGGCACGACGAACAACCAGGCCGGCGCATTCAGTCCGTTTTCGCTCACATTCGGAAGGCAGGACGGGGAACAGCAACTCGGTGGCGTGAGCTTGAAATTCCCACCAGGACTGTTGGGGACGCTTTCGGCTGTCTCCCTGTGTCCGGAACCGGCGGCCTCTGACGGAGGGTGTCCGGCATCCTCTGAAATAGGAGGGCTAACTGTCGGCGCGGGTGCGGGCGCGAACCCGTTCTACGTGACAAGCGGGAAAATATTTCTCACCGGCCCTTACGGCGGCGGCCCATTCGGGCTGAGCATCGCAGTGCCCGCGGTTGCGGGACCCTTCAATTTGGGGACCGTGCTCGTGAGAGGCTCCGTCAAGCTCGACCCTGTGACCACCGCGCTCACGATCACCACAGATCCGCTACCTACGATCCTGGACGGGATACCGCTGGACCTGCGGACGGTGAATGTGAACGTGGCCAATCCCGGGTTCATCTTCAACCCCACGAATTGCAGCCCACTGAGGCTGACCGGGGTCTTGAACGGTGGCGCTGGAGGCACGGATAACGTCTCCAACGGCTTCCAGGTCACCAACTGTGGACGGCTGGCGTTCTCGCCCAAGTTCACAGTCTCAACGCCGGGGAAGACCTCGCGAGCCAACGGTGCGGGCCTCACGGCAAAGATCGTCTACCCGAAAGACGCCGAGGCGAACATCGGGAAGGTCAAGGTCAACCTGCCCAAGCAACTGCCGTCGCGGCTAACGACGTTGCAGAAGGCGTGCCCCGACAGCGTCTTCAACGCCAACCCGGACAACTGTCCGCAAGCGTCGAAGATCGGGTTCGCGAAGGCGATAACCCCGGTTCTGCCGGAACCACTGACGGGACCTGCCTACTTCGTCTCTCACGGTGGTGAGGCTTTCCCCGACCTGATCCTCGCGCTGAAAGGGTACGGCGTCAACTTCGACCTGGTCGGCACCACGTTCATCAGTAAAGCCGGGATCACCAGCACGTCGTTCAAGCAAGTCCCGGATGTCCCGATCGACAGCTTCGAACTGACCTTGCCGCAAGGACCGAACTCGGCGCTGGCAGCCAACGGGAACCTGTGCAAGAGCAAGCTGGTGATGCCGACGGCGTTCATCGCCCAGGACGGAGCGGAAATACATCAGAACACCCCGGTTACACCCACCGGTTGCCCCAAGCAAAAGGCGAGTAAGGGGCACAAGGCCAGTGGGCATTCCCGGCACGGGAAGAAGAAATGAAATGCCCGGCCAGCGTGGGCTGCGTCCACTGAACATGGCAGTAGGACACGTGGGGAGAAACGGGGAAGGGAGGTGGTGGTGAGTGCCGTCGCCGACCAGACAAGCTGCTCCTAAGGCGCGCCGTACGCGCGATATGCGTCCGGCTGCCGGGCAGGCCGGAACGGCCGGCGATGGTACTGGCGCCGTCGACCGGGCGGGTCGTCAGGGCGGGCACGTCGCGGAGATGCAGCGCTGGAGACTGCTCACAGGGGTCGTCGAAGTCGTTGACGAGCGTGGCGTACAGGCACTTAACGTGTCGCTGGTCTGTAAGCGGGCGGGCGTGTCGCGCAGGACGTTCTACGATCTGTTCGGCGATCGCAACGCCTGCCTGCACGCGGCGTTCGAAGACTGTGCGGCCCGGGCAACCCAAGCGGTCGAACGGTCTGCATCAGGGCATGACAGGTGGAGCGACACGGTCAGGGCCGGGCTCACCGGACTACTCTCGTTTCTTGACGATGACCCCGGGGCCGGGCGACTATTGATCGTGGAGGCGCTTTCATGCGGAGGCGACACACTCGAGGCTCGCAGGCGCGTCATGACCGCGGTCACCGCCGTCGTCGCCGACGGGCGATCTGAGGCAAAGCGCGGCGGGGAGGTTCCGCCGCTGACGGCCGAGCTGATCGTCGGCGCGGTGTTCTCCGCCGTTCACGCTCGCATGCTCGAGCACGACCCGAACCCGCTGGTCGAGCTCGTAGGACCACTGATGGCGATGATCGTTCAGCCCTACCTTGGTCCGAGCGCTGCGCAACGCGAACTGCACAAGTCAGTGGAGTTCGCGTCGCCACCCACCGCTACCCGCCCACCGGCCGATCCGTTCAGAGGCCTGCCGATGCGCCTCACATACCGCACCGCGCGCGTGCTCTCCTCGATTGCCGCCTCGCCCGGATCCTCCAGCAAAGACATCGCCGCCTCCTCGGGGATTACTGACGACGGTCAAGCCTCGCGACTGCTGAGACGCCTACAGAACTACGGGCTCATCGAAGACACCGGCGTCGGACCAGGTCGCGGTATGGCCCGTGCATGGTGGCTCACCCCCCGGGGGGAAGGAGTGTTGCAAGCCTCTGGCCAAAGCTGAGGAAAGCGACGAAGATGATCCTTCCTTGTAGCGTTCCCGCCATGCCTTCGCGCGGCCTGCTCGGCCTTGGATCCAACGTCGGCGATCGTCGTGCCAATCTACAGGCCGCGGTCGAGGCACTCCCGCCGGTTGGTGTGCGCGTCAGATCCGCATCCTCTGTATATGACACCGATCCGGTCGGCGAGCTGCTCGACCAGCCGAGCTTTCTCAATGCGTGCATCCTCGTCGAGACCGCGCTCGAGCCTATAGGTCTGCTCGATGCCGTCAAGCGGCTCGAGCGCGACCTAGGTCGTGTCGAGGACGGTGTGCGTCACGGGCCGCGCGCGATCGACATCGACATTCTCCTGCTCGGCGACATCGAGCTCGTCAGCGAGCGCATGACCTTGCCCCACGAGCAGGTGCTCTCGCGCCGTTTCGTCCTGATCCCCGCACTAGAGCTCGACTTCATGCTGGCGACGCCTGGCGGCAGGCGCCTGTCGGATGCGCTCGCCGTTCTCCCGGTCAGCGAGGGTGTGCGCTGGGCAGGTCCGCCGCTGTCAGTGTGAGGCTCAATGCTCCTGGTGGGCCTGACACGACTTGACAGTCGTCCATCCTCACCGTCGTCCATCGTGCGCCACTAGGAAGGATCGCGCCGGACCGGCGTCTTACCTGCTGACCCGTTCTTCGGGTCCCGTACGACGTCAACGACCGTAGGAGCCTTTCATGAAGACACCAACCACCGGCCTGATCGCCGTACTGGGCGCCTCCGCCCTGCTCGCAGCCGGCTGTGGCAGCTCGAAATCCTCGAGCTCCACATCGGCCGCCTCCGCGTACCCAACGGAAAGCGAAAAAACCACGACCGCGGCCGCGTCCACCACTCCCGCGACGACGCCGGCTTCCAGTGGCGTGGCGGTCACCGTCAAGCACGCCTCCAAACTAGGCACGGTTCTCGCGGCGGGCCCCAAGAAGCTGACCGTCTACATGTTCGAGGGCGACAAAGGCGCCGCTTCCAACTGTTCAGGTGCATGCGCCTCGGTGTGGCCGCCGGTCACGACCAGTGGCGCTCCAACCGTCGCCGGCGCAGCCCACTCCGCCGACCTTGGCACGATCACTCGCTCCGACGGCACCACCCAGGTCACCTACAAGGGGCACCCGCTCTACTTCTTCGCGCGGGACAAAGACTCAGGCGACGCCTACGGTCAGGGTGTGAACGGCTTTGGTGCCGACTGGTACGTGCTCACCCCGAGCGGGGCCAAGGTGGATAACGGCTGAGGCGCTCCACGGACCATGCTCCACGCGCTGAGAGGTCTCCACGGACCGCGCCCTCCGCGCGAGGCGCCGCACGAATCCTAGGGCCCAAGAAAGGCTCCGGGGGCGGGGCGGGTCGCTATTGGGGGAGGCTGGCTCCCCAGGCGATCCGTCCCGACTTGCTTCGACTTGCTGAGGGCTCAATTATGGTTCAGTGCACCACGATCTTGCCGCGCATGCCTTCAGAAGCGTGGATCGTGCAGCGGTAGTTGAAAGTGCCGGCTCTCGTGAAGCGCACGCTGAACGAGCCTTTGGCCATCGTCCTCGATTTGAAGCCGCTCCCGGTCACATTGTGTTCGGTGCCTTTGTCCTCCCACAGCCAGCTAACCGTGTCGCCGCGTTTGATGCTCAGCGTGCCAGGGTGGAACCTGATGCTCTTGAGCACCACCGAGTGCGCGCTTGCGGCGTGACCGCCGCCTGTAGCCAGTGCCGGAATCGCCGTGCCCGTCGCGACGGCGAGCATGGTGAGCGCGCCGGCAAGTGTTCTTGCTCTCATGGTTCCTGCTCCTCTCTGCGGGCTCCCCCGCGCTGTCGCTAACAGCACAGACGCCACGCAGACCACCGACCTTCCCGCGATCAGGCGGCATGCGGCTTCTCGCTACCCCAACTGGCGAGGCTCAAAAGCGTGCCGGCGCTTATGCCGCGTCCAGCCATCACACACAGGTGGCCGTCACGCTGCCAGGTCACCACCGTCGCGCCATTGTGGCTGAGTAGCCGGTAGGACACGCCCCAACGGCGCACAACCCTCCCGCCACTTGTCGCCGGAGCACTGCCCGAGGCGATCGCATAGCCGACCTGACGGCCATTGCTGGTCGTGTAGAACACGGTTGTCACTGCCCGCCCGGCGATTCGGTCGCTCCGTGTGCCGCTGCTGCGCCATCCAAAGCGCTCCTTCCAGTAGGGGAAAGGCACTCCGTCTACCGCCACCGTCAGCTGCGAGCGGTGCTGCTCGTTCTCTATCGGAGCCGGTCCCGTGGCCTGGCTCAACGCAAGTGCCGCCGCTTGTTGCACGTTCAGCCCCGAGGGCTTGGGGTTGCTGCCTCCTCCAAACAGCCCGACCGCGACGAGCACACCGATCAGCGCCACCGCGGCGATCGCCGCAACACCGAGGCGCGGCATGCTCAGCCAAGGACGACCGGACGAGTGCCGGCGTTGGGAATGGGGGTGCTCTGCGTGTCCGTTCGGGGCGAGCATCGCCTCGACACGGTGGTGCAACGACTCCGGTGCTCGCACGTCCACGGCAGTCGTCAAATCGACCACACGCTGCTGTTCGGCCAGTGCTGCCTGCAACTCCTCTGAGTCGCGTACGCGCGCCAGCGCCTGCTCTCGGCGCTCATCGGCCAGTGCGCCGTCGGCCAACCCAGCCAGCTCAATCTCTGTGTCTCTCGGCAACTCGGTCATAGGTGTCCCTGCTCAGCAAGACGTTCGTTTGGCGTCGTCCCTTCCCGCGCTGGTGAGAACTTCCTCTGTGCATCCTGATGCTCCGGGGAGTCGCGGCGCAACTCCACCCCCGTCGTGGGTGCTTTCGCGGATGCACCTCCCAACCCATCGGCGCCGTCGACTTGCGGCTCGGCGGTGAGACGGCGAGCCACCTGGCGCCGGGCCCTGAACAGGCGTGTGGTGATCGTCGCCTCCTTTGTTCTAAGCGCCTTCGCCGCTTCGCGGTAGGACAGCCCGAGAATGTCCACAGCCACAAGCGCGAGCCGGAAGTCCTCCGGAAGCTGGGCCACCTCGGCGTACAGCTCTTGGACCTCCAAAGCGCTCTCCGGCTGCGAAGTCGGTTGTGGGTCGGCTGCCACCACATCCTCGAGCGACGCACCCGTCTGCGGCCGGCGGGAGGCCGTGCGCCGCGAGCTGAAGAACGTGTTGCGCAGAACCCGCATCAGGTATGCCAGCTCGTCGTCCCCACGCAGCGTTCGCGGCTTGGCCAGCACGCGCGCGAACGTGTCTTGCACGAGATCCTCTGCATCCTCCTTGGAGCCGCACAGCGCCCACGCCGCGCGATACAAGCGGTCGATGTGCCGGGTAAGCGACTGCGGGTCCAGGGCGCGCATGGGGTTTGGTGCTCGCTCGAGCTCCGCAAACGGCGGCGGCGCCGGGTGAGCCGATCTTGCGACTGTAGCGCCCCCGGCGCTTTTGGTGTGAGCGAATCGGAGACGTGCGCGATCAGTTGGGAAGGATCGCCGCCGGGCGGCGTCCTTGGCGAGTGAGGCGCGACGCGTGGCGGTCATGGCCCCCGGGGAGGGGCGCGTCTCGGGAGGATGCTTGAACTTCAAGGGAAAGGTGGGCTGAGATCGTGAGATTGCGTTGGCTCTATGTCCTACTGGTGACGGTGCTCGGTCTCGCCGCGGGTGTGCTTCCAGCGATCGCGAGCTCGGAAACGAGTCCGTCGATCGAAGCGACCAATACGCCGGGAAGCGGTCTCTATTCAGAAGAACATCACTCCTGGACGCCCTCGCAGGTATCCGTGGCGGCCGGTGGAGCCGTCACGTTCAGTAATTCCTCCGAAGTACCTCATGGGATCGAATGGCGCAGTGCGCTGAAGCCGACCTGCGAAGAAGGCGCGGGCAAGGTGCCTGTGGGCAGCACCCCTGCTGCCTCCGGGACGAAATGGAGCGGCGCCTGCACGTTCTCCCAGGCCGGTACGTACACGTTCTACTGCACGGTGCACGGACCGGAAATGACCGGCACGATCACCGTTGGCTCCAATGGAGCGACCACAGTCACCACGACCACGACTCCGACCGCCTCCACTCCGAGCACTACGCCCGCTCCCAAAGTCGAAGTCCCGGCCTCCTCGCCATTCGGCGGTGCGCCAGCGTTGCGTGCAAGCCAGCGCGGCACGTCCGTGCGTGGCTCGCTGGAGATATCCCAAGCCGGTGCTGGCGGCCGCCTCGAGGTCGACCTACTCGCCAGTAGCGCGACGCTCGCGAAGGCCACCCATGGTAAGCGCGTGACGGTTGGTCGGCTCCTGCGCAGCTCTGTGCGAGCCGGCCTCCTCTCCTTTGCGGTGAAGCTCGACGCGAAGGCCAAACGCGCTCTGAGCCACCGCCATCGCCTTGCCTTGACCGTGAGGTTCGTGCTCACCCCGCTCGACGGCGAACCCACGACGCTCATACGAACAGTGGTCTTGCACGGCTGAGAGAGAGGACACACGATGAGGACACGCAAGCGCTACCCACTCCTACTCACCTCGCTGGCGCTTGCCATCGCGGGGCTGCCGGCTGTCGCAAGCTCGGCCGGGCCCTCCATCGAGGCCACCAACACGCCGGGGAGTGGTCTCTACTCCGAAGAACACCATGCATGGGCGCCGCCGCAGGTCTCTGTTGGGACCGGAGGCACCGTCACCTTGACCAACTCGACCGAAGTGCCTCATGGGATCGAATGGCGCAGTGTGCTCAAGCCGACTTGCGAAGAAGGCGCGGGCAGGGTGCCCGTCGGAAAAACCCCTGCCGCGTCCGGGACGAAATGGAGCGGTACTTGCACGTTCTCCCAGGCCGGTACATACACGTTCTATTGCACGGTGCACGGACCGGAAATGACCGGCACGATCACCGTCAGGAACCCCGGAGAACCGGTCGCGACCAGCGAACCTGCAACCGCCGTTAACGAAACAGAAGCCACGCTCCACGGCACCGTCAACCCGGAAGGCCACGAAACGACCTACTTCTTCAAGTACGGTCTCACCACGAATTACGAAAGCGGTGCCACAACCGCCAAAAAACTGGCATCTCCCACTAGCACCGAAGGTGTCTCGGCGCCGCTGAGCGGGCTCGCCCCGGGCACTACCTACCACTTCCAGCTGGTCGCCGAAAACTCCTCTGGCACCATTCACAGCGCCGACCAGACATTCACCACCGCCTCACCGCCAGGTGCTCCGACCGTCACCACGGGCATAGCGACAGCCGTGACGGAAACTTCGGCGACACTCAAAGGCACCGTCAATCCCGACGGCCTGCCGACCGAATACCTGTTCGAATGGGGTCTCACGACGAGCTATGGCCAGCTCACGAGCGAACTACTCGCTGGGGAAGACCACTCAGGACACGCCGAGTCGGCCACCCTTACCGGCCTCGCTCCAGGCACCGTCTACCACTTCAAGCTCCTCGCACGCAATGGCTCAGGTCCCTCGGCAGGGGTTGACGGTCAATTCACGACGGCTTCGCCCCCATTGGCGCCGCCACCACCAGCGACGACCCCCGAACTTGGGGGCACCACCACGCTGCCGCCGATCGTCCCGCCGGCCTCGACCTTCACCCCCACACCCGAAGGGCCGCCGGTGTTGGGCTCGCCCTTGGTGGCGAGCTCCCTAAAGCTCACCGTCCTACACCATGGCTCGTCAGTACGCGTCTCGGTACAGGTCGCTAAGACGGGAGCGGGCGGGCATATCGAGATCGAGCTGCTTGCAAAGGGCGCCCTGCTTGGAAAGGGCTCCGGCTCCAAGCAGGTCGTCGTAGGGCGTCTCACGCGGAAGTCGACGGCCTCCGGTGAGCTCTCAGTCGCTGTCGCGCTCAGCTCGCGCGCCAAGCATGCGCTCACGCGTCGTCACTCGCTGCCTCTCGCGGCCAAGGTCACGCTTGTGCCAACTCAGGGCACAGCGCAGACAATCACGCGGAGCGTAACGCTGCGCTCGTAGTGGCGGGTGCAATCTAGGGTCGATATACGCGGCGAGCGCGCGGGACGCCCTCGCGCGTCAAGCCGCTGCCGGTGTGGGGAGCCACTCCGCCGGCAGCGTGCCTAGAGGGGCTTCGCCGGCCTGGGGCTCGAACCAGCGCATAAGACCGTGGGCAGGGCGCCCGTCGATCAGTGGGCGCACGTCCGCGATCGTCATCAGCAGGCGGATCGAGCTGCCGATCTGCAGGTCCGCGGCGTTTGGCTTCTCGCCGCCCAGTACTCCGTCGGCAATCCAAGCGTCGATGTGGTCCAGTTGGGCTGGTAGCGCCGCCAGGTCCGCCTTCGCTTTCTCGTCCTGGGCGTGGTTGCGGCGGGCCATTAGCTTTGCCGTCATCGGCAGTGCAGGGCGCAGCAGCGCGCGCGGGAGCGGCAGTTTCGCGTCGGCCGCATAGCTCTCCATGCACTTCGAGTTGCGCAAGAAGGCCGCGTCGAGGATGCGTCGCGGTACCGCTTGCAACACCTCGTCGCCCCAACGCTCTGCCTCCAACACACGCGCGCGGGCAACGGCGTCCGACAGTGGCGGCAGCAGCGACGGCTCGGGCACGAGCGTGTCCAAACGACGCATGATCGTGCGCGAGCCCGCCAGCCGCTCACCTTCGATGCGCAGCCCCGGCACCGTAGTACCGCCATAGCGCAATGGGCCCCAGGCAAGCTGGGTCAGCGGCAGCAGGTCGATGCGCTTGTACTCGATCGACTTCAGCCTCAGCGCGACCTCCACGGCCGCACAAGGATGGGAGCCAGGCACCGTGTAGAGCTTCACGTTCACGCGTCGCAGCATAGGCCCATTGCTCCCCTTCGTGCGTCCTGGCTGGCTCGCCGACCAGTACCCACCGGGGAAAACTCGGCGAGCGTCAGTGCAGCAAAGGCGCGCTAGGCCCATAATCCCCGGCCATGCTGCTCGTCGTCGACGTAGGCAACACCCAAACCCACTTCGGCACCGTCCGCGGTGAGGAGCTCGTCGAGCACTGGCGTTTTGCCACCGTGCGCGAGTCAACCGCCGACCAGCTCGGCGCCGCGCTCGGCAACCTCCTGGAGCTGCGCGGTGTCTCCTTCGCGGATCTCTCCGGCTCGATTATCTCCTCGACCGTGCCACACCTCGAGCCCGAATGGACGGCAATGGCCAAGCGCTACCTCGGCCACGAGATGCTCGTGGTGGGCCCTGGCCTGAAGACTGGTATGCCGATTCGCTATGACAACCCGCGCGAGATCGGCGCCGACCGCTTGGTCAATGCTGTTGCCCTGCGCGCCCGCTTCGGCGGCCCCGCCGTCTGCGTCGACTTCGGCACTGCCACGACCTTCGACGTCGTCTCCGCCGCCGGTGAGTACGTCGGCGGTTCGCTCATGACCGGTATTGAGATCTCCCTGGACGCGCTCACCGAGCGCGGTGCGCGCCTGCCCAAGGTTGAGCTGGCTCCGCCCAAGTCGGTGATCGCCAAGAACACGATCGACGCGATCCGCTCCGGCGTCGTTTACGGCTACGCCGGAGCCATCGACGCGATCCTGCGCCGCCTCTTCGACGAGCTGGGCGTACGAGCCGACGTCATCGCCACCGGCGGCCTATCGAGCCTGGTCGTTCCCTTCACCGAGGAGATCCACCAGGTGGACGATCTTCTGACCCTCACCGGCCTGCGCCTCATCCACGACTTGAACCTGGCGTAGCTCTCCCCATAATGGGCTCATGGCAACGGGGGCCCTTCTTACAGATCCGTGGCAGTTCGGGCCGCTCACGGTTCCCAACCGCGTCATGCTCGCCCCGCTGGCCGGCATTGGCAACTGGTTCGTACGCCTCCAGGCCAAGCGTCACGGTGCCGGCCTCGCGGTCTCGGAGATGCTCTCCTCACACGCCATCTTCCATGGCAACGAGCGCACCTGTGTCGAGATGCTGCGCATCGATCCGCGCGAGCGGGAAGTGTGGTGCGGCACGGGGGAGGGCGACGGCGGGGCAAGCGCGACAGGGCTGGTATCGATTCAACTGTTCGGGCAGGATCCCGAAGTCATGCGGGTGGCAGCGAAGGTCGTCGCGCAAGCCGGCGCCGACGCTATCGACCTCAACATGGGCTGTCCCGTGCCCAAGGTGTGCAAGACCGGCGCCGGTGCCGCCTTGCTCGACGACCCTGACGTTGCGGTCGCTGTGGCGCGTGCCGCCCGCCTTGGCAGCGGCCTGCCTGTCACCGTCAAGCTGCGCTCGGGCAGGCGTCCCGGCGACACCAGCGGCTTTGTCTTGGCCCACCGCCTTGTCCGGGAGGCGGGCGTCGCGGCAATCGCATTCCACCCACGCTCGGCTGCGGTCCACCACAAAGGCGTGCCCGACTATGCGCTCGCGACGCGCTTGGTCGCCAGCTTGGACGCGCCGGTCATACTCACTGGCGGCCTGCACGACACCGAGTCCACGCTCTCGGCCTTCCATCAGACCGGCGCTACTGCCGTCATGCTCGCGCGGGGATCGCTCGGCAACCCATGGCTGTTCGAACACCTGCTCGGCCTTCGTGAGGAGGATCCCACTCGCCAGGAAGTCCTCGCTGAGCTCGACTGGACGATCGACCGCGCCGTCGAGCATCTCGGGCTTGCTCGTGCCGCCCGCTACCTGCGCAAGTTCTACCCTTGGTACGTCGCCCGCCTAGGTCTCGACCGGGCTCACGCCAAGGCTTTGGGAGAGTCCCTGCAAAGAGCTGCCACCTTGGATGACGCTCGCTATACTGCTGCGCTCGCCGCGCTCCCGAGAGCGGTCGTCCCTGCCTGAAACGGCAGGGTTTCTCATCACTCCAAGCCAACCCGCGGAGCAATCACCGCTCATCCCGCATGCCGAAGGACGTCATCCTCACTCCCGAAGGGCTCTCCAAGCTACAGGACGAGCTCGACCTGCTGTCCACGGCCAAGCGCCGTGAGGTGGCTCAGCGCATCAAGGAGGCGCGCGAGTTCGGCGATATCGCCGAGAACGCCGAGTACGACGACGCCAAGAACGAGCAAGCCATGCTCGAGAGTCGCATAGCCACGCTCCAGGAGAAGCTGCGTATGGCGTCTGTCATTGAGGCCAGCGAGATCTCCACGGATATCGTCGGCGTGGGCTCCGTTGTCCACGTCAAGGACGAGAAGACTGGCAAGTCGGTCAAGTACACGATCGTAGGGTCGGCTGAGGCCAACCCCGAGGAGGCTAAGCTCTCCAACGAGTCCCCTGTCGGGCGGGCCTTGATCGGGCACAAGCGCAACGATGTCGTCGCCGTTCAGGTCCCACGCGGTCCCGCCCGCAAGCTCAAGATCACGAAGATCGACGTCGGGCTCACGTAGGCTTCTCGCTTGTGAGCGAGACCGACGACGAGCAGGTTGGGAGCCGTCCGGATTCGGATCAGGATGATGACCTACGCGCGCGCGTAGGGCCGGCTGGAAAGCCTTCCGATGAGGGTGCCCCACACGCGCGCGCGAGTCACGGCGAGGAGCAACACACAGCCCACGGCCTACCCGAGCTAATCGCCGAGCGGCGAACCAAGGCCATCCGGCTTCGGGAAGAAGGCACCGAGCTTCCTCCCTACGCTTATCCGGGGGTGGAGTCGATCGCCGCGGTGCGCGCCGCCTACGAGTACTTGGAGGTCGGGCAGGAGACTGAGGAGCCCCATCGCGTGGCGGGCCGCATCGCCGCGCGACGCGGTGCTGGCAAGGCCGCCTTCCTAGACCTGGTCGATCGCGGCGGCAAGATCCAGTTGCACGCCCGAGCCGACATACTCGGTCCAGAAGCATTCAAGCGCCTGGTCTCGTTGGACTTGGGAGACCTCTTGGGTGTCGACGGAGCGCCGCTGCGCTCACGCCACGGAGAGCTGACCTTGCGCGTGGACGGCTACGAGATCCTCGGTAAGGCCCTACGCCCGCCGCCAGACAAGCATGCTGGCCTGACCGACGTGGAGACGCGCCAGCGCCGCCGCGAGCTTGACTTGATCGCAAACGAAGAGGCCCGCAAGCTGTTCGCCGACCGTGCCCGCATCGTCTCCGCGGTCAGGGCCTACCTCGACGGCGAGGGCTTCCTCGAGGTCGAAACGCCCGTACTGCAGCCGCTCTATGGCGGCGCCATGGCGCGGCCTTTTACGACCCATCACAACGCCCTGGACCGCCAGCTCTACTTGCGCATCGCCACCGAGCTCTACCTCAAGCGGCTGATCGTGGGTGGCTTGGAGCGCGTGTATGAGATGGGCAAGAACTTCCGCAACGAGGGCCTCTCGACCAAGCACAACCCTGAGTTCACCGTGGTCGAGTGGTACGAGGCTTATGCCGACTACGCAGAGGAGGCATCGCGCCTAGAGCAGATGGTCGCGAGCGCCGCGGCTGCGGTCGGGTATGAGGGGGAGCTCGATTTCGCGCCGCCATGGCGGCGTATTCGCTTCGTGGAGGCGATCGCGCAGGAGACAGGCATAGATCTGCTGGTCCACCGCGACGCTCCGTCGCTGGCGGCGGCTATAGCTGAGCGGGGCCTTGAGATTTCGACAGGGGGCCGCAACTGGCCGCAACTAGCCGATGACCTGCTCTCGAAGTACGTGGAGCCGACGCTGACCCAACCGACGTTCGTGCTCGACTACCCGATTGAGCTCTCGCCGCTCGCGCGTGCCCATCGCGACGACGAGCGTCTGGCCGAGCGCTGGGAGGCGTTTGCAGGCGGCATGGAGATCGCCAACGCCTTCTCCGAGCTCACCGATCCAGATGAGCAACGCGCCCGCTTCGACGCCCAGGCGCGCCTGGCGCTGGCCGGCGACGAGGAGACCCAGCCCCACGACGAGCTGTTCCTAGAGGCCCTGGAGCACGGTATGCCTCCCACAGGTGGGGTCGGTTTGGGGGTCGACCGGCTGGTCATGCTGCTCACCGGACGCCCCTCGATCCGTGAGGTCGTGCTGTTCCCTGCGATGCGCGACTGAGGGCGGCCGGGGGCAGCAGGGCCGGTTGGTAGACTGCGTGAAAGGCGCCGACAGGGACCGCAAGGCGTGCGGCACCCGCGGAGAGGCTCCGCCCTCACAGGAAGGAAGCACCCATGTTCGAGCGATTTACAGAACGGGCCCGGCAGGTGGTCGTTCTCGCGCAGGAGGAGGCGCGCACGCTCAAGCACAACTACATCGGCACGGAGCACATCCTGCTCGGGCTCTTGCGCGAGGAGGAGGGTCTTGCCGCGCGTGTCCTGGAGAGCTTGGACATCACCGTCGAGCGTGTCCGTGCTCAAGTGGTGCGTATCGTCGGTTCCGGTGAGGAGGTCACCTCAGGGCAGATTCCCTTCACCCCGCGCGCTAAGAAGGTCTTGGAGCTGGCCCTGCGCGAGGCTCTGAGCCTCGGCCACAACTACATCGGCACCGAGCACATCCTGCTCGGGCTCGTGCGTGAGAACGAGGGCGTGGCCGCTCGCATCCTGCTCGACTTCGACGCCGACTCCGAGAAGATCCGCAACGAGGTCATCCGCATGCTCTCCGGTCCAGGCGGCCGCCGCCAAGGCGCTGGCGCGGGTGCCGGCTCGGGCTCGGGTCCCGGTGAGGGCAAGAAGTCCTCCAAGCTGCTCGACCAGTTCGGGCGCAACCTGACCAAGCTGGCCGCCGACGGCAAGCTCGACCCTGTTGTCGGGCGCGAGACCGAGATCGAGCGGATCATGCAGATCCTCTCGCGGCGCACCAAGAACAACCCGGTCCTGATCGGCGAGCCCGGCGTAGGCAAGACCGCGGTGGTCGAGGGCTTGGCCCAGCGCATCATCAACTCCGACGTGCCTGAGCTGCTTAAGAACAAGCAGATCTACACGCTCGACCTGGCTGCCCTTGTGGCCGGTTCCAAGTACAGGGGCGAGTTCGAGGAGCGTCTGAAGAAGGTGATGAAGGAGATCACCCAGCGCGGGGACATCATCCTGTTCATCGACGAGCTCCACAACCTCGTCGGCGCGGGCGCCGCCGAGGGCGCGATCGACGCCGCATCGATCCTCAAGCCGGCCCTGGCGCGGGGTGAGCTGCAGACGATCGGCGCGACAACTTTGGACGAGTACCGCAAGTACCTGGAGCGCGACTCGGCCCTGGAGCGTCGCTTCCAGCAGATCCGTGTCGAGGAGCCCACGATCGAGCAGACCGTGGAGATCCTTAGGGGCCTGCGCGACCGCTACGAGCAGCACCACAAGGTGCAGATCACCGACGAGGCCTTGCAGGCCGCGGCGGACCTTGCCTACCGCTACATCTCAGACCGCTTCCTGCCCGACAAGGCAATCGACCTGATCGACGAGGGCGCCTCGAGGATGCGCATGAAGTCCCTCACCTCGCCGCCCGCCAACCGTGAGTTCGAAGAGGAGATCGAATCCACGCGCCGCGAAAAGGAGCAGGCGATCGAGAACCAGGAATTCGAGAAGGCCGCCGCCCTGCGCGATCAGGAGCGCAAGCTCGCGGGCAAGAAGCGGGAGCTCGAGGAAGAGTGGGAGTCGGGCGAGTCTGTCGAGCGTCCTTCGATCGGCGAGGAGGAGATCGCCGACATCGTCTCCATGTGGACCGGTATTCCCGTCTTCAAGCTCACCGAGGCCGAGACCCAGAAGCTGATGCGCATGGAGGAGGAACTGCACAAGCGCGTCATCGGCCAGCACCCTGCGATCGAGGTCATCTCAAAGGCGATCCGTCGCTCGCGTGCGGGTCTGAAGGATCCCAAGCGCCCGACCGGCTCGTTCATCTTCCTTGGCCCCTCCGGCGTGGGCAAGACCGAGCTGGCTCGTACCTTGGCCGAATTCCTGTTCGGTGACGACGAAGCGATGATCAGGATCGACATGTCCGAGTACATGGAGAAGCACGCTGTCTCGCGTCTAGTCGGCTCTCCTCCCGGCTACATTGGCTACGACGAGGGCGGTCAATTGACCGAGGCCGTGCGACGCAAGCCCTACTCGGTGTTGCTCTTGGATGAGATCGAGAAGGCCCACCCGGACGTATTCAACATCCTCCTGCAGATTCTCGAGGATGGTCGCCTGACGGACGCTCAGGGCCGCACGGTCGACTTCAGGCACGCGATCGTAATCATGACTTCGAACATCGGGGCAGCCGAGATCGCGCGCAACACACCGCTCGGATTCGCCGTGTCTGAGGACGAGACCGGGATCACTTATGACGACATGAAGAACCGCATCATGGGCGAGCTCAAGAAGGTGTTCCGCCCTGAGTTCCTCAATCGCATCGACGACGTGATCGTCTTCCACAAGTTGCAGAAGGAGGAGATCCGCCAGATCGTGGAGCTGCTCCTGGTTCGCATCCGTGAGTCGATGGCCGAACGGGAGCTACAACTGGAGCTGACCGATCCCGCCAAGGACCTGCTCGTCGACAAGGGTTGGGACCCGGCGATGGGAGCCCGTCCGCTACGTCGCGCGATCCAACGCTACATCGAGGATCCATTGGCCGACTTCGTCCTGCGTGAGCAGCTCACACCTGGCGCCACGGTCGTTGTGGACCCCGCCCCCGAGGGCGAAGAGGGCGAGGTGCGCCTCAGGATCGTCAAGCCCAAGAAGCAGAAGACCCCTGTGGGTGTAGGCGCCGGCGGCGGCGAGCCTGAGCCAGGCGCCGAGCTTCCGGTGGATGAGGGCGAGCCGCACGACGAGTCTCCGGCCGAGTCCTAGGCCGGGGCGACGCTGAGCACTCCGCCTCGCACAGCCGACAACATGTCCGCGCGGGTGAAGGTCACGCGGATGATCGCTGAGGACTGGCCGGACGTGGCGCGCATCTTCGAGCAGGGCATCGCGACGGGCAACGCCACCTTCGAGCACCAGGTTCCAAGCTGGGAGCAATGGTCGGCAGCGCGCTCGCCTGAGCCGCGCCTCGTCGCACGCAATGCTTCTGGAGTGATCGGTTGGGCTGCTCTGAGCCCTGTATCGGGGCGTCATGTCTACCGCGGTGTGGGCTCCGTAAGTATCTACGTCGACCTCGCGTATGCGGGGCGTGGGGTTGGAACTGCCCTCTTGGCTGAGCTCATTCAAACGGCGGAGCAGGCCGGCTTCTGGACTCTCCAGGCTGGGATTTTTCCCGAGAACGCCGCCTCGATTGCCCTTCACGAAGGCCTTGGTTTCCGCGTTGTGGGTACACACGAGCGGATCGGCCAGATGCCTGAAGGGCGTTGGCGTGATGTGGTCTTGTACGAGCGCCGTAGTGAGGTCCTCGACGCGGGCTGATCGGCTGCGGGCTTCCTTGGGCTCTACGAGTCTGCCTCGGGTGTTGGTTCGGCGGATTGGTGTGCCCTACGCGCGCGCGTAGGGTGCCGTCGGGGGTGAAGCGTAGGGTGGGCTGATGGCTCGCCCCCAGACGATTCACATCTGCTCGCAATGCGGTCTGCAGTCAGCGCAGTGGCACGGTCAGTGCCCAGGTTGCGCCGCCTGGAACACGCTTGTGGAGGAGCGCTCGGCTGTGGGTGGTGTGGATCGAAACGGCATGCCCGGCGCGCGTGCACGCGTGGGGGCCCGGACGCCGGGAACGCCGCTCGTGCCGCTCTCCCAGGTAGCCGCCGCACCGATGTCGCGCCTGCAGACCGGTATCGGCGAGCTCGACAGGGTGCTTGGAGGGGGGCTTGTGCCCGGGTCACTCGTCCTGCTCGGAGGCTCGCCGGGAATCGGCAAGTCGACATTGACCAACATGGCGCTCGGCAACATCGCCGGGACCGGTCACAAGACGCTGTATGTGAGCGGGGAGGAGTCCGCCGAGCAGGTCAGGCTGCGTGCCGAGCGGCTCTCGCCAAGTGCCTTGGAGGTGCCCGTGCTCGCCGAGACAGACCTCGATGTGGTGCTCGACGCCATCGTCTTGCACGCTCCGAGTGTGTGTGTGATCGACTCCGTCCAGACCCTACGATCGGGCGAGCTCTCCGGCGCCCCGGGCTCGGTGGGACAGGTGCGCGAGGTGGCGGCGCGCATCATGGACCTGGCCAAGGCTCGTTCGATCGCCGTTGTGCTCGTAGGGCACGTGACCAAGGACGGCGCCTTGGCCGGTCCGAGGGTGCTCGAGCACCTGGTTGACTGTGTCTTGCAGTTCGAGGGTGAGCGCGAGCGCCCCTACCGGGAGCTGAGGGCACTGAAGAACCGCTTTGGCTCGACCAACGAGGCTGGTCTGTTCGAGATGCGCCAGGGCGGTCTAGTCGAGGTGCTCGATGCTTCAGCTCGTTTCGTGGCCGAGGCGACACGGGCCCCAGGCAGCGTTGTGCTCGCGGCGATGGAGGGCTCGCGGCCCCTGCTCGTAGAGGTGCAGGCCTTGGTGGCTCCCTCCGAGCTTGAGCAGCCGCGCCGGGTGGTGTCCGGGCTGGATCGCAACAGGCTTGCCTTGGTGCTCGCGATCCTCGGTCGTCACGGAGGTATTGGCGTTGGCGGAAGTGATGTGTTCGTGAACGTGGTGGGTGGTGTAAGGGTCGACGAGCCCGGGGTGGACCTCGCAATCGCACTCGCCGTGGCCTCTGCCGCGCGTGGAGTTGCGCTAAGCGGCTCTCCATGTGGATGCTTCGGCGAGCTGGGCCTCACCGGCGAGCTGCGCTGGGTTGGCCACCCTGAGCGGCGCCTTGCCGAGGCGTCCAGGCACGGTCTGGCCGGTGTGCATGCCCCCACGGGCAGCGGTGGGGAAGCGCGCGAGGCGTCCACTTTGCGCGAGGCGCTTACTGCTGCGCTTCCGGCCGTGGCGCGCCGCCCGGCGCGCGCCGCCTGACTCCAAATTCGCGCTTTCCTTCCCGCTGAGGGGCGGGCCAGCTGATTCGCACCTTCCGAACAGGGTAGGCAGGCGATAAAAAAAGGCTAAATGCCGTAGAATGGCCAGTTGTGGCCTCACGATCCGGTGAAGAATTTGACACGGACGCGCGACCCGAGCCAGGGCTAGTCAGAGCCCTCGAGATGGTTGCTCCCGGCACCGCCTTGCGGGAGGGGATCGAGAGCATTCTCCACGCTCGCACGGGTGGTTTGATCGTGATCGGCGACCCCGAAGAGCTCAGCTTCCTCTTCTCGGGTGGCATCAAGCTCGAAATCGACTACACCCCCGCCTTCCTCTACCAGGTGGCCAAGATGGACGGGGCGATCATCCTAAACACCAACGCCACCAAGATCGCCATGGTCAACGTCCAGCTGATGCCGGACCCGACGATCCTCTCGCACGAGACCGGCACTCGCCACCGCACCGCCGAACGCGTCTCCAAGCAGACCGACGCGCTTGTGATTGCGGTATCTCAGCGTCGCGAGGTCGTATCGCTTTACGTGGACGGGATCAAGTACATCCTCCAAGACATCACGGTCGTGCTCTCCAAGGCCAATCAGGCCTTGGCCACGCTCGACAAGTACCGTCAGCGCCTTGACCAGGTCTCCACCCGCCTCACGGCCTTGGAGTTCGAGGGGGGCGTGACCCTGCACGACGTGCTCACTGTTTTGCAGCGCTCGGAGCTGGTGACGAGGATGGCGGTCGAGATTGAGCGCTACATCGTCGAGCTCGGTAGCGAGGGGCGACTGATCGAGATGCAATTGGAGGAGACGATTCTCGGCACGACTGCCGAGAAGGCTGCCTTGGTGCAGGATTACTTGGCCGACTACTCCGACGAGGCATTTGCCTCCGCCCTCGACCAGGTCGGGCGCCTTGCGCACCAGGACCTGCTCGACTTCGGCCGTCTTGCGGAGCTGCTCGGCTATGACCGCAAGCTCAACACGCTTGACTATCCGGTGTCCCCACGCGGCCACCGCATCCTGGGGCGTATCCCGCGCTTGCCCAAGCTGGTCGTAACGCAGATCGTGAACGAGTTCGGCGGCCTGGATGAGCTCCTGGCGGCAACCGACGCTGAGCTCGAGGGGGTCGAGGGAGTGGGAGAGATCAGGGCGAAGGACATCCGCGAGGGCCTGCGCCGCCTGCAGGAGATCAATCTCGTGGACCGCTACCTACAGACTTGACACATAGCCGGTCCATGCCGGCGCAACATGGCCGGCCCCATTGCCGGCGCGACGAAGGAGGAACACCATTCCCGCAACAATCGAAGATGCAACATCGTTCATCGAGGAGCTCGAGGCCACCCGCGAGGTGGAGTGCATCGAGTTCGAGCTCGGCGACCACGTCGTGTATCCCCATCACGGCGCGGGCAAGGTGCTCAGCAAGGAGGACATGGAGGTGCTTGGCACGACACGTGAGTACCTCACGATCAAGATCCTCCACAACGACATGACCGTCAAGGTCCCCACCGAGAACGCGGCTCTCGCGGGCCTGCGCCGGGTGATCGACGAGGAGACAGTCCAGAAGGTCCTGGCTGTGCTCCGGGCGGAGGTGTCGGAGATGCCCAAGAACTGGAACCGACGCTTCAAGCACAACCGCGACAAGATCAAGACAGGCGACATCTACGAGCTCGCCGAGGTTGTGCGCAACCTCGCCCTGCGCGAGAGCGAGAAGGGCCTGTCCACTGGTGAGAAGCAGATGTTCACCCGCGCCAAGAAGATCCTCGCCTCCGAGCTCATGTACGCGCTCGACAAGGACGAGGACGAGGCCGAGAGTTATCTCGACGAGCTTCTGGCGACTTCCGCCTCGAGCCAGCTCGCGGTCGCCGGCAAGTAGCGGGCTCTCGCTTGTGCCCTCAGGGTGCGCACGCGGCAGTTGCTCACACCCGTGATCATCTGCCGCGTGCGCGGTAGCTCCCGATGAAGGCTCGGCCAGCGTGGCCGTCGCCCTGATCGTCGCCGCCGGGCTCGGTGAGCGTCTTGGCGCCTTGCGTCCCAAGGCGCTCGTCGAGCTCGCGGGTCAGCCGCTCGTGCAGTGGAGCGTCGATGTGCTGGCCTCGATGCCCGCGATCGAGCAGATCGTTGTCGCCCTGCCGGCCGGGGTTGAGGCCCCCGCGGGAACCGTCGGGGTGCGGGGCGGCGCCGTGCGCTCGGAGTCGGTTCGTCTTGCGCTGGAAGTCGCTGGTCCGGGCGATCCCGTGCTCGTTCACGACGCGGCTCGTCCTTTGCTCACCGTGGAGTTGGTGCAGGCCACGTTGAGTGCTGTCCAGGGCGGTCGTGCAGGGTTAGACAGAGCCGATAGCGGAGCTGCTCTCCGGAGCGGTGACGGTGAGGGTGTTGCTGGCAATGGAATGGGGGACCGTGTGGACGCCGCGATCGCGGCCGCTCCGGTCACCGACACGATCAAGCAGGCAGGCGATGATGGGGAGGTGGCCCGGACGCTTGATCGCGCCGGCTTGTGGGCGGTGCAGACGCCCCAGGCGTTCCGCCGGGATGCCTTGGAGAGGGCGCTTGACGTACCGGACGCGGTGCTGGCGCAAGCCACCGACGACGCCTGGCTCATCGAGCGCGCCGGCGGGCGCGTCGTCGTGGTGCCCGCCCCGGCTGAGAACCTGAAGGTGACAACTGCCCTCGATCTCGATCTCGCCGAGCTCCTGCTCGCACGGCGCCGGGGATAGAGCGCCGGCGGTCGCTACCCTGGCGTGGCGTCCCAGCCTGCGGACGATCAAACCATGCTCACCGACTATCACCTCCACCTACGCCCCGACGAGCTTGGCGCGACGCCTTCGAAGTACTTCACGGCGGCAAACGTGGATCGCTATCGCGAGGCTGCGAGCGAGCGCAATATCGCCGAGCTAGGCGTCTCAGAGCACGTCTACCGCTTCAGCCAGGCGCTCAGCGTGTGGCAGCACCCCCTGTGGCGCGAATTCGCCCACGACGACCTCGACGAGTACTGCGGTTTCGTGCGGGAGGAGACCGACCTGCGTCTGGGGATCGAGGCCGATTTCATTCCGGGAGCCGAGGATCGCATCGCCAATCTGCTCGACGCGCGCGATTTCGACTATGTCGTCGGTTCGGTGCACTTCCTGGCAGACCATGCCCTCGACATGGACGACTACAGCGTTTGGGGAACTGGACGCAGCGCCGAGGACATCTGGCGCGCCTATTTCCTCGCGCTCGGCGAGGCAGCCCGCAGCGGCCTGTTCGACATCCTCGCCCACCCTGACCTGGTCAAGGTTTGGGGATCCGCCCACCCCGAGCGGCCACTTCCCGAAGGCGATCTGCGCTACTACTACGAGCTTGCGATCGACGGGATCGCGGAGTCGGGCGTGGCGATAGAGGTGTCTACCGCCGGGTTGCGCAAGCGCGCACAGGAGATCTACCCGGCGCCCGCGCTGCTTCAGATGTGCGTGGAAGCCGGCGCTCCTGTGGCTTTGTCGAGCGATGCCCATCGTCAAGAGGATGTAGGCGCCGACTATGACCGGGCTTTGGAGCTGCTAGACAGCTTGGACGTGAGCGAGTTGTGCGTGTTTGAGCGCCGCGAGCGCCGCTTGGAGCCGATCGGGGCCGGTGTGGTGTGACGGCGCTAAGCGGCATCGGCTACGACTCGCACCGGCTCGTGCCCGGGCGCAAGCTGATCTTGGGTGGCGTCGAGATTCCGAGCGACCTGGGCCTCGACGGCCATTCCGACGCCGACGTGCTGACCCACGCCGTCGTCGACGGCCTCTTGGGCGCCGCTGGGCTAGGCGACATCGGCGAGCACTTTCCAGACAGTGACGAGCGCTATCGCGACGTCGACTCGCTCGAGCTGCTGGCGAGCGTCTTGCCGCTCGTGTTCGCCCAGGGCCTGGAGCTGGTCAACGTCGACACCACGGTGGTGATGGAGCGCCCAAAGCTGGGCCCCCACCGCGATGCGATCCGAGAGTCGCTGGCCTCTGCGCTCGGGCTCGCCCTCCAGCGAGTCAACGTGAAGGCCAGTACCGGCGAGGGCATCGGGTTCGTCGGG
Organism: uncultured Solirubrobacterales bacterium; assembly: GCA_963731565.1. Lineage (GTDB taxonomy): Bacteria > Actinomycetota > Thermoleophilia > Solirubrobacterales > Solirubrobacteraceae > Palsa-744. Next base: position 1,643,805 of record CAVSWG010000001.1, read on the forward strand.
CGTGGCGAGGGCGTGGCAGCGCTGGCGGTTGTTGGTCTGCGGATCGCTGACTGAACCGCCTGCCAGATCGATCGCTACTCATGCTGGGAGGCGACTAGCTGGTTTGCCTCCTCTACGCCGGTGAACGGTGAGAGGATTACATAGGCAAGAAGAGGCAGCAGGCCCGGTGTCTCGCTCACGCGGTCGTGGCGGATATAGAAGGCTGCCAGCTCGAGCACTGAGCCGGAGATCGCCTCAGCAAACAGTCGGGATACCTCGGCCGCTTGCGGTCGGTAGCGGTAGCCCTCCTCGAGGAACACGTTGAAGGCAAGCACATTCTGGTCCACCCGCCTGGCGTCGGAGGGTCCCAGCGCATAGGCCTCGATGAAGTCGAAGTGTGCGAGCGTCGGCTGGTCGAGGGTCCACGCCGTGGTGGTGCGAAGCGCCTCCCAGATGCGCTCGGGCCAAGCTGCCTCGGAGGTGAAGAACGCTCCCGCGCTGGCCGCGATCATCTGCTCGAACACGAGCTGCTGAGCTTGTAGAAATGCGTCTCGCTTGTCCTTGAATAGTCCGTAGAACACCTCGCGAGAGATGCCCGCGGCGCCGGCGATGTCGGCCACGGTGCTCGCTGGATAGCCCTTGGCGCATATGACCTGCGCGGTTGCGTGCAAGATGCGTTCGCGCTGCACGGCGCTCACCACCTGCTCCGAGAGACGATGACGCCCCCTCGGCAGTGGCTGCGGCGCGATCGGCCTGGCTGGACCCTTTCTCTCAAGCGCCGCGGTGGGTGTGCTCGTGATCTCTCGCCAGCGTGTCTCTCCACGGGGAACTCGATAGCAGTCGAGCCATCTGGATAGCTCAGCTAGCTCTGGACCCGGTGCGTTGCCGCTCCTGCGCATCGACATCCCGATCAGCCTCACCGCGCCGCCGAGCACCAGCTTGGTCGGTATGTCCGCCTCCGTCTCTGTCTCACTACAGGAGAGCGCCTGCTCGACCGTATGCTCGATCGACAGCATCAACTCGTCGCGTGCGTCCAGTGCGCGAGGGCCGGCGATCATCGCTTCGTGGGTCAGCAGGTGAAAGGAGGTGGGTTCTTGCTGGGCAAACGTGACCAGGGTTTCAAGTGCGCTCGAGAGGGCTTGTCCGGACTCTTTGCTCGCGACCCCGCGCTCCACCTCCTCGCGCAAGCGCATCGCGAGCTGGCGCTGAGCGGCGAGGAAGCAGTCTTGCTTGTCTTTGAAGTGCTCATAGAACGTCGTACGGGAGAGGCGGGACGCCGCTGTGATATTCGCCACGGTGGTGTCCACGTAGCCTTCGCGCGCGATTACCTCAACGGTCGCGCTCAGCAGAGTTTGCTCACGCTGAGATGACTGAGAGCTTTCAGGCTGTTGGAGTGGGGAGCTCATGACTCGTTACGCCTTGAGGGCTTGGGGTCGCGGGCTCGGATCGACCGTGGTACTCACGCGGCGGTCCCGGCCATGAGGCCTTCGACCGTCTCGGCGGCGGCTGAAGCCCCCGCAAATGGGGCGATCGCTATGTAGGCGAGTTGAGGCACTTGGCGTGGAAGCTCGCTTGCGTTGCCGGCGGCTACGTGTCCGTAGAGGATCTCAAACACAGCGTCCACGATTGCGATTGAGCAGAGACTGGGCAGCGCTTCGGCCTCTGGACGCAGGTGGAAGCCTTCCTCGAGGAATACGGCATACAGCGCCGCCATCTGTTGTGTGAGCTCGATCGCCTGTGCCCCGGCCGCGTAGGGCTCCACGAGGCAAAGATGCGCGAGTGCCTGTTCTCTTGCCAAGGTCAGTGTCAGTGTGCGCAGCCATCCATAAACCCGACGTGGCCATGTCGGATAGGAGAAAAATCCGTGCCTGCACCTGTCGAATATCTCTTGGCCGGCGCGCTGCTGGGTCGCCAAGAAGGCATGACGCTTGTCGGTGAAGTGCTCATAGAAGACATCCCGACCGATACCGGCCGCCAGCACGATGTCGCCGACTGTCGCCGCCATGTATCCCTTGGTATGGGTCACCTCGACGGTGGCGTGCATGATTCGCTCTCGCTGGCTGCGCGCCACCACCGCTCGCGGCAGGCGATGGCGTCCCCGCGGCAGCGGCTCAGGTCGTCGCAGGATCGGGCTCGCGACCTGGGTCACGTCGTTGCTGGAGTGGGCAGGTTCTAGTGCCGTGGGACCCGTGCTCCAACGCGGCCGGCGGGCGGGGATCGCGTAGGAGCGAATCCAGGCAAGTAGTTCGTCTTCCAGCTTTGGCGGGGGCGGAGGGGCATTGACGTGCATGTGCAAGGCACCCACTCCGCGGATCGCGGCGTTGCGAATGACACCGAGCAATGCCCCAGGGGGAATGTCGAGTGCATAGCCGGTCGCTGGCGAGCAGTCGAGAAATGCCTCTGCGTGAGCTTCGAACGCGGCCAGTACACGCTTTCGCTCGGGATCGACGCGTGTTCCAGCCGCGAGACTCTCGACGAAGAAGAACCAGCTTGACTCAGGGTCTTCGTCGATCAACTCAAGGATTGCTCGGACGGCCGTGCGCGGAGTCTCCCACCAGTCATTCTGATTGCTCAGGCCTCGCAAAGGGCCAAGCACGCGCTCAGCGGCGAGCCGATAAGCACCGCGAAAGCACTCGTCCTTGTCGACGAACAGCTCGTAGAAGGTCTGGCGCGATATGCCCGCTCGCGAGGTCAGGTCGGCGATGCTCACCTCCGCGTATCCGACGCTGCCCGCAAGCAGGATCATCGCGGCGAGCAGCCGGTCGCGCTGATCGGGTTTGGCTCCATTTGCCGACACGGTGTCAGAGCGTTCTCTGGGGACCGATCGGACGGCTTTGCCGGCGGACTGGGGGGATCTGGGCATAGGAAGGCCGAGCGGGGACTACGTTATCACAGTAACTGTGACCATTAACGTACAGAAGGTTTCATGAAGCTCAAATATTGGTCGCTGGCGGACGCATGTTCGTCCAAGCATGAATCACGAATCATCAGTATTTATGCCGATATTAGGGGGAGTTGAGGGCGTGATCGAAGCGAGGCTAGACGGGCCGGTTGTGTATCTGTTATAAAACAGAGCAGTACATAGATTGTCTATGGGCGCGGTGGGTCGACGCAAGTCGCGCCGAATCCGTACACGGCGTGCGGGGGAATGGAGGGAGTCGAATGAGGCTTAGATCTTGGATCGCCGGTCCCGTTGCTTGCATCTCGATGCTTGCCCTGAGCATGGTGGTGGTCTGCGAGGCCGGCGCGAGCCCGACCTTGGGTTTCGAAAGCTCGAGTGTCCTTGCGAGCAATGCGGATGCCTCGAACGATCTGCTCGCAGGCTCCCACCCCTTTGCATTGACCGCGAGCTTCAAGCTAAACACGACCACCAACTCCGAAGGGCGGCTCCTGTCAGAGGGGGGTGATCTCGCCGACGTCGTGGCCGAACTTCCGCCGGGCGTCACGTTTGACCCGCTGGCGACTTCGCTTTGCGGCGAAAAAGAATTCGCCACGGTCAACCCGAGCACGGGCGAAGACGGATGCCCGGACGCTTCGGCCATCGGGGTCGTTCAAATCGAAAACGTCACGCCTTCGACGCTGGCCGAACGCAAAGTGTCCGCCAGCCCGATCTACGATCTGACACCGCCCGCCGGCTCGCCGGCCCTGTTCGGCTTCAGGGCGGGGGAATCCGCGGTTTATCTGACCCCGTCGATCCGTACGGGTAGCGACTACGGACTGACGGTGGCCATGACAGGCATCCCCCAGGACGCTCACGTGCTTGGTAGCACCGTGACGTTCTGGGGTGTGCCCGGCGAAACGGCCCACGATCACGAACGGGGCGACTGCATAGAGAGTCATGGCACGTGTCCGGCAGGCGTCGTCGCCAAGCCGTTTCTCACGCTGCCAACGCAATGCCTGAGCGCGCCCGTTGCATCTCTGCGCGCCGATTCCTGGCAGGAGGAGGGTCAGTTCACTGCCACGGCCTCTGACCCGCTCAGCGGTGCGCCTGGGCTTGGCGCCTGTCAGGCACTCGATTTCAGCCCCACGCTTCAGGCGCAGGTGGAAAGCTCGACGACCGAAAGCCCCACCGGTTTGACTTTGCACCTGCATTTGCCACAGAGCGAAGATCCGCTTGGGCTAGGCGAGGCTCAGTTGCAGGCTGCCACGGTCACGCTCCCGACCGGAATGGCGTTGAACCTTTCGCGCGCCAACGGTCTCGTGGGCTGCCCCCCCGAAGGGCCGGAAGGCATCAACCTGGCCTCTAGCGGACCGGGGGGCTGTCCCGCGGCCTCGCGGATCGGTGCGGTACGAGTCGCGACGCCGTTGCTGGCCGAAAAGCTCCAGGGCGGTCTGTATCTAGCCCAGCAGGGCAACCTCGCCGGCGATGGTGCCAACCCGTTCCATTCGCTGCTCGCTTTCTACCTCGTCGCCGAAGGCTCAGGGGTGGTGCTCAAGCTCCCGGTCGAAGCCAGCGCGGATCCGGGAACGGGTCAGTTGACGCTGCGTCTCGGTCCAGACCCGGTCACCGGGCAGGCTTTCGCGCCGCAGCTTGCGCTGGCTGATTTGGAACTGGAATTTCCCGGTGGGCCACAGGCAGCAATCGTTACTCCTGCGGAGTGTGGGGACTACACCATGACCAGCTTGCTGACGCCTTGGAATGGAGGTGCGCCCGCAAGCCCCAGCGACGAGCTTCACATCACGGAAGGGCGCACGAAAGCATTCAACCCATCGTTCTCGGCCGGCATGGCCAACAAAACGGCCAACGCCTACAGTCCGCTCACGATCGCACTCGCGCGAAGCGATAGCGAACAGGGGCTGAGGAGCGTGTCCGCAACGCTTCCCGAGGGCTTGCTGGCGACACTCGGCGGAGTCGAACTGTGCCCCGAACCACAGGCGTCGCTTGGCACGTGCGGCCCATCCAGTCTCATCGGCAAAGTTATGGCGTCCGTCGGCGTTGGACCTGAACCGTTCACGCTCACCGGTGGCAAGGTCTATTTCACCGGCCCATATGGAGGCGGTTCCTTCGGTCTGTCCGTGGTCATGCCAGTGCTCGCCGGGCCGTTTAACCTCGGGCCCGAAGGTCGCCCACTGGTGATCCGAGCAGCGATTGACGTCAACCGGCGCACTGGGCAGGCCACCTTTGTCACCGATGGCAGCGGACCTCACTCGATCCCGAGCATCCTCGAAGGTTTCCCGCCTCAACTGAAAGATGTCGCGGTCGTTATCGACCGTCCCGAATTCACCTTCAATCCAAGCAACTGCGCGCCAATGGCCTTCACCGGCGCGGTGACGAGCACGCAGGGCACGAAGGCAGGCGTCTCGACGCCGTTTCAGTCAACGGGTTGCTCGACGCTTCCCTTTGGGCCGAAGCTGACGGCCTCCACGACGGGTCATCCGACGCGCAAGAACGGGATCGGCTTCAACGTGAAGATCGTAGAGGGGTTCGCACACGAGTCCAACGCCGAGATGGTGAAGGTGGAACTGCCCAAGCAGCTCCCCTCGCGGCTGTCCACGCTGAAAGAGGCGTGTCCCGTGGGCGTATTCGAAGCCAATCCGGCCGCCTGCCCACCAGGTTCGAACGTGGGCACTGCCAGCGCCGTCACTTCGGCACTGCCGGCGCCGCTCGCCGGACCCGTCTATTTGGTGAGCCACGGTGGCGCCCAGTTTCCTGAAGTGGTTCAGGTCTTGCAGGGCTATGGAGTCACGATTCAGCTGAACGGGGAAACGTTCATATCCAAAGCTGGGATCACCAGCAGCACCTTCTCGAATATCCCTGATGCGCCGATCCCCAGCTTCGAACTGCATCTCCCCGCGGGGCCGAGCTCGGCACTCGCGGCGCATGGCGACATATGCACCGGGAACCTGCGGATACCGACGAAGATTGTCTCCTACAACGGGCTGGTCGTCAAAGAAAGCCCAAAGATCGCAGTCGGTGGCTGTCCGCCGGCGATCAAGGTTCTGCGCCACGGCTTCCACGGGCGTTTTGCGACGATCGTGGTCAGCGTGCCGTCGACCGGAAGGCTTGTGGCCAGTGGTCGTGGCTTTTCGCGGAGGGCAAAGACATTCGCCAAGGCCGGCACAGCGACGCTCAAGCTTGCTTTGTCAAAGAATGAGCGGCGCCTGTTGGCTCACAATCGTTCGCACCGTCTGAGGCTCGCTATCCAGTTGAAGTTCACTCCCAATCATGGGGCCAGGCTTTCGGCGCAGGTGAAGCTGGTTGCGCACTGAGTTGGTTGTGCCTGAGTCGTCGGCGAGGTGAGGCCGTCGAGGCTGAGGTCGTCGGCGTGCTGAGGTTGGCGGAGACGCTGAAAGTTGGCGGACTGAGATGTTCACGAGGTCCGGGGCAAGAGCGGGCGGGGCTACACGCTCGGTAAGCCTCGGAGTCGACAGCGCGCGCTAATGTTGCCCGGCCATGCGAGACATCAAGCTGCACGACACCCGCACCGGAGAACTTCTTCGCTTGGAGCCTCGCGATCCGGGACGGGTGGGCATATATGCCTGCGGACCAACTGTCTACAGTCGCATCCACATTGGCAATGCCCGTCCGTTTGTCCTCTTTGGTCTGCTCAAGCGCTTTCTCGAACACGAGGGATATAGCGCGACACTGGTAGTCAATGTCACCGACGTCAATGACAAGATCTATGACGCTGCGCGAGGCGATCCGGACAGCTCCGACCCGGCGCGTCGCACCGATCGCACAAGCGCTGAGCTTGCATCGGAGATGACGGCCCATTATGTCGCCGACACCGATTCACTGCGGATCGGACGTCCAGATCATGAGCCGCTTGCCTCTGAGACGATGGGAGCGATAATCGCCTACATCCAGGACCTGATCGACTCTGATCACGCCTATGTGGTCGAGTATGACGTTGAGGAAGCCGAGCTCCTGCCTGCGGGGCCTGAGGACAAACGCCAAAACGGTAGCCGGGGAGGTGACGCGCGTCGAGATGTCCTCTTCCGCGTCCGCTCGGATCCCGAATACGGCAGCTTGTCCCACCGGCGCGTCGACGATATGGACCAAGGAGAGGGGATAGAGGGCTCAGAGCGTAAGGAGGACCCGCTCGACTTTGCCTTGTGGAAGGGACGTAAGCAGGGTGAGGACACGTGGTGGGAGGCTCCTTGGGGGGAGGGGCGTCCCGGCTGGCACATCGAGTGCTCGGCGATGGCCGAGTCCTTGCTGGGAGTTGGCTTCGATATCCACGGTGGGGGCTCTGATCTCGTGTTCCCTCACCATGAGAACGAGGCATCCCAGACACGTTGTGCGCGTGGCCAGGAGTTGGCGAGGATCTGGATGCACAACGGCATGATCCAGCTCACCGGTGAGAAGATGGCCAAGTCGGCCGGCAACATCGCTCTCTTGCACGAGGTGATCGAGCACTATGGGCGTGATGCCGTTGTGATGTACCTGATCGGTGGCCACTATCGTCAACCGCTTGCCTTTTCTCCGTCCGAGCTTGGGGACGCTGACCGTCGCGTCCATCGCATCCGTGACGCGCTCCGGCGCCTAGAGCCTGGCCAGCCGAGTCCGCTCGACATGGCTCCTCACAAGGAGGCGTTCTTCGGGGCTCTTGCTGAGGACTTCAACACCCCTAAGGCGCTTGGCAGTCTGTTCGAGTGGATCCGTGAGGCCAACCGCCGTGGAGGTCGCGGCGAGCCTGTTGGCGATGCTGACCTGCGCGAGATGATCAACGTGATCGGCTTCGAGGCCCTGGCGCCGCTTGGAGCTGTAGCTGACGTGGAGGCGATCGATCCTGAGGCCGTGGCCTTGCTGGCCTCACGTGAGGCAGCTCGCCGTAGCCGGGACTTCGAGCAGGCGGACCGGCTGCGTGAAGAGATCAAGGCGCTTGGATGGGAGATCCGCGACGGTACCGCGGGCCCCGAGTTGTTGCCGCTGTCGGACTCGTGAACCCACCGATCGTGGTCTCTCTTTCGTCGCAATGATCCTCTACGGTCGCAATCCCATACGTGAGGCTCTGCGCGGACGGCGTGCTCACAGCGTCTCAGAGGTTTGGGCCACGTCGAGTGCGGCGCGTGAGCCATGGCTGGATGGCCTCGCGGTGAAGGTCTGTGCAGCCGAGGACATCGAGCGGCGTTGCGGCTCGGAGGCCCACCAGGGTGTGTGTGCTGAGGCGGGCGGCTATCCATATGTTGGCTCTGAGGAGTTGCTTGCGGTGGACTCGCCTCTGATTGTGGCGCTGGACCAAGTTCAAGACCCCCAGAACCTTGGCTCCATCTGCCGTACGGCTGAGTGTGCGGGGGTCACCGGCCTGGTCATACCCGAGCGGCGCTCGGCGGAAGTCACTCCCGCTGTGTGCAAGGCGTCCGCAGGGGCTGTCGAGCACATCCGCATCGCGCGTGTGCGCAATGTGGCGGACTTCCTGAGCGATGCAAGTCGCGCCGGCTGTTGGTCTTATGGCGCGAGTGCGCCAGCTCTCGCGAAGAAAGGGCAGGAGGGAAGTCGCGATCGTGGTGACGCGGGGACCGCCGGTCGGGTCGGGCAGGTCGGCTCCACGGCGCCCTACACAGTTCCCGACTACAGCGGCGGTGTGGTGCTTGTGCTCGGCAGCGAGGGCTCTGGTTTGCGCCCGAGGGTGGCCGCTTCGTGCGATCAGCTCGTGTCCTTGCCCATGCATGGACGTATCGAGTCGCTCGGCGTGGCTGCGGCCGCTGCAGCCTTGTTGTACGGAATCTTGCAGTCCCGCGAAGTCGTGCTTGACAAGGCTCCATAACTGTGCGAAGCTGCCGCCCATAACGCTCAACCTAAGGTTGACTTCATAGCTTTGGCGCCAGGGGAGGAGTGCGCCACTGAGCATGTTTTGGCTGCAATAAGCCAAGAAAGGATCTGCTCGTGGCACGTACCTTCCATAACACTCAATCTGAAGTTAAGGTTGATGACGGCTTTTTGATCGCCCTTGCGAAGCAGGGGGATCGCACTGCTTACGATCGTCTCGTACGTCGCTATCACGGCTTCGTACGCCTCAAGGCTTCGTCCTACTTCCTGGCGGGGGGCGACTCCGAAGACCTCATCCAGGAGGGCCTTGTCGGTTTGTACAAGGCGATTCGCGACTACCGCACCGATCGGGAGTCCTCGTTTCGCAACTTCGCCGAGCTCTGCATCACACGTCAGATCATCACTGCCGTGAAGACCGCGACTCGCAACAAGCACACCCCGCTAAACCAGTACGTCTCGTTCTCCTCGACGCCGGCTGCCGCGGGCGACGATGTTCCCACGCTCGACCAGACGATCGCCGGGCCATCTGTCAACGACCCGGTCAATCGTGTGATCTCCTCCGAGGAGCTCCGCTCGCTCGTGGGCTGCCTCTCGACGGCGCTCTCGGAGCTTGAGAGCCGCGTGCTGTCGCTCTACCTCGACGGTTGCTCCTATGAGGAGGTCGGCGAGCGGCTCGGTTGCGACACCAAGACGGTCGACAATGCCTTGCAGCGGGTCAAGCGTAAGGTGGGCGCCCACCTGCGCACGCGCTTGATCGCGTCCTAGCGGCGTCCCGAGTCGAGCGCCTGCGCCGCTACTTCGACTCGGGACGCGCTCAGCGCTCGCTTGCCGCGGGATCGGACCAGGCCAAAGCTGCCTGGCCGCAAGGACTTCAGCTCGGTGTGTAGGGCCCGGGCTTCTTGCGCGGCTTACCGCCCGGCAAGGCCAGGCGCAGAATCGTGCGGTGCACGCTTCCCAGTTGCTTGCTCAGCGGTCCCGTGTTGTAGGGCAAGCCGTAGCGTTGGCAGATGTCTCGCACGCGGGGGGCTATCTCCGCATAACGACTGGACGGCATATCGGGGTACAGGTGGTGCTCCACCTGGAAGCTCAAGTTGCCGGCCATCAGATGGAACAGGGGACCCCCGTCGATGTTGGCCGAGCCCAGCAACTGGCGCACATACCAGCCCCCGCGGGTCTCATTCTCGACCTCTCTCGCGCTGAACGTATACGTCTGATCAGGGAAGTGCCCACAAAAGATGATCGAGTAGGCCCACACGTTGCGCACGATGTTCGCCGTGAAGTTCGCGGCAACGGTCTGCTTGAAGGCACGCCTGGAGTCTCCCGTGGCCATGCCTCTCGTGGTGGTGGCGGCGTTGGGCCCCTTGGCTGCGCCAATCGCGGCGGCGGCTGCCGCTGAGAGCAACGGGAAGGCGACATAATCCTTGACAGCCTGTCTGCGTGCCTTGACCCCGATCGCCTTCAGCTCCTCCAACACCTTCGTCTTCGACTTCTCTCCCGATTTGATCGCATCGAAGTTGAGGTCGTGCATGGCAACCCCCCACTCGAAGAAGCCCATCAAGAGCAGGTTGTAGAGAGGCTGGAGGAGGTACACCGGGTGCCAAGGCTGGTGCGGGTCGATACGCATGATCTCGTAGCCCAGATCCCGGTCCTTACCGCGGATGTTCGTAAACGTGTGGTGCTCATAGTTGTGGGAGTGGCGCCACGCGTCGGCAGGCGAGGCGGTGTCCCAGTCCCAGTTCTTTGAGTTGATGTCCGGGTCATTCATCCAATCCCACTGCCCATGCATCACGTTGTGGCCGATCTCCATGTTCTCGAGGATCTTGGCCACCGACAAAGCGGCGGTACCGCCCAACCAGAGGGGCCGCTTGCTTGAGCCCGTCAGCATCGCGCGCGCGGCCAGCACGAGGTAGCGGTGCAGCTTGATCGTGTTCCTTATGTATTTCGCGTCCTCTTCACCCAGATCGGCGAAGACCTCATCGTGAATCGCGTCGAACTCGCGTCCAAGCTCCTCGATCTGCTCGGGGCTGAGTCGAGCCAAGGGGCTTTCGGGCTCGTCGGTAAGGGGCGGCCTGGCAGGAGGTGGAGACGTGGTCTGGGAAGGAGGGAATGAGGGGGAGGGGAGGGGTGGCGTGCCGGTTGCGGTGACCGGGCTCTCCGCATGGGTCGTGGGCATCGTTGGCTCCTTGGGTCTTAGGGTTAAAGATCGATCTCGACGGCGCCCTCAGGCGCGTTCACGCAAGTGCGCAGCATTTCCCCGGGTGCTCCATGTACACGTCCTGTACGCAAGTCACGTACCTTCCCGGACTTCAGCTTCCCCACACATGTGTGGCAGATCCCCATCCGGCATCCGTATGGCAGAGCAGCGCCGGCTTTCTCCCCAGCCTCGAGGATCGGCTGCTCTCCGTCGCTGTTTGCAACGACTCCGCTTGAGCAGAAGTGGATCTCCCCGCCCGCTCCGCGCTCGCCGTCGCCCACGTGGGCATCCGGCTGAAAGCGCTCGATGTGCAGTCGCTGCTCCTCGCCGAGGCTACGCCAGTGATCGCCCATCGCTTCAAGCAGTCCTGCAGGGCCGCACACGAACGCCTCGCGCAGTCCCCAATCGGCGCAAAGTCCCTCGAGCTGCTCCGGTGACACGCGACCCTGCTCGCCGGTCAGACGCAAGTGCAGCCTGTAGCCAGGGTGGCGGGTGCTCAGCTCGCGCAACTCGCGCGCAAAGATCACATCCTCGGCTGAATGAGCGCAGTGCACGTGTACGACGTCCTCGATCGGCCCGCGAGCGGCGAGGCTGCGTAGCATGCTCATGATCGGGGTGATCCCACTGCCTGCGCTCACGAACAGCAGGCTGCGGGGCAGCGGGTCAGGCAGTACAAACATACCTTCCACGCCTCCCAGCCTCACGATCGCTCCAGGGCGAACGCGTCCGTTCAAGAAGGGCGACACCTTGCCGCCTTCGACCAGCTTCGGCGTAATCGATATGCATCCGTCAGAGCGCTCCGGCTCGGAGGTCAAGGAGTAGGCGCGCCAGTGGTGTATCCCATCCACCGCAATACCCAAGCGCAGATACTGCCCGGGACGGTGGCCTTCCCATTTCCAGCCCGGCTTGATCAACACTGTCACGGCTTTGTGCGTCTCGCGCTCCACGCGTTCCACCCGTCCGCGCAGCTCGCGCGTGGACCAAAGCGGGTTGACGAGCTCCAAGTAGTCGTCCGGGAGCAAGGGCGAGGTGAACGACCTCACGAGGCCCATCACCCGACGGCGAGCCTCGGGGACCTTGGGGACCGCGCCGCGCTCAGCCATGGAGGACTTCAGGCAGTGGTTTGGGGCGAACGTTCATCTGACCTCGATCAATGATACCTCAAATGAGGTTACATGCAAAATGGTATCCTGAATCGAGGTGGCTACGGCAGAAACAGATACGGCTTTGGAGGACGGGCTCACGATCGAGCAGCTCGCTGCCCAGGTCGGTATGTCGGTGCGCAACATTCGCAACCATCAGTCCCGAGGACTTCTACCCGCTCCGGAGGTGCGTGCGCGCATCGGCTACTACGACGCTGAGCACGTCGCCCGCCTGCGCCTGATCCTCGACCTTCAGGCGGACGGCTTCAACCTGGCCGCGATCGAGCGCCTCATGAGCTCCTCCGGTGGCGTGGCCTCGCGCCTCTTGGGACTGCGCAACGCCATGACCACGCCTTATGCGACCGAGTCGCCCGAGGTTGTCACTGCTGAGGACCTGGAGCGGCGCTTCGGCGAGGTCGACGCCAAGAGCGTTGAGCGCATTCGCAAGCTCAGGCTGCTCATCCCCTTGGGCGATGACCGCTTTGAAGTCCCGAGCCCCGCGCTCATGAAAGCCGCCGAAGAAGTCACCGCGCTCGGGATCCCATTGCCGGCGGCCTTGGCCTTGGTCGAGCGAGTCTCCCGCGACTGCGAGTCGATCTCCCGCGCCTTCGTCAGGCTGTTCCTCAAAGAGCTGTGGGAGCCTTTTGAGCAGGCCGGTCAGCCCGACGAGCGTTGGGAGGAGATGATCGAGGCGACCGATGCCCTGCGCCCAATCGCCTCCGAGGCGCTGCTCGCCATCTTCAAGCAGCGCATGACCACCCAGGTGGAGCGCGCCTTCGGCAAGGTGCTCGAGCAGCAGACCAAGCGCTCGGGCTGAACCCGGAGAGGCGCCGGGCGCTCAGGCTGAACCGGAGAGAGCCGCGCGCTTAGGCTGAAGCGGAGAGGGGCCGGCGCGCTGGGCTGAAGCGGGAGTGGAGCTGAGCGCTCAGACTCGTTCCCAGCGACGACTGAGTGCTGAGTCCCGAGGAGGAGCGCATCAAATGCGCGTGTGGAGTGTTTTCACTCGCGAAGCCAATCACGCCGCAAATCGCAAGGGAGGCGAGGATGCGTTCACGCACGCTCATTCCGGCCATCGTGGCCGCCATATCGATGTTCGCGCTTGTCCCGGCCGGCGCTTTGGCCCACAAGCACTCCTCGCCGAATGGCCGATGTGAGGTCAGTCTCAACACGCCAGCTCACATTTCCGCCGGTGAAGAAGTGCTCATTTTCGGGCGCCTGCGTTGCACCAATCCCGCTCGTGAGGCCCACCAGGAAGTGAAGCTCTTCCATCGTGTGTGGGGCCTGCCCGGATTCACCTATGTGCAGAGCGTAAAAACCGATTCGGCCGGCTTCTATGCGATCTCGCGCGCCGACGGCATGATCGAAACCAGCCGCTCCTGGTATGTGCGTGCTCAGGGCGCACGCTCCGCCACAAAGCGCATTCGCGTCTCCGCGCAGGTCACGCTCAGTGGGCCTGCCGAAGGCCAGTTGCTTACGGGCGTTCCTAATCGCGTCACGTTTACAGGCACGGTCTCTCCCGCGGACGTGGGTGCGCGTGTGATCCTCCAACGTCAGAACTCGCTCACGGGCAACGAATGGCATCGCATCGACTCGTCCATCGTGGAAGCCTCGGGTGGCTTCACGATCGTCCACAGGTTCATCGTCCCCGGCGACGCCAATATCAGAGTGCTCGTGCGCTCCCAGGGTCGCAATGCCCCCAGCGAATCCAATCTGCTCGCCTACTCGATCTCTCAGGCCCAGAATCCTCGGCTCACGATTCAGTCCTCGGCCGACCCGATCGTCTTTGGCGAAGCGGCCACGATCAGTGGCAAGGTCGCGGCTGGGGAAGCACAGTTGGTGACGTTGCTTGCGCGCACCGTCCATCAGCGCGGCTTTGCGCCAGTGGCTCAGGTCACGTCAAACGCGGAGGGTGAATACAGCTTTCCTGCTCAATCCCCAATCAACAGCACCTTCTATCGGGTCACCAGTGTGAGACGTCCGTGCAACATCGTGGCGCCGCATCCGCCCCATCGTCAGCACCCGGACTGTAAAGCGGACGGTGTCTCATCGGCTGTGCTCTACGAGGGTGTCAAGGATGTGCTCACTGCGCAGGCCTCGTCCACAACCGTTCAAGCCGGTCAGACCGTGACATTCTCGGGAACCGTCTCGCCTGATCACACCGGTCACGTGATCTACCTAGAACGCCAGAATGCCCGCGGGCCCGGATTCCACGTCGTCCAAGTCTGGCTCATCGGAGCGGGCTCCACCTACTCGATCGCCCATCGGTTCTATGAGCCCGGCGCCAAGCTGGTACGCATCTACGTTCCCGGTGGACCAGAGAATCAGGGAACTGCGAGCGCGCCATTCGATATCACCGTCACGCCGACCCCGGCATCGACCTTGATCCCGGAATTGCCAGGCAACTCCACGCTCCCGTCAGAAGGCCAGTCTTAGGTAAGCGGCCAGTCTTAGGCACGCGGCCAGTCTTAGGCGCGGCCCTGGCCAGGTCCTAAGCGGGTGCGCGGTTTAAGGGTCTTCCGCTCAAGCGACCGAGCCCGGGCTGCGAAAGCCTGCCCGGGGGGCGTTCAGTCTGCTCGTCTTCATCCGTCCTTGGGGGGCTTTCGCCATCGAAGTCCAAGATCGGAGCGTTGCAATTGGGGCAGCAGTCACCTGCCGCCCACACGAGCAGAGCATCGGTCCAGCTACGGCACTCCTTGCAGCGCACGCGCTGATGCATCAACGGCCAATCTTCATTGCGCTTTGGAGCATTCCCGAATGATCCCTACTCCAAACCGTCCAGACCTCCGCAGAACGCCTCGCGCACGCGTGGCCGACTACTGAGCGATCCTGCTGACGAGGGTCTTGCAAGGCTGTCCTTCGCGCCCTACCCACGGAGCGGTCCTACAGGGCGGGTCCTTCGCGTCCTATCGTGAAGCGGTCCTACCAGGAAACACTCCCAGCGAGTGTCCCTCTCGAGGGTCGCCTGCCTGCGCCTATCACCCGCTTCGGAGGATGTGCGCGCCTCGCGGGCGACCTACGTTTCGAATGAGCGCATGCGCGCTTTTCTTATCGCACATTCGAAGGAGGCAACAATGGACAGCGGCTACGACGCTCCACCTCAGCCCTCACGGAGCGTCTCCTCGGGCTCGGACGACTTCTACGAAGGAGAAGGGTGGGTCGCGTTTGCGGGCATCATGATCGCGATCGTCGGGGTCCTCAACTTCATCTACGGCATCGCGGCGATCTCGAACTCTCACTTCTATGCTCGCGAAGTCACCTACATCATCAGTGACCTCAACACATGGGGCTGGGTCATCATGATCACAGGGGTAATCCAGTTCTGCGCAGCCATTGCGATCTTCGGGCATATCGAGTGGGGACGCTGGATCGGGATTCTCACTGCGTCTGTCAACGCGATCATCCAGCTGATCTTCATTCCGGCCTACCCGTTCGGGTCATTGGCTTTGTTTGCTCTCGACATCCTCATTATCTACGGCCTTGTTGCCTATGGCGGCCGTCAGGGCAAGGTCGTGTGAGCGACCCATCAACAGGTCTGAGCAGGATCCGCCACCTCATTCAACGAGAGGAATAGCCATGGCAGTCACAGAGGAGACACAACGCACGCTCGAGGGCATCTCGGCGGGTGAGCTCGACATGCTGGAGACGGCCGTCGGCTTGCGCGAGGTGGACCTGGCCGCGAGCGGTCTGGACGGGAGGACATTCGCGCTCGTCAAGATTGCCGCTCTGGTAGCACTCGACTCCCCGCCGGCCTCCTATGCATGGCAGGTGCCCAACGCACTCGCCGAAGGGGCCACGCCCGAGGACATCACGGGTGTCTTGCGCGCTGTCGCGCCACAGGTCGGCGGGCCACGAGTAGTGGCCGCGGCTCCGGAGATCATGCTTGCGCTTGGGCTCGACCCTGCTGGTTGAGGCTTGAAGTCCCAATTGGGCGTAGCGCCGTCCTCCGTGGTTATTACTTACAAAAAGTACGTACTCACAGCGGCGGACTGCGCCTCAACGCGGATGCTCAGTCTCGATTGGAGCCCTACTTTTGTCCGATGTCGCTTGCTGTCAAGAGCGGCCGTCCACTTTCCCGAGAGGGCTTGGTCCGGCGGCCACGGCTGTTTGTCACGCTCGCCGGCGGAAGCGACATGCCGCTTGTTTCGATCGTTGCGCCCGCGGGCTACGGCAAGACCAGCCTCCTGGCTGAGTGGGCCGGGCAGGACTCGCGCGCGATCGCATGGTTGGCGCTCGAGGAGTGGCACGCCAATCCAACCGATTTCATGCGCGCCATCCTCGCGACATTCGAGGAGGTGGAGTCCTTGGACGACGAGGTTGCCCAGGCGCTTGAGAGCTCCGAGCCCGATCTCCTCTCCACCGTTTTGCCTGCGTTCGCCTCGTCGCTCGAACGCTGCCTTCGCCCAATCGTCCTGATCCTCGACGACGCGCACGTTCTCACCGACCCCCGCGCTTTGTCGGTTCTTGCGACGATCGTCGAGCACCTACCGTGCGGCTCACAACTCGTGCTGTCCTCTCGAACGCCGCTTAACTTGCCGCTTGGGCGGCTGCGCGCTCATCGCGCATTGCTTGAGATCGGCCCCCGAGAGTTGGCGATGGATATCCCCGAAGCCGCCGGGCTGCTGCGGGCAGCCGGCGTCCAAGTCGCGCCGTTAGACGTCCGGGTGCTTCTAGAGCGCACCGAGGGCTGGCCGGCGGGGCTCTATCTCGCGGCGCTCTCCGCGCGTGGGGAGCCTGACGCAGGGGAAGCCCTGGCGGGCTTCACGGGAGACCATCGCGTAGTCGCCGACTATCTCAGGGACGAATTTCTCGCCGGCCTCAGTGACGAGCAAGTCGATTTCCTGGTGCTCAGCTCCGTTCTCGAGGAGCTCTCAGGGTCGCTCTGCGACGCCCTACTCGACCGTACGGACTCAGTACACATGCTCGATGGTCTCGTCCACTGCGGCTTTCCGCTGTGGGTCTCTGACCACGGCCGGGGGTCCTATCGTCTGCATAGGCTCTTGCGTGAGATGCTCTTGGGCGAGCTGCGTCATGCCCAAACCAAGCGCGAGCCTGACCTGCATCTGCGCGCAAGCACCTGGTATGCCGCGCACGCAGACTTTGACAGTGCGATCGCCCACGCTGCCGCCGCACCCGACGCACAACGTACGGGGGACCTCCTGTGGGGCCAGCTTCCCCGCTATGTGACTGAAGGGCGCAATGACCTCGTACAGGCTTGGCTGGGCCGGTTCTCGCCCGAGGCGCTATCAAGTCATGCCTCGCTTGCCCTGACAGCGGCGTACAGTGCTTTGGCGCTCGGCGATCTGCGCCAAGCCGAGCATTTCGGCTTGGTGGGTGCCGCGGCGCTCTCACGCGATAGCTCGCCCCCGCAGGTTCCTTCCTTGCCAACGGGCGTTGCCTTGATCGAAGCTGTGGTCGGCCACCGCGGCGTGGCTCCCATGGGCCGCCACGCCGCCCGAGCCTATGCGCTCGAGGACGACGACAGTCCGTGGCGCTCGATCTGTCTCTTGTTTCAAGGTGTGGCCGATCACCTCACAGGCGAGCGTTCTCAGGCGCGTGAGCATCTGGAGGAAGGTGTCCATCGCAGTGCCGTCTCGGCTCCCCACGTCGAGACTCTTTGCCTCTCTCAGCTGGCAATGATCACAGTTGAAGAAGGCGATTGGGACCAGGGCGTGGACCTAATCGCGCGCGCCGTTCGACAGGTGGAACGCCATGGCCTCTCCTCATATCCAACCGCGGCACTCACTTTCGCGGTCTCCGCCGACGTGCGCTCTCATGCGGGTCGCGTCGACGAGGGCAAGCGCGATGCGCGCCGTGCCGCTCATCTGTTGGCCCGGCTAAGCGACTTTATCCCCTGGTATGAGGCCGAGACTCGCATCATGTTGGCTCGCGCAGCCCTGCGGCTCGCGGACATAGCCGCTGCACGCACGTTGCTCGCCGAGGCCTCGCACTTGGCGCGGCGGGTACCAGACGCCATTGTGTTCGAGGGTTGGCTGGACGACACCTGGGGCCTGGTCGACTCGGCCTCCACGGAGGCCTTGGCCGGCCCCTCGACGCTCACGATGGCCGAGCTAAGGATTCTGCGCTTCATGCCAACCCACCTGAGCTTTCGCGAGATTGGCGTTCGTCTGCACGTCTCCACCAATACAGTCAAGACCCAAGCCCACGCGGTCTATCGCAAGCTCGATGTCTCCTCGCGCTCGGATGCCGTGGCGCGCGCCGCTGACATCGGCTTGCTTGAAGCCTGAGGTCCTCTCAAGCGGAGGGCTTATATCCCAACTCGGCTGACATGTCTTCGGCGCTCGCCACCACCAGGGGCACCAGCTGCTCGAGTACCTGGTCGCGCCTGAACGCTGAATTCGCGGCCGCGATGTCCACCGCCCCGATTACCTCCCTCGAGCGTGATCTGAGCGGAGCAGCCACGCATCGTTGGCCCTCTACGTGCACTTGTTCTGCCAGGGCCCATCCCTTCTCGCGGATGTCCGCCAGTTCGTCTAGCAGCTCCTTGCGCGCGGCGATAGCTTCTCGTGAGCCGGGGCTCTCGGCAGCGGAATCGATCGCCTCACACTGCTCTTGATGGGAGAGGTGCGCCAGCAGCACCCTGCCCATGGCGGTGCTGGCCGCCGGTAGGCGTGAGCCACGTCCCAATCTTGCTTCGACTTCGATCTGCCCTTGTGCCGAGCTTCTGGCGCGATCTACGTAAACGATGTCCGCGCCATCGAGCAGCGCCACGCTTGTCGTACAAGCGCTGCGATCGCGCAGCTTGGCAAGGTGGCGATGGGAGAGCTTTCCCAGGGCTGTGGAGCTCACTGCCGAGCGACCCGGGTCGCCGGCGCGCATGCCCAGCCTGTACTTGCGCATCGGGCCCTGCTCCAGGTAGTCGAGCGCCACCAGGGTCGAGGCATAGCGGTGGGTTGTGGGGCGACTCATTTCGAGTGCTTCGGCGATCTCGGCGATTCCCAGCCAAGGCCGGTCGGGGGTGAACGTCCTGAGGATTGCGAGGCCTCGCTCGAGCGACTGCGAGTAGCGACCCTCGTGAGATGTTGGGAGATGCAAGATGCCTCCGCGTATAGGGGACATGGTCGTCATCTGATGGGCTTCCCTTCCCTGCGCCTCACAACATTGGACCGGCCGCGTCTGAGCGACAGGGACAATGGTGCTCGTCGATACCCACCTGGGCTAGTCAGTGCTGAATTTTTCAGCGCTGAATCGCGGTTTGGCGGGGCTGTGGGAAAGCTTCGACGCTGCTCTCCTCGTGCTTGGCCGGGAGCCCTTCCAGCATCTCTCGCACCCCTTGCAGCCATTCGATTCGGGCGTTCCAGAACGCGAGCTCGGCGTCCCTGGATATCACTCGTACCATCCTGTCCCATTCCGATCCTTCGACGCCGTCGGCTTCCGAGGTGCGCTTCAGATCCTGGACACGACCGAGGCAGACAAGCTCCTGGCCTTGAATCAACTCGATCATGCGCGGCGCATCACGTGGGCGGCACAAAGCGATCCTGAAGTGCAAGTCGTCGCGCAGTGGCGGCTCGGCTGCGGTCGAGAGCAGCCAGCCTTCGAATGAGGCAACCCCTAAGGGAGTCGCCTCATAGATGGCTCGCCGGCCTGGTGTGCCATTGCGAAGGGGGTTGCCGCTCTCGTCCACCCTGCGCACAAGGCCTTCGGTCTCGAGCTTCTCCAGCGCCCAATACGGATAGGAATCGGCAAGGTCGGCAAAGCGGAGCTGCCGGCGTACTCCGGAAGCGATCCTGTATGCGTAGCTGGGCTGATCGATCACCAGCCCGAGGACGGCGTGCTTAGCGGACACCGTTTTCAGACCCACCTTCTAACCAGTGGACTTCGCTCAAGTACGTGACAATAGTCGAGGCGCCCAACTATCTGGGTTACTTCCACCCTTTACCGAGTCTCTCGCCACCGATCTCCGGCTCCACTGTGGCTTTGACGGTCAGTGGGGAGGCCGCTTTGCGGGGCCGTTGCACGAGATGCGGGTCCCGCGCAGCTTGCCGGCGGCTTTCGGATGGTTTCAACGAGTCGGAAACAAAAAGGGTTGACGTTTGCAGCGCCAATGACCATGCCCGACTCCGAGCCTCGAGGACGAGGTCTCAGGACTCGGTTTCAGCGGGTTTGGCAGGCATCCCGGTCCGCGTTGGCAAGCTTTGGCTTCCACCGACCGACCTGCTCTGTGCAGGCGATTCGATGAAAGCCGGAGACGGGATTCGAACCCGTGACCCCCTGTTTACAAGACAGGTGCTCTGGCCAGCTGAGCTACTCCGGCAGCGAGCCTCGAGGGTAGCGGTCCGGCGCCTGTAACGCCGCCTGCGCATGCGGGTATCCCACTGTATGGACGATCGAATTGCGCCTCATCGAGATGAGCTGGCTGACGGTAGCGCGAAGAGGTCAGCCGGGCGCTTGCTGTCCGTGGACTCGCCGGCCCGCGCAGTGTCGGACTTCACGATCACCGCGTCGGAAGCGGGTGCCTCAGATTCCACGGCACCCGCGTCGGACTTGAATCAGTTGCGCGAGCGCACTCTCTCTCTCGGCGTCAACCCTTTGCTCTACTGGCTCGCTCGGGCCGTATTGCTTCCGTTCTTCCTGCTCTACTTCCGCCTCGACCGCCGCGGTCGTGAGCACGTGCCAAGCTCGGGCCCGGTGCTGCTGGCAGCCAACCACCGCAGTTTCCTCGACCCGTTCGTGATCGGCGCGCTCACGCGCCGACCGGTCTATTACATGGCCAAGCGCGAGCTGTTCGAGCGGCCTTGGCAAGCATGGATACTCAGCAGTCTTGGCGCCTTTCCGATTGACCGGGGCAGGGGAGACGAGCACGCGATGTCCACGGCCCGCACGATCCTCGAAAGGGGCGATTGCGTTGTGATCTTTCCTGAGGGCACGCGCGTGCGTCCTGGCCCACTCGGCAATCCGCATCGTGGCGTTGGGCGTCTGGCGCTGCAAACCGGAGCACGTGTTGTTCCTATTGCAGTCATAGGCACCGAGGACGTTCGCAGAGGGTGGCGTATCCGCCCCCGCAAGGTCGTCCTTCGCTGCGGTCGTCCACTCGGGTTTCCGTGTGCCGAGTATCCTTCCCCATCGATATCGTTGGGGGTGGCCGAGCGGATATGGGCATGCGTCAGCCTGCAGTGGGAATGGCTTGGAGGAACCCGGGCTGTTTCCTCCTCAGAGCTTCCCGCAGGCGAAACCAAGCGTCACGCGCAGGCCGCGTGAGGACTTGAGTCAGAGCTTTGGAGGGTAGGGTGCGATGAGTGGCTCCCGAATCACAGAAGTCCAAGGCGCAGCTGGACGCCGAGTTCTCAGAGCTGTATCGAGCCCATCTGCGAGACGTCTACAGCTATTCCTACTACCGGGTGGGCAACCATCACGACGCGGAGGACCTCACCGAGCAGACCTTCTTGCAGGCCTACCGCCACTTCGAGCGTGCCCAGCGCGAGTCCGACGGCAGGCCGCTGCGTCCCTGGTTGATTCGCATCGCCCACAATCTCGCAGCCAATCTCTATCGCGACCGCTCCCGTCGCCCGGCCTCGCCGCTGGAGGAGACCTCAGAGCTGGTCGCCTCGCACACCACAGAGGACCTGGTGGAGGGTCGCGAGGAGCTGTCCCGGGTACTGGACGGAGTGCAGCGCTTGCCCGACGACAGACGCGAGGCTTTGATCATGCGCTTCGCGCTGGGTATGGACAACCGCGAGATAGCGCGCGCCATGGGTCGCACCGATGGCGCTACCAAGGTGCTGATTCATCGCGCCATCAAGCAGCTCGAGGAGCTGGTCGCAGTAGTGGATGGGCCCCCCGGTGATGGGTGAGGCTGCAAGCTTCGAGGGGCTCCTCCACGAGGCACTCTCCCCGATTGAGCCGCCCGAGGATCTCGGTAGGCGACTGGAGGGGGCGCTTACGAGCCTTACCGAGAGCGCGGTCGAGGAGCTCGAGGCATGGGAGCTCTCGGCTATGCGTGATCCACGCAATTGGGTTCGCCCTGCGACCGCCGTGGTGGTTGGAGGCAGCGCCGGCGTCGCGCTCGTGCTTTTGCGTGTACGTCACAGGCCCCGTCCACAGGCTGGTGCTTTGCGGGGCGCCCGGCAAGTGGCAGAGCGAGCGGTGAGCGATCTCGGCGAGCATACGCGTCGCCTGCTCGGCGACCGCTGAGCGACCGGTCAAGCATATGCGTCACCTGCTCGGCGACCGCTGAGCGACCCGGCAAGCATATGCGCCGCCTGCTCTGAGCTTTGTTTAGAGCGCCTTCTTAAAGCGTCTCTGGTTCTAACAAGCGTCTCCCTTCTAACGCTGGCGACCGCCGCTCTCCTTCTCTGGCCCGCCTTGGCCTTGCCGCTCAAATGCCTGCCGGGCTTCTCGGTGTCAGCGACCTTTTCTGCGAGTCTGCTTGCAATCTAACGGCGTAGGCTTCACAGTGTCTTCTTCGGAACGATTCCGATTGTCAGGCATATGGAACATTTTGACGACAAGGCGCCTACCGCCGTGGCGTGCCCAAAAGAAGCTCCTCTGCCTGCTGCCCGTCCGTCCGTCGACTCCGCACTTCCCAACTCCTACGAATCGCTGTCGGCCGCCTCCAGCCGACTCTCCGACGAGGCTCTTATGGGCCTTGTGGCAATCGAGGACCCCTATGCGTTCGCCCTTCTCTATCGCCGTCACATTCGCGCGGCAATGGCACTCGCCACACAGATGTGCTCGCGGAGAGCGATCGCCGAAGAGGTCGTCCAGGAGGCATTTCTCTCGGTGTGGCGCAGCCGTCTCCACTTTGACAGTCGCAGGGGTAGCGTCAGGGCGTGGCTGCTCGGAATCGTCCGCAATCGTGCTATCGACGTGCTGCGTCAAAGCGTGGCTTACCAGCTCGCCGAGGTCGGCGAGCGGCCTGCCGAGGAGCTGCTCGAAGCGCGCGAGCGTACCGACGGCGAGGTTGGCCGTCGTGAGCGAGCTCGCGAACTGAGGACGGCGATCGAGGGGCTCCCGCCAGAGCAGAGTCGCGTGATCGCGCTCGCATACTATGGTGGCTATACCCATGTTGAGATAGCGACGATGCTCAACACGCCGGTTGGCACCGTCAAGGGCAGGATGCGGCTTGGGCTACGCAAGATGGCCGGCAGCGTTCCAGCCGCGATCTGAGCAAGATCGTCGCAACGTACGCGTCTCGGCCGTGCTGGTGTGCTCGCCGGCCAAGTCCTTTACCGCCTCGCTCTCGCAACTCTCCGTCTTCACGCTCTCATTGACCTTGCCACGCCCGCTGTTACCGCTGCTAGCGTCTGCGCCTCTCATGGCCACCTGTTACCGCCACCCCTCGCGTGAGACGGGAGTCGCCTGCTCTTCGTGTGGGCGTCCTATCTGTCCAGATTGCATGACCCCGACCTCTGTGGGAATGCGTTGTCCGGAGTGCGCCAAGCAAGGCACCCGCGTGATGACGATGCGCAATATGGCCGCGCGTCCGCGCGTCACCTTCACCTTGATCGCGATCAACGTATTGGCATATCTGGGCGAGGAGGGCCAGCTTAGCCTGAGCGGCTCGTCAATCCACGGGCCGGTGATCGAAGAAGGCATCCTTTACCGCTACGGGATCGGCGTGGAACACCAGTATTGGCGGCTCGTCACGAGCGGTTTCCTGCACGAGAACTTGCTGCACATAGCTTTCAATATGTACTTGCTCTATCTGCTCGGCATGATGCTCGAAGCCTGCACTCGGGTCGGTCAAGTTCGCGGCGATCTATTTCACCTCACTGCTTGCCGGATCCTTGGGCGCTCTGATCGCGACAGGCGCACCCAGCCTGGGCGCCTCGGGCGCCGTTTTCGGGCTCATGGGCGCGGCGGTGATCGAGCTCAGGGCACGGCGCATGAGTGTCATGGAGTCGGGTATCGGCGGGCTCATCATCATCAACCTGATCCTCTCCTTCACGCTCGCCAACATCTCGGTCGGCGCCCACATAGGCGGCCTGATCGGGGGTGCGCTCGCCGGCTTGGCGATCAGGACCGCCGACGATCGCCGCCGCTCCTGGCTCGGTCTGGCGGCGTGCGCCGCGCTTTCCGCTGCCTCGATCGTTGGAGCCATTGCTGTGGCGGGGTCCACGGCGACAGGCATTGCCTGAGCGTGGGTATCCTGATCGACGTGGCGCTCCTCTCCGATCCGGAGATCGATACTAGGCTTGCATCCAGCGAGTGGCATCGTCATGACAAGGCGATTACGCGCGAATGGAAGCTCAAGGACTTCGCTCAGGCCATCGCCTTCGTCAACGCTGTCGCCGACACCGCTGAGGCGGCCAACCACCATCCCGATATCTTCGTCCACGGCTGGAACAAGGTTCGCCTGGAGCTCTCGACGCACTCAGAGGGCGGCCTTACACAGGCCGATTTCGACATGGCGGCCCGTATAGACCAGCTTGCCTGAGCCAGGCTCTATGAGCCGACCAGCCCTCCTGCTACCGTGGTGCGGCCGGCCACAAATGAAAGAAGACGACCAACCTCCCCGAAGTAGCTTGGCCAGTTCGGCGTGAATGGGCTGAAGCTCATTCTCGCGGTCGTACTGGTCGCGATCAACGCGTTCTTCGTTGCCGCTGAGTATGCCTTGGTGCGCTCCAGGCGAGCGCGTCTCGAAGTGATGCGTGAGGAAGGCTCGCGTGGAGCCGCACTCGCGCTCCACCAGCTCGACCGCATCAACGAATACATCTCCGCGGTCCAGATCGGAGTCACGATGACCTCGATCGCGATCGGCGCACTGGCGGAGCCTGCTCTGTCAGCCATTCTCAGAGGAGTGCTCGGTAGTACGCCAAGTCATGACGCGGCGATCGTCATCTCGGTGGTTGTGGCGTTCCTCTTGATCGCGGCCACGCAGCTCATTGCGGGAGAGATGGTGCCCAAGCTCTACGCGATCGACCGCTCGGAGACGATTGCCCGCCGGATCGCAAGGCCTCTACAAGCGTTCAGTGTCCTGTTTCATCCCGTCATCATTGGTCTCACGGTCGTATCCGGCCGTATCTTGCGCTTGCTCGGGGTCGAGATGGCAGCGCGTCAGGAAGGGGGATCTCCTGACGAGCTCAAGCGCTTGATAGCCGAGTCCTACGCCGGCGGGCATCTGGATCCCGGCGAGGCGGGAATGCTCACAGGCGTCTTCCATCTGCACGAGCAGGAGGCCCGTCAGGTGATGACCCCGATTCCAGCTGTCGTCACTGTGGATGTATCTCAGGACGTCCACACGGCGCTTGAGCTCTGTATCTCAAGCGGCCATACGAGGCTCCTGGTGATCGAGGGTGAGGATCGAGACCGCGTGCGCGGGCTCGTCCACGCATCTTCGCTAGCGAGGAGACTCATGCACGATGGTCCGCATGCCGCTATCGAGCCGATCATGCATGACGCGCCCATCGTTCCCGAGACCAAGCCCTTGGACGACCTGCTGGCCGACCTGCAACGTCAGCGCACTTCGATGGCCGTCGTGGTCGACGAGTATGGGCGCGTCGTGGGCATTGTCACGATCGAGGACATCATCGAGGAGGTCGTGGGAGAGATCGCCGATGAGACCGATCCCGCCGCCGGCGAGGTGCGCAGGCTCGCCGACGGCGACCTGTTCGTACGCGGTCACGTCTCGATCGCCGACCTGCTCGACTACGGAGTCCAGCTGCCAATCGACAGCGACGCCTATAACTCCGTCGGTGGGTTCGTGTTCGCCGAGCTTGGTCGCCTGCCCCGCCGGGGCGACACGATCAGCTCAGGCGACTTCTCGATCAGGGTTGAGTCGGTCCACCACAATCGCGTCGAGGCGGTGCGCGTACGGGCGCGTCGCTCTGCTCGAGCGCTCGAGCCTGACGGTCGCGAAACCGCCGTCCGTGAGGTGTCTCATCGCGAGGCGCCGCCGGGCTCTGCCGCATGATGGTACGGGCTCCAAAGACACGTCCGGCCCGCGGGGGAGCGGGCCGGAGCGTGCGCACTGGGAGGAGGCGGGTGTGCGTTGCGACTAGGTCGCACCTCAAGTATCGCCAGGTTCATGAAGCACACCTAAAAGTCGGGTGAGCTTTTCCCAATGGTCGTGCCGTTGCTGAGGGTTCTGCTGGGTGGGAATTGTGCCGGGTAGGGGGCACAGGTGAGGCAAGCACAAAGTGCTCAGCTGTCTGAGAGCGACGGCGATTGCTCAGTAGCTGAGGAAACCTCGCTTAGTCTTGCGTCCGAGGGCGCCGTCGGCGATCAACTCGTCCACACGCGGCGGGATTGCCTCGCCAATAGTCTCGCCAATGGCCTTGGACACGTCCAATCCCACCAAGTCGAGCAGTGCAAATGGCCCCATCGGATGTCCCGCGCCAAGCTTCATGCAGGTGTCGACGTCCGTCGGCTCCATGCCCGTCTCTTCGAGCAGACGCACCGCGCTGAACAGGTAGGGGAAGAGCAGACGGTTGACGACGAACCCGGGCACATCCGGCACCTCGACAGCGGTCTTCTCGAATGCCTCGCACAGCGCGAGCGCACGCGTGCGGGTCTCCTCGGAGGCTGTGCTGGGGAACACAAGCTCGACGAGCTTCATCCTCGTCACGGGATTGAATACGTGCAGCCCCAGGAACTGCTCCGGGCGTCCCGAGGCTTGTGCGAGCCGCTCCACCGACAGTGACGATGTGGTCGAGGCGAGGATCGCCTGGCTATCGAGAATGCCGTTCAGATCGGCCAGCAGCCCGGCCTTGACGTCATGGTCCTCGACGATCGCCTCTACGGCGAATGACACGTGCGCCAGCGCGCCAAGGTCGGTCACGATCTGGATGTGCTCTGGGTCGATCTCCGCCTCGAGGCGGCTGAGCGTCTTCTCGACGGTGGCCCTAGCGCGGTCGGCCGAGCTCTCCGAGCGGGCTAGCAGCAACACGGGACCGTGATGCGCCGCGGTTGCGGCCAAGCCGCAAGCGATCGTTCCGCTGCCGATTATTCCAATACGTTCGTTCAAGGTTTCCTCGCTCCTGTGGCGATATGTCGGCGTTTGGTTGACTGACCAGTCAATCTATGGTTGCTGGGCGATACAGTAGAGGGAGCGAGCACCGTCCGCGTTCCTGAGATCGCGCCATGGCCCTCTCGCATGTACAAGCCAGGCTTGACGCCGCGGCATACCGGCAACAGACAAGCAAAGGACTTCCATCATGAGGCAAGCAGATGGCCGTGAGGTCGTGATCGTCGAGGCAGTTCGCACACCGATCGGTCGCGGCCACTTGGAGAAGGGTTATTACAAGGACATCCACCCCAATGCGCTGCTGGCCAAGGTTTACACCGAGGTAATCGAGCGCGCCGGCATCGAGCCCGCGGTGGTCGAAGACGTGGTGGCCGGGTGCGTGCAGCAGTTCGGCGAGCAGGGCTTCAATATAGCCCGCAACGCTTGGCTGCAGGCGGGCCTGCCGATCGAGACCCCCGGTACGACCGTCGACCGCCAGTGCGGCTCGGCCCAGCAGGCGGTCAACTTCTCTGCCGCACTGATTGCTGCGGGCGTGCACGACACGATGATCGGCGGTGGCGTGGAGCACATGGGCCACTTCCCGTTCTCGGCTGGCATGAAGACACAGCAGGAGTTCGGCTTCGCCTTCACTCCCGAGCTGATGGCTAAGCACAACATCGTCGGTCAGGGGCTCGGCGCGGAGATGATTGCGGACGAGTGGGAGATACCTCGCTCCGAGCTCGACGAGCTGGCGGTGCGCTCGCACAAACTGGCCCACCAGGCCACCGAGGAGGGTCGCTTCGAGCGCGAGATCGTGCCGTTCGCGGTCAATGGGGACACCTATGTCACCGATCAAGGCATTCGCCCCGACACCAACCTAGAGGCGCTCTCGCAGCTCAAACCGGCGTTCAAGCCCGATGGGAAGATCACCGCGGGCAACAGTTCGCAGATATCAGACGGCGCCGCGGCTGTGCTGCTGATGTCCGCTGAGAAGGCAAAGGGGCTTGGCTTGAAAGCCCGTGCTCGGATCGTCGATCAGACGACCGTGGGTTGTGACCCGGTGAAGATGCTCGAGGGTCCCATCCCGGCGACGGCGAAGATCCTGGAGCGCAACAAGATGACCATCAACGACATCGACCTATTCGAGATCAACGAGGCGTTCGCCCCGGTGGTGGCGGCTTGGAAGCGCGAGCACAACCCTGACATGGACCGCGTGAACGTCAACGGCGGCGCGATGGCACTCGGCCACCCGCTCGGCTCGACTGGTGCACGGTTGATCACGACCCTCCTGCACGAGTTGGAGCGCTCTGACAAGGAGATCGGCTTCGTAACTATGTGCTGCGGCGGCGGGCTTGGCACCGGCACGCTGATCCAGCGCGTCTGACCCCATCGTCCTCGGGGCGCGCTGAGGATTTCCGAGAGCCCGGCCTTTGGTCGGGCTCTCAGCGTTACTGGGTCCAATCGTTTTGGTGTGCTCCGCTCTAGTTGTCCTGCCTACGTAGGTTGTGAACGCGGCTGGTGGGTGGCCGGTTCTCGATGCCGCTGTGTGGTCTGTGCG
The DNA here is from genome assembly GCA_963731565.1 of uncultured Solirubrobacterales bacterium. Taxonomy (GTDB): domain Bacteria; phylum Actinomycetota; class Thermoleophilia; order Solirubrobacterales; family Solirubrobacteraceae; genus Palsa-744. The sequence continues at coordinate 1,672,293 of CAVSWG010000001.1, forward strand.
TGTTGTAGTGCTGGAGCTAGTGTGGCAGGGCTTGGTTGCGGTGGTGGTGTGATCGGTAGGCGAGGCCGTAGGCCCACTCTCTGCGCATGGTCTGGTGGAAGCGCTCAACCTTCCCGTTCGTCTGGGGCCGGTAGGGCTTGGTGCGTAGGTGTTTGATCTCTCGGGCGGTGAGGAGCTCACGCAGGGAACGGTTGTGCGTGTAGGTCCAGGCGTTGTCGCTCATTAGCCGCTTGGCGGTGATGCCGTGTCCTTCAAACCACTCGAGTGCTCTGGCGACGAAGTCTGTGACGGTCTGTGCTCGCTCGTCGCTGTGCAGCTCGACGTAGGCCAGACGCGAGTGGTCGTCAACGATCGCGTGAGCGAAGTCGTAACCCACGCGTGTTCCCTGATCCATCCAGTCGCGGCTGCGCTGCGAGCGATCTCCAGTGACGCGATGCCCGGGTCGCTCGAAGCGGGCGTAGCGGGCGGTGTCCATGTGCAGCAGATCACCTGGGCATGGCCACTCGTAGCGGTGGACAGGATCTCGTTGCGCTCCCTGGCGGCGTGAGAGCCCGTGTCGATGCAACACCTTCCAGACCGTCGAATGCGCGAACCCGGTCTCGCCAGCAATCAGACGCGGCCCCCAGCCAGTACGCCGACGCGCTTCGCAGATCCGCTCCTGACAGACAGGATCGAGCAGCCGCGGGGAACGATGAGGACGACTCGATCGATCTGCCGCCCACGCCAACGAATGTTGCTTATGCGCACAAGCGTCGCGATATCGATGCCACCACCGATGAGCCGTCGCAGGCGACACGCTCAGGCAAGCCGCGGCCTGCCTGAAGCTCATCCCGCTCTCAATCGCCTCGCACAACGCCAAACGTCCAGCCGGTCCGAGCTTCGCTCTACCGTGAATCTGCATCCGGGTCCTCCCAGGTCGTGAGCCTTCGCAGACCCACAGCCTGGGATGAGGCCCGGATGCCTCCCCTAACCGTTCACAACCTATGTAGGCACGTCAACTAGCTCTTCGGTCGCCTCCTGATAGCGGGCGTCTCCAGCTAGCCCTTCGGCCCCGCTTCGGTCCAGTCGACGGGCAGGGGCGTGAGAGTCAGCAGCGCCTGCCAGGTGGCCGCTTCAGTGTGACCGCTTGCGGCGATTCCGTGGGCAGCTTGGAACTGCTCCAGGTTCGTGGTCGTGGCCGCATCGAAGATGCCGGTGGTGGCCTGTGTGGGGATCGCGGCCGCGAGATGCTCTTGCATCCACAACACTGGGTCGCCTTTGCTGCCCTGGGCCAGTTCCGACCAAGATGGGTTGGGTACAACGCTGGTAAGCGGTGCCAAGGGTTCCGTGAGCGCTGCCCAACCCGCCGCCGAGGTCTCCTGGAAGTCCCAGAAGGAGATCCCGCTCGCCCCATACAGTGGGGCCTCCTCACGGAAGCGCACCAGGTCAGAGGAGGATGGGCTTTCGTAGGTCTGCCCGAGCGGCACTATCGGGCGACCGTATGCGCGGTTCGAGATATAGGTATTCGCGTAGGCCGTATCCACCGAGTTGCCTATCGCCTTCCAGTACATCTGAGGCGCGTCGAACTGGGCCCCGTTCGGACCGAGGAACACCGAATAAGGAAACGCCGTGTGGTAGTAGACGTAGGGGAAAGATGCCAGCCCGAGCGGATAGGCAGGGCCGATCTTGGCTCGCAGATCCGCGATGTAAGTCTGGGCAGCTCCATACTTGCCTTCGTACTCGGCCTCGGCGTCGATCACAAGGCAGTCGGCTCCGGTGGCGACCGCCTGCGCACCGAGGTTGGCCTCCCCGGCGGGGTTGGTTCCATATACGTACTGCCACGCGCAAACCTTCAAGCCGTTGGCATGCAACTGTTGCACGAGTTCAGGGCTGAACTGGCTCCAGTAGTTCGAGGAGCCGTCAGAGCTCTTGACGAAGAGCGTGGTCACACCCGTGGCGTGTGCTTGTGCCACGATTGAGGCAAGGCTTCCTCCGTCGGACTGGCTCACGTACCAGATCCACATACCCTGCCCGTCGAACGCGCTTCCGGAGGGCGTCACTGCCACTGTGGAAGGCGCTACTGGGGGAGTGGGAGGGTGCAGGGCATGATTGACGACCTGAATCGGCCCATAGGAGTTGGAGTGGCGTCCATGGCTGAGCAGGATCATGAGGCGTCCCGAATGAGCCGTACTCGGGACGTGCACCACGATCCCGAGCGTAGAGTTGGCGAGGTGTGCTGTCGGTGAGTTACGCGCTATGCGGGCGCCATAGCTGTGAGGGAAAGCCACCACCATCCCTCGTCGCAGGCCGCTGCCCTTTACGAGCAGCTCGCCACGCACGGACACTTGGTGCGGGTTGGTTGAGCAGTGGATCGCTGGTACGCACGCCATGCCTGTGATCGTGAGCTTGGCGGAGTGTGTCGCGGGCGTCTTGGAGGCGGGCTTGGGCGACGGTTTGGCCGTGCTCCCGCCGGTCGATTTGCTCGATGTCGACTTCGAGGGGCTGGCTCCCCCCGAGGAAGTGCCTGGGCCACTGGGGGCCACCGTTCCCCCCGGTGAGGCAGCCGAACCAAGTGGGCGGGCCAAGCTCAAGGCCATCAGGCAGCACACCACTATGGCCGCTATAGCGGCCATAGAACTCGATCGCTTGTGGACTTCGTCTCTTGCCACGAATCATCCCTTCTTTGCTTCTGGGGCCTCGACCCCGCTTGACTCGCCCTCTAATCGAGTCGGATGCGGCCGGCAAAGCGCGCGACGTTAGCGGCTATGGCCCCCGAAACCGCCGGTAGACAGAGAAGTTGCGTCCTTTCTGTTTGGTCCTGCAACGACGATAGCCGGATCTCAGTTAGCCGACTCTCGGCATGTGGCTTGCGAAGGACGCTCGCAAGCGCCGATCTCGGTTAGCCGATTCTCACGACCCTTCAGCAGGAGGGACGCAATGCGAGCCCAGATCTCGGCTAGCTGATTCTTCATCCACGGTCACTGTGTGAGGCGCTGGCGGTCTCGTCACACTTGACAGATCAGGGTCTTTCCCGCTTGACTTGAGGAGTCATTTCCTATAAAACCGGTGGCTGCGCATCTTCCGATAGGGCTAATCTGCCGCTTCCATTGACTATGTAGTAAACGGAATGGGTATGGTCGGTCATCCAGCTTGGGTCGAGCTGACAGGGCGGCGCGCTAGCAGTATCAACCGACCAACCAACCAGGAGGATTAGGATGACTAGAATGGGCATACCTCGAAAGGGTAGGCGAGCTCGACATATCGCTCCACTGCTTACAGTAGCTATCGTGGCGCTGGCCGCACTTGGGTTCTCCGCTCCGGCGCTTGCCACGAAACCTACAGGCAGGTTCATCAACTTTGGTAACTGTCCGACGAAAGTGACTGGGGTCAATTTCTGCGTCTATGCGCAGACGAACAGCGGCGAATTTAAGATCAAGAAAACTCAAGTTCCGATCACGAAAACAATCACGCTGCAGGGTGGTATCATCGTTGCTGAAACCGGATCCGAAACTTGGGTAAATGCTGCAAATGGTGCCGAAACGCTGTCAAAAACTCCCGAGAACGTTCCAGGCGGGCTGTTCAAAATCGTAGCGCCTGAATTCTTTCCCGAACCGTTGAAGAAAATATTCAACGAATTTGTCAGTAAAGGCATTACTGGCGTAAACGCCACTGCAGAACTCGTCGGACCGATCAGCATCAATAGGGGCGCACTGCTCTCGGGAGCGCCGGATGCCCTGTCGTTGCCGCTGCGGGTCCATCTGGAAAATTCGTTTCTCGGCAACAACTGCTACGTCGGTTCTACTGCACATCCAGTTACCATCGAACTAACGACCGGTACGACTAGCCCGCCGTTGCCGAATGAACCGATCACCGGCTCCCTGGGTGAACCTGAATTCTTCGAAGAATTCGGAGGTCAGTTGCTCATCCTCAAGAAAAATTCGCTTGTGAACAATACGTTCGCGGCACCTGAAGCCGAAGGATGCGGCTCGCAGATCCTGTTCGGCCTGTTTACGGGGCTTGTCGATAAAGCGGTGGATTCTGAGCTTGAATTGCCATCTGTCCCGGGTAACAACACGGCGATTCTCACAGGCACCCTTGAAAACGCAGGCGCAGTTGCCGTGTTAGCTAGTGAAAAATAATTATCGCTCGTATGTATTGAGGTAGTAACGCAGTAGATGCGAATCTTGGGTCCCGTTGGCAATCCGGCGGGACCCAGATTCGTTTAGGGTCTACTGGAGCCAGCGAAATCCAAGCGCCGAGGTTGCTGGTGTGAGCGGGCTCTGCGGCAACTGTGACGGCGGCTCGGGCAGGTTGTATCCAGTCGGTGCCACATCGTTCGGCGCGTCGGCATGAAACAGCGAGGCGAGGTACTGGATCTGACCACGTCCCACACCAAGCTCGAACTGTCCGCCACCGTAGTTGCCGATCCCGCGCTCGGCGCAGTAGTCGAACGCGCTGAGCAGATTGCGCAATCCACCCAGCCGTGACGGCTTGATATTCACCATCCTTGGCGGATACGGAAGCGCTTCTATATCGGCGACTGAGTGGATAGGGGCGTCCCACGAGAAACGTTCACGGTGCTCCGCCAGTGCCGCATCGGTCTCGGGTGTCAACGCTGGGTCCTCGATCCAGGCATCCGGAAACGCCTCGGCCACACGCCTGTAGAGCACCGGATCGGGCGCCTGATCGACGATCGAGCCCGAGTAGTAGCCCTTGAAATCCACTGACTCCACAGCGCCCGTCTCGACAAGCTCAGCGATCAACTGCTCGCTCCAGGAGCTTGTTGGATCGAGCTTGAAGCGCAGTCCTGGATAGGCGCCCAGGCGCTTTCGTATCGGGTCCATGCTAGGTGGCTCGCCCAAGCGCAGCGAGACCACGAACCGAACCGGCTCAGGCGTTCGTCCAAGGACTTCGTGCAAGGTCGTGTCTGCTTGGCGAAGCGCAAGATCGAGCGCGGCCGACTCATAAGCCCATACGCGATAGCGCCGCGAGACCTCCCGCTGGGGCTCTCGGGGAAACAGGTCGAGCTCCGCTAGTCGCTCGGAGAAGGAGCCGATCGTCCAGCTCCCTCCGAGCGGCAGCTCGGGTCCGGCTGCTTGCAAGATCTCGTGGTCGACCGCATCGTAGGTGACGTCCTCGCCCATGCCCTCCTGGCCGGCGCCCGTCATATGGATCACCGTGCTCTTGCGCTCGAACTCGCTCGACACAAGCGCTTGCAGCGGCTCGAGCTGGTAGGCGTCGATCTCCAGAGGCAGACCCGTCAAGCGCTCCCATGTATTCGAGGGCCCAGCCACAGCGGCTCAGCTTAGACTGTGGGGGTGGCAAGCAACACCAAGGGACCCCGAAGCCGTTCCCGCAAGCCGCGCCCCACCGCCCCCCCGTCGCTCGATCAAGGCCAACGCGATCGAGACAAGTCTGCTCAGCGCGAGCGGGCTGGATCCCGCCCTCAGCGCAAGTCGCGCTCTGGGACGCGTCACCCTGTGGCCCCCACCAGAACCTTCGGGGAGCGTCCCCATGCCCCGTGGCATCCCTTGCCGCTCTCGGAGATCTTGATCCTCGCTGGGACGATCGCTTTCGTCCTGGCTGTCTCTCGCCTGCGCCACGGCCCCTCATCCGGTGGCCCGCTCTTGCTGGTTGGGATTGCCGCGGTCGGCCTGGGCACGATCGAGGTCACCTGGCGCGAGCACTCGAGCGGCTTTCGCTCCCACACGCTCCTGCTCGCCTTGTTGCCCGTGATCGTCTTGCACTCGGTCGTGGTGCTCGGATACTCACTTCTCGCAAAGCCGTCCCAAGTCTTGAACGTCGGCATGTTCGCCGTGGACATCGCCGTCTTCGTGTTGCTCTTCAGGCTGCTTCGTGCGCGCTTTCTCGACGCTCGCGCCCGCGCCGCTAGCAGAGGTTGAGCACACGCCGCTAGCCGGAGCCCACGCTAACCGAGGCTGAGCGAGGGCATCGGGCGCTCGCCCTCGTTGGCGTCTTGGCCACGCGTCTCCCCCTCCACGCCCAAGAGCTCCAAGCGTACGATCTCGCGTTCGCCTTCCAGGCGTGCGGGGTGACCGTCGGGGAGGCCCGAGATCAGGCGAGCGATGCGGTTGCGCAGCTGCAGGGCGAAGTGTGGGGTAGAGGCTCCCATCAGCTCGCGTACGTCCTCCACGGTCACTTCGCCGGAATGCTCTTTAAGGATGCGGCTGGGACTCTCTGCTTGGCTCACTGTCTACTCACGGTTCTGTCGTAGGTGTCGGTTCGCTGGCCGTCGTCGTTGGTGCTGGTTCGCTGGTTGACGTCGTAGATGAGGAAATCGGGGCTTCGGCCGTGGGGCGGGGCGCAATCTCAAGGAGTGCATCCAAGCTTGCCTGCGTCTTCGCGGACACCGCACTCGTGTCGCCGATCACCCAGCCGTGATTGTAAACGCCGTGCACGGGCCCCGACGGCGGTGAGCCCGGCTGTAGGTCGCTGAGATAGCCACCGAGCGTCGCCGGGATCTCGTCGGGGCTTTCGAGCAGCAGTAGTGGACCGTAGTCGCCCGTTGCCGACAGGGGTGCCGCGGCCGGCCCGTCCAGTGGCCGGGTCGAGTTCGCGAACACCATCCCATGACCTGGTTCCACGACTCCCCAGCCAAAGGTCCCGTCTGCAAAACGCGCCACTGCGATGGCGTTGCTCGCCGGTGTGAGACCGCCAATGCGGATCACCCTGCCAAAGCGCCGCAGCTCTCTTGCTGTCTTTTGGCTGACCACGCTGCTCGGGCCCACCACATAGATCGAGCTGTTTCTCAGGCGTCGCAGCTCGGTCGCGGTTGCCGGTGGGATTCTGGAGTGTTCGACGAACAGGATTGGGGCCGCCGTTTGTGCGGCCAGGCCAGCGGCTGGCATCGTCATCGCCGGTGGCGCTTCGGGGGCCGTCACAATCAGCTCGTGGGGCACGTGTTTGCGCAGGGCGCTCGTCGTCTGCTCGATCGTAACCGCCAACGCGGCCGGATCCTCGCCAGCGAGTGAGCGCACCGTGTAGCCAACTGGCGTGGCTGTGGCGCCGACTTGGATCACCTGTATTCGTTGGGTGGGACCGGTTGGGCTTGTACCCAAGGCCCCTGTTCCCGTGGGTCTCATCGCCTTGAGCGCCACTTCGCTCGCTTCGGGCAATGCCTGCCCTTCGCTGAAGATCAGAGGGGCATGCAAGGGGCTGCCGGCAAAGGTCGACGCGGCAAGTGCCGCCGGCCAGTTGCGCTCGTCCACCATCACGACCGTCCGTGGCCGTGTGGCTTGAGTCAGACCTGGATATACAGCCACCGCCACGGCGGCCGCGTCTGTCGCAGTGTCCGCTCCTCCCAAACGGGTCGTGTTCTTGGTGGACAGCCCCCCGGCGCCTTGGGCGCTCACGGCCGCGACTGGTCCGGGACCAGGCCCTGCCTGCTGCGACGACAGCGTCTTGCCGCATCCGCTCAACAGACAAACAGCCACCAGCGCCGCCAAAGGTAGGGATCCCGTCCGCATCCATGTCACGCTACCCGCCGCGTCCGACGGCTGTCGCTGAGGCACGAAGCAAAGGAGATTCGCTCTCGGGCTCGAAGGTCCTTCAACAACGTTCTTACAATCCCCGATTTTGCGGGGGAAACCAGGCTTCTGGTCGTCCACCGCATGCAACCGTCATTGCACTTTGATAGCTTCCCGCCCATAACGCCGAGTCCTTGGCCAGAAGCCAAGGAACGGGGGACCCAAGTTGTTGGGGCGAATCCCGCGGTCACACCGTGAGAAGCGCAGGCTCTTTCAGCGCTAGCCCGTCAGCTAACCCCGCAGGCCGACGAAAGAGGTTGTTGTGCGATTGCGAGCCCTAGGCTCAACGCTTTTCTGCATGCTGATTGTGGTGGGGTCACCGGCTCCGGCCCTCGCTGCCACCGGTGGAGTCTCCGCCGGTGGAGCATCCGCCACCATTGCTCCCGGCACATCCGCTGGGGGCGCCGCTCCGACCGCGAAGCCGGCTCCCAAGCGCCATACGGCTCCCGTCACATCGAAGTCCACGAGCTTGGTCTACAAAGGCCCCGTCTACGAGAAGACCGTCACAGGCCAGGTTGTTCCCTATGTGGCGCCCCAGACGCCCGCCGAACTCACCTCGGCGACCGGTGGCAGCGTGGTCGGCGTTGTGGCTGACACCAAGCCCGAGCTGCTGGTTCCTGGTGCTACCGCCCGCGTTGTGAACGGCCTCGCGGCAGCGCCCATGTCGGCGCCGGCATCCGTTCAAGAGATCATTTGGACAGGCAACCAGATCATCGGCCTGCCCTACATCTTCGGCGGAGGCCATGCCTCGTTTGTCTCGCCCGGCTACGACTGCTCGGGCACCGTCTCGTTTGCGCTGCATGGCGCCAGCCTGCTCGCTACGCCGATGGACTCCAGCGAATTCATGGGCTGGGACTCCGGTGGCGTGGGGACCTGGGTGACTGTGTTTGCCAATGGCGGGCACGCTTATATGACCGTTGCCGGCTTGCGTCTGGACACGAGCGCCGCGGATGACCCCAGTAATCAGCAGGGGCCCCGTTGGCGTCCGCTACGGCCCGGCAACGGCGGCTACGCGGTTCGTCATCCGACGAGTCTCTAGAGGTATCGACTCCGAGGCTTGGGGCTTGACTCCGAGGCTTGGGCTTGCGGGGCAAGGATTGTGGTCTTTGCAAAAAGGGGTGCCCTACGCGCGCGCGTAGGGCACCCCTTTTTGGATATAGCCACACCACCGAGCCACACCACCGACTGGCGGAGGGTCCCGCCGCTGCTCTCGGCTACGCTTGTAGCTCACGTTCCCGCCCCCACAGGAGGATCAGATGGCCGGTTTGACCGGGCGCATGTCAACCGTCGTGAAGGCCAAGGTCTCCAAGCTCTTGGATCGCGCCGAAGACCCCGCCGAGACGCTCGACTACAGCTACCAGAAGCAGGTCGAACAGCTTCAGAACGTCAAGAAGGGCATCGCGGACGTGGTGACCGCCAAGAAGCGCTTGCAGCTACAGGAGACGTCGCTTCAACAGCAGGTGGTCAAGCTCGACACCCAGGCGCGCCAGGCGGTCTCGGCCGGCAAGGAAGATCTCGCGCGCACGGCCTTGGAACGTAAGAACGTAGCCCAGACCGAGCTGCAATCGCTAGACACCCAGGTCACGGAACTTGAAGCCCAGCAGGAGAAGCTCACCGACTCCGAGCAGAAGCTGCGCGCCAAGATCGAATCCTTCCGCACCAAGAAGGAGGTCATCAAGGCCCAGTACTCGGCGGCCGAAGCGCAGGTCAAGATCTCCGAAGCGGCCACCGGAGTGGGGGAGCAGATGGCCGACGTCGGCCTCGCCATGCAACGCGCGGTGGACAAGACCGAAAACATGAGAGCCCGTGCCGATGCGGTCTCTGAGCTCGAGGCGGCCGGTACGTTCGACGATGTCACGGCTCTCGGCCCCGGAGAAGACGACATCGATCGCCAGCTGAAATCGCTCTCGAGCAAATCGGCGGTGGACGATGATCTCGCCAAGATGAAGGGCGAACTCGGGGCAGGTGATGCTGGTGATGGAGTTGGGCAACTCGGATCGGGCCCCGAGAGCGCGCCGGCCGAAGCCGACGAGTCCAAGGAGCAGTCGGCATGATCGTGCGTATCTCAGGCGAGGACCAGTACCGGCTGGACGATGGGCTTCATGGTGCTCTCAACGAGCTCGACTCGAGCGTGCTCACGGCGATCAATGCGGGCGATGAGACAGCATTCAAAGCGGCCTTCTCGGAACTGCTCGACTTCGTGCGAGCCAACGGGTCGCTGATCGGCGACGAGGAGATCGAGACCTCGGACCTGATCTTGCCTCCCGACGACATCACCCTGTCCGAAGCCGCCGAGGAGTTCACAGGCGAGGGCCTAATCCCCGACTGACGATTAGATAGGAATGCCCCAGAGGGGGAACCAGCGCTCTAGTTCGGGCTCGATTGGCAGCTCGGAGGCCATCTGGGCCTTGAGCTGTAGCTCACGCTCGGTCGAGCGGCCAGTCGCTTGGGTCGCACTTGACGTGGTGGTCCCCGAGGCCGGCACGAACGGGTACCAGAAGCCGCGCTTGTAGTTGTAGATGAAGTAGAGCTTGTGCCCTTTGGCGTCCTTGAATGCGAACACGGCGCACAAGAGTCGCTCGCCGTGGCCGGCGGTCTCGATCGAGCCGCTCACGGCATTTATGCCCACTGCCAAGTCTTCGATCTCTCCGTCCTTCAAGACCATCCAGCGATAGCCGAACTGGTCATCCTCGGTGTGGACCTGGGTGTTGTTCTCCCCGCCGGTGGCCACCACCACTTCTTCCATGTCTTTGATTACGCCTTCGAACTCGCCCGTCTGCAGAGCTTGGAAGACGATCGCGGCAGCTCCCGCCGGTTCGATCTGGTGCTCCGTTTGCAGCGCTATGTAGGCCGTGGAGATAGCGAACAGGCGGTCGGGCGCTGGGCCCTTGACCTCGTGACGGCCGGTCAGGATGTCTCTGAGACCCACGTCTCTAGGCGGCGCTCTGTAGCTGGGACTCCAGCCGGCTGAGCGCGTCCAGGCGCTTCTCGAGCGAAGGATGGTCTGAGAAGATGTTCATCAAGGACTGCTTCGTCCTAGCGGGGATGATGAAGAAGGCGCTCATGCCTTCGGCCTTGCGCAAGTCCTGGCTGGGGATACGTTCCATCGTGCCACTGATCTTCAGGAGCGCCGAGGCGAGCGCGCTGGGTCTACCTGTGAGCACGGCCGAGCCGCGATCGGCGGCGAACTCGCGGTAGCGCGAGAGCGCTTGCAAGAGCAGGAAGGAGATCGCGTACACGAGCACCGAGACCAGCAGTACGAGCATGATTCCCCCCTGTTCTTCTCTGTTGCGGTTGTAGCCGCCGCCGAAGCCGCCCCCGAAGAACAGCGTGAACTGGGCAATCAAGGCCGCGAGTGAGGCGAAGAAGCTCGCCATCGTCATGACCATCACATCGCGGTTGATCACGTGGGTGAGCTCATGCGCCATCACGCCTTCGAGCTCGGCCGTGTCGAGCATTCGCAAGATCCCCGTCGTGGCGCACACGGTCGCCTTCTTTTGAGAGCGGCCCATTGCGAATGCATTGGGCATCGGCGTGTCCATTACAAATACCCTCGGCTTGGGCAGGTCCGCCTGCACGCAGAGCCGCTCGATGATGCCGTGCAGCTCGGGCTCTTCCTCAGGTGTGACCTCTTTGGCGCCGAGCGTCGAGAGGGCGATCTTGTCGGAGGCGAAGAACTGCAAGGCCAGCATGAACAGGGCGACCACGACGATGACCCCCGCCGCCGCGCCCGCAGCGAACAGGGCGCCCACGAACACCACATAGACCACGCCGAGCAGGAACATCGTCAAGAGCATCCGCGCCTGCAAGCCGCCATCTTTGCCGAAGTCAGAGTGTCGCTTTGCCATTAGCTTGATTGTCGCAGAAGCGCACCCCGACCCCGCCGCACACGCTGTCATGCGGGAGTCCCCACGGTGTGACGGGTGAGTCCCCACGGCGTGGTGGATGAGTCCCACGCGATGCTTGGATCGGTGAGGTCGCGAACGCCTGTGGCGTAGAGTCCGCCCGATGCGAACGCCCTCAGCGCGAGAGTTCCGGTGAAGCCCGAAGTCCACCTGCTCGGGATCTCGATCAAGACGTTCGGGGTTACGTTCGCGCTCGGCTTCCTTGCCTGTGGTTTCGTGATCGCGCGGCGCCTGCGCGAGCTCGAGAAGCCGGTCGATTGGTCCTATGAGATCGTGTTCGCAGCGCTAATCGGGGGCCTGGTCGGATCGAGGGCCTACTTCGTGATCCAGAACTATTCGCAGGTCAAGCACGATCTGCTCGGCTCGATCTTCTCCGGGTCGGGCCTGGTCTGGTACGGCGGTGCGATCGGCGGTGCGATCGCGGTGATCGCCTGGATGCGCTGGCGCGACATGTTCAATCTCGTGACCTTCGACATGTGCGTGACCGTGCTCGCCTTGGGCTATGGCATCGGCAGGATCGGCTGCCAGGTCTCGGGCGACGGTGACTATGGGATCGCCTCCAAACTGCCCTGGGCGATGGGCTATCCGCACGGGACTGTGCCCACGCCGCCCGGCGTGACGGTCCAGCCGACGCCGATCTACGAGACCCTCACCATGTGCCTGCTCGCCTACTTCCTGTGGAAGCTGCGCGATCGCGTGCGCCCGGGGGTGGTGCTCGGGTTGTACTTGGTCTTCAGCGGCCTGGAGCGTTTGCTCGTGGAGTTCGTCAGACGCAACAAAGAGGTCTTGGCCGGCTTGACTGCCCCCCAATTGGAGAGCGTTGTCTTGATGGTGATCGGCGTGGTGATCTTGTTTGTGATGGCTCGTCGGGGCGGTTGGGCGGCGCCGGGGGGTGGGGGTGGTGTTTCCATTTCGGAGCGCCCTGCGCGTGCGCGCGCGTCCACTGCATGAAGTTAGCCTGCTGTTCAAAAGAAGCCCGCGCGTGTGGGGCGCCGAGTTCCGTCCCAGGTGAAGCGCCATAATCTCGGCATGGCTATAGGCACGAGCCTTTCGCATGTGTTCCCCTTGGGAAGCCGCCTCAACGAGCGCGGCCACATCGAGGTGGGCGGATGCGACACGATCGACTTGGCTCGCGAGTTTGGCACGCCTGCCTATGTGGTCGCCGAGGATGACTTGCGGACGCGGGCGAGGGCATTCGTGCAGGCTGGTCGCGAGGCCGGCCATGAGGACTTCCATGTGGTGTTCGCCTCCAAGGCATTTCCTTGCACCGCGGTGCTTAGCCTGTTCGCCGAAGAGGGGCTCTGGTGCGACGTGGCCTCCGGTGGCGAGCTCCACCTGGCTTTGAACGCGGGCTTTCCGCCCGAGCGGATCTTGATGCACGGCAACGCCAAGGCCGAGGCCGAGCTGCGGATGGCCTTGGAGCACGGGATCGGCTTGATCGTGATCGATAACTTCGATGAGATCGAGCGTTTGGCGAGGCTCACCGATGCTGGCCCGTCATCGAGCGAGCGGCCGGACCGAGATGCTTCTCGAGCTGATGCTGACCAGTCGGCGCATGCGCCGACTGGCCGACCGGCGCATGCGCCGGTCGGGACCGGGTCGCATGCGACCCGGTCATCCCAAGAGGTGCTCATCCGGGCCACTCCCGACGTGCGCGGCGACACGCACGAGAAGATCTCCACCGGTCAGGCCGACTCCAAGTTTGGGTTCTCGATGGCCGATCTGCCCGCCGCGATCGACCGTGTGCGGGAAGTCCCCGGCTTGAGCCTCCAAGGCATCCACGCCCACATCGGCTCCCAGCTCCTGGAGCTCGAGCCGTTTCGGCGCGAGGCAGCGGCTTTGGCCCGCATCGGCAATCGGGTGGGTGGGTTTTCAATCTATGACTTCGGCGGCGGTCTTGGCGTGGCCTACACCGAAGCTCAGCACCCACCTGAGATCGAGGAGTGGGTGGGTGCGCTCATCGGCGCTGCCCACGAGGCGGGCATCGACTCTGGCAAGCGCATCTTGGTCGAGCCGGGGCGTGCCCTCACCGCGAACGCGGGGCTCACTCTCTACACGGTGGAGTCGGTCAAGCACAATGTGTCCACTTGGGTGGCGGTGGATGGGGGCATGTCCGACAATCTGCGCCCCATGCTCTACGGCGCCACCTACGAAGCGCACTTGGCCGATCGGTTCGACTCGGCCGGGGCGGCCGGCCGTGCGCTCGGCGCAGGCGATGGCCAGTCCGGCGCTACACCTTGCGTGCTCGCGGGCAAGCACTGCGAGTCTGGCGACGTGATCGTGCGCGAAGCCTTCCTTGCGGACCCCCGGCCGGGCGATGTGATCGTCACGCCCGCGACCGGCGCTTACGGGTTCGCGATGGCAAGCAACTACAACGGCGTACCGCGCCCGCCAGTACTGTTCTGCAAAGACGGCGACGCGCGCGTTGTGGTCCGTCGTGAGAGCTTCCACGACCTCACGGGCCGCGATGTCAGCTAGCGAAACGCCTTCGAGCGGGGTCACTGGGGCCGAGGTCTCGCCGAGTGGGTCGCTCGCGCCGGTGAAATCGCCCATAGCGGCTACCCCCGCCACTGCCGCGGCCACGCGTGCCTTCAACATCGGTCTGCTCGGCCATGGCACGGTCGGTTCGGCCTTCGCCACCTTGCTCGAGGAGCGTTCCCCCGAGATCGAGCGGCTCACTGGACTTCGGCCAGTCCTGAGCGGCACTCTCACCACCAGTCGGGGCAGCTTCCCGGAGATCCTCGACAGCTCTGACACGATCGTCGAGCTGATGGGGGGGATCGAACCGGCTCGCGCTTACGTATTGGCCGCGCTTTCGGCCGGCAAGCACGTCGTGACCGCCAACAAGCAGCTGCTCTCCCAGCACGGCGAGCAGCTGTTCGAGGCCGCACGCGCGGGTGGCGCCCAGTTGCGCTTTGAGGCGGCCGTTGCGGGCGTCGTGCCGGTCATACGCGTGCTTGCTGAGTCTTTGGCGGGTGCTCATGTCGAGCGCGTCCACGGGATCGTCAACGGCACCACCAATTTCATCTTGAGCGAGATGACCCGTGGCTCCAGCTATGCCCAGGCCTTGCTCGAGGCTCAGCGCTTGGGTTTCGCCGAGGCTGACCCCTCAGAGGACGTGTCCGGTCGCGATGCTGCCGCCAAGATGGCGATCCTCGCGCGACTCGCCTTCAACACACCCGTCCACATCGACGAGGTGCCCTACGAGGGAATCGAGCACCTCCAGACCGACGACCTCCAATACGCGCGCGAGCTTGGGCTCGGTCTCAAGCTGATCGGCACCGCCGAGCGGCGCGACGGCGGTCTCTCGGTGCGTGTGCATCCCGCTTTTCTCTATTCAGGGCACCCTCTGGCTTCGGTCAATGGTCCCTTCAACGCTGTCACCGTCGAGTCCGAGGCGATCACCGAGATCACCATGTCCGGTCCTGGTGCGGGCGGGCGCCAGACAGCCTCTGCCGTGCTCGGCGACTTGGTAAGCACAATGCTCCCGCCGGCTGTGCCTGCCTCGCCGGTCGATCCTTTGCCGCTCGTGTTGGACGTCGAGAGCGGCTTCTACATCCACATGGAGATGGCCGATCGCCCCGGCGCTCTCGCAGCGGTCGCACAGGTGCTCGGAGAGCAGGGCGCCTCGATCAAGTCGGTCGTCCAGCATGGCTTGGGCGAGCATGCCCGCCTGGTGATGGTCGTTCATCCTTTGCCCGAGACCCGCCTGCGCGAAGCCTTGAAACGGATCGCCGCGCTCGACTTCCTGCGCTCAACCCCGCGCGCCATACGTGTAATAGAAGAGGAGTTCATGTGAGCAACGCCATTTCCATGTCCAAGAGCCACGTTCCCTTGATCGAGCGCTACCGCGACCATCTCCCCTTCGAGGATGGCGATCCGATCGTGAGCCTCCAAGAGGGATCGACGCCTCTGTTGCGTGCGCCTGTGCTCTCGGAGATGGTCGGGGCCTCGGTGCGCCTCAAGCTGGAGGGAGCAAATCCGACGGGGTCGTTTAAGGATCGCGGCATGACTTGCGCGGTGTCCGCAGCCGTGCGCGACGGCGCTAAGGCCGTGATCTGCGCCTCCACAGGGAACACTGCAGGTAGTGCCGCTGCCTATGCTGCGCGCGCGGGTATGACTTGCGCTGTGATTGTGCCCGACGGCAAGATCGCCGAAGGCAAGATGGCCCAGACATTGATCCATGGCGCCCGCGTTATTGCTTTGGCCGGCAACTTCGATCAGGCCTTGAAGCTTGTGCGAGAGCTCGCCGAGTCCCATCCGATCGTGCTCGTCAACTCGGTCAACGAATTCCGCATCGAAGGCCAAAAGACGGCTGCATTCGAGATCCACGAGGACTTGGACGGGGAGCTCGAGGCGCTCTGCATCCCTGTTGGCAATGCAGGCAATATCACCTCCTACTGGCGCGGCTTCCGCGAGATGGGGGCCACTCCGAAGATGTTTGGCTTCCAAGCTGAAGGCGCCGCGCCCTTGGTTACCGGGCAACCGGTAGAGCACCCCGAAACGGTGGCCTCTGCGATCCGCATCGGTCATCCCGTGCGCGGCCAAGATGCGCTTGCCGCGGCCTCGGAGTCCGGGGGACAGATACGTTCCGTCAGCGACGCCGAGATTCTCACGGCCTATCGTCTGCTGGCCTCCAAGGAAGGCATGTTCTGCGAGCCTGCCTCGGCCGCATCGGTCGCCGGTCTGCTCAAGTACGGGGCCGATGGCGCCCAGCAGATCGTGTGCGTGCTCACCGGCCGTGGCATCAAGGACCCCCAGACCGCGATCGAGCACAACGGCGGCAAGGTGATCTCCTGTCAAGCCGATATCGGCGCGATCGAAGAGGCGGTCCTGGGTGATCCGTAGGCGGGTCGTTCGCGCCCCCGCCTCCTCGGCGAACCTCGGCCCCGGCTTCGACTGCTTCGCGGCGGCGCTCGGCTTGCACCTCGAGCTCGAGGTGATCGAGACGGGCGAGTTTGCTGTAGAGAGCGCCTTGGATGTGCCTCGCGGCCGCGACAACCTATGTGTCAGGGCTTTCGAGAGCCTGCACCCAGCTGATGACTTCACCTTCCGGATCTCCTCTGAGATCCCGCTCACCGGCGGTCTCGGCTCGAGTGCCGCGGCGATCGTCGCCGGCTTGCTCGCCGCCGATCACCTATTCGAGCTCGATGTCGACCTGCTCGCGTGCGCGAGTGCTCTCGAGGGTCATCCCGACAATGTCGCCGCGGCTCTGCGCGGTGGCTTCGTCATATGCGCTGACAACGATGCCTTCCGTTTCGAGCCACCCACAGGCCTCGAGGCTTTGGCGGTGGTCCCCGAGCAGCCGGTGCGCACGAGCGAGGCGCGCCTAGCACTCCCCGCCGAGGTGCCGATCGATCAGGCTGTCTTCAACGTCGCCCATGGCGCCTTGCTCACCTTGGGGCTCGCTCGGGGCGACTGGGACCTCGTCGCCAGGGGGCTGCACGACAACCTGCACGAGCAGCGGCGCTCGCACCTTTTTCCCCGCTCCTATGACTTGGTCCTGCGGGCACGTGACCTGGGCGCGCTGGGGGCGACCATCTCCGGCGCAGGGCCCACCGTGCTCATCTGGTGCTTCTACGAGCAGACGGGCGCCGTCGTCGAGGCCTTGAGCGCGGAGATCGAGGGATGGGCTACCTTGATGCGAGCCCCGTTTGAGGCCCAGGGTGCTTATGTGGGAGAGTTGTAGCCGGTGAGCACGCACACTTCATATGCCAAGGACTCAATCGACGGTGCCGACGGAGGCTATTTCCCGCGTGGGCGCTCGATGCTGCGGGCAGTCCACGAAGAGAAGGCTGTCGGGCTCATGTACGGCCAGCGTGGGCTCTGCGTAGGCGCGATCAAGCCGCTCAACTATGTCGGCACGAGCCTTCACACCCGCAACAAGCGCATGCCTTTCCGCCGGATAACCCACACTGGCGGCATGTTCGAGGCCGTCTTCTTCGGCACGTTCGCCGAGGCCGATCGCGTCCTGGCCATGGTCGACGGCATGCATGAGCGTGTCGTCGGGACCTTGCCCGAGGACGCTGGGGCCCACTATCCCGCCGGCACGCCCTACTCGGCATTCGACCCTGACTTGATGCTGTGGACGGTCGCGGTCATAGCCGACTCGGCGGAATGGTTCTATGACCGGCTCGTTAGGCGACTCACAGAAGACGAGCGCGAAGCCCTGTGGCAGGACTACTTGCGCTTCGCCGAGCTATTCAAGATGCCTCTTTCGGGGGCTCCCCAGACTCATCGCGAATACCGTCTCTGGTACGAGGGCCAGCTGGCAGGCCAAGACCTCTACCTGACCGAGGAGGCCCGCCTTATAGGCTACGCCTCGGCTTTTGAGATCCCGATGCCGGCCAATCGCCAGCTCGGCAAGCGCCTGCACGATCTCGTCATGCTCGGCTCTTTGCCTGCACGGGTACGCGAGCTCTACGGCTTGTCTTATACGAGTGTTCAGCGTGCTGCCTGCACCGCTGCGCTTGCCTCCGGACGCTTGGCACGTGCATTCGCCCCTTCATCGCTCAAGCGCGGCTCCTGCATCCCCGAGTTCGAAATGGTCGCCTCGACCGAGCGCCGCCGGATCGAACGGGGCGAGCCCACGCCCCAGCTGGCCGGTTGACCCGCTGCGCATTGGCGGGCGGCGCCGGGGGTTTTGTTGTGCAAAAAGAGGTGCCTATGCGCGCGCGCGTAAAGGCGACGCCACCAGGGCAGTCCTTCTCAATGCAACCATGGCGGTCCTCCTCAGCCGAGCTCGGCCAAGCGGGCGCGGGCATCCTGCATGCCCGGAAGGCGCTCCAGCAGTTCGCCGGCAAGAGTCACATAGTCGGAGCCCAGGTCGGGACGGTGGTCGACGATGGAGACTGCCCGCTCCGCTGACTCGGCATACGCGATCGAGGAGCGCACAGTCGTTTCGAACACCTTCTCCCCGAATCGCTCCTGTAGCGATGCCTTCGCCTCGCGGGAATGCACCGTTCTCATATCGGCCAGGTTAAGCAGCACCCCCACCAGCTCCAGCTCGTCGTTGAGGCTGTCCCTGGCGACTTCGATCACCTCCAAAGCCTGCTCCACCCCTTGCAGCGCGAAGTACTGGGCCTCAGCGGTCACGAGCGCGTAGTCGGCGGCGACCAGTGCGTTCACGGTCAACAGTCCCAGCGAGGGCGGACAGTCCACCAGTACGACCTCATAATCTCCCTGCACATCGGCCAAGGCCCGGCGCAAGGTCATCTCCCGGCCGATCTTCCCACCCAGCATTAGCTCCGTCTCTGCCAGGTTCAAGCTTGCCGGGATCACGCCCTTGTAGACCGCCTCGCGAGCCTCGGCTTTGCCCGCGAGCACGTCGGCGATCGTCGGCTCGTTGTCGGGTGGCACGTCGAAGTAGTCCGACAGATTGCCTTGCGGGTCGAGGTCAACTGCGAGCGTCTTCACCTCGACTCGCCGAAGCACGTCGGTGAGCGTGCGCACTGTCGTCGTCTTGCCGGTGCCCCCCTTTTGCGAGAGCACAGCGATCGTCTGAGCCATTGCGGCCGATAGTACGGGGAATGGGCTTCCTCGGCGTATTGCTTAGCCGAGCGTACGGACTCGTTCAGAGTCCTCCTGCTCGATTGCCTGCGCGGGCACGCTCACGAACGTCAGGCAGTAGCGCCCCACAAGAATCTCGTCCCCGTCGTGGAGCGCCCGCCACTCCACGCGCTCGCCGTTCACGAATACGCCGTTGAGGCTGCGGTCGTCGAGCACCCTCACGCCGTCGGCTTGACGCACGACAAGTGCGTGTCGTCGCGATACGGTTGGGTCATCGAAGCGCACGTCGGCCGCAAGGCTGCGCCCGATCCGCGTCCACTCGCGCGTGAGCGCTACCGTCTTCGTCTCCTCGCCGTCCTCGTAGAGCACATACTCGCCCGGCTCTCTCAGCTCTTCACGGGTTCGCGTCACCCACTCGTGGGTCTCTTGCGAGTGGGCTCGCGGTGAGACTCTGCCCATGGCGGGGGCCGCATTGAACAGCGATGCCCTCACGAAGTCGTGGCTGCCGCAATCAGGGCAATCGCGCAGCGCATCGAGCGAAGTCAGGGTCAGGATATATCCGCATCTCTGGCACCTGAACGATCCGCTGCCTGCCATCGTGCCCGAAGTATGTGACTCCATGCCGCTTTTCCCCTTCCTCGCGTTCCCGGACGGTCGGGAACTTTCTGCAGGGTGGAATCTGGTGGCAATCATAGCCAGGGTGTCAAGCGAGCTTCGGCCGGGGCTTGGGCGCACTCTCAATGGACGCTCTCAATCGCATAGTTCGAGCCTACCCCACCAAATCGGCATCCAAACGATTCGCACCGAAAGATCACTGAAGATCGCATCAGAACCGCACCGCTCCCGGGAGGAGCCGATCCGCGTGCGGCGAACCTACCCACCATGGCTTCTCCTCACAACGACGTAGAGCAGCTCGAGCGCTACCTCCTGCAGCGTGGCGTCGGATCGCTCACGGCCGACCGCCATCGCTGCGTTGACTGCGAGCGCACCCCGCTCGTCGGGGAGCGCGTCCACGTCTATGAGCGTCCCTCCGGAATCGTCTGTGAGCTGTGCCGTCAGTTGCGTCGCAGCGCTCCTCTGCTCACCGAGATAGTGCGCCATAGCGAGCTGGGTCATACGGTGCGGCTCACCGCGCGCGCCGCTTGAGCAGTCAATAAACTGCCGCGCCGTGCACCCAGTCACGGTCTCGATCGTCATCAGCGCTCCGCGCGAGCAGGTCTTCGACTACCTGCAGGACATCGCCAACCACCCCGAGTTCACCGACCACTACCTCGTGGACTGGCACCTGACCAGAGAGAACTCGATCGGGCGTGGCGCCGGGGCCCGCTTTCGTGTGAAGGCCCCCGGCAACCGCTTTAGCTGGGGGGACTCCACATTCACCGAGGTCGCCCGGCCCCACCGGATCGTCGAGGTGGGTCGCACCGGCAAGACCAACCGCATCCGCACGCTCGGGGTCTACGAGCTCGCCCCTGCGCCGGGTGGGGCTACGCGCGTCCAGTTCACGCTCGAGACCGAAACGTCGGTCTTGTCCGACCGGATCCTCGAGGCGTTTGGTGGTCGCTCATGGCTGAAGCGCAAGAACGAGAAGGCCATGCGCCGGCTGCGCTCGATCCTGGAGGCAGGCGAAGGTCGCGGAGAGCGCGTCACCCTCGCCGGCGGATAAACTGCCCGCTCGCATGGCCAGACCCTTCGTCACACACCGTCCGTACAGCGGCCTTCGCCCGCTCGGCAAGCTTGCTCTGGCGGCGCTCTTGCTGACGGCCGTCCTGGCCTTGAGTGCCTGCTCGGACGACTCGCACACGCGTGTCACGACCGGCACTTACGCTGGTGAGTCCGGCCAGAACGCGCCCTATCTGAACGTGGGCCCCCTGGTCTACGAGGTCCAGCTCTCGCGCGAGCTCAATCCTTACGACACCGAGGATGCCGCCTATCTGACGGGCCTCACACCCGCGCAGCGCCTTCTACGGCCGGGGGAGGAGTGGTTTGGTGTCTTCGTGCAGGTCTACAACAACAGCTCCACGCCCCATCTCGCGGCCACCAACTTCACGATCACCGACACCCAGCAGAATGTCTACCGCCCGGTCGTCCCGGGGCTCACCAACGAATTCGCCTACCGCGGTGGCCTCTTGGCCGCCAAATCTCGTATCCCGGCACTCAACACGGTGGCTGCCAACGGTCCTACGCAGGGAGCGCTCCTGCTCTACAAGATCAAGATCGTCTCGCTCGACAACAGGCCGCTCGAGCTGAAGATCGTCGACCCTCTCGATCCTTCGCAAACGGCCTCGGCCGAGCTGGACGTCTAAGGAGCCGTCCACACCCCGGCCCGTGGCTGTGCGGGCATGGCTGGTTGGGGTGTCTCGATTTGGGGGTGACTCGCGCGCGTGCACGCGCGCGCGGAGGAGCAGCAACGTGCTGGAGCGCAACGTGCTTAACCCAGTCCCGCCCGTGCTTAGCCGAGTCCCGCCTCGAGCACCTGCCTGGCGACGGGTGCGGCCGTTTC
Organism: uncultured Solirubrobacterales bacterium; assembly: GCA_963731565.1. Lineage (GTDB taxonomy): Bacteria > Actinomycetota > Thermoleophilia > Solirubrobacterales > Solirubrobacteraceae > Palsa-744. Next base: position 1,693,733 of record CAVSWG010000001.1, read on the forward strand.
GCCGCCAGCTCCGTCTTTCACGAGTAGCACTCCAACCGCGATCCGCGGCTTCAAGGCTGGCGCAAATGCCGCAAACCAGGCGTCCGTGTTCTGCGGGTCTTTACTGCCTGAGCAATTTTCTTCGCCTTGCTTGTCTTCGGCTTCGTCTTCGCCGGAACCTTCTTTGTCTTCGGAGTCATGTTCGTGCGCGTTAGCGCAGTTCGGGGTCCCCAGTTCGGCAGTGCCCGTCTTACCGGCTACCACGACTCCCGGAATGGCCGCAGAGGTGCCCGTCCCTTCGCGCACGACTCCGATCATCAAGCGTCTGACTGTCCTTGCGGTCGCTGCCTTCATCACGCGCGGCCGTGACGTATGGTGAGCTTCGAATGTAGGTGTCGGGCGCCGTCCGCCGTCTGCGATCGTGGCTGCCACAGTGACCATTTGAAGCGCCGACGCCTGTACTTGGCCCTGCCCGATCGCAGTCGAGCCGACATCAAGTTCGCCTTGGATCTGGGAGGCGGGGGGAAGCGTGCTCTCGACAGCTCCCTCTACACCCGATGCGTGGTTGAAGCCGAAGCCTTCAGCCGTCTGTACCAGGCGGGGCGCTCCCACCTTGACCCCAAGCGGAGCGAACACCGAGTTACACGACACCGCGAACGCGAGTGCCAAGCTGCCTCCGCACGACTCTCCATTCGCGTTTTCCAGCTTCACACCGTCCAGCGTGGCTGAGGTCGCATAGGGGAATACGCTTTTCTCGCTGGCCGCTTTGGCTTCCAACGCCGCGGTCAGCGTCACCATCTTGAAGGTCGATCCCGGGGGTTGCAGATCGTCGATGCCGATGCCTGCCACCGCCAGGATCTCGCCGTTTGCCGGGTTCAAGGCGACGATTCCGCCGAGCTGTCCGCCAAGCACTTCTACAGCCACCTTCTGCAGGCCAGGGGAGATGGTTGTGTGCACGGGCGGGCTTGCCTTCGGTAGAGCGCTGGCCAGCACGCGCTCACCAGCCAAGAGCTGACCGCCGGGCTTGCCGCGCAGCTGCTCGTCAAGCGCCAGCTCCAGTCCGCTCGTGCCAACGATCGCTTGAGTCGGCACCCCCTGGGCCTGCAGTTCGCTAAGACGCGAGCTCGGGACGGGGCCGACTTCTCCGACCACCGAGGCGGCCGCTCTGCCGAGCGGCGAGTTGCGCACCCCGGCCTCGCTTGCCTGGCCATCGGCCAACACCGACCCGTCGCGGGCGAGCAAGGCCGCGCGGGGCGGCAAGGTCATGTTTCTGCTCAGCGACTCTCCTGTCCGCAAGCCCGGGAATACAAGGGCGTGCGACCACATCACCCTGGGGCCGGCAGGGGTGATGGCCACCCTCACGCGCAGTCCCTCGGTCAGGGTGCCCCAAAGGCGAGTGCCCACATGCATAGGCACCACGAAGGCTCCTTGTTGGCGGCGTGCGGGCCCTGTCACTCGCAGGCTGCTCTCGGTCGCGGTGCGCGCAGCCTCTCTATACGCAGCGGCAAACTCGCTTGCCGAGATCCTCAGTTGCACGGCTGGGGTTACATCGTCGTACATGGTGGCGTAGTCACCGTCCACCCAGGCTTTGGCGAATTGTTCGGCCACCCCTTGCTGTGCGGAGCTGTGATGGCCAGACCCCACGATCGCCCCCACGAGGAACGCGATCGCAGCGAGCGCCATCACAGGTACGGCGCGCCGTGTGCGCCGAGAATGCGCATCTGAGCCGCTTCGACCGTGCGCATTGGAGGTGTTCACAGCTCGGGACGGTAGAACATGAGCAGTGACACGGCTCGATTGGATCATCGTCGCATTCGCTGCCCTGCTCGCGCTGTTCGGTTTCCGGCGAGGCTTCATTGTCGCTGTGCTCTCTTTCTGCGGCTTCGCCATTGGTTCATTCATCGGAACTCGCTTGGGTCCTCTACTCGTACCGAAGGGATCCGCTTCGGTCTATGCACCAGCATTTGGCCTGATCGGCGCTTTGATCGCCGGGGCCATCCTGGCCACCGGCTTTGAGGGGGTGGGCTTGAAGCTCCGTCGCGTACTCGCCTTTCCGGGGCTGGGCCTGCTCGACGGCGTCTTGGGTGCCTTGCTCAGCGCGGCCTTGGGCTTGGCGATTGCGTGGATCCTTGCCGCCGTGGTCTTGGAGACCGCTTCAACGCCTCAACTACGAGCCGATATCCAGCGTTCGGCGATCTTGAGCGAGCTCAACCAGTTGTTGCCGCCCACTGGGCCGATCTTGAACGTGCTAGCGAGCCTGGATCCCCTACCTTCGATATCCGGTCCGCTTCCCGGTGTGTCCGCGCCCCCGCGGGCGATTGATCGCAACCCTGGAGTGAGGGCGGCCTCCCGCAGCGTCGTGCGCGTGCTCGGCACAGCCTGCGGCTTGGCGATAGAGGGCTCCGGATGGGTCGCTCGGCCCGGAATCGTGATCACCAACGCGCATGTGGTCGCCGGCGAGCACGACACCACCGTGGAGGTTGGCGGGCACGAACCGGAGATGAGCGCCTATGCGGTCGCGTTCGATCCCACCGATGACATCGCCGTCTTGCGGGTGCCCGGCCTGAGCTTGCCTTCGCTGGCATTCGACCCCACACCCGCTTCCGGGCGAGGCGGCGCGATCTTGGGATATCCGGAGAACGGTCCGTTCGACGCCCAGCCCGGGCGCATCGGCACAATGCAGAAGATCATCACCGACGATGCCTATGGTCGCGGGCCCGTGGCGCGTCTGCTCACGCCCTTGCGAGGCTTGGTTCGTCCTGGCAACTCCGGCGGCCCGCTCGTCGATCGCGACGGGCGCGTGCTCACTACGGTCTTTGCCTCCACCACGGGTGGTGGACCCCGCGGGGGCTACGGGGTCGCCAACGCCACGGTCGCTCAGGTTCTCGGTGGTGCGGGGCGCATGGTTGGGACAGGCGAATGCTCGTCGGGATGACGCTCATCGGAATGAGTGGCTCTAACTCAAAGAGGCTTCCGACCCAGGCCAGAGCGCTTCCGAGCAGGCCACAGGGCTACCTGGCCACGAGGAGCTCCCGGTCAGGCGGTGGAAGGACGGGTGCTCGGGCGAGGATTTGCTGCTTTCTTAGCTCCGGCCGGCTTGATCTTCTTCGCTGCGGCCTGTGTACCGACCCCTGTATTGGCAGTTTGCGCCTTGGGTCGGCCGACGCCCTCCTTCGCGCGCGCCTGCGCGGGCGCCCGTCTGCGATCCTCCTCTGCCTGTGTCTCGAGCAGCGGCTCGGCTGCCGCCAGCCGTCGCACAAGCTCGGTACGCACTCGTTCGAGCTCCTTGGCGCTCAGCAGGCGTGGCCCGGCGTGTCTAGGGGGCCTGGACGGTGCCGGGATCAATCCGGGATGACGCGCCTGTATCTCTGAGAGCGTCTGCTCCAGGGCCGCGATCTGACTGCGCAGCTCCCTGCGTCGTTCGGTGGCCTGTGCGGTTGCGTCCGCCTGCGGCTCGGCCGTCACGTACAGCGCGGCCGCTACCTCGCGCGGGTCGACGCCTGTCATACGTGCCTGCTGTGCGGCGTCGGCGGCGATCTGGCCGACGGCCGAGGGCTCTTGCGTGACGCTCGCCACGAATGTGCCGGTGCCTTGGCGGCTGTCGATCAAGCCCTCTTGCTCCAAGCGCTGATACACGGCCCGCGCCGTATTGGCGTTGATCCCCAGCATCTCGCCCAGCTCGCGTAGCCCTGGCAGGCGCTGGCCGGCAATCAGTCGCCCGTCGCCGATTCTTGCCCGCAGCGCCCACGCGAGTTGCACACCGATCGGGATCTCCCCGGCGCGGTCGATCTTCAGGTCGTCCAGCTCGAGCGCCACAACGGGTGGGCTTTGCACAGAATTGCCAGCCGGTACGTGGTCACGAGCCGCAAGGTTGCTCGACGGGCGCGAGGGCGCTCGTCGGGAGCGGGCTTCGGCAGGTGCATCTGACGGCCCCCTATCGCGATGGTCGTCTCTTGCCATGTACTCCACATTAGTCGCTTCCATGTCCAAAACATAAAGTGCTAGTGAACTAGTACACTATTTCTATGGGTGGGTTGGGTCACCGGGAGTTGGGCGGCGCGGGTGCCGGCGAGTCGAGTCAGAGCACGGCGTCTGGCCACCTCGACACGCCGTCTCCCGGCGTGTCGGGAGACGCAGGTTGGGGGGGTGCTTTGCTCACCCGGGCTCTGCTTCCGGCGAGAAACCTGCTCGAGGAAGTCGGGGACATGATGATCCTCGCCGGCAAGACGGTCTCCGCTGTGGTCATGCCGCCCTATCCATATGGCGGCGAGTTCGTGTGGCAGTTCCTGTTCGCGCTACGGGTCTGCTGGCTACCGTTGCTGTTGTCCACCTTTGCGATCTCCTACGGTGCTCCGGGCTTGCAGGCGGCGAACTTCCTCACAGTCCTGGGCTCACTCGATCGCCTCGGCGGCTTCTTTTGCGTGATCGTCGTGCGCGAAATCGGCCCGCTCATCACAGCGACGATGCTCGCGGGAGCAGCTGGCACGGCGATCACAGCGGACTTGGGCGCGCGCAAGATCCGTGAGGAGCTCGACGCTCTGCAGGTCTTGGGTGTGGACCCGGTCAAGAATCTGGTGGTACCGCGCTTTCTTGCGCTGATGCTTGTCACCGGGCTGTTCAACATCTACGCGATCCTGTTTGGCCTGTTCGGTGGGATCTTGGCCGCCATCGTCCACGGGCAGCCTTTGGGACCCTTTTGGGCGACTTTTTTCAACAACACCTCCACCACTGATCTGTGGGGCTCGAGCTTGAAGACGGCCGTGTTCGGGGCGATCATCGCGATCATCTGCTGCTACAAGGGCATGACCGCCTCCGGAGGTGCGGAGGGTGTGGGACGAGCCGTGAACCAGGCTGTCGTCGCTTCGTTCATCGCGTTCGGCTCGTTCAACTACGCCTTCACGCAGGTACTGCTCGCCACCCACCCCAACATCATCACCGTCCGATGACCGAAACGACCCCAACCGCGCGCGAGTGGCTTGCCTCTGCAGGTGAGATCGGTCAGTTCACCGGTCGCGTCGTGCGTGACGTGTGGAGCCTTCGCGTCCTGCGCTTTTTTGGCGAGGCCACACGCCAGGCGGGGCTCCTGATCGTCTCCTCGACAGCGGTCTTGTGGATCATGGTGTTCATCATCGGGCTTGGTCCCTGTGGTATCCAGGGCGCCTACTTCGCCCAAGCCCAAGGAGCGCCAAGTATCGCGGGCGCTTTCGCGGCCTGGTGCGACCTGCGGGAGGCAATCCCCTATGCGTTCGGCTACATGATGGCGGCGAAGGTCGGCACGGGCATCGTGGCCGAGCTCGGAGCAATGCGCATCAACGACGAGATCGACGCCCTCGAAGTGATGGGAGTCGATTCGATGGTGTTCTTGTGCGCCACGCGCCTCTTCGCCGGGTGGCTTGTGCTGCCCTTCATGTACATAGCGGGAATCGGCGTGGGCTTCTTGGCCTCGTACATAGCAGTGGTCAAGCAGGTCGGGGCGACCACCTCGGGCGGCTATCTGTTGGTCTTCTGGCAGTACCAAAATCCATTGGACTATCTCTACAGCGTCATAAAGGCGATGTTCATGGCCACCGCGGTCGTGCTGGTGGCTTGCTACTACGGCTACACGGCTTCGGGCGGTCCGGTCGGCGTCGGTAGGGCCACGGCCAAGTCAATGGTGCTCAATCTCGTGCTCGTCACGATGATTGGCATGCTCGGCACGCAAGTCTTCTGGGGCACCAATCCCCGAACGCCGATCGGGGGTTGATCGGGTCCCACCCTGCCCCGAGCGCCGGACCACGCGCTCGGGGCGGGTGGAGTGCTGTGTCCGGTGGCTCATCGGGTGAGGGTGGGCGGACTCGATTTAATCCACCCGCTACGCTGGGCGCCATGTCAAAGACCCTCGTGATCGCAGAGAAGCCCTCGGTCGGGCGCGACCTGGCGCGTGTGCTCACAGGTCCGTTCGCTAAGCAGGAAGGCTGGCTCGAGGGTCCCGACCACGTAATCACATGGGCGGTCGGTCACCTTGTGCAGCTCGCCGAGCCCGACGAATACGACGCCAAATACAAGCGCTGGCGCATGCCTGACCTGCCGATCGTGCCAAAGAAGTTCAAGCTCGTGGTGCGTGACGAGCGCTCGCGCAAGCAAATGTCCGTGGTGACCGCTCAACTAGGACGCGAGGACGTCTCCTTGGTCGTCAACGCTTGTGACGCCGGGCGCGAGGGGGAGCTGATCTTCGCCTATCTGTACGAGAAGGCCAAAGCCAAGAAGCCTGTGCAGAGGCTGTGGCTGAACTCGATGACGACCGCCGCCATGAAGAGCGCTTTTGAGTCCTTGCGCCCCGCTGAGGACTACGCCCTGCTAGAGCAGGCCGCCCGCTCTCGCTCGGAGGCAGATTGGATCGTCGGCATGAACGCCACTCGCGCCGCTTCTATCCGCTTGAAATCCTCGTTTGACGGCGCGGTCTCGCTGGGGCGCGTGCAGACCCCCACACTCGCGATCGTGGCGCGCCGCGAGGAAGAGATCAAAGCTTTCGTGCCTGAGCCCTACTGGCTTGTGGACGCGACTTTCGACGCCGGTCCGCTCGGTGCTTCAGAGGCCGCGGAGGCCGGTCCGGACGGAGCTGGCAATGGGTCCATTGGCGTGGGGGAGGAGTCCGAGGGTGAGGGGACCAGCGCGCGCGTGTATGAGGGCCGTTTCCACATGGGCGCCAAGCCGCGCCTGGCGAGCGAGGCGGAGGCGCTTGCGATCGTCGAGGCTTGCCAAGGCAAGCAAGGCACGATCACCAAGCTCGACAAGAAGGAGCAACGCGAGCGCGCCCCAATGCTCTACGACCTCACGAGTCTCCAGCGCGAGGCCAACACGCGCTATGGCTTCTCCGCGCGACGTACGTTGGCGGCCGCGCAACGTCTCTACGAGGAGCACAAGGCACTCACCTATCCCCGTACCAACTCGCGCTACCTCACCACCGACATGGTCGAGGAGATCAAGCCCACTGCCGAGCTCGTGGGAGGACAGAAGGAGTACGCCAAAGCAGCCGCCTATGTCACGGGCCTGGACGTGCTCCCGCTGGCTCGGGTGGTCAACAACGAGAAGGTCACCGATCACCACGCGATCATCCCGACCAAGGCCGAGCACGCGGTGGATCGCATGGGCGACGACGACAAACGTGTATATGACATGGTCGTTCGCCGGTTCCTCGCCGTCTTCCATCCGGAGGCGGTGTTCGAGAACACCCGTGTCGAGACCACTGTCCTGCCCGCGGGCAGCGACGCCGGCGGGTGCGTGTTCCGCACGCGCGGCAAGCTCCTACTCGTTCCCGGCTGGCGCGGCGTCTACGGACAGATTCCCTCCGAGGCGAAGTCCGCCGCCGAGGAAGACGAGGGCACCGACCAACAGCTGCCCAAGCTCAGTGAGGGTGAGTCCACGCAGACGCTAGAGATCGCAAGTGAGCGCAAGGAAACAAAGCCCCCCCGTCGCTATAGCGATGCGTCCTTGCTCGGGGCGATGGAGACGGCCGGCAAGCTCGTCGACGACGAGGAGACGCGCGAGGCGATGAAGGACTCCGGCATCGGCACACCCGCCACGCGTGCCGCCATCATCGAGCGCCTGATCCAGGTCGGCTACATCGAACGCGAGGCGCGCGCCTTGGTGGCCACCGACAAGGGCCTCAACGTCATCAGGCTGCTCGGCGAGCACGCGCTCACATCGCCTGACATGACCGGCCAATGGGAGCATCGCCTCGACAAGATCGAGCGCGGCGAGGACTCGCGCGAGAAGTTCATGAACGACATCGCCGGATTTGCGGAGCTCACCGTCAAAGAGCTTGACGAGAAACTCAAGGATGTGCGCATCCCGCGCGCCAACCTCGGACCGTGCCCGATCTGCGGGCACGACATCAAAGAGAACCGCAAGGGCTACTCGTGCTGGGCACGCGACGATCCGGGGTGCGGCTTTGTGATCTGGAAGGGCAAGTCTGGTAAGCAGCTGTCCGTGGCGATCGCCAAGGAGCTGATTCGCGCCGGACACACCTCCAAGGCGGTCACTGGCTTCAAGGCACGCAGCGGACGTAACTTCCGTGCTCATCTCGCGCTCTCCCAGGACGAAGAGGGCAAGTGGCGCGTGGAGTTCAACGAGGCGTGGGCCAAGGAGGGGGCCAAGCCGCCGGAGGCAGAGGCAGAGACGGACGCCGAGAGCGCAAGCAGCGAGGAGACGGTGGCCGCAAGCGCGGCCTAGGTTCATTGCTTCGCCGTTAGGTGCCTACGCGCGCGCGGGTAGGCAGCTTGGGAAAGTTTGGGAAAGCAGCGCAGGTTGGGAAGGCGGCGAGCGGTCTGCGGCCAGCACGTCGGGCGGGTGCGCCAGGATGGGGAGTGTGCCCATCGCGCTCGTCACCGGACCTGCCAACGCCGGCAAGGCGCATCTCCTGCTCGAGGCTGTCAGGGGGCATCTCGCGCGTGGAGAGCGACCCTTGTTTGTCGTCCCCACCGAGGCCGACCAGGCGCGTTACCGACGCGAGCTGGCGGAAGGGGGGCTCGCCTTGGGCGTCCGCGTCGAGCGCTTCGAGGGATTGCTGGCAGAGGTGCTCGCGCGTGCCGGCAACCGGGTCACGCCGCTCGGCCCACTCGCGCGGGAGCGCCTGCTTGCGCGGATCGCCGGCGTGCGCTCCGGTACGGCAAGTGAGCTCGCCAAGCTCGTGGCCGAGCTCGAGACTCAGCGGATCACACCCGCACGCTTGCAGGGCGCTCTGCGGGCATGGGCGGCCGCTGGTGGCGAGCCCGTCGAGGACCGGTTTAGCTTGGGAGAGGCCCGAGCCGAGTCCGGGCTGAGTCCGGAAAAGGTGGTCCCGAGAGCAACCGGCAAGCGAGCCACGCTCGTATGGGTTAGCGATGTGCTCGAGCGCTATCACGCCACTCTGGCCAGGATGCGGCGCGCCGACCGCGAGCTGCGGGTTACGGATGCGCTTGATGCCTTGCGCCGTAGGCCTGCCTTGTGGCAGGCCACGCCGCTTGCCCTGTACGGATTTGACGACTTCACCGAGCTTCAGCTCGACGCGATCGAGACGCTCGGCGGAGTGGTCGGGGCACGAGTCACGGTCTCGCTCCCATATGAGCCCGGGCGGGTCGTGTTCGCCGGTCGAGCCGCCACCTTCCAACGCCTCACCCCGCTTGCCGACTCCCATGCGGAACTGCCGCCGCGAGCCGATTACTACGAGCCTACGGCACGCAAAGCTCTCCACCACCTGGAGCGTTCGCTGTTGGCCGGTCTCCCCACGCGAGTGGATCCAGACGAGGCAATCAGACTGCTGGAGGGCGGCAGTCCGCGGGCTGAGCTGGAGCTTGTCGCGGGCGAGGTTCGGGCGCTATTGGATAAAGGGGTCGAGGCGGATGAGATCGCGATCGCACACCGCTCGCCCGACTCGATCGCCCCGTTGCTCGCCGAGGTACTCGCCGATTTCGACATTCCCTATGGCTTGCGAACCAAGGTTATGTTTGCTCATGCCGCTATCGGCCGGGGCTTGCTTGGCGTGCTCCGTTGCGCGCTGGGCACGGGGGAGCTTGGCGACCTGCTGGCCTGGTTGCGTGTTCCCGGCGTACTTGATCGCCCCGAGTTGGCCGACCGCCTGGAGGCGAGCGCGCGCAGACACGGCGCGCTCGATGCTGCGCGCGCCCGCGCCTTGTGGGAGGCGGAGCAGTGGCCCCTGGATCGCATCGAGCGCCTTTCCGAGGCCGCTCAACAGGGCTTGCCCGCGCTGGCGGAAGCGCTCACCATTGAGCTTCAACGACTCTTCAATGCTCCACGCGTAGCAACCGCAGCCGTACTCGATGAGGACGAGCTCGACGAGGCGCATGCCTTGGCAGGCGCTCGTCGCGCACTTCGAGGAGCTGGGCGAGATCGCGCGCTCTGTACCCGATCTCGCGCCAACGCCATCTGAACTGGTGGAGGTCCTGGAGCGACTGGAGCTACCGGTGTCCGCCCACGCCGCCCGTCCGCAGCAGGGCTTGGTGGCCGTCGTCGACCCCCTGTCGCTCAGGGCGCGACGCGTGCGCATGTTGTTCGCGTGTGGCCTTCAAGAAGGCGTGTTCCCGGCTTCCGCTATGCCCCACCCGCTACTTGGAGACGAGGATCGGCGCGGGCTGGCCGTTGCCTCTGGGCTCGTCTTGCGTGGCGCCCCGGACGCCCTTGCGGCCGAGCGGTACCTGCTCTATGCGCTTGGCTCTCGCCCGCGCGAGCGTCTCACTCTTAGCTGGCACAGCGCCGACGAAGACGGTACCCCACTCGCCCGATCGCTGTTCGTGGACGACGTCTGCGATCTGTTCTCTCGCACGCTCACCGAGCGAACGGTCCGTCGCGTTGCCGGGGACGCGAGCTGGCCTGGGCCCGGACGGCCGGCGGGTTCGATGGCGGCGCGTGAGAGTGCTTGCCCAAGCCCGATCGGCGACCGGCTGGCCGGCGCCGGCTCGGCGGATTCGGAATCCGACGGAGCCACACCAACCGACGGGGGGATGGACCGCGGTGGACCGCTCGGTGTGCGGCCACATCCGATCGAGTCACTGCGCGACGAGGGTGTGCTCAGGGAGCTCCGCTCGCGTGCCTTGTGGTCTGCCTCATCGCTCGAGGCTTGGGTCAGCTGTCCTGTCAAGTGGTTTGTGGAGCGGATCCTGCGAGCAGAGGAGATCGACCCACGTCCGGAGCCAATCGCGCGCGGCGGTCTGGCGCACGCGGCGCTGAAGAGCACGCTCGAGCGCTTGCGCGAGCGCAATGGCTCTGCGCGTCTGACTCCCGCAAGTCTCAGCCTTGCCAAGAGGTTGCTGCGCGAGTCCTTGGCCGAGCACGAGCCGCTCTATCCGCTGACGGTCGCGCCAGAGCGCCTGCCGGGTGCTCGCAGGCGTTTGGCGGTCGACCTGGAGCGGTATATGGAATATGCGGCCCAGCAGGAGAGTCCCCTGGAGCCGACTCACCTGGAGCTCGAGTTCGGATTTGAGCAGGACGGCTTGCCTCCATTGGACATCGGCGAGGGGGTTCTCCTTCGCGGGCGTATTGACCGCGTCGACGTCGGCGGGGAGCAGGCGGTTGTGTACGACTACAAGGGACGCTCTGCGCCGGCGGGAGCGAGATGGCTAAACGACGGTGCTTTTCAGGTTGCGCTCTATATGCGCGCGGTGCAACAGCTGCTCGGCGATAACCCCGTCGGAGGCTTCTACCAGCCCCTCGCCGGCAGGGACATCAAGGCGCGCGGGGTGATCGACGCCGACAGCGGCCTTGACCTCGACTGCGTGCGTACCGACCGACTCGATCGAGAGGACTTGCTTGCGTTGATCGACCAGTGTGTGACGATTGCGCGTCGGGCCGCCCGCGAGGCACGTTCTGGCGCGCTCGTCCCGCGACCCGACACATGCGCCTACAACGGCGGATGCGCGTATCCCACGATCTGCCGTTGCGAGCTTTGAAGGCCTCGATGGAGCAGCTTGTGCTCGACTATCGGCAAGGGCGCACGCTCACCGAGGAGCAGGAGCAGGCGGTTGCCCGTCGCCATGGCTCGCTTCTCCTGGCGGCTGGTGCTGGCAGCGGCAAGACCTCGGTACTAGTGGAGCGCTTCGTGCGGGCCGTGCGTGAGGATGGCATCGCTCCGGGGCGCATACTCGCGATCACCTTTACCGAGCGGGCGGCCGGGGAGCTGCGCGAGCGGGTAAGAGAGCGCCTCTTGGAGCTCGGCGAGCGTGATTTCGCGCGCGAGGCGGAGGCAGCGAACGTGTCTACCTTCCACGGTTTCTGCGCGCGCTTGCTGCGTATCCATCCGCTTCAGGCGGGAGTCGAGCCTGGCTTCCAGGTCCTCGAAGAGGGCTTCGCCGAGCGGCTGCGTGTGCTTGCCTTCAGCGAAGCGCTTGCGGGCTTCCTCGAGGGATCTCGCCCCGATGCGGTCGATCTCGTCGCGGCCTACGGCGCCGATCCCTTGCGCACTATGGTGCTCGGCGCGTATGCCCAGCTACGCAGCCTGGGCCAGACCGAGCCGCGGCTACCCGCAGTGGTGAGGGATCGCATGGTCGGAGAGCGCGCTATGGACAGGGGGGTAGACGGGGACGACACAGACGGGGACGACACAGACGGGGACGGCACAGACGGGGACGGCACAGACGGGGAGGGCACCGCTGAGGAGGGCACGGCTGAGGAGGGCAAGGCTGAACGAGACGATCGGGCTGCGCATGCCTGCGCTCTCATCGACGAGCTCATGGAGCGCTTCGACACGGTCTACACCGAGCGAAAGCATGCGCGCGCGAAGCTCGATTTCGACGATCTCGAGTTGCGTGCCCGTTCGCTCTTGCAGGAACAGGCCGACGTGCGCGAGGCATGGGCTGAGCGCTTCGAGCTGCTCATGGTCGACGAGTTCCAGGACTCCAGCCCACGCCAGCTCCAGGTTCTGGCGACGCTCGATCGCGACAATCTGTTCACGGTCGGCGACGAGCTCCAGTCGATCTATGGGTTTCGCCACGCCGACGTGGGCCTCTTTCGCGAGCGCCGTGAGCTGCTGAGCAAGAACGGTGCGAGCCTTGCGCTGACACGCAACTTCCGCAGCCGTCCCGAGGTACTCGCGGCGGTCGAGCGGATCTTCGCTGGGCGCATGGGCGAGCATTTCGTGCCGCTGGTCCCCGCGCGTTCGGCATCCTCGGGAGAGGAGCCGATCGTTGAGCTATTGCTCACCGACAAGCGCGGCTGGGAGCGTCTGCCGGGGGACGAGGAACTTCGGGGCATGCCCGAAGCGACGCCTTGGCGCCAAGCAGAAGCTCGTCTGCTCGCCGGTCGAATCGCCCAGCTGGTCTCTAGCCGGCAGGCTCAAGCAGGAGAGATCGTGGTGCTGCTACGCGCGCTCGGTGACGTCCCGGTCTACGAGAGCGCATTGCGCAGCCAGGGGCTGCCCACATTGGCGGGGGTTGGTGGCTTCTGGGGTCATCAGCAGGTCGGTGACCTGCTCGCGTGGCTGCGTGCGCTCGCCAACCCCTTCGACGAGCTGGCGCTCTACTCGACGCTTGCCTCGCCCCTGGTCGGCGCCTCGAGCGACACGCTGGCCTTGATCGCCCGTGTCACCCGGGAACGCAAACGCGGTGTATGGCTTGCCCTCAGCGACGGAGCGTCCGAGCTGGATCCGTTGCTGGCGCCTGCCGAGCGTAAGCGCATAGCGTCCTTTCGCCGACTGTTCGCGACAGAGCGCGCGACTGCCCCGCTACATCCCATCTCCGAGCTCCTGCGACGCGCGATCGCGGTCACCGGCTATGAGGCACACGTCTTGTCGAGGACATGGGGCGAGCGCCGGCTCGCGAACGTTCAGAAGCTCATACGTCTGGCGCGTCGTTTCGAGGCCCAGGAGGGGCGCGACCTGCGCCGTTTCCTCGATCATGTGACCCATCTGGAGCGGGCCGCGGGTTCGCGAGAGGCCGATGCACCGGTGGGGGACGGTGCGGTCGAGTCGGTGCGCCTGATGAGCATTCATGCGGCCAAGGGACTCGAGTTCCCCGTTGTATGCGTCGCCGATCTCGGACGCGACCCAAATCTGCGATCTCCGGACCTCTTGGTCGACCGCGAGGGGGCGCGCGTCGGCTTGCGCCTACTCGAGCTCTCCACTCTTGAGCCGTCCTCCGCGCTCGGCTATGACGAGTTGCGCGAGGAGCGCAGGGCAGCCGAGGAAGAGGAGGAGGACCGCGTGCTCTATGTGGCCTGCACACGTGCGGAGAACAGGCTGTTGCTTAGTGGATCGGCTTCGTTCGAGCGTTGGCCCGCGTCGAGACCGGGTGTGGCGCCGATTGCATGGCTCGCGCCGGCCCTCGTCCCGGACTCGCCGTCGCTCGCCGCGTCCGATCAGCGTCCGACTGACGCTTTGACGGTGGACATGGGCGACGGCCTGCGCGTGCGTTGTGTCTTCAACGCGCCGGGCGACAGGGCTCAGAGGGGCGTCGGCCCTACGAGCGAGTCTTGCGGCGCGGCCATCGGCGGGGCTGGAAACGGCGGGAGGCGGCTGGGCAATGTGTCAGTCGCGGACAGCGGTGCTGCACTGGCATCGCCGCGTGTCCAAGCCCCGCTCATGGACAACAGCGCCACGATGAGCTACACCTCTCTCGCCGAGCTGGAGCGCTGCGGCTATCGCTACTACCTCGAACGCATTCTGGGTCTTCCTGAGAATCGTACTGTCGCGCGTAGTGGTGATGACGGTGGAATCGAGGCGCGCACGCGTGGCACGATCGTCCACATCCTGCTCGAGTCGATCGACTTCGCACGCCCCCAATTGCCCTCTGCTCAGGAGGTGGGCGCCGTGGCTCGGCGGATCGGGGTGAGTGTCGGTGCTGGCGAGCGCGGGCGGATCGTGGCTCTGATCGCCAGGGCAGTTGCCGCGGATCCTGCACGCCAGCTTGCCACGGCCTGCCGTCCCCGACGCGAGCATCCTTTCGCCTTCTCGCTTCATCCCGGTGAGCCACTCATTACGGGCTTTCTAGATCTGATCGTCGAGCAGCCCGACGGCAGCAGCCTGATCGTGGACTACAAGAGCGACCGGCTCGCCGGCTCCGAGGACCTCGAGCAGCTCGTGCGACGTGACTACTCGATCCAGAGGCTCCTTTATGCGCTTGCGGCGATCGAAGACGGAGTCGAGCAAGTGGAAGTAGCCCACTGGTTCCTCGAGCGTCCCGACGCTTGGGTGGCAACTCGATTTACCTCAGGCGAACGCCACCATTTGCGCGGGCTGCTGCTCTCCCGTATGGAGAATGCGAGAGCCAAGGGCTTTACCGTGACCGCACGTCCGCACCGAGGGATTTGTTTCACCTGCCCCGGCCGGGGGGGCCTGTGCTCCTGGGGGGAAGACCGCACTATGGCTGAGCATTCGCATGGGGGAAACCCGCACCATCAGTGAGCGGTACGCCACATTGGAATCCTCCCGCCTAGGGGGTACGCTCACGGAATCGCCTGTTTCGCGATCGCCTGAAGCATTTGAGGTCCAGGAGGAGCGTGAGGTCCAGGAGGAGCGCCGAAGTGGAACTGATGCCAACGCACAGATCACCGGCTACGGTCACTCAAATGTCTGCGGTCGTGCCCGATCTCGAGCTGTTCGCGCGTATGCACATCGATGGTGACGGCGCTGCGCGTGAGCTCTTGGTTGAGCGCTACCTGCCGCTCGCCCGTCGCTTGGCGCGTCGCTACCAGCACACCGACGAGCCGATCGAGGATCTCATCCAGGTCGCTTCGATCGGCCTGCTCAAGGCCGTCGATCGCTTCGACTGCTCGCGTGACGTCATGTTCTCGAGCTACGCCGTTCCGACAATCCTCGGCGAGCTCAAGCGACATTTCCGCGACCGCACCTGGTCTGTGCGTGTTCCTCGCGACCTCCAAGAGCTGGCCTTGCGTGTCGACCAGACGGTCACCCGACTGTCGCTCGGTCAGCGCCGCTCCCCGTCGGTGCCTGAGATTGCCGCGGCAGTGGAAGCCTCGGACGAGCAGGTACTCGAGGCGCTCGAGGCCATGGGCGCCTACCGGGCCAGCTCGCTCGACTCGCCGCGCTCCGGTCGCGAGGAGGAGACAGAGAGCGTGGCCGAGGGTCTCGGCACTCGCGATCTCGGCTTCGACCGAGCGGAGGAGCGGGCGACCCTGGAGCCGCTCATGTGGCGCATTTCAGAGCGCGAGCGCGTCGTCTTGCGCTTGCGCTTCAGCGACGACCTCACACAGGCCGAGATCGGCGAGCGGATCGGCGTCTCCCAGATGCAGGTCTCCCGTCTCATCAGGCAGGCATTGACGCGCCTTCGCGCTGGTGTTGACGATAAGGCTTGACAATGTCCCGATTAGAAGTCAACATGTTTCTTGATGCAAAGAGCTATGTGGATGGGGACGCTCAGCTTCGGCTTGGTAAGCGTGCCCGTAAAGCTGTACAGCGCTGTCACGCGTAAGACGGTCCACTTCAACCAAATCCACTCGCTCGACAGCGGGCGCATCCATCAAAAGCACGTCTGTTCCCTGGATGGGGAAGAGATCCCTCTGGATGAGATCGTCAAGGGCTATGAGATCGCGCCCGATCGCTACATCCCGGTCGAGGCGCGCGAGCTACAGGCCTTGGAACCTCTGTTCACGCGCACCATTCAGGTCGAGGACTTCGTCGAGCTCGGGGAAATCGATCCGATCTACTTCGACCGTCCGTATCACCTCGTGCCCGGGATCGCGGGCGCCCACCCTTATCGCCTGCTCCTGCGAGCGATGCAGGACACCGGCAAGGTCGCGATCGGGCGCATCGTCATGCGCTCCAAAGAACGACTGGTGGCGATCCGACCTCGCGAGAATGCGCTCCTGATGCTCACAATGAGCTACGGCGAAGAGGTCAACCCGACCGTCGGTCTGCGGGAGCTCGAAGGACTCGACGGCGACATGGATGAGCAGGAGCTCGATGTGGCCCGCCGACTCGTTGCCTCGGTGGCCGAACCTTTCGACATCGACAAGTACCAGGACACCTTCCGCGAGGCCGTGCTCGATCTGATCGACCGCAAGGCTGCGGGTGAGCCGATCCCCTTGAGCCCCGCCCCTGAGCCTCCTCCAGACTCGCCCGATGTCATGGAAGCGCTCGAAGCGAGTTTGGAGCGGGTTGGCGGATAGCGGGCTGGAAGGCTCGGAGTGGTCAGCTGGAGCTGAGCACCAGCACCAGCTGAGAGCCTTCGCCGTTCCCGTCGACCTCGACTAGCACCTTGTCGGCGATGCTCTGAAGCACGTTGCCAACCACGGGCAACGTCGCGTCTTCGAGGAGTCTCGCGGCGCCATCGCAGGTCAGCTCGGACACGCGCAGCTCCGCCTCGCGCTCGTCGGCTCTCAAGGTCACTGCCACATATTGTCCGCGCGCGTGCGCGGGGGCGTGTGCGCCCAGCGCATCGCATACGAGCAGCGAATCATCGAGGCTGTCCAGCGGCCAGTCGGCGCGTGCAAGCACGATCGAGACGATCCGTCGTAGCACTGGGCCCACGAGCGGACCGTCGGCGACTCGCACACGCACCGTCCCAGTCAGGTCAGGCGACTGTGGTTGGTCCGTGTCGCTCGTCTCGGCCAGCTCGGGCTCGCCCAGCGTCTCGTTCATGTGCCGTGTCCATTCATGGCCGGCACCGGGTCCCTCAGGACGAAGGTCATCCGGACCTCGGTGTGATCTTCGTTGCCATGCCCTAGCTGAACGGACTCCGCAAGCGCCGCGATCAACGAGAGGCCAAGGCCGAGACCCGGGCTGTCTGAACGCGGTCTGATGCCGCGACCCCAGTCGCGTACGAGCACGGTGAGTCTCTCCTCCTCCATGCTGGTGACCACCTCCATCTGGCCTTGGCTGCCATCTGGATAGGCGTGTACTACGACGTTCGCGCACGCCTCGGTGACGGCGAGGCGAATGTCCGAGAGCTTCTCCTCAGGCACTTCGCAAGCCTCGCCGAAGCCGCCAAGGACGTGCCGAACTATCGCGATGTTCTCGGCCCGCGCGTCGAGCGTGAGCTCCATGTCCGGCGTCATTGCCTCTCCTGGCGGTCTGCCGTGGGGATACTGCTTGTGGTCCTCGCACATAGTGATGCCCGGCTAGGACGGATTTCACACGTCAGGCGAGTGTCCGGCGAGCGATCTCGATGCTACCCTTTCAAGCTCCGCCTCAGGTGCCGACCCCCCATGCCCACGAGGGCGCTGAGTCCTCAGGGACGCGCCGCCCCAAGGCAGCACTCACATGACTTCGCACACATTGCCATCACAGGCCGCTGGACTCTACGACCCCCGCTATGAGCACGATGCGTGCGGCGTGGGCATGGTCGCGCGCCTCGACAACGTCGCCACCCATGAGGTCGTCACCCGGGCGATAACCGCCTTGGAGAACCTCGAGCACCGGGGCGCCTCGGGGGCCGATCCCTTGACTGGCGACGGTGCGGGAATCCTCATGCAGATGCCCGACGAGCTCTTGCGGGCGGTGGTGGGCTTCGAGCTGCCCCCGCTGGGGTCCTACGGGGTCTTGATGTGCTTCCTACCCACCGAGGACTCTGCCCGCATGCGGATTGAAAGCTTGCTCGAGCAAGCCACCCTCGAGGAGGGTCAGCGCATGCTTGGCTGGCGCGAGGTCCCCATTTGCCCTGAGCACACGGGCGCAACCGCCGCCGCTTGCCGGCCGGTCATTCGCCAACTGTTCGTCGGTGCTGCCGCTGGACTCGACCAGGATGCTTTCGAGCGCAAGCTCTATGTGATCAGGCGCGTCTGCGAACAGGCCACCGCCGCCTGGACCGAAGAGGAGCGCAAGGGCTTCTACGTCACCTCGTCCTCATCGCGCACCCTCAACTACAAGGGCATGCTCATCTCCTACCAGCTGGGCGCGTTTTACCCCGACCTGCGCGACCAGCGCTGTAAGAGCGCCTTGGGGCTTGTCCACTCGCGCTTCTCCACCAACACGTTCCCCTCCTGGGAGCTGGCCCATCCCTACCGTGTGATCTGCCACAACGGTGAGATCAACACTGTCATGGGCAACGTCAACTGGATGCGCGCACGTGAGTCCGAGCTGGCCTCTGAGCTGTTCGGCGAGGACCTCGCCAAGGTGCTGCCGGTCGTCACCCAGGGCAACTCCGACTCCGCCACGTTCGACAACGTCTTGGAGCTGCTCATGCTTGCCGGGCGCTCACTCCCGCACGCGGTCATGATGATGATCCCTGAGGCCTACCGCTCGCGCGAGGACCTGCCCGAGGAGCTCAAGGGCTTCTACGCTTTCCACTCCTGTCTTATGGAGCCTTGGGACGGCCCGGCCGCCGTTGCCTTCACCGACGGGCGCGTGGTCGGCGCCACGCTCGACCGCAATGGCCTGCGTCCCGGCCGCTGGGTCATCACCAAGGACGGCCATGTCGTACTCGGCTCCGAGGCCGGCCTGCTCGACGTGCCCGCCGGGGAAGTCTTGCGTCTTGGGCGTCTACAGCCTGGCAAGCTTTTCCTCGTCGATCTCGAGCAGGGTCGCATCATCGACGACAGCGATGTCAAGCGCCGCATCTCCACACAGCAGCCTTATGGCGAGTGGTACGCGCGCAACGCCGTTCGCTTTGCCGACCTGCCGCCAGCAGAGCAGGTCACGCTCTCCGATCAGCCGCTACACCGGCGCCAGCGTGCTTTCGGGTACTCCCAGGAGGATCTGCGCGTGCTGCTCGAGCCGATGGCTCGCGAGGCAGCCGAGCCGATCGGCTCCATGGGCAACGACCTGTCCTTGGCAGTCCTCTCCGATCAAGCTCCGCCCCTGTTCTCCTACTTCAAGCAGCTATTCGCCCAGGTCACCAATCCCCCGATCGACCCGATCCGCGAGGAAATCGTGATGAGCCTCTCCACGAGCCTCGGCACCGAGCACAACCTGTTCGACGAGACTCCCGAGCACGCCCACAAGCTCGAGCTTGAGCAGCCGATCCTGCTTAACCGCGAGCTCGAGACATTGCGCCACATCTCAACCGATGTGTTCTCCTCGCGCACGTTGGACATCACCTGGCCCGTGGCCGATGGGCCGGCGGGACTAGCGGATGCTCTCGAGCACGTCTGCGAGCAGGCTCACGAGGCGATCGAGCAAGGCGTCAACATCATCATCCTCTCTGACCGCTTGCTTGGACCAAGGCGTGCCGCGATCCCTTCGCTGCTCGCGGTCTCCTCGGTTCACCACCACCTCGTGCGCGAGGGCACCCGTCTGCGTGCCGGCATCGTGCTCGAGTCCGGTGAGCCGCGCGAGGTCCACCACTTCGCGACCTTGATCGGCTATGGGGTCTCCGCGATCAATCCTTACGTGATGCTGGAGACCTTGGACGAGCTTGTCGCGCAGGGACACATAACCCGAGCCGAGAACGGATCTTCGGTTCCGCTGTCCCCAGAGCAGGCCGCCCAGAACACGATCAAGGCGATTGGCAAGGGCCTGCTCAAGACGATCTCCAAGATGGGCATCTCCACGATCCAGTCCTACCGCGGCGCTCAGATCTTCGAGGCCGTCGGGCTGGAGCGCGAGTTGATCGATCGCCACTTCACAGGCACCGCCTCGCGCATCGGCGGCATCGGCATGGATGTCCTGGCCATCGAGGCCTTGGAGCGCCACGCGCGCGCGGGGTGGGGGGGGTACTCCCAGCAATACGACGATCTTCTGCCCGTGGGTGGCGTCTATGCCTGGCGGCGTGACGGCGAGCACCACATGTGGAACCCCGAGACGATTGCCTTGGTCCAGCACGCCGTTCGCTCAGCCAACGGCAACGTCTCCGCGGCGCTTTCCGGCGATAGCGAAGCGCACGCCGAGGTGCGCGACTCACCCGCATTCCAGAAGTACCGTGAGTATGCGGCGGCCGTCAATCAGGACGCGGCCCGCAAGGCCACCTTGCGCGGTCTCTTGCGGATCGGGCCCGAGCGCGCGAGCGATGCCGGCGGTGTGGCCGGTGGAGCGGGTGCCGAGTCCGGCGGCGGCATCCCGCTCTCCGAGGTCGAGCCGGCCAAGGAGATCGTGCGCCGCTTCTGTACCGGCGCGATGAGCCTTGGCTCGATCTCGCGCGAGGCCCATGAGACATTGGCGATTGCGATGAACCGCCTCGGTGGTCGTTCCAACACCGGCGAGGGTGGGGAGGACCCGGCGCGCTTCACTCCCGACCCCAACGGCGACAGGCGCCGCTCGGCGATCAAGCAGGTCGCCTCGGGGCGCTTCGGCGTGACGATCCACTACCTGGTCAACGCGGACGAGCTGCAGATCAAGATGGCTCAGGGGGCCAAGCCGGGGGAGGGTGGCCAGCTACCCGGCCACAAGGTCGACGCCTACATCGGTTCGATCCGCCACACAACCCCAGGGGTTGGCTTGATCTCTCCGCCACCCCATCACGACATCTACTCGATCGAGGATCTCAAGCAGCTGATCTACGATCTGCGTTGCTCCAACCCCGAGGCCCAGGTGTCGGTCAAGCTCGTCTCCGAGGTCGGAGTCGGCACGGTCGCCGCCGGCGTCTCCAAGGCCAATGCCGACCGCGTGCTCATTGCCGGGCATGACGGCGGCACCGGCGCCTCGCCGCTCTCATCGATCCAGGCGGCCGGAATTCCTTGGGAGATCGGCCTGGCTGAGACACAGCAGACTCTGCTTCTCAACGATCTGCGCTCGCGCATCGTCGTGCAGACGGACGGCCAGCTGAAGACCGGTCGCGACGTCGTCATCGCCGCAATGCTGGGCGCCGACGAGATGGGCTTCTCCACCGCACCCCTGATCGCGACCGGCTGCATCATGATGCGTGCCTGCCATCTCAATACCTGCCCGGTAGGGATAGCGACCCAGGACCCCGAGTTGCGTGCACGCTTCAAGGGCCGTCCTGAGCACGTCGTCAACTTCTTCTTCTTCGTTGCCGAGGAAGTCCGCGAGATCCTCGCGTCTCTTGGGTTGCGCACTTTGGACGAAGCGATCGGCCGCGTAGACTTGCTCGGCGCCGAGACAGCGATCGAGCACTGGAAGGCTCGCGGCGTCGACCTAACGCATGTCCTCGCTCATATCGACCTGCCCGAGGGCTCGGCGCGTCATCGCGTCAAGGCGCCCCCAAGCGTGCTCGACGATGCGCTCGACTGGGAGCTCGTAGAGCGCTCGCGTGCGGTCATCGAGGCCGCGGGAACGAGCCCGAACGGGGAAGCGGACGATCTGGCGGAGTTCGAGAACGCCCGGGAGCGCATATTGCCGGCGCCGGCGCGTGTGGAGGATGTTGCAAAAACGGGTGCCCCACGCGCGCGCGCGGGTGCAAGGGTCGAGATGGACCTGCCTATCCGCAACGTCAACCGCTGTGTTGGTGGGATCCTCTCCAGCCATATCGCTCGCGCTTGCGGGGCCGAGGGTCTACCGCCGAACTCCATCGTCGTGCGCTTCAGTGGGTCGGCCGGACAGAGCTTCGGCGGTTGGCTCGCGCCTGGCGTGACGTTTGAGCTGGAGGGCGACACCAACGACTACACAGGCAAGGGCCTCTCCGGCGGTGTCGTCTCGGTGCGACCCTCGCGCGACGTGGGCGAGCATTTCGTCGCCCAGGAGAACGTGATCATCGGCAATACCGTGCTCTACGGTGCCACCGCCGGGCGTGCCTTCTTCCGCGGGCTTGCGGGCGAGCGTTTCGCGGTGCGCAACTCGGGTGCGTGGGCCGTCGTGGAGGGCGTCGGCGATCACGGCTGTGAGTACATGACAGGCGGGCGCGTGGTTGTGCTGGGCGCTACCGGGCGCAATTTCGCCGCCGGCATGAGCGGTGGCATCGCCTACATCTTGGATGAGGTGGGGGAGTTCCCCGCCCGCTGCAATATGGGCATGGTCGGTTTCGACGAGATCTCAGGTGCCGATGCGATCGAGCTGAAGGCGATGATCGAGCAGCACGAGCGTCACACCGGCTCACCGGTCGCGCGTGATGTGCTCGCCCGCTTCGACCAGTTGCTGGCCGGTGGCGCGTTCGTGAAGGTAATGCCCCACGACTACAAGCGCGTGCTGCGCGAACTGGCTGAGGCGGCCGAGGCACAATCCGAGGGTGAGCAGGCTGAGGAGGTGCCGGCCTGATGGGCAAGCTCGGCGGCTTTCTCCAGATAGAGCGTCACGGGGTCACTTATCGCGACCCGCGCGAGCGCGCCCATGACTACCAGGAGTTCGTCATGGAGCGCCCCGTGCAGGAAGTGCGCGACCAGGGCGCACGCTGCATGGAATGCGGCGTGCCCTTCTGCCACAACGGCTGTCCTTTGGGCAACCTGATCCCGGATTGGAACGACCTTGTCTACCGCGACCGTTGGCCTGAGGCGATCGCCCAACTGCATGCCACCAACAACTTCCCCGACTTCACGGGTCGCCTGTGCCCTGCACCGTGCGAGGCGGCCTGTGTGCTTGAGATACGCGAGGGCGACTCGGTCACGATCAAGCAGATCGAGCACGCAATCATCGACCGAGCCTTCCGCGAAGGCTGGGTCAAGCCAGAGCCCCCTAAGCGGGAGACCGGCCAGTCGGTCGCGGTCGTGGGATCAGGGCCCGCCGGCATGGCTGCCGCTCAGCAATTGCGCCGCATCGGCCACAGCGTGAGCTTGTTCGAGCGCGATGAGGCCGCCGGTGGGCTCGTGCGCTTCGGTGTGCCCGATTTCAAGATCGAGAAGACCATCGTGCAACGGCGCGTCGAGCAACTGGTGGCTGAGGGCGTCGAGTTGCGCTGCGGCGTGGACGTCGGTACGGATGTAACCGTGGAGGAGTTGCGCGAGCGCTTCGATGCCGTCGTGCTTGCCACCGGGTCGCGCGTCCCACGCGACCTCTTGGTCCCAGGCCGCGAGCTGAACGGTGTTCACTATGCGATGGACTACCTTTACCAGCGCAACCGCTTTGTGGCCTCTGAGTACGGTCCGCAGCCCACAGTCCCGGCTCCCATGGCTACCCAGCCGATCACGGCTACCGGTAAGCATGTCGTCGTAATCGGCGGCGGCGACACGGGAGCCGACTGTGTTGGCAACTCCTTGCGTGAGGGTGCCACCTCGATCGTTCAACTGGAGTTGCTGCCCGAGCCGCCCGAGCATCGCCCTGACGCACGCACACCGTGGCCTGAGTGGCCTCTGAAGTACCGGCTCTCCTATGCGATGGAGGAGGCCCGTACGGCTGGGCTGGGCGAGCAGGACTACTCGGTCACGACAACCCACTTCTCTGGGGATGAGACGGGCAATGTCGCCTTCCTACACATCGCCCAGGCTGAGTTCGCGCCTCCATTCGCGCCTGTGCCAGGCTCAGAGCGCGAGTTGCCGGCCCAGCTCGTGCTGCTTGCGATGGGCTTCCTTCACCCCGAGCAAGCTCTGCTTGACCAGCTGGGCGTCGAGAAGGATCCGCGCGGCAACGTCAAGGCAGTTAAGCCTTATACGACCTCGGTGGACGGTGTGTTCGCGGCGGGCGATGCGCGCCGTGGGCAGTCCTTGATCGTGTGGGCGATCAACGAGGGGCGTCAGTGTGCGCGGATGGTCGATCGCTATTTGGCAGGTTTGCGGACCGATCCGGTGCTCGCGGGCGCGATCAATGGGTTGGCGGCGGATGGGCCTCAAGATCACGGGCTCGCCGGGCATGCGGACGCCGACGAAGGGCCAGAGGGTCCGTCACAGCATGTGGGACCCGGGGTCCCGGCTGAATAACGATCTCTAGTTGCTGAACGGGTTCTCGACTCGTACGCCCGCGTAGTCCTGGCCGTCGTTCAGGTCCTCGGAGAGAACGACATCGCAGCCGAGTGCCCGTGCTGCCTCGAGGATCGCAGCGTCCCAATAGGAGATGTCAAATCGTTGGCGGGTGGACATCGCGGAGAGCACTGTCTCGAGCGTCGTCTCTTGGACGGGGAAGCGACGGAATGAGTCGACGAGCCCGGCGGCCTGGTGGTGGGGCAGGCGATCGGTTCTGGTCTCGCGGGTCGCCTGCACATAGAACTCTTGGAGGACTTGGACCGAGAGCCCGATATCTCTGGCCGTAAGTATCTCGTTTGCTCGCTTTGCCTTCGCGTGCTCGTCCGGGTCGCGCGAGATCGCGTAGAGCAGGATGTTGGTGTCAGCGAACCGCACGCCGATGCAACTCGTCGCGATCGAGGCGGTCACGAGCGCTGAAGCGGTCGATCTGTCCTTGGATGCTCCCCTGCTCGGCCTCAAGCCTCGCGAACTCACTGTCGCGATCGGAAAGCGAGCTCAGATACTCGGCAACGAGCCCGCTCACGGAACTACCACGCTCGGCTGCGCGGATCCTAGCGGCGCGATAGACCTCGTCGGGGACCGAAACGGTGATGTTTGTCACTGTGCTTCACAGTATCACAGGAATACAGGACTAGTATACGAATATTCGAATACTCGTATATAGATCCTCAGGCGAGATGTCGAGGCGCCTGTCGGTCGGCGCACGCGACCGGTAGACTGGCCACGTGGCCAAGCCTTCGGAGAGCGGAGTAGTCGAGTCAGGAAACGGAAGCGCCGGTGGCGCCAGGAGCACGCTTCCCCGTGTCTGCATCATCGGCGCCGGCTCCTCGGGCATCGCGGCAGCCAAGGCCCTGCTCGACAGAGGAATCCCCTTCGACTGCATCGAGAAGTCCGACCAAGTCGGGGGCAACTGGGTGTTCGGTAACCGCAACGGGATGTCGGCCGCATACCGGGACCTGTTCATCAACGTCTCGCGCGAGCGCATGGCCTATGCGGACTATCCGATGCCCATCTCCTATCCCGACTTCCCCCATCACACGCACATCAAGGAGTACTTCGACAACTACGTCGATCACTTCGGCTTGCGCGAGCACATCATGTTCGAGACCGGCGTCGAGCATGCACGCAAGCGCGAGGACGGGAGCTGGGAGGTAAGGCTGGACACAGCGGAGACGCGCACCTATGACGCGCTGATCGTGGCAAACGGCCACCACTGGGACCCACGCTGGCCTGAACCTGCCTTTCCCGGCGCGGACACATTCGAGGGGACCCAGCTGCACGCTCACTCCTATGTGGACAACTCGATCTTTGCCGGCAAGGACGTTGTGGTGCTTGGCATGGGCAACTCGGCGATGGACATCGCCGTGGAGTCCTCCTACGTGGCCGCCAACACCTACCTGGCGGCACGCAAAGGCGCTTGGATCATCCCCAAGTACGTGTTCGGCAAGCCGGTGGACCAATTGCCCAACAACCCGAGGGTCCCGTTCGCGATCAGGCAGCGCATGATCCACCAGACGATCAAGACGATCACCGGCTCGCCTGAGCGCTACGGCCTGCCCAAGCCAGACCACAAGTTCGGCGAGGCTCACCCCACCGTCTCAGGGCGCATCCTCGACAGGATCGCGCACGGCACGATCGCACCCAAGCCGAACATCGCCTCTCTGGAGGGGGAGACGGTGCGCTTCGTCGACGGCAGCGAGGTACATGCTGATGTGGTCGTGTATTGCACGGGCTACAAGATCAGCTTTCCCTTCTTCGATGCCGACTTCCTAAGTGCACCCGACAACCACATCGAGCTGTTCAGGCGCGTCTTCCATCCGGATATCGCGGGTCTCTTCTTCATCGGTCTGCTGCAACCCCTGGGCGCGATCATGCCGCTAGCCGAGGCCCAGAGCGCTTGGGTCGGCGATTACTTGCGCGGGGAGTACGCGCTCCCCTCGCCAGCAGAGGTGCATCGCGACATCGCCTCAGACCAGGCCGCCATGCGCAAGCGCTATGTGGCCTCCAAGCGCCACACGATCCAAGTCGACTTTGACGACTACTTGTACGCCCTTGACGCGGAGCGGCGTGCTGGGGTCGAGCGGGCACGGACGCGAGGGTTTGCTCTCCCGCTACCGACGCACTCTGCCGTTCCTGTCGCTTAGCGCTCGCCCCAGCTTCGTAATGGCGTCCGTTCCGGGGCCCTGAGACCCATGCGGTCGTAGGTGTGGAGCGCGCTGAGGCCGGGAGAGGCGCGTGCGCTCGCTAGCGTTAACCCCGTGACTCAAACGTTCTGTCGCCACAACCGCTTTATCCAGCGCTGTCCGATTTGCCGCGAGACCGTGCCCGGGCAGAAACCGAGTCACGCGGCCAAGCCCAAACGCCAGTCGAGTACGTCCTCCGGAGCTCGTACCGGCGGCACCCGCACGAGCGGAGGGCTGGGCGCGGGGGCGACCTCCCGTGCCGGCGAAGGCGCCATGCGGCCAGCCGGTCGTACCTACACTCGGCGCACCCAGGAAGTCCGTGTTCAACGCGAGACGCGCTCTGAGGACGATGGCTATCGCTGCGATCTCGTTCCCGGCTTGCGCTCCTCAGAAGACGCACGTCGGCTGGTGCAAGAGATTGGCTTCGCCAGCGGACGCCTACTTACGTTGACCGCTGCTCCTCCCAGCCTGTATGCCGAGGCGCGCGATTGCGGGGACATAGAGCAGGCAACGTGGATGTGCTTTCTAGCCGCTTACCTCTCACCGCTTCAGGGAGACCAGTCGTTCGCAGGTATCCGCCAAGCCTTGCTCTCCAGTTGGGCCTCGGGCACGGTCTCCGAGCTCGACGAAGTCCCGCTCGGGCCGCGCAGCTCCCACGATCCCGTCCGTGGTGTCGAGACCTTGATCGCCTACCGGCGCTTCGCCGAGCACGCTGGCTCGCAGGAGGCCGCCTTCACCGGCGAGCCGGCCTGGACGCCGCAGCGACGCTTCGAGCGTGTCTTCGAGCGCCTAGCCCTGCCGGGCTTCGGGCGCATGGGACGCTACGACCTACTCATCACGCTCGGACGGCTCGGCTTGTACGAGCTGCGCGCCGATTCCCTGCATCTCGGTACAGGCGCCTCGCTGATCGTCTCCGATCCCACGCCACCGGCCGCCAAGCGTGTGTTCGGGATCGGCGATCCGATCCATATCGAGCGGCGTGCCTCAGCGCTCGCCCAGGCGCTCTCCACTCCAATCGAAGCGCTCGACCTTGCCTTGGCGAACTGGGCTTCAGAGGAGCGCGTCACGCTTGGGTTCCCGCAGGACACCTCCGACGCGCACGCTGTCGAGCGAGCGGCGGCGGCGCTCGAAGTCTGATTCGGTCTGGCCGTTTTTGTGCCCGAGGCTCATTAGGCAGGTCAGTTGGCGGAGTAAGGAGCGATGTGGGGGCTTCGGTTGGGTATGTCGTTTTGAGCCGCCCTACGCGCGCGCGTAGGGCGGCTGCTTTTGCCGTCCACACCGGCCCCTAAAGTCCTGCGGGTCATGTTCTCCTTTCCGCCAGACAAGGGAGCCGCCATGCCGCTCTGCTTCATCGAGCCTCACGATGCGATCCGCGTGATCGCGGACTCCGTCGGCCGCGAGGCCCGCCGGCAGCTCGTCGGCGAGGTCGTGCGCGCATGGGTGGACGACTTGCCCGACCAGGAGCTCACCTTCCACTACGAGCGCGCGATCGCTGGCCTCGATCAGGACGATCTGCATCTGCTGGCCGCCTGGCACGCCTCGCTCGAGGTCGGTCAACCGGTGCCCAACACGGCCTTCCTGGTCGGAGTATTCCCAAGCCTTGGCGAGAACCGCCGTGAGGCATTGAAGATCGCGGCAGGCTTCAAGGGAGAAGAAGCCTTCCAGGCAGGCGTCGCCGAGGATCAGGCACTCGACACGGTCCTACCTCATCTCTCCCGTGAGCGAGCGATCGAGCTGGCCTCCGAGTGCATCCAGCTGTATCAGTGGGATCGCCTCGGCTCATACAACTAGGACGTCCTATGGGCGGCGCGATACTGCGTCCTCGAACCCTTATGTGCGTAGCACACCGCGGGTTCTGCGTCCTTGTCTCGCTTGCCCCTAGAACGTCCTAGCCGCTAGAGTCGATACCAATATGTCCGATGAAACGACCATCACCGTCGATGACGTCATGGATGCGCTGTCCAACGTGATCGATCCGGAGCTGGGTCTCGACTTCGTGGAGCTAGGTTTGATCTACGGCGTCGAGGTCTCAGGCGGTGACGTACACGTCACGTTCACGCTCACGACGCCTGGTTGCCCGATCGGGCCTCAGGTGACAGAACAGATCGACGAGTTCGTCGGCGAACTGGAAGGCGTCGCGTCGGTCGAATCCGAGATGGTCTTCACGCCTCCGTGGACGCCCGAGAAGATGTCCGAGGACGCGAAGTTCGCCTTGGGCTATTAGCGGCCTTGCCGTTTGACTTGACCGCCTTGCGCTTCGGCTTCGCGGCAGTGGGCTGCTGAGCGGCCTGCTTTTCCTTGGCCAGCTCGACCAGTTCGGCCAGCTCAGCTTTGATGCTCTCGCCGATCGATTCGATGTCCGGCAAAGCGTCGAAGTCGCCGAGCAGGCCGAAGTTCATCTCGCCCGCGTAGGACATGATCGCGACCGCCAAGGCGTGGTTTTCGGGTAGGAACGCCACTGGGAACACGCGCTCCATCCGGCGCCCCAGCACATACAGCGGGAACTGGGGACCGGGCACGTTGGTCACGATCAGATTGAACAGGCGCGTGGAGAAGTTCAGGCGGGAGGCTTGCGCCAGGATCGTTGGCGGTGCGAAGTTCTGCGCACCCGCGATCACCTCGGCGCCGAGCGCCTGCTTGGACTCCTTCAAGCCGTCCATCGCATGGCTCACGAAGCGCAGACGCTGCAGGGGATCAGCGATGTACACCGGCAAAGGCCCGCGCATCACGACGATGCGATTGCCGCCCTCGTGACGCTCGCCGACAGTGCGCACCGACACCGGCACGAGCGCACGCATCTCCATGCCCTCGGTGCGCACGCCGCGTGCGACCAGGAAAGAGCGCAAGGCACCCGTCACGACCGCGAGCACCACGTCGTTGACGGTGCCACCAAACGCGTTCTTCACGAACTTGAAGTCATCCAGCTGCGCGGCGATCCCCACAAAACGCCGATGGGGGCCGATCTCCACGTTCAATGGTGTCACCGGCGCCGGGTTCAGTCCGGCCCACACGATCTCACCGATGCCCTCGGCCGCCTCGCGGGCTCGCTCCAGCGTTTGCTCCGGGTGGGTCAAGGCATTGAGAGCTCCGCTGACCATCTCGACGCCCGCGCGCGCCGCTCCACGTACACCCACGGCCACGAGCTCGGTTGTGTCCGGTTCAGGCTTGGGTTTCCATGGGCGCCCGGAATGACGCAATGGCTCTGGGTCAGGAGTGACGTCGAACAAGACCGTTGCGAGGTCCACGCCAGCGATGCCGTCGATCAGCGAGTGGTGGGTCTTTGAGATCAAGGCGAAGCGGTCGTCCCAGAGACCCTCGATCAACCACATCTCCCACAACGGCTTGGAACGGTCGAGCGCTTGCGAGAAGATGCGGGCAGTCAGATTGCGCAGCTGTTCCCAGCTGCCTGGGGCCGGCAAGGCTGTATGGCGCACATGGAACTCAAGGTTGAAACCCGGATCGTCGACCCACACAGGACGACCGCTGTCGAGTGCCGTATAGGCAAGCTTGTGGCGATAGCGCGGCACGAGGTGCAGGCGCTTGCGGATCTGCTCGAGGAACTCCTCCATCGGCGGCGGGGGCCCCTCAACGATCGTCAGTCCGCCCACGTGCATGTGCGAGTTCTGTCCCTCCTGATGCAGAAAGGATGCGTCCACTGCCGTAAGCCTGTCGAGGTGTCGCTGTGCCATCAGCCAAGGGTACTTCTACAATGAGCAAAGTGCCTACCGACACGCCCACGGCGCCGAATACAGTCGAGAAGCTCCTGCTGGCTGCGCCGCGTGGATATTGCGCGGGTGTCGATCGTGCCGTGCAGACGGTGGAACGAGCGCTCGACCTACATGGCCCGCCCGTGTACGTGCGCAAGCAGATCGTCCACAACAAGCACGTCGTCGAGCTGTTGGCCGACCGGGGTGCCGTGTTCGTGGAGGACGTCAACGAAGTCCCCGAGGGCGCGCTCACAGTCTTCTCTGCGCACGGCGTCTCGCCGAAGGTACGCGCGGACGCCCAGGCGCGCAATCTGGACACGATCGATGCGACCTGTCCGCTCGTCACGAAGGTCCACCGCGAGGCGGTCCACTTTGCCGAGGATGGCTACACGATCGTGCTCGTCGGCCACGACGGTCACGAGGAGGTACAGGGCACGATGGGGGAGGCCCCCGAGCACATCGTGCTCGTCGAGAACGAGCGGGATGTCGACGAGCTGGTAATCGAGAATCCGGAGCGCGTTGCCTACATCACTCAGACAACGCTCTCCGTGGACGAAACGAGCGCAATCGTCAAGCGTCTGCACGAGCGCTTCCCCAAGATCACCGGCCCGCGTACTGACGACATCTGTTACGCCACCACCAACCGCCAGTCCGCCGTCAAGCAGATGGCAGGCGGCTGTGACCTGATGCTCGTGATCGGCTCGCGCAACTCTTCCAACTCGGTCAGGCTCGTCGAGGTAGCCCATGACTGTGGCACCGAGGCCTACCTGATCGATCACGCTGGCGAGATCCGCGAGGAGTGGCTGAGCGGCAAGCGCGTCGTGGGTATCAGCTCGGGCGCCTCGGCACCCGACGATCTCGTGCAGGACTTGCTCGCCTTCTTCCGCGCGCGTGGGGTCGAGGACGTCTCTGAGTTCCACGTCGTGCGCGAGGACGTGCGGTTCATGCTTCCCAAGCCGATCCGCGAGGCAGTCGCGTGAGAGAACCGTTCCGCGGCGGTCTGCGCCCCCCACGATGCTCGACGTGCAACCAGCGCGCCTGCGCTCGCGTGCGGCGCATCCCATCCACGGACCGGCCCTCTCATTCTCACTAGTTGACACGCACACTCGTCGTCTCTGATCTCCACCTCGGGGCCGCCTCCGGTGCTGACGTCCTGCGGCGTGCAGAGCCGAGGGCAGCCCTCATCGAGGCGCTCGCCGATGTCGAGCGGCTTGTCCTGCTCGGCGATGTCTTGGAGCTGCGTCACGGTCCCAGGCGCGACGCGCTCGCGGCTGCCCGACCGTTTTTCGAAGAGCTTGGGCGTGCCTTTGCCGGGCGTGAGATCGTGGTCGTTGCCGGCAATCACGACCATGCGCTCGCCGAGTCATGGCTACGGCGCCGCGACGAAAGCCCCCTACCCCAGCCGCTTGGGCTTGAGCAGCGCTTTTCCGCACAGGAAGCCTCCTCGATGCTCGCGGCGCTTGCTTCTTGGGCCGAGCCGGCGCACCTCAGTGCCGCCTTTCCTGGTCTGTGGTTGCGTCCGGACGTGTACGCCACGCACGGCCACTACCTGGACTGCCACCTCACGATCCCCACCATGGAGCGGCTTGGAATCGGCTTGACCGCGCGCGCCCTGGGCCGGTCCGCGGACGAGTTCGCAACGGTGGGCGACTACGAGGCGGTCACAGCGCCGGTATTTGCTTGGGTAGACGCGGTGGCCCGCCAAGCTCCGACCGGATCCACGCTCAATGGGCAGTCCACGGTCCGCGTGTGGCGCGCGCTCGTCGGGGCCCAGCGTGGCGCCCGAGGCACTCGCAAGGGCGCGACTAGAGGCTCTGACGGTTCGGAAAACGGCCGCTCGTCTGGTACTCGTTCCGGCGCCAACCTGCGCTCACGTGCGCTGGCCGGCGCGTTCCCATTCGCAATTGCGGCTCTCAACCGGGCCGGGATCGGCTCGTTCCACGCCGACATATCGACCGACGAGTTGCGTCGGGCCGGGTTGCGGGCGATGGGGGAGGTTGCCGCGCGCCTGGGACTCGGGGATGCTCATGTGATCTTCGGCCACACCCATCGCGCGGGCCCAAGGCAAGCGGATCTCGCGGCCGAGTGGCGCGGGCCGGCAGGTGCCCGGCTGATCAATGCGGGCTGTTGGACGTATGACTCCTACTTCGTCACCGTCAATCCCGGCGAGAGCCCTTACTGGCCTGGCGGCTCGGTGTTCGTGGACGATGAAGGACCGCCCGTATCGCGGAGGCTGTTGGACGATCACTCCAACGCTGAGCTCAGGCCACTGCCGGGCTGAGCTTATGCCACTCCGCTGAGCTCAAAATCACTCGCTTGAGCTCAAGCCACTCCCGGTGTGAAGCACGTCGCATAGCACTCCACGCCGGGACCCACATCGAGATCGAGCACAGCTTTGGTGTGACGGGGGTGATCGATGAGCTTGTAGGCGCCGGGGCGCTCGACGGCCAGGGCTGTGTCTCCATTTACCGTCACGGTGCCGGTTCCATCGAGGACCGCCCACACGCTGCCCGCTTCATAGGGGCCAGACCAAGCCCCCGGCTGCTCTTCGGTTTGGCGCAATAGGCGAACGTTAGGTGCATCCTCTGGGCGCAGCGGCTGGAGCGGCTCACGCTCGACGCCGAGCAACTCTTGGATCGCGAGCTCGGTTTCCTCATAGCCACCCTCGCCGTAGTGGTACTCGAACAGGCGGGCATGTCCGTCGAACAGGTAGCGCGCGGGCCAGCCGCGATTCTCGTACTCCTGCCACACCTCGAACTCTGTGTCGATCAGGACGGGGTGGTCAATCTCCAGGTGCTCGACCGCATCGCGCACTGCCTGCTCGTCGTGTGAAGGCTCGAAGCCTGGGCAGTGCACGCCGATCACGCGCAACCCATCGTCGGCGTAGCGCTCGTGCCATGCCTTTACGTACGGGAGCGTCCTGATCGAGTTGGGCCTGCAGAAGTCCCAGAACTCCACCAGCATCGGCTTGCCGCGCTGCAAGATGCTCGCCTGGGCGCCATTCGTGTTCACCCACGGCAGCTTCGTGGGGAACAGGGGTGCGGCGATTGTGTCTACCGGGGCGCGCAAGGCGACAATGTGGACGGTTCGCGGCCGGAGCGCTGTGTCCGAGGCAGCTCAGCCTATGGAGCCGACCATCTCCAACTGGATGAGCCTGTTGAGCTCGACCGCGTACTCCATCGGCAGCTCCTTGGTGACCGGCTCGATGAAGCCGTTGACGATCATCGCGGCGGCCTCGTCCTCGGTGAAGCCGCGCGAGCCCATGTAGAAGAGCTGGTCGTCGGAAATACGCCCGACCGTCGCCTCATGGGCGACCGCCACGTTGGGGTTCTGGATCTGGATGTCCGGCCACGTGTCAGAGCGCGATTCGCCGTCCATCATCAAGCCGTCGCACTGCACCCTGGCCTTGGAACCGGCGGAGTTGTTGCCCATCTTGACCAAGCCTCTGTAGCCCATGATCCCGCCGTCCTTGGAGATCGACTTGGCAAGGATGTTGGAGGTCGTGTTGGGAGCCAAGTGGACGACCTTGGCGCCGGTGTCCTTGTGCACGCCCTTACCGGCCACGCCTACATTCAGGTGGTCGGCGCGTGCGCCCTCGCCCATCAGGTAGGAGCCGGGGTAGAGCATCACGTACTTGGCGCCCATCGAGCCGCCCACCCACTCAACCGTGCCCTCGGCGTCGACGATGGCGCGCTTGGTGTTGAGGTTGTAGACGTCCTTGGACCAGTTCTGCACGGTTGTGTAGCGCGCCTTGGCGCCCTCGTGCACGAAGATCTCAACGACCGCCGAGTGCATCGAGTTGACCGAGTAGGTCTGGGCGGTGCAGCCCTCGATGTAGTTCACGTCTGAGCCCTCGTCGGCGATGATCAAAGTGTGCTCGAAAGTGCCCTCGCCGGCGCCCTCCATCCTGAAGTAGGCCTGTAGTGGCAGGTCAACCTTGACGCCCTTGGGCACATACAGGAATGAGCCGCCCGACCACACGGCGCCGTGCAAAGCCGAGAACTTGTTGTCCTGAGGCGGCACGCACTTGTTCATGAAGTACTTCTGCACCAGGTCCGGGTACTCGGTGATGGCGGTGTCCATCGAGCAGAACAGGATCCCGAGCTTGGCGTACTCTTCCTTCAGGCCCTCATATACGGGCTCTTGGCGCCACACGCCGACGACACCGGCGAGATGCTCGCGCTCAGCTTGGGGAATGCCGAGGTCCTCATAAGTCTGCTTCATCTCATCCGGCACGTCGTCCCAACTTTTGAAGCGCCCGGCGGTGGGAGGGGAGTAGAGCACCAGCTCGTCCAGGTTCAGACCGCTTAGGTCCGGGCCCCAGGTGGGGACGGGCTTGCGTTCGTAGATTTCAAGCGACTTGACCCTCTTCTCGGCCATCCAGTCGGGCTCGCCCTTGACCTTTGACAGCTCGCGGATCACCTCGCGCGAGATGCCTTTCCGCGCGAGCAGCTGGCCTTGCTCGTCCTCGACGATCGGGCTGGGCTTTGCGATCTTCGTGCGGTCTAGCGTGGCCATAGGGCTCCCTTTGTAAATCCTGTGCTCTGGACTAGGAATTGTATCGAGGTCCTCGAAGGCGTTCGGACAATCTTGGAACATGCGAGGGCGTGTCGCCCGTCCAAGCACGAACGTCGATCCTCCTTCATTGCGCGCTCACCGGCCAACTATTATCGCCAGTGACGGCGCCCTTGACGACCTTCAGGCCAAGCAGGGCGCACTTGCGCCGGGTGGCTGACACGGGAATGCCAAGCAGGTCGATCGCCCAGTCGGCGTCGAGCTTGCCGACCTCCTCGAGCTCCATGCCCATCAACTCCTCCGAGGCGATCGAGGCCGACGCTTGCGAGATCGCGCAGCCGTGGCCGTGAAAGCGCAGATCCTCGATGTGGCCGTCCTTGACCCTGATGTGCACGCCCAGCTCGTCGCCGCACAACGGGTTGTGCTCGAGCCCCTCCATGTCGTGTGGGTCGAGCTCGCCGAAGTTGCGCGGGCGCTTGTAGTGATCGAGGATGTAATCGCGGTAAAGGTCGTCCATTTGGCTGTGTCTCTCGGATGCGTGTTATGAGGGATAGTTGCTCGTGCGTGTCGCGGAACGGTGGCTTTCGGTTGGGGCCGCAATCGCTGGGTTCACCACGTGCGTGCGTGTCTGTCTCCTAGAGCTGGAACACCCTTCTGCCTGCGAGCAATGTGTCGATCAGGGCATCGACGTCGCCAGGCTCGTTGTACACGCCAACGCTCGCCCTCGCGGTGGCCGCGACCCCGAGGCAGCGCATGAGCGGCTGCGCGCAGTGGTGCCCGGCCCTGATGCACACGCCGCCGCGGTTGGCAAGCTCGGCGATGTCGTGTGCGTGCATGCCTTCGATCGTGAACGACACGAGCCCTCCGCGTCTCTCGGCCTCGGGCGGGCCTACGAACTGCAGGCCTGGCACCTCTCGCAAGCGGTCGAGCATGTAGCCGGTCAGCTCGAGCTCGTGTGTCCTTACGCGCTCCATCCCGAGGCTTGAGAGGTAGTCCACTGCGGCGCCCAGTCCGACCGCCTCGGCGATTGGCGGCGTGCCCGCCTCGAACTTGTACGGCAGCTCGTTCCACGTCGCGCCATCGAAGTCCACCGAGGCGATCATGTCGCCGCCGGTCATAAACGGTTCCATCTCTTCCAGGATCTCTGCGTCTCCGTGCAGCACGCCGATTCCCGTTGGACCGAGCGCCTTGTGGCCGGTCCAGGCGTAGAAGTCTGCGCCCAGTGCCTTCGCGTCCACGGGCATGTGCGGCACCGCCTGTGCCCCGTCCACGAGTGAGACCGCTCCTGCGGCGCGCACGCGCGCCGTCATCTCGGCCACTGGCAGGATCGTCCCGAGCACGTTCGACACGTGCGTGAACGCCACCAGCTTCACGTCGCCCTGCGCCAGCTCCCGGTCGAGCTGGTCGAGTGAGACTTCGCCGCGCTCGTCCACCTCCAGGTAGCGCAGCTCCGCGCCCTTCTCCTTGCAGAGCTGCTGCCACGGCACGATGTTGGCGTGGTGCTCCATCTGCGTCGTGAGCACCGCGTCCCCAGGGCCCACATTGCTGCGGCCCCATGCATAGGCCACGAGGTTGATCGCCTCGGTCACGTTCTTCGTGAAGATCGTCGTTCTCGGTTCCCAGCCTACGAACCGCGCGACCTTCGCGCGCGCGCCGTCATAGGCGGTGTCGGACTCCTGCGCAAGCTCGTACACGCCACGATGTACGTTCGCATTGTGCTCTCTCATGTAGACGCTCACGGCATCGATCACCGCCGCGGGCTTCTGCGAGCTGGCTCCCGAGTCGAGGTAGATGAGCGGCTTGCCGTCGAATTCGCGCGCCAGGATCGGGAAGTCGCCGCGCACGTCGAGCGATAGGGCTGGCCGGTGCTCGGTCGCGGACACGTTCATCGTTACGCCCAGCTCCTCATCTCGCCGTCGCGTATGCCTCGATGTCCTCACGCGCCGCTGCTAGCTTGGCGGCGATCTTCGTGCGCACGAGCTCTTCCAGCGGCTCATCCTCGAGCTGGCCCAACACCGGCTCGAAGAAGCCCTCCACGAGCAGCCTCACAGCCGAGGGGCGGTCAAGGCCCCGGCTTGCCATGTAGAAGATCGACGCCTCGTCGAGTTCGCCCACGGTGCCACCGTGTGAGGCGGACACGTCATCAGCGGACACGAGCACCGAGGGAATCGCGTCCAGGCGCGCCTTCGGGGAAAGCATCAGCGTGTGGATCTGTAGGTAGGTGTGCGTCTTCTGTGCGCCCGGGTCGATCTGGATCAAGCCCTCAAAGCTCGCACGGCTCTGCCCGGTGGCTGCTCCACGCCAGTGCACGTCCCCGCCGCTCGGGCCGGTCTCGTGCAGGTCGACCGCGAACGTGTCCAGATGCTCCTCTGCCTCGGTGAAGAACAGGCCCCTGAAGGCCATATCTCCGCCCGGCTCACTCACCGCCAGCTCCAGGTGGTGGCGTACGAGGTGGCCGCCGAGCAAGGCCGGCAGCCAGTGGCAGTAAGCATCGCGGCCTACTCCCACGAAGCGCGTGGAGGCATCGAACACGTTGCTTGGGTGGGCGGGACTCCAGTCTTGGACCTGGGCCAGGCGGCAACGAGCGCCGTCTTGGAGGTACATCTCAAAGGCGCCCGCGTGGAGCGATTGGGTGCCGTTCGCCTCAGCGTCGGCGCTCGAGAAGTCATTGGCAAGGTCGTGCTCGTGTACACGGAACTCGCTGGCGCGCCCGCCGATGACAAGCGTGCGGCCGTACTGCGCCACGCCCGGGCCACCGATCGCGTACACGATCTCGAACGGATCCTCGACCACAAGCCCGTCCGGTACGTACAAGAACGCCCCGTCGCTCCAGAAGGCGGCGTTGGCGGCCTCAAGCTTGTGCCTGTCGATCGTCAGGCGCTTTGAGTACCACGCTTCGAACAGCTCTGTGTGCTCCTCTGCGGCTTGCTCCAGCGGGCACAGGATTACTCCGCGCTGCGCAAGTTCGGGATCGAGCTCTACGTACACGACTGAGCTGTCCAGTTGCACGATGCGCCCTGCGCGAGGGCGGTCGGGTATGGCTTTGGCAACGAAGTCCGGGACACCTTGCGTGCGCGCGTGCTCGCGGGGGGCAAGCGCCTCCAGGTCGAGCTCGGAGAAGCTGGTTGTCCAGAAGCCTGAGCGCCGCCAAACAGGCAGCTCGCTCTCCTGATAGGCGCGCTCGGCTTCCGCGCGCAGCTCGGCGAGCGTGTGTCCCGTGCCCGCTCCGGCGCCGGCCAGCGCGTGGTACAGCGACGCCTCGCGATGGCGCCCCGGCTTGACCGCTACGGGCGCTGCGGCTCCGTTGGCGGTTGCGCCAGGCGCTCCCGCGATGTTCTCAGTGTCCCCGGAAGCTTCAGGCAGCACCGGCACCCACCTCCTGGCGGATCTGATCGTAGCCCTCGCGCTCCAAGCGCTCCACCAGCTCGACGCCTCCCTCGAGGACGATGCGGCCGTCCATCAGGATGTGCACGAACTGGGGCTTCACGTAATGCAGAATGCGCTGGTAGTGGGTGATGATCAGCGCGCCCAGACCCTGCTCATCGTGCAGGCGCTGCACACCCTCGGCGACAGTCCTCAGGGCGTCGATGTCGAGACCCGAATCGGTCTCATCGAGGATCGCCACGTCGGGGGACAGCATCGCCATCTGCAGGATCTCCGCCCGCTTCTTCTCGCCGCCGGAGAAGCCATCGTTGAGGTGTCTGGAGGTAAAGGCCCGGTCCACGTCGAGCAGCTCGATCGCGTGTTGCAACTGCTGGCCGAACTCCTTGACCTTGATCGGCTCCTCGCGTTTCGCGTTGATCGCCATGCGCAGGAAGTTGGCCACCGACACGCCCGGGATCGACACGGGGTACTGGAAGGCCAGGAACAGCCCCGACTTGGCCCGCTCGTGCGGCTCGGCCTCGGTGATGTCCTCGCCCTTGAACACGACTTTGCCCTCAGTCACCTCATATGAGGGATGGCCGAGCAAAGTGTTGGCAAGCGTTGACTTGCCTGACCCGTTGGGTCCCATCAGGGCGTGGACCTCGCCCTTGTCGATCGTCAGGTTGACGCCCCTCAAGATCTCGCGATCCTCGGTGCGCACGTGCAAGTTGATGATTTCGAGGTCAGCCATGGTTCCTTTGCTCTAAGCGGGGACGGGGACGGAAGCGATCAAGAGGGGTACGGCGTCAGGCGGGAAGCGAGGGGAGGGGTGCCGATGCGGGTACGGGGGAGGAGGCCGGCACCAGGGTCGATTGGACGCGGCCAATGGAGTTCGTGAGCGCCTTGGCGGGCACGAGCAGGTCTGCGAGCGTGGTGTCCTGCAGCGTGCGCACGATCGAGCCGCGCACGCGCGTCCACAACAGCTTCGTCGGGCAGACATGGCCCGGATCGGACTCGCGCGAGCAAACGACGCTGCCGTCCGGTCCTTGGGAGATGCACTCGATCGGCGCGATCGAGCCCTCCAAGGCCTCGACCACCTCGGCCATCGTGATCTCCTCGGCGGGACGCGCCAGCAGATAGCCGCCACGCGAGCCCCTGCGGCTGTCGATCAGCCCCGCCTTGCGCAAGCGTGCCACGAGGTGCTCGAGGTAGGCAAGCGGCATCCCATCGTGCTCGGCGATCTCTGCCAGTGGCACCACCGACTCGGCGCCATCGACGCTCTCGCCGGCTCTGCGGGCCAACTCCACCATCACGCGCACGCCGTACTCGGCCTTTGTTGAGAACATCATCGTCAAATACCTACTTGAGAGCTAGGGTATCAGCCCGGCATCGTTGGCCCGCTCGAATCGGGCGCTGAGATCGAGGCCGGCACGGTCCCCGCGAGAGGGAGTTGTTGCGGGATCAGCCGGCCTGAAGCAAGTGGATGTCGTGGGCGAGCCCTTCGGGCGTCATCTGTTCGAGCCCGAAGCCGACCCGCTCTAGGCCTTGGCGATCTATCAGCAGAACTGTGATCCTTGCTTCGGCGGCCGTGTCGTTGGCTTTGAGCGGCTCGATTCGGTAGGCCCGCCATACGGGTCGTAGCTGCGCTTGGGCTCCCGTCAGGTACTCGACGCGTCCTGTCAGTGATGTTTGTTCCAAGAGGTGCCCTACGCGCGCGTACGCGCGCGCGCGCAGGGCAGCGCTTTCGATGAACACCACCCTCACCCCTGATGCCGCTCCCAGTTCGTCGAGCGCGCCGCGCACTTGTTGGGCTACGAGCACACAGGTCCGGCAGTTGGGGGAGAGGAAGGCAAGGACTACCACCTGCCCGTGGTATGAGCTGAGGGATACCTTGCGCCCGTCTTGATCGGTGAGCGTGAAATCGGGAGCGTGTACTCCGGGTGGGAAGGCCGCTCCGTCGAAAGCGTCTTTCTGGTTGGCTGATTGGCCCGTGGGACTGGATGGGCCGTGGTGGTTGTCCAGGACGAGCACGAGGATGAGCCCGATTGCAAGCAGGGCTGACACGGTCGGCAGTACGAAGCGCAGTTGGGGACGCACGGGGGGAGCCTAAGCGACCATTCAAATCTTGCCCCCACCCCGCTACACTTTGTAAAGTCCCATGAATCCCGACTGCAATTCAGGAGATTTCAGATGAGCCCGTCAAGCGCGGACCTGCTGCGTCAGGTGAAGAGCGAAATCGACGAGATCGACCCTTCTCAGGTCAACGAGCTCCTGCAAGAGGGAGTCACGATCATCGACGTGCGCGAGGCCGAGGAGCTCGTCTCCGGCCTGTTGCCCGGGGCCAAGCACGTTCCGCGCTCCTACTTGGAGACGCGCATCGAGGGGATCGTGCCCGACCGCTCGGCCCACATCATCCTCTACTGCGCTTCCGGCAATCGCTCCGCCTACGGCGCCCGCACCTTGCGCGACGACCTCGGCTATGAGCACGTAGAGTCGATGACCGGCGGCATTGCCCTCTGGAAGGACCGCGGCTATGAGGTGGACGTGCCGCGCACCCTTACGGCCGAACAGCGCGACCGCTACTCGCGCCACCTCCTGATCCCCGAGATCGGCACCGACGGCCAGCAGAAGCTGCTCGACGCCAAGGTCCTCCTGCTTGGCGCCGGTGGGCTCGGCTCGCCGACCGCCCTCTATCTGGCCGCGGCCGGCGTGGGGACGCTCGGGATCGTCGACGACGACGTGGTCGATCTGTCGAACCTGCAGCGCCAGGTGATCCACTCCACCCAGCGAGTCGGCATCCCCAAGGTCGATTCCGCTGAGGAGTCGATCCACGCGCTCAACCCCGACGTCAACGTCGTCAAGTACCCGGTGCGCTTGGACGCCTCCAACATCATGGAGATCATCGAGGGCTACGACGTGATCGTCGACGGCGTCGACAATTTCCCCACGCGCTACCTGCTCAACGACGCCACCGTACGCCTCCAGATCCCGGTCGTCTCGGCCTCGATCCTCGGCTTCGATGGTCAGCTATCGGTGTTCAAGCCCTATGAGGGTCCTTGCTATCGCTGCCTGTTCCGCGAGCCCCCGCCCGCGGAGTTGGCGCCCTCCTGCGGCGCCAATGGCGTGCTCGGCGTGCTCCCGGGCACGATGGGGCTCCTACAGGCGACGGAGGTCGTGAAGCTGATCCTCGGCATCGGCGACCCCGCGATCGGGCGCTTGCTCTTGTACGACGCCTTGGCCGCCACCTTGACCGAGGTCAAGGTCCACCGCGACCCCGAGTGCCCGATCTGCTCACGTCCGCCGGAGGAGATCTCCGACGATGAGATGGGCGTCTTCCCAGACTATGAGGCATTCTGTGCGGCAGCAGGGTAGCCTTCCCCGCTCGATGGCCAAGATCAAGATTCCACCGGTACTGCGCCCCTCTGTGGGCGGCGAGCGCGAGGTCTTTGCAAGCGGCGAGAACGTCGGTGAGATCCTGCGCGACCTCGCGGACAGCCATCCCGCCACAGCTACCCAGATCTTCGCCGAGGGTGGCGAGCTCAACCGCTACGTCAACGTCTACCTCAACGACGAGGACGTGCGGGTGCTTGATGGTCTGGATACCGCTGTGTCGGACGGCGACACAGTTGTGATTCTGCCGGCCATGGCCGGCGGCTGCTGAACGTCCAACTTCTCGCCCGAGGCTAAATATTCCGACCGGGTCCTCGTCCGCTTGCGAGGATCCACCCGCCTCAAGCTCAGCGCGAACGGTCAAAGCTCGGCCGCCCAGCAGGTGTCCTCGAGGCAAAGCCATCTTTAGTGGACGCAGACGGGCTCGGGCCGCGATGTAGCAGAGACAGACCGGGTCGTCAGGCAGCGACAGGCTGCGAGGTGTGCTCTATGTTGGCCATGCCCGCCGGCGGTACATGACTCATCGCGTGCTCGGCGAGCGCGGTGATCGTGAGGCTAGGGTTGACGCCCACGTTGGCCGGTACTGCGGAGCCATCGCACACGAGCAGGTTCTCGTAGCCGAAGACACGCTGGTGAGCGTCCACTACGCCGCTCTCGGCATCCGCGCCAATCACGGCTCCGCCGAGGATGTGGGCGGTGGTTGGAATGTTCAGCGCCGCCTCCGTGAACGAACTCTGTGCGATGCCGCCGGTGCGCTCGGCAAACCATTCGGCTGCCTTGTTTGCGACCGGGATGAAGGTTGGGATCGGACGCTCAGGGTCCTGTTCGGTGCTCAGCCACAGCGTTTTGAAAGGCCCTTGTTTGGGGCGCAGCGCGATCGCGTTGTCGAGCGTTTGCATCACCAGGATGATGATTGTGCGCCGCGACCAGTTCTTGGGTCGCACAACCTGCACGAAGCGCTTGGGGTGGCGAATTATCTGGCCGAGCAGCTTCAGGGGACGCGTAGCGCGTGTCCCATCGCCGGTGAGGAGCGTGTTCAAACGGCTCATGGAGTCACCATCGTTGCCGTAGGTGACGGTCTCGATGTGGGTGTGCGGGTCGGGATAGATGCTGGAGGTGATCGCCACCCGTTTGATCAAGTTCTCCGGATAGTCCTCAGGCACAGTGACCGCGAGGATCGCCTCGCTGTTGGTACGAACCAGCTCACCCAATCGCGTCGAGATGCGCGGCAGGGAGCCGCCCAGGCGACAGCGCTGCAGCAATGTGTTCGTCCCGAGGGGGCCGGCTGAGACGACCACGCCGCGCGCGCGCTGCACCTTGCGCTCCTTGCGCACCCAGGCTCCCGAGCGCACGCTTTCGACCTCATAGCCCTCGCTCCCGTCGCCCGGCCCAAGCGGGCGAATATCGATCACGGTCCGTTCCGGACTGACCTTCGCGCCGCGCTTTTCGGCCAGATACAGGTAGTTCTTCACAAGCGTGTTCTTCGAGCCATGGGGGCAACCAACCATGCAGCGCCCGCACAGCGCGCATCCGGTGCGGTCGGGGCCCTCGCCATCGAAGAAGGGGTCCGCCACCCGCTTGCCAGGCTCACCGAAGAACACGCCTACGGGTGTCTTTTTGTAGGTGTCAGAGACACCGAGCTCCTCACCGAGCTCACGCAACAACTGGTCAGCGGGATCGTCGTGTGGGTTCATCGTGACGCCGAGCATTCGCTGCGCCTCGTCGTAGTGAGGGGCAAGCTCCCTCTCCCAGTCGGCGATTCCCGACCACTGCGCGTCCTCGAAGAACGGCGTCGGCGGTACGTACAAGGTGTTGGCATAGCCAAGACTGCCTCCGCCGACCCCGCAGCCGCTGACGACGGACACGTCTTTGAAGGTGGTCAGCCTGAAGATGCCCTTCCAGCCGATCTTCGGCCGCCAGAAATAGCGCTTGTAGTCGCTCGTGGACTCAGGGAACTCGTGGTCGGCGAAACGTCGCCCACACTCGAGCACGCCGACCTTGTAACCCTTCTCCGACAGGCGCAACGCCGACACGCTCCCGCCGAAGCCCGAGCCGATCACCAACCAGTCGAAGTCGAAGTCTCCTGCCATCTCCGCCTTCAGCATATTCGCTTCTTG
Source organism: uncultured Solirubrobacterales bacterium (assembly GCA_963731565.1). Taxonomy (GTDB): domain Bacteria; phylum Actinomycetota; class Thermoleophilia; order Solirubrobacterales; family Solirubrobacteraceae; genus Palsa-744. The sequence goes on from CAVSWG010000001.1 coordinate 1,737,131, forward strand.
GCGCTTTGGCCAGACGCCGCTATATTCCGTGAAGTAATGGCTGTCGAGCGGGTCGGTAACAAGCCCTGCGGGGGTCGCTATGGCGACATCATCCAGTCGATCGGTAATACGCCGCTCGTGGAGCTTCCGCGGCTCTCGCCCAAGCCGGGCGTGCGCATCTGGGCCAAGCTCGAGTCGCGCAACCCCACGGGCTCGGTCAAGGACCGCGTCGCACGCGCCTTGATTGACGACGCCGAGGCCCAGGGTGCGATCATGCCCGGCCAGACGATCCTCGAGCCCACGTCCGGCAACACCGGCATCTCGCTCGGCATGATCTGCTCGCGCAAGGGCTATCGCCTGAAGGTGGTCATGCCCGAGAACGTCACTCCCGAGCGCACCCAGCTCTTGAAGATGTATGGCGCCGAGATCGTCTACTCCGAGGGCTCCAAGGGCTCAAACGGCGCGGTCGAGATGGCCTTGGACATGGCCGAGAAAGACTCCTCCTACTACATGCCTTACCAGTACGGCAACATCGCCAATCCCAACGCCCACTACAACGGCACGGCCTTGGAGATCCTCGAGGAGCTGGACGAGGTCTCGGCGTTTGTCGCTGGCCTGGGCACCGGCGGCACCCTGATGGGCAACGGTCGCCGCCTGAAGGAGACCTTCGGTGACGCCTGCAAGATCGTCGCAGCCGAGCCGATGCAAGGCGAGCCTGTGCAGGGCCTACGCTCGCTGGACGATGGCTTCATCCCGCCGATCATCGACCTGTCCATCTTGGACCGCAAGATCTTCGTTACCAACACCGACGCGATCCTATGGACGCGTAAGCTGCTTGACGAGGAGAGCGTGTTCGCTGGTGTCTCAAGCGGTGCAATCGCGCGCGTCGCGGTGCGCATCGCCGGCGAGCTCGACGAGGGCAATGTCGTCTTCGTTGTGGCCGACGACGGTTGGAAGTATCTGTCGAGTGGTATCTACACCCTGCCCATCGAGGAGATCGAGAACCTCGACTCAACCGTATGGTGGTGACCGTGCGCGCCATCGCCCCTGGCTCGGATGTGTCTGCTTGGTGGGGCGTGTCGGCTCTGTCGGTGGCGGGTTCCGAGCTGGGGTGTATGTTCTTCAAAATGGATGCCCCATGCGCGCGTGCGCGTGCAGGGCATCGCTGAGAGAGGCATGGACATCTCCCCCGAAATGCTTGAGGAGATCCTCGCTCATGCACGTGAGGAGGCCCCTAACGAGTGCTGTGGCGTAGTCGGGGTGGTCCCCGCTGCCGATGGTCAGCCAGCCCGGGCGATGCGCGTACGGCGTGCCCGCAACGTTCACGCGAGCCCCAAGCGTTTCGAGATCGACGGCAAAGACGTGATTCGAGCGATCGACGAGTTCGACGAGGCTGGCTGGGAGATCGGCGCGATCTACCACTCCCACACCCACACGGCTCCCTATCCGTCGCAGACCGACATCAACTTCGCCGCCCACTGGCCCGGCGTGGAGTGGATCATCGTCGGGCTGGCGGATGCGAGCGCACCGGAGATACGCTCCTATTTGATCGAGGAAGGCACGGTCCGTGAGGTGGAGATCGCACAAATCGCCGTCTGAGGACGAGCGCGTGCACCTGGTCAAGGTGGCCTACGCGCGCAATCTCGCCGAGGCGGAACTGATCCAAGGACTTCTGCGCCAGGAGCAAATCCCCAGCATGCTCAAGCGCAACGGCGGCTTCGATGTTCCCGACTTCCTCTCGGCGGGGGCGCGCGACGTTTTGGTACCTGTCTCGCAGGCAGACAGGGCTCGGGAGTTGCTGGCGTAGAGATCCTGTTGTTCCGGCCGGTACATGTACCGGCCGGCGGGCCGCACATGTGCGGCCCCGTTCCGAGTCGTGCATGCACGACTCGGCCACCCGGCGCATGCGCCGGGTGGGCACGAAGATCTAGACCAGGACCGGCTGGCCCATCGACTGGCTGGCCTCGCGCGTGATTGCCTCGATCTCTTCGGCGGCGCGCTCGAACTCGCCGTCGGAGAGCACCGGCGTGCCCTCGAAGGGCAGTTCGCGCTGGAGCTCAAGCCACGAGCTGCACACCCCATACTCGTCCTTGACCTTGACGGTCACCGGGCGGGGAATCCTGTAGGTGCGTAGCAGCAGTACATGCAGCGGGTGGCGCCGCTTCCATTCCAGGCGCTTCTCGGCGTAATCGGGCGTCCACACGTAGAAAGGCGACAGCGCGTCTACGCAGCGCGGGTCGGAGATCGTGAAGTGCCCGGCTACTTCGGCCCACGCCCTGATCCGCACGCGCTCGGGCTGCTGGATACCGCCTTCCACGCTGAATGCCTGCACCGGCGGCTCGCCGTCGTTCCACACACCTTCCTCCAGAGCCCTGCGCAGCTCCGGCTGATGGGACTCGCGGACCAGATCGTTGCGCTGATGATCGAACGTGGGGTACAGGAAGAAGCGGTCGTGCTCGAGCTTGAAGTGCTTTTCTGGCTCGCGGATTCCGCCCTTGCGCAGGGTGATCAGTTGCTCGCCTTCGGCGAGAGCGCGGACGGTGACCGCCCATTCCTTAAGAGCAATTGGCATATTGAAAGAACCTGAATACGAGGGATCGTGTGAAAAGCGCGCTACCCCGTCCGTGCTGCCTCAAACAGGCCGGGGGCACGGGGTCTCGCTCCCTTAAAGATACGAAATCCGAGCGAGAATCCCAAATCCCCTGCAAATGGAGGGTTTTTTCGGCCCCAACGGTGTTACGAACGCTTCACAGGTGCAGTCTCAGGCGCTTCCTCAACGCACCCTTAGGCGCTTGACACGACACTCACAGGCGCCGGCCGGCGAGACCCTCTGCAGCCTCTATCAAGGAGGCATAGTCATCGGCCGCGTGGCCCCGACCCATCGTCGCGGCAAGCACGTCGCGCGCGTGGGCGGCGGCGGGGAAGGGGATGCCCGCCGCCTGCGCTTCCTCCAGGCACAAGCGCACGTCCTTGAGTAGGTGCTCGGTCTTGAACAGCGTTGTGTAGTCGTGCTCGCGCATCGCCCCCGACTTCATCTGCAGTTGAGCCGAGGCGCCCGATCCGCTCATCGTCACCTTCACGAGCGCGTCCAGGTCCACTCCGGTGGCGTTGGCCAGCAGCAGCGCCTCCGCGACCGCCGCCGCGTTGGCCGCGCCCAGGGAGTTGTTGATCAGCTTCAGCATCTCTCCTTGGCCCAGCTTGCCGACGTGCACGACTAGCTCGCCCATGCTCTCGAGCAGCGGTCTCGCGCGCTCGAAGTCCTCCGGCTCGCCGCCGGCCATGATCGTCAGCGTGCCCGCCTCGGCGCGTGGCGAGGATCCGGTAACGGGCGCGTCCATCATGCGGATCCCGCGGTCGGTCAGCCGCCCTGCGATCCGACGCGTATCGGTCGGGGCGATTGTCGACATGTCCACGCACAGCAAGCCTCCGTCTGTGCTCCCGCTCTGCTCCCGTGCGCCTTCGGCGACGCCATTCGGCCCGCACAGCACGCTCTCCACCTGTACTCCGTCGACCACCATGCTCACGACGATGTCGCTTGTGCTCGCCACCTCCGCCGGTGTGGCCTTTGCGATCGCGCCATGCTCGGAGGCCCATCGCTCGGCCTTACCCTCAGTGTGTGTCCACACGCTCAACTCATAGCCAGCCTTGGCCACGTTCGCCGCCATGCGCGAGCCCATGATCCCCAGGCCCAGGAACCCGATCCGCTCAGGCATACGGGAATCCGATCCGCTCAGGCATACGGGAATCCGATCCGCTCAGGCATACGGGAATCCGATCCGCTCAGGCATGCACAGGCTCCTCGTTCGTCGCTCACGAGCGCGATGAGGCTGGGTCGGGCGGCTCGGAGAATGGGCCGTACCCTCCTCCGCCGGGAGTTTCGATGCGAAGTCGCTCACCTGCTTGCAGCCTACCCGTCACCTTCGCCGGCAGCCCTCGGGGCGGCTCGCCTCCTGCAATCAGCGTGTCCTGGCCGCGCTCACCCGCCTCACCGCCATTGGCGCCTGCAGGAGCGTGACGACGGCGCTCGCCGATCAGCGAGAAGGTCATGTCCTCCAGAGCTTCGATCTCGCGCACCACGCCCTCGCCGCCCCTGTGCTTTCCCGCGCCGCCTGAGCCACGACGCATCGCATACTCGGTGACCCGCAGCGGCAGTTCGCGCTCCAGCGCCTCAATCGGCGTATTCAACGTGTTGCTCATCGCCACGTGCACCCCGCTCGGACCATCCGCCTCCTCACACGCGCCCTGGCCGCCACCGAGCGTCTCGTAGTAAGCGAAGTCCTCGTTGCCGAGCGTCAGGTTGTTCATCGTCCCTTGCCCGAGCGCACATCCGAAAGCGCCCAGCACAAGATCGGCTACGCGCGAGGAGGTCTCCACATTGCCGGCAGCCACCGCCGGGGCGGGCTTGGCGGGATGTGAGGCGAGGTCCTCGTGCTTCCGAGCCCTGGGCGCTTGTGCGTTCAGCAGCGAGCCTTCTGGGACCAGCACCTCCACAGGCCGGTATGCGCCCGCCGATGGCGGGATGTCCGGATCTGTCAGCACCCGCACCGCAAACCAGCATGCCGACAGGGTCACGGCCAAGGGACAGTTCAGGTTGCCGTCATGCTGGGCAGCCGAGCCGCTGAAGTCGAGCACAAGCCGCTCTCCTTCCACGGTGGCCTTCACGCGCAGTACCAGATCGCCCTCGGTCGCCTCCAGCACGTCTTCGGCTTCGCGCACACCATCTTCCAATCCGGCGATGCACGCGCGCGTACGTCGCTCGGCATAGTCAAGCACCGCATCCATAGCCTCTTCGAGGCGCCCTTCGCCCACGCGCTCAGCGAGCTCGACGAGCCGCAGAGCGCCGATGCGGTTGGCGGCAAGTTGCGCCTTCAAATCGGCCTTGCGCTCCTGGGGGTCCCGCATTTGCACGACGAGCTCCTCGATCGCCTCGGCCGTGAGCTCACGCGGTTGGATCACCACGCCCTCCTCCGCAAGTGTGCGACTGTCGGCCGGCATCGACCCGGGCAGCTTCCCGCCCACGTCGGCGTGATGGGCGCGGTTGGCCGCGAACCCGATCAGGCTCCCTGCGAACACCGGAGTCACAACCGTGATGTCAGGCAGGTGTGTGCCGCCGGCGAACGGGTCGTTCAGCACCCAAGACACCCCAGGCCGGTGCTCCTTGCCGAGCACCGCTACCACGGCGGCCGGCATCGACCCAAGGTGCACGGGGATGTGCTCCGCTTGCATCACCATCTCCCCCTGCCTGTCGAACAGCGCAGTTGAAGCATCCTTGCGCTCCTTAATGTTGGCTGAGTGCGCGGCCTTGCAGAGCGTTGCGCCCATCTCCTCGCACGTCGCTCTCAACGCGCCCACGATCACTTGCAACTCGATCGGGTCGAGCGCGCTCATGCTTCTTGCCCCGAGCTTGCGGGTGAGCTCGTGCGCGGTAGGCCGCCATCTGCCGGTTTCGTGCCTTCCCTCGTCAGGATCACGGTCCCGTGCTCATCCACGCTCCCGCTCCAACCCGGCGGTACGAGCAGGGTTGATCCCGGCATCGCGCACAGGGCTGGTCCACACACGTGGGTGCCCGCCGGCAGCTCGCCGCGCCATAGCTCTGCCTCGACAGGCTCTCCCTCGAATACCACTTGTGTGCTCGCCGGCGTTGCTGGTTCTCCCATCGCGCTGCACAGCCGCAGGGCGGGCCGCGGTCCGCCAGCGGACACGCGCACGTTCACCAGCTCCACCTCAGCATCGTCATCGCGGTAGCCGTAACGTCGCTCATGTGCCTGCTCGAACGCCTCACGTAGCTCATCTATCTCGCCTTCCACCGCCAGCTCGAACGACTGGCCCCGATAGCGCATCTCATAACGCACATCGATGCGCTCCACCGGACCATCGAGTTCGTCGGTCGCACGCTCTACCAATGCCGCCAGCTCTTCGCCGACGCGCCGGCTTGTGAGAGCCGCGCCGCTAAGCATCACTGTCCTCGAGGTATCACGCCGTGGAGCAGCCGCGGCAAGCCCAAGCGCGGAGAGGACCCCGCTCGCGCGTGGGCACAACACGCGCTCCATCTCCAGCTCACCAGCCATCGACGCTGCGTGCAGGGGCCCTGCGCCACCAAACGGCATCAAGGCGAAACGACGCGGATCGATGCCCTGCTCGACCGTCATGACCGCCAACGCCCGCCTCATCTCGGTCTCGGCGACCCGCACGATCCCTTCCGCGCATACGATCGGATCGAGGTCGACCTCGTGCGCGAGCGCTCTCACCGCGCGCTCGGCCGCCTCCCGATCGAGCCTCACGTTTCCGGCGAGTGGGGTGTCAGCGAGCAGCCTGCCCAGCACCAGGTTCGCGTCCGTCACGGTCGCACGCTCGCCCCCACGGCCGTAGCAGGCCGGTCCCGGCACCGCGCCCGCCGACTCCGGCCCTACGCGCAGGGCTCCACCCGCGTCGCGCCACGCGATCGAGCCGCCGCCCGCTCCCACTGTGTGGATGTCAAGCGCCGGCAGCGCCAGCGGTCGTCCCGCCACGGTGCGCTGTGCGGTCTCAGCCACCTTGCCGCCGTCGATCACACAGACATCACAAGAGGTGCCGCCCATGTCGAAGCACAGCACGTCTGCTTCCCCGCTTGCCTCACTCAGCAGCAGGGCGCCACCGACACCACCCGCCGGCCCGGAGAGCACGGTCAGCGCGGCATGGGTCCCGGCACGGCGAGCGTCAGTGAGCCCGCCCGAGGACTGCATCACCTGCACTTCCGGCAGCTCCTGCTCGGCGGCCTGCTGTCCGAGCCGCTCCAAGTAAGCGCTCAGCAGGGGGGACAGGGCGGCATCCACCTCCGTGGTGCAGGCCCGCTCGTACTCTCTGAACGTCCCAACCAGATCGTGTGACAGCGACAGGTGCGCCCTCGGCAGGCGCTCTTTGATTAGCTCGCCCAGCCTGCGCTCGTGTTGTGGGTGGGCGTAGGAATGCAGCAGCACCACAGCCACCGCCTCGGGCTCTGCTGCCACCAGACGCTCAAGCAGCGTCTCGCAGGCGCTCTGCTCGAGCGTGCGCAACGGACTATCCGGTCCCATCCGCTCTGGCACGCCGAAGCGGAGCTCTCGTGGAGCTAGTGGCTTGGGGCCCGCCTCGCATAGGCGATACAGGCTTGCTCGTGCCTGACGTCCTAGCTCGACGATGTCGGTGAAGCCATCGGTTGCAACCAGCGCGGTGCGCGCGGGTGGGTGGGCGTCGGATAGCTCGAGCAGGGCATTGGTGGCGACAGTCATACCGTGCGCAAACCGCTCGACTTGGTTGGCGTGTGCGCTCGCACGCTCGAGTACCGCCTTCACTGCCGCCAGCACGCCCGCCTGCTGTTCGCCTGGCGTACTTGGCGCCTTAGCGGTATGCGCAGTTCCGTCTGGCTCCACCAGCACCGCATCGGTGAAGGTCCCGCCGACATCTACCCCAAGCAGCATCGCTCGAGATTATTCCGGACGGTTGACGGGGTCCGCGTCCGTGCTAATGGTCACGTGCGCGGACCCCGACGGCCGTCAGGTGGGCGTTAAGCTGCCGCCAAGCGCTCTTGGTGCTCGGTGTCTGCCAGGTGCTGGTGTGACGGGCAATAGCCATTGTGGGGCAACGGCACGCGTTGGCATGTTGAACCTTTACGCGTGGTTGCGCGACAGGTGGGTGGCTCGTCGGTTACTGCCGCGTAGGCCTCGACCGGATGCTCCACGAGGAAGCGCTGGGCGAGGCTGACATAGCGGCACACTGTCTGCAACACACGCTCTTGAGCGCTCATCGGGAAGTAAGTCCTGATGTCGCAGAACAGCGTGCGTGCCGGCTTGGCGAAATAGTGGCGGTCGGTGGCCAGGCGCTCCATTGCGGACTCGCACGCGTCCAGCACGTGCTTATGGTTTGACCCTTCCGCGTCGGGGCGCGACTCCGTTATATACGGTGCCAACTCCCTGTATATGGCTCGACTGAATTGGTACATGGGCTCTGCTTCCTTGAACACCCTGTCCGGTCGAAAGGACCGGTTTTGTCAAGTATCCAAGCCATTCCTAAGCGGCACAGAAGTAATTCATTAAGCCCAGGTTATGTTTAGCGCTCAATGGGCGTTTTTTTCGGATAACGCGTCGTTTCTGGCGCCTGAAGCGCTTCAGCCCGCTATCCGCACCCTTTGGAACTTGTCCCAAAGCAGTCGATGAGACAGATCTCTACTCCCACTCTTTCCATTTGAGCTGGCCGTCGCCCTCGACCGTAACGTGCCAACCGTCGAGCCGCGTGTCGCGATTGGGCCGGTCGCTGCGAGCATGAGTGCCGCGGCTCTCCTCACGCTCGATCGCCGACCGTGCGATCAGGCGCGCAAGTGGGTGAGGGTCCGTGAGTAGCCTCGTCAACCCCTCGGCTGAGCGCTCGATCCCCGCGTGTTCCCACAAGGCTATCCTGGTGCTCTGCTCAACGGGTGCGGTTGGTCTAAGGTCGGTATCGGAAGATTGTGCCGGAGCGGTTGGCTCAAGAGTCTCAGCTGGTGCCTGGCTGACAGCCGGGGATACCATCGCCGGAATCGTCTTCGACAGCGGGAGCGAAGGCTCTTCGAGCCCCGCCAGCGCCGCCCTGCGCCCGAACACGAAGCACTCGCTCAGCGAGTTCGATGCGAGCCGGTTCGCCCCGTGTAGCCCCGTGCAGGCAGTCTCACCTACCGCGTACAGCCCGGCCACGGCCGAGCGCCCGTGCAAGTCGGTCACCACCCCGCCGATCGTGTAATGGGCGGCCGGAGCGACAGGCACCAGCTCACGCGTTGGGTCGAGCCCAGATTCGCGCAACGCACCCACCACGTTCGGGAACAGGCCTGGGTCGATCGCCCGCATGTCGAGACTCACAGACCTCCCTCCGTCTTCGCGCAGCTTGTTCTTGATCGCGCGCGAGACCTCATCACGGGGTGCGAGCTCGTCCACGAAGCGCTTGCCTGAAGCGTCGTGCAGTGTGGCTCCCTCGCCACGGATCGCCTCGGTTATCAGGAACCCTTCGCGGCCCTCCACACCGATCACCGCGGTTGGGTGGAACTGCACGAACTCGAGATCCGCGAGTGTGGCTCCGGCGGAGTGCGCGAGCAGTAGGCCTTGGCCGACCGACCCAGGTGGGTTGGTGGTACGCGCCCACAGCGCCGCCGCGCCACCGGTGCTGAGCACGACCGCGCGTGCCGTCACCGTGCGTCCCTTCGATCCGGGCTCGGAAGAATCCCCGAGTGGCTGGCACACCACTCCGCGACAGCGTCCCTCATCGCACAACAGACCGCCAACGCGGGCGCCCTCGATGACCTTGACGCGCTCGTTGGCTACCACCAGCGCGGAGAGCTCACGCAACAGCCTCCGTCCTGTCGCGCTCCCGCCGGCGTGCACGATGCGCCGCACCGAGTGACCGCCCTCCAGGCCGAGCGCCAAGCGTCCGCGGCGATCGGCGTCGAAGTGAAATCCCAGCCCTTCGAGATCGCGGACGCATTCGGGGGCCTCGCTCACGAGCACTTCGGCGGCTGAGGGGCGCACCGCCCCGCGTCCCGCCTGCTCTGTGTCGCTCAAGTGGAGGCCCAGGCTGTCGTCCGTTGCCAATACCGCAGCCAGGCCGCCCTGCGCCCAATAGCTCGCGGTCTGCGCCAGGGGCATCGCCGACAAGAGAGCCACGCTAGCTCCCTCGCGCGCCGCGCACAATGCGGCATAGAGGCCGGCTGCCCCGGCCCCGACCACGACTAGGTCTAGGTCCGCTGCTTGCCCTTTGTCTGTACGTCCCAGAGGGTGTGCTGGTTGAGATGCCTGTGCCCGTGAAGGCTTTGAGCCCTCGGCGGGGGGGCTCATGCAGTGCTCATCCGGCAAGCGTCACAAGCGCTGCCGCGAGCACACCAAGCGACAGCACTACGATCACCGCGAACGCGACCACAAGCGCCTTCCATTTCGGTTGCGCTGCCAGTCTTGTGCGCGCAGCGGCTCCGCAATACAGGCACCAGCTCTGCTCCACTTTCAGCGGGGACCCACACAGAGGGCAGGCTTCCTGCACAGCTTCTCCACCCGTTGCGCTTGTGGGTGGAGCAGGGGCCACGCTCATATGCCCTTCGCCGGCGGTCGCAGGATCTGGGTCGGTTCGTCCTCCTCGACCCGGTCGGGCCCTTTGGGCCCGGGCGAGGCAGGCTCAGGTTTGGCCTCCACCGGGGCCGTGGTGGGGTTGATGGGACGCCCCGGCCCCGTACTGGGAGCTGACGCAGGAGCGGGTGGAGATGCCGAAGTAGCCGGCGAGGATGTGGGTGTTTGCGCTGGCGGGGATGTCGGTGCGGGTGCTGGCTTTGACATTGGCGCCGGCGTGGATACGGATGTTGGTTGGGGCGCATGCGCTGGAGTAACCAAGGCCTGTGCCTGCACCGCCGAGCTCACCGGGGCGGTCGAGATTGGACGGTCGGCGTTCGCGTCGAACGCCAGTCCACAGCCAGGGCAAAAGCGGTCATCGCTGCCGTGAATGGCTGCACAGCGCGGGCACGCGGCGATCCCCACTTCGCGCAGCACGGTCACCGGCCTGCGTTCGCGTAGTCCCCCTTCGAGCTCGCGCACCTCCGTGTCGATCTGGCGAAGTGTCGCGAGCTTGGCGAGCACCAGCGGGTCGTTGCGCTGTCCAAAGCGATGCAGGTCGAACACAAGCCCGCCGAGGTCGCGGTATGCGAGCTCGCGCGCCTTGCGCAGGAAGCGTGCTCTGCGGCGCATGCGCCCGCGCTCGCCAAAGCCAGGCACTGGGATCTGCTCGCTGTCCGGCTCGGCGGTCGGCTGTGCATGATCGGCCGTCTGCTCGGTTACCGGTCCGGTCGTGGGCTGAGCCTGGGTGGCCATCTGCTGCGTCCCGTCTGCTGCCCGCGGCGTCTGCCCCGCTTCGTCTGCGCCTGCCACAGCTCCCATGCTATCCGGCCTCTGCGACGAGTGAGCGCCATGCGCTTGCCACGCGCTCGGCCATGCGCTTCGCCGAGAAAGCTTCCGCGCGTGCGCGGCCCTCTATGCGCGGGTCCTGTTCGGACACGATCGGTGCCAGCGCTGCCCGCCAGCGCTCCAGCTCGAACGGCGCGCACAGCGTCCCCGGGAGATCTTCGAGCGCCTGTGTGTGGACTCCTACAGGGGTCGCGAGGACTGGCACGTCGCAGGCCAACGCCTCGAGCGCCGCCAGGCCGAATCCCTCACGCTCGGAGGGCACCACCACAGCGTGTGCGGCGTTTACATACAGCGGCACCAGCTCAGGGTCCACGCCGCCGAGCGTGAGCAGTCGCGCCCCCACTGCCTGCGCGAGCGCCTGTGCCCGGTCGAAGCGCTTCTCGGGACGAGCCGGGTCGGCGGGGAACAGGATGTATGGGTGTTGTGGGTGCAAATCAAGGGTGCCCCACGCGCGCGCGCGTGGCATCGCTTTGAAACGCTCCACGTCCACTCCGCAGGGGAGCACCTGGGCTCGCTCGCGCGCGCGGCGGCCGGGTATCTCCTGGACGAGCGCCTCCGATACCGCAGCGAGCAGCCCCACCGTGGGAAGCGCTACGCGTGTGGCAAGGCGGGTCCGTGGATGGCGCACGTCGGTGCCATGTACGGTGAGCGCACGTCCGCGGGCTCTAACGGCCAGAGCGGACCATGCGGTCAGGCCGAAATGGGCGTGCACGACGTCAAAGCGCTCGCCCGCGTAACGCTTGCGCAGATCTCTCGCAGCGCCGGCCAATGCCCGTGCACCGGGCGAGAACTCGTACAGCTCGACACTCCAATCCTCGAGCTCGCACAAGGCGTCGACCTGGTCGCGCACGAAGCTGCCACGCTCGGGATGGACCGCGTCGGCGAGCATGTTGGACAGCACAAGCGCGCGCACGAGCGCTGACGGTAGCGCTATGGCGCCCTACGCAGCGGGTGGTCGCCAGCGACTCTGGAATGATGGCCTGCGTGACGATCCCCCCGTTCAACGATCCGCGCGCTCGTCCGATCGGCGTATTCGACTCGGGCGTGGGCGGGCTCACGGTGTTGCACGAGCTGCTGGTACGGCTCCCCTGCGAGGACTTCCTCTATCTGGGCGACACGGCGCGCTTCCCTTATGGCGAGCGTACTCCCGAGGAGCTTGCGCGCTTCGCCTCGGAGATCGCCGAGGAGCTTTTGCGCCGCCGCGCGAAGCTGCTTGTGATTGCCTGCAACTCAGCCACCGCTGCCGCGCTGCCCATCCTCGAGCGGCGCATGATGGAGACAACGCTTGGGGTGGACGTGCTCGGTGTTGTGCGCCCCGAGGCCCTGCGGGCGGTTGCCGCAACGCATAACGGGCGCATCGGGTTGCTCGCCACCCCCACCACGGTCGCAAGCGGCAGCTATGAGCGTGCCGTCGGGGCGGTCGATCCGCACGTTACCCTGCACCCGGTGGCATGCCCAACGCTCGCATCGGTCATCCAGGAGGGCCGCCAGTTCGACGAGCAAGCAGTCGAGACCGTGCGCGAAGCTTGCGCACCGTTGCGCGAGGCCGACGTGGACACCGTGATCCTGGGCTGCACTCACTATCCGTTGATCTCTCCGATGCTGCAGCGCATGCTCGGCCCGGGTGTCACGCTCGTGAGCTCCGGCGGCGCGCTCGCGCGCCAGGTCGAGCACGCGCTCTCCACGCGTGGCCTACAAAACCCGCGCACCGAGGGTGAGGGGGACTATCGCTTCCTGTGTACGGGCGACGTCGACGCCTTCCGGGAGCCAGGCACTCGTTTCCTACAGATGCCGCTCGGCGAGGTCGAGCACATCGAGCTACACGGCGTGGGGGCACTGGCGTGAGTCCACGGAAACGCAGTTATGAACGTGGCGCCGGCGAGCTGCGGCCCGTGGAGATCGAGCCGGGCTTCGTGCGTACCGCTACCGGCTCCGCCTTGATCTCGATGGGTGAGACGCGCGTCATCTGCACGGCTTCCGCCCAGGAGGGCGTACCGCGCTGGATGACCGGCAAGGGTCGTGGCTGGCTCACAGCCGAGTACGGCATGCTGCCCGCCTCGACTGGGGACCGCAAGGCGCGCGACATCTCCAAGGGACGCTTGGACGGACGCTCGGTCGAGATCCAGCGCCTGATCGGCCGTTCGCTGCGGGTGACGATCGACCTGAGCGCGTTGGGCGAACGCACCATCTATCTCGATTGCGACGTGCTCCAGGCCGATGGTGGCACTCGCTGCGCGTCGATCACTGGAGCCTACGTCGCGCTTGCGCTCGCATGCGCGCGATTGCGAGGCGAAGAGAAGCTCGAGCACTCGCCGCTTACAGGCTCGATCGCAGCTGTCTCTTGCGGGATCGTCGGGGAAGCCGCATTGCTCGACCTCGACTATGGCGAGGACTCCAATGCAGAGGTCGATGCCAACGTGGTGATGACAGGTGAGGGAGGCCTCGTGGAGGTGCAGGCCACAGCCGAGCGCACCCCGCTCTCGCGCGCCTCGCTCGACGAGCTGCTTGCGCTTGCCGCCGCCGGCATAGATGAGTTGCGCGCCGCCCAAGAGCGAGTGCTCGCCGACGTTTCGTGAGACGCCTGCTGCTCGCGACACGAAATGAGCACAAGCGGCGCGAGTTCGCGCGCTTGCTCACGGAATTCGAGGTGGATGGGTTGCCAGAGGAGGTTGTCCTGCCGCCCGAGGACGGCGATACGTTCGAGGCCAACGCGCTCGGCAAGGCTCGCGCCGCCGCGGCTGCGACCGGTAGGGCCAGCATTGCCGACGACTCGGGCATCGAAGCTGCCGCACTGGGCGGCGCGCCGGGGGTTCGCTCGGCGCGCTACGCAGGTGAGGACTCAAGCGACGAGCAGAACCTGGCCAAGCTGCTGGCCGAGGCGCCCCCTGGAAGCGCGTTGGCGTACGTGTGCGCGCTCGCCTACGTGGATCCTGCGGCGGGGGTCGAGCGAGTCTTTGAAGGTCGCTGCACCGGTCGTGTGGCCGAGCGCCCACGTGGAGATCGGGGCTTTGGCTACGATCCGGCCTTCCTTCCCGACGAGGAGCCGGGCGATAGCACTATGGCGGAGCTCTCAGACGAGCGTAAGGACGAGATCAGCCATCGTGGCCATGCGGTGCGGGCGTTGCACGGATGGCTCACAGCCAACCGACTTAGGTAGCAAGCGGTCTGCCGGCCGGCTTCCTCTACAGAAGGTTGATCGCGGCCGACCCCGCCACTGCCACGCTCAAGGCGGCATAGCCCGTGTAGCCGGACAGCAGCAGCAACACCGCCGTGACCAAGGCCACGAGCACTGTCGCGATCCAGCTGAAGCGGGTTAGCGGCGTCACGCAAGCGTATTCTTCTTGACCGTGGCCTCACCTGCATCTCCGCCTGTCCCCGGCCAAGGGGAGCTCGCTCCTCGTCATGGGAGAGTAGTCCCGACCGGGACTGGTTTTGGCGAGGAGCTCGCCGCTCGCGTGGCCGAGCGGGAAACGCAGATCGTGCTCGGTCTCGATCCCGATCCGCTTGCCCTGTGGCCCGGCTCACAGGTGCCGGCAGGGGCTCGCCGGCCGAGCGGGCGGCCGAGGCGGTGCTCGGGCACTGTCGCGCCCTGATCGACGCCGCCGGTCCGGCGTGTGTGGCGGTCAAGCCGCAGCTCGCCCGTTTTGAGCAGCTGGGAGCTCCCGGTTGGTCGGCGCTAAAGGCGGTCATCGCGCACGCACGTGAGGCCGGTTTGCTCACGATCGCTGATTGCAAGCGTGGGGACATCGACGTGACCGCCCGCGCTTATGCTCAGGCGCTGCTTGGGCTCGACCGATACGCCATTCGGACCGGTACAGGGATTGGGTGCGGACATGGTCACCGTCAATCCGCTGATGGGCACCGATGCAGTCGAGCCGTTCGTCTCGACGGCACGCGAGGCCGGTGCAGGCGTGCTTGCCTTGGTGCGTACCTCCAATCCGGGTGCCGCCGACATCGAGGATCTGGAGCTTGCTGGTGGAGGCCGCGTGTGGGAGCGGATCGCCAAGCTCGTCGACGTACTTGGGCGCGACGGCGTGGGGGAGAGTGGTCTGAGCGACGTCGGCGCGGTCGTCGGGGCGACCGCGCCTGAGCATCTGGAGCGCGCCCGCGAGCTGATGCCCCACGCCGTGTTCTTGCTGCCCGGCGTCGGTGCCCAGGGTGGGCGGATCGAGGACCTGGCCGCGGCGTTTGCGCCTGGCCGTGCGGGTGGCCTGATTGCCGCATCGCGCTCGATCGCGAGCGCTCATCTCGTGGGCGGGGGCGATCCAGCGGACGCGGCGCGAGCGGAGGCAGAACGCTTGCGTGAGCTGGCCTGGGGTGTATCTCGATAGGACCTCATCGAAGCGGAGCGCCGGGGCGGGCCGGTCTGGCTATTTACCTAGATTTTCTACTTGGCCCCGCTGTGTCCGCTAGCCTCTGTGGAGCCTCAGGCGGCGCCCGCATGGCTCCGGTGACGCAGAAGACGGAGGTGATGGACATATGATCATCACGGTTACGCTCAACGCGGCCATCGACAAGTCGCTCTCGGTGCCCAACTTCCGCCTCGGACGGCGCCACCGTACGGTGGAGCAGCGCACGATGGCGGGTGGCAAGGGCGTCAACATCGCACGGGCGCTTAAGGCGCTCGGTCAGCCCGTGATCGCCACAGGGCTCGCGGGCGGGGCCACTGGCACACACATCGTGGAGCAGCTCACCGAGGAGGCGATCCTCAACGACTTCGTGCGCATCCGCGACGAGTCGAGGACCAATACCTCTGTGCTCGACCCCACTAACGGCGAGCAGACCGAGGTCAACGAACGTGGTCCGTCGGTATCCGAGCAGGAGGTCGAGCTGTTCCGCGACAAGCTGCTCTATCTCGCTCGCGGCGCTGCGATAGTGGTGCTCGCCGGCTCGCTCCCGCGCGGGGTCGAGCCAGACCTGTACGCGACCTTGATCCGCGAGCTGCAGAAGGCCGGCGTTACGACGGTGATCGACACTGACGGCGATCCCTTGCTGCACGCGGTGCGTGCCGAGCCAGATGTGGTCTCGCCCAACGTCTTGGAGGCCGAGGAGCTCGTCGGTCACGAGTTCGCGGCCGAGGAGGAACGCTTGCTCGCGGTGCGCGAGATCGTCGAGCTCGGTCCGCGCGAGGCGATCATGACGATGGGCGATGGTTGCGTAGCCGATGTCTTGATCGAAGGAAAGTCGTGCTTGCGGCGTGCCCGCACCGCGCCGCGTGACCCGATCGCCAAGCGAGGCTCGGGCGATGCCTTCCTCGCGGGCTACGTGGCCGCGCGTTACGAGGGCCGCACACCCGATCAGTGTCTGCGCTTTGGTGTCGCCTGTGGCGCGGAGTCCACGGGACGGCTGGGGGCAGGCTTGATCGATCCCAAGGAGGCTCGGCGACTGCTGGGCGAGGTTGAGGTTGGAGCGGTGGAGCTACCCGCCGAGGTCGGCTAAGACGGGCGTCTGTTTATCCGCCGGCCACGTCTCTGCGCAGAAACACCAAGTACGCCGCGAACAGGGACGGCACCGCGTACAAGGAGCACACCCACAGGGAGTGCCAGATCGGAGCCCAATCGGTGGGGGTGCGCAGGAGGCCATGCCAGTTCTCAAACTGTTCGGTGAGCAGGTAGGGCTTGAGCCCTTCGAGGCCTGGGATGCCTTGGATTATGAAAAGCAGGATGACGAGCCCGAGCGTGCCGATCACTGAAGCGGTGCTGTTGCGGGTGGAGGCCGAGAGGAGTACGCCGAAGCTGACCACGGTCAGCAAAGGGATCAAATAGCAGGCGTTGGCGGCGAATACGAGCAGGAGCCCTTCCGGGGCGGAGACGACACTGCCTGAGAAAGTGGTGATCGCGTTGAAGCCCCAGGAGGCGACTCCGGCAACGGTGGACACGCCGGCTGAGAGGAAGACGGCGAGGATCGCGTAGCTGGCCGCTGCGAAGGTCTTGGCGGCAAAGACCTGGCCGCGGTCGACCGAGCGGGTAAGGATCGTCTTTAGCGTGCCGTTGCCATCCTCGGCCGCCACGATGTCGCCCGCCACCAAAGCCGCGATCAGGGGGAGCATGAACTCGGAGAGGAACAGGAGCATCAGGACGGGGGTCGCCAAGCCGGACTGGGTGATCTGGGTGGCGAAGATCGAGTCGCCGTTGCGGCCGGGGTGAGAGCGCAGGTTCTGCACCGTCACGAAGATCAGCGGCAGGACCACCGCCAGCCCGAGGCCCATATAAGTGCGCTTCTGCGCGATCAGCTTGCGCAGCTCCCAGCGGTAGACGATGAAGGTCGAAGGTCGCCGTGCACGCGTCGTGGCGGGTGCGGGCAGAGAAGGGGTAGCCGGGATGCTGCTCATTGAGGAGTCCACCCAAGCCTGGCGGGGACAGTCCTCTTCGCGAGGTTCTTTCCTGAGCGCAAGGAGTCGCGGTCGAGCTTCAAGGCGCACCCACCATGGGCTTGCGCGTGTCGGCCGGGCCGGCGCTCAATGTGCTCGCCGCCACCGCTGGGTCGCCGCTGCTGTCATTGCTCTCGGTGAGGCGGAAGAACAAGTCCTCGAGCGTCGCCAGCTCAGGAGTCAGCGCGAGGATGCCGATGCCAGCGCCGGCAAGAGCGAGCGACAGTGGGCCCACGTCGCTCTCCTGCGCCTGAAAGCCGATTCCGTGGACGCCGCCGGTGGCATGCTCGATGCCTTGTTGATCCTGCATCAGCTCCAGTGCGTGAGCATCGTCGGTCGTGCGCAAGCGGTATCCGGCACCGCCCTGGCGGCGCAAGTCGGACAAGGCGCCCTCATAGACGACTTTGCCGCGGTCCACGATCGCGACGCGATCGCATAGTTCCTGCACCTCGGGCAGCTGGTGGCTGGAGAGCAACACCGTGATGCCTTCGTCGGCCAGGCGGCGTATAAGGGCACGCATGTCACGCATGCCGGCCGGGTCGAGGCCCGTGGCCGGCTCGTCAAGGATCAACAGGCGCGGACGACGAAGCAAGGCGGCCGCTATCCCGAGGCGCTGGCGCATGCCGTGCGAGTAGCCACCGACCTTGTGCTTGCCGCGCGGTGCGAGCTCGACGATCTCCAAGACCTCCTCGATGCGCTCAGATGCGCCGTAGCCGTCCAAGGCAGCCAGCATTTCCAGGTTCTTGCGCCCGCTCATATACGGGTAGAAGCGCGGTGCCTCCACAAACCCGGCAACTCCCTGAAGCGCGTGTGCGCCGTCCCGCAAGGGATCGCGCCCGAACAGCTCAACAACCCCCTCACTGGGAGTGATCAGCCCGAGCGCTATGCGCAAAGTCGTCGTCTTGCCTGCTCCATTGGGCCCAAGGAAGCCGTACACGTCGCCGCTCTGCACATTCAGGTCGATGTGATCGACCGCAAGAACATCCTTGTAGCGCTTGACCAGGCCACGCGCCTTAACCGGCTGGACCTCGGTGTCCGTCACGTTAGAGGCCCCGCGCGAATGCCTCGATCGACGCTGGGGTGACCGAGCCGGCGAGCACGTAGCGCACGCCGGCACGCTCGAAGCTGAGCAAGGTGCCGAGCGGGGTGGGTAGCTCCGATGCGCTCGTGCCGTTGATGTCGACCTTCGGCAATCCTTCGAGCTCGGAGCCGGCAGCTTCCTTGGTGTCCGGCTTGACTGGGCTTTCCAGCAGTGCGATCCCGCCAAGGCCTTCCCCGTGGGTGCTCACGTGAGGCTTTTCGCCTGCTCCAGGAGAGCCAGACTTCGATTCGGGCTTGGCGGGGAGCGTCACTTCTTCGACCTTCGCGTTGGCCGGCGGCATGAAGTTGAGTGTGGAGCTTGGCACAGGCCCATAGGAGATTTCGCTGGCTGCCAGTTCGATCACGGGCGAGGGGTTCGTCGTCGAGTAGACGGCGGCTCGCAACGGCAAGCCAGTGGTGGCATCCCAGGAAAGCTCGGCGCCGCCGATTAGGCCGCCGTTTTCGCGGGGAGAGACGCGTACCGTGTATGCCGCCTGCCCCGCGACATTGGTCGGTGTCGCGCCGGATATGTCGGCGTGCTTATTGGCGCGAGCGATGCCTTCTTCGATTTCGCCGACCGTGGGTACACCACGGGGGCTCGTGCCCGTGGTGGAGTCGGATGGGCCTCCCGAGTCGCTCGATGACGCCGGGGGCGTGTAGCGATAGAGGGTGTTCGTGGAAGCGTCGTACAGGGACAAGTTGTGCCCGTCATAGAGGACTTGCGTATCGCCCTTTTCGGACTGCAGTTCCAGGCGGGCATGCCCTTCGGCGCCAATCCACAGACGACCAGAGGCTCCCGAGACGAGCGGGCTGGAGCTGAGCTGGCTGGCTTCGCCGCCGTTGCTCGCGAGGCTCGCGCCTTCGAGCAGGTGGTTGGTGAACTGGATGCGCGCACTCACGCCACTAACTCGTGGCGCGGCCAATGCCTCGTGGAGCGCCTCTCCAAGCGGCTTGGGCGGGGGCGTCGGGCCCGTGCCGATTGCCAATGCCAGGGCGGTTGCGCCGATCCCGACGGCCACAACCACTCCGCAAAGCAACAGCAGGCGGGAAAGGGGAAGGCGGCGCAGGATGTTCACGTGTACAGATCCTCAGTCCTCGGCGAATACAGCTATCACCAGCGTAGCGCCGTCCCTATGGGGTGCCTAAAGGTTCCTTAAGGGACTTCTCGCGCCCGAGGGGTGGCTCATCGGCGAGAGATCCTTGGGCCGGGACCTCATGTATCGTGCCGACCCGATGATCTACGCCGTAATCATCCTTTGGGTCGTGCTTGGCCTCGGTGTGTTCTTCGTCGCGATGCGCGGCGGGCCACGCGGCGCGCGCGAGTCTTTGCATACGGATTCGAAGCTCGGCCAGCGGGTCGTCATGGCTGTTGTGGTGCTTGCGTTCGCCTTCGGCCTGGCGGTCCCCTTGCTTGTGCTGACTGCCAATGGCAACAACAAGGCCAGCGCCGCTATCGGTGGGGTGCACCTGAACGCCGAGGAGCAGCACGGTCGCGTGCTGTTCTCAGACTCGTGCGCTGTCTGCCATACGCTTTCGGCGGCAAACGCCGAGGGCCACGTCGGGCCCAACCTCGACGTGCGACTCGGGTCGCAGATCTCAAATGAAGCGGGCCGTAAGGCGCTCGTGTTGAATGCGATCGCCGAAGGACGTGCGCGTGGCCTTGGCCAGATGCCGGCCGGTCTTTATCAGGGCCGCGACGCCGAATCGATCGCGGACTTCTTGGCCGCGACCGCCGGTCACTAGCACCGTCTGGCAAGACGGCGTTTGGCGCCGGGGGCGCTGTTAGCATCACGCGCCGATGCCACGAGCTTCCGAGGCCCGCGCGTGGTGGGCCGACGTCGAGGATGTGCGCGAGCGGATTGAGCGTCGTCGCGCCCGTGAGAGCAGGATCGCGGTGGACACGCGTGTGACCGCAATTCCCTCCGCCCGGCGGGGCGTGCGCGAAATACGCCCAGGCCGGCGCTTGATGCTGGTTGAGAGCGATGCCGCGGTTGCACGTGAGTCGGAGTCTCGGCGGCGCACACGCCCTCGTGCCGCTCGCGGGGTCGGCCCTCGCCCAGACCGGATCGCCGCCTGGGCTGTGCTGCTCGGCTTCCTGCTGGTGCTTGCGGCAGTGCTCAGCGCTCACGGCTAGGACGTTCTCTGAGCGACGCGATGCTGCGTCCTCGGTCGCTTGTGTGCAGCACAACTGCGCGAGTTGCCTGTGCCCCGAAGGGGTACGTCCTTACCGATCGGAGATCGATGGGATCTCCGATCGGCCAGCTTGCTCAGAGAACGTCCTAGTGGCCTGTCGTTGTCATGTTTGGCCAGTCGTCCATGGCGACTCGCTGGCCCATCCATTACGCTGGCCGACATGCCCACGAACGACCAACCGAAGACCGCCCAGGACGTCAAGGACCTGGTGTCCGAGCGCAACATTCGCTTCATCCGCTTTTGGTTCACTGACATTCTCGGTCAGCTCAAGTCGTTCTCGATCAACGCACAGGAACTGGATGACGCGTTCGAGGAGGGCATGGGCTTCGATGGATCCTCGATCACCGGCTTCAACGCGATCGAGGAGTCCGACATGATCGCGATGCCCGACCCTTCGACGTTCGCGGTCCTGCCGTGGCGCCCTGAAGAGCAGGGGGTGGGGAGGATGTTCTGCGACGTCATCACTCCCGAGCGCACTCCTTATGAGGGAGACCCTCGCCACGTCTTGCGCCGTGCCTTGGAGCGCGCCCACGCGATGGGCTTTGACACCTTCAATGTGGGTCCCGAGCTCGAGTATTTCCTGTTCAAAGACTCCAAGTCGACCGAGGTGCTCGACGAAGGCGGCTACTTCGACCTGACCACCTTGGACGCAGGCACAGACGTGCGCCGTGAGACGGTGCTCGCGCTCGAGCAGTTGGGCATCCACGTGGAGTACACCCATCACGAGGTTGGTCCCTCCCAGCACGAGATCGACATGCGCTACGCCGATGCGCTGAAGATGGCCGACGATTGCATGACCTACCGCATCACCGTCAAGGAGTACGCAGTCAAGTACGGGTGGCACGCCACTTTCATGCCCAAGCCCCTGTTTGGAGAGAACGGCTCCGGCATGCACACCCACCAATCTTTGTTCCGGGAGGGAAAGAACGCTTTCTACGACCCGAACGACCAGTACTTTCTCTCAGACGTCGGGAAGGCATTCATCGCGGGCCAGCTCAAGCACGCACGCGAGATCTGCTCGATCTTCGCCCAGTGGGTCAACTCCTACAAGCGGCTCGTGCCCGGTTACGAGGCGCCCGTGTACGCCGCCTGGTCGCGCCGCAACCGCTCAGCCTTGGTGCGGGTGCCCCTGTACCACCCTGGCAAGGAGCAGGCCACGCGCATGGAGCTGCGCTGCCCCGACCCTGCTTGCAACCCTTACCTGACGTTCGCCGCTTTGCTGCAGGCGGGCCTCGAGGGGATCGAGAAGGGCTACGAGCTGCCCGACCCGATGGAGAAGAACCTCTACCACCTCACCGCCGAGGAGCGCCGGCGCCTGGGCATCGGTCAACTGCCCGAGTCCTTGGGCGAGGCGATCGAGATCACGGCGGAGTCAGAGCTAGTTCTGCGCACGCTGGGCGAGCACATGTTCAATCGCTACATAGAGATCAAGCGCCAGGAGTGGGAGGACTACCGCGTGCAAGTCACGCAGTGGGAGCTGGACAGGTACTTGGCGATCCTCTAGCCGTGCCCGTCTGCCCAGACGGCTAGCATGCTCCGATCGTGCGCTCGCGACTCATTCTCACGGCGGTTGTCTTGCTTATCCTCGTTGTGCTTGCCGGCTGTGGGAAATCCTCGAGCAGCAACAGCATCACCTCCAAGAGTGCCGAGCAGATCGTCAGCGAAAGCAAGGCCGTCGCCGACGCTGCCAGTGCGGTGCACGTGTCGGGCTCGCTCAAGAGCGGCGGCACGCCTCTCACGCTCGACTTGAATCTTGTCGCTGGCGAGGGCGCCCAGGGCGAAATCTCACAAAACGGAGCCAGCTTCAAGCTGATCCTGGTCGGTAACACCGCCTACATCAGTGGTAGCCCAGCTTTCTATCGCAGCCTCGGTGGCTCCGCGGCCGCCCAACTGTTCAACGGCAAGTGGCTCAAGGCGTCTGCCGCGAGCGGAGAATTTGCCTCGTTCAAGCAGCTGGCGGACATGCGTCAGCTGATAGACACCACGCTGGCGTCTCACGGAACACTCGTCAAGGGCGCCACCACGACCGTTAACGGTCAACAGGTGATCGCGATCACCGACACGGTCAAGGATGGCACGCTCTACGTGGCCACCACCGGCAAGCCCTATCCTTTGCAGATCGCCAAGGGCGGTTCGGAAAGCGGCAAGATCACCTTCGATAATTGGAATCGGCCGGTCACGATCACCGCCCCGGCCAACGCGGTCGATCTCTCCGAACTGAAGGCCGCGGGTCACTGACGGCCGAATGGGCGGCGCCTGGCGGCGTCCTACCCATCGGAGATCTATGGGATCTCTGATCGGCCAGCACGCATGCATAGCACGCCACGCGGGTGGTTTAAAACATGGCCAAGGTTGCCCTTCGGCCGTCAGAGTGCGGTAGGCGTAAGTCGTGGCGGAAAGACACAGGCGATCGGGCGCATTGGGGCCACGTACCAGTGCATCGCTTGCAGCAGGTACCCGAACGAAGTTGGGTGCTTCGGTGCGATCGTGTGCAACAGCTCGATCACACTCGCGCCGTGGCTCTCATAGCGTTTCTCGCCGGTGAGCTGTGCGAGGCGCAAGAGACCCATCGCTGCGCTCGATCCGCCCGCCGGGATCGGCGAGTCCTCGAGCTCCTTGCGCCTGGCGATCAGCTGTTCGCTGTCCATCGCCGTTGAGAAGAAGCCGCCGTTCTCGGAGTCCACAAAGCGCTCGATCACTTCATCGGCGAGGGCTGTGGCGTGCCCGAGCCAGCGCTCCTCGCAGGTGGCTTCGAACAGTGCTATGAACGCCTCCAGCAGGAAGGCGTAGTCCTCGAGATAGGCGTTAATCTTTGCTTCGCTCGCGCTATAGGTCCGCAGCAACCGGCCCGTCTCGGTGCGTAGCTCGCGCAGTACGAACTCGGCGCACTCCACGGCCGCTTCGAGATACACGTCACCCGGAGTCGGAGTCGGGCCGTCTGCGTAGGGGTTGGATGGGGCGCTGTTCAAATGTGCACCCACCTCGGCCAGCGCCGAGATCATCAAGGCGTTCCAGCTCGTCAGGCGCTTGTCGTCGAGTCCCGGTCTTGTGCGCTTCGCGCGTGCCTCCAGCAGCCGAGTTCGGATGCGCCCCCGCGTGTGCGGGTCCGGACGTGGCCCACGGTCCTCGAGCACATTCAGCCCCGGCTCGGGATGGTGTGGGTCTGTGAAATTGCCCGCCTCTGTGGCCCCCAGCCAGCGGATTCCCGCGTCCGCGTCCTCGCTGAGCAGCTGTTCCAGCTCGGCCGTCGTCCACACGTAGAAGCGGCCCTCCACGCCGTCAGAGTCGGCGTCCAGGGCGCTGTAGAAGCCACCTTCGGGGCCCTTCATCTCACGCAAGGTCCAGTCCAACGTGTCTTGACACACCTCCAGCAGATCTTGGTCGCCGGTCATCTGGTGGCCGTGTAGGTAGGCGCGCGCGAGCAGTGCGTTGTCGTAGAGCATCTTCTCGAAGTGAGGCACCGTCCATGTGTCGTCGACCGTGTAACGGTGAAAGCCGCCGCCCACCTGGTCGTGGATGCCGCCACCCGCCATCGAGCGCAGCGTGTACAGCGCCATCTCGGTCTGCCCGCGCACCATAAGGAACTCCAGCACTGAGGCCTGAGGAAACTTTGGCGCCCCGCCAAAGCCGCCGTTGACCGCGTCGTATGACTGTTTCAAGCGTTCCACTGCCGCTTCGAGCGACGCCGCCTGAAACGGCTCGCCGACGGGCTTCAGCAAGGCTCCCCCGGAGAGCCTCTCTCGCAACTGCTCGCCACTTGCCCTGATCTCATCGCCACGCTCGCCCCACGCTTCGCTCACTGCGAGCAGCACCTGGATAAAGGAAGGCATTCCCGGGCGCTGCTGTGGCGGGAAGTAAGTGCCTCCATAGAACGGTAGTCCCTCGGGTGTCAGGAAGACGTTCAAGGGCCAGCCGCCGTGGCCGGTCATGCCTTGGACGGCCTCCATATAGAGCGCGTCCACGTCTGGGCGCTCCTCACGGTCGACCTTCACGCACACGAAGCCTTCGTTCATCAGCCGGGCCGTGTCCTTGTCCTCGAATGACTCTCGCTCCATGACGTGACACCAGTGGCAAGAGGAATAGCCGATCGAGACGAGCATCGGCACGTCGCGCTGGCGCGCACTTGCCAATGCCTCTTCGCCCCAAGGCAGCCAGTCGACAGGGTTCTCCGCATGCTGGCGCAGGTACGGGGAGCTCTCGGCGGTGAGCGCGTTTGTCATGTAACTCAGCGTAGACGCGCGAGCGTGGGGGCAGGAAAGCGCAGATCCAAGCCCGGTGGGCTCAGCGGAGCGCTGTGGCCAGCGCTTGCAAGCTTCACCTTGGCGAGACTGACGTCGAAGTGGCGTCCACCCAAGGTTCCGCTCACGTGTGAGCCAGCGCCTACACGGACCGTGCCGCGTGCGGCCCGTGAGCCTTCTACGCGCAGGTCGGTAGGGCGCAGGTGCCCGTTCACCACGGGGAAGGAGCCCGTTATCTGCACGCCGCCCACGAACGACATGCGATGCAACCTCAAAGCCGAGGAGGTGATCTGTGCGTATCCGCCGCGCAAGCCGCCGAAGCGTGCGCCACTGGGGAGTTCCTGGTCGGCTTGGAGTGTTGCGCCCACGACCTGTCGTTCGAGGTCGAGGATCGTGTCGAGTACCACCGCCAGCGTGCTCCCCGGCGTCCCGGCCAGGCCGCCGACAGGTTTGACAAGCGTGAGCTTGGAGGGAGTGATCGGAGTGGGGGCAAACGGATTGTGGATCGCCCCGCACTGTTGCGCCGTCTCGCTGGAGAAGAAGTCCTTCAGAGCTGTCTGGGCGCAGCCACTGAAGTCAGTCCCAAGCACCGAGTGGCCGGTGTAGGGCACCACCACGAGCTGAGCTCCGGGAATGCGTCCAGCTACTGCTTCAGCACCGGCTGTGGGCGTCCTCAGGTCCTGCGCTCCGCTGAGGATCAGCGTAGGTACGCTCGGGAGCGCTCCGATCGCTGGAGGCGGGGGTACGGCGTTCGGCCATTGCAGGCACCCAGGCAGCACGCTATCTACCCATGCGGTACTCGCGTCGAAGGGATAGAAGTCCGATGAGGGAAGCGCTCGCAGTGTCCCCAACCCTTCCGCGAGTCGCGTCTGGGGCAGCGCTGAGCGTTGCCAAGGTAGCGAGGACTCTTCGCACGTGGTGTCCACGAACAGAGCTTCGTCGATGCTGTCCGAGCTTGACTGAGGTGTGCCGGGGCTGCGCCGCTCGCGCGGGGTGTCCGCGAAAGGGGTTCCTGGCAGATTGGGGATCAAGCCCTCCGACAGCAGGTTCAGGCGTAGCAGCGGGGCGGGGTCGTCTCGCAGAGCCGACTGTACGGCGGCCGGCAGCAGTGCGCGCAAAGCTGGGTTCAGATCACCTGCTCCGATCAGGTTCAAGAGATCTACGCTTGAGAGCGTGGCGCGATGGCGGTGACCCGATCCGTCATACACGTACCCGTTCAGCGCGTGCGAATGCAGTCGCACTACCAAGCGGGCGATGTCAGCGAGTGGGTTGGAGGTTATGCCGTTGCAGGCCCCCCCCGAGCACAGCTCTTCGAACACGGGCTTCATCGCCTGGAACATGCCCATGGAAAAAGGGTCGGCACGTTCGGGGGGCACGACCGAGTCGAGCACCAGGGCTTCGACGTTCCGGGGGTAGCGTTCGGTGTACTCGAGTGCCACCTTCGTTCCATAGGACACTCCGAACAGCACCAGCTTTTCGTAGCCCGCGGCTTGGCGCAGTGCCTCGATGTCAGCTACCGATTCCTGGGTCGTATAGGCGCCTCGCTTTGCCCCGATCTGACCGGCACAGCGTTCGAATGCCTGCCCGATCGAGCCGAGCGCTTCGACGCCTTCGAGGGCAGGGCAGGCCAAGGGACCCGAGCTTCCGGTCCCGCGCTGATCGAACACGAGCAGGTCTCTAGTGGCGAGCGCCGGTGCGATCGTCTTGGCCATTCCTGCCGCCAACGGCAACGCTGCCTGACCGGGTCCGCCCGCGAGTGCCACGACGGCGGCATGGCTAGGGGTGGGGTGGGTGGGACTTGGATCGAGGCGCTCCACACTCAGCCCCACACTGCCGGTCACGGAGCCGCCACGGTCGAGTGGGACATTCAGCGTCGAGCACGAGAACCCGGTTCCTGGCCCAGGTCGGACAGGGGGTGAACGTCAAAGCCATTGCCGGGGTTGCCTGCGCAGCGGCGATGGCTGCCGAGAGTAGCGGCGCGGCGAGCATCAGTATCAAGATCCGTCGCGACACGACCGCCCACGTTACCGACACATCAGAGCTCGCCGGTGAGGTCAGTTGGATCTGCCGAGTATGTAGCGCAAGAGGGCCCCTGTACCTTCGGCGTGCAACGTCGCGAGTCGCTCGGGCCTGAAGAGCAGCTTGCTCAAACGCGATCCCAGCTCGGCGTTCAAGCTTGCCTGTGACTCAGTGCTCGAGGGCGATTGCACACCGGATGCCGACGCACTTGAGGCAAGCTCGCTCGACTTTGGAGCGGCAACATGCACGCGCTGGCCGCCAAGCGTGCCCGTGAGCACGCCATGGGCATCGATCTTGATCGTGCCGTGCACCGCTGCCGAGCCGCCGATGCGTCAGACTGGCGCCCGCGACGGTCACTTTGCCAGACACCGTCACACCAGGGACGTAGGAATAGCTGTGCAAGATGAGTCCCCCGCGATCGCTACCGCCCCATCCCGCACGCAGGCCGCCCGTGCGAACCGGTCGTCCGAGCAAGCTTTCGCCAAGTTGCTGGAGCAGCGCCAACACCATTTGCCTGTCGAAGTCCGCGAGCGTCAGCACCACCGCGCCGGCCGTGTGGCCTGCAGGGCCATGATCGCCGCGGGCAAGCGGAGCTTCGGCAAGGCTGCGTGGGGGCAGGGGAGTGGGCAGCAATAGCTGAGGCGGCTTGAATTGTGTGCACTTGCGCACAGGCTTGCTCGCGAACAGCGCCTGCAGGGCGTGCTGTGAGCAAGAGGTCGGATCCGAGCCGAGCACAGAGTGGCCTGTGTTGGGGACCACCAGCAACTGCGCATCGGGTATCTGGGCTGCCACCTGCATCGCGTTGGCCGTGGGCGTGCGCAGGTCGTCCGCGCCGCTGAGGATCAGCGTGGGTACGTCCGGTAGCGGAGCCGTCCCCGTTTCGGGCGTGCCTGGAGTAAACGGCCAGCCGGCGCATGCCGGCACGTCGCTCAGGGCAAGTGCATTGCCGGGAGTGAACGGGGCGAACACGCTCGCGGGCTGCTTGCGGAGTGCGGCAATCGCCTCGCCGAGGCGGGCTTTGGGGCTCGCAGAGCGATTCCAGGGGAATGGGGTCTCGTTGCAGATCGTCGCGTAGTAGAGCGGCGAGTCGAATCCCTCGCTCAGTTCCTCTTCGCTTTCTTCGGGTTCGCCTTCCGCGCGTACCATCAGGCGCGCCAAGCCCGCCGTGTCACCGCGTACGGCTGAGCGCATAGCCGCCGGGAATTCGGAGCGCAGGACGGGGTCAAGGTCGCCCTCGATAAGAATTCCGATCAGGTCGTTCGAGGAGATCCGCACAACGCTTGCCCGACCTTGGTCGTCGATCACTCGCCCGCCTATCGTCCCTCCGTGCATGCGCTTCACCAACCGCGCTAGATCGCTCACAGGTTCGCGGGTAATGCGCTGGCACGCTCCCGCATCGCAGAGCTGCTTGAGCACGCGCCTGACTGCCACAAAACTGGTCTTGTCAAAAGGTTCTGGGCCCGAAGGCGGCACGACTGAGTCCAGCACCAGCGCTTCGAGGTGACTCGGATACTCCTGGGCATAGCGCTCGGCGACCTTCGTCCCGTAGGAGGTTCCGTAGAGCACGAGCTTTTCATAGCCTCCCGCCATGCGGATGGCCTCGATGTCGGCGACCGTGTCGGCCGTAGTGAAGAGGCCGCGCGTAGGGCCGATCTGTCCTGCGCAGATCGCCACCGCGCCAGGTGAGCCGCCGCCGGTGAGGTGTTCGAACGCCGGACATGAGAGTGGGTGAGACAGACCGGTTCCGCGCTGGTCGAAGGCGATCACGTCGCGCGTGGAGGCGATTGGGCCGAGTACCTGCTCGAACTGGCTCAAAAACGGGATCGCCGACTGACCTGGGCCGCCCGCAAGCGCGATCACGGCATCTTTTGCTTCGCCCACCGGGGCGCGATGGCGACGCATCGCCAGCGCGATCGTTCCCGGGATCGCACCGCTGGGGTCGATCGGTACCGTCAGGTGACCGCAGGCAGCATCGTTGGAATCCCCGCACGGCGTCCATGCGATCTGGGCCTGAGAGGCCGCGACTGGCAGCACGGCGCACGCTGCCAGAGCTAGAAACGTGCGCGCGAGTGTCCTGGCGGCTCGTTGCATCAATCGGAATCTAACGAACCGTGTAGGCTCGCGCTCCAATGGCATCTTCCTCTGAACGCGAAGCGATCTCTGCGCCTGGCGCTCCAGCCGCGGTCGGCCCTTACTCCCAGGCGGTGCGCTTCGGTGCACTGCTCTTCTGCTCGGGTCAGATTCCGCTCGATCCCGGGACAGGTGAGATCGTCGGGACAAGCGCGGCCGAGCAGGCGCGTCAGTGCTTGGCCAATCTTGCCGCCGTGTGCGAGGCGGCAGAGGCGTCGCTCGCAAACGCCCTTCGCCTAACGGTCTATATGACCGACCTCACACGCTTCGCAGAGGTCAACGCCGTCTATGAATCCTTTTTCTCCACCGAGCCGCCCGCCAGAGTGACCGTTGGTGTGGCGCAGCTGCCGAAGGGCGCCGGCGTCGAGATCGACGCCATCGTGGCGCTGTAGCGTTGGCTCTAGGCGGGCTCAGCGCCGTGAAGCGCGCGGGTCAAAAGCTGCCATAGAGTGGCACGCTCAGATGGGTCGAGTGCTTGCAGTACCTCGTCCTCGATGCCTTCCTGGGCTCGCTCGGCCTCTGTCAGGGCATGGCGTCCCACCTCGGTCAGCTTGACCAGGTGACGGCGGCGATCGTCGGGATCGCGCAGGCGGGCCACATGGCCCTCGTCCTCGAGCTCGTTGAGCAGCAGCACAA
This sequence comes from uncultured Solirubrobacterales bacterium, assembly GCA_963731565.1. Classification (GTDB taxonomy): domain Bacteria; phylum Actinomycetota; class Thermoleophilia; order Solirubrobacterales; family Solirubrobacteraceae; genus Palsa-744. The sequence goes on from CAVSWG010000001.1 coordinate 1,766,701, forward strand.
CATTGTTGGCGTCCATGCAGAGCGCCTCGGCGAGCTCCTGTTGGGGCGCTCCGTCGTGATCACGCAGGTAGCTGAGTGCCATCAGTAGGCGCAAGTGCATGCCAAGCAGCTCCTCGCTGCTGCGCCGGTAGACCTGCTTTGCCAACCGCGTCAGCAACACCATCGATCCCGGAGCACATGAAGTTTGAGCAGTTTGCACATCTACCCCCATAGCCATCCGATTATACCACTATGTAACGACAATCACAAGAATATGGATAATACTTGTTTCAATGATTATCCATGCTATGGTGTTCCACTTCGCGACCACCGAAGGAGCCACATGAGCAACGCCAGCCTCACAGAGAAGTCCGAGATCCCCGTCACAGACCGGTCTGAGATCAGTTTCGATTCCACGGCCACGGCCACCGCGAGGGACCGAAGCAAGCGCGAGCGTCGTCGCTGGATAGCCCTGGGCGTGCTGTGCCTCGGTCAGCTGATGATGGTGCTCGATGCGACGATCGTGAACGTCGCGCTGCCCTCGATTCAGCACGACCTCCACTTCACGCAAGGCAACCTGACCTGGGTGATCGACGCTTACCTGATCACTTTCGGTGGGTTTCTGCTGCTTGCCGGCAGAATGGGCGATCTCGTGGGCCGCAAGAAGGTCTTCCTCACGGGGCTGGTCCTATTCACGGCGGCCTCCGTCCTCTGTGGTGTGTCGGACAGTCAGACGATGTTGATCGGCGCGCGCTTCGTCCAGGGAATTGGCGGCGCCGTGGCCTCTGCGGTGATCCTCGCGATCATCGTCACCGAGTTTCCCGAGCGTGCCGAGCAGGCTAAGGCGATGGGCATGTACGCATTCGTCTCGGCTGGCGGCGGCTCGATCGGGCTGCTCGCTGGGGGTGCCCTCACTCAGTCACTCGACTGGCACTGGATCTTCTTCGTAAACGTGCCGATCGGCGTGATCACGTTCCTGCTCGGCTCGGCCTTGATCGAGGAGAACAGGGGCATCGGCCTTGCCGGCGGCGTCGACGTCGCCGGGTCGGTTCTGATCACGCTTGCGACGATGCTAGGCGCCTTTGCGATTGTCAAGTCCACCGAATACGGCATCCTCTCGGCGCGCACGCTCGCTGTCGGCGGAGCTTCGCTGGTGCTGCTTGGCGCCTTTTTCACCTTGGAGTCACGCATCTCCAATCCGATCATGCCGCTGCGGATCCTGAGACTGCGCATGCTGATGGGCTCGAGCCTCGTCCGTGGCCTGCTCGTCACGGGGATGTTCTCGGCTTTCTTCCTCGGGGCTCTGTACCTCGAGCGCGTGCTCGGCTACGACGCAATCGACACTGGATTGGCGTTCATGCCTTTGACAATCTCAATCGCCGCGCTGTCGATGGGTCTCGCGGTGAAGGCTGTCACTCGCTTCGGTCCGCTGAACACATTGGCGGCCGGTCTCGCTGGGATCGCCGCTGGTTTGCTGCTGCTCGCGACTCAAGGCGTGCACGCGAGCTACTTCCCGGGTCTGTTCTCCGCGTTCCTGCTGATCGGGCTCGGTGCGGGCGCCTCGTTCCTGCCGCTGCTGACGATGGGGATGGCCGACGCCCCGGCAGAAGATGCTGGACTCGCCTCGGGAATTATCAACGTCTCGGTGCAGCTGTTCGGCGCGATCGGCCTGGCCACGCTCGGGACGATCGCGACCGACCACACGAAGTCGTTGACCACCGGCGGGCAAACGCTTGCCAGCGCGCTCACAGGGGGCTACCACCTCGCATACCTCGTCGCGGCGACGTGCGTCGGGCTTGGAATCCTCGCCGCGTTCCTGATCCTTCGGCCCCCCGTGGATGCGGTGGGGCAGGAGGTCGAGGAGCTCGAGCGCGACTTTGGGCGGGCGACAGTCAGCGCTCAGACCGCAGAGCAGCTCGTCTGATCTTGCCGCTGGCGGTCTTGGGCAGCTCCGTGGCGAAGTCGACGATCCGGGGATACTTATAGGGAGCCGTCTCGCGCTTGACGTGCTCCTGTAGCTCGCGCGCGAGCTCTTCGGAGGGGTTATACCCCTCGCGCAACACCACAATCGCGCGAACGACCGCTCCGCGTTCCTCGTCTGGGGACGCTACGGCGGCAGCTTCGGCCACCGCCGGATGTGCCACCAGTGCGGACTCGACCTCGAATGGCCCGATCCGGTAGCCGGCCGAGACGATCACGTCATCGGCACGCCCTTCGAAGTGCAGGTACCCGTCCTCGTCTTGGCGCACCCGGTCCCCGGTATGCCACGGGTCGCCGTCTCGACGGTCTTCGATTGCCCAGTCGCCGTCCGCTTCTCTGCGGACGCCCTCGCCGAGATATCCAAGGAAGAAAGTCGGCACGCTCGTAGGGTCGGCCACCAGCTCGCCGTCGACCACCATCAGCCGAGTGCCTTCCAATGCCTTGCCCATTGAGCCCGCTCGGGCATCCATGCCGATTCCCATTCCGGTCATTTGGCCTGTCTCGGTCTGGCCGTACCCGTCCCTGATGTCGATGTCGGTGGTGTTCCTCCATGCCTTCAGCACCTCGGGGTTGAGGGCCTCGCCCGCCGCCACCATTCCCTTCAGGCTCGGCAGCTGCCTCAGCGTCGCCCGCTTAGCGATCACCCTGTACTCGGTTGGCGCCATGCACAGCACGCTCACTCGCTCCCTTTCGATCAGGTCGAGGCGCTCGTGCGGGTCAAATCGCGCATCGTGGAGCAGAGCACTCGCTCCCATCAGCCATGGGGCGATGAACACGTTGCGTGCTGACTTGCTCCAACCGCTCGCGGCGGTGCACCACACGAGATCCCCAGCTTGGGCTCCAAGCCAATGCTCGGCCTGCAAGCGCTGGCCATATAGGTAGCGCTGTGCATGCACCACGGCCTTCGGCTCGCCGGCGGTGCCGCTCGTAAAGGTGATCAGAGCGGGATCCTCCTGGGCCATCTCCGCGTAGGCCGGTGCATCCTCAGTCTCTTCCGGTGGAGCCTGCACAGGTGTCCACATCACCGGACAGTCGGGCTCGGCCCCCTCGATCTGCTCGCGGTTGCGCTCGTCGGCGACGATCAATCCCGGACGCGCTACCTCCAGCCGCAGGCGCAGGTCCTTGGCGCGTAGCTGCTCGGTGCATGGCAAGGCCACCGCGCCCAAGCGAAAGCAGGCCATCATGGTGAGCACCCACTCCGGCCGGTTGCCGATCAAGGTCATCACTACGTCTCCCCGTTGCACGCCGTAGTGAGAAAGTGCCTTGGCCATTGCTGCCTCGCGTTGCTCCACCTCGCCGAACATCCACTCGCGGCGACTCCCGTCGCGCGCCAGCTCCACCAGTGCCAGCCGCTCGCGAGGCTGAGCGGCGATGAGGTCTCGAGCGAAGTTCACGCCGCCGCAGTCTGCCAGGCCGCGCCACCCAGGTATCCTGCTGGCGACGAACACGAACGCCGATTCCCGACCTTGGAGCTCCACGAATGGCCGTAGCCCCCGCCTCCTTTACCGAGAAGACCGACGAGCAGAAGGCCATCACCGAGATGGTCCACCAGTTCGCCGACGAGCAGATCCTGCCCAACGCTGAGCACTACGACCACGAGGACCTGTTCCCTGAACCAATCGTCGAGCAGATGAAGGAGCTCGGACTGTTCGGGGTCACGATTCCAGAGGAGTACGGGGGGATGGGCCTGGACCTGACGACCTACGCGATGATCGTCGAGGAGCTCTCGCGTGGTTGGATCTCGATCTCGGGCGTGATCAACACCCACTTCATCGGCTCCTATCTGCTGATGAAGTTCGGCTCTGAGGAGCAGAAGCAGAAGTATCTGCCACGCATGGCTACGGGCGAGATTCGCGCCGCCTTCTCGTTGTCAGAGCCCGAGCTGGGCTCTGACGTGCAGGCGATCAAAACCGCCGCCAAGAAGGGCGAGGACGGCAAGTATGAGATCAATGGCCAGAAGATGTGGGTCACCAATGGTCTGATGTCCGACCTCGTGTTCGTGCTCGTCAAGACCGACCCTGACGCCCAGCCGCGTCACAAGGGCTTCACCTGCTTCATCGCCGAGAAGGAGGGAGGAGTCTCCAAGAACACCGGCGACTACGCCGGCTTGATCGTGCCCGACAAGCTCAAAAAGATGGGCTACAAGGGCGTCGAGTCAACCGAGCTCGTGTTCGACGGCTATCGCTGTCCGGCCGAGAACATCCTCGGCGGCGAGGACGCTGGTCTCAACAAGGGCTTCGCGCAGATGATGGACGCCCTCGAGGTTGGTCGCGTCAACGTCGCCGCTCGCGGCGTCGGCATCGCCCAGCGCGCGCTCGAACTTGGATTGCGCTACTCCCAGGAGCGCAAGACCTTTGGCAAGCCGATCGCCGAGCACCAGGCGATTCAGTTCAAGCTGGCCGACATGGCCACTCAGGTCGACGCTGCCCGCCTGCTCACGCTGCGCGCCGCGCGCCTGAAGGACGCAGGCGTTCGCTCGGACCTCGAGGCCGGCATGGCCAAGCTGTTCGCGTCTGAGGCTGGTCGCTTCTGCGTCGAGGAGTGCTTTCGTATCCATGGCGGCTATGGCTACTCCAAGGAGTACGAGATCGAGCGGCTCTATCGAGACGCGCCCCTACTGTTGATCGGCGAGGGCACCTCGGAGATCCAGCGCATGGTCATAGGCAAGAAGCTATTGCAACGGCACAAGATCTAATGCCCCTGGCGGGTGTTTGGCAACTGGAAGGGAGCGACTGATGGCCGAGGACGCCAAGATCCTGATCGAGCGGGCCGCGCGGCGCTTCGTCGAGGAAGTACCCGCGCTTGCCCCCATGACGATCGTCGTCGGTGTCGAGTTGCAAGGTCGCGGCGACGTCCAGTTCTTTCGCCTGCAGATGCCCGACTTCGAGGTCACCAAGGGCCCGGCCGACGATGCGCGCATCAACGTGGAGATGCGCCGCGAGTTCTTCAACATCATGGCCGACGAGGGCAAGGTCCCGGACTGGATCGAGGCCTTCACCTACGGCAAGGCCAAGGCCACGGGCCCCACCCAATTCCTAAAGCTGATTTCCACGGTCGTGGACAAGCACCAGGAACGGGAACGGTTGAAGACTGCTCGCAAGCACTCCTGATGGCTGCTACGACCAGCGGCTAGACGTTCGCTGAGCAAGCTGGCCGATCGGAGGTCCCATCGATCTCTGATCGGTAAGGACGCAGCGAGTGAAGTGTGTTCCGCACACAAACGAGCGAGGACGCAGTATGGCGCCGCTCAGCGAACGCCTAGTGGTAGGCGAGGATTTGCTGGGCCAGGAAGGCCAGTGAGGCGAGCATGAACACGCACATCACGATTAGTGAGAAGTTTTCGCCCACAACTCCTACAGCTTAGCGCCGGAGCAGGTCAGCGTGGCGATGAGCTTGTGGTCGGGTCAACTCGGAACCGGCCACGCGACAGTCATATGCCCCGACATTGTGGTCCGGGTAGTGTGGTCCGTGCTCAGCCGACGTGAGCTGGGGCAGAGGTGCCCAACACGTTCCCATTCGCGTCGAGGGCACGGACCTCCAGGTAGGAGGCGCTCGTGACTACCGTTGCGGTGCTCTGAAAGCCGCTCTTGGGCATGCTCATAACCGGCACCAGCAGGGTGGGGGAGGAGCCAGCGAAGATCTGCCAAGAGGCCACGCCGGTCGCTCCGTTCCAGCTCGTGCTCACCGCCACGCTGGCGCCGCTTCGCTTCGCAGCGATCGCGGGCGAGTGTTTCCGGCTGCGCACTCCACGGGGCGAGGAACGTCCTGAAGTCCTGAACGTTGTGTCCGAGCGTGCCGTCGAGCAGTACATGACCGGCCGAGTCGTACTCGGTGAAGTTGGGCAGGTTGCCATAACCCATGAGCCAGTCGCCTCCCGTCAGAGAGAGGGTGTTGCCTTGCGCGGGCGCCAGCAGCGTCTTGCCCGGGTTCACATAGGCCTTCGCGAGCGCCACTGTCTTTGCCCCGTAGTCGGGCTTGAGCAGTACCCCGCGTGACTGCTTCTCCTTTGGTGGGGTCGAGCCGTTGTCAAACACCGAGATCAAACCACTGGGCTGCCATTCGGCGTCATGCTGCCAATAGGTTTTCGCGCCCGGACCGAGCTTGAAGGTCGAGTGCTTGCCACCCAACTGCCAGTTGAAGGAGCCGGTCTTGATGTCGATGTCATACAGCGCCCACGAGTTGCGAGCGGAGATCAGCAGGTCTCCCGAGGTGCCTGGGTCGGCCGAGTTGACATGGATGTAATCCCAGGGATTGCCATTGTGCGGGAATCGGGTTGTTGGAGTCGCTCAGCGGGATGTGCCCGAGCGCGTGCCACTCCCACATCACCAACCCCGTCTTGACGTCGATCTCCTGGATGACCGAATCGGTCAGCACACCGCCTGCTCCCCGCAGCGAGGACATTTTCGACTCGATCGGGTCGAACTCGTCGATCCAGGCTGTGCCTTCAGGGGTAAGTCTGATCTCGTGTAGATCGGCCTTGTAGCCGTTGCCTGCCCTGACACTGCCGATCCGTTTGTAGGAGGTGTTGTAGATAACGTCTTCGCCCTGTCCGAAGCCCACCTTCAAGATGCGTCCCTGCCACCAGGTCAGGACCGGCTTGCCTTCAAACTGCTGCACTTGGAAGTTGGTCGACTCATAGCCTCTGGGCAGCGGGTGGAACCAAACGAGCGCCCCGTCCTGTTCGGCGATCATCGGCCCGGGAGTGCCCTCGCCCTGGTAGGGGGCCAAGAACAGGTCGCCAGGCGCGGCGTCCGGCTGCGCCGCGGTCGTGATCGTGACGGTCGAGGGCGTCAGAGAAGGGGCTGAGGCGTAGTGCTGGATCGCGTGCGGATCGCCCGGATTGTTGGGGAACTCCGCCTGACTAACCGAGGCTTGATGGGCAACCGTGAAGATCGTCGTGACCGGTTTTTCAGGTGTGCCCGAGCCCACGCCCACAAGCGCGTGAACGGCCACCTGCTCACCCGCCCGGAACGGCGTATTGGGTACGAAGCTCTCGCCGGTCCCGGTTGAGTAGCGCTTTAGTTTGCCAGCATGGTTGCCGCTGCGTGAGCCCACCACGCTCACGTTCGAGACGGTGGTGCCCGCTTCTCCCAGGAAACTGATCTGGGTCTGCGGCGAGGCGTCCTCAGTTCCCGGCAGAGGGGAGACGGCCACCGAATTGGCCTGCGCCTCGGCGCGGTCGGCGGTCGGCGTCAGCCCTTTCGTCGATGCGTTGGAGGCTCCGCTTTCGCCGCACGCGCACACGGCGACGCATAGGGCCAGCGCCGCGAGTAGCACACTCACGCGCATCCTCAAACCATTCCCACCCGTCATCGAATCCCCCTGCTAATCGTCGTCGAACGCCCGCGAGCCGTGTCGAACGCCGCAAGCGTCATTCAGCTACCGGCGAGAACGGCCGCGATGTGCCGACCACGCGACCGTTTATACCCACTGCCTGCAACTCGAAGCTCCGATAGCCCGCCGCCACCGGGATCTCCGTCTCGAAACCGGACTTGGCGATGCTCGCCACGGCTTTAGCCTACCGGCGCCAGAGTCTGCGAGCACCCGCCAGGAGGCGAGCTGCGTAGCGCCGTTCCAGCTCGCATACACCGTCGGTCTTGCCGCCCAGCTTGGCGAGCCGCTCCCGCTGGCTTAGTTCAGCGGCAGGCCGACCCACGGCTCCAGCGGTGGAGCGGTAGCTCAGGTCCGGCCCCGGGAAGCGTCCCTGCAACAGCTGTTGGCCCGCGCGGCTGTACTCCGAGAGATACGGTTCCGAGCCCCAACCGACGAACACGTTGCCCTTCGGCAGCGGCTGCGTGTCGCCCATGTATTCGGTTTCGAACTGATCGTCACCTGGATACTGGGCCACGAGCGTCGCCGTCTTCGCGCTTTCGTCCAGTTTGAGCATGAGTCCGCGCGAGGGCCCCGTCGCCGGCACCGAGGTGCCGCCGCCGGTCAACTGGCAGCAGTGATCGTCGAACATGCTCACCGTCGAGCCTGGTTCCAGCTCGACATCATGCTGCCACTGGAAGTCCGCGCCTTTGCCGAACGTGAAGGTGGAGCGCTTGCCGCCCAGTGTCCATTCGATCCTGCCGATAGGGATGTCAACTAGGTAGGCAGCCCAAGTGTTCCTCATCGATACAAGGAACTGGTCTTTGTCGGTCAGGGAGATCGAGTTGACGTGGTAGGCGTCCCACGGAAAGCCATTGGTCGGCACGCTGGCATAGGAGTCCTCCAGCGGGATGTGATCGAGCGCGTCCCAAGTACGCAGCAACTTGCCCGTCTTGAGGTTGTACTCCTGCACGGCTGAGTCGATCAGCGCCCCGTTGTAGGCGCCGCCATACCTCGATAGGTCCTTGGCGATGTTCTTGTTGGCGGTCACCCATACGTCATCGCCTCTGATCTCGATCTCATGCAACGTGAGCACCCAGCCATCCTTGCCTTTCAGGCGGGCCATCGGCTGGTAGTGCTGATTGACGACCACGTATTCGCCGCTCTCAGTCTGGCCCGTGTTCGTCACTACCCCTTGCCACCAGGCGAGCGCCGGCTTGCCTTCATAGGTTTGCAGGCTCAGATTGGAAGCCACCACCTTTTCCGGCACTGGCTCAAACCAGACCGGCTGCAGGTCGTGGTCGAGGATCAACGGTCCGCTCTGGCCGACTAGCGGCGGGTAGTTGAGGTTGTAGAAGTTGGCGGTGAAGATGAATCCCGGCGCCAGCTTGCCGGCGAGCGTCGTGCCTTCCGTCTGAATCTTTGGTGGATGCAGCGTTGGCTCGGTCACGAAGCTCAAAGCGCCTTTGGTGGTGTACGCCCCGACGGGAGCTCCATGCGAGCCGGCAAATGCCAAGTCGACCGCCACAAAGACCGCGAGCACGACCGCGATGGCAGCCGCCAGACGGCGAGCCGAGCCCGTCGCCTCAGCCGGCTTGGACATCGCCGTGAACGTGACCAGCGCAGCGGCAGCCGCCAGTCCCGCGCCGATCAGGTAGGCGAGCCTGAAACCGTCGGTCAAGGCCTGTGGCACGAGTGCGCCTGTGCCGATCAGATGACTGGAGCGCTGAGTCGCCAGCGTGACTAGCACCGCCAAGCCGAGACCGCCGCCGATCTGGCGCGAGGTGTTGACCAGGCCCGAGGCAAGCCCCGCTTGACCCTCCTTGGCGCCCTGGGTGGCGGCAATCGTCGATGGCACGATCGACATCGCGATGCCAGCCGCGGTCAGTAGGCCTGGGATCATGATGTAGACGATCGGGCTGCCGCTGGAGCCGATTCTCGCCAGCAGCAGCATCCCGCCGGTCAGCATCACCAGCCCGCCGCCCAGCACGGCCCGCACCCCGAAGTGGCTGACGAGCTTGCCGGTACGCGAAGCCACCGCCATGATCATCAAAGTCATCGGCAGGAAGATCAGGCCGGTGTGCAGCGGCGAGAGCCCCAAGACCTGTTGCAGGTACAGCGAGCTCACGAACCACATCGGGAACAGCGAAGCGCTGAACAGGAGCACGATGTTGTTGGCGACCCGCAGCGGCTTGGTCAGCTCCTTGAAGGGGATCAACGGTTCGGAGGCGATGCGCGTCTCGATCACCCCGAATACACCGAGCAGGGCGATGCCGGCGATGATCGGGCCGAGCGCCGCGCGTCGTGTCCCAGCCGGCCAGGCCGGCTTCGACCACACCGAATACGAGGACCATCTGGCCGATCGTGAGTGTCAGGGCGCCCGCAAGATCGAAGGTGCGTGCCTGGGGATCTCTGCGGCGCTCGCTCACCACGGAGTAGGCGATTACGGCCGCCACGATCGCGATCGGGGGGTTGATCAGCAGCACCCAACGCCAGCTCAGCTCTTGGGTGATCAGTCCCCCGAACAGCATTCCCGCCGCGCCGCCCAGTCCGTTCATCGCCGCCCAAGCACCGATCGCGCGGTTGAGCTTCGGTCCGGGCGCGAACGAAGAGGTGATCACCGCCAGCGAGCAGGCCGCCATCAAAGCGCCGCCGAGGCCTTGCGCGGCGCGGGCCGCGATCAGGGTTGTGCGGTCGTTCGCGATGCCACCGGCCAGTGAGGCCAGCCCGAACAGGAGCAGGGCCAGCACGAACATCTTGCGCTGGCCGAAGTGGTCGGCCGCTCTGCCGCCCAGCATCAAGAAGCCCGCGAAAGTGATCGCATAGGCATCGACGATCCATTGCAGTTCCGGTGCGGTGAAGTTGAGGCTCAGCTGGATCGAGGGCAGCGCCACATTGACGATGCTCAGGTCAAGGATGACCATGAACTGCGCCACGCAACACACGCCCAGCAGCCACGCCTCGCGTGAGCCAAGCCTGCGCTTGGGGGTCTGGAGGCCCGTGTCCTGCGGGTTTGCCGGGGCAACGGTGCTCATGCCTGGTGCTCCGGGATGAATCGGGAGTGGGTTCGCTCCGGAATGGAGTGGTGAAGAGGTTGTGTGCCGCAAAGGGATGCCTTACGCGAGCGCGCGGGGTGTGGTCGATGGTTTGCTTCGGAAAGCGGTGCCCTATGCGCGCGCGTAGGGCCTCCTCGGCGGCTGGTAGGGTGGGCCTCGAAATGCGCGAGCGACAACGAGAGGCCGGCCGATGAGACGAACGTCACTGGCCGCCATGCTAACGCTACTGGCCGTCCTCGCGGCCACCTTGGCGGTGGCAGGGTGTGGCGGCAAAACAACGAGCAGCTCGACCTCGACGTCGACGAACGGCTCCACGAGCACCACGAGCACAGCTCCTCACAAGCACTCCACCAAGCCGGCCTACTGAGTCGCGAGCCCCCGGCTTGCCGAGTCGCTGGCTCCATGTGCGGGCAGGCTGGCGGTAGGTGAGCTGGGTCAATGCGCTCATCGGGCGGAGGGCAGCGCGGCGGCGTATGTGGTGACCGCGACGGACTTCGACGCGCCAAGCACTCGGCCGGCCGAGTCGAGTGCCTGCACCGCCGCGTAGGCGTACTTCTTGGGCACGGTGGTCGAGCTTTCGAAGCCGCTTACCGGGATCTCGGTCTGCGCCTCCAGGGTGGTGGGGCTCTTACCGGCGAGCACACGCCAAGAGGCCACGTCGGTGGCTCCGTTCCAGCTCATGTGCACGATCGTCTCTTCGCTCGTGTCGTTCAGGTTGGCCAGCACCGCAGGCGGGCTCGATGGGCGCCCGCTCCAGGGGAAGCGGAAGGCCCTATAGAAGGACATGTCATAGGGCAGGTGAGCATCGAACAACAAGGAGCCGTCAGTCGCGAACTCGCTGATCGCGGGCACGCCGCCGTAGCCCACCACCGCGTTGCCGTCGGGCAAGGTCTGCATGTTGCCTTGGCTCGGGGCGAGCAGGGGCGGGTCTGGGTGTGTGTAGGACGAGACCAGGCGTGCTCGGTGGGTCTCGAAGTCGAGCGCGATTCGCAAGCCGCGCGACTGGGCGTGGATCGGTGGGTTGGAGCCGTCGTCGAAGAATGTGACAAGTCCGTCGGGGAGGATGCGGCCGTCGTGTTGCCACGCCATTTCGGTGCCCGGACCCATCTTGAAGGAGCTCTTCAGGCCGCCCAGGCGCCAGAGGATCGTTGCCGCTGCCGCCTTCGATTTGATAGCCAGCCCAGGTGCTGCGCGCCGAGATGAAGATGTTCCCGTCGGGCTCGAGGTCGATTGAGTTGATGTGGAACCAGTCCCACGGAGTTGGCTTGGTCGGCGTCGTGGTCTCCGACTCCGAGGCTGCCACGTGGTCGAGGCTGTGCCATTCCCAGCGCACGAGTCCTGTCTTCATGTCGATCTCCTGCACGGAGGTGTCGAGGATTACCCCATCGCTTACTCCTTCAACCGACGAGAGGTCACAGCGGATCGCGTTGAAGGCTGTCGTGTAAGAGACGCGGTGGGGCGTGACTTGGAAGTCGTGGAGATCCGCCTGTAGGCCATTACCGCCCGGGACACTGGCGAGGACCTGATAGTTGGAGCCCATGACGACGTCTTCGCCTTGGCCGAAGCCCAACGAGAGCACCTTGCCCCGCCAGAAGGTCAGCACGGGTCGGCCTTCATAGCGTTGCACGCTCAGGTTCTCGGCCGTCTCGCCTTTGGGGAGGTGGTCGAACCACACAAGCCGGCCCTCGGGCGTATAGATAAGCGGTCCGTACTGGCCCGGTCCGGGACCGTTAGTCGTGAGGATCTCGCCTGCCCCCGGGTCGCGATCCGGTGTCGTGACGCTCAGGACTGGGACCTGGGTGCCGGGCAGCGTGTCGAAGCTCTGATAGTCGGCGGGAGCCGCCTGTGGGTTGTGAAACGGTGGGACGCTTGCCGTCGAATATGGCGTATCGACGCCGAAGCTGAAGGCGACCGGCTTGCCGGCTTGACTGCCTGTCGGCGTGTGCCCAGTGTCGATCGTTGCGTGCACCGTGACGCGCTCCCCGGGATCGAATGGAGCGTCGGGTATAAAGCTCGCGCCGTCACCTTGGGAGTAGCCACGCAAGTGGCCTGAGTGATTGCCGCTGTGTGTGCCCACGACAGAGATTCCGTGGATCTGACCGGCCGGCGCACCCAGGAAGCTGATCTGGGTGTTGGGGTTCGCGGTGTCTGTTTCCGGCGCCGGCGAGACGTCGACCGCCAGCCTGGCCAATCTCGCGCTGTGGCTCAACGTAGCCGGAAAGCACGGCGGTGACTTGGCTGCGGTCGTCGTGCTGCCCGTCAGGGCGCCTGTGCCCAACACGATTGCCACGGCAACCACTGCCGCGCTCACGAGCAGGGTGATGAGAAGGCGCGCTCTGCTCATGCCATGCGGCTGCTACTCAGGGTCTGCAACCGGCCTACGCCGTCGCGGCATCCCGCGTGCCGGTCTCCTCGGCGCGCGACGCCTGCAGTGCAGCCAGTGCTCCGTCGATAACGCGTCCCAGGAAGGTCTCGCGATCGTTGACGTGCGGCAGCGGCTCGGCCGGCACCGGCAGCTCAAGGAAGTCGCACAGCGGCTCCCAGCCTTCGCTCACGTTCCACACAAGCAGCCGCTCAGGCGGCACTGTCGCCTTGACCGCCGCGTTGTGACGCTCGAAGCCCTCGATCAGCTGCTCGGGTAGCTCGTGGCCGGTGGCGAATGGCGCCTGCTCGATCCAAAACATGCGCTCCACGAGCTTCAGGTAGCGAGCCCAGCGCGGATCGACCTGCGCGCGGGCGCTGGAGAGCAGCCGAATCAGCGACTCGCCGAAGCACATGTTCCAGATCGTCTCTCTAAAGCTGGGCTCCCACTTCTCGGGATCGCGCACGCTGAGCAGCACCTTGGCGTCCGGGTAATAGTCCATCAGCTCGTGCCAGAAGTAGCCGCCCGGCCAGTCCACCGTGGCTTGGGAGTCGCCGAACACCTCATCCCACGGACCCTCCCCGTTGAGTGCACGATTCCAAACGCCCACCTGGTCGAGGTCGGCGATCACGTTGACCCAGTGGTAGCAAGGTTCCAAGCCCAACGTTTCGAGCGCCACCTTTTGCGTCAGTGTGCCCGTGCGCGGCATTCCTGCGCCGATCAACCTCATCTACTTCCCTCCAAGCTCCATGGCTGTTGTAGTCCTTGCAGGCTATTCATGGACGCCTGTCGAAGGGTTTGTGAAGAAACATGTGGATAGGATGAAGAGTCTATGAAGAAGATCCGACGTACGGCCGCTCTTTCGCGGTTATCGACGGGTTGCTCACGTATCCTCGGTCTTCGACCCGCATCCGCCCGCCCTACGAACGAAGAGACTCCAGGGGGTCCATCTTGAAGGCTATAGCCGACCTCCCCGGCTTGCGAGAGCAACCACTTCCATGGGACGACCGGAGTCCCAGGCTCCCGCACATTAGCCGTATCGCGCTAGCGGGTCCCGAGACGTCGTTCACCCAGGAGGACGTGCTCGGATTGCTCGGCCTCTCAGGCGACGAGTTCGCGCAGCGCATCTTTAGCCGCTGCGGGGTGGAGCGCCGCCGACTGACTCTGACGGACGAGTTCCTGGCGACCACTGTTCAAGGTCGCACGCCCGCGATTGAGGAGCATCTACTCGGCTACGCGGTGCAGGCGATCGACGAGCTCGAAATCGACCCGCTCGAGATTGGCGTGGTCGTGAGCGCCACGCTCTATTCGCTGGGGGGACCAACGATTGCGCACCGGCTCGTAGACCACTACGAGATGGACCCGTCCACCGACAAGTACCACGTGGTGGGTGTCGGTTGCGCGAGCGCTGTGCCGCTTGTGCGGCTCGCCTCGCAGACCCTGCGCGAGCATCCGGGCAAGAAGGCGCTCGTCGTCGCAGCCGAGAGCATGACGGGCATCCTCATGGGAGCGGCCGCGGACGATGCGCGTAGCAAGACGGTCGGCTCGTCAATCTTCGGCGATGGCTGTGCCGCAGCGCTTGTCGAGTTCGACGAGACGCCGACTCACGCGGTGGGTCCTATGGTGCTTGCATCCAAGGTCCACCAGGTGGCAGGCACGCTCGGTGCCGTGCGAATGCATCTCACGCCCGAGGACAGCTACCTACACCTGATCCGTGAGCTCCCTGATGTCGCCAGCGACGGTCTGCTTGAACTGGTCGAGAGCTTCCTGGCCGCGAACGGCTTGGAGCGCGAGGCGATCGATCATTGGCTTGTACATCCGGGCGGACGGCGAATCATCGAGAGCGTTCAAGAAGCACTCGATCTTTCACGTGAGGATGTTGCCGCTAGCTACGACGTGCTTGCCGAGCACGGCAACATGGGCACGCCATCGATCTTCTACGTGATGCAGCGCGCGGTCGAAAGTCGCTCTCCGCAATCTGGCGAGCTTGGTTTGATGGTCACCGTCGGTCCAGGTGTCACCGTCGGGTTGATGCTCATGCGCTGGTAGGCCATGTTGCGCCGGCCCTAGGCGGGCGCTTTGTCCCTCGCCCAGCACTCGTCGACCGCCAAGTGGCGCTCGACGACACCAGGCGCCTCTTAGGCAGGTGCGAGCGTGGCTTCGTCGTCGTAGAGCTTGACGATGGTGACAGCGCCCTCCGGGGCGGCAGCCAGGCATAGGCCGCAAAGAACGCACTCGTCGAGGTTCTTCTCGACGATGCTCACACCACCGGCCTGGGCGAAGATGTCAACCGGGCAGGCATCGCTCAACTTGAGCGCCAGCTCCGCGTCGCCGGCGACCGCGTCGTCGACTTCGACGGCGATGAAGATCCCATCGGCCCTCATGCTGGACTCCCTTCCCTGGCGCCAGCTCCCGCGGCGATTTTGTCTCGGATCATGTCGGGGATGTCCTCGATGCGCTCGGCCACTGTGATTCCGGCCTGCGCGAGACGCGTGATCTTCTCGGAGGCCGTGTCCTCCTTGCCTTCCACGATTGTGCCGGCGTGGCCGAAGCTCATGCCCGGCATCTCGTCCATGAAACGTCCGGCCATGAAGGCGACGATCGGCAGACGCGATTTGTTCTCGGTCACCCAGCGCGCCAGCTCGGCCTCCATCCGTCCGCCCGGCTCGGTGTAGATGACGATGCCTTGCGTCTGCTCGTCGGCCTCGAACAGGGGCATCAGCTCGGCGTAGGAGGAGCCAATGATCGCGTCGCCGCCGATCGACACGGCCGTGGACTGGCCGAGGCCGGCGGCGGACAGCGTCGAGGACATCTCGGTGGTCATGCCGCCCGAGCGCGAGATCACGCCGATCGGGCCGGGGGTATAGGCCTGTGCGGCGTTGCGCGCCGGGCCGCCAATGCCGCCCATCTTGATCACGTCGGGGACGATGATCCCGAGGCAGTTAGGGCCGATGATGCGAGCGCCCCTGAGCGTGGCCAGCTCGACCATCTCGG
The DNA here is from genome assembly GCA_963731565.1 of uncultured Solirubrobacterales bacterium. GTDB lineage: Bacteria > Actinomycetota > Thermoleophilia > Solirubrobacterales > Solirubrobacteraceae > Palsa-744. The sequence goes on from CAVSWG010000001.1 coordinate 1,782,382, forward strand.
CCACGTCGCGCCTCGGGATGCGCTCGGTGACGATCACGATCAGCTTTATGCCGTTCTCGATCGCCTCGAACACGGCGTCCTTGGTGAAGGCGGGGGGGACAGTCACGACTGAGCCGTAGATCGGCGAGCCGTGGTGCTCGACCGCTTGGGCGACCGTGTCGAACACGGGTACCCCGTGCACATCGCGGCCCAAGCGTCCTGGCGTCACGCCGCCGACGACCTTCGCGCCGGCGCCATAGTCCAAGCACTCGCGCGTGAGGTTGACGGCCTCGCGGCCGGTGATGCCTTGGACGATGAAGGTTGTGTCTGCGTCGATCAGGATGCTCATTGGTGCTTCTCCGTTCGGCTCGCGCTACTCATGCCGCCACGGGCGGGTGGGGTTTAATCTTCTCGACCGCTCTGCGCGCGGCCTCGTTGAGCGAGACGGAGCGGTCGGCATAGTCGACGCCGTACTTCTCGAGGATCTTGAAGCCTTCCTCCTCCCAAGCACCGGGAATCCTGAAGATCGCGATCTTCTCGGACGGGTCCATGCCCAACTCCAAGCAGGCCTTGATCACGCCGCGGGCGACGATGTCCACCCGGGTGTTGGAGACGATCGACATCATCACCGCGATCTTGTCTACACCCGGCTTCTGCAAGACGAGCTTGGCCAAGCCGCAGGCCTTAGCGACCGAGGGGTTGCCGCCGATCTCGCAGTAATTGGCCGGCTTGCCGCCGTGGGCCCTGACCGCATCGAACAGCGTCAGCGAGCCTCCGCCCGCGCCGATCACCAGGCCGAGGTTGCCGTCGAACTCGGTCACGTTGCCGGCGACGCCACGGTGGTCGGTCGCATCGACTTCCTCTCCAGCCAGCTCGAAGGGTGTGGCCTCGCGCGCCTGGCGGGTCTCCTCGTCGCCGACGCCGAGGTCCTTGAGCAGCTTCTTGTGGCGGCCCCTGGCCTCGTTCTCGATGTCCATGTGCGCGTCGAGTGCCACGAACGAGCCGTCCTTGAGCTGCCCCAAGGGATTGATCTCGGCAAGGGTCATGTCATTCTCAACGAACAGCTTCGCTAGGCGCGTGACGATCGGGACGAGCTTGTTGAGTGCCGAACCGGTGACGCCGGTTGAGGCGATCACCTCCTTGGCCTGGAAGTCGCTCAAGGGCAGGATGTTTGAGAAGTGCCGGCGACCCACCTTGTCGGGCTGCTCCTCGGCGACCTGCTCGATGTCGATGCCGCCCACGGGCGAGAAGATCATCACCGGCTGCTTGCGCGTGCCGTCCCACACGACGCCCGCGTAGTACTCCTGGGCGACCTCCGCCCTTGGATCCACCAGCACGCCGCGCGGCATGTGACCGTTGATCTCGAGAGCAAGGATCTCGCGTGCATACTCCTCCGCCTGCTCGGGTGTGTCGGCGAACTTGACGCCACCGGCCTTCATGCGCCCACCGGTCAGCACCTGGGACTTGATCACCGTGGGTCCACCGATGCGCTCAGCAATCTGCTTGGCTTCGGCCGGGTCGGTAGTGAAGCCATAATCTGTAACCGGAATACCGGCGCGCTTGACTACCTCGCGCGCCTCAAACTCGAAGAATCTCATCGCGTCCTTGGTTGCTTGGGGAGGGGCGTCGGAACCCTATCGGGACGGCCGCCAGCATGCGCTCGTGGCTGATCGCGGACTGGTGTTCAGGCGATCAGTTTGAGGGCTGGGTGCTGGGGAGCGATCGCGCTGCCGCTGGAATTGCTCGCCTTCAACGTCAGGCGGTAGGCGCCGGCTGGGAGTGGCTTTTTGGTGTCAAGGACGCCTTCGAAACGGATCTTGTCGAGGCCCCCATGTCCGGCGCGGGTGATGCCGCCCCGATAAGACATCCACAGCGAGCACCGCTTGCCTTTGGCGTTCCGCTTGGACTTGGCCACGCAACGTTTGCCCACCGTCACGCCAGGACGGCTCTGTTCGAAGCCGAGCGTCACAGTGGCCGCTTCGGAGAGGTCGAAGGAGATCGTGGTGGCTGTGGGAGTCTTCTTCGCTTTGGCCTTGGCCAAGGTGGCGATGTGCTTGCCGCGGCGGAAGCTCGAGGGGCTGAGTTTGAGGTTGGTTACCTCCATGCTCGTACTTTCATGGGTTGTCGGCGGTCCAGTCGACACGGCGGCCGTGGAGGTCGTGAATGTGATCGGTGCGCCTTGGCTCGAGCCCTGCACAGTCGAGGAAGTCAGCCTAACCGTGTATTGCGTGCCTGGAGTTAGGCCGGCGGCCGTGGCCGATACCGGCACTGGGCTGCTGCCGGTGGCCAGCTGTTGGGTGCAGGGGAGCGTAGAGACGCCATTGGGAGCCGGTGAGATGGCGAAGCTGCAGCTGGTCGGCTGCCAGGCGTTTGGATTGACCGTCCCGTTCAAGGTGGCCGTCGTGGCGGTGATTGCGCTGGGCGATCCCGTGAGGACTCCGGGAGCGGGGGCCACCCAGCTGAGATCCACCGACGGTGTGGCCCCTTCGGCAGTAGGAAGCGGTTTGTAATCGGAGACACTCGTGACGCCAGTCGGTACGCCGGAGGAGCCGCCTCCGCCACCTCCGCCACCTCCGCTGTAGAGCAGGAACTGGCTTCCGCCGAGGTCTTCGATCGCGCCTTCGCCACCGCCTCCTCCACCGCCGCCGAAGAGCCCGCCACCGCCACCGCCACCGCCCCCACCATCGCCGACGGAGCCTTCACCGCCGAGCCCTTCGCCGCCGGCACCGCCTTCGCCGAGGCTGCCTGCGGTCGGACAGCCAGCGCCGGTGCTCGGCACGCACTGTGCAGAGGGTTCGCCGAAATCCCCGCCGGCCGAAGCCGTGCCATGCCGGCCGCCGGTGCCTCCCGTGAGGCTCGATGAGCCGGTAGTGCCCGCCGCACCCGCGGTACCGGAGATTTCAGCACTGCCCCCGACCCCGCCCGAAGGGGCGCCGACTTTCGAGTACCCCTTGTCGCCACCTCCGCCGCCGCCGGCGGCAACTACCAGTCGAGAAGCGAGCGAATTCGCGGCGGTGCACGAACTGGCGGAGCATGTGCGCAGGTCTGACGCTCCACCACCTCCGCCGCCGCCGATGAACGTTCCAAATGAGTGCCGGTCGCCGCCCGCTCCGCCCCCGCCGTAGCCGCCGGGGCTGCCAAAGCCTGAAGGCAAAGCGATCCCGTCGCCGGCGACCTCGACGTACAGAGTCTCGCCGGGAGTCACCGACAGAGTGGCAGTCACAGTCGCTCCGGTTCCGCCGGGAAAGCCGCCGTGACCAGGCGCGCCATTACCCCCGATGAGGGCCGCTTGCAGGCTGCTTACGCCAGGCGGCACGACCAATTCGTGCTCGCCGGTAACAGTGAAATTCTGCGCGATCGTTTCGCCTGCCGCGGCAATCGAAGGCAGCCCAAGTGCGATCGCCGCGCACACGCCGGCCACGCCGATGCGAAGTCCGTCCCCGATTCGCATCGCGTGACCTTAGCGCGCGTCGTGGTCGTCCCGCCTTGGACGGAGGGACGACCACGCCCACTACATGACCTCGATCGTCTCGTACACGTCCACCTTGCCGCCTGCGGCGATGATCGGGCAGTCGGTGACGAGGGCCGCAGCCGCGTCCAGGCTGTCGGCGGCGATGACCGAGTAGCCGGTCAGGCCGGACCCTGCCCCGCCGTTGCTGCCTGAAGCGCTCACGGATGTGGATGCGCCGACCGGGTTGCCAGGTGCGACGACTGCCGAGCCGAGCTTGCCAAACCACTGTCCCCAGGCGGCCATCGCCTGTTCGCGCTCGGCCTCTGTTGCTGCCATGCCGCCGCCGGTGTATGCCAGCAGGTAGTTCGCCATCTTCTTGCTCCTTCTGTTGTTTGTGTTTGAGCCTTTTCCTAGCTGCCTTGTCCTCGCTGCCGCATCGGGAATGCCCGTCGGATCTCCCGGACGGCGGAGCGAGCGTCTGTCAGGACGTCTGTGCGGCGCGCTCGTTCAGGTGTGTCTGGAATGCCTCCAGCACGCCTTCCCAGCCATGTCCGTGCGAATCGCGCGATTCGAGGGACTCGAGGCCGGTGTGTTCGAGCACCACCGTCGTTCGCTCTCCCTCGGCGCGAAAGTCGACCGCCACGGTGCTCAGGTGCCCGAGCTCGCCGTCTTCCTGTTCCCATTGCCAGCTGTAGACGAGCCGAGTGGGGCGGCTCACCTCGCTGTACTCGCCTCCCGCAGTGAATTTTTTGCCGCTCTCAGGGTCTTCCATCGAGATGCGATAGCGCCCGCCGACGCGCAGATCGACCTCGGCCACAGGTGTGAGCCACGCGGGATTCGCCTTCCACCAGCGTCGCAGCACCTCGGGGTTGGTCCACGCGTCGAACACATCCTCGGCGGGGGCGTCGTATGTGCGCTGCAGGCGCAGGCTCGTCTCGTTCGGCTTGGTTATCTCGGTCATTTCGACTCCTTCGCTGGGTTGTTCTCTTGCTGTGGCGTTTCCCGCATGGGTTGCTGGCGCTCTCTCTGCTCGCGCAGGTACTGATCGACTGTGTCGAGCTTCCGTTCCCACAGCTCTCGCTGATTTGTCATCCACGCATAGGCCTCGTCGAGCGGCTGCTCGCGCAGCCGCAGGCGGTGCGTGCGCCCGTCGATCACGCGCGTGATCGCGCCGGCCTCCTCCAGCAGCTTCAGGTGCTTGCTGATCGCGGGCTTGGACACGCCGAAATCACCTGTCGCTTCGCCCACGGTCAGCTCGCCGCCTGCGAGACGCTCGAGAATGCCGCGTCTTATCGGGTGCGAGCAGGCGACGAAGGCGCGGTCCAGGAGGGCATTGTTAGCCATATGGTTAACAATAGCAGTATCCGGGCAGCACGAATTAGCGCGCCGCGAAACCGCGACGCGCTACTCAAAAGCCTCTGTTACTCGGAAGCTTCTACTCGTCGGCTATGCGGCAGTCGCCACGAATCCGTAAGCCTCAGCCAGCTCCGGATCCTTGCGGGCCAACATCTCGGCCAGTTTCACCATCACCTGGCACTGCTTCCAGGTGGCGTCGTCCTGCATCTTGCCGTCGATCATGTGCACCCCGCGACCGTCCGGGATCGCCTCGATCACCTTCTTGGCGAAGATGACCTCCTCGGGGTCGGGCGAGAAGACCTTCTTGGCGATCCCGATCTGCACCGGATGCAAGGACCAGGCGCCAACGCAGCCAAGCAGGAAAGCGGCCCTGAACTGCGTCTCGCAGCCGAGCTCGTCCTTGATGTCGCCGTAAGGGCCATAGAAGGGGAGTGCGCCGACAGCCGTGCATGCGTCCACCATGCGCGCGATCGAGTAGTGCCACGGGTCCTGCTGGTAGCTCGGGCGTGGCAGCGTTGGATCCTCGGCATCGGGATCGGCGATCGTGCGATAGCCGGGGTGCCCGCCCCCCACACGGGTGGTCTTCATGCGCCGCGAGGCCGCCAGATCGGCAGGGCCGAAGCTCATTCCCTGAATGCGCGGGCTCGCGGCCGCGATCTCCTCGAGGTTGGCCACGCCCAAAGCCGTCTCGAGGATCGCATGCACAAGGATCGGCTTCTCGATGCCCGCCTTGGCCTCCAGTTGGGCTAGCAGGCGGTCCACATAGTGGATGTCCCAAGGACCCTCGACCTTGGGGACCATGATCACCTCGATCTTGTCCCCGATCGTGCCCACGATCTCGGTCAGATCGTCCAGCACCCAGGGAGACTCCAGCGAATTGACGCGCGTCCACAGTGCCGTCTCGCCCATGTCCATCTCGCGGCCCACCTTGATCAGGCCGGCGCGCGCGGCCTCCTTGCGGTCCACCGATACGGCGTCCTCCAAGTTGCCGAGCAAGATGTCCACCGTCGGCGCGATGGCGGGCACCTTTTCGACCATTTTCTCGTTCGAGAGGTCGAGAAAATGGATCATCCGCGATGGCTTGAAGGGAATCTCGCGTGCCGGATCCGGCGCGCCGATGGCAAGGGGCTTGTCGAAGGCTCTGGGGTTGCGCAAGGCTTATCTCCTGGTCTGAGGGCGCTCTCTGAGGCTCCACAATAGAGTTCCAGCCGCTTCAACGCCCACCACGCACAGCACAGGAGACCTACCCCACTCATGAGCGATTCCCACCCCGTCGAGACCGAGCAGGCTGCCCGTGAGGCTTCCGGCGCCCACCCCTACGGCCGCTACCTGGAGGAGTTCGAGGTCGGCGCCACCTACAAGCATTGGCCCGCCAAGACCGTCACCGAGTCGGACGACCACCTCTTTTGTCTGATCACGATGAACCATCATCCTCTGCACCTCAACGACGTCTACGCGGCCAAATCGCAGCAAAAACGCAACGTCGTCGTAGGCCCGCTCGTGTACTCGCTCGCGCTCGGCATGTCTGTTTCCGATGTCTCCGGCAAGGCGATCGCCAACCTCGCCACCGAGGAGCTGAAGCATCCCGCACCCGTATTCCACGGCGACACGCTCTTCTGCGAGTCCGAGGTCTTGGAGAAGCGGGAGTCCCAATCCAAGCCCGACCGCGGGACCGTCAAGGTTCACACCCGTGTCTACAACCAGGATGGCGTGCTCGTTGCCGAGTTCAAGCGGCTCGTGCTGGTACCTCGTCGCCAGCCCGGCGGGACCGAGGCAGAGGGCAACGTCGAGTAGCTCCAGTTGGCTCCGAAATAGCTTGCCCTACGCGCGCGTAGGGCGGCCGTTTTGGACGAAACGTCTCGCCAGGGTGCGATAGGCTGCAAGTATGCGCCCCCAAAGGGCGTTTTTCTGTTCTCAGCGCCATTGAGGCGCGGCCGCGCCTTCGGGCGCTGCACCGCGACACGAGGAGCCGCTCGCACGTCATGGAGACCACCGCCACCGCCGTCCCCAATACCAACCACAAGCGTCTGCTGACATGGGTCGAGGAGATCGCGGCCCTGACCGAGCCGGACGCCATCCACTGGTGCGACGGGTCCGCCGAGGAGTACGACCGCTTCTGCCAACTGCTCGTCGACGCGGGGACCTTCCAGCGTCTATCCGATGCCAAGCGCCCAAACTCCTATCTCGGATTCTCCGATCCCGGCGATGTAGCCCGCGTCGAGGATCGCACCTTCATCTGCTCTCCCCAAGAGTCAGAAGCCGGGCCGACCAACAACTGGCGTGATCCCGAGGAGATGAAGGAGGCTCTCAAAGAGCTTTTCAGCGGCGCGATGCGCGGTCGCACCATGTACGTCGTGCCCTTCTCGATGGGGCCGCTCGGCTCGGACAAGAGCCAGATCGGAGTGCAGCTCACCGATTCTCCCTACGTAGCGGTCTCGATGCGCATCATGACCCGCATGGGCGCAGGTGCCTTGGAGGCGCTCGGTGAGGACGGCGACTACATCCCCTGTCTGCACTCGGTCGGCATGCCGCTCGAAGAGGGAGCCTCAGACGTCCCGTGGCCGTGTAACGCAGACAACAAGTACATCGTTCACTTCCCGGCCACCCGCGAGATCACCTCCTACGGCTCGGGCTATGGCGGCAACGCCCTGCTCGGCAAGAAGTGCCTTGCCTTGCGCATTGCCTCGGTCATGGCTCGCGACGAGGGCTGGATGGCCGAGCACATGCTGATCCTCAAGCTGACCTCGCCCGAGAAGGAGGTCAAGTACATCGCGGCCGCCTTCCCTTCGGCATGCGGCAAGACCAATCTCGCGATGTTGATCCCGACGCTTCCCGGCTGGGATGTGCAAACGGTCGGAGACGACATCGCCTGGATGAAGTTCGGAGAGGACGGGCGCCTGTACGCGATCAACCCCGAGGCGGGCTTCTTCGGGGTTGCGCCAGGAACGGGCGAGGACACCAACCCGAATGCGGTACGAACGGTTGAGAGCAACACGATCTTCACCAACTGCGCGCTCACCGATGACGGCGACGTGTGGTGGGAGGGACTCACCAAGGAGGCGCCTGCGCATCTGACCGACTGGCGCGGCAACGACTGGACGCCGTCTTCGGAGACGCCCGCCGCGCACCCCAACGCTCGCTTCACCGTCCCCGCCGCTCAGGACCCGGCGATCGCGCCGGAGTGGGAGGATCCCGCCGGGGTGCCGATCAGCGCAATGTTGTTCGGTGGGCGCCGCTCCACGGTCGTACCGCTCGTCACCGAGGCGATCGATTGGGAGCACGGTGTATTCCTCGGCTCGGTGATGGGCTCTGAGAAGACGGCTGCCGCCGCCGGTACCGTCGGCGAACTTCGCTTCGACCCCTTCGCGATGCTGCCCTTCTGCGGTTACAACATGGCCGACTACTTCGCCCACTGGCTCGAGATCGGGCGCAAAGCCGATCCCGCCAAGCTGCCGAAGATCTTTTATGTCAACTGGTTCCGCAAGGACGAGAACGGGCGCTTCCTATGGCCTGGCTACGGCGAGAACTCGCGTGTGCTCGCCTGGGTGTTCGCGCGCTGCGCCGGCCATGGCGCCGCCGTGGAGACGCCGATCGGGGCCATGCCGCCCGTTGGCCCTGAAGGGCTCGACACGTCAGGGCTCGACATATCAGACGAGGACGTTGCCGAGCTCCTGCGCGTGAACGTCAGCGAGTGGAAGGCTCAGTTGCCACACTTCCATGAGCACCTCGGTAAGTTCGACAGGCTGCCCAAGGAGCTGCACGAGCAGCTCTTGGCGCTAGAGCAGCGTCTTTCAGCCTAGAGCGGCTCGGTTACAGGCTCGCGGCGACGCCAGGTGACGGTCAGCGCGACCGCCTGGGTCGCCAAGGCACAGCTTGTGGCGAGCAGGAAGCTCTCGGCAATGCTCAGCGATTCCAGCGACACCGCCAAGGCAAAACAGAACAAGGCGTAAGCGACCAGTCCGACGACGAAGCCTCGCATGATGCGCAGCAGGTCCTCCTCGCCGTGCTGGGCGTGGGTGAACACCGCCAATACGCTTGCGATCACCGGAAAGGGCGCCAAGAGGCCGCTCAATTTAGCCCCCAACTGACCCGCAAGCGCTGTCAGCGCAAGCACCAAGGCCAACGCGCTCAACCCGCGCACGGGCAGGTCCCACGCTGGCAGGCTCACAGCGCTGAGTCGCTCCCCCCGCACGTTGGGAAGCACCACGAGCGTCAGAGCCACCGCGACGAGTACCACCGCAAGCGCCGGATCGGCTCTGATCGTGACGGTGCTGAGCAACCCCGTCATCGCGAAGAAAGCACCCCAACCAAGAACCAGGCTCACCGCCCAACTCGCCCTGCTGGCCAGATGCGAGTAAATCACGATGAATGCCAAGAGCGAGACGATCCCAAGTAGCGTGCCCGCGGCCGCCTCAGCCGCAAAGGCGCGTCCGTGACTAAGCGCGAACACGAGCAGGATCGGACCGGCGACAACAGGCAGGCCGCCCACAAGCCCGCCGATTCTCGCGCCATAGTGCCTCGCCACAAGCGAGGCCCCGATCACGAATGTCGGCGCCAACAATATCTTCGCCGCGAGCACGCTCACCGCTCAGATCATGACGTGTTCCAAAGGCCATTAGCTGTTTCGCTGGGCATGCCGGCCGATCGGAGATTCCGTCAATCTCCGATCGCGGTAGGACGCAGCGAGCGCCGTGTGCTAAGCACATAAGCTGGCCGATTGGAGATCCCATCGATCTCCAATCGGTAGGACAACACAGCCTCGCGCCGCTCAGCGAACCGCTAATCGTGTTCGTGCGCTTCGCCGGCCGCCGAGGCGGGCGGACGCGACTCCTCGGCAAGCGAGGTGATCGTCAATGCGCCCCTTGCCGCCGACTCGAGCACCTCGGTCGCCTCCTCGAGTGAGCGCGCATACAGCTCAACGAGCAGGTGCACCACGATCTGGTCCTCCTCGTGCTTGTGGAAGCGCACATGCGTGAAGAACTCCCTCACTCCATACTCACCGAAGGCTGCATAGGAGAGCGCATCGCCGGCCTCCGGTCCCGAGCAGATCTCGACGTCGTCGGCCTCCACGGTGACCGTGCACGACGCTACCCACGGGGTTCCCGCGATCATTCGTTCCCAACGGTCCTCGATCGGCTCGACCCTCCCGCCGGAGAAGCCGAGATGCGGCTGATCATGCATGCAGTCCAAGCACTGCACCACCGCCTCCTGCAACTCGTCGACGACTTCTGAACGCTCACCCGTCTCCGGGTCGATCTTGTGGATCCCCTCGTAGTGGACCTGCACCTCGAGGTTCTGCGACCAGCAGCGGTAGCACCGTAGCCACGCCCGTGCGGTGGTCTCAGGTGCTGGGCCTCCCTCCATGAGGTCCATTGTATGCCCCCTGGAGGATTAGTCCGCTATCCGAACGTGAACGCGTACCCGGACACACCGGAAGCAAAGCGCAAGCTGAGCCGATGTTCCTGATCTGTGGGCAGCGACACCAGCGAGTACAGCCGCTGTCCCGTGACCGTCACCGCCCCGTCGTGCACGTCCGCTCCCGCGTCATGCGCCGAGATCGGCTTACCGTCGAGCAGCACCTGCACCTTGCGCGGGCTTTCCCCTGCCGAGCTAAGCACCAAGTAGACGTTCTTTGCCTCGAACTCCATGTCGACTCCAGCCCCCGATACCGCAGTGGCAGGCTGTTCAGCGATATTCCACGTGCCGCTGTAGTCGAATTCATTGAGCCCCAACTGCGAGGGCACACTCTTTCCATAGTCGTGGACACCGGACTTCGGTGCTTCACGCCAACCTTGTGCGCGAGCGGTGCCGAGATATGTCTCAGGTGTCGCCACTTCGCTGGGCGTCACCACATCGACGGGATGACTCTTCCCACCGACCGGTGCGCCTGCTTCTGCAAGCAGCGCTCTAATCGCCGTTTCTGTCTGCGAGTAATCACCCTCGCCTGCCGCCGCATAGCGCACGTTCCCTTTGGCGTCGATCAGGTAGTCAGCCGGCCAATACTCGTTCCCATAGGCGTTCCAAGTCCCCATTTCATTATCCTGCACCACGGGGTAGCGCAACCCAAACTGATCGATCGCGTCCTTCACGTTGGACGCCTCCTTCTCAAAAGCAAACTCTGGCGTCTCTACGCCAACGACCGTCAGCCCATCCTTGCGATACGTCGCGTCCCACGCCTTCAGGTAAGGGAGGGTTCTGATGCAGTTGATGCAGGTATAAGTCCAGAAGTCGAGGAGCACAACGTGGCCTCGCAGTCCTGCAAGCGACAAAGGACGGTTGCCTGGCGTGTTGAACCAGTCCTCGGTATTGGCGAATTCGGGAGCCGCTCCTTTGTTTTCCAGCTTATGTGCGTCCGCCAGCAGCAGGGCGTCGCTTGCGTTGCGTGGCGCAGTCGGTGTTTTCGCGGTGGTAGCAAACTTCGCTCCATGGCCCACGAGCTCTGGCAGCCGACTCTTAACCGCTTTCGATTTCTCGAGCCCCGCCGTCAAGTTGACTTCCTGGATGTGCGTAGCAATGTAGTCATTGACGCGTATATCCAATCCACTGATGATGACAAGGGCCGTTACCAACATCACCGCACCGAGAGCTCGTTGGAGGGCCATGCCTTGTCCTGCGGCGCGCACACGATCGAACAGCTTGCGCCCTCCCAGCGTCAGCGCAAAGAGCACAGCTGCGCTGCCGAGCGAGTAGGCGATCGCAACCGCAATCGTCCTGTCGCTAGCGGCACTCACGGAGATCACAGCGGCCAGAATTGGGCCAGCACACGGTGTGTATATGAAGCCGAGTGCCCCGCCCACGATTAGCCCTGAGCGAAAGCCGTCTCCGCGATTTGAGGCCCCGCCCGCCCCCAGCGCCGCGATGCGCGACATGCGCGCCTCCAAGCGGTCCGTTAGACCAGGCACGATCAATGCCAGGCCCGAGGCGAGCAGAACTGCCACCGCCACGCCGCGCAGCGGGTCAGGGCCGAGTCCCACCCCGCCGACCACATTGGCCACGCCGACGATCACCACGGTGAACGTCACCGTCAAGCCAATCACCACGCCGAGTGGCCGCCGCCTGCCACCCACTCCGCTCGATGCGAGCACCGCTGGCAGCACAGGCAGCACGCATGGCGACAGCGCCGTACCGGCACCCGCTAGAAACGCAAAGCCGAGCAGGATCAACATTTCGCCACGTAGCTTATGGCCCACTCGGCCGCGCGGCGCCATCACCAATTGGCTGGCGACGGCTATCGCACGTCAGCGCTTGAGCATCACGTACACGACGCTTCCCGCGAACCCGATCTGGCCGAATGCAAGCGCGGTGCCAAGGTTGACCGCGCCCAGGGCGCCCGCGAGCGCGCTCACTAGGACAAACGTGCCGAACATGATCGTCAGGTCGCGCGCCACTTCAATCCGCTCCCGCGGTTCGTTCGAGCACCGCGACAAGCTTATGCGTATCGAGTCCTGGGTCTTGCTGCTCCAACAAGTGCTCCGCCGCGCGACGACCCCCCAAAGCCCGCAGCCCACGCTCCCCATACTCGCTTGTGAAGTCCAGCAAAGCTCCCGCTCGCCGTGAGCGTAGACGCTGCTCGGCAACATCTGACCCGGCGCGGTGCTCGTCCAAGGCCTCCAGGAGATCATCGATTCCCTGCGCCGGCGGCAGCGATGAGACAGCAACCACACGAGTCGGACTGCCGTCTTTGCTGCCCAGCGAGCGCAGCGCGGCGCTCAGGTCGCGCCTGGTGGCCAGGGCGATCTGGCCGAGGTCAGCCTTAGTCACAACCAGCACGTCTGGAGTCTCCATGATCCCGGACTTCAGAAACTGCAATACATCGCCGCTTCCGGGCTGTACGACTACCGCAACTGTGTCGGCGACGTCGGCGATCTCGGTCTCGGCTTGTCCCACGCCTACGGTCTCGATCACGACGATGTCGAATGCCGCCGCCAGCGCCTGGGCCGCCGCACGGGTCGCCGACGCGAGGCCGCCGAGGCGCTCCCCGGCGGCTGTAGAGCGGATCAAGACACCCTTGTCGGCCGGGTCAAACTCGATGCGTGCGCGATCGCCGAGTAGCGAGCCACCAGAGCGCTTTGAGCTCGGGTCGACCGCGAGCATCGCGACCGTCTTGTCTTGTGAGCGCCATGCATGCAATAGCGCAGAGAGCAGCGTCGACTTGCCCGCGCCGGGAGGCCCAGTCACACCGACGATGTGTCCTCTAGCTTCGCCGTCAAGGGCGGTGGGGGAGAGCTCGTGCAAGAGAGCCCCAGCCTGTTCGCGATCGGCTGGCGTGGTGCTCTCGAGCAGGTTGAGTGCAGCCGGCGCAGCGCTCAGGTCGCGCTCGCGTAGGCGCCTGCCCAAGGTTGCGCCGATTGGGCTGGACGGGACTGAGGATGCCACTGAGGGGGAGGGCTGGGCCACGCGAGAGGATGAATCGCCGGGTCTGTCGCCCTGTGCGCCTCGACCGTGGATCGCGCCTGCGCTCACGCGGACCCGTTGGCGGAGGGGCCGTGTCCATTCGTCTCGGCGCCCACGATCCCAACGATGTCGCGCATGATGCGCGAAATATCGAAATCCTTCGGGGTATAGACCGCGGCGACCCCGGCCTGCTTCAACTGGGTCACGTCCTGCTCGGGGATGATCCCGCCTACCACCACCGGCACGTCCACTTCGGCATCGTGAAGCGCGCTGATCACAGCGGGGATCAGCTCACGATGCGAGCCCGAGAGGATTGACAGGCCAATCACGTGCACGCCCTCCTGCAGGGCTGAGGCGGCAATCTGGGCCGGGGTGAGCCTGATGCCTTCGTACACCACGTCCATGCCGACGTCGCGTGCTCTCACAGCAATCTGCTCGGCCCCATTTGAGTGGCCGTCCAGGCCAGGCTTGCCGACCAATATCTTCGGGCGGCGTCCCAGCCTGTCGGTGAGACTCGCGACCTGCTCGCGCAATGCCGAGAGCTCCTCGTCGGCTGGAGCAGCGCTCGCCTCGCCGACGCCGGTGGGAGCCCTATAGCTACCGAACACCTCGCGCAGCGTCTTCGCCCACTCACCAGTGGTCGCGCCCGCGCGAGCAGCCGCGATCGTGGGCTCCATCAGGTTCTCCTGGGTCTCCTCACTGCCGGCCACGCGTGCGAGCTCCGCCAAAGCCGCATCTACAGCTTGCTGGTTACGCTCCGAGCGCCAGCGACGCACCGCCTCGATCTGTTCCGCCTCCACGGCGGCGTCCACGACAAGGATGCCTCCCTCGGCATCCGCGGTCAGGGGAGAGACCTCCGTCTCGGTGAAGCGGTTCTGGCCGACCACGATTTGCTCGCCCGACTCGATTCGCTGGATGCGCTTGCGGTGGGAGTCCACTAGTGCCGCCTTCATATAGGGCACAGCCTCCACGGCGCCACCGTGCTCTGTCACAACTGCCATCTCCGCGCGAGCGCCATCGAGCAGCTCAGTCACGAGCCCATCCATGACCTTCGAGCCCTCGAAGATGTCCGGGTACTCAAGGATGTCCGTTTCATAGGCAAGGACCTGTTGGATTCGCAACGACCACTGCTGGTCCCAGGGGCGCGGCAAGCCAAGCGCCTCATTCCATGCCGGCAACTGGATCGCGCGGGCGCGGGCATCGCGGCCGAGCGTGACGGCGAGCGCCTCGAGCACGATGCGCTGCACGTTGTTCTCCGGTTGAGCCTCGGTCAGGCCGAGCGAGTTGACCTGCACGCCGTAGCGGAATCTCAGCCGGCGCTCATCCTCGACGCCGTAGCGTTCACGCCCGAGCTCTTCCCAGAGGATCCCCATTGCACGCAGCTTCGCGTGCTCCTCCACAAAGCGCACGCCAGCGTTCACGAAGAAGGAGATGCGCCCGAACACGTCTCCCATCAGCGCCTGGGCACGATCGGATGAGCCGGGTCCACCATCGCCGAGACGCTCGCGTGTGGCGTCGAGCACCGCGATTGCGTTGCTCATGGCAAAGGCGATCTCTTGTACCGGTGTCGCTCCCGCCTCCTGCAGGTGATAGGAGCAGATGTTGATCGGGTTCCACTTCGGCACATGCTCGACCGTGTAGGCGATCATGTCCGCGATCAATCTCATCGAAGGCGCGGGTGGAAACGCGTAGGTGCCGCGCGCCAGGAACTCCTTGATTATGTCGTTCTGGGTAGTTCCCTGAAGGCGCTCCTGCTCGACCCCTTGCTCCTCGGCCGCGACGATGTACAGGGCCAAAAGCCAGGCCGCTGTGGCGTTGATCGTCATCGAGGTGTTCATCTCGCCGAGCGGGATCCCATCCATCAAAGCGGCCATGTCACCGCGATGGACCACCGGCACGCCTACCTTGCCGACCTCGCCGCGCGCGAGCTCGTCGTCAGGGTCATAGCCGGTCTGCGTCGGCAGATCAAAGGCCACGGACAGTCCTGTTTGGCCCTTGGCGAGGTTGCCTCGGTAGAGCTCGTTGGATGCCTTCGCCGTGGAGTGCCCAGCGTAGGTGCGCATCATCCACGGCCGGTCGCGCTCGGGCAGGTGCGGGGAGTGCTGGTCGCTCACGGCGTCAATTGTATGTCGGCGGTCTATCCTGGCGCGGTATGAGCGAGACGATCGAGCTGCCGCGCACCAGCGGGCCCGGCACCGGGATGGGGGGCTCATGGCGGGTGATCGTGCGCAACGATGACCACAACACCTTCGATCACGTCGCCCGCACGCTTGCGCGCTTCATCCCTGGCGTCACGCTCGAGCGGGGCCACGAGATCGCCGCGATCATCCACAACTCCGGGCAGGCGATCGTCTTCAGCGGCCACAAGGAGCCTGCCGAGCACTACTGGGAGCTGCTGAAGGGCGCTGGGTTGACGATGGCTCCCTTGGAGCAATGCTAAGCGCTTCGCGGTAAGCAGTCAGTTGGAGTACTGAGCTGGCTTCCAGCTAATGAGTTAGGTGCGGTCCCCGCCGGGATATAGCCTTCCCTGCGTGACGCGCACGAGACCGTCGATTCGCAAGATCCTGCTGTGGGGCCTGCTTGGGCTTGCTGTGATCGTGGTGGTGCTGAACTGGACCTATGGGCGCTTGCCGGTCACACCGCATCCCACCGGCAGGTTCTTGCAGTTGGCGGGATTGAAGCTGCGCTACCTCGAACGACCCGGACCAGAACCCGCAGTCCTTTTGATTCACGGGCTACCGGGTACCGCCGAAGACTTTGAAAACGTGACGCCCTTGATCGGTCACCGCACTATCGCGATCGACCGGCCCGGTTTTGGCTTCTCCACGGGTGGCTATTTTGCCTTCGACCGTCAGCTTCAGGCTGTTCACGAAGTGATCGAACGTCTCCACCTGGGCCAGCCCATCCTGGTGGGGCATTCCTACGGGGGGTCGATCTCGCTTGCTTACGCGGAGCGCTATCCGGCGGAAGTGCGAGGGCTCGTGCTGGTTGATGCCGCGGCAGGCAATTGCTCCCGCCACGACGACGCCTTTACGCGAGCACAAGCGCGCTTCATCCAATTCATGGAGTTGCCGGTCATCGCGCCGCTCGCCGACGTCACTTTCTCTCAACTGGTGCGCACCGTCTCATCCCAGCCGGAGGAGACCGAAGCTTTCTCTCCCGCGCCCGTTAACCAGCGCCACCATCATCGCGTGCTTGGGATTAACCTGAAGCACGGCAACCTGGAGGCTTACGCGGGGGAGATCCTTGTAGCCAATAAAGAAATCGAAGCTGTCAATCGTGGTCTCGCCGCAATTCGCACGCCCACGATCGTGATCCAAGGCGCACAGGACAAGCTGGTCAAGCCACAGTGTGGGCGTAGCATCGCGGCCAGCGTCCACGGGGCCCAGTTGCGCGTTGTGCCGGGTGGTCACATGGCCCCCTACACCCACCCGGCGGCAGTCGCTGCCGCAGTGCGGACTGTGGCGGGCGGCGTTCGACCCTGACGTTGGCGTCCGTCGCGGAATGTCTCTCGAGCCATTCGACAGTAGTCCGGCGCTGCGTGGATTGCACCGGATTGCGACTTGTAATAAAGTCCATCAGCCAGAACAGATTGCCCATCATGGATAGATGACCTGAAAGGCGGTGCTCGCGATGAGCCGTTTGATCGAGGTACCGCTTGCCTCGGGCGGATCGATCACGGTCGAGGTCGACGACATTGGCGGGACACGTACGATGCGTGGAGGCGATCGGGGTGCGGAGCTGGTCGAGCGCGGCGGACGTACCCTCGATGAGAGCCTCGGCGCGATCGCGCCGGCTCTACAAGAGGTGCTCGACAAGTTGCGTGGTGTCTCCAGCGAGCTGAGCCAGGTCGAGGTGGAGCTTGGGCTGAAGCTCACCGGCGAAGCGGGAATGGTGGTCGCGCGTGCCGGAGCCGAAGCCAACTTCCGTGTGCTCGTGCGCTGGGAGCGCTCACCGGAGGGTTCCCAGCAGTGATCGAGTACCGCACGCTGAACGTTCGTGTCGAGGCGCTCCAGGGTGATCGCTACAAGGCGATCGTTTGTGGCCCAGACGGTGATGGGCAGACCGTGTTCGAGCTGCCGTTCGACAGCCGCACGCTCGACGCGCTGGCCTCGGCGGTCAGCCGTCCTCGATCCGCACGGCGGCGAATCGAAACCGACGAATCGGCCCAAGCGCGAGAGTTCGGCGAGCGGCTGTTCGACCTGGTCTTTCGTGATACCGCGCGCGATGTGCTGCGTGCCTCGTTCTCCCAAGCACGCCGTGACAATCACGGGCTGCGCTTGATGTTTCAACTGGATGGCGCGCGCCAGTTGCGCAATGTGCCCTGGGAGCTGCTGTGCGACTCGACCCGGTTCATCTCCACGTCCGCCTACACGCCGGTGTTGCGCTATGCGGACATACCGTCGCGACCGCCGCCCTTGAGCGTACAAGCCCCATTGCGGATTCTCGGGATGGTGAGCAGCCCCGCGGATATGCCCGCGCTGGACGCTGAGTGCGAGCGCGATCAGCTCACGCAGGCCTGCGGTTCGCTCATCGACAGGGGCTTGGTGAAGATCGACTGGGTTGACCAAGCAACGCTTGGTGGTCTGCTCCAGTATCTAAACGAAGGCGATTACCACATATTTCACTTTATTGGTCACGGTGACTTCGACGAGCAGGCCGAAGACGGCGTGCTCCTGTTCGAGGGTCGCGCCGGTCGCAGCCATCGAGTGACGGGAGTCGACCTAGGTACGATCCTGGGAGATCAGCACACTCTGAGACTGGCGGTCATCAATGCCTGCGAGGGTGCTCGCGTCGCGCTTGACTCCAGTGGAATCGCGGTAAGTCTCATGCGTTACGGCACGCCGGCGGTGATCGCGATGCAGTTCGAGATCAGCGACGAAGCGGCGGTTGGCTTCGCCGAGCATTTCTACGAGTCGATCGCCCGCGGCCATCCGACGGACGAGGCTTTGGCGGACGCTCGGCGGGGCATGTTCGCTGCCGGTCACGGCCTAGAGTGGGCCACGCCGGTGCTGTTCACGAGCCTCGACGACGGACGCTTGTTCGAGGTCGGCTGGGATCGCTCCGAGTCGTTGCAGCCCGGGACCAAACCGAAAGGTGAGGACGGCAACGACGAAGTCGACAAACCTGAGGACGGCAACGGCGAAACCCTCAAGCCTGAGGACGACAGAGACGATTGGTATCTATCACCGCGCGTGGCCGGAGTTTTCGCGGCGACGCTTGCGGCGGTCACGGTCTTGGTGCTCGTGGTGGCCGGTGTCTTCTCGACCGGTCCCGCTCTGGTCTTCGGTCAACCTATCTCGGTTGGAGACACACCGGTCGGAATCGCGCTGGCGCGTGACCGGGTATGGGTGGTCAACCGGCGCATCGGAGAAGTCAGCTCGCTCGATTCGCACACCGGCAAGATCGACGACCACTTCAAAGTCGAAAGTGAACCGAACTCGATCGCGGTCGACTCGAAGGGCGACGTCTGGGTCGTGAGTCTCGGCAGCGGTCGAGTCAGTGTGTACAACCCCAACTCTCGTCCGCGCCCCAACAGCCGTCTACGCCGGTATGAGGTTGGCGGCGAACCGAATGCGATCGTGCTCGCCTTCGGCAAGGCTTGGGTAACGAACTCCGGGGACGGTACGGTCAGCGAGATCGATCAGTTCTCGGCGAGGGACGAAGCCTCTGCTGAAGTCAAGACAATCCCGGAAGTGGGGTCGCATCCGAGTGGCATCGCCGCCGGCGAAGGCGCGGTCTGGGTGGCGAACTCGGGCAGCCGGACGGTCGCACGGATCGATCCTGAAACAGAACGCGTCAAACCGATCTCCGTCGGGCGGAGCGTCAACGGGGTGGCTGTGGAAAAGGGCACGGTCTGGGTCACCAACCCGGCAGAGGGAACAGTCACACGCATCGTTCCTCGTAGCGAAGGGGGAGAAGTTCGCGGCGGGCCGATAGCGGTCGGGGACGAACCGAAGGGCATCGTCACAGGCTCGAATGGCGCCTGGATAGCGGACAACAAGGGCGGTAAGGTCGTCTCGATCGCCCGTGGCTTAGTGGGCAAAGAAATCAAACCCGGGGGAGAACCGAACGCGATCGCCGTGGAACCCGGTGTGGTTTGGGTGACGAAGCTGGACAACAGCTCGGTCACTCCGTTCAAGCCGTGACGTCGCTCAAGTCGCCACCTCGTTCAGGTCGTGTCGGGACCCTACGGTTCCAAGATGTGAGGTCGCCCGCGAAGCCCGTCCCGGCCTGTATTCAGGCGCTCTCGCTTTCGGTGGTCCTCGCGCCATTGCCGTGGCCGTTGGCGCTCGAGGCAAGTGCGCTGACGGCAGGCTCGCTGACTCCGCCCGCGGCTGTGAGGTCCCACCATCCGTACAAGACGGGGACCTGGTACCAGCTCGAATGGCGCACTCTGAAGTCGATCATCTCCGGTCCTTCCCAAAAACGGTCCCAGTCGGCATGAAGCTCGAAATGGGCCAGCTGCTGGAAGCGGTAACGATCGTCTTTGAAGCGGTATACGGCGTATGAGGTTGCGCCGTAGCGCAATGCCACCGAGGCGATCTCGTTGAGCGCCTCTTCAAAGTCGTCCGCACGAAAGCCCGTCGCGTACCAGGGAACGATCACCGTGCCAGCCATCAGACGCTCACCTCCATGTCCGTTGCCCAATTGACAGTCGCCCTCGGCATCTCATGGCTCATCAGCCACCCACCTCAGCGTGAATGGCGCCAGGGCCCTCAGCCGTCTTGCCCTCCTCTTCGGACTCCGCGCCGACGAGGATCGAGATCTTGCCGAGATGCTTGTTTTCGAGCATCAATTGATGTGCTTCGGCGACGCCCTCGAAACCCAGCGTACGCCACAGGACCGGCCGGATCTGGCCGCTCTCGATTAGCTCATTGGCCTTCGTGCACTCATAAGCGTTGGCGAAGTGCGAGCCAAGGATCTCCTTTTGCTTCATCCACAGGTAGCGCACGTCGAAGTCGAGGTTGAAGCCGGTGGTGCCGGCGCAGATAACGACCTTGCCGAACGGCTTGACCGTGAACACGGAGGTGGGGAAGGTCGCCTGGCCGACGTGCTCGAAGACGATGTCGGGCGCGTCGCCGAGAATCTGCTTGACCCGCTTTGCAAACTCGCGCGAGGCAAGGAAGCGCGCCTTCTCCTCTTCAGGGCTCTCGCCACCCTTGCGCATCATGCCGGCGAACTCGGCCCGGTCTATGTAGTCCACGGCGCCGAGGCGCTTGACCAGCTCGCCCTTCTCGGCTGAGGAGACGACGCCGACGCAATGCGCGCCTGCCGCGGCGCACAATTGAGTCGCGAATACGCCCAGACCGCCGGCGGCACCCCAGATCAGGACCTTCTGGCCGGCCTGCAATTTGCAGCGGGTGATCAGCATGCGGTAGGCGGTGAAGTACACGAGGCCGTAGGAGGCCGACTCCGACCAGCTGAGCGCCTGGGGCTTTGGCAGCAGCTGCTGGGCCTGCACCTTGGTGAACTGGGCAAACGATCCCCACGTCGTCTCATAGCCCCAGATCTTCTGTGAGGGCGCAGCCATCGGGTCGAGCCCGTGCACCTCGGGATCCTCGTAGGAGGCCTGGTTGCAGTGGACGACTACCTCGTCGCCCGGCTTCCAGCGCGTCACCCCGGCGCCAACCTTCCACACGATGCCGGACGCGTCCGAGCCGCCGATGTGATGACCGTACTGGGGGTGGTCGCCGTACTTCATGACCGAGACCGGCTTGCCCAAGGCGGCCCACACGTTGTTGTAGTTGACGCCTGCGGCCATCACCCTCACGATCACCTCGAAGGCGCCCGGCTCAGGAACCTCAATCTCCTCGAGCTGGAAGGCGTCCTTGGGTTCGCCCTGGCGCTCCTCGCGGATGACCCATGCGGCCATCGTTGCGGGTAGCTCGCCCGGCTCGGCGTCCACTTGGGAGACTCGTTGAAGATCGATTGCCACGGTGCTCTGAAACCTCCGGTGATTGAAGTACCCACCCACCCCGGGAGGGAGCTTGCAATCCTATCCGGCGCGGCGTTGACGGGTGCGCGAGGTGGAGACGAGCGGCAAGCTCTATCGGAAGGGCAGGTCGCCGACGAGAGCGCTGGTCCCGTGCTCGCCCACGGTTATCGTTGTGCCCGGCTCAGCCTCGCGGCGGACCAGTGCAAGGCCGATGGGACCGAACGTGGGGGAGAGGACTGAGCTGCCGAGGCGCCCCAGCGAACGCTCGCCCAGCCACAGCTCCGTGCCGCTGTCGACCGGTGTGGAGAGGCGCAACCCGCGTAGATGGCGGTTCGGTTTGCCCCGGTAATGGAGCCTCGCGACCGTCTCCTGGCCCACGTAGCAGCCCTTGGTGAAGCTGACCGCGCGCTCGTTGAGCCCAGCCTCCTGCGGGATGGTGCTCTCGTCGAGGTCGATCCCGTAGCGGGGGCGTCCGTGCTCGACGCGCACGATCTCAGCCGCCGCTTCGCTTGTATCGGCAGCGCCGGCCTTCGTTAGTGCGTTTCGCGCTTTCTCGACAGCGGAGGAGTCGACGAGCGCATCGAGGCCCAAGTCGGTGCGGATGAGGCGCACCCGGGTCTGGTCGATGCTGGCGAGCAGATGATCGTGCTCGCGCTGGGGAAGTTCGCTGGGCTGGAGACTGAACGCCTTAGCCACGATCTCATCCGTGTTCGGGCCGATCAGCGAAAGCAGCGAGCTCTCCAATGTGCGCTTGTGTAGCTCCACGTCATAGCCGACCTTGAAGCGGCGGATCATGTCGAACAACGCTTGCAGAGCGCTGCGCTCGGTGTCCAGCAGCAGCTCGTTCGGCTCTCCCTCGGGGGCCTCGCCTGCGGCGAGGATGCGCAGGTCGCCGAGCATCTTGCCCTTGTGCGTGAGGAAGGTCGCATAACAGCCTTCTCCGGGTTTCAGGCCGGCCAGCTCGTTGGTGACCTGGCCGTTCAGAAACTCGACTGCGCCTGCCGCGTGTCCTCCGGGTGGTCCACTCAAGGCGAGCTTGCCCCGCTCAGAACGATCCACGAGCCCGCAGTGCTCGACTAGCACCCCATACTCGGCTGCTAGCACGGTTGTGTCTGTGACCGCCACGGCTTCGAGGATATCCCGCTCCTCGCTATTTGTTCGGCGGAGCGATCCGGGTGTTCGGCGGAGCGGTCCGGGATTTGCCGGATACCCCATTTGCCGGATACCCGGCTGGACTCCACGCTAGGCTTCACAAGGATGAGCCTCGCGGACACCTTTCAACGGATAGTGGACTCGTTGCCCGACGACTGGACTGACCTTGAGCTCGACTTGCGCCTGGCCGACGAGTCGCGCTACATCGACGCTTGCGTCTACTTGGCGACGTGCAACGCGCGGCCTTATTCCCACCACGACTGGCACTGGCGCCTACTCGTTGCCCATCGCTTTGGACACGCGGCCTCGGCGCCCACGACGCACGGAGCCTTGCGCTTGCTGGACGAAGCCGGGATCGAGGGTGAGATGGCTTTGCGCGAGCAGCGCACCGGGCGCGTCGAGGTAACACAGATGTGGGGGCGCCCTCACTCGGTGCGCGAAGAGTTCGCGCGCCTGCGGGCTCAGTAGGCCTCCGGCGGGCTCTCGGAGGAGCGACTCCGTGGCGCGCGTGGTGGCCTTCATTCCCGACCTCCTGTTCGGCTCGCGCGTTCATGCTGACCTCTTGGCCGGTGGCAATGAGGTCGAATTGCTGGGGGAGGGCAAGGCTGTGCGCGACGCTTTGGCCGGTGGGGGGACTGCTGTTGGGAGTGGGCTGACGGTGCTGGTAGCCGACCTCACTGACGAGACGTTTCGCGGTGCCGAGCTCGTGGCATCACTCTCGACCGAAGGGCTCCTGGAGCAAGTTCGTACGCTCGCCTTCTATTCGCATGTGGACGTCGATGCCCGACGTACCGCGGAGAGTGTGGGCTTCGATCTCATCGTTCCGCGCTCGCGTATGGCACGAGAAGGCGCAGAGCTGGTTTCGATGCTCGCGGAGGGCCGGGAGAGCGACGAAGGCTGAACGCAGGTCCAAACCGGGTTGTTTTTGAGGTGAGGGTCGGCGGTAAGGGCCCGACAGGGCCTTTAGCTGGGTGGCAATGCCTCGCCCCCGCCTACGTCGACGCGTTCGGCCTCAGTCGGATCGAGAGGGACGAGTGCGGCATTGGGGACTCGCTCGGCCAAGGCCACCTTGTGGCCAGCGCGCTGGAATAGTGCAATGCGGATGACCACACCGTGGCATACGACTAGCGCGGGAAGGTCGCCCTGCTCCACGTCGACAAGCGCTGCCGCCACGCGCATGCCCTGTTGAGCAAACGACTCACCGCCAGGGAAGCCGAAGCCTGGCCGGCCCTCGATGAAGCCGGCGAAGCCATCCGGGTCCTCGGCCTGGACGTCTACGAACAGGCGGTCCGTCCAGTCGCCCGCGTCGGTCTCCATCAGGCGCGGCTCTTCACGGGGCTCAAGTCCAATGCGGGCGGCCACGATGTCAGCCGTTTCGCGTGCCCTTAGGAGGGGGCTGCACCACAAGGCAACGAATGGGACCCCCGCAGCGCCAGTACTAGCCCGCTCGGCTAGGTCGGCTGCCTGCTCCTGGCCTGTCTCGTCGAGCGGGACCGGCAAGTGACCTTGGAAACGACGCTCGAGGTTGTAGGCGGTCTGGCCGTGGCGGGCCAGATAGACGCTTGCCCCGCTCACGTCCGCGCATGTCCCGAGTAGGACTCGGCGGACACTAGCTTGCCGCTGGCTCGACTCCGGGCTTACGCAAATAGAGGAACGCGTACAGGCCGGCGGCGACCGTCGCACCGAGCAGTGGCCCCGCATACCAAACCCAGCCGTTAGCCCAATGGTCGCCTACGAGCTGTGGTCCAAAAGCGCGCGAGGGATTCATCGCTGCGCCCGTGAACGGCCCCCCGAAGAGCACGTCGATCGTGATCGTCAAGCCAATAGCCAGTCCGGCCACGACGCTGAACTGGTTGCGCGCGTCCACCGCTGCACCGAAGATCACGAACACCAGGAAGAAGGTCAGGATTGCCTCAAGCAAGAAGCCGGAGCTGGCGTTCACGCCGTGCCCGAGTGCCGGTACGCCGAGCTTTACCGCTTCGGTCGTCGCTCGGGGGAGCAATTGCTTTACGAGCAACGCCGCTAGCGCCGCGCCGCCGAACTGAGCAACCCAATAGACGCCCGCAAGAGCAGGCTTGATCTTGCGCGTGATCAAGAAGCCGAACGTAACGGCCGGGTTGAAGTGTCCCCCTGAGATGTGGCCCAAGGCGCAGACCATCACGCCGATCGCAAGACCATTGGCGACAGCCACACCGATCAAGGAAGGGTCTGTGATGACACCAGACGCGGCCGCCGCGCCCGCGCCGATGAAAGTGAGAGTGAAGGCGCCGACCATCTCGGCCACGGCGCGACGCAAGGTGTCTTCGGACATGAACGAGAAGCTACGCGCTGCTCCGGACGGATTTGCTTGCGAATCCGGGTGACTTGCGCGCGCGTGCGCGAAGAGAGCCTTTCTCCGCGTGCGCGCGCGAGTCACCCGTTTGCGAACATTCGTTGCACGGAGGTCGATCGATGTGACCGGATCGTGCATGCACGATCCGGTGTGGGGCCGCATGCGGCCCCACATGCAGCCGCACATGTGCGGCTGCACCGAGTGGTGCATGCACCACTCGGCCACATGGCGCATGCGCCAGGTGGAACGGCGGAAAGGGTCATAGACTCAACCGATGCGCCGCCGCGTCACCTTCTCGCGCAACCTCACGCTCTCCCTCTCGCGCACGTGTCGCTGTTACTGCAAGTACTGCGCCTTTGCGACCCACAAGGCGCATCTGTACGCGCCGGAGGAAGTGGTGGAGATCCTCGACGGGGCCGCGCGCAGGCAGGTCAAGGAGCTGTTGGTGCTCACTGGCGAGCGCCCCGAGGTCAATCCCGAGGTGCGCCAGCGGTTGAGTGACTACGGTCATGAGGACTTCACCGCATACGTCGTCTGGGCGTGCGAACGGGCCTTGGAGCGGGGCCTCTTGCCGCACACCAACCTCGGTGTGCTCTCGCGCGAGGACCTCGCTCGCCTGCGCGAGGTCACCGCTTCGCAAGGTCTCATGCTCGAGTCGGTCTCCGAGCGTCTCATGCAGACCGTTCACGCCGGCTCACCCACGAAGCATCCTGCGCGGCGCCTGGAGACGATTCGCGCGGCTGGCGAGCTTCAGATCCCGTTCACCAGCGGCATCCTCGTCGGAATTGGCGAGACCTTCCAGGAGCGGATTGCTTCCTTGGAAGCGATCGCCGCCTTGCATGCCGAGTACGGCCACATCCAAGAGGTGATCCTGCAGAACTTCGTGCCCCATCAGAGCTATTACGGGCAGGAGCCCGCCGAGATCGCCGAGGCGGCGGCACGCGAGTACTGGCGCACGGGTGTGGACGGGTCACACGAAAGGGGTGCCCTACGCGCGCGCGTAGGGGTGCCTCTGCCGGGATGGGCCACCGAGGGCGCCGGGCCCGTCTCGATCGAGGACATGAAGCTCTTGATCGGGGAGGCCCGGCGCTTGATGCCCGACGTCGGCATCCAGATCCCGCCGAACCTGGCCGACTGGTGGAGCGACTTGGTGGCGGCCGGCGCGACCGACCTCGGAGGACTGTCGGCCAACGGCGACCACATCTCCCCCGAGCACCCCTTCCCCTCGCCCCACCAGGTCCGCAAGCGTCTGCAGGCGGACGGCTTCGCCCTCACCGAGCGCTTGTGCGTCTATCCGCAGTACATCAACTCCGATTGGGTCGCCCAGGGAGTGCTCGACACGATCAAGGTCAAGTACTGGAGCTTCATCCCACGGAGGGGATCTGGAGGCTCGCCCACTCGCACAGATCCGCCCGTCCCGATCCGCCCAGAACTCGTGAGCGGAGCAATCGAGAAGGGACGCGACGGACGGCCGCTCGATGCAGCGGAGCTCACCGCCTTGTTCGCTGAGACGCGCCCCGAGGCGATCGAGGAGATGAGGATCGCCGCGGACGAGCTCCGTGCGGATCTGGCCGGTGACACGGTCACGTTCGTCGTCAACCGCAACATCAACATCTCCAACGTCTGCACCGTCGGCTGCGCCTTCTGCGGTTTTGGCCAGGGGAAGCGCTCGCCCGATGCTTACCAGCACGACGAGCGCGAGTTCGTGCGGCGTGTCCGCGAGGCGATCGACTACGGCGCCTCCGAGCTCTGCATCCAGTCGGGCATCCACCCGGATTGGGATTTGCAGGATTATCTCGGATGGCTGCGGCTCGCCAAGCTCACGGCCCGCGAGGCCAACACCGAACTGCACTTGCACGCCTATTCGCCGATGGAGATCGCCCACATGTGCGACATCTCCGGACTGCCTCCCGCCGAGGTGTTCGCGCAACTGAGAGACGCCGGCCTCGACTCGACCCCAGGCACCGCCGCTGAGGTCCTCCATGACGGCGTGCGCGAGCGCATTTCTCCGAACAAGCTGCCCGTGGCACGCTGGGTGGAGATCATCGAAGCGTCACACCTCGCGGGCCTGCGCTCGACCTCCACGGTCATGTTCGGCCACATCGAGGAGCCTTGGGAGCTGGCCGAGCACATGCGCGTCGTGCGAGAGCTACAGGAGCGTACTGGCGGCATCACCGAGTTCGTGCCGCTCTCCTTCATCCCGTTTCAGACCTTGCTGGGGCGCACCCATGGAGTGGAGGAGATCTCCCGCGAGGAGAACCTCAAGCACACCGCCGTCTTCCGGCTTGCGCTCGGGCGCACGATCCCGAGTTTGCAGGCCTCCTGGGTGAAGATGGGTCTCGACGCGGCCACCGAGTCCTTGCGCTGGGGCGTCAACGACCTCGGTGGGACTTTGATGGAGGAGTCGATCTCCCGGCTCGCCGGCTCCTACCACGGCACCAAGCTCGATCCAGACCAGCTCGTCGCGGCTGCCCACGAGGCTGGGCGCCCCGCGGCGGAGCGCACGACCTTGTACGGGATCAGGCGCCGCTATCCCTTGACGGGAGTCACTGGCTCCTCTGGTGCGGAGGGTTCCCCGGGTGTTGACGGTTCCTCCGACAGGGAGGGCACCTCGGACACAGAGCCCTCCTTGGCCGCGAGCGCTTGAGTCTCGCTCGCATCCGTGTCGATATAGCGCTCCAAGGTCTCGATCATCTGGCGGTGATAGGCGATCCCCGCCACGAGAGTCGCTTCAGGGCCACGCCAGCGCTCCTTGCCCGGGCCCTCGGGCTCGGCTCTTACCACCGCCATATAGCCCTTCAGCTCGGCAAGCTTGGCGCGATGCCAGTCGCCCCGTCCGGCGAACACCACGTTTGGGTCGGCGCCGGCGAAGACCTTCAGCATCCCCTCGTCCCTGTATTGCGAGGGCGGCGCCCCGGGAGAGTCGGCCCATGCGCGCAATGCCCCACGTCCCGCATCGGTGAGCGCGTAGCGCTTGCGCCTGCGCCCGCCCTGCTCCTGGCGCTGTGAGAGGTAGCCGGCGTCCGCCAGGCGGGCCGGCTCCTCGTAGAAAGTGGTGTGCGGGACCGGCCAGAAGTTCTCGATCGTGTGCTCGAGTGCCTGCTTGAGCTCGTACGGTGTTGCCTCGCCAAAGGTCTCGAGCAGGCTCAGCACCGCATATGAGGTTGTCGTCAATCGGATTGTCTTGCCATTCATAGTTCGTCCTGTATAGTTCGGATCGAACTATAGACAAAGGAGCTGAAGATGCCGGACACATACGCTTCGAACACGGCTTCCACCCAGGCCGATTATGACGTGGCGATCGTCGGCGCCAGTCTCGCCGGCTGCACCGCCGCCATGTTTCTCGCTCGCTCCGGGGCTCGAGTTGCCCTGATCGAGAAGAGCCCGGACCCGCATGCGTTCAAGCGGATCTGCTCGCATTACATTCAGTCCTCCGGAGTACGCCCCTTGGAGCGCCTGGGGCTCGTCGAGCCGATGATGCAGGCAGGCGCACTGCGCTCGCGCGCCTGTGCTTGGACGCGCTGGGGCTGGGTCGAGCCGCCGGCCACCAGCACCTCGCCAAGCGGCATCAACCTGCGCCGCGAACGCCTCGACCCCCTGATCCGCGGGCTGGCCGGTGGCACGCCAGGCGTGGACTTGGTGCTCGGGCACACCGTCCAAGAGCTCCTCCACGACGGAGAGCGGGTATCGGGCTGTCGCGCGCGCGACCCGCACGGGCAGACCTTGGAGCTGCGCACGCGGCTCGTGGTCGGCGCGGACGGTCGCGGCTCGCGCATCGCCAAGCTGGCCGGCGTGGAGACGAAGACCGCGCCTCACGGGCGCTTTGCCTATGGCGGCTACTTCGAGGGGCCCACACCGGAGAGATATCCCAACTCAGCGCTCTGGCTGCTCGACCCCGACATGGTGGGTGCCTTCCCGACCGACCAGGATCAGGTTTTCTATGCGGTGATGCCAGCCAAGGAGCGCTTGCCGGAATTCCGCGCGGACCCGGCAGCCGCGCTGCAGAAGTTCATCGCAGGCATACCCGACGCTCCGCCAATCGCGCAATCGCGCTTGGTGGGGGAGGTCGTGGGCAAGATCGATATGACAAATGTCATCAACACCCCCACCGCGCCAGGGCTCGCGCTAATCGGAGACGCCGCCAGCGCCGTAGACCCCTTGTGGGGCGTGGGCTGTGGCTTCGCCTTGCAGTCCTCGGAATGGCTGGCCGACAGTATGGCTCCTGCGCTAGGCGGCGTTGAGCCTTTGGAGCGCGGTCTGCAGCGCTATCGCCGCCGCTACGCCCGTGGATTGAAAGGCCATACGAGGGAAATCCTCGATTACGCGACGGGCCGAAAGATCAACGCCGGCGAGAAGCTGTTCTTCTCGGCAGCGGCCTACGACGAGCGCACGGCGAAGGTGTTCGAGGCTTTCGGCTCGCGCAACATAGGCCCCGGGCGGATGCTGGCCACGGGGATACCGCTCGCGGTGCTCGCCACCGCGCGGCATTCGGTCTCTCAGAGAGCCGCCTCGCGGTCCCACCCCAAGCCCGTCGCCACCAATGGTGAGGGAGCCTCGGAGGGCATTCGCTGAGTTACTGAGGCGACTCAGCGAAACAGATCCTCCTGGAGCGGTCGCAACAACGCAAGCGCGCCCGGGCCGTCCTCATCTGTCACGAAGCGCTCCAGACCTTCCACGATCACGACCGGCTCGCGCGAGTCCTTGGCTCGCGCGAGATCGGCCAGCGAGGCGATGGCGTCGGCTACGGCAAGCCACGTAGCGTGCAATTCCATGCCGGCGCTGTCCTCGCGCCCGCGCCAGTCGTCGAGTGGCGTCAGCCCGGCGCAGCCGATCGCGATGTCGCACTGACCGTGGCGCCAAGGGCGCCCGAAGCTGTCGCTGATGAGCACGCCTACGCGCGCCCCTGTCAGCTCGTGCAGCCTCTTGCGGATCCTGCGAGCCGAGGCGTCCGGGTCGCGTGGGAGCACAATCAACGTGTCTTGGTCGGCGGAATTGGAGGCATCCACGCCCGCGTTGGCGCACACGAAGCCGTGGTGGGTACGGCAAATCAACACACCATTCGCCTCACGCAATACCTCCTCGGATTGATCGAGCACGACCTGCACGGCGCGTGGGTCCTTGCCTTGCTCTAGGGCGATGCCCCGCGCGCGCGCGTAGGGCACCACTTTTTGCAAGTCCACAACAGCTCCCTCGGCCTTGGAGACTGCCTTGTGGGCGATGGCCACGATCTGGCCGTCACGCAAGGGGTACGCCGGTCGCCCAGCGTCGAGCGCCGTGGCGATCAGCTTGGCGAGGTCGGCGCCGGGGCCGACCTCGGGCAGGCCGCTCAGGCCGCGGGCCGCGAGCTCTGCCAAGGCCGTTCTCCGAGACCCAGCACGGCGCGTGTGCGTGAAGCCTTCGCTTGTGTGCCACTCAAGCGTTCGCGCAGCACGGTCAAGTCCTCGCCCGTGTCGATGTCGAGCAGTAGTGACGAGGGCCGCTCGATCCCGCAAGCGACACCCCCCTCATTCGCCAGCCGCTCGTGACGAGCACGGCTGTCTGGCCCGAAGCTGGGACTGATGGCGTCGGGTGGAGTCAGCAACAACCCGTTGGTGCCGTTGCCGTGACGGTCGGGAACGATCACCACGCCGGCTGTCTCCTGTCCAAGTAGGCCGCTCAGCTCGGCCGGGTCGAGCGTCGGACAGTCCCCCGGCACGCACAACGCCCGCTCGAAGCCCTCCTTGAGTGCCTTGGCGATACCGAGTTCGGCCGCGGCACTCTGGCCGTCCTCGGCCGTGTCCTCCACAACAATGGCATCGATGTAACGGGCGGCGGCCGCGACCGAGGACTCACAAGTCACAACGATCGTGGCGTCGACCGCGGGGCAATCCCTCAGGGCGCTCAGCACGTCGCCCACCATCGCGCGCGCCAGGTTCGCTCGCAGCGAGTCCGCGATGCTTTCGCCGAGCCGTTGCTTGGCGAGCGGAAAGCGCTTCACGGGCAAGATCGCGGCTGTGCGCATCGTGCTCAGCCTACCCCTGCGCCACGCCGCCGACGGACCGCATATGTCGCCGTGTGGGCATCATCCCGTGAGTGTCGCTGCGAAAGCCAGCGTCTGTTCGGCCACTCGCCCGCGCGCGACCTCCTCGGGCATCGCGGTGTCGATCCGCAAAGTGGGCAGCTCCGCGAATGGCTCATCGGTGACGATTCCATCGATCAGGCCCGGTTGTACTCGCTCGTAGAAGGCGCTCACTCCCGCTGCGCTCACGGGCTGGTCGTAGGCCGTTATGAATGCGGCGGTCGGCCCCTTGAGAACCTCGCCGCCGACGACAGGGCTCACGCATACCACCGGCACGGCGAGGTGGGTGAGCGTCTCGCCGAGCACTTTCAGGATCGGCCAGATCGAGATGACGGGATTGCTGGGGCCGACGATCACAGCGCGCGCGCTTGCTAGCGCCGCCAGCACCTCGGGCGTGGGTGGAGGTGCCGGCCCTCTGGGCGGAGGTGCCGGCCCTCTGGGCGGAGGTGCCGGCTCTGTGGACGGAGGTGCTGGCCCCCGCGGAGGTGCTGGCCCCGTCACTCGCGTGGGCGTGGCAAAGGCCACCTCGCGCACCCTGCCCGCGGCCCGGTCGCGGATCATGAATTGCTGGAAGTCGCGCCAGCCGGCATCCGTGCGGACCCAGGTGCGCAGCGGCTCGTCGCACATCGGCAGCACCTTCGCGCGCACCTCGATCGCCTCGTTGAGACGGGCGAGCGCCTCGGTGGGTCGGAGTCCTTCGTCGGTCATACGCTTGCGCTCCAAGCACCATGCCAGGTCGCGATCACCGAGGTTGAACCACACGTCAGTGCCGAGCTCGCGCAGGGCGTCCATCACTGCGAACGTGTCATCGCGAAGGCCCCAGCCGCGCTCGTCGATTAGATCCGCAAGCCAAAACGACACCAGGTCGGGGTCAGGCGAGACGTGGGAGCCGTAGATCTCAATGTCATCGCCCGTGTTGGCGATCACCACCAGCTCCTCGGCGCCGACGACGTCGAGCATGCCGCGCGCGAGCTTCGCCCCACCCGTGCCTCCGGCCAGCACCACAACGGGTCCGGCGCAAGCGCTCACTCCCAAGCGTCGTCGGGCAGACCGGTGATCCTGATGCCCGCGTGGGTTTTGTGCTTGGCGTTGATCGAGATCATCAAGGCCGTCATCGACTCCACGATGCGCGCCATCTCAAGGCGCCCGCTATCCACACAGCGCAAGCCCTCGATCCGCTCGATCAAGAGCGCCGCGCTTCGCTTGTCCTCGCGTGAATCACCGCATACGAGCACGTCCTGGCCGAGGTCATAGTCGAGGTCGGTCAGCGAGGAGGCGCTCACGGTGTGCAAGGCCGAGACGACTTTCACACCCTCGGGCACCATCTCCTGGGCCGCCTGCGCGGCCGATCCCTGCCACACGCCGAGCATGCGCGTCGCGCGTCCGCTCACCGCCGCCGCGAGCGGCACTGTGGCATCGATCAGCAACTGGCCCGCGCGCAGCGAGCCCTTGAGGTTTTTGAGCGTCTCGGACTGGCTGCGGAAGGGGACGCTCAGGATCACCGTCTCCACGGCCTCCACGGCTTGTGCGTTCTCTGCCCCTGTGAAATCACCATCGGGCACCGCTTCGCGCGCACGGCCGGCAGCTTCGACGGCGCGTCCCTCCTCGCGCGAGCCGATCACAACCGGCACACCCACCCGTCCGAGGCGCACCGCCAAGCCGAAGCCAAGCGCGCCCGATGCGCCGACGATCGCAATGGGGTCGGTGGGGGAGACGGCCATGGCGGCGGAGTATATGAAGGCCGCTCCGAGCCGGACGACGTGAAGGCCTGTCCAAGCCGGGCGAGGCCGAAGAAGACGCGGGGTGGGAGGGACCCCTATCCTCTGCACATGAGATTCGAGGGCAAGACGGCGCTCGTCACCGGCGGGGCCTCCGGGATCGGCGCCGCCACCGCCCGTTTGCTGGCGGCAGAAGGGGCCCGGGTGGCGATCGGCGACGTCAACGAGGTCGGCGCGTGTGAGGTGGCCGGCGAGCTGGACGGCTTGGGTTGCTCGCTCGACGTGACCAACACCGCATCCGTGCGCGCCGCGGTAAGCGCGATCGAGCAGCAGCTCGGCCCGGTGGACGTGCTCGTCAACAACGCGGGCACCGACCTGTTTTCCTACTTCGTCAACTCCGACGAGGGTCTGTGGGACTTCGTGCTCGGCGTCAACCTGCGCGGCGTCTTGGCAGTCACGCACGCGGTATTGCCCGGCATGCAGGAGCGCCGCTCCGGCTCGATCGTCAACGTGGCCTCCGAGGCGGGTCGTGTCGGCTCGCAGGGCTCATCGGTTTACTCGGCCGCCAAGGCCGGCGTGATCGGCTTCACCAAGGCAATCGCGCGCGAGTCGGCGCGTTACCGGGTGCGCTCCAACGCTGTGGCCCCCGGCCCGATCGAGACGCCTTTGCTCAATGCCGCTCCGCAGCTGCTTGGCGAGCTGGGGGAGAGGCTCAAGCAGGGCATGGTCAATCAGACCGTCCTGCACCGCTCGGGCGAGCCCGAGGAGGTCGCCGCGGCGATCGCGTTCCTCGCTTCCGAGGATGCTTCTTATGTGACGGGCCAGACGCTGAACGTCAGCGGTGGCCTATCGATGTGGTGATGACCAGGTCGCATGCGACCTGGTCCCGGCCGGTACATGTACCGGCCGGCCGGGACGTGCATGCACGTCCCGGGTGAGGGTATGAACATCCCTGACACCGTCCAGATCAGGGAGGTAGGCCCGCGCGACGGCTTCCAGAACGAGCCGGAGGTCATTCCCACCGAGCGCAAGGTCGAGCTGATCGAGATGTTGGCCCGGACCGGCCTGCGTCGCCTTGAGGTCACGAGCTTCGTGCGTCCCGACGTGATCCCTCAGCTAGCCGATGCCGCCGAGGTCTTGGCCCGGATCGATGTGCCCGCCGAGGTTGCCCTCAGCGTGCTGATCCCCAACGAGCGTGGCCTCGAGCGGGCTTTGGAGTTGCGCGACGGCCTCTCCCGAGCGCGGCCCGCCTTCGACGAGGTCAACGTGTTTCTCTCGGCCTCAGAGACCCACAACCGGCACAACGTCAACCGCCCGGTTGAGGAGTCGCTCGCGTCACTGGAAAAAGTCTTGCCCTACGCGTGTGCGCAGGGCTTGCGCTGCGAGGCCGTCATCTCCACCTCCTTCGGCTGCCCTTACGAGGGTCATGTCCCGCCCGAGCGGGTCCTCGAGATCGCGACACGCCTGCGTGACGCCGGTGCTCAGGAGATCGGCTTTGGCGACACAACCGGCATGGCCAATCCGCTCCAGGTGGGAGAGCTGTTCAGGGGCTGGATCGACGCACTCGGGGACGTTCAGCTCACCGCCCACTTCCATAACACGCGCGGCCAGGGACTCGCCAATGTCCTGGCAGCACTCCAGGTGGGCATAACCAGCTTCGAGTCGAGCTTCGGCGAGCTTGGCGGGTGTCCCGTCCCCGCCGGCGCCACTGGCAACATCGCCAGTGAGGATCTCGTCTCGATGCTGCACGAGATGGGGATCTCCACCGGCATCGACCTCGATGCCTTGCTCGCTTGTGCCCGCCGCGTCCAGGAGATGCTCGGGCGTCCGCTCGGCTCCCACACGCTCGTGGCCGGGCCTGTCGACTGGCGCTAGGCGGACATCCCGGCAAGCTCAGCCTCACGGGCCTGCTCGCGCATCGCGGCCACGCAGTACTCCTGCACCGAAACCTCCATCTCCAGTGTCTGCGCGAGCGTTGGCCTTGCGGAGGCGTCGATCACGCGCTTGGCGCGACCCACCGCGATGTGCGAGTTCGCGAGCAGTTCCTCCACGAGCGCCTGCGTGGCCTGCTCCAGCTCCTGGGGCGCAACGACCCTGTTGACCAGCCCGATGCGCTCCGCCTCGTGTGCGTCAATTGTGCGCGCTGTCATGATCAGCTCCTTCGCGCGGCCAAGGCCTACTACCGCGGGCAGCCGCGTGGAGCCGCCCACGTCGGGAATGATCCCGAATTTGACCTCCGGGAGGGCGAACTGCGCGTCACTGGAGGCGATGCGCAGGTCGCAGCCGAGCGCCACCTCAAGCGCCCCACCCACGCAGGTCCTATGAATCTGGCACACGACCGGCTTCGGCATCGCTTCGCACAGATTTGGGCACTCAAGGAATGTGTTCCTGAACGGGCGCAAGTTGCCCGGCTCATTGGCCGAGGCGGCCAGCTCGACCAAGTCCACGCCGGCTGAGAACACTGGTCCTTCGC
Source organism: uncultured Solirubrobacterales bacterium (assembly GCA_963731565.1). Classification (GTDB taxonomy): domain Bacteria; phylum Actinomycetota; class Thermoleophilia; order Solirubrobacterales; family Solirubrobacteraceae; genus Palsa-744. Next base: position 1,817,234 of record CAVSWG010000001.1, read on the forward strand.
CGCGCAGCACCACGCAATGAACCGATTCATCGACGGTGGCGGCTCGCAGCGCGTCGCCGAGCGCTCGCAACAGCTCCTGGCTCATCGCGTTGCGCTTCTCCGGGCGGTTCAGCACTACGTGGCGTACCGCTCCGCGGTCTTCTGTGGTGACGATGCTCATCGGCTTGGTTCCTTCGTGTCGGTTGTCAACTCAACTCAGGTCCAGCACCTGCGTCGGCGCTTCGATCTTCCCGTCATGGCCCTCGCTCGGCACGATTGCGGTGCCCACTGCGAAGAACTCGATCGTGTGGCTGCCCCAGCCGTGGCTCTTCTCCTGCAGGTCCACGCCCACGATGCCCTCAGCGCTCAAATCCTGCGCCTCACTCTGCATGCGCTCCATTGCGAGCTCGCGCGCGTCGTACAGGGCTTGGGTGAAGTTCGACAGCTCCACATTGCGCCCTGTTTGGGCCATCGACTTGAGCATGCCTCTGTGGGCCACGTGGTACACGCAGCTGCCCATCACCATTCCCACGGGGCGGTGCCCGGTGCGCAGCAGCGTCCAGAAGTCCTGACCGGACAGATCGCTAGTGAAAGGTCTCCCGTTAGGGGCTCTGTGCAGGACTCCTTCGCGGTGCTTCACGGCAGTGCCGATCGCGATGAACTCGGCCATGTCTTGACCCCACTCGTAGCGGCCGATGTCCAGGCGGACGCCCACAACGCCGTCGGCTCCCAGCTGGTCGGCCTCCTCCTCCATGCGTGTCATCGCCAGCTGCCTCGCCCCGTACATCGCCTCGCTCAGCACGGTCATCTCCTGGCTCTTCTTCCAGCCGGCTACCTGGATGCCGATGTGGTAGATCGAGCTGCCCACGACCAAGCCCACCGGGTCGAAGCCCGCTTGCTTGATCAGCAGGAACTCGTTCACGCTCAGGTCAGAGGTGAACAGGCCCGCTCGGTTCTGCTCCAGTCTCGCCCTGCCGGCCTCGGGAACGCCCTCAAGCGACGTGGGGTCGTATGTGCTCTCGCTCTCGCTCATGCCTGCGCTCCTCGTCTCGGGCTCATGCCGTTCTCTCTCTAGGGCTCATCTGTAACTGGTTCATCTTTGTCATGGTGCTAGCTCGGCTTCTAGCTCGTCAGGTCGATGATCGTCTCGGGCGCATACGGGATGGTCGCACGGTCCTCCCTTATGGCCGTGCCGATCGCATGGAATGTGACCATCAGGCCGCCACGCGAGTATGTGCCCGCGCCTACCGTGGTTCGCTGGATGCCGTGCGCGATGCGTACGCCGATCACACCGCTCGCGCCGAGCCTGGCCGCCTGCTCGGTAAGTCTTCCAACAACGATCTCCCGCGCGCTATACACGCCCTGGGTGAATTCGCTCAGCTCCTGGTTCTGGGTGAAGCCGAGGCCGCCCACGCCGCTCATCATCTGCGTGGAGTAGGACGCACCCACGAAGAACACCGAGCTCCACGCGACTACCCCCAACGGCTCTACGCCGGCGCTCAGCAGCTTCGCGTAGTCGGCCACCGAGAGCTCTGTCAACACCGGTCCGTCGCGGGCGTTTGCCTTGTCGTGACGCACAGCAGTACCCACCACCACGTACTCAATCGAGTTTTCGGCCCAGTCATGCTCGCCTGTGCGCAGCTCGACGCCGATCACCGCGTCCGCACCGACGTGGCTCGCCTCCTGGGCCAGCCTGCCAAGGGCAAGGCTGCGCACTTCGTTCCAGGCTTGCGAGAGCGCTTCCATCTCGAACATGAAGCTGCCGCCCATAGCCGACGGCCACGGCGTCGCCTGATAACCGACCTGATAGATCGAGCTACCCATGACCTGCGACACCGGCTTCAGGCCAAGCTGGTGGCAGAGCGCGAAGTCGCCCACCGATAGGTCGGAGGTGAACGCGCCACCGTGCTCGCCGAGCTCGCGCAGCCGCCGCTCGGCTGCTAGCGGGATGCCGCCGGCTTCCACTCGCTTCAGCGACTGCTCCTGCTCCTGCTCGTCCTCGATAAGACGCTCGCTCATCCCACCAGCCTCTCGAGCGCCGCTCGCGCCTCCGCGCTGCGCTGTGCCTCCTCGCGCAACTGTGCGGCGAGCTCGCTAACCCATTGGCCCGCGTCGAGCTGCTCGCGCTTGATCGCGATACCGCCGACCTTGCGCTCGCGGCTACCGCGTACGCTGTCCCCCTCGATCGTCAGCTCATAGGAAGTTTCCCCGAGGCTCACCTCGACTCGGCGGACGTGCTTCTCACCCCGGCCCAGCAATCCGTTGCCACGACGCTCTACACGAGTGCATGTCGGCAGCGAGGCCTCCAGCTTGCCGGCTAGCACCTCGACGGAGATACGCAGGTCCGAGCCGTCGGCGCGCAACCCTGCCGCGGTGAGGTCGAAGTCGTCCTCGGGCTGCATGCCTTGAGCCTACTCCGCGCCTCCCGCCTGCGTGGCGCCAGCGCGGGGAGGGCGCCAACGCTTGTCTTGCCCATCTGAACTACATTCTGAGCATGGCCGATCCCGGACAGATACGGGTATCCGATGCCGAGCGCGAACGGCTCGTAGAAGAGCTGCACGAGCACACGGTCTCAGGCAGGCTCACCGCCGAGGAGCTCGACGAGCGTCTGGGCGCTGTCTATGCGGCGCGCACGCGGGCGGACCTCGATGCTCTGCGTACCGACTTGCCCGTCAGCACCGTGGCCGCCAAGGCTGCCTTGGTGGAGCGCAAGTCCCACCTGCGCCGGCGCCTAGTCCAGGAGGCGGGCGGCTCTGCCACGGCGTCGCTCGTGGCCGTCGCCATCTGGCTCGCCAGCGGCGCCAGCGGTGCCTTCTGGCCAATCTGGGTGATCATCTTCACCTTGTTGCCACTGTTGCGTGACAGCTGGCGCCTGCTCGGGCCAGGATCGGACATAGACGTCGTTGAGGCCCGCCTGCAGGCCCGGCATGAGCGTCGACTCGCCCGTGATCATCGTCGTGCGCGCTATCGGCGTTTGTTGCCTTAGACGACCTGCCTATAGGCTCAGCGCGATGAGCGATCTTCGGCAAGCAACCGACCGAGCCCTTGCGGGCGGGCCTGAGCGCCACCATGAGAAGGCGCGCGAGCAGGGCAAGCTGGCGGTGCGCGAGCGTGTGAGTCTGCTCTTGGACGAGGGCTCCTTCTCCGAGGAGGCCTTGCTCGCCAACTGGAACGAGGACGGGCTCGGCGCCGATGGCGTCGTCACCGGCGTGGGCACGATCGAAGGCCGTCCGGTTGCCTTGATGGCCAACGACCCAACCGTCAAGGCCGGCTCGTGGGGACCGAAGACAGTCGAGAAGATCCTGCGCATTCAGGAGCGTGCTTTCAGCCTGCGCGTCCCGATGGTCTATCTCGTCGATTCGGCTGGCGCGCGCATCACCGAGCAGGTTCAGATGTTTCCCGGGCGGCGTGGGGCGGGGCGCATCTTCTTCAACGAGGTTCGCATGTCCGGCGTCGTTCCCCAGGTGTGTGTCCTGTTCGGGCCGAGCGCGGCCGGCGGCGCCTACATCCCGGCCTTCTGCGACATAGTCATCATGCGCGACGGCAATGCCTCGATGTACCTCGGCTCGCCGCGCATGGCCCAGATGGTGATCGGCGAGGACGTGAGCCTGGAGGAGATGGGGGGTGCGCGCATGCACACAGGCGTATCCGGTTGCGCCCACGAGCTGGTCAAGAGCGACGAGGAGGGCATCGCCTTTGCGCGGCGCTACCTCTCCTATATGCCTATTAATTGGGAATCCCTCCCGCCCACTTTCCCTCCCGCCCTCCCGCCTTCCCGCCCTCCCGTGAACCCATCCGCGCCGGCGGGCGGGACAGCCGAGGTCACGCCGATCGCCGAGCTGATCCCAGCCGACGAGAATAAGCCGTTCGACATGCTCACCTTGATCGACGCGATCGTGGACAAGGGCTCGCTGCTCCAGGTTCATTCGCGCTGGGCCAAGGAGCTGATCGTCGGCTATGCACGGCTTGACGGCCAGGCGGTGGGCATCATTGCCAACCAGCCCAAGCACAAGGGCGGCGTTCTGTTCTCCGACTCTGCCGACAAGGCTGCTCGCTTCATCTGGACGTGCAATGCCTTCAACATCCCGCTGCTGTTCCTGGCCGACGTGCCCGGCTTCATGATCGGCACCCAAGTCGAGCGCCAGGGGATCATCCGCCACGGCGCCAAGATGATCAGCGCGGTCTCAGAGGCGACCGTGCCGAAGATCTCGGTGATCGTGCGCAAGGCCTATGGCGCCGGGCTCTACGCAATGGCAGGTCCTGCCTTCGAGCCCGATTGCTGCATCGCTCTGCCGAGCGCCTCGATCGCGGTTATGGGCCCGCAAGCGGCAATCAATGCCGTCTACTACAACCAGCTTCAGGCCATCCCGGACGGCGTGGAGCGCGCCGCAAAGACCGAGGAGCTGAGGCGCGAGTACGCCGCTGACATCGACCTCCTGCACCTCGCCTCCGAACTGGTGATCGACGCTGTGGTCGAGCCAGAGCGTCTGCGCGAGGATTTGATCCGGCGCTTCGCTCACGCGTCGACGAAGCGCCGCGAGTGGCCCAACAAGCACAACCCCGTCACCCCCGTCTAGCATTCGCGCGATGGACGCCACCGAGCTAGCGTTCGCGGGCATCGCCCGCCAAGCCGAGGCGATGGCCGCGGGTGAGGTCTCTTCACGCGAGCTGGTCGAGCTCTATCTGGAGCGGATCGAGCGCTTCAACCCAAAGCTGAATGCGTTTCGGATCGTGTTCACGCAGCGCGCCTTGATGGAAGCCGACCAGGCTGACGCGCGCCGTCGAGCGAGCAGAACATCCACCGAGCCGGGCGGGGGCCGTCCTCTGCTCGGGGTGCCGATCGCCATCAAGGATGAATTCGACGTGGCCGGCGAGGTGAGCACGTTCGGCACTAACGCTTACGGTGAGCCCGCGCGTGAGGACTCGGAGATCGTGCGCCGCGCGCGAGCGGCAGGGGCTGTCGTCATCGGCAAGACGCACATGCCCGAGCTGGGGGCCTTTCCGTGGACCGAGTCCCCCACGTGGGGAGCGACGCACAACCCGTGGCGGCTGGAGCACAGCCCTGGCGGCTCCAGCGGCGGCAGCGCGGCGGCGGTCGCCGCCGGTCTGGTGGGTGCCGCGCTGGCAGGCGACGGTGGGGGATCCATCCGCTTTCCCGCCGCCTATTGCGGTCTGTTCGGCTTGAAGACCCAGCGCGGGCGAGTGCCGCTGGCGCCGCACGTGGGTGCATGGCACGGCCTGGTCGTCAATGGCGTATTGGCGCGTTCGGTGCGCGACACCGCGCTGTTCTATGACGCGATCGCCGAAGGGCCGAGCGACCCCGGCGCCGACTCCGTTCCGCCGAGCTCGTTCCTGGGAGCGCTCGGACAAGCGGGAGCCCAAGGTCTGCTGAGGATTGCGGTGGCGAGCAAGCTGCCGCCCTCGCCGCTGACGAAGCTGCACCCAGACAACCGCGCCGCGCTGGATGAGACAGTCGCATTGTTGCGCAAGCTTGGCCACGAAGTGAACGAACGGGAGATCGACTATGGCCCGCTGGTGCCACCGCCCGAGTTCACCGCGATCTACCTGCGCAGCATCCACGAGGAGGCCGCCACATTCGCTCATCCGGAGCGCTTGGAACGGCGCATCCGCACACTCGCCCGCCTCGGGGGCATGCTTCCGTCGGGAGCCGTCGATTGGGCGCTGGGCCGCCAGGCCGACTATGCCGCGCGCCTGAACGAGCCGCTGGTTGACCACGACGTATTGCTGATGCCCGTTACACCTGCGCCGCCGCCAAGGATCGGCGCTCGTGAGGGCTTGGGCTGGCTGCGGACGACGGTCGCGGCGTCCGCGACCGTTCCATACGCGGCGCCTTGGAACTTCACCGGTCAGCCCGCTTGCTCCGTGCCTGCCGGCTTTGCCGCGGATGGTCTGCCACGTGCGGTGCAGCTCGTCGGCAAGCCGAACGACGAGGCCACGTTGGTGTCGCTCTCCGCCCAGTTGGAGGCGGAGCGCCCCTGGGCGCAGCATCGCCCCCCGGCGTTTTCGTGAACCAGGATCAGCTGCTCGGGCTCGCCGTAGCTTTGGCGCGAGAGGCGGGCGGCCTCCTGTTGGAGCGCTTCGACGGCGGTCGTGAGCATGCGCTCGCCAGCAAGAGCACTCCCACCGATCTCGTCTCGGAGGCCGACCTCGCCTCCGAGCGGCTGATCCGCGACAGGCTCGCTCGGGAGCGACCGGCTGACGGGATTCTCGGTGAGGAGGGGGGAGGCAGCGAGGGCGATAGCGGCCTGACGTGGATCGTCGACCCACTCGACGGCACCGTCAACTTTCTGTTCGCCATCCCCCAGTGGTGCGTGAGCGTTGCCGTTGCCGACGAGGCCGGGTCGCTCGTAGGGGCCATCTATGACCCCTGTCGTGACGAGCTGTTCTGCGCCACGCGCGAAGGTGAGCCGCTGTTGAACGGTGCTCCGATTGCCTCCGGGCGCATGCGGCGTGGCGGCGAGGATCTAGCCAGCTCGATGGTCGCGACAGGCTTCGCTTATGACGCCTCGGTGCGCGCCGCCCAAGCCGAGGTGCTGGCGCGACTGATCCCGCGCGTGCGCGACATCCGCCGCTTCGGCTCGGCGGCGCTCGACCTGGCCTGGACGGCGTGCGGGCGCTATGACGCCTATTTCGAGCGCACCACCAAGCCCTGGGACATAGCGGCCGGCACCCTCGTCTGCGAACGCGCTGGGCTGACGGTGATGGAGCTGCCCGAGCGCGAGCGGTTGCCACTTGGTGTGCTCGCAGCCGCGCCAGGGATCGCAGAGGACCTGTCGGAGCTAGTGGGCTGAGTAGGCGATCGCGCTGGGAGGTGACTGCCCCGGTCGCGATTCGCGCCTATCTATTTGATGCGGCGGGTGGGAATCGAACCCACACGCCCTTTCGGACAATGCCTTTTGAGAGCATCGCGTCTACCGTTCCGCCACCGCCGCAACGAACCCCAATATACGCTCTGGGACGCTGAAGGCGCTCCCCAGCACTTCAGGTCACATCAACTGCCGCCAAGCGGCCGACAAGCGGAGGCCGGTGCGGCGGGGTGCTAGACCGGTCGCGCCAGAGCGTCGTGCTCCGCGCCAGCATCAAGCTGCTCGAGCTCGATGTTCCAGCCCTGTGAGAAGCCGCGCATCGCGAAGGCAATCAGAAGTATCTGAACGGGGATGATCGCAAGCGTGATCACGCCGAGCAAGCTGGCGGGGAGCGCAGGTTCGGCAAAGCCGGCCTTATCGCGCGCGAACCAGCTTGGAGCGGCCACTATCGCGAACACGAGCAGCAAGAGTCCCAACGCCGCTGCCATCGGCAGCACGCCGCGACTCCAACGTCCCGCGAAGAAGGCCATCAGCAGGTAGACGATCGCGAAGGCCAGCAGGATCGGGATGTCGCCCTCGAGCGTGCTCCAGCCCCCGATCGTCACGATCAGGATGAGCGCTGCGGAGACGAGCAGCAACAGGACGACCGTCATACGGGTTGCCTGCACCACGGACTTGCCGCGGTTGGGGTGCGTCACGATCACGCCAGCTGGCGTACTTTTGCCCGAAGTCGAGGCCATCTCACCAATGACCATACAATCTGGAGCGGTCCTCACGCAACCCCGCGGGCGTGGTGGAACTGGTAGACACGCTGGCCTTAGGAGCCAGTGGGCTTATGCCCTTGGGGGTTCGAGTCCCTCCGCCCGCACTGTTTTGCACCGTGCTATCCCTAGGCGGCCGTGCTCCAGCCCGTGTTGCTTTTGAGTTGACGGGGCGCGAATAGCGCCGGTTCCGGCAGCTAGCCCGCGACCAAAGCAGAGGGCGGCGCCAGTGCCTCTTCGGCCGCGCGCACCGACTCCACGAAAATCTCCACCCCAGTCAGCAGCAGCTCGCGGGTGATCGTGAGCGGGGGTAGGAATCGCGCCACATTGCCGTAGTGGCCGCCCACCTCGATGATCACGCCCTTACGGAAGCACTCCGTGCGGATCTGCGCTGCCATCTGTGGCCAAGGCTCCTTCGTGTCGCGGTCCTTGACCAGCTCGATCCCGATCATCAAGCCACGGCCGCGTACGTCCCCGACGCTCGAGAGCGTGCTTTGAGCGTCGCGCAGCAGCTCGAGCGTCAGCTCCCCCAAGGCGGCAGCGTGAGCCGCCAAATCCACCTCCAACATGAACTCGATCGCCGCGAGCCCGGCCGCCATTGCCACCTGGTGGCCCCTGAACGTGCCGATATGGGCGCCTTGCCCCCAAGTGTCGAGCTCTGAGTCATAGGCGATGCAGGAGAGCGGGTAACCGATACCACCGAGCGCCTTGGACAGGGTCATCACGTCGGGCTGCACCCCGTCGTGTTCGCACGCGAACATCTTTCCGGTGCGCGCGAAGCCGGTCTGAATCTCGTCGCATATGAGCGGCACGTCGTGCCTGCGGGTGATGCGGCGCACCTCCGCGAGATACCCATCAGGGGGGACGATCGTGCCGCCCTCGCCTTGGATCGGCTCGATCAAGACCGCCGCGGGCTTGGGAATGCCGCTGTGGGGATCCTCCAAGGAGGTGTCGAGCAGCTTCGCGCAAGCCATCTCACACGAGTCGGGCTTCAGGCCGAGCGGGCAGCGATAACAGTAGGGATAGGGCATGAAGTGCACGGGGGAGGAGGTGGGTCCGCCGAAGCCCACGTCGCTCGTCACCGACAGCGCACCCGTGGTCATGCCGTGGTAGGAGCCTTGGAAAGCGATCACCGCATCGCGGCCTGTGTGCTCGCGCGCGAGCTTCATCGCCGACTCGATCGCGTCCGACCCAGTCGGGCCGCCGAAGTGAAAGCGTGCGCTCTCGCGCAAGCGGCCGGGCAGCAAGGTCTTGAGCTTTCCCATCAAGCGCAGCTTGGGCTTGGTGGGGAAGTCGAGTGCGTGCACAAGCTTTCGCGCTTGTTCGGTGGCCGCGGCCAGCACGGCCGGGTGGCTGTGGCCGACGTTCAGCACGCCAGCGCCACCGAAGAAGTCGATGAACGTGTTGCCGTCCACGTCCTTCATCGTCGCTCCCCGACCCTCTTCGATCGCTACCGGCACGCTGCGCGGATAGGAGCGTGCGCTCGACTCCAGCTCGTCCTGTTCGGCGAGCATCTCGCGCGAGCGGGGACCCGGCACCTCGCCGTCGAGCGCCGGGGCGGGCTCGAAGTGCAGCTCCTCGAAGTTGTGCTCCCCTTGGCTCATCTCTCAGGTCTCAGGCGACTATAGCCTCACGTGGCGTGTGCTTAGTCCGAACGCTCGGTTGAGGATGTAGAGGCATCGAGAAGGGGATCGCTGGGCGTGCCCATGGAGGGACGGATCTCCCGCATGACCGGGAACGGGACGACCTCTCTGAGCGTCTCGTGCCCAGTGAGGATCATGAGCAGACGGTCAACTCCCATGCCACCGCTCGCTGAGGGCGCCAAACCGTACTCGAGGGCCCTCACGTACTCCTCGTCATGGGGGTGGGGTGCGTCGTCATCGTCGGCTCGGCGCTGCTTGCGCTGCTCGACGAAGCGCTCGTACTGCTCGACTGGGTCGTTGACCTCCGAGTCGCCGCTGACGAGCTCAATGCCGCCGATGACTGCGTCGAAGTGCTCGGCCAGCCGAGGGTCGCCGGAGTGGGCCTTCGTGATGGGGAAGGACTCGAGCGGGAAGTCATATACATGCGTGGGCTGGTTCAAGGTGGGCTCCACCAGCTTGGAGTAGACCGCTTGCACCACCTGTGCCCAGCTGGCGTCGGGATGGATCTTGCCCTCGAGCAGAGCCGCCAGCTCATCGCGCCCGGCCGCCAGGAAGTCGATGCCGCAGACGCGCTGGATCTCTGCCTGCATGGTCGTGTTGCGCCACGGCTTGCCCAGGTCGATCTGCTCGCCGCCACGTTCGATCACGGTCGTGCCGAGCACGTGCTGGGCTACGTGAGCGACCATCTCTTCGGTGAAGCGCGCCACGTCGGTGTGATCGGAGTAGCTCATCAGCCACTCGAGCATCGTGAACTCGGGGCTGTGCCTGTAGGAGATGCCCTCGTTGCGGAAGCACTTGCCGAGGTCGTACACGTTCTCCAGGCCACCGATCAGACAGCGGTTGAGATAGAGCTCGACCGAGATCCTCAACGACATCTCCTGGTCGAGGGCGTTGTGATGGGTGAGAAACGGTCGTGCCGACGCTCCGCCGGCGAGTGCTTGCAACACAGGCGTTTCGACCTCGATGAAACCACGCTCTGACATGAAGGCACGCAGGGCGTCGATCGTCTTAGCGCGTGTTATGAACAGTTGACGCGTGGTCTCGTTCGCGAGCAGATCGAGCTCGCGGTAGCGATAGCGAGTGCCGGTGTCACCGAGTCCGTGGTACTTGGCCGGCGGGGGTCGCAGCGCCTTGGTGAGCAATGCGCAGCGGTGAACGCTCAGCGCGAGCTGGCCGCGTTGGGTCACATAGATGGGGCCCTCGGCTTCGACTATGTCGCCGACGTCGAGGTCCACCGTGCGCTCATAGGCCTCCTCGCCCAGAGTGTCGTGGCGCACCGCCAACTGGATCTCGCCGGAGTAGTCACGCAGATCGATGAACGTGGTCTTGCCGTGCCCACGCCTGGAGGTCACGCGTCCGGCGAGGCGGTAGGAGAAGTTTGGGTGCTCGCCGGCCTTCAACTCCGATGGGTCGTGGGTGGCGTGCAACCTGGCGATCTCGGTGCGCTCCGCTCTCGGGACGTGCGGGAAGGGCTCTATGCCCTGTTCACGCAGGCGCTCAGCCTTGGCGAGACGTTCGTGTGTGACGGAATCGTCCAGCGCGTTATCGAACATCTGAGATCACAAGAAGAAGGTACCAGTGAGGCCTCTACGCCCGGAGCTCTCCCCGCGAGCTCGCTTGTGTTTTCACAGTGGTGTTTCTGTAGGCGAGCTTGGATGATGGGCTCGTGCGGCACACAAAAGACAGTGAGATCGACGACCAGGTGCGCGCTTTTGGCGAGAACATGCGTGCGGCACGCCTGAGTGCCGGCTTCTCCCAGGTTGCGCTCTCAGAGGCGACGCGGCTCGATCGTGCGGCGATCAGCTTTCTGGAGCGAGCCGAGCGAGCCCCGGATCTCTCCACGCTCGTGCGTGTCGCCCGCGCGCTGGCAAAGACGCCCGCGGAGTTGCTCGATGGAGTTGGTCCAGGTCCGGCGCCTGTCGACACTCTCCCTGGCGGGGCTGGGCTGCCAACCGAGCCGGGCTTGCGCTTCGGTGCGAATTTGCGGGCCGCGCGCACTGGAGCCGGGCTCTCCCAGGAGGTGCTCGCCTATGAGGCGGTGGTCGACAGGGCGGCAATCAGCGTGTATGAGCGCGGACGGCGCGAACCCAATCTGCGCACGGTGCTCAAGCTGGCGCGCGCGCTTGGGCTCAGTCCGGTAGTGCTGCTCAACGGGGTCAACTAGCCTCACGGCTCGGAAACTCCCTTCGTCGGGGCAACAAGCCTGACGGCTCAAAGAAGCTCAGCTCGCCTGTCGACAAGCCACGGGTCTCAAACGCGCAGCTCGTCTATCGACCGGGAGCGCTCGGCTCAGAAGCTCAGCTCGTCGGCGCGGATCGCCGCGCGGGTGGGCTGGTAGAGGTCGTCTCGGCTTTGGGCCAGGCCGTCGGCCAGCAGGACCTCGACGGCGGCTTCGATCTCGTCCACGTCTGCGGGGTCGGCCGGATTGCGCTCGCATGCCTTGGCGACCTGGGCGATCGTCATGCCCTCGTGGCCTTCGCTCACGAGCGTATGGAGGACCACGGCGGCCAGTGGGTCGGGGTCTGGCGCGGGCCTGCCTTGCTGCTGTGGTGTTTTCGCCACATGTTGAAACTACACTGCCGATCGGTTGGATGTGGAGCGGGCGGTACGGTCGATCACTGGCCGGCCGGCAAGATCCTGAAGCTGTTGCGCGTTGCCGCCGCCCCGGCGGAGATCGTGAGGTTGTGGAACGCAAGCGAGTCGAATTCCAGGTTCTCGCCGCTTGAGCCGAATTCGATGCCGCCGGCGCCGTCGACGATGATGCCCCCGACGACGTTGCTGTTGCCCTGCAGCGTGACCACTGCTCCTGTGCTTTTCTGGAGGTTGGCGGCGTAGATGATGCCGTAGTAGGTGGCGGTGCCGCTGATTTCGAATGTGCCGTTGGCGATCACGATAAACCCGGGGTTGGTTTCGGTGTTCGCGGTCCCGTTGGCTTTCACGTTCAGTGCGCCGCAGCCTTCGACGTATACGGGCGCTCTGGTGCTGCTCGACAGCGTCGCCCCTTGCAGTTCGGTCATGCTCGACGGGCAGTGATAGGGAGAGGTGGCGGAGTAGAAGGTCGCGTGTGCCTGCGCTTCTGCCTTGAGGATCGCCAGTTCGCTGGCGGTCAGCGTAGTCGCCGAGGTCACAGGGTGTTCGGAGATCGGCGGGGAAACCTGTTCCTTGGATGCGTCGTATTCTTCGCATGTCCCAGAGGCCCGCGACCGTGGCGGTTCGCAGCGCATGCCGACCTGTCCGGCTTCGACTGCTCTGCCCTTGCGGTCGACGATGACCTTCTTGCCATTGTTTGTCGTTTTGAACCAATTGCCGGCGATCGCGTCTTGGGGGAAGTTGAGGGTGACGCGCTGGCGCGTGACGAGCGTAACCACTGTCACGGGATGGCACTGGACGACACCCACAGCGCGCACCCACAGCGCGCCGGCTTCTGAGGTGGCGTAGGAGGGCTGGGACTGCTCTGTCGTAGAGTTGAAGAGCGAGCTTTCGCCTATGTCTTGGCGCACATAGGTGGTCCACTGGTTACTGAGTGGCTGCCCCCAGGCGTCAGTGCCCGGGCATGTCGTCGAGGCCGTGTTGGGGTCCAGTTTCAGATCTGTAGAACTGGGGCAGGCATTTGTTTTTTCGGTGCTTGTCGATGCGGTGCAGCTCGACGGCAGCGGATTTGTTCCCGCAGATTTTTCTGTTGGCCATTCCCGCGATAGCTGGCCTACCTGTGCATTGAGCGCCGCCTCGGCGACGTTGAAGGCGGCCTCGCTCGCCTGCTGGCGGGTCGACGCTTTCTGCTGGTTATCGGCGAACAGCAGCAGCCCCAGGCCAAGGCCCATGATCACGGTCAGCAGGACGACCGCGGCCACCACCGCGAACCCATCCTCGTTACCTACGCGCCTCATTTGATCGTCAGTTCCTTTTCAGTGTAGGCGGAGAGGCCGCCTGGGTTGGTGACTACGAGCTTGAATTTCTGTTTAGTACCGACACAGAATCCCGCTTCTGTTTTGGCTTTTTCGCAGGTTGCTTTCGTTTCGTACTGCTGGGAGGTCGTGAGGAGTTCTTCGCCGTTGTCCAACCACTTGTACGTGAGGGACAGGCCATCCGGATCGTAGGACGCCGAGGCGTTGAGGCGCACCTGGCGGTTGCCTTCCTCAGTCGCAAGGAATTCAGCGACCGGGACACGGTTGGCGTTGCGCAGCGAGACTCCGCTCGTGAGCTGGCTCTCTCCCGGCCTGGTCTGTTTTGGACTGATGTTGAGGAAGACGTTGGCCTCAACCGAGAGGATCGCAGGGGATTCTTTGGCCGAGTATGTGAACAGCCATCGGTTCTTTTCTTCTTCGTTTTTCGGGTCACCCTGGCCGCCGTTGCGGTTGGTGACGTGCTGGACGACCTGCGTCGAGGTGTTCCAGTCGGCTTCGGAGGTGCCTTCCTTCGTTCGATCCGGACACGATTTCGAGGTTGGAAGCGCCGGGGCTTCTTCCGATTTCCAGCGGCTGACCTGTTCCCACACGATCTCGTTTTCCGGTTTGGAGTCGTCCAGGCAGTAGCGCACGCGCATGGCATTAGCTTTGTTGCTTCCTTCGCCTGTGGCTTTCGTGGCGTCGATCGTCTCAAACACGACTTCGTATGGTTCCGCCACTTCAAGCGCCCCGGGCACCGTCCCTTCAGAGGTGGTGCGCGCGACGATGTTGCGTAGCTGCTTGGAGAAGCGATCCAGGGTTGTGCGAGCGGTGTCCTGGTTTTCGTTACGCAGCTGGTCGAAGCGGTTGTTGCTCTGGAAGACGTCCAGGATCGAGAGCGTGCTCCCGAATACGACGGTCGTGATCGCCATCGTCACGAGCAGCTCGATCAGCGTGAACCCCTGCTCGTCGCGGACGCCCATCATCCGGTCACCGGCCCGAGGGGAGGGGAGGACTCGGTCAGGTGCGAGCCGACGGCCGTGACCCAGTATTCGTGGGTGGTGGTGGCGTCGGTGTCCTTGTATTCGGTCGACGTGGTTTCGTCGTAGCGGCTCGTGTAGTTCGTCGAGCCGCGATAGATCCGATAGAAGGAGGGGGCGGTTCCGCTGGGCGCCGTCCATTTCAAGGTCACCGAACCGTCTTCGTTCTTGGCGAGAACGAGTTTGGTTGGGGCGTTCGGCGCCGTGCTCGCGGCGCGCGTGATTTTGATCGTCCCTACAGGACTTTCAAGTACCGTTTCGCTGGCGTTGCGGTAGAGAGCGACGACACTATAGGTACGTTCCGATGGTTTTTCCGCTAGCAGGCTGAAGTCGATGCAGGACGTGGCGGTGCTCAAGACTTCGAGGCTTTCGGGGCAGATGAGTTCTTTTTTCGGACCGAGGACCCGGTAGCCGAGCACGTTGCGCTCCGTGTTGGCTTTCCACTGGAACTCGGCGACTTCGGTCGCGACGCCGCTCTTGAATACGGTGTTGAAGCCGCCCACGATTTCGCTGGGCGCCGCGGGCACGCCGCGGATCAGGCGCACCGGGATAGAGATCGGTGGGCCGATCACGCCCGTCGAATCGACCGCCTGCGCGGACACCTGGTATGTACCGTCGGAAACGTAGATTTTCTGGACGGATTCGTTGATCGTCCAGGAGAACGTCAGCGACGTGGCTTTGCTGCTCGCCGGCGTCAGCTCTTCCTGCTTGGCGCCTTCCAGCGACCAGTCGATCGCGCTGGTGCCTTCCGGGAAGGAGACCGAGAAGGTCAGCGTTTTCGTTGCTTCATTGGCGATTACCGGCGACGTGGCGGTCCCCAGGAACCCTGCCGGCCCGGTGAGTTCGAGATTGCTCGCGAGCAGCCCGATCGCCTGTCCGGCGGCCGTCAGCGTGGAGACTTGCTTGACGGTGGAGGTGCGTTTCTGGAATGTCCAGCTCACTTCGGCGGTGATCCGCTTGAGGTCTTCGGGCGCGGTGTCTGTGGCTTCGCCCGCTTTCCATGCCTGCTGTCCTTCGCAGAACGTGCCGCCGTGGGTTTCCGCGAGCCCGTCCTTGGGGTTGTCGATCGCGCACTCTTTCACCGCCACCGTGTAGGTGAACCCGCGCCGTGCGATCTGCCAGCCCGAGGCGGACGAGCTGTCTGCCACCCCGTTCATGGCCTGCAGCTGGCTTTCAATGGAGGTCGGGATCAGCTGCGCGTAAGGGATCGTGCGCGCGTCCTCGACTATCTCTCGCGCGAGGCTCGTCGCCCCCTCTCGTGCGCGTGTGGAGGCGCTCGCCCTGACGGACACGTCGAGCAGGCCGAGCAGTCCGATCAGACCGACGATCAAGATGACCGCCGCCATCAACGCTTCGATCAGCGTGAAGCCGGCCTCGGAGCGGGGCTCGAGGCGTCGTTCCAGCCAGCCCGACGAAGTGGTTGTGCGAAAGGTTGGGAGCATGTGCATACCGCCTGAACTCAGTGTCGGCACGCCGGACCGCGTGCTTGAGGCTCAGGCGCTCTCGACCCAGCGTGTGTTCCGCAAGCGTCCAGGCGAACGGCGATTTTGAGTCCCGGCCCTGCTCAGTGAAGTCAGCCAGGCCGGCGTTGCGCATGCGTCGTGGCGCTACTGCTACTGCTACTGATTCAAAGCAAGTATTTCGAGCAAAGTGTTCCACTCGCTCTGACCACGCGAGAATTCGAGTTCGCTGTACTTCGTGGCGAGGCGTTCCACCCGGGTGGCAAGGCCCTTGTCTGAGGCTTGCTCGAAGGGAGCGAGCAGCCGGCGCTGGACTTCTTTGACTTCGATCGCTTCCACACGACTATCGAATTGCTCGGTGCTTGCAGGGATGGTGCCGAAGCCCGCTGAGGCCCAAGCGCGCACGTCCGCGCACAGATTAGGCACCTGGAGGGCAACCATCTGGTGGAACCCGGTTGTGTACTTGCGCACGCTGCGAGCGATCGCGGGATTGCTCCATCTGAGCGGACCCACCGCTTTGGCGAACCGCTGGATGGTAGCTGCGTTCGTGTGGTAGCCGGTCACCCATAGCGCACCGGCGGCCTCCTGGCTCAGCTTTTGCTCTGCTTCGCTCTGGGGAGAGCCGGTGCCCACCTTGGGGCATTCCGTCTGGAGCTTCAGGTCGAGCTTGCGGATGTTGGCTTCGACCGACCCCCATTTGGTCACGACGGTGTGAAGCAAGGTGTAGCCCGCCTCGAGATAAGCGTGTGTCGATGCCACATCTCGCGGCGTGGCATCGGCTTCCCCGGGCGCAAGCCCAAAGGTAAGCACAACTGCAGCCATCGCCAGACGCCCCAACATCCCACTCCAGGGTAGCCTGGACCCCCATCGCTTCGTCGCACATGCAAGCGGGGGACCGAGGAATCGAACCTCGAGCAAGGGTTTTGGAGACCCCCATGTTACCGTTACACCAGTCCCCCAAAAGGACCGATTTGCAGGCCATTTTGGTCTTGCGACGCGCGCTTGGGGAGCGTCGCATGCTCAATCTTAGGTGAGTCGCGGCGTGAGAGATGTCGCGTTTCTTGGCGGACGCCTGAAAACGCCTGTTTCTGAGATGTTGCTCCTATCGTGAGCGTTATGCTCACCACCATTGCCGACGGCTTCAAGGACGCCTTTCTGATGGCATGGGCGGTGTGGTGGGCCTTGGTGCTCGGCTTCGCCATCTCCGCGATCGTTCAGGCTTGGGTCCCGCGTGAGCGGATTGTGCGCGCGCTTGGCGGCTCCGGTGCACGGCCGGTAGCCATTGCGAGTGGCCTTGGCGCCGCGTCTTCGTCCTGCTCCTACGCCGCAATCGCAATCGCCAAGAGCCTCTTCCAGAAGGGCTCGTCAGCGGCATCTGCCTTGGCCTTTCAGTTCGCCTCCACCAATCTGGTCGTAGAGCTCGGCATCGTCATCTGGATCCTGCTCGGCTGGCAGTTCACCTTGGCCGAGTTCATCGGTGGCTTGATCCTGATCGTCCTCACCACCCTGCTCCTGCGTGCTTTCGTCTCAAAGCGCCTGGAGGAGCAGGCGCGCGAACATGCCTTGCAGGCCGACTCCGGCCACCAGCACCACTCTGCCGGCGCCCAAATGTCGATCCGCGAGCGGCTCACATCCGCCTCCTCTTGGTCAGACGTGGCCCACAACTTCCGCAACGACTGGGCCATGCTCTACAAGGAGATCGCGCTCGGCTTCCTGTTGGCAGGCTTCATCGGCCAGCTCCCCGACAGCTTCTTCAACGCCCTCTTCATCACGCACGCTCCGGCCGCCGTCAAGCTGGTCGAGAACGCCTTGGTCGGGCCTTTGATCGCGATCCTCAGCTTCGTCTGCTCGGTCGGCAACATCCCTTTGGCGGCCGTCCTATGGTCGGGCGGGATCGGCTTCGCCGGTGTCCTTTCGTTCATCTTCGCCGACCTGATCGTCTTGCCGATCGTCCTCATTTACCGCAAGTACTACGGGGGTCCCTTCGCCACACGGATCGTCGCGCTCATGTTCGTCACGATCGTGATCGCCGCGCTTCTGGTCGACGGTCTGTTCAGCGCCCTCGGCCTGATCCCGCATGTCCATCCCACGCGCGCGGACATCTTCGGCAAAGTCACGCTCAACTACAAGCTGTTCACGAACGTCATCGGCGTCGTCGTCTTCGCATCCCTGTTCGCATTGACGATGCGTCGCGGCGCAACCGATCCCGTATGCGGTATGAAGGTCGACAAGAGTCGAGCGATCCGCTTGCACCGCGACGGCAAGACCCTCTACTTCTGCAGCGAGCATTGTGCCCAGGCCGCTATCGGTGACGAGCATGCAGAGAGCGTTCTGATGACATGAGCACGAGCCAGCCCCTAACACCCCCGGTCGAGAAGCACGCAAAGAGAATCCTGAAGCCATGAGCACGAACCATCCCTCCCCATCCCTAAAGCAGCGTCCCGCCTGGGCCGAGCTCACCAGCCACCACCAGGCGATCGAGGGTGCACACATGCGCGACCTATTCGCGGCAGATCCCCTTCGTGGCGAGCAGCTCACGGCCGAAGGGGCAGGTCTCTACCTTGACTACTCCAAGCACCGGATCACAGACGACACGCTCTCGCTCCTCTTTGCCTTGGCCGAGCAGTCCGGGCTCGCCGAGCGCACCGCCGCGATGTTCGCCGGCGAGCGCATCAACGTCTCCGAGGATCGCTCGGTCTTGCACGTCGCTTTGCGCATGCCTCGCTCCGCCTCGCTCGTGCTCGATGGGGTCGATGTGGTGCAGGAGGTCCACGCCGTGCTCGACCGCATGGCCCGTTTCAGCGAGCAAGTTCGCTCCGGAGCGTGGACGGGCCACACCGGCAAGTCGATTCGCAACATCGTCAACATCGGCATCGGCGGATCGGACCTCGGGCCAGTGATGGCCTATGAGGCGTTGCGCCACTACAGCGCCCGCGAGCTCACCTTCCGTTTTGTCTCCAACGTCGATTCCACCGATTTCGTCGAGGCCACGCGCGACCTCGACCCTGCTGAGACGCTGTTCATCGTCTCCTCCAAGACTTTCACCACGCTCGAGACGATGACCAACGCGCGCTCGGCTCGTGCTTGGGCGCTCGCTTCTCTGGGCGACGAGGCTGCCGTGGCCAAGCATTTCGTCGCGGTCTCCACCAACGCCCGCGCCGTGTCCGAGTTCGGCATCGACACATCCAACATGTTCGGCTTCTGGGACTGGGTCGGCGGGCGCTACTCGATGGACTCCGCGATCGGCCTCTCCACGATGCTCGCGATCGGCCCCGAGCGCTTCCATGAATTGCTAGCCGGCTTTCACGCCATGGATGAGCACTTCCGCACTACACCTTATGAGCGCAACCTACCTGTCTTGATGGGCCTGCTTGCCGTCTGGTACTCCAATTTCTTCGGCGCCCAAACCGTCGGTGTAATGCCTTACTCGCAGTATCTCTCGCGCTTCCCCGCCTACCTACAACAACTGGCGATGGAGTCAAACGGTAAGCACGTCACGCTCGCCGGGCTTCCAGTCGATTTCGACACGGGCGCTATCTACTGGGGTGAGCCGGGCACCAACGGACAGCATTCCTTCTATCAGTTGATCCACCAGGGCACGAGGCTGATTCCACTGGACTTGATCGGCTTCGCGCGCCCGCTCAATCCTTTGCGCAACCATCACGACTTGCTCACCTCCAACGTCTTTGCCCAGGCTGAGGCGCTGGCGTTCGGGCGGACTGCAGAGGAGGTTCGTGCCCAGGGTACTCCAGAGTCCGTCATACCTCACCGGGTCATGCAGGGCAACAGACCCACGAGCATTCTCTTCGCTGAGCAGCTCACCCCTCGGGTGCTCGGATCGCTTGTTGCCCTCTACGAGCACAGCGTCTTCACCCAAGGAGTCATCTGGGGCATCGACTCCTTCGACCAGTGGGGTGTCGAGCTCGGCAAGGCGCTTGCCCAGCGCATCATCCCCGAGCTCGAAAGCGACGTCGAGCCCGAGCTTCACCACGACAGCTCCACCAACGCGCTCATCCGCCGCTACCGTTTCTTGCGCGGCTCATGATCGCCGCTCGTCGTTCAACCGCCGATCGCACAACCACCCCGTGAATGCCGCTGCCAACATCCCGATCGAGATCCTGCCCGACGATACGTCCCTGGCCTTGCGTGCTGCCGAATTGGTCGCGGAGCACTCGCGCGCCGCGATCACAGCACGGGGAATGTTCACGTTCGCGGTTAGCGGTGGTCATACGCCCGGCCAAATGTTCGCCGAGCTCGCCCGCCGCGGTGACTTCCCTTGGAAGCAGACCGCGATTTATCAGGTCGATGAGCGCATCGCACCCGACGGCGACCCCAATCGGAACCTCACCCTTCTGTGGGACAACTTGCCAGAGGAGGCATTCGCTCAACTGCACCCCATGCCTGTGCAAGGGGAGGATCTCGAGCAGGCAGCCAATCGCTATGCGAGCGGCTTGCCCGAGCGCTTCGACCTAGTCCATCTGGGTATCGGCGCCGACGGACACACTG
Source organism: uncultured Solirubrobacterales bacterium (assembly GCA_963731565.1). Classification (GTDB taxonomy): domain Bacteria; phylum Actinomycetota; class Thermoleophilia; order Solirubrobacterales; family Solirubrobacteraceae; genus Palsa-744. The sequence goes on from CAVSWG010000001.1 coordinate 1,837,334, forward strand.
CCTCGCTCGTACCGGGCGATGCCGTGCTCGAAGTCTCCGATCGCGACGTCGCTCTCACCGGGCTCTACATGGGTCTGCCTCGCATGACGGTCACCTATCCGGTACTTGACCGCGCGCGAGCTTTGCTGTGGCTTGTCACCGGCTCGGAGAAGGCCGACGCTCTGCGTCGTCTGCGTGAGCACGACGTATCCGTCCCCGCCGGCCGTGTCGCTGTCGATCGCGCGCTCATCCTCGCCGACGCACCCGCTGCCGGCTAGTAGCGCACTCGCCGGGGCGGGGTGACTAACGTGCTCTCGGGGCCGGGACGGCGACCAACGCACTCGCTGGAGCGGGAGGTTGCGCACTCGCTGGAGCGGGACGTTGTGTTGTCATGAAAGCAGTGCCCTACGCGCGCGCGTAGGGCACCCACATTGGAAGGCCTATGCAGGCAGCGGCTGGCCTGTCTCTTCGTGCTGGAAATCGCTCAGCACCGCCAGCATCGACTCTGACTCGCACTCCACCATCGAAGGCCAGGACTTCGGTGGGTGCTCGTCGAGTGTCTTCAGGCCGTTGCCGGTGATGATCGCCACCACTGTCGCATCGGGGTCGAGCTCACCCGACTCGGCCAGCTTCCGCAGCACCGCGATTGTGGTGCCGCCCGCCGGCTCGGTCAGGATCCCCTCGGTCGCCGCGAGCAGGTCGATCCCGGCGAATATCTCCTCGTCGCTAGCCGATCCGGCACTGCCTTTGCGTGAGAGCACCGCATCGATCACCAAGTAGCCGTCTCCGGGAGAGCCGATCGCCAGCGAATGAGCGATCGTCGTCGGCTTGCACGGCTCGATCTCTGGCTCACGGGCGATGATGGCATTGGCGATCGGCGAGCACCCCTCCGGCTGAGCGATGTGCATCTTGGTCGCGCTCGTCTGGGCCAAGCCCACTGTCTCCAACTCCACCAGTCCCTTGTGCAGACGCGAGGAGAGCGTCCCCCCGGCAGTCGCCGAGACGATGTGGTCCGGCGCCTCCCAGTCGAGCTGCTCGACGATCTCGAAGATCATCGTCTTGGCGCCCTCCGCGTAGAACGGGCGCAGGGTGATGTTCGCGAACTCCAGTCCGCTGCTCGCCGCCACCTTGCGACACTCGCGGTTGGCTTCGTCATAGTTGCCCGCCACTTGACACACCTTCGCGCCCAGTGCACGGCACACACGAGCCTTCGTCTCCTCAAGGCGGTTGGGATAAAACACATACGGAGTGAGCCCTGCCTTGGCGGCAAGTGAGGCCACCGCCGTGCCCACATTTCCCGTCGACACGCATCCGATCTCGCTCTTGCCGAGCTCGATGGCCCGCGCGATCGCTGTCGATACCACCCTGTCCTTGTAGGAAAGGCTCGGGCGCTGCGTGCTGTCGTCCTTCAAATACAGTTTTCTCAGGCCCAGCTTCGCCCCAAGCCGGTTGGCCGGAATCAGAGGTGTCATGCCCGAGACCTGACCCACTTCCGCTTGGGCCTTCGCCGCGCGGATCGGCAGCAGCTCGGACAGTCGCCAAATGTTGCTCGGACGGTCGTCCATCGGCAGTTCGCGCAAGCGCGTCTTCGCGAGCTCGTAGTCGTAGGCCACGTCCAGGCACTTCCCGCACGTCGGGCAGAACGCCTCAGTGTCGGTGATAGGGCGTTTCACCTCACATCTCTCGCACACCAGTTCGGTCGCGCACGAACGTGTCGTCTCGTTCTCTTGTGCGCGCCCCATAGCGGTGCTCATCGGGTCTCACCCCTTCGTTTTCGGGTTGGTTGACTTCGGCTTGCTCTCGTCATCGTGGCACAAGCTCCCCCGCGGGCCATGTCATATCGATCGCACTCTCGGCTCCCGCCGAGGCGATCAGCAGCTCCTCCGCCGTATGAGGAGCGAAAGGCACCAACACACGCGCCAGCGTTCGCAGCGCCGCTATCAGCGCCTCCCGATCCTCCGCGCACAGGCTTCCACGCTTAGCGTTCACGCGCTTCTCATAGTCCTTGATTCGATCGAACAGGCGCATCACGTTGCGCACCGCGCTGTGCATCTCGAGCTCGCGCGTGTCCTGCGTGATCTTCTCCACCGCGGTCTCACACCACTGCTCCAGGCGTTTGCGCAGATGCTCGGTCTTGTCCGGTCCCATCTCCGGCTCGTCAGGGTCGGTGGCGGTTCCGTTCGCATCTGCTTGCTGTGTCGCGACTGCGGGATCGAGTGCGAAGCGCGCTTGCGAATAGTCCCACAGCTGACGCAGGAAACGGTGACAGCGCTTGACGTCGCTGTCGCTCCAGTTCAACGATCGTTGAGGCCGTGCCGCATAGAGCACCGCCAGACGGATCGTGTCGGCCCCGTACTGTGCCACCAGCTCGTCCGGGTCGACCACATTGCCGAGATGCTTGCTCATCTTGCGCCCGTCCCTGATCACCATCTCGTGGAACAGGCAGCCCGCGAAAGGCTCCCCGTCGCCCAGGAACTCCAGTGGACCGATGTCCCTCAGCGCCTTGGTGATGGTGCGCTGGTCGAATACGAAGTTGCCGCTGTCAGAACCCGCCACGACACGCTCGGAAGGTAGCCAGGCGCGCAGATCCTCGAGCGCGAGAATGTGCTCCAAGCTCTGCTCGCGCTCCTCCGGGGGCACGCACACAGGCACCCACAGCCACAGTGCGTCGAAGTGACAGTCAAGCGTGTCGGTCTCGCGCGTCGCCGCGCCCCCGCAAGTGGGGCAGGTGACCTGCACGAAGTCCTCTCGCTCGGCCAGTGGATTGCCGGTTCCGGTAGGTGTCAAGTCGAGCGGCAGGATCACGGGCAACTGCTCCTTGGGGATCGGCACAGTCCCGCATGTCTCGCAGTAAACGATCGGGATCGGCGTGCCCCACGAGCGTTGCCTTGAGATGGTGAAGTCATTTGCCCTGTAGCGCACGGCCTCGCGCACCTCGACGTTCGGCGCTCCGGCGGATGGCTCACTTTCGGAAATCTCCTCAGTCGTGTCCTGGGGCGCACCAAACAAGCGCTCGGCGATCACGGCGTCGGTGCGATCGTGCTCGGGAATGCCGAGCACGGCGGTCGTGCCGAAGCGTCCATCGACCATCGGCGAGACGATCACCTTCAGCGGATCGCCGCCGGTGGGGGAGGGCAGCGTGCGGCCCGTATCAACCAATGGCATCGCCGCCGCGTCGCGAGCGCCGCGGTCGAGTCCCCCCGAGCGCAGCTCCTCCAAGCGCTCGGCCACCTCGGCGCCATCTGCCCACCGCTCGATCTCGGGATGCTTGGGTGAGATCGCCACGAAGCGAGCCAGCTCGAGCGCGTCCGGGTGAGGGGTGAAAACAGTCAAGGCTTGTCCGTCCTCTCCCTCCAGGTCGAGCTCGACCCCATCGACCCGACCCAGCACGAAGCGCTGCGAAGCAAGGGCGTTCTCGTCCCAAATCCCACTCGCGGCTAGCTCCTCCAACCGTCTGTCGTTCTCCTCGACATACGTGCTGATCCGCAGATACCACTGGGGACGCTGGATCAAGCGCACAGGGTTGTGGCAGCGCCAACATGTTCCGTTCTCAACCTGAATCGTCGCGAGCGTCGTCTGGCACGTGTCGCACCAATCCACGCTCCCCGTACCTCTGTACACGAGCCCGGCCTCCAAGAGAGTTAGGAACAGCCACTGCGACCAGCGGTACATAACGGCGTCGGAGCTCATGAATGTTCGCTCCCAATCGAAGGAAAAGCCCAGCCGTCGAAGCTGGCCGATCATGTGCTGGGCGCAACGCTCCACCCATGCGCTCGGTGGCTCTTTGCCGGCGATCGCCCCGAGCTCGGCGGGCAGCCCGAAGGAGTCAAAGCCGAACGCGAACAGCACGTCCTCGCCTCGCGCCCTGCAGAAGCGGGCATAGGCATCTCCGATCGAATAGCTGCGCACGTGCCCGATGTGGATGTTTCCCGACGTGAACGGGGCCGATGGCTTTATGTACTTGTGCGGGCGGTCCTCTGCGATCTCGGGAGTCCTGAAAGCGTCTCGCTCGCGCCATGCGTCTTGGCGGCGAGTCTCGATCGCGTGCGGGTCATAGCTGGGGATAGCGCCCTGGCTCATTCGATCGAGCATACCCAAGCGGATAAGCCTGCAGGTTGCGGGATGGGGGAGGGCTGAATCACTCGCTACGACGGGGGTCGCTGATATGCTCGAAAGCACTTGGATCGTGTCTCTCACAAGGCCATGACGGCCCGCCGCCAGACCCCTCTCGACCCTGCCTTGTGCGGGGTCGTTTCATCCGCCGCGACTGCAAGGATTCTTCGATGGAAGTAGAGATTGGACGCGGCAAGCAAGCTCGCCGCGCATACGGCTTCGACGACATCGCGATCGTGCCCTCCCGGCGCACCCGCGATCCCGACGACATAGACATCTCCTGGAAGCTCGGTCCTTACCAGTTCGAGTTGCCGATGATGGCCTCGGCGATGGACGGCGTCGTCTCGCCGCAGACCGCTGCGATCGTCGGCCGGCTCGGTGGCTTGGCAGTACTCAACCTGGAGGGAATCTTCACGCGCTACGAGGACGCCGACGAGCAACTCGAGCGCATCGCCAAGCTACCGAAGGACGTCGCCACGCGCGAGATGCAGGAGATCTACGCCCAGCCGGTCATCCCCGAGTTGATCGCTCAGCGGATTCGCGAGATCAAGGAGCAGAAGGTGGTCGTGGCTGCCTCCTTGACGCCCCAGCGCGTGCTCGACTATCACGAGCTGGCGCTCGAGGCGGGCTTGGATGTGCTCGTGATTCAGGGCACCGTCGTGTCCGGGGAACACGTATCCACAGTCTCTGAGCCTTTGAACCTCAAGGAGTTCATCCCCTCGCTCGACGTGCCCGTGGTGGTCGGCGGGTGCGCCTCCTACCAGACGGGCCTTCACCTGATGCGCACCGGCGCCGCCGGCGTGCTCGTCGGAGTAGGGCCAGGGGCCGCCTGCACCACACGCGGAGTACTTGGGATCGGCGTGCCTCAAGCCACGGCCATCGCCGATGTGGCTCACGCTCGCTCGACCCACATGCTTGAGACCGGCGAGTACTGCCAGGTGATCGCCGACGGCGGCATGCGCAACGGCGGTGACGTCTCCAAGGCGATCGCGCTCGGGGCTGACGCCGTCATGATCGGCTCCCCGCTCGCCCGTGCTCACGAAGCGCCCGGCAGAGGCTTCCACTGGGGCATGGCTACCTTCCACCCAACCTTGCCCCGCGGAGCACGCGTGGCGACAACACGCAATGGCACGCTCGAGGAGATCCTCGTCGGTCCAGCGCGTGAGAACGATGGCACCTTCAACCTGTTCGGCGGCCTGCGTACCTCGATGGCCACCTGCGGGCACAAGGACCTCGCGGAGTTCAACCGTGCCGAGGTCGTGATCGCGCCCTCCTTGCAAACAGAGGGCAAGCAGCTCCAGCGCGACCAGTCGGTCGGCATGGGCTCCAACGGAAAGGCTGCCGAGCTCGTAAATGACTGAGGCGGCTGCCACGGTTCCCGCGCCGGCATCCGGTGAGCGGGGCGAGTTGGAGGCGGCGCGTGAAGAGGTCGTCGTCCTCGACTACGGCGGTCAGTACTCCCAGCTGATTGCCCGGCGCATCCGCGATTGTGGGGTCTTCTCAGAGCTGTTGCCTCATCACGTGCGGCTCGATGAGGTGGCCAAGCGCAAACCGCGCGGCATCGTTCTCTCCGGTGGCCCAGCATCTGTGTATGCACCGGGGGCGCCGCGCCTAGAGCGCGACTTGCTTGACCTGGGCGTGCCGGTGCTAGGTATTTGTTACGGCATGCAGCTCCTGGTCCACGAGCTCGGTGGTCGCGTGGAGCAGGCCGACGTGGGTGAGTTCGGGCGCTCGGACCTCACCGTCTCAGAGCCAGGCGTCTTGCTCGCCGGGATGCCCAAGCAGCAGACGTGCTGGATGTCACACCGCGACACAGTCTTTGAGGCGCCGGCCGGATTCACCGCGCTTGCATCCTCCACAGCCTCACCCGTCGCGGCAGTCGAGGATCGCGAGCGGGGGATCTACGGGATCCAGTTTCACCCCGAGGTCGTCCACACCCCGTATGGCCAAGAGATCCTTACCCGCTTTCTCACTGAGGTGTGCGGTTGTGAGCGCACCTGGTCGGCAGCTTCCATCGCCGAAGACCAGATCGCGCGAATCCGCAAGCAGGTAGGTGACGGGCGCGTCGTTTGCGGGCTCTCCGGGGGGGTCGACTCCTCCGTGGCAGCGCTGCTTGTGCACCGCGCGATCGGCGACCAACTCACCTGCGTATTCGTGGACCACGGCCTCATGCGCAAGGACGAGGGCGAGCAGGTGATCAGCGCATTCCGAGACACCTTCAAGGTGCCCTTGGTTGCCGTCGACGCCGAGCAGCGTTTCCTTCGGAAGCTCAAAGGGGTCACCGAGCCTGAGGCGAAGCGCAAGGCCATCGGGGCCGAGTTCATCAGGGTCTTCGAGGAGGAGGCTTCCAAGATCTCCGCGACGAGCCCTGCCCGTTATCTGGTGCAAGGAACGCTCTACTCCGATGTGATCGAGTCCGGCGGAGGTACGGGTGCGGCCACGATCAAGTCCCACCACAATGTTGGTGGCCTGCCCGAGGACATGCAGTTCGAGCTCGTTGAGCCCCTACGCGCTCTCTTCAAGGACGAGGTGCGCGCCGTCGGCGCCGAGCTCGGGCTTCCCGAGCGCTTGGTCTGGCGCCAGCCCTTCCCGGGGCCTGGGCTCGCGATCAGAGTAGTCGGTGGCGAAGCCACGAAGGAGCGTCTTGACGTACTGCGCGAGGCCGACCATATTCTCCAAGAGGAGATTCGCAAGGCCGGGCTCTATCGCGAGCTGTGGCAATCCTTCTGTGTCTTGCCCGACGTACGCACCGTCGGCGTCCAAGGCGACGAGCGCACCTACGGCTACGTGGTCGTCATTCGCGCGGTCACATCCGATGACGCCATGACAGCCGACTGGGCACGTCTGCCGTACGACCTCTTGGAGACGATTGCCTCACGCATGATCAACGAACTGCGCGAGGTCAACCGGGTAGTGCTCGACATCACGTCGAAGCCCCCCGGCACCATCGAGTGGGAGTAGCTATCATTCGCGCTCGCGCCGCGCGCTGAGTTCGCGTGGCCTTTTTTACGTCATGAAGACCTACGTCGCCAAGCCCACAGACCGCGAGCGCAACTGGCTCGTCGTCGACGCCAACGGCAAGACACTTGGGCGTCTCGCCACGCAGATAGCCGATGCCCTGCGTGGTAAGCGCAAGCCCGAGTACACGCCCCACATAGACACGGGCGACTTTGTCGTGGTGATCAACGCAGAGAAGATCTCGGTCAGCGGCAAAAAGCGTCAAGACAAGCGCTACTACCGCCACTCCGGCTACCCCGGAGGATTGCGCTCCCGCACCTTTGAGGAAATGATCGCGCGCCGTCCTGAGGAGATCATCAGGCTCGCAGTCAAGGGAATGCTGCCGCGCAACCGCTTGGCGCGCAGGCAGATCACCAAGCTGAAGGTCTATGCGGGTCCAGAGCACCCCCACGTCGCACAGAAACCACAACCGATGGAGATCGAGGCCTGATGGCCGACGAGACGAAGCCAGACAGCCCCGAGCAGCCCGAGGAGACCACCAGCAAGGCGCCAGGCGAGACCTCCGCGGAGGCCACCGAGGAGCAGCTTGTCGAGGAGGCAACGGTCGAGGCCGCTGAGGAGTTGGTCGTCGAGGCGGAGGCTGAGGCCATTGTGGAGGCCGTAGCCGAGGAGCTCGTCGAGGAGGCAGTTGTTGAGGCCGTCGTAGAGGAGGCCATCGTCGAAGAGATCGCCGCCGAGGCCGTGGCCGACGCAGAGGCGGAGGCCGACACGGAGGAGGTCGAGGAGGAGCCCACGCCACGCGTCAAGCCGAGCGTGCCCGGTGCCCACCTCGAAGTCGACATTGTCCCCGAGGGTGTCGATCCGCTCGCACCCGAGCGTCCCGAGGATCCCTACGCGATCGATGACGATGAGGAGCCCAAGTCCGAGGAGGAGAGCGACGCAGGTCAGCTGGCAGAGCCGATCTCCACGGCCGCGATCGACTTGGCCGCCGGCGCCCGCTACAAGGCGACAGGTAAGCGCAAGACCGCGATCGCCCGCGTCGTGCTGCGTCCCGGCAGCGGCACCTACCTTGTCAACGGCCGCGCCCTAGACGAGCACTTTCCGCGCGTCACGCTTCAACGCAACATCCGACAGCCGCTGGAGACGGTCGGCTATCAGGAGCGCATGGACGTCGTAGCCCGCCTACACGGTGGCGGTATCTCCGCCCAAGCTGGCGCATTGCGTCACGGCATATCGCGTGCCTTGCTCGAGGCCGACCCGAACCTGCGTGGTGAGCTCAAGCGCCGCGGCTTCCTGACGCGCGACTCACGGGCCAAGGAGCGCAAGAAGGCCGGTCTGAAGAAGGCCCGCAAGCGGCCGCAGTTCTCCAAGCGCTGACTCCACCCATGGCCAGGCTGTTCGGGACCGACGGGGTCCGTGGCGTCGCCGGCGAGTTGTTGAGTGCCGAGTTGGCGCTCAAGCTGGGCAAGGCAGGTGCGGGACACGCCCATGCGGAGCATCCGCGAGTCCTGATCGTGCGCGATACGCGCGAGTCCGGCGAGATGTTGCAGGCCGCACTGGCTGCCGGCGTGAGTGCGGCCGGAGGAGAAGCCTTGCTTGGCGGAGTCCTGCCGACACCAGCGGCGCCATTGCTTATCAAGCGCTACGGCTTCGACTTGGCCGTCGTGATCTCCGCCTCACACAATCCCTACCAGGACAACGGCGTCAAGTTCTTCGCGGCCGACGGCTTCAAGCTCTCCGACGAGGACGAGATCGAGATCGAACGGGAATTGGGCCTCGAAGGCTCCCCCGGTGTGCAACCTGCCGCGGACACCTCCTCAAGCGCTCACCTGAACGCCCGCTCCGCCGGTCCCATCGGACGGGTGAGAGAGCTCAGGGGCACCCACGAGGACTACCTGCGCGAGCTGGAGACCCGCTTCTCTGAGCTGCGCCTCGACGGATTGGACCTGCTGATCGACTGCGCCAATGGGGCCACCTACAAGGTCGCACCCGAGATCTTCAGGCGACTGGGGGCCAACGTCACCACCATCGCTGCTACGCCCGACGGGCGCAACATCAACGAGCAGTGTGGCTCGACTCACGTCGCCGCGCTCGGGGAGCGGGTTCGCGCAGGCGGGCACGCTCTTGGCTTGGCCTTCGACGGGGACGGCGACCGCGTGCTCGCGGTCGATCGCACTGGTGCTGTGGTCGATGGCGATGAGCTGATCGCGCTCGCGGCCATGCACCTACGCGCCCGGGGACGTCTCGCCGGCGAGGGAGTGGTGGTGACGGTGATGACCAACTACGGCTTTCACTCGGCCATGGGCGAGGCAGGCATCGAGGTGGCGTGTACCAGCGTAGGCGACCGCTACGTGCTCGAGGAGCTGCGCCGCAGGGATTGGGCGCTCGGGGGGGAGCAGTCTGGGCACATCATCGAGATGGGTTTCAACAGCACAGGTGACGGGATCGCCGGAGCCCTCCTGACGCTGGAGGCGCTCGGCGGGGGTGATCTCGCAGAACGAGACGCTATGCGGAAGTTGCCCCAACGGCTCGTTAACGTGCGGGTGCGCGACAAGAGCGCTTTCGAAGGCGCCGAGAGTGTGGCGGAGGCCGTGCAGGCGGAGGATCGCGCTCTCTCCGGCCGGGGACGCGTACTCGTACGTCCAAGTGGCACCGAGCCGCTCGTGCGCGTGATGGTCGAGGCGCCCACCGACGAGGAGGCCGATGCGACCTGCTCGCGCCTGGTCGAGCTCGTGCGGCGCGAGCTGGCCTAGGTCCGGCCGTAAACACTGTACGCGCGACGGTAGGAGTGTGCTCTAGCTGGGCTGGTGGCGCTCGTGCAGGCCAAGCCGCGCCGATAGGCCGCTGATATCGTCGTCGCGATGTGTGGCATCGTCGGCTACGTGGGCAAGCGCCCCGCTCGTGAGATCCTGCTCGACGGGCTCAAGAAGCTGGAGTACCGCGGCTATGACAGCGCCGGGATCTCGCTGATCGCCGGCGACCACATTGAGGCGGTCCGCTCGGTCGGAAACCTCAGCGCCCTCCAGGCCAAGCTCGATGCCGGAGCGGGGGAGGAGGAGCGTGGTTCAGTGGCCGTTGCCGCCCCCGCGGCCGCCACCACAGGCATTGGTCACACGCGCTGGGCCACCCACGGTCGTGTGAGCGAGGAGAACGCACATCCCCACTATGACCCAGAGGATCGCCTGCACGTAGTCGTGAACGGGATCGTGGAGAACTACATGGCGCTCAAGGAGCGCCTGTGCGCTGAAGGCAATCTGTTTACGTCCGAGACCGACGCGGAGGTGATTGCTCACCTGATCGCAGCTCACTACGAGGGGGACCTCGCGATGGCCGTAAGCAGCGCATTCAAGGAGCTGGAGGGACACTTCGCGTTCGTGGCCATGAGTGCCGAGGAGCCGCACGCGCTCGTGGGTGCCCGCAAGGAGTGCCCCTTGGTCGTGGGAAGAGGGGAGGGCGAGCAATTCATCGCCTCCGCGGTCCCTGCCTTTCTCGCGCATGCGCGCTCAGTTCAGTACGTGGAGAACGGCGAGATTGTCGTCTTGCGGCCCGACTCGGTAACGGTCCTCAACTTGGACGGTGAGATCCTGGAGCGGCCCGTTGATGAGATCGACTGGGACGAGGACACCGCCGAGAAGGGCGGCTATGAGACCTTCATGCTCAAGGAGATCCACGAACAGGCTGACGCGGTGGCCGAGACGATCGCTGACCGTGTCGCGCGCGGCGATGGAGTAGACCTCGACGAGCACGGCGCCCTCGACGAGGCGATCCTCGCGGACGTCAAGCGCATCGTGATCGTGGCCTGCGGGACCTCCTACCACGCGGGCTTGATCGGGCGCTACGCGATCGAGGAGTGGGCGCGGGTACCGGTCGAAATGGACGTGGCCTCCGAGTATCGCTACCGCAATCCGGTCGTCGGTCCTGGCGATCTCGTGGTCGGTATCTCCCAGTCGGGGGAGACCGCGGACACGCTTGCCGCGATGCGCAAGGCCCGCGAGCGCGGTGCCACTGTGCTCGCGATCACCAACGTGATGGGCTCGCAGGCCACCCGCGACGCCGATGGCGTCCTTTTCACCCGCGCGGGACTCGAGATCGGAGTTGCGGCGACCAAGACGTTCGTGTGTCAAGTCGCGGTCATCTACCTACTAGGCCTGCGTTTGGCGGAGTTGCGCGGGACGCTCCCCCCGGAGCGCATCGCGGAGCTCGTGAGCGAGGTCAAGCGCTTGCCGCACTGCATCGACCAGGTGATCGCGGAGGTTGGCGAGCCGATCGCTCAGGTCGCCGACGAACACTGGCAGAAGGAGTTCTTCCTGTACATCGGACGGCACGTGGGCCTGCCTGTCGCGCTCGAGGGCGCCCTCAAGCTCAAGGAGATCTCCTACATCGCCACGGACGCCTATGCGGCCGGGGAGATGAAGCACGGTCCGATCGCCCTGCTGGACGATTCCACGCCGGTCGTGTCGATCGCGACAGACTCTCCGGTGCTCGAGAAGATGGTCTCCAACATGCAAGAGGTGCGCGCACGCGGAGCCCATGTGATCGCGATTACCACCGCGGGTAACAGCCGGATCGCCGGACAGGTCGACGTCGCGGTTCCCGTGCCCGCCATCGACTGGATGCTCCAGCCGATGCTTGCGGTCATACCGCTGCAGATGCTGGCTTACGAGATCGCCCGGCGACGCGGGCTCAACGTGGATCAGCCACGCAACCTTGCCAAGACCGTCACGGTCGAGTAGTCGTGCGTCTGGCGGCGCCAGACGCCACCCCCGATGCTCGACGTACAACCAGTACGCCTCCGCTCGGGCGCGGCGTCTGACATCCACCATCCTGCACTCCTCGATCGCGACGGGTACGTAACATCGCTCGTCATGGGCGATCTTCCCGACTGGTGTGAGCCACTGCTCGACGCCCCGCACATGCGGGCGGTCGACCGGTGGGCGATCGAGCAGATGGGGGTGCCTTCGCTCGATCTGATGGAGCGCGCGGGTGAAGGGGTCGCACGGGCCGTCGAGCAAGTTGCTCCAGATGGTCTGGTGACAGTGCTGTGCGGCAAAGGCAACAACGGCGGCGACGGCATGGTCGTCGCACGACTGTTGAAGCAGGCTGGGCGAAACGTGAAGGTCGTGTGCACCTCCTCGCCGGCCGATCTTTCCCAGGACGCACGCGCAAACTTCGAGCGGCTGTCCGGCTTGGATGTCCTCTCGATCGCGGATGCCTCGGCGGCTGAGACGCTCCGGCAGGCTGTTGTGCTCGTAGACGCGCTACTCGGGACGGGTTTTGAAGGCAAGCCCAGGGGCGACATCGCGCGGGCTATACAGGCCATCAACGCCGCGGATAGGTGTGTGGTGAGCGTGGATGTGCCCAGCGGCGTGGATGCCTCGAGCGGCGAGGTCGCAGGCGACGCGGTGAAGGCTCAGCTCACAGCGACCTTCCACGCAGCCAAGCCGGGTCTGTGGGTCCATCCGGGCAAGCGCTGCGCGGGGAAGGTGCTCGTGATCGACATCGGCATTCCCCGCGGGGCTCCGCTCACGACGGATACTGGACTGATCGCCCCGAGCGTGCTCGCCACCTTGCCCGTAAGGGCCTCCAACTCGACGAAGTTCACCAGCGGGCATGTTGCAGTGGTCGGCGGTTCACCCGGCTTGATGGGAGCTCCCGCGATGGCGGCGCTCGCTTGCATGCGAGCCGGGGCCGGCTATGTCACCGCGTGCGTTCCAGCGTCGCTGAGCGAGATCCTCGACATTCAGCTGATCGAGGTCATGACATTCGGTCTACCCGAGGACCACGGCTCGCTGATACCGAACGGGCTTCATATTGCATTGGATGCGCTCGAGCGCGCACGCGTTCTCGCACTTGGTCCCGGACTCGGACGGGAAGGCCGTGCGATGGAGTTCGCCCGGGAGCTTGCACTCAAAGCTCCTATAGCGATGGTGCTCGACGCCGACGGCCTGAACGCTCATGCTGGACACATCGCGGAGCTTGCGGCCCGGAGCGCCCCCACCGTGCTCACACCCCACACGGGCGAGCTTGCGCGCTTGCTGGGCATAGATAGCGAGGAGGTCGAGCGGGCTCGTCTGCGCCACGCTCGCGCCGCCGCTGCCCAATCCGGTGCGGTAGTTGTGCTCAAGGGAGACGACACGCTCGTCGTCGCGCCCGACGGGCGCGTGGCGGTCAGTCGTGGTGGTAGTCCGGCCTTGGCCACAGCGGGCACGGGCGATGTGCTCACAGGAGTGATCTCGGCGCTGCTTGCCCAAAGCCTCAACGTGTTCGGCGCTGCGGCCTGCGGCGTCTATCTGCACGCTCGGGCTGGACGCGAGGCGGCACGCCGGCAAGGGTCCGCGGAGGGCGTAATCGCAACAGACGTGATCGCTGCGCTGCCAGCAGTACGAGCAAGCACGGGCCGCTATCGTCGCCGCCCGTATGGTCCCAGCCGAGGATCTGGCAGGCACAGAAGCGGTCCTCGCGGCCACGAGTCCGGGAGTGGACATGAGCACACGTAGGGCGCTCGCGCGCATAAACCTCGCGGCAATCGAGCGTAATTGTGCCCGCCTGCGCTCCGAGCTGGAGGAGGGGTGCGGGTTGTGCGTCGTTGTAAAGGCCGACGGCTACGGGCACGGGGCCATCCACAGCGCCCGTGCCGCGCTTGACGGCGGCGCGAGCTGGCTTGCCGTGGCAGGCGCACGCGAGGCGGTCCAGTTGCGCGAAGCGGGCTTCACGGAAGTGCCGTTGCTAGTGATGGGTGCGCTCAGCGAGGTCGAGCTGAGCGAAGCGCTGGATGCGGCGGCCGATGTCGTGGTCTGGCGCGAGCAAGACGTTTACGAAGTCTCAAGCATAGGTGGGGGACGTGTGCACGTGAAGCTCGACAGCGGCATGGGCAGGCTAGGTACGCGCGACCCTGAGCAGGCATCTCGTGTGGTTGCGGCGGCGGCCGATGCTCCTGAGGTGGAATTGGCCGGCGTCATGACCCACTTTGCGACCGCCGATGACCACGACGACCCTTTCTTCGAGCAGCAGCTCGAGGAGTTCGTTCGCTGGGCTGAGGGGGTCAAGGCCACCTACCCATGGGTCACCGTCCACGCCGCCAACAGCGCTGCCACCTTGCGGGAGAAGCGCGCGCACTTCGACATGGTGCGCTGCGGGATAGCCGTCTACGGGATGGATCCTTTCGGCGTAGACCCCTTGGATCGCCGGCTCGAGCCCGCGCTCGAGCTCAGCTCCTACCTGGCAGAGGTCAAGGCCTGTGCTCCCGGACAAAGCGCCGGCTACGGACGGCGCTTCGTGGCCGCGCACGAGACGACCCTCGGAGTTCTCCCAATCGGATACGGGGACGGTTGGCGGCGGGCCTTGTCGGACAACGCCGACGTGCTGGTCGCGGGCGAGCGTCGGCCGATCGTGGGAACGGTGAGCATGGACAATCTCACGGTCGATCTGGGCGACACACCGGAGGCGGACACCTTGCGCGGAAGCGAGGCAGTCCTGATCGGCGGGCGTGACGAGCAGCGCATAACAGCCGAGGAGCTGGCCCGCAGGATGGGCACGATCAACTACGAGGTGACCTGCGGGCTGACCGCACGGGTACCTCGCGTCTATCACCGCGACGGCGATTCGGTGTGAGCGTCGAGGCTTTGGAGGTCGTGCGCAGAGGCCTTGCCGGCCGGCGTGCCTGGTTGGTGGGTGGGGCGGTGCGCGATCGCGTGCTCGGACGGCCCGTGGTGGATCTCGATGTGGTGCTCGACGGCGACCCAGCGGAGGCGGCCCGCGCGATCGCGCGGGCCGCCAAGACGGCCGGCGAAAGCGCGGCATGCTTTGCGCTCTCTGAAGAGTTCGGGGCCTGGCGCGTAGTGGCGCACGGAGGCGCATGGCAGGTGGATGTAGAGGGCATGCGCGGAGGATCGCTCGAGGCGGACCTCGCACTGAGAGACTTCACCGTCAATGCGATTGCCGAGCCGCTTGATGGGGGAGAGTCGCTAGACCCGTTCGGAGGCCTCGCCGACTTGAGCGCCGGCCGTCTACGCTGCGCTGGGCCCAGCGCCTTTGAAGATGACCCCTTGCGTGTGCTGCGCCTCGTGCGTGTTGCCGCAGAGCTGGGCTTGGAGCCCGAGCCCCAAACGCTCGCTGCCGCTCGCGCACAGGCGGGCCGGCTAAGCGATATCTCACCCGAGCGCGTGTTCTTGGAGCTGCGGCGGATTCTCGCCTGCGAGCGGGCTCTACACGGACTGGAGCTGATGAGCGAGCTCGCCGCGACCGCGGTGGTTCTGCCAGAGCTTGAGGCAATGCGTGGGGTGGAGCAGAGCCGCTTTCACCACCTTGATGTCTACGGGCACACGCTCGAGGTGCTCGAGCGTGTGATTGCTCTCACGACGGCAGGCGAATGGGAGATCACTGAGCCGGGTGCCGCTTTGGGTATGCAGTACCGCGAGCCGGTACTTGCGCTGCTCGAGCGAGCCGCTGGCGGACGGGCTTACGCGCGGCGAAGCCTTGCGTTGGGGAGCCCTGCTGCATGATGCCGCCAAGCCAGCTACTCGTTCGGTGCGAGCGTTCGACCGGCGCGTGACCTTCATCGGGCACGACACGCGTGGTGCCGACTTGGCGCGCGAGCTTCTGGGGCGCTTGCGCGCGAGCGTGCGCTTGCGGGAGCACGTGGCAGGGCTCGTGCGCCACCATCTGCGACTCGGATTCCTTGTGCACGAGCCGCAGCCGCTTGCCCGTGAGACAGTGTTCGCCTATCTGCGTGCGTGTGAGCCCGTGGAGGTTGACGTCACTTTGCTGTCGATCTGCGACCGTCTCGCCACGCGCGGGTCGAAATCTGAGGAGGCGATCGAAGCGCACATGGCGCTGGCGCGCCGCATGTTGGACGACGCATTGCACTGGCGTCAGGATGGGCCGCCCAAGCCGTTGCTGCGCGGCGACGAGCTGGCCCGAGAGCTTGGCCTGGCGCTCGGCCCGCGCGTGGGTGAGCTGTTGGAGGGACTTGTGCGCGCGCAGTACACGGGGGCGGTGAGCACGCGCGAGCAGGCTTTCACGTTCCTACGCGGGGAGGACCCGCGCTAAGAGCGCCGGCTGACGAGCCTTGCAGATGGTTTGACTCGGCGAGCTCGGATGCCTCTCGATGGCTAGGATTGGCCGCCATGAGCGAGCAAGACTGCATCTTCTGCAAGATCGTTGCGGGCGACTTGCCGGCGACGATTGTCGACGAAGACGAGCGCACGATCGCCTTCATGGATATAAACCCAGCCACGCGCGGCCATGCCCTCGTGATCCCGCGTGCCCATACGCCAGACCTATTGAGTATCGACCCGCATGAGCTTGCGGCTGTGGCCAGCGCGGCACAGCGCTTGGCTGCTCGCGCCAAGCAGCGCTTGGCTGCCGATGGGGTCAACCTGATCAACTCGTGCGGCGCGGCCGCCTGGCAGACCGTGTTCCACTTCCACATCCACGTAGTGCCCCGCTACGAAGACGATCCGCTGCGCCTGCCATGGGTGCCCTCGCCCGGGGACCCTGCTGAGATAGCCTCCGCGGCTACGGCACTCGGGCTTGCAAGCCCTTGAAAGCCTTCACGCGGGCTCAGAGCTAGAAAAAAAGGGGGAGAAGAGACGCGCGCGTCGAACCGCTACATCGTCTACATCCTCGTGTTCTTGTTGAAATGGTCCATATGAAACGCGTCATCACAACGATCGTGGCCGCTTGCGGCCTGGCTCTGGTTCTCCCAGCGGGTTCGCTTGCCACCCTCACCGAAGTTGGCGTGATCCCCGAAACCACTCCCCCCACCGTCCCGAGCTGCCCGACGCCTTCGTGCCTCGCGGTCAGCCGCACTACCGGCTTCCAGGTCAAGATCGAAACGAACAACAATCCTGAGGCGGCCCCACGCGCGGGGACGATCGTCGCGTGGACGATCACCTTGGGTAAGCCCAACGCGACGCAGATCAAGTACTTCAACGCCAACGAGGGCGGTCCAGCGTCGGCTGGCATCGCGATCCTGCGGGCTCAGAAGACTCCCAAACTGACCTACAAGCTGATCGGTCAAAGCCCTGTGGTACCGCTCGAACCGTACTTCGGCAAGACTGCCCAGTTCCCGCTTGCCACGACCCTGCCCGTGAAGAAGGGCGATGTTGTTGCTCTCACCGTGCCCTCATGGGCCCCGGCGTTGGCGCTCGGCTTCGGCAAGGGTACATCCTGGCGAGCGAGCCGCGGGAAGGGACAGTGCACCACGACTGGAACCCAAACGGCTCACGTGACCGTTGGCTCCAACATCCAGTACTACTGCCTCTACCAGACCGCCCGTCTGACCTACAGCGCGACGCTGATCTCAACGCCCTAGGCTAGGGCGCGCTAGCACCGCCGCTCGATCCGACACTGCCAGAGGAGGATTTTTCGCTGCCTCCTTCAGATGACGCTTTTTCGCTAGCGGCTTTTTCTGATGATTCGCCGGCGGACGTTCCCCCCGCGGCGCCGCTTTCCGAGGAACTGGAGCTTTCTTCGGAGCTTTCGCCGCTTGATTCGCTGCCGCCGGTGGTGGAAGACCCTTCACTCGTTGTTGGGGTGGTGGAGGTAGTCGCGGTGGTGGAGGTGGAAGTGGTTTCCGTCGCTTCCTTTTCCGCGGACGTGTCGTTCGGCGGGTAAATTTCAGGCGTGCTCTTGGGAACAGTTTCCGAGACGCTGCTCCCGCCGCACGCGCCGAGGCCGAGGCCACACAGAAGGATCAGGGCGCTCGCACCGAGCGCGGCTATACGGGCGCGATGCGGGGCGGAGCTCACGCGCCCAAAGGACCCATGCGCCGGCCACAGGTGGGGCAGTCGTTCAAGTCCTTCTGGGCGAGCTGGTCGCACCAAGGACAGAAGCGTAGGTTCTCCACTGCCCAAGGCAGACGCGAAGGGTCCGGGGCAAGCGGCAGCAGCTTGCCCACGATCTCCATCTGCTCGCCCGTGTCGCGATCGCGGTAGATCTCGCCCGGAGTGGCTTCGAGCAGCACTTCACGACCGGTCGAAGGGGTGCGCAGGCGATAGCGTTGATTGGTGTTCACGCCCGGCACTCTAGCGAAGCGTGCGGGCGTCATGAGCTGTGCGGAGCGAACTTGGTGTGGGCCGCAAAAGCGGTGCCCTACGTGTGTGCGCGCGCCCGCGCACAGGCACCCCGAAAAGCAAATGGATCCCATCCCGAAAGCAAAGAGTCCTGAGCCCTGAAGCAAATGGCCCCGAACCCCGAAAAACAGATGGGCCCCGAGTAGTGTGCGCTGCGTGCGCATCCTGATCTTCCATGGTTACCTGCTGAGCGGTACCGGTTCCAACGTGTACAACGCGCGGCTCGCCGAGGCGCTCGTGAAGCTGGGCCACGAGGTGCACCTGTTCAGCCAAGAGCGCCATCCCGAGCGCCACTCCTTCGTGGATGCATCTGGCGACTGGGGCAGCGGTAAGCTGGAAGTGGAGTTGCTTGGGAGTCGACCGGCCGGGGGGCCGCGTTGCACCGTCTATCGCCCCGACATCGGCGGTTTGCTCCCTTTGTACGTGCAGGATCGCTACGAGGGGACGGACGCGAAGACCTTCGCGGAATGCACCGACGCGGAGGTCGCCGCCTACTTGCAGGCCAACGTGGAGGCGGTAAGGGAGGTGACAGGGCGGGTGAGTCCCGATATGGCGCTTGCGAACCATCTCGGTAATGGGCCCCGTGATCCTCGCGCGCGCTCTCCCGGACGAGACGCCCTATGCGGTGAAGGTACATGGGAGCGCGCTGGAGTACACAGTCAAGCCTGAACCCGAGCGGTTCATGGGTTTCGCCCGTGAGGGGCTTGCCCGGGCTCAGACGGTGCTCGTCGGTTCCAGGCACACTGCCGAGAGTCTCTGGGAGGCGCTCGGTGAGCCCAAAGGGGGATCGCTCGAAGCAACGCACTCGCCTTGGTCCTCCGGGTGTCGATGTGGAGCGTTTCGCGCCGCGTCTCTCCCCAAGAGGCCCGAGGCGGCGATGCGCGGGCTGCTTGAAACGTTGCGAGGTAGCACCCAATCCTCCGCTAACGAGCAGGCGAGCGCGTTCGCTCGCAATGACCATGTTGCTGCGGAGGGGCTCGCGAAGATAGTGGACGGGAGCGGCGCGCTAGTCGCCTACGTGGGCAAGCTGATCGTCAGCAAGGGCGTGGACCTGCTGATCGCGGCCTGGCCCTTGGTCTTGCGCTCTGTCCCCGACGCACGGCTCGTGGTCGTCGGCTTCGGCGCCTACCGGGATGGTCTTGAAAGACTGCTTGCCCGGCTTGGGGAGGGCGATCTGGAAGGAGCCAAGGAGATCGCGCGTGCGGGCCGCTCACTGGAGGCCCAGGACGGTGTTGATGTGCTGGCCGGCGATCCGCTTCCGCTTAGCCACCTGCTCGCGTTCCTGGACTCCTTGTCGCAGGCTGAGGCGGATGCTTACTGTGCCCCGGCCCGCGCTCTCGCGGAGCGAGTCGTGTTCACAGGCCGCTTGGATCACGAGGAGCTTGTCGATGTGCTCCCCGCGTGCGAGGCCTTGGTCGTTCCGAGCACTTTCCCCGAGGCATTTGGGATGGTGGCGGCCGAGGCGGCGGCCTGTGGCGTACTGCCAGTGAGCGCTGCCCATTCTGGACTTGCCGAGGTGAGCGAGACAATTTCCCGTGAGGTTCCGCTAGAGGCGAGCTCATGGCTCTCGTTCCCGGTCGACGACCTTGCGGTACGGGCGATTGCCGAGCGCCTCGTCGGGTGGCTCGAGGCCGATCGGTCCTTGAAGGCACGAACGCGAGAAGCGCTCGTGTCGGTAGTGCGCGAGCACTGGTCTTGGGAGGGGGTCGCCCGGGGTGTGGTCGCGGCCGCATGCGGAGAGCCCGTCCTCCGACCCTTTGGATAGAGTTCCCGCGCTGATGTCTATGGGGACGAGTCATCGTGGATCGCACATGCGCCAACTCGGCGCCTTGCTTGGCGCCGGCTTCCTGCTGGTCGGCGCGGGCGGCTGTGGTGCAGCCAAGCGTGGTGAAGACGCCAACCTAATCGTGGGCAAGCAGCAGTTCGTCGCCAAGTGCGGCGCTTGCCATACGCTCGCGCGGGCCAATACGAAGGGCACCGTTGGACCCAATCTTGACGAAGCGTTCAGAGCCAGCATCAACGAAGGCTTGCGCCGAAGTGCCGTACAAACAGCTGTAGAAGGCCAGGTGCAGAACCCGAACCGCTATGGAGCGATGCCGAACGGTTTGGCCAGCGGCACAGAGCTCTCCAGCATCGCTGCCTATGTGGCTCAGGCCGCGGCCCGGCCGGGACCGGACACCGGGCTGCTCGCTAGCGCCGTCCAGGCACCTGGTGCGGGCAAGCCAGCGGTCGAGAAGGGCGGCAAGCTCGACATCCCTGCCGATCCCACGGGCCAGCTCTCCTACGTCTCCAACAAGGCGAGCGCTACCGCGGGCTCCGTCGCGATCTCGATGCCCAACATGTCGGGCGTCTCGCACAACATCGCGATCGAAGCCGGGCGCGGGTGGGGCAACCGCCAAGGGCGCTGTGCTTGGTGCCAGCAAGTTCGTCACCAAGGGCACAGTCTCGGTCACCGTCACGCTCAAGCCCGGCACATACACGTTCTTCTGTCAGGCCCCCGGCCACCGCGCCGCCGGGATGTACGGGACTCTGACGGTCAAGTAAGCCAGCGGCGCATGCGCCGCTGGCCCGAGCCGCACATGTGCGGCTCGGCGGACCGGCACATGTGCCGGTCCGTCCCAAGGATGCAACGCACGTCTGGGGATCGTGGACGCGGCGCATTCCGGCGACCTTCGACCGCTGTGCGCAGAGCACACGGCGCAGTTTGCGTCCTTGGACTGCTCGGTCCACGACCCAGGGTCGGCCTGGGATCAGAGGATTGCGCGCAGGACTAGGACTACGACGACGATCGCTGCGATGACGGCGATCGCGTAGAGGAGGAAGCGGAACGCCTCGTCCTCGCTGCGCAGTGGATTCAGCATGGGGTGGAGGCTGCGTGAATCGAGCGCTTTCAGATCACGTAGACGGTCGCGTAGACGACTATCCACATGATGTCCACGAAGTGCCAGTAGATGCCTGGTATTTCGACGCCACGGTGCTCCTCGGGCGAATAGTGGCCTCTGAAGGCTCTGATCGTGACGATCAGGAGCAACACGAGCCCTATGAACACGTGCGCGCCGTGCAGGCCCGTGAGGGAGTAGAAGATCGTCGCCTGGGCCTGATCCTGGGGGGCGAAGCCGATGTTGGCGTACTCGTTGATCTGGATGAACAGGAAGGCGCAACCGAGCAGGAAGGTGGTCAGCATGCCCGCCTTCAGCCCGAAATGGTTGCCTTTCTTGAGCGCCTGCTCGGCCCAGTGCAAGCGTGAACGAGGAGGACACCAGGATGGCAGTGTTCACGCCCGCCACTTCGAGCGGCAGATGTGTGCCCGGCGCCGGCCAAGGGTCGCCCTGGGCGACCCTGATGAAGAAGTAGGCCGTAAAGAAGGCGCCGAAGACCATCACCTCGGAGATGATGAAAAGCAGCATGCCGAGTAGCTGCGGCTCTACGCGTGAGGTGCGATGCGCTATCGGGCGGACCGTGATGATGGTCGTCGTGAGTGGCTGCGTGGGCGACGCTGGCGGCCTCCATGATCCCTCCTAGTTAGCGGCGCCGGCCGCGGTCGCGTTGGCTTGGACGTCCACAACGACGTGCTCAACTGGTGCCGAGGTGGCGTGGCGCACGCGCTCGATGAGGTTGCTTCGCAACCAGCCGGAGCGCTCGTTTGGCAGCGTCGAGATCACGACATCGCTCACCTGGAAGAGCTCCAGCGCGTTCATCACAGCGGTATAGGGGTCTGGATCGCCGATCATGCCGGCGCTCACCAGTCCGGCGGCGTCAAGTCGCTCGAGCATCGCGCCGAGGCGGATACGTGCCTCCCGGTGAGCGGACCCGCTGCGATCGAGCTGGGGGACGACCGCTATGAACATGTGCCGCTCCTCGCCTGCCGCCTTGGCCTTGAGGCGGTCGATCAGCTCATCGCCGCTGGAGGTCTTGTGCGCCACGACGAGCGTCACCCCGAACGGCAGACCCTCTTGGGCGAGGTCGGTGATGATGTGCTCGACAGGCAGGCCCGAGGCCCTCTGAATGCGCTCGATCAGGTCTCTGCGCAACCACCCAGACTGGGTCACCGGATGGGTCGACACGATCACCTCGTCCGGGCGGCGGTAGGCAATCGCGTCCATCGTGGCCAGGAAGGGGTCCGGGTCGCCGACTTCGCCGGTCGCCGCGATGCCCTCTCCAGCTAGCAGCGATGTCGCCAGGTCGACTCGCACCTGAGCCGATTCGCGCACCGTCTCGTCGTGAATCACAAGGCCGGCGGTGGGCTTAGTTTGAGGCACCACAAGCCGGAAGCTCACCTCACCAGCTGCGGCACGCTCACGCACAGTATCGAGCAGCTTCTCCCCGCCGAGCGTGCGATTGGCGACTACCAGGACTTCTCTCATCGGACCAAGCCTCTCCTACTCCGTGTGCCTGTGGACGACGCCAGAGCCACCCGCCGCACCGCCCACGGTCGCCGGTACCGGGGCGGGTGCGAACGTGCCGTGCACCGCGCCGGGGACGCCATACTCGTATGGGCTGCCGACCACGGTGGGGATGCGGTCGAAGTTGAATATCGGCGGTGGTGAAGAGACTTGCCACTCGATAGTCAGTCCCCGCCAAGGGTTTGCCGGGGCGCGTGGGCCTCCACGCCAGCTGGTGACCATGTTGTAGAGGAAGATCAGAGTTGTGGCCCCAAGCGCGAAGCTCGCGATCGAGATGAACAGGTTCAGGTCGGCGAACTTGGCGGCATAGGTGGGCACTCTGCGGGGCATCCCTTGCAGGCCCAGGATGTGCATCGGCCCGAAGGTCAGGTTGAAGAAGATGAAGGTGCTCCAGAAGTGCCACTTACCCAGGCGCTCGTCGTACATGCGCCCGGTCATCTTCGGGAACCAGTAGTACACGCCCGCGAAGATCGTCATCAAGGAGCCGCCGAACAATACGTAGTGGATGTGGGCCACGATGAAGTAGCTCGCGCTCACGTGGATGTCGAATACGACCATCGCGAGCATCACGCCGCTGATCCCGCCGAGCGTGAACGTCACAAGGAAGCCGAGCGCGAACAGCATCGGTGTGTCCAGGTGCAGGATCCCGCGCCACAGGGTCGCGAGCCAGGAGAAGATCTTGATTCCTGTCGGCACGGCAATGATGCACGTCGTGATCGCCATCGGTATGCGAATCCACGAGGCCATGCCTGAGGTGAACATGTGGTGGGCCCAAACTGTGAAGCCCAGCCCCACGATCGCAAGTAGCGAGAAGGCCATCATGCGGTAGCCGAAGATCGGTTTGCGTGCCTTCACGGCGATGATTTCGCTGATGATCCCGAAGCCGGGCAGCATCATGATGTAGACGGCCGGGTGTGAGTAGAACCAGAACACGTGCTGGTACATGAGCACGTCCCCGCCCTTGCCGGCGTTGAAGAAGTTGAAGCCCAGTCCGCGGTCCAGCAGCACGAAGAACTGCGAGGCGGCGATGAATGGCGTAGCGATCACCACGAGCAGGGAGGTCGCGAAGTTGGCCCACACCAGCAGTGGCATCCTGAAGAAGCTCATCCCCGGTGCGCGCATCGTGATGATCGTCACCAGGAAGTTCAGTGCCGTCATGATCGAGGAGGCCCCCGCCAGCTGCACACCCACCGAGAAGAAGTCCTGTCCGATCGGCGCGTCGATCGATAGCGGCGCATAAGCGGTCCAGCCGTCCGCGAACGCTCCACCCGGCGCCGCGAAGCTCAACAGCATCATCATGCCTGCCAGCGGCAAGAGCCAGTATGAAAGCGCGTTCAGGCGCGGGAAGGCCATATCCGGTGCGCCGATCATCAGCGGCAGCACGTAGTTGGCCAGACCCGCGAACACAGGGATCACGAACAGGAAGATCAATAGCGACGCGTGCACCGAGAACAGGCCGTTGTAGGTATTGGCGCTCACGAACTCCGCGCCCGGCTGAGCCAGTTGGATGCGCATCAACATCGCCATCAACCCACCTACGAACAAGAAGAAGAAGGCGGTCACCGTGTACTGGATCCCGATCACCTTGTGGTCGGTGTTTATGCGGAAGTAGTCCTTCCAGCTCTGCGCGCCGTGGCTTGAGTGATCCTCAGGGCGTGTCGGGCGCCCGGAGGCCCAGTAGAACCAGTAGTCGAACCCGCCGAGGCCCACCAGGAAGAAGAGCGGTGCGCTGATCAGCGACACCGCCATGATCGGTTCCTCGCTGAAGAAGTGGTGGTAGGTCGCGTGACCCGTCGCCATGCGCACGAGCCAAGTCAGCCCAGCCGCGAACGCAATCCCGACCAGGAAGGCAAAGAACGCGCGATAGAGCCCCGGTGCGCGCAGCTTGGCGACCATCAGCGTGCTCCCCCGTTTGTCATCTGCGTGCCTCTCCCCATTGCACCCATCACCTTACATTCAGGAAGCATTCGCCGGAGTGCCTGCTTGGCCTGTGGACGCGCCCGCCGAGACCCTGCTCTGGCTTTGCAGCCAGGTATGGAACACGCTCGGCCTGACGACGTGAATGGTCGAGCGCATCAGCCCGTGCCCGACGCCGCACAGCAGGTTGCACACGATCGGATAGGAGCCGAGCCGGTCGGGCGTGGCACGGTAGCTCGTCGTGATCCCGGGCACCGCGTCTATCTGCAGGCGGAAGGCTGGGATCCAGAAGGCATGGATCACGTCGAGCGAGCGGATCTCGAAGCGAACCGACTCGTTGTTGGGCACATACAGCTGGGTGGTCTTCAGGGGGGCGCCCCCAGTCTCTGAGCTCGGGTATTCATAGGACCAGGCGAACTGTTGCCCGGTCACATTGACCACCATCTCTCGCCCAGCGGGCTTCTTTTCGTTTTCCTTCAGAACCACGAAGGAATAGGAGACGAGACCTAGCAGGATCATGGCCGGGATCGCCGTCCAGAGCACCTCAAGGCGCGTGTTGCCGTGGATCGGAGGGCCGTCCTCGAGCTCCTGGCCGGGCTTCATGCGGAACTGCCAGACCGAGTAGAGGATGACCGTTACCACGAGCACGAAGATCGGCACCGATGCGATCACGAGCACGTGGTAGAAGGTGTCGGTGTTGTGCGCCTGTGTGGAAGCTTGGACGGGGAACCAGTGGATCACGTAGCTCAGCACGATCCCGATCGCGGTCGCGATCAGGGCGGCCACCGCCGTCCACGCGATCGAGCGCCTAGAGACCATTCTGCGCGCCTCCCCATGTGCGCGCCGCGTGCCTGTCTGGGATGAGCCTGGCCATCGGAGGCGTGATCCTAATGCCTCGGGCCGATGAACGTCTGTCGTGCGGTCCGTGGCTCCTGTCGCGGCGAGGATCGGGGCCTCTGGCCGCAAGGTTCAGCCGTACCGCGACCACACGGCGGGGAAACGTATGTCGTGAGGTTTGGCCCCATTGGCGAGGGTAATGAGCTATCTGCGAGCCGCGCTTGACGAGGAGCGCTTTTCCCAATACATTGAGGCAATCGTTGCAAACGCTTTTTGCAGCGAGAGGACAGGAGGCAAGCACGATGCAGGTTCGAGATGGCATGAGTCCTATGGTCTTGACGGTGGGTCCCGGCCACACGCTGCGCGATGCCGCGCGGCTCATGTCCGAGCGCCAGGTAGGCGCCGCAGTCGTGATCGACCCAGACGCCGGCGGTCCCGGCATTCTCACTGAGCGCGACGTGCTCACATCGATCGGCGGCGGTCAAAGCCCGGATGTCGAGCTCGTAGCCGATCACCTGACTCGTGATGTCGTGTTCGCCGAGCCGAACTGGTCCTTGGAGGAAGCTGCCGGCGCGATGGTTCGCGGCGGTTTTCGCCACCTGATCGTCGTCGAGCGTGGAGAGACAGTGGGGATTCTCTCTGTGCGCGACGTCGTGCGCTGCTGGACGGACGAGGGGGCAATCTGCCCTGTTCCGGCGAGCGCAGCCGTGGGGTGAGAGAGGGGAAGGCCGCGCGCCCGCGGGGGATGCGGGCGCCGTCTTCCGTTGGGGCCGCGCGTGGATTGGGAATCCCACCCACCCGCGCGCGGCGCCTCACCGACGGATGGCTCTCAGTGCCAATCGAGCCGAGAAGACGCTCTCAACACGAGTTGAGAGCAGGAACCGCGGTCAGTGCGAGTCGAGCGGAAGCTCGTCGATTTCGCGGCGCGTATCCATGATCCAGCGAATCACGCACACGATCGTCAGGATCGAGCCGCCTATAACGAGGATCAAGCTGATCGTGATGCCTACCACGGCGAGCGTGATCCCGGCGGCGGTCAACAGCGGCAGGATCGTCGGGCCTGGGAGGTGAACCTCCTCGCCCGCTGGCGGGATCTCCTGGTCGAGTGGACTCACGACAAGTACGCCGCCGCCACGAGAAACGTGATGCCGAACATGAACATGCAGATCCCCGCCACGATCAGGCCTGTGCGGATGTTCTTTTTGGCGAGGCGACGGTTCATGACAGCGCGCGCAGTATATCCGAGGCTCAGCGTCTCGCCTCATCACGGCGCGGCTAGCACCCGGCGACTCGTACATTGTCGCTCTATCGCATCCGGGGCTTGCCGGGGCCTGGTCGCTCACAGCTTGGCGTCGGCGACCATCGCACAGAACAGCAGCGCAAGGTAGGCCAGCGAAAAGAGATATAGCTGCAACGCGCTGCGTCTGTCCGCGCGACGGTACAGCCGCACCGCACCCGCGATAAAACCGAGCCCGAGCAGCAACGAGGCGGTCAGATAGATACCGCCGAAGCCGCCCGCACAAAACGGAAGCTGGGTGACGGCGTACAGCAGCACCGTGTACAGCAGGATCTGCCGGCGCGTCTCCGCCTCGCCGCGCACGACCGGCAGCATTGGAACTCCGACCTTCTCGTACTCGCCCTTCATCAACAGCGATAGCGCCCAGAAGTGGGGTGGAGTCCAAAAGAACACGATGAAGAACAACAGCACCGCGATGCCATTCACCGAGCCCGTCACCGCTGCCCAGCCGACCAGTGGTGGGACGGCGCCCGCGGCGCCTCCGATCACGATGTTCTGCGGTGTGCGCCGCTTCAGCCACACCGTGTACACGAACACGTAGCCCAAGAAGCCGGCGAATGACAGGCTCGCCGCAAGCAGATTCACCGTCAGCGAGAGCTCGAGGAAGGACAGTGCTGCCAGCACGCATCCGAACGTGAGCGCGGCGGCGGGGGAGACGCGTCCTGATGGCACGGGCCGATTGGCGGTACGAGCCATGCTCGCGTCGATGTCGCGGTCGAACCAATGGTTGACCGCGCCCGCGCCGCCGGCCGACAGGTAGCCGCCGAGGCACGTCAGTGCGATCAGCGCAACCGAGGGATCTCCCGCAACCAGCATCGTGGTGATCGTCGTCAGCAGGAGCAGCGACTGAACCTTGGGCTTTGTCAGCTCCA
Source organism: uncultured Solirubrobacterales bacterium (assembly GCA_963731565.1). Lineage (GTDB taxonomy): Bacteria > Actinomycetota > Thermoleophilia > Solirubrobacterales > Solirubrobacteraceae > Palsa-744. The sequence goes on from CAVSWG010000001.1 coordinate 1,864,785, forward strand.
GGTAGTCGGCGAGCAGCTGGCGCGTTCTTGAGCGTCTACTCGTGTGCGGAGCGACGATCGCACCAGCGGGTTGCGGAGTGTAAGCGGATGCCGGAGATCCCTCCATCAACCGCATCTCCGACAGCGAGAAGCCTCGATCACGATCCCGCACTCTAGCGCTGAGGGGCGCCCAGGGCGACACGCTTTGCCACGCTCCTTCGTGGACATCGCGGGACGCTCTACTGCCTAGACGCCGACTTGCGTGGCGCCGGCAGGCACCGTCGCACTTCCGGGAGCCGCCACTCCGGAGGTGCGCTGCTCGATCTCGCGGCGAATGTCCTTCATCGGCTCATAAGACCGTACGAGCGGAACGACATCGAAGTTGTTGGCGGGCGGGGGAGAGGTCGTGAACCACTCGAGCGTGTTCGCCTTCCACGGGTCTGGGCCGGCGATCGCGCCGTGCTTAACGCTGCGTGTCACATTGACGATCGTCACGAGCACGCCGGCGCCGAGAATGAACGAGCCGATCGTTGAGATCAAGTTGTAGAGCGCCAGGTTGCCCACGTTGTCGTACTCATACACGCGCCTTGGCATCCCATCCAGGCCGATCACGTGCTGGATCAAGAAGGTCGCCAGGAAGCCGAAGAACATCAGATAAAAGCTCAGCTTGCCAAGGCCCTCGCTCATCATCCTGCCGGTGATCTTCGGGAACCAGTAGTAGATCGCCGCGAAGATCGTGAACACGGCGCCGCCCATCAACACGAAGTGGATGTGGGCCACCACAAAGTAGGTTTCGTTGAGCTGCCAATCGACCGGGAACACGGCCAAGAACACACCCGAGATGCCGCCGATCATGAACAGCGCGATGAAGCCCACGCAAAACAGCAATGGCGTCTTGAATTCGACCGTGCCATGCCACAAGGTGGCGATCCAGTTGAAGATCTTCACGCCCGTTGGCACCGCGATCAGGAACGAGCTCAGCATCACGAACACCACCACGGCCTCTGGGATCGGTGCGGTGAACATGTGGTGTGCCCAGGTCAAGAAGCCCAGGAATGCGATCGCCACCGTCGATGCCGCGATCGCCTTGTAGCCAAAGATCGGCTTGCGGGCAAAGACAGGCAAGATCTCAGACACGATCCCGAAGCCCGGTAGCACCATGATGTAGACCTCGGGGTGCCCAAAGAACCAGAACAGGTGCTGCCACAAGAGCGCCGAGCCGCCATTGGCCGGATCGAAGAAGTGCGTGCCGAAGTGCCTGTCGGTCAAGAGCATCGTAACGGCGGCCGCGATCACTGGCATTGCGAAGATGATCAGGATCGAATAGGTCAAGATCGCCCAGATGAACAGCGGCAGACGTCCCCAGCTCATGCCGCGGGCGCGCATGTTGGCGATCGTCGCGTAGAAGTTGACCGCGCCGAGGATCGAGGACAGGCCCGTGAGGTGGATCAGATAGATCCATGCGTCTTGCCCGCCGCCCGGCGAGTAGTTGATGCCCGACAGCGGTACATAGCTCGTCCAGCCAGCTTCCGGCGGGTTCCAGAAGATCGAGGCGTAGAAAACTAGCCCACCCGCCAGCAGCAGCCAGTAGGACAGGGCGTTCAGGCGTGGATATGCCATGTCGCGCGCCCCCACCATCAGCGGCACGAAGTAGTTCGCCAGGCCCGCCATCATCGGCACCACGAACAAGAAGATCATCGTCGTTCCGTGCAGCGTGAACAGCTGGTTGTAGATCTGCGGGGAGACCAGCGTGTTGTTCGGCAGTCCCAGCTGCAGGCGAATCAGCAGCGCCTCGACGCCGCCGAGCACGAAGAACACGAACGTCGTGACCATGTACATGATCCCGATCCGCTTGTGGTCGGTCGTCGTAATCCAGCTCGCCCAACCCTTCTGCTCGGGTTTGGCTTCGTGGGAGACGATTTGGGGAACTGGGGCTGCGTAGGTGGCCATCGAGCGGTCTCCTAGTGTCCGGACTCGGAAAGTCGGTAGGTCTGCTGATCCGACGGATTCATGGCCAAGCGGGCGCGCCTCATGGGTTTTCGACCTGCCCAGCGCCTATCTGCTTGCCGAGCTTCCCGCGCGCTACCTGGGCGTCGGCGTTGGCTTCGGCGATCAGCTTCTTCTGGTAGGCAAGCCATGCTTCGAACTGGGCTGGTGGCACGGCCTTTACTGTGGCCGTCATGCGCGCGTGCCCGCGCCCGCAAATAAGGGCGCACTGGCCGCGGAAGATTCCTGGTTTTTCGATCTTGAACCACGTGTAGTTGTGGTAGCCGGGCACTGCTTGGAACTTGCCGCCCAGCTGCGGGACCCACCACGAATGGACCACGTCAGCGGAGACGATATTCAGCGTGACCGTGGTTTTCGTCGGTACAACCATCTCCTGATAGGAGTAGGGAGCGCCCAGTCCGTCGGCTTCGTTCGCACCGGGATACACGTATTGCCATACGAACTGCCTGCCGACGACCGTGATTTTCAGGGACTTCCCGTTCGGGGGCAGCTTGGGAGTGTTGCTGGCATACAACCGCGAGCTGTCGCTGACGAGATGTTCGCCCGTCGCGCTCGAGTTGACCGGATCCTGGATCGACGAGAGCTTGCTGAACGTAACCACCGCAAGTCCCAGCAGGATCACAGCGGCACCCACCGTCCAACCCACCTCAAGGCGTGTGTTGCCGTGGATCTGTGCTGCCACGGCTCCCTTGCGGGCGCGGAAGCGCCACAGGGCATACCCAAGCGCGCCCTCGACCAGCACGAAGATCACAAGTGCCACATACAGCGTGATCTTGTAGAGGTCGCTGATCTGGTCGGCGTTCGGCGAACCGCCCGACTGGGGGGTGAAGAACGCGAGCGGTGTGGCAAGCAGGTGGCTCAAGGCGGGCGGGATTCTATTCAGGCGCGGACGGAACGCGCTTCAACGCCCCTCGAAGCGAGCTGGACGCTTGGTCAGAAAGGCGCTCACGCCCTCGACGAAGTCATCGCTTCCGGCCATCTCCTGCTGCAAGGTCGCCTCCAACTCGAGCTGCTCGGCCATGCCAACGTAGAGCCGCTCGTTGAGCAAGCGCTTGCCGGCGGCATAGGAGCGCGTCGGGCCGGCCGCGAGGCGGGCCACCAATGCGGCGCTCTCGCGTGCGAAGTCCTCGTCGGAGAACACTCGGTTCACAAGTCCCCACTCGAGCCCTTGCGAGGCGCTCACGCGCTCGCCCAGCATCGCCATCTCGGCTGCCCTTGCCATACCCACGCGCATGGGGACGAACAGCGACGAGCCGCCGTCGGGTACCAAGCCGATGTTCACAAACGCAAGCAGGAAGTAAGCGCTCTCGGTTGCCACGACCAGGTCGCAGCACAGCGCCAAGGAGCAGCCAATGCCGACAGCTCCGCCATTCACCGCTGCAACCACGGGCTTCTCCATGTCACGGATCGCGTGCATGATCGGGTGGTAGCGCTCGGTGAGCACCCCATATACGTTTGGACGTCCCTCAGGCGTGAGGTCGTCACCGCTGATGTCCCTCAGGTCGGCACCGGACGAGAACGCGCGACCTGCGCCGGTGATGCGCACCGCGCGCACCCCCTCGTCCGTGCTCACGCGGGCCAACGCGGCGAGCAGGTCTTCGCCGAGCTGCTTGTTCCATGCGTTGAGCGCCTCGGGCCGGTTCAGCTCAATCGTCGCTGCACCATCCTCCACGTGCACATTAACCGTCTCGAGCTGGGTCTCGGCCTCACTCACTTTGGCTCTCCTGTCGTTCTGCGGGCGTCCGGCCTTGTTCGGCGCCGGTCGAGGTCTTTGATCGGTAAGTACCGCGCGAGAATACCCGCGCAACGACCCTTTCTCTCACTCCGTACCTCTGTATGCCTATCGTGTGCGGACATGACCAGGCCCGTCATAGGCATATGCACGGCGCTCGAGCGTGCCCGCTGGGGCATGTGGGATCAAGAGGCCGTGCTGCTCTCGCGCAGCTATGTCGAAGCTGTGCAGCAAGCGGGCGCGCTCGTCCTGATGCTCCCACCGGATCCTCTCCTGCTAGAGAACCCCGGAGAGGTGCTCGACCTGCTCGACGGCCTTGTGCTAGCCGGCGGTGCCGACATCGACCCCGGCAGTTATGGCGAGCATCCCCATCCGGAGACCGTCGACACGGTCCCCGAGCGCGACCGCTTCGAGATCGCGCTCGTGCGCGGCGCCATCGAGCGCGATCTGCCGGTGCTCGGAATCTGCCGCGGCATGCAACTGATCAACGTCGCCTATGGCGGCAGCCTGCTGCAGCACCTGCCCGAGCGCTTCGGCCATCATGAACACCTGCGCGTTCCCGGCACCTTCGACGGCGCTGATCACGACGTCGACCTGGTCGAGGGCACGCTCGCTGCCCAGGCCGCGGGCGAGACCCACCACGCCACTAAGTCCCATCACCATCAGGGCGTCGACCGGCTTGGCGAAGGCCTTCTGATCAGTGGTTGTTCGGCGATGGATGGGCTGCCCGAGGCGATCGAGATTCCCGACCGGCGCTTCGTGCTCGGTGTGCAATGGCACCCTGAGGCCGATGAGACGAGCAATGTGGTTCGGTCGCTCGTAGCTGAGGCGAGCCGGCACATGGACGAGCGCACGCGGGCGGGGACCGCCGTATAGCTCCGATTTGGTCGGTTCGCCTGCACGTGCGCGCGAGGAAGGCCGCATAGCCCGGATTCGGACTGCCCCACGGACTTGCCTGCGCGTGCGCGCGGGGGTGGTGGCGTAGGCCCCAGTTCGGACTGCCCTACGCGCGCGTAGGGACCTGCCGCACAGCGTCATATACTCACCGCCCCGTGCGGTCGAGGGTCATCAGGACAGCCGCCTGGGGTGTCGTGGCCGCGGGTGTAATGGCGCCCCTTGTGCGAAAGCGCCTCTCCACGCCGCCCTTGGTCGCGCAAACGGTCGCCTTCGCGGCGCCTCTCGGCCTGTGCGTGGCGATGCCTCGCACGCGTACGCGCGACGTCGCCGTATGTTCGCTTCAGATGTGGGCCTATCTATCCGCCTACAAGGCTCCCCACGACGACAAGGCTGCACAGGAAGGCCGCGTGCTGGTCGACTATCCGATCGCCGTAGATCGTGTCCTCGGGCTCGGCGAGCTGCCCACCGTGCGCCTGCAGCGCAGGCTGGCGCGCGGGCAGTGGCGTCTCGGCGATCGCGTGCTGGTGTGGGCTCACTGGCTGTGGTTCCTCGTACCCCACGGCACGCTCGTCTACATCATGGTGCGCCACCCTTCGCGCTTCGATCGCTCCGCGGTGCTTACGTACGCAGTGTTCGACGTCGGGGCAATGATCTATTGGATCCTGCCTACCGCTCCGCCTTGGTACGCGGCCACCGAAGAGGTCGCCGTCAGGCGCATGATGGTCGAATATGGCGAGTTCTTTTGGAAAGACGGCTGGGGGCCCCTTTACAGTGTTCTTGGAGGCAATCCTTTGGCTGCGATGCCGTCGCTGCACTTCGCCACATCGATGATGGCCGCCCAGTTGCTCGAAGAGACTGGGCCGCTCGCTGGCGCCTTGGGCTGGGGCTACACGGCCACGCTTGGCTTCGCGCTTGTATATCTCGGTGAGCACTACGTGGTTGATCTGCTGGCCGGCGCCGCGCTCACGACCGCCATACGCCGTCTCGCGCCTGGTGCAGCCCCGCTGCTTGCACGCTTCGGACGGACCGTCGCAGCGATCGAGGCGCGGGCACTGCAGGCCACATGAAGCCGACGAGAAAGCCGAGATGGATGAACTAGACCCAGCTGAGTCGACCGGGACGCTGGCCGATGAGCAGATGCCGCGCGTGCCGGTCACGCGTCGCAGCGCCATCGCCTTCGGCCTGTTCGTCCTCTCGGCCGTGGCCTTCCTCTATTTCGTGCTTCCCAAGCTCGCCGGCTTGAGCAGCACGGCGCATCGCATAGAGCGTGGCGACACTTGGTGGATCGTGATCGGTGTGTTCTTGGAGATCTGTTCCTTCGGCGGCTATGTGGTGCTCTTCCGGGCAGTATTCGTACGTGGAAGGCACAGCCCGATCGGTTGGCCGGAGAGCTACCAGATCACGATGGCAGGCCTTGCCGCGACGCGCCTGTTCGCGGCAGGCGGCGCGGGCGGGATCGCGCTCACCGCCTGGGCATTGCGTCGCTCCGGGATGGAGCCACGCCTGGTGGCTTGCCGCATGGTCGCGTTCACAGTGCTGCTCTATGCAATCTACGCCTGCGCCGTCATATTCGCTGGCATCGGGCTCGGGACCGGCCTGCTGCCCGGGGGAGGCTCATTTGCGATCACGATCGTCCCGGCTGTGGTCGCCGCGATGCTGGTGGCGATCACGGGTGCGATGGCCTTGTTGCCGGGCGATATCGAGCGACGTCTTGCGCGAGGGGCGGCAGGCTCGGGCCGGATGGCCCGCTGGGTGGCTCTCGGGGTGGCTGTACCCGCCATGGCTGCGAGCGGTGTGCGCACGGCAATCGAGTTGATTCGCTCACGCGACCCCGGGCTACTGGGTGCTCCGGCTTGGTGGGCCTTTGACATCGGCGTGCTGTGGGCCTGTTTTCATGCGTTTGGCACACCACCTCCGTTCACGGTCATCGTGATGGCCTACTTCGTTGGCATGGTGGGCAACCTGTTGCCATTGCCCGGGGGGCTGGGCGGAGTAGAGGGTGGGATGATCGGTGCGTTCGCCGCGTTCGGGGTGGACTTCAACCTGTCGGTGCTCGCGGTGCTGTCCTACCGTGCGATCTCCTTTTGGCTGCCGACGCTGCCAGGCGCGATCGCCTACTTCCAACTACGCCGTACGGTGGCTCGCTGGAAGAGCGAGCAGGCATCTCCTTCGGTGCCTGTGGCTAAGGCGATCGAGCCTGCCGGCCCATTGCGTGTCTAGCTCAATAACGCTGTAAACGCGCTATACTTTACAAAGTAAAGTACTTGGGTGCTGGCTGGTCGGGAGATACTCAGAGGCGATTGGCCGAAGCGAAATTGGCTACCTTGACGTGATGGCGTTCGCGCGAGCGGGCGGAAAGCGAGCTAGAGGACGGAGTCAACGAGATGGCGGATGTCGAGAACACGATCATCATCGGCAGTGGACCAGCGGGATACACCGCGGCGCTGTACACCTCGCGCGCCAACCTCGCCCCGCTTGTCGTCGAGGGTTTTGCCTGGGGTGGCCTCTTGCAGCAGACGACCGATGTCGAGAACTACCCCGGCTTCCCCGCGGGGATCGAGGGGCCCGATCTGATGGGCAAGCTGCGCGAGCAGGCCGAGCGCTTCGGCGCCAAGCTCGAGACCGATCAGGTCGAGAAGGTCGAGTTGGCCGACGAGCCTGGTGGAGTGCACAGGGTCTGGGTCGGTGACGCCGAGCACCAGGCGCGCACTGTCATCCTCGCGATGGGCGCCGAGCACAAGAAGCTCGGGATCCCGGGCGAGGAGGAGCTCAGCGGGCGCGGAGTCAGCTATTGCGCCACTTGCGACGCCGCCTTCTTCCGCGACGCCCACACGATCATCGTCGGTGGCGGCGACTCCGCCATGGAGGAGGCCATCTTCCTCTCCAAGTTCGCCTCCAAGGTAACCGTGGTTCATCGTCGTGCGGAGTTCCGCGCCTCGAAGATCATGCTGGCACGCGCGCGCGCGCAGGCCAATATCGAGTTGCTCACCCCCTTCACGGTGGAGCGCTTCGAGCCAGGTGAGAAAGGGGCGCTCAGCGTTGCCAAGCTGCTCAACACCGAGACTGGCGAGCGACGCGAGCTTGAGATCACCGGCGCCTTCATCGCCGTTGGCCACGAGCCCCAGTCCTCGCTCGTCGCAGGCCAGATCGACCTCGACGAGAACGGATATGTCAAGGTCTCGGGACGCTCCACGCGCACTAACCGCCCGGGAGTGTTCGCGGCCGGCGACCTCGTTGATCACACCTACCGCCAGGCGATCACAGCGGCTGGATCTGGATGTCAGGCCGCCCTCGACGCCGAGTGGTACTTGCGCGACACGCCCGAGGTGCCCACGCCCGAGGGGATGCCAGTCGGCGACCTGGCCGAGGCACAGTGGGCCGCGCCCGCAGCAAGTCCTACGACTTAGGGCTCTTACTGAGATACGCCCGCAGCGAGGCGCCGCAGGGCAGGGGCGGGGCGGTAGCGCTCCTCGCGGTACTCGTCGCCCAGGGCTTCGAGTGTCCTGAGCACATGCCCAACACCAATCTGCTCCATCCACGCGAATGGCCCGCGGGGGTGGCTCAAGCCGAGCATCATGCCCTTGTCGATGTCCTGAGCGCTGCCCACGCCTTCGCCGAGGGCGAACGCAGACTCGTTGATCACCTGACAGATGATCCGTCCGAGCACTCCGCCGGGAGCAGCCTGGACACGCTCGGTGTGCAGGCCTAGGCCCCTGAAGGCAGCTTCTCCGGCCTCGCCCGTGATCTCGACCAAGGTGAGCGGCACGATCGCGTAGAACGGCTCATCGTCCACGGTGCCGCCAAGGCCATTAACCGTTATCCGAGGCCCCGAAGTTCCCGAGGCGATCGCTCGGAGCGCATCCGCGACTGGCCCCTCACCGTCCACGATTGCGTCCGCGCTGCGCGCGGGTGGCTCGGGGTCGGCAGGCCGGTGCGGGCCCTCGCCTGAGTAGTCGTAGTAGCCGCGGCCTGTCTTGCGCCCATGCAGGCCAGCGGCTACCTGGCGCGCCTGGATGGGGGAGGGGCGCCAGCGCGGCTCGCCGAAGCTGAGCTCATAGAAGCTCTTCGACACGTCAAAGCCAGTGTCCACACCTACCAGGTCGCTCAGCTCGAATGGGCCCATGCGAAAGCCACCGCCGATTCGCACGATCCGGTCGATCCTCTCGATGTCGGCTATCTGCTCCTGAAGCAGCCGCAAGGCCTCCAGGCCGAAAGGTCGATTGCAGCGGTTCACGATGAAGCCTGGCACGTCGCTTGCGCGGATCACGTCCTTGCCCATGGCTATTCCGGTTGCGTCGGCCAACGCAAGCGCTTGCTCGCTGGAGAGCAAGCCGGCGATCACCTCGAGCAGGCGCATGAGCGGCGCGGGGTTGAAGAAGTGCATGCCAACCACGCGCTCGGGGTGGCTCGCCCCCGCCGCTACGGCGGTTATCGGTAGCGAGGAGGTGTTGCTGGCCAGCACGCATTCCTCGCTGACGATCTTCGACAGGCGCATGTACAGCTCGTGCTTTATGTCAAGTCGCTCGGGGGCCGCCTCGATCACAAGCTCGCACTCGGCGAGCGCCTCGAGGTTGTCTGCAGGCTCCAAGCGTCTGGCGGCCTCTGTGGCTTGCTCGGCTGTCAGCTTGCCCTTGGTCGCTTCCTTCTCGAGGCCAGAGTGCACGTTCTTTGCTCCGCGCGCGAGCGCCTCCGGCAAGGGATCGTGTAGAAGCGTCCTTGCACCAGCCTTACAGGCCAGCTGGGCAATACCTGAGCCCATCGTGCCACTGCCCACGACGCCGATCACCCCAGCGGCACGCCGCTCCGATCCATCCAAATCCGACCCCTCCCGCTTCACGATCGCTTGCCTCAGGAAGGCACGAGCGCGTTGATGCCGGTCATCGCACGGCCGATGATCAGCTTCTGGATCTGGGACGTACCCTCATATAGGGTCGTTACACGCACGTCGCGGAAATAGCGCTCAACCGGGTGATCATCGACATAGCCGGCGCCTCCGTGCACCTGGATCGCCGTGTTCGAGCACTCGACTGCCGCCTCTGTGGCGTGCAGCTTGGCGACCGAGGTCTCCAGCGTGTTCGGACGGCCCTTGTCCTTGAGGAACCCCGCCCGCCACACGAGCATGCGTGAGGCGTCGGTCTTGAGGACCATGTCCGCGATCATCGCCTGCACGAGCTGGAAGCTCGCGATCGGCTTGCCGAACTGCTCGCGCTCCTTGGCGTATTTGACTGACTCCTCCACGCAGCCTTGGCAGATGCCTACGCAGCCTGCCGCAACCGAGTAGCGCCCGGAGTCGAGCGAGGACATTGCAACCTTGAAGCCGTCACCGATCTCGCCGAGCATCTGATCGTCTGAGACCTCGACGTCTTCGAGGGCGATCGAGGCGGTGTCGGAGGCGTGCAACCCCATCTTGTGCTCGATCGTGCTCGGCTGGTAGCCCGGCTGGTCCGTGTCCACCATGAAGCACGCCAGGCCGCGATGACCCTTCTCCGGGTCGGTCTGGGCGAAGATCAGCGCGACCTTCGCGTAATTGCCCATCGAGATCCACATCTTCGCGCCATTGATCACCCAGCCTTTGTCGGTCTTCTTCGCGCGCGTGCGCTGTTTGGCGGCATCCGAGCCGGTGTCGGGCTCGGTTAGCCCGAAGCAGCCGAGCCACTCACCCGAGCACAGCTTCGGCAGATAGTGCTGCTTCTGCTCCTCAGTGCCCCATTTGAGGATCGCGCTGCACACGAGCGAGGTCTGGACTGAGATGACGGTGCGCACCGAAGAGCAGCCCCTACCGATCTCCTCGACCACCAGCCCGTAAGAGATGTAATCGAGGCCAGCACCGCCGTACTCTCGCGGCACGATCGCGCCCAAATAGCCCTGATCGGCGATCTTCTTCACGATCTCCAGGTCGAAATGGTGGTTGCGCGCGTTCTGCTTCGCCTGCTCCACGATCTCCTTGTCGGTGAACTCGCGCGCGGTGCTGCGGATCAGCTCTTGCTCGTCGGTCAGGTCGAAGTCCATCTCTCTCCTTATGCGTTCAACTTGGGTGTTTGCCAAGGCGCCGCGAGGCGCCTTTCGAGCTCGCCGGGGAGCTCCTCGATCTTCACGCGCTCCTGGGCGAGCGAATCGCGGTCGCGCAGCGTGACAGTCTTGTCATCGAGCGATTGATGATCCACGGTCACGCCCCACGGTGTTCCGATTTCGTCCTGACGGCGATAGCGCTTGCCGATCGAGCCGCCCTCGTCGTACTCGCTCTGCATTCGGCCGCGCAGGTCCTTGTAGATTTCTCGTGCCAACTCCGGCTGGCCGTCCTTCTTGACGAGTGGCATAACAGCCACCTTCACGGGCGCGATGCGCGGATGCAGCCGCAGCACCGTGCGCGTTTCCTCAGGCTTACCGCCTTTGCCGGCCGTCCCGTCCTCAGTTGCCGCGCTCTGCACGACTTCCTCGTCATAGGCGTCCACGAGGAAGGCCAACGTGGCTCTGTCGGCACCGGCCGCGGGCTCGATCACGTGCGGCACGTACCGCTCACCGGAGCCCGGATCGAAGTACTCGAGCTTCTCGCCCGAGTGCTCCGCGTGCTGCTTGAGGTCGAAGTCGCCTCTGTTGGCGATGCCCTCGAGCTCTGACCAGCCGATGGGGAACAGGTACTCCACGTCGCTCGTGCCTGAGGAGTAGTGCGAAAGCTCGTCTTGGTCGTGGGCTCTGAGATGCAGGTGGTCGGGCCTGATGCCCAGCTCTTGATACCAGTTCATGCGCTGCTCGAGCCAGTGCTCGAACCACTTCTGCGCTTCTTCGGGGGGGACAAAGAACTCCATCTCCATCTGCTCGAACTCCCTCGTCCTGAAGATGAAGTTGCCGGGGGTGATCTCGTTCCTGAACGACTTGCCGATTTGCGCGATCCCGAACGGTGGCCTCTTGCGTGAGAACTGCAGCACGTTCTTGAAGTTGATGAAGATCCCCTGCGCCGTCTCCGGGCGCAGGTAGGCGACAGATCCGGACTCCTTTACGGGCCCGATGGTCGTCTCGAACATCAGGTTGAAGTCCCTGGCTTCGGTCAGCTCGCACTCGTCGGTCTCGCCGGGGTGCTTGGAGGGCTTGCGTCCACATTGCAAGTCGCCAAGGTGATCGGCTCTGAAGCGCTTGCCGCATGTCTTGCAGTCGACGAGGGGGTCGGTGAAGCCGGCGAGATGCCCCGATGCCTCCCATACCTTCGGGTGCTGCAGGATCGCCGAGTCGAGCGCCACGATGTCGTCGCGCTCCTGCAACATCGCTCGCCACCACTCGCTCTTGACGTTGCCCTTCAACAGCACGCCGTAGTGGCCGAAGTCGTAGGTCGAACCAACCCCGCCGTAGATCTCCGAGGAGGGGAAGATGAAGCCGCGGCGCTTGCACAGCGCCACGATCTTCTCCATGGTTACGACGTCCGCGGTTGTGAGGGCTTGCTCTGCCATGTGCAGCGGATGGTATTCGAGGCGTCTTCTCGCGGGCTCGAGGCAACAGGAGAGCCCTTGGGTATGGGCCGATGACGGCAGCTAACGCCGCCTCGCGCCTGCGCCCGGGGCGGTCGCAAGCCCACAAAGAGACCGCCCTTGACATATCTCGCCATGTGTGTTTACATACGTTGTGTTCTCTTGCTGACAACACGGTGGAGGGACGGTTCTCCGCCGGAAAGGTGACGAGCAAATCGCAAGAGCGTGAGTGACTGAGCACGATCGCACATAGGGGTACACCAGGGCGTCGTTACCCAACCTCTCCCGCGACGCCCCGCGCATGCCTCAATCGCGCGATCGACTGTGCCGGTCTCCTCGACAGGGCGCCGCGGTCCCCACCGGCCGCGGCGCCCACTGTTCCTGCGAGATCGCGCTTGTGCATCGGCCGAGAGGGGTGCTCTACGCGCGCGTACGTGCTCGCACGTGGGGCGTAGGATTGCCGAGTGGCAAGGGTTCTGATCGTGGGGGGTGCCGAACGCGGGCTGTGCTTGGCCAGGGAGCTGATCGGCGAAGGCCATGCTGTGAGGGTCGTGACCAGCGCGTCTGAGCGTCGCAAAGCGGTAGAGGCGACTGGTGCGCAATGCATGGTTGGCACTCCAGCTCGTCTCGCCACGCTGCAAGGAGCACTCGAGCACGTGACGATCGCCTGCTGGCTGCTCGCCGACGCCGATGGTGGCCCGGAGCGAGTCACTGCCTTGCACGGCCCGCGCCTAGAGCAGTTCTTGTCCGGCGCGATAGACAGCACTCTGCGTGGCTTTCTCTATGAGAGCGGAGGTGATGTAGTCCCGAAGGATGTGCTCGCCGAGGGTGAGCGGATCGTGTCAGAGACAGCCGCGCGCAACTCGATCCCCGTGGCGATCCTCATGGCCGACCCGGCGGGTGTCGAGGCCTGGTTGGTCCAGGCGCAAGCTGCGATCGGCCATCTGCTCGAAGGTCCTCGTGCGGACGAGCCGGCGCGCTATCCTGGGTCCTATATACCTGAAAGCCGATCAGCTTTCGGAAGTGAGGCTTCTATATAGGAGGGCATCTGACTTGTCTGAATACGCGAAGGACGTGCTCGTCGAGGCAGATTGGCTCCAGGAGCACTTGAATGACGAGGGGATCCGCATCGTAGAGGTGGACGAGAATCCCAAGCTCTATGCCGAGGCTCACATACCAGGGGCAATCGGCTTTGACTGGAAGCTCGACCTGCAAGACCCAGTCAGGCGCGACTTCCTCGGCCCGGAGGACTTCGGCGCCCTTTTCGCAAGTCGTGGCATCTCCGGTGACCACACGATCGTGCTGTACGGCGATCGCAACAACTGGTTTGCCGCCTACACGTACTGGTATCTGAAGTACTACGGCCACCACAACGTCCTGCTACTCAACGGGCCGCGCGAAAAGTGGATCGCCGACGGGCGTCCCACGAGCACGGACGTGCCGAGCTATGAGTCCGCTCAGTTCACCGCCCAGCAGGGAGACGACACGATCAGGGCCCGCCGCGACGAGGTGCTCGCCGCCGTTGGTGACTCGATCAACCTCGTCGATGTGCGCTCACCGGCCGAGTTTGCCGGGGAGATCATCTCACCGAGTGGTTACGAGCAGGAGGGTGCACAGCGCGCCGGACACATCCCGGGTGCGGCGTCGATCCCATGGGCCCAGGCCGTCAACGAGGACGGCACGTTCAAGAGCGCTGAGGATCTGCGCGAGCTGTATGGCTCAAAGGGAGTGCTCGACGGCAAGGACGTGATCGCCTATTGCCGTATCGGCGAGCGCTCAGCCCACACTTGGTTCGTCCTGCACGAGCTGCTCGGCAGCGAGCACGTCAAGAACTACGATGGCTCGTGGACCGAGTGGGGCAGTCTCGTCGGCGTACCAGTAGCAACAGGGCCAGAGGGCTCCTGACCGGCCAGCAGACACGACTTCGGGTCCACCCCCTCTGGGCCCGCGGGCGTTCGACCGCCGCGTCAGTCGATGGCGCGGCGGTCGAGCAACGCGGCAGTCCTCGCGAACAAGTCCTCGAGGATTCGTGCGGTGGCGCCCCAGACCAGCTCACCATCAAACACGTAGGCGTCGGTCTCGAAGGCGAACCCGCGGCGTTCCATTCGTGTGCGTGTCGCTCCCGCCCTGACCTCCAGCAAGGATGGCTCGAGCACTGTGTCCACCTCGAGCTCTGAAGCTTGCCACGGCTGCCTTCCGTCAAGCAGTCCCACGAACGGGTGGATCGCGTAATTGGTCGCGAACGTCGATGTGCGCTCGAGTGCTCCCACCAAAGTCACGTCGGCTCGGGGGAGCCCGATCTCCTCCTCGGCCTCACGCAAGGCAGTGTCGCTTAGCGACACATCGCCTGGATCGCGGCGACCGCCGGGAAACGAGATCTCCCCGGCATGGCGACGCAGATCGCCGCGGCGCTTTGTGAGCACAACCCGAAGCTCGCCGTCATCCTCGTACAACGGTACGAGCACAGCGGCAGCGACCTGCTCGTCGGCCTGGGGCCGGTCGTGGGACCCCACGTCCAGCAGCACATCGCCGAGCGCTTGGGCGGATGTCACGCTTGGGCGATTACGTGGGTGCGCTCGACGCGCTCCTGGAACATCACCTCGCCGTCTAGCGTCCGGTGCACGGGACACTTGGCGGCGATCACTTGCAGGCGCTCCACCTGCTCCTCGGGAAGATCCTCGGGCAGACGCAAGACCACGTCGAACTTGGTCGGGCAACCTCGCTCGGCTGGGGTGTACTGAACGTCCACCTCTACCTTGCCGATGTCCCAGCCCTTGCGCGCCGCATACATCTCCATCGTGATCGCGGTGCACGAGGCGAGACTCACTGCAAGCAGCTCCTGCGGGTCTGGACCGGCATCCTCGCCACCAGACTCCAACGGCTCATCCACGGTCAACTGGTGATCGCGTACCTGCACGGTGTGTTTGAACGCCGAATCCTTGCGCTTAACGCTGGCCTTCATCACTGCAACACCTTCCGATCTGGTTGTCACAGCACCCTCTCCTTCCATGGTATCGACGGCACTGGGCTACGAAAGGGGGTTGAAGAGCAAGCCGGTCAGTAGCTTGGGGTAGAAGAACGTCGACTTCGGCGGCATGTTCTCGCCGCTGGCCGCCACATCACGCACTTGAGAGACCGGCGTAGGGCGCATCAGGAAGGCCGCGTCGTACTCGCCCGAGTGCACCATCTGAAGCGCCTCCTCGGTGGAGCGCGCATAGAAGAGGCCATTGAAGTGCGAGATGTCCTCATCGCTCAAACCCAAGGTTCCCTTCAAGAGCAGGGCCTCAAGCACGCCTGTGTCCAGGCTGCGATATGCCTCTGAAAAACTCGGCAAGGCGGCGTCTGCGATCGCCTGATCCTTGAGCGTGAGCCGATAAGGCTGCTTGTGGTGGGCATCGATGTAGCCAAGCTGTAGCGGCCCTATGCCGGGCTCTGGCGCAATCTGATCCAGGGGTACCTCGACGACGTCGAAGTCGCGGCGCAATGTCTCTCTCAAGGCCTCCTGGCGCTCGCGATCCAGGCCGCGCACGAGCCGGTGGGTCGGGAAAACCGTGAGGCCCGGGTCCTCGAGCGCGACGAGGCACATGAGGATGTACCTGTGCTCGCCCTCGCCGCCGAGCTCCTCGGCGTAAGCGTTCGAGGTCTCATAGCGATGGTGCCCGTCCGCGATCAGGAGCTCCGCCTCGCGAGTGGCCTCCTGCACGGCGGCGATAGCCTCCGGAGCGTTGACACGCCACAGCTTGTGGGTGGTGCCGTCCGCGTCACTCACCTGGCCCCATGGGACAGCTTCGGTCGCCGGTTCGAGCGCCTTCCACGCAGCGTTCTGGGGGTCTGAGTAGAGCGAGAAGATAGGGGAGAGGTTCGTGCGGGTCGCCCTCATCAGGCGCAATCGATCCTCCTTGGGCCCCGGGTGAGTGCGCTCGTGGGGGCGTACCCGTCCAGGCCCATAGCCCTCGATCCGAACCCGGCAGAAGAAGCCCCGGCGTGTGCGCTCTTGACCATCAGGGCCCGTGTATGTCTGTGTATGAGCCCACAAGGAGGGCTCGGGATCGCGCACCACCACGCCCTGCATCTGCCACGCCTCGAACAGGTCGCCGGCGACCTTGTATGGATCCGGCTCGCCCTTCGGCAGGTCCACCGCCGCCACGTTGAAGGGGGAGCGCTTCAGGAGGGCTTCGCGCTGCTGCGCGTCGATCACGTCGTACGGGGGAGAGGTGACGTCGGCTAGGACGCCCACTACCGATTGGTCGTAGTGCAGGGCGCGCAGGGGTTGGATGTCAGCCATCGCGGCGCGGACCCTAGCAGTGGCGTCTACTCTTAGTGGTCATCGGGGCGTGGCGCAGCCTGGTAGCGCACCTGCTTTGGGAGCAGGGGGTCGCCGGTTCAAATCCGGCCGCCCCGATTGGAGTTTGAGGATTCGGTCTCGTGGGACTAAGAAGGACATGCAGATCACCGCTCACGCCGAGACCCACCTCTTGGCCTCCTCCATCTCATCCAATCCGTAGACCATAACCTCGCCTGGAGTTATCCATGCGAATAGCTGGAAGGCTTTCCCAACCCATTCCACGTCGGTGACGATGGCCGAACGCTTCCATGCCGAATGGTGCCCGATTCCGAGCCCCAGTCCGGTCTTGACGTCGTCGAACCAGGCCGCTGGCTCGAGTCCCTCGAAAGCCGTAAGCCTGAAGAGCATGCGGATCTCTCCCGACTCTGCGGCTTCGCGTAGGACTGGCTCGAGAATCTCGCGATAGTCCTTGCGGGTGAGCTTGCCGGAGGCCCGGAAACCAATCGTCCCAGCGGGCATGTCATCAATTCGCTCGACCATCATGTCTCCTTCGTGGTTATCGGCTCCGAGCTGGAGGTCAGCTCAACCTGTGACGATAGGCGCCTTCCAGAGATCCCCGCTTCGTGTGAAAGTGACCTTCATGGTTGACGTCTACCGCTTCAGTAGATGGGCACCTGGCCCCGCGTGTACCTCGCGCGCGCCCTCGGGTGCATGAGCATCGGGCGCCAGCAGGCCTAGGACATGCCCACCAAAGCCGCCACCTACGATCCTTGCACCGGCAGCGCCTGACTGGAGCAACTGATCGACGGTTGCCTCGACAGCTGGCGTGGAGACCTGGTACTGGTCTCGTAGGCTCACATGGGAGGCATTGAGCAGGCGTCCGACCGCGGGTAGGTCGCCTGCACGCAAGGCGATGACAGCATCTTGGACCCGGGAGTTCTCGTCTAGCACGTGACGCGCGCGTCGTCGCAGTGGCTCGGGCAATCGCTCAACCGCGCTCCAGTTGACCTCTCTCAGCGAATCGACGCCCAACAGCTCACACGCCCTGGAGCATTCGGCTCTGCGCTCGTTATAGGCCGAGCTCGCATTGGCATGGCGCTCGCCGGAGTCGAGCGTCACCAGTCGCCAGCCACCTGCCAGCCGCAACGGCACCGGATCGACCTCGATGGTCTGAAAATCAATACGCAGCGCCATGTCTGGCGCGCCACACAGCGAGGCGAGCTGATCAAGCAAGCCTGTCTGGGCGCCCACCCATTCGTTCTCCACGCGGGAGCACAGCCGGGCAAGCTCAACACGGTCAACGTCGGCGGCTCCGATCAAGGCGAGCAAGGCGAGGCATACAGACACCTCGAGTGCTGCTGAGGATGAGAGGCCGGCGCCTTGCGGCAGATTTCCGCCGATCTCCAGACGAGCTCCTACGAGCGGGTAGCCGGCTCGGCGCAGTTCGGTGACTACGCCACGCACGAAGGCGCGCCAACCCTCCGAACGTAGGGGCTCCTCCCCGGCAAGCGCGAACTCGTCCTCTTCGGCGTAGTCGAGCGAGCGCGCGTAGATGCGCTCCTCCCCGCTTGCCGTGGCACGCACCGTGATTCCCTCGATGATCGCGAACGGCAGCGCGAGCCCTTGGTTGTAGTCGGTGTGCTCTCCGATCAGATTCACGCGACCGGGAGCGAATGCGCTGGCGTGCTCACCCACCACGGACAATCGCCTCGCGTAGAGCGCGGGCGGAATCCTCGGGCAGCGTGTCACCGATGAACGTGCCCCCGCCCTGCTCGGAGCCCGCGAGGTACTTGAGCTTGTCCGCTGTGCGCAGCGGGGGATAAAACTCGACATGCAGGTGACCTTGGTTGTGCCCGTCGGTGGGCGCCTGA
Organism: uncultured Solirubrobacterales bacterium; assembly: GCA_963731565.1. Classification (GTDB taxonomy): domain Bacteria; phylum Actinomycetota; class Thermoleophilia; order Solirubrobacterales; family Solirubrobacteraceae; genus Palsa-744. Next base: position 1,883,016 of record CAVSWG010000001.1, read on the forward strand.
TGGAGGACCATGACGTATGGGAACGGTCTGTCAAACAGGGCGTCGTAGCCGCGTGTGAGGGTCTGTAGGGATTCGGCGAGCAGGTACAGATCGTCGGGCTCGCAATCGAGCAAGCTTGGGCGATGCTGGCGGGTGACGACGTGCACCTCGTATGGCCAACGCGCCGCGTATGGGATGTACGCGACGACAGCCTCGTTCTCGTAGACGATCCTGCGCCCGTCCTCGAGTTCGCGGCGCAGTAGCGCGCAGGGCGCACAGCCTCCCAGACGGGCATCCGCCGCGAGCTCGAGCTTCGGCACCGGCGGGAGGAACGGGTAGCCATAGATCTGGCCGTGTGGGTGGTGCAGCGTCGCACCCACCTCGATCCCGCGATTCTCGAAGATCAACACGTATTGCACATCGGGTCTAGCGCCAAGCTCCTTGTAGCGGTGCCGCCAAGCCCACATCAGAGCCCCGGCACGCTCAGGTGCCAATGTGCCGAGCGAACCGGTGTGATTGTCGGTGTATACGACTACCTCCGCCGCTCCCAGCGGCGCTTGGAAGGCGGGATACAGGTTGTCGAAGACGGCAATCTCGAAGTCCGGGAAAGGGATCTCCGTCTCCACTGCGCCGGCCGATTGGGGGTTGGGCGGGGTGGGGCAGAGCGGACAATGGCCCTCAGGGGGGAGGAAGGTGCGGTCCTGGCGGTGGATCGCGTATACGACCTCCTCTCCGCGCAGCTCGTTGAAGCGTTGATCGCTCATGCCTCGCGCTCTCGACGGGCGTAGAGGATGAGTGCTCGGCCGTCGTCCTTGACGTGCCGCTCGATCTCAAGCGGTCCATAGACCTCGGGTGGCTCCCCAGCTTGCCCATGCTGACTCAACTTTTCGCACTGGCGGGCGTCAGATCGGTCAAAAGGGGGCTGCGGGCCGGTGGATGGGGGAGTCATGACCTGAAGATAGACCCCAAATCGCGAAGTTCTTGACTACAAACGGATTCATGGGGGAAAACTAACTATGGGCGCTGCGTCGCCCGACGCAGCCTCTATCGAGGAGGAAATAGAGATGTCAGAGATAGAGCAAGTCGGTGAGCCCGTAGAGCGGCTCGAGCACCCCAACGGTTTGGAGATCGGCCGAGGAGGCTTGGATCGCCGGGCATTCCTGCGCCGCACTGCGCTCACGGGCATAGCCGCCGGTTCGGCGGGCACAATATTGGCCGCCTGCGGCAAAGGCAGTGGTTCGAGCGCCGCCGCCGGCAACGGCAGCGAGGCCGTGTTCGGCTCGCACCCGAACTACAAATTCGTAGCCGTCAACCACGTCACTACTAACCCGTTCTTCGTGCCGACCCAGTATGGCTTGGCCGATGCATGCAAATTGTTGGGATGCTCGTATACGTGGACGGGCTCGGAAAGCAGCAACGTCAACCAGATGGTCAACGCGATCAACACTGCAATTACAAGCAAAGCGGACGGAATCGCGGTCGCATTGATCGACCTGCATGCATTCAACGCTCCGGTTGAATCGGCGTTGAAGGCGGGTATCCCCGTCGTTGCCTATAACGCCGATGCGCCCAGCAACGCGCGTCTGTCCTACATCGGGCAGGACCTCAAGTTGGCCGGCGAAAAGATGGGCGAAAGGATCGTCGAAGCGGTTGGTTCGGGCGACGTTGCGCTGTTCATCGCAACGCCCGGATCGGCCAATCTGCAACCGCGCATCGAAGGGGCCGAGAAGGCGATCAAGGACTCGGGTAAGCCGATCACGGTACACACGGTCGCGACTGGTGCGGCTGTTCCGGGCGAGCTATCCACGATCGACGCCTACTGGATTGGCCACCAGAGCACGAAGGGCATGTACGCCGTGGACGGAGGCAGCACCGAAAGCCTCGCGCGAGTCATGCAGAAGTACGGGTTGGCGGCCAAGGGGATCAAGGCCGGCGGCTTCGATTTGACCGAAGGCACGCAGAAGTTGCTTCAGGAAGGCAACATTGAATTCACGATCGATCAGCAGCCCTACCTGCAGGGCTTCCTCCCGGTCCTGCAGTTGTTCATGTGGCAAGTGTCGGGCTCGCTGACGGGCCCTGCCGAAACGGACACGGGGTTGAAGTTCCTCAATAAGGAAACGGTTGCGCCATACGTCGAATCCAAGACTCGCTTCGAGGGAACGTCAACCGAAGTCAAGGTGGTCCCGATCAAGGCCGGCACACCCGCCTAGTGGATCGCGACGGCGATGCGCGCCCAGTGGAAGAGCTAATCGGTGTCCAGCGTGACGGGGGGACCGCCTGCCTCTGAGAGTCAGGCGGGCGAGGAGAACTCAGGAGCGCGGGCGCGCTCGCTCGACACGCACGGTCCGCTCGCGCGCGTGCTGTCGCTGCGCGAGGGCAGCATCATCGTCGTGACAATCGTCACGGCGGTGTATTTCTCCCTACAGACCAGCAACTACCTTACGGGCGCCAACTTCAAGACGCTGCTGCCTTACTTCGCGCCGCTCACGATCCTCGCGGCGGGCGAGGTGTTCGTGATGATCCTCGGGGAGATCGACCTGTCGATCGGCGCAATGTACCTATTCTCTCCGATCCTGTTCTACAAGCTGTCCACCGCCGGGATCGCGCTGGTACCAAGCGTGGTGATCGCGCTGTTGTGCTGTATGGCGGTGGGCGCCGTAAACGGCTTTTTCACCGCGGTCGTCGGAATCAGCTCATTCGTGGCCACGCTCGGAATGCTGTTCACTTTCGAGGGGCTCAGTCTGATCATCTCTCACGGCACGCCGGTCAACACGCCCGGAGCGCAAGTTCACCAAACGACGGTGAAGGCGGAACACGTGGTCAACGGCCATCACATCTTCCTCACCGAAACGGTCAACCACGTCGGCACGTTCGCAAAAATCTTTGGCGCCGGTACATATTCGGAGTTCATCTGGGCGCTCGTGATCGTGATCCTGTTGCAAACTACTCTCACGTTCACTCGCTGGGGGCTGCACACTGTGGCGATCGGCTCCAACAAGCTCGGTGCGGCCGAGGCAGGTGTCGCGGTGAGGCTCGTGACGATCCGCAACTTCGTACTCTGCAGCCTCACCGCAGGGCTCGTCGGGATTCTCGAGGCCGTCCGCGCTGGGTCGGTCCAGCCCGATCCGTCCGGGGCAAACGAAATCCTCTTCTTCGCGATCGCCTCGGCGGTTATCGGCGGGACACTGCTGGCCGGCGGATCGGGCACCGTGATCGGTGCGCTGATCGGTGCTCTGTTCCTTGGGATCCTCCAAGACGGTCTGGTCCTCCAAGGAGTGAACGCCAACTACAAGCTGTTCTACCTCGGTCTGGCGATCATCGTGGCCATGACCGTCAACGTCTACGTCCAACGCGCGCGCAGGGGGTACCGCAGTGGCTGAGACCCAACCGGTCGAGACCGTCGTTCCGCCGACGTCGGCGCCGGACGATGTGCTCAGAGTCGAGCACATCTCCAAGCGCTTTGGCCCCGTGACCGCGCTGCGCGATGTCAACCTGCACTTGCGCAAGGGTGAGGTGCTCGGCCTGCTCGGCGACAACGGCTCGGGCAAGTCCACCCTGATCAAGACCATCAGCGGCTTTCAGAAGCAGGACTCAGGTGAGATGTTCTTGCACGGAGAGCCCTACCGGCCCCGTGGCGTCGATGATGCACGCAGCCAAGGGATCGACACCGTCTTTCAAGACCTCGCCCTGATCGACGAACTGTCTGTCTACCACAACATGTTCCTGTGCCGCGAGCACGTGCACCATCCAATCCCATTGCTCGCCAACCGGCGGATGAAGCAGGAGACCCGCGCGGCGCTCGATGAGATCGGGATCAATATCCCTCGGATAGACGTCGCGGTTGCACGCCTGTCCGGCGGGCAACGACAAGCGATCGCGGTCGCACGCACCGTCAACTCCGAGGCCGACATCCTGTTGCTCGACGAGCCGCTCGCGGCCATGGGCGCCAAGGAGGGCTCGATGATCCTCGACCTCGTGGCGCGGCTGAAGGCCGAGGGTCGGGTGTCGATCATCATGATCCTCCACAACTACGTCCACGTGCTGCAGGCGTGCGACCGCGTGAGCATGATCCAAGACGGTGTGATCACACTGGATAAGCCAACGAATGAGACTTCCGTCGAAGAGCTCACCGAGATAGTCGTAAACGAGTACAGGCGTGCCCGAGAGCAGGAGCGCAGCGAAAGGCAAGCTCCGGGATAGCCCGGCTGGATGCGCACGATCTTGATTACCGGCTCTGAGGGGATCATCGGCTCGGTGCTGCGGCGTGGGCTGGTTGACAAGTACCGGATCAGGGGAGTGGATCTGCCTGGGGACATTTCCCACTATGAGGTTCTGTGGGCGCAGATGGCTGGAGTGGACACCGTCATTCACCTCGCGCGCAAGTTTTCACCAACGGACCCCATTGAGCGGCGAATGCGCGTCTATCCAGAAAACGTCCAAATAGACATTAACGTCTTCACAGCAATAGTGCGGGCCGGCGCAAGGCGTCTGATCGTGGCAAGCTCGGTTCACGCCGACAACCACCGCGATCCTGCAGTGACTACTCCGCTACGAGTGCCTGGCAGCTACCACCCCGCCAGCCCTTACGGCGTGTACAAGCTCATCGAGGAGGAGGTCGGCAAGGCTCTCTCAAAGCAGTTCGACTTCGAGTTCATCGGTATACGGTTGGGTGGCGTAACGCGGGATAATTCCGTAAAGACCGGCCATGGACAGACAGCTACCTGGCTGAGTCACAATGACCTTCTCGGCGCAATTGACGCGTGCTTGGGGTCGGACCCCGTGCCGGGGCGCTCTACCGTCTTCTATGCGGTGTCGAACAATGCCGAGAGGATCCATGACACTGCCAATCCGTTTGGCTGGAAGCCGAAGGAGAGTTCGGCAGATCGTATGTGAGGGTGCCTTACGAGTCCTCGGCCGATGGGGAGGCAATTGGGGGGCTCTCAGGGTATCGTCGCGCGTACAAGTCAACGATCGGTACCTCAGGAGCTGAAATGGCTGATTCAGCCGCCAAGGCAGCAAGCTTCCTTGCGCTTCATCAACTGGAGCGTCCTCTGCTGCTTGTGAATGCCTGGGATATAGGCTCGGCGAGATTGCTTGCGTCGCTTGGCTTTCAGGCGCTCGCGACGACCAGCAGTGGCTATGCGGCCACTCTCGGCAGGCTCGACTATCGTGTTGAGCGTGAGGAGGCCGTGGCTCACGCTGCGGCGCTTGTCGGCGCTACCGAGTTGCCCGTATCTGCAGACTTTGAGGATGGCTTTGGCGAGGATGCGGCCGCGGTTGCCGAGACGGTTGGTCTCGCACTCGAGGTTGGTCTGGCCGGCTGCTCGATCGAGGATTGGAGCAGCGATCGTGAGCAGTTGTATGACATAGGCGAGGCAACCGAGCGCGTGGCCGCTGCGGCCGAGGTGGCGCATGCTGGGCCAACCCACCTTGTACTTACCGCGCGAGCTGAGAACTATCTGCGGGGTAAACCGGACCTGCAGGACACGATCGGGCGTCTGCAGGCCTACCAGGAGGCCGGTGCTGATGTGCTCTATGCACCGGGAATCCTGCGTGCGCAGGACATTGAGGTGCTTGTTGCAGCGGTAGGCCTACCCGTAAACGTGCTCGCGCGTCCTGGAGTGCCCACGGTCGACGAGTTGAGTGCGCTGGGAGTCAAACGAGTCTCAGTGGGTGGGGCTTTGGCGATGGTTGCGTTCGGTGGCGCTGTCGGCGCGGCAACAGAGCTGCTCACGCACGGAACCTATGGGTTCCTGGAGACTTCGGCTATTGGCGCAAAGGCGGCGCGTGAGGCCTTTGCTTGATCTAGCATTCGCCGCGGATCAGGAGCGTCGCTCCGGCTGAACCTATCGCCGGATCGGCAGCAGGACGAGTCAGGCGGACCTCGCTGTGAGAATATGCCGCCCGCGAACCACCTAACCCTGGAAGGACAAGAATGGCCCCCGATCTGCTGAGCACGATTTGCCGTGAAATCGATGAACGTCTAAACGAGCTACGTCCTTTGCTTGCCGAGCGGGAGCAGTTGCTTGTGGCGGCCGATGCGCTCGTTGCCGCGGATCATGAGGAACGGGTACCCGAGGTCAAGGAGACGTCGCCCCGAGGTGATCGTGGTCGGAGACGAGTCGGGCCCGCTCGTCGTGGCTCGGCCGCCGGTGCGATTAAGCGAGTCGCTGCCGGTCCGACCGGCGCTGAGGTCGAGGGTGAGATCGGCGAGGACTCCCCGGCTCCCTTCCAGGCGAAGGAGCTTCAGATAGCCAAGAAGCCGCGGCGAGTCGCTTCAAAGCCAAAGGAGAATGCTCCAAAGCCAAAGGCGGACCGAGCCGCGCGCGGTGCCGCGCGTGAGGCGATCTTAGGCGCACTCGAGCATGGCTCGCATACCGTGGGTGAGCTTGCCGTCGTGACCGCCATGAGCGGTCCCAACATCAATGGGAATCTGCGTCGGCTCGCAGCAGAGGGAGTGGTTGTGAAGGCTGAGCGCGAAGGCAAGGCGGCGTGGGCTCTGGCGCAGCCAACTGTATGAAGCAGCTGCTCCTTCTCACCGAGGTTGCCCTGAGGTTCTGCTGGTCTACCGTTGGGGCGCTCCGCGCCCCACGTCAAAGCGAGGGTTCATCAGATACCGTCGTAGATCCGCCAGCCATCGTTGCCTGCCCGTGAATACGAAGCAGTGAGAAGTACAAGACCGCCCCTATCAAGGCTGTGAAAGGTGCGAGGAGTATGTCCACGGCCCACTGGACGATCGCGATGCCCACCGTGCCAAAGCCGGACGCGATGATGGCGACGACGATCCCCACAAGGATGCTCAGTGCGATGACGACGAGGATTACCCCGAAAACCTGCCAGCCGTGGCCTCGCACGAGCTCTCTGCTGCGGCCGAACGCAGCGAACACGCCGCGGCGCTCAATCACGAGTGAGGGCGCAGCTACAGCCCAGATCGTCATCAGGAAGAGGCCTGGGACGATAATCAGAATGAAGCCGATTGTTACGCCAATGCCCAGGAGGATAGATAGGCCAATCAGCGGCAGCACGACCGGAGCAACGCTACGGAATAGTTGCTCGACTGAGCTGTCGCGACGTCCGTCCTGCACGTCGCGCACAAGTTCCACGACCATGCCTTGATAGAAGGTTCCAAGCACTAGCGCCACAAGTGAGACGAGCACCCCGGTACCACCTGTGAGCACGAGCCGGGCGAGCGCGACGATCGCGAATACCACGACGGCCGCGGGGAGCAACACGCTTGCCTGTTCGCGGTAGATCTCCAGGGCAGAGCCTATGACCTCGCCCGGCTTGATCTTCTCTGTAGGCATTCGGTTCTCCCCGTTTGTGCGAGATGGTCGCAAGTGTGCTGCTCCGGTAGGTATTACCCGCGGTGTACGGCAGCTATCCCGGTGGCAGCTATCCCGATGTTCGGGGTCGCGTTTGGCGATCCTGCGCCTGCAACGTTCTAGGCGGATCCTCACCAGGCGGGCTACCGTGGTCTCATGGTGATTGCCGACGAAGCCTTGAGGAAGCGCCTGACGCTCGTCGCGTGCATCCTCGGTTCGGGTATCGCTTTGCTCGACAGTACCGTCGTCAATGTGGCCTTGCCTACGATCCAGCACGATCTGGGTGGTGGCTTGGCTGCCCAGCAATGGGTCGTAAACGCTTATCTACTCACACTTGGCTCGTTGATCCTGGTAGGCGGCTCGCTCGGCGATCTGTACGGAGAGCGACGCATCTTCGCGCTCGGCGTCGGCGGCTTTGGGGGAGCCTCCTTGCTGTGTGCTTTGGCTCCCACGATCGGCGCCTTGATAGCGGCACGTGCTTTGCAGGGAGTCGCGGGGGCGCTGCTTACCCCGAGCGCTCTCGCCGTGATCGTGGCAACTTTTCGGGAGTCAGAACGTGGGCCTGCGATCGGCAGCTGGACTGCTTGGGGCGGGATTGCGACGGTGCTGGGACCGCTTGCGGGAGGATGGTTGCTGCAGATCTCCTCCTGGCGAGTGATCTTCCTGATTAACTTGCCATTGGTCTTGATTTGCGTGACTTTGATCCTGACTGTGATCCCTCGCGCAAGCCCGCGTCGTGAGAGCGCCCGCAAGATTGACGCACTCGGAGGTTGCTTGTGCGCACTGGGCCTCGGCGGGCCCGTGTTTGCGCTTATCGAGCAGCCCCGGCTGGGCTGGGGAAGCCCCGGCGTCATCGTGCCCCTCATACTCGGTGCTGTATTGCTCGTCTGCTTCGCGGTACATGAGTCGCGCGCACGAGATCCAATGTTGCCGCTCACGCTGTTTCGCAGGCGCAACTTCTCCGCGGGAAACATCGAGACGCTGGCGATGTACGCGGGCCTGGCAATCCTGTTCTTTTTCCTAACGATCTTCCTGCAACAGATCGGCGGCTACACGCCACTCCAAAGCGGCCTGGCGACTTTGCCGGCGACGGTTGTGATGTTTGCGCTCTCAAAGCGCTTTGGAGCGCTCGCAGATCGCTTCGGCCCGCGTTTCTTCATGGGAGTGGGACCACTTGTCGCGGCGGCCGGGTTGCTCTCCTTCCAACGGATCGGTGTGCACGTGGATTACGTCAGTGACGTGCTGCCTGGCATCCTCATCTTCTCGCTCGGTCTTTCGATGACCGTCGCTCCGCTGACTGCTGCCGTGCTCGCGGGTGTGGATACCGGACAGGCCGGCATCGCCTCTGCTGTCAACAACGCCACAGCACGTGTCGCGGGCCTGCTCGGTACCGCGGCCGTCGGCGCGGCGGTGGCCGCATCGTTCGTCTCGGGCTTGGACAACAGCCTGGCTGGCCGCCCGCTCGGGTCACCCGCCAAGGCTGCCGTCGCCGAAGCGCGCAAGCTGCCGCTCGGCCGTCCCGACACGAGCGGGCTTCCCGGCCCTCAGGCACGGGCGATCACCGAAGCCGCGGATGAAGCATCGCTTGATAGCTTCCATCTAGGGATGGGGATTGCGGCGCTACTGGTCGCTGCCGGCGGCCTAGTGGGTGTGATTGGGGTGCGAAACCCCCGCAGGGCGGTGAGCGCCGAGCAGTGCGAGGGCGGACAGCTGGTCGGGGCATCGCTCGACGCCGCCGGCTGTCACGAGGGTGACCTCGAACCTCAGCCGACGCTCTCGGCGTAGGCGCGCATTGCCTCGATGACCGGCGCCAGCCGTCGGCCGCGCGTCGTCAATCGGTACTCGACGGTTGGCGGGCTGGTGGGGAGCACAGTGCGCTCGAGTAGCCCTGCGCCCTCGAGGTCGCGCAGGCGCTCAGAGAGCATTCGTGGCGAGATGCCCGCAACCGCCTCGGCGAATTCGTTGAAGCGCAACGCCCCGGTCAGGGCCGCATAGATGATGGACAGCTGCCAGCGCCGCTCCAGGAGGTCCGCCGCTTGGCGGACCTCCAGTGGAACTGGCTGACATCGACGGGCAGGGCGTGACATCGAATCCCCGCTCCGACTAGGAGACCTGAGCGACCTTGGGCGCAGGCTCCAATGCGAGGTCGAGCACTTCGCCGATGCTCATCACTGGGTGGAAGCTCATCTGCTCGCGAACCTCCTCGGGGATCTCATCGAGATCGCCGCGGTTGCGCTCGGGCAGGATCACGTCCGTCAGACCGGCCGCGTGAGCCGCGAGCGCCTTCTGCTTGAGCCCGCCGATCGGTAGCACACGACCTTGCAGGGTGACCTCGCCGGTCATGCCGACCGTGTGCTTAACCGGCCTGCCGGAGAGCAGCGACGCCAGCGCTGTGACCATCGTGACACCTGCGCTAGGGCCGTCCTTGGGGATGGCACCAGCCGGCACGTGCACGTGGAACTCGTGATCTTCAAAAGCGCTCTCTTCGATGCCGAGCTCTTCAGCGTGGCTGCGCACGTAGGAGAGCGCGATGCGCGCGGACTCCTTCATTACGTCGCCCAGCTGACCGGTCAACAGCAGGTCGCCCTTGCCGTTCATGGCTGTCGCCTCGACGAACAGGACGTCTCCGCCGGTTCCGGTGACCGCCAAGCCCGTCGCTACGCCCGGTACCGCTGTACGCGACGCCGACTCCTGGAAGAACTTCTGGCGTCCGAGCGCCTCTCGCACGGTGTCCAAATCGATCTCCACAGGTGGCTCCACCTCGCCCGAGGCGATCCGGGTCGCGGTCTTGCGCAGCACTGTGCCGAGCTCGCGCTCGAGGTTGCGTACGCCGGCCTCGCGTGTGTACTCGGCGACGATCGTGCGCAGTACCTCGTCGGAGACGCTCACCTCGTCCTCGCGCAGACCATTGCGGTCGCGCTGGCGCGGCCACAGGTAGCCCTTGGCGATCGCGAGCTTCTCCTCGGAGGTGTAGCCGTCAAAGCGGATCACCTCCATGCGGTCAAGCAGCGGTCCGGGAATCGTGTCGGCAACGTTCGCCGTTGCGATGAACATCACCTGGCTCAGATCCAGCTCCACGTCCAGGTAGTGGTCGCGGAAGGAGTGGTTCTGGGCCGGGTCAAGCACCTCCAAGAGCGCGGCCGATGGGTCTCCGCGCCAGTCGGCGCCAACCTTGTCGACCTCGTCGAGCAGGATCACGGGGTTCATCGTGCCGGCGTCGCGCAACGCGCGCACCAATCGTCCAGGCAGCGCTCCTATGTAGGTGCGCCTGTGCCCGCGGATCTCCGCCTCGTCGCGCACACCACCGAGCGACATGCGCACGAACTCGCGACCGGTGGCCCTTGCGATCGACTCACCGATCGAGGTCTTGCCGGTACCCGGAGGACCTATCAGGGTAAGGATCGCTCCGGACTTGGGGTCTGCCTCGATGCCTCGATCCTGGCGCAGCTTGCGCACGGCCAGGTACTCGGTCACACGGTCCTTGACGTCCTCTAGACCAGCATGGTCAGCGTCGAGCACCGCTCGTGCCGCGACTGGGTCCAAGTGCTCCTCAGAGCGCTTGCCCCATGGCACGGCGATGAGCCAGTCCAGATAGGTGCGAATCATGCTCGACTCACCGGTCTGCTCGCCCATCCGCTCGAGGCGACCAAGCTCCTTGAGCGCTTGCTCCTGTACCTCCTCGGGCATCTCCGCGGCCTCGATCTTCGCGCGGTACTCCTCCACGAGTGAGCCCTCGTCTTCGTCGAGCTCCTTGCGGATCGACTCCATTTGCTTGCGCAAGAAGTACTCGCGCTGTTGCTTGTCTGCGCCCTCCTGCACGTCCTCGCGGATGCGCTTGCGTACCTGTAGCTCGGCCAGGCTGTCGCGTTGTAGCTTCACGGCCAGCTCGAGCCGGTCCGTTACGCCGAGTGTGCGCAGCAGCTCAACCTTCTGCTCGTAGGTCAGGTTGGGGGAGTAGCCGGCGGAGTCCGCCAGCGGGCCGGGCTCCACTATCGCGCGCAGGAATGCCGCGATTCGCCCGTCGTCACCGCGCAGCTCGAGGATCTCCTCGACGACTGCACGGTATTCGCGCTCAAGCTCACGCGTGCGCTTGTCGACCGGTACGTCGTCAGGACGCTCGTCGACCTCCACGCGCAGCTCGCCTTCGGGTCCGGTCTGAGCAGCCCCGATCAATGCGCGGTGCTCGCCGGAGAGCGCTACCGCGTGAGCGCCCCCGGGCAGGCGCAGCTGCTCGGAGACCTCGGCGATCGTGCCCACCTCGAGGAACTCGTTCTCGTGGCGCGGTACGAGCACCACGCGCTCGTCATCGCCGACATCGATCGTCAAAGTAATGCCCATGCTCGGGAACACAACCGTGTCGTCAAGCGGGATCAGACGCAGCACGGGCTTGGATTGCGGCTCGGGGGGCTGGGGGCTTTGTGAAGAGGGTGAGGGAGTTGAAGCCATCGCTATACGCTCCATATGAGGTTACGAATTGATAGTTAGTATAGCGGCGTATTAGTCTGTTTCAAGGGGCCTGGCCAGGTCTGCTCGATACGGCGTGCAGATGGCGCTATGAGCTGTTCCGTCCTTGAGTCGCTCCAGGGTCCTCTGCGCCGTCCGAGTCGCCGCCTAGCAGGCTGCGTGGCCATAGGCGCCTGGCGCGTACGACGTTCACCTCGGCTGCGATCAAGGTCACCTGCCCGCCCAGGTACAGCCACGTGAGTAGACCGAGCACGAACGCGAACAGGCCCGATGTGTCCTTCGCATGGCGCACCACACGCTCCACGTAGAACCCGCCCACGTGCTGGAGGATCTGCCAGAGCATCGCCGCGACGATCACCCCAGCAATCAAGTCGCGGGTGGGGATCTCATCTGCTGTGAGTAGCCGGAAGACGGCAAAGAACAGCGCCAAGTTGGCCGCCAGCGCCACGACTATGCCGATGACGACGCCGAGGATCCCGGTCGTCTGAGCCGTCACATAGCCGGCCGCCACAGTCGAGATGATCGTGAGCAGGCCAAACACGATCAACAGTCCCACTCCGCGCACGCGCCAGGCCAGAAAGCCGAGCTGGCGTGCGCGCGGGATCTCCCACACCTTGTTCAGCGCGCTCTGGGCCGCCCCGGTTATGCCAAGTCCGGCCAGCGTAGCTCCGAGCAGCCCGACCACGAGCGCCGGGACGCTGCCTTTCAGCGAATGCACATTGCTCTGCAACTGGGTGCCGATGATCGGGAATTGACTGAGCGTCGAGTGCAGCACACTGGCCTGTGTGCTCGGGCTGCCTTCAAGGAGGAAACCAAGCACGGTCACGAACACGAGCAGCAGCGGGAACAGCGAGAAGAACCCGTAGTAGGCGATCAGAGCGCCCATCTGGCTTCCCTGGTCATCGTCGAAGCGCTTAAAGACAGCGATAACGAAGCGGAGCCCGCGAGTGCGCTGCTGGTAGAGGTCCACGGCTTTCAGCCGGTCGCGGAAAAATTGGGAGGGGGGTGTGCGAGCCACTTGTACCGACATGCTTGCGTGTCTACCCGACAAGAGGGTCCCAGACGACTTCTCGAGCTCCCCACGACAGCCGGCAGCCCGGGATTTGGCGTGCTCGATCCTGGCGAGGCGGTGGCATTGGTGACCCGCTCGCGTCGTGGACTCTTGCTCGGTGTTCACCGTCACCGGCTCGGACGCGAGGACCTCGAGGACTGTTACAGCCAGGCAACGCTCGAGCTGCTGGCTCGTGCCAGGGATGGAAGCGGATTTGCCAGTCCTGCCCACATAGGCAAAGCACTCGAGCAGAGGTTCCTATCCCGGATCCACGACCGCCGCCGCGCGCTGAGTGGACGCAGCCCGATCGAGGCGGCGATCGCAACGGCGGCCTCGCTCGAGGACTGCGGTGTGGAGATCGTCGACCCACGCGCCGACGTGGAGCGACTCGCCCTGATGCACGAAGATCTGCGTCTCATCAGCGATGCCTCGCACGAGCTCTCGCCCGACCAGCGACTCCTGTTGAGAAGTCAGCTTTCGTGTGACATGGCATGCGCAGATTTCTGTCGCAAGCACGGTTGGTCCGCTGAGAAGTACCGCAAGGTGTCCCAACGTGCTCGTGCCCGGCTCACACGAACTCTCGATAGACGATCGAACGACTCAGATTCATCTGTCTCATTTTCTGCTTCGCGTCGGATTAGAGAGCAAGGACCTACCTATGACCATCCCTCGCCCCACACATAGGCGCGTCCTTTGGGACGCCGGAGATCGGTTGCCGACACGATCACGCGGCGCATCCCATCCGCGCGTGAGCGGCCGGGAGCGGGATATCTCCCCATCCTTGCTCCCGGTCGCCTGCGTGGCAAAGTTCACTATTTCAGGCGCGTGCCCATGATGCCCTGGCAGCGCGCACCGCGCGAGGTCTACCGCGTGTACGGAGAAGATGAGTACCTCGCTGCCGAGGACCGGCCAACGAGTGAGCAGCCTCATGTGAGCGAGAGCGACAGCGTTGAGCGGGACAGTCGCGTCGCCCTGGCCTCACCAGCCTCCCATAGCTCGGGCCAGGGCCGGTTGATAGGGCTGGGACTGCTCATCGGGGTAACGATTGGAGCGGTGGGCCTGGTCGTCGTGAACATGTCCCATCGGGCTTCGCCGCGAGGGACTGGCGCCTTGCGAAGCGCGCCGGCCCGAACACCCAGTTCGACAGAGGCCGCGCCCCCCGAATCCGGGGATAGTCCTTTTGGTCGCGAATCGGAAGCTAAGTTGTCAGCGAGGAAGCGGTCGCGAGACGAGCTGATGTTGCAGGCGACGCGCCGACTCGACCACGGTGCCGAGAAATTAACTCAATTGAGGACTTCGATGGCTCCGGCGCCGCCTCTCAGCGGGCTGGCATCCATTTCCCAGTCTGAAGCCTCGTCGGGCGATGACGAGTTCGACTTTGAGCGTTGACCATGCCGAGGGCCAACCATCGTCCAAGCGTGACGGTCACGCCACGATCGATCTGGAGAATGCGCCTTGCACGCGAGCTGCCGCGCTACCTGTTGCAGGGATTGGCCGTCATGGGTTTGCTAGCAAGCGCACGGTTTGTCGTCGATCCGCCTGTGCCGGTGGTTGCGCAAGCCACGCCACCAGGATCGGCGCTTGTCGATCGTGCCGCCGAAGGGTTCGCTTCGCTGTTCGCGCGCCGCTATCTCACCTGGGATTCACATGATCCGGAAGCTCACAGACTGGCCCTTGCCCCCTATCTCAGCTCCTCAACGGAAGCCGAAGCGGGCTTTCAGCCCCCCGAAAGCGGGGAGCAACACGTCCAATGGACGCAGGTCGTGCAGGCCAGCAGTTCGTCCCCGAACGATCATGTTTACACGATCGCCGCCCAAACAGACAGCGACGGCCTGCTCTATTTGACGGTGAATGTGGTGCGTGAGTCAGGGGGTGGCCTGGCGCTGGGTGAATATCCGGCATTCGTGGGGGCCCCCGCCTCGACGGCGGCCGCACTCTCCGTTCACATGCATGAAATCGAAGACCCGGCACTCACTACGGTGGTGACGCGAGCCATGCGCAACTATCTCGCAGGAGCCGAATCAGAGCTTGATGCAGACCTCAGTACGGGTGCGCGCGTATCGCTGCCGGAAGCACCGCTTGAGTTGCAGGCCATAGACGGCTTGAGCTGGTCCTCAAACGGTCTCTCGGTACTAGCGCTCGTGCGCGCCCGTGATCGGCGCGGTGCCCAATACACACTCGGCTACCAGCTTGGCGTCATCTCGAGAGCCGGGCGCTGGGAGGTATCAGGGATTCAGATGAATCCAGACAGCTAGCACACGAGTCGCTTTGGGCCTATTCGAAGCGATTCATCCGGTTTTGATCGGTTTGCTTACACCACCATCTAAAGGAGACGACCATGCGCAGCGACACACCCCTTCATCCACGAGCCTCGTTCAGGCGCACCACCAGGCTGCTGGCACTCGCAACTGCCTCTGTGACTTTCACGCTTGTAGCGGCTCCCGCGTTGGCTGCGGCCTCCAGCGTTAGCAACACCGCGCAAACGGCCTCACCGTTGGTCGCCGCCGTAGCGACAAATGAAGGGACGGGATCGCTTGAATCGGCAGCCACCAAGGCAGGCGAAACCGGTCGGAAGGTCGCGATGAGCCTGATCGCGCTCGGCTTCGCCATTGCATCGATCGTGCTCGCTTTCAGGCGTGACTTCAAGGAGGCCGCCGGCATATTCGCGGTCGGCCTGATAGCGATACTGCTCGCCACGCCGGCTGGAGTGAACGTATTGCACAACACAGTCAATTCACTCTTCGGAACCTCCTGAGGCGAAACCATGACCGAGATCCGCTCCTACAGGAACGTGTTCGACCTCGAGCGACGCATCTATCGAGTAGATCGACTGAGACTCAACCCTGGAGGTGTGCCGCTGCGTGGCATCGTCTACTTCCTAGCGGTTCTCATAGTGATGCTGCTTGCGAGGAGTTTGCCGTTGATCGGTGTGCTCACGCGGATGTTTCCGTGGTATGCGCGTGAGGTGGCTATACCCGGTACGGTGGCGGCGCTGCTCACCCTGATTAAGATCGAGGGGCGCTCGTTTCACCTCGCCGCGCTTGCGCTGTTTCGTTATGCGATCGGGCCACACGAGCTCTCCGGGCTTCGTCCCTGTGTCGCTGCGGACCGGCGTTGGCGCTTGTACGAGTTGGTCGTGCTGGCGGACGGCTCGGATGCACACCTGCGACGCCTGCGCTACACAGGACCGGGGGCGGTGCTCGTCGACGCAGCACATGTTCGCACCAAATTGCGACCCGGTCCGCTCGGGCGGGTTATGCGAGCTCCAAACGTGACTCTCGCGGGCCTGCCCGGACACGCGAAGCCAGCGCATGGCCAGGTGATCGCTCTGGCCGATGGGGTTCGTCT
Source organism: uncultured Solirubrobacterales bacterium (assembly GCA_963731565.1). Classification (GTDB taxonomy): domain Bacteria; phylum Actinomycetota; class Thermoleophilia; order Solirubrobacterales; family Solirubrobacteraceae; genus Palsa-744. The sequence continues at coordinate 1,899,180 of CAVSWG010000001.1, forward strand.
GGAGGTTCGCAAGTGAAATCGCCAATCTCCTTTGTCTACGGAAATCTGGTGTTCGGCGAGAGTCTCGCCGATGTGTGGGCCGCGTTCTTCGTTGCCAGCTCCTCCTATGAGTGGCTCTCGGAGGAGACAAAGCGCACCCGTCTACTCACGCTCATGGGAGCTCTCGAAACGCTGGAAGCAGACGTGCAGATCCTACGAGTGGGACGTGGTTGGGATCTTGACGGTTACCTCAATGAACTGTTCCGCGCGGGCACGGGACCACACACACGAGCGAACACACGCTACGCGAACGAGCATGCGGAGCACCTGCGGAAAGTCAGCGCCTTGCAGCCGTTGGTCTTCGTTTTGGTCAGTCTGCGCGATCCAGAGCGCGACGTCTCAAGCTATGTCTCACAGGCGGCCGAACAGCATCCGCGCGAGTGGTTGCTCTCTCTCCGGCGAGCCCTCTCAATGCGCGACAGGCGTTTGCTCGCAGCGCCTGAGCTGGAGCGTGCGCGTATGCAGGCCGATCAGGTTCATGCGCGTCTGGGAGATTTCCTGAGTGCGCGCCCGGCGCGTGGAGTCGAGCTGCAATGGCTTGTGCGCCGCGCCTTTTGCCGTGGTCTTGGGGAGCCGCAGGTCGATGGGCTGCACGAGCCGCGCGCCCTTGCATTCGAGCGCAACGGACAGGCGCTGCTCGCGCCGCTTGAGGGGGACGTAGTGCGCTGGATGGATGGTTATGTCGAGCATCGCGGACGCGCGTTGCGCGTCGACTCGGAGCTGGGTGTTAGCTGGCAGGCCCAGCTGGTACTTGGCGCGTTGCCCGAGCGAGCCACATTTCCGGGAGCCCGCGTCGAGTTGATGTTTGCCGCACCGGAAAGCCTCCCTTTCCCTGTCGACTTGTCACTGAATGCACGTTTCCTGCCCAATGAGCTCGCGCTGCGGATCGCGCGTCGACGAGTCCAGGACGCAGACCAGATCCTACGTGCCGAGTCTGATGGGGACCAAGGCGTCTCGGACCTCGGCTATCAGCGTACTCAGGAGGCACGCGACCTGCTCGCATATCTACAAGCGTCGAGCCGCCCGCCGCTGATGCGCGCGACGCTTGCGCTTGCGATCGGCGCGGAGGACGAGCGGCAGCTTGCAGAACGGGTGGAAATGTGCCGGCGGGCCTACGGTGAGATACGGCTGCACCGTCCGCTGGGCGACCAGCTGGCCCTGTTCATCCAGCAGCTACCGGGGCAGCGGACACGCATTTCCGGCTACGACGACACACTCACGATGGAGCAGGTCGCGGCGATGATGCCGACTGCGACTCACGCGGTGGGCTCGGAGCGTGGTTTCTATCTCGGACACACACTCACTGGCTCTTGCCAGCCTGTGCGCTTCAACCTGCGCGAGGGCTCAGAGCGGGATCGCAACACCGCCATTTTGAGTGTCGGCGCGCTCGGCTCGGGCAAGACCACACTTGCGCAGAAGCTCAAGTACGAGGCTTTCCTTCAAGGCGCTCGTGTGATCGATTGCGATCCGAAGGGCGATCATCGCTTCCACTTGCTCGAGGAGGTGGCGCCTCATGCTGAGACGATCGCGTTGCGCCCGGACCCCAGGCTGCGCGGAATGCTCGATCCGCTAAGGGTCGCCCCGGAGCATCTGCGCCAGGACGCCGCCGTCTCCTTCCTATGCGACTTGCTTCCGAGCCGAGCCGAGGCAGCTTGGGAGACGGCAGTCGTGGCGGCGGTGGACGTGGTTGTGCGACGAGCGCGTGAGCCGACCTGCACGGAGGTAGTGCGTGTTCTATGCGAGGGTCAAGACACCGACGCGCAAGTGGGCGTCGCACTTGCTGTCTATGCCCGCTCTGGGCTCACTCAGCTCGGATTCGCCGATCCCGATGTGACGCTCCCTCCATTCGGGCGTGAGCAGGTCACCTACATTCCGATTCGCGACCTTCCCGGACCTGAGCCCGGGACGCCGCGCGCGGAGTACACACAGGCCGAGCGCGTTGGCGTACAGATTGTGCGGTTGATCGCGATGTTCGCGATGCATTTGATGTCACACGAGCGCGATCGCCTGAAGTTGTTCTCCTTTGACGAGGGTTGGCGGCTGCTGGGCGATCCAGTCGGTCGCACGCTGCTTGCCTCCCTACAGCGCATGGGACGCTCAGAGCTCGCGGTGCCGATTGTGAGTACCCAACTTGTGACAGACGCGCTTATAGGTGAGCGCGAATCGCTCGAGAACCTACTTGGCGCAACCTTCGTGTTCGGGATGCGCTCGGAGGCCGAGGCGGCACGCGCTCTCACGTTGCTTGGGCTCGACCCCGAAGACCGCCGAGCGAGGGAGCGCCTGCTCGAGATGGAGGCTGGTCGCTGCCTGTTGCGCGACCATAGCGGACGAGTGGAGGCCATCCAGGTAGAGGTGGTGGCTCCCTCGCTGCTACGCGCCTTCTCGACGACGCCGCAGGCGAAAGCCTTGTGACGGTTGCGCTTGCGAGAAGGACCACAGCGATCGCGGCTGTTGCCGTGTCGCTTGGCTTGGCCGGACAGGCCCCGGCAGCTCCTGGGTTGCGTGGAACGCTTAAAGCTGTAGTTAAGCGTGCGCCGAGTGGTCCTCCAATCGGTTCGACTACGTTCGGGCACGAAAACGAAAATGCCGGTGTGCCTTCGGCCGAAGGCGACCAGCTTGTGGAAAACGGCCTGGGGAGTCCGCTCTGCAAGAGCTCTGCGAGCGGGCTCTCGGGGGCCGCGCAGAGCAATTGTCAAACCTCAGGGTTCGTCGGCGGGTCTGCCCCCACCAACAATTACGCGTTCGACGTGCACATTGATGTCGGTACGTTCGGGCTCAGCAAAGGGGGCCTGCTCTCAGTGATCCAGGATGTCTTCATCGAGCCCTTGTGGAACGCGCTCGTGTGGGTCGTACATGCGCTCGTGGTGCTACTCGAGTGGTGCTTCACGCTAGAACTGCTCGACTCCGCGACGATGGGCGGCCTCACCCGCACCCTGCGCTTGACACAGGCGAGCTTCACAGATCCATGGCTCGTGCTCGTCCTGGCGGTGGCATCCATGCTCACGCTCTATAAAGGGCTCCTCCGCCGTCGCGTGACGGAGACGCTTGGCCAGGCCCTGGCGACGCTCGCGATGATGGCGCTCGGGCTATGGGTGATCATGGACCCCCTCGGGACGGTAGGTGCGCTCGGGCGATGGGCAAACCAAGCAAGCCTTGGGACGCTTGGCGCGGTCGCCCAGGGCACCCCCACAAACGCACCGAGAACGCTCGCCGACAGCATGCGCGCTCTGTTCTCTGGGGCGATCGAAATGCCTTGGTGCTACCTGGAGTTCGGCAACGTGCACTGGTGCAGTGATCCATCTCTGCTCGATCCAAGCCTGCGAAAGGCCGCTATGCGGATCGTCGCCCAACAGCGGACGAGGCTCAGCTGTCATCCAGGCTTTGCCAGCCATCCGTGCACGTCTACGGAGGGCGCTTCGACGCTTGCCATCCAGCGCAGTGGTGAGCTGGTGGGGGAGGCCGACACAAACGGCAAGCTGTTCCTGGCGTTCCCGGCCAACCGCGGCGAACGGAATTCGGTCAAAGAAAAGAGCTCGCTACTGCGGGTCCTGTGTGGAACCGAAGACGACACCAAATGTCGCGGTTCGACCGCTTCGCAGGCTGAGTTCCGCTCGGACGATGGAACTTTTCCGCGCATGATCGGTGTCGTCTTGATTGCGGGCGGTGTGCTTGGCATGACAATGCTGTTCGGGTTGGTCGCGTTGCGACTTGTGTCGGCCGCGATCGTAAGTCTCTTCCTGCTCCTGCTGGCGCCCTTTGCAGTATTGGCGCCTGCGCTCGGTGACAGCGGGCGCGCGGTCTTCGGGGGATGGGCGACCAGGTTGTTGGGGTCGGTCGTCTCGAAGCTGCTCTTCTCATTTCTACTCGGCGCGCTGTTGAGCATGCAACGCATGCTGGTCTCGCTCGAATTTCTCGGTTGGTGGACGCAGTGGCTGTTGATCTCAGCGTTCTGGTGGGCACTCTTCTTCAAGCGCCACCAAGCCATGGCACTCCTACAGAACAGGGGCCGTGCGTCGGCTACGGCGTCGCGCCACTCGGCGACAGGTCGAACCGGAAGGAACCTCGAATCGACGGCCATTGCCCGCTCGACAGCTTGGGCCAAGCGCAGGATTCTCTCGCCTGCGCCCAACTCCGAGCGATTGCGAAAGGGCGACCGCGTGGCACGTCGGACGGTGAGCGGACGAGCTGACGAGCAGGCTGTGCACACGCTCGATCATGACCACCGTGCCGCGCACGCACGCATGCAGGGGAGCCCGCACGTCCAAGAGCACTTGTCCTCGATGCGCGCGCAGCTCGAACGTGTGCGTAGTGCGCGACAGACCGCGCTGGCGACAGGCGACTCGCGGCGAGCGGCCCGATTGGCGGTCCGTGAGCAGCGTGTCGGCGCGAAGCTTGCGCGCGAGCAAAGATCCTTTGGTCAAGCACGAAGCATCGTCGCCGAAGGCCACACCATGCGACGCGCTAGCGGCTCCAGCCACACAATTGGGCAGCGTGAGCAGCGTGCACGGTTCCTCGACCAACAGGCCGCCCTGCCCCCGAGTCGTGCAGCGCGGGCTGGGACGCAGCGACGCGACTATCCGGCCCTGGCGGGTCTCGCGGGTTATGGGTACGAGGAGTACGAGCGCCTCGCGCCTCGCGCACGCCGTGAAGCGCGCCTGCGGATCGACCGCGAGCTCGCGGTGCGTTCACGCCACCATGGGGTGGCCACCAGGGGGGTAACCGGCTCAGACGCGTCTCAGCTTGGGAGCTGCGAGCCAGGGAGGGTGGACAAGGACTTCGATCGTGCGCTCGAGCAGCGTGCGCACGTTAATGGAACTTCATTCCTGAGAGAGCCCAACAAGAGCTCACGCTCCAGGCTGCCTGAGAGTGACGCTGTGGCTGGCAACGACGCTGGGCGGAACCTTGCGCGTAAAGCCACTCGCCCGAGATCGACCGTTATGGACGACGCTCGTGCGGTCGCGGAAAGGCGCAAGCGTCAACTCGGATACGGGCCGCCCCGGTGAGCGCCGGTGCGCTCGCCCATGTCTCAGCCTTGCCTGGCCGGCCGACGGTCAAGCTCGTGGGTTGGTTGGCAGCGATCGGTGGGATGCTGGGTCTCTATTCGCTGATGCTGATCGCTGCGCTCGCGGGTGTCAACGGAGTGTCTGTCAGGGGAGACCCCACCACCTTTGCTGTCTCTGAGCTTGCGGAGGCCGAAATCCCGGCGCGCTACCTGAGTCTCTACCAGCGGGCGGCCCAGCGCTATGGCCTGGACTGGGCGATCCTTGCGGGTATCGGCAAGGTGGAGTGTGATCATGGCCGCGATCCCGATCCCTCATGCACACACGAGAACGCGGTCAACTCGGCCGGTGCGGGCGGCCCGGCACAGTTCCTCGCATCGACCTGGAGCCGTTACGGGGTCGATGGCGACGGCGACGGCCGAATAGACCGCTGGGATCCCACCGATGCCGTCTTTGGAATGGCGAACTATCTTCACGCTTCGGGCGCGCCGGGCGACTATCGAAAGGCCATATTCGCCTATAACCATGCCGGTTGGTACGTATCGGAGGTGGAGCACTGGGCCTCGCTCTACCGTGGCTTGGCGCAGTCGAGCGTCTCCAGCCCATCAGAGATCTCGATCGCCGAATGGCCCGGTGTGGGCGAGGTTGAGTTCACTTCGGGCATACAAGCCGTGCTGTCGCCTATCGACCCTCACCTCGCACTTGTGCCCGCGCAGGCCCCACCGGCGGTGCAAGCAATGGTTATTGCCGGTAACGAGCTTCAAGATCTGCCGTATGGGCCGGCCGGTCATCCAGACCCTTTGGGTGCCGAAAGTGAGGACTGCTCGAGCACCGTTAACTACGTGCTCTACCGCTCCGGGGTACGCCGGATCGGCGAAATCCTGCGCACGAACCCGCTTGCCCAGGACTATGTGAACTGGGGCGAGCATGGGCCGGGGCGGTGGGTGACCATATATTCGACGACCACTCCCACCGATCACGTGTTCATGGTGATCGCTGGACTGCGACTCGACACATCCCACAATGGCACCGACGTGGGCCCCAACCGCGAGGAAGACGGTCCCCGCTGGCGGATCCTCGACCACATCCCGACCTGGGCGCATTGGTCAGTGAGGCATCCGCCAGGGTTGTAAGGTGCGCTGTGTGAGCACGCGCGAGGTCGAGTTCTTGTTGATCGGCGGAGGTCTCGCTTCGGCCAACTGCGCGCGCTGGCTGCGCGAGTCGGGCGCCGAGGGGGAGATCTTGCTCGTCGGACGGGAGCCTGATCCGCCCTATAACCGACCGGAGTGCTCGAAGGGTTACCTGCGCGGCGAGGAGACCCGCGAGGAGCCCTTGTTCAGGCCGAATGACTGGTGGGAGGAGCAGAAGGTCGACTTGCTCACACGCACAAGCGTCGTGTCCCTCGACGCGGAGGCGCGCACGGCCAAGCTCTCTGACAAGCAGGAAGTGAGCTTCGCCAAGGCCTTGATCGCCACCGGCGCCAATGTACGCCGTCTCAACGTGCCTGGCTGCGAGCTCGAGGAGATCCACTACCTGCGCACGCTTGGCAACGCCGACACGATCCGCGAGGGAGTGGCCGATGCTGAGAATGTCGTCTTGATCGGCGGCTCCTACATTGGTTGCGAGGTCGCGGCCTCGCTCACATTGATGGGCAAGAAAGCCACGATCGTGATGCAAGAGGAAGCCACCCTAGAACGTGGCTTCGGCAAGCAGGCCGGGGGTTTCTTCCAAAGCCTGCTCGAATCCCACGGCATCGCCATCCATGGCAAAGATGAGCTCGAGCGCTTCGAGGGCGATACCCGGCCGGGTACAGGTGGGCGGGTCGGCAAGGTCGTGACCAGCAAGGGACTCCAGTTGGCCGCCGATGCGGTCGTCGTAGGGGCCGGCGTCATGCCGGACATAGCCTTGGCCAAGCGAGCGGGACTGGAGATTGGCAAGCGAGGGGGGGTACTGTGCTCCTCGGGCCTGGAGACGTCGGTGCCCGGGATCTTCGCGGCCGGCGACATCGCCGAGTACGACTCTCCGTTGCACGATGGCCATGTGCGCATCGAGCACTGGGATGTGGCGTTCAATCACGGTAAGACCGCCGCCCTGAACCTGCTCGGGGGGAACGTGCCGCACGAGGTCGTGCCCTACTTCTATTCGGTGCTCGGTGACTGGGGCGAGCTCGAGTACGTCGGTCCTGCCTATGAGTGGGACGAGGAGATCGTGCGCGGCTCCTACGAGGAGGGCAGGTTCACCACGTGGTACCTGAAGGACGGCCGTGTGCGCGCGGCGCTCACGTTCGGTCGCTCAGATGACCTCGATCACGCACGCCGGCTGATCTCCGAGCGCACGACGCTCGACGAGCGCGCCCAGAGCGCGCTCGCGAGCCTCGATTCAGATCTCGCCACGCTGTAGGCTACGTCCGTCCATACGGTCGGTGGAAAGGGAAGTCGGTGCGAATCCGACGTGGACCCGCCACTGTGACTGGGGATGCCAATCGCGGCGCGTAAGCGCAGCCACTGATCGGCCGCTTTGCGGATCGGGAAGGCGCGAAAGGTAGGCCCGGGAGCCAGGAAACCTGCCTCCGACCACAAGCCCACAAGCCCTCGTGGAAAGGGGTGGCTCCATGTCTAAAAAGCGCATCTCCTCGCGCTCGTCGCTTCTGCTCGTCGCACTCTTCTGTCTGCTCCTCCCAGCCTCCGCCATTGCGGCGGGCTCGCCCGCCGAAGTGACCGTTCGGGTCGAGGGGCTCACGGAAACCAAGGTCCTGCCTACGCTCGTCACAACGACGACTGCTTCCGTCGTCAAGGACGGCAGCTCGTCCGACGCTTGTCCCGGCACCAGCGCTATCGGTGCCCTAGAGCTTGCTACGGCGGGCAACTGGAGCGGCCCATGGGAAGCCAAATTCAACCAGTACTCGATCTTCACGATCGAGGGCGAGACGCACGAATTTGAAGAATCGGCACCGGCGAACTATTTCTGGTCTTTCTGGCTCAACGACAAGGAATCAGAAGTGGGTGCCTGCGAAGCGGAATTGCAGAAGGGCGATCAGGTGCTGTTCTTCCCCTCGTGCTATGGCGCCTCATGTCCGGTGCCGGCACCGACTCCTCTAGCCATCGAAGCGCCCGCGAGCGCCAATGCGGGCGAAGCTGTCACGGTCACTGTCAAGCAGTACAACCCCAAAGGCGAAGCCTCCCCGGCTGTTGGCGCGAACGTGAGTGGTGGTGGCACTGGCGCGGTGACGGACTCACAGGGGCATACCACTCTGAAATTCATTGGCGACGCTACCGACACCCTGCGCGCGAGTGCCTCCGCGGAAGGGCCGCCGGCGATTCGCACTGAGACGACTATCTGCATCCACGAAGGCGAGGACGGCACATGTGGGACCCCGTCGTCGAAGCTTGGTTTCGGTCCTGCTCCTCCCTCCACTGGGCCGGTCAAATCCGAACAGGTTCATTCGACGTTGGTCGCCGATGTGGGTGGGGTGCGTGAGGGACATGTGTATGCCCGTCGACATGCACCGCGTGTGCTCAAGGGCAAAGTTGTCTCGAAGGTGCCTATCAGCTCGATCTCGATCGGGCTGCATCGCTCCTGGCACGGTCGTTGTTGGGTCTTCAGTGGCAAGTTGGAGCGCTTTGTCAAAGCGCGGTGTGGCCATGAGAGCTTCTTCAAGGTCAGCTCTGGTGGCACGAGCTTCTCCTACCTGCTGCCCTCCAAGCTGCCGCCAGGGCGCTACGTGTTCGAGATCCAGGCAACGGACGCGGCCGGCGATCACTCGGCACTTCACCAGGGCAGCTCCAGGGTTGTCTTTTATGTCAAGTAGAGAGCCAATCGGCTCTCTCCGTGTGGGAGGGCGCCCATGGCGCTCTCTCACACGACGTTTGTTCAGTCTGCTGGGCGTCTCAGCCCTGTTGCTCACCGGCTGTGGCATCGGGCCCGGGGCCACGCCAAGCGCCATCCACCTCACCGTCACCGAAGACTTCGGTGCGAGGCCGGTCGGAGCCCAAGGCCCGCCCGAGGTGCGCGGCCAGGAGACCATCTTGAGCTTGCTCATGCGCAACCACAGGGTAAAGACCCGCTATGGCGGTGGCTTCGTGCAAAGCATCGAAGGCCATACGGGTGGGACGCAAGCCGGGGAACCCGTCGACTGGTTCTATTACGTCAACGGTATCGAGGCGCCCAAGGGCGGGGCGAGCACGAAAGTGCACGCTGGCGACCACATTTGGTGGGACCTGCACGATTGGAGCCAGACCGAGGACGTGCCAGCGGTGGTGGGCTCTTTCCCCGAGCCGTTCTTGCATGGCAGCGAAGGCAAGCGCCTGCCGGTGCGCGTGGAATGCTCCGAAGTGAGCGGCGAAGCGTGCAAAACGGTCGTGGCGCGCATGCGCGCGGTCGGTGTGCCGGCCGCGATCGCTGCGATCGGCCCGGGCGATGAGCCCGAAACACTGCGCGTCCTGGTAGGCACTTGGCCGGCGGTCAGGGCGACGCCCGCAAGCGAGGCGATCGAGCGGGGACCGGGCGCCAGCGGCGTGTATGCGCGCTTCGCGGGCAACGGTCAGTCGCTTGCGCTGTTGAACGCCGGCGGAAAGGTCACGCGCACGCTCACCGTGGGAGCCGGCTTGGTTGCTGCTACGCGCTATGCCCAAGAGGAGCCCATATGGGTGGTGACCGGCACGGATGCAGCCGGCGTGAGCCTTGCTGCTCACGCGTTCTCCGAAACGGCGCTACATGACCGCTTCGCCTTGGCGCTAGAAGCCGGTGGCGCCTCACGCCCCCTACCGACGCCCGCGGAATGAGACCAGACCCACCTGCCGGGACTCGCTTGTGACAGGCATGAGCTTGGACCAGACACGTCGAGGCTCGCCCGGATTGGGCATGGACTGATCGCGGTGATGCCCACCACGCTCATCTACCGCCGCCTGGCCAGTCCCCTGCACGCGGCACGTGCGAGCGTGGGCGCCGCATGGATCCTCGCCTTGATCTTGGCGGCTCTCTCAATCGAAGATCCGCTTGTGCTGGCGATGCTTGCGGGGGCGATCGTGTGTGCGGGTGCGTGCGCGGGCGTGGGAGGACAGCTGGTGCGATCCTTGCGTACCGCGACGATCGTGGCCTTGCCGATCGTCGCTGTGAACGTGCTCGTCTCGAGGGATGGTCTAACAGTGTTCATACGGCTCGGCGATCTCGGGCCGTTCGGGCAGGGCAACTTGACGCTTGAGGCGCTCGTGTATGGCCTGGTGATTGCGCTGAAGGTCACGCTGATCATGCTCGCCACCACGCTCGGCAGCCTCGCGGTGGACCCGGATGAGCTGCTGCGAGGGGTGCGCAGGCTGTCGTTTCGCTCGGCCCTGACGGCCTCGCTTGCGACGCGCATGATCCCCGTGCTCGCCGGCGACGCGCGGCGCTTGGCCGAGGCGCAGCGCACACGGTCGGATGCGCTGCGCCCGCGCGCGCGCACGCGAGGTGCCCCGTGGAGGCGATCTACCACTGACGGGCTCTCCTCAACGAATGGGCTCTCCTCAACGAATGGGCCCTCCTCGCGCGTGCGCACTCGCGCGCACACACGCGCGCGACTGCGCCTGTTGAGTACGATCGTGGGATCTTCGCTCGATCGCGCGATGGACATGGCGGCGACACTCGAGCTGCGTGGCTTTGCCAGCGCCAGGCGCGCTCGGCGCCGTGTGATTCCCTGGTCGCGACACGACGTCGCGTTCGCGGCCTCCGCCGTGTCCCTGGCGGCACTTGCGCTCGGCGCCCGACTTGCGGGTGTCGCGGCCTTCGGCGCCTACCCGCAAATCAAAGCGGGGAGCGTGCTTGAAGTACTCGTACTGGGGACGGTGCTAAGCGCGGCGATGCTGCTCCCCTTCGTTGACCGCAGGGGGATCGAGCCATGAGCTCGATCGTGTTCGAGCACGTCACCTATTCCTATCCGGACGCGCACGCTCCCGCGCTCAACGATGTGAGCTTGCGGATCGAGCCAGGCGAGCTATGTGTACTTGCAGGTCTTTCCGGTCATGGGAAGTCCACGCTGTTGCGCGCCGCCTGTGGCCTTGTGCCTCATTTCCACGGCGGATCGTTCGCGGGGCGCGTGAGAGTTGGGGGACTTGACACGCATGAGCATCCCCCTGCGCGACTTGGGGCCATGACAGGCGTTCTCTTCCAGGACCCCGAGACGCAGCTTGTGATGGGCTCTGTGCGCTCGGAGTTGGCTCTTGCCCTGGAAAACCGGGGCCATACACCCGCGATGGTCGCGCGTGGGGTGGAGGAGGTGGCGCTTGCGCTCGGAATCGATCATCTGCTGGATCGCTCCACGCATGAGCTCTCAGGTGGCGAGCAGCAGCGTGTGGCGCTCGGCGCGGCGCTCGCGGGACGCCCGAGCGTGGTGCTTCTCGACGAGCCGACCTCCCAGCTCGACCCGGTCGCCGGCGACGAGCTGATCGGCTTGCTGCGCCGCCTCAACCAGGAGTGGGACATGACGATCGTGTTGTGTGAGCATCGTCTTCGAGCGTTGCCTGCCGGCGGCCGACCGCGTGATCGCGATGCACGAAGGGCGCGTCGCGCACGATGGCGCTCCGGAGAAGTTCCTGGAGTGGGCGCGGCGCGAGGCTCCCATGTTGCAGACACCGGGCGCGAAGCTGTTCGCTCTGGCAGGGCTTGCCCCGGCGCCGGTGGGGGTCAAGCAGGCGCGTGCCACGCTGCGCGCCGAAGGGCTGATCGAGGACGCGGGCGAGCAGCCGATAGCGGCCGCTGTCCTTAGCAACGAGTCGAAGGCAGCCGATGGCCGGGAAGCGAGGCCGCGTCGTCGTTCGGGTTCCAGGTTTTTTGGGGGAGGGGCAGGCGTACCCTTGGCCATACGAGGGCTTTGGTACGAGGTTCCGCGCGGCCCGGCGATACTGCGCGGGGTTGATCTGGTCGTGAAAGCGGGCGAGACGGTTGCTTTGATGGGGCGCAACGGCGCGGGCAAGTCCACGTTGCTGCGCCATGCGGCCGGCCTGCTCGACCCGACGCGAGGGCGCGTGCAAGCCTCCGGGAGGGTGGCGCTGTTGCTCCAGAACCCGAACGACTACTTCCTGCACGAGCGCGTGGGGGATGAGACATCGCTCGAGGCGCTTGCCGCCGTGGGTCTGGAGGGCCTGGCCGGGCGCAATCCCCGCGACCTATCCGGTGGCGAGCGCCAACGGTTGGCCCTGGCGATCGTTGCACCCGAAGGGCGCGCGACGGGCGAGGGCAATCCGCCTGGTGTGCTTGCTCTGGACGAGCCCACGCGCGGCATGGACCGCGAGGCGAAAGCCTTGCTTGCCGCCGAGCTTCACCGTCGGGCCATGACCGGGCAGGCCGTGATCGTCGCCACCCACGACCCCGAGTTCGCCGCCGCTTGTGCCGATCGCGCGGTACTGCTCGCCGACGGGCGTGTGATTGCCGACGGCCCCGCCGCGGAGCTGCTTGCCCGGGGCTGGTACTTCTCCACCGAAACCGCACGGATCCTGGGCGGCGCCGGTGAGGCGCTGGAGCCCGAGGCGGGCGCCAGGCTGCTCGGCAGCCGGGCTGCCTCGGGCAAGCCGTTCGCATCCGGAGGCACCGTGGCTCTGTCGCCGGCTGCCCACAGGGGCCGGCGTTGAGCTGGCCACTTGCCACGCTCGCGATCGTGCTCGGCGTGCTGGTCGTCGGCTGGCTCGCCTATGAGCGCTCGCGTCCCTCGGCGCGAATGACCGCCGTGGTGGGGACGCTCGCGGCTGTTGCCGCGCTCGGGCGCGACGCGTTCGTGGCATTGCCTGATGTGAAGCCGATCACCGCGATGACGTTCGTCGTGGGCTTTGCGCTGGGACCGCTACCGGGCTTCGCTGTCGGCGCGATCGGGATGCTCGCCTCGAACATCATGCTTGGCCAAGGTCCCTACACGCCGTGGCAGATGGCCGCCTGGGGGCTCGTCGGGCTCGCCGGCGCCGGGGTGGGCAAGCTCAGCGGCCGGCACATGGGGCGCCTTGGAATAGCGCTTGGGTGCGCAATCATGGCGCTGGTGGCCAAGGAGATCATGAATGTGTACACCTGGACACTTGGAGCCAGCCACACGCCAGCCGCGATCTTCCTCACCGCGGGCCAAGCGCTGCCGTATGACGTCACCGACACGATCGCAAGCTTCCTGTTCGGGTTCGCATTCGGACCCGAGCTAGCGCGCCTGCTCGGTCGTGTGCGCGCCCGCATGACGGTCACGTGGGAGCCGGCGGTCACATCGCTCGTCGCACTCTCGCTCGTGTGTGGAGGCATCTACGCGATCGGGCACCCTACGCGCGCGCGTGGGGCACCCCTCTTGCAAATACCAACACCCACGTGGTCCTCCTCGCCTCTCGCTCACCCCGCTGCCCTCCCCAGTCAGATCTCTCGCTCGGTGTTCTACCTCCAGCGTGCTCAAGACAGCAATGGCGGCTTTGGTGGCGCTCCAGGGCAACGCAGCAGCGAGCTCTACTCAGCCTGGGCCGCGATGGGGCTCGCGGCTGCCGGACGTAATCCCCTTACGTTCACGCGCAACGGTCATTCGGTGTTGGCTGCGCTTCGCAGCGAAGCCTCGACGCTCGAAGGTGCCGGCGACTACGAGCGCACGATCCTCGCCTTGCACGCTTGTGGATTGCCTGCGTCCGCTCTTCCAGGCAGGAACCTTCTCGGTGGGCTGTTGCGCGAACGCGCGAGCGATGGCTCGTTTGCTCACCTGGTCAACATCACCGCGTTTGCGATCTTCGCGCTGCGTGTTGCTGGCACCAGTGCCGACAACGCGATTGTGAACGCCGCGGGGCGTTGGTTGGCAACCCAGCAGAACCGCGATGGCGGCTTTGGCTTTGCCGGTCGCGGGGCCGGCGAGGACGTGGATGACACCTCTGCGGCGCTTCAGGGCGTGATCGACGCGAGCGGCCGGCGCTCGAGCGCCGTGGTCACACGCGCGGTCGCATACCTACGTCGCGCGCAGAATCCCGATGGCGGCTTTCCCCAGCAGTCCGGCGGCGAATCCAACGCCCAGTCGACCGCATGGGCCGTACAAGGCCTCGGTGCAGCAGGCGTGAATGTGGGCGCCGTCAAACGGGGGGGCAGCCGCTCACCTCTTGCCTACTTGGAGAGCTTGGCAGCGCCAGATGGGAGCGAGCGCTACTCGCGTACGAGTGCACAAACGCCGGTGTGGGTCACCGCGGAGGCGCTCACCGCGCTGGCCGGCAAGCCATTTCCGATTGCACCGCCTTGATCGGCCACTCTCCTACCCTTCAAGCATGTCCACGATTGTGCGCGCCCCGCTCGCAGACCGTCGCGCGGCCCGCCTAGCCCTGCTCGTCGCCGGGCTGTGTCTCGTCGGGCTTGCGCTCACCTGGGTGTTGGCCGAGCTCGTGCCGATCACACACGTGAAGGACGCGGTGGCCTTGTACGACTTCACACGCCTCAACCGCCCGCTTGTGGAAGCGCCTGCAAACGCCTTGCTGGACCTGCTCTATCCGCCGTTCTATGCGACCTGGGGCATCGTGCTCGTGGTACTCGCCTTGCGCAGGCGGCTGCCCTGGGTGGCCCTGGCGGTCGCGATCGTGCTCCCGCTGGCGCCCTTCACTGCCGAGTTGCTCAAGCCACTGCTTGCACATCACCACGATCAGATCGGGCCGAAATACATCGCCAACGCCTCCTGGCCCAGCGGTCACGCAACGGCTGCTTTGACGCTCGTGTGGTGTGCACTGCTCGTCGCTCCCCCCGCTCGTCGCAGGACGGTGGCGATGCTGGGCGGCGCGTTTGCCCTCGCCGTTGGCATAGCTCTACTAGTGCTCGCCTGGCACATGCCCAGCGACGTCGTCGGTGGTTATTTGCTCGCGACCTTCTGGGCGGCGCTTGCCTTTGCCGCGCTGCGTGCCTCGCGGCGGGACGGCGATGCGCGTGCGAACGCGCGCTCTCGGCTAGGCGGACCCAGGCGCGGAGCTGGCCCCGTGCGCGCCTGGAGCCCATAGCGACTCATGCCCCTGCTCGTGCTCATTGGCAGCACGAGCGAGGATGAAAAGCATGTCTGAGAGGCGGTTCAGATAGCGGATCGCCTCGGGATTGCATTCCTCGACTGCGATCGCGCGGCGCTCGGCGCGGCGGCACACGGTGCGGCAGATGTGCAGGTGAGCAGCAGCGGGTGTTCCGCCCGGGATCACGAACGAGCGCAGCGGCTCGAGCTGTGCGTTGACTTCGTCGCAGACTTGCTCCAGCCACCCCGCGTACTCGGGAGTGACGCGTAGGCGCGCCTGACCCTTGCGCGTCGCGTCTGTCTCTTCCTCGGGCGGTATGGGCACCGAGAGGTCGGCGCCCACGTCCAGTAGGTCGTTCTGGACGCGTGCCAGCCACTCCGCGAACCTTGCGGGCAGGTCTTGGGCCAGCAGCGCCACGCCGATCGTTGCGTTGAGCTCATCCACAGTCCCATAAGCCTCGACACGGGGGTGGAGCTTTGACACGCGGCTCATGTCTCCGAGGTGCGTCTCACCGCCGTCTCCGAGCTTGGTGTAGATGCGCGTCAGGTTGACCGTCATGGCTTCTCGAGTCTCGCAGATGGCCGGGCTGATCGCCCGTGCGCGCAACGTATCGGGCCGCTCCCGCGGCCGCTCTTGGCGCTCGCGGGAGCGGTCTGACTGCGTGCCGTCCTCAAGATCGGATACTTTCCCGGCCTTCATGCGGGTAGGCGTTCCGAAGGAGACAGCCGTGGGCGAGCACAGAGTTGCGCTCGTGCCGGAGGTCGTAGCTAAGTTGAAGGCCAAGGGCATAAACGTCCTGGTCGAGAATGGCGCGGGCGCGGATGCCTTGCTGCCCGATGCCGCCTTCAGCGATGCAGGGGCCCAGCTGAGTGCCGATACAGGTGAGGTGTGGCGCTCTGAGGTGGTGGTCAAGATCTCACCCCCCAGCGAGGCCGAGGTTGGACTGCTCGGGCAAGGCTCGATCTTGATCGGCTTTCTCGCGCCGCTCACAAGCCCGCAGACCACGCGTGCGCTTGCCTCGGCCAAAGCGACAGCGTTCGCGATGGAGTCGATCCCCCGCATTTCGCGCGCCCAGTCGATGGACGCGCTCTCCTCGCAAAGCAACATCGCCGGCTACAAGGCGGCCTTGCTCGGCGCCGAGAACATGGGGCGTTTCTATCCGATGTTGATGACTGCCGCCGGTACGATCCCGCCCGCCAAGGTGCTCGTGCTCGGCGCTGGCGTCGCGGGCCTGCAAGCGCTCGCCACCGCCAAGCGCCTCGGCGCGCGCACGACCGGCTACGACGTTCGCCCCGAGGTGGCCGAGCAGGTGCAGTCGCTGGGCGCACAATGGCTCGATCTTGGCCTTGAGGCAAGCGGCGAGGGAGGCTACGCGCGTGAGCTCACCGATGAGGAGCGTGCGCGCCAGCAGCAAGCTTTGACGGACGCGATCAAGGGCTTTGACGTGGTCATAACCACCGCGCTCGTGCCGGGCCGTCCTGCGCCGAAGCTGGTGACGGCGGAGGCCGTCGAAGGGATGAAGCCGGGATCGGTAATCATCGACCTGGCGGGAGAGTCGGGCGGCAATTGCGAGCTCACCGAGCCCGGCCAGACAGTCGTCAAGCACGATGTGAAGATCGTCTCGCCCCTGAATTTGCCTGCGAGCATGGCCGAGCACTCCTCGCAGCTGTTCGCGCGCAATGTCTTGGCCCTTCTGGACTTGTTGGTGGCCAAGAAAGAGGATCCCGCCCACTCGGGCGCCGAGGGCGAGGTCGAGCTGAAATTGGACTTCGATGACGAGATCGTTGCCGGGGCGTGCACGGTGCGCGGCGGGGAGATCGTTGGCGCCGGCGCGAAGGCTGCGGTTGAGGCAGCTGGTGGCGGCGCCGGCACGGCAGGCGGGGGAGCGGGCGCATGATGCTCGCGAGCGTGCTCACCACCAATCTCGCGATCCTCGTGCTTGCGGGCTTCATCGGCTTCGTGGTCATCTCCAAGGTGCCAAACACCTTGCATACGCCGCTGATGTCGGGCACCAACGCGATTCACGGGATCGTGCTGCTTGGCGCCCTTCTGCTGTTCGGTCTCCCCGGACTGGATGGCTTCAGCAAGGCCCTGCTTGTGATCGCCGTCGCCTTCGGCACGATCAACATCATCGGCGGCTTCCTCGTCACCGACCGGATGCTCGACATGTTTAAGTCGCGGCCCAAGCCAAAGCAGGTCGAGGAGGACACCTCGCCCGATGGGAAAGCTCCCGCGGATGGGAAAGCCGGCACGGATGGGAAGGCTAGCTCATGAGCGGTCTGCCACTCGCCACGAGCTTCGTGCAGAGCGAAAGCTTCATCTACGTCCTCTACATCATTGCCTTCGCCCTGTTCATCCAGGGGCTCCGCGGCCTCTCAGGGCCCACCACGGCGGTGCGTGGCAACCGTGTCGCGGCCGTCGGCATGGCGATCGCCGTCATCGCGACCTTCCTGAACCCCGGTGAGGGCAACTGGGGCTTGATCGCGCTCGGGCTCGCGCTCGGCATCGCCGTCGGGGTCCCTGCGGCGCGTCAGGTGAAGATGACCGCGATGCCGCAGATGGTGGCTCTGTTCAACGGTGTGGGTGGCGGCGCCGTGGCGATCATCTCCTGGGTCGAGTTCCGCAGCCTCGGCTCGACATATGGAGGGCGCACGTTCGAGATCGCGGGCGAAACGGTTCGTCTCGGCCCGGGCGTGCCGACATATGTGGCGATCTTCTCCGTATTCGCCGCGATCGTCGGGTCGGTCTCCTTCTGGGGTTCAAACATCGCCTTCGGCAAGCTCCAGGAAATCCTTCCGGGACGCCCGATTTCGCTTGGGCCGGCCCAGCAGATCGTCAACCTGGTGCTGTTGATTCTCGCCGTCGCGGCGGGTATCGACTTGGTCGCTGGTGCCCACTCAGAAGTCTTGTTCATCGGCATGCTGGTCGTAGCGGCTCTGCTCGGCAACGCCGTGGTGCTGCCGATCGGCGGCGCCGACATGCCTGTTGTCATCTCATTGCTGAATGCCTTCACGGGTCTATCCGCGGCGGCTACGGGTATGGCGCTCAACAACCCGGCCTTGATCGTGGCGGGCATGATCGTGGGTGCCTCAGGCTCGATCCTCACCAACTTGATGGCCGTCGCCATGAACCGTTCGATCCCCTCGATCGTGGCCGGTGGCTTCGGCGGCGGCGGCGCCGTCGAGGGTGCTGAAGGCGCGGGCGATCATGACGGCACAGTGCGCTCTACCAGCGCTGCCGACGCCGCGATCCAACTTGCCTACGCCAACCGTGTGGTCGTCGTCCCGGGCTACGGCATGGCCGTCGCCCAGGCCCAGCACGCCGTGCGTGAGCTCACTAAGGAGCTCGAGTCGCGTGGGGTGGAGGTCAGTTATGCGATCCACCCGGTCGCGGGCCGCATGCCGGGGCACATGAACGTGCTCCTGGCCGAGGCGGACGTCCCCTATGACCAGCTCAAGGAGATGGACGACGCTAATCCAGAGTTCCAGCGCACCGACGTGTCCTTGGTGATCGGCGCCAACGACGTGACCAATCCTGCGGCTAAGAACACGCCGTCCTCGCCGATCTATGGGATGCCGATCCTCGAGGTGGCAGATTCCCGCTCAGTGATCGTGATCAAGCGCTCGATGAACCCAGGCTTCGCTGGCATCGAGAACGAACTCTACTTCGACCCGAAGACTTCGATGCTCTTCGGTGACGCCAAGTCGGCTGTGAGTGAGATCACGGCCGAGCTGTCGGCTCTCTGAGCCACTGAGCTGAGTAGCTCCCGCCAGTGATGGCGGTCTGACCTCCAAGGTACGAACAGCTATCCCTATTTTGGGCTCCCGCTGACCTTCACGTCGCTATCGCGCGTGGCGCCGTCGGCATCCCCAACTTGCTTCTACGCGTGACGCCGTCGGCATCCCGAGTTGCTTCTGCGTATGTATCAGAAGCAGCCTCAGGCGCTCCTGCGCATGCGCAGGAAGCATCGCTCACGTGCTTTTCGGCGCGCCGATCCTCGTGCGTGTCAAATTGGTACGCAGCTCAGACAAAGGACGCATTGTCAATGAAGTACATCGTATCTTACACTCAACTGAGGGGAGGAGACACACTCATCTGAGGGGTCAGTATTTCGTCGCGTCGGTTCACAGCTTCGGGTCAAACGCGATTCACGCTCATGATTGGGGTCTTGGCGTGCGTCGCATCGATCTCCGGGGTGGCTTGCCTCGTTGGCGGAGGGGCCGAGCCACCCCGGAGCGGCTCTCCGCCGGCGCTTGCGCGCATGACTATGTCCGCAGATGCCGGCTCTGGGAGGCATGCCGGCTCCGGGGTGCGGGCCAAAGCGAGCATCGTCGGCGGAGAAGGCGCATCGATCACGAGCTTCCCCTTTCAAGTCGCGCTCTACGATCCTCGTGCTGGCTCACCGGCAGCCGGGTTCTTCTGTGGCGGGGTCATCATCGACGCGACCCACGTCGTTACCGCTGCCCACTGTGTGACCGGTCCCGCCCAAACCGAACCAACGGCGGACGTGGAGGTGCTTGCTGGCTCCACCTCCCTCGATGCGTCTGAACCCTCAAGCGTGCGCGACCCTGTGGCCTCGAGCACGTTCGACTCGCACTACAACCCGGTTACCAGCGACTATGACGTTGCCTTGCTCACACTCGCCCATCCGCTGTGGTCGGGTTCTGCGCCAAGCATCAATGGCCTGAACCCGATCGCCCCGTTGCCGCTGGACCCGGGCGCCGCGTCGGGCGCTGCAAACCCCAACCGCAGTCCCGCGGTCACCGCCTTGGCCAGTGGTTGGGGGGACGTAAACGCGGCTCCCGGCCATGTCGCGAGCTATCCACTCAGCTTGCACTCGGTGCACATGCCGCTCGTGTCCGACTCGCTCTGTGAAGAACAGTACGCGGCCATCGAACAGACGATTACCGCGCGCATGATCTGCGCGGGCGGCGCACACTCTCACGTGGACACGTGCTACGGCGACAGCGGCGGGCCGCTGGTCGTAGACGGCGATATACCCGCCCGTCCGCCCGGAGATTACGTTCTGGCTGGACTCGTCGATTTCGGCAATGGCTGCGCCCAGGCCAACTACGCCGGCGTATACACGCGCATCTCAAATCCCCAGATCATGGGCTTCCTGACATCTGGCGTCGGTCACAAGATCGGGCCCGTTGGCTCCTTGGCCAAGCACCGCAAGCACAAGAAGCACAAGCGCCATCGTCATCGTCATCGCAAGGATCACGCTGCGAGTCACCACACGGCTCGCGTTGCGCGATAGCTGGATCGCGAAGCGCCGAGACGCGGATTGCCCATGGCGGGCCAGGCCAGCCGCTCAATGCGCTCGGCGAGGCTTTAGATAGCGGTATAGCCCAGGGCGCACCTCTACTGAGTGGCGCACCGACCAAGCGGTTGTGGGTGTGCAATGCCGGCCCGATCTACATGGGTGCGGAAGAATCGCAAAGCGCACCCGGTCTTCACGAACGAGACGGCTTAGTTCGCTCACCGATACGAGCACACCGTCTACGCTGCGCAGCACTATCACCGGTTGCCCGTCTTGGGCGATTAGACCCACGACCGCCAGCGGATTGGCTGCGGCAGCCTCATAGCTGGCACCGTGGCGATGGGCACGCAGATAGGCGCTGTATTGACCGCCCGAGCCGGTGGGGTTGGCGTCGCTCGAGTGTTCTTCCACCAGGTCGATCGAAGCCTCCGCCGGGGTGGCCAGCAGCGCGAGCGAGACGACCGCCAGCAATACCGCGCGCAGACGTGGCCTCCCCATCGCCCTGACGCGAAACAACATTTGTCGCAACCGGGCCACGCACAGGCATGCCAGCGCAGCGATCGTGGCAAGTAGGCACAGACGGACCCCTGCGTCTCTAAGTCCCACCGTCTTGACGGCGAACGCCGCGTTGATCGCTAGCCCGCTCGCGCACAACCAGGCACCGCGTCTGCTGGGGGCCCGCGCGAGCAGATAGGCGGTAGCGATCCCGAGCACGCCCGCCACAGCGGGAGACATCGCCTCCAGGTAGCGCGGCTGTAGACGACCCACGAGGCTGAACAGCACATATGCAGTCGTGAGCCACGCAACCAGCCCAACGACGAGCCGGTGCTGGCTGTCTTGGTCTCCAGTCGTCGCCTGGCTTTGGTTCTTCTCGACAGACGCTCGTCTGGTGCGGCCAACGTGGGAGATATCGCGGTCGCGCAGCCACAGTATCCCGGCGGCTATCAACAGCGCGAGCGCCCCCACCAACTCCAGGCCGACCAATAGCCCGTAGTGCGGCGAGCCCACCCGCAGCAGTCGTGTGAAGCCGGGTGGACTGGAGAAGCCATAGGGCGTCGCTTCGTGAGCGACTCCGGTGAGCCGGTCGATGCCGTCGAATATGAACATCGCGCGGAAGATGCTCCCGTTGTGTGAGCCCATCGGGAACGGCCGCCCGCTCAAAGGGGTCAGCGAAGCGGTAAATGCCCACGCCATCCCCACGATCGCGAGCACCGCCCCGCTTGTCGCCATCAGCAGGGTGCGGCTCCGCGGGCGGAACACTGCCCACCACATCAACGCGAGCGCGGGCAGCGGTACCAGCGCCTGGGCGAGCTTCACGTCGAATGCGACCCCCACCAGTGCCGCACTCAACAAAACCCAGCGCACGTGACACGTTTGAACTGCCACGATCGCCGACCATAGGGCCGCGATCAAGAGTGCGCTCATAACCGAGTCCATCGTGTCGCTGCGCGAAGTGAGCACGGCGACCGGCAGCACCGCAAGCGCGAGCGAGGCCAACCCGCCCGCCACTCGCCCGCAGGCACGCGTCACAGCCGCATACAGCAACCCCACGGCCGCGATCCCGCCAAGCGTCTCCGGCAACGCGAGCGCGGTGCGGTTAAAGCCGAGCAGCTTGGTAGAGGCGACCTGAAGCCACAGGTCCACCGGCGGCTTGTCGATCGCAAGCTTGCCGCTCGGATCGAGGGCGCCAAAGAAGAAGTTGTGCCAGGACAGGCCCATGCTGCGCACGGCGGCGTCATAGAAAGGGTTTTGCGCGTCGAGCCCGATCGACCACAGGCGTAGCACGGCTGCCGCCGTCACGATTGCCAGTGGCAATGCAAGCGGTCGCGGATCGATGCGCTCCGGCCAGGCGAGTGCTGGCTTTGCGCGCCTGGATCGACTATCGAGAGGGGCAAGCTGTGGGTAGCGCACCATCGCATGCCAGCGTACCGGCGCGTTGTTCGGGCCGGGCCGATTGCGCCGAGGCATGCAAATGGTCCATCCTCTGGAAGACTGAGGGCGTGATCTCCCGCGCAGATGCAATTGCGGCCCTTTCCGCCAACGAGTTCGATCTCGTGGTGGTCGGCGGCGGGATCACCGGCGCCGGGGTTGCCCTCGACGCGGCCACGCGCGGTTACAGCGTTGCGCTCGTCGAGCGTGCCGACTACGCCTCAGGGACCTCCAGCCGCTCCAGCAAGCTTGTCCACGGTGGCCTGCGCTACTTGCAGCACTTCGACCTCGGCCTCGTGCGCGAGGCCTTGCTCGAGCGCCAGCTCATGGTCACGCTCGCCCCTCACCTGGTACATCCCCTGCCGCTTGTCGTGCCCGCCTTCGACGGCGCTCGGCCGGACCGCTTGATGGGGATGGGCCTGAACCTGTATGACGTCATGTCGGTCGATCGCGAGCGTTTGCGCTCGCGCCGCCCCCGTCGTGTGCAAAGGGCACAGGGCACGCGCGGCGAGCAGAACACCGTCGATGGAGCCACTCGTGCCGCCACGCTTGGCGAAGGCGAGTCCTGGAGTCCCGAGCGCCATCGTGTGATCTCGGGGGAGGCGGTGCTCGAGCTCCTGCCCGCCTTGGCTTCGCGCGAGCCAACCAGCGGCTACCTCTTCTATGACTGCCAAACCGACGATGCCCGGCTCGTGCTCACGGTGCTCGGCGAGGCAGAGCGCTTTGGCGCGGTGTGCGCGAACCGTCTCGACGCCACTTCCTTGCTCGTGCACGACGGGCGCGCCCGCGGTGTCCAGGTGTGCGACCGCGAGAGCGGCGAGCGCTTCGAGGTGCGCGCGGAGAACGTGGTCAACGCTACCGGGGTCTGGGCCGACGAGCTGCGACCTGAGGAGCTTCACGACGAGGCCGAGCTACCGGTGATCAGGCCCAGTCGTGGCACCCACATAACCTTGCGACACGAGGACTTGCCACTCGTCGGAGGGGCGATCGTGCCCGCCGCCGGTGGCCGCACGATCTTCGCTCTGCCGTGGCTCGGACGCACGCTTGTGGGAACGACCGACAACGACTACGAGGGTCCCCTGGCGCACGTGCAGCCATCGGGTGAAGACGTCGACTACCTGCTTGCAGCCGTCAACGAGTTCTTTGCCACAGAGCTCTCTCGCGAGGATCTCGCCGGCGCTTACGCGGGCGTACGTCCCTTGATCTCAACAGGGGACACCAAGAAATCAGTGGACATCTCGCGCAAGGCGGAGCTGTTTGAGACCTCGAGCGGCATGATCACGATCACAGGCGGCAAGCTCACGACCTGGCGGCGGATGGCCAAGCTGGCGGTCGATCGCATGGTCGAGCGCGAAGCGCGCGACGCGCCCTGTCGCACGGCGGAGATTCCGCTCGGACAGGCCATAGCGGCTGAGGACTTGCCCCTGGCAGAGGGCGTCTCCGAGGCTGCACGCACGGCGCTGGCAGCGCGCTATGGCTATGGCGCACATGAAGTCCTCTCGCTCGTGGCCGAGCGAGAGGAGCTTGCCCAGCCAATCGTCCCGGGACTACCCGACCTGATGGCCGAGGTCGTGCTCGCGGCTCGCCGCGAGCAGGCGCTCAGCGTCGGCGACGTGCTCCTGCGGCGCACCCGCCTCGGCCTGCTCGCCGCGCGCGAGCTGGTCGGCGAAGGCCCTGACCGCGCCCCCGCCGTGGGGCGCGTTGCAACACTCTTGGGGCAGGAGCTTGGCTGGAGCGCCTCCCGCACGGCCGTCGAGACCGAGCGCTTCTTCGAGGAGGCTCGCCTCGAGGGCATCCTTGTAGACGGAGCCACATGAGGGTCGCTGCGTGAAGGTCGCCGCGCCCACGTATCGCCTGCATGCCGCCGGCAGCGTACTGGAGCTGGGCGCCAGGCCATGGCTGATGGGCGTCGTCAACGCCTCCCCGGATTCCTTCAGCGATGGCGGTCGCTACCGCACGCTGGAGCAGCGGCTCGAGCTCGCCGCCGAGCTCTTGGCCGCGGGCGCCGACATTCTCGACGTCGGCGGGGAGTCCGCGAGCACCAATCGCGCGCCCGTGGAGGTGGGCGAGGAGATCAAGCGGGTCGTGCCTTTGATCGAGCGCCTTGTCGGGGACTTCGATGCACTCGTCTCGGTGGACACCTACAAGCCCGCGGTCGCGCGCGCCGCGCTCGCGGCAGGTGCTTCGATCGTCAACGACGTCAGCGGTCTGCGCGATCCCAGCTTGGCCGAGGTGTGCGCTGAGGCCGGCGCCGCGCTTGTCCTGATGCACACGCGCGCCGCCCCCAAGCAGCGCATGCAGGACCCATCTCTCTATGAGGACGTCGTGGAGGAGGTGCTCTCCTTCCTCTCAGAGCGCATCTCGCTGGCCTTGCGCGCAGGCGTCACCCGGGAGCAGCTGATCGTCGACCCAGGCCCCGACTTCTCGAAGACGCCGGCGCAAACGATCGACCTGCTCGCCCACGTCTCACGGCTACACGAGCTCCGCTGCCCGATCCTGATGGCGATCTCGCGCAAGGACTTCATCGGGGCGCTCACGGGCAGGGCTCCGAGCGAGCGCCTATCCGGAACCTTGGCGGCGCTTGCTCACGGCGTGGATCAGGGAGCACACATCTTCCGCGTCCACGATGTCGCCGCCGTCTCCGATTACCTAACGGTGCGGGCGGCGCTCCAGGGTGACTCTGCTCCGAGCAGGGATCTGGCTCTCGCCGAGGAATTGCGACACGACAGGCCAGTCGCCGACGCCCCGTTCTAATCGCCCCCATGGATGGGCGGTCGCCGGTATTGGACCGGGCAGCAGGCTAGGGTATGAAACGCACGTGGGTGCCGCACGCTGTCCAACGCGTCCGGACGCCAACCGCCCAAACCACCACGAAGGAGAGAACATGACAGTGCTTGACCGCTCTGAGCTTCAGGCCAGCCCGCTTTCAGACCTGCACTCGATCGCCGACCAGATCGGGCTCGAGGGCTTCCGACGTTTGCGCAAGGCTGACTTGATCGATGCAATCCTCGGCGAGAAGGGGGAGGACTCGGCTTCCCCTGACGGATCGCTCGCTGATGAGCCCGAGCGTCGCGCTCCCGCAAGGCGCTCGCGTGGGACGCGCTCGCGACGGGGTGGCTCTGCCGCCAAGCCCGCGGCCGAAGGCAAGCCCGTTTCGGAGGAGGACGAGGACGAGGAGCCGCGCACTGCCTCCGATCGTCCACCTGCCGCGCGACGTACCTCGAGGGCACAGGGTGGACGCGGCCGTGCTGACCGTGAGAAGGCCGGCGAGCCCGAGCGCAACGCCGAGGGTGTTGTCGAGGTGCTTGGCAATGGCTCGGCCTTTCTGCGCGTCTCCCCGCCCGAGCCCTCCGACGAGGACGTCTACATATCCGCCGCTCAGGTACGCCGCTGCGAGCTCGTCTCAGGCGATCGCGTGACAGGGCCTGTACGCACCCCGCGTCGCTCCGAGCGCTACTCCTCGCTGGTCCGCATCGACACCATCAACGGACAACCGGCTGACGCTGTGGCCGAGGGCACGCGCTATGACGACCTGCCGGTCTCCTATCCCAGTGAGCGCCTCGCGTTCGACTCCGAGGACCCCACGCTCAAGGCGATCGAGTGGCTCACACCGCTTGGCCGTGGCTCCAGAGGCGTGATCGTCGGAGGTGCACGGGCGGGCAAGACAGAGACGCTGCGGGGCATTCTCGGCGCGCTCGCCGACCGTGAGGGTCTTGAGATGACGCTCGTGCTCGCCGGGGTGCGCCCGGAGGAGGTAGGCGACTGGCAGCAGGGACCGCTGGCGCCTGTCACAACGCTCACGTTCGCTGCCTCGCCGGACGCTCAGGGGCAGGCGATAGAAGGCGCTATCGAGGCGGCCAAGCGCGTGGCCTCTCGCGGCGGGGACGCGGTCGTCTTGATCGACGGGCTCGACGGCCTACACCCCCACAGCGCCCGCAAGGTGCTCGCGGCGGCGCGCAACCTGAGCGAGGCCGGCTCGCTCACCGTGATCGCCACCGCGACTCAGCCATTCGGCGGCGAGACCACTGTGATCTCCCTCGACGCGGTGCGCGCGGGAACCGGGCGCCTGCCGGCGCTCGACCTTGTGGCCAGCGGCACCTTGAAGGCCGAGCTACTCGTTGGCGAGGACGGGGCCGAGGCGATTACCCGCGCTCGCGCTACAGCCGCCGAGGGGTAGGACCTCTAGCGGCGGTAGGCGACGCGACCCCAGGAGGGCTCGGGCGCAAGCTCGATCGGATCGCCTGAGCGGTCGTGCTGCACGTAGACGAAGCTGCCGGTCTCCTCGACGAACGCGAACGTCAGCTCGCCCTCGTTTACGCGCTGGTCGAGCCACGCTCCCCTGAACACGAGCCGGCGCAGCCAGTGTACGAGCGAGCGCTCGGCAGGGCCGACGATCTCAGGCCAGCACTCGTTGACGTGCTCGCCAAGGGCGGAAGCCGGGTCTTGGATGTCGCCGTTGACCGCCAGGTTGACGAGATCCTCAAGCTCGTCCTCGCCCAGGCGCCCACCGACGAAGCCAACCTTCAGCGCCGCCTGCTCACAGCGTTCGCTGAAGTCGCGTTCGTTGAAGGTGAAGCGCAGATCGCCATATTCCAGGACGAAGTCCTCACCGGAGTTGTAATTGCCGCGACGTGTCTTTTCCATGACTGAAGGTGGGGTAGGGGGAGGTCTGTTGACGCCTGCACTCCTTGCGGCGCCAGGCCGTCGGGATCATAAGCGGGCTTCCTGCCCTTCCGCTGTGCTTGCACGCGATATTGCATTCAGTCGATCGGAACTCTGAGTGGGGGTAGCTCGGTAAACGCGGTGCTTTAGCGCCGTGCGGCTTCGGTGGGATGGGCGGCCTCTATACGCTCCGCGTAGATGGCACGTCTCACCGAGCATGGCTTGCGGCGGTCGGTCGGAGTTTCCGGCCTGTTCGCGACCGCCTACGGCAACGTCGGCTCCTCGATCTATTACGCGCTCGGGCTCGTGGCAGCGCACGCGCTGGGACTCACGCCGCTCGTATTCGTGTTCGCGGGCGGCCTGTTCGCGCTGACCGCCAAGACCTATGCGGAGGGCGCCTCGATGTTCCCCGAGGCGGGTGGCTCCTCATCGTTCGCACGCCACGCCTTCAACGAGCTGGTCTCGTTCTTCGCCGGCTGGGCCCTGAGCCTCGACTACATCCTCACGATCGCGATCTCCGCGTTCTTCGTGCCTCACTACCTGAGCACTTTTCCGGGTCTCGGCGGCTTGAATCACAATCCGGGCGACATCTTCGGTGGGCTGATCGTCGTGGTTGCCCTCGCCGGGCTGAACATCCGTGGCCTGGGGGAGTCGGCCAAGCTCAACTTCATCCTTGCGATCGTGGACCTCTCCACGCAGGTCTTGCTCGTGGGGATCGGGGCGGTACTGGTGTTCGACCCATCGCTTCTGATCCACCAGATTCATCTTGGCAGCGTGCCTACATGGCACGAATTGATCTTTGCGCTGTCGCTTGCGATGCTGGCCTACACCGGTATCGAGACGGTCTCCAACATGGCCGAGGAGGCAACCGATCCTGGCCGTCAGGTGCCCAAGGCCGTGAATCTCGTGGTCCTCGCTGTTCTGGGTGTGTACCTCGGCATTTCGCTGATCGCGCTCTCGGCGCTGCCTGTGACTGCCGTACCGGGACATCCGCATCAGTTTCAGACCTTGCTGGGGGTCGAAGGTCACGGCGGCTTTCAGAACGACCCAGTTCTGGGAATCGTCTCGCGGTTGGGGCTCCACGGCACCGTGTTGACGCTCGCTCAGTACTACGTCGGTCTGCTCGCTGCGACGATCCTGTTCATCGCCACCAATGCGGGCATGATCGGCA
This sequence comes from uncultured Solirubrobacterales bacterium, assembly GCA_963731565.1. Taxonomy (GTDB): domain Bacteria; phylum Actinomycetota; class Thermoleophilia; order Solirubrobacterales; family Solirubrobacteraceae; genus Palsa-744. The sequence continues at coordinate 1,927,200 of CAVSWG010000001.1, forward strand.
TTTCACGCCTGTCTTGGTCCTTGGCCGAGCACCGTCAACTGCCGGGCATCTTCTCGCAGCTGCACCCACGCTTTCGCACGCCTTGGTTCACGATCGTGTTCTTCTCCGGCCTGGCCGGACTGCTCGTGCTGTACGGCAATACGAACGTGCTCGGCAACCTCTACTCGTTCGGGGCTTTGCTGTCCTTCACGGTGGCCCACATCTCGGTGATTGCTCTTCGCGTGAAGAAGCCCGACCAAGAGCGGCCGTACCGGATGCCTTGGAACGTTCGGATCCGTGGTGCCTCGATACCGCTCACGGCGGTGATCGGTGGAATCGGCACAGCCACCGTATGGATCGTGGTCGTTGCCACCCATCCCGAGGCGCGCCTCGTCGGTATCCCTTGGATGGTTTTCGGAATGGTTGGTTACGTCGTCTATCGCCGTCGCCAAGGCCTGGACCTGCGCGAGACCTGCCGCATCGAGCGCGCTGAGCGCCCGGCCGATTTCGAGGCACTCGGTTATCGGACTGCTTTGGTGCCAATCTTCGGAGGAGACGTGAGCGCGAGTGCCCTGTCGAGCGCGGCGAAGCTGATCGGCCTGGACGGTGTCGTGTATGCGGTATTCGTGCTCCCAGTGCCCAGCCAGCTCTCCTTGGAGGCGGGCCTTGAGATCGAGGAGGCCGAAGGCCGCTCGGCCCTGGAGACGGCGCGTATCAAGGCACGGCGATCGAACATCAAGATCCGCACGGGCTTGATCCGTACGCGCAACCCTGGGGCCGCGCTTGTCGAAGAGGCCAAGCGCGTGGGCGCGGACGTGATCTATTGGTCCACGATCCATGCCCCGGTCGGCGAGCAGCGCATCGGCCCGACCGCGACCTACCTGTTGGCCAAGCGCCCCTGTCGCGTGATCATCGAGACGGAGAACCGGCCCTCAGGCCAGCCCAAGCACAACGCGGAAGTGCTGGGTGCCACCTTGGCTGGTGGCCCCGGCGCTTAGCGTGCCGAGCGACTTGAAGTAGGGGACCAGGTTCGAGACGCCTTGGCTTTGGGTCAAGCCGAGACCTTCCAGGAAGCCGAGCAGGGTGGGGAATTCGACGATCAGGCTCGGTTCGATGCCTCCGCCAAGCGTTGAGGCAGCGCTCGAGTAGGCCGGTGAGCTGGAGAGCGTGCTCGAAGGAGCAAGTGCGCCTTCGATCGATTGCTGGCCCAGTCCGAGCACGAACTTGCTCTGGCCGTTGGTGCCTTGGCCATTGGCAATGAAGATGACCGCCGGAAAGCCTTGCAACTTGACGCTCACAGCCGTGTCGGCGCCCGCGATCTGCGTGTTGCTGACCTCCGCTCCCGAGGTTTGCATCAACTTGGCGAGCTTGCCCACCGCCGCGCTTGAGGCGGAGGGGTTGTCTGAAGAGATGACAAGCGCCGACTGCAGGTTGAACAGGCCGGTGCCGCTCACGAACATGGCGCCGGAGGTGGCCCAACCGCCGAAGTCCTGTTGCAGTTTTGCGCTCGGCGAGTCAAGCGTTGTGAACAGCTTTTCGATGCTCGGCCCACCGAGCGAGGCGAATACGGTCGAAGTCGCAAACGAGGCAACGCCGTGCAGCAGGGCAAATGCACGGGGAAGGTTGGCGCCGACATTGCCCACGCCCGCGGCGAGCCATGCTCCGCTTGGTACTTCACCGAGCGCCTTGGCTCCTTCTTGGCCGAATAGAGGTGCGGGGCCCGCAGCTGAGTGGATTTCGCCTTGTAGGGAGATCGAGTTGGCTGTGGGCGTCACTGATAGCGACGCGGACTGCGAGCCGGCGAACAGTTGACTGAGCAGAGATATGCCCTCTTGGCTGGTCGTCCCACTGGCTCCGTGTACCGCTTTCACTAGCGCTTCGGTTTGCACGTAGGCACTTGCGATCGCATCTGAGGGTGGCTTGACGTATCCACTGGCGCTGGTGATCGCGGCACCGCCCAAGGAGGTATCGACGACGCTCTTGAAGGCGGCTTCGCTACTAATCACAGCGAAGTCCTTGACGATGCCCTCCGCGGCTCCACCGGCCGAGACTTCGTAGGAGACGCCCCTGTAGCTCGCGGAGTGCGCCTGCTGTTCGTGGGCGCGCTTTGTAAGGAAGGAACGAGCCGCATCGACGTCGGAGGTTTCGAGCACAATCGCTCCCTGGGTGCCGCTCGAGCCGAACGCGTCCGCGCCCAGTGAGGAGACAGCACTGGTGAGACCGCCTTCGAGCAGCGCTTGGATCGAGCTCGAGCTTTGCGGCAGCTTGCTCGTATCGAGCGAGGTTATGAACACGCCGGCGTTGTCACCCACCCATGGCTCGACGTCACGCTTGAATTCCACGTGAGCCGCTTCGCTTGAGAGCAGCGCCTGCGCGACGCTCCCATAGGGTTCGGCCAGGTGGGTGAGCTTCTTGGCGGCAGTCAATGCGTCGCCCGAGGAGCCGCCGCTCGGCTTGATCGCGAGCTTCGCATACAGCGGCGCCGATACGGGGACAAGGCTGGACGGGTCGCCCGAGGAGCCTGAAGAGCCACACCCAGCAAGCGCTCCTCCTGTCGCGAGAAGAGCGAGTCCGATGAGAAGTCGCGTGTGCCGGGAGTGCGTGCGGCGTGGGCGAAGCAAGCGGGTCTTGGGGGAGGGCAACGCGTTCCTTTCTGTGGGCGGACTCTGCTCGGAGAGCTCTGCAACGAACGTTACACGCGGCGCCCCTGCACGTTCGCATGCATCTATGCAGGGCCTGGCAGGGATCGCCTCCCACTGCCCAAACCCCAAGCCGGGCAAGGCTTTTTGCTCATTTTTGGGTCCTCAGACATACATTGTGGGAGAAAATGTGCAATTGGGGTTGCATTGTGGGTGAAAGTGGGGTAACTTCGCCGCAGCGAGCCGTGGTGGAGGAGCTCCTCCCACTCCTCCACCGCGGCTCGACCTACTTGATTGGAACCTCCCCAGTGGCTTTCCGCGGCACCTTCGACCACACGCTCGACGCGAAGAACCGGCTCACGGTTCCGGCGCGCTACCGCGCCACCTTGTCCGAGGGCGTGGTGCTCGCGATGCCCGTCGATCTCAAGCCCTACGTCGGTGTGTGGCGCCCACAGGAGTACGAGCGCTACACCGAGCGCTCGCTTGCCGAGCTGCCGCCGCTCTCCTCAAGGCTCACTGAGCTTGAGCGCTTCTTCTACGGGAGCTCTCACGACGCGGAGCTGGACGCGGCCGGACGCATCATGGTTCCCAGCTTCCTCGGCGAGCACGCCAAGCTGAGCAAGGAGGTCGTTGTCGTAGGGGCCGGCGACCGGCTGGAGCTGTGGGACAAGACCAGTTGGGACGAACATCGACCGGCGCTGCTTGGCAGCGTCGCAGAGATCACCGCGCGCGTTGACCATCCTGCTTGACATGACCGCTACTCACATCCCGGTGCTCGCCGACGAGTTGCTCGAGCTACTCGACCCGCGTCCCGGACAAGTGGCGATCGACTGCACCTTTGGCGGAGGTGGCCACGCGCGCTTGGTCGCCGAGCGCCTCGGCCCTGAAGGTACGCTCATCGCGATCGACCGCGACCCGCTTGCCGAGGAGCGCTTCCTGGAATTGGCCGAGGAGGCCCCTTGCTCGATGCGCTTCCTGCGGGGTGGCTATGCAGAGGGACTGCGGATGCTCGCCGAAGAAGGCGTGCTGGCCGATATCGCCTATCTCGACCTGGGCATGTCCTCGATGCAGATAGACACGCTCGAGCGCGGCTTCTCCTACTCCTATGACGCGCCGCTTGACATGCGCATGGACCCGCGTCAAGAGCTGACGGCGCGCGAGATCATCGCTACTTGGGAGGAGCGCCGGATCGCCGGGATCCTGCGCGAACTGGGCGAGGAGCGCCACTCCTCTCAGATCGCACGCGCGATCGTACGCCGTCGGGCACGTGCGCCGATCGACACGACACTCGCACTAGTCGAGGTGATCAGCTCCGCGATTCCCACACCGGCTCGCTTCGCAGCGGGGCATCCCGCCAAGCGCACCTTCCAGGCGTTGCGGATTGCCGTCAACGACGAGCTCGGCCAGCTCGACGAGGCCTTGCCACTCGCATGGGACTTGCTGCGCGAGGGCGGCGGATTGGCTGGGATCTCCTTTCATTCGCTCGAGGATCGCCGCGTGAAGCGCTTCCTTGCAGACCGGGCGCGCGGTTGCATCTGCCCGCCGGATCTTCCGGTGTGCGGGTGCGGGCGCGAGCCGGAGGCGGTCCTGCTCACGCGCGGCTCGATCGTGCCATCGGCCGCAGAGGTCGCACGCAACCCGCGTGCCTCCTCAGCACGCCTGCGTGCCGCCGAAAAGCTCGCAGGCCCACCGACAACCACAGGAGGTGAAGCATGACCCCGCCCGCCGCCGCCGCTTCCCGGCCAGCCGCCCGCACGAGCGCCGGCTCTCGTCGTGCGGCCGTGCGCGCTCCGCGCCGGGTCTCCGGTCCAGCCGGTCCCGCACGAGTTGCTGCTGCTGCGGCGATGCCCGCACCCGGCATCGCGCTGCCGCGACAGCGCCCAGCGCGTCCCAGCGTAAAGCCCCGCCGCGCACCGGCGCGCAAGACCACGCGCCGCGTCACCCAAGAGGCGCCCGGCATCGCGCTGCGTACCCTGGGCGCATTCGAGGCACTCTCGGCCAGCGCCATTCTCGACAGGCTGATCCGGGGACGCATATGGATCGGCCTGCTCGCGTTTTCGCTGATCGGGATCGTTGCGATGCAGCTGGTGGTGCTCGAGCTCAACACCGGAATCGGACGCACGCTCACGCGCGCGGCGACCCTGCAGCGCGAAAACGCCCAGCTCGGCATCGAAGATTCGATGTATTCGGCCGAAAGCCGTGTTGCTCCACTGGCCGCGGCGGCCGGAATGACGCTGGCTCCGCCCGGCACCGTTCACTTCGCGCAGGCCGTCCCCGCCGACCTGTCTCGTGCGGTATCCGCGCTCTCTGCACCAATTCAGGCGTCCGCGAGCACTCAGACAGGCTCGACGGAAACCGCCGCCCCGGCGTCGGAATCCTCGACCGAAGCCCGTAGCGCGCCGGAATCGACCGAAGCAACGGGCGCTGCGGAATCGACCGAAGCCAAAAGCGCCGCCGAATCGACCGAAGTCTCAAGTCCGTCGGTACCGGCCGAAACCACAGGAGAAGCGGCCGGCTCTTCGTCGAGCGCGGGCGGATAGCCGGTGGCGGTCGTCCAGCATCGAGTGGGAATGCTGTTCGGGCTGTTCTTCGTACTGCTGGTGCTCGCCGGCGCGCGGGTGCTTTACTTGGGCGGTCCCCATGCGGGCGCCCTGCGTAGAGCCGCGCGTACTCAGCAGCTCACCAACGAAGTCGTGCCCGCCGAGCGCGGCACCATCACCGATCGCAACGGCGTGGCGCTGGCAATTTCAGAACCTGCCCAGGAACTCACAGCCGATCCGTACCTGATCAAACGGCCGCTCGCCGCTGCCCAGCACTTGGCGCCGCTGCTCGGACTCACCCAAGCCCAGGTCTTGACCAAGCTCAGCGAGCACACCGGCTTCGTCTATCTTGCACACGCGCTTCCCTACAACGCGGCACACAAGGCGCTGGCGCTGAAGCTCCCCGGGGTTGAGGGCGCCCCGGTCATGCGGCGCGTCTACCCCCGTGGGACACTCGCGGCGCAGGTGCTCGGGATCGTGGGCACCGAACACGAAGGCGCCGGCAGGATGGGCCTCGAGTACTCGCTCAACTCGACTCTCGCACGGGCACGCCGGACGTCGCCGCGTTGTGAGCGACGCAATCGGACAGCCGGTCTCGATCGCCGAAACTCACCACGAGCAGGCGGGGGCCTCCGTGTCGCTCACGCTCGATGCCAACATCCAGCAGCGAGCTGAAGACGTACTGAGTGCTGTCGGCAAGGTGTTCCAGCCCAAGGACTCCACCGCAATCGTGATGAATCCACGCACAGGGGCCATCCTGGCAATGGCCAACTGGCCGCTCGTGAACGCAAACGACCCAGGCGCCAAAGCGATCGAAGCACTCCAGAACCGGGCCGTCAGCTTCAACTACGAACCGGGTTCGACGTTCAAGTCGGTGGTCGTCTCGGGGGCACTCCAGGAAGGCCGGATTACGCCTGCCACAGGGCTTTGAAATACCCGACCAGATCGAACTGGGAGGGCGCACGATCCACGACGACACCGAACACGCCGGCGAGTCCCTGACTACTTCCCAGATACTTGCTCAGTCGAGCAACGTTGGGGCGATCAAGATCGGGCTGCTCGAGGGCAGGGAAAAATTCAACACGTGGGTGCACCGCTTTGGCTTCGGTGCGCCGACCGGCTCAGGACTGCCAGGCGAGGAAAGTGGCGCCACGCTGCCCTTGAATCGTTACTCGGGCTCCTCGATGGGCAACCTGCCGATCGGGCAAGGGCGAGCTTGTCACGCCGATCCAGATGGCCACTGCCTACTCGGCGATCGCCAACGGTGGGATCTCTGCGCTCGCCGCACATCGTCAGCGAAATCGGCGGTCAGCCGTGTCCCCGAGCCGGCTGGGCATCGAGTTGTCTCCGCGAACACTGCTGCCGAGTTGCGCAACATGCTCAAGGGAGTGCTCGCGCCTGGCGGTACCGCAAGCGAGGTCTCGATCCCCGGCTATCAGCTCGCCGGAAAGACCGGCACCGCGAGCAAGATCGATCCCAAGACCGGCGAATACTCGAAAAGCGCCTACGTCGCCTCGTTCGTGGGCTTCGCGCCGGCATCCGATCCGAAGCTCTTGTGCGCCGTGATCATCGACGAACCGCAGACCGGCTCGATCTACGGCGGTGTGGTCGCCGCGCCGGCATTCGGGCAGATCATGGAATTCGCGCTGCCCTATCTCGGTATCTCACCCGGCTAGGCGATGCTTGTCGCTGCAGCCGCTCGACGTGCTGAGAGGGGATTCTTTGCCACGACGATCCCCTCTGGCGCGAGCCCTACACTCTCGCTTCTTGCCATCGCGGGGCGCAAAGCCATGAGGTTCGACGAGTTGACGGCCGCCAACATCCCCGGACTGCGGGCCGTCTCGCCGACCCGCTGAGCCACTTGAGATAACCGGGCTCGCCTATGACAGTCGCACCGTTCGGCCTGGAACGCTGTTCTTCTGCATTCCCGGCTACGAGCGCGATGGACACGACTTCGCCGCTGGCGCCGTCGCTGCTGGGGCTGGGGCCTGGTCGTCGAGCGACCGCTCGGCCTCAGTACTCCTGAGATCCTGGTGCAGTCCTCGCGTGCGGCCATGGGACCGCTTGGCGTCGCGCTTTCACGGCGACCCGACCTCCGAGCTGCGCGTCGTCGGCGTCACCGGTACGAATGGCAAGACCACCACAGCGCATCTCGTGCGTGCGTTGCTGGAAGCCGGAGGTCAGCGTTGCGGCCTACTCGGGACGGTCGAATCGCAAGTGGCTGGCACATGCAGACCGGCTACGCGTACGACGCCCGAGGCGATCGACTTGCAGGCCGATTTCCGTGCGATGCTCGACGGAGGTGAGAGCTGTTGCGCGATGGAGGTCTCCTCGCATGCGCTCGCACTCGGGCGCACCGACGGCGTTCGCTTTACGGCCGCGGTCTTCACCAACCTCACCCAGGATCACCTCGACTTCCATCTCACGATGGAGGACTACTTCCAGGCCAAGCGGCAGCTGTTCCTGCCCCGTCGCGGCGGCCGATCGGACCCAAGGTCGCGGTTGTCAACGTCGACGACCCCTACGGGCGGCGCCTGGCCGCCGAGCTCGAGCATGTCGTCACGTTCGCGATCGACTCGGACGCCGACTATCGCGCCCGCGAAGTTCAGGTGGACCTGGCCGGCTCGCGCTTTCGAGTTGCACACGCCCGCGGGCGTACGCACACTCTCGCTGCCGCTGCCGGGTCGCTTCAACGTCTCCAACGCGCTTGGAGCACTCGCCGCGACGCATGCTTTGGGCGTCGAACTCGATACGCTCGTGGCAGCGCTTGAGCGCGGCGTGCGCGTACCTGGGCGTGTCGAGCCGGTCGACGAGGGTCAAGGATTCGCGGTGCTCGTCGACTACGCCCACACTCCCGACTCGCTGCAGAACGTGCTCAGCACAGCCCACGAAGTCGGCCACGGACGCGTCATCTGCGTGTTTCGGAGCCGGCGGCGACCGCGACCGCGGCAAGCGCCCCTGATGGGGGAGATCGGAGCACGGCTCGCCGACGTCCTGCTCGTGACCTCCGACAATCCGCGCTCGGAGGACCCGGAGGCGATCATCGCCGAGATCATGGACGGTGCGAGTCGGCGCTTCGCGCCCGTCCGGCGCCGCGCCGGTCGCGGCCGAGGTCGATCGTCGCGCGGCGATCGAGCGGGCCGTGGCGCTGGCGAGAGCGGCGACGTGCTGGTGATCGCGGGTAAGGGCCACGAGCAGGGACAGGAGCTCGCCGGCGGCGTCAAGGTGCCCTTCGACGACGTCACCGTCGCTCGCGAAGCTCTGGGCGCACGGGTCGGCTGATGGGCCGTGCGACAGACGGGCCGCGGACTGCGCCCATAGCTGAGATCGACGGAGCCCTGCCGTTTGCGAGGGATCTGGGATCGGTTGATGGGGCGCATCCTGATCGGGGGCACCGCCGCCCTGCTCATCTGCATCTTCCTGAGCCCGAAGTTCATCGAGTTCCTGCGCAACCGCGAGTTCGGCCAGCACATTCGCGAGGACGGACCCAAGGGCCACCACGAGAAGGCGGGCACCCCCACGATGGGCGGGATCATCATCTTCCTGGCGGTCACGATCCCCTACCTGATCCTGACCGACTTCGAATGGCGCTCGGTCGGAGTCTTCGGGACAGCGATCGCTTGCGCCATGCTCGGTTTCGCCGACGACTACACCAAGCTCGTCAAGCGCCGTTCGCTCGGTCTGCGTGGTCGCACCAAGCTTGTGATCACCATCGCGATCTCTTTGGGGCTTTGGTACATAGCGGAGCATAAGGCTCACCTGGCGCCCACATTGCGTCTGCGCTTCGTCGACTACCAGATCGACCTGGGCGTCTTCTACCCGGTCCTGATCTACCTCGTGGTGGCCGGCACCACCAATGCGGTCAATCTGACCGACGGCCTTGACGGCCTCGCGGCCGGTTGTGGTGCGATCGTCCTACTCGCCTATATCGGCATCACGTTCCTCGCCGAAGACTTCGACCTGGCGATGCTCGCCGGGGCGCTCGTCGGCGGTTGCATCGGCTTCCTGTGGTTCAACGCGTTCCCCGCCACGATCTTCATGGGGGATACCGGTTCGCTAGGGATCGGCGGTGCGATCGCGGGGCTGGCGGTGATGACGAAGACAGAGGTCCTGCTGATCCTGCTCGGTGGCATCTTCGTGATCGAGGCGCTTGTCAGTCGTGATCCAGGTGATCTCCTTTCAGATGACTCGCAAGCGAGTCTTCCTGATGGCGCCGATCCACCACCATTTCGAGCTGCGGGCGTGGTCTGAGACGAAGATCATCCTGCGTTTCTGGATCGTCGCTGCGATTTGCTGCGCGATCGGCTTCACCATCTACCGGCAGAGTCTCCTCAGTTGAGTGTCCCACGCCGCGAGCGTTCAACTACTGGTTGCGGTTGGCTCGTACGCAAGCGGGCGAGCTCGAGTTGAAGCCGCGGCCCGATCTTCCTCCAGGGCCCTATCTCATCGTGGGCCTTGCTCGCTCTGGCATCGCCGCGGCATTGGCACTGCGCGCCAAGGGCGAGGAGGTACTCGGTGTGGACACGGGCAGGCCAGAGGGCCTAGATGTACTTGGGCGGCGGGCGTCGAGCTTCATCTGGGGGAGTCAGGGCTGACGCTACTGGAACGTGTGCGCACAGTCGTCAAGAGCCCTGGGGTGCCTGCAAGTGCCCCGGTGATCGCACAGGCCCGTGCGCTGGGAAAGCAAGTGATCGGAGAGCTGGAGCTCGCTTGGCGAATGCTTGCCAACGAGTTCGTCGCGCTCACCGGTACCAACGGCAAGACCACGACCGTCGAGCTCATCGGCCATGTTTACCGCCAGGCTGGACTGCCCGTAGTCGTAGCGGGCAACGTGGGAGTTGCCCTCACAGGGCTCATCGGCCAGCTTGAGGAGCAGGTCACCGTCGTGTGCGAGGCATCCTCGTTCCAGCTCGAGGATGCGCTCGCGTTCTCTCCTGAGGCTGCGGTATTGCTCAATGTCTCACCCGACCATCTGGACCGCCACGAGACACTCCAGGCATACACGCAGGCCAAGCTGCGGCTGTTTGCCCATCAGGATCCCCGCGACGTGGCGGTCCTGCCGCTCGATTTCGAGCCTAGCCCGCTACTGGGCGTCGCTCGCCGGGTGCGCTTTGGTCACGCTCCTGGCGCGCAGCTCTCGGAGAGCGGGGGAGTGCTCTATTGGGAAGGAGAGCGATTGCTCGACAGCGACGAGCTGTCCATACGCGGGCGCCACAATGTGGAGAACGCGATGGCCGCCGCGGCTGTCTGCCTCGCGCGCGGACTCGATCCCGAGGCTGTGCGAAGCGGCCTGCGTAGCTTTGCCGGCGTACCCCACCGCCTCGAGCAGGTCGCCGTAGGGACGGCGTGCAGTTCGTCAACGACTCCAAGGCCACGAACGTCGCAAGTACGCTCGTGGCTCTGCAGGCGATGGCAGAGGAGCAGCGTCGCGTACATCTGATCCTCGGCGGGCTGGGCAAGCAGCAGGACTTCACTCCCCTGCGTGCCCCGGTCAATAGTGGCTGTAGAGCGGTGTACTTGATCGGCGAGGACGCCGCAGAGATAGCTCGAGCATTGCGGGGCAAGGATCGCGAGGTCCATCACAGCCGCGAGCTCGATCGGGCGGTCGAGCAGGCCGCTGCCGCGGCCGTATCAGGCGAGGTTGTCCTGCTCTCACCTGGTTGCGCCAGCTTCGACCAGTTCGCCGACTTCGAAGCTCGCGGCGGAGCGTTTTCGCGAGCTGGTGCTGAAGGATCTGATCGCTGAGGGGAGCGCAATCGGACAAGCGTCGTCCGGGCGGTGCCGGCGCTAGAGGACGATGCGGGCGGCTTAGAGGCTTCGCCGCTTCGGCGTCGAAGTGACTCTGATGTCGGCAGCCACAAGGCGCTCAACCCCTCCCCGCTCGCAAATCGCGGACCGAGAGTTCATCCCGCGCCGTGGCGCCCACGCAGACGCTGGAGCATCGCATCCTGCTGACCGCCACGCTCTGCTTGCTCGCGTTCGGCGCTGTCATGGTCTACAGCTCCTCCTCGGCGAGCACTTTGCTCGCAGGGACAGGGCAGCGGTACCGGCTATCTCGTGAAGTTCGTGATCTACGGAGCGCTCGGCCTGATCCTGATGCACGTACTCGCTCGCGACGGGATTGCCCGTGTGCAGAGCCTCGTCGGGCCGATGCTGGCTGTGTCGTTCGCGCTCGTGCTCGCGGTTCACATCCCGCACGTGGGGGTCAGCGTGAACGGCGCGCGTCGCTGGATCGGCAGTGGTCCGCTCCAGTTCCAGCCTTCCGAGCTGCTCAAGCTTGCGCTCGTGCTCTACAGTGCCGCATTGCTGGCACGTCGCCCTCAGCGTGTGAACGACCTGGGCGAGCTGTTCAAACCGCTCCTGGCGGTGGCCGCAGCGGCCTGCCTGCTGGTCGCCACCCAGCCCGATCTGGGCACGGCGCTGGTGATCGCCTTCACGACCTGCGCCTTGCTCGTGGCGGCTGGCATTCCTGCGCGCAACCTGGCGATCATCGGCGGCTCGACGGTTGCGGTCGTGGCGTTGTACGCGATCGCGCGTCCCTATGAGCGCGCACGGCTCACCTCGTTCGTGGACCCTTGGGCGCACGCTTCGGGCAGCGGCTTTCAGGCCGTACAAGGACAGATCGCGATTGGCTCGGGAGGCCTGTTCGGAGTCGGCCCAGGACAGTCCGTCCAGAAGATCTTCTATCTGCCCGAGGCCCACACCGACTTCATCCTGGCTGTGATCGGTGAGGAGCTCGGCGTCATCGGGATGTTCGCTGTGCTGTTTCTCTACGGCCTGATCGCCTACGCGGGCTTGCGCGCGGCAAAGGCTGCGCGCAGCCTGCACAGCGCGCTGATCGCCGTCGGGATGACCTCGCTGATCGTCTCCCAGGCACTGCTCAACGTGTTCGCCGTACTGGGGCTCGCGCCGCTCACGGGTGTGCCCTTGCCGCTTGTCTCTTATGGGTCGAGCAGTCTGATCGTCACGCTTGCCGCGATGGGGCTGTTGTTGAACGTCGCCGCCGGGGGGACGGCGCACGTGCGCGTTGTAGCTCCCGGGCAGCGAAGACGTCCGCAAACCAAGTCCGCGACTGGCTTGCAGCTGCCAGAGCGACGCGCGGCCGACGCGCAAGCGCGCGAACAGGCACGATGGGGCCGTGAGCGAAGCCCTGAGAAGGATCGTGATAGCCGCCGGGGGAACGGCCGGGCACGTGATTCCGGCACTGGCGGTGGCCGACGCGCTGCGCGCTGAGGGCGCGGTCGTCACATTCATCGGCGGCGAGCGCGCTGAGGCGCAGCTCGTTCCAGCCGCGGGCTATCCCTTGCGCACGATCTCAGTCGTTGGACTCTCTCGCGGCAATCCTCTGCGTGCCGCCCTGGGGCTTGCCCGTGCCGCGCGTGCCACGCTTACGGCACGTTCACTACTTGCCGAGCTGTCCCCACATGCAGTGATGGGAGGTGGCGGCTACGTCGCGGGGCCGGTCGGCCTTGCGGCGCTTGCGCGACGCACTCCGCTTGTTCTCACGGAGGCTGACAGCCACCTGGGTCTCACTAATCGTGCGCTCGCCCCGCTCGCGCGAACGGTATGTCTGTCTTTCCCGATCGAGGGACGTGACGCGCCGCGCTACCGCGTCACGGGTCGTCCGCTCCCGGCCTTCGAGGCCGATCGGGCTGGCGCTCGTGAACGCTTTGGGATCGCTCCGAACGAGTCATGCGTACTCGTCTTCGGTGGCTCGCTCGGCGCACGTAGCGTCAATCAGGCGGCGCTTGGCGCCTTCGCTTCGGGGGCTTTTCATGTCCTACACGTGTGTGGGCGCCGCGACTATCCACAACTATCGGAGCGGCCCTTGCCGGCGGGCTATGACCTGCGCGAGTACCTCGACATCGAGGCTTTCGCCGAAGCGCTTGCCGCCAGTGACTTGGCCGTGGCGCGCGCGGGCGGCTCCGTCTTCGAGATCGCCGCACACGGACTACCAGCGATCCTTGTTCCCTATCCGCATGCTTCCGCCGATCATCAGAGCGCCAACGCGCGCTGGATGTCCCAAGCGGGTGCAGCGATAGTGATCGAAGACGCGCAACTAACCGCCGCGGGTCTGGCGCGTGAGACTGCCCAGCTGCTGGCCAATCCGGCGCGTCTGGCGGCGATGGCAAGCGCCTCGCGACGCCTTGCCCGTCCTGATGCCGCGCGTGAGGTCGCGCAGGAGCTATTGCGGGCGGCTGCGCCGTGAGCGAGCGGCCGTGGACCGGACGACGGATTCACTTCGTTGGCGTCGGGGGCGCGGGCATGAGCGGCTACGCCCGTGCGGCTCACGCGCTCGGCGCTACGGTATCCGGCTCAGACAGGGCTTCGACGCCCTACTTGGAGCGCCTGCAGGAGGAGGGCGTGCTTGATGCGAGCATCGGTCACGCCGCCGGCAATCTGCCCGAAGGCAACGACGTGGAGCTGATCCACTCGAGCGCCATTCTTCCCGACAATCTTGAGCGCCTCGCCGCGCGCGAGCGGGGGCTGCCCGATCGGCCTCGCGCTGAGTTGCTCGGCGAGCTCACATCGCTGCGCCGCACGATCGCAGTCGCCGGAGCGCACGGCAAGACGACGACCTCCTCGATGCTTGTGCACATCCTGCGTGCCGCCGGATTGAATCCGAGCTGGCTGGTCGGCAGCTCCGTTGGGGGTGGGCTTGAGAACTCGCATTGGAGCCTCGGTGAGTGGCTGGTTGTGGAGGCCGACGAGTCTGACCGCTCGATGCTCAGCCTTCATGTGGATATAGCCGTGCTCACCAATGTCGAGCTCGACCATCACGCTACATTCGCCTCGCTTGCCGAGCTGCGTGAGGCGTTTCGCGAGTTCCTTTCCGGTGCTCCTGAGGCTGTGATCTGGGACCGACCAGAGCTGCGTGAGCTGCGGGCAGGCCCCGCCGTTTTCTACGACGTCCTGGAGCCGCGACCCAGCAATGGTGGCTGCGTGTTTGACTGGCGTGAGCGTGAGGTGAGACTGGCCGTACCGGGCGCCCACAACGCACTCAACGCGCTCGGCGCACTGGAGGCCGCGGCGCTCGCCGGCGCCGGCGAGCAGCAAGCGCTCGCCGGTTTGGCTGTCTTCACCGGTGCGGGCAGACGCTTTCAGCTGCTCGGCACGACCGCTCGGGGAGCGCGGATCTATGACGACTACGCCCACCACCCGACCGAGGTCGCCGCCACCTTGGCCGCGGCCCGCACACTTGCCCCCAAGCGCCTTGTGGCTGTGTTTCAGCCACACCTCTACTCACGCACTGCTCTACTGGCCGAGGAGTTCGGCGAAGCGCTTGCGCGAGCGGACGTGATCCTCCTGCTTGACGTCTACCCTGCGCGGGAGCGCGCAGAGGACCATCCCGGCGTTAGTGGGCTCACGCTTGTGGGCACGACTAAGGCCCAGGCCGAGGGGCGTCCGGTGCTGTGGAAGAGGAGCTTCGACGAAGCCGAGCTCGCGCTGCGTGAGCTGCTCGACGACGGTGATTTGTGCGTCGTGATGGGGGCCGGCGACGTCGACTTGCTCGCGCGACGGCTGGTGGACGACGATCGTGTCTAGGGATTCGCCGAAGACCCCGCCTTCGATCGTGCAGCGAGATTTCTCGCTGGCCCGTATGGCGACGATCCGAACTGGTGGCGAGGCGGACTATTTCGCTCGCGCCGGAAGCAACGCTCAGGTGCGCGAGCTGCTTGTCTGGGCTGCCGCGATCGATGCCCCGGTCTCGGTTGTGGGATCCGGCTCGAACCTCTTGATCGCCGATGAGGGTGTCAGCGGACTGGTCGTCAAGCTCGATCGCAAGCTGGCTTTGATCCAGCACCAGGGTTTGCGCATGGTGTGCGGTGGGGGAGCCCGCCTGCCGTCGGTTGCCGCCCGCGCGGCCCAGGCGGGGCTGTCGGGGATCGAGTTCGGCGTCAACATCCCCGGCAGCGTCGGAGGCGCCGTACGTATGAACGCGAACGCCTACGGCGGCCAGCTGGCCGACACGCTTGAGTGGGTGGAGATCGTCACCGCGGAGGGGATGGACCGCCGTACGCCAGGACAGCTGGGACTGGGATATCGCAGTTCCAACCTCCTGGCCGGCGAAGTCATCGCACGGGCATCGTTCGTGCTCGCTCAGGCAGATGTGAACGCCGTCAAGGCGACGCTTGCCGAGATGCGCGCGCGCCGTCACGAAGCCCAGCCCCAGGGGATCAAGACGTTTGGCTCCACATTCAAGAACCCAGACAGTCCAGAGGCTGATGGGCAAACGGCGGGTCTACTGCTCTCTCAGGCCGGCTGCAATGGGCTCAGTGTCGGTGGCGCGCGTTTCGCCCCCAAGCACGCCAACTTCATCGAGAACACAGGTAGCGCAACGACGGCCGACGTAGTCGCGCTGATGGCCGAGGGCCGGCGCCTGGTGTTGGAGCGCTTCGGCATCGAGCTCGAGCCCGAGGTTCAGACGCTTGGAGCCGTGCGCTTTCCCTGGGTCTCGTAGCGTGCGGCGGCGTCTTCGAGGATGGCAAGCATGGTGGGCGTAGCAGGGCTCAGGCGCGCATCGGTTGGGGCGGCGGCTATTACCTGGCGCAAGGGCGGGCTCGGGGCGAGCTCCCGGATCGCAATGTCTTCTCGCACCACCGACAGTGCGAGCTCGGGGATCAGCGCGACACCGACGCCGGCGGCTACCAGACCCTGGACGGTCTGGTAATCGTCGCTCTCGAAGGACACGTTCGGCTCGAAACCGGCGGCGTGGCAGGAGCGCACCACGTGTCGCGCACAGGGGCTCTCCCGCGAGGTTTGCACCCAGGCCTCGCCACGTAGGTCTCCCAGGCGCAGGCCGCTCTTGGTTGCAAGCGGATGCTCTCTGGGCAGGGCAAGGTACATGGGGTCGCGCAACAGCTCTACGCGCTTAAGCTCCTCAGCTCCTTCGGGCTCGTCGAACTCGAACAGGAGCGCAAGATCGAACTCGCCTGCGCGCAGACGTGGGGCGATCTCCTCCGGCTCGCCCTCGGCGAGTGTCAGCTCGACCTCGGGATAGGTGGAGCGGAAGGTCGCAATCGCAAGTGGCATCAGTGTCGCTCCGGCGGTGGGGAACGAAGCCATCCGTAGCTGCCCCGCACGCAAACCGGCGATCGCCGAGAGCTCCGCCTCCGCTGCCTCCAGGCGCGCCAGGATCCCTTCCGCGTGCTCGACGAGCGCCTGCCCAGCCCGTGTCACACGTACACCGCGCGCATGGCGCTCGAGCAATGTCATCCCGGTTTCGGCCTCGAGCGTCGCGACTTGCTGGGAGACCGCCGACTGTGTGTAGGAGAGAGCGTCCGCGGCCCCAGAGAACGAACCACGCTTGGCCACCTCGACCAGGACTCGGAGTCGACCGACATTCAGCATTAGCTGTCCTTATAGCTCAGATTATGAATTTCACTGGTACTGATGGCAGGTAAGTGGAACCCTGTAATCGAAGTCCAAGACGGATCGTGCCACACAGGACGATCGCCACAACGGCAACAGGCGCCGGGCACAACAATCACAGTCAGGCGAAAAGGCACAAGGAGAAAAGAGCCAACATGTCCGCCAAGATCATCATTTCCTATGACGGGACCAACAACGAGGACGATGCCGTAGCACTCGGCCGGGTGTTTGCCGCCGCCGGTGCGGAGGTCTCCCTCGCGTACGTGCGTCACGCACCTGAGGAGGAGGCAAGCCGCGAGATCCTCGCCCAGCACGAGGCCGAAGTGCTGCTCGAGCGCGGGACCGAGCTCCTCGGCCACGACGCGGCTCGCCACGTCATCACCGACCGCTCCACTCCAGAGGGCCTCAGCAAGCTCGCTGCGCAGACTGACGCTGACGCAATCGTTTTCTGCTCGGATTCCCATACCGCTCGCGGTCACATCGGAGTCGGCAACTCCGCGCAGCGCCTGCTCCAGGGTGGCGCGGTGGCCGTCGCGATCGCCCCTGCCGGCTTCGCGCAGGAAGTGGGACATCAGGTGCGTCGCGTCGGCGTTGTCGGCGACGGCAGCGCGCAGGCGACCGCTCAAGCACTCGCGCGCGCCCTCGACGCCGATCTCGGTGCCGCGGGTGAGCAGGCAGCCGACCTGTTGGTCGTTGGCTCGCGTCCGGAGGCCGAGGAGGGCCGTGTATCCCTGAGTGCCGCCAGCGAGAACCTGATCGAGAACGCCGTCTCCCCGGTGCTTGTCGTACCGCATGGCAAGGCGCTCTCATTCGACGGCGCTAGCGTAGCCGCAGCCTAGTAAGTCATTACGTAAGCCACCTCGCGCGCGCATAGCGCGCGAGGGCTTGCGCAAAGTCGAGAGTCCCACCGATGAGGTGGCCGACCGGGCCGGTCCACAGCCAGCTCTCGAGACGACGGATGGGACGAGTAGGAACGGGCATTCCCCGGCACGGTATCGTGGCGTCCGTGTCAGTCGCCCTGAAGACAACGGTCACGGAGCTCCCCGAGTCGCGTGTGCGCGTCCAGGTGGAGGTTCCCCCCAATGAGGTCGAGGTGCGTCTCGAGCGCAAGGCACGCCAGCTCGGGCGGGAAATGAAGCTTCCTGGCTTCCGCCGCGGAAAGGTCCCCGCGCCGCTGGTCATCCAAAAGGTGGGCCGCGAGGTCGTGCTCGAGGAAGCTGTCCGCGACACACTGGGCAACTGGTACTCCGACGCCATCGACACGGCAGGCATAGTCCCCGTCGGCGACCCCAAGCTCGACCTCTCCGACCTACCCTCTCAGGGCGCGGCTTTGGAGTTCTCGATCGAGATCGGCGTGCTTCCTAGCGCCAAGCTCGGCGATTACAAGGGACTGGAGGTGGGCCGTCGCGAGGTTTCCGTCGAGGAGGGTGCGATCCAGCACGAGATCGACGGTCTGCGCGAGCGTCTCGCCCGTCTGGATACAGTCGAGCGCCCCGCGGCGTCGGGCGACTTCGTGGTTGTCGACTATCTCGGCTCGGTTGACGGCGAGCCGTTCAAGGGCGGCGAGGGACGCGACCAGCTCGTCGAACTTGGCTCGGGTAATCTGATCCCCGGTTTTGAGGAGGGACTCGAGGGCGTCGCGGCGGGCGAGACCCGTGCGATAGACCTGTCCTTCCCGGCGGACTATCCAAGCCAGGAGCTTGCCGGCAAGGACGCCTCATTCGAGGTGACTGTCAAGGAGGTCAAGCATAAGCAGCTTCCCGAGGTCGACGAGGACTTCGCCGTGGATATGGGCTTCGATTCCGTCGAGGAACTCACGGAGGACATTCGCACGCGGTTGGGCGAGGCCGACGCAACGCGCGTGGACGCCGAGTTCCGCGAGGCAGCCCTCGACGCGGCCGTCGCCGGCGCGCATGTCGATACACCCGAGACGCTCGTGCAGGCCAAGTCTCGGGAGATGTGGGACCGGATGCTGCACACTCTCTCTCACCGTGGAATCTCCCGCGAGGCCTATCTGAAGATCACCGGGCGCGAGGAGGACGATCTCATCGCCGAGCTGGCGACCGAGGCAGCCCAGTCCTTGCGTCGCGAAGCGGTGATCGCCGCGGTCGTCGCGGCAGAGGCGATCGTCCCGAGCGACGAGGACGTCCTTGAGATCCTCGCCCCGACCGCCGAGCGGGAGGGGATCGAGCCGCGCAAGCTGTTCGACGAGCTTGGGCAGTCCGGGCGCTTGGATGACGTCCGCGAGGATCTCGCCGCGCGCCAGGCTGTCGAGTTGATCGCCTCCGAGGCCAAGCCGATACCACTCGAGCAGGCCCAGGCGCGCGAGAAGTTGTGGACGCCCGACTCTGAGGAGCAGGGCGAGGCGGCGGGTAGCGAGGCGGCGGGTGCACGACTATGGACGCCAGAGCGCTAGCCTAGGCAACACCCGCTCGGGAATGTTCTGAAGGAATCCGGCCTGTAAAGCGAAACTGAAGCGAGGACCATGAGCCCACTTGTCCCAATGGTGGTTGAGCAGACCTCGCGAGGCGAGCGCGCGTTCGACATCTACAGCCGCTTGCTCAACGAGCGGATCATCTTCCTTGGCACGCCGGTTGACGACCAAGTCGCCAACCTGATCGTCGCCCAGCTTCTACACCTGGAGTCCGAGGATCCAACCAAGGATGTCTCGATCTACATCAACTCCCCCGGCGGTTCTGTCTATGCGGGTCTTGCGATTTACGACACGATGCAGTTCATCAAGCCCGACGTGCAGACGATCTGTGTGGGCATCGCGATGTCCATGGGAGCACTCCTGCTCGCAGGGGGCGCCGAGGGTAAGCGCATGGCACTTCCCAACGCGAAGATTCTGATTCACCAGGTGTCCTCGAGCTTTCAGGGGCAGGCCACCGATATCGAGATCCACGCGAAGGAGATCATCGACGTGCGCAAACGCCTCGATGAGATCATCGCCAAGCACACTCACAAGAAGCTCGAGCAGGTCAGCAAGGACACGGAGCGCGATTACTTCATGAGCTCCGAGGAGGCCAAGGAGTACGGCATTATCGATCGCGTCATCTCAGAGCACTAGCTCTGTGCTGATGGTCGCGTTGTAGGAGGAGAGACTCAATCATGGCGAGACCAACCGATTCCAACGAGCAGCTCCTGTGCAGCTTCTGCGGTAAGTCCCAGCGCCAGGTCAAGAAGCTGATCGCCGGCCCCGGCGTGTACATCTGTGACGAGTGCATCGATCTCTGCAACGAGATCATCGACGAGGAGCTGGCCGCACCGCCTGCATTCGACCTCGAGAACCTGCCAAAGCCACGCGCGATTTATGACGTCCTCGACGAGTACGTCGTCGGCCAGGAGGCCTCCAAGCGCACTCTCTCGGTAGCCGTTTACAACCACTACAAGCGCGTGCAGATGATGCAGTCCGAGGACTCCGACATCGAGCTGCAGAAGTCCAACATCCTCTTGCTTGGCCCCACGGGCTGCGGCAAGACGCTCTTGGCGCAGACACTCGCACGCATCCTCAACGTGCCGTTCGCGATTGCCGACGCCACTGCCCTGACCGAGGCTGGCTATGTGGGCGAGGACGTCGAGAACATCCTGCTCAAGCTGATTCAGGCTGCCGACTATGACGTCAAGAAGGCCGAGACAGGCATCATCTACATCGACGAGGTCGACAAGATCGCGCGCAAGGCCGACAATCCGTCGATCACCCGCGACGTCTCAGGCGAGGGTGTCCAGCAGGCCCTGTTGAAGATCCTCGAGGGTACGCAGGCTTCGGTGCCGCCACAGGGCGGGCGCAAGCACCCCCACCAGGAGTTCCTCACAATCGACACAACCAACATCCTGTTCATCTGCGGTGGTGCCTTCGCCCACCTCGACAAGGTGATCGAGCGGCGTATCGGTCACAACGGCGTCGGCTTCGCGGCCTCGATGCAGACCAAACAGGAACGCGACACGGGCGAGATCTTCGAGAGCTGCCTGCCCGAGGACCTGATTGAGTACGGCCTGATCCCGGAGTTCATCGGCCGTCTGCCGGTCATGTCCGCTGTTCATCAGCTCACATGCGAGGACCTCGTCTCGATTCTGACCGAGCCGCGCAACGCGCTCGTCAAGCAGTTCCAGCGCTTCTTCTCCTTCGACGGCATCGAGCTCGTGTTTGCCGAGGATTCGCTACTCGCAGTAGCCGAGAAGGGCCTTGAGCGAGAAACGGGCGCGCGCGGGCTGCGCTCGATCATCGAGGAGATCCTGCTCGAGGTCCAGTTCGAGTTGCCCTCCCGTCGCGACGTGAAGAAGTGCGTTGTCACGCGAGACACCGTCGAGAAAGGCACGACGCCCACACTCGTCACCGAAGCCGCGCCAGAGGAGTCTTCCGAGCATTCCTTGCGCGAGGAGTCGGCGTAGTTGCCGACCGGCCTGTCGTCGCTCGCTAGCATCCACGTCCATGGCCGAGCCGACAGAGCGCTAGTGCACGACGACTTTCGCATCCGCGTTGAGGTGCACCATGAGCAGGCGCACGAGCTATTGCGCGCCTTGGAGGCGCACGAGCGTGACGGTGGCGATGGCTTGCCCAGCCCTGATCATGTGGCCGTAAGCCATGAAGAGGGGCACGTGTTTGTCTATGCTGACTCTGAGGAGGAGGCTGCCCGTGCGCGCGCCGCGGTTGAGACAGTTCTTACCGAGAAGGGCATCTCCGGGCAAGTGACTTCCTGGCGCTGGCATCACGAGGAGGACCGTTGGGAGGACGCCTCTCTGCCGCTACCAGCCTCGGCTGCCGAGCACGCTGCCGAGCACGAGCGCTTGGAGGAACTCGAGAGCGAGGAATCCGAGCACGCCGGTCTGCCCGAGTGGGAAGTACGTGTCACGCTGCCCACCCATCACGACGCGCGTGCCTTCGCCGAGCGCTTGGAGGCCGAGGGTATCCCCGTAAAGCGTCACTGGCGTCATCTAACGCTTGGCGCGAGGGACGAGGATGACGCTCAGGCGCTAGGCGAGCGTTTGCGTTCTGAGGGCCCGCAGGGCTCGAGTGTCGAGGTTGAAGGTGCCGCGTGGCCGATGTGGCAGGCGGTCAATGCGCCTGGGCGCCCGTTCGCCATCTTCGGCGGCCTGGGCCAGTAGCAACAGCACTCCTGCGTACACTCACGCTCCAATGAGCGAGCGCATCGAGGAGCTTCAAAGTCGCACCCGCTTCGAGCCCGCGGAGGCCGAGCCGCGGATCGTCGAGCGCTGGCTCTCCAGTGGCCTGTTCCATCCCGCACCCGTGGGCGATGCGCCCGATAACTATTCGATCGCTATTCCCCCGCCGAACGTAACGGGCTCCCTGCACATGGGCCATGCGCTCAACGGCTCGATCCAGGACACCTTGATCCGCTATCAGCGGATGCACTCATCGCCTGCCCGGCACACGAAGTGGATACTCGGGACCGATCACGCTGGGATTGCCACCCAGGCGCAGGTGGAGAAGGCTTTGCGTGCTGAGGGCACGAGTCGCCAGGAGATTGGGCGCGCGGCATTCGTCGCGCGAGTGTGGGAGTGGCGTGAGCACTACGGTCATACGATCGTCGAGCAGTTCAAGCGTCTCGGCGCGTCCTGCGACTACTCCGAAGAGCGCTTCACTTTGGACGACGGATATGCCCGCGCGGTCGCAGAGGTGTTCGTGCGCCTGTATGAGAAGGGCTGGATCTATCGCGACCGTTACATCGTCAATTGGGACCCCGGCAGCCGCTCGGCGATCTCCGACCTCGAGGTGGAGGAGCGTAGAGAGACCGACACGCTCTACTCGATCCGCTACGACTTGGACGGCGGTGGCTCGGTCACGATCGCGACAGTTCGTCCGGAGACGATGCTTGGCGACACCGCGGTGGCCGTTCATCCCGAGGACGAGCGCTACCGCGAGATCGTCGGCCGCTCGGCGATCCTGCCGATCATCGGACGCCATCTGCCGGTCATCGCGGATGACTACGTCAAGATGGACTTCGGCACCGGACAGCTGAAGGTAACGCCGGCCCATGATCCCAACGACTTCGACATTGGGCACCGGCACGAACTCGACCAGGTGTCGGTGATCGGCGAGGACGGCCGCATGACCGCCGAGGCCGGTGAGGGCTTCGCAGGACTGACAGTGATGGAGGCACGCGAGGCGGTAGTGGCCGAGCTGGAGCGCCAGGGACGGATTGTCGCCCGTGAGGAATACGAGCACGAGGTGCCCTACTCGCACCGCTCTGGCCAGCGCATCGAGCCGCTCATCTCGTTGCAGTGGTTCATGAGCATGGACGAGTTGGCCGGTCCGGCCATCGAGGCTGTGCGTGACGGGCGCGTTCGGATCGTCCCCGACAACCATCGTCGTGTGTACCTCGACTGGATGGAGAACATCCGTCCGTGGTGCATCTCTCGCCAGTTGTGGTGGGGGCACCGTCTGCCCGTCTACTACTGCGAGACCTGCGGGCATATCAATGTCGCGCGCACCACACCGGAGGGCTGTGCGGAGTGCGGCGGCCGCGTGTATCAGGAGGAGGATGTGCTCGACACCTGGTTCTCCTCAGCGCTGTGGCCGTTCGCCACACTTGGCTGGCCGGATGCCACCGCTGAGCTGGACGCGTTCTATCCCACCAAGGTGCTCTCGACGGCAAGGGACATCCTCTTTCTGTGGGTGGCCCGGATGGTCATGATGGGCTTGGAGTTGACCGGCGAGGTGCCCTTCTCCGACGTCTACATCCATTCGGTGGTCCAGGCGCCTGACGGGCGGCGCATGTCCAAGTCGCTTGGCACAGGCATCGACCCGCTTGACGAGATCGAGCGTCACGGCGCCGACGCGGTGCGTTTCGGCCTGCTCGCGATGTCATCTACGCAGGATGTGCGCTACTCGGCCGAGAAGATCCAGCAGGGCCAGGCTCTGGCCAACAAGCTGTTCAACGCTGCCCGCTTCGCGCTCACCCGCATCCATGCGAGCCTCGGCCCGCAGGACGCACGAACGGTGAACCCCGCCGCGAGCCCACAGGCGGTCGAGGACCGCTGGATCCTCTCGCGACTGTCTCGCATCGAGGCGGACACCGCTGCTCGTATCGAGCGCTATGACTTCTCTCATGCCGCGCTTGGCCTCTATGACTTCGTGTACGGGGAGCTGTGCGACTGGTACGTGGAGATCGTCAAGCACCGGCTGCCGGACCTGCTCGCGGAGGAGAGCCCTGACGAGGATCGCAAGGCACTCGCCGCGACGCTGCTCTACGTGCTCCGCGAGACGGTTGCCTTGGCCCACCCGGTGATTCCGTTTGTCACCGAGGAGCTCTGGCGCTATCTGGACGGGAGCGATGAGCTCTTGGCAGGGGGCCGCTATCCGCGCTCGCGGGAGGACTTGATCGACGCAGAGGCCGAGGTTGCGCTTGAGCGGGTGATTGAGGCCGTCACGCTCGTGCGCGGATGGCGCGACTCTGTCGGTGCTCGCGCGGGCCTGCTCGTTCCCGCTCGCCTGATCGCCGGCGGCTACGAGCAGACAGCTTCGCTGCTCGGTCTCCTCGCACGTTTGGAGTTTTCCGGCCAGGTGCCCGGGAACGAGGAGCCGGTTGCCTCGATCCCTGTGCCCGGAGGGACGGTGGAGGTGCTCTCCGGCGAGGGACTCGACCTCGGAGCCGCCGAGCGGCGGCGTGCCGCGGCACGAGAGAAGCTGCTCGTCGAGCTGGAGCGTGTGCAGGGCAAGCTCTCAAAGCCCGGGTTTGTCGAGAAGGCGCCCGCCGCGGTTGTCGCGGGCGAGCGTGAACGTCTCGAGCAATTGCGCACCGAGCTGGAGCGGCTGTGAGCCAGTCCTGGAGCCCCGAGCACGCTGAGCGCCATCTTCGCTCGCTCGAGCTGTTTGGCATGCGCTTCGGGCTGGACCGGATGCATCGCATGATGACGGCGCTCGGCTCACCCGAGCGTAGCTTCGAGACGATCCACGTGGTGGGCACTAACGGGAAGAGCTCCACCACGCGCATGATCGCGGCGATCCTCGAGCGCCATGGGCTGCGCACGGGCTGCTACCTCTCACCCCATCTTGTCTCCTACGCTGAGCGGGTTCAGATCGCAGAGCAGGACATTGAGACGCACGCCTTCGCCAAGGCGATTGCACAAGCCGCCTGGGCGGCGGAGAGGGTCAATCGCACGCTTGCAGAGGACGACCACGTCACCCAGTTCGAGCTGCTCACGGCCGCGGCCTTCTGGGAGCTTGCTCGTCGAGGGGCCCAGGTCGTGGTCGTCGAGGCCGGCCTCGGTGGACGTTATGACGCGACGAACGTGATCGATTCGAGGGTCGCGGTGCTCACGAACGTGGGCTTGGAGCACACACGTTGGCTCGGTCCGACGCTCATCGACATAGCGACCGAGAAGCTGGCGGTGCTTG
Organism: uncultured Solirubrobacterales bacterium; assembly: GCA_963731565.1. Classification (GTDB taxonomy): domain Bacteria; phylum Actinomycetota; class Thermoleophilia; order Solirubrobacterales; family Solirubrobacteraceae; genus Palsa-744. Next base: position 1,952,090 of record CAVSWG010000001.1, read on the forward strand.
GCAAGGACTCAACGCTTGCGCTTGGCGCGCAACTTCAGCCTGAGGTGCTCGAGCTTGCGCGAACCGTCGCGGAGGAGCAAGGCGCCGAGTTGTTGGTTGCCGAAGGTGCACCAGCTGAGCTAAACCTTGGCGCCCGTGGCTCGTTTCAACGTGCCAATTTCGCACTTGCCCACTTGGCCGCGGAGTCGTATCTGCGGCGAGTGCAGATTCCTGTAAGCGAGGAGGCTGTGAGCGCGGCGGCCAGCGCCACCTCTGTACCCGGGCGGATGCAGGTGGTGGCGCGCGATCCGCTTACTTTGCTTGACGGCGCGCACAATCCCGCGGCGGTTGCCGCGGTGGTGGAGTCCTTGCCCGAACTCTTGGGTGAGAGGGCGCTCGTGCTGGTGCTAGGTGTGCTCGAGGACAAGGATGCGGCGGCGATGCTGGCCGCGCTTCTGCCCTTGTGTGAACGGGCGTGGTTTACTGCTCCACCCAGTCAACGGGCGCTGCCGCCGGCAACGCTGCTCTCACTGGCCCGCCAGCTCGGCTTCGAGCAGGCCACATGCGAGCCGCAGCCCGCCCGGGCCTTGGCGGCGGCACAGAGCTGGGCCCGAGCGAGAGAGGGAGGAGCGGCGGTGCTTGCAACCGGCTCGGTGTATCTCGTCGGGGACTTGATCGCACGTGCTCGCGAGCTTGGCTTGCAAGGCGGTCTTGTGGATAGCAGCGAGCGCTCCGCGCTGCCTGAGAGTGCCGCAGGAAGGGGGGAGGGGTGAACGGGGAGGGCCCGTCGGTACTTACGATGATCGGCGCCGTGGCCTTGATCGTGGCGCTTGTGATCCTTGTGTTCTTTGCGGCCGGCTACGGGTTTGGGCGGCTGTTCCTGTGATACTTGAAACCTACTGCCGCGCCACGCTCTAAACTCGCCGCTCAAATGCACCCTCTAGTATCAATTCGCACAGGTTTGCGGGCTCTTATGCGCGAACAGTCGTGTGTCACGTCGTAGGGATCTTCGATGCCACCAATCGCGTACTTCGGAATCGAAAGCAGCGGCTTGAGCCTGGTGATCGACTTGTTGATCCTGTTCGGCCTGGTGCTGTATCTCTCGCTCGTGTACTGGACTTACGCGGATGCCCGCCGGCGGATCGCCGATCCGATGCTGGTCGGGTGCGCGACCGCAACCTCGCTCTTTCCCTTCGTGGGGACGATCGTGTACATGATCCTGCGCCCACCGGAGTATCTCGAGGATGTACGCGAGCGCGAACTCGACCTGCAGGCGGCCGAAGCGCGGCTGCACGAGCTTGACCATGGTCTGTGTCCGCACTGCGACTATCGCATCGAGCGTGACTTCGTTCGCTGCCCCAGCTGCCTGCGCAAGCTCAAGGAGCGCTGCACGAACTGCTCTCGCCCGCTCGACCGGGCCTGGACGATTTGCCCCTATTGCGAGACCGATGTGCCTACGGCCAAGCCCGCACGTTCCGCTCTCCGCCGCGGTCGGGCATCGGCCTCCCCGGTACGCGCGGGCAGAGACAGCGAGGCCGATGCGGATGCGCTCGAGCCGGAGAACACTTCACCATCGCCCCGCTCGCGTGCTGCGGAGCGGGCAGCCGAGCGTGCGGCGGTTCGGGCTCCAGAGCCGGCGACGCTCGTCGGCGAGTCCTCCTCATTTGTCTCAGAGCCGGCCTCCCTGGCCGTCGAGTCAGACGTCGTGGCGGAGGAGGGCAAGCCTGAGCTCCCTCCCAAGCCGAGCGCTCGCTCGCACAGCGCGCGGCGTCCGCGAACCTCCTGAACCCCTATCCAAAGGACACCATGGACCGTACGTTGATCCTTGTAAAGCCAGACGCCTTCGCTCGCTCGCTCACAGGTGAGATCATCGCTCGTTTCGAGCGCAAGGGCCTGCGCATCGTGGCGTTGCGTCACATGACTGTTTCCAGGGAGCTGGCCGGGCGTCACTACGCGGAGCATGCCGAGAAGCCCTTCTTCGGTGAGCTAGTCGACTTCATTACTTCAGGGCCGATCGTGGCGATGGTGCTGGAGGGTGTCGATGCGGTCAAGGCGGCCCGTCAAGCGATTGGCGCCACCAATCCACTCGATGCCGCGCCCGGCTCGATCCGCGGTGACTTCGCTATCGAGATCGGCCAGAACATGGTTCACGGCTCCGACTCGGCTGAGTCGGCCACGCGCGAGGCAGCCCTGTTCTTTCCTGAGTTGGCCGGCTGAGCGGCAAAGCGACGGGCGGTGGACATGCGCCCACCGCTCGTACTAGCCTCGGCCTCGCCCCAGCGACGGGCGATCCTCGAGCGCCTCGGTATCCCCTTCACCGTCCGTCCGACTCACGTCGCCGAGCTCGAGCAGGGCGAGCCCGAGCAGGTGGCGATCGAGAACGCCTTGCGCAAGGCCCGAGCGGCCAGTGCTGGCGGGGCACAGGAGACGGTCCTTGGTGTCGACACGCTCGTCGCACTCGACGGACGTATCTATGGCAAGCCGGCCGATGAGGCTGTGGCTCGACAGACGCTTGCGGCACTCGGTGGCATGAAGCACGTCGTGTTCAGCGGTGTTGCGCTGATCTCCGCGGCGGGCGAGCAGACGGCCATCGCGTACACAGAGGTGCTGTTTCGCGAGTACGGCGAGGCTCTGATCGACTGGTATGTCGCTAGCGGCGAGTGGCGCGGGCGAGCGGGTGGGTACGCGATCCAAGGCCTTGGCGCGGTGCTGGTGCGAGAGATTCACGGCGACTATGAGAATGTCGTCGGTCTGCCGTTGGCGACGCTGATCGATCTCTCTCCCGAGCTTCTCTGGCAGGCGCCATAAGGCTCACCTTCGTCTCCCACAAACCGGTCCTTAGGTAGATTTCTGCTTGCAAATACGCTGTCAAGCTTGCGAGCTGAGTGGTGGGGTCCGCTAGACTCCCCGCCGGGTACGTCCCCGGCTGCCTGTCGGGACTGGATGACCGGCGAGGCGAAGTCGAATCCGAGCGTGCTCCCACTCTCAAGATGAGCATCCTCACGTATTTGACCGGATTCGGCGGCCGCGACATGGCGGTTGATCTTGGGACGGCCAACACGCTCGTATACGTGCGCGGACGCGGCATCGTGCTGTCCGAGCCGAGCGTGGTTGCGATCGATTCGCGCACCGGAGAGGTGCACGCCGTCGGGATAGAGGCCAAGCGGATGCTCGGGCGTACTCCCGGGACGATTCAGGCGATCCGTCCACTGAAGGATGGCGTAATCGCTGACTTCGACGTGACCGAGGAGATGTTGCGTCACTTCATTCAGAAGGTGCACCAGAACCGCTGGGCACATCCGCGCGTGGTCGTCTGTGTGCCATCGGGGGTGACTGGTGTCGAGAAGCGTGCGGTCGAGGAGGCCTGTCTCTCCGCCGGCGCGCGCACGGCCTACCTGATCGAGGAGCCGATGGCCGCGGCAATCGGTGCGGGGCTGCCAGTGGGCGAGCCAACTGGATCGATGGTCGTCGACATTGGTGGGGGGACCTCCGAGGTGGCGGTCATCTCCCTCGGCGGGATCGTTGTCTCGCAGTCGATCAGGGTCGGCGGCGATGAGATGGACGAGGCGATCATCAACTACGCCAAGAAGGAGTACAAGCTCTTGATCGGCCAGCAGACCGCCGAGGAGCTCAAGCTTGAGATCGGCTCGGCCTGTGCGATGGAGGAGGAGCTACAGGCCGAGATCCGTGGGCGCGACATGGTCGCCGGTCTACCAAAGACGGTGGTTCTCACGAGCGAGGAGATTCGCCAGGCATTGGAGGAGCCGCTCTCGCAGATAATCGAGGCGGTCAAGGAGACCCTCGACCGCACTCCGCCAGAGCTTGCCTCAGACATCATGGATCGCGGGATCATGCTCGCGGGCGGTGGGGCCCTGCTGCAAGGACTCGACCAACGGTTGCGCGAGGAGACGCAGATGCCGGCGCATCTGGCTGAGTCACCGCTGACGTGCGTGGCTGTCGGGTCGGGGCGCTCCCTGGAGGAGTTCGAGGCGATCCACCGCTCCAACCGCAACTCTCGCAACCGCCGCCGGCGATGATCGGCTGCCGCTGCCCGTGTGATGCACGGGTACTCTGTCCGGTGAACGCTTCGGAAGGTCCCTATTCGTGTATGACAAGACGGTCCGACGTCGGCGCGCACTGCTCGCACTGCTCGTCGTGCTCTCCCTGATACTGCTGACCGCCTACTTCGGCGAGGCCCCCAGCGGTGGCCTGCATTCTGTGCAGCGGGGCTTCTTGACCGTGGTCTCGCCCATTCAGGATGGCGCGAACAAGGCGCTGAAGCCTGTGCGGGACCTGTTCGGCTGGTTTGGGAGCACCTTGAAAGCCAAGGAACAGAACGCCGAACTACACAAGCAACTCGCCAAAGTCCGCGCCGAATTGACCGCCAAGCAGTCCAACGAAGTCTCCTATCGGGAATTGCTCAAGCTCTACCACCTGGGCAACGCGCTCAATATCGCCGACTACCGTCCGGTCACTGCCACCGTCATCTTCCAGTCGCCCAACATCTGGTACTCCACGATCGAGATCGACCACGGCTCGTCGTCCGGCGTGCGTGTCAACGATCCGGTGATCGCCGACGGAGCATTGATCGGCAAGGTCACACAGGTCGTCTCCGATGGGGCGCTTGTGAGTCTGATCACCGACAGCGAAGTGGAAGTGAGCGCCAAGATTAGTGCTACCGGGGAGCCGGGCATGGTGCAGCCGGAGGTCGGCGAACCGGGACGATTGTTGATGCAGTACCTGCCGTCCACGAGTTCGGTCGCGCCCGGTGACTACGTGGTCACGTCGGGCACCATCTCGAGCAAGGGCGAGTCGCTCTTCCCGAAGGGCATTCCGATCGGGCAAGTCACATCGGCCAGCGAACAGAGCGGTTTCAGGTCGGTGGAGGTCAGCCCACTTGCCGACCTGCACGGTCTCGACGTGGTGCAGGTGCTCACCTACACGACCGGATCGCGCGCCGAATCCTTGAACAGGGTGGCGGCCAGCCTCACACCCGCCCATCAACTGGGACCCGAAGAAGAAGCACAGGGTGGGCAGCTCGCGCAGACGGGCAGCGGCGGGTGACGGGGGAGCGTGTGACAGGCGGGCACACAACGGGTGGACAGGCCTCGGGTGGGCGAGCTGTCCGATCGGTGAGTGCCCCTGGGGCTCGAGCCGGCGGGGCGCCTGCCGGCTCCGCCTGGCTTCCGGGATCGTTGCTGTGGCGAGTGGCATTGCTGTCGGTTGTGGTGGTGTTCGTGCAGATCAGCGTCGTCTCAGAGGTCCCCGTGTTCGGCGTCAGCGTCGATCTCTCACCGCTGCTGGTGGCATTTGTCGGATTGTTGTGTGGCTCCACCATCGGCGCCGTTGCCGGCTTTTGCGTCGGTCTGCTGATCGACCTCGCATTGATGCAGATGCTCGGTGTGACCTCGCTCACGTTCACCATCATCGGCTATTGGGCCGGGCGCTTGCGCGAGCTGCGCGACCCACAGGCGGCCTTGACTCCGCTGTTCGTTGGGGCTGCCGCCGCGACAGCCGCGATGGTCGGCTATTCGATCATCGAGTTCTTGCTGGGCGTGGACGCCCCTGTCAGCCTCGAGTTGCTGCGCGAGATCGTTGTCGGTGTGCTCGTGGACACCGTCGTCGCACTGCCGATGTGGGCTCTGGTCCGCCGCTGCATCGTAGGCGCGTTGCCTGACGATCCACGCCGGCGCCGGCGCCGCGCATACACGACCGGTGGGCTCAGCCCGCTTTCGCAGGGCAGGGGAGGCGCGCGGTGAGCAGCCTCGAGCGCTTGCAACCGCACGAGCCGCGTGGTGGGCCTGTCTCGCCACAGCTAGCTCTGCGAGTGGCGATCTTGGGCAGCATCGCGCTCGTGATGTTCGGAATCATCTTCTTCCGCCTGTGGTACTTGCAGGTGCTGACCGGCGAAAAGTACGTCCAGCAGGCGCAGGCCAACGACCAGCGAAGTCTGCCGATAGCCGCCCCGCGCGGTGACATCGTCGATCGCTCGGGTACGCCGATCGTGACAAGCAGTGTCACCAATGCGGTGCAGATCCTGCCCAGCGCGCTACCGGCGTCGGTCAAGGAGGAGGCGGTCGCCTACCAGACGGCCGTGGCGGAAGCCGACAAAGAATATGCCCTCGCCAAGGAACGCTTGAGAGCGTTCGAGGACGACCTGCGCGACTCCAGGCGACATGCCACAGCAAGCGAGAGGGCCGAGCTTCGGGCACTGCGTCGTAAAGCGCACTTGCGTCATGTCCCGATTCCGCGCCTGCCGCTCTCCGCGGTCCATTTGCGCCACCTCTACGACCGTCTGGCGCCCGTGATCGGCTTGAGCCCGAGACAGATCGACGAACGCGTGATCGAGGGAATCGTGGCGCTCCCATATGCTCCTGTCACGGTCAAGACCGACGCTGGCACGGCGGCTTTGACGGTGCTCGGCGAGCGCCACAACGACTTCCCCGGCGTGCGCCAGGAACCGGTGTCGATCAGGCACTACCCCTATGGAGAGATGGCAGCCCAGGTGCTCGGCTATGTCGGCCAGGTCGGCAAGGAACAGCTCAAGCAATCGGCCTTCCGTGGTGTGCGACAGGGCACGATCGTCGGCCAGGAAGGCCTCGAGTTCTACTACGACCGCTATCTGCGTGGAAAGCCGGGAGCACGCAAAGTGCAGGTCAACGCGTTTGGCGAGCCAGAACCGACTGCGCTGCCGGTAACCCAGCCGATTGCCGGGCACAGCCTGAGGCTGTCGCTCGACCTCGGTCTCGAGCAGGAGGGCGAAAAGGCGCTGCGCGAAGGCATCTCGATCGCCCAGGCCGGTGGTAAGCCGGCGAACGGAGGCGCCTACGTGGCGATGGACCCTCGCAACGGGCAGGTGTTGGCGCTCGGGTCATATCCAACCTTCAACCCCAACGTATTCGCCAAACCGCTGACCCCCTCACAATACGAATCGTTGATCGGCGGCAACGAAGCAGGCGGGGGTCCGCTGTTCGACCGCGCCACCGAAGGCGCCTATCCGACAGGGTCGACCTTCAAGCCGATCACGGCGATGGCGGCGCTTGAAGGGGGAGTCATCACTCCCAATGAAGGGCTGGGTGCCGGATCTTGCATCGAAGCTGGGAAAGAGCAGTTCTGTAATTCTGGTAAAGCCGACTATGGAGCTGTAGGTCTGGTGGAAGCGCTGAAGGTCTCCTCGGATACCTATTTCTTTGAAACCGGGGAGCGCTCAAACAGCCATGGCAACGTCATCCAAGACATGGCGCACAAGCTCGGCGTCGGCCAGGAAACGGGCATCGACCTACCAAAAGAGTTTCAGGGTGTCGTGCCCGATCGCAGATGGCGCGAACGGCGCAACAAGGAAGAGCTGCAGTGTGAGCACCGCGAACATAAGGCATCGTGCGGTTATGTCGCCGAAGTGCGGGAATGGTCGGTCGGCGACAACATGCAACTGGCGGTCGGCCAGGGTGACTTGCTGACCGACCCGCTGCAGATGGCGGTGGCCTACTCGACACTTGCCAATGCCTACATGCACGAAGGTCACGGAACTGTTGTACGACCTCACCTGGGTTTGGAGATCGACGACTCCAAAGGCGGCTTGGTGCAGGAACTCATATCCCAGCCGGCCGGTCACGTGCACCTCGACTACGCCGACCTAGCTCTTGTGATGGAGGGCATCCACGAGGCCGCAAGCCAACCGGGCGGCACCTCCTTTGAAGTATGGAGGGGCTGGAATCAGGCACAGCACCCGGTATACGGAAAGACGGGTACCGCTCAGCACACAGGCAAGGAAGACCAGTCTTGGTACATGTGCTACATCGCGGACCCCACCCATCCGATCGTGATCGCGGTGACCGTCGAACAGGGTGGCTTCGGCGCCGAAACGGCCGCCCCGATCGCGCGGCTGATCGCCTCGAAGTGGTTCAACCAGCCCGAGAAGTTTGTCGCCGGCTCATCGAAGACTCTTTGATTCGGTTTCCGATGCGATGACGCCGCCAGCCACCAGTCCGATAGAGGTCCCCGACGAGGCGCCCGTCCACAGTCCGGGTCCGCTGCGCTTCCCGCTGGACCCGCTTCTCACGCTTGCCACGATTGGCCTTGGGATCTGCTCGATCATGACGCTCGGTGTGGCTACTCGCGAATTCGTGCCGGGCAATCCTCACTACTACGTCGAGCGTCAGGCGATCTACCTGGTCGTGGGCTTGGTCCTGATGCTGATGCTCTCTCGCATCGACTACGCGCGTCTGCGCCACCTGATGTACCCCATCTATGGAGCGCTGATGCTGAGCATCCTCGCGGTGCTCGCGCTCGGCCACAAGACTGCCTTGGGCGCCCAGCGCGCGATCGAATTCCCGCTCTTTTCCTTCCAGGCCTCCGAGCTTGGCAAGGTGTTCCTGATCCTCGCCCTGTCCGCCTTCGTGGTAAGCCGCTCCAGGCGCCTGCGCGACCTGGATACGACTGCGCAGGTGATGCTGGCGGCGCTCGTGCCCGCGATGTTCGTCGTAATCCAGCCTGACCTTGGCTCGGGCCTCGTATACATGGCTATAGCGTTCATGCTGCTGTTCGTAGCTGGTACGTCCTGGCGGCAGATGACGGGTCTCGTTGCGCTGGTGGCGGTAGCAGGCGCATTCATGCTCGTCGTCGCGCCCGCGGCCGGCGTGCACGTGATCAAGACCTACCAGGTAGAACGCCTGACGGCCTTTCTGCACCCTTCGACCGACTCCAAAAAGCAGGGCTATCAGCAGGAGGAGTCGAAGGTGGCCATCGGCGCCGGCCAGAAGACTGGACGCGGCGTGAACTCCACTCAGATCAAGGGCAGCTATGTGCCGGAGGACAACACCGATTTCATTTTCGCGGCGGTCGGCGAGCAGTATGGCTTCGTCGGAGCTGCGCTCGTCCTGTCCCTCTACGCGCTGTTGATATGGCGCACGCTGCGCATACTCACAATGGCCAAGGACTTGTTCGGCTCGCTGGTGGCTGCCGGGGTTGTGGCTATGCTGATGTTTCAGGTGTTCGTGAACGTGGGGATGTCGGTTGGGATAATGCCTATCACCGGTGTCACGCTACCGCTCATGAGCTACGGCGGCTCGTCGGTCATAACGACTCTCCTGGCCGTGGGTCTGTTGCAATCGATCTACGTTCAGGCAGGCGCCTCGCAGGCGATGAAGGGCCGCGTTTACCGCTACTAGAAGATGCATACCGATCCCCCACAACCAGCCAAGGCAGCGCCCGTGACCGCAACGGTTCGGTGTCTGCCTGCATGGGACTCGGTCAGCACGCGGGCCGCGAGGAGAACATCCTCGCCCACTACAGCTATCGAAAGACTGGATCAAATTGAGAAAGCAAGTGCTTGTCAGCGTCGACCGCGCAGAGACGCGTGTCGCGCTTCTGGAGGCGGCCGGCACCCCCGGCGCCCTACATGCCTCGAATGGGGCATCACGTCCCGCGGGGCGCGCCCGCAAGGGATCGAGCGCCCGCCCTCCCGCTCACCCCGGAGCCGGCTATCGCATAGCTGAGCTCTACATAGAGCGCCGTGGAGGACGCTCGATCGTCGGCAACATTTACAAGGGCAAGGTCGACAACGTGCTCCCCGGGCTGGAGGCCGCGTTCGTTGACATAGGCCTTGAGAAGAACGGGTTTCTGCACGTCGACGAGATTGTGCTCCCTGGCGTGGAGGCGCCCAAGCGGGGGCGCGGCGGAGGGCGCAAGATCTCTGATCTTCTGCAGCCTGGCCAGGAGATCGTCGTGCAGGTCGTCAAGGATCCCCTCAAAACCAAGGGTGCGCGTCTGTCGATGGAGATCACGATCGCAGGGCGCTACATGGTGTACGCGCCTACCGGCGAGGGCATCGGCGTTTCGCGGCGCCTGGAGGACAAAGAGCGCGAGCGCTTGCGCCGCCAGACAGCAAAGCTTGAGATCGGACAGGGGGGCGCGATCATTCGCACCGCTGCCCACGGCGCGCAGCGAGAGGACTTCGAGCGTGAGCTGCTCTACCTGCACAAGCTGCACGAGGTCCTGATGAAGCGTGTCGAGGACACGCAGGCTCCGGCGATGGTCTTTCAGGAGGCTGATCTGTCGGTGCGCGTGGTGCGCGACATCTTCTCAGAGCACTTCGAGCGAGCGATCGTTGACGACGAGCAGCAGCACCGGCGACTCGTGTCCTTCTTCGCGCGCACCGCACCGGAGCTCGTCGAGCGCGTTGAGCTGTGGGAGGGCCCTGAGCCGCTTCTCGACGCCTACAAGGTGACCGAGGCGATCGACGGGGTGCTGTCCCGGCGCGTGGATTTGCCAAGCGGCGGTTATTTGATGATCGACTACGCCGAGGCGCTCACCGTCATCGACGTCAACTCAGGCAGCTTCATCGGCCGTGGCAAGGGTGCGGGCTTGGAGGAAACGATCACCAAGACGAATCTCGAGGCCGCGGAGGAGGTCGTCAACCAGCTGCGCCTGCGCGACATCGGCGGGATCATCGTGATCGACTTCATCGACATGGCGCGCGCGCGCAACCGTGACGCTGTCATGAAGACCTTGCGCAAGTCCTTGGATGAGGATCGCACGAAGACCTTCACGGCAGAGATATCGCGGCTTGGGCTGGTGGAGATGACCCGCCAGAACGTGACCGAGGGAGTGCGCGAGATCATGAGCCGCCCATGTCCCACCTGCGAGGGGGAGGGTGTGATCCGCTCGGAGGAGACGATTGCGATCGAGTTCGAGCGCAAGCTGCGCGATCTGGTCGCCGAGCATCCGGACGCCGAGGCATTCCTGGTACAGGTCAACCCTCGCGTCAGTACCCAGTTCACCGGACAGGCCTCGAGGGTGCTGCACGCACTCGAGGCCCAGACCGGGCGCTCGTTTCATTTCGAGGGCTCGGAAGGACTCGCGCTTGACCACTTCGCGATCTCCTTTCAAGGTACCCGCGAGGAGGTTGAAGAACGCGCACTGCCATTCCGCCAGGGTGACGAGGTGCTCGTGGACATCGTCGAGCCGCACATGTATGACGTGGACGACGCGGTGGCCAAGCTCGACGGCTACATCATCTCGATTGCCGGCGCCGCACGGCACGTGGGCGAGAAGCGCATGGTGCGCATCGACACGGTGGGACGCACGGCCGCGAGCGCTTTCCTGCTGGACGAGGCCGGAGAGATCATTCGTCCCGCGCCACGACCTGCCGCGCGGCCCGCGGCCAAGCGACCGCGCAGGCGCAAACCCGCTGAGCGACCCGCTGACGGAGACTCGCAATCGAGCGCAGGAGAGGGTGCCGAGTCGGCTGCTGCAGGTCGTCAATCCAGTGAGGAGGAGCCCGAACAGCAGCTCGTGCCCGAGCAGGGAGAGGCAGGAGCAGAGGAGTCAGGGGACGAGCCCGAGCAGGATGACCTACAATCAAAGCCTCGGCGCCGCGGCCGCAGAGGCGGACGGCGCCGTTCGGCTGCAAAGGCTCAGGCAACCTCGGAGTAGATATGTACGCGATCGTCAAGACAGGCGGAAAGCAGTACCGCGTCGAGCGGGGTCAGACCCTGCTCGTGGAGCGCCTTGCCGCGGAGCAGGGTGCGAGCGTTGCGCTCGAGCCGATTCTCTACCGCTCTGAGGACACCGTGTTCGACACGGCAGGTCTGCAGAAGGTTAAGGTCACGGCAAAGATCGTGGCTCACGAGCGCGGCGAGAAGCTGCGCGTGTTCAAGTTCAAGCCCAAGCGCGGTTACAAGCGCCGTACCGGCCATCGCCAGGAGCTAACGCGGATCGAGGTCACCGACATTTCGATGGGTGCGACCGCTAAGAAGCCCGCGGCGCAAAAGCCCAAGCCCGATACCACCCCAACACCTGCCGCCGCCTCGCGCGGCGGCAAGGACCAGGAGGATCCCAATGGCTCATAAGAAGGGTCTCGGGTCCAGCCGCAACGGCCGCGACTCCAATGCTCAGCGCCTTGGTGTGAAGACGTTCGCGGGCCAGACTGTGACGGGCGGGGAGATCATCGTGCGCCAGCGCGGCACCCGCTTCAAGCCGGGCACGGGCGTTGGGATCGGCAAGGACGACACGCTCTACGCGCGCGCTGCCGGGACCGTTCAGTTCACGATCGGCCGTCGCGGCAGGGTCGTGAACGTGCTTTCCGAGAGCGACTAGGAAACCTCCGCCCGCGCGGTCGGGCGGTGAGGTTGCCACGATGCTTCACGACCGCGCGAGAATCGAAGTGAAGGCCGGCGCGGGCGGCGATGGCTCTGCCGGCTTTCGTCGTGAGGCTCATGTTCCACGCGGCGGGCCAGACGGCGGCGATGGGGGACGTGGAGGGGAGGTCGTGCTCGTGTGCGATGACTCGCTTCGCGACCTGCAGAGTTTCAGGCGCAGCGCCCACTATCGGGCTGGCCGCGGCGGCCGTGGCGAAGGATCGTTGCGTCACGGCGCCGACGGCGAGGCACTGATCGTGCGAGTACCGCCAGGCACGCAGATCGAAGGCATCGAGGGCGACGTGCAGGGACGTCGCTGGGATCTGCTGGCGGACGGGCAGCGAGCGGTGGTTGCCAAAGGTGGCTCTGGAGGCAAGGGCAACAAGCGCTTTGCTACCCCAACACGGCAAGCACCGCGGTTCGCCGAGCGCGGGTTGGTGGGGGAGGAAGGTTGGCTTCAGCTTCAGCTCAAGCTGCTTGCCGATGTAGGCCTCGTGGGACTGCCGAATGCGGGCAAGTCTTCGTTGCTCACGCGTCTCACGCGGGCCACGCCGAAGGTTGCAAGCTATCCGTTCACCACGCTCTCACCTGTTTTGGGCGTGCTCGAGGGCGAAGAGCGCCAGCTTGTGATCGCGGACATACCGGGCTTGATCGAAGGCGCAAGTGAGGGCGCGGGGCTCGGTCATGATTTCCTCGCGCACGTGGAGCGCACCAGGTTGCTCGTGCACGTGCTCGATCTCGCGCCTGAGCTCACCTCCGACGAGCAGGCGGACGCACTTGCCAACTACACGACGATCGAACGCGAGCTGGCCGCCCACGACGAGCGGTTGGTTCGGCTGCCGCGGGTGCTTGTCCTATCCAAGACCGACCTCGTTCCGGGAGAGCGTACGGCTGAGGCGTTGGCGCAGTGGTCGAAGAGACTTGGAGGAGATGTGCCCGTGATCGCAACCTCGAGTGCCACAGGCGCCGGCGTGCAGGAGCTTGCCGCGGAGCTGCTTCGCCGTGTGCCTACGCTCCCTCCTGCTGGTTCGGCGGACGTGTCTGACTCTGGTGTGTCGCTAGCGGGGTATGCGGGCGAGGAGGAGCCCGAGCTGGCCGAGCACATGGTGTTCCGTCCGGCCGCCACGAGTGGCTTTGTGGTGGAGCAGGTGGCTCCTGGATCCTTCGCTGTCAGCGGAAAGGGTGTGGAGCGCCTCTTGGCCCGCTATGACATCGACAACGAGGACGCGATGTCCTACTTGGAGGGACGCCTGCGCAAGATCGGCGTGCTTCGCGCCTTGGAGGCCGAGGGATTTGAGGCGGGCGATGACTTGGAGATAGCGGGGGTGGCTTTTGAGCTCGATCCGGATGAGGACTTCTGAGGTGAGCGATCCCTCCATCGCGGGACGGCGCTAGAGCGCGCGCGGCACATAAGCTCCAGGCATGAAGCGTGTGGTCATCAAGCTCGGGTCGAGCATCGTTGCTGACGATGAGGGCGAGCTGCGCACGAGCGTGCTGGCACGGATCTGCGATGTGGTGGCATCTCTGCACGACAAGGACAAGGAGGTCGTGATCGTCTCCTCGGGCGCCATCGCACGCGGCGTTCGAATCATGGGCCTGCCCGCGCGACCTGGAGCCGTCGAGGAGCTACAGGCCGCCAGCGCCGTCGGGCAGGGCAAGCTCTATCGGGCCTATGACGAGCTTCTGCGTGAGCGCGAGCTCGTCTCCGCGCAGCTCTTGCTGACCTTCATGGACATGAGTGCCCGCACCCACTACCTCAATGCACGCCAGACCTTGAACAAGCTGCTCGACTGGCGCGTCGTGCCTGTGATCAACGAGAATGACACGACTGCCACCGACGAGATCTCCTTTGGCGACAACGATTTTCTCGCCGCTCAGGTGGCGATTCTGCTTGCCGCCGACTTGCTCGTATTGCTCACAGACATCGATGGTCTGTATACGGCAGATCCACGCCGGGACCCAGATGCGTGCCTCGTGCATGAGATCACGGACTTCGAGAAGCTCGAGGGGATCGAGGTCGGCCATACCACCTCGCCGCTTGGCTCCGGCGGAATGCGCTCGAAGGTGGTGGCGGCGGACATGGCCACCGCCGCCGGAATTCGTACCGTCATCTGCAATGGCCTGCGAGCGGGGGGCTTGGAGGCGGTGCTCGACGGGCACATGGAGGGCACCAACTTCCCTCCGCGTGCCGCCCGTCATTCCTCCTTCAAGCTGTGGCTTCGCTACGCCAAGCCGAGCCACGGGACGCTCGTCGTCGACGCCGGTGCGGCTCGCGCTTTGCGCGAGGACGGCACGAGCTTGCTGCCGGTCGGGATCATCGAGGTGCTCGGCTCTTTTCAGGCGGGTGACGCTGTCGAGATCGCCGAGGGTGTTTCTCCTATGGAGCGCAGCGGCCAGTCAACAAAGCCTCGCGGTCACTTGCTGGGCAAGGGCATCTGCAGCTATTCGGCTGACGAGCTCCGTCGTGTCATGGGCTTGAAGTCAAGTGCTGCCCAGGAGATCCTTCCGCGGGCGACCGAGGAGGCGGTGCACCGCGACTACATGGTGCTTGCGTAGCGTTTTGGCGGGCAGGCATCGGCCTGTCGTTACCCTTTAGGGCTATGGCCATCACGGTTTCATCGGTAGCCGAGGTGTGTGCGCGTGCGCGGGAGGCCTCCCGGGCGCTGGCACAGACGGATACGGCTACAAAGAACGCGGCTCTGCTGACGATCGCTGCTGCCCTGCGGGCGCGCGCGGAGGAGATCTTGAGTGCCAACGAGCTTGACCTTGCCGCTGGTCGCGAGGCCGATATCGGCGAAGCATTGCTTGACCGGTTGGCGCTTGACGAAGAGCGGGTCGAGGCGATTGCCGCCGCGGTGGAAGCAATCGCCGCGCTAGGCGACCCGGTGGGTGAGGTGATCGACGGATACCGCCTACCCAATGGCCTTGACGTGCGCAAGGTGCGCGTGCCGCTCGGCACGATCGCGGTGGTCTACGAGGCACGTCCGAACGTCACGATCGATGCCGCGGCACTGTGCTTGAAGTCGGGCAACGCGATCGTCTTGAGGGGCTCCTCGAGCGCCGCCAACTCGAACGCCGTGCTGTCCTCGATCGCAGCCGATGCGGCGGTGGAGGCCGGTCTTCCGGAGGGCTGCATCGGGCTTGTGGCTGGTGGCGGGCGCGAGGAGCTCGCCGAGCTGGCGACCCAGGACGAACTGATCGATCTGTTGATCCCGCGTGGCGGCGAGGGGCTGAAGGCGGCGCTCAAGGACGTCGCCAGTGTGCCTGTCATCTACGCCGCTTCCGGCAACTGCCACATATATGTGGACGCTTCCGCGGACGTGCGCGATGCGCTCGAGATCGTCATGAATGCCAAGACCCAGCGTCCTGGCGTCTGCAACGCAGCGGAGACCGTGCTCTTGCATCGACAGGTCGCCGAGGACATGCTCGCGCTGCTCCTCCCTGCGCTTGCGTACGCGGGTGTCACGGTGCGCGGAGACGAGGCGACAATTGAGTGGGCGCAGCGGCTTGCCCAAGGCTTGGAAGAGGAAGGCATACAGGACATCGCTCAGGCGATCCGAGGCGCCGCGGAGGCCGCCACCGAGGAGGACTGGGACACTGAGTACTTGGCCTTGACGCTCGCGCTCGGCGTCGTTGATTCAGTTGAGCAGGCGATCGAGCATGTCGCCCGCCATGGCTCGGGTCACTCCGAGGCGATCCTCACCAAAGACACGGCCAGTGCACGGGCGTTCCAGCTCGGGGTCGATGCGGCCTGTGTGTACGTCAACGCCTCGACGCGCTTCACCGACGGGGGGGAGTTCGGGATGGGCGCCGAGATCGGCAACTCCACGCAGAAGCTTCATGCGCGCGGGCCGATCGGTCTGCGCGAGCTGTGCACGTTCAAGTATCTCGTCGAAGGTGCCGGCCACCTTCGTGTCTGAGGCGCCCGGCACTACGGTGTGCGACCCAGAGCGTGTGTCAGTCTCAGGTCCGTTCACCACGGCCGCGGCGGCAACCGGGCCCATCGGAATTCTGGGCGGCATGTTCAACCCCCCGCATCTGGGGCACTTGGCGCTGGCGCGGGCGGCCGTCGAGGATCTTGCACTGGAGCGGGTTCTGCTCACACCGGTGCTCGTCCCGCCGCACAAGCCCGCCAAGTGGGACCCAGGGGCAGAGCACCGGCTGCAGATGTGTCGTCTGCTCGCCCAGGAGGATCCGTGTGTCGGGGTGTGCACGCTCGAGCTGGAGCGAGCAGGGCCGTCCTACACGGTCGATACGCTGAGAAGCATCCATTCAAGCCAACCTGAGGCGGAGCTCACCCTGATCGTCGGCGCCGACATGGCACGAACGCTCGGTTCCTGGCGTGGTTCGCAGGAGATCCTTAAGCTGGCACGCTTGGCTGTCGCCGAGCGCGATGGGTTCACACGCCAGGAAGTACTGGAGGGACTCTCTCCTTTGGGTGGCGAGATCGTGTTCTTGAAGATGCCGCGCTACGACATCTCCTCGACCCTGGTGCGCAGACGGATCACCTCAGGCGAGCCTGTCGAGGGGCTTGTGGGCGCCAAGGTGGCGGGTTATATCGCCGAGCACGAGCTCTACGGTCGTCTCCCGGCGAGGCGGAGCGAGCAGGAGGCCGGAAAATGAGCTCACCCGAAATGGCCGGCGATGAGTGCGCGAGAGGTAGGGAAATGACTTCGCGAGAGCTGCTCGCGGAGATCTGTCGCTATGCGGAGGACAAGAAGGCTGTCGAGCTTGTCGAGCTGGATCTACGCGAGGTGCTTGGCTACACCGATTGGTTTGTGATCTGCTCGGGCAACACTGGGCGCCAGACCAAGGCGATCCACGATGGGATTCTCAAGGGGCTCAAGCATGAGCACGACGTGCTCCCACGCCGCGTCGAGGGTCTGTCCAGCGCGGACTGGATTCTGATGGACTACCTGGACGTGGTCGTCCACATCTTTACGCCCACGACACGCGAGTTCTATCGACTGGAGCAGCTGTGGGGAGAGGCTCCGACGCATCGGGCAGAGGCGGCCGGTAGCACGTAGCCACGGTTTGACCGTAGGTTCGTCTAGTTCCATTGCATTGACTTTGATGTGGCGCTAGTGTCGGCGCACAGCGCGGTGCACAAGGCGCCGTGCGGGTCATTGGAAAGGGAGTTCGGATGCACGCTTCAACCACCCTCAACGGCCGGCGGGCGCCTTATACGCTGCTCGTCCTTGCTGTGACGGCGTTTCTGATCACATTGCTTGGCCTTGGCGCGAGCGCGCCGGCTCGAGCCGACGGCCCCGGCGAAGGCACACCTTGGGTAGTGACCCTGGGCGACTCCTACATCTCCGGGTAGGCAGGACGCTGGGCCGGCAACACAAACGAAAGCTCATCGAAGACGGACGCACTCGGCGAAAGCGCCTACTATGACAACGCCGGGCACACCGCCGAACTAATCCCCGGCTGTCACCGCTCGCAGTCCGCCGAGGCCTATATCGGTGGAGGTGTAAGCGGCGAGAACCTGGCCTGCTCGGGCGCCAAGACCTCCTCCTTCACCGAGGAAAGCGACTTCAAGCCTGGCCTTGACTTCTACAACTCAGGCGGGCACGAAGGGCAGGCTTTGATGCTTGAAAAATTCGCCAAAACGCACAACGTGAAATTGGTGCCGATCTCGATCGGCGGCAACAACTTCAACTTCGCGAGCATCGTGCAGAACTGCATCGAGGACTTCCTGCTGACCCCCGAATGGTGGCCGTCCTACTGCAGCGAAGAAAAATCAGTGACCGAAAATTTCACCGAAAGCAACGTCGCCAAACAGCGCACAGCGATCAAGGAAGCGGTCCTGAACGTCGCCAAAGCGATGACCAACGCAGGCTACACAGGCACCCAGTACACGATCTTGATGCAGAACTACCCCTCGCCGATCCCCAATGGGGAAGGCTTCCGCTACCCACAGAAAGGCTATACGCGCCAGGAAGTCGGCGGCTGCGGCTTCTGGAATCACGACGCCACCGAAGCCAACGCCACAATGCTGCCTACGATTGACAGTGCTGTCTTCAAAGGTGCGGAAGAAGCGAAACTGACAAACCTGAAGACGATGAACGTCTCCTCTGCCTTTAACGGGCGGCGCCTGTGCGAAAAAGGCGCGGGGCTGATCGAGGAAGAGGGCTTGGCCTCGTGGAAATCAAGTGGCGCAGTCAACGAGACCGAGTGGGTCAACCAGGTTCGTACGATCACGGGACTCTTCCCCCCGTATGAAATCCAGGAAGATCTGCACCCCAACTACTGGGCGCAGCTTGCCTTGCGCAACTGCGTGACACAGGCCTACAACAGTGGGACACCCAAGGGTGGCACGTGCACCATCTTGGCAGAAGGACTCAACGCGGCCGGTGAGCCAAATATGACGTTGAAATAAAGCTGCATCGCACGCCTGAGAAACCTTGGGCTCGCATGAACGTTGTCTCCGGGCGTCGCCGATCGTAGGGCGCCCGGAGTATCCATGCTTAGGACAAACGGGTAGCAGTGAGCTCGACAATTGCTCCAACCGTCGAATGTCACGCGGCGCCCGCCCGGCGAGAATCTCGCGGTGGGCACTGCGACCGACATGCTCGAAGCTGAGCGCTACCGTGCTCGCGCCCCGTTTCGCGACGAGCTGTTCGAGCTGGACGGCACACCGCGGCCGGCCGCTCGGGCGCTGGTAGCAGAGCTTGGGCGGCTGGGACCTCAGGGCTTGGTGGAGGCCGGCCGTCGCCGTGACGCGATCTTCATGCAGCAGGGGATCACCTTTGAGACGAGCGGGGAGAGCGGTGCTTCGCATGAACGACCTTTCCCGCTCGATCTCGTCCCGCGCGTACTCAGCGGCGAGGAATGGCGTGCAATAAAGCGCGGTCTGGCTCAACGCATCCGCGCGCTCAACCACTTCGTCGATGACATCTACCACGCGCGCGAGATCGTGCGCGAGGGTCTTGTGCCATGGCGCTTGGTGGCAGGCTGTCCGCACTTCGCACGCGCGGTGCACGGCATCCGCCCGCCCGGAGGTGTCTACTGTCATGTAGCCGGCTGTGACTTGGTGCGCGATAGCGATGGCTCGTGGAGAGTGATTGAGGACAACGTGCGGATTCCCTCAGGGATCTCCTACGTGCTCGAGAATCGTGCGGCGATGGCGCGGCTTGTGCCCGAGCTGTTCGCCTCCTATCGAGTGCGTCCGGTGGACCACTACCCGCAGCTCTTGCTGAGTGCGTTGCGCTCAGTGGCTCCTTCGGCTGAGAGCGAGGCGACGGTCGTTGTGTGGACACCCGGGCCAGCCAACTCCGCTTACTTCGAGCATGCGTTTCTGGCAAGACAGATGGGAGTGGAGCTTGTTGAGGCCTCGGACCTTGTGGTGCGCGACGACGTGCTGTACATGCGCACCACACGCGGCTTGGAGCGCGTGCATGCCGTCTACCGGCGCCTAGACGACGACTTCGTCGATCCCTTGGAGTTCATGCCCGACTCCTTGCTCGGCGTGCCTGGATTGGTGCGGGCATACCGCGCGGGCAGTGTTGCGATCGCCAATGCGTTCGGTACGGGTGTGGCTGACGACAAGGCGATCTACTGCTTTGTGCCTGAGATGATCCGCTTCTATCTGGGCGAGGAGCCGATCCTTGAGAACGTGCGCACCTACCTGCTCTCCGACCGGGAGGTGCGTGAGCATGTACTGGGCAGGCTTAGTGAGCTTGTTGTCAAGCCGACTGGCGAGTCTGGCGGCAAAGGAGTCATGATCGGCCCCCACGCGAGTGAGCTCGAGATCACCCGTATGGACGCACTAATCCGTGCCCATCCCGAGCGCTGGATCGCCCAGGATGTGGTGCGCTTGTCGACTGTGCCCACCGTGTCCGCGGACGGGAGCCTTCATCCCCGCCATGTGGACCTGCGTCCGTTCGCCGTGTTCGGTGAGCGCATCGACATCGTCCCGGGCGGCTTGACACGAGTTGCGCTGGAAGAGGGCTCGATGATCGTCAACTCCTCGCGTGGCGGCGGGTCTAAGGACACGTGGGTACTGGAGGATGGCGACGACGCAGACCGCGCGGGGCCGCCGATTGCCGACACGCTCCCGCCGGCGCTGCCCGACCTGCGCTACGGCGCATGGATGGGTCAACAGCAGCAACAGCAGCAGGAACAACCCCAGCAGCAGGCGGAGTACCCACGAGTCGGTGGGCGCCGCTGAAATGCTTGCGCGCATTGCACACGATCTCTACTGGCTGGGACGCAACCTCGCGCGCGCCGAGTTCACCGCACGTGCCGTCGAGGCGGTATTCCAGGCGGAGGTCCAAGGCACCTCCGACGCCATGCCGAGCGTCAGCTTCGGCTCGAATGGCCTATTGGCGATGCTCGGCGACGAAGTGGAGCGCGAACGTGCCGACAATGCCCAAGCGCTTGCCCGGTTGACCCTCGACGCCGACTGTCCAGGCTCGATGCTGGCGAGCGTTGAGCGCGCGCGAGAGGGGGCTCGCACGGTGCGTGATGTCATCAGCGCGGAGATGTGGGAGGCGATCAACACAACTACGCTCAGCCTCCGAAGTGGGGGCCAGCCAGGATGGGGTGCCCCTGCTGGACCATATTTGGCGGCCCAGTACGTCAAGCAGCGCACTGCCCTGATCTGGGGCGTGGCATCTCGCACGATGCTCCGCGACGAAGCCAAGTGTTTCCTCGACGCGGGCGGCACGATCGAGGTATCAGACATGGTGCTGCGAATGCTGCGAATCGCGCTGCCGGCGAGCGAGCAGGCCGCCGCCGACGGCCACGCTTTGATCCTGCTGCAGGCCGTTGGGGGCTTTCACGCCTACCTACGGGCCGTAACGGCTCCCCCCAACGCCCATCCGGTTGCCCGTTTCCTGCTGTTCGAGCGTGCTTATCCTGACAGCGTGGCCGCCTGTGCTGATTCCCTCCACGACGCATTCACCACGGCCGATGCCGGTCCGCGCAACTCAAAGCCAGTTCTACGAGTCAGCCGATTGGTGGCCGATCTGGACTTCCAGCGTCGGGCGCTACCCGACGGAGCTGAGCTGTCAGGTATCTGCGAGCGCACCCAGCAGGAGCTGGCACGTATCGACGGTGATGTTGCCGAGCGCTACTTTGCCGGCGCCGCTCCCAGCCAGGAGCGGCGATAACCGTGGAGAAGTGTCGCCAGAATGGGAACGGCCCCAAGCTGGGAAGGTAGAACGCGAGTCATGCATTTCGCGATCCGCTATATGACTGAGTACCGCTACGAGGGGCCGGTGTCCGACAACCTCAATGCCCTGCGGGTGCGCCCAGCCACGACCTCCTCACAGCGCTGCGATGAGTTCCACACTCGCATCGAGCCGGAGGCGCGTGTGAGCAGGCACCTCGATTACTTTGGCACCGAGGTACTCGAGTTTGGAGTTCCCACAGCCCACGAGCAGCTCACGATCGACGTGCGCGCCCGCGTGGTTACCTCGGATCCACCGGAACCCCCACGCGGATCGTGGGAGAGCGTGGACAGTGACTCTTACCTCGACGCTGCTGGCGAGTTCGCCCTGCCCTGGCAGGACCAACCCGCGATAGCGGGGCTTGAGGAGATGCAGGCCGAGCTCGCAGGTGTCAGCCCGCTGGTCATGCTCGAGCAACTGTGCGAGCGGATTCCCGATCGTTTCGAGTACCGCCCCGGCGTTACCTATGTTGGTTCGAGCGTCGAGGACTTGCTAGAGGCGCGTGCCGGGGTGTGCCAGGACTTTGTGCATCTATCTCTTGTGCTGTTGCGCCGCTTTGGGATTGCCGCACGTTACGTGTCCGGCTACCTGTGGGCTGCCCCCGAGGATGGCGGCGCTGATTCTTTGGAGCTCGACACCCATGCCTGGCTGGAGGCTCTGCTGCCGGGCACCGACGGGCACGGAGAGCCGATCTGGGTGGGTGCGGACCCCACCAATCGCCGCCTGGCCGGCGAGACTCACGTGAAGATCGGCCACGGGCGCTTCTACTCGGACGTAGCTCCCGTCAAGGGTCTGTATATGGGCGGCGCGGGCGCTGATCTCAAGGCGGCCGTCACGATGTCGCGTTTGGACCCGCAGGCGGGGGCGCGGGCGTAAGCATTGCGCTCAGATGCCGTTGCTAGTGTTGCTCGCCAGGTGCCCAAGTTCGACGAGTGGCAGATCGAGTTGCACGGACGCCGTGCGGTTTACCGGATCGCGGGGGAGGGTCCGCCTGTAGTGCTCGTGCACGGAATGCTCAACTCCTCGAGCCACTGGCAGGCCGTCGCGCTCGATCTGGCGGTCGAACACACGGTCATCGCCCCCGACCTGATCGGCCACGGCGACTCTGCAGCGCCACGCGGGGACTACTCATTGGGTGCTCATGCGGCCAGCATCCGCGACCTGCTCACTGCCTTGGGCATCGAGCGCGCGACGCTTGTGGGCCATTCGCTCGGCGGAGGCGTGGCGATGCAGTTCTTCTACCAGTTCCCAGCCCGCGTGGAGCGACTGGTGCTCGTATCGAGTGGCGGTCTCGGGCACGAGGTTAGCCCGATGCTGCGCACCGCCGCGCTTCCCGGCATGTCGGCCGCCCTGTCGCTCGCCGCCCATCCCCGCCTGCTGGGCGCGCTGTGGGGCACAGGCGCACGCTTGCGCAGCGCCGGTGTGCGTCACGGCGCCTACGTGCAGGCAGTAGCGCGCGCCCTGCGGCCTCTGGAGCGCCCCCAGGCGCGCGAGGCGTTCCTGCAGACGCTGCGCGCGGTGATCGACGTGCGCGGTCAGCGCGTGAGCGCGACCGATCGCCTGTATCTGCTGGAGTCGATGCCGACCATGATCGTGTGGGGTGAGCGCGATCACACGATCCCGCTCGAGCACGGCCGCCGCGCGCACGAAGCGATTCCCCAAAGTCGCTTCCGCACGCTCCCGCGGGCCGCTCACTTCCCGCATCTGGAAGATCCGGAGGCTCTGGTTGCCGTCTTGCGTGAGTTCCTCGAGCAAACCGAGCCTTGTGAGATGGACGATGCCGATTGGGGAGCCCTGCTCTCTAGAAGCGCGCTGCGCAAGCGACGCTTGGTGGACGCCGCCGCATAGGCTTCTCGGGCCGGTCCGGTTTGTGGGATGATCCTTCGTGCGAGGAGGGCGCAGCTGCCACGGGAAGCAAGCTATTTGCTCCCACCCATAGAACGGAGGCGGTTCGCATGACCGAGAGTCTGGAGTTGCAAAGGCCCCAGGCCCAACCCGGGCAAGGCGCGCTAGTACCGAAGACGCCACCCACGATGCGTGGATCGATGTTGCTGCATACCTTGCGCTTCACCTTCGATCCCGATGGCTTCTTCTGGGCCGCCCACCGTCGCTACGGCGACATCTTCAAGCTGCGGATACTCGGACAGGAGTGGCTGGCGATAGCCCATCCTGACGCGGTCAAGGAAGTGTTCTCGCACGGGCCCACAGACATGAACTCGGGCGAGGCCAATCAGGCGCTGAGTCCTGTGCTCGGAATGCGCAACCTGTTGTTGCTCGACGGCGAGGAGCACCTACACCGCCGCCGCATCGTCCTGCCTCCGTTTCACGGAGAGCGCATGCGCGCCTACGAACAGACGATTCGCGCGGCGATCGCCAAGCAGATCGCTGAATGGCCGCTCGGCGAGCCGGTGGCGGCGTTGCCGCGCATGCAGGCACTCACGTTCGAGGTGATCATGCGCTGCGTCTTCGGCGTGGACGAGGGTGAGCGTGTGGGGGAGTTGGGGGAAGCGCTGCAAGGCATGATCGCCTGGGTCACAGACATGCGACGCGTCTTGTTCTTCTTCCTGGTGGGCCCGGAGCGGCTGAACAGCGTGCCCACATTTCGTCGCCAACTCGCGCGCGTGGACAGGGAGATCCTGGCGGAGATATCGCGCAGGCGCGCATTGACAGACCTGGAGGAGCGCGAGGACATCCTCTCGATGCTCGTTCAGGCAACCGACGAGGATGGCGAGCACCTCACAGACGAGGAGCTGCGCGACGAACTGATGACGCTCTTGATCGCGGGCCACGAGACGACCGCGACGCTGCTGTCCTGGGCGATCCACGATCTCGCCCGCGATCCGGCAAGCCAGGATCGCTTGGCCCATGAAGGAGGGGCGTTCTGTGATGCCGTCGTCACCGAGACTCTGCGCCTGCACCCGCCGACCGGCGGGGTGGCACGAAGGTTGCGCGAGCCGCTCTCGATCGGTGGCTATGAGCTAGATGCAGGGACCGACCTGGTGCCGGTCACGTTGCTGGTCCACCGTCGCGCCGACGTCTATGAGGATCCGTGGACGTTCAAGCCGACGCGTTTCTTGGACGTGAGGCCTCCATCTGGCGGCTGGTTTCCTTTTGGCGGCTCGGTGCGTCGCTGCATCGGCGCGTCCTTCGCACAGTTCGAGGCGAAAATCGTGCTCGAGGAGCTGACCAAGGCGCTCAGCTTGCGTCCTGTGAAGCCCCGGCCAGAGCGGACTAGCCGGCGGGCAGTTGTGCTGGTGCCTTCAAGGGGGGCGAAGGTAGTTGCCCAACGACGCTGAGCCAAGCCCTACGGCCTCCACTTGATCGAGCAGCCCACTGGCGTCGTTTCGGCCGGATCGGGCTCGCCTCCTTGGAGCATGGCATCGAGCGCTGAGCGCAGGTAGGCCGCGTTCTGGGACGGATCTTCATAGTCGGCGTCGGGGGCTCCCCTGTAGCGCAGGACGCCGTCTCGGTCGAGCACGAACACGTCAGGGGTCGTCTTGGCGTCATAGGCGAGCGCGACCTCTTGGGTCTCGTCACGCAGGTAGGGGACACCGTCGAACTCTCCGGCCTCTACACGTGCACGCATCGCCTCCAATGAGTCGCGCGGGTAGCGCTCAGCATCGTTGGGATTGATCGCAAGCACCTGCACTCCCTGGGCTGAGTAGTCATGGGCGACCGCGCCGATCCGCTCGTGCCAGGCGAGCGCATAAGGGCAGTGGTTGCACGTGAACACGACCACTGTGGCTGTAGCCTCGTTCGGGCCGTGCGCGGAACCGTCAGTGGCGGGCAGGCTGAAGCTGGGGGCGGGCTCGCCGATCTCTGGCATGTTCTTCCTTATCTGCTCGAGGACCCGGCTTGGTCGGAAGGGTCCAGATTTGCGGTGTCATTGGGTTTGGCCTGTGCGGCGAGCAGGGCGTCGCGCACGTCGGCTGGGTCGGGCGTCGGGGAGACACGCCCGTCGCGACGATGGTAGATGCGACACGTCAGGCCATAAGGCTCGTCTTCGAGCGGCACGATGTCGCGTCCGTCGATGCGGATCGTGGGGGAGCCGACGAAGCACTCTTTCGTTGTATCGACCTCATCGCGGATCTCTCGTATGAGGATCGTCTCCGGGTCGAGCCCCAAATCGCTCATCGCTGCGCGCAGGTCGGCAAGTGCCTTGGGGTGGGAGGGACAACCATCCCAGAACAGCAATTCGACGGTCATGAAACCTCACCTTAGGGCAGCGCGCGCCGATGATCGGCCCGCGGAAGTCACATAGCCTTATGCCGATCCGCGGAACTCAAGGGTGATGTCGCAATACCGCCAGACATTCGCCTCTGGGTCAGTCACACTGGAGGGGTGATCGAGGATTTCGAGCGTTGCTATCAGGTCGCCAGCTCCAGGGATCCCCGCTTCGATGGGTGGTTCTTCACGGCGGTGACTTCGACCGGTATCTACTGCCGGCCGAGCTGTCCGGCGATGACACCCAAGCGCGAGCACGTGCGCTTTTACCCTTCGGCCGCCGCGGCACAGCAGGCCGGCTTCAGGGCGTGCAAGCGCTGTCGCCCCGATGCGGCTCCTGGTTCACCGGAGTGGGACGGGCGTGCCGACGTGGTCGCGCGTGCAATGCGCTTGATCGGCGACGGTGTTGTCGATCGCGAGGGCGTGCCGGGCCTCGCGACGCGCCTTGGCTACAGCATGCGCCAATTGCAGCGCATGCTCTTGGCCGAGGTGGGTGCTTCTCCGATCGCGATCGCCCGCGCCCAGCGGGCCCAGACCGCGCGCGTGCTGGTGGAGACGACCAGGCTCACGATGACCGAGATCGCGTTCGCCTCGGGCTTCTCGAGTGTTAGGCAATTCAACGACACGATCCGCACCGTGTTCGCGACCGCTCCCACAGAATTGCGCCGCCGCGCGGGCAACCTCTCTGGCGGGGCGGGCGCGCCGGGCTCACTCGCTTTGAGGCTTCCATTCCGCCGTCCCTTGTGTCCGGACAACCTGTTCGGGCACTTGGCCGCCACGGCGGTCCCCGGTGTGGAGGAGGTCTGTGGCGATACCTACCGGCGCACGCTGCGGCTGCCGCACGGACCGGGCATCGTCGAACTGACCCCCGCCGTCGAGCATGTGGCCTGCCGTATGACGCTCTCCGACTTGCGCGACCTCACGACCGCGATCGCCCGCTGCCGCTGGTTGCTGGACCTGGACGCCGATCCGGTCGCGATCGACGAGCTGCTCGGCGCCGATCCAGAGCTCGGCCCGGTCGTGGCGCGCTCCGCGGGACGCAGGGTGCCGCGTTGCGTGGACGGGCCGGAGCTCGCGGTGCGCGCGGTCTTGGGCCAGCAAGTCTCAACCGCCGCCGCACGCACGCACGCGGCCCGTCTTGTTGCCCAATGCGGCGAGCCGGTGAGCGATCCCCAAGGTGGGCTCACCCATCTCTTCCCCCAGCCAGAGGCGCTATCGGAGATGCGCCTGGCGATGCCCGCCTCACGCACACGTACTCTCAATGCGCTCGTCGAGGCCCTTTGTCGTGAACGTCTGTCACTCGATCCGGGCTGCGACCGTGTCGAGGCGCTCTCGGTCCTCTCAGACCTGCCTGGCTTCGGACCGTGGACGACCCAGGTGATCGCGATGCGCGCCCTCGGTGATCCCGATGCCTTCCCGGTCGCGGACCTAGGCGTGCGTCGTGCCGCGGAATCGCTTGGCCTGCAGGCTTCGCCGGTTGCGCTCACCGCGCACGCCGAGCGTTGGCGGCCGTGGCGCGCCTATGCCGTTCAGTACCTGTGGTCGACCACTCCCCATTCGATCAACCACTGGCCCCTACCCAACGACACCGTAAACATGATCAAGGAGGCCGCATGACACCGGTCGCGACATCGCCATCGACCATCTTCACATCTATGGACAGCCCGATTGGTGAGCTGACCCTCACCTGTGATGACGGCTTGCTCAGTGGGATCCAAATGCACGAGCAGCGTCACCTAAAAGAAATCCCAGTCACATATAGGCGCGACGACGATAGCCTTGCGCATGTCGTCGAGCAGTTGAATGCTTATTTCGCTGGTGAGTTGCACGATTTCGAGCTGCCGATGACGATGCGTGGCACAGAGTTTCAACGCCGCGTGTGGGCGGCCCTGTGCGAGATTCCCTACGGCGAGACGATCAGCTACGGCGAGCTCGCGCGCTGGGTCGGCAATCCTAAAGCCTCGCGCGCGGTCGGACTCGCCAACGGGCGCAACCCGGTGGCAATAGTCGTGCCTTGCCACCGTGTGATCGGCGCTGATGGTTCGCTCACCGGTTACGGTGGGGGACTGGAGCGCAAGGTGTGGCTCTTGGAGCACGAGACGGCGCATCGCTCTGGCGGACAGGCTCGGCTGGATCTCAACACGTAGAAGAGGCAACGCAAGAGCAAATGTCCAGGGGTGGTCGTGCTTTCTCGGACCAGGACGGGTCATTCTCATGGCCCAGCGACAACCTCTAGCATCGTCTTGCCCGCGGGCAACCGATGCCGGAACTCAACTTCGCAATCTCACAGCACTTCCTCGACGACCGCGGACAGCGTGCCGGCTTCATCTTGCTCGGCTTCTTCCTGGCCGCGTTTCTGTTCATCCGCACTAGCGCCCGTCTGATTCGTAGCCCCAAGGTGTCGTGGTGGCCCGGCAGCGTGACCACCAAAGACGGGCTGCATCTGCATCATCTGGTGTGGGGAATCGTGCTTGTCTTGACTGCCGGATTCCTCAACTTCGTCCTGCAGCCCGGCAGTCCGGGGCTGGAGGTCCTTGCTGCCCTGTTCGGCATCGGCGCGGGGCTGACCTTGGACGAGTTCGCGCTGTGGATCCATCTCGAAGACGTCTACTGGTCCAAGGAGGGACGCGCCTCGATCGATGCGGTCGTCGTGGCGACGCTGCTGGGCGGTCTGATCGTGCTTGGCATCGCCCCCTTTGACATCTCCAACGGCGCCTCCTCGATCAGGTCGCTCGTGATCGTGATCGTGATCGACCTAGCTTTCTCGGCGATCGCGATCCTCAAGGGCAAGCCGATGCTCGGACTGTTGGGAGTCTTCGTTCCGCCGTTCTCGGTCGTGGGTTCGCTGCGTCTGGCCGCTCCCTCTTCACCATGGGCTCGTAGGCGCTATCCACCTGACGGACGCCGTATGGCTCGCGCGCAGGCTCGCTTCAAGCGCATTCGTGGGCGCCGGCGCTGGCTGATGAACGCCATCGGTGGGGCTCCAAGCCAGCCGGCTGACGGCGGGCCTTGACACTCGCTGAGGGCGGATTAGGAGTCAGAGAAGCGGCTAACTGTCAGTCTGGGCGCCGGCGCTTCTGTGGGTGAGGTGTCTCTCCACGGCGCAACATGTCCACAAACTGCTCTATGCGCCGAGCTCGTGTATCTGGGCGCTTGGCATTGTGGATCCGTAGCAGGACGGCATAGCGGTTATGGCTCGTGAGGATCTCGAACATGGCTTGCGCTGCGGGATCTGCCTCGAGTGCCGACGCAAGGTCAGAGGGGACCTCCATTTCGGCCTGCCCCGGGTAAGCCTGCTCCCAGCGACCGTCAGCCTTTGCTTGCTCAACGGCTGCCAGGCCCGCTGGTCTCATACGGCCCTCACTGGCCAATCGCTCCACGTGAGCAATGTTTCGCTTCGACCACGAGCTGCGTGCTCTCCTAGGAGTAAAGCGCTGACGGTAGGTGAGATCGTCAAGGCGTCGGACCTGACCATCTATCCAGCCGTGACACAAGGCCTCCTCGAGCGCCTCGTCATAAGTAAGGCTCGTCGGCTTGCTCGTGCCCTTCTTTGCCAGACGCAGCCAGACCCCTGTCGACTGCTCGTGGTGCTCGCCAAGCCAAGCTTGCCAGGCTGCCGCGTCTGCGACTGTGAGCGTCGTTTCTTGGTCGTTCATGAAGGACCTCGAGTCCGCCCGGTGACGCTAGCTCAACTGTTGGGGGGCTCGATCAAAACGCGCAGGGTCCAATTGACCACGCTGACGATGATCGCGGCGAGCACTGCCCACCAGAAGCTTGCGATCGTGAACTGCGGAACGATCCAGTGGGTCAGGTAGAGCATGAGCACGTTGATAAGGAAGTAAAAGATCCCCAGTGTCACGATGATGAAAGGGATAGAGAGGATCGCCAAGACAGGCTTCAGGAAGAAGTTGACCAAGGTGAAGACCAGCCCGGCGATCAACAGCGCCCACCAGTCGCTTCCGTAGCTCAGGCCAGATAGCAGCCAAGTCGCCACGAACAAGGCAACGATGTTGAATGCCCACGTGATCGCAAGCCGACGGACCATCGGCGAAGCCTAGCTTGACTTGGCTTGGAGCCTGGTTCAGGGTCAGGGTCGGCTCGATATGCTGGTTCTCGACCGGCAGAGAGGATCGTGATGGCACATTTGGGCGGCACCGCCAGTTGTGAGATCGACGTCCCCCTGAAGGACGTGTGGGCACTCATCGAGGATGTGCTCATCGCGCCTGATTGGCAAGGAGGCCTCGATGCGGTGACTGCGCTCGAGCACGACGCTGACGGGCGACCAACGCTCGTGGAGACCGAGAGTGACATCAAGGTCAGACGGGTGAAGGCCCAGGTGCGTTTCCGCTACGAAGCGCCAACGCGACTCGAGTGGACCCAGGAGAAGGGGGACATGAAATCTGTGGAGGGCTCCTGGCTGCTCGAGGACCTCGGTAATGGACGTACGCGAGCCACCTACAGCCTCGACGCAGATCCTGGACGCGTGCTTGGCATGCTCATCCGTGGTCCTGTGGAGGCAGCGACGCGCGCGATCTTCGTGAACGGACGGCCCGGCGAGCTCAAGCGGCAGGCCGAGAGAGCTTGACGGCAAACAGTGATGTTCGGGCCGCGATCCTGCGGCGAGTGGAGGCGATTCCCCCGGGCTTCGTTCGCACCTATGGCGACGTTTCGCCAGGCGCACCGCGACTTGCGGGCTACGTGTTGAAGCACACCGACGCGAGCGAGGTTCCATGGCATCGAGTCGTTCGTGCCGATGGTTCGCTCGCGAAGGGAGCTCGTCAGCGACGCTTGCTCGAAGCCGAGGCGGTGCCTTTTCGCGGCGAGCGAGTGCTGCTGTCGAGGGCCCGCCTGGATGCACTCGACGCGCTCTGACGGACACCAGTGCGACCTTCGGTTCGATGTCGAGCGTGAGTGGTCCTCTCACTGAGGGATCTTGTGCGCCCCGCGCTTTGGCCGCGGGGCGGAAGGGGGCGGCACGACTGGTCCGATATTCCCGTTGGGTGCCTCATCCAGATCGACGATCACCGGCGCGTGATCACTCGGTCCGGGCCCCTTGCGGGCCTGTCGGTCGACCCACGCGGCCTTTACCCTGTCAGCGACCGTGGTGCCGGCCAGCACCAGGTCTATCCGCATTCCGAGATCCTGATGGAACATGCCGGCGCGATAGTCCCAATAGGTGAACACGCGCTCCTTCGGCCAATGATCGCGCACGACATCACGTAGGCCGCACGCCTGCAGATCAGACAAGGCAGCCCGCTCAGCAGGCGTCACGTGGGTCTGGCCAATGTAGGCGTCCGGATCGAACACGTCGAGGTCGGTGGGTGCGATGTTCATGTCCCCGCACACCATCGTCGCCCGCGGATCAGTGCCAATCATCTCTCCGAGTGCGGCCAGCCAGGCCAGCTTGTAGTCGTAGTGCTCGGAATTCGGAGTCCGGCCGTTCGGGACGTACACCGAGTGCATTCGAATCCCGCCGCAGGTCGCTGACACCGCACGTGCCTCTTGATGGGGGAAGCCGGGCCCGCCGGGGATCCCCACCACCACATCCTCAAGGCCCGCTCTCGAAGAGGATCGCGACCCCGTTCCACTTGGCCTCTCCGTGGAAGGCGACCGCGTAGCCGCGGCTGGATAGCTCCTCGCCGAGTAGCTGCTCGAACGCGTCGTCGGTGAGCTTGGTCTCCTGCAGGCAGACCACGTCAGGCTGTCGTTCCACGAGCCATGGCAACAGCCGGGGCATTCGCTGCTTGATCGAGTTCACGTTCCAGGTAGCTACACGCACGGGGGTACCGTATCGGTGCCCCTGGCGGACACCGTCAAAGGGGCACGAGATTGGCTCCGGTGGTCGCTTGCCCTTCGACGCTGATTGAATTTGAACCGTGTATGAGACAGCAGCAGATCTCGTCGCGCTGCAAGACCTTCTTGACCGCAGCTACGCAAGCGCGGGATCGCATCTGCGTAGCATCGTCACGCCTGAGCGGCGCCTGGATGCCGAGGAGGTAGTCAGTCGCCTGGCTGGCATGCGGTTGCTTGCCTTGGCTACCGTCACCGCGGACGGGCGGCCGCTCGTGGGGCCGGTGGACGGCATTTTCTTCCGAGGCTCTTTTCACTTCGGCTCCTCCCCCGATTCTGTGCGCTTTCGTCACATCCGGTCCCGACCGCATGTCAGCGCGACCCATCTTCCTGGCGAGGAGTTCGCTGTCACGGTCCACGGTCTAGCTGTCCCGGTTGACGTGAAAAGCGACGCTGGCACCGATCTGAGACAGACACTGCTTGAGGTCTATGTGCCGCGCTACGGGCCACAATGGGAGGAGTTCCTTGATTCCGGTCCCCTCTACGCGCGCATTGAGGCCGAGCGGATGTTCACATTCCACAGTTAATCGTCCAGAACAGAGTCATCCAGGGCGCGAGCGAGCGAGGTCGCCAACGTGGGCCGGGGTGGCCCTAAGGGTTCGCTCGCGGCAGGTCCCCGGTTACGTCCTAACCTTGTGCTGTAAAAGACGTTGTGGATATGTGGTCGATGGGCGAACTTGCGCTGCCAATACGAAGTCCTCCCGAGCTTGCCTTCGCAGGACGGCTGTCGAGCGACGAGCGGCTTGCACGGCTCGTCTCCAAGGGCAGCGAGCGGGCATTTGCCACGCTGTATCGGCGCCACCACCAGGCGCTCTACCGCTACTGCCGCTCGATCGTGCGCGACGAGGACGATGCCCAGGATGCGCTGCAGAGCGCGATGACGCGCGCGCTCGTGGCTCTGCGCTCTCAAGAGCGCGATCTTGCCGTGAGGCCGTGGTTGTTTCGGATCGTTCACAACGAGGCGGTGACCATCCTGCGCAGACGCCGTCCACTGTGGCCCTTGTAGAGGATCTGGAGCCTGCTTGCCTTGCGGTGGAGGACGCGCTGGCTGGACCCGAACGTATGGCGATGCTCCTGGACGATCTCCAGGCGCTGCCCGAGCGCCAGCGCTCGGCGCTGCTGATGCGCGAGCTGAGCGGCTTGCCGATCGACGAGATCGCCGGCGTTCTCTCGACCTCACCCGGGGCGGCCAAGCAGGTCCTGTTCGAGGCGCGCCGGGCTTTGCACGACTTCGCGGAGGGACGCGCCATGGAGTGTGAGCAGGTCCGCCGAGTCATCTCAGACGGCGATCGGCGGGTCCTGCGCGGGCGCAAGCTGAGCGGGCACCTGCGCGACTGCTCGGGCTGCCGCGACTTCCAGGAGGCCATCTCCGCACGCAGCGCCGATCTGCGCGCGCTCGCCCCGCCGCTGCCCGGGGTGACCGCCACCACGATGCTCGCCCGCCTGCTCGCGCACGGGATGAGCGGCGGTCATACCGGTGGTATGGCTGTCGGGTCCGTCGGGTCCGTGGGGTCCGTGGGCTCCGTCGGGTCCGGAGCGGCGGCCGGCAGCTCGGCGGTCGCATCGCTGACGCTGAAGGCGCTCGCGGGCGTGGCCACCGTGACCGTCGCGGTTGCGGGCGGCGCGCGCCTCGCGCTCGTCCACAGACAGCACGGACATTCCCCGTCCGCCCCTCGGGACGTTCGTCCCGCGACGCAGGGTCCACCTGCGTCCAGCCCGCCGTCTCGTGCGAGCCATGGGTGGACGTCATCGTCCGTGCCGAGCAAGGCCGGCCTCGCGCGCGCTTCCGGTCCGACCAAACCCGCGACCGCCCCCGACAGGGCGTCTCTTGCCGGCCAGGCTCAGGGCATGCCCTCCGCCTCCTCCCCGAGCACGGGACACGGCCGCTCAGCGATTCAACAAGGCCATGGCAGGGTGAGGACCGAAGGACGCGCCGTGTCCCATCGCTCCCACGCGGGTGCGGGCAGCCACAGATCCGGATCCTCGAGGCCAGCCGGTGGTGGCAGCGCAAAGCGAAAGAGCACGCCGACTCAGCCGGCGAGGACCAAGCCGCGAGATGGTCGAGGCCAGGGCGAAACAGGCCGACCGTCCGCGCAGCCCCCTGGCGCTGCGGGCGCGGCGCCGCAGGAGAAGGCGCCGGAACATGGAGCGCACTCTGGAAGCTCGCCGGTGGGCAAGGGGGCCGAAGGTCAAGCGCCCGCGACGGCAATGCCCGACCGTTCCCATTCGGGCTGAGGGCGACTTTCGTCTGGCGGGCTGTGAGGCGCCAGGCGTCGGGTTTGCCCAGAACCTCGGGCGATCGACCCTGACTTCTGTGTGCCGGTCGCGTTGTATCGCAAAGCTCCGCATCGGCGATCGCCGCCGAATAGAGCTTGGAATTCGACACCACATGACCAGTTGAGCCGACACAGGAGGCAATCGATGATCGTCAAGAAGGTCTTGCTGGCCACGTCCGCAGTGGCCTTGATGAGCACCCCCGCGTGGGCGCTGCCGGGCAAGGCGCCGTCCAATCCGGGCAGCGATCACGCACCGAGCACCACACCGGTCGGGCCGCCGAGCACGACGCCTAACAACACGGACAATCCCGGCACCGCGAACCGTTCGCACAAAGGCGACCACGGCGACGGACAGGGCGATGGCCACAAAGGCAACCACGGCGCGAACAACCAGGGCAACCCCAATAAGCCAAGTCATCCCAGCCAGTCACACAAGTGCAGGCCACACAAGGTGGCATACGTCGCGTCAGGCACATTCGTCAGTCAGACGGTGACCAAGAACGCCGACGGCAGCTACAGCGGCGAAGTGACGGTCAAGGTCACCCACACCAACCATCACGCGATCGGCGATGACGGCACTACCAAGGCCTACAAGGTGGAAAACGTCCACGTAACCTTCGCTCTGACGGACACCAACAACGACGGCAGCGTCGGACTGGACGACCTCAAGGAAGGCGACAGGGTGAGGTTGATCGGCAAGATCACGACCTTGGCGAAGAGGTGCAACCAGAGCGGGTTCACGTCCACGACCACGATTCGCCACATCGTGTTCCACGATCCGCCCGTTATGAGCTAGACATCGTCGCGTCGCGGGTTTGCAGTGGGCCTGGTTGCCCAAACGCTCGATGTCGTCTTGGGTTGCTGGAGACGCGAAGCCGGGTTCATTTTCTCCGTTCCCAGGGAAGGATCGTATGCATGCAGCGTCAAGAAGGAGATACAGCTCTCGACGATTGGAGGATCTCAATGCGCAGGCTTCTCGTCATAGCCATCGCCCTTGTCGCGCTCAGCTGTTTGAGCGCCGCCGGGGCGTTGGCTGCACGCAACCCCGTCGGCACGGGCCAACCCGGAACTGCCAGTCCCGGTGGCGCTTCGTGCGGCAGCCCTGGCTCAACCTCAATGCCGCCCGGCTTCGAAGGAGCGGGCTTTGAACACGCGGCCGGCGTCTACGCCGGCAGCCCGGGGACGCCTTCGGCCGAACACGGATCGAGCCACGCGATCTCCGAGTACGACATCGCCTGCTACCAGCAGACCCAAAACCACGGCTAAGGGACAATCGAGACAGCTCCTCGTCTGTGCCAGCGAGTCTCAAGTACCGCGTTAGGGCGCTTGAGACTCGCTAAGCTTTGGTGCGTTTTGCGGCGCTTTGACATGCGTGGCCGCACCGTGATTGGCCACGTCGATGGCGATCGCCGACTGGGCAGACCTCTGGTCTGTGTCGAACGGAGGAGGAGAACATGGACGTGTCTGAATTTCGACGAGGAGCAAGGTCGCTTGCTCGGCGGCTGTCGCTTCTATTCGGCGCCGGCGGACTGGTGCTCGGCATGCTTGCTGCCAGCGCCACCGGGGCAGCGGCAGCTCGGCCTGCGAGCTGCACGGGAAGCTTCGAATCGCCCGGGGTGCTCGCGGGAACCTATAGCTCCAATGTCACCGTCACCGGTGTCTGCGCTGTCAACGCCGGACCAGCTCTCATCAAGGGCAACCTGACGGTGAGTCCAGGGGCAGCCGTGGTGGCCGCCTTCGGTCTTAACGACAACACCGCAAGCGGCAGCTCCAGCCTTACGGTAAAGGGGAATCTCCAGGTCCAACAGGGGGCAGTACTGCTGCTCGGCTGCGACCCGCAGAGCTTCCCCTGCATAGACGATCCCAACCCCGAACAGCCCACGCTCTCCAGTCCGGGTGCCGTCTCCGGCAACCTGAGCGAGCAACAGCCGCTGGGCGTGGTGGTGCACAACAGCACGATTGGCGGGAACGTTCAAGAGACCGGGGGAGGCGGCGGCCTCACCTGTGAACCGAGTGGAGCGTTTGCGGCTTTCGGAAGTCCTGTGTACAGCGACTACGAGGACAGCACGGTCAAGGGAAACCTTAACGTTATCGGTCTCACCTCCTGCTGGCTTGGAGTTGCGCGCGTGCAGGTAGGCGGCAACCTGGACATGCTCCACAATCAGCTCGCCGACCCCGACGCGATCGAGATCATCGCAAACGACATCTCCGGCAACCTGCTCTGCCAGCAGAACAGTCAAGTCTGGGATAGCGCCGACCTCTCAGAAAGTCTCTACCCGCGGCAGGCCGAGCCCAACATCGTGGGTGGCCATCGGACCGGTCAGTGCGTGCTCGCGAGTCCCGCGACCGAAGGAGGTCCTTCCGGACCCGGTCCTTTCTAGGGCCACTCCCAGTTGAGTGGGGCCCCGGGGAGTGCACTTTCTCTCCGGGGCCCGGGCGGTCCGGTAAAAAAGCGCGAGATGGGCATAGCTCGCTTTACCTGATCATTTCTATCAGTCACTAGGTGGCTTCAGCCAGCAGCGGCTAATTACCCGGCGACATGCCGTGGCCATATCCTGGATTATTTCGACATGCAACACGTCGAAATAGTTGGTCATGGCAAGAACTAGAACGCGCTCAGCAGCCGAAGAGCGCGCCTGGCAAGCGGTTCGGCGCATCGTGCTGGAACGCGACCAATTGACGTGCCAGGAGTGCGGCGAGCAGCCGGACCCCAAGGAGCTCGATGTCCACCACTTGATACCGCGCAATGCTGGCGGCCCTGACTCCCCGGCCAACTGCGTGACGCTTTGCGATGGTTGCCACGCTCGGCGGCACCTCAACCTTCAGGTATCGCTGGCGCGCCGCACAATCGAGCGCTGGGCCGTTGCTCTAGCCCGCTTCCTGGATCTTCGCCGAGAACTGCCCGAGGAGATCCGCACCCTGAGCGCGGGCTTGCACCTGTTCGGCGTAACTCGGTTTCTCGACGGCCAGGTAGATGCCGTGCTCGGGGCTCTACGCAACGAATCGCAGCTCATCATCCGCCCCACCGGTAGCGGAAAGAGCCTGTGTTTCCAGCTTCCCGCGATCCTCAAGGGCCAGCCCACGACGTTTGTGCTCTCGCCGCTAAAGACCCTGATGGTCGATCAGACCAGCAGCCTGCACCAGCGCAAACTCCCGGCCACGTTCATCAACTCCGACATCTCCCTCCGCGAGAAGCACGCGCGTTACCAGATGCTCGAACAAGGAGCGTGGGCGATGATCTACATGGCACCGGAGCGATTCGGTGAGCGAGTGAAGCCCCAGGAGGTCGCCCGACTTCTCAAACACCGCCCGTCGTTCCTCGTAGTGGACGAGGCGCACGTCGTTGATCGATGGGGCCAAGATTTCAGACCAATGTACAGCCGCCTCGGCGAGCTTCGCCGAGAACTCGGCAATCCGCCCGTCATCGCCTGCACCGCAACGGCCGGCGTCGAGACCCAGCAGCGCATCCTTGAGTCGCTTGGCATTCCGGATGCACGCATCCTGCTCTCAGACATCAACAGGCCCAACATCGCGCTAGCGCGGCTGTATGAGCCCGATAACCGTCGTCGCGCCCAGATCATCGCAGCACTGCTTGCTCGTAATCCTGGCAAGGCGATGGTCTTCATACCAACGCAGAAGGTCGGCGAACAGGCACAAGCCGCGCTCGCCTCGGTCGGCTTGAACGTGCCCTTGTACTACAGCAAACTAGACAAGCTCGAACGCGACGAAATACAGAACCGCTTCGCTGGCCTGCATAAGCCGCCGCTGAACGCGATCATCACCACCAGCGCCTTCTCAATGGGAGTCGACATTCCCAACGTGCGCCTTGGCGTGCACTGGCAGCATCCGGCGTGCGTTGAGGACTACCTACAGGAGTTCGGCCGCGCTGGACGGGACGGCAAGCCATCACTAGCCCTTCTTTTCACCGCGGGAGAAGAAGATACCGGGCTCTTGCGGTTCATGGCCCAAAAGAGCGTTGATAACGCCCGCGAAAGAGGCGTGCGCAGCCCACCAGAAGTGCAGGAGGCGCTTAAGGGGCGCTTCTCGCGCATTAACCAGATGCAAGCACTCGTCAGCCAGAGCGACCGCTGCTTTCGAGCGGCGCTGCTTGAAGTCCTTCAGGGATCAAAGCCCAAACAGCGCTGGTCGCTCGCGCGCTGGATTCTCGATCTCGTATTCTCAACACGCACCAAAACCGAGTATGCCGGTGCCTGCTGCGATCACTGCCAGCCCGCACTGATTGACCGTATTCGCGCTCGCAACTACACGCCGGGAGAAAAGCTGCGGCGGAAACGCCGCATCCCATGGAGCGCACTCTGGCGTAGATTCAGGTTCGCGGTAGTTGGGCTTCTAGTGGTATCCGTGATATGGGGTACTTTTATCCAGGGACACGGATCGTCTGCTTCTGAGCGCTCTATCGGTCTTTACCGTGCCTATGTTGCAAAGCATTATCCGAGACGGCAATTTACTACCCCACGAGCACGTGTTTATCGCAGCTATGAACTGGTCTGCGCCACTCCGCAGAGACGTAATGCAGCGACTCTCTGCCTGCTGATTCAGCCTGGCCGTAGGAGAGGGCAGCCCGTCAGAGGCAGCTACCAGAGGCATGGCTCTTGACATTTCCGATGCACAGGAACCGCGGCGCGTCTACATATCTGTTGATTGTCTATGGAGCCAACCCTACGTGGTCGTGCGCGGGAGCGGGCGGATGAAGCTCGACGACGAGATCGTTGAGGTCAAGGAGTGGGACGTGGTTCGCGTCCCACCCCGGCACGTGGCGAGGCTACGAGGGCGGGCAGGACGGCCTTGAGATCCTCGTCTTCGGTGCGCCCAACCTCGGCGAGAATCCGCGCGACGACGTGGAGCTAGTCGAGTTACATGGGCGAAACCGCTCGGCGCGCAAACCATCCTCTGATGACGGCGCCAGCCGTGCGGGTCGCCTGACTGCCGAGCCATCGCCGGCTTCTCTCGTGCCGAGCGCGTCGTGACCGCCGATCGGTGCCAGGTCATTGCCTGTGTGGCCGCGCACGGACTACTGCTTCTCGGTCGTCCCTGATGGCGGTTGCACCGCCGCGAGGCGGCGGGCGGGGTGGCGCGGAGTCGTCTCGTCTCATGGCGGAGATCCCGTCTTGAGCACCCAAACCCTGCGCGCAACCCGTCACGAAGTTCAGCGATCCCATACTATTCGCACCCGTGACCAACGAGAGCGATAACTGAGGATATCGGCGGTCTCTGTGACGCTTTGGGAACGCGGAATAGGTGCGTTGCGTAGCCACAGCGGGCCAAGCATCGAGAAACTCTCGTCGCACACTGCCGCGGCGAAGGCACGCGCCAGCGCTGGTCACCGGATCTGCTGGCGCCGGCAGACAGCGATCTGGCCATTACGTAAGATCGGCGGAGGTGAGCCATGGAAGCAACCGACGCTCGCCGAACTGGGCGCACGATCAACCTGATGAACGGACCAAGCGCATACGCTGCCCGGGATCACGCGCGCCGCTTCGGAGCCCTGGTTCTGGTCTCCGCTGGCGCTCAAGCTGACGGCGAATGATGCAAGTAGCTTTGCAGCCGCGTGCCGGGATTGTTTCGTGCGACATCATCGGCCACTCCCGGGTTGCGAGCCGGGACGTTCAAGCGGAGCGAGTAGAAGCCATCAACGCGATCGTCTCCGAGACCGTCGTCGCGAGTCAGCTTGGCTCTGTTGCTTGGGCGTCCGGCGGCGATGGCGGCCACTTGGTCTTTTTGTCGGACGATTGGCAGCGAGGGGCTCTTGAGCTCATCGAACGGCTACGACGCTGGGCCACATCTGCGTCGGTCCCGCTTCGGGTGACTGCGCATGTCGGCTATGTCAGTCTCGTACGCGGTCTAGACGACCGACGAGAGCCCGTGGGCGACGGCATCAACGAGGCTGGTGCGATCCTCGCTCTCGGCACTGGCTGTGGCGTCGTGGTATCTCAAGAGTTGCGCCGCGAGATCGAGAAGCTAGAAGATGACCGCGTGTATTTTCACGGTCAACGGTCGCTGCGGACCAAGACGCAGGAGCGAGAGTTGCTGCTGCTTTCGCTTCCGGACTTGCCGTCTGAGTGGGATGGCTACGTAGAGGACGATAGGGCACGCTTGAAAGCTGCCTTGGCGCGCGGCGCCGCGTGGGATGTTCTCTATCACGCGAAGCGCATCCTGCAGGCGCATAGCACTGATCACGATGTAGACATCGCACTAAGGAGGCTCAATCCCGACGACTACTGGTCCGCACAGCCGGGCGGCACGGGTGGGCGCGTGATCAATCCGCTCCTGGGCTATCTAGACGCTCGCTCGCTGAGAGAGGTGATTCGCCTTGGCCAACTCGTAGAGCGCGGATACAACGAGACGATCTGCCGTTATGACGACGAAGGCAACACGATGTTCGTGATCCTCAGGGGGCAGGTCGGAGTGTTCAATGTCAACGGAGACGAGCGCCTTACCGACGGCGAGCCCAGTTTCGTTCTCCGCGAGGGAGCGATTGTTGGCGAGCTTTCCTTCGCGCTCAAACGAAGGCGAACCGCCGATCTTGTGTGCCTAGGGGATACAGCGCTTCTCGCATTTTCCTTTGAGGAGTTGGCGCGACGGCTCGTTGACGCGCCAGACGGAGCAGACATCCTCAAAGCCGTTAACCGGTTCATAACTTCTCGCGTATTGTCGCATGTTGCTCACGCCGTCCCGTTTCTCATCGATGTAAACCGGACGGGTCCACTGGCGGCTGGAGAGGAGCCGTGGGAGAGCCTGCTCGACGATCTGCTCTTTGATTGTCGCACACTGTCTTGGACGCCCGCCGACGGGCCGCTTTCAGTGGAGGCCCTCGGCATCAACGTCCGGGAGCCGGCCCCAACGGCCGGCATGTGCTTTCTCACCACTGGCGCACTCGAGAGCAGCTCAAATCCACGAAAGACCGTCGAGGGGGACCGCTTCCCGCTCCTGTACCTAGATCTTCTGGACGTCGCGATGCCCGACCACGAGTACGTAGTCACACAGGGAGCGGCCGGCATCCTCCAGATTGGAAGTAGAGGAATCTCTTCGCTTCCGCCAAGTACGCATAACGCCGTCATCCGTACCCTTCGTCGGAGCGTAGCGCCGCTTTACTTCTACGATGCCTTCCTATCGTTCAACTATGGAGATGAGGAGACGGTTGAGCGATGGCGAACGGAACTGGTTGACGCCGGCCTCGTCGTCTACGTCGAATCGCTGCATCCCGGTGTGAAGTTCGTATCGAAGATAGAGAACGCACTCATGGATTCGCTTACCGTGGTCGCATTCATCTCTCCACATACGATGGTAAAGGACGAGGATCAGAACTGGGTGCGTAAGGAGATAGAGTTCAGGGAGAGGCACTTCACAAACCCATGGATCATTCCAGTGCGGTTGCGTGGTGGAAAGCCTGAGGTCCTTAAACTGACGTACACGATGATTGACGCAACGACGGGCGAGGAGGACGCTATCCAGCGTACGATCGAGATCATTGCGGCCATCCGACACGGCGCAGACGACCCTCCACTCCCGAAGGGCCGCAAGGTTGTGCATCACATGGAGTAGACAGCGCGCCGCCTCGTCACGTGCTGATGTGGGCACCGGCGCGTCACACCCGACCTGATATGACTATTCGAAAGCACCTGCATCTGTACTTTGGGGCAACCCATGCCAGCAGCCCGGACGAGCTGAGAGAGTCCCTATGGAACTCGGACATCACGCCGGCCGCGTATGACGGGTCTCTGGCCTATCAGGGCGCGATACTTGAGCAGTACAAGACCTATGTTGAGATGGCGGATCGGATCAGCGCGAGGCGTACCTTGGCGAATACGTTCTTCCTCACGCTCAACACCGCGCTGTTCAGCGTGTTCGGGTTGGTGTGGAAAAATCCGCCGCACGCCCCCCGCGGATTGCTCGTGCTGCCGCTGGTGATTGTGCTCGGCCTGTGCCTCGCATGGTTTTGGATCGTGCGCTCCTATCGGCAGTTGAACGCTGGGAAGTACGCTGTCGTTGGTGCCCTCGAGCAGAAGCTACCTGCGTCGCCGTATTGGCGAGCGGAGTGGAAGGCACTCGGCGAAGGTCGGGACAAGGCGCGCTACTGGCCATTGACACATCTCGAGCAGTGGGTGCCTGGCTTGTTCGCTGTTGCCTACGTGGGGGCTTTCGTGGCGGCGATGCTCGGGTGACTGTCCTTATGATGTCGGTCCCCTGCCTGACGCGCTGATCGGCAACGGATCGTGCGAGCTGCCGGATAGGCAGCGACATCCGCACTTATGGAGCTAGTCGGGCTCGAACCGACGACCTCCGCCATGCCATGGCGGCGCTCTTCCAGCTGAGCTATAGCCCCAAGTGCGCCTATCCTATCGCCTTCAGGCGCCTCTTTCCTGCTCGGCGTAGGTCGGCGAGAAGAGGCCGAAATCACGGTGCAGTGTGGTCTCGAACTCGTAGTCTTGCGCGGCTTAGCCGTCGACACGAAAGGCCGGGTAGGGGGGTCGCGAACTTCCTCAATCCCGAGGCATGAACTCCGGCACGTCCAGATCGTCTTCGGGCTCGTCGCG
Organism: uncultured Solirubrobacterales bacterium; assembly: GCA_963731565.1. Classification (GTDB taxonomy): domain Bacteria; phylum Actinomycetota; class Thermoleophilia; order Solirubrobacterales; family Solirubrobacteraceae; genus Palsa-744. Next base: position 1,994,287 of record CAVSWG010000001.1, read on the forward strand.
TGCCGAGCGACGCAGGCGGGGGAGAGGAGCGTCTCTGTGTGTGCCCGCAGCCGATCCGCCTGGCACCGCCTGATCCAGGCGGGCCGTCATGCTGCCGTGGGTTAGGCGCACATCGCGCAGCAGGCGCTCGGCGTTGGTGCGCATCGAGGCCGACAGGTCGCGCAGGTTCTGCGAGACCTCGGCACCATCGCGCATCACCTCGCGCGCCGCTTCATGTGCCTCGCGGACAATCGCTCTGGCCTCCTCGCGGGCCTTGGCGCGGAGCTCGTTTGTCTTCTCCTGAGCCTCCGCGTGCCGCACCGCGAGCTGCCTGTCGCCTTCGGCCAGCTTCTCCGAGACCCGCTTCTCGGCGTCCGCCAGCAGAGATGTCCTCTCCTCGCGAGCGGCGTGCGTAAGCGCTTCGGCCTCTTGCTGGGCTCCCTCAAGCGCATGACCCGCCTCATCTCGGGCGGCGCTCAGCTCAGCGCTCGCCTGTGCTTGGGCCTCGAGGAGTGCGGTCTCTGCCCGCGTATGTGCATCGGCGAGCATCTGCTCGACCTGCTCGCGGCCTTGCGCGATTGCGCTCTCCGCGTCCCCTCGCGCTTTCGCCAGCGTGCTTTCGGCTTGCTCGTGCGCTTCGGTGCGCACCCGCTCGGCCTCGCGCACGCGCTCATCGGCGTCGGCGTGGATCGAGCCCACGGCAGCTACCGCTTCATTGCGCGCCTGCTCGGCCTGCGTGCGCGCCTGGGCAAGTATCTCCGTGGCCTCCTCCTCGGCAGCCTGCACCCTGTTTTCGGCGGCGCGGTCGGCCTCGGCGATTCGCTCGGCTGCGCGCTCCTCCGCCCGCTCGCGCAGTTGGCGCGCCGCCCGCTCGGCCGCGTCGACGATGCCCTTCACGCGCTCGCTTGTCTCGCCCACCTCCACGGGTTGCATGGTAAGCGCTTTCCTACGGCGCCATCCGCTCTGGGCCCACGTATCCTCTCCCGCTTGTCAGTCCCGCTAAGAGCTCCCCAAGTCGCCGTCCTCGCTGCGCTCATCCTCGCGATCCTCTGCACGATCGCTCTAACGGCCCCCGTCCCGAGCGTCGCCGCCGCCCCGGCCCCGACGTGCGCGCCCGCCAAGCTCAACGTCTCCGCGGCCTTGGCTGGCGGTGCCGTCACCGTCTCGCCCGCCCCAGACACGCTCGATGCCTCCTACCTCACCCAGATCAGCTTCCTCGGGGCACCAGCGGCAGACATCCTCAATCTCGCTGTCTCTGGCTCGCGCTCAGGGAGCCATATTGGACGTCTCCTCGGCTATTCCCAAGGAGACGGCGCGAGCTTCCTGCCGAGCCATCCCTTCGCACAGGGGGAGACGGTGACCGTGCACGCCGCCCTGCGCCGTGGCGGCGCCACCATCCCATTCGCATGGCGCTTCATGGTTGCCGACGTCGACTCGGTCAGCCGCTCCCTGGAGACGCCTCCGCCGCCTCCGCCGCCGGCAAGAGCGAGCGAACTGCAGCACTTCCTCTCGCGCCTGGACCTGCGCCCGCCCACCGTCTCGGTGACCACCAGCACAGGGGCCCAGGCGCCCGGCGACATCTTCCTCGCGCCCTACGCGGGGCCCGGTCAGTACGGACCGATGATTCTCAATAGTGCAGGTCAGTTGCTCTGGTTCAAGCCAATCCCGGCCGGCGAGCGCGCAGCAGACCTACGTGTGCAGCAATACGAAGGCAAGCCGGTCTTGACCTGGTGGCAGGAGCCGCTTGTCGCAGGTGGGCGTAGCGATGGCGGCGTCGTCATTGCCGACAGTTCCTACAAAAACCTCGCGATCGTTCGTGCAGGCAACGGCTACCAGCCCGACTTGCACGCGTTCGACATCACGCCCCAGAGCACAGCCTTGTTCACGGTCTATGACGCGATCCGCTGCAACCTCAGGGCGTACGGCGGCCCATCCGACGGAGCCATTGCGGACACGCTCATCCAGGAGATCGACTTGAAAACAGGCCTCGTCCGCTTCGAGTGGCACAGCCTCGACCACGTGCCTTTGGCTAACTCCTACATGCCGATCGGTCACGGCGGCACGCCCACCTCGCCCTGGGACTGGTTTCACATCAACGCGGTCTCCGAACCGCCCGGCATGCTCCTGATCGACTCGCGCAACACTTGGGCGGCCTACGACGTGAATCCAAGCGGAGGCCAGGTCGTCTGGACCTTGGGTGGCAAGCACTCGAGCTTCACCATGGGTCCCGGCGCAAGCCCCGCCTGGCAGCACGACGTGCGCGAGGACCCCGACGGCACCTTCTCCTTCTTCGACAACGGCGCCACGCCCAAGGTGCACTCCCAGTCGCGCGTGATCGTGCTCGCGCTCAATACGCACAACATGACCGCCACCTTGCTCTCGAGCTTTACTCACCCAAAGCCTTTGCTCGCACCGAGCCAGGGCGACTTCCAGCCGCTGGTGGGCGGCAATTGGTTCGTCGGCTGGGGCCAAGAACCCTACTTCTCGGAATTCGCCCCCTCCGGCAACCTCCTGTTCGATGCCCACCTGCCGCTGCTCTACCAGTCCTACACGGTGCTCAAGTTTCCCTGGACGGGCACTCCACCCCAGCCGCCGCGACTGGCGGTGCGCGCTGGCGCCCACGGGGGCCTCGTCGCCTACGCGAGCTGGAACGGAGCCACTTCAGTTGCTCAGTGGCGCCTGCTCGGAGGCTCCAGCCCGAACGCGCTCGTCCCGCTTGCGACGACTGCGCGGAACGGCTTCGAGACGGCAATCTCGACAACGGCCAAGCCGAGTTATCTAGCCATCCAGGCGCTCGGCGCCCAGGGACAGGTGCTCGGCAGCTCCGCTCCCGCGCACTCCTGACTCACACCGGCGGGGCGCCCGCCGATTATTACGCCGGCGGCGACACGCCGTGCTCTGCCGGAGGCGAGCGCAGAACGATGTCTCCTGAGATCGCCTGGGACGCACATGGCAGGAATAGTGGGAAATCCGTCCTTGCGGACATGCGCTGTCTCGGGCATGATCGAGCGATGGTTACTTCTCGTGCCCGCCGGATCGCGATTCTCGCCTTTCCCGAAGTTCAGAGCCTCGACGTCACCGGCCCCTTGGAGGTGTTCACCGGCGCTCACAAGCTGATCGAGATCACAAGTCGTCATGACCCTGGCTATCAGGTTCAGATCGTCAGCTGCGACGGCGCTCCCTTGCGCACCTCCAGCGGACTTCAGATCGTGCCCGATGCCGGCTTCGAGCAGGCACCCTCCCGGCTCGACACCTTGATCGTGGCCGGCGGCTACGGCTCACGCGCGGCGAGCGCCGACCCCGCCACGCTCGCCTGGATAGCCAAGTCTGCCAAGCGCGCGCGGCGCACAGCCTCCGTCTGCACCGGTGCCTTCCCCTTGGCCGCCGCCGGCCTGCTCGACGGGCGCCGCGCCACCACCCACTGGGCCTCCGCTCGCGAGCTCGCGCGCCTGCACCCCTCGGTACAGGTAGACCCCGAGCCGATCTTCCTGCGCGACGGGGACATCTGGACGTCGGCTGGCGTCACCGCCGGCATGGACCTCGCGCTTGCCTTGGTCGAAGAAGACCTCGACCGCGAGGCCGCCTTGGCGATCGCGCGACATCTCGTCCTGTTCCTGCGCCGGCCCGGATCCCAGGCCCAGTTCAGCGCCACCTTGGCTTCCCAGGAGCCAGTTCGTGAGCCCTTGCGCGAGGTACGCCGCCACATCCTCGAGAACCTCTCTTGCGACCTCTCCGTTCAGGAGCTGGCCGAGCGCGCCCACATGAGCCCGCGCCATTTCGCCCGCTCCTTTCGCGCCGAGACCGGCGTCACACCCGCCCGCTATGTGGAGAGCCTCCGCTTGGAGGCCGCCCGTCGGGCCCTGGAGGACACATCTCTTTCGGTCGCGGCGGTCGCCCACACTTGCGGCTTCGGCACACCCGAGACCCTGCGTCGCGCCTTCCTGCGCTCGCTCGGCGTCGGTCCGGCCGAGTATCGCCGCCGTTTTCACCCGGCCGGGTCGGCGTCCGGGGAGGAAGCAGTGGCCTGATCGAGGAGTGAGTGGAAGTAACCGAGACGCACGCCCGACGATCCCAACCCAACCCGAGAGGTAACACACATGGACATCGCCATTCTCATCTACCCCCGTTTCACAGCGCTCGACGCCGTCGGGCCTTACGAGGTGCTCAGTCGCCTGCCCGGCGCCCGCGTCACGTTCGTGGCCGAGCAGGCCACCCCTCAGCGCACTGACACCGGCCAGCTCGGCCTGCTCGCCGACGCCGCCTTGGAGGATCTCGCCAACCCCGAGATCGTGCTCGTCCCGGGAGGACCCGGCCAATCAGAGCTGATGCAGGACGGGCCCGTGCACGCCTGGCTGCGCTCAGCCGATGCCACTTCGACTTGGACGGCCTCTGTTTGCACAGGCTCCTTGATCCTTGGCGCCGCCGGTCTCTTGACCGGAAAGCGCGCGACCAGCAACTGGCAAGCGCTCGATGAGCTTGCCAGCCTCGGTGCCGAGGTCGTGCCCGAGCGCGTCGTCTTCGACGGCAAGTACGCCACCTCCGCCGGTGTGACCGCTGGGCTCGACATGGCGCTCTCCTTGGCCGCGAAGATCGCCGGTGAGCAGGTCGCCCAGGCGATCCAACTCGGTCTCGAGTACGACCCCGAGCCTCCCTTCGACGCCGGCTCGCCCGAGAAGGCGCCCGCGGAGATCGTCGAGGCTGTGCGCGCCTACTCGCGCTTTGCCGAAACGGCTCTCTGACGTACAAGCCACGGTCGTGATCTGCGGGTAACCCTGGTTGACGTGCGTCTGCGCCCATGATCGAATCGCCCACGACGGCAAAGCACGCAACCACCAACCCACGGGAGGACGTATGTCAGTAATGATGGGCATGGTCATCGAGGCCGACCCCACTCGCTTCGAGCAGGTCGCCAAGGACAACGCCGAGCTTCTCAACTCGATCTCCGAGCGCGCCAAGCAGGCGGGGGCGATCAGCCACCAGTTCCTCGCCCGCAAAGACTCCGTCTTGGTCGTCGATGAGTGGCCCGACGAAGCCAGCTTCCTCGGCTTCTTCGAGGCCTCGGGCGCCGAGATCGGGGCGCTCATGGGACAGGCTGGAGTCACCGCACAGCCCACCCCCAACTTCTGGCGTCGCTTGGAGACCCCTGACAAGTTCTAGCGTTTTGGGGTGCCCTACGCGCGCGCGTAGGGCGGGGTGGGTGGGTACATGTTTCAGAGAACCGTCCGGGGCCGATCGCTAACCTGCGCTGTCCAATGACAGAGCGCCGCTATGACCCGTCTGAGATAGAGCCACGCTGGCAGGCAGTGTGGGCCCAGGAGCGCACCTGGGAGGTCTCCAACGATCCCGTCCCCGGGCAGGGCGAGGACGCCAGCTCCTATGTGCTTGAGATGCTGCCTTATCCCTCGGGCGAGCCCCACATCGGCCACCTCAAGAAATACGCAGTCGGTGACGCCATTGCCCACTTCCATCGCCGCACCGGCCATCGGGTGCTTCACCCGATGGGCTACGACGCCTTTGGCCTCCCCGCGGAGAACCACGCGATAAAGACGGGCGTCCACCCGCGCGACTCCACGGCCGAGTCGATCGCCTCCTTCCAGCGCCAGTTCCGCTCGTGGGGGATCTCGATCGACTGGTCGCGTGAGCTCGGCACGCATGAACCTTCCTACTACCGCTGGACCCAGTGGATCTTCCTCGAGCTGTTCAAGGCGGGCCTTGCCTACCGTCGCGAGGCAGCGGTCAAGTGGTGTCCCAACGACCAGACCGTGCTCGCCAACGAGCAGGTCGTCGACGGCTGCTGCGAGCGCTGCGGCGCTGTCGTCGAAGTCAAGCAGCTCGAGCAGTGGTTCTTTCGCATTACCGACTACGCCGAGCGCTTGCTTGGCGACCTCGACACGATCGACTGGCCCGAGCATGTCAAGACGATGCAGCGCAACTGGATCGGGCGCTCCGAGGGCGCCGAGGTCACCTTCCGCTGCGAGGAACTGAGCATCGACTACCCGGTCTTTACCACCCGCCCCGATACCCTGTTCGGAGCGACGTTTTTCGTCATGGCACCCGAGCACCCCGACGTGCTGCGCCTTGTAGAGGGCACCCCGCAAGAGCAAGCGGTGCGCGACTACATCAATCATGCTCTTACCGAGCCCGGCGAGGAGCGCGGTTCGATCGAGAAGCCCAAGACGGGCGTCGCCCTCGGGCGCACCGTCATCAACCCCGTCAACGGCGAGCCCATCCCGATGTACGTGGCTGACTACGTGCTCTTGGAGTACGGCACCGGCGCGATCATGGCTGTCCCTGGCCACGACGAGCGCGACCACGCGTTCGCGCGCGTCTACGATCTGCCGATCCGTCGCGTGATCGAAGAGGTCCCGCAGGATGGGGGAGATACGCATGGGTGGGAGGGCGAGCTGCCTTATACGGGTGATGGTCCGCTCGTCAACAGCCACCCCGACTTCGACGGCCTACACAACCGCGACGCGCTCACCGCGATCGTCAGCTGGCTCGACCGCGAAGGCAAGGGTCACGCCTCAGTCAACTACCGCCTACGTGACTGGCTCGTCTCGCGCCAGCGCTACTGGGGCTGTCCGATTCCGATCGTCTATTGCGACGACTGCGGGCTGCAGCCCGTCCCTGCAGAGCAGCTCCCGGTGATCCTGCCCGACATCGAGGACTACGCGCCCCACGGGCGTTCCCCGCTCGCGAGCGCCGAGCAGTGGGTCGCCACCGAGTGTCCCTCTTGCGGAGGTCCAGCTCGTCGCGAGACCGACACGATGGACACGTTCGTCGACTCCTCCTGGTACTTCCTGCGTTACTGCGACGCTCATAACGAAGAGGCGGCCTGGGACCAGGCACCGCTGCGGCGCTGGATGCCGGTCGATCAGTACATCGGCGGCGTCGAGCACGCGATCCTCCACCTCATGTACGCGCGCTTCTTCACCAAGGCGCTCGCCGACCTCGGCCACCTTGACTTCCAGGAGCCCTTTAACGCGCTGTTCACCCAGGGCATGGTCACCAAGGACGGCGCCAAGATGAGCAAGTCCAAGGGCAACGTCGTCTCACCCGCTTCGATCGTCGAGCGCTCCGGCGCCGACACCGCCCGTTGCTACATCCTGTTCGTCGGTCCCCCCGACCAGGACGCTGACTGGTCTGATGAGGGCGTCGAAGGTGTCCACCGCTTCCTCGCACGCCTGTGGCGCATGGCGGCCGAGACTGCCGATCGCGGAGACAACGCACCGCTGCCCCAGGACACGTTCGGGGCTGGCAATGGCTCGTCCGACGGCGACGATCTGGAGCTTATGCGCAAGGCCCACTGGGCGATCGAGAAGGTCTCCGAAGACATGCGTCGCTTCGGCTTCAACACCGCGATCGCCGCTGTCATGGAGCTGCTCAACGACTGCTCGCGTATGCGTGACACCCTGTCGCGCGACACGCTCCGCTTCGGTCTCGCCACTGCCGCCTCGCTGCTGTTTCCCTTCGCACCGCACGTCTCCTCGGACGTCTACTTCATGCTCACCGGCGAGCGTGTGTGGGAGCAGCCCTGGCCGCAGGCCGATCCCGCGATGCTCGAACGCGACGCCTACGAGCTCGTCTGCCAGGTCAATGGCAAGCTACGCGACCGCGTTCAGGCACCTAGCGACGCCACTCCTGAGGAGCTGAAGGCATTGTGTCTCGCCGCGCCCAACGTGCTCACCCACATCGACGGTCATGAGATCGTCAAGGAGATTGTGGTGCCGGGGCGGCTTGTGAACCTGGTAGTGCGCTGACGGCTGCCACCGCGTGCTGACCCAGCGCCTCGATCGAGGTGTCGGGCAGATGTCGCGCGAGCCCGCTCGGTAGCCACCAGTTCCACTTGCCCAATAGCTCCATCGCGGTCGGCACCAGTACCAGCCGCACGATCGTCGCGTCGATCGCGATCGCAAGCGCACAGCCGAGGCCAAGCTGTTTGATCGAAGGCACGCCCGTCAGCGCGAACACGCTGAACACGCACACCATGATCAAAGCCGCGCTCGTGATCGTCGAGGCGCTCGAGGCCAAGCCCTCCGCCACCGCCTTGCGGGTGTCGCCATTGGCCGCATAGCGCTCCCTGATGCGGCTCAACAAGAACACCTCATAGTCCATCGACAGCCCGAACACGACCGCCAAGACAAGCGGTGGGATCAAGGTTTCGACCGTCCCGAACACGAGCGTCAGCACACCATAGGCAGCGCTCACCGACAACAGGTTCATCACGACCGCCTTCAACGGCAGCACGATCGAGCGCAACAACAACATCAACACGAAGAAGGTCACCGTCATCACGAACAAGGCCACCTTCCACATCGAGCCCATCACCTCTGCGTGGTAATCGTGCAGATAGGCCGCCGTGCCGCCAACCAATGCGCCAGCGGGCAGGCTCGCGCGCAGACGCTTCACCGCCGCCTGGCCTTGGGCCGACTCGCCGTCGTGGCGCGGGATCGCCTTGATCAGGGCTTCCTTGCCGTTTGGCCCTAGCTTGGTCTTCGAGGCGATCACCGCCTCGATATCGCGTATCTCCGGATCGGCCGCTATGACTTGCTTGGCCTTTGCCACCTCACTCGCCGGCACGATCACTTCGATCGGGCTGCTCGCGCCCTCGCCGGCTACGGCTGCCGCAGACTGGAAGCCCCTGAGCGTCTCGTTGCCCTTCGGGAACTGGCGCAGGGCACCGTCTGAGGTGTGCAGTTTCAAGGCCGGTAGTGCCAGGGCCAGCATCGCGATCGCGGCTGTCGCGGCGATCAAAGCGGGACGCTTGGTCACGAGCGCCGTCCAACGCTCCCAGAAGTTCTTGGGGCTCGGCAACCTCTCTGAGATCCACGCAAACACGCGCCCGCGCGCGTGGGTGCGCGTGCCCAGCAACGAGATCAGCGTCGGCAGCAACGTCGCCGCGGCCAGCACCGACACCGCCACCACCACGATCGCGCCGAGCGCCATCGAGCGGATCGCCGCCGCATGCACGATGTACAAGCCGAGCAAGGCCGTCACGACCGTGGCTCCCGAGAAGATCACCGCCACGCCCGAGGTCGCAAGCGCCGTCGCACGCGCCTCATCCGGCCCTGCGCCCGCATTGATCTCCTGGCGGTAGCGCGCCAACACGAACAGCGAATAGTCAACCGCCACGCCGATGCCGATCATCGAGGCCATGTTCGTCACGAACACCGACATTTCCATCGTCAGCGAGAGGAAGTAGATGATGGCTCCCGTGATCAGCACCGACACCGCCCCCAGCGCGAGCGGCAGCGTGGCCGCGATCAGCGAGCCAAACACCGCCACCAGGATCAAGGCCACGATTGGAAAGCCTGTCCTCTCGGCGGTTGACAAATCCTTCTTGCTCAAGTCCTGAAGGCCAGCCCACAGTGCGGTCTGGCCGACCAAGTGCAGCTCGACGGGACCGTTCTCGGGGCCGTTCAGGTTGAGCTCTTTGCGCAGTTCGCTCGCCACGTTCGTGGCGCCTTCTTCGTTCACGCTCACCGCCAGCGGCACCACCAGTGTGCGCTGGTGGCTGCCAGCGGCCACGATCGCGCGCTTGGTCTGTGCGAGCACGCTGGGAGCAAGGCTTACGTTGGCTGCGCTCGCGGCGGCCGAGTCGAGCGTGGTCAAGGCCCGCTCCATCTGGGCTGCGCTTGCGCTTCCATTTGGCGCCAGCACACCAGCCAGCATTCCGTGCTCAGCACCCGGAGCGACCTTCGGGAGTTGTGAGACGAACTTCTGCGACTGGGAGCCCGGGATCGTGTAGCCGCCTCCCGAGAGGTGTTCGCTCTGTTTGGCCGCGAAGGGAAGTGCCGCGATCAGAAGCACCACCCATGTGGCAAGGACGGCTCTGCGGTGGTCTTGGAGCCAGCGGTCGAGCGTCAGCATCATGGTCTGCACGGCGGCCTCCCGCGATCGGTTTGGCTGTCTAGCCAGTTTCTTGGTTCGGGAGGTTGCTGAGTGTGACGGAGGGCACAGAAGGCCGTCTCAGCCAATCTCCCGGCGTCGGAGACTGACTGACATGGGCTCGTATGTCTGGCGGGATTGCGCCAACTATGCTGTGACGGTCGCCCCGTCGGAGCGCTCGCCTAGACTCGACATGTGCCCGCTCTCAAGCCCGCCTACCTAATCCACGGCGACGACCACGGCGCCGTTGGTGAGCGTCGCTCCCGCTTGAAGTCGCTTGCCGAATCGGACGGAGACGCTGGCAGTGTGGAGGTCCTGGCAGGCGATGCGGGTACGCCCGAAGCAGTGGCGCTAGTGCTCTCGACGATGACGTTCGCGATCGGGCAACGGGTGATCATGGTGGACGGGGTAGAGCGTTTCAAGGAGGCCGAGGTCAAGCAGCACATCGTGCCGGCGATGACTTCGATGCCACCCGACACCACGATCGCGTTCTTCGCGCGCGAGGAGGGTCGCACGAAGGCGCCCGCTGCTTTGCACGAGGCAGTCAAGGGCGCCAAGGGCCAGGTCGTTGCAGAGGCCACGATCAAGCCGTGGGAGCTCGCCGGTTGGGTGCGCGAGCAGGCGAGCCGGATGGGGCTGTCGCTCGACGCGTTTGCGGCCAAGACGCTCGTGGCCCAGGTCGGGGAGCGCCAGCAGCGCCTGTTGCGCGAGCTCGAGAAGCTCGCCTTGGCGGCCGACCCGAGCGAGGGGCCAGTCAAGGTGAGTGCCGAGGAAATCGAGCAGCAAGCGGCGCACTCGACCGCTTGGCGAGCCTTCTCGCTCGCCGATTCGCTCGTGGGAGGCGATGCGGGCGAAGCGGTGCGCTCGTATCTACGCTTGCGCGCACAAGGCGAGCGCCTGTCGGGGCTCGTGTATCTGATGGCCCAGCGCTTGCGCGACGCCGAGGCGGTGTCGGTGCGCCTGCGCGAAGGAACGCCGCCGGCGGAGATAAAGCGGGGACTACGTATGCCACCGCGCGCCGCGGACCGCTTCATCGCCGACGTTGCGCGGACAGAGCCAGAGCGCCTGCGCGTGGCCGTGTGCCGCATCGCCGACCTGGAACTCGACACGCGCGGGGGAGCGCCTCTGAGCGGCTCGCGCACGCCGCTCTCCTCGCTTGAGGAAGACACGCTCGCAATGCGAGCGATCCTGTCTGTCGCCAGCTGAGGGCTAGGAGCTCTTGCCGGCGGCGACACGGGCCGCGCGGGACTTCTTGCGGGCGCCGGTGTTGCGATGCAGAGCGCCGCGCTTGACGGCCTTGTCGATCGTGCGGACAAGGCGACGGTGCTCGGCCTCGGTGGCGTCGGCATCGCTCTCTTTGGCGAGAGCCTCAAGACGGCGGAAGTAGGTCTTGATCGCCGAGGTGTATTCACGGTTCTCAAGTCGCTCGCGCTCGGAGCGGAGGATGCGCTTCTTTTGGGATGCGATGTTGGCCATGTGAAGAGGCACGTACGGCCGAGGCAAAGTGCCGAGGCGCGCCGCGCAGCGCCGTACTATAGCGCCCCGTGTCTGTGAGCAGCGGAGAAGAGGAGCAACTAGCGCCCTCTCCACGTCCGAACAGCATTGCGCGCAACACGGCGATGTTCTCGATCGTGACGGGCTTCTCGCGGATCGTGGGGCTGTTGCGCGAGATCGCGTTCGCGAGCTATTTCGGCACGAGCGCCGCGGCGTCGGCCTACACGATCGCCTTCCTGGTCCCCAACTTCGTCGCCCAACTGTTCGCCAATGCGGCGCTGTCGGCGGCCTTCGTGCCCGTCTTCACGGACCTGCTGCAGAAGGGAAAGAGGCGCGAGGCCTTTCGTTTGGCATCGACCTTGTTTTGGATCCTCTTGATCGTCCTGAGCGTGGTCACGGCTTTCTTCATCCTTGCCGCCGGGACGATCATGCCGCTGTTCACAGGCCCCAAGTTCCTGCCTTCCACCGTGTCGCTCACGGTGGGCCTCTCGCAAGTGCTGTTTCCGGTCGTGCTGCTGCTCGGGCTGACGGGGCTGTTGCTCGGCATCTTGCAGTCCTATGACCGCTTCACGCTCCAGGCGATCTCCCCGGCGGTGTGGAACGTGATCATCATCGTGTTCCTGGTTGTGCTGCACCCGCACTTTCACGGTGAAGCGGGCATCTACGCGTTTGCGATCGGCGTGCTTGTGGCCACGGGCGTGCAGATGCTGATGGCTTTGGGGGCTCTCGCGCGAATCGACTTCCGATTGCAGATGACGATCGATTGGCACGACCCACGTGTGAGTCGGGTCTTCCTGTTGATGTTGCCGGTGACTATCGGCTTGGGGATCGTCAACCTGGATCAGCTGATCAATTCGGCTTTCGGCACGCTCGTGTCCGACGAAGCGCCGCGCGCGATCGAAAACGCGTTCCGCGTGTACATGCTGCCGCAGGGCATGTTCAGCGTGGCGGTCGCGACCGTCTTGTTTCCCACGATGAGCCGGATGGCGTCGCGTCGCGACGTGGGAGCGATGCGCAGCACGGTCGCCTCTGGGATGCGCCAGATCAATCTGCTCTTGATCCCTTCCGCCGCTTTCATGGCGGTGCTCGCGACGCCGATCGTGCGCCTGCTGTTCCAGCGCGGCGAATTCACCGCGCAGTCGACCCATCTGGTGTCGACCGCACTGTTCTGGTTCGCCTTCAGCCTGCCGTTCGGTGGGCTCAACCTGCTCTTGACCCGCACCTTCTTCGCCGTTCAGCGTCCATGGATTCCCACGAGCCTGGCCGGGGTGAACATAATCGTTGACATCATCGTCAGTCTCAGCCTGTACAAGCCCTTGGGCATCGCGGGACTGGTGATCGGGACACTGGTGGCTAACGTTGTAATGACCACGCTCTTGGCCCGGCGCGTGCGGATCGGCTTCAACGGGAGCCTTGAAGGTGCGCGGACCACGATGATCACCGTGCGCGTCTGCACGGCCTCAGCTCTACTCGCGGGTGTTTCCTATGTCGTCTGGTACCTGCTCGACGCTTTGCTTGGCACCTCATTGCCGGCGCAGATCGTGAGCGTTGGGGGCGCCGCGCTCGCCGGACTGTGGGTGTACTCGCGCGCTGTGCTCCTCATGAGCGTCCCGGAGGCCCACCAGGTACACCGCTTGATCATGGCTCAGCTCGGCCGGGCTTGAGCGTCTGCGCGGTCGACCGCCCGGTCCGATGCCGAAGTGGTGGCGCGAAAGAAGGGCCGAGAAGGCTTTCGCCCTCCCGGCCCTGGTCCGGACAAAGATCACCGGGTTACTACTACGTCCCAGGACTTAAACGTGTCGTATGCCTGGGCGGCTATGACACTCCCAACCACCGGGACTGGCCACCAACACGAGGTTGGTGCGTGGCCTGGCTGAGCCCGAGGGCTCCGGTTGAGTAGGCGATCCGCCGGACTGTTGTACAGGCTATCGCTCATTGGACGCCCTACGCGCGCGCGTAGGCACCCTCCAGCGACATACACAACACCCAGCCGCATGCCTTGCCTTCTACAGTGTGGACGCCCATGCAGCAGGACAAGATCCGCAATTTCTCAATCATCGCCCACATCGACCACGGGAAGTCGACGCTGGCCGACAGGATCCTGGAGCTGACCCACGCCGTTGACGAGCGCGCGATGCGGGCGCAGGTGCTCGACTCGATGGACCTGGAGCGCGAGCGGGGCATCACGATCAAGGCCCAAGCGGTGAAGGTTGCCTATACGGCTTCCGATGGCGAGACCTATCAACTGCATTTGATCGATACACCCGGGCACGTGGACTTCACATATGAGGTCTCTCGCTCCTTGGCTGCGTGCGAGGGCGCCTTGTTGGTTGTGGACGCCTCCCAAGGCGTGGAGGCGCAGACGGTCGCCAACACCTACCTGGCGGTAGAGGCGGGTCTGGAGCTGATCCCGTGCCTGAACAAGATCGACTTGCCCGGCGCCGAGCCCGAGCGCGTGGCGGGCGAAGTGGCAGAGTTGATCGGCGAGCCGGACGAGGCGATCCTGCGGATCAGCGGCAAGACGGGGGCGGGCGTGGGGGAGGTGCTCGACGAGCTCGTCCGACGCGTGCCGCCACCCTCGGGCGACCCAGATGCGCCTCCGCGTGCGCTGATCTTCGATTCCGAGTTCGATCAGTACAGGGGCGTGATCGCCTACATCAGAGTCGTCGACGGCGTGTTCCGCAAGGGCGAGGCGATTAGGGCGATGGCCGCGGGCACGCACGCAGAGATAGATGACATTGGCTTCTTCTCGCCGACGATGACGCCGGTGAAGGAGTTGAGCGCGGGCGAGGTGGGCTATCTGATTACGGGCATCAAGGACGTGACGCATCTGCGGGTCGGCGACACGCTCACGACGGAGGTGCGCGGGGGCAAGAGCGCCTCAGAGCCTTTGCCCGGATATCGCGAGGTCAAGCCGATGGTGTTCTGCGGCCTGTTCCCGATCGACTCAGACCGCTATCCGGACCTGAGGGACGCCTTGGAGAAGCTCACGCTCAACGATGCGGCCCTCTCCTGGGAGCCTGAGACCTCGGACGCGCTCGGCTTCGGCTTCAGGTGCGGCTTTCTAGGTCTGCTGCACATGGACATCGTGAGGGAGCGCTTGGAGCGCGAGTACGACTTGGAATTGCTCGCGACGATGCCCTCGGTCGAGTTCGACCTGACCCTGAGCAATGGCGAGGAGCTCGAGGTGCACAACCCCTCGGACATGCCCGACCCCGGCACGATCGCTGAGATCAGGGAGCCATTCATCAAGGCCCAGGTGATTGCTCCGCGCGAGTACGTGGGCGCGGTGATGGAGCTCTGCCAGGAACGCCGGGGCGAGCCGGCGGGCATGCACTACCTCTCGCCCGAGCGCGTCCAGATGAGCTACGACCTGCCGCTCGCGGAAATCGTGCTCGACTTCTTCGACCAGCTCAAGTCGCGCACCCGCGGCTATGCCTCACTCGACTACGAGTTGAGCGACATGAAGCCCGCCAACCTCGTCAAGCTCGACGTATTGCTCGCGGGTGACACGGTTGACGCCTTGTCGATGGTGGTGCACAAGGACAAGGCCTATGACATGGGCCGCACACTCACCGAAAAGCTGCGCAAGCGCATCCCGCGCCAGCAGTACGACGTGCCGATCCAGGCCGCGATCGGCTCGCACATCATCGCCAGGGAGACGGTCAAGGCTTTCCGCAAGGACGTGATCGCCAAGTGCTATGGCGGTGACATCTCGCGCAAGAAGAAGCTCCTCGGCAAGCAGAAGGAGGGCAAGAAGCGCATGAAGCAAGTCGGGCGCGTCGAGGTGCCCCAGGAGGCGTTCCTTGCGGTCTTGGAGATAGGAGAGGAGTAAGTGCGCTCCTATCCAGGATCTCGGCGCCCGTGTGGTGGCGGGCTTGATTTTTTGGGATCGCTGCTCGTACCCTCGAGGCACAGCGCGTGATGCATGTTCTGTTCGTGTGTCTCGGCAACATTTGTCGCTCGCCGACGGCAGAGGGAGTGATGCGCCGGCTCGTCAGCGAAGCTGGCCTTGAGGAGCAGATCGTGATCGACAGCGCAGGCACCGGGGCGTGGCACGTGGGGGAGCCACCGGACGGACGTGCCACCGAGGCCGCGCGGCGTAGGGGAATAGCGCTCGAGAGCGTGGCGCGCCAGGTGCGTCCGGAGGACTTCGAGCGCTTCGACCTGATTCTCGCGATGGACGCCTCCAACCAACATGCACTGCGCCAACTGGCGCCGGATGGATCGTCGCGTGAGAAGGTGCGCTTGCTACGCGAATTCGATCCCTCGAACGCCGGGCTCGGGGATCTCGATGTGCCGGATCCCTACTACGACAGCGAGCGTGGCTTCGAGCTCGTGCTCGATCAGGTCCAAGCCGCGTGTGAGGGGTTGCTGGATTACGTGCGGGCATCTGAGCCGGCCTGAGCTCGCGGTGCGAGTGGGCGATAGAGCATGAGCCTGCCCGCTGGAGCGAGCGACCCGAGGCGTGTGGGCGGCGGGGACATCAACGAGGCGTGGCACGTGCGCTTGAACGGGACGGACGCATTCGTGAAGACCCGCGTCGATGCCGGTCCGGGCGAGTATGCGCTCGAGGCAGCGGGCCTTCAGTGGCTGGGCCAGCCAGGGGCGTTGCGCACGCCACGTGTGATCGAGGTCGCCGAGGAATACCTCGCGCTCGAGTGGGTCGAGCCAGGCAGTCTCAGTGCCGCCGGCGCCGAGGAGCTGGGACGCGGTCTCGCGGCGATCCACGCGGCGGGCGCACCGTGTTTCGGCGACCCAGGCTTCGGTGAGAAGCTCGGCGTGGAGGCACGAATCGGCTCGTTGCGCTTGCCCAATGATCCATGCGAGGACTGGCCCTCCTTCTATGCGCAGCGCAGGCTGTTGCCGTTGGCGCGAATAGCGAGCGAGCGTGACGCCTTGACGAGCGCCGGGGTGGCGGCGGTTGAGCGCGTGTGTACTCGACTCGAGGGGCTTGCTGGGCCGGCTGAGCCGCCCGCGAGATTGCACGGCGACCTGTGGAGCGGCAACGTCCACGCTGGCGCCGATGGACGCCCATGGTTGATCGACCCATCGGCTTACGGCGGCCATCGCGAGATGGATCTGGCGATGTTGCGCCTGTTCGGTGTGCCCTCCGAGCGCGTGTTCGCCGCTTATGAGGAGGTGGCGCCGCTCGCCGGGGGCTGGCAGGAGCGTGTGAGCCTTTGGCAACTGCTTCCACTATTGGTGCACGCCGTCTTGTTCGGCGGCTCCTATCGGGGAGCGGCCGAACGCGTGGCCGAGAGCTACGTCGGTTGAGTCAGGCCGAGCTCCGCTCTATGGCCTGAGCCTGCAGGCTAGAGTCGTGCCGCACGGTCACCAAACATCGTGTGCCGGCTGAGGCGATCGGTCCCGTTTGCGGTGCGACGGTCGGATAGGGGGTTATGCGCCCTTCCACGATCGAGCAGCGCCGTCGCCTATATCTGCTCGCACGCGTTGTCATCGCTCGCCACTACAGGCGCCCGCTGACAATCGAGCAAGTCGCTCGCGCGCTCGCCAGCTCGCCGCGTCAGCTCACCAGGGTCTATGCCCAGTTCGGCGAGCTCACCTTCCGCGAGGATCTGCTGGCGCGTCGCCTGAACGTGGCCGCACAGTTGCTGGTCGAGCAGCCCGCGATCCCGGTGCGCGATGTGGCACGGCTCGTGGGTTTCCGCCAAGCACCGCACTTCGCGAAAGCGTTTCGCGAGCGTTATGGGCTCACGCCCGCTGCCTTTCGCGCGGAGGGCAGGGCGTATGCGCGATCAGCGCGTGGCGTGAACCGCGCTGTCGAGCGCGGGCAGCGACTCGATCGGCTCGGCGCCGGGCAGGTGCAAGCGCATCAGCGTGCCCCCACCGGGAGCGGATTGGGCGTTGACGCTGCCCCCGTGCTGTTTGGCGACCTGGCGCACGATCGCTAGGCCCAGGCCTGAGCCCGGGCGACCGCGCGCCTCAGCGCCACGGTAGAAACGGTCGAACACGTGGGGGAGATCGGCGGCGGAGATGCCGGGCCCGTGATCTCGCACCGTCAGCTCCTGACCGTGCAAGGTGATCTCCACCGGCCGGCCGGTGGGGCTGTAGCTGACGGCGTTGTCGATCAGGTTGTTGATCGCGCGGCCGAGTCGCACCGGCTCGCCTGTGAGCACGACCGGGTCAAGCTCGACGTCGAAGGGAGTCTCGGGTGAGTGGCGGCGGGCGCGGTCGAGTGCCTCCTCCACGACCAGGTCCAAGCGCACGTCCTCGCTTCCTTTGCGCGGCTGCTCGCCACGGCCGAGCTCGATCAAGTCATTCATCAGCAAGGTGAGCTCCTCGATCTGCTCCACCACGTCATCGAGCATGCGCTGGCGCTCCTCCACCGCCATGCTCGGCTCCTGCTTGAGGATTTCGATGTTCGTGCGCAAGCTCGTAACGGGTGTGCGCAGCTCGTGCGAAGCATCGGCAACGAGCTGGCGCTGGGCATGGACGGAGGCATCCAGTGCGCTCATCGAAGTCTGCAGCGCGTCGAGCATCGCGTTGAAGCTCTCGGCCAAGCGTCCGATCTCATCCTCGCCGGCGGGCTCGATCCGCTTAGAGAGGTCCTGCGTGCGAGTCACGTGCTCGGTGGCTTGGGTGAGGCGCTTCACGGGCGCCACGGCTGCGCCGGCGACGAGCCGTCCGAGTAGCGCCGCGAGCGCGATCCCGCCGATGTCAAGCAGCGCAAGGATCAGCCGCAGGCGCGCGAGCACATTGTCTACGTCGGTGAGCGGCTGGGCGAGTTGGGCGGCGTATCCGCGCGACAGTGCCTCAGTGAGGATGCGCAGGTGAATCCCATTCACGTGAGCGTCGCGAAAGAACGGCTTGCCGCCTTTTGCGGCGAGCGCGCGTGTGGCCGCGTCGATCGGCAGCTTCACGTTGGGTGAGGTATCGAACAGGATCTTGCCGCTGGAGTCGACTAGTTGCTGGTAGCCGCGTACCTGGTCGGGATGGGGGGAGAGGTTGCCGAACGGGTTGCGCAGAGCCGCGATCGCAGATCCGCCGCTCGTTGAGCCTGGCTGCTTGCCCGGAGCAGGGCCGGGCGGCGAGAGCAGCAGGCCAAGCGGCGAGCCTGCCCTGGTGCCGGCATTGCGCGACCGGTGGCCATTGCGCATCAGGGCACGCGCAAGATTGCGCTGCTCGCGAGCGCTCAGGCCGGGTGCGGAGTTGGCGATCAGGCGCAGCCCGGTCGAGCGGGTTCGCAACTGCTGGTCGATCTGCCCACGTAGCTGATGAGCGGCAAGCAGGTAGGTCAGCACCGAGATGAGCACGACCGCGACCGCCACCGCGGCGGCAGAGACGAGCGTGATGCGACGGCGGAAGCTCATCGCTCGCGCAGCACATAGCCCACGCCGCGCACCGTGTGCAGCAGGCGCGGCTCGTCGCCGGCCTCGGTCTTACGGCGTAGGTAGCCCATGTAGACGCCGAGCGAGTTGGAGCTCGAGCCGAAGTCGTAGCCCCACACGTGCTCGAAGATGATCGAGCGCGTGAGGACCTGTTTGGGGTGGCGCAGGAACAGCTCGAGCAAGAGGAACTCGGTGCGCGTCAGGTTCAGTGCACGCTGTCCGCGCCTAGCCTCGTGGGCGAGCCGGTCCAAGTGCAGGTCCTCGAAGACGAATATCTCCTCCTGGTCGGTCTCATCGGCTCGCCTGAGCAAAGCGCGTACACGCGCCATCAACTCGCGCAAGGCAAACGGCTTGACCAGGTAGTCATCCGCACCGGCGTCCAGGCCGGCAACACGGTCGTCGATCTGCTCCCGTGCGGTAAGCATCAAGACGGGGGTGCGATCGCCTGCCTCGCGCACTCGCCGGCACACTTCGAGACCGTCGAGCACGGGCATCGACACATCGAGGATGACCGCGTCATAGGACTCGTCAGTCATGCGCTCCAAGGCGTCGCCACCGTTGCCGGAGAGCGCCACCTCGTAGCGTTCGAGCGTGAGCGCCCGCGACAGTGCGTGCTGGACGGCGGGCTCGTCGTCGACTACGAGTATGCGCGCGGGATCTGCCATGGGGTTGCGCCGCTCCTGTGCCGGGCAATGGTGTGGCCGGTACGCGTGGCTAAGGTGACGGTAGCGCCAGAAAGTTAATAAAGAGGCCGAAGAGGAGGCGAAGAATCGTCGATCACGAGATAGCTGCGGCGATTCGAGAGGATCAGAGCACCCCGGACGGTGACATGTCGGCGCAGTCGCGCAAGCTGCGCAATGGCTTGATAAGCCTCGCGATCTTCTTCGCTTTGGTGATCGCCCTGTTGCTTGCGGTGCCAGGGCTGCGCTCGGCCGGAGAGAAGATCACCGACGCGGACGTCCCCTGGATCGCCGCGGCAATCGGCTTCGAGTTGCTCTCCTGCGCCGGCTACGTGGTTCTGTTCGAGCTTGTCTTCAAGATGGAGCGCACCTTCAGCAGGCGGCTTGCGCTGGCAGAGCTTGGCGTGAACTCGGTTGTGTCGATAGGTGGCATCGGTGGGATCGCGCTGGGCGCCTGGGTCTTGCGCACGAAGGGCGTGACGGTCGAGCGGATCGCGCGACGCTCGGTATTGATGTTCGTGCTCACGAGCGCCGTCAACGTGGGCGCCGTCGCATTGATCGGCATACCGATGTGGCTCGGACTGCTGCCCGGCTCCCAGAATGCCTTGCTCACGCTGCTACCGGCGGCCCTGGCGATCGCCGTGATCGTTGGCACGCTGGCACTTGCGGGGTTCGCGGGGAGACTCGCTACGCGCGGAAGCTTGCGCGACGGGCGCAGGCATCTCGCGCTCGTGGCCATCAGCGACGGTGTGCATGGCGCCCTGAAACTGATCGCCAAGCGGGACTGGCGTCTGCTTGGTGCGGTCGGCTATTGCCTGTTCGACACGCTTGTGCTCTATGCGTGCTTGGCGGCATACGGGCCGACGCCAACCTTCTGGGTGCTTGCGATGGCCTATCTCGTCGGTCAATTGGCCAACTCGATCCCGATCCCGGCGGGTCTGGTGGCGGTTGAAGGGGGCTTGATCGGGATGCTCGTGCTGTTCCACGTGCGCCCCGTCTCGGCTGTGGTGGCCGCGGTCGTCACCTATCGTGCGATCTCCCTATGGCTGCCGGCGCTGATCGGCTCGATTGCGTTCTTCAGCCTGCGCCGCGAGATCGGCGAGCCCGTGACAGCCTCCTCTGAGGCTGCCGCCGGTTGCTAGTCCGGGCTGCCCGTCGCTGTGCTTCTCCGGCTCGCTTGCCGGGTGCTGTTTCGTCGGCGCTTAGCTTGCGAGGTGTTCGGCTGTCGAAAGTGCCGCTTGGGCCTTCTGGCAGGGATGACCGGGAAGTCCGTTCATCACTCTTTGAAGTTGTGCGGAGACCGGCCCGGACAGCCCCGGGCAGTACGCGGGTGGCGCAAGTGCTTCGCCTGCCGTGCCTGGCGCGTTCAGAGGTCGCAACTGGTTGGCAGCGGCCAAGGCGTGGACTGGCGTGTCCGAGAACACATCTATTGCCAGGCGGCCGCTGTAGAGCTCGATCGAGCGTTCTTCGTCATAGATCGTGGCAGGCACGCCTCTGACCAAGGCGTTGTGTTGCGGGCCGAGTGCGCTGTTGGAGTGCAGGCCATAGATCACGGTGCTCACCTGCAGCGGCAGCAGGCAGCTTCCGCCGCCGCCGAGCAGGCCCTTGCCGCTCACGCAATCGCCGTAGAACACACTGTCACCGACCCCCGCGCTATAGCTCTTCAGACCGTCCACCGCCGCCAGCGGCTTGCCGGTGAAGCTGGAGCCCGCCCAGTAGAGGCGGAAGTAGGGGAACGTCTGCGCTTCGGCAAGCTCCTTGGCTTCGAGCGGCGGCGGGTGCGTTGTGCCGCAGCCTGCGGCGAGCACGGCCGCGGGCAGCAATGCGAGCGCAAGCAAGCGGCGGCTCCTCCTCCATGGCATTCTCATCGGCGCTGATTATCGGCCACCGGCGCTCTGCGTGCGCAACGCGACGCACAGGTTGTGCTTCTTCTACCGCTCCTCGTGCTCGCAAACGCGACTTCCAGCGAGCTCGTCTGTTCATACACACATAAGGCGCGACTCGACCATATGAGTTCGACTCGCGCAGGTGCTGAGGCTCGGCGGGGTAGCACGCCGAGCCTCAGCTAACTTATACGCTCGGGCCGTGGAAAGCCAGGCATTTAGCGAGCGCTTGCCCTCGGCCGGGCCGGCTCGAACGCTGCTCGCCGATAGGAGCTTCTCGCTGGCCCTGCCGCTTGCGTGCGTGCTCGTCGGGGTCTGGCTCGTGCTTGCCCCGCGCTCGCCGGACCTTGCGGCGCAAACGTATCGAGCGAGCTTGTTCGAAAGCTCGGGCTTCACAGTGTGGGACAACAATTGGTACGGGGGACACCATCTTCCCGGCTACAGTCTCGTCTTCCCGTGGTTTGCCCTACTGCTGGGAATCAAGCTAGTGGGGGCGATCGCGGTGCTCGTCTCAACGTTTGCGTTCGAGCGAATCGCCTTCACCGTGTATGGCCCACGCGCGCGCTGGGGAGCTGTGTGCTTCGCACTCGCCGCGGCCGGAGACCTGTGGATCGGAAGGATCACGTTCGCGCTCGGCGTGACTTTTGCGGTGCTCGCAGTGCTCACTCTGGTGCGAGAGCGCCCGTGGCTCGCTGCTGTCCTCACCGCCGTGTGCGCGGCCACGAGCCCTGTCGCCGGCCTGCTTCTTGCCTTGGCGGGGGCCACACACGTGCTCGCTACGCGCCGTCTGCTTGCTGGGCTGACCCTCGTGATACCGGCTTTCCTCATCGCCATTCCCTTGGAGCTGCTGTTCCCCGAGGGCGGCTGGGAGCCGTTCGCGGCCAGTTCGGTGACCGCCACGCTGGCGGTCACGCTCGCCTTCCTTTATGCTCTTCCGCGCCAAGAGCGGCTCTTGCGGATCGGAGGCTTCGTCTACCTGGGGGTCACGCTGCTGTCGATCGTACCCACACCGATGGGCAGCAACATCGACCGCTACGCCGTGCTCTTGGCGGGTCCGCTCCTCCTGTGTGCGCTCGGGCGCGATGGCTTCAAGCAGTCGGGGCGACCGCTCGCGGCAGTCGTCTTGGCGGTCGCGGGGATTGTCATCTGGACTGCCTGGGGTCCGGTGCGTGAGAGTGCGGGGATTGTCGGCGACCGCTCGACGCGTGCTTCTTACTACGTCCCGCTTGAACGGTTTCTCGACGCGCACGGTGGGCGTCTGTTGCGGGTCGAGGTTCCGTTCACTCATTCTCATTGGGAGGCGGCATTGTTGGCTCCCTCGTTCGTGCTTGCCCGTGGGTGGGAGCGCCAACTCGACACAAAGTACGACCCTATTTTCTTTAAAAGTAAACTCACCCCGGCGACCTACCACGCGTGGCTTGCGAACAATGCGGTCAGCTACGTGGCTCTGCCTGATGTACGCCTCGATGGCTCAAGTGACGAAGAGGCCGCTTTGATTCGCTCGGGCTTGCCTTACTTGCGCGAAGTCTTCTCGAGCACTCACTGGCGCGTGTTCGCGGTACTCGCTCCCACGCCGCTTGCCTCAGCGCCGGCGCGGCTCACGGGGCTCGACCACGATTCCTTCAGCTTGCGCTTTCCCACGCCCGGGAAGTCGGTGGTGCGTCTGCACTACACGCGCTACTGGACTGTCGTCCAGGGCCACGCGTGCCTGGCAGCACACGACGGCTGGACAGCGGTCAGCGTCAAGTCGGCCGGTGTCGTGCGTGTCGCCGCACGTTTTTCGCTGGCGCGCGCTTTCGGGCTCGCCGGTGCCTGTGGATGACCACGGCTGCCGCGCCGGCCTTGGCGGTATGGCTCGCCGAAGGCTTGGTGTTCGTGCTCGCATGGCGCTTCGCGGTGTTGCTCGTGCCTGGCGGCTTTGCTCTTTGGGGAGGAGCGTTCAAGGGCACGAGCGCGTATAGGCCGGTGATCCCGGACAGGTAGAGGTAGTGGTTATCGCTGATGATCGGGTCAAAGGAGCCGGTGCTCTTTGAGAACACGACTTTGCCGGTGGAGATGCCGAGACCGATCGTGTCGTGGGTACCGAGGTCGGCGAAGTAGACGATGTTGCCGATGATCGTGGCCGAGCCTGAGATCTTGCCGCCGGCGTGGTATTGCCACTCGATGTGTCCTGAGCGGGCATTCAAGGCATAGAAGGTGCCGTCGTAGGAGCCCAGGTAGATGGTTGGGCCGAGGCCGGGAGCGTTCGTGATGGCGGGCGAGGCGTACACGTAGGCGCCTGTTTGCACTGCCCAATCCAGTTTGCCTGAGGAGGCGTCATAGGCGTAGACCCGCCCGTCGGTATTGCCGAGGAACACGCGTCCGTACATCACGGCCGGGGTCGAATAGAACGTGCCGCTGCCCAAGAGCGCTCCACCGGAGCCGCTTTGCCACAGCCTGTGTCCGTGCTCCTCGCCGACCGCTTGCAGCTCGCCCGAGTAATCGCCGAAGTAAAGGACCCCGCCGGAGAGGCTTGGGCTCGCCTTAACCGCGCCGGCCGCGTGGTAGGTCCACAGGACGTTGCCGTTGTGAGCGTTGAGCGCATAAACGGTCCCGTTCTGGGAGCCGAAGAAGAGCTTGCCTTTGTCGAGCAGGGGAGAGGACTCGGCACGGCTGGGCAGGTCCCGCGACCAGCGGAAATGGCCGTTAATCGTGTTCAGGGCGACGACCCTCCCGGCCTGCGAGCCGGTCGAGCGAGACAGCACGGTCGCGTACACCGTCTCGCCGGAGACGGCTGGGGTGGAGGCCGACAGGGCACCCAAACGCCTGCTCCAGAGGGTCTGTCCGGTGTACTTGTCGATCGCATTGAGGGTCGCGTTGTCGGCGAGCTGGAAGATGCGATTGCCCCACATCACGGGCGGGAACTCGAGCAAGGAGCCGCCGCCGCGTGTCCATACGGTCCTATAAGGAGGCCGCATCGTGGGGGAGGCGGGGAAGAAGCGCGTGTGGTTCTTGGTATAGCCATACAGGGGCCAGGCGAAGTGGTCCTGGCCTTTGACTTTGGGCAAGGTTGGGGTCGGCTGGGGCACGAACACCGCGTGCGGGTGGTAGATGTTGCCGGTGCGGTGTTTCTCGTACAGGTAGATCCCCAACGCACCGCCGGCGATCACAAGCACGATCAGGCCCGCCAAGGTCAGCCGGCCCCGGGTGGAGCGCGGCAGCAGATGACGCCGTCCTTCGCTCATTGGCGGGTCCTCACAGTGGCCGCCCTCAGGCGGCAAGCCTGCTGGGTGAGGAGCTTTGCTCCGTCGCGGAGGCTGGTGTGGTGTGCTCCGTCTCGGATGCCCTGCGCGTGCGCGCGAGCGCGCGAGCGCGCCTTGAGGAGTTTCCCAGAACGAACCGCATCAGCCGCGCGCCGAGGAGAACCAGCCCACCCAAGCTGAGGGCCGCGAGCGGCAGCAGAGTTAGGCCCGCAACGAGCGATGTGATGTCGTGACTGTTCGCGATCGACCAGTTCCAGAGGGCGTAGTCGATTGCGGTCAGTACGAGCAGAGGCACCAAGGCTCTGAGGCGCACGAGCGTAGGTTATCGGGGCATTGGGACGGTACGATGTGCTTTCGACTCGCGGGCGAAGTGTTGTGGTTGCACAAAAGCCTTCCAAGCTTTTAGGGCGGGTTCGATTCCCGTCGCCCGCTTCAAGCAGAGCTCCAGGCAAACCGTCCAAGGAGGCAAGGCGATGGCCAAGGCAATACCGGACAACTACCCGCAAGTGATGCCCTATCTGATCGTCGACGGTGCCGGCGATGCGATCGAGTTCTACAAGGGCGTGTTCGGTGCCACCGAGCGCATGCGCCTGGGCGGACCCGACGGCAAGGTCGGCCACGCCGAGCTTGAAATCGGCGAGGCCGTGATCATGCTCGCCGACGAGAACCCAGGGATGAACATCGAAGGCCCGAAGTCAGTCGGAGGCACGCCTGTCACGATCCACGTCTACATCGAGGATGCGGACGCCGCGTTCGAGCGGGCGGTCCAAGCGGGGGCCAAGCCGTTGCGAGCAGTCGAGGATCAGTTCTATGGGGATCGCTCCGGACAGTTCGAGGATCCCTACGGCCACCGTTGGAACGTGGCCACGCATGTCGAGGACATCTCCGAGGAGGAGATGGCGCGGCGGGCGGCGGAGATCGGGGAGGATTGAGCTAATGGTCGAGCAGACAAGTAAAACTGACGGGATCGCCGCGGACCGGCCAGGAGTCGATTCGTCGCCCGTGCCCGTGGTCGAGCGCTTCCTGGAGTTCCTGCGCCGCGGGGATCTCGACGAGGCCGTGGCGCTCCTGGCGGTCGACGTGGTCTACGAAAACGTCGGTCTGCCCACCGTTCACGGACGCGAGCAAGTTCGGCGTCTCTTCGGCAGGGCATACGGCAGTGGAGGCGGTTTCGATGTCGTCATCCACACGATCTCTGCAGACGGGCCATCCGTCCTCACCGAGCGCACCGACTACCTGACGTTCCGCAAGCTCCACATGGAGTTCTGGGTTTGTGGACGCTTCGACGTGCGTGACGGCCAGATCGTCTTGTGGCGCGACTATTTCGACTTCCTCAAGTTCAATAGGGCCCTTTTGCGCGGGTTGCTGGGAGTGGGTATGCCGGGGCTGCGCGCCAAGCTGCCTTCAAGGGCCTGATCTCACGGGGCGGGTGCCTCGTGGGCTTTGTCCGTAGAATCGAAAGGCACCACGGGGAGTGGCGCAGTCTGGTAGCGCACCCGGCTGGGGGCCGGGCGGTCGCAGGTTCAAATCCTGTCTCCCCGATACGACAAAACACCTGGTAATTAGCGCTTTTTGGATTACATAGAGGAGCTAGGTGGAGATCTCAATGTTCTATCTGTGTTCTATTTCCCGGGCGGTTCATGGCCCGTGAGTGTTTGAAGGTCCAATACGGGACTACAATGCGACTATGAGCGCAGCCCGACCCAAGCCAATACCTGCTCCTCCAAAGACGCCCTCGCCAGCACCGAAGCCGCAAGCTGCCGCCCGTGGTCTCCCAGGTAGCGCTCGCGAGCGCGCTGAGCGGCGTCAACGGTTCGCCAAGGAGCATCGAGAGACGCTGCATCGCTTGGGTCAGTAGCCCGTGGCAGTCATATATCCCGAGTTCGGGGACTTCTGTGATGTCGCCGCGGATGTCCTTGGCACTACAGCGGAGCAGATTGCACGCCTTCCTAATGTCGCTCTCGCCGAGTCGGCTCTGGCAGCCCCGCGTGCAGGGTTTGGGGGCGTCGAGTCGCGCTCGCCAACAGCTGGATCGTCATCAATGTGGGCGGAGGTCCGACCGACGACAAGCTCGCTGTCACTCTGGAGACGCCACGCGACCTCGACCGGGTCAGCAGCTTCCTCAACATCCGGGTCAAGGACATCGAGGCCGTGTACGCCGACTGGAGCGCCCGTGGTGCTCAATTCTTGACGCCGCCGAAGCAGCACCAGTATGAGATCCGTTGCTATATCCGCGATCCCGACGGTTATCTGATCGAGGTCGGGCAAACCACGGCCCCTGGAGACTGGACCCCCCCTCAGTGGTTGTCGAATACGGCCGACGGGGAGCCTGCGTGAGCTAGCCGTCGCGAGACCGCTCGCGCCGGCGATGCTCCCGGTTGCCGTCGTCGCTAGCAGCGACCGGTCAAGACACCGTATTGAGTATCAGGTGTACCCTGGCGTTCCCTAAGAGTGAGCCATTCACTAACCGAGGGCGAGCTATGAGCGCGACACTGCAATTCGACGAGGACGCTTCTCGGCGTGTAGAGAGGATCTACACCACGCCCGATGTCGTCGAGCAGCGCCAAACGATCCTTGGGGCACTCGCGCTCCAGCCCGGCGAGCGTGCGATTGATATCGGCTCGGGTCCTGGTCTACTCGCATGTGAAATGGCCGTTGCTGTCGGGGTCGGCGGGCGGATTTGTGGGGTGGACGTCAGCGAGAGCATGCTTGCCCTCGCCAGGGCGCGCAGATCACCAGTTGGCAGCGGCCCGATCGAGTACCAAGAAGCTGGCGCGCACACGCTCCCCTATGCGGATGCGAGCTTCGACGTCGCGGTCTGCACACAGGTCTATGAGTACGTCGATGATGTTCCCGCCGCGTTGCTGGAGCTAGGGCGGGTGCTGCGCCCGGGAGGCCGGGCGCTCGTGCTTGACACCGACTGGGACTCGATCGTTTGGGCTTCGAGTGATAACGAGCGCATGGGCCGGGTGCTCGCTGCGTGGGAGGAGCACCTCGTTGACCCTCACCTGCCGCGTACGCTCACACGGCTGCTGTGCGATGCTGGACTGGAAGTCACCGGCCGCCAAATCGTGCCGTTGTTCAACGCCGGCTATGACCCCAACACTTACAGTGCCGGAATGCTTGAGCTGATCGCCACGTTCGTAGCTGATCGCAACGGCGTGAGCGAGGCCGAAGCCACAGCATGGGCACAAGACCTAACCGAACTCGGCCCCAACTACTTCCTCAGTCTCAACCGCTACCTTTTCCTGGCGCACAAGCCCACCTGACGACCGGGCAGGTAGCTTGACCTATCGGGAGTAGATCATGACTGTGCTGCAGGCGGCTGGTCGATGCGCACCAGATTCCCGGACGGGTCACGCACGGCACAGTCGCGCGTGCCCCATGGCTGGTCGGTCGGCTCTTGCACGATCTCAGTGCCCGAGTTGCGCAGCTTCTCGAAGGTGGCGTCGAGGTCGTCGGTGTGGAAGTGGACGCCGTTCAGAGCGCCCTTGGCTACGAGGGCGGCGAGCGCGTCATTGTCTGCGGGGCCGCCGTTCAAGTAATTGGTGAGGACGATCGCCACGTCGGGCTGGGAGGCGGCGCCAACGGTGATCCAGCGGAAGTCTTCGCGGGCGACGTCGTTGCGCAGCTCGAGGCCGAGCGTGTCGCGGTAGAAGGCCAGTGCGAGGTCGGGATCATGGACTAGGACGAAGCATGTGGAAAGAGTTAGGTTCATGCACCCAACGCTAGCGAGCCAGTGCCTCGCGCGCTTCTCTGATCCTGCTCGGCTTGCGGCTCGGGCGGGTGAGGTCTTTGGCTAGGCAACCCGGCACGCGCGCGAGCGCACTGTGGTCACGGGCTCGGTAGGCCGTCGGTGTCTCGCCCACCAGCTGTGTGAAGCGGGCGCTGAACGAGCCGAGCGACGAGCACCCGACCATCATGCAGACCTCGGTGACCGACAGGTCGCCGTGGCGCAATAGTGCCTTCGCCCGCTCGATTCGGCGCGTCATCAGGTAGGCGTAGGGCGTCTCCCCGTATGTCGCGCGGAACTGTCTCGAGAAGTGCGCGGTAGACATCAATGCAGCTCGGGCGAGCGCGGCGACGTCGAGCGGGCGCGCGTACTCGCGGTCCATCAGATCCCGGGCACGGCGTAGATGCGCGAGGTTGGCGAGCTCCTCTGATGTCACGACGCGAGCGTAGCGTCAGGTGGCGTCCCGGCTTGCTGCGGTGTGCTTGTCCCAGCCATGGAAGTGCGAGAGATCGCCCGCGTTCCAGGCGTCGCGCAGCCCTGGGGTGCTTAGGTCCCAATCGGGGCGGATCTCGCGCGTCACGGCCCGCAGGTCGTGGCGGAGGTCATCGACCGAGGGCCGCCCCCAGAACCAGTAGCCGTTGTAAATGCTGTGAATGACTAGGCCAGGCTTCAGGACGAGCGTGTGAGGGATCATCGGGTCGTGCTCAGGGTCGGTGTACTCCTGGATATCCAGGTCCTTCTGCACCGTGCGAGCGGGATCGGAGAGAAAGGTCCACTGCGCGCCGACCGACGCGCGGAGCTCCTGGGACGCGTGATGAGTGTCGGTCGAGATCGTGACGATCTGGGTATAGGCCACTGCGACCTTTGGATAGAACTCTGCGAGTTCACGGTGCTGTTGGTGCTCCTTCGGGCAATAGTGCCCACGCGCCAGCGTGAGGATCAGAGGATCGTCGCCTTGCAGCTCGCTGAGCTTCCGGGTGGTGTTCGTGTGATCTGGCAGCTCGCAGTCGGGGAAAGTACCGCCGGGTGCTATGTCGGAGCGCATGGTTGGATCGCCTTTCAATCTGCTGTGCCAGTGATTGCGAGTCAACTCGCCATCGGCGGTCCTGCGCCGACGGCCTTGGACGCTATCGCCACTTCGCCGCGGAGCGTCTTCAGTGCGGCGACGTAGATCTCCGAGAACGTCGGGAACGGCTGAATCGTGTCGGCCAGGAGATTCAGTGGAATGTGGGCACGAATCGCAAGCGTGGCCTGCTGCAGCCACTCGCCCGCCTCGGGGCCAAGCGCGTAGGCGCCCGTCAGTCGCTCGCCATCGCTGAGGAGCGTCAAAAAGTCGTTGTGCTCGGCATATGCGCGAGTGTAAGTGGCTGTCTTCGACACGTCCGACAACGGGACCATGGCGCTGAAGCGGCCGGCGGAAACGCCCACCGCCGCGGCTTGCGGGTCTGTGTAGACGACGCGCGGGACGGCCTCATAGTTGGCCTTGCGCGGGTCGCCAAGGATGTTCGCGGCGACCACCTCGCCCTGGTACTTGCCGACGTGAGTTAGCGGCCAGAGGCCGTTCACATCGCCGATCGCCCACAGACCCTCCGCCGCGCGCAGGTGCGCGTCGACCGGAACTCCGTGCGCGTCAGGCTCGACGCCGACGGTCTCCAGACCGAGCCCGCGCACGCGCGGACGCCGGCCTGTTGCGACCAGCAACCGGTCGCCGCGTAGTTCGCGCCCATCGTCGATCTCGAGGACATAGTCCTCGCCCTCGCGCCGCGCGGCTGTTGCGTTCGCCGACAGGACGAGCTCGATGCCCTCACGGCGCAAAACTTCGCCGAGCGCCTCGCCCAGCGGCGCAGGCTCGCGCGCGAGCACGTGCTCGGCCATGTCGATGACTACCGCCTGGCCGCCCAGTCGACGAACTGCCTGCGCCATCTCCACTCCGACCGGCCCGCCGCCGAGGATGAGCAGGCGGCGCGGAATGGCCTTCATGGACGTCACCTCGCGGCTGGTCCAAACACCGTCGAGCTCGCGCAGGCCCGGTACGGGCGGCACAACCGGATCGGCGCCGTTCGCGAGGACCACATGGTCGGCCGTATGCCGCACGCCGTCAACCTCCACGACGCCCGGGCCGGCGAGACGGCCACTACCGCGCAGCAACTCGATGCCATGGTCGGCCAGCCAGCGCTCCTGTCCGGCGTCTGAATAGTCGGAGACCATGAAGTCACGCCAGGCAAGCGCTGCCTCCACATCGACCTCGGCACTCGCGGTGGCCTCGCGCGCCCCCTGGACTGCCTCGCCCGGCCGCAGCAGTGTCTTCGACGGAATGCAAGCCCAGTACGAGCACTCACCTCCGACAAGCTCGCGCTCAACGACGGCCACGCGCAGGCCGCCCTCCGCCAGGGCGCCAGCGCAATGCTCGCCAGGCGAGCCGCCGCCGAGCACGATCACGTCATAGTCGCTGTTCATGTCGGTAGCTCCTCGCCGGCGCGCTCACGCACCATGTAGAGCGCGTACCAGTCCGGCCAGTCCGGGTCCTCCTGGCCCGTTCGCTGCTCATGCTTGCCGTGCGCCTCGGCCGCGCGTCTGAGCGCTTCCGCGAGGTCCTTCACGGACTCATAGGCCGTGGTCATGGTCTCTCCCTTCAGCGGCCGGGAAGCCGTGTCTTGATCTCTTGGAGCAGCCAGCCGTTGCCATCAGGATCGCTGAAAGCGGCAAACGAGCCGTAATCGGCATGCTCTGGAGCTGGCCCGCTCGCGCGCGCCTCGCTACCGGCGTGATGGAAGATCCCCGTCACGTCGTGGAACAGCTCGCTGACGTCGACCCCGCGCGCGATCAGGTCGGCGCGGGCCTCGTCGATGTCGTAGACCGTGAGCTGCAGGCCTTCGGAGGAGCCGGGTGGGGCTGAGGTGACCCCCTCGCCGAAGATGATCGAGCAGGCGGAGCCCGGAGGTGTCAGCTGCACCACCCTGTAGCCATCATCGACAGTGAGGTCGGCATCGAGTCGCCACCCCAGCGTCTCGTAGAAGCGCTTCGCTCGATCGACATCCGAGACCGGCACGACCACGACCTCAAGCTTCACCTCTCCGGCCTTCACCGGCGGGCTGGCCGCCGTGCTTTTGCTGCTCACGTCGACATTGCTCATCTAGCCTCCTCCTTTGGTGGCGCCACAGCAAGGCGGCGCATAGGCACGAGCCCCTTTCTAGGTCGCCGCCAGCGTTCTTCGACCGAGGAGGCTCCCCTTGGGTCGCACACACTTTCCTTCTCATCCGAATAGAAGTCAAGGTCGCGTCGGCGACCCGGAGGTAGGTGATGCTGGAATGGGATGTGAGCCTGATTCCAGGCGCTCGCGGTCGCTCGTTGCTGTGTCGAGTGCAGCCCGTGCCGCGGTGAGCGCTTCGTCGAGGCGCTCACGCTCAGGTCCATCAGCCGCGGCGTGAGGAGTCTGTGCGGCGGCTATGAGCGGCTGCAGGATGTCCATTGGCAGGGGAAACACGATCGTGGAGCTCTGTTTGTTGCTTACCTCAAGCAGCGTTTGGAGGTAGCGCAGCTGGATCGTCACAGGGTTGCGGCTGATCACATCGGCTGCGTCGTTGAGTCGTGCGGCTGCCTGGAATTCACCCTCCGCGTTGATGATCTTCGCGCGGCGCTCGCGCTCGGCCTCGGCCTGGCGCGCCATCGCATGCTGCATCCGCTCGGGGATCTCGACGTCCTTGATCTCAACCGCGGTGACCTTGACTCCCCAGGGCTCGGTCTGGTCGTCGATGATCTGCTGGAGGTGCTCGTTCAAGCGCTCGCGCTCAGCCAGCAGTGCGTCTAGCTCCGCCTTGCCCAGTACCGAGCGCAGGGTTGTCTGGGCGATCTGCGAAGTAGCGGCCAGCACGTCTTCGATCTCGATCACTGACTTCGTGGAGTCAATGATCCGGTAGTAGGCGACCGCGGTGACGCGCGCGGGCACGTTGTCGCGCGTGATGATCTCCTGCGCCGGGATCTGCAGCGTGATCGTGCGCAGGCTGACGCGGACCATGCGATCGACCGCGGGCATGAGGAAGATCAGTCCCGGCCCGCGCTGGCTGGTCACTCGACCGAGACGGAAGACGACGCCGCGCTCGTACTCGCGCAACACCCGCACCGAAGCACCCGCGAGCGCGAGCGCTGTTACCACGATGCAACTGAGGACGATGACGAGCGCGAGGATCATACGATGAGCTCCCACTCCTCGGCGCGGCGCACGGACAGCGTCAAACCGTTTACGCGCTCGACCACGACAGGATCGCCCTCGTGAAGCGTCTCCCCGCCGATTTCCGCCCATCCGTGACGGGCGCGCCATAGAGCCCCATCGATGAATACTTGGCCTGCGGGCTCGCTCCAGCCGCGAACCTCGCCAATCCGGCCACACAATGCCTCCGCACCGGCCTGGATACGCGCGCGTCGCACGCTCGCTGCCTTGCGCGTCACGAGGAGCGCCCATCCGCCAGCCACCGCGCCGAGACCGATACCGACGGACACGGCAAGTGCTGTGCTGCCACCCAACGTGGCGATGACGATGATCCCACCGGCCATCAGCGCCACACCTCCAGCCACACCGAGAACTCCGCCGGGCACGTGAGCCTCGGCAACCGCTAGCACGGCGCCCATTATCAGCAACACAAAGCCGAGCGCGATCATTTGAGTTCTCTTCCCCAATTGTATGCCGTCGCCGGTTTCGCCCTGTGCGTATCTCGCCGCGAGGTACCTGGCGCACACCTGGAGAAGGGAGATTCTTTGAGAGTTAGTCGTTGATGCTCGGGAGACCCGCTAACTTGTAACAATGCTCACACAGGCAGATCGCGCGGCCGAGCGGCGTCGCGTGAAGCTGGACGAGATCCAGCTGCAGGTCAAAGATGGCTCTTTGACGATCCGGAAGATGACACCGGCGGAGCGCAAGCGCTACCCCACGAGACCGTCCAAGCCGCGTGGCAAATGACGACTTTTTTCGTCGCTGGCATCGAGGGACAGGGCGCGGAGGCGGCCTACGATGAGTTGCGTGAGCGCTCTCAGATCGTCGTCGGCTGCCCGGCGAGGTCGCGGCGCATCTTCAAGCTGAGCTGCCGGTTCGAGGGGTGCGATAGCGAGATCGAGGTCGGCAGGCAGCTGTCCAATGGGAGCGATGTGGTGGCTGCGATCCTTGACCATGGACGCGAAGAGGCGTTTGTCGTGCACACCGCCGCTGCCGACGGGGTGAGCGCCGCAGTGCGCGTCGGGCGTCCTGTGTACTCCGTGACAGAGTTCTCGTGAACGTCTCGGCTTGCAGTGCAGTTGCCGGTGCGCTTGAAGAAAGACTGGTGTGGCTGCGGTGAACGACGATGAGATACGCGCCCTAGTGGTGCGACTGGCGCGTCCTCATTCCTCCGGTGGCAAGGTGATAGAGCGTGCGGCGATCCTCGCCGAGGGCACCGACTCAGCGGCGATCTTGGCGTGGATCACCGCCCACGCGGGGATCCCCGAGGCGACTGTGGCGACGCCCTCCAGGCACGGCCTGCATGGCTCACGACTTGGCAATAGCGGCATAGCAGAGTCTCAAACACCGCCTCGCTTTGTGCTGCCTGCAGGCCAACTGGCCTAGGCTCTCTCGTCGGTCTCAGGTCACGATCGTGAAAACTTGGGGCTTGCGTGCGCGGAAGCGAAACGAGTGGTCGCCCGTATCGACACGTGGCTCGATCAGGCCGGCATATTCCAAGCGCGCGGGCAGCTCGTCGGGCGGGACCGGCACGAGCGTGTCGCCGACGTGAAGCAGCTTGAACGCCCGGCCTGTGCCGAGGCTGTCGGTTCCCGCGAACACGCCTCCGGGTCGCAGGACTCTGGCTACCTCGGCGAGAAGCTTGTCTTGAAGCTCAGGAGATGGGATGTGGTGGAGCATCGTGAAGCACACCACTCCCGAGAAGCGAGCGTCGGGGAATGGCATGGAGGTGGCGTCCGCCTGCACTATCTCCGCGTCGCCATCGAGTGTGCGCCGCAGGTGCTCGCAGTAGCTCTCGGAGAGCTCCACCACCGTCAGGGATCCAGGACGGCGAGCAAGCACGCGGGTCGTGGTGCCGAACCCAGGCCCGATCTCGAGCACATCCTCGCCGAGATCCACACCGGCAAGGCCCCACGGCAGCAGCTTTTGCTCCACCGAGCGCGCCCACCAGCCAGATGAGCAGAGAAGGCCATGTGCACGGTTCATGGGTTGAGAGTAGCCTGCCTCCATGCCTGAGATCTCTCCAGCCCTCTATCGCGAGGGCGACGGCGAGCCTTTGCTCCTCTTGCACGGGTTCACGGGCACCTGGCACCACTGGCGTCCTCTGCTCGACGGGCTCGCCGCTCACTTCGAAGTGATCGCGCCCACGCTCGCCGGTCACGACGGCGGCCCTCCGTTCGATGAGAGTGGACCGCTCACGTTCGCCTCCAGCGCCGATCACCTCGAGCGTCACCTGGACGAAATCGGCGTGGGTACCGCTCACGTGGTCGGCAACTCGCTCGGCGGGGGGCTTGCGCTGGAACTGGCCAAGCGCGGTCGCGCGCTCTCGGTCGTGGCGCTTGCGCCCGCCGGTGGCTGGGTGGAAGGGGACGGTGAGGCCAAGCGCCTCGCGCGCCTGTTTGGGCGTCAACGTCGCATGACGCGCCTGAGCGCCAAACGCCTACCCCTCTTGATGAAGCGTCCCGGGAGTAGACGCTTGGCTTTGCGCGAGGTGATGCGCCACGGGGAGCTGGTCTCGCCCGCGGACGCCGTTGACCTCGCGCTCACCTCGATCCGCTGTCCGATGGCGCCCAAGGCGATCGAGGCGCTCCGTGCCGACAGAGGCCTCACTCTGCAAGATCTAGATCGCATCGCCTGCCCGGTACTGCTCGCCTCACCCGAGTTCGATCGCATCCTGCCCGCGGAGCGCCACGCGCCACGCTTCAAGCGCGAAATCCCCGGTGTCGAGTCGCGCATGCTCCACGGCTGTGGTCACGTCCCGATGTGGGATGACACGGCCTTGGTCCTCAGTACGATCAGTGAGTTCGTGGACCGCCATACCGCGGCGTCGCCTGAACTTGCGGGCATCTCCCAAGACTGAAAGAACGATTCTGTTCGGAGTCGTACATGTACGACTCCGCCGGTCGGTACATGTACCGACCGGGCCCTCGCCGCATGCGGCGAGGGCTTAACCCTGTGGGATAGCTTTTGTCGCTATCTGCGCCGGACTGCTGGATCCAACGCGGGATTAGTCCAGCCGGCGTCGGTCGGGT
This sequence comes from uncultured Solirubrobacterales bacterium, assembly GCA_963731565.1. Taxonomy (GTDB): domain Bacteria; phylum Actinomycetota; class Thermoleophilia; order Solirubrobacterales; family Solirubrobacteraceae; genus Palsa-744. Next base: position 2,029,777 of record CAVSWG010000001.1, read on the forward strand.
TGACCGTCTGCCCGGGCGCCACGATCTCATCGATGCGATCGAGCACAGCCGGATCCAGCTCGACCTCGGCCGCGCCCAGCTGGGACTCCAAGTGCTCGAGCGTCCGTGGCCCAATGATCGCCGCGGTGACCGCTGGGTGGCGAATCACGAACGCCAAGGCCATGTGAATGAGGGAGATGCCGGACTCATCGGCGAGCTTGCCCAGCGCGTCGGCGGCCTCGAGCTTGGCCTGGTTGGCAGGGATCGACAGGTCATAGCGTTGGGGGATCAGCGCCGAGCGGCGCGACTCCAGGTCATCGGCGCCCTTGCGCCAGCGCCCCGACAGCCAGCCGCCGGCCAGCGGGCTCCAGGGGATCACGCCCATGCCGAATTCCTGACACGTCGGCAATACGTCGGCCTCGATCCCGCGCGCCAGGATCGAATAGGGCGGCTGCTCGCACACGAAGCGCGCATGGCCTCTGTCGCGCGCGACCCACTGCGCCTTGACGATCTGCGCCGCCGGGTAGGTGGAGGAGCCGATGTAGCGCACCTTGCCCTGCGCCACCAGGTCGCCCAGCGCGCCGAGCGTCTCGTGGTCGGTCCACGGATCCCAGCGGTGGACTTGGTAGAGGTCGATCCAGTCGGTCTGCAGTCGCTTCAGCGAAGCCTCGACCTCGCGGAAGATCCAGCGCCGCGAGTTACCCGATTCGTTGGAATCGTCGCCCATCGTGCCATGGAACTTGGTGGCCAGCACCACGTTCTCGCGCTTACCGCCCGCCAGCGCCTTGCCCACGATCTGCTCAGACTCCCCGCGTGAGTACACGTCCGCGGTGTCGATGAAGTTGATCCCTCCGTCGAGCGCCTTGTGGATGATCTTGATCGAGGCGTCGTGGTCGGTCTCGCCCCAGGCGCCGAACATCATCGCGCCGAGGCAAAGCGGGCTGACTTGCACTCCGGTGCGGCCGAGTGTTCGCTGTTGCATGCCCACACCGTAGCGGCACTCCGCTGCACAGGTGTTATTCCACGGTAAGCGTCGCTTTCATGCCCTTGGCCGCGTGGCTCGGGAGCGAGCAGAACAGGGTGTAGCTGCCTGGCTTCAGATCCACAGTCAGACTGAGATGGTTGTTTGATGGTGTGTTTGGCAGCGAGCCGACCACTTCTCCTTCGCTGCCTTCGGCGGCGTTCAGGTTGTGTTCGTCCTGGCCATGGTTGACGAATTCGATGATCGTCTTGCCGGCTGGAACGCTCGAGCGTGAGAGGACAAAGCGGAAGCCTTCGCTGTCTTCGGCTGTGACCTCAACGTGGGCTGGCGCGGGGGAGACGGGAGCTTTGACGAGCGCGGCTTTTTCTGTCCCGGAAGGGGTGCTGGAGCTCGCGTTGGAACCGGATACCGACGGCGCCGAGACGGCCGGCGCCACCCCGCCTGTGCTCTGGTTATTGGTTGTGGGCTTCGCAGGCTTGGTGTTCTTGCTCGACTTGCGCTTGTGCTTTGTTCCTTTGCCTGAGGGCGCTAGCGGGCAGTGCCGATGTTTCTTGCGATGACATGCCTTTCTGGCGCTCGACGGATGGTGGCGCCGCCCCTGCGTGGGCGCGGCGAAGGCGATCGCCACCGAAGCGCCGCACACAGCGCACAAGGCGCCCAGCAGCAGTACGGATCGCCAGGCGCTGAGCACCTTCTCAGCTCACGAGCACGGGTCGCTGGAAGGATGCTGCTTCGGGAATGACCAGGCCCGCTTCGGTCTGAAACCACTGCTCTAGCAAGGAGCAATACATCGCCCTGAAGTCGCATGTGTTGAGCAGGTTTTCGTTGACGTCCAGTTTGCTCAGGCCCGGGAATTCGCCGACCATTTTTCCTGCCGCTTTGCTGCCGATCAGGAATGCCAAGCCACCCGCGCCGTGATCGGTGCCCGAGCCGTTTTCCTGCGGACGGCGGCCGAACTCAGACCACAACTGGACCAGCACTCTCTGATCGAGTTTGCGCGCTTCCAGGTCGCGCTGGAAGGCAACCAAAGCGCTCACTGTCTGTTCGAGGTTCGTGCTCAGCGTGTTGGCCTCGTCCGAATGGGTGTCATAGGAGCCGACCGCGTTCAACGAGGCGCACCTGATCGGCATCCCCGTGTGCAGCATCGCCGCGAGCACTGCCAGTCTTTCGGCGAAGTCTCCGCTTGGGTAGGTGACGGGAGATTTATCGCCCGATTCCTTCTCGGACTGAACGAAGCCGGCCATCTTTTCGAGCACCAGGCCCGTGTCGTAGGAGGCGGCGCGGGCTTGAGCGTAAGCGGGGGATGGAGCCGGCAGGGCGCCCAAGGCGCCAAAGGTTTCAAGCGCTGGTCCGCTCACCGGTTCGCCGAGGCCATTGGCCCACATCGTGTAATCGGCGGGCGAGGAGACGGCCGCCACAGGCATCTTCGCTGTGGCGAGTGCCGGCGCGAGCGAGTAGTCCAGTGAAAGTCCTTGCAGCGGGTTGTGCGGTTCGCCGACCAAGTCCAGGTAGCGGCCCATCCAGCCTGAACGCGCTTGCGCGTCGAGCTGGCCGACCTCCCAGTAGTGGCGGCTTGTGAAATGGCTCTCATCGGCCGGCTGGTAGCCGATCGCGGGGAAGGTTGTGACCTTGCCTTCTTCGTGCAGTTCAGCCAAGCCTGTTGCGGCTGGATGCCACATCAGGCTCGTGTCCTCGCTGAAGGCCCTGCCTGACCCTTCGGCCAATCCCAGCTCTGGCCGAAGTTCCCTGTACTTGGTTTCTCCCACGGGCGCCAGTACCGAGAGCGCGTCCCAGCCGCCTTCCATGAAGATCGACACGAGCACCGGCTGTTCTGCGCTGCCGGCGGCCATGGCTTGGGCGATGCCCTCTTCGAAATGGCGCGGACCGAGCATCGAGGCCCCATAGACCGATAGGGCCGCTCCGGCGGAGCGCAGCAGGAACGTGCGCCGGTCAAGGCCCGTGCCTGCCGGCAGCGGCATTCCCTGCTCGATCCCCGGCAGGCCCTTGCCGGCGGCGGCGACGCCGCGACGCAAGAATTGCGAGCGGGTGAAATCGTTGCACGAGCAGCTCTTGGCCATGATTAGCTCTTCCTCGCGACAGTGGCTTGCATGGACAAGTCAGCTCACCTGCATATCGGGGGCGGTGGCGATCAACATGCGCAACGCGTTCTGGCGCATTGCCCTGAAGGGGCTCTGCTCCCAGTCGGCGAGCGGTTCCTTCAAACAGGATTGGGCAAAAGCGGTGATGCACTGCTCCGATTCCCCGGAAAGCGGCGGGTTGGCCCAATACGCAAGCGCGCTCGCGAGCGCTGCGGCCGGATCCTCGGTTTCACTATATTCCGCTTCTCCTTCTTTTGGCCACGGATTCGGGTATGTCTCCGAGGTCACATAGCTGGCCATTTCCCAGCGCGCCTTGGCGGTCGAGGTATCAAGCCAACGGGTGAAATCCCAGCCGGACACGTTGGGGGGATAAAAGAGCTGCTGGCCTGCATTGGCCGATAGCCATGTCCACGACGTCGTATCGATCGGGCGGCCGATCGAGCGCAACAGGCCCGCGTTGTAGACGACCGGGGGTGTCACCAGCTCGGGGCCTTCGTAGAAGTCTGGGTGCTGCAATATCGTCTCGACTACGGCTCTGATGCTGTAGCCCGAGCTCACATACAGCCCTTGCAACGAGGCCAGCGTGGCTTCGTCCGGGGGGCTCGGAATGAAATAACCCCACAGCTTGGTGACGAAGAACGAAGCGTGCAGGGGATGTTCGATGCACATGCGCACGGCGTCTTCCCAGCTCCAATTGCCGGTCTTGCCGAACACGGTCTTTTCGTGTTTGTCGTGGCGGGCTGTATCGAATTCGAATTCGTGTAGTCCTTCCTGAGAGGACCATTCCGCCGTCCACCCAGTCAGCGCGCGGGCCATTTCACGTACGTCATCCTCTGTATATGCGCCGCGGTCGGCGCCCAAGGAGAAAAGCTCCATCATCTCGCGGGCATAGTTCTCGTTCGGTTCACTCTTCTCGTTGTAGATCCCATCGAGGAATACAAGCATCGCTGGGTTCGACGTTACGGCCATAAACAGGTCGTGAAAGCTGCCGAGCGCCATGCTGCGAAAGAGTTCGTTCTGTTCAAGCATCATCCGCTGGTTGTTCACCTTTTCGTTGGAGTTGGCAAACCAGTCGTGCCAGATGAACGTCATTCGCTCGATCAGCTGCTGGTCGGAGCGCACCATGCGATCCAGCCACCAGCAGTGGTCTTGACCCCAAGCGTTGTCTGGGTCCAGCGGATTGCCATCTTCGTCGACCGGTTCCTGGCCGCTGAGCGTGGCCGCGCCGGAAGGGCGCGTGAGGCCGAAGACAACATCTTGCAGGGGCTGCCCGGTCAGCGCCTCAGCCTGACCCGGAGTCGGTCCAAAGCCTGCACGCCAAAGCAAACGGTGGGCTTGCGCGAAGCTGATCGGCGGGGAGCCGACCGACGGGGCCGGGGCGGGGGAGGGAGCGGGTGGAGTGGCAGGAGCGACCGGCAGCGCGATCCCGATCGTGCCGTGCGGCGCCGAGCGGTGCACCGGCTTGTGGTGCTTGTGCTTCTTCTTCTTGTGCTTGCGGTGCTTGGCGTGCTTAGCATGGTGCTTCTCATGCTCCTTGGCACGCTTGCGCTGCTCCTCGCGACCAGCACGGGAGTGGGTGAGCTTTCCCGCTCGTTTCTTTGTCTTGAGGCTCATCTTCATCGAGCCGGTACCCCGGCGCGCGTATGGACATGGTCCCGACCGGGCATCATCAGTACTTCGGCCGCGCGTGTCCGATGTCGGTTAACCTCGCGCGGTGATCGACGGATGTCCTATCTGAGCGCCGTGTGAAGCGCCGAGGCAGAGCAGCTACCGGTCTGGGAGTAGTGCGCATCGATACTCTGGGCCAAATGACAAGCCCGCCCGTTGGCTCCCGTGCGATTCGCGCTTCGATCGCCGGGACCGTCCAGGGCGTCGGCTTTCGCGAGTCCGTGCGCGCCCTGGCGGGCCAACTGGGCGCGATGGGTTGGATACGCAACGCCGAGGACGGCACTGTGATCGTCCATGCCGAGGGTCCCTCCAATGAGATAGACGCACTCGTTGCTTTCCTGCGCAAGGGCCCACCCCTCGCCGCTGTTCAGGAGGTCGACCTGGAAGAGGTCAAGGTCGAAGGCCACGAGCAGTTCGCGATCCGTGGTCTGGACGCAGGCGTGTTCGTCGTCCAGGAGCACAAGGCAACCTCCCACCACTTCGATCTACGTTTGCAGGTCGGAGGCGCGATGCGCTCCTGGGCGGTCCCCAAAGGACCTACGCTCGATCCGTCGGTCAAGCGCCTGGCCGTTCAGGTCGAGGATCACGGTCTGGCCTACAACTCCTTCGAGGGTTCAACTGACGGTGGCGCTGTGATCGTCTGGGATCGCGGTCACTACGAGCAGGGCGGCCGCATTGCTTGGCCGGAGGCATTGGAGCGTGGGCATGCCGTGTTCGTCCTGCACGGCGAGAAGCTGCGCGGCGGCTTTGCCTTGCAGCGCACCCGAAAGGGCGCCAAGCCACAGTGGCTGCTGATCAAGCGTCGTGACGACGAGGCGCGCCCAGGCTCTGACGTCGTTGGGGAGCAGCCTGCCTCGGTCCTCAGCGGCCTGACTTTGGAGGAGATCTTGCGTAACGCTTCAGGCTCGAGCTAGGTATCTGCTTGCCGGATAGGCTGGGTGTCGTGCGGGGTGAAGCCAGCAACGATGTCTTTCCGCGCCCGATGCTGACAGTCGACGTCATTGTGCTCGCGGGCACCGGCAAGGACAAGCGTGTTCTGTTGATCCAACGGGGAAATCCACCGTTTCGCGACAGTTGGGCGATCCCTGGGGGATTTGTCGAGGAAGGCGAGCAGGTAGTTGACGCCGCGCCGCGAGAGCTGGCCGAGGAGACCGGCCTGCGGGTCGGCGAGCTCGAGCTGCTTGGGGTGTATGACACGCCGGGACGCGATCCGCGCGGATGGACCGTGTCAGTCGTGTACCTGGCACGGGTATCGAGCGAGAGTGAGGTGGCGGGCGCGGATGACGCGCGCGATGCGCGTTGGTTTGACGCGGGCACACTGCCCGAGTTGGCCTTCGATCACGCCCTGATCTTGGCGGACGCTCTCGCCGCCTAGCGGCAAGAGCTGTCTGCTGGGTTCACCGGTCGATCGTCGACATGTTGGCATAGCGATCGCCGGCCGTGACGCCGACGGGCGCTACCTCCTCGATGCGCGCCAGATCGTCCTCAGAGAGCTCTATCTCCGCGGCAGCGATGTTCTCTTCCAGATATGAGCGTCGCTTCGTGCCCGGGATCGGCACGACATCTTCGCCGCGGCTGAGCACCCATGCGAGCGCGAGCTGGCCGGCCGTAACCTGCTTTTCCCTAGCGATCTCCTCGATGCGCTCGACCAATTCCAGGTTCTTTTGGAAGTTCTCGCCCTGGAAGCGGGGATGGTGGCGGCGGAAGTCGTCCTCGGGCAGGTCCTCCGGTTTCTTGTACTTGCCCGACAGGAAGCCTCGTCCGAGCGGCGAGTAAGCGACAAAGCCGATCTCGAGCTCGCGCACCGTCGGCAGGATTTGATCCTCAGGGTCTCGCGTCCACAGGGAGTACTCGGTCTGCAGCGCGGAGATCGGGTGAACGGCGTGTGCGCGCCTGATCGTCTGTGGCGAGGCCTCGGACAGTCCGAGGTAGCGCACCTTGCCCTCCGCCACCAGTTCGCCCATCGCCCCGACGGTGTCCTCGATCGGCACGGTCTTATCGACGCGGTGCTGGTAGTAGAGGTCGATGTGCTCGACGCCGAGGCGCTTCAAGGAGGCTTCACAGGCGGAGCGCACGTACTCGGGCCTTCCGTTGATTCCCACCCAGCTTCCGTCCTCTTTGCGCTCGTTGCCGAACTTGGTGGCGAGCACCACCTGCTCACGGCGGTCGGAGACCGCGCGGCCGACGAGCTTCTCATTGGTGAACGGCCCGTACATGTCGGCGGTGTCCAAGAAGCTCACGCCCAGCTCCAGCGCGCGGTGGATCGTGGCGAGCGCCTCGTCCTCGTCAGATCGGCCGTAGAACTCGGACATGCCCATGCAGCCGAGCCCCTCCTCTGACACCCGCAGTCCCTGGCTTCCAAGCGTGCGTGTCTTCATGTCCTGGCCTCCTTCTTTCGTGTGACCTTGACGCTCGCCGGCTCTCTGCCCGGTCTGGCGTTCGCGAATCGCCCTCAGACGTTATCGACGGTCGATCTATGACTGTAGGATTGGGCTTCATCCGTTGGGTCAGGTAGCGAGCACTTGAAGTGAACACCGTCGCCGCCACTTCCGCTTCTCCCCGCTCCGCGAATCGACGTCTCGGGGTGACGTTTGGCGGCTTGATGCTCGTGATGCTCTTGGCGGCGCTCGATTCGACGATCGTCGCGACGGCTTTGCCGACGATCGTGGGGGACCTCGGTGGGCTCGAGCGCTTGTCTTGGGTCACGAGCGCTTACTTGTTGGCGCAAACGGCAGTAACGCCGTTGTACGGCAAGCTCGGCGATCAATTGGGGCGCAAGCGTGTTCTGCAAAGCGCCGTGGTGCTGTTTTTGGTGGGCTCGGCGTTGTGTGGCCTGTCCCGGTCGATGACCGAGCTGATCGCCTTCCGCGCGGTGCAGGGCCTCGGTGCGGGCGGTCTGATCGTGCTGGTCCAGGCGACGGTCGGGGACATCGTGTCCCCGCGCGAGCGTGGGCGCTACCAGGGCCTCTTTGGCGCGGTGTTCGGCTTGGCGAGCGTCGCCGGTCCCTTGCTCGGGGGAGTGATCGTCGAGCACCTCTCCTGGCGCTGGATCTTTTATGTGAACCTGCCGATCGGCCTGCTTGCTCTTGGCGTGATCGCCGCCACGCTGCCTGCGACGAGCGTGCGCAGCCGACCCGCGATCGACTATCTCGGCGCGGGCGTGCTCGCGGCGGCGCTCAGCGCGATCGTCTTGGTTGCCAGCCTCGGTGGCACCACGTGGGCGTGGGGCTCGGGCGAGACGATCCTGGTCGCGGTCGCCGGGGTGGCTTTGATCGGTGTGTTCTTGGCGGTCGAGCGCCGTGCGCGTGAGCCGGTCCTGCCGATCCCGGTCCTGCGCGACGAGGTGTTCCGCATCGCTGGGCTGCTCTCGTTGATCGTCGGCTTCGCGCTGTTCGGGTCGGTCACGTTCCTGCCTTTGTTCTTCCAGACCGTGTTCCACTCGAGCCCGACGGGCGCGGGCCTGCGCCTGATCCCTTTGATGGGTGGCTTGGTGCTCACTTCGGTCGTCTCGGGCCGTGTGATCTCCAACACCGGCCACTACCGGGTGTTCCCGATCGTGGGCACCGCGACGATGACTGTCGGCCTGCTGCTGCTCTCGCGCCTGAATGTCGGCACGAGCTCGATCGCGGCTGACGCCTATCTGCTCGTGCTGGGGCTGGGCTTGGGAATGGTCATGCAGGTGCTGGTCTTGGCCGTGCAGAACGCGGTCGACTACTCGGTCCTCGGCGCTGCCACCTCGGGCGTCACGCTCGCTCGTGGGATCGGTGGTTCGATCGGCGCGGCTGTGTTCGGGACGATCTTCTCCAGCCGCCTGCGCAGCGAGCTGCACGACGTGCTCAGCGGGGCGCTCGGAGTTCAGGTCTCGGGCGGTGCCCGTCTCACGGGCGCGCAAGTGGCGAGCCTGCCCGCCGCGGCCAGGCTCGCCTACGAGAACGCCTATGTGGACGCTCTACGACCTGTGTTCCTTGTCGCGGCCGGCGTCGGTGTGATCGGGTTCATCTTGGCCTTGCGCTTGCGCGAGCGACCCTTGCGTGCGACCGCCTCCACCAGCCAGGGCTTGGACGACGCCTTGGCGGCGCCCAAGAGCCCCAGCTCGCTGGCCGAACTGGACCGCGCACTCGGGGTGCTGGTGAGCCGCGAGGACAGGCGCGCCTTCAACGAACGGGTGGGCGCGCGCGCCAGTGTGAAGCTCAGCCCGGGAGCGATCTGGGCGCTCGTCCGCTTCGACAGCTACGGGATCGAAGGGACGCGCGACATGGCCCAAGAGCAGGCGGTCGAGGACGAGCGCGTGGTCGCGGTCGAAGCGGAGCTGCGGGAGCACGGCTTGGTCACAGAGGAAGATGGAGAGACAGAGCCCTCGCCGGCCGGTCGCGCGATGGCCGACCAGCTGTTGAGCGCTCGCCGCGAGGAGCTGAGCGCGATGCTGGCCGACCACAGCACCCAACGCGTGCCAGAGGTCCAGCAGCTCTTGGAGCGGCTCTGCGTGGAGCTTGCTGGTCAGCGGCCGTGAGCCGCGAGGTAGGCGCCGAAGCTCACCGCACCAGCCCCCGCCGCGACCGCGAGTGGCAGGCCGAGACTGTGCTTCTCCAGTAGGGCTCCCACGAATGCTCCAAGCAGCATCGCCGCCACCGCGGACAGCCGTCGCGCCGACCTCCCCGCCTTGGCCAGCCCGTCGGCGGAGGTGTCGGCGGCAAGGCCGGTCAAGGTCATGGTGAGGACGGTGGTCGTCAGGTCGGGGACCGCCAGCTTGCGCACGATCGCGTTGCGCACGCCCATCGCCAGCGCGACGAGTGCGATGATCGCGTACGCGCTGGCCGAGTAGATCCTGACGTCCGCAATCCAGGCGACTATCGCCGCGATCCCCACGAGCGCGATCTCGCTGCCGACGCCAAGCAGGAAGACTCGCTCGTGCCTGTGCGCTATGCCAACGCCAAGGCGTCCGCCGATGCCGGCTCCGAACAGAAATGCGCCAAGTGAGACGAGTGGCGCGACGACTGGCAGGCCACCGGCGTTTGCCAGGCCGAAGCCGAGCAGCACCACGTTGCCGGTCATGTTCGCCGTGAAGACATGGCCGAGGCCGAGATAGCTTGCTGCGTCGATCAGGCCCGTGGTGAGCGTGAGCGCCAATAGGACTGGTGGGAGACGGCGATCGTCCTTGGGCGAGAGTTTTCCGCCTGGCGTGTGGTGGCCGTCCATTCAGCTGATTTCGACGCCGGCGGTGAGAAACCCTCGAACAGACGCGGGCGCTCCATCTAGGCTTATCGGCGGATGGAGCTCGAAGACGCGATCAAGACAAGGCGCACCCACAAGGCCTTTGCGCCCGAGCCAGTCGAGCCTGAATTGCTGGCACAGCTGTTCGAGCTGGCGCGCTGGGCGCCCAACCATCATCTGACCAACCCTTGGCGCTTTCGCGTGCTTGGCCCCAGCACGCTCGCGCGCCTGAAGCAGATCGCGGAGGAGGTCAATCCTGGCTCTGGCAGCAAGCTCGATCGTGCGCCCACCCTGGTTGTGGCGTCGGTCGCACGGCAGGGCGACGCCGTGGAGCAACAGGAGGATCTACTGGCGGGCGCTGTTGCCGCCTACATCGTGCTGCTGGGTGCCCACGGGATGGGCTTCGCCGGCTATTGGCGCACGTTGCCGTTCCTCGACTCGCCGGTCGCTCGTGATGCACTAGGGCTCGACGCGGCCGAGCTCCCGATCGGGCTGCTGCACCTCGGTCGCCCTCGCCAAGAGCAACGTGTGCCCGAGCGAGCGCCAGTCTCGAGCTTCGTGCATCACCTGCCTTGAGCAGCTTCGCCGCCACCAGAAGGTAGACCCGAAGCGTCCTCAGACTGACGGGGCAAGCGTCGAGGGACTACGGCTCACACGTCCTCGAAGCGGTGCGATTCGCCGGTCATCTCACGGCGCAGGCGCTGCACCCGGCGCAACTCGCGCACGTCGTCATCCAGGACAGGCGCTGATACCGGCTGCTCGCCACCGAGCAATTCCGGCTCCAGGCGATGGCGCACCAGCTCGCCTGCGATCGCGTCTACACGCTGGGCGTCGGCCCCGGGGCGCGAGCTGACTACGCGCTCGAGCGCGCCTGCACGAAAGAGCAAGCCGACGCCGTCGTCGGCGGCCCAGCCGCCGGGCAGCTCGCCCGAGCGCACGTTCGCGAGCCAAACCGGCAAGCGCTCGGGCTCACCGTCGGCGTGTACGGTCAAGGAGCCCTCCAAGAGTCCCAGGCCGCTCAACGGCTCGGGCGCGCCGCTCGAGCAGGTCACGCCGCCTTCAAACCAGCACATCGCCCCGGCGCTGATCCCCGCAAGGACGGTGCCCCTGCGCCACGCCTCGATCAGGATCTCATCCAGCTTGTGTGCGCGCCAGATCGCCAACAGGTTGCGCATCGAGCCGCCCCCGACGTAGACGATGTCCTGCTCGAGCACGATCTCCTCCAGAGGACGATCTAGGTCGCCGAGGCGAAACAGGGACACGTATTGCGGCACGCAGGAGCGCCCGCCGAAGCGCGCATAGAAGGCGTTGATCTGAGTGGTGGTGTCGCCCGAGGCCGTGGGCAAGAAAAGGATGCGAGGCTCCTTTGTCCGGGCGAGCGTGAGCACGAAGTCATCCAGTAGCGGGTTAGCGGGCTCCATCGTGAAGCCGCCTCCGCCCATCGCGAAGATCAGTCGTTGCTCCTCATCAGGTGCGGCGCTCACGCGAGCGCCACCGTCCTGGCGACGGATCGGCCCGCGGTCCGGTCCGGTTGCTTGGCGGCGGTGCTTGTCCTGCCGCTGCGCTTAGTTGGGACTCCATGATCGCCGAGGTATGAGACCTCGAGCGCCGTCTCTCTTACCTGGCCGCCGCCGCGGCGCACGTGAAAGGCGCCGCCACGCTCGCGCGAGCTGACCACACAGTGAAGCTTGGTCCCCTTGAAGTGAAGCGCCACCCCGTCATCGGCGGCGTAGCCGGCACGCATGCCCTCGCCCACGAGTGCGTGGTACTCGGCACGGCGCGCTGGCTCGGCGTCGTAGTGCACGCAGTTGGAGTAGGGCAGCAGTCCCAGGCCGCCTACGCGCCTGGGCGGTCCATGGAAGGCGGAAAGCGCCTCGGCAAACCAGCACAGCGAGCCCGCCGAGGGCCCACACAGCACGATCCCGCGCTGCCATGCCTCGCGCAGAACCTGATCCAGGCCGTGTGCGCGCCATACCCCGAGCATGCTCACGACGTTGCCGCCGCCCACATAGATCAAGTCCTGGGCGAGCAGGTGCGAGGTCAGGTCGTCCTCGACGCCGCGCCCGCCTTGGTCGCGACGGAACATCGAGATGTGGCTGGCCTCGCACAGTGCCGAGAAGCGCCGGTAGAAGCGCACCACGTAGTGGTCGGCATCGCCGGAGGCAGTCGGCAGGAAGCAAACCCGCGGCCGGCGGGCTTTGGTCAACGCGAGGATGTAATCGTCAAGCAGCGTGCTGTCTTTCTCCATCGAGAAGCCGCCGCCTCCAAGTGCCACGATCTGCGGGGTCCTGGTTCGCATCGCTCGCTCTCGCCTTTACGCAAACTGCGGGACGGGATCTCAGTGTCACTGAACGGGTCCTACGCGCGTATGGACTCGCGCACAAGATCCGATGGCTGGTTCTCGACAATCATCCAACTCGGGATGCGCCCTGTAAGCTCGACGGATGTTTCCTACTCCAGACGCTCCAGAGCACGTCGACGTTCTGATCGTCGGCGCCGGCCTTTCCGGTATCGGTGCCGCCTGTCACCTGCAGGCCAACTGTCCCGGCAAGAGCTTTGCGATCCTCGAGTCGCGCGAGCGAAGCGGCGGCACCTGGGACCTCTTCAAATATCCCGGCATCCGCTCGGACTCGGACATGTACACACTCGGCTACTCCTTTCGCCCGTGGAGCCAGCCTAAGTCGATCGCCGACGGCCCCTCGATCCTCGAGTATGTGCGCGAAGTGGCGAGCGAGCGCGGCGTGGACGAGAAGATCCATTTCAACCACCGTGTCGTGCGCGCCGAGTGGTCGAGCGCCGATGCGCGCTGGAGCGTCGAGGCGATTCGAGGCGCCGAGGGGCAGGAGGGGGAGAGCGTGCGCTTGAGCTGCAACTTCCTCTTCTTGTGCAGCGGCTACTACCGCTACGACGAAGGCTATACGCCCGAGTTCCGCGGCAGCGAGCGTTTTGAGGGGGACATCGTCCATCCTCAGCATTGGCAGGAGGATCTCGACTACGCCGGCAAGCGCGTCGTCGTGATCGGCAGCGGTGCCACGGCCGTGACCCTCGTCCCGTCGATGGCCGAGAGCGCCGCGCACGTGACGATGCTGCAACGATCGCCCACCTACATCGTCTCCCTGCCGGCCGAAGACCCGATCGCCAAGCAGCTGCGCCGGTTTCTGCCCTCGAAGATATCCGCGCCGATCCTGCGCTGGAAGAATGTGCTCCTGACCATGGCGAGCTTCCAGCTCTCCCGTCGGCGCCCGCAGGCAATGAAGGCGCTCCTGCGCAAGGGCCTTGAACGCCAGCTGCCCGCCGGCTATGACATCGACAGGCACTTCAGCCCCAGCTACAACCCATGGGATCAGCGTCTATGCCTGGTGCCCAATGGCGACCTGTTCGAGGCGATCAGCGCCGGTCGCGCCTCGGTCGTGACCGACCGCATCGAGACCTTCACCGAGAAAGGCATCAGGCTCGTTTCTGGCGCGGAGCTCGAGGCCGATGTGATCGTGACCGCCACCGGTCTGAACCTGCTTGCCCTGGGTGGCCTGCAACTCTCGCTGGACGGCCAGGAGATCTCGCTGGCCGACACGATGAGCTACAAGGGCATGATGCTCAGTGGCATTCCCAACATGGCCTTCGCCGTGGGCTACACCAATGCCTCATGGACACTTAAGGCCGACCTGGTGTGCGAATACATCTGCCGCCTCATCAACCACATGGACGCAGGCGGCTTCGACCGCTGCACGCCCGTCAACCGCGACCCCACGGTGCTCGAGCGGCCGTTCATCGACTTTTCCTCGGGCTACGTCTTGCGCTCGATCGAGAACTTCCCCAAGCAGGGCTCCAAGGCGCCGTGGCGTCTGCACCAGAACTACCCGATGGACGTCTTTAACCTCCGCTTTGGCTCGGTCGAGGACGGCACGATGGAGTTCTCCGGCGCAAGCCTCCCGCTCCCAGCACGCGAGCCGGTCGCCGTCTAAGGCGCAGGCGCCAGGTAGCGCAGCACGTCCTCGGCCTCCCGGTCCAGGGCCGCCTTCTCGCGGGAGCCGAGCCGCCCAAACGGCTTCAGCGAGATCTCACCCGCGGACAGGCTCCAGACGGCTGCGGCGCGCCCGCGCACGAGGGCGAAGGGACGAAACAGTCCGTTGACCGTGACGATGCCTTGGTGGGAGCCGAGCACCGCCTCGCGCGAGACCCAGCCGTGCAGCAATGGGTCAAAGGAGCCGAGCAAACGTGGCGGCGGCAGCTCGCCCGCGGGCGCGTGCTTGGCGAGGTCGATCAGCCCGTCCTCGCGCGTGCGCAGCTCAGAGGCGATTGCGCCCAGCCCGGCGCGGGCGTCGCTCAGTGTTACGCCTGCCCACTTGGCGAGATCGCGCTCGTTTGCAGGCCCGTGGCCGGCGAGATAGCGGCGTGCAAGCTCCGCCAGGGCGCGATCGCGGTCGATCGGGCCAGACGGCTCGAGCCAATCCCTTACCAGCACATACGCGTGGTCGCGGCCGATCATCGGCCCTCGCACAGTCAGCCCGCGCAAGCTCGAGAGGATCAACATGTGCACCAGAGCCTGACCCTCGGTGCGCACACCGGCCGTCGCGATTCGCTCTCGCAACTGTTGCCGGGTAAGCGGTCCGTCCTCGGCGAGCGATCGCTCGATCACTCGGACGCCGCGGTCAGCCGCAGCCGGAGAGACACACTCCTGGTCGAGCCGTCGAGCGTTGGCTGCAAGCAAGCGCGGTGCTGTGAGCGCAAAAAGCCAGGGATAGTCCTCGCTGCACACAAGATGCAATGTGCCCCGGTTCAGCCAGGTGATCAGCAGTGAGCGATCTTCGCTCAGCGCTCGGTCAACGTCTGCCGCGGACAGGCCACTCGTGCGGGCGCGAATCGCCAAGCGTGCACCGCGGGGATCCTGGCCCTGCACGGCCAGCAGCCGGCGGACCACAGCTACAGGATCGCGCGCGGGCGCTCCAGTAAGCAACTGCGATGTGAGGCGCTCTGCGATCATCGTCCGATCGCCAGTATTCCCACGTTGACTTGCTCAGGGGCTGCCGGTAGCCAGGCAGAGATGATCCTTCGGCCGCTTCTCGAGGACGACGAGAGCGAGCTGTGTCGCATCCACGCGACGCCTGAGGTCTCGTTCTGGTGGGATCAGCCAGATGAAGGGTTCCCCTGGACGGACGAGCCGGAGTCCACCCGTCTGACGATCGAAGTCGAAGGTGCCGTCGCGGGCCTGATCCAATTCGGCGAGGAGCCGGGCCCCAAATACCGCCACGCCACGATCGACCTGTTCCTCGATCCGGCGTTCCACGGTCGCGGCCTGGGCACAGAAGCGTTGAGGCGCCTCGCACGCTATCTGATCGAGGAGCGCGGCCATCACCGCATCACGATCGACCCCGGCACAGGCAACGCGGCCGCGATCCGCTCATATGAAAAAGTCGGCTTCAGGCCAGTTGGTGTGATGCGTCGCTACGAGCGTCCTCGCGGCAGTGATCAGTGGCGTGACGGTCTCTTGATGGAGCTGCTCGCCGACGAGCTTCTCTAGTCGCTCCACCAGCCCTGGACGAGCTCGCCATCGCCGCCGAAGTGCTGGCCGAAGGCGAGGATCTCAAGCCCTTCCTCGCCCGCCTCGAACGAGCGCATCATCTCCGGTGAGACACGGATCGCGTCGAGCTTGCCGATCTCGAGGACCTCGTCGTCGAGCTTTATACGACCGGAGCCGGCAAGTACCACATAGACCTCCTCGGCCTGGTCGTGACGGTGGCCGAACTGCTGGCGCTTGCCAGGCTTCAAGCGCTGGTGGCTCACGCCGGTCTGCACCGTGTCGAGGTCGCCCGAGGCAAAGCGCGCCTCGCCCATGTCGCTGAGCCCATGCTGCTTGGCCATGTCCTCTACCGACTCGAGGTTCTTGATCGTGTATCCCATTGTCCTCGCTCCTTCCGGGTCTGTAGGACGATTGAAGCATGCGCGGCGCTTCACCGATGAGTTAGCTCATCGCCCGCGGTCATACATTTGAGCCGTCACCCGGGCGGCTGGATAACCTGACATCTAGCCTCGAAGGGAGCTTGGCCGATGCAAGCGATGGAGACGAAGGGGACACACGCAGTGTCAACACAGCCCGCCTCACAACAAGAGCACACAGAAGACCGCTCGCGCTGGCTGGCCTTGTACGTGCTGTGCGTTGGGGTCTTGATGATCGTGCTCGACGTGACCGTCGTCAACGTCGCCCTGCCCTCGATCCAGGAAGAACTGCACTTCACCAATTCGAGCCTCGCCTGGGTCGTGAACGCCTACCTGATCGCCTTCGGAGGCCTGTTGCTCTTGGCGGGCCGTTTCGGCGACCTGCTGGGGCGCAGCCGCATCTTCCTGCTCGGCGTGGCCCTATTCACGCTTGCCTCCTTGATGTGCGGCCTGGCTTGGACCCAGACGTTGCTCGTGTGCGCGCGCTTCGTGCAGGGCATCGCTGGCGCGATGACCTCGGCGGTCGTGTTGGGGATGATCGTCACGATGTTCCCTCAGCCGCGTGATCAAGCCAAGGCGATCGGCGTGTACGCCTTCGTCGCCTCAGCTGGCGGGTCGGTAGGACTCCTGGCGGGGGGAGTCCTGACACAGGCACTTGACTGGCACTGGATTTTCTTCGTGAACGTCCCAATCGGGATTCTCACGATCCTCTTCGCCAGGCGCCTGCTGGACCACGACGAGGGGATCGGCTTCGGTGGAGGCGCTGACATCCCTGGCGCTGCTCTGATCACGAGTGCCCTGATGCTGGGCGTCTACACGATCGTCAAGCCAGCCGCCGAAGACGGTTGGGGCGCCGGGCGCACGCTCGCCCTCGGGGCGCTCTCGCTCGTGCTGCTCGGCGCGTTCGTGGCACGCGAGGCGACGGCGCGCAACCCGCTTGTGCCGCTGCGGATCTTCCGCTCGCGCAACGTGAGCGGAGCCAACCTGATCCAGGTGTTCTCGGTGGCTGGAATGTTCGGAATGTTCTTCCTCGGCGCTCTCTACATGCGCAAGGTGCTCGGCTATGACGCCTTGGAGATAGGGCTCGCGTTCCTGCCGGTGACGATCACGATGGGCTCGATGTCGATCCGCTTCTCCGAGCCTTTGATCACACGCTTCGGCGCCCGCGCGCTCTTGCCTCCGGGCCTGGCCATGATCGCGCTCGCACTGGTCCTGCTCGCCGTGGCGCCGGTTCACGCCAGCTACATCACCGGCCTGTTGCCCTCGATGCTGCTCCTGGGCACCGGCGCAGGTGTGTGCTTTCCGGCCTTGATGGGCGTCGCCATGTCCGGCGCAACCCCAAGCGATGCGGGGCTCGCCTCGGGCCTTGTCAACACAACCGCCCAGGTCGGCGGAGCGCTCGGCCTGGCTGTCTTGGCCACCCTGTCGGCGTCGCACACCTCGAAGCTGCTCGCCCAGGGAAGCTCGACGGCGGTTGCGCTCACAGGCGGCTACCAGCTTGCCTTCTGGATCGCGGCGGCGCTGGTGGCGGTCGGGATCGTCGTGTCGGTCACAGTCTTGCGCCCGCAGGCTATGCCTGCCGAGCCGACAGGGGCAGAAGGCGAGCAGGTTGGGGTGGTAGACGAACGAGGAAAGGGCGAGCCCGCCTATTCTGAGATTTCCTAGGGTCGATTGCTATAGTTGCTCGATCCAGCCGGGGCAAACCGCCCCGATTCAAACGCAGTGTCAGCGCTCGTAGCCTTTGCTCATAGCAATCTCCGCGTTCGCAGCACGCGAAAACACGGAGGCAGCAAAATGGCTACAGGAACCGTCAAGTGGTTCAGCGACGACAAGGGCTTCGGCTTCATCACGCCCGACGATCAGTCCAAGGACCTGTTCGTGCACCACTCGGGTATCGCCGGCGACGGCTACCGCTCGCTTAGCGAGGGCGCAAAGGTCACCTATGACGCCGAGGCCGGCGACAAGGGACCCAAGGCAGTCAACGTACAGCTGGCCTAGCGCGCGAGCCCATTCGGGCTCACGACCAGGGCCCTGACGGAGAAGTCAGGCTCGAGGCCAGTCGAATCTAGGGTGTGCCGGCTCCGCTTAGCGGTGCCGGCTCAACCCGATGCAGCTCTGCGGCTGTGTCGCGTCAACTCGCGTACGAGCCGCTGAACTGTGCGCTCAAGCTGCTCGATGCTGGCCGACTCTACGCGCCCCACGCCGATCTCCCGGTTTATCCAGGCGTTGATCTCGCGGTGGCTGTTACCGCCGCGCTTGGCGAGGTCCGCCACGAGCCGGCGGCGCTCCTCGCGCAGATGCGCTCGACGCTCGAACGCCGCTACCGGCGCGGGCTCTGGGGGCGGTTGTTTGACCTTGTCCTTTGCCACTCTCGGAGCGGGGCCGAACAAGGTCATCTGCGGCGCCACTTCGGCGCTCAAGGGCACGAACTCCATGGCCGGTGAAGGCTCGCTTGAGCGACGCTCGCGCGGCTCCTCAAAGCCCTCGTCCTGCGGGCGCTCGCGCAAGGCCCGGCGCAGCTCGCTCTCGACCTCCGCTGCGTGCCCGCGCAAGACGGGGTCGGCCGGCAGGTAGACCCAACTGGGCTCGGGTGCGCGCCCGGCGATCGTCCTCACGAAGCGCCCTACGATCTGGCGAAAGATCATCGGTGTCTTGGCGGCTGTGGCGTACACCCCGACTCGCAGCCTTGGGATGTCGACGCCCTCGGAGACCATGTTCACCGCGACGATCCATGGCTCGCGCGAGGCCCGGAACGCTGCGAGCTTGTGGGCAGCGCGCGTCTCGGTGTGCAAGACCACTACCGGCGCCTTCCCAGTCAGCTCCCCGAGTAGCTTGGCTATCTGCCGCGCGTGCGTCGCGTCGGCGGCGACCGCCAGCGCTCCGGCGTCGCGATGGCCAGCCTCGCGCAGGTCACGCAGCTTCTCGTGGGCCTCTCTGAGGATGCGTGGCAGTCCGTCCGGTAGCTCAGTGGAGATCGCTGTGCGATAGCGACGGCTCGCCTCACGCGTGCTCAAGACCGTCTCGAAGGAGGACTCGATCACGTCCTCGCCGCTGCGCCAGGACAAGGTCCCGTCGAATGTCACGAAGGCCACCGGGCGGCAGATCCCGTCTGCAACCGCCTGGGCGTAGGTGTAGGAGACATCGGGCTCGGCCACGCCTTCGGCGTCGTAGCTCACGCCCGGGATTGGCGTGGCGTCGGAGCGAAACGGAGTGCCGGACAGCAGCAGCCAGCGTGGGGCGTGTGCGAATGCCTGCTGAAAGCTCGTGCCCCAGGCGAGCTCCTCGCCGAGATGGTGGGCCTCATCGACGATCACGAGTGTGTCCGGGGCGACCTTGGCTGCCCAGCCGCGCGGATCGCCTGCCACCCGCGCGTAGGTCACGGCCACTCCGTGGAAGTCGCGTGGTGGCAACGGACCGGGCGCATCGGGCTGCAATTGCACCCCGAGCTCTGCCGCCGCGCCCGCCCACTGGCGCGTGAGGGGGGTCGTGGGGCACAAGACCGTCACGTGGCTCACCTGGCCCGCGCTCAGCATCCTCCGCGCAAGCTCCAGTGCGGGGCGTGTCTTACCCGCCCCGGGGGCTGCCGAGACCAAGAATGGGCCGCCGTCCCAGCCATCAAGGCTTTCGAGCGCTTCGCGCTGCCATGCACGTAGGGAAGTCATTGCTGGGATTTCAAGGATTGACGTTCTCTCCGATGGTGTTTGCTGACGAGTGCTCTACAGAGGAGCTCCGCGCGCACGGGTCAAAGGACCCGGCATCCTGCGGCACCGACCGGACGGATCGTCGCTTGAGTCTTACGAGCGCGGCGGGGACGGCGCGTAGCGATGGTGCAGCATCAGAGGATTGCCATCCGGGTCGCTGAAGAACGCCATGTGGCAGACGCCTGTGTCGAGGATGTCGCCGCGGAACTGCACGCCGCGCCCTTCGAGCGTCGCGCGCGCGGCTGCCACGTCCTCGACGTGCAGCGCGATCTGGTGGCCGCGCACGCTGTGTTCCATGCCCATTTTCTCCGCGTCCAGCACACTCAGGGTGAGGTTGCCTATCTCGAACTCCGCGTAGTTGCGTTCTTCGAGGTACACGGAGCGCTCTAGTCCAAGTGTCTTTCCGTAGAACTCGACAGCCTGGGGGAGGTCGCGGGTTGAGATGGCCACGAAGTCGACACCGGTGATCAGCTGAGTCTCGTCAGTCATGGCCATGCTCCTAGAGGTGGTGGGTTCTCGCCCGTATGAGCCAAGCTCGAAGACGGGCGCTTCAGTCAGCACGAGCTTGAGGTGCCCGATGGGCTGCTCAGGCGCTCTCAGCTTGCACGCGCCCCGACTTTACCGCCTGCAGCAGCGCATCGTAGTCGCGTTCGTTCTGGTCGGCATATGCCTCTGAGAACTCCACGATCGCCTGGTCGAACACGCCGCCCGCGCCGAGATAGGAGGCGATCGCGACGCGGTCTCCGGCACGTGCATGGGCACGCGCGAGTGTCCATCCGCACAGTGCTCCATACGCACGCAGCTGGGGGTGGCCCATCGTCTCGATTTCCACGCTCAACTTGCCGTCCCACAATTGGCGGACGTAGAAGTCGCGCGTCACTCCGTCGATGCCGACCGCAGGCAACCAGCCCAGGAATATGTCGCTTGCGGCCTGCATCAGGCGCTGGCCTTCCACCACACGCTGGCCGTGGTTGTGGTACTCCGAAGCTCCTGAGTATGGCTCCAGCACTGAGGCCTGAGCTTCCTTTGCCTGCAGTACGAGTGGGTCCTGCTCGTCGCGGCCCATGAACAGCATCACCCATGCGCGCGTGCCCACGCTGCCCACGCCCACGACCTTGCGCGCGATGCTCTGGAAGCTGTAGTCGCTTAGCAACGCACGATGATCGCCGGCGAGGCTGTCGCCGTAATCGGTGAGCATCCCTTCCAGGCGCTCGCGTAGTTCGCCGCGCTCGGCCGTTCCAAGGAGCTCCTCCAAGGGAACGATCAAAGGTGGTTCGCTCACGAAGCGCAAGTTCCCGTCGACGGTTTCGGTGAGCTTGAGCACCGCGCGCGTGCTGTCCTTCGAGCGAGCCTTGCCAAGCTTACGTTCCATCTTCTCCAGGCGCTTGCCCTTGACGAGCTGTTGGGCGCGCACCACGCCCATGATGTCCTTGGCGTTCAACCTGGCATACCACACGCCCAGATTGCTCATCTGGGCGAAGCCTCGCATCGACTGCCTATATGCCTGAGCCGTCCAGACCAGGACGTCGGCGACCTCCTGCTTGCTCAAGCTCCGATCGCGCCCGGCCACGCACAAGCTCGCTGTGAGGCGCTTGACGTCCCACTCCCATGGTCCGGGCGAGGTCTCGTCGAAATCGTTGATATCGAACAGCATCTCGCGCTCGGGAGAGGCGAATATGCCGAAGTTCGACAGATGAGCGTCTCCGCACAGCTGTACCTGCAAGCCTGAACTGGGAGTCTGGGCGAGGTCGGCTGCCATGATCGCCGCGGCGCCGCGATAGAAGGTAAACGGCGAGACGAGCATGCGCCCGTAGCGGATCGGTACGAGCTCTGGCACACGGCTCTCGGCCTGTCCTTGCAGGATCGCGACTGGATCCTCGCGATCCTTGGCGGGCTTCCATTCCGCGTGGCTCGAGCGCGGCGTGTGCGCTCGAGCTTCCTTGCCCTTGGCTTCGCGTTGCTTGACACTGTCGGTCATGTATCGCTCTCCGGGTCTTCGCCCTTCTCAGTGGGTGTAGCAGGTGGAGACGTGGATGGGGGGCTCGGCTCAAGCGGCTGAGTATCGGGCTCTCGTGGCGCCGGGGCGAAACTCTGTGCAGCGGGTCCAGGGCCAGCGGCCGCTGTGCCAGCATGGAATGCCTTGGTGTGCGCATCGGGGAACTCCTGGGCTGTTTGGCGTCTGAGCACCTCGGTGCCAAACACGGCCAATACGATGATTACCAAGATCCCGATCAGTGTTTTCGTGGCCACGATCGGACCCCAAGCGAACAGCAGCAACAAGATCAATGCCAGCGCTCCGAAGGTGATGTCTGGGCGGTCGCGCAAGTAGGGAGCCATGAGGTGGCGCAAGCGCGTGGCGATCTGGGTTGGGCCGGCGAGCAGCCCGGCAAGGATCAGCGGAATGCCGATCAGCACGGCCGACCAGGCAACGTCGGCGAGCACACTCGTGCCGATCGACCACGCCGCGTTGGCGGCGGGCCTGATGGCTTCAGTCGTGGCGAGCGAGTTCACCACCTTCGTTCCGATGATCCCGCGCGCGACCACCACCACGAGTCCCGCTCCGATGAACGCCACGCCCACCTCGATCAGCGTCTGGCGACGTCGTCCGCGCGCCAGATACACAGCCAAGGCGAACATGGCCACCACGAGCAGGGGGAGCACGAACGCGAGGCTGCGCAACAGGTTGACCGCCTTCTGCATCGTGTCGAGCTGTTTGGAGGTCACGATCCGCAGCTGGGCGACGTTTGGCGGGATCTTGTTGACAAGGCTTGTTGGGGCGCCCACCTTTTGTGCCACTTCGGTGAGCATCGGGCGCAGGTCGAGCACCACCGCGCCGCCGCCGGGAAGCTTCACGACACGGCCTTTGTTCTCGATCAAGCGGACGAACTCCGCATGAGTCACCTGGTTGGCCTTACCCCACAGTTCCTGTACCCGCGGACGTTCGAGCAAAAGGTTGATCCCCTTCTCTACGACGTCTTTGAGCGCTCCCGCGGCGGGCGCCGCGAGCGGCTTCAGTTCGCTAGGCAACTCGTTGCCCAGTTCACCGGCAATATCAACGTTCGCGTATAGCTGTTCGGTGAGATACACCGACACCTCTTCGCGGATGGGGGGACTCTCGATCAACTTCTGGTTCGTGGTCGTCCAGTAGCTGCTGTCGAGTAGCTGCCGGTTGGCCCAGACCGCGAATATCGCGACGATCCCAAGCACGGTGGCCACGCCGATCAAGCTGCGCACCAGCCAGCGGTGGGGGTGGGGGAGGGTCGCGCTCATCGGGCCATCACTTGCCGTGTGGGTGGCAACCCTGGCGCCGGCTGTGTACCCAATCCCGTCGTGCTTGCATGCCAATACGCGTGGAAAGACACGCAGACGAGCCTACGCATGGGTGCACAGACCAGTAACCGTGTAACGCCGCACGCGGGTCAGTGTTTTCACGCAACAGCCGCGACCGGAGATGCGAGCTCCTGGGGCGGCGAGTACTCCGGTCCTAAGTTCCCTCTCGCGTTGCTGCGCTGGTGTCGTCCCGTGCGCGCTCGGCCATGTCAGCGCCCGTAGTGGTGGTCATGACCTGAGCCGCTCCTCCGCTGAGCGCTCGCCGCACGAGTCCGGGCGCCACTATGCGCAAGACGGCTGCCAGCGCGTAGGGACGTGGCACATAACGCTCTGCTCGCCGCTCCACGCCTGTCTGGAAGATCGCCTCGGCCGCCTTCTCAGGGGTGGAGACGATCCAGCGGGTGAGCGCTCGGTCGGTGAGCTCTGCTTGGGGGAAGCCTTCGGTAGAGATGAAGCCGGGGAGTACCAGTCCGACATGCACCCCGTGGGGTTGCTCCTCGGCCCGCAGTGAGTCCGACCAGCCGGCAAAGGCGGACTTGGAGGCGCTGTAGGCGCCCGTGCCTGCGCGCGCCACGCGTGCCGCGGTGCTCGCGACGTTCACGATTGCGCTGGGTGCGCTCTCGCGCAGCAGCGGCAGTAGTGCCTCGGTGAGCCTCAGCTGTGCATCGAAGTTGATCGCCATCGTGCGCCTCACGTTCTCAGATCCCCCTTGGGAGAACGTGGCGCGCCAGGCGGCGCCGGCATTGTTGACCAGCAGGTCCAATCGTCCGTTGCGCTCTGCCACATGTGCGCGTATGCGCTCGGGCGCGTCCTCATCAAGCAGGTCGACTGCCACGAAGCTTGCGCGCTCGCCAAGCGAGTCGGCGAGGGCGCGCAGGCGCTCCTCGCGTCGCGCCACGACCACAACAGCGGCATT
Source organism: uncultured Solirubrobacterales bacterium (assembly GCA_963731565.1). Lineage (GTDB taxonomy): Bacteria > Actinomycetota > Thermoleophilia > Solirubrobacterales > Solirubrobacteraceae > Palsa-744. The sequence goes on from CAVSWG010000001.1 coordinate 2,053,597, forward strand.
CGGGATACGCGCGAGCCGCAGTGCGGTCGCCTCGCCGATCCCACTCGAGGCCCCAGTCACGATCGCCACGTATGGGCGTCCGCCCGTGCCGTTCGGGGATTGCTCAGTCATCGGAGATCTCCTTGCTCGAAGTTCGATGCTCTACGCCCTCGGGACCCGCGATCAGGATGTCGCTGACGAGCTCAGGCGCGAACAGGCCGTGGTCGACGATTCCCGGGCAGTCGGACAGCTGTGCGGCAAGAGTGCGCGGATCCTCTACGGGACCCAGGTAGTCGGCGATTAGATTGCCCTCGGGGCTCGGTGGCGCATCGCGCAGCCTGGCTTGTCCGAGCGAGGCGAGCGTCGTGTGGGCGCCGAAGCGCAGCACCTCGAGCGGCACCGGTGAGCTGAGCGTTGAAACGGCCTTCTCGGCCGAGGCGATCACGACGAAGCGGGTGGCCGCGCAGGCAACGATCTTCTCGCGCGTATGGGCGCCTCCACCGCCCTTCACCAGCCACCCGCGCGGGTCGATCTGGTCGGCGCCGTCGATGGCGATGTCCAAGTGTCCGAGATCGTCCAGTTCCTCGACGGCAAGGCCGAGCTCGCGCGCGGCGCGCTCGGTGGCAGGGGAGGTAGCCACACAGCGCAGGCTCAATGTCCGAGCCGCGAGCGCCGGCAGCAGATAGGCCACTGTGGAGCCGGTTCCAAGCCCCACACGCTGACCGTCGCTCACAAGCTCCGCCGCGGCCTGCGCGGCCGCCCGCTTTTGGCTCTCGGTATCGCTCAGGGACGCTGGTGTAGACGCGCGAGAGGACCCCATCGTGCATGCGAGCCTACAGAGCAAAGAGCTTGCAAGCTGACCCGCTCGGCTAAGTCTGGCGCCCCGGCGAACGGATTTCTAGTTGGCGCTCGCCTGCGCGGGCATGGGTCCCGCGCCGGTCTCGACTCGCGGTGGATCCAGCGAGCCGTCCCCTCGCAGGAAGCGCCATATCGACAGCAGCATCAGGATCGTCATGATCCCGGCGCTCGAGGCGCACCACTCGCAGATCGCGTGAATCGAGAACAGCTCGCGGTAGGTGAGGTAGGCCGAGAAGCCGAAGCCCGCGATCGTGAACACGAGCGTGGCAAAGCGGCTCGTCTCGCTTTCGGGCGCGAGCAGCGACCCGAGGATCGCGATGTAGCCGATCAAGCCCATCAAGGCGACGGGCACACCGGCGAGCTTGGAGTAGACCGACGTTTGTACCTTGGTGCAGCTTTCTCCGGCTGTGCAAGCAGGCTTTATGCCGGCGAAATGGACGTAGGTGAGATAGCTGGCGATCCCGAGCCCGATCGTGGCGAGAACGATCATCACGATTCGAAGGGTGCGCCGGCTCATAAGGAGATTCGGTGCCGCTGGACGGGAACCGGGCAAGCCATTGCGATCCGGCAGGCTCGAATGCGCCTAGCTGAGTGGGGAGGGCGCTTTGTCCTCGCCATCGCCCCGGCCCTCAACCCTTGAGGAGCTTTTCGATCACGGGTTCGAACGAGCTCGCGTCGGTGAGCGAGGGGTTTTCAAGTTTCTGTAGCGATCCGCCTGTCTTGCCGATCAGGAACGAGGGAGTGCCCGTGAAACCGTTCTGATTTGCAAGCTGGGCGTCGCTGATGACTTGGTTGGCGTAGGCGGGATCGTTGCGTGCGGAGCTCCAGGAAGACAGGTTCAGGCCCGGTACCTGGGCCGCCAACCCTTGCAGGTAGCTTTCGGTGACATAGCCGGTGTCCTCTTCGCCCTGCTCGTGGTAGAAGAGCTCGATGTAGTGCCACATCAGGTTCTGCTTGCCCGCGGCAAGCGCTGCGACCTGCTGCGTCTGGAAGGTTTCTTTTTCGCGTGTGGCGGTTTGCATGGAGAGATATTCGATCTTCACCTTGCCTGCGCGCACGTACTTCTGGATGATCTTGGGCAGGGCGCCGAGTGTGAACTGCTTGCAGATCGGGCACTCAAGGTCGCCGAAGTACTTGATCGTGACCGGGGCGTTGGGGTTACCCAGCGTGACGCCATTCTGGGGTATGCCCTGCAGCAACGAGATCACTTCAGTGGCGGCTGTCTTGGCAGCTGGACTAGTCGGCGCGGGCGCATTTTTTTTGCCGCTGCCGGTCGCCACTAGGATGATCGCGATGATCACGACCACCACTCCGGCGACCCCGCCGAGCTGGATCAAGCGCTTGCGCTGTGCCGACTGGGCGGCGCTAGCTTCCTCGACTGCCTTGCGTTCCTCACGCGCCTGTTCGCGACGCTGCTTGCGGGTCAGATCGGACTCGGGCTCTACTGGGCTCATGGCTGCAACTTTTACAGACTTTGCCTCAAGTTTGCTTAAGGATCGCATCCATGAGGCCGGTCTTCGACCGTGCGAAGCTCGATGGCGCCTGTGCCCTAGCCGATGTCGCTGACCTATTGAGGCTGGGCTGGCCCACGCGCGCGCGTGCGAAGCGGTTCGTGGCGTACCGTAGACGGAGACATTGCCCCCGTAGCTCAGCTGGATAGAGCGTCGGACTTCTAATCCGAGGGTCGCAGGTTCGAATCCTGCCGGGGGCACTGCGGGATGCATGTCACCGTTCAAGCGATGACATGCGGTGGCCGAGGTGGTTAGAGGCGATCAACTCGCCGTCTCGATTCCCGATCTGAGGAGCCGCATTCCGATGACCTTGACTTCTGTAGGCCGCTCGCGTTCGAGCGGGGCATTGCAGGCGAGCGCGCCGGCCGACGACGCGCTACGTCTATCCCCGGCCGCTTGGCGACGCGCTCGGATCGCTGTGAGCGTCGTGTGCACAGGGCTTGTCGCAAGCTCGCTCGCTGCCGGCTCCGCGTCAGCGGCATCCAAGATCACGGAAACGTTCACTTCGACGGGTGTCGAGCAATCGTTTGTGGTGCCCGTAGGTGTCACGAGCGTGCACGTTCGGGCTATTGGAGGTGCGGGTGAAACGGCCATGGCGGAGGGTCCTTTCCAAGGGGCTGCGCCCGGCGGCGCCGGCGCCCTGGTGGTGGGCTCGCTGCCGGTGACGCCCGGCGAAATCCTGTATGTGGAGGTGGCCGCGAGTGGCTTCAATGGCGGCGGGCAGTTCGGCTTCGATGGCGGCGGCATGGGTGGAGGGGCCTCAGACGTTCGCACGCTCTCGGAAAGCTCAGTGGAAACGCTTCAGTCTCGCCTGCTTGTCGCGGGTGGCGGCGGCGGTGGAGGAGGAACCTTCGAGGAAGGCAGCGGTGGTCACGGCGGCGACGCAGGTAGCCCCGGCGAGGAAGGCTCGACTGGATCTGGTGGGTGCTGTGGCGAGGATCAGCAAAGTGCCGGCGGGGCGGCGGGTACGCTCACCGGCGGCGGTGCCGGTGGTGAGCGTTGTGAGGCCCCCGCGCCCTGGTCGGGACGTGAAGGCTTGTTCGGGATCGGCGGAGAAGGCGGAGAGGAGGGCGCGGCCCCCGAGACTGGCGGCGGTGGTGGTGGCGGTGGCTACTGGGGTGGCGGCGGCGGCGAAGGCTCGTGCGAGTTCGCCGGCCCTGAGGGCGCCGGCGGTGGCGGTGGTGGTGGCGGTTCAAACTATGTCTCCGAAGAAGCGACGTCCGCCTCATTCGGGCTGGCCTCGCTCTCCACTGAACCGTCCGTGTCGATCACTTATGCGACGGCAGCGACCGCAACTCCGGATTCGAGCACGATCGCCTTCCCCGGCACTCAGCCGCTCTCGACTGTGAGCGCTCCCCAGACGGTTACGCTGACCAACAGTGGCGGCAATTCGCTTGAGATCTGGTCGGAGACGTTTGGCGACTCCAATCCCGTTGTTGCAAGTGATCACCCCGAAGACTTCCTGATCGACTCTTCCAGTTGTTTGGGTGGGGTCGCGTTTGAAGGAAGCTGTCAGTTGAAGGTGCGCTTCGCGCCTCAGGGCACGGGAACGCGCACTGCGACCTTGCAGATCGCCGGTGACATGGGTGCGGGTCCGACCTCGATCGCGCTCACCGGTACAGGCGGTGTGCTCCCACAAGGACCACAGGGAGAAACCGGCGCTGTGGGAGCCAATGGCGAAGCAGGCGCGATGGGCTCTCAGGGAGCAAAGGGCGAAGCTGGCTCTCAAGGATCGCCCGGTCAAGCAGGTGAACCCGGAAAGCCCGGGGCTGTGGGCCCACAGGGGCCCGCTGGAGCGAAGGGCGAGCGAGGCCCGCGTGGTTTGACGGCCACCTATGTGTGTCATCCGCGCCGGCGCCACGGCAGCTACAAGGAGGCGTGCTTTGTGAGCGTGCGTTCAGCCTCCGCGTCTGCCATGAAGGCCAGCTTGGAGCGCAAGGGCGTCGTGTATGCGAGTGGGACGTTTGGCCGGTCCCTGGCGAGTGCCGGGGGGCTGCGGCTCACAGCAAGCAGGAAGGTGTTGAACGGGCGCTACACGCTGGTGCTCGACTCCAAGCAAGGCAGGAGCAGAGAGACGGTCACCATCGGGTGAGGAGAACCGGAGGTCGTCTGCGGCGCCAATAGCGGCAGCCGCGGACGACCGCCTGTGACGCGCTGATTTGAACCCCGTCCGGCACGATCCGGCCTGAGCCATATTGTGCGCGGATGGCGCACACCAGGCTCTATCGCGAGGGAGAGCTGGTGCTGGAGGACTTCCCGGTAGAGGACGTCTCTGAGCATCTCAAGGAGCAAGGCGCTTGTGTGTGGTTGGACTACTGCACGCCCACGCAGCGGGACTTGGAGACGATTGCCGAGGAGCTCAAACTGCACCCGCTGGCCGTTGAGGACGCGGTCAACGAGCATCAGCGTCCCAAGCTCGACCGCTATGACTCGCACCTGTTCATTAGTGCCTACACCGTGGGACTGGACACGACTTCCGGCGAGCTGCGCACGAGTGAAGTCGCGATGTTCGTGACGGCCAAAGCGTTGGTCACCGTGCGCAAGGACGAGGGGGTCGCGATCGAGCCGGTGCTCGAGCGCTGGGACGATTCAAAGGACCTCGCCAAGCACGGCGTGTCGTTTTTGCTGTGGGGTTTGCTCGACGACATCGTGGACGGGCATTTCGAGGCGGTTCAGTCCTTGGACTCGGAGATCGAGGCGCTGGAGGATCTCCTCTTCGATGACACGCCTCACAGCACCGAGGTTCAGCGTCGCTCATTTCAGTTGCGCAAGAGCCTCGTTTTGCTGAGACGGCTCGTGCTTCCCATGCGTGAGGTTGTCAACTCGTTGATGCGACGAGACTTGCATGTCATCGATCAGGCAATGACTCCCTATTACCAGGACGTGTACGACCACGTCCTGCGAGCTACCGAATGGACGGAGTCCTTGCGCGACCTCGTGACCACGATCCTCGAGACGAATCTCACGATTCAGGGCAACCGCATGAACCTTGTGATGAAGAAGGTCACGAGCTGGGCGGCGATCATCGCCGTACCCACAGCGGTTACGGGCTTTTACGGCCAGAACGTGCCCTATCCCGGCTTCGCGGCCCACTGGGGATTCTGGTTCTCCACGATACTCATCGTGGTTTTGTCCGGGGGCCTGTATTGGGCGTTCCGGCGCAGCGATTGGATCTAGCGCGCCATCCGGAATCCGGGCGACTGTAGGATCGGCCGCCGCCTATGTATGTGCTCACCGCGCTGGTCTACCCGGTCGTGCTCGCCTTGCTGTGCTTTGGCGCGGGGCTCTTGGTGGACAGAGCCAGCGGAGGTGTGTTGCCGGCGATGCTGCTGCTCACGGCAGGCCTTGCCGCGCTGCTCGTCGCCTCCCAGCTGATCACCTACGTGGCGCCGGTCGCGCAGGCCACGCCTTACGTGCTCGTGGCGGTCGCGGTGGCTGGGCTGATACTGGGGTGGAGCAGGGCAAACGCGCTCGTGCGCTCCTGGCGCACCTGCCTGTGGCAGGTCGGGCTCGTGCCGGCGGCCTATCTGCTCGCGCTTGCGCCGGTTCTATTCGCCGGCCGGCCGAGCTTCTCCTCATACCTGGCCTTGGCCGACTCGGCGGTACACATGGTGGGCGCCGATTTCCTGATTCGCCATGGCCAGGACTACGCCCACCTGGACCTCGCCAACTCCTATGGCGCCACGATCGACAACTACTACAACGCTAGTTATCCCTCGGGCGCGGACACGTTGCTGGGAGGCACGTCCTTCCTGACGGGCCTTCCTCTGATCTGGACGTTCCAGCCGTTTACCGCGTTCGCACTCGCGATGGCCACGGGCCCGGCCTGGGTGCTCGTGCGCCGCGTAGGGCTGGGCGGCGCTTGGGCGGCGGTGGCGGCCTTGACGATGACAGTGCCGGCGCTCGTGTACGCCTACGAGCTGATCGGTTCGATCAAGGAGATCGTCGCACTCCCTTTGATTCTCGGCATGGGAGCGCTCGTGGTCGAGCACCGGCGCTGGCTTTGGAAGGGGCCGCGTGGTGCGATCCCCTTCGCGCTGATCGCCAGCGCCGGCGTGGGCGTGCTCGGGGTGGCATTTGGCACTTGGGCCCTGGTTGCCGCGGCGGTGCTTGTCATCGTCGCGATCGCCGGGCTTGGCAGAGCCAGGAGAGGGGGGAGGCAGCGCCACGCACAGGTTGTGCCGGGGCCGATGCCGCTCGATGCCCTTGGCGCGCGATCCGCGGGCGAGTTGGGACTTGGAGCGCCGTTCGCCCGGCGCTTCGCGGGCCTGCTTGTGGCCGGTGCGCTCGTACTGCTCGTGGGCGCGTGGTCCACCTGGACGAACCTCTCAGGCTCGGTCACCGTTGCGCAGGGGATCGCCTCGACCTCCAATCCAGGCAACCTTCACTCCCCGCTTCACCCCACGCAGCTCTTGGGCGTTTGGCTAGGGGGGAGCTACAAGCTCTTGCCCACTGGCCTCGGACTCACGCTCACCTCGGTCTTGATCGCGCTCGTGTTGCTCGCGGTGCTCTTGGGTGTGGGGAACGTTGTTCGTACCCGCCGTTATGAGCTCGCTCTTTGGTTCGCTTTGACGCTCGTCCTGTGGTTCCTGGTGCGAACTTACGCCACCACTTGGGCGGACGCAAAGGCCTTGATGCTCACTTCCCCGGTGGTGGTCTTGATGGCCTGGGCGGGTATTGCCGCGCTGTGGACGTCGGGTGCTTTGGCCCCGCGCATCCTCGCGCCCGTGCTCGCGCTTGTGCTGTTCGGCGGTGTCCTGGCCTCCGATGCGCTCCAGTACAACGCCTCCAACCTGGCGCCCACCGCGCGCTATGACGAGCTCGCCTCGATCGACACTCGCTTTGCCGGGCGAGGGCCCACGCTGTTCACCGACTTCGACGAATACGCGCTCTACGCGCTTCGCGACCTCGACGTGGGTGGACCGAACTTCGTCTATCCACCGCCCGCGCTGGCCGGCGCGGCGGGTGGTCACGGCCGTCCGGTGCTGCTGAACCGCATCGCCCCGGCGAAGCTTGCCGCCTACCCATTGATCGTGACGCGCCGCGATCCCTCGGCTGTGCGTCCGCCTGCCGCCTATCGATTGCTGTGGCAAGGCGTCTACTACCAAGTGTGGGGCCGGCGCCCGGGAGCGCGGCCCGCGCTCGTCCACGTCGCCGTATCGTCGCCGCCCACGGCCGTCCTGTCTATCTCCCCGCGAGCTTCAGCTCGATCTACTTCGGCGGTCGCTTCGACTCGATCCGGCTCGTCACACGTCTCGACTCGATCCGGCTCGTCACACGTCTCGACTCGATCCGGCTTGCCGCAGGCCGCGACTCGATCCGTCTCAGCGCACATCTCCCCTCGATCGGTATCAGTGCGCGCGAGGTGCCTGCGAGTCATCGAGCCCCTTGCGCGCCGCGCGCATGCGAGAAGGCTGGTTGCGGCTGTCGCACCGCGAGTCGTCAACGTGGAGATTCCGCGCTCGCGTCTTTTTCGCCCGCCCGGCTGGGCACGCGTAGGCAGGCGCATCCTGATGCGCCGTCCCGGCACCATGCGCCTCGCGTTCCGCTTGCCCCACAGCGGCCTTTGGCAGCTGTGGCTGCAGGGCGACGTCATGCGAACCACTGGTATCGCGGTCGACGGGCGCCCGCTCGGATCCTTGGGCGGTCAGCTCGGTGGCAACTCCTTGGTCCTCAATACATTCTCGCCCTTGCCCGTGCGTCTGTCTGGCGGAGCGCACACGCTCACGATCACTCGTCCGGGCGCGAGCCTTGCCCCGGGTGACAATGGGGCGGCGGTGCTCGATGGCATCTTTCTCACCCCGGCAGGATCCGCGGGACGGCCGTCGCTCATCTCGGTGCCCACCAGTCGCTGGCGTTCTCTGTGTGCTCACACGCTCGAATGGGTCGAGATCTCGCCAAGGCGGTAGTAAGGCGCGGTTGCGTGCACCGGCGCGATGGCCGGCTGCGATGGCGAGGTGCGGACCAGAGCGGATCTTGTCTCCCGTTCATGGTCTCATCCCTCCGACGTCTAGTCGAGTGTGGTGCGAGCGGGTATCACCGTCGGGGCCCACCCTTAGCCTTTCGCTCAAGCGTGAGCCAGGCACACCGTCCATCGGCTGAGGAGATCATCCTCGGCGACTGCCTCGAAGTACTACCGCGCTTTGCCGACGAATCGTTCCAGCTGATCTACATCGACCCGCCCTTCAACACCGGTCGCGAGCAGACACGCAAGCTGACGCGAACCGTTATCGACGAGACGGGTGATAGGACCGGCTTCGCGGGGCGCCGCTACACCACGCGTCTGCTCGCGGAGAGCTCCTATCACGACTCCTTCGAGGACTATCTCGCTTTCCTCGCTCCACGCCTGGAGCACGCACGGCGCTTGCTCACGCGCGAAGGCACGCTCTACTTTCACATCGACTACCGCGAGGCCCACTATTGCAAGCTGCTCCTGGACGAGATCTTCGGGCGGGAGTGCTTCCTCAACGAGCTGATCTGGGCTTATGATTACGGTGCGCGCTCGCGGCGGCGCTGGCCCTCCAAGCACGACACGATCCTCGTCTACGTACGCGACCCCTCCGCCTACTACTTCGATGCTGCCGAGGTAGACCGTGAGCCCTACATGGCGCCCGGCCTGGTCACACCTGAGAAGGCCGCCCGTGGCAAGCTCCCCACCGATGTCTGGTGGCACACGATCGTCCCCACTTCAGGCGCGGAGAAGACCGGCTATCCCACGCAGAAGCCTCAGGGGATCGTCAGGCGCATGGTCAGCGCGTCATCTCGTCCCGGCGACTGGTGCCTGGACTTCTTTGCCGGCTCGGGCACGCTTGGCGCGGTTGCGGCCCAACTCGACCGCCGCTTCGTCCTGATCGACTCAAATCCCGCTGCTATCGAGGTCATGCGGGCTCGCCTGTGTACCTCAGGCGCCGCTATCGCCAATTGACCTGCCTCTAGCGTGCGCGCTCGCAGCAGGCGAGATAGGGTCTAGGCGGTGGCAAGGCGCGTCCTGATCCTCTCTTGGGAGTATCCCCCCGTGATCGAGGGTGGCCTCGCTCGCCACGTGCGCAAGCTTGCTGAGGAGTTGGTCGCGCAAGGGACCGTCGTCGATGTGCTCACGCGTGGGAGAGACGAATCGCCCGCATGCGAACACCAGCTCGGTGTCACCGTTCATCGTGTCTGCGAGCCCCGTTTTCCGCAGGATCTCGACCGCTTTCTGGGCTGGGTGGAGCAGATGAACGAGGACATGCTCGCCGCGGGGCGCACGCTCGCAGAGGAACATGTCTATGACCTCGTCCATGGTCACGATTGGCTTGTCGCGCACGCCTCAGCGGCGCTGTCGGATCTCTTGGAGATTCCCTACGTCACGACGATCCACGCAACCGAGCATGGTCGTCATCAAGGGTGGGTAGACAAACCGCCGCAGTCCAACATCCACGCGATCGAGCGCTGGATGGCCCATCGCGCGAACTCGGTCATCACCTGCTCGCACTACATGCGCGGCCACACCGCCGATATCTACGATCTCGACGAGCGTCGTATCACCGTCATCCCCAACGGCATCGACCCTGCCGACCTGCGACCGGTGGACGACCTTGACACGTTGCGACTCAAGTTCGCCCAGCCCGAGGAGAAGCTAGTCCTACTGGTTGGACGCCTCGTCTATGAGAAGGGCTTCCAGCTTGCGCTTGACGCTTTGCCTGGGGTGATCGCCAATGTTCCGGGTGTTCGCTTCCTGGTGGCCGGCTCAGGCACCCACGAGGTCGAGCTCAAGGCGCAGGCCGAGCGTTTGGGGTTGAGCGAGCGCGGCGTCTTTCTCGGTTGGATCGGTGATGACGCACTGCATTCGCTCTACCGGATCGCGGACCTGTGCGTGGTCCCCTCTCTGTACGAGCCGTTCGGGTTTGTTGCCTTGGAGGCGATGGCCTCCGGCTGTCCTTGCATCGTTGCGGACACGGGCGGCCTGCGCGAGGTCGTCCCCGCCGGAGAGCGGGTCGGCCTGCGCTTCAACGGCGGCGACCCCGAGCACTTGGGCGTGATGATCGAACGGCTGCTCGTCGATGAGCAGTTGCGCGACCGGCTTGTTACAGAGGCATCCGAGCATGTGCTCTCCTTCGACTGGTCGGATGTCGCCCAACGCACCACTACCGTCTATCAAGACCTGGCGCCCAGCGCAGAGCCGAGTAGGAGGGAATGAGGATGCTCGAAGGGTTGATGCAGGACGATTTTCCGCTCACGCTCCAGCATCCCTTGCACCGCATGCGCTCGGTCCATCCGGGCGCGCGGGTCGTCACGCTCACCGATGCCGGCACCGTCAGCGCCACCTTTGGCGAGGTGGCCGAGCGGGTGGACCGGCTGGCCCGTGTTCTCGAGCGGCTTGGCGTCAAACAGGGCGATCGCGTAGGCACGTTCGCCTGGAACAACCAGCGCCACCTCGAGCTCTACATGGCGGTTCCCTGCGTCGGCGCGGTCCTGCACACGCTCAACATTCGCCTGTTCGCCGAGCAGTTGACCTACATCGTCAACCACGCCGAGGACGGTGTCATCTTCGTCGATGACTCCGTCGTCCCGATTCTTCAGGAGCTGGTGCCCACCTTCGAAGGTGTGCGCCATTACGTGGTGATGGGCGAGGGAGACGCCGGTTCCCTACCGAATGCCTTGCGCTACGAGGATTTGCTCGAAGAAGCCGGGGCGGGACCCTATGACTATCCCAAGTTGGACGAGCGCCAGGCGGCCGCGCTCTGTTACACGAGCGGTACTACTGGCAACCCCAAGGGGGTGCTCTACTCGCACCGCTCGATCTCGTTGCACTCCACCGCGTCTTTGATGACCGACGCGCTCGGCCTTTCGACCCGCGACCGCGCGCTTGTCGTGGTGCCGATGTTCCATGCCAACGCCTGGGGCATCCCACACGCTGCAGCGCTCGCCGGGGCGGACTTGGTTATGCCCAACCGCTTCCTCCAAGCTGAGCCTTTGGCAGGCTTGATCGAGTCAGAGCGCCCCACGATCATGGGTTGTGTGCCCACGATCTTCGCCGATCTGCTGCGCTATGCCGACGCCAACAACATTGATCTCTCCTCCCTGAAGAACGCCGCCTGTGGTGGCTCTGCGGTCCCCCGGCAGCTGATGCGCGACTACGAGGAGCGCCACGACGTGGGTGTCTTCCAGGCCTGGGGCATGACAGAGACGAGTCCCGTCGCCACCTACTCGCGCCCGGACGAGTCGGCCGGTCACGACGAGATCTACTGGGATATGCGTGCCAAACAGGGCAAGCCCCTGCCTTGGGTGCAGGCCCGGCTTGTGGACGACGACGGTGCCGAGGTGCCTTGGGATGGAGAGTCGACAGGGGAGCTCGAGGTGCGCGGACCCTGGGTCGCCGCGCGCTACTACCGCGACGATTCCGGGGAGGAGCGCTTCCACGAAGGTTGGCTGCGCACCGGCGACATCGCCTCGATCGACGACCACGCCTTCATCCAGATCACCGACCGCTCCAAGGACGTGATCAAGTCCGGCGGCGAGTGGATCTCCTCGGTGGAGCTCGAGAACGAGGTCATGGCCCATCCCGACGTGATCGAGGCTGCCGTGATCGCAAAGCCTGATGAGAAGTGGGCCGAGCGTCCACTTTGCTGCGTTGTTGTACGCGAGGACGCTTCCCTGAGCGCCGAGCAGCTATTGGAGCACCTGCGCGGGCGTGTGGCCAAGTGGTGGCTACCAGACGAGTTCGCCTTCATCGAGGAGGTGCCCAAGACGAGCGTTGGCAAGTTCGACAAGAAGGTTCTGCGCGCCCATTTGGAGGATGGCACCTTGCAAGGACGTGTCACGGTAGGTGCGTAAAGCCACCGATTCGCGGGCAGGGAAGCAGGAGAATCGTCTCTGAGCAAAAAAGGGTTCCTTGAGTAGACTGACGCGATCGCAGCATCGCCAAGCGATTGGCAAGGCTCTCAAAGGAAATGAGGGGTCGTTCGATGAGCGGCCCAAGCGAACCACCGGACGCGGGAGATAGCAACTATGCAAAAGGACTTGATCGCCCATGACGGGTTGAGCACGGCAAACGTCGCATCAAATGGCCGCGGCCGCTCGAGCCGACGCCGGACCATGCGCCGCGGGCTGCTTGCTCTCCCGCTCGCCTTGGCCTTGATGATGGGCGGAGCCGCGACTGCGCTGGCCGCGGAACCGACGAGTGGCTACAGCCAGACCTCGCCGGCCCCGACGACCACGACGGCCACGCCCAAAGGCGAAGCCGCTCCGACCAACACCTCGAGCACCGCTTCCAAAGAAACGCCCGCCAGCTCAACCGAACCGACAGCCACCACGGCCACCAAAGCAACGACCTTGCCCTTCACCGGTCTTGATCTACGCTGGGTCATCCTTGCCGGTGTGTTGCTCGTCGGCATGGGTATGTCGATCGTGGTCGTACAGCGCGGCCGCCACGGCACTGGCCGCTAGAGGATTGAGCACGATGGCCGCCGGCTCGAGCCGGCGGCCGGTAGGGGCGGTAAGTCCGAGCTAGCCGCCAATGTCACCCGGCTTTTGGTCGGCCGCTTCTCAGCTGACTATTACGAGGTCGCCGATCGCAAGCAGCGGGTAGACCCTCTCCGCTGTTCCGATCGGCAACTCAACGCAGCCATTGGACTGAGGGCTGCCGTAGGAAGGCCGCGGGAAGCCGTGAACGGCATCACCGCCGTTGAAGTAGTTCACCCACGGCACGCCCGGATCGCTGTAGTGCGAGCCGTCGGGGTTCGTGCCGGTCATCGTGGTGGATGTGTAGCGGGCATATATGGGAAATGTGCCCTGTTCGGTCGTGGCTCCGGCAACACCGGTATTTGCTGGCGTGGAGAGAACTACGTGCCTGCCCCTGTGGACCTCGAGCGTCTCGGGGATCGACTCGCTCACGGTCACGAACGTGTACGGCTCCGGGTTGCCATGACCAAGCGTCTCAGCTGCTAGCAGCGATGCCCACATTGAGTCGTCGGGCGAACCCGTGGGGGAGAGGCCGTGGTTTGCCTGGAAGACCATCACCGCACCACGCGTTGTGGGGTCGAGCGCCCCATAGCGAAGCCCGGGAGCATGCGGCACGTTGGCGACCATCCTCGCTGCGGGCGGGTTGAAGGCGTAGCGTGCCGCCAGTGCCCGTGCCTCGGCTTTGGTGCCGCTGTTGCGGCCATGGCTCGCGTCGATCGTGTAAGGCAGGTAGTTCAGCCGGGAAAGCGCCTGCTGTAGCGCCTGCAGCCCCGGGCACGCAACGTTCAGTGTGTACTGGCGGCGCTTGCCGCCCAGCGGTAGGTCTCCCGTGACCGTCGTGCCGGCCCACACGGTCAGCGTGTAGCTGGAGCACGGCTCGAGCGTCGACTTAGGCGCAAACGACTCATAGTCGCCCACGGTGGTCCACTTGCCGGCAACCGCGGGCGTCAGCATGGGCACAGGTGAGCCCGGCGCGGGCGTTCCCGACAGCTTTACGCGAAGCGGCGCCGTGCCGTCGGCGATCGAGCTGTGCGGCCACGCGGTGATGCGTGTGTGTACGGTCGGCTTCGGCGGTGCTACGACCGGAGGCGTAGTCGCCTGAGTGGTCGTGGTCGTCGCGGGAGTCGTCTGACCGCTCGTCGGAGGTGTGGAGGCCGTGGGGGTCGCCTGTACGCTCGTGCCACCGGCTACGCCGGTATCGCTCGCAAAGGCGACGCTCGGACCCGCGCTTGCTAGGAGCGCGCACGTCAATGGGATGAGAGTTCTCATGTTCACGGAGGTGAAGGGTAGCCAGCGGCGCGGCATTCCTCCTCAGTTGAGCTTTCGCTTGCACAGAGGATTCGACCGCCCGCCGATGGGCGCTCCGGTGTCCGGTCGGCTTTTGAGGCCGGTCGCTGCGCTCGGAGGCGGCTCTTGTGTCGTTGGTTGGGTTGGTCTCCGCCATCGAGATTTACATACAAGAATCCCATTAACCAGTACTATTCCGACATGGTTTCACCACGGGGTGGCGCCCCTGAGCACTTCGATGCGATCGTCGTCGGTTCGGGCTTCGGCGGCTCGGTGACAGCGGCGCGTCTTGCCGAGGCCGACTGGCGCGTGTGCGTGCTCGAGCGCGGCAAGGACTACCCGCCGATGAGCTTCCCGCGCAGTCCACTTGAGGTAAAGCGTAACTTCTGGGATCCCAGCGAGGGCTTGCACGGCATGTTCGACGTGTGGTCTTTCAACGGGATCGACGCGGTCTGCGCGAGCGGGCTTGGCGGTGGCTCATTGATATACGCGAACGTGTTCCTGCGCAAGGACGAGCATTGGTTCGTAAAAGAAGACCTTGCCAACGGCGGATATGAGGACTGGCCGGTGACCCGTAGGGAGCTTGACCCTCACTACGACAGGGTGGAAAAACGCGTCGGAGTCGAACGCTTTCCCATAGACCAGTCGCCCTATGACAAGACCTCGAAGGTACTTGCCTACCGCGAAGCGGCGGAACGCCTCAAAAACCAAGGATTAGAGACACAATGGTTATTGGCGCCACTCGCCGTGACATTTGCCAACAACGGATCCCCGGCGGTGCCGGGCGAGCCGATCCGCGAGTCACCCAATCTCCACAAACGCACTCGCACCACCTGCCAGCTGTGTGGTGAGTGCGATATCGGCTGCAACTACGGTGCGAAGAACACGCTCGACTACAACTACCTCACCGACGCCTGGAAAGCGGGAGCAGACCTGCGCACTCGCTGTGAGGTGCGCAGCTTCGAACCTGCCGAGGGCGGTGGCTACCTGGTCCACTATGTTCGTCATGAGCCCCAAGCCGAGGGACACGCCACCAAGACCGCTGCGCTACCGCTGCATACGCTCAGTTGCAGGCACCTGATCCTCTCCGCAGGTACGCTTGGAACGACCTGGCTGATGTTGCGCAACAGCCACGTTTTGCCTGGGCTCTCATTAAGTCAACTGGGCGCGGGCTTCTCTGGCAACGGGGACTTGCTCACATTCGCCCTGCGCTGTAGCCAAGAAGCAGATGATGGCAAACGCGAGCCGCTTGTGATCGATTCCGCGCGCGGGCCCGTGATCACGAGCGCGATCCGTATGCCCGACGCGCTTGACACGGGTGCAAAAGTGTCCCCTGAGGAGGACAGGGGCTTCTACCTTGAGGACGCCGGCTACCCGCAGGTAGCAAGTTGGATACTTGAGGCGCTTGAAGAGCCAGAGACGTTCATAAAAGCGATACCCGCATACATACGCTCACTCTTTCACCACCCCCGCCACCACCACAGCGAGATCGGTGGAAGAGTCTCTGCGCTGTTCGGGAACGGCGATCTTTCCTCGACGCTGCTCCCGCTGCTCGGCATGGGTCGCGACGTCCCAAATGGGAGAATGAAGCTCGGCGGTGAGCGCCTGGAGCTCGATTTCTCCAAGGATGGCCCGTCGGACCCTTACTTCAAGCGAGTCCGCGACTTTTCGCGCGAAGTAGCTCACGAGCTCGGTGCGGAGTTCCGCGACAATCCGCTGTGGTATGAGGATCGCGTCATAACCGTTCACTCCCTTGGAGGTTGTCGCATGGGTCGTACTGCCGTGGAGGGAGTTGTGGACCCATTAGGGAATGTGTTCGGACATCCGGGCCTGCACATAGCCGACGGCTCGGTCATGCCAGGGCCTGTGGGTCCCAACCCGTCGCTGACGATCGCTTCGCTCGCCGACCGCTTTGCCGATGCGATGCTCGAAGGCATCGGAGAGTCTGACTGAGATGACCTCGCTCGCGTTCACCGAGGAGATGAAGGGATATCTGAGCCCCGGCGAGTCGGACTTCGATCGGAACGCTCGCTGCTTCGTGTGCTCACTCGATCGTCTCTTCGCGCGAGGTCGCTCCCCGTTCGTCGCGATAACGCACCTTGATCCGCTCGCTAGCGAAATCGAGGATCGCGCAGCCCATGCGCCCCCAGTGGTCGCCCCGGTACTTGGAGAAGCCGCATTCCTGCCACAGTCCTGGCTTGGGAATCTGTTCCTCCGGTGTGTGCGCCATCAAAACCGGAACGCCGCCATGGCCGATACAGCGCGAAACCTTCACACCTTCGGCTTCCTCGAAACCCATGCAGCGATGCTCATGGCCCCATAGCCATGCCGTCACTCGTTCACCTTTCAGCACCGGAGCCAGCTTCGCGGGCAGCGTTGGGCCGAGATCCTCCTTGTCGTACACCGACAGCAGTTGGTGATGGCTGAGCAGCATCAGCTTGCGCTCGGACTCACCCGCTACGTGTGTGACGTACGCGGCTTGCGGATCCTCGAGCACTCCAACCATGCCGAGCGAGAGAACGTTTGGATCCCAGGCGGTGTCCAGCCCGACGATGTCCCACGAAGAGGAGTGCAGCCGGAAGTAGCTTGTGGGCTTGCCGTCGGGCGAGTGCTGGCCTGAGAAGCGCTCGTCGCCAAGCAATGTCTTGAAGTAGCCGAAGCCACCTCCGTACATGTCGTGGTTTCCGTTCAGCGACCATGAGGTCACGCCTCCGCTGGCCTGCTCCAGCGTTACAGGCCACATCTCCGGCGCGAGTACGTGGCGGCGGACCTCCTCCTCCATTCCCGAGTAGTAGACGTCGCCGAGATGCACCACGTGCACCTCGCGGCCTTCCTTGAGAGCTTGGGTGACCTCTTCAGCCATGATCTTGGCTACTTCTTGGGCGCGCGGAAGCCCAGTCCCCCAATCGCCCACGATCACCACGCGAGCGTCATCGGCGATCTCGTGCTCTGCCGGCAGCGGGTTGAAAGGATGGTTGCCCCGCGCGAGCCGGTCGAGCACCGATCCGGCGACGTCAATCACCCAGTCAGGATCGTCGGGCCCGAAGCGCACAGGGTGCAGGATCGACTCGATCAGGTGGACCAGCCAGCTCAGCGGGCCACGATGCTTGGGCGCCTCGCCGGGCACTCCGCGTTCGCGCAGCTTGCCCTCGAGCGTGCTCTGCATCAAGCTCTGGATCGGATCGCGCGACATAAAGGGAACCTGGCTCGTCTTCCTGCCGCCCGAGGATGCAAGCCCGGGGGCGACCGGCGGAAGTGCTGCGCGCAGCTTCGCCACCGGATCGCCCGTGCCCGTAAAAGTGTCCGCGGCGCGAGCGGCGGCGTCCTGTAGCTCCTGCGCGCCGAGCTGATCGCGCAAGGCCTCGACGTACTTGTGCAGCTCGCCCCGGTCGACTACTTGCCTGATCATTGGCTCATTTCCATCTATCGGGCACTTGCAGGGACGCCAGCATATATTGGGCGGCCGTCATATCTTCGGTGCTACGTACTTGCAGAAAGGCTCAAACTCCGGGTCATTCCAGAAGTGTGCGATTACGCGTTCGCCCATCCCCGAATAGGCATCGTAAAGGCTGCTGGCTGCGTATATCTCGCCGCGCAGACGGCTGCCGTCGTCTTGGGGAGTCTCCAACACCATCAGGTATCGGTCCGGTGCCGGGCGTGTGATGAACATCAGCTTGGAATCCTCGCTCGGCGTGACCTGGGCTACGCGCCGCTCTTGGTAAACCTCTACAGGAGTTATTTTTGCGACCTCGCGGGTAGGTGGAGTTCGCTCGGGTTGCCAGGGTTCATCGGGATGGGCTTCATCCCAGTACATTTGGTCGAACGAATTGAGCATCACCCAGGGTACGTCGGCCTTTCGCCGGACTTCAAGACCTCCGACGAACAAGGCGCGATACGCAGAATTACTGAGGTCGTGGTTCATCACGTCCAGAGCAAGCTCGGCGGCTCCATAGACAGCCCAGCCACCGACCGGCACGATGACCTCGGCCAGCGCCTCGACTATCTGCTGCGGTTCTGCGCGGGCTTGTTGCTCGAGCTCGAACGGGATGATCGGCTCCCAACCGGGGTCTAGTGGTCCAGGCTCTCCGGAGCTATGTGGCGCGATCTTATGCCTGCCCGAGCGCTCCATGATTGACACGATGTTTGCGGGCAGCAACGGATGACCGGCTCGCGCGTCCTCCCGTGGCAATGCCTGATGTCGCAGCCGATCCCAGAGTCCCACGGATGCGAAGACTACAGTTGAGCGGACGGTAGCAACGTCCGGCGGAGTCCTGCACACAAAGGCCTTGGTTTGCACGAGAGACGGCTTGGGACGCTTAGCTTCCTTGCAACGAGGATGGCAAATATCCGAATCGTACGTAAATACTGTAGCCTGCTCGCGCATGGGACTTGGCGCGAGAACGGCTTCGCGAGTAGTCAAACGGGCGTAGGCTTGGTCGAAGGCACGACCGATCGCGTCCAGCAAGCGAGCGTCGGCTTTCGCGGGCTTAGATCGATCCTCGCCGATGACGGGCAGCCAGTCAGCGTCGAGCGCTTCCTGATTGCACTGGTCGGCGCGATTCGGGAGGATGACGCGGACCTGCGGATCTCTGGGCGTGACGTATATGCCCGTGCGCGTCAAAGGCGCCGGCGCCTCGGCCTTATGTCATTCGGAGCTGGACCATTGGCCGGGGTGGCGACGCAGATGATTGTCCTCTACTGCGAAGTTGCCTCGGTCTGTGATTTGGATGGCGCTCACGGGCTAGGGCTCAGTGATCGCGAGATAGCCAGCCAGATGCTTGTGCTGTGGTCGCTGGCCCCCGACCACGAGACTGGACTGGCGATGCTCGACGGTACGGCCAAACAACGCTTGGCGCCACAATTTCATCGAACCTGCGTGACCATGCGAGTCGCCGTCTGCCGGCGAAGCTCACCACCAAGCGGGACGTCGTCGAAGCTCTTTGGGGCGCCCGGGGTGCGATCGTAGACGCGCGCAAGGTAGCGGGGAGCGGATCGGTACGCGGCGTGGTGTTCTCCAGAAAACAGACAAAGAAGTTTGTCAAGAAGGCCGAGACTCAGATTGCTGCCCGCTAGCAAAAGGTTAGTGACAAAGGCCAGCGAGTACAGCTCTCAATGAAGACAGTCTGATTGATCAAAAAAGAGTAACGACAAGCGTCTCGAGCACTTCGAGAGCCTCCGCTCAAACGCGACCGTTTGCGTTCGTCGCCAGTGGTTGGATGTCCCTTGACGAAGCCACTACTGCTGAATGGGCAGAGTAGACTCCCCTCGACCGAATCTCCGGTCACAACGATCGAGCGAGGAGACGACGGTGCCCACGACATTCGACGCGGAGAAGTACAAGCGCACCACCAGAGAGCAATGGGAGGTCGCGGCTGAGCCGTGGAGTCGTTGGGGGGCGACGCTCGAGGAGTGGCTCGGCGAGGCGACCGAGCTGATGCTCGATCTCGCCGGCGTTGGAGAGGGCTCCAGGGTGCTCGACGTCGCGGCCGGCGCCGGAGGCCAGACGATCACAGCGGCTAGACGCGCCGGCGCATCGGGAGCGGTTCTGGCGACGGACATCTCGCCGGCGATCCTCGAGGAGGCAAGCCGCGCGGCTCGCCTCGCCGGACTGAGCAACGTGGCCACTCGCGAGATGGACGGCGAGGAGCTCGAGATCGCCGGGGAGGAGCCCTACGACGCTGCGATCTCGCGGCTCGGTCTCATCTACTTCCCCGACCAGCGCCGGGCGCTCGAGGCGCAGCGCCGGGCGGTGCGCCCTGGCGGCCGGGTGGCAGCGATCGTGTATTCGACGCCTGACCGCAACGAGTTCTTCTCTGTCCCGGTCTCGATCATCCGCCGCCGTGCCGAGCTTCCGGCGCCCGCCGCGGGCCAACCAGGCCCCTTCAGCCTCGGTGCCGAGGGCACGATCCAGGCGCTCTTCGAGGAGGCAGGGTTGGAGCAGGTCGAGGTGCACCGCCTCGATGCCCCTTTGCGCCTTCCCACGGCCGCCGAGTGCCTGCGCTTCGAGCAGGAATCATTCGGCGCCCTGCACCAAATGCTCGCGAGTCTCGATGCCTCAGAGCAGGCGGCGGCTTGGGAGGAGATCGAGTCTGCACTCGCCCGCTTCCAGACGCCCGACGGTTTCGCGGGACCATGTGAGCTACTCGTCGCGGTCGGAACCCGCGTCTGAAGCTCAGCTGATAGAGGCTCAGGCCGAGGCGAGCAGACGGGAGTGGAGGTCTCTCGTCTCAGCGGTGGACGAGATCCCGAGCTCTGAGCGAAGCATCTCCCACAGCTCGACTCGCTGGTCTCACCGAGTATGTATCCGACTGGGTGACTCAAATGCCTGGTCTGAATCGAAGTCGCTTTACGACGCCGCAACAAAGCGATGCACAGAGTGTTTGCCGTGTAGTGCGTGCTCACAGAACCGATGGTGCGTCTTGCGTACCACGGTAGTGACCGGTTGCCCAGGGCGCGCTGTGTCAGCGGGTTAATAGTGCGTGTCGGAGGTGTGACGGTGGTTGGTAATAAGAAGAGTGTGGCGATTGGAGCGACTGTCCTGCTAGGTGTCTCGCTAAGCTGTCTTGGTACAGCGCTCGCTGGGGTGCCCAAGCGGTATGTGCTGCATCATCCTGGTAGGGAACACTGCAGGGTTCACTATGTCGAGCGACATGTCGAGCGCAAGCGGCGGGAGCACGGCAGGACGGTGAAGCTGCATGTGACCGTTTGCGTTCGCAAGGTGTCAAAACGACTCGTGAGACGTGGGACGCGCGCGGTGAAGCTCGAGGCCAAGCTCGATCCGAGCTTCAAGCAAAGCCCGACTGATCCTCTCGCTGTCACATACACATATTCGGCGAGTGCCACCGAAACCGTTGAAGGAGCGACGGTTTCCAAGAGAGACCTGCCCAACGGGGTCCTAAACCTCTACAGCGATGGTCTGCTCGAGTGTTCCAAGGCGGTCGGCGGCAGCGTGACAGGCGGCGAATGCGCGGTCACTTACGGCGCCTTTGGCTCCCACATCGTAATCGTCACCTACTACGCCGGCACACTCGCGGGAACGGTGACAGAAGTCGAGCATATCCAACCGCTCTCCACGCAGACCACACTGCATCTGTCGGGCCCCAGAGAATGCGCCAAGACGATGGGGAGCGTCGAAACGGAAAGTTGCACTTACACGGCGGAACTGGCAACCGTGGATCAGAACGGAAACCTGCCCCAAGAAGGCGGCGTTGCGCTCAGCTTCGAAAGATTGCCCGAAGAAGAGTTCACGCCGGGCATCGCTCCGGCCAACCTGCGCATTCCTGGCGGATTCTTCGGCGGCCCAGTGAGCTTCGTGCTCGAACGACTGCGCGGTTCAGAAGGATGGAGGTGCGCCGTGAGGTCCGGAAGCTACACCGACTGGTTCGAGCCTCTCCCTGGGATGTGGAATCCCTACGAGTGCGGCACGTCGGTCTCCGCTTACGGCCGATATGAAGGGACGCTCTGGATGAGCTCCAAGAGCGCCCAATATCCGGTCATTTTCTAGGATCGGGCCGAGCGAAGCCGCTGCTCAAAAGGCAAGGCAGGCTGCACTGGTCCAAAGGGTCCGGCCGGCCCGGCCGGCGCGACGGGCCAGGCGGGATTGGCGATGCGGATGAGAGGACTCGAACCTCCACGTCCTTACGGACACGGCGACCTGAACGCCGCGCGTCTACCAATTCCGCCACATCCGCGTGTCGGGCGGGCGACGATATCGCACCTAGGCTGTGCATAGGGGCGCGATTACGCCGCCGCTGGTCGTGTTGCCCGCGAGCGTTCCGCTCGCGCACTCCCGCCTCGCTCCGTGCTCCGCTTTTGCTAGCCTCGACGGCGACTAGACAGGCCGCCATCGTCTAGGGGACTAGGACGCCGCCCTCTCACGGCGGTAACACGGGTTCGAATCCCGTTGGCGGTACTAAGGGCCCGGATGGTCGAACCGCGAGGTTCGGACCGCGGGGCGATGGGTGTGGGGATGTAGGCGCCGGAGCGCTTGGTGAGTCGCTAAGAGTGCTGCGCACGCTTGCGTTGCCACGTCAGTGCGGCGCCGACGGCCCCGAGTGCGCCCAGACCGGTCGTCACACTCGCGGCGACCACGAGACGGGAGAGCAGACGCCGAACCCGTCGGCGCACGTAGAGGAACCCCGCCGTCGTTGCCGTGGCTAGAAGCGCGTCGTCGATCTGGTGCTCGATTCGCTTAGAGGCCATGCCTGGCGAGTCTACATCGAGCATGGCCGATACACGGAGACTCGCTAGCTGACCTCGACGATGTCGCCGATCTTGAGCATGCCGTAGACGGTCTCGGCGGTGCCGATCGGCAGCTCCACGCATCCGTTTGACTGCGGCGTGCCATAGGAGCCGCGCGGGAAGCCATGGACGGCATCGCCACCGTTGAAGTAGTTGACCCAAGGGACGCCCGGATCGCTGTATTTCGAGCCATCCGGGTTGGTGCCGGTCATCGTGGTCGAGGTGAAGCGGGAGAAGATCGGGAAGATACCTTGGGCAGTTTCAGCACCCGCCACACCCGTGTTGGCGGGGGTGGTGAGGGCAATGTGGCTGCCTTGGTGGACCTCGAGCGTCTCCGGAATCGACTCGCTCACTGTCACGAACGTGTAAGGGGAACGGTTGCGCTCGTCTCGCTCCGCGGCCTTCAGTAGCGCGGTCCACGTTTCCTTGTCGGGTGTCCCCGTAGGTTCGATTTCATGGTCGGCTTGGAAGACCATGAGGGCGCCCTTCGTGGTCTCGTCCATTTCACCGTATTCGAGCGGCGGAGCGTCGCTTATCCGCGAATGGAGCGTCTCTGGCGAGGGGTCGAACACATTGATCGCGGCCACGCGCCTTGCCGTATGCGCGCGCGCCGCGCTGGACTGACCCTCTTCGGATCGACCTGCTCCAGACTGACCCGCTTCGGATTGGCCGGTTTCGCTCGAGCTTGCATCGCCCGTGTCCTGGGATATTCCCGCGGCGCGGTCGCCAATCGCCTCCAGCGCGCGCGCCCGTTTGGATGAGTGAGAGGCATACGGAAGGTAGTCGAGCCTCGCGAGAACTTGCTGCAGACCCTTCACAGAGGGGCACGCCACGTTCACGATCACCTGGCGGCGATTGCCCAAAGGAGAGTGGGAGACTGCGGTGCTTGCTGCGGAGATCGCGAGCGTGTAAGTCGCACATGGGTCAAGCGTGGATGCCGGTGTGAATATCTCCGAGTCACCGCGTGTGGTCCAAGTGCCCGCCACCGTCGGGCTGAGCTTCGGTCGCGGCGAGAACGAAGCTGGACGTCCCGAAAGCCTTACGCGGAGCGCCAGTGTGCCGTCGGCGATCGTCTGATGGGGAAGCGCCGTGAGGCGAGTCGCGGGCAGCATCCCACGTGAGTCTGAGGCGGTCGTGAGGTGCGATTCCAACCCTCCGAGACCGACGCCCACGCCCATCACGAGCAGCACGACGGCTAGCACCACAACCAAGGCCAAACGCTCAGTGAGTCTGATCGCGCTCATCGTCTCATCCTCATTGGTGGAGCGGCGGAACGGG
This sequence comes from uncultured Solirubrobacterales bacterium, assembly GCA_963731565.1. Classification (GTDB taxonomy): domain Bacteria; phylum Actinomycetota; class Thermoleophilia; order Solirubrobacterales; family Solirubrobacteraceae; genus Palsa-744. Next base: position 2,077,191 of record CAVSWG010000001.1, read on the forward strand.
ACAATTCTAGCCTTTCCGCAACGGTTGCAAAGCAAACAGCGGCTACCGGACCCGCTCCATATCTCGAAATCGGCAGCTGCTCGCGCGGGCGTCGAACCAGAGGTCCAATCTGGACCGATATTCGGCGTCCTCGCTGAGATTCCTCACGGCTGTCAATCCTGGGATTTCAATCGACAAGGGGTTCGTCGCTTGGGGTCGAACAGTCTCAGATGGAACTGTCGCTGCCGTTTCCGCGCCGTACATCCCGCCGTAAGGCCTCTAGCAGGGGTGTCGGCGCCGGTGGCCGTGCACACGTGATCTCGGCAATCGGTTGGCTTCGGGGCAACCGGCTCGCCCTGCGCGCGAGTGTGGCCGTGCTCCTCGCGGTGTCGCTGCTCGGGGGCGGCTGGCTGTGGCTACGCGATTCCTCGCTGGTGGCCGTCCGCCAGGTTCACATAACGGGAGTTCACGGGACGGACGCGATGCAGATCAGAACCGCCTTGGATGATGCCGCCACGCGCATGACCACGATGCACTTCAACCCGGCGGCCCTGCGCTCCGCCGTCTCTTCGTTTGCGATCGTGGGCGCTCTGCACGTCACCGAGAGCTTCCCTCACACCGTGAGCATCTCCGTCACAGAGCGCCTGCCCGTCGCGGCTCTGCAGAGCGCCGGTGAGCGGACGGCCGTCGCCGCTGATGGCACGGTGCTCGGTCCCACATTGCTGTCCAGCTCGCTTCCGCTCGTGACCGGCTCGGTCGAGCCGCCCCCGGGCGGTCATCTGCACGAAGCGCCGGTCTTGGCCGCGGTGGCCGTGCTCGGCGCCGCACCTGCCTCCATGGTGCGGTTCGTGGTGCGCGTCTATGAGGGCCCCGAAGGGCTCACGGTGGCGATGCGCAACGGTTTGCTCGTCTACTTCGGTGACGTCTCGCGCCCGCACGCGAAGTGGTTGTCGCTTGCGCGAGTGCTCACCTCCCCGAGCGCCGCCGGTGCGCTGTATGTCGATGTGCGCATGCCCGAACGTCCCGCCGCCGGCTTCTCGATTCCCTTGTCTTCGTCCAGCTCGTCTTCGTCCTCCACTTCCAGCTCGACCTCCTCATCCGCCTCTGCGCCTATCCAGACGGGTGCCTCCGATCCAACCGCCGCGGCGCTCGCGGCGCGTCTCTCCGATGCCGCGGGCGGGGAAGCCGCGGCCTCCACCGCGGCGACGGGTACGGGGGAAAACGAAACGTCAGGCTCTACTCCCCAGGGGAGCTCGGCTGAAAGCGAAGCTGCATCCTCGGCCACCGCGGGAGCCGGCGGAAATGAAGCGTCAGTCGGCTCGGGGACCTCGGGCTCCAGCCAGGGCGAAGCATCCTCGGGCCAGTCCGGTGCCTCCGCCTCTGGCGGAAGCGAAGCCTCAACGGGCCCCTCGGAAAGCTCTATATCAAGCGGCGGCGAAGCCGCTCCTGGAGGTTGAACCTCAACTTGAGGCTTACTGGGCTCCTGGCCCAATTCTCAAGCGAAAGTCGAGGGTTGGGGGTTCTGCAACGATTGTTGCGAGAGTGAGGGTTGCCGTTGACAGGGCGAAGTTCCCTGCATAACTTGCGTATTCTGATGGCTGGCCAGGTGTATCCTGGCAAACCTTAAACAACTACTTGAAGGCTCGGACATCATGGAGAGCGGCGGCAGCTACCTGGCGGTCATAAAGGTCGTAGGAGTCGGCGGAGGCGGGACCAACGCGGTTTCCCGCATGGTCGATGCAGGGCTTCGCGGCGTGGAGTTCATCGCCGCTAACACCGATGCCCAGGCGCTCGCGATGTGCGACGCCGACATCAAGCTCAACATCGGCCACGAGTCCACGCATGGCCTCGGCGCAGGCGCCAACCCCGAGGTCGGCTTCGCCTCGGCGGCCGAGTCACGCGATGACATCAAGGAGGCGCTGAAGGGCGCCGACATGGTTTTCGTCACCGCGGGCGAGGGCGGCGGCACCGGCACCGGCGCGGCCCCTGTGATCGCCGAGATCGCCAAGAACGAGATCGGCGCGCTCACCGTCGGTGTGGTCACACGCCCGTTCGAGTTCGAGGGCTCTCAGCGCGGCCGTCAGGCGATCGAGGGAATCGAGCGCCTGCGTGAGGTCGTCGACACCTTGATCGTGATTCCCAACGAGAAGCTCTTGGCGGTCGTGGAGCGACGCACCTCAATGCTCGATGCCTTCCGCGAGGCCGACAACGTCCTGCGTCAAGGAGTCCAAGGCATCACCGACCTGATCACGATCCCAGGTCTGATCAACCTCGACTTCGCTGACGTGCGCACGATCATGCACGACGCCGGCTCCGCCTTGATGGGCATCGGCACAGCCGGCGGTGAGGCCCGTTGCGCCGACGCCGCCCGCGCTGCGATCTCCTCGCCGCTGTTGGAAGAGTCGGTCGATGGGGCCACGGGCATCCTGCTGAACATCACCGGCGGCAAAGATCTCGGCCTGTTCGAGGTCAACGACGCCGCCGAGATCATCCAGAACGCGGCCGACCCCAACGCCAACATCATCTTCGGCGCCGTCATCGACGAGGCCATGGCCGACGAGGTGCGCGTTACCGTGATCGGCACAGGCTTTGACCACCGTCCCGGCCGCGCCGTACGCGGCGACCGCAAGCGCCGCGAGGGCCGCGAAGGCCGCCCAGACCGTGGGCCGCGCATCGACGATCGCCAGCGCTCCGCCTTGGAGATCTCCGACGACGACATCGACGTCCCGCCGTTCCTGCGTTGATGTAGTCCATCCCCGCACATGTGCGGGGATGCCGAGGGGCGCATGCGCCCCTCGGACGACAAGCCGCATGCGGCTTGTCGCGGGGAGGTACATGTACCTCCCCGCACAGCAAAGTCGATTGCTGTCGATAGTCTGCGCGCCGTGCTTCGCACCTCCCTCTACGAGCGCCACGTCGCGGCCGGCGCAAAGATTGTGGACTTCGCTGGCTGGGAGATGCCCGTTCAGTACCCCGATGGCGTGCGCGCCGAGCACATGGCCGTGCGCGAGCGCTGCGGGATCTTCGACGTCTCGCACATGGGGGAGATCGAGACCGTAGGCCCCGGCGCTGAGGCTCTCTTGCAACGCCTGCTCTCCAACGACGTGTCAAAGATCGCGGTCGGCGGCTCGCAATACAGCGTCCTCTGTGATGAGCGCGGCGGCGTGCTCGACGACCTGTTCACTTATCGTCTCGAGCCCGGCCGCTACCTGACGGTCACCAACGCCTCCAACCACGAACGCGACCTCGCCTGGTTTCGCTCCCATGCCGGCGACTTCGATGTGGAGATCCACGACCGCATCGACGCCTACGCGATGCTCGCCGTCCAAGGCCCGCTTGCGCGCGAGATCGTGCAGGCCATCTCCGACGCTCCACTGCCTAGTCGTATGACGGCCTCTATGCGCCGGCTCTCCGGCGCCGAGGTGCTCGTCTGCGGCACCGGCTACACGGGCGAGGAGGGCGTCGAGCTGCTGCTCGCTCCCGAGGACGCGCCAGCCCTGTGGGACGAGCTCTGCCACCGCGGCGCCACACCCGCAGGCCTCGGCGCGCGCGACACACTGCGCCTGGAGGCCTGTTTTCACCTATACGGCAACGACCTCTCGCTCGAGCGCAACCCGATCGAAGCCAGCCTCGGTTGGTGCTGTCGCGAGGACACGGGCTTCATTGGCTCGGAGCCCATCCGCGCGGTGCGTGCCTCTGGGCCGCCCGAGAAGCTCGTCGCGTTCCAGCTCGACGGTCCCGGTATTGCCCGTCAAGGCAACCCAGTCGTTGGCGGCGGCGTTGTCACGAGCGGCACGCTCTCACCATGCCTGGACATCGGCATCGGACTGGCATACGTGCCTGCCGAGTGCGCCGCCGTCGGCACGCCACTGCAAATAGATGTCCGTGGGCGCCTGCGCGACGCACACGTTCACGCCAAGCCATTCGTCGCAAAGCAGGCTTGAGCCACGGGCACGCCTCACCGTCACAACGCCTCTGGTCTGTATAGCTTGCCCGATGTAGCCGAGCCCGCCACGCAACGCCGTCTCATCCAAGCAAATGCCGTCCCATCCGATAAATACCCTTTCCACCACAGCGACGACCGAGGAGGCCCGCCAATGGCCGACGTGACTTACCCAGACGACCTCCTGTATCACCCCGAGCACGACTGGGCACGCATCGACCCCTCCGAGCCGGACATCGCCACGCTCGGCATCACCTGGTTCGCTCAGGACGCGCTCGGCGAGGTCGTCTTCTTCGAACCGCCCTCACCCGGCACTCAGCTCGTCAAGGACGAGCCCTACGCCGAGGTTGAGTCCGTCAAGGCCGTCTCCGATGTCGTTGCGCCCCTCTCCGGTGAGATCGTCGAGGTCAACCACGCCTTGGCCGACAGTCCCAACTCGATCAACGATGACCCTTACGGCGAGGGCTGGCTTGTGAAGGTGCGCCTGTCCGATCCCTCCGAGCGCGACACTTTGCTCGACGCCGGCACCTACTCAGCCGGCTTGGGCAGCTGACGGAGCCCTCGCGCGCAGCGGCTACGCTCATCCTCACTTGACTCAATACACATCAGTCACAGACAGCGATCTCGCCGCGATGCTCGCGGCGATCGGGGTCTCCTCCGTGCAGGAGATCTTCGAACGTCAGATCCCAGCAGAGGTGCGTCTCGAACGCCCACTCGACCTGCCCGAGGGGATGGGCGAGCAAGAGGTCTACGAGCACCTGCGCTCGCTGGCCGCACGCAACGTCAGCAGCGAGGACGAGCTCTCCTTCCTTGGCGCCGGCATGTACGACCACTACGTCCCTTCGATCGTCGACATGCTCATGGAGCGCTCGGAGTTCCTCACTCCCTACACCCCTTATCAGCCGGAGATCTCCCAGGGCGGCCTGCAGGTCATGTTCGAGTATCAAACCGCCATCTCAGAGCTAACCGGACTGCCAGTCTCGAACGCCTCCGTCTATGAGGGTCCAAGCGCGGTCGCCTCCGCCGGCTACCTAGCAAAGCTCCACAACGGCCGCACGCGCTTTGTCGTCTCGGCCGGCTTGCATCCTCACACGCTTGCCACCTTGCGCACCTATGCGCACGGCTACTCCATCGAGGTCGTCGAGGTACCGCTTCGCGACGGCGTCACCGACCCCGACGCGTGGGCTGAGGCAATCGACGAGGACACCTCAGCCGCGATCCTCGCCCAACCCAACTTCTACGGTGCCCTCGAGGACGCAGCCGCGCTCTGCGCCGCTGCCAAGCAGGCCGGTGGCGAGCAGCTTGTCACGATCGCCCAGGTCGACCCGATCGTACTTGGAATTCTCACCCCGCCCGGGGAGTGCGGTGTAGACGTAGCCGTGGGGGAGGGCCAATCGCTTGGCAACCGGCTCGACTTCGGCGGCCCTTCGTTTGGTTTCTTCGCCGCCCGCGAGGCCTACCTGCGGCGCATGCCCGGTCGCATCGCCGGCGAGACCGTCGATGTCGACGGTCGTCGCGGCTTCGTGCTCACCTTGCAGACGCGCGAGCAGCACATCCGTCGCGAGAAGGCCACCTCTAACATCTGCACCTCCCAGGCGCTCAATGCTCTGGCCGGGGTCGTCTACCTGTCGTGGCTTGGTCGTCGCGGGTTGGTCGAGCTAGGGGAGCTTCTGCTCAAGCGCACCCATTACGCACGTGAGACCTTGTGCACGCTCGACGGTGTCGCAGCGCTTCACTCCCAGCCAGTCATTCGCGAGTTCGCGCTGCGGCTGGATGCCGACGTGGCCGCCGTACGTCGGCGCTGTGCCGCCGAGGGCGTCAATCCCGGTGCCGACCTGCACGCGCTCACAGGGCGCGACGAGGACCGTGGCGGGCTGCTCGTTGCGATCACCGAGCGGCGCTCCCGGGCCGATATTGACCGGCTTGCCGCGGTGCTCGGCGAGGCGATCAGCGCCGAGCGCGGCTCGCCGGGTGAGGGGGCTCACCCTCAAGAGCGTGAGGGGAAGGCTGCCCACCCAGTCGAGGTAGGTGCGCACTCATGAGCCCGATCCCAGTAGCGGCGGCTGAGGTGTTGGCATGAACGAAAATGGCACCCCTACGCGCGCGTACGCGCCCGCGCGCAGGCCCCCCTCACGGGGAACCGACACACCGCTCCAGCGTGAGCCGGCCGTCACGATCTTCGAGCGCGGCGCGCCCGGCCGGCGCGCCTTCCAGTGCCCCGACCTGGACGTGCCCGATGTGCCCGTGCAAGAGCTCCTACCGGCCCACTTGCGCCGCGCCCAGCCGCCTCGCTTGCCTGAGGTCTCAGAGCCAGAGATCGTGCGCCACTACGTGCGCGTCTCCAAGCGCAACTTCGACCTCGACTCCGGCTTCTACCCACTTGGCTCTTGCACGATGAAGCACAACCCTCGCCTGCACGAGCGCGTCGCGGCCCTTGCCGGACACGCCCGCTTGCACCCTTTGCAGGACCCCGAGCGCGCGCAAGGAGCGCTCGAGCTGATGTTCAACCTCGAGAGAGCCCTCGCGGAGATATCGGGCTTGCCGCACGTGTGCCTGCAACCCTCCGCGGGTTCCCACGGCGAGCTCGCGGGAGTCTTGCTCACCCGTGCCTACCACGAGGCTCGCGGTGAGACGCGCCACAAGGTGCTCACGCCCGACACCGCTCATGGCACCAATCCCGCGACCGTCACGATGGCCGGATTCGAGGTCGTCAAGGTTGCCACCAACGCCGATGGTGGCGTCGACCTCGACGATCTGCGCGCCAAGGCCGACCGTGACGTGGCTTGCCTGATGCTCACCAACCCCAACACGCTCGGTCTGTTCGACCCGAACATCCAGGAGATCGCGCGCCTCGTGCATGAGGTGGGGGCCACGCTCTACTACGACGGCGCCAACCTCAACGCCGTCATGGGCCTCTCCCGGCCCGGGGACATGGGCTTTGACATCGTCCACTTCAACCTGCACAAGTCCTTCACCCAACCACACGGGGGTGGTGGGCCTGGATCGGGGCCAATCGCCGTATCCGAGCGGATTGAGCCGTTCCTGCCCGTGCCCCGCATCGTGTGCGGCGAGGATGGCTCGTTCGACCTCGTCGAAGGCGCTTCTGGGGGCCACGAAGGTGGCTCGGGCGGCACGTCCTCAGACGAGGTATCCGTGTCCCGCTCGATCGGCCGTCTGCGCGGCTTCCAGGGAAACTACGGCTGCTTCGTTCGCTCCTACGCGTACATCTGCTCGCTAGGGGCTCCCGGGTTGAAGGATGCCTCCGAGACGGCTGTCCTGAACGCCAACTACCTGCTTGCGCGTCTGCGCCAGCTAGGTGCCTGCGAGCACTTGCCGCTCGCCTACGGCGAGCTTTGCCTGCACGAGTTCGTTCTCTCTGGTGGCCCAATGAAGCGCGCCTTGAAGATCAAGACGCTCGACCTCGCCAAGCGCCTGCTCGATTATGGCTACCACCCGCCGACCGTCTACTTCCCCTTGCTCGTCGAGGAGGCCTTGATGGTCGAGCCGACCGAGACCGAGACCAAGGAGACGCTCGATTCCTTCGCCGAGGCGATCGCGGAGATATTGCTCGAGGCAGCCGAGAACCCCGAGATTGCTCTTCAGGCGCCCTACACCACCCCGGTGCGCCGCCTGGACGAGGTCGGCGCGGCCAAGCGGCCCGTGATCCGGCAGGCGCTCTAAGTCACTCCAGCCACGCCTGGGCGGCGCGCGCTGCTTCCTTGTAGCCTGGCTCGCCATGCGCATCTTCTCCGGCATCCAGCCCACCGGTACCAAGCATCTCGGCAACTACATTGGCGCCATCCGCCAGTACATAACCGGGCAGGATCGCGGTGAGGCGCTCTACTGCATCGTCGACCTACATGCGATTACCGTTGCCTACGAACCGGCTGAGTTGCGTCGCAGCCTCTATGACCTGACCGCCCTGTTGCTTGCCTCCGGGCTTGACCCCAAGCGCTGCATCCTTTTCCGTCAAGGCGACGTGCCCGAGCACAGCGAGCTGACCTGGCTCTTGTGCTCAGTGACCGAGCTGGGACGCTTGCAGCGCATGCACCAGTTCCGCGACAAGTCGGTGCTTCAGCGCGAGCTCGTCTCGGCCGGTCTGCTGCTCTACCCGGTCCTGCAGGCAGCTGACGTGCTTGCCTACCGGGCCCAGGAGGTGCCGGTGGGGGAGGACCAGCGTGAGCATCTCGAGCTGATGCGCGACGTGGCACGCCGCTTCAACGCGCGCTTCGGCGCTGGCAGGGAGGTGTTGGTGGTTCCCGAGCATCGCATCCCCGCGATCGGCGCGCGTATCATGGATCTGCAAGATCCCACGCGCAAGATGTCCACCACGAGCGGGTCCGAGCAGGGCACTGTCTACGTGCTCGACGAGCCCTCGGCGATCCTCAAGAAGTTCAAGTCGGCCGTCACCGACTCCGGCCGTGAGATCGAGCGCTCGCCCGAGAAGCCGGGGGTCTCGAACCTGATCGACATCCTCGCCGTGGCACGAGACGTCTCGCCCGAGCAAGTCGAAGCGGATATGCGTGACGCTCGCGGCTACGGCGATCTGAAGGCCGCTGTGGGGGAGGCGGTTGTCGAGATGCTGGCTCCGGTGCGCGAGCGCTACGTCGAGCTGCGAGCCTCCGAGGCGGCGCTCGAGGCCGTGCTCGCCGAGGGGGCCGAGCGCGCGCGTGCGATTGCCTCCAAGACGCTCGCCGAGGTGCGCGAGTGTATGGGGGTGGGTCAGCCACGCGCCAGTCACTCTGCCGGCTGAGCTGGGACAGAGCGCGCGACTCGGTGAAAAAGCTCAGGCTGGCTGAGTGTTGCGGCGGTCCGGGGCGGCTTCTGGCAGGCTGCTGCTAGGGGCATTGCTGGGAAGACTGTTGCTCTATTTCGGGGTGCCCTACGCGCGCGCGTAGGGCACCCCTTTTCGAGCAATACGGACCGCAATGGCTCACGCCGTCGGGGGCGACCGATACGGTAGGCCGGTGACGCTTCCCGCCCTCGATCTGGACCTCGAGATCTTCAACGGTCCCTTCGACCTGCTGCTTGCCCTGGTCCTACGCGAGGAGGTTGACTTGCTCGAGCTTGAGCTGGCAGATGTGGTGCTTGCCTACCTCGACTACCTCGAGGGGCGCGGCGAGCTCGACTTGGAGACGGCGACGGAGTTCATCGTCTTGATCGCGGCGCTCTTGGAACTGAAGTCGCGCCTGATGCTCGCCGAGGACGGTGAGGAGCTACTCGACATCGAGCCGGGCGAGGCCGCGGAGGAGCTGCTCGAGCGGATGCTCCAAGCGCGACGCTACCGCTCGGCCTCGACCCACCTCATGGAGCTGTTCAAGCGCGAGGACGGCGTGCGCTTTCGCAGTGCGCCCCTGCCCGCTCATCTGCGCAACTCGGTCGCCGCACCGACGGATGGGTCGCAGGACGCGGCGGTGCTCGGCCAAGCGATAGGGCGGCTCCTGCGGATGCCGCCCACGATCAACCTGCGCCACATCTCGATCCAGCGCGTCACCGTCGCCGAGCGCCTCGATCGCCTGCGCGAGCTGCTCAGGCGCGGCGATTTCTCTTTCGACGAGGCGGTGCGCGGCGAGGATCGCATGACCGTCGCTGTCACTGTGTTCGCGCTGTTGGAGCTCTACAAGCGCGGCGAGGCGTGGTGGGAGCAGGGTGAGAACTTCGGCGAGATCGCCGTCCATGCCGCCTCCGCAGAATCCCTGCAGGCACGCGCACCCGCGCGGGCACAAGCGGGATGAGCGATACCCCTTGGGACGCCCCCTATGGCGGGGGACCCCCCACACCGGGGGACCCCCCATCCCGGGGGCCAGGCAGGCAGGCAGATGAGCAGGGGCGGGATCGGCCGGCGCTTGAGGATCAACAGTCATCTGCCGATCAAGACGATGTGTCTGTCACCGACGTCGAGCCAGAGCAGCTGAGCGACTCAAGCCAAGACGAGGAGCACCAGGGCGTTGAGTTTGCGGGCGGGGTTGAGCCCGAGACCGCGGATGTCGAGGCGGATGGCGATGACGGCGCTGCCGTCGCTCAAGATGGCAGCGCGCTCGATATCAAGGGATTGCCTGAGCCAGAGCCGCAGCTCATCCGCACAGTCGAGGCGCTGCTATTTCTCGCGCCCGACCCACTCAGCCCGCAGGAGCTTTCAGATGCCGCCGCAAGCGAGGAGCTGTGTGTGATCGCGGCGCTTGCGGAGCTGGCCGAACGTTATGCGCCCGGGCGTACTGGCATTCACCTGCGTGAGTTGGGAGGGGGCTTCACTTTCGCAAGCGACCCGGAGACAGAGGAGGCCGCCAGGCGCCTGTTCAGTCGTCCGCGTGCCTCAGTGCTGACACCAGCACAAGCAGAGACGCTCGCAATTGTCGCCTACCTTCAGCCGATCTCTCGCCCGGAGATTACCCGCATTCGCGGTGTGAGCGCCGATTCCGCGGCTTCCACGCTGCTCGAGCGAGGCCTGGTGGAAGAGTCCGGGCGCTCCCAGTTCGGCGCGGTCATGTACCGCACGACGAAGCAGTTCCTAAAGCTTTTCGGGCTGCGCTCGCTCGACGAGCTGCCTGACATCGGGCAATGGGACCCGAGTCCCGAGGAGCAGGCCGAGCTGCGCGACAGATTGCTACGCGCAGGCGAGGCAAGGGCGGGCGGCGGGTCTCAGCCCGAGCTTCAGTAACGCCCTGGCAGCGTCTTCTGCTGAACAGCGTTCGGGTCTGAGTGTCCCTGGGCCGCGATTCTCAAAGTCAGGCAGCACGCGCCGCGAGCTGTCCACACGCAGCATCTATGTCGCGGCCACGGGTGAGACGGACAGTCGCTTGGATGCCGCGTGCATCGAGAGCACCCTTGAATGCCGCGATCGAATCGCGACTGGAACCCTCATAAGGCGAGTCGGTGGGGTTGTAAGGGATTAGATTGACCTTGAACATGCGTGGCTGCTCGCCTGGTCCGCGTGGCCCAAGCAACTTTGCAAGTGTCACGGCCTGCTCGTAGCGGTCGTTGACGCCCGCCAGCATCACGTACTCGACGAATACCCGCCGTCGCTTTCGCTCATAGAAGGCTCTGCAAGCATCGATCACATCGGCAAGCGGATAGCGCTCGTTGACAGGCATCAACTCGCTGCGCAACGCTTCGTCGGCCGCATGCAGGGAGAGAGCGAGACGCAGCGGCATGTCCTGCTCGGTCAACGCTTCGATGCCAGGGATCCAGCCAACCGTGGATATGGCGGTGCGGCGATGCGTTATGCCAACATCGGGCAGTCGCTCGCAAGCACCGAGCACGTTCTCGAGGTTGAGCATCGGCTCGCCCATGCCCATGAATACGCAATGGTCGATCGCTGTCATGCGTCTGAAGTGAAGTGCCTGCTCGACTATCTCAGAGGTTGTGAGGTTGCGTCCGAACCTCATTTGGCCCGTAGCGCAGAACGTGCACGTCAAAGGACAGCCCGACTGCGAAGACACGCAGATCGAGTTGCGTCCATCGCGATAGCGCATCAGCACAGCCTCGAGCGGTCGCTCATCCGCAGTCGCGAACAGCGCCTTGACAGTCCCGTCGCTTGCTGTGCGCTGCTCACGCAGCTGGAGGCTCGAGAACGGAACGTTCTCGCCCAGCCACTCCCGCAGTGGGGCGGGCAGGTTTGTCATCTGCTCGTAGCCCGAGACGCCCTTGGCGGCCCACTCCCACACCTGGCGCGCGCGGAAGGAGGGCTGGCCGTTCGCGGTCAGGGTCCGATCGAGATACTGGAGGTCCATACCCCTATCGTTGCAGTCCATGCGCCTTGCCAAGTATCTGGCCCATGCGGGCGTGGCTTCGCGCCGCGCCGCTGAGACGATGATCGTCGAAGGCCGAGTGACCGTCGCTGGGCAAGTCGTGCTCGATCCCGCGCGCGACGTCGACGAGCGGTGCACTTTTACGGTTGATGGGGCCGCGATCGCGGGACCTGAGCAACCAGTCGTCTATGCGGTCAACAAGCCGCTCGGAGTGTTGAGCACAGCACAAGACACTCACGGTCGCCCGACGGTGGTGTCGCTCGTCGCATACGAGTCGCGGCGGCTCTATCCCGTAGGGCGACTCGACGCCGACTCGAGCGGGCTGATCCTGCTCACCAACGACGGCGAGCTCGCGCAGCGCTTGACGCACCCGAGCTTTGAAGTGCCCAAGACCTACCGCGTGCGCGTGGGTGGGGGGCCTCTGGTCGAGAGTGCGCTTGTCAAGCTGCGAGCGGGGGTGCGCTTGGAGGACGGGATGACCGCTCCCGCGCAGGTACGGCGGGTGGGACAGGGCGTTTTGGAAGTGACGATCCATGAGGGTCGCAACCGACAGGTGCGGCGTATGTGCGAGGCCGTGGGTCATCCAGTCCTCGCGCTCGAGCGCATCGCGTTCGGGCGGCTGAAGCTAGGAGAGCTCACGTCTGGTGCGTCTCGAGAGCTCAGCGAGGCCGAGCTTGCGCGCCTGCGCGGAGGTCCAGAGGATCGCAAGCAATCTGCGCCACCCACGTCCGGTCCGTCGAAGAGGCGTTGGCCAGGGCGCAAGTCGTGAGCGAGGACTCCGTGGCTGGCTCTGAAAGAATCGCGCCGATGCCGCCACGCCTGTATGCCCTGAGGGGCGCGATCTCGGTGCCCCGGGACGACTCGCAGGAGATCCTCAGCGCCACGAGCGAGTTGATGAAGGAGATCATGGAGCGCAATGCGCTTGTGCCCGAGCACGTCGTGAGCTGCATCTTCACGGTCACCGATGACCTCTCCGCTGAGTTCCCCGCGGTCGCCGCGCGCGCCTTGGGCTTCGAGCGCGTGCCGCTGTTGTGCGCACGCGAGATCCCGGTACCCGGTTCTTTACGTCGTGTGATTCGCGTGCTCATTCACTACTACGCGGACGAAGATCATGAAGCCAAGCACGTGTATCTGCGCGAGGCGGCAACTCTGCGGGCAGATCTGCAGGCGGCACAGTAGGGAGAGCGACTGGCGATTGGCGCTCCTCAGAGCAGGGCAAGGGCGCGGAATAGAGGCTCGGCCCGACCATCCGCCACAATAGGCAGCGACGATGCCCCTCGAGTTCTCAGAGCGCATTACGCGCATCCCCTCATACCCCGCGGCAGGCGGCTACGCACAGCGGGCGCCCAGGGTCAAGCTGGCCTCCAACGAGACGCCCTGGTCGCCGCTCCCGGCGGTTCTCGACGCGATCCAAGCGGCCTTGCCGACGCTCAACCGCTACCCGGACCCGATGAACTCCCTGCTGCGTGAGCGCCTATCTGATCGCTACGGCGTGCCGGTCGAGCGCATCGCGATCGGCAACGGCTCGTGCGACATTCTGCTCGCGGCCGGCGAGGCTCTGCTCGAGCCTGGAGCGGAGCTTGTGTACGCGTGGCCGTCGTTCTCCGTCTATCCACACCTGAGTGCCGCCTCCGGTGCGCGCGCGGTGACGGTCCCGCTCGACGCCCACGAGCGCCACAACCTGCAGGGGATGTTGCGGGAGATCACAGTCGCCACGCGCTTGGTGATCGTGTGCAATCCAAACAACCCGACAAGCACCGCCTTGCCACTAGCGGAAATCGCAGATTTTCTCGCAGACGTACCGCGCCACGTATGCGTGATCCTCGACGAGGCCTACTGCGAGTTCAATCTGCTCGAGGATCCCGATGCTTCGGTCGAGCTGCTCGCGCGTTACCCCAACCTAGTGTTGCTGCGCACTTTCTCGAAGGTATACGGGCTGTGCGGCCTACGCGTCGGATTTGCCCTATGTGGCTCTGAGGACGTGCCGCGCGCCGTCGACCAAGTACGCCAGCCGTTCTTTTGCAACGCTGTCGCGCAGGTCGCGGCCGTGGAGGCGCTCTCTCATCAGGACGCCGTGACCGAGCGAGTCACACGCACGATCGCCGAGCGCATATCGGTCGATGAGCGCCTGCGCGCGCTAGGAATCGAGCCGGCCGAATCACAGGCCAACTTCTGCTGGTTCGACCTCGGCGGGGAGACCACTGAGCAAGCAGCGGAGCGCGAGGCCGAAGTGATGCGGGGACTGGCCGAGCGCGGCGTGCTCGTGCGCGGCGGAGGTGCGCTCGGCAAGCCAGGCGCGCTGCGCGTCACCTATGGCACCTCGGAGGAGAACGCAATCTTCCTTGACGCGCTTGCCGAAACCCTCTGAGGTCTGCTACAAACCAAGTAGACGATCATGCAGACGGCCATCTCGACATCCGCAGTCTCACTCCGCGCGTCGTATTGGTCGTTCCGCTGCGCCTGGCGATTTAGCTAGGCGCTCCGGCCTGGCCTCCAGCTGTGAGCGGGAGGGCGAATCAGGCCGCATCCGGGTTCCTCATGGAACCGAGCGCCGCTCCGGGCCACGCTCACACGACCAACCCGTCACTTTGAAAGGATGAAGCAATGATGATCGTCATGAAGGAGACCGCCACCGATGAAGAGATCGACGCGGTAATCGAAAGGATTGAGGGCGCCGGTGCGCTCGCGCACCCGATCAAGGGCGCCCGACTGACCGTGATCGGCGCGATCGGCGACGTAGAGCAGGACGTCAACGTGGAAAGCCTTGGCTTGGAAGGGCAGCCCGGCGTGGATCGTGTGATGCCGATCCTCAAGCCCTACAAGCTCGCCTCCTCCCAGATTCGTCACGGCGAGCGTACCGTGATCGACATCGAAGGTCGCAAGATCGGTGGCGAGCACTTCGCCTTGATCGCGGGTCCGTGCACGGTGGAATCGCGCGAGCAGCTCTTGGAGACGGCCGATGTCGTAAAGGACGCCGGTGTGGCGATGCTTCGTGGCGGCGCCTACAAGCCGCGCACCTCCCCATATGCCTTCCAAGGTCTCGGCCAGGAGGGTCTGCGCCTGCTCGCTGAGGCGAAGGAGCGCACCGGCCTGCCGATCGTGACCGAGCTGATGGATGCACGTGACCTGGAGCCGGTGCTCGAGGTTGCCGACGTGATCCAAGTTGGTGCGCGCAATATGCAGAACTTCCCCTTGCTGGCAGAGATCGGCCGCTCCCGCTGTCCGGTGCTGCTCAAGCGCGGACTGTCCGCGACGCTTGATGAGCTGCTCATGGCCGCTGAGTACGTACTCAAGGAAGGCAACCGCGACGTAATGCTGTGCGAGCGCGGGATAAAGACATTCGAGAACAGCTACCGCACAACGCTCGACCTTCAAGCGGTGCCTGTGCTCAAAGAGCTATCGCACCTGCCGGTGGTCGTCGATCCGAGCCACGCGGCCGGGCGGCGCTCGCTTGTGGCGCCGATGTCGCTCGCCGCCGCCGCCGCCGGGGCGGATGGGATCATCGTCGAGGTGCACCCGAATCCCGACGAGGCTCTCTGTGACGGCCCACAGGCGCTCTTGGCCGATGATTTCGCCGAGTACGTGGCCGCTGTGGAGAGCGTGGCCGCGCTTGCGGGGAAGGTGTTCAGCACCGCGTGAAGGTTGCTGTGCTCGGGGTCGGGCTGATCGGGGGCTCCATCGGCCTGGCAGCGCGCGCTCGCGCAGAAGCTTGGGTCGTGGGCTATGACCCCGACAGCGCGGCCCTCTCGAGCGCTGTCGAGGTCGGTGCGATCGACGAGCCCGCATTTGCGATAGCCGACGCTGTGAGCGGTGCGGACGTTGTGTTCGTCGCCACCCCAGTCGGGGCATCCATAAGGACCGTGGGCTTGGCCTTGGAGGCCGCGAGCGCGGAGTGTGTAGTGAGCGACGTCGGCTCCACCAAGCGTGCGATCGCCGACGCCATCGCCGATCCGCGCTTCGTCGCTGGACATCCCTTGGCAGGAGCCGAGAAGGGTGGCGTAGCCAATGCGCGGAAGGACCTGTTTGAGGGAGCCACTTGGTATCTCACACCTGTGGTTGGACGCTCGGTGGTGGAGAGCTTGCTTGGACTGATCGAAGCGATCGGCGCACGCCCCGTCACGATCGACCCGGAGGTTCACGACCGCTTGATGGCAAGCGTCTCGCACCTGCCGCACGTGCTGGCCAACGTGCTCGTGGCTCAGGCGCTGCGGGCAGTAGAGTCCGGCGAGGCGAAGGTGGGCGATGGCACGCTTGGCCCTGGACCCTCGTTTCGAGATGCCACACGCGTAGCGGGCGCCAATACGGCAATTTGGACTGATATCTACATGTCCAACGGGGATCTGCTCGCCGAGGCGCTCGGTTGCGCGATCGAAGAACTCGAGCGGGTGCGCCATGCGCTGCGCGAGGGCGACGCCCATGCACTTGCCGCGTGGAATGAGAGCGCCCGCGTCGAGCGCGAGCGGCTCCGGCGTGCCGGCTTGGTCGCGGGTCCGTAGGGTAGAAGGCGATGGACGTACGCTTCGAGCCCTCAAATGGGTTGCACGGAGAGCTGACCGCTCCGGCCGACAAGTCGATCTCCCACCGGGCGGCTTTGCTCGGCGCGATGGCCTCCGAGCCGACCCGGATCGAGAATTATCTGCACGCGGCTGACACCGACTCCACGCTTGCGGCGGTCAGGGCGCTTGGGGCACTCGTGGACGAGCGCGACGGAGTTATCACTGTGCGCGGCACGGGCCTGCGCGAGGCACGGGTGCCGGCAGGGACGATCGACGTAGGCAACGCGGGCACGCTGCTGCGGCTCTTGCCCGGCTGGCTGGCGGCCCAGGAGGGGCGCTCGTTCACGCTCGACGGCGATGAGTCGATCCGTCGGCGCCCGGTCGACCGCGTGGCTGAGCCTTTGCGTTTCATGGGTGCCGAGCTGGATGCTCGCGATGGCCGCTTCCCCCCATTCAGGATCAAAGGCGCCAGGCTGCGCTCGATCGCCTACGAGTTGCCGATCGCCTCCGCGCAGGTCAAGTCCTGCATTCTCTTGGCGGCGCTTGCCGCGGACGGGGCGACCACAGTTGGCGAGCCTGCGCGCAGTCGTGACCACACTGAGCGCATGCTCCTGCGCGCGGGAGTCAATATCCATCGCAACGGACGCCACGTGACCGTCGTCAACGCCGATGAGCTCGTGCTCGACCGTGTTGTCGTGCCGAGCGATCCCAGCTCAGCGGCATTCGCGATCGCGGCGGGAGTGCTCGTACCCGGCTCGCGCCTGTTGATTCGCGCCGTCGGCGCCAACTGGACGCGCACAGGCTTTTTGCGCATTCTGCAACGCATGAGAGGCATCGTGCTTGGTGACCTCGAGGACGAAAGCGGGGAGCTGATTGCCCAAGAGCCGATCTGCGACCTCGACGTGGCCCATGGGGCGCTCGAGGGGACGACAGTCGAGCCCGAGGAGGTTCCGCTCGCGATCGACGAGCTGCCTTTGGTGGCCTTGCTCGGCTGCTTTGCGGAGGGGGAGACGGTGGTGCGCGGCGCCCAGGAGTTGCGCCTGAAGGAGTCCGACCGGATAGCCACGGTTGTGGATGGCTTGCGCGGACTGGGCGCTGAGATCGAGGCGACCGACGACGGCTTCGCCGTACGGGGGGGTGGTGGTCTCAGGGGCGGCACGATTGATGCCGCCGGCGACCACCGCATGGCGATGCTGGGGGCGGTGGCAGGACTAGCCTCGCGCGAGGGAGTCACCGTGCGCGGGATGGAGGCGGCGGACGTGTCCTACCCGGGGTTTGTGGAGGACATGGCGGCACTTTCCTAGTCCGGCGCAGGATCCTGGGCAGGCGGGACTGAGACTCACTCACCAACTGGCCAGTGTTCAAGATCGAGTCAAGTCAAAGTTGGCTGCTATGTCCGACCTCGCGCGACTATCGTCCGCTTCAATGCTGATCGCGATCGATGGCCCCGCGGGGGCCGGCAAGTCAACCGTGGCGCGGGCGCTCGCCCGGAGGCTCGGCTTCACCTACCTGGACAGTGGCGCGATGTACCGCTGCGTTGGCTTGCTTGCGCTCGAAGCTCCCGACGACGCTCCGGCCGTGCTCGCGAGCTCTGCCCAGATTGAGCTCGCGGCGGGCGCGGAGCACTCACCTGCACGCGTACTGCTCGACGGGCGTAATGTCAGCGAGGCGATCCGCACGCCCGAGGTCTCCGAGGCCGCCTCGCGCATCGCCTCCGATCCTGGGGTGCGCTCCGCGCTCGTGGCCAAGCAGCGCGAGCTGATCGCGGGCGGCGATTGGGTGGCGGAGGGTCGCGACATCGGCACAGTCGTCGCACCCGATGCCGAGCTGAAGCTGTACCTGACCGCTGATCCCGCGGAGCGTGCCCGCCGGCGAGCCGCCGAGCTGGGTGGCGATCAAGCGACAGTCATGGCCGAGCAGGCATTGCGCGACGAGCGCGACTCCACTCGTGCTCATAGTCCGCTCCAAGCCGCTCCTGGAGCGGTAGTGCTCGACACGACAGGCATGACGATCGAGCAGGTCGTGGAGCACATCGCAGGTCTCGCACGCAGCGCTCGCGCGTCGGCCTGAGCGCAATCTGGACTGCCCGATCGGAGAGGAGCCTTCCGGCCGGTCATACTCCTCTGATGCAGAAGGTGGCGATAGTCGGGTATCCGAACGTGGGCAAGTCCTCGCTTGTGAACCGCTTGGCTGGCTCGCGCGAGGCCGTGGTGCACGAGCGAGCCGGGATCACACGCGACCGCAACGAGATCGAGTGCGAGTGGAACGGGCGCACTTTCACCTTGATCGACACCGGCGGCGTCGACTTCCAAGACGAGGATCCCCTGTCCGGCTCGATTCGCGAGCAGGCCCGGGCGGGCCTGGCCGACGCGCAGGTGGGCGTGCTCGTCGTGGATGCTCGCGCGGGAATCCGTCCGGGCGACGAGGAGATGGCAGAGCTGCTGCGCCGAGCTCCCTTGCCGGTGATTGTCGCCGCCAACAAGTGCGATGGCGTTGCCGATCTGCCACTTGCTGCCGATTTTCACCGTCTCGGCCTGGGTGAGCCATTGGCTGTCTCCGCTTCACAGGGGCTTGGCACGGGAGACCTGCTCGACCGGATAGTGGAGTTGCTCCCTGCGGAGGAGGACGAGCAGGTTGACGAGGACGTCATCCGGCT
This sequence comes from uncultured Solirubrobacterales bacterium, assembly GCA_963731565.1. GTDB lineage: Bacteria > Actinomycetota > Thermoleophilia > Solirubrobacterales > Solirubrobacteraceae > Palsa-744. The sequence goes on from CAVSWG010000001.1 coordinate 2,096,013, forward strand.
TGCACTGATCGGCCGTCCAAATGTGGGCAAGTCCTCGCTCGTCAACCGCTTCCTCGGTGAAGAGCGCGTAATCGTCTCGGAGGTCGCCGGCACTACGCGCGACGCGATCGACACGCCTCTGGAGGTCGACGGCCGCCAGCTGATCTTGATCGACACCGCTGGGATGCGCCGCCAGTCGAAGGTGTCGGACTCAGTCGAGTACTACACAACCCTGCGTTCTCAGCGCGCGGCCGAGCGCGCCGATGTCGCGCTCGTCGTTTGCGACGCCAGCGATGGCGTCACCTCCCAGGATCTGCGTGTGGCCGAGCTCGCCATGAAGGCCGGTTGCGCGACGGCGATCGTGCTCAACAAGTGGGATCTCCACGAAGGCACCGAGCAGGATCTCGACCACGAACGCGCGGTCGTTGCCGCCAAGCTGCGTTTGCGCCCGCGTGTGCTGACCGCGAGTGCCAAGACCGGACGCAATGTCTCGCGTTTGATCGCCGAGACGCTGGCGCTCGGTGACCGCAGGCGCGGGCGCATCCCGACGCCAGAGCTCAACCGGTTTCTCGCGGAGGCCGTCCAAGCGCGCCAGCCGCCCGTTGGTACGCGTCGCGGCTCAAGCCAACATCGTTTGAAGCTGATCTACATGGCCCAGATCGAGGAGAGCCCGCCACGTTTTGCCATTCAAGTGAACTCGCGTGCACGAGTCACGCGCGACTACGCCTATTTCATCGAGAACCGCCTGCGCGCCCGCTACGGCATGGATGGCGTGCCGCTGATCATCGATTTCGTGGAGCGCGGCACCCGCACCGACGCTCGCACGCGCGCTGCCTAGCGTTTCCCGCCGGCGCTACCTAGCGTCTCCCGCCGGGTTTTCTGGGTCCGGCAGGCCCGACGAATAGACTTATCCGCCACTTCTTCCCGCGAGACCTGTGGAGCCGATCCCCAAGCCATGAGCCAACATTCCGATAAAGAGTTCCTGTTCACCTCCGAGTCGGTCACGGAGGGCCACCCTGACAAGATCGCCGACCAGATCTCCGATGGCGTGCTCGACGCCGTGCTCACCGACGACCCCTACGGCCGTGTCGCCTGCGAGACGCTCGTCAACACCGGCTTGATCGTCGTCTCTGGGGAGATCTCCACAGATACCTACGTCGACATCCAGGAAATCGCGCGTGAGACGGTGCGCAAGATCGGCTACGACAACGCGATCTATGGCTTTGATTGCGATACCTGCGCGGTCATCAACGCGATCGACAAGCAGTCCCCCGACATCGCTCAAGGGGTGGACGCCGCCTACGAGACGCGCCATGACCCCGCCGATGAGGATGAGCTCGACATTGCCGGCGCGGGCGACCAAGGGATGATGTTCGGCTACGCCTCGAACGAGACCGAGGAGCTGATGCCATTGCCGATCGCGCTGGCCCACAAGCTCTCAAAGCGCCTCGCGGAGGTGCGCAAGGGTGAGGTGCTGCCCTATCTGCGCCCCGACGGCAAGACCCAGGTCACGGTCCGCTACAAGGACGGACGGCCTGTAGAGATCGAAAAGATCCTGATCTCCACTCAGCATGCCGACGGCATCGACTCCGACACGCTGATCAAGCCCGACCTGCTCGAGCACGTCTTGCGCCCGGTGCTTCCGGCTGAGCTCTACGACGAGAAGAAGCTGATGAAGAATTTTCTCGTCAACCCCACGGGGCGTTTCGTGATCGGTGGCCCGATGGGCGATTGTGGGCTCACCGGGCGCAAGATCATCGTCGATACCTACGGTGGCATGGCTCGCCACGGTGGCGGCGCCTTCTCCGGCAAGGACCCCTCCAAGGTCGATCGCTCTGCCGCCTATGCCGCCCGCTGGGTGGCCAAGAACATCGTCGCCGCCGGTCTCGCCGACCGCGCGGAGGTACAGGTTGCCTACGCGATTGGCGTCGCCCACCCGGTGTCGGTCATGGTCGAGACATTTGGCACCGAGAAGATCGGCCGCGGAAAGATCGCGCAGTTGGTCGACGAGCACTTCGATCTGCGTCCAGGCGCCTTCCGCGAGGAGCTCAAACTGCATCGTCCGATCTATCAGAAGACCGCCGCCTACGGTCACTTCGGCCGCGACGATCACGACTTCACCTGGGAGAAGACCGACAAGGCGGAGGCCTTGCGCTCGGCCGCCGGACTGCAGGCATCGGGCGCAACCGTCTAGAGATACCCGCCAGTTTCAGGCACCCGCCAATTCCCTGGGCGCCAAAGGGCGCGCTCCCGACTCAACTGTCTGACGTCTACGCCGTGCCATGTCCTGATGCTGGGGATGACAGGCGTGGTCCGGCAGCGGGTCTAGTCTGGCGAAGTGTCCGCGATCGCTCAGGTTGAGCCGATGACAACGGCCCGCACTTTGCGCGGGCCGTTTGACTACCGCTTGCCTGAGGAGTTGCGCGAGGGCGTCGATGTCGGATCGATGCTCGTAGTCCCGTTCGGGCGACGCGAGATCCTGGCGGTTGTCACAGCGCTCTCTGATCACAGCGAGATCGCGGAGGAGAAGCTTCTCGCCCCATTGCGCGCGGTGGATGAAGGCCCACCCACCCTGCCAGTCGACCTGATGGCACTCGCGGAGTGGCTCGCTGAGGAGTACTGCTCGACGCTCGCACGGGCGCTCGCTCTGGTCCTGCCGCCTGCCGCCACGCGCCGGTTGAGTGGACGCAAACGTCGAATTGTTCCGCCACGTCCGGCTCACATCCAGGTGGGGGCGCGCACCACCGAGCCGCCTGCGCTAACCGTCGAGCAGCACGCCGCGCTGGCCGAGCTAAGCCAGGCACTCGCCGATCAGGCGCCACAGACGCGCTTGCTCGCCGGCATCACCGGCTCGGGCAAGACTGAGGTATACCTGCGGATCGCCGCCGAGGCATTGGAGCGTGAACGTGGCGTGATCGTGCTCGTCCCAGAGATCGCGCTCACACCCCAGATCGTCGGCCGCTTCATCGAACGCTTCGGCGACACGGTCGCGGTTCTTCACTCCCGTTTGACGATCGCCCAGCGCCGCGAGGAGTGGCGGCGTTTGCGCGTCGGTGAGGCGCGCGTGTGCGTCGGGCCGCGCTCGGCCGTGTTCGCCCCGATCGAGCATCTCGGCCTGATTGTGGTCGACGAGGAGCACGACTCCTCCTACAAGCACGAGGGCGACCCGCGCTATGACGCGCGCACCGTCGCTGCTCGGCGCGTGAGCGACTGCGGAGCGCTGCTCTTGCTCGGCAGCGCCACACCGCGCCCGGAGAGCGTCTATGCGGCCTGGAGCACTCCCGGCCCGCGCGGCGATGAGACGATCGGCGGCATGGGTAGCGTTCGCGGCCTGCACAGCAACGAGGCGATCGGCGATACGGGTGACGTTCGCGGCCCGGGCGCGGGGCTGCTGCGACTCAGCCGTCGTGTGGACGGCCGGCCCCTGCCACAGGTGAGCGTGCTCGACATGCGTGAGCAAGCGCACGGCTTGCACCCCCTAACCGCCCAGGCGCTTGCCGACGTGCGCTCCGCGCGCGGCAAGGCGATCGTGCTGCTTAACCGCCGTGGTTGGTCGAACTTCCTCACATGCCGCGCCTGTGGGCGCGTGTGGGGCTGTCCGCAATGCGATGTCGCACTGGTCCTGCACCGAGCCGGTGGCATCGTCGCCTGCCATCACTGTGGCCACCATGAGCCTGTCCCGCGCAGCTGCGCCTGTGGCTCGACATCGGTCGCGCGCCACGGAACCGGCACCGAGCGTCTACAGCATGACCTCATCGATGCGCTCGACGATGGCGAGTTCCCTATTTTCCGACTCGATGCCGACACGGTAGGCGAGGGAGTTGGTGGAGACGTCAAATACAACGGTGTCGCACGCTTGCTCAACCGTTTCCAAAAGGCGCCTGCAGGAGCTTTGATCGGAACGCAGATGGTGGCCAAGGGGCACGATTTCCCTGATGTCACGCTTGGTGTGGTACTCGACGCTGACTCCACCCTTCGCTTCCCGGACTTCCGCGCGGAGGAGCGCACGTTTGCGCTCGTCTGCCAGCTTGCCGGCCGCGTCGGGCGCGGAGGTGAGGGGCAGGTGCTCGTACAGACGATGACGCCTCAGGCGCGCTCGATCCTTCACGCGGCCGCACACGACAGCGACGGCTTTCTCGCGGGCGAGCTCCAGCGACGCCGCGCGCTCGGCTATCCGCCCTTCTCGAGCCTCGTGCGCGTTGTCTGCGCGGCCGAGCAGTCCACTCGCGCTCACGCCGCGGCCGAGGCAGTGCGCGCCGGCCTGGAAGGATCCGAAGGTAGCGTCCTGGGGCCGGCCGGCCTGTTTCGCTTGCGGGGACGCGAGCGCCAGGTCTTGGTTGTCAAGGCACCACCTGAGGGCCGCTCCGCGGTGATCCGCCAAGTTGGCGCGGCGGTTCGGCGCGCCGCGGAATCGCGTGCGCACAAAGGCGTCGCTTTTAGCGTCGACGTCGATCCTCAGTAGTCGAGTCCCTTGGGCTCGCCGTAGACTTCCGGTGATGAACGACGAAGAGGTAATGGACTCGGAGGTCGAGCCCGAGGAGGGCCCTTCGACCGTAGCTGAGCTCGATCCCGAGACTCGCGCGCGACGCGATGCGGCCCTACGCCACGTGCGTAAGTTCGGCGATCCTGTCTTGCGTACGACAGCATTGCCCGTCGATCGCTTCGACGAGTCCTTGGCGGAGGAGATAGAGCAGATGGGGGAGCTGATGCACGACGCGCTTGGGATTGGCCTTGCGGCTACCCAGCTCGGAGTGTTGCATCGTGTGCTCGTATACCGCGCCTATAGCGACGACCCTCTCACGGCGCTCGTCAACCCCGCAATCGAATGGGCCGATGAGGAGCTCGACACGCTTGAGGAGGGCTGCCTCAGTCTGCCTGGTGTGCACGTCGAGGTTGAGCGACCCGCACGGGTACGTGTGCGCGCACAGGATGCGCAGGGCAAAGAGCTGGTTGTAGAGGCCGAGGGCTTGGAGGCGCGCGTCATCCAGCACGAGATTGACCATCTCGACGGCATCCTGATCCTCGATCGGATCCCGCGTGAGCTGCGCAAGCAGGCTATGCGCGCAATGCGCGAAGCCGTCACCGCCGCGAGCGCCGCATAGCGGGCGCCCGGCGGCCCGCCGGGTAGGCTGCTGACACCCGTGCGTACCGTCTTCCTCGGCACATCCGACTTCGCCGCAGTCATTCTCGAACAGCTCGCGGGTGTGGGTGAGCACGGGTCATCGCAGTCAGGCAGTTCGCAGGACGGGATCGGCCCGCACCACCCGGCGCTCGTGATCACACGCCCCGACAGGCCGGCTGGCCGGGGTCGTAAGCTGACCGCACCGCCCGTCGCCGATACCGCCCGCGCGCTCGGTCTGCGGCTCGTCCAGCCCGAGAGCGTCAACGACGCCGATGTGCGCGAGCTGATCGCAAGCGCCACCCCCGACGCGGTTGTCGTCTGCGCCTTCGGTGCGCTCGTCAAGGAGCCGCTCCTCTCCGACTATGAGCTACTCAATGTGCATCCCTCCCTGCTCCCACGCTGGCGTGGGGCGGCGCCGATCGAGCGCGCGATCATGGCTGGCGATGAGAGCACCGGCGTCTCGATCATGCGCCTCACAGCCGGTCTTGACAGCGGACCTGTCTGCCTCGCACAGAGCGAGCCGATCTCCGGGCAGGACACGTTCGGCTCGCTTGCCCCACGCCTCGAGCGAGTTGGGGCACAGCTGTTGCTCAGCGCGCTCGACAGGCTCGATCGTGGCGAGCCACTGCCATTCACCGAGCAGGACGAGCGGCTCGTCACCTACGCCGAGAAGATCGACTCCCACGACCGCCTGCTCGACCAGAACAAGCCTGCCGCAGAGCTCGAGCGCCTCGTCCGTGCCTTGCAACCGCACATTGGAGCGCGCGTCGCGCTCACGGATGGGTCCTTGCTTGGAGTGCACCACGCATCGCTCGCGCCCGACATACCCGCGGGCCTAGGCGTATACGCAAGCAACGGCCGTCTGCTGTTCGCCTGCTCAGATGGGACGATCGAGCTGCTCCTCGTCCAGCCCCCCGGCAAGCGGCCGATGGATGCGGGAGCGTTCCTACGCGGCCACGGTCTGCCCCCGCTCGCCTGATGGCAGAGACGGGCGATCCGCCAGCAGGGCGCAAGGGGGCAAGCACTCGTCGAGGGCCTCCCGCGAAGCGCCAACCTGAACGGTCAAGCGCGGCGGCTATACGCGGGGGAGGGACACCCGTGGCACCCGCACGGCGCTGCGCCTACGCGGTGCTCAGACGTGTGTTCGAGCAGGGCGCCTACGCCGACCAGGCTTTGCAGGCGCAGGCCGCGAGCCTCGACGGGCGCGACCGCGCTCTGGCCATGCGCCTCGCCTACGGTGCGATCCAGCGCCGGCTCACGCTCGACTTTCTGATCGAGCGCCTCGCACGGCGGCCGGCCGAGCAGCTCGACCCACCCCTGCTCGCGGCCTTGCGCCTCGGCCTCTACGAGCTGCTCTACCTCAGCGGCGCCCCCGATCATGCGGTCGTCGCCGACAATGTCGAGCTGGCAAAGACCGGCCGCGGCGCCGGTCACGGCCTTGTCAACGCCGTCCTGCGCAGAGCCGCGCGAGAGGGCGGGCCCGCACTACTCGGCGAGCTGCGGGAGGACACGCCCGAGCGGGCAGCCGTCGCCCACTCACACCCCGAGTGGATTGCGCGCATGTGGTGGCAGGAGCTCGGTCGCTCACAGGCGCTCGCCTTGATGGCTGCCAACAACGAGCCCGGTGAGCTTGCCCTGCGCGTGAATACGCTCAACGCCGATCCCGCGAGCATCGCGGCCGAGATCGCCGTCGCTAGTCACCTCGACAGTGAGTTGCCCGAAGCGCTCGTGCTCGACGGTCCCTTCGACCTGCACGGATCGAGTGCTTGGGGCGCGGGTCAGATCCTCGCCCAATCGCGCGCCGCCATGCTTGTCTCACGTGCGCTCGATCCTCAAGCGGGTGAGCGCGTGCTGGATCTGTGCGCGGCTCCAGGTGGCAAGAGCACCCACATCGCCGCACTCATGGGCGACGAAGGAGAGGTCGTCTCGGTGGAGCGCAATCCCGCGCGCGCGGCCGAGCTGCGCGACACCGCCTTGCGGTTGCACGCAACGAGCGTGCGTGTGGAGGTCTCAGACGCGGCTCATCCGCGCAACGATCGAGATCTCTTCGATCGCGTTCTGGTCGACCCGCCGTGCTCTGGGCTCGGCACACTGCAGGCACGCCCTGATCTGCGCTGGCGTATCGCTCCCGCGCACCTGGAGGAGCTCGCACAGGTCCAGGTGGCGATTCTCACCGCCGGCGCCCGTGCGCTCCGTCCGGGAGGCGTGCTGGTCTATTCGACATGCACCATCTCGCCAACGGAGAATGAGCGGCAATTGGAACTGTTTCTCGAGCGTAACTCACAGTTCGCGCTCGAGGACATCACGCACGAACAGCAATCCCATCCCCACCCTCATATGCCCAAGGTCATCCTGACAATGCCCCATCGCGACCACACCGCAGGCTTCTTCATCGCACGGATGCGGCGAGCACACGATCTCGTCGCGGCTAGGCTTTGAGAATGGAGGGCGAGCATCCCACCCCAGCGAAAGAGCAGGTCAATCTCGGGCCTCTGTGCCCGAACTGTGCCGAGCCTTGGCTGCGCCCTACCAACCTCCCCGGCCGCTACCGCTGCGTCTACTGCTTGCACCGCTTCGAGCTTTCCTCAGTGTGCCCCAATTGCGGCGAGCATTCCACGATCGTGCGCATGTCCTCCACGGCGATCCTCAAGTGCAATAACTGTGGAGATTCGATGTTGATGCCCATCTGAGGGCTTTGACTGAGAGAATTTGAGCATGGCAACAAGAGATCTTCTGCGTGAGGTGCGCGTGGCGCCCTCGATCCTCTCAGCCGACTTCGCCCGCTTGGGCGAGCAGGTGGGGGAGGTCTTGGCCGCGGGCGCGCGCGTAATCCACGTTGATGTCATGGATGGCCACTTCGTACCGCCGATCACACTCGGTCCGCTCGTTGTCGCCGCCTTGCGCGAGCAGGTGGAGCAGGTGGGGGGCGTGCTCGACGTTCACCTCATGATTGAGCGCCCCGAGCGCCAAATACCCGACTTCCTCGCGGCCGGCGCGCACTCGATCACGTTCCATGCCGAGGCCACGCCTCATGTCGCCTACGCTGCGAGTCTTGCCCGCGAAGGCGGCGCGTGCGTCGGTGTTGCGATCAATCCGGCAACCCCTGTCGGCGCGCTCGCGGAGGTCGCACCCGCGATCGACCTCGCACTTTGCATGACTATCAACCCTGGCTGGGCGGGACAGCCGCTGATAGAGCGCACGCTCGACAAGGTCACGCGCCTACGCCACATTCTCGGCGACGAAGTCGCGCTCGAGGTCGACGGTGGCGTTGACTCCGACACCGCTCCACGCTGTCGTGCAGCCGGCGCAAACCTCTTCGTGGCCGGCTCGGCCGTGTTCGGATCCGCTGATCCAGCCGCCGCCTATCTCGCGATTGTCGAGGCTGCCGGCGCGGCTTGAGGTGGTCTCGGCAAGCTCGGTACGGCCCCTGGGGCGGCGGGAGCTTTCAGGGTGAAACCTGCCTCGTCTGATGGGCGGGCGTGCCGCGTCGGTAGACGACGCCGAGCATCAACGCCAACAGGCTCGCCGCGCCGAGATAGCCGATCTCGGTGCGCAGCAGTTCTTCGCTCACGAGTGGCGTCAGCATCCAAGCCACGAACACGGCCGCTGCCACGATCCAGCAGCCGGCGGCCGTGCGCGCCTGGTTGCGCGCGAGTGCTGCTTGGTTGAGCGCGCCGGCGCTCAAGTGCATGCCCATGCCCAGTCCGATCAGAGCAAGCCCCACGCGCCCGTATTCAAAGCTCTGGCCAAACAGCGCTTTCATGACGGGCGGCCCGATCGCAAGCAAGCCCAATGCCACCGCCAAGGCGAATCCCGCGATCGCCAGCACCGTCAGCTTGATCGCCTTCGCGAAGGCCTCGTGGCCCTCAGTTGCCTCCAGGCCCGTCAGGTGGGGCAGCAGTGAGGTCTGGATCGCCTGGAACAGCTGCAGCGGCGCCCTCGCGATCAGCAGCACGTTGAACACGATCCCCGCCAGCGCCGCATTGGTCGAGGTGATATCCACCGTCAGCACTGCCGCGTTCAGCAGTGTCTGCTCTGAGAGCATCACGCCCGAGACGGCGAAGGCGAAGCCTGAGCCCCTGCGCAGCGACAGCTCGTCGGCAGCGACCGCCTCCTCGATACCCTCGGTGCCCGGTCCCGCCAAGGCGGCGTCCAGATCCTCCACCTCCGGTGCGCCTTCCGGCTCAGGCAGGTGCGCACCCCTCCTCGCGAACGCCGCTGGCACCACGACCAGCGAGACGAACGGCGCGGCGGCGATCCCCAGCGCCACTGCGGTCTGCCCGCTCGTCAGGCCGATTGCTACCGCCAACGCGAAACAAAGCCGCGAGATCGACTCCATTAGCACCAGCCCGCCGAACAGCCCGAAGTACTCGTGCCCAGCCAGCCAGCCGCGCGCGAAGTAGCTGGCGGCGTAGGCAAGCGTGCCAACTACAAGTACCCAGTACAGCGCTTCATAGTGACCGAACACGTTGTCGATCAGCTCGTCGTGCAAAGCCAGCGCCACGATCAGGAAAGCCAGCGCGAAGCTCGCCTGGATCGCGATCGGCACCCGCACCGAATGTTGCTGCTGCCCGCGTGCCCTGCGGTCGGCGATCGTGCGGCTCAAGAGCTGTTCGATCGGCCTGTATATGACCGAGATGATCACGAACATGATCGACCACAACAGGTCCAGGCGCTTGGCCTCAATTTCGCCGAGCACGTGGCTTGCGATCGAGAAGTAAGCGAACGTCAGCAGCCCGGTTGAGGCAATCCCGATCGAGAGCAGCCGTGCTCCACTGCCGTAGGAGCGCTCGCTCTTGGTCTGCTTCGGCTCTCCGTCCGCCCGTGTCGCTTGAGACCGGCCGGACGCTTCCTCAGAGGCGGACAAGCAGCATCGTCCAGGGGAACGGCGAACGCGCCTCCACGACCTTGCCATGCTCGGAGAGCAGCTTTACGAACGAGCGCTTCGACCAGTGGTTCAGATGTCCTGGCGTGTTGCCCAGCTCCTTCAAGTAGGCGCCCCTCGCCATGTTCAGCATCCGCCACAGCGGCTCTCTTGGGACCGATACGAGCAGCCGGTGCTCCGCGCAGCGCGCCATCTCGGCGAGCGTGTGCTCGGGGTCGGGCACGTGCTCGAGCACCTCGATCGCGCACGCCAGATCGAACTCATTCTCAGCGAAGGGCAGATTCTCGGCCTTCATCACCTTGTATTCCAAGTTCGGTGCTGTGCGCCGAGCCCAGCCGGCCTGGATCGAGGGCTCCTCCAAGTCGATGCCCACCACGCGCGAACCACCCAGCTGCTGTGCCCACTTGTGCACGAGCACTCCCTCGCCACAGCCCACGTCGAGCAGTGATCGCGGACTGGCCGCGTCGAACAGCTCCTTGAGCGTGCGCTCGAAACCGTCCATCATGCGTCGCACGAACGGATTGCTCGAGCCGTACTTGTCGTACGTATTGCCGGTGACGATCCCCTCCTCGGAGACCGTGACGCCGCCGCTCATACCTCGATCTTCTCGCTCTCGCCAACTCTGCCGGCAGCACCGACCTGATTGGTCGCACCGACAGACTCACTGTCAGCCCCCCGAGCCGATTCGTAGTGGGAGGGCTCCACCCCGAGTTGCAGCTCGATCCTTCGCACCCGCTCGAAGGTCTTCTGCGTCATCACCCTCTGTGCGGCAAGTAGGTCGCCGATCACTCCCAGCGCCCACAGCACAACGGCGGCGATGAACAACACCGCGCCGAGGATCAGTGACTGCACATGCCCCTTGCCGTTTCCTTCCGCATATGCCACCACGAAGCGAATCCAAACGGCAAGCGACACTAGCCCGATCACGGCGGCGAGGCTCCAGAACACGCGCAACGGCTCGTACTGCGCATAAATGCGAAAGATGGAGATCGAATTGCGTCGCACATAGGCGCCCATCGATGGGAACAAGCGTGACTCGCGTGTCTTCGGGTTGGTGCGGATCGGGACGTGGTCGATTGCCACGAGCTGCTTGCCGGCTTGGATGATCGTCTCCAGGGTGTACGTGAATTTCGAGACCACCAAGATCTGGATCGCGGCCTCGCGGTTGTATGCCCGGAAGCCAGAGGTCGTGTCCGGCACCGATGTCGAGGAAGCTTGGCGCACGACCCATGAGCCGAGCCGTTGCAGCGCCTTCTTCAACGCAGAGAAGTGCTCGATGTTCGTCACCTCGCGGTCGCCCACCACCATGTCCGCCTGACCTTGCAGGATCGGACGCACCAGCTTGGTCACGTCCGCACCGTAGTACTGGTTATCGGCATCGGTGTTCACGATCACGTCGGCATCGAGCTTCAAGCAGGCATCCAGGCCAGCTTGAAAGCCTGCGGCCAAGCCCTTGTTGTTGGTCAGGCGCACGATGTGATCCACGCCGTGTGCCCGGGCCACCGCGATCGTCTCGTCGGTCGAGCCGTCGTCGACGATTAGCCACTCCACGACATCGAAGCCCTCCACCTTTCGCGGAAGGTCGGCGAGCGTCCCCGGCAGTTGCTCCGCCTCGTTGAAGCAGGGGATCTGGATGATGAGCTTCACCGACGACAGACTATCTCTCTAGGCTCTACGACCGGATGGCAAGCGCATCGTTGACCCGAGCCCGCTCGGGGGATATTCAGCTCCGGAGATTGCGTGAGCTGCCCGCCTCGACGTGGGCCAAGCTGGCATTCGGGGCGATGTGCGTATTGGCCATCTTCGGCTACTTCGCCTTCCCCACCTATCCGACCTACGACTCGTTCTACGCACTTCTGTGGGGACGCGACCTGCTGCACCTGCACATGCCCGACTTCAGCGTCTACCGCGGCCCCACTGAGCACCCTTTGGCGATCGCCTTCGGCGCCTTCTGCTCGATCTTCGGCCAGGGCGGTGCGCGCCTGATGGTGTTCGGCTCGATCGCCTCGTTCGTTGCGCTTGTTGCGGGCATCTACCGGCTGGGACGACTGTGCTTCGGTCCGACCGTAGGAGCTCTTGCCGGACTACTCGTGCTCAGCCGCTTCTTTGTCGAGAACCTCGCCGCACAGGGCTATCTCGACATCTCCTACGTTGCGCTGATCGTTTGGGCTACGGCGCTTGAGATCGAGCGCCCACGCCGGGGGCCGATCGTGTTCCTGCTGCTTGCCGCCGCGGGACTGTTGCGTCCCGACGCTTGGGTCTTGAGCGGCGTCTACTGGCTGTGGTGCGCGTGGCCCGCCGACAACCGGGCGCGTTTGCGCTATCTGGGCTTGGCCGCTATCGCTCCCGTTCTCTGGCTCGGCGTGGACGGGATCGTGACCGGCAATCCGCTCTACTCCTTGCACTCCACCTCTGGCTTGGCCGCGGAACTTGGACGCACCGAGAAATTCTCCGAAGTTCTCTCCTCGACTTGGTCCTATGCGGTGCGCATCGACAAGCTGCCGGTCGTGCTGGGCAGCATCGCCGGTGCCTTGATCGCGATCTGGCTCGCGCCGCGTCGCGTGCTCGTGCCGCTGGTGGTGCTCGCGAGCCTCCTGTTCGTCTTCATCGCCGAGGGTGCCGCCGGCGCCTCGGTGGTGGATCGCTACATGGTCGGCGCGGCCATCGTGATGCTCGTCTTCTGCGCACTCGCGATCGGGGGCTGGTCGATGCTCGAGCGGGGCACAGCTTTGCGGCGAGTGTGGATGGTCGGCGCCGCCTTGCTCGTGCTCTACGGCGGTGCTTCGGCCGCCCGTACGCTTAGCCTCTCGAGCCTGCGCACCACGCTCGCCGATCACGAGGATTTCCACGAGGGTCTCGTGGCCGCCTTGCACAGCCCGGCGGTCAAGGCACAGCTGAAGCGCTGTCCGCTCCTGTCCTTGCCGAACAACAAGTTGATCCCCGATGCCCGTTGGATCCTCGACAGCACAGGCCAGCGCGACATCGTCGCCCGCAGCCAGGCCACTGCCGACGCATCGAAGGGAGCTGGCCAGCTCAGGCGTCGGATAGAAGACGGCAGCGTCGCGGTCTATCCCCTCGGTGAAGCCGTGTTCGTCGAGGCGATAGTCGACCTCGGCGACGATCCTCGCGACCAAGTGCCTCTGAAGCACTTCAAACGCATCTACACAAGCCGCTACTACGCGGTCTATGGCGACTGCTGAGCCGGGGGGCGAGCAGCGACTGTGGGCTTGGCCGGCGCTCGGCTTGGTCCTGCTCGGCGCTCTCGCTCTACGCCTGTGGGGCATCAAGCAGGGCTTGCCCTACGTCTACAACATCGACGAGGCCGGTCATTTCGTTCCCAAGGCTGTCGAAATGTCAGCGCACGGCCTCAACCCGCACTACTTCGTCAACCCGCCCGCGCTCACCTATGTCCTTCACCTCGTGCTCTTCGCCTGGTTCGGTGCAGGGCACGGTGTCACCCACGAGTACGCGCTGCACCCTGACCGCGTGTTCCTTGTCGCGCGTGTCACGGTGGCCCTGCTCGGCACGGCAGCGGTATGGCTGCTCTACCTGCTTGGCGCCCGCCTGTTCGACCGTCGCGTAGGCCTACTTGCCGCGGCCGTCGAGGCCGTCGCCTTCCTGCCCGTCTTCTATGGGCATCTCGCGCTCAACGACGCCGCCACGCTCCTGCCGCTCACGCTCTCCCTGTTCGGGAGCGCCGGCATCATGCGTTACGGGCGGCGGCGCGACTATGTGCTGGCCGGGATCGGCCTCGGCTTTGCCTGCGCAAGCAAGTACACAGCGGGCATCGCGATCGTCCCATTCGCGGCTGCCGCCTCCACCCACTACCTGGCCGCGCCACCGGGCTCGGGCAAGCGCGTTCTGGTCGGACTGGCGATTGGGGGGCTCTGTGCGCTTGGCGCATTCCTGCTCGCCAATCCCTACGCGTTGCTCGATTTCCAGCGCTTTCATTCGGAACTCGTCCACCAGTCAAGCCTCTCCGAGGAAGCCCAGGGCAAGCTCGGCGCGCCCAAACAGGGCGGCCTCGTCTACTACCTGTGGTCGTTTACCTGGGGGCTCGGCTGGGCGCCACTGCTCGCCGCGCTCGGAGGGGCAGTCGCGATCTGGTGGCGCCATCCCCGCATCGCTTGGCTGCTGGTGCCCGCGCCGGTCCTGTTCCTCGGTTTCATGGGTTTGCAGGATCGCTACTTCGGGCGTTGGCTCTTGCCGGTCTTCCCGATCGCCTGCCTACTCGCCGCCTACTTCGCGTTCCTGCTCGTCGAGGTCATAGGGAAGAGGACATCGAGCGTGGCGGGAGGGGGCGAAACGGGAGAGGACGAAACGAGCAAGGGCTCAATGGTTCGAGAAAAGGCACGCCCTGCGCGCGCGCGTGAGGCCGCGGTCCTCGTGGGCTCTCTCGCGGTGATCCTCCTGTTGGTGCAAGGACTCCTCTTCAGTGTGCACAACGACCTTGTGCTCGCCCGCGCCGACACGCGCAACCTGACGCGAGCCTGGCTGGTCTCCCACGTTCCCCGCGGCTCGCGCATCGTGCTCGAGCCGGTCGTCTTGAACTCATGGATAGAGGAAGGAGGGGCTCGACAAGACGCCAAGCGCTGGCAAAAGTACCCGGCACTCGAATCGGTCCTCGCACCCGACGGCGCGCTCGCTCCACAGACTGTGCACTCGGTCGCCTTGGAGGACTATGAGACCACTCTAGGCCCCGCCTTGATCGGATGGTATGAGCGTCAAGGCTACTGCTGGGTGATCACGGGCTCCACCGAGTCCGGTCGCGCCTTGGCGGACCCATCGGCCGCTCCGCTCGCGGTCGCCTACTACCGCGCGCTCGCCGCTCAGGCCGAAATCGCCTACCGCGTGTCCCCCTACTCACCGGGGAGCAGTCCGCCCGGGTTCAACTTCGATTGGACCTTCGACTACTACCCGCTAGCCTTCCGCCGGCCAGGCCCCCTGATGACCGTTTACCGCCTGCACGATGGGCGCTGCGCCCATCTCACATGAGTCGCCAGGCCGATGGGGTGATGGGTGCGGACGGACAAGCAGATAGAAATGTGGATATGGGATGGATGGGGCCGGGTAGGTGCGGTCTGGCTGGGTGGGGGTGGGTAGGGTCCCTATCCTTAACGAGCGCATGACGATCACCACCGACACCGACCGAGCTCACCTGGCGCGAGCGATCGAGCTTGCCGAGCAAGGGGCGCGCAACGTTAAGCCCAACCCGGTCGTCGGTGCCGTCGTAGCGCGCGAGGAGGAGGTGCTCGGCGAAGGCTTCCATGAGCGCTTCGGTGGCCCGCACGCCGAGGTCAACGCGATCGAGGCATGCGGAGCAGCGGACCTGACTGGCGCCACCTTGTATGTGTCGCTCGAGCCGTGCTGCCACGAGGGTAAGACGCCACCGTGCACCGACGCGATCATGCAAGCCGGCATCGAGCGCGTGGTCGTGGGCTCTGACGATCCCACAGAGAAGGCTTCGGGACGCGGCCTCGGGATCTTGCGCGACGAGGGCGTCGAGGTGCTCGTCGCCGACGGTGAGCTGGCAGCCCGGGCGCGTCTGCTCAACCAAGCTTTCCGCAAGCACGCTCGCGTGGGGCGTCCATGGGTCTTGTTCAAGTCCGCCATGACCCTCGACGGCAAGGTCGCCACACGCGCCGGCGATTCGCAGTGGATCAGCGGCGAGGAAAGCCGCTTGCTTGCTCACACCTGGCGTGCTTCCGTGGACGCCGTGGTCGTCGGGATCGGCACGGCGCTTGCCGATGACCCTCAGTTGACCGCGCGGCCCGACGGTATCCTCGCGGAGCTTCCGCGTCAGCCGCGCCGCGTCGTGTTCGACTCGCTCGCGCGTCTGCCGATCGCCTCACAACTCGTGAGTGCCGTCGACGGGATCCCCTTGACCGTCATCGTCTCGCGGGCGGCCGCCCGCTCGGACACCGACGCCTTGGAGGCAGCTGGGGTTCAGGTGCTCCTAGCCACCGGCGAGAACGAGCCCGCGCGTGTGCGCTCTGGCCTGGAGCAGCTTGGCGCTAGCGGCATTGCCTCGGTGCTGCTCGAGGGAGGCCCACATCTAGCGGGAGCGTTTCTTGACGCGGGCGAGGTCGACGAGATCCGCTTGTTCCTCGCACCGATCCTGCTGGGAGGACGAACGGCGCGCGACCCCTTGGAGGGCGAGGGCGTGGAGCGCATCTCTGAGGCCCTGCGGGCGCTGACGCTCGATTGCGCCCGCATCGGCGAGGACCTGTTGATCTCAGCGCGGTTGCGCGAGTGGTAGCTGCGGCTAGAGGTCCGTGTATGAGTCGGTTGAGCGCTATGAGGTCAAAGCGATGTTCACGGGTCTGATCGCCGACCTCGGTAGCGTGCGGAGCGTGGAGAGCGACTCCGATGGCG
Source organism: uncultured Solirubrobacterales bacterium (assembly GCA_963731565.1). Lineage (GTDB taxonomy): Bacteria > Actinomycetota > Thermoleophilia > Solirubrobacterales > Solirubrobacteraceae > Palsa-744. The sequence goes on from CAVSWG010000001.1 coordinate 2,112,374, forward strand.
CGACGCTTGAGATCTCCACGCGCTTGGCGGGAGAGCTACACGAGGGCGACTCGGTCGCGGTCAACGGGGTGTGCCTCACCGCGACCACGGTCAGTGGGCAATCCTTTCGCGCGCAAGCCATGGTGGAGACGCTGCGGCGGTCTTCGCTTCGAGCGTCTCGTGCCTGGCTCCACGGTCAACCTGGAGCTCGCCCTGCGGGCTGATGGGCGACTCGGCGGGCACATTGTGCAAGGACACGTCGATGGGACCGCTACGATCGAGGGCGTCCGCGAGGAGGGATTCGCAAGAGTGCTAGACATCGAGTTCGATGCAAGCCCGGGAGAGGGTCTGGCGCGCTATCTGGTGGAGAAGGGATCGGTGGCCGTGGACGGGGTGAGCCTGACGGTGAGCGAGGCACGCGAGGATGGTTTCTCGGTGTCGCTCATCCCGGAGACACTCACCCGCACGAACCTCGGAGCGGCAAAGACGGGGGACCGGGTCAATCTCGAGGTGGACATCCTCGCCAAGCACGTAGCACGACTCATGGAGGCCCGCATATGAGCCAGTCCAAGGCCGTAGATGCAACGCAAATGACTGCCCCCCCCGCGCGCGCAGGCAGCCCTTTCGCGACCGTTGAGGAGGCGATCGAGGAGATCAGGCAGGGAAAAATGGTGGTCGTCTGCGATGACGAGGATCGCGAGAACGAGGGTGACGTGGTGATGGCCGCCCAGTTCGTGACACCCGAGGCGATCAACTTCATGGCCAAGGAGGCGCGCGGCTGGATCTGCCTGGCCTTGACCCCAGAGCGTTGCGACGAGCTCGAGCTCGAGCTGATGACCGCGAAGAACGAGTCAGCCCTGCAAACGCCGTTCACGGTCACGATCGAGGCGCGCGAGGGCGTCACGACGGGAGTTTCCGCGCACGACCGTGCCCGCACCATGCAGGTCGCGATCGACCCGGCCAGCAAGCCCGGGGATCTCGTCCAGCCCGGTCACGTGAGCCCCCTGAAGGCAAAGGCCGGAGGCGTCTTGGAGCGCACCGGCCACACCGAGGCGAGCGTCGACCTGGCCCGTCTCGCAGGGCTGATCCCAGCGGGAGTGATCTGTGAGGTTATGAACGAGGACGGCTCGATGGCGCGCGTGGCCGACCTGACGCGCTACTGCGAGCGCCACCAACTGAAGATGATCACGATCGCTGACCTGATCGCCTACCGCCGGCGAAATGACCGCCTCGTCGAACGTGTTGTATCCACACGCTTGCCCACGGCCTTCGGCGATTTCGAGGCGGTCGGCTACCGCTCGCTCGTCGATGACAAGCACCATGTGGCCCTCGTCAAGGGCGATGTCGCCGGACGCGAGGACGTACTCGTGCGCGTGCACTCAGAGTGCCTCACCGGTGACGTGTTCCATTCACTGCGCTGCGATTGCGGCGAGCAACTAGCCTCGGCTCTCTCGATGATCGAGCGCGAGGGCGAGGGCGTCCTGCTCTACCTCTCACAAGAGGGGAGAGGCATCGGCCTGCTCAACAAGCTGCGTGCTTACCGCCTACAGGAGGATGGCCTGGACACCGTGGAAGCCAACGAGCGTCTCGGCCTACCAGCCGACCTACGCGACTATGGCATCGGAGCTCAGATCCTCGTGGACCTTGGCCTCAGCTCGATTAAGATCCTCACCAACAACCCCAAGAAGATCAAGGGTCTCGAGGGCTATGGGCTGTCCGTTACGGCACAAATCCCGATTGAGCATGCCCCCAACGAGCACAACGAGGCTTATTTGCGCACCAAGGCACAGCGCATGGGCCACATTCTCCACCACCAAGGACTCAACCTCGATGCCGAGCTCCTGCATTCCGAGCGTGAGCAGGATCGCGAGCGCGAGCACCCGAAAGGGCAGCAGTCATGAGGTTCGCGATCGCGATCGGACGCTTCTACGAGGAGCTTGCCGAACGTCTTGAGAGGGGCGCGCGCGACGCCTTCGAGCAAGCTGGCGCCGAGGTAGAGGTGTTCGACGTGCCCGGCGCCTTCGAGCTGCCTTTGGCGGCCAGCTACGCGGCTCAGTCGGGCCGTTTCGCCGGGGTTGCCTGCCTCGGGGCGGTGATTCGCGGGGAGACCGATCACTACGACTTCGTCTGCGCCGAGGCTGCCAGAGGAATCCAACAGGTGTCGCTCACCACGGGTGTGCCGTGTGCATTCGGAGTGCTCACATGCGAGACGATGGAGCAGGCCCTTGCGCGCTCGGGTGGTGGCAAGCGCGACCAAGGAGCCCATGCGGCCCAAGCAGTGCTCCGAATGGCCGCTCTGCGAGCAGAGTTGACGGGCATCGGTGACCCCGCCGGCCTGACTGGCAATCTCGTCGGCTGAGCCCATGCGATCGCTGCATTGAGCACTTAGGAGCGAGCGGTTGACTGCCCTACAGGCGAGCAGGCGCGCGAGCGGCTACACTGCCGAGCGTCATGGCCAAGGTATGTCACAGCTGCGGGAAGGGTCCCGCGTTCGGCAACAGTCGCAGTCACTCGATGGTCGCCACCAAGCGTCGCTTCGATCCCAACCTGCAGAAGGTGAAGGTCATCGTCGGCAAGGCGCCCCGTCGCGTATATGTGTGCACCCGTTGCTTGAAGGCGGGCAAGGTCACTAAGGCTCTCTGAGTCGGCCTTGAGGACCGTCCGGGGCTCGGCAACCGGATTGACCGGTGGCTGTGGTGGTATGACAGGGCTGTGAGCATGGTCTTGAGAGCGCCTGAGGGGGCGCGCGCGATGGAGCTGGCGCGGTGACCGACACCAACCTGATCCGCTTCAGGGCTGCTGTGGCGGGTGCTTTGGCGCACCTGGAGTCCCGCCGCGAGGAGGTCAACGACCTGAACGTCTTCCCGGTCGCCGACGGCGATACGGGCGACAACATGGTGCTCACGCTCAGAGCGGTGCTGGAGGAGCTCGACCGCTTGCAGGGCAGCGACTCCACCAAGACGATCGATGAGATCGGGCGTGAGGAGATCGTGCAGTCGGTTGCGCGTGCGGCCTTGCTGGGAGCGAGAGGCAACTCGGGGGTGATCCTTTCGCAGCTGATCAGAGGCGCCGCCGAGGAGCTGGTTAGCCGGCCCGGACAGTTGATCGACGCGACCTTGATCGGCGCGGCACTCGCGAAGGCTGCCGACCGTGCTTACAGCTCGGTGCGCGAACCGGCTGAGGGCACGATCCTGACTGTTGCGCGCGAGATGGCCCATGGGATCATGGCCGATGTTGCCCATAGCCAGGATGCCGGCAGGCTTGGGCCGGCAACCGAGCCTCACGATCAGGATCTCGCGATCGCGAAGACCTTGGAGCGAGCGGTTGAGGCGGGCACAGACTCGGTCAAGCGCGGACCCGAGATGCTTGCGGCTCTACGCGAAGCAGGGGTTGTGGACGCGGGTGGCCACGCGCTGACCGTGATCTTCGCAGGCGTCGTGGCGGCGCTGCGCGACGAAGCCCCACCCGAGCTCGAGCACTATGCGCCGGCGAAGATCACTCATCCCGAGCACAGTTCGAGTACCTACCGCTATTGCACCAACTTCGCAGTGACCGGCCACGACCTGACGGCCTCGCGCTTCAGCGCAGAGCTCGAGCAACTCGGCGACTCGGTGCTTGTCGTCGGCGATCCCACGACCTTGAAGGTCCACTTGCACACCGATGAGCCCGAGCATGCCACCGCCTTGTTCGAGGGGGTCGGGGAGGTATCGCATCTAGATGTCGCCGACATGCGCCTGCAGGTTGCCGAGCGCGAGCAGCGGCTCGCGAGCGCCCCCCCCGCAAATGGATCCTCCAGTAGCGCTAATGGACTTGGTGGCGTGCCAGTCGGCGAGGGGCACCCGCGCGTTCGCTGCGGGGCCTTGGCGGTGGTGAGCGGAGCTGGACTGACGCGGATGTATCGCGAGCTTGGCATACACACGATCGACGGTGGTCCGACCTTGAATCCCTCCACGTATGAATTGCTCGCCGGAATCCACGAGGTTCCGGCGGAGGAGGTCATCGTGCTGCCCGGGAGCGCCAATGTGGTGATGGCGGCTGAGCGTGCCGCCGAGCTCTCCGACAAGCAGGTGATCGTGGTGCCGGCCACGAGTCAGCAGACGGGCCTCGCGGTGGCGGTTGCCTTGGAGGGAGATCGCGATGTGCGTGAGAACGCACAGGCGATGAACGAGGCGCTCGCCGCGCTACGCACCGGAGCGGTCGCGCAGGCGGCCCGTGCCGATGCCCAAGGCCGCTTCGGAGAGGGCGAGGCGGTCGGCTTTGTAGAGGAGCAGGTGGTTGCCTGGGGTGAGCCGCGAGAGACGCTGCTTGCCGTGCTCGCACAGCTTGCTGCTGATGCCGAGCTCATCAGCGTGCTCGCGGGGGCTGACGCACCGCTGGAGCTGTCTGAGCTTGAGGGCATCATGGACGGTCATGTCGAGCTCGAGCTTCGTCACGGTGGTCAAGCGGCCTATTGGTGGCTGCTCGCAGCCGAGTAGCGAGCACAACGACTGGTGTCCCGTCGGCTTTGCCGGCGCGGGGCAGTTGACGCGTGCGCAGATGCTTGCCGCGCCGGTACGCTGGCCGCGGCCGTCGCGCCTGCGGGCTCCTTTGGAGCTGAAAGCGGCCAAGGCGGCCGAAGGGATGGCGACGCTCGGCCTGAGCACAGTCGGCGAGCTGCTAGAGCACATGCCGCGCGATCACCGAGAGGCTCGCACGGTCGCGGACTTGCGCGCTGGAGAGCAGGCGACAGTCGCCGTCGAGGTTCGTTCGATCGCCGGCCGAGCAGTCCGCCGGCGTGGGATGCGCGGGCTTGTGGAGGCGAATGTGTTCGACGAGACAGGCTCGATGCGTGCGACGTTCTTCAACCAGCCATGGCTCGTAAGCCGCTATCCAGCGGGCACGCGCCTGGTCTTGCACGGCAAGGCCGATACGGGTGGGCGCTTCAAAGTCTCCCACCATGCGGTGGGCTCCGAGGTGGGGACTTTGGGAAGCTCGGGTCAGGCACAGTCGGTTGCCCATTATCCGGCCGCCGAAGGGGTGAGCTCAACCCAGATCCTCACGCTCGTGCAGGAGCACAGGCACGCTTTCGGCGAGGTCCTCGAGCCGCTCGCCGCGAGTGTGCGCTTCGCCGAGCAACTGCCCGAGCGCGCGGCGGCCCTGGCCGCGATGCACTTTGGCGGCGCCGAGCAAGCGTCGCAGCAAGGACGGCGGCGCATGGCCTTCGAAGAGCTCCTGTTGACTCAACTCGTCTTCCTCACTCGTCGTGAGCGGCGTGCCACGCAGGCGCGCGCGCGGGCCCTGCGCGAAGCGCCCGGCTTGAGCGCACGCTGGCTGGATCACGGTCTCCCATTCGAGCTGACGGGCGATCAGCGCAAGGCGATAGCGACGATCGCAGGGGAGCTCGAAGAAGAGCGTCCCATGCAGAGACTGCTGATGGGGGAGGTTGGGAGCGGCAAGACCGTTGTCGCCTTGCACGCAATGCTACGCGCCGCCGAGCACGGTGCGCAGGCCGCTCTGATGGCGCCGACGGAGACGCTCGCCGAACAGCATTTCGCGACAGTGCAGCGACTGCTTGGCGCCGAGTCGGTCACAGTCGCTCTGCTCACTGGCTCGACGCCGGCCCGGCGGCGTGCGGATGTGCTCGGAAAGCTCGCCAGCGGGGAGCTCTCGCTGGTGGTTGGCACACATGCCTTGATCGAGCCGGACGTGCGCTTTCGCGAGCTGGCGGTCGCTGTCGTCGACGAGCAGCATCGCTTCGGGGTGCGCCAGCGCGCGGCACTCGGCGAGCGCGAACTGGTGGATCCGGCTGTGGACGGAACCACTCGTCAAGTTGCCCGGCGACCGCACACTTTGCACATGACGGCCACCCCGATCCCTCGTACGCTTGCCTTGGCACGTCACGGAGATCTCGACCGTACCCTGCTGCGCGAGCTGCCGCGCGAGCGCAAGCCGATCGACACCCGCATCGTTGTGGGCGAGAGCGGGCGAGCGGACGCCTATCGCCTGCTGCGAGAGCAGCTGTCCCAAGGTCGCCAAGGCTATGTCGTGTGCCCACTCGTCGAAGATGGCGAGGAGGTCTCCGGATCGCGGGCTCCAGAGATGGATGCGAATGCAGCGTCGGGTGCGAGCCAAGGCGCCAGTGCGAGTCAAGGCGAGCTGCGTGCCGCGAGCGCTGAGGTCGAGCGTCTGCGGGCAGGCGAGCTTAAGGGCTTCAACCTGGAGCTGTTGCACGGTCAGATGCGCCCGCGCGAGAAGCAGCAGGCGATGGAGGCATTCTCGAGCGGCGAAGCCCAGGTACTCGTCGCGACTACGGTGATCGAGGTGGGGGTGGATGTGCCCAATGCGACCATCATGCTCGTGGAGAACGCTGAGCGCTTCGGCATCTCTCAATTGCACCAGTTGCGCGGACGTGTAGGGCGCGGTGAGCACAGCTCTACGTGCCTATTGGCAGGGCCGCCCGGCTCGCCTCGGCTGCAGGCACTGGCCAGGTATTCCGACGGCTTCAGGCTCGCCGAGATCGACTTGCGCTTGCGCAAGGAGGGTGAGCTCGTGGGCACACGCCAATCGGGGCTCGGGCAGTTCAAGTTCGCGATCTTGCCCGAGGATTCCGAGCTGCTCGAGCGCGCCCGCGCTCACGCGCGGGCGATCCTTGCGCTCGATCCCGAGCTTGACGGTCCATTGCACGCCCTCCTGGGCGGTGCGCTCGAGGATGCTTTCGGGGCGGAGGCTTTGCGGCCGATCCAGGCATGAGGGTGATCGCCGGGCGCTTCGGCGGGCGGCGTCTGCAGGCGCCGAGAGGACGGGCGACGACACGCCCAACCTCCGATCGGGTGCGTGAGGCGATCTTCTCAATCCTGGGCGACATCAAAGGAAACGTCGTGCTCGATCTGTTCGCGGGGACGGGCGCGCTTGGAATCGAGGCGCTCTCTAGGGAGGCCCAGCGAGCTGTGTTTGTAGAGCGAGACCGTGCTGCTGTGCAGGCGCTGAAGGCGAACCTTGCCGCGCTTGGACTCGTCGCGCCCGAGGCCGAGCTGCGGGTTGGGGAGGCGCTCGCGGCCTTGCGCGCCGCACGCGGAGCCGGCGAAACGTACGATCTGGTGTTCGTCGATCCTCCATACAGGCAGGCGCGCGAGTTGGGAAGCGAGCTGTCGGTGCTATTGCCGGCCTTGCTCGCACCGGGCGCGCGCGTCGTGGTAGAGAGCGATCGGCGCGTCGCGGCCGAACTGCCGATGGAGATGGTGCAACAGAGGCGCTACGGCGACACCACGATCACAATCCACCGTCACATCACAGAGGACCATGATGAGCGTTGACAAGTCGATAGCCGTATGCCCTGGCTCGTATGACCCGATCACTAACGGCCACCTGGATGTGATCCGCCGCGCCGCGCAGCTATACGAGGAGGTAGTGGTGGCGGTCGTAAACCGCTCGGTCCGCAAGGAGAAGACCTTGTTCGGGATCGACGAGCGGATGGGGTTCATCGAGGAGGCCCTCTCAGACCTTCCGGGAGTGCGGGCGGAGCCGTTCAATACGCTCGTCGTTGACTTCGCAAGGCGCGTTGGGGCGAAGGCGATCGTCAAGGGATTGCGGGCGATCTCGGACTTCGAGTACGAGTTCGAGATGAACCAGCTCAACCGAAGGCAGGATCCCGAGATAGAGTCGGTATACCTAATGGCCTCACCCCAATACAGCTTCCTGTCCTCCAGCGGTGTCAAGGAGCTCGCCACGTTTGGTGGGCGAATCGACGATTTGGTGCCCGCAAGGGTGGCGGAGCGCTTGCAGGAAGAGTTGCGGCGTTGACGAACTTTGCTGACGTGAGGCTCATCTTGAGAGACAAATCCGCTCATATGTCGTGGTCCGGGATGCTCCACGGAGGTGATCGCTGATGGATGTGCTGGTGCTGATCGACAAGCTCGACGACTTGGTGCACAACGCCAAGCCGGTGCCCCTGACCGACCAGGTGAGGGTCGATAAGGAGGAGATCTACGACATCCTCGACCAGATGCGAGCCACGATCCCCGAGGAGATCAAGCAGGCGCGCTGGATCGTCAAGGAGCGCCAGGAGATGCTCGCCGAGGCCAAGAAGGAGGCCGAGCGGATCGTCAAGGAGGCGCGCGAGCGCCAGGAGAAGCTCCTCAGCGAGGAGGAGGTCACCAAGCAGGCCGAGCGCGCCGCCGAGGACATCGTCGAGGACGCTCAGGCGCGCGAGCGCGAGATCAGGCTGGGGGCCGAGGACTATGCCGATGAGATCCTGGGCACGCTCGAGGTCAACCTCTCCAAGTTCATCGCCGCTGTCCAGCGCGGACGCGAGCGCTTGCAGGGCAAGGACGAGCCCGCTGAAGTCTCTTAGTCGCCGGTAGCCGAGCTGGCTTCCGGTGTTGAGTTTCGAGGAAGACCATGCCGCATGCGGCATGGTCCCTGGCCGCACATGTGCGGCCAGGCAGGCCGGTGCATGCACCGGCCTGAAAAGCATCATGAATTGCAGTGCGGGCGCTCTGTCGTGTTTCCCACTGGCGTGTGCGACACGCGCGGCGGAGCGTCTTTTGGGTAGGGTGCCCGCGTGAGCTCGCCCTTGAAGCACCGCTTGGAAGTCGCGAAGGTCCTGCTCGGGACCGGCATGATCGCGCCCGTGCGCCCGGACCGGGCGGTCAGATCCGTCGTGGCGCTCAAGCGCTGGGGCGCCACCCCGGCAGCCGCCTACACCGGCTCCGCCGCGCGTTTTCCCGAGCGCGAAGCGATCGTGGACGAGCGCGGCACGCTCACCTTCGCGGAAGTTCACCGGCGCACCAACGCGCTGGCCCACGAAATGCAGGCCGCGGGAATCAAGGCGGGTGACGGTGTGGCGATCATGTGCCGCAACCACCGCGGCTTTATCGAGGCGACGATCGCGTGCTCGAAGCTCGGCGCCAGCGCGCTGTACCTGAACACGGCATTTGCCGGCCCGCAGATCACCGACGTCTTGCGCAGGGAGGACCCGGCTGGGCTCGTCTATGACGAGGACTTCTCCAACCTCGTGAGCGAGGGCGGGGAGGGTCGCAGGCGCTTCGTGGCTTGGAGCGAGCCTGGCACCACGCCGAAAGATCCGACGCTCGAGGAGCTGATCGCCAAAGGAAGCGACGCCGATCTCACACCGCCCGCCGAACCGGGCAAGGTCGTGATCCTGACCTCGGGTACGACCGGAACCCCGAAGGGCGCGGCGCGCAAACAGCCCGACTCCTTGGAGCCCGCGGCAGCCCTATTCTCGAAGATCCCCCTCAAAGCGCGCGAGCGGACAGTGATCGCCGCGCCCATGTTCCACTCCTGGGGTTATGCCCACTTCACCTTGGCCCTGCCGCTCTCCTCAACGCTCGTGTTGCGCAGGCGCTTCGATCCAGAGGAGACATTGCGGGCCGTGGCCGAGCACCGTGCGAGCGCGCTCGCAGTCGTGCCGGTCATGTTGCAGCGGATCCTCGAGCTTCCGGTCGAGACGATCAAGAGCTATGACACCAGTTCCCTGAAGATCATCGCCGCCAGCGGATCGGCCCTACCAGGCGAGCTGGCCACGCGCGTGATGGACGTGTTCGGTGACGTGCTCTACAACCTGTACGGCTCGACCGAGGTCGCCTGGGCCTCGATCGCCACCCCCGCGGACCTGCGCGCCGCGCCGGGTACGGCGGGCAAGCCGCCGATGGGGACGATTGTGAAGCTGCTCGACGAGCAGGGCCAGGAGGTGGCAAGAGGCGAGAACGGCCGCATCTTCGTCGCCAATGAGATGGTCTTCGAAGGCTATACCGGCGGTGGGGGCAAGGAGATCGTCAGCGGCTTGATGAGCACCGGCGACGTGGGGCGCATGGACGCCGGCGGGCGCCTGTTCGTAGACGGGCGCGACGACGAGATGATCGTCTCCGGCGGTGAGAACGTCTTCCCGCGCGAGGTCGAGGACCTGCTTGCCGACCACGAGGGGATCGAAGAGGCCGCGGTGATCGGAGTCGAGGACGCCGAGTTCGGTCAGCGCTTGAAGGCATTCGTCGTCTCGCGCGAGGGATCTGGTCTCGACGAGGACGGAGTAAAGGATTATGTGAAGCACAACCTTGCTCGCTACAAGGTGCCACGCGAGGTCGTCTTCGTAACGGAGCTCCCGCGCAACGCCACCGGCAAGGTGCTCAAGCGCGAGCTGCGCGAGATGGCTTGAGGCGCGAGCTGCGCGCTTGAGGCGCAAGTTGGCGAGAGAGGCTGAGGTGCGAGCCGCTCGAGGTGACCGAGATTGCTTGTTGCGGTGACCGGGAGCGCAGGGGGTGTTGTATGTCTCGCTGAGTGGTGCCCTACGCGCACGCGTAGGGCACCACTTTTTTGTGGTAGTCGCCCGTGCTGTGCTCGGTCTGTCTACCGGCGCCTGGCATGTGACGGGTCTCTCACTAATCTGGGGGAATGCCTGTCGTCACGGACGCTCTCGACCTCGGAGGCCTGCGCCTGAGCGCGGGCGAGGGGCGCAGTTTCGAGCTGGCGGTTCACGTCGAGCCGCTCACGCTTGGCGGCGAGCCGTATGAGGTGCGACCGGCCACGGTTCCGGTGAAGCTCGACGTGTCGCGCATGATGGGCAATGGGTACGCGCTCAGGTTGCGCTTCGGCGCGACCTTGGCGGGTGCGTGCATGCGCTGCTTGAAGGACGCGGCTCCGCGAACCGAGGTAGACGCGCGCGAGGTCGACAGACCAGGTGGAGGCGAGGAGCTCTCGAGCCCCTATCTACGGGATGAGACACTCGACCTGGCAGGTTGGGCGCGCGATGCCTTCGCACTGGCCTTGCCCACACAGGTGCTCTGTCGCGAGGATTGCGCTGGACTGTGCCCGGTCTGCGCTGCCGACCTCAACGATCTGGATCCCGCCGGCCCCGAGCACCGCCACGAGCGCGCTCCCGATCCACGCTGGGCGAAGCTGAGCGAGTTGAAGCTCGATTAATTGAGTCTTGGCCACTGGAAGCTCCGCGGCTCGAGACTGGAGTACTTGAAGATCGAGTAGTCCTGGTAGCCTGTGCCGCCGATGGCGGTCCCCAAGAAAAAGCAATCCCACAGCCGAACGGCGCTGCGTCGTGCCAACCACAAGATCGAGGCGCCTGCCTTGAACGAGTGCCCGCGCTGTCATAGCCCGCGCAGGCCGCACCGTGTGTGCCCGGTCTGTGGGACTTATGCGGGGCGTGAGGTGGTGGCCCCAGAGGCGCAGGGCCACGACCACGACCACGATCACGACTGAGCCGTCTGTGAGCGGAGGATCCGCTCGAGTCGAGGAGCTGGTCGTAGCCGTCGACGCCAACGGCTCTGACATGGGACCCTCAGAGGTGGCGGAAGGTGTGCGGGCAGCAGCTCGGCAGGGTGTGCAAGTTTTGTTGTTCGGCCCCGCCCGCGAAATAGAAACCCTTCCGCCCCTTGGATCGGGTGTACAGGTCATCGATGCGCCGGTGTCCGTGGCCAAGAGCCCCGATCCCGTCCGAGCGGTGAGGTCGACGCCGCAGGCGTCGATAGTTCAGGCTGCGAGGGCGGTCGGCGAGGGACGCGCACAGGCTCTCGTATGCGCGGGTGGGACCGGAGCCGCACTTGCGGCGAGCTTGTTCAACATCAAGCGGGCGCGTGGTGTCCACCGCCCCGCGCTCGCGCTGCCGATTCCCATTCCCGGACCCTCACCAGCTCATCCTGTGACGCTCTTGGACGTGGGCGCCAGCGTGCAGGCACGCAGCGAGCACTTGGTCCAGTTCGCGTTCATGGGGGCCGCGTTCGCGAAGGCGGTCTTGGGTATCGAGCACCCGCGTATCGCCCTGCTCTCCAACGGCGAGGAGGCAGAGCGCGGCAGCGAAGCGGTGGTACAGGCGGGGGCCGTGCTCAAGGCCCGCTCGGACGAGGGAGATCTGCGTTGGGTGGGCAATATCGAGGGCCGTGACATCGTGGAAGGTGTGGCCGATGTGATCGTCACCGATGGGTTCACAGGCAACGTCGCGCTCAAGTTGATGGAGGGCGTCTCACAAACGATGCTCGAAGCGGTCAGGCAGGCAGCGCTCTCCTCGCGACGCGGCAAGCTCGGCGGGATGCTGCTGCGTCCGGCGTTGCGGGCGTTTCGCGACGAGATCGACCCGGAAGGGCAGGGAGGGGCCTACCTCTTGGGATTGCGCCGCCTTGTGGTGGTCCCGCACGGCCGCTTCGGCCGTCGCGGCTTCGCCGAGGCCATCCTGCGTGCCGAGCGTAGCGTCCGCGAGGATGTGGTGGGGGCCACGCACTCCGCCTTGAGCGACGCCGGCGCCTTGCGAAAGGTGCCTGTGTCCGCCGATCCGGCTAGCCTGGCAGGCGAATGACCCGCGAGGAAGTGTTCGTCCTGATACAGGCCCACTTGGCCGACGAGCTGGATGTGGATCCTGAGCAGATCGGGGATTCCACACGCTTCAAGGACGACCTCGCGGCCGACTCCCTTGACCTGTACACCCTCGTGCAGGAGCTCGAGGACACTTATGGGGTGCCCATTCCTGACGACCAGGCAGCTGAGATACTCACCGTTGGCCAGGCAGTCGATTTCGTGATGGCCCACTCAGACAATGCCTGAGCTTCAGGGGACCGTGGATCTGCTGACGTCCTTGCTCGACGAGCTGCCTGAAGAGCTGGCTCGGCAAGTGTTCACGCATGCTTCGTGGACCGAGCGGCGCAGTGATTCCTATGCCCGGCTGGCGTTTCTGGGCGATAGCGTGCTCGCCTTGGCGGTCACCACCCATCTCTATCCGCGTCTTGAAGCCGAGCGCTTCGGGGCCGGCCGGCTCACGAAGATACGCGCGCAGGCGGTATCGGGGCGCTCCTGCCGCGCGGTTGCCGAACGTCTCGGCGTGGGCGATCGCCTGCGTGCGGTCGCGCCCGAGAACGGGGAGGGCAGGCTGGTGGGACTGCTCGAGACCGAGCGCGTGCTCGCCTCGGTTATCGAGGCGGTGATCGGCGCGTGCTACCTACAGGCTGGCTACGAGCGCACCGCCGAGGCGGTCGTGGAGGCGTTCACACCGGAGATCGAGGATGCCTTGGAGCATCCGCTCGACTTCAAGTCCGCGCTTCAAGAGCAGCTCGCAAGGCGGGGAGAGACGATCGCCTATGAGGTAACCGACGAGCACGGCCCTCCTCACGATCGCACCTTCGTGGTCGTGGCTTTGGTGGATGGCCGTCCCCTGGGAAAAGGACGCGGGCGCAGCAAGAAGCACGCGGAGCAGCAAGCGGCGAACGAGGCCTTGGAGAGCCTCGCGAAAGCGTGAGCCGCATGGGCACGCATGGCGGCGCCGGGCGGCGTCCTACCGATCGGAGATCGATGGGATCTCCGATCGGCCAGCACGCGTGCATAGCACGCCACGCGGGGCGGGTGGGCCTCCTATCCCTTGCCCTGCTTGACCTGCGTACCCATGCGGAGCCAGTTGCGGTTCAGACGGGGGGGATTGGCCGATGCATTTGAAGTCGCTCACATTGAAGGGCTTCAAGTCTTTCCCCGACCGCACGAAACTCGACTTCGGGCCTGGGGTGAGCGTCGTCGTCGGGCCAAACGGGTCGGGCAAGTCCAATGTCACAGATGCCTTGTTGTGGGCGATGGGTGAGCAGTCGCCGTTGGCGGTTCGAGGTCAGTCGATGCAGGATGTGATCTTCGGCGGCGGTCGCGGTGTGCAGGCACGCAGCTCGGCAGAGGTGGAGCTCATCCTCGACAACTCTGATGGCACCGTGGACCTGCCTTTGTCGGAGATCTCGATCCTGCGCAGACTCGATCGCTCGGGCGACGGCGAGTACCGTCTCAATGGTGCACGCTGTCGCCTCGTGGACGTAATCGAGGTGCTCTCCGATACGGGTCTCGGCAAGGAGACACACTCGGTCATCTCTCAAGGGCGGGTCGAGGCGATCGTGACCTCCAAGCCGCGCGACCGGCGCCTGCTGATCGAGGAGGCGGCGGGTCTGGGCAAGCACCGCAAGCGTCGTCGTCGCGCACAGCTCAAGCTTGAGCGCACCCAGGAGAACCTCGATAGGGCGCTAGATGTGGAGCGCGAGGCGCGTACTCGCCTGCGCCCGCTCAAGCGTCAAGCTGAGGCGGCCGAGTTGCACGAGCGCCTCGAGCATCAGATGTTGCAGGCGCGTTATGAGCTCGCGCGCGAGGCTGTGCGAGCACGCGGTGAGGAGCTCGCGCAGGCTGAGGAAGGTGTGCGTGCTGCGCGGGCCGCTCGCGAGCAGATTGAGTCGCGCCTGCGGACTGTTGTGCAGCGGCGAGCGGCGGCCGAGAGTGCCCTCGCCGAGCGCACTGAGCGTCATGACGCGATCTCCAGGCGCGCCTATGAGGCACGTTCCGCTCGGGAGCGCTTGCAGATGCGAGGCGAGCAGGCCAACGCGACTGCCACAACCGTGGCACAGCGGGCGAGCCGCATCGAGATCGAGCTTGGGGCGCTTGAGCAGCCTCTCGGCGGTGAGGAGGCTGAGCACAATCCGGAGGCTCAGGAGCAGGCAAGCGAGGCGCGTATCAGCGCGATCGAAGCCGCGCTCGCGCAGATAGACAGCGAACACGAGCAGGAGCTCGAGCGCGAGATCGCCGGACTGGAGGAAGAGCGCGCGCAAGCCATCCAACGCGCGGAGGAGTTGCAGGCGCAGGCCCTGGCGGCTCGCGAGGCGCGCGCTCGAGCAGATGCCCAAGCAGAGCGAGCGCGCACGGGGCTGCGCCAACTTGAAGCAGAGGCGGAGACGGCGCGGCGCGAGGCCGCGAAGGTCGGTGCGGAGCTCGCGGCGGCCAATCAGTTCCTGCGCAGTCATGCCGGTGCTCACGGCGCAAGAGCCGGCTCACCGCGCGCGCTGAGCGACGCCTTGCAGGTCGAGCCCGGTTATGAGCTGGCGCTTGCGGCCGCGCTCGGCGGGCGCTTGGACGCTGCCCTTGTTAGGGACATGGACGGCGCTCGGGCTTTGCTTGACGACATTGGTCCGGACGGTGGCGCCGCCTTGCTCGCGGGGGAGGCGGCGAGCGAGGACGACAGTTCGTCTGGACAGAGTGCTCAGAGCGATTCGGCCGGGCAGGAAGGCCTCGGTCGTACGGTGGAACCAGCCGGAAAGCCGCCCGCGCCGGGCGCACTACGCTTGATCGACCTCGTTGGGGGATCACACCCAGTCCTCGCTCTCGCTCACAAGTTGCTTGCGGACGCTTGGGTAGTCGAGCGTCTGGAGGATGTGGACGGGGGCTTTCGCGGGATTGCGAGTACCACCTCGGGACGGGTCTTGTTCGCTGGTTGGGGTGAGCTGCGACAGGTGACAGAGGGTGGGGCGGAGCGGGTGCTCGCGCGTCGCAACGAGCGAGACCGCCTGATCGCCGACAGTGAACAGGCGGTTGTTGGCGAGCACGCGGCCAGGACAGCCGTCGAGCAGGCGCTCGAGCGGGTGCGCGAGGCAAACCTGGCGCGCGACCAGTCTGACGGGGAGCTGCGCGACAGCGAGCGCCTGCTTTCGGAGGCGCTCGAGGCTCAGCGCAAGGCGAGCTGGCTGATCGAGCAGCGCAAGGCAGCTCCTGAGCAGGGTCCTTTGGCGGTGCGCCGCGCAGAGCTGCAAGGCGAGCTTGCGGCCGAGCGTCGCCAGGCCGAGCGCCGCAAGGCCGAGGAGGCCGAGCGCGCCAGGCGGATCCAGCGCTTGCGCGCTCAGCGCGCCGCCGATATCGAGCTGGCGCCGCGAGCCGAGCGTTTGGCCACTGTGCTCGCGAGCGCAGGAGAGGCTGTGGGGGTACTGCTCGCGCAAATCGAGGACTTGCTCAGCAAGGACCGCGCGGAGGGTGAGCAGGTGTCCGCGGAGCTGCGTGCGTGCGCCCAAGAAGAGGCTGAGATCCAAGCGTCGCTGAGAGTCGAGGGCGAGGCGGTGACTGGGGCAGAGGTTGGCGCACAGCGCTTGCGCGACCAGGCCGCCGAGGCGCAGGAGGAGTTGCGGGTGGTCTCAGTGCAACTCGAGCTTCCGGTCGAGCCCGAGACCGTCGAGCCACTTGGCGAGGAGCAGGAACAGTCTTTGCGGGCTCGCCTAGAGCGGTTGGTTCGCAGACGTGAGCAATTGGGCCCTGTGAACCCGCTCGCGGGTCAGGAGTACACGGAGGCGATCGCCCACGTGGAGGAGCTCGAGGAGCGCCGTACCGACCTGGAGACCGCTTTGCGTGAGCTGAGGTCAGTGATTCGCGAAACCGACCGACAGATACATGAGACCTTCAACGAGACCTTCAACGCGGCGGCGAGCAATTTCGAAGAGCTCGTAGGCGACGTCTTCCCCGGCGGTAGCGGACGCTTGCGACTAGTCAAGGACGACCAGGCTCCGCGAGCTGTGCTAGGCGGTCAGCCTGCGCCTCAGGACGGCGAGGGCGGCGATGCGGAGGCTGAGGCGGACGCGGAGGCCGAGGCAGACGAACAGGAGCACGACGCGGAGGAGATGCTCGGTGTGGAGATCGAGATCACTCCCGCCGGCAAGTCGACAAAGCGACTGTCTCTGCTCTCTGGTGGAGAGAAGTCGATGACGGCGCTCGCTTTCATGTTCTCCGTGTTCCTAGCGCGTCCGTGCCCCTTCTACGTGCTCGATGAGGTGGAGGCAGCGCTTGACGACCTCAACCTGGATCGCTTCCTGACGCTTTTGCGCCGTTACGCCGACCGGGCGCAATTCATCGTGATCACTCATCAGAAGCGCACAATGGAGGCCGCCGACTGGCTGTACGGCGTGTCGATGGCCGACAATGGCGTCTCCAAGGTACTCTCGCGGCGGCTCCCCAAGGAGGAGCCCACGCCGCAGGTGGCCCCGGTGGCGGACCCGCCGCGGGTCGCACCGGTGGCGTAGGCAGGCCATGCCACGCGACTGGTCTGAACTGCTCATCACCGACGTGCCTGCGCCGGCAGCGGGCGAGGCGCAGCCCGCCGAGAGCGGTGAACGCCGTCGTGGACTGTTCAAGCGTTTGCGGGAGAACCTGTCCAAGACTCGCCAGGCGCTCGGTTCGGAGATCCAGGCGACCTTGTTCGCAACGCTTGACGAGCACACTTGGGAACGTCTCGAGGAGGCCTTGATCATGGCCGACGTGGGGACGAGCACGACCGCGTCGGTAGTGGAGACGCTCGAGCGTGAAGCGACCGAAGGAGGGCTCACGAGCGGCCCCGAGCTCTCCGAGCGTTTGATCGAGTTGCTCGCGCAGACCGCCCGCAGCGAGCACGATCGCATCGACATTCGCGCCAAGCCAACCGTGATCCTTGCCGTGGGGGTCAACGGGACCGGCAAGACCACCACGATTGGCAAGCTTGCCTGGCACTTGCGCAAGGAGCTTGGCGTGAGCGTCCTGCTCGGGGCGGCGGACACGTTCCGCGCCGCGGCCACCGAGCAACTGGAAGGCTGGGCACAGCGCGCGCAGTGTGAGATCGTGACTGGAGCCGAGGGTTCTGACCCTGGCTCAGTGGCCTTCGAGGCCGTCGCTCAAGCCCGAGCCAGAGGCATCGATGTCGTGATCGTGGACACCGCGGGACGCCTGCACACGCAGGACGATCTGATGGCGGAGCTCGCCAAGGTGCGGCGCGTTATCGAAAGGCAGCTCGAGGGGGCGCCGCACGAGACGTTGCTCACAGTCGATGCGACCACCGGCCAGAACGGATTGCGCCAAGCACAGATGTTCGCTGGGTCCGCGGGGGTGAGTGGGATCGTGCTGACCAAGCTCGACGGCACCGCGCGTGGCGGTATTGCGCTTGCGATCGCACGCGAGCTGGCGTTGCCGGTGAAGTTGATCGGGATCGGCGAGCAAGTCGAGGACCTGCGTCCATTCGACGCCGAAGATTTTGCCCGTGCCTTGGTGGCTGAGGGATAATCGGAGCATGGACGCTTGGATTCTCTGGCTGCTGGCCGCCGGCATCCTCGGTGTGGGGGAGATGCACCAAGGCGGCTTCTACCTGGCACCGTTTGCTGCCGGCGCGGCAATCGCCACGGTAGTGAGCTTGTTGGGCGTTGGCGTGTTGCTCTCAACGATTGTGTTCCTCGTTGCCTCGGGAATCGTGTTTGCGACGTTGCGCCCAGTGGCACGCCGCCATCGTCGGCTACCGCCGTCGATCCGGACGGGGGCCGCCGCGCTGGTTGGGCGTAAGGCGATCGTGTTGGAGCGGATAGCCAACGATGAGGGAGTCGGCTGTGTGAAGATCGACGGAGAGGTATGGACCGCGCGGAGCTTCGACGAAGACCAAGTGTTCGATCCCGGCGAACGGGTCGAAGTCGTAGAAATACGCGGTGCGACGGCCTTGGTCATGCACTGAGCGCCTGACAGCGCTCCGTGGTGGCGACAACGCCGGTCGTGCGCTGAGACACTGTTTGGCAGAGAGAACCCACGGAAAGGAATAACAAACCCTAATGGCCGCTCTAATCGTCCTAGCCGTCGTCGTTCTGTTCGTGCTTATCGCGGCGGCGCGCACAATCCGCGTCATCCCACAGGCGCGCGCGGGCGTGGTTGAGCGGCTCGGTCGCTATAGCCGTACGCTCGAGCCAGGACTCACGATCGTGACGCCGTTCATCGACAGGGTTAAGCCGCTCGTCGACTTGCGCGAGCAAGTCGTCAATTTTTCTCCCCAGTCGGTCATTACCGAAGACAACGTTGTGGTAGCGATCGAAACGGTGCTCTATTTCACGATCACCGACCCCCGCTCGGCGACTTATGAAGTGGCCAATCCACTGCAGGCGATCGAGCAGTTGACGGTGACCACCTTGCGTAACGTGATCGGCGGGCTGACGCTGGAGGACACGCTAACCGCCCGTGAGAACGTCAATACCCAACTGAGGGTCGTCTTGGATGAGGCAACGGGCAAGTGGGGCATACGTATCAACCGCGTAGAGATCAAGTCGGTCGACCCGCCCCAGGACATCAGGGCGGCGATGGAGAAGCAAATGCGCGCCGAGCGCGACCGTCGCGCGGCGATCCTGACCGCCGAAGGCGAGAAGCAGGCTCAGATCCTTACGGCTGAGGGCCAGCAGCAGGCTGTGGTCCTGCGCGCCGAGGGCGACCGTCAGGCAGCTGTGTTGCGTGCCGAGGGGGAAGCGAAGGCAATCGACACAGTCTTCAAAGCGATCCACGACGGTAAACCTTCGCGTGAGCTGCTCAGCTACGAATATCTGCAAATGCTGCCCCAGCTGGCCGAAGGGGATTCCAACAAGGTGTTCGTCATACCGTCCGAATTCGCTGAGGCATTCGGCGGTATCGGTGAGGCGATCGCGCGACGCTCTGGGCAGAAGCCGTCTTCTCAGGACGCCCCAGAGAGCGATTGACGCGCCGAGCGTGACCGCAAGCGCGTCCGCTCGCCTCGGACCGGGCGAGCTGTCTGGTCGATCGCGCGTCTGGCTGCGAGAATTGGGCAACTGATGTTCGACTCCCTTGCCGAGAAGCTGCAGGCCACACTGGGCGACGTGCGCCAGCGCGGCACGCTCACCGAAGGCGACATAGAGCAGGCAATGCGCGAGATTCGTCTCGCATTGCTCGAGGCTGACGTCAACTTCAAGGTCGTCAAGCGCTTCACCAGCGACGTCAAGGAGCGCTGTCTAGGAGCCGACATCGTCGGCAAGCTCAACCCCGGCCAGCAGGTCGTGAAGATCGTGGCCGACGAGCTGGCTGAATTGATGGGAGGCGGGCCTCACGAGGACCAGCCCAGCTTGAGCTTCTCGCCAAGCCCGCCCACCGTGATCCTGATGGCCGGCCTGCAGGGATCGGGCAAGACGACTGCCTCGGCCAAGCTCGCGCGCTACCTGCGTGAGGAGCACTCCTCCTCGGTGGCGCTCGCTGCCTGTGACGTGTACCGCCCCGCCGCAGTCGACCAACTGGTGAAGGTAGGCGCCCAGGCCGGGGCCACCGTCTATGAGCAAGGAATCGAGCGAGATCCCGTGCAGATCGCGGCGTGGGCCCTGGGCCGCGCCATTGAAGAGGGCAAGGACGTGCTGATCGTCGACACGAGCGGACGCCTACACGTAGACGAGGCTTTGATGGCCGAGCTCGTGAAGATTCGCGACGCGGTCAAACCCACCAATGTGCTACTCGTCGTCGACGCCATGACCGGTCAGGACGCCGTAAACGTGGCCGAGCAGTTCGCGGCGGCTGTCCAATTCGACGGTGTGGTGATGAGCAAGCTCGACGGTGACGCGCGCGGTGGCGCCGCCCTGTCTGTGAAGGCCGTGACCGGCAAGCCGATCCTGTTTGCCTCCACGGGCGAGAAGCTCGACCAGTTCGAACGTTTCCATCCCGACCGTATCGCTGGGCGGATCCTCGGCATGGGTGACGTCATGAGCCTGATCGAGACCGCCGAGCGCCAGTTCGACGAGTCCCAGGCGGCCGACTTGGAGCGAAAGCTGCGCCGCAACGAGTTCGGCCTCGACGATTTCCTCGACCAGCTCAAGACGATCCGGCGAATGGGGCCACTCACGAATGTGCTCGGCATGATCCCGGGCTTTGCCGGAGCACAGTTGAAAGGCATGAAGGTCGACGAGCGAGAGCTCGATCGCGTGCAGGCGATCATCCTCTCGATGACCCCTGAGGAGCGCACGCGCCCAGAGCTGATCAAGGGCTCCCGTCGCCTGAGGATCGCGCGAGGATCGGGCACCAACGTGCAGCAGGTCAACCAGCTCGTCAAGCAGTTCGGCCAGATGCGCAAGATGATGAGGCAGGTAGGGCGCGGCAAGATGCCTGACATTGGCGCCCTAATGCGACAGGCGCGCTGAGGGCTCCGCGTAGCACTCCACGGCGCCCCGAAGGTGGACCGTCTAAGCTCTCAAGCTGGATTCAGGGAATTTTCGTAAGCACCTAGAGAGGAAAACGTGTCGGTAAGGCTGAGGCTCACGCGTGTGGGCGCAAAGAAGAACCCGATTTGGCGTGTCGTCGTCGCCGACCAGCGCTCCCCGCGTGACGGGCGCGTGATCGAGACGATCGGCCACTACAACGCCCAGACGAACCCTTCCACGATCGTGATCGACGAGGAGCGAGCAAAAAGCTGGCTGGCTCGTGGCGCTCAGCCGTCGAACACGGTTGCCAAGTTGCTGCGCATCCAAGGCATCAGCTAGCAGTTCGCTGCGTCGCGGGTGATCGGTATGTCCGGCGATGTCATGAGGGAGCTGCTCGAGTACCTCGCGCAGGGACTGGTGGATCGTCCCGAAGAGGTGTCGGTCGAGCAGTTCGACGAGGACGACGGCACGGTTGTGCTCGAGTTGTGCGTCGCAGATGAGGACTACGGTCAGGTGATCGGCCGGGGCGGGCGCACCGCTCAGGCGTTGCGCACCGTCGTGAAGGCCGCCGCGGTGAACGAGAAGCGCCGTGTGCTCGTCGACATAGTCGACTAGGAGCGGTTCGGTGACCGCCGCTGCAGGCGACTCTAAGGTTGGAGATGACCCAGACTCAAGCCGTGACGCCGGTGAACCACGTGCGGTTCCTGCCGGCCGAGTAGGTCGCGCCCACGGTCTCGACGGAAGCTTCTACGTTACGGGCGCCCGGTCCCGGCTACTGGCCGTTGGGACAGTGGTGATGCTAGGCGGCCGCACAGCCACCATCGTGCGGCGGGCGGGCACGGACGAGCATCCGATCGTACGCCTGGAAGGGATAGGTGGCCGTGAGGCTGCGGAGGAGATGCGAGGGATGGAGTTGACCGTCGAGCTCGCCGTCGCTCCGGCCCTCGAAGAGGGCGAGTGGTGGGCGCAGGAGCTGGAAGGCTGCGAGGTAGTTGACGGCGAGCGGCATGTGGGCACTGTCGTCGGACTGATGGAGCTCCCCTCTTGTGAGGCCTTGGAAGTGCGGCTCGCGCCAGCGGACGCCGGCGACCTGAGGACACCGGCAGCCTCCCAGCAAAACGAGCTGCTCGTGCCGATGGTGCGCGACGCGATCCGTCATGTCGATCCCGCCGCAAGACGCATCGACGTGGATATGAGCTTTCTCGGAGATTCCTGATGGAGATCGACATCTTCACTCTGTTCCCCGAATGGTTCGAGTGGCTTCCCAGCCAGCGGCACGTGCGCAACGTGCTCGAGGCTGGATCGAGCTTGCAGTGCGTGAACGTACGCGAGCACACACAGCTGAGCGGCGGTCAGGTCGATGACACGCCATTTGGCGGCGGTGCGGGCATGGTGCTGCGCGTCGATGTGATGGATGCCGCACTCAGCGCCCACTACGGCGTCGACGCGACCAGCGTGCGCGACACTCGGCGTGTGATCGCGCTCGCGCCCGGTGGACGCGTGCTGGACGAGCAGTACGTACAGGAGCTTGCCGCGGAGCCGGCCTTGACCTTCCTGTGCGGACGCTACGAGGGCTTTGATGAGCGCATCGTCGAGCACTTCGCGAGTGAGACGCTCTCGATCGGCCGCTACGTGCTCTCGGGTGGAGAGCTAGCGGCCATGGTGGTTTGCGACGCCGTCTTGCGTAAGCTTCCGGGAGCACTGGGCCACGCTGAGTCTGCCGTCGAGGAGTCCTTCAGCGAGGCTTTGGACGGCGGGCCGGAGTATCCGCACTACACACGCCCGGCCGAGTATCGCGGGTGGCGGGTGCCGGAGATATTGCTCTCCGGGCACCATGAGCGGATTCGTGAGTGGCGGCTGGAACAGAGCCGTCGTCGGGGAGAAGAGCCAGGAGGTAGAGCGTCCTGATGTCTCCCGCCTGAGCATGGGTGCCTGGGTATCGGCGCCTAGGCACCGGCGCCTGGGCATGGGTGCCTGGACATCGGCTCCCGGGCATGGGTGCCTGGGGATCCATGTTGGGACACTTGCCTGAGATATCTCTAGGCATGACTGCTGGTGGCTAGTTCTAGGCAGCTAGTTCTAGGCAGCTGTGCCTCGTTGCAACCCCACCTGCGCTCACTCGGACAGTGTTCGCTACCATTCGCGGTCGCGTCGGCGAGTGCAGCGACTTTCCGCTCACACGGCGCCTTCTTCTTATGAGCACTGTCATTGAAAGCATCGAGCGTGCGCAACTGCGCCGCGTCCCCGATTTCGCACCTGGCGATCGCGTCAAGGTGCACTTCCAGGTAATCGAGGGCACGCGCCGGCGCATCCAGGTCTTCGAGGGTGTGGTCATCAAGCGCCAAGGTCACGGAGCGCGCGAGACGTTCACCGTGCGCAAGCAGTCCTTCGGAATCGGCGTGGAGCGCATGTTCCCGGTCCATTCGCCCAAGATCGAGCGCATCGAGGTTGCGGCCAGAGGCGACGTGAGGCGCGCAAAGCTCTACTACCTGCGCGACCGTGTCGGCAAGCGCGCTCGTGTGCGTGAGCGCCGCTACACCGGCCCCGAGGTAGCTGTTGAGTCTGGTCTGCTGTACGGCTCCACCGAGGCTACCGATGCCGATGGAGCGACTGCCGGTGAGACTGTTTCAGAGGCGCCGGGCGCCGAGGTCCTCGACGGTGCTGAGGGTGCTGAGGGCGCATCGCCAGCCGGTAATCCGGATGAGCCCACTTCGACCGCGGCGCCGGCAGAGTCGGGCGAGGATGCCTCAGAGGATGAGAAAGGCATAGTGAGCCAGGGCGCCGGCGAGGACGTCCCCGCGGTGACGGCCACAGACGAGCCAGCCGTCACCGCCGACGCCGGCGACTCCGAAGCCGGCGACTCCACGGCGTGAGCGCAGACCCCACCTCGGCAAAGGGCGCCGAGGGCAAGGGCGCCGGTGGGTCGGGTAGGGGGGCACCCAAGTCCAAGACCAACTCTGTCGTCGAGCTGGTCGTGATCGTGCTGGTCGCGATTGGTCTCGCGCTTGCGATCCAGGCATGGATCGTCAAGCCCTACAGGATTCCGAGCGGCTCGATGGAACCCACGCTGAAAGTGGGCCAAAGGGTGCTTGTGAGTCGCATTGGTATGCATTTCGGTGGACCGCATGTCGGTGAGATCGTGGTGTTTCACCCGCCCAAGGACGCCGAACAGCAGATATGTGGGCCCGCGCCTCACATGGTCACTCCCGGCGGCGCACCATGCGCGGCTCCTGAGCCCGAGGAGGCCAGCGTGAACTTCATCAAGCGGATCGTGGCCGGTCCGGGCGACACGCTCTACATCAAGGAAGGCCACGCCTACGTCAACGGCAAGCGCGAGAGCGACTCCTACATCAACCAGTGCGGTGGTGGCTCGGAGTGCAACTTCCCCAAGCCGATCACGATTCCCGCCGGTCATTGGTTCATGATGGGTGACAATCGTGGCGAGTCGGACGACAGCAGGTTCTGGGGACCCGTCCCCACAAACTGGATCATCGGAGGGGCCTTTGCCACCTACTGGCCTCCCGACCGCATCGGCTTCCTCTAGCCCCCGCGGTTCCTCGCCGGATCCTTCCCGGGCCGTCGTGTCATCTAGGGCTCCGTACTCCAAGCGTGCGGCTCGCCGGCGCGCACGCGGCAAGAGCGGACAGCGGCTGTTCGCCTTCGACCGTGCTCTCGGCGTTCGCTTGGTCGCCGGTGCCGATGAGGCGGGACGCGGTTGCTTGGCAGGGCCTCTGGTTGCGGCTGGTGTGCTGTTCGACTACGAGCGGCTTACTACCCGTGAGCTGCGAGCGCTCGCAACCTTGAACGACTCCAAGCAGCACAAAGCGGAGGCCCGCGAGGAGCTCTATCCGCTTGTGTTGAGCACGGCCATGCGTATCACCGTAGTTTCGCGTTGCGTGCAAGGGATTGACTCGCGTGGCCTTCACAAGACGAACTTGGCTGCCCTGCGTGACGCGATCAGAGGTGTCACGAGCGGGATCTCTGACGAGGTGATGTGTCTGACCGATGGTTTTGCGGTTCCCGAGTTCGAGCGTCCCCATAGACCGATTGTCAACGGAGATGCCACCAGTGCGGCGATTGCTGCGGCGTCGATAGTGGCCAAGGTCACTCGCGACCGCTACATGCACCATGCGGATGAGATGCATCCGGGCTGGAGTTTCGCCGAGCACGTCGGCTACTCCACGCCCGTGCACCGCGAGGCGATCCTTCGCCAGGGCGTGTCCCCGTTGCACCGCATGTCCTTTCAGTCGCTGGCTTACCAGCAGTTGGCGCTCTAGAGGGCGCAACGCCCTCGGCGCTCATGTCGATGGGCTCGGTGGCCAGGGGCCTACCAAGCTCCCTCGATGTGATCCAAGCGCAAGAGCCGGTCTGAGCCATCGACGATCACGCCGACCGCATCGAAGCGGATCGTGTGGGCTTTGGGGCGGGCGTGAGTGTTCTCGTAGAGCCATGCGCAGGCAAGTCGCTTCAGGCGTGAACGCTGACTGAACTTCAGCCAGGCCAGCGGCTGGTCCTCCGGGCAGAGCCCTCTGCGGCGGTTGCTTGCGCGTCGTGCCTTGACCTCTGCGAATACGAGCGTTCGCCCGTCGAAGGCGATCAGGTCTATCTCGCCGTGGCGGGTTCTGACGTTGCGCGCCACCATTACGAACCCAAGGCGTCGGAAGTGAGCGACCGCGCGATCCTCGCCGAGCTTGCCCAATGCATGGCGCCCGTCGCGCGGGGCGGGTGTGCCTGGTGGCGGTGCGCTCTCAGAGGGCATCTGCTGACCCTAGGGCAAGAAATGTGACGTAAAAGACACAAATGTGCCAATTTGCCAGTGGAGTGCGCTCGGTTGTGTTTCTAGACGCGCCTGGGCTGCGGATATCCTGGCGAGCGCTCGACCGGCCCTGCCCGTGAACGAGACTCCCGAACCTGTGAACGAAACTCCCGACAACCTCAGCGACGCAAACGCTGCCTCCCAGGCGTCCGATGCTGCCTCCCCGGCCTCCGACGGTGCGCATCGGTCCGATCGCTTCGGCATAGACGGTGTCAGCGGCTTCATGGGCATGCGCTGGGACAGCGCCGATACCGTCCGCCTCGAGATTCGCCCGGAGCTGATCAATGCCGGTGGTCTGCTCTCAGGCGTGGTCACCTACGCGCTGGTGGACTACTGCATGGGCTCGACCCTGTGGCCGCACACGGGCCAGGAGGAGCACATCGCGACTCTGAACATCTCGATCAACTACATCCAAACCGCGACTGCGGGCGAAATCGTGTGCACCACCGAGCTCGATCGACGCAACCGCACCAACGCGGTCTTGCGCAGCGAGGTGCGTCACGAGGATGGACGCCTGTTGGTGACGGCCATCGGCAGCTACGCGATCTTCCCAGCACGTCGTCGCCCGCCCGTCGCCTGAAGCCGCCTTGCGAGCATCATGCGGCCTCGCGGGTCGCGAAGATGTCTTGCCACGCTCTCGCCACGGGATGTCTCCTCCTCTTCGTGCAGCCAGAATGTCATAAGCGTCCCAAACCGCTCATGCCCGACAGCCTCCATACCCCTCGTGCGCTCACCATCGCCGGCTCCGATTCGGGCGGTGGGGCAGGCATCCAAGCCGACCTAAAGGCTTTCGCCCGGTGCGGAGTTCATGGCATGAGCGCGATCACGGCAATCACCGCTCAAAACACGCTGGCTGTGAGCGCGGTGCATCCGATTCCCGCCAGCATCATCCTGGCGCAGATTCGTGCCGTGGTTGACGACATCGGCGTGGATGCCGTGAAGGTCGGAATGCTCGCCACCGCCGAAGTGATTCACGCCGTCGCTGAAGCTCTCGACGAGCTTCCCACTGGCACACCGGTCGTGGTCGACCCGGTGATGGTCGCCGAGTCGGGCGCCCGCCTGTTCGACCCCGCCGCGCAGGGCGCTCTCCTCGCCGAGATCCTGCCCCGTGCGACGGTCCTCACTCCCAACATGCCTGAGGCTCGCGCGCTCGTGGGTCGCCCGGGCGAAGCTGCCGACGGAGAGGTCGAGGAAGTACAGGCGCATGATCTCCTACGCGCGGTGCTCGCGTTGGGGCCAGGCATCGTGGTTCTCACGGGTGGTCATCGCGCGCACGCTATTGACCTCTTTCTCGACTCCAGCGCACCGGAGCGGATCGTGAGCATTCCGGGCAAGCGTCATCCCGACGGGGCCGCCCATGGCTCCGGATGCACGCACTCTTCCGTGCTGGCCGCCCAACTCGCCTTGGGACGTGCTCCACTGCAGGCGGCGTTCGCCGCCCGCGCGCTGACCGGCGCGGCGGTTGCATCCGGGTTGCGCGACGTGGGGGAGGGTCCCGGACCGGTGGATGTCATCGGGCTCAGCCACATGCGCTCACAGTCCGGTTTGTCATAATCGCTGACCATGAGGCTGTTGCGCGTCAAGCCCGGTCATGGTGAGATAGTGCTCGCCGAGGGCGATCTTGCGGTGCCCGAGCAGCACGCCGCGCTCCTCCAAGCATTTCGCCACGAGCTCGATGCTGGCATGTGGGCAGCCGTGCCCACCTCGACCGATGCGGGACGGCGTGAGGCCGAGATGGTGCACAGTTTCGAGGACATCCCTGTGGACGCGGAGCGTGTGATCTTCTTCCCGCGCGCAGCCGGCGGTCGCTGATGACCGACCGGGTACTCACCTCAGCCCACCACGCCAGCCCGGCGTGGCAGATCTCCTAGAAATTCCATGGCGCTTGCGTTCGGGACGCTTGCGATCGTCCTGGTCACCCTGCTCTCAGGGCTGGCTCTACAGCGCGTGCGGCGCTCAACTCTGCTCCCGGCGCTTCGTGCCTTGCCGGTGCGCCTTGGCCGTAGCCACTCACAGGCGCTCACAGACGAATATGACCCCGGACGCGAACTACGCGCCGAGCAACGCGCAAGAGATCTGCTCCGCTCCTGCGTCAACGAGGAGGAATGGAGCATGTACAGCGAGCTTGGCTTCCTGCGCGTTCAAGGTGGGCTGGTGCAGGACGGCTGCGCCTATCTCGTATACCCCCACAAGCCGATTCTCGCCTACGTTCCCGAGAGCGGACTCATCGTGGGCGAGTACTGCGTCGAGTTCCCTGACCACACGCGTCCCTATGGCAGCGCAAGGCTGCCGGATGCCGACGACGTGCTGGCCAAGTGGATCGCGCTCACGGCTGACGAGCGCGGACTGATCGAGCAGGCCAACATGCACCTACCCGGACGTCAGATCCGGC
Source organism: uncultured Solirubrobacterales bacterium (assembly GCA_963731565.1). Taxonomy (GTDB): domain Bacteria; phylum Actinomycetota; class Thermoleophilia; order Solirubrobacterales; family Solirubrobacteraceae; genus Palsa-744. The sequence goes on from CAVSWG010000001.1 coordinate 2,140,242, forward strand.
TGGCCAAGGCACGGCGTGATCTTGCGCGCCTGGCAAGCTGGGAGCGGGAGAGCGCTGTTGCCCGCACGCGAGTGAGCCGCCGCGTCGGTAGTGTTCCCGCGCTGTGACCGGCTCAGCGACTTTCGACGTCAAGCACCGCTCTCGTGCCCTTATCGAGGGTCCAGAGCGAGCCGCCGCGCGCGCCTACCTGCACGGGATTGGCTACACCGCCGAGGACTTGGCCAAGCCAATCGTGGGGGTCGCCCACTCGTGGATCGAGACGATGCCGTGCAACTTCAACAACCGAGTGCTCGCCGCCAAGGTCAAGGAGGGCATCCGTGCCGCCGGCGGCACGCCCATGGAGCTCAACACGATCGCCATCTCCGACGGCATCACGATGGGCACCTCCGGCATGCGTGCCTCGCTTGTCTCGCGCGAGCTGATCGCCGATTCGATCGAGCTGGTCGCCTCGGCCCACCACTTCGATGCGCTGGTTGTCATCTCCGGCTGCGACAAGACGATACCTGGCGCTGTTATGGCACTCGCCCGCCTGGACATCCCCAGTCTGATGCTCTACGGCGGCTCGATTCGCCCCGGTCACTACAAGGGTGAGGACGTCACGATCCAGCAGGTCTTCGAGGCCGTGGGAGCGTTCGCGGCCGGCAAGATTTCAGAGCAGGAGCTCCACGAGCTGGAGGAGGCTGCCTCTCCTGGTGCTGGGGCCTGCGGCGGGCAGTTCACGGCCAACACGATGGCCATGGCCTTTGAGGTGCTCGGCATCTCCCCAGCTGGTTCCTCGATGGTGCCCGCAGAGGACGGTCGTAAGCTGCAGGTTGCCGTCGAGTGTGGAGAGCTCGTGATAGATGTGCTCCGCAGGGGACTGCTTCCCAGCGAAATAATCACAAAGCCGGCCCTGGAAAACGCAATTGCCGCCGGCGCAACGAGCGGCGGTTCCACCAACATAGTGCTGCACCTGCTGGCCGTGGCACGCGAAATGGGAGTCCCGCTGTCGATCGACGAGTTCGACCGCATTTCAGATGCCACGCCCCTGACCTGTGATCTGCAACCAGGAGGTCACTACGTTGCCACCGATCTTTACGAGGCGGGCGGGGTCCCGCTCGTCATGCATCGTCTTCTGCAGGCCGGTGTTCTGCGCCCTGAGCTAATCACTGTCACGGGTCGAACCGTCGGCGAGCATGCCGAAGAGGCACGGGAGACGCCCGGACAGCGCGTGGTGCGCCCGCTCACAGAACCACTCAAGCCAACCGGTGGCTTTGCGATCCTGCGGGGCAACATTGCACCCGATGGGTGCGTGGTCAAGCTCGCCGGCCACGAGCGCCGCCACCACGCCGGTCCCGCGCGCGTATTCGACGGGGAGGAGGATGCCATGGCGGCGGTGCTAGCCCACAAGATCTCAGAGGGTGACGTGGTGGTGATCCGCGGCGAGGGCCCGGCCGGGGGCCCCGGCATGCGCGAGATGCTTGCGGTCACCGCCGCGATCGTCGGGGAGGGCCTGGGGGAGAGCGTCGCCCTGATCACCGACGGCCGCTTCTCTGGTGCCACGCACGGATTCATGGCCGCGCACATCGCCCCCGAGGCAGTACGCGGTGGTCCAATAGCCGCGCTCTCAGACGGTGACCGTATTACGATCGACGTCGAAGGCCGCCGGATCGACGTCGATCTGAGCGATGAGCAGATCTCAGAGCGCTCCGCCGCCTATGTCCGGCCGCCGCGCGCCGACGAGCACATCGACGTCGTCATCCGCAAGTACGCCCGCCTTGTTGGCTCGGCCGCGGAAGGGGCCGTCACGAATTGCTAAACGTGTGCCCTACGCGCGCGCGTAGGGCACACGTTCGTGTTTCATACGTTGGCGTTGCACAAGCCTGTCGTACACGTTGGCATTGGTTTGCACAGGTCTGTCGTACACGTTGGACAGGTCTGTCGTACACGTTGGGGTTGTACTGGGTCTGTCCATACGCTTGCTTCGCACAGGTCTGTGTCGCGCATGGCGGTGTTGCACACTTGTGTTGCGTCATGCCGGCCTCTCGCATAGCGAAGGGCAGGGCGAGATTCAGACCCGGGACGCCACCGGCTCCTGAGCCATGAACTCGCTCAACAACTCGTTGAAAGCCGCGGGACGCTCCAGCATCGCCACATGGCCGGTCTCTTCGAAGATCACCTTGTGCGAATTGGGGATCAGCTCCTCGAACACGCTCGCGTCGCTAACCGGGATGACCTTGTCTTCATCGCCCCACACGATCAATGTGGGACAGGCGATCTCGGGCAGGCGCTCCTTGATCGGGTAGTCGATGTTCGCGCGCAAAGCCTGCATGAATCCAGGCTTTCCTGTTCCGCGCAACTGCTCTGCCGCCAATGCCGCCGGCAGCCGGCCCGGATGGCGCGTTACGAATCCCAGCGCCAGCTTGCGCAATCCCGGCCGGTTGGCTATCCAGTCGGACCTTGCGGCAGTCCAGCCCATGTACAACGCGACCATTGGCGCCACGCGACGCAGGTAGGGCTCGAGGCGTTCGACATCACGGTTCTGGTAGGTACTGATCCCAGCCGCCGAAACCAGTACGAGGCGCTCAACGCGCTGGGGAAAGGCAATCGCCAACTCGCTCGCAACGAATCCGCCCATCGAGTTGCCAACCACAGTCGCCGCGCTCACCCCGAGCGTTTCCAACAAGCCGTCCAAGATGCGTGCGTACGCGGAGATCGTGATGCGCTCATTTGGCATCGGCGAGTGACCGAAGCCCGGAAGGTCCATCGCGATCACGCGATGGCTCTGCGCGAACACGGGCAGTTGCTCGAGCCAGTTGGGCCAGGAGCCCGACAGTCCGTGCACGAAAACGATCGGATCGCCCTCGCCGAGGTCGATCGTGTTCAGCCGGTTCTCTCCCACAGTCACCCAGCGTTGGTGCTCGCGCCAGTCGATCCCAAGCCAAGCCGAGCGTCCCTGGGGACCGTAGGGTTGCTTTCGATCGGTCCTAGGGGAAGCCGTTGCGCCGGTCACAGGTCAATAATCTACTCGACTTATGCGCATTGCCATCGACATCGACTCCACCCTGCACCACTACTGGGACGTGCTGTCAGAGATATCCCAGCGGCGTTTCGGGATCGAGCTGCCCTACGAGGAGCAGTTCACATGGGGCATTACGCGGCTGCGCGCCGATCAGCTTGCACTGTGCATCGAGGAGAGCCACAGCGATGAGCTGATCCTTGCCGGCGTGCCTTACCCGGGTGCTGTAGACATCGTTCGTGGATGGAGCGAGGAAGGGCATTTCATTCACATCACCTCTCATCGCTCGACCGGGTGTGCCCAAGCGACGGGCCGCTGGCTGGAAAGCTTGGGACTGCCTTTCGACGATCTCTGCTGCTCCTACGACAAGGTCTCGCGTTGCGTCCAGCTCGACATAGACCTGCTGATCGACGACTCGCCTCTCAACATCGCAGCCGCACTGGAGCGCGGCATCTCGAGCGCGACGATTTTGCATCCGTGGAACGCCGAGCTCTGCGAGGTCGAGGACGTGATCGCAGCTCGCGACTGGCACGAACTGGCCACCTTGCTTGCTCCTCAGCTCTCAAAGTCTTCGCCCACGCTGGTAGGGCCCAGCTGAAGCCCGCGAGCAGCTACGAGCATTTCCAGCAGGGCGCCCGCCCCTGGCGGCGAATTATGCGTGGTGATGAGCGCAGCCCCAGCCGAGAAGCCCCCGAGTCTCAGCGAGCCCTGGTTGCGGGCGCTCGCACAGCTAGACGACGATCTGTGTCGCCTCAACACAGCTCAGCGGACCCGTCGCGCCTATGCAATCGACACGCTTCAGTTCTCCTCGTGGTCGGACGAACGTGGCAATTCGCCCACCACCGTCACTTCGCGCGAAGTTCGCCGCTACATTGCGCATCTCTCCGAACAGTCACTCTCTGGCGCGACCGTTGCGCGCAAGCTCGCATCGATCCGTGCCCTGTTCCGCAGCCTGCGCGAGCACGGCCAGATCGAGCAGAGCCCTGCCGACCTGCTCGCCACACCTCGCCGTGGCTCCCACCTACCGCGTGTTCTGAAGGCACCCGAAGTCGCTCGTCTGCTCGACAGTATTCCCGCCGGTGGGCCGCTGGAGATACGCGATCGGGCCCTGTTCGAGCTCGCCTATGCGTGCGGTCTTCGTGCCGAGGAGATCGTCTCACTGAACCTCGGCGATGTGGACTATGACGCTGAGCAGTTGCGTGTCGAGGGCAAGGGCTCCAAGACCCGCTTCGTGCCGGCCGGTGAGCTTGCGTTGAGCGCGGTGCGCCTCTATCTGGAGCGCGCCCGTCCGGTGCTCCTTTGCCCCCCAGTTGGCAGGCATGGGCCAGGGAGCACCGCGTCTGAGCCAGCAAATACCGGGTCTGGGCCGGCAAATACGGGGTCTGGGCCAGCAAACACCGCGTCTGGGGCAGCAAACACCGCGTCTGGGGCAGCAAACACCGCGTCTGGGCCGTCTGCCCGAGCAATTGACGAGCAGGCCCTGTTCCTCAGTCGCTCCGGGCGGCGGCTAGGCACCAGCGACGTCCGCCGGCGTCTGCGCGCCTGGACGACGCGGGCCGGTGTTCCCGGCGGGATCTCCCCACACGCCCTGCGACACAGCTTCGCCACCCACCTGCTCGACGGCGGTGCGGACCTGCGCTCCATTCAAGAGCTGCTGGGCCACTCGAGCATCTCGACCACCCAGGTCTACACTCGGGTAGAGTCCGCCAGACTACGAAGCGCCTATGCGCGCAGTCACCCTCGGGCCTGATCGGGCGGGAGAAGACCCTGGAGACGAACGTCAAAGCGATCGAGCTGCGCGAACTGTGGCGACGCTATAAGACAGACGGAGATACTCGCGCACGCGAGCGGCTTGTCGTCGCCTATTCACCCCTGGTCAAGTACGTGGCCGGCCGTACCGCGGCCGGCCTGCCGCCGCATGTCGAGGAGGCCGATCTCGTCTCCTATGGGCTGGTGGGCTTGATCTCAGCGATCGAGCGCTTCGACATCTCGCGCGAGATCAAGTTCGAGACTTATGCGATCACTCGCATCAAGGGCGCCATCATCGACGAGCTGCGCTCGATCGACTGGGTGCCACGCTCCGTGCGCGCTCGCGCACGCGAGATCGAGCGGGCTAACACCAAGCTGGAGCATCGCCTCCAACGCACTCCCACCGACGAGGAGATGGCAGCCGAGCTCGACCTCACGGTTCCAGAGTTCCACGAGTCGCTGCTTGCGATCTCCCACTCCTCGGTGGCGGCGCTCGACGAGCTGTGGAGCGTCTCGGACTCCAGTGGCGACCAGGTCTCCCTGATGGACACGATCGAGGATCCCAATGCACCAGACCCTTCGCGCGCCTTGGACGTCGGCGACCTGAAGGATCGCATCGCCGATTCGATCGCATCCCTGCCGGAGCGGGAGAAGCTGGTGATCGCGCTCTACTACTACGAGAACCTCACCCTTCGCGAGATCGGAGAGGTGCTGGGCGTCACCGAGTCGCGCATCTCCCAGCTGCACACCAAGGCGGTGCTGCGCTTGCGCGGGCGCATGCAGGACGGCTCGTTCGAGGACTAGCGGCTCTGCCGATGGCCATAGGACACCTAGATGCTCGTGAAAGAGTGCCCGTTTGCCTGAGGCTGGGTGTGAGCTCAAAGGCAAGACCCATGTGTGGAGCTGGTCCAAGGACGTAGGCCGGTCCAAATACCCTAGGCAGAGGTTTCGATTGGCGGTATCTTGCTGGATAGCGTCCAGCAAGGAGAGACATGCGCCCGACAACCCCCCTCACCGGGGGTGCCCCCGATCGGATTCGCAACGTCGCCCTGGTCGGCCATCGCGGCTCGGGGAAGACGTCTCTGCACGAGGCGCTCCTGTACGAGGCAGGCGTCCTGAACAGGCTCGGTTCGGTGCCCGGCGCCACCACGGTCTCGGACGCCGACGCCGAGGAGCAGGCGCGCCAGATGTCGATCTCGATGACGCTGAGCTCGTTGCACTGGCAGGAACGCAAGATCAACCTGCTCGACACTCCCGGTGAGCCGAGCTTCATCGCGGATGCGCTCGCCGCGCTGCGCGTGTGCGAGTCGGCGGTGTTCGTCGTCAATGCGGTCGGCGGCGTCGAGGTCGGCACGAACCGCCTATGGGCGCGCGCGGCCGAGCTCGACAGCGCGCGACTGGTGTTCGTCAACATGCTCGACCGCGATCGCGCCGATTTCTTCTCCACGCTCGACGCGCTCAAGCAAGCATTCGGCCCGCACGTACTTGCCACCGAGATCCCGCTTGGCGCAAGCGAGGTGGAAGGAGTCATCGATCTGCTCGACATGGCGGCCTTCCGCCAAGGCTCCAGCGAGCGAGGTGACTTCCAAGAGGCGCCGATCCCAGACGAGCAGATGGAACTGGCGGTCTCCTATCGCGAACGCTTGATGGACGAGGTCTCAGAAGTCTCAGACGTACTCATGGAGCGCTACCTAGAGGGCGAGAAAATCTCCCACGAGGAGATCGCCGTTGCGCTCAAGCAAGGCACCAACCACGGAAAGCTGTTCCCAGTGACGTGTGGTGTGGCCACCCGCAATCTCGGCACCTCACGCTTGCTCGACGCGATCGTCGAGGATCTTCCCTCGCCGGTCAAGCACGGGCCGCTGGCGGTCGGCGAGGTCGAGCTCTCTGCCTCCGAGGAGGACGAGCTGTTCGCCTACGTGTTCAAGACACGCGCTGATCCCTACGCGGGGCGGGTCAACCTGTTGCGCGTCTACCAAGGCGTGCTCTGCCACGACACGCACGCGTTCAACGTGCGCTCCCACGCGCGCGAGCGGATCGGTCAGCCGATGGTCTTCCAGGGCAAGGCTGGTGAGCATACGCAGGAGATCGGCCCCGGCGACATGGGCGCCGTGGCGAAGCTCAAGGACACGCGTGCCGGTGATTGGCTGGTGGCTCATTCGCCGGACTCCGCGGAGGGGGCTCCTCCACTTGAGATGCCCCGGCCTCGCCTACCGGCGCCGGTCATGGCCTTTGCCATCGAGGCCACGGGCAAGGGCAGCGAGGACAAGGTGTTCTCCTCGCTGAGGCGCCTCCAGGAGGAAGACCCCACGATCGATTTGCACCGTGACCCGCAAACCGGCGAGCAGATCGTTGCGGGGCTCTCACAAGTGCACGTGGAAGTGATCGTTGAGCGCTTGCGCTCCCGCTTCGGCGTCGAGGTAGCTCTCAAGCCGCCGCGAGTGCCTTACCGGGAGACGATTCGCGCTTCCTCCAGGGGCCAAGGCCGCCACAAGAAGCAGACTGGGGGCCGCGGACAGTTCGGGGCCTGTCATATCGAGATCTCTCCGCTCCGGCAAGGCGAAGGCTTCGAGTTCGTCAACCAGATCAAGGGCGGCTCGGTCCCCAGCCAGTTCATTCCAGCCGTCGAGAAGGGAGTGATCGAGGCGATGGCCGCGGGGCCCGTCGCGGGCTATCCCGTTAAGGATGTGCGCGTCACACTCGTGGACGGCTCCTTTCACGCGGTCGATTCCTCCGAGCTGGCGTTCAAGCTCGCCGGTGCGCTGGCTATGAAGGAAGCGCTCGCTGGGGCTCGCCCAGTGCTGTTGGAGCCGCTCATGCTCGTGACTGTCTCTGTGCCTGAGGAGCACGTTGGTGAGGTGATCGGTGATCTCAACAGCCGCCGCGGACGGCCTCAAGGCATGGAGCCGGCCGGCTCCACCACCGAGATAAGGGCTGAGGTACCGATGGCGGAGATGCTTGGCTACGCACCCGACCTGCGCTCCATAACCCAAGGCCAGGGGGACTACACGCTCGAGCTGCTGCGCTACGAGCCGGCGCCCTCGGATCTCGCAAGGAAGGTGCTCGAACGGATCGACGGCGAGCGCACCGCCACCCACGCCTAGAGCCGCTCGGTTTGCCTCCAGAGTGGCATGTGGAGCATGAGCACACAGCGCGAGCGCCCTCGTCCGGCTACTCTGATGAGCCGATGGCTACGCGCGCAATCGTCACCTCCCACCCGGTAGTCGCCTGTGACGTGTGCGGCAGGCGTCTGCTGCGCGGCGAGAACCCCGACATGTTTCTCGCTGGTGGACAGCGTCGCACTGTGTGCGAGCTATGCGTCCCCAGGGCCTCCGCCGGAGGTTGGCTGCGCGAGGCCGACAATCACGCCTTGAGCATTCGTCCCACGCGCGCGCGTCGCGCCGGTTCGCTGTTTGGACGGCTGCGCCAGCTGCGCGAGCCCGGCGAGCGTCCTATGCGCCGCGAGGCCAGGCCCGCGAGCGAGCTCGTGGGTGGCGCCGAGCAGGAGATCTCCGACGAAGGGCTTTACGACTTCCTGCAGAACGGTTCGACCGCACGCTCCGACGCCTACGAGCAGGAGCTCTATATCGGCTCCGCCGGAGCGGGCGAGGCCTCCGAGGGGCAGTGGAGCACCGAGGGCGACTCCTCCGAGGAGGGCGCCGCGCTCGCTACGAACGGTGAGCTCAAGATGGCACGGGCGCTCCAGGTATTCAACGCGGGTGAGCAGCCACGGCGCATAGCCGGGGTCGCCCGCTCGCTGGGGTCTCCGGCTGTCACAGTGCGCCCGCTCGAGCAGTCGGGCAGTACCGTCGCGATCGTCGTCGCATGGGAGCTGTGCTGGTATCGCTACGAGGTCGATCTCGGCGACGAGGCTGCCGGAGCGCGGCTCGTCAACCAGGGGATGGAGCTCGAGGAGTTGCCCGGTGAGGATCGTCTGGCAAACGCCGGTGCTGACGAGCACGGCGCGCTGTCCCCGCTAGCCCTGTCTCAAGGACATTAGGCCTTCAGCCTGGCTCCACGGGACGCTTTGCGCCCGGTTTTCGGCTACGGGTGCCCGGCGCAGTACGATCTAGGCTGATGATCTACTGCGTGGTGCCAAAGCCGCTTGCGGACGAGCTCTATCCCAAGCTCGTCAAGCGCTATGAGAACGACGACAACGTCACGGTAATAATCGATCGTCGTGAGTCCGATCGCCGGTCACGTGGGTCGCGTCCCAGCGAGGAGGACTTGCAACGTCGCGTGGTCCGCGACCGCCGGCGCGCACGTGTCCCGGGAGATCTGCCGCCACTGGTCGACGGCTCGTAGGGCGTGCGCGGGATCGTCGTGGACCCGCCCGGGCGACCGCGGGTCAAGCCTCGGTGGGTACGGAGAAGCTCATGAAGGTCGTCGTGCACGTTGACGGCGGCTCGCGCGGGAACCCGGGGCCGGCAGCGGCCGCCAGCGTCGTCTCGACGCCCGCCGGCGAGGTTCTCGACGAGTCCTCGGTATTGCTTGGCAAGGTCACCAACAACGTCGCCGAGTACCGTGCGCTGTTGCTGGGTCTCGCGCGTGCGCGTGCCTTGGAGGCAACTGAGGTTGAGGTCGTCAACGACTCTGAGCTGATCGCTAAGCAGATCCAAGGCCTATACAAGGTCAAGCATGCCGCGATGCGTCCCCTCCATCAGGAGGCGATGGCGGCCCTGCGAGGGTTCGCCGCATGGAAGGTCCGCACCGTGCCCCGCGCCCAGAACGCGCATGCCGATGCACTCGTCAACGCGGCGCTCGATGCGTCTGTGGCGACACCGTCCTGAGGGCTTCGCAAGGCAAAGTGCTGAGCTCCCTGCACCACTGAGGGCAAGCTGCTGAGGTCAGTACACCACTAGGTCTCGCCGGGTGTGCTGGACATCAGCCGGCGCTCAATGCAGAGTATGGGTTGCGCGCGCGATCGCGATTATCTGCGAGTTGGAGAGGTCCTCCAGCAAGGTGTTGCTCACGAAGTAGATGACTTTCCCGGTGCGCCAGCCAATGTCGTGGATGTGCGAGCCGTCGTCCACCAGTAGATATGAGCGTCCCCCGATCCTCCGTTGGGTGGCGTGGGCGAAAAGGGGGATGTTGACCCAGTCCATCCCCTCCACGTCGTAGTAGCCGCCGAGCCCGTCCTGTTGCCATACGGCCACATAGGCGTGGTGGATGTGCTTGTGCTCGTCTTCGAGCTTGTATACGTGCACTTCCTGCGGTATCGCTGGCCCGGTTTGCAGGGACGGGTACTCGAGCGGGAACGGCACGTTCGGCGCCGCGGTGACCGCCATCGACTTGCCGACGCTAGAGACGGGGTAGAGGTCGAGTGAGGCGCTGGACGGACTTTTGGAGTGGTGATGGGAGTGTGAGGAGCTCGAGGAAGGTAGCTTCAGTTGTTCGTGGCCGTGCAGGAATTCCTTGACCGTCGCCTTGATCAAGCTGGGGGAGGAGGTCACATAGCTTCCTCCGCCGATCATCTCGTTCACGTTGTCCACCTGGAATTTGACCTGGCGCAAAGGCTTCTGCTGGGAGAACGCGGCGAGCTTGCCCAGTTCGATCAGCTGGCCGGCTGAGGAGTGGAACGTACTTGTAACCGCTTTACCCACGGCCTTTGAGACCTTGTCGATCTCGCCGATCAGATTGCCGACCGGCACCTGCTCGCGCAGGTTGCGCAGGAAGTCCTGCTGGCGCGCCACGCGTACGAAGTCCGAATCGCCGTGGCGGTAGCGCACATAGCTGAGCGCGTTTTCGTAGCAGAGCTTCTGATAGCCGGGTTGCAGGTTGATCGGCGAATAGTTCCCCGAGGGGGTGTCTTCGTATTCGTGCAGGTAGCGATGATCGACGTTGACGTAAACGCACCCAAGCGTGTCGACCACGTCCCTGAAGCCCTTGAAGGACACGTCGATCACCTGGTTGATCTTGATGTGCAGCAGCTGCTCGATCGTGGAGGCCGTCAGTTCGACGCCACCACTGTTACCACCCAACTGGCTGCCGATCGTGTACGCAGCGTTGATCTTGCTCGGGTAATAGGTCTGACCGGTCTTGGTCGTGATCGTCACAAGCAGGTCGCGCGGCACCGACAGGACAGACATCTGGCCGTAGTTCGGGTCCAGGTGAACCAGCAGCATCGTGTCGCTGTGCGGGGGATTGTTGCGGTCATACGCGTCTTTGGAGCCGGCGCGCCGGTCCGAGCCGATGATCAGGAAGGTCTGTGGGCCTCCGCTATAGGCGGTTTCGACAACGCCCTTGGCGACATGCAACTGGCTGCCCTTCGGAAAGACCTCGCTGGCGATGTGGTTGAGCTTCGTCAGCGCAACCGTCGCGGTTGCCCCGCCGCTCAGGAGCACGATCAAGACGCCCGCGATCGCAAAGCGCGCCCACATGCTCCGTGCTTGAGAGGGCGGGCGCTCGTCGTCGAATGGTGTCGCGGGAGGAACGCTCATATACGAAGTCAGGGCAGCCACCACCGACCACAGCCGAGCCCTGTAGGTCAAGACTAGCTGGGGGAGCGGTCAACCCGCGCCGGACATCCCGATACGCTCGGGCTGTGCTCCGACTCGAGAATCCGCACTAGTGCTCAAGCCCCGCAATCGCGAGCTGCTCGGCCTGATTCCCGCCGCGTTGCTCGTTACCGCCGGCTTCACGGCGATCTTCATCCAGGAGGAAAACAGCTCGTTGGGCGCGTCCACCAACGTGACGCTCAACCATGCGTCGAGCTTGTCGCTCACCTATGGCCTGTTGTTCCTTGGCTTGTGCTTGGCGGCTCACCTGGTGATCCGCTTTGCCTTGCCGCACGCCGACCCATACTTGTTCCCATTGGCGGCGGTGCTCTCGAGCGTGGGGATCGTGATGGTGTATCGCATCAACCCTTCCCTGGCGCGCCAGCAAGCCCAGTGGATGGTGCTCGGACTTGTCCTGTTCGCGGCCACGATCGTGTGGTTGCGACGCGAAGGGATCGGGGTGCTCGAGCGCTACCGCTACACGATCGCGGCGGTCGGGATCGTGATGGCGGTCCTGCCGCGCTTTCCGGTGATCGGCGAGCAGGTCAATGGCGCCTACTTGGACATCCACTTCGGCTCGGTCTCCTTCCAGCCGGCTGAGTTCGCGAAGGTGGCGATCGTGATTTTTCTCGCCAGCTACCTGCGCGACAATCGCCAGATCCTCGTCACGGCCGGGCGTCGCATCCTTGGTCTCACGCTGCCGCCGATGAAGCAGTTCGGGCCGATGCTCGTGATCTGGGGGGCGGCGATGGCCACGCTCCTGCTGACGCGCGAGCTCGGCACCTCGCTGATGTTCTATGGCGCGTTCCTGGCGCTCCTGTATGTGGCCACTGGGCGGCTCTCCTTCCCGCTGATCGGTCTGCTCCTGTTCGGATTCGGGGCCTGGTTCGTGGCCACGCACGTCGGCCACGTTCACAGCAGGGTGCTCGCCTGGGAACACCCCTTCGAGAAGTCCCTCTACGAAAAGCGCGGTGGCAGCTACCAGCTCGCCCAATCGCTATTCGCCCAGGCCGACGGGGGCTTGCTCGGGACCGGCTTTGATCAGTCTTTGCTCGTGCTCCCGCACCATCGCGAACCGATCCTGCCGGTGCCGGAAAGCGACATGATCTACGCGGTCATCGTCAACGAGCTGGGTCTCGCGGGGGCAGCGGCCCTGCTCCTCACCTACCTGTTGTTCGTCGCCCGTGGCCTAAAGACGGCGATGCTGGCACGCGACTCGTTTTCCAAGTTGCTTGCCGTGGGCCTGTCGTTCGTGGTGGCGATGCAAGTATTTGTGATCGTGGGCGGCGTAACCCGCGTGATTCCGCTCACGGGAGTGACGCTCCCATTCGTGGCCTATGGGGGCTCATCGGTGGTCATGAACTTCGTGCTGCTGGCCTTGCTGTTGGTTGTATCGGACCGCGCACGGAGGCCGTATGCGCCCTCGCGTTAGGCTGCACTAACGGCGAGCGACCGTAATCTTTGGACAGGATTGCGCACTTTTGAGGAGGTTCGCCGCAGTTTCGGGTCGAAAACCTCCATATCCTCGGCGTGCATCTTCATTTGGGGCGATGCCGGCGAATACTCAAGTCATGCCAACCTCCACAACAGACGCCACCTCTAACTTCGTCATCAAGGCCCGCGATCTTCGCGGGGTAGGTGAGATTTCGATTCAGCGCCGTCGGCGCTACCCCGCTCGGCTTGCCAACTTCTCTTCACCTGCGGGCCTGCACCCGCGGCCGTGGCTGAACCGCCTACGCCACGCTTTGGCGGAGGACCTGTTCGTACTCCACTACCAGCCGATTGTGTCCTTGCAAAGTGGTGCGGTGTCCCACTATGAGGCGCTGATCCGGCTCGCCGATAGGTCGGATGAGCCGCTCACACCACCGTGCGCATTCCTACCGGCGGCTGAGCGTTATGGCCTGATTCAAGAGATCGACCGTATGGTGATCGGCAAGGTCGTGGCGCTGATGGGTGGTGAGTTGGCCGACAGCGAAGCGCGTGTCGCCGTCAACCTATCAGCGCTTTCGATCACAGACCACGGCATGCTCGCCCACATCGAGCAGGAGCTGATCCGCCACGACGTGGCCCCCGAGCGCTTGGTCGTGGAGGTCACGGAGACCGCAGCGATCGGTGATATGCGCCGTGCGCAGACGTTCTGCGAAGGGGTGCACACGCTTGGCAGCTCGATTGCCTTGGACGACTTCGGCGCCGGCTTCGGCTCCTTCCAGTACCTCAAGCAGCTTCCCTTCCGCTACTTGAAGATCGACGGCGACTTCATTCGCACACTGCCGACCTCGCGCAAGGACCAATTGGTCGTACAGGCGCTCGTTAGCGTGGCCCGGGGGATGGGCAAGCAGACGATCGCCGAGTATGTGGGCGACGAGCCCACGATGTGCCTGTTGCGCGACTACGGCGTCGACTATGCCCAGGGCTTCGAGGTCGGGCGCCCGTGCGCTCAGGTCGAAGCGTTCGCCGGTATATGACACTTCAAAACGGCTGCCCTACGCGCGCGCGTAGGGCACCTCTTTTTGCGACACCACACCTGCCGCCGGGCATGGCTGGCCCAGCCCCGGCCCGACGGACACCCTCAGCGCGGCTCGGGCATCTGGGTGCGCAGCACTGCATCCCACACCTTGTCGGGCAGGATTTTGCGCTGGAAGACAGTCAGGTGCGCTGAAGGTGTGAGCAGCATGCGCGAAGGCGCTTTGCGGCTCGTGATCGCTTTCTCGATCGCCTTGGCCACCACGTCCGGCCCGCCGCCGAGGTGGCGCATAGGGCCTTCATAGACGCCGGCGGTCATCGCGGCGAGCTTGGTGTTGAACTTTTTGTAGGGATCGCCGTCGGCGGGCGTGGCGTCGTCGTGGCCAGGCTCCTCCCGGTCCCCATCCGCCCCGGCCGTCCCACTCGTTCCGCCGGTCCCGGTCGCGTCGGCTTCGTTGACCGTGGCGACCGCCGTCTTGCCGAACTCGGTCGTGATCAAGCCTGGCTCGACAAGCACCACGTCCACGCCGAAGCCCCTGACCTCGAAGCGCAGGGCGTCGCTGATCGCCTCCAAGGAGTGCTTGGTGGCGTGGTAGAGCCCGCCGCCCGGCAAGGTCAGCCGCCCGCCCATCGAGCCGATGTTGACGATCTTGCCCCAGTGCTGGGCTCGCATCGCCGGCAAGACCATTTGTGTGAGCGCGATCAAGCCGAACACGTTCGTCTCGAACTGGCGGCGCACGGCCTCCAGGGGGACCTGCTCGATCGGCCCGCCTTGGGAGTAGCCGGCGTTGTTGATGAGTACTCCGACCGCGCCTTGCTCGCGCTCCACCGTCTCCACGGCCGCGCGCATCGACTGCTCGTCGGTCACGTCCAGCTGCAAGAGCTTGCAGCCCACGTCAGCAAGCTGCTCGATCGACTCCAGGCGCCGTGCGCTCGCGTAAACAGTCCAGCCGTGGCCGGCCAGGCGCCGCGCGGTGGCCTCGCCGATGCCCGAGGAGCAGCCGGTGATGAGGACTGCCTTGGATGGAGAGTCGCCCATCGCCGCAGCATACGGAATTGAGAGACCGTGGCGCATGCGCCACGGTCCGGTCCGGCACATGTGCCGGACCGCCGAGCCGTGCATGCACGGCTCGGACGTAGGGCCGCATGCGGCCCTACGTGCAGGCGCACATGTGCGCCTGCGGACATCGTCATCGACTTCGTTTCTCTAGGCTGCGCTCTGCGATGCGTGCCGTCACCTTCCAAGCGCCCGGAGAAGTGCAGGTCACGGACGTTCCTGAGCCCGAGATCTCAGACGCGGGCGATGCGATCGTGCAGATCGAGGCCACCGGCGTGTGCGGCTCGGACTTGCACATCTACCACGGCCGGGTGCAGATCGAGCCCGGCTTCACGATCGGCCACGAGTACGTGGGCACCGTGCTCGGCGTCGGCGACGCGGTCAAGAGCGTCGCGGTGGGGGACAGGGTCCTGGGCTGCTTTCAGACCGCCTGCGGGCACTGCTTCTTCTGCCGTCGTGGCTGGTTTCACAAGTGCGACTCCTCGCGTACCTTCGGTCACGGAGCGGCGCTCGGCTCCTTGCAAGGCACCCAGGCCGAGCGAGCCCTAGTCCCAGCGGCCGACCTCGTCTTGCGCAAGGTTCCGGCCGGCATGAGCAACGAGGTGGCCCTATTCGCGGGCGACGTCATGGGCACGGGCTTTCACGCGGTCGATGACAGCGGGCTGCGACCCGGCGACGTGGCGGCCGTGCTCGGGCTAGGGCCGGTAGGCCTGTGCGCGGTGCAGGCGGCGCGTGCCTGTGGCGCGGCCAAGGTGATCGCGATCGACACGGTGCCCGAGCGCCTGGCGATGGCCGAGACCTTCGGCGCGGAGGCGGTCCACCTCAGCGAGGGGGACCCGCGCGGGGCCGTGCGCGAGGCGACCGAAGGGCGTGGGGTGGACGTGTGTATCGACGCCGTTGGCGACCCGCGCGCGTTCGATCTCGCCTTGCGTCTCACACGCAAGTGCGGCACGGTGCAGGCCATCGGCGTGTACGCCGAGCGGGCCGAGGTCCACATGGGCCTGCTCTGGATCAAGTCCTTGCACGTGTGCGCCGGGCATGCCAACGTGATTGCCCACGTGGACCGGGTCCTCGCGATGATGGACGCGGGCCTGCTCGACCCCACGCCGCTGGTCACTCATCACATGACTTTGGAGCAGGCCCCGGAGGCCTACGCCTTGTATGACCGCCGCGAGGCGCTCAAGATCGTCCTGACTCCCTGATTGAGTCCGCCTGCGGGTGTGGGCCGGTGCCTTGATTGCGCTGACGGAGGGCCGGCGGGGCGTGGCAGGCCGGTGCCCTTGATTGAACACGGTGGTCGGCTGGTGCCTGCCGTGCTGGCGAGTCGCTGTCACAATCCACTTAGCCCTCCCCAACGCCGCTCGAGGCTGCCGAGGCCCAAAAAGGAGATTCGATGAACACCGTTGCCCAGCCGACCCTCCCCGACGCGCTCGGAGACGCAGCGCGCGAGTTCATCTCAGGCACCCATGATCTCCTGATCGGCGCGGAGCGCGTGCAGGCCGCCGACGGGCGCACCTTCTCCACGCTCGACCCGTCCACTGGCCAGGAGATCGCCACGGTCGCCCAGGCCGGCGCCGAGGACGTCGCGCGCGCGGTGGCGGTAGCACGCGAGGCTTTCGAGAACGGTCCTTGGGCATCCTTGCCGCCGTCTGAGCGTGGGCGGCTCATGAACGCGCTCGCCGACGCGATCGAGGCACACCAGGAGGAATTGGCCCAGATCGAGTCCTTGGACAACGGCAAGCCGGTCAAGCTCGCCCAGTACGTGGACGTGCGTGGCACGGTCGCCCACCTGCGCTACTACGCGGGCTGGCCTTCAAAGATCGAGGGCAACGTGTTGCCCGTCACCGCGCCCAACATGCTCTGCTACACGCGCCGTGAAGCGGTCGGCGTGTGCGCCCAGATCGTGCCTTGGAACTTCCCCCTGTTGATGGCCGCTTGGAAGATCTCCCCGGCGCTCGCGGCCGGTTGCACGATCGTGCTCAAGCCGGCCGAGCAAACGCCCCTGAGCGCCTTGCGCCTTGGCGAACTGGCGCTCGAGGTGGGCTTCCCGCCCGGTGTGCTCAACGTGCTCACCGGCGACGGCGAGACCGGCGCGGCGCTCGTCGATCACCCCGACGTGGACAAGATTGCTTTCACCGGCTCGACCGCCGTGGGGCGCGAGATCGGTGCTAAGGCCGGGCGGGCCTTGAAGCGCATGACCCTGGAGCTGGGCGGCAAGTCCCCCAACGTGATCCTTGCCGACGCCGACATCGAGGCTGCCGTCAAGGGCTCCTACCAGGCGATCTACTTCAACTCAGGCCAAGCCTGCAACGCCGGCTCGCGCCTGTTCGCGCCGGCCGAGCGCTTTGACGAGATCATGAGCGCGCTTGCCGAGAGCGCCAAAGCGACGCAGCTCGGCGCCGGCCTCGATCCCGCCACCCAGCTCGGCCCGCTCGTCTCCGCCGAGCAGCGCGACCGCGTGATGTCCTACATCGACGCCGGTCGTGAGCAGGGCGCCGAGCTCGTGACGGGTGGCTCGGTGGCGCTGTCGGAGAGCGGCGGCTGGTTCGTCGAGCCGACCTTGTTCAGCGCCACATCTGATGACTTGAGCATTGCCCGGGAGGAGATCTTTGGTCCTGTGCTGGTCGCCTCGCCTTATGACACGCTCGAGGAAGTGGCGCGCCGCGCCAACGACACCGAGTACGGGCTCGCGGCCGGAGTGTGGACGCGCGACGTGGGCAATGCCCACCGCCTGGCCGCGCTCCTGCGCGCCGGCTCGGTGTACATAAATCATTGGGGTGGATCGGATCCCGCGGCGCCGTTCGGCGGCTTCAAGGCCTCGGGCTTGGGCCGTGAGCACGGCCATGACGGGCTCGATGCGTATCTCGAGACGAAGACGGTCTGGACGTCGCTGAGCTGAGTGGGGCCTCCCAGTGCATTAGAGTCCTGCAGCATGAGCGGGCAAGGTCCAAAGCCCGGGAGTCTTCAGATATCGAGTGAGCTCGTCAACGGCCTCGCTACGCTGACCTTGCGCGGCGAGCTCGACCTCGCGTCGGCCGGTCAGCTCGAGGAGAGCTTCACGGCAATCGACGAGCAGAGGCCTTCGCGGGTCACGGTCGACCTTGGCGGACTCGCGTTCGTCGAACTCGAGCGGCCTGCGCGCGCTGCTACTCGCGGACGCGCGAGCCCGCGAGAATGGCTACGAGCTCGTGCTGCTGCCAGGCCAGGAGCCTGTGCAACGCGTGTTCGAGATGACAGGGGCGCTCGACGTGCTGCACTTTCAATTGTGATTCCCCCTCTGGCCTTGTGAGCTCGATTGCGGCGAAGCGACCGCTCGGTGTAAGCGGAGCGAGTAGCGAGGAGGCTCGGCGCGCCTGGGCACCCGCGCTCGCGGGCGTGCTCACGCTCGTGCTGCTCGCGGCGACACTTCGAGATCGTGCTCGACGCGGCGGTCGGTCATTCGCCGCTGATCCCCAAGTCTCCTGAGATAGCTGGCTGGCTGAGTGGAATCGGCGAGCGCTTGGGCTACCGCGTGTTCCTGATCGCCCTGATCGCCTACGCGGGCGCATACGGGGGCATGCTGCTGCTGGCCCGGCGCATCTCCTCGCGCTGGGCGATCGCCTTGACGGTCGCCTTGCAGCTGATCGTGTTTGCCGGTCCGATCCTCATATCGACCGACGTGTTCAGCTACATCGCTTATGCCCGCATGGGCGTGGTGCACGGCGTCAATCCCTACCTGCACGGGCCCCAGTCGATCGTCGGCGACCCCATCTACCACTACGTCGGGTCTGACTGGAAGAAGGTGGCCACCGCCTACGGCCCGCTCTACACGCTGCTGTCCTATCCGCTCGCGGTGCTCGGCGTCACCGGTGCTTTGTGGGGAATGAAGTTCGAGGCTTTGCTCGCCGGCGCCGGCACGCTCGCCTTGACGTGGCGTTGCGCACGTCTGCGCGGGCTCGATCCTAAGCTTGCCCTAATCGCGGTGGGCGTCAACCCGTTGTGGGTCATCTATGCGATGGGGGGTGCCCACAACGACTTGATCATGACCTTGTTGATGATGGTCGCTGTAGCGCTCACGCTTGCCGCGGAGCGCGGATCGACCCGAGAAGGCTTTGCGGGCGCGGCTGTTGTCGGCGCGACGCTGGTCAAGGCCACCGGGGTTGTCTTGCTGCCCTTCATGTTGCTCGCCCGTCGCAGGCTGGCGCCTCTGCTGGGCGCCATCGCCGCGGGACTCGCGTGTGCGATCGTTGCCTATGTCGCCTTCGGCGTTCACGGCGTCAACATCGTCTCGGCGCTCAACCGCGACGCCGCGTTCGTGTCCACCGACAGCTTCCCGACCGAGATCGCCCACCTGCTCGGCAAGCCAGGCGTGTTCCCCATCGACCACGACCTGCTCAAGATCGGTCTCGTCTTGATTGTGTTGCACCTGATGTGGCGTACCTGGCGCGGCTATGACTGGGTGGCAGCCTCCGGCTGGACCCTGCTTGCGATCGCGGTCACCAGTACGTGGCTATTGGCCTGGTACATACTCTGGTCCCTGCCGCTGGCAGCAGTCAGCCGCGACCGGCGCCTGCTGTACGCGACGCTGTTCGTGCAAGTTCTGTTCATCGTCCACCAGACCGCGCCCTTGCTGGCACCCGTGTCATGAGCGTCGCCGGGACTTGTATACGAGGAGCTCGGACAATGAGCGGCGCCATACATGACCTGGCGGGAGCCGGCCATGCGTGAGCCGACGCCAAGCGCCGAAGGCGGCGCGTTCGCCCGCCTGCCGGAGTGGGCGCGACCGCGCGACAGTGAGCGCCGCGGTCTGGGCAGTCTGCGCCTGGCAGAGACGACGATCCTGATCCTGCTGGGCGTGTTCTTGGCGGTGGCTACAGTCAACGACGTAAACCAGCAGACGCACGTCAACCACCGGATCATCGCCGACGAGCTCACTTGGCGCACGGCCACAGGCCACTATTACCACGAGATAACTACCGAGCAGGACGTCAAGACTCACACCACACGCGACGTGGTGTGCGGCAATGTGTCGCCAGGCGGACCTAAGGAACACGCGCAGATATGCCTTGTGCTCGTTGGCTCGGTACACGGCGGGCTCAGAGAAGTCAGCGGCGGCTATTACCTTCCGCCCAAAACAATCGACATAAGTCGCAATCGCTACGCGTGCTTCGGCGCGCCGGCAACGGCGGGCCTGTGCGGCTTGCACTCGCCGCCGGCCGGCTCCCCGCCGGCGCCGGCTCTACCGGCGGGTCGCCCGTGAGCGGCTCCTCGGCCAGCGCGGCGGCGCTCCGAGGAGGGTCCCAGCCGCAAGCCTCCCATGCCGAGCGTACGAGCGCCCTGCTGGCGTGGTGGCCACTGCTCGCCCTCACCTTGCTCGCGGCCGCCTTGCGCTTGAGCACGCTTGACCAGCAGAGCTTCTGGTACGACGAGGCGTTCACACCCGTGCATGTCCTGCGGTCTTCACTCGGCACGACGCTCCACAATGTCGTACACACCGAGAACACACCCCCCTTGTGGTACCTACTCGAGTGGGGCGTCTCGCGCGTTTTCGGCACAGGCGCGGTGGCGCTGCGCCTGCTCTCCGCCATTGCCGGCATCGCGACGGTGCCGGTCGCCTGGGCGGTTGGCCGCGAGTTGCAAGGCCCACCCACGCGGCGCGCGGCGATCGCCACCGCCGCCTTCGTGGCAACCTGCCCGCTGTTCGTGTGGTATTCGCAGGAGGCGCGCGCATATGGCCTATTCGTGCTGATGGCCTCGCTGGCACTGCTGTGCTTCTTGCGGGCTCTACACAACCCCACGACACGGCGGCTGACGGAGTTCGCGCTCACAGCTTCGCTTGCGCTGCTCACGCACTACTTCGCCGTGTTCTTGCTGGTACCGATGATGGTGTGGCTCGTGTGGGGCACCCTTTCGAGAGGAAGAGGCAACGAAAAAGGCTCTAGTGGGGGAGACAACGAAAAAGGCATGACTCGCGCGCGCGCGCGAGTCAACCCAAAAGAGATAGGTGACGACACGGACGGCGACCGCTCGCCGGGGGTAGGAACGGCAAACCCAAAAAACCTTTCCCCTGTGCTCTATGCCGTCGCCGTCCCCGTGTTGGTCGGCGTCGCTCTGATCCCAT
This sequence comes from uncultured Solirubrobacterales bacterium, assembly GCA_963731565.1. Taxonomy (GTDB): domain Bacteria; phylum Actinomycetota; class Thermoleophilia; order Solirubrobacterales; family Solirubrobacteraceae; genus Palsa-744. The sequence continues at coordinate 2,161,106 of CAVSWG010000001.1, forward strand.
TGATCCTTGCCCAGGGCGGGCATGGCACGCAGTGGATCGGAGAATGGGCACTCGCAAACCGCCTGGAAGCGATCCCGCAGTACTACCTCACGGGTTATACGGGCTCCTCGCTTGGCCACGGGGTTGAGTTGCTCGTGGCAGTGACGATCTTCGCCGGGGTGGTGTACGGCCTGTGGTGCACGCTCACGCCGCGTGAGGAGCGTGCGGCCTTGGTAGCGCTCAGTGTGGTCGCCTCAGGCGTGCTATTGCCGATCGCCTTGGCATTGCTCGGCGCCGACTACCTGGCGCCGCGCAACCTGGTTGCAGCAATGGTGCCGCTTAGCGCGCTGCTTGCGATCGTGATCGTGGCACAGCGCACCGGACGCACCGGTCTCCTCTTGGCCGGGCTGGTAGCGCTCATGTTCTTGGCGCTCACGATCGACGTGGACCTCAGCCCACGCTTGCAACGTGGCGACTGGGCCGGTGTCGCGAAGCTGCTCGGCACAGGCCACGGCGCTCGCGCGATCACCACGGTCGAGTTGGGAGCTGCTCCGCTTGAGTACTACCTTCCGCCGCTTGCCAATCTCGCACGCGGGAAGACTGTGACCGTGAGTGAAGTGGACGAGACCGGCTACGCACCCTTGCGCAAGTCCGCCGCTCGTCCACCGGCGCCTGGATTTCATCTGCACGAAAGTCGTGACATTCATGGCTTGGTGGTGTACCGCTTCACATCCAGTGTCCCTGTCACGATCTCAGAGCAGGTGTTGCGGGAACACGTGATAACGCTTGCCCATCCGGAGGTGCTCGTGCCCGTGCCGTCAGGAAAGACCACCTAGCCTTCTACGACCATGTCGATGCAGATCGTCCAACCAGTCAGCGAGGAGCAGTTGGCGCTGGAGCGAGCCTGTGAGCGACTGCTCTCTCTGCAGGACGATGCGGGCTGGTGGAAGGGTGAGCTGCAGACCAATGTGACGATGGACGCCGAGGACATGCTCCTGCGCGAGTTCCTCGGCGTACGGCGTGTCGAGGAGACCGAGCGCTCGGCCGCCTGGATCCGCTCACAGCAGCGTCCCGACGGAACCTGGGCCAATTTCCACAAAGGCCCGGGAGACCTCTCGACCACGATCGAGGCCTACTGGGCTCTGCGCCTGGCAGGCGATACCCCTGAACAGGAGCACATGCTCGCGGCGGCCGCCTTTGTGCGCGAACAAGGCGGCATCGAGCAGGCGCGCGTGTTCACGCACGTGTGGCTGGCCCTGTTCGGCCTATGGTCGTGGGAGCAGGTCCCAGCGCTGCCGCCTGAGATCGTCTTGCTGCCCTCCTGGGTTGCGCTCAACATCTACGACTTCGCTTGCTGGGCACGCCAGACGATCGTGGCCCTGTCGGTCGTGATGGCCCACCGTCCTTGCCACCCGCTTGCCTTCGCATTGGACGAGCTTCACGGCCCGGAGCCTTGGCGGCCGGCGACACCGAGGAGCGCACGGGGCGGATGGCTCGCGCGTCTGGATCGTGTACTGCGCGTGTACGAGCGCCGCCCGCCACGGCCCTTGCGTCGTCTGGCGATGGGTAGAGCGGAGCGCTGGATAGTGCGCCGTCAGGAGGCCGACGGCTCCTGGGGCGGGATCCAGCCGCCTTGGGTGTACTCCTTGATGGCTCTCCACCTGGCCGGCTACCCACTCGATCATCCCGTGATGCGCAGGGGTATTGAGGGCATCGACGGGTTCATGATCGAGGATCGCCTGTCCGCGGATGCGGGCACGGACCCTGGTGGCGGAATGAGCCGTCGTCTGGAGGCATGTCAGTCGCCCGTGTGGGACACCGCGCTCGCCGTGGTGGCGCTCAACGATGCGGGTCTGCCCGGCGATCATCCCGCGCTCGTGCGAGCCGGCGACTGGCTGCTCGGCGAGGAGGTGAGTGTGCCTGGAGACTGGCGCGTCGCCAGGCCCGACTTGCGGCCGGGCGGATGGGCATTCGAGTTCGCCAACGACAACTATCCGGACGTGGACGACACGGCCGAGGTCGTGCTCGCATTGCATCGCCTGCGGCCTGCCTTACGCGCGCGCGTGGGGCAGGCGTTTGCGCAGGCCACGGGTCCGGGGGAGATTGAGGATCGCCCAGCTCCAGATTGGTCTCACAGAGACAAGCGCGTGGAGCATGCGATCGAACGGGCGGTCGCATGGACCAAGGGCATGCAGAGCAGTGACGGCGGCTGGGGAGCTTTCGACGCCGACAACACGAGGGCGCTCGTGCGCGAGCTGCCGTTCCTCGACTTCGGCGAGGTGATCGACGAGCCAAGCGCCGACGTGACCGCCCACGCCGTCGAGATGCTCGCCGCGCTTGGGCGTGCCACGGACCCTGAGACGACAAACGCGGTGCAATGGCTGCTCGAACGCCAGGAGAGCGACGGCTCGTGGTGGGGGCGCTGGGGCGTTAACCATCTTTACGGCACCGGTGCTGTCCTGCCGGCGCTGATCGCCGCCGGCGTTTCGTCCTCCGAGCCATGTGTGCGGCGTGCCGTCAGATGGCTCGAGGAGCATCAAAACAAGGACGGCGGCTGGGGAGAGGACCCGCGCTCCTACGACAGTTTGCAGTGGGTAGGTCGCGGGGAGAGCACCGCCTCACAGACTGCCTGGGCCCTGCTCGCGCTGCACGCCGCCGGCGAGTGCTCGGGCCCGACGGAGAAGGGGTTGCGCTGGCTTGTGGACACCCAACGCGAGGACGGCAGCTGGGACGAGCCGCAGTACACGGGCACCGGATTTCCTTCGGACTACTACATCAACTATCACCTCTACCGTCTCGTGTTCCCCGTGATGGCCCTCGGTCGCTGCCTGGCTGCTCTCGGCCAGAGAGGCATCGATTGATGCACGCCGCGGCATCGCTTCACCTTCCCTCGCCTGAGCTTCCTGAGGCACAGGCGGTGATGGGAAGGACAGCCGGCGAGAACTTCTCCGTCGCCTCACGCGTGCTCTCACGTGAGGACCGTCGTCATCTGCTGGCCGTGTACGGCTTCGCGCGGATGGCTGATGAACTCGGTGACGAACATGACGGTGACCGTCTGGCGGCCCTGGACTGGTTGGAGGAAGAACTCGCCGGCGCCCACGCGGGACGAGCCCGGCACCCGCTGCTCCTGGATCTGCAGAGGACTATCGCTGAATGCGAGCTTCCACATGAGCCCTTTCTGCGTTTGATCGGCGCCAATCGGCTCGATCAGCGCGTTACGCACTACGAGACCTGGAAGCAGTTGGAAGACTATTGCGAGCTGTCGGCCAACCCGGTGGGCGAGCTTGTACTACGCGTCTTCGGGCTGGCCACACCTGCGCGGATCGCCCTCTCAGACCGAGTGTGCACCGCCTTGCAACTGGTCGAGCATCTGCAGGATGTCGCCGAGGACGTCGCACGCGGCCGCCAATACCTGCCGGCGGAGGACCTCGCCCGCTTTGGTTGCTCGCACGAGCAATTGAGCGGGCTGATCGAGCACGCCCGTGAGCAAGAGGACAACAGCCGCGTATGTACGGACGCAACCGCTCAAGGTGAGGAGCTCGGACGCTGCCGGGAGCGACTGCGGGAGACGATCTCTTTCGAGGCGGGGCGCGCGCGCGAGCTTCTGACCGCCGGCATTCCGCTCGTGTCGGGGGTTCCCGGACGTCCAAAGCTTGCGGTCGGAGCGTTTGTGGCGGGTGGGCGTGCGGCGCTGGATGCGATCGGGCGAGCCCACTGCGATGTGCTGGGCGGGGTTAGGCGAGCAAGCCGGCCGCGCCGGGCTTGGACGCTCGCGCGCGTGCTTGTGGAGAGCCGGTGGTGAGAGCCCGCGGAACCTCGGTGATGGTCGCTGGGACGTGCTGGACATGAGCCCTGAGGATGCCTACGCGCACTGCGAGGCGCTCACGCGCAAAGCGGCCGCCAACTTCTACTACGGGATTCGTCTGCTTCCCCGCGACAAGCGTCACGCGACCTGTGCCGTGTACGCGTTCGCACGGCGCATCGACGACATAGGCGACGGAAGCTTCGCCCAGCGCGAGAAGCTCGACCTGCTCGATGTCGCCCAACACACGCTTGCCGAGCTCTCGACGGCCGGCGGCGATCCCGTGATCGTGGCGCTTGCCGATGCTCATGCTCGTTTCTCGCTGCCATTGGATGCCTTGGAGGACTTGATCGCAGGCGTGCGCATGGACGTACTCCACACCAGCTACGAGAGCTTTGACGATCTGCTCGGGTACTGCCGGCGCGTGGCCGGCACGGTCGGCAGGCTGTGCCTGGCGATCTTCGGCGCGAGCGAACCCGAGAGGGCGCGCTCGCTCGCCGACGATTTGGGTGTGGCGATGCAGCTCACCAACATCTTGCGCGACCTGCGCGAGGACGCAGGCAATGGGCGCGTATATCTGCCGCGGGAGGATCTCATCCGTTACAAGCTCAGCACTGACGGACGCTTCGAGGGAGAGGAAGGACAACTGGATGCGCTTGTGCGCTTCGAGGTGTGCCGTGCAGGCGAATGGTTCGATCGCGGGCTCGAGCTTGTACCGCTTCTGGACAAGCGCAGCGGCGCGTGTGTGCTAGCGATGACCAATATCTACAGTCGCCTGCTGAGGCGGATCGCGGCCGATCCGCAGCGAACGAGCCGCGAACGGGTGTCCCTGCCGATCTGGGAGAAGCTATGGGTGGCTACCTTAAGCGTGCTCAAGGCGGCTCGCGGTTGAGCGCTGGCCGGGGTCCGCGCGGACGCCGCGTGATCGTGCTCGGCGGCGGGCTCGCCGGGATCACGGCGGCACTCGACTGCGCCGGCGCCGGCGCCCAGGTCACGCTGCTCGAGGTGAGACCTCGTTTGGGGGGAGCGGCCTACTCCTTCGAGCGCGATGGCCTTTGGCTGGATAACGGCCAACACGTGTTCCTGCGCTGCTGCACCGCCTACAGGACGTTGCTGGCCCGGTTGGGCAGCGAGTCACGCGTGTCGATCCAGTCGCGCCTTGAGATCCCTGTGCTTTCCCCGGGGCGCACCCCGGCTGTTCTGCGACGCAACGACTTGCCCGCACCTCTGCATCTGGCGGGCGCTCTGATGCGCTATTCGCGGCTCTCGCTCGCCCAACGGCTGAGAGCGGCGCGGGCGGCACTCATGCTTGGACGACTGGATGTGGACGAGGCCCTGGAGCGCGAGCGTCTGCACGACACCACGTTGGGGGAGTGGTTGGCCGAGCACGGCCAGGCGCCGGCCAGTGTGGCGGCTCTGTGGGATTTGATCGCACTACCCACGTTGAATCTTCCCGCATCGCAAGGTTCGCTTGCGCTGGGTGCATTCGTGTTGCAGACCGGCTTGCTGGCCCACAACAACGCGGGTGACATCGGCTTTCACATGCGACCTTTGAGCGAGACTATCGGCGAGCCGGCCGAGCGCGTGCTGGGCGAGGCGGGTGTTGACGTGAGGCTGGGAGTGAGAGCCGAAGGGGTTGAGCTGATGGTTCCCAGCGCGGATATCCTGCGGGTGCGCGCGACTTCGCGCCCACGCGAGGGTGGTTTGGGTGGCGCTAAGAGCGGCACGGAGGGTGCGAGAGCAGGCTTGGGCAGCGTGGATGGCGGCTTTGGTGGCATGACAGAGGGCTTGAAGGTATGGGCCAATGGTGTCGTGCTGGAGGGCGATGCGGTCATTTGCGCAGTGCCGCACGAGCGCGCCGGCGCTCTGCTGGCACCGCTCTTGGGTGCTGAGGCGGAGAGCTGGTCAGGTCTGGGCGCCTCGCCGATCGTTAACGTGCACATCGTGTATGACCGACACGTGTGCGAGATGAGGTTCGCAGCGGGGGTCGGGACACCGGTGCAGTACCTGTTCGATCGCAGCGTCGCGGCAGGGCTGTCGGAAGGGCAATATCTGGCGGTGTCGCTGTCTGGGGCAGTGCAGGAGATGAAGCTCTCCTCTCGGCAGCTATGCGAGCGCTATGTCGAGGCGATGCGGAAGCTGCTCCCGCGTGCGCGCGAGGCGGAGGTCCGCAGTGTGCACGTGAGCCGCGAGCACGCTGCCACGTTTGCTGCACGGCCGGGCACCCAGGCTCTACGGCCGACTGCTCGCACGAGTGTGCCCGGGCTCGCGCTGGCCGGCGCGTGGACCGACACGGGTTGGCCCGCCACATTGGAGGGGGCCGTGTTGAGTGGCCACGCGGCGGCGCGCGTGGCGGTGGCGCCATGAAACGCTCGAGTCCCGGTATACGCGTCACTCGCGCAAACGACGACCGTGGGCCGGCCAAGGCCCGTGGGTCGACTGGGCGCAAGGCGACAAGATGGGCCAGGTCTGTGTGAGCGGCGTGCTTGTGATGGCACCCTTGCGTCTGGAGGCGCTCGCAATACGGGCAGGAGCGCGGCGCTTGCGTATCCACAAGACGGGTATGGGGCGTGCGCGCTCGCAGGAGTCGGTTAGGTTGCTGCAGAGCGATCCGGCCGCGGCGCTCGTCGTGATGGGAGTGTGCGGGGGGCTCGAGGAGGATTGTGAGCCAGGAGATGTCGTAATCGCCGACGAGCTCCTCGACGGCGAGCGGCCCGGGGGAGAGCGCATTGCCTGTCCGGCGGCACAGCCGCTGGCAGAGGCGCTGGAGCGTCGCGGCGTCGCGGTGCGCTGTGGTGGGGTAGTTTCGGTCGCGCGCATCGCTCACGGCGAGAAGCGTGTGGAGTTGCGCGAACGCGGGGCGATCGTGGTCGACATGGAGTCCGCTTGGCTTGCCGAGGGCGCCCGAGGCCGGCCGTTCGCGGTAATCCGTGTCGTGGCGGATACACCGTCGCGCGAGGTGACGCGACCGTTGCTCACGCTCGCCGGTGCGGCTCGAGCGGCGCTATCGTTGCGGCGGGTTGCCGCGACCTTCGAAGGGCTCGTGCGCGAGCATGGGACGGAGAGCCTCTTCGGCGGCTGATGAGCCGCAGCGGCCCTAGCCAAGATCTATCCTTTATAGGGGACACCGGCGGAAAGCAAGCGAGGTGATCAGATGGCGGTACCGGTCAGGCAGGGCGCGCGAATGGGGTGGTACCTAATGCGCCAGCGCTTGGCGCGGCGCGAGATGTTCCCGTTGATCGTGGAGTTGGAGCCGCTGTTCCAGTGCAACCTGGCCTGCGCCGGTTGCGGGAAGATTCAGCATCCCGAGCATGTCCTGCGCCGGCGCATGCCGGTCGAGCAGGCGGTGGGGGCAATCGAGGAGAGCGGCGCTCCGATGGTCTCGATCGCGGGCGGCGAGCCCTTGATCCATCCGGAGATCCACCTAATCGCGGCAGAGCTCGTCAGGCGCAAGCGCTTCGTTTACCTGTGCACAAACGCGATCCTGCTCGAGCGCAAGCTCGCCGACTTCCAGCCGAGCCCCTACTTCGCGTGGGCGATCCACATGGACGGCTTGCGCGAGCGCCATGACGCCTCCGTAGAACGTGAGGGCGTGTTCGACAAGGCAGTGGCAGCGATCAAGGCAGCCAAGGCGGCTGGCTTTCGTGTGACGACGAACACGACCTTCTTTACGCACGACTCGCCCAAGACCGTGCGCGACGTGCTCGACTTCCTCAACGACGACCTCGAAGTCGACGAAATGATGATCTCGCCGGCCTATGCCTATGAGAAGGCGCCCGACCAAGAGCACTTCCTGGGTGTCCGCCAGACGCGCGAGCTGTTCGGTGAGGCTTTTGGCGAAGGACGCCGTAAGCGCTGGCGATTGAACCACAGTCCTTTGTTCCTGGATTTCCTCGAAGGCAAGGCGGAATTCGATTGCACCGCCTGGGGTATCCCGAGCTATTCGCTGTTCGGCTGGCAGCGGCCTTGCTACTTGATGTCCGACGGATATGCGGCGACTTATAAGGAGCTGATCGAGACCACGGACTGGAGCCAGTACGGTCGCGGTAAAGACCCGCGCTGTGAGAACTGCATGGCCCACTGCGGTTATGAGCCTACGGCGGTGCTGCAGACCACTCACTCGTTGCGCCAGTCGGTGCGCGCGATGATCAGTTGAGCGGAGGTGCTGCGTCCACCTGGTCCTGCTCGACTCCTCCGCGCCGGATGTCCTGCCAGGTCATGCCCTCGCGCAAGAGCGCCGGGACGCCGAGCGCGAGCGCGGTCAGCAGCTCGATTGCCTGCAGGATGATCCCGTAGGCGAGCGCTGGTCCGGCGCCGATGCCGTAAGCGGCGAGCACAACCAGACAGGCCGCCTGGAACACGCCAACGTTCGAAGGCGTCGCCGGTACGACCGCGGTGACGTTGACCGCCAAGAGGATCGCGGCCGCCGTGACAGGAGTCGCTTCAGGCTGGAGCCCAAGCGCGAGCACCACCATGTAGCAGGAGCCCCATTGCAAGGTCCAGGCGAGTAGCTGAAAGCAGATCGCCGGCACTCCGTAGCGGGGAGTGGCGAACACGACCAGGCCACGTCGCGCTGAGCGCAAGAGCCCGGCGAACGCGATCGCGCCCGCGCGGATACGGAGGCTGGGTGAGCGTTGGGCGAGACGCAAGAGGATGGGCGCGCCGAAAACGAACAAGGCCACGAATACCGGCACAACAAGGGCCACCTCCAAAGCCGAGGCGTGTCCGTGGAGCAATGGCACGCTCGTAAAAGTGATCGCGGCGAGGATCCCCAAGGCGACGAGGTTGATGAGCGTCTGTGAGAGCACGGTGCCCGCAACGACGGGAAAGACGATCGTCGCCCGCCCTGGAAGGCGACGGGAGAGCACAAGCACGCGCGTGGGCTCGCCGATCCTGCCGGGGAGCACCGCGGAGGCCATCACGCCAATCATCGTCGCGCGTGTTACCGGTGCTAGCCGGACATCGGCTTGAGGTAGAGCTGCCCTGAGCACAGCCAGCCAGGAGACTGCTCGGGCCAGCAGCGAGAGCATCATGAGCGCGAATGCCGCGACCACCCATCCGGGGCTGGCCGAGACCAGGGCGTGGGCGACGTGGGGGAGATCTAGGCGGCTGAGCGCGAATGCAAGCAGTCCCGCGAGTAGTAGGGCCGCGACGACTACGCTGGTACGTCGGACGGTGTGGCGTCTCCTCGGCGATGTCCCCATTGGAAGGGTATGTATCAGAGCCCCTTGCTCCTGCGCCAGCCCGAAGGATGAGTAGCGACGCTCGCGGGCACCACCTGTCGCTCCTCTACACCTATCGTTGTGCTCGGACGTTACGTGCCCTGCGCAGCAGTTGCGGCAAGAGAAGTCTTTGATCGTGCTCAGCTATGAGTACGTAGTTTCCACAATAAATGATCCGGGGAGCGGTCTTATACGCAACTGAAACAAGTGGTATACGCAACTGAATCATTCGGTTACTCGATCGCTGAATGTTTCATGAACAGCCAGGGTAACATCGAAAAGTGGATCTTTAGGCGGCTCACAATGGGTGTTTTATTGGCAGCGCTTCTATCGATATGTTGGCTAATTGGGATTATTCACAGCAGTCACACCCAGCTTCGCCAGATAAAATCGTATGTCAGATTGGGGATCAGAGTAATGACACAAGATCAGGATATTGCGATCGCACTGTCGCCGGCGCAGGTCAAACAGGTGATTCGCTCAGCCAGTTACGCAGATAACGGCACGGTCTCAAATCTGCTGGTGGCGGCGCTCGACAACGGTCATTCCAGGCAAAATGGCCAAAGCTCCCTTCATGACGCGACCCAGCTCGCGCTGACCAGCGCGCTGGACGACCCACAGCTGTCGCACTCACTGCTGCGCGGGCTCGCGATTCTCTCCTGTTTTGGGCCGGAAAGACCGTGGCGAGCGATCATCGATCTAGCCAGAGAGCTCGATATGACGCCGTCTACGACCCATCGCTATGTAAAGACGCTCCGCGCGGTCGGGCTGCTCGAGCAAGATCCGAACACGCGTGAATATCGCCCGGTTGCCATTTGAGGCGTTGGGGCCTGCTTGCTCAGCGTCCCTCGTAGGTCGCGTGTCCGGGACCGCTGTCCAGGAACGAGCGCACCGCGCCCTTCAAGTCCTCGGTTGCGAACAGGTCGCCCGCCAGGCGCGGAACATGCTCGTCGGCCCCATGGGCGCCCCCCTGGTCAAGGCAAGCTCGCACGATCGCCTTGGTCGCGGCGTGTGCGCGTGTGGGCCCTTCGGCGAGCTTGCGCGCGAACCGGCGCGCCGCCTCGTCGAATCCTTCGTCGGGCAGCACACGATTGACGACGTTCCAGCGCTCGAGCGTGGCGGCGTCGTAAAGCTCACCGGTCATCACCAGCTCGCGCGCCCGTGCGGGCCCGGCGCGCTCGGCCAAGCGTTGTGTGCCACCCATAGCGGGTGTGAGTCCAACGACCGTCTCGACGAGCCCGAAGCGCGCAGATTCGGCGGCAAGCAGCAGGTCACACCCGAGTGAGAGCTCGAAGGCGGCAGTCAGACACAAGGCGTGGGCGGCAAACACGGTCGGCAACGGGAGCGCCTCGACGCGGTGCACCAGATCGAGCAGGCGCACCCACATCTCGGCTGCTTGCTCTGGGGAGAGCCCGTCAAAGACGTGTACGTCCACGCCGCCGCTCACGGCGCGGCCGTCGGCTCTGATCAGGAGACCCCGGGGCGGCTCCGCGACCAACCGGTCGACGGACTCGGAGAGCTCGCCCATCAAGTCCTGGTCGAACAGGTTCAAGGGGGGGCTGTCGATGCTCAGGACGACCAGCGGACCGTCGTGCTCGATACGTATGAGGCTCATAGTTGTGGCTCCATTCCGGCGAGAGCCTACACGGAGATGGAGCGAGTGAGGGCCATACTCGAGTGTCTCTGACTCGTTGCGGTGATCGAACAGAGCGAAATGGCGCGGTGAGCCGCGGTTCTTCGCTCGCTCGGCGCTGACACGGACATGGGCGATGACTGCCGTCGCCGGCTATCGAGACGATGCGTGGATAGGAGACGTCGCTTGGAGTATTGTCCGCAGCCGGGATAAGTCCGTCAGCTGGAAGAGACGGGGGTGGGTGACGTCGAAATTTGAAACGCGCGCCGTTATAGGGCTTGTGAGTGTTTCGCGGTTAGGCCTGGACGAGCGAGCCATACTGAAAACCATGGCCGGAGCATTCCGCTGATGCTGCAGCTAAACGACATCGTCAAGCACTATCGCGTCGGCAATGGAGAGATCGTGAGGGCCGTCGATGGTCTGTGCTTGTCGGTGCAGGCGGGTGAGCTCGTTGCCCTATACGGTCCCAGCGGCTCCGGCAAGACCACCCTCCTGATGCTGATTGCCGGCCTGCTGGTCCCCGACAGCGGGAGCGTGATGGTTGACGGACGCGAGATCTCCGCCCTGTCCGAGCGCGAGCGGGCACACTACAGGCGTTCAGAGCTAGGGTTCATTCGTCAGTCGCTCGACTTGATCCCCGGCGTGCGGGCGGACGACAACGCGGCACTAAAGTTGTTTGCGAGCACTGGGCGGCGCGAGGCACAGCGCCGGGTGGAGCCATTGCTCGACCGGCTTGGACTCAACGGACGTGCTCAGCAGCGCTCCGAGCAACTCTCGATGGGAGAGCGCCAACGCGTGATGATTGCGCGGGCTCTCTCGACGGGTCCGCGTCTCGTGCTTGCCGATGAGCCGACCGGGAGCCTCGACACCGATCGCGGTAGAGAAGTGCTCGCACTGCTCTCAGAGGTATGTCACGAGCGCGAAGTAGCAGTTCTACTCGTCACCCATGACCCTCGTGCGGCGGCATTTGCCGACCAAGTGCACGCTCTACGCGACGGGCAGCTTGTGGAGTACAAGCCGGACCGCGACTACGCGCCCTTTCATGTGGAATGACTGGATCGGGCGCCATTGCTCGCTCGCGCCTGACGCCACATGAGACCGTCGACCATCTTCTATCTCTATCGAGTTCGCCTACGGGCACGGTTCGTCCAGGAGCTACTCGCGGTTGCAGGGATCGCCGTGGGGGTAGCGCTTCTGTTCGCCTCCCAGGTCGCTAACACGAGTCTCGCCGGCTCGGTGGTGCATCTGACCGATGGGCTGATAGGAAAGTCGCGGCTGCAATTGACGGCGCGCGATCCACATGGGTTCAGTCAGCGTCTACTTACCGACGTACAGTTGCTCCCCGGTGTCCTGACAGCCGCCCCGGTGCTTCAGCGCAGTGTGAACGTCATTGGGCCCAAGGGTTCGGAGTCCGTCGATTTGATCGGAGTAGACGCACGTTTTGTGAGCCTCGAAGGAGAGATGCTCGCGCATGTGAGCACGGCACAGCTGTCAAAGCAGCAGGGCTTGGCTCTGCCTGCATCGGTGGCGCATAAAATCGGCGCGGGCACTTTGCAACCTTTGCTTTTTCAAGTAGGCGCCCGGAGTACGCATACGCTTGCCGCCGCCATCCTCCAGGCCAGCGATATCGGACAACTCGTCGAAAGTCCAGTTGCAATAGCGCCATTGGCGCTAGCCCAAGATCTATCCGGGATGCCGGGCCGGATTAGTCGGATACTCGTCGAGCCCCGCCCTGGCGACGATCGCCGAGTGGAGCGCGAGTTGCACCGACTCGCAAAAGGACAGCTAAATGTCCGTCCGGCCAACTTCGAGGCGACGGTATTTGCCCAGGCCGAGGGTCCAACCACCCAATCGACTGAGCTCTTCTCGGCGATCAGTGCTTTGGTTGGCTTCCTATTCGCGTTTAACGCGATGCTGCTCACCGTCCCTCAAAGGCGTAATCTGATCAGTGACCTACGACTCGACGGTTACCCGCCGTCGGAGATCATCGAGGTGATGCTCTTTGATGCGCTCGTCCTCGGACTGGCCGGATCTGCGATCGGCTTGCTTCTGGGGGACCTTCTCTCGCATGGTCTGCTGGAAACTAACCCCGGCTATTTGTCGTTTGCGTTCCCTGTTGGGTCGTTGCGAATCGTAAATTGGCAGAGCATCGCACTGGCAACGGCGGGTGGGCTGCTCGCGGCGATCGTCGGCGTCACGGTTCCGCTTCGACATGAGATCTTCGTACATCAGACTCCCGTATCGAGGAGGTCAGCAGGGTCGCAGACCGTGAAAGTGGTGGTGTTGTTGCTGGGGGGCGTTGTAGGGCTGGCGATAACGAGTGTCATCCTGCTGGCCGGTATCACCAGCATTCCTATGGCGGTGGTGGCATTTATCAGTCTCGTGTTCGCGCTGTTGCTGATTCTGCCAGTGGCCTTCAGTGGGCTAGTGGCCTTGTTCGACATGATTCAGCGTCCGGTGATGGGGGTCTCTCCGCGGATTGCGGTGATCGAGTTGCAGTCGAGCTCAACTCGCGCTCGGTCGCTCGCAATAGCTGCGACAGGAGCGATTGCCGTATTCGGCAGCGTCTCGATTGAGGGGGCGCGCCAGAACCTGCAGAGCGGGCTGGACCGCGTATCCAGAGAAATGACTCAGGTCGCGGATATATGGGTGTCGCCGACCGGTAAGTCGAACACGATTGCAACGACTCCGTTCGAAAACCGCTTCGAAAGAATGCTTGCAAGTTTGCCTGGTGTATCCCAGGTCAGTATTTATCGCGGAGGCTTCCTTGATATCGGTGACCATCGAACGCTTGTTATCGCTCCGCCACGCAATGGCAGGCATCCGATTTCCCCCAACCAGATCGTGAGCGGCGATCTTGAGCACGCGACGCGACTTCTTCGAGGCGACGGATGGGCTGCGCTGTCGCAGGCCATCGCGAGCGAATATCACTTGCGTATAGGTCAATCATTTGTCCTGCCTTCGCCACATCCGACCCGCTTCAGGCTGGCGGCGATCACTACGAACTTCGGGTGGCCTCCTGGAGTGGTGATCCTCAACGCTGAAGATTATGCGCGAGCATGGGCCAGTGGAGATCCGAGTGCCTATGAGGTGAGCGTGGGGCCAGGCGCCTCAGCGGCCAGCGTCCAGCGAGAGATACGCGATGCCATCGGAAAGAGCTCGCCTTTTATGGTGCAAAGCGCCTACCAGCGTGAACAGGTGTATCGCTCTACTCAGCGACAGGGCCTTTCGCGTCTTAGCGACATAGCGGCACTCGTGTTGATCGCTGCTGCGCTGGCAATGGCTGCCGCTATGGGGGCCATGATCTGGCAGCGTCGTCCCAGGCTTGCCGGGATGAAGGTTGATGGATTCGACCAGGGGGAGTTGTGGCGTGCGCTCTTGTGTGAGAGTGCATTGCTGCTCGGAGCAGGATGCTCTATCGGTGCAGTGTTCGGCCTATATGGCCAGCTCTTGTTGAGCCACGCGTTGGTGAGCGTCACGGGCTTTCCCGTCGTCTTCGCGATAGGGGTCCCTATCGCGGTTGGGATATTTGCAATTGTGACAGCGATCGCGGTCGCGATCGCTGCACTGCCCGGCTACCTCGCGACACAGGTGAAACCCGCCCTCCAAGACTGAACGACCGCTCCGCCTCCCCGAGCAAGTCAATGCAGGAGGTAGCTAGCGATGTAAGCCGTATCCCCTTGGGGCAGGCCAGCGCGCTCGTGGCTGCCGTCGTTCGCGAGCTGGGATGGGGCCTGAAGGCTGTCTCGAGAGAGGTCGATCTTTGGCGCGATCGGGCCGCCACGATTCCCGACTACACAATTCGTGAGGATGCGCTGTGTTCACTGGATTGCAAGCGAGGAAACACGGATGGCGCCGCGCTATTCTGGATTCTCCCGGACTTACGCCGGCCGCAACTTCTGCGGTTGCTCGTGACATACGAGATCATGTGCGACTTCCTCGACAGTGTGAGCGAGCGGGGAGCGGGGGCGGGACTGAAGAACGGACGGCAACTGCATCTGGCCTTCCGTGAGGCGCTTGATCCAAGCACTCCGATATCCGACTACTACCTTCACCATCCGTGGCAGGATGACGGTGGTTATCTACGGCTGCTCGTAGAATTATGTCGTGCAGCGTGCGTGTTACTTCCTTCTTACCTTGCGGTTCGACCCATGCTTATACGGGCTGCCACCCTCGCTCAGGTGCAGGGGCTCAATCATGAGCTAGACCCTGGCCTGCGAGATGCGACTTTGCGTAAGTGGAGCGCCCAAGAGTTCGCGGATCGCTTAGGTCTCGCGTGGTTTGAGCTTTCAGGGGCCGCCAGCACATGGATATCGGTACTCGCTTTGCTAGCCCTCGCTTCGGAGACGGGGCGCCGACCCCAGGAAGCCGCCGAAATCTACACTGCGTATTTCTGGGTGTGCCTTGCGGCCACGGTGCTGGACAGTTACGTAGACGAGGCCGAGGACACCGCTAATGGTGATCATTCTTACTTCGGGCACTACCCTTCGAAAGAGGTCGGCATAAGACGGGCGCATGAGATAGTCACGCGTGCATCTCACGAAGCACGGCGCTTGCGCAACGGACACCGGCACACCGTGATCGTTGCTTGCATGATTGCCCTATACCTCTCAAAGGACAGCGCTCTGACGCCCGATCTTGAGCCCACTAGCCGGCTGTTGCTGCGCTCGGGTGGACCGCTCGCTGCAATGCTGGGGCCGGTACTGCGTGCGTGGCGTATAGCCTACTCGCTGAAGGGGGCCTAAGCGCGGGGCTTTGCCTCCGGGAATCGTTCGAGCCCGTCTTCGGGGACTGGCTCCCAGATGGCAGCGTTGGCAACATATGAGCGCCAAGTGGGCCGAATGCCAGGGTTGCCGTCAAAAGCGCCCAGGCGCACACTCATCTGTGCCGGATGTTCGGGGCTGTGACTAAACAGATGCGACCCACAGTTGCCGCAGAAGCACTTCTCATGGCCGCCGTCGGGTGTCGCCAACTCTTTAGAAGATTGGCTCCTTGCAGTAGTCGCAGTGTGCCTCCGTCGATCCGGGCCTGGGCTGAGGCTGCGGTGCCGGTTCGGCGTTGGCAGCGGGTGCAGTGGCAGTAGCCGGCTTCTAAAACTGGTTCTGTGAGCGCGAAGCGAATGCCTCCGCGGAGGCAACCTCCGGTCAACGGGGGAGCGGTCATCGCGACAGTGTGGCATCCATAACGATGCCTGAGAATTATGGACATTCCCCGGCCCTGATCAGGCCTGGGATGGTCGCTGTCGACCGGTTCGCGGATGCTTGCTACCCGAGGTGGCTTTGGGAGATGACCCGTCCCGTGGAAAGAGCCCCTTAAAAGAGAAAAAGCCCTGGATTTGAGGCTGTTGTGCAAACCCGGTGTAAGCGGGGTTTGTTGCGTCCGGGGTGGGGTTAAGACTTCTCGGGCATGACTCAGAACTTCTTGTCGTGTGATCGGGAGCAGGGGTTGTTGTTGCCGCTGAGCTTGCGCGATTGGCTGGAGGAGGGCCATGTCGCGTGGTTCGTGCTGGACGCGGTCGAGACGATCGACCTCACCGAGTTCTATGGTGCGTATCGGGCTGATGGGCACGGTCGCGCGGCGCATGATCCGGCGATGATGGTCGCGTTGTTGCTGTACAGCTATTCGGTCGGGGAGCGGTCCTCGAGGAGGATCGAGCGGCGCTGCCGGGAGGATGTTCCGTCGCGGGTGATCTGCGCTAACCGCGCGCCGGATCACACGACGATCTCACGGTTCCGCGCTCGTCACGAGGAGGCGCTGGCAAGGACGTTCACGCAGGTTCTAGCGATGTGCGCTCGGGCGGGGTTGGTGTCCGTTGGCGTGGTCGCGTTGGACGGAACGTTGATCGCGGCGGATGCTGCGTGGGCCGCGACGCGCACGCACGAATCAATCCGAGAAGAGGTCGAGCGGATGCTTGGCGAGGCGGCCGCAGTCGATGCCGCGGAGGACAAGCAGCACGGCGACGCACGAGGTGACGAGCTACCGCCGGAGTTGGTGGATCGCCGGTCCAGGCTCGCGCGTCTTCGTCGTTGCCGTGAGGAGTTCGAGGCCGAGCAGGCCAAGGCCGAGGCGGCCTATCAAGAGAATCTGCGCTGGCGGGCTGAGTGGGAATCCGAGCACGGCCGCAAACTCGCTGGTCGCAAGCCGTTCCCGCCGAACCCGGACGGGGTGTCGAAACGAACGATCAACACCACAGATCCAGACTCCAGGGTGCTGACGAGGGTCGGCCGACCGGTGGTTCAGGGCTACAACGCGCAGGCGGTCGCGACCAGCGAGCAGATCATCGTTGCTGCTGATATCACGCAGCAGTCCAACGATTCCGGGCAGCTTGCACCGATGATCGATCAGGCGCGCAGCACGCTTCAGGCTGCCGGCGTCGAGGATCGCGTCGGGACTGTTCTGGCAGACGGCGGCTACTGGAACTCGCCGCAGATCACTGAGCTCGGGCAGGATGGGATCGTCGTGATCGTTCCGACCAAGGCAGCGACTCGGACCAAGGCTCGCAGGCTCTCACCGCGGCAGGGAACCGAAGCCGAACGGATCGATGCGCTGCTCGACACACCCGAGGGTGCGGCGCTCTACCGCCAGCGACAACGCATGATCGAGCCGGTGTTTGGGAACACGAAGTTCAACCGGCGGATCAACAGATTCCACCGGCGCGGGTTGGCTGCCTGTCGAGCCGAATGGCGGCTGATTGCCGCGACCCACAACCTGATGAAGCTCTACCGGGCCGGGATGTCGGCCCAAGCGGCCTGACGAACCCTCTCGGCCGACCCCATCTGCTAGATACCCAAGTCCAGACGGATCGCCCCCCGCCCCAAGAACAACAAAGCCCGCCAAATGGCAGACTTTGCGCAACAGCCTCATTCGCAAGGTTTTTTCAAGCGGCTGAAGGGATTCGAACCCTCGACCTTCTGCATGGCAAGCAGACGCTCTAGCCAGCTGAGCTACAGCCGCGCGGCGGCTAACTATAGACGAGGGCCCTCATGGATGGGGCCCATCAGGCAAGGCTCTCGCGGCGGTCGAAGCATCCCACGCCGGGGCCACGATACTTAGACGGGGTATTTGAGGCCGCTGGCACCATACAGGGCCGATGTCGCCGGGATCAGCTCGCTAGTGACCAGGCCTCGCTCGTGGGTTAGCTCGTCGATGATCGGAAAGAGGTCGGCTATACGCGCGGGTGTGTCGATGATCTCCGTCACCACCGGGACGTGGCGGCGGATTGAGAGGAGGCGATCTCCGTGGGGTGGGTGATCGCCGTGGAAGCCCCATATCCCGCGCAGCGATGTGGCGCCTGCTGCGTTTGCCGTGCGCAGGCGTCTCACAAGCTCGAGGTAGACCGGACTGTTTTGGTGGCGTGCCACCTCGGAGGTGATGATTGTGAGCTTCTGCCGGAGGTCCTCTGATTGGCTGGGTGGCGAGTGGTCCTTTGGGTGCCCTAGGAGCGTGCCATCGCGCTTGCACACTCGCACGCGCTCGAGTGTGAACAGAGGCTCTTTGAGCATCAGCTGCACACGCTCGAGTGCCCGTTCGATCTGGGGTGCGTCACCGACGGCAATCGCTATCAGTGGCACATCTGCGTTGCGAGCGAAGAAGCGTGCGCGCTGTCGTTGACCGTGAACTGTGCCGTCGACGCCGAGCAGCACGGTTGCGCCCGCCACGCGGCAATAGTGGAGCGTTTGGCAGAGGGCAACGAAAGCGGGGGAGCGGTTTGCTCGCTCGTGCCGCCCCAGGTAGATGGTGAGCTTTACGGCCTCCCCGGGGCCTTGCGATAGCTCGGACAGTTCCGCGTCCGCCCCGTAAAGGCGGGCACGCTCGAGCGCTATCAGCCCTTCGTAGCCGATCGTACTCACGTCCTTCGTGAGCGCTTCGATCCGCTCGCGGGCATCGACAGCTACCAACACGAGAGGCAGGTCTTCGGAGAGCGTTAGCAGCCGGTCGCTACGCCGCCGGTGCTTGGCGCCGAACCCTTGCACGCCACGCAGCAGGATGCTTCCGCGCACCTCGTGGCGAGCGTAGATTTCGAGCAGCTCGTCAGCGAGCAAGCGTCCTTGCACGCGACTGCGCTCGCCGAAGTAGGTGGTTAGCTTCAGTCCGTCTTCGATCACAGCGCTCCTCCGATCCAGCGGCCGAGCACGGCCGCCCCCAGCCCCACGATCACGCTCACGATCACGTTGAGTGCTCCTCCCACCAGTTGCCCGTCCTCGCCGAGGCGGTGCGTCTCGAGCATCCATGTGGAGAAGGTGGTGTAGGACCCGATCGCCGCCGTGCCCGCAAGCAGCAGTGCTTCGCCGGACAGGGCCAGTCCGGTAAGCAGCCCGAGGACGAGTGCGCCGCTGGCGTTTACCGCGAGCGTCCCCAACGGGAAGCTCGAGGAGTTGCGTGAAGAGACCGCTCCGTCGAGCAGAAATCGCGCGATCGAGCCGAGGCTTCCAAGGATTGCCACGCCAATCCATGCCTCCGGGCTCATGGGGCCTTTCTCCCAAGCCAGCGGTCGCCTACTGGTGTGATCAAGCGATTGTCCTCACGCGACGCACGGCGGCGGAGGAGGCAAAGACGGCGAAGTAGCCGCCGAGTACGCTCGCCAGAAGGTAGCCTGCCGCAAGGCCGTAGCGGTGCTGGTCGGCCATATGAAGTAGCTCTATCTGCACGGTTGAAAACGTTGTGAACGCCCCACACAGTCCGGTGCCGAGCAATGGGCGACGCAGCGTTGAGACAGGTAGACGCTCCTGCAGCCGGGTTACGAAGTACCCGAGCATCATGGCGCCGGCGATATTCACAGCGAATGTCGCCCACGGCCAGCTCCCGGCGGTTGCTGGGAATGCCTGGGCGACCCCGATTCGCGCGAGCGCCCCGAGCGCCCCGCCAAATGCAATCGCCAACAACTCAGAACGATCGATGCGGGGATCTGAAGCGCGCTCCCTCGGGTGCTCATGTGCAGCTATTGGATACATCCCTTCGCGTTCGCGGGTGCTTGTGGATGGAGGCACCTTAAGGCTCCGCCCAGATAGTCCGGTGCGCTTGATTGTGCAAGGGCGCCTTTGGTGGATGAGAAGATCGCGAGCCATGAGTGGAGAGGTGCGGAGCAAGCTTTACGGCCAAAACCTCTAAGCCTTAGTAGGCAACCGTTTCGGTGCGGGGCAAGTAGCGTGCCCCGTCGCCACGCAACAGCAACCCACGCAACTCCAGTTCGGTAAGCGCCAGGGCGAGATCCCCGGGATTCGCATCACGCGTCGTCAGCTTTGACAACGTATCCTGCCCGCGGCTAACCCGCGCGAGCACCTTCGCAAGTCGTGGCTCGAGTGCTTGCGGCTTGTACTCCTGGACGTCCGCGAGGCACGCGCCCACACCGTAGAGCACGTCGAGCGCATCCTGTGTGCGTCGCACCAGCTTCGCACCATTCATCAGTAGAGCATTCGTCCCCTTGGACGTGGGTGAGCTCACGCGTCCGGGCACAGCCGCCACATCTTTCCCGCGTGTCCAAGCCACCCGCGCACAGGCAAGTTCTTTCGGATGCTCCCCAGCCTCGACCACGATCGTGAGCTGGGCGAGCAGGGCCAGTGTGCGAACGCTCCCAGGTTGCCACCACGCTCGGATGCGCTGGCCTGGCGAGGGTTGCAGCTCCGATATCGCGCAGCCATCGCCCACAACACGGCGATAGAGCGGCGCGCACCAAACCGGAGAGCAGCGAGTCAGGCTGCCGGCAGTCACGCTGAGTGGCTTGGCGTGTGCTTCGAGCACACCGGTCTGTACTGCGCTCGGGATTCCTTCACCAAACCCGCTTGCGACGGTCAACCCAGATACAGCAAGCCCACAGGCAAGTCCCCGGGCAACCTCCATCCCGTAGTCGGTCGGCCGGCGAGTGCCCACGATCGCCACCACCTTCTCGTTGAGCATGTCAGTCAGCCGTCCCATTCCACCCTGCACGTACAGCCTGTTTGGGGCAAGTGCGTCGCCGCGCAAGATCGACGGATAGGAGGGATGGTGCTTGCAGAGACTCTCTACGCTCTCGTCGGTTGGCATTGGCACTGGCTCCCAAGTGTCATATGCCTTATGCAGATCGGCTCGCCGCCGCCCGCCGATGGCCTCAATCAGGTCGCGATCGGATAGTTCCAGCAGATTCCAGAAGCGCTCCAGGTCACGTGCTCTGAAGTCGAGGCGAACGCCGAGCTTCCCCAGCAGCCAAGTGCGGCGCTCACACTGTGGGCAGACGCTCTTCACGCGGCTCTACGGTCACTGAGGCCGGCCTCCGGTCGCCATGACAATGCGCGCGCTAGGTCATCTGCTCGCACTCTCTGGCGGCCTTTCAGGTCGGCGATTGTGCGTGCCACACGCAGGGCACGATGCTGGCCTCGGGCGCTCAGCAGTCCGCGCTCGTGAAAGCCGGCCAGGATCCCTTGGCTGCTCTCGTCCAGTCTGATGTGCTTTCGCAGCATCTGCGCGTCCATCTGTGCATTCACGAGTAGCCCTGTCTCGCGCAGGCGAGCCGCTTGGCGTTCTCGAGCGTCGATGACTCTCTCCCGAGCGCGCTCGGAGCTGATCGAAGGGCCGAGCGTGAGATCGTCGGTGCTTGTGCGCTCCATTGCCACGAGCAGGTCGACACGGTCAAGTAGGGGCCCGCTCAATCGGCGCCGGTGACGCGCCAGGTCGGATTCGCTGCACTTGCAGCGCTCCTGCTCGCCCGCATACCCGCATGGACAGGGGTTGGTGGCCGCCATCAGCATGAAGCGTGCTGGATACACGGCCGAGTGACGTGCTCTCACGACCGCGACGCGCCCGTCCTCGAGAGGTTGGCGCAAGGCCTCCAGTGTGGGGCGCGCGAACTCCGAGAGCTCATCGAGGAACAGAACGCCGTTGTGGGCCAACACGACCTCTCCGACCCAGCCACGCTTCGCGCCGCCAATCAGCCCGGCGGTTGTAATCGTGTGATGGGGCGCCCGGAACGGCCGCTCAGAAAGCAGCTCAGCGCCGGCGAGCCTGCCGGTGATGCTATGGATGCGCATCACTTCGATCGCCTCCGTGCGCTCCAAGGGAGGCAGGATCGAGGGCAAACGCTGCGCGAGCATTGTCTTACCGGTCCCGGGTGGACCGTTCAATAGGCTGTTATGTGCGCCCGCAGCGGCAACTATCAGCGCTTCGATGGCCTCGGGCCGGCCGCGCACGTCGCTGAGGTCCGGGCACACTCGCCGGGTATCGGAGTTCGGCATGCGATCAGGTTTTGGCAGCGGGTCGGGAGTGCCGCCACCAAGTACGCGTGCGGCCCCCGAAAGCCGCTCGACGACGCCGACCTTCAGACCGTCAACCAGCGTGGCCTCGCATGCTCGTGCGGGGCCGAGCACCAGCATGTCCATACCGGCCTTCCTGCTCGCCTCGGCGACCGCAAGAGTTCCGTGACATGCACGCACTTCGCCATCAAGGGAGAGCTCACCGAAGAGGGCATGGGTCTCTAGCAACTCGCTCGGAATCTGACCGCTTGCCGCAAGCACTCCGCAGGCGAGCGCAAGATCAAAGCCAGGACCGATCTTGGGCACGTCGGCGGGCGCCAGGTTCGCCGTGATGCGGCGCGCCGGAAACTCGTAGCCGGAGTTGAGCACAGCAGCGTGCACGCGGTCGCGGGCCTCGCGCACGGCTGCGTCGCCGAGGCCCACGATCGTGAATGCGGGCAGGCCAGCCCTTATGTCTACCTCAACAGTTACGGCGCGGGCGTGGAGCCCTTCGATTGTGAATGTGCGTGCCCGTGCGAGCATGCGTGCCTCCCTTCGCGGTTGTCGGGCGAGGCACATCAAGCTACGTCGCGCTTGGGACGGTATTCGGCGCGGGGCGCTCCCGGCACCCTGTTGCCTGCATCGAATGTGTCTAGTAGAGGGTGCCCTACGCGCGCGCGTAGGGCACCCGTTCCAAAGGAGACCTTTTGAGCTTGACCACCTACTAACCGACCAAGCGAGCTACGAGTCTGGCCAACCGTCTACCGATAGGCAGGTTGGCCGAGATCGTCAGATCAAATGCATCATCGCCTCGTGGGCTACCACCGGCTCTCGCCAGACGCCACTTGTGTGGTGGATTTAGAGACCAGCCGGGTGGCGCACTACATAGCCGGCAGTGGAGGTCATCGAATCAGACCAGCGCGTTCCGGTCTCCTGCTGGGCGATCGTGTCATAGCGTCGTCCGTCGATCACCATCCACGCATGTTCAGCGTTCGCATAAATCGTGATGTGGCTGCCGGGGCCGGGGTCGCCGTAGGACTCGAGCGCGCTGGAGTCCTCTGGCGAGCTGAGCAGGCCACCACCGTGCAGTGCGTAGGAGACGGAACCTGAGCAGTCATAGCCCGTTGACTGGAAGGAGCCGTGTCCGCCTCCGTATACATACGGTCGCGTCGCGATTTCATCGGCGGCCGCGATCACCCGCTCGACGACGCTCGAGGATTCTCCGCCGGCTGTGCTTTCACTGCTGGAGCCGCTTGAACCACTGGACGCGGCGTGCGGGGGGTGCAACGTGGCGTGCTCGTCGATGCCGAGTGCGCTCCAGGTTTCCGGTCCCACGACGCCATCCACCGAAATCCCGCGCTGGGCCTGCATGCGCTTCACAGCGGCCTCTGTTTCAGGTCCGAAGGTGCCATCGGCCTGCACGTGCAGTGCTTCCTGCAGACGTTGCACGGCCTCGGTGCGGCTTGTCGGCGCTGAAGCGCTCACAGCATGACTCGACTGTTTGGCCCCCGGGGTCCTGCTTGCACGGTGGGATACATGCGCCTTGGCGGGGTGGATGGTGACATGCTCTTTGATCCTGAGTGCGCCCCAGGTTTCCCCTCCCACCACACCATCGACGTGCAGGTGGTGAATGGCCTGCAGGTGACGTACGGCGCGCTCCGTTTCCGGTCCGAATGTGCCGTCCACCGGCACTCCGAGTGCTTCCTGTAGGCGTACCACGGGATTGGCGCTCGTGCTTTCGTTGCTTGTGCTGGAAGTCGTGTGTGCTGGACTGGTGGCGACGGCCTTCACGCTCGAGGCGAAGGCTGTCTCGGCGGTGGAGGCGATTGCGGCTACAGAAGGCGTTTCGCCGGCGAGGGCCGTGCTCGTGCGCGGCCCCACGATCCCATCGACTTCGAGTCCGTGGGCACTCTGAAAAGCGCGCACGGCGGCTTCAGTCTGATTTCCAAAGATGCCATCGACGGCGATCCCGAGCGTCTGTTGCAGGATTCGCACCTGGCGGCCTTCGCTGCCGTTTTCGAGTTGGATGTGATGTTCGGTGGTGGTCGGTGGTTCTGGCGTTGGTGTACCTGTTGGCTGGACGATGCCGTTCGCATCGGCCAAACCGGCTGCGGGTCCGGCCGCGATGGCGATCAACGTGCCCAGGGAGATGCGGCGGGCGCGTGTCGCTGTAGGTACGAACTGCAGCTCGGCGGCCTTGCGGCGCGTGCGTGAGCGCAGCGTTGAGAGCTCCCAAGGCTCCTCATCGGCCAGGTTACGCATGCCGATCGGGGACCGGGCTTCCCGATCGGCCAGCAGCCGGTATCGGGCGTCCATCAAGTTCGCTAGTCGCATGGGGGAGCGTGCGGTCCGTTTCTCAGCTCGCTCGCGGCGTGCGCGGGAGCGGGTTAGCGAAGCCTCCCAGGGGGCAACGGCAGCAAGATCACGCGGGGATCCCGGCATGTGAAAAGCGTCCTTTCGGTTATCTCAGGGCGCCTACGGGGTTAGCTGTCGGGCTCGCGTACTTACGCTACGCCACAAACTGTGGCGATTCGCCCCCGCAGCCTGGTCGACTGCACTGGGTCCCCCGCTCCTCAGCCCCGTGGGGACAAGGATTCGGCACGAACGCGGGTCAAAGTATCAGGTTCCTTTGCAAGATGCATCACATAGGAAGGGTTGCAAGGTTTCTTGCCGACGAACCCGATTTGTGGCCAGCGCGGGTCGTTCAGCGAAAGCTACTGAAGACGGGCACCGGTGGTCGCATGCTCGGCTTGCTTGGGAAGATGGGGAGGAGGTCCGTCCTGCGATGTGCGGCGAGACGGTAGCCGTCAAGCGTGACGAGGCCGGCAACTGTAGTTAGGTGGCCCTAACTCATGGTACGGTTTCTCGCCAGCTGGATCGGATGGATCGAACGGTCACATTCTTTGGAGGGTTGGACGTTGCAGTACAAAGCAGCTCATCGTGCCGCTAACGAGGGTTTCCAGCCGTGAGATTCGGCGCTGGTACCAAAGAACGACGCCTGTGGCCCATGTTTCTGCTGGGAATGTCTCTGATTATTGCGACAGCCCTGCTGGCGGTGGGATGCGGTATCTCCGCTGTATCCGGAGGGTCGGACACGACGCTCACGCTCTACAGCGCCCAGCACCAGCAGACAACCGATGCCCTGATCGCCGCGTTTACAAAGCAGACCGGTATCAAGGTAAGGGTGGCCAACAACGACGAGGACGTACTCACCGCCCAGATCACGCAGGAGGGCGATCTCTCACCGGCCGACGTGTTCTACACCGAGAACTCCAACTGGCTTGAACAGTTGAGCGCTCAGGGTCTGCTTGCCAAAGTGGACCCCGCGACGCTCGCGAGCGTGCCCAAACGGGACAGCGCGGCGAACGGCGATTGGGTTGGGGTCTCAGCTCGCGTGAGTGTGCTGATCTACAACACGAGCAAGCTCAAGCCTTCAGAGTTGCCCAAGTCGATGATAGAACTGGCCGACCCAAAGTGGCTCGGAAAGATCGAGATCGCTCCGGCCGAGACCGATCTCTGGCCGATCGTGAGCTCGATCGACAGGTCCGAGGGCCACCAGGCAGCATTGCGCTGGCTGATCGGCCTGGAGACCAACGCGGCCGGCAACGACAACGTTCCGGACAACGAGACGGTCACCAGGGACATAAGCCAAGGCGTCAGTCAGTTGGGCCTCATCAACCACTATTACTATTACCGGCTTCTGGCCGAGGTCGGCAAGGGTGCGGTGAAAGCGAGGATCGCCTATTTCAAACCCCACGATCCGGGCTACGTCGAGGACATCTCAGGGGCGGGCGTTTTGAAGTCCTCCAAGCGTCAGGCCGCGGCGCAGGAGTTCCTGCGCTTCATGACCAGCGAAGCCGGACAAAAGGTCCTCGCGCACAGCAATAGCTTCGAGTATCCGATCCGCCCCGGCGTAGCTGCCGATCCAGAGCTCACACCGCTCAGTCGCTTGCAGCCTTCCTCGTTCAGCCCAGCCGAGCTCGGCAGTGGGCTAGATGCCAAGAACCTGCTCGAAGAAGCAGGACTCATCTAGACATCTATGTGAGTCGTGAGCGCGCCTACCAGAGCCATCGGGGACGCGCCTACTTCGAGCATCACGCTCGCCGCGCCGGTCATGCGCCTGCGCCGCCGCCGGGCCGGCCAGGGCCGTGCGGTTGTAGTGCTCAGCACGTGCATCGCTGTGCTGCTGCTCTCTCCGCTTGCGCTGCTTGCCCTCGACGCACACAGCGCGGGTTGGAGTGAAATTCACCATGTCCTGTTCCGTGCCCGTTCAGCCTCGTTGCTGCGCCACACTGTGCTGCTGACGCTCTTGGTGGTGGCCCTAGCAGCCGTGTTGGGAGTGGCGACCGCTTGGTGTACAGAGCGCATTCGCTTGCCCGCCAGGAAGTTGTGGGTCGTGCTGCTAGTGCTTCCGATAGCGATACCTGACGACGTGGTGGGTTACGCGTGGCACTCGTATGACCCCGGCATGAGCGGATTGATGACGGCCACGCTGGTGATGACGCTCGGGACCTATCCACTCGTCTACCTACCTGTCGCAGCCTCGCTTCGCCGTTCAGACCCCGCGATGCAGGACACGGCGCACAGCCTGGGTGCGGGGAGGCTCAGCACGTTCGTGCGCGTGACCCTCCCACTGATCCGCACCGCTGTGGTGGGCGGATGCGTTTTGGTGGCACTCACCACGATCGCTGAGTACGGAACCTTTGAGATCGTGCGCTACCAGACTTTCACCACTGAGATTTTCACCGAGTTTCAGTTCAACAGCCGAGCGGCTGCTGCGCTGTCTGTCCCTCTCGTGTGCCTGGCCCTGATCGTGCTCGCGATCGACGGGATCGTGCCCTCACGTGCCTCAACTCGTGGCGCGCCCGCGCGATCTGCCGTTCGTGCTCGACTTGGATGGACAACCATCCCCACCCTCCTGGGTCTGACCGCGCTCGTGGCGCTCGCTATCGGTTTTCCGGTCGGCACCGTCCTCTACTGGATGGCACAGAGCGAGCACACGACACTGCCTGCCGCGGCCACCTTGGGCCAAGCCACCTGGAACTCACTCATCTACAGCGCTCTGGGGGCAGCCTCGGCTGTCGTGCTGGCCTTGCCAGTCGCACTGATCACTTTCCGCCGCTCGAATGCCCTTAGGGTGATGCTTCAGCGCAGTACCTATATCCCGCTCGCGCTTCCCGGTGTGGTTGTAGCGCTGAGCCTCGTGTATTTCGCCACACACCACGCCTTTGGCCTCTATCAAACGAGTGCCTTGGTGATCGTCGCCTACGCGATCATGCACTTTCCCCTGGCGCTCGTGTGTATCAGAGCCTCGGTCGCCCAAGCGCCAGCGCGACTTGCCGACGTCGGCCAGTCGCTGGGACGCAGCCAAGCCGCGGTCTTCTTGCGCGTGACACTCCCCTTGTTGGCGCCTGGGCTACTGGCAGGCTTCTGCCTGGTGTTCCTGTTCGCTGTCACCGAGCTTACGGCCACTTTGCTGCTTGCTCCGATTGGGGTGCAAACGCTTGCCACTCAGTTCTGGGCCTACCAGAGCGAGGTTTCCTACGGTGCTGCGGCACCATACGCGCTCATGATCATCGCACTCGCTGCGATCCCGGCCGCGGTGCTCGCTCTTTGGTTTGATCGCGATCGAGGCGTGCAGCCTCAGCTCGCGCCTCTGTGAACATGTCTCAGACCGATCGGCGCATGCTGTGAGTGTCATCGAGTTGCGTGCGGTGGCCAAGAGCTTTGGCGCCACGGCTGTCCTCACCGATATCGATTTGAGTATTCCCGCGGGGTTAATCACTGCGGTACTAGGGGCATCGGGGAGCGGGAAGACCACTTTGTTGAGGCTAATCGCCGGATTTGAGCAACTGGACAGCGGCACGATCTCGATCGGCGGAGGAATCGTCGATGACGGGCACAGGAGCGTGCGTCCCCAGCATCGCGGTATTGGCTATGTCCCCCAAGATGGCGCCCTTTTCCCTCATCTCACTGTGATCGGGAACGTCAGCTTCGGGCTTGCTCGGAGGGAGCGCTCTAGCGCCCGGGATCTGCTCGAACTCGTTGGGCTCACTGGCCTCGAGCGCCGCTACCCGCATCAGCTATCGGGTGGACAGCAGCAGCGCGTGGCACTTGCCCGGGCGCTTGCTATCCGTCCAAGCGTGGTGCTCTTGGACGAGCCTTTCAGCTCGCTGGACGCGTCGTTGCGGGCTGAGCTTGGACGCGACGTGGCACGTATTCTGGCCGAGGCAGCCACCACAACGGTATTGGTCACCCATGACCAGGACGAGGCGCTTTCGCTCGCGGACAATGTCGCCGTGCTTCGTAGTGGGGAAGTGCTGGCTCGTGCCGATCCACGTTCGCTCTATCGCGATCCACCAGATTTGCTCGCCGCAGGCTCCATCGGTGAGGCCAACATCCTCTCCGCGCAGGTCCAGGGCGATCGTGCTTGTTGCGCGCTTGGGTCTGTGCAACTACGCGTCAACGGACGGCCGCGAGTTGACGGTCCTGCCCGTCTGTTGCTGCGTCCTGAGCAGCTCACACTTCACCTGCAGGCGGCGGGGGAGATGGTTGGCGCCAGCGTCGTCGAGCTCCGCTTCCATGGTCACGATGGGCTCGCCCAGCTCAGTTTGAATCATCCCGACAGAGAGACGGTGCTGGTGAGGGTGCCCGGAGATCTAGTACTCACTCAAGGACAGAACGTGTGGGTGCAGACCAATGGGCTGGCGCATGCATGGTCTTTGGAGGGGCCCTAGAAGCTTTCTCGTCCCGGGCAAGCCTTGTCGTGCCAGGTATGGCAAGGCTGGCAGGTTCGACAGGGCACGAGATGGTGTGACTTATTGGTGCCTGTTGTGTTGCGATTTTCTCAACGGTTGGTGGCTATGCTCTTCAAGGAAGCCGGGCAGATAACAGCTGTGCTGAACGGAACGGTGAACCCAAACGACCTGAATGTCGATGCTTGCGAATTCGAATATGGCACCAATACTGCCTATGGAGCAAAAGCCGTATGCGGTGGGATAAGCAGCACACTCGAACACGCCAGTGTCGGTCTCTGCAAACGCGACGGGGGCTGACACCTAGCACCACCTACCACTACCGGCTCCTCGCCAAAAACGAAGTCGGATCTAACCATGGTGAAGACCGCACCTTCACAACGCTGCCCGCCGGTAAAGTAAAAGAAGAAACCGGTGGCGGCAACACCGAACTGACACCGGGGAGCGGCACCGAACCGACCGCAGGAGGCAGCTCCAGCGGCGGCGGTGTCAGCAATGACGGGTCCAGTATTGGCACTAACCTTGTGACCGGCATCGAGTCCAACACCGGCACCAATCCCGTTGTCAGCGAAAAGGCGATCGAAAAGGTACTGCTCGGTTGCAGCACACGACCACTGGCGCTCAACGATGTCTTGCAGAAGGGCGACAAGGTGCTGCTGATCGGCGCCGCTGAGCGAACGCAGGCGGGCAAGCAGGTCAAGATCGTGTTCGGCTCGGACAAGGTCGTCGCTACCGCGACGGTCGGCTCGAATGGCGAGTTCTCAACGACCGCGCTCTACAGGCTCACGAGCAGTGTCGCGCAGTCCCGTGGCTCACGCCACTCTTTCGCGACCTACAGCCTGCCCTGCCCGCCGTGTTCGGATAAGTCGCGGCGCGCCTGCGGGCGGATCTACGTGCTCAGCCGGGGTAGCCGGGTACCAGCGTGCTGAGGTATCGCTATGACAGTCAACTCTTGGCCGATCTGCCCGCGAACGTCGGGCCTTTCGCGACATGCCGGAGGAGGGACTCGAACCCCCGACACGCGGATTATGATTCCGCTGCTCTAACCAGCTGAGCTACTCCGGCGGGAGCGGGGAGTTTAGCCAGTCGCGACGGATCATCCGGTCGTGCCTCGCCGATCGTCGTGGGACCCATAGATGCCACCAAATAAGCCCCTGCTAGCTGTACCGAACGTGTCCGAGGGGCGCGCAGGGGCGACCGTGCAGGCGATCGGGCGGGCATTTACAGACCGGGGCATGGCGCGCTTGCTCGACGTGCACTCCGACGCGGACCATCACCGTTCGGTGTTCACGCTCGCGGGGATCCAGGGTGAGCTCTCGCTGGCACTCCTCGCTGGCACTAGGGCAGCGGTCGAGCAGATCGATGTCGGCGAGGATCGCGATCCTGCGGACATTGGTGAGCACCCGCACGTCGGTGCGGTGGACGTGATGCCGCTCGTGTACTTGGAGGGTGCGCAGCGTGGGGCGGCCTGCGCGGAGGCTCTGGTGGTGGCGCACGAGATCGGCGAAGACTTGGGGGTGCCCGTGTTTCTTTACGGCGATCTCGCCCAAGGGCGGGCGCGCGCAGAGTTGCGCCGGGGCGGTGTGGCCACGCTGGGCGCGCGGGTGGCGACGGGCGAGCTGCGCCCCGACTTCGGTCCGGCACGCCTGCATCCAACTGCCGGCGCGACCCTTGTGGCAGCCAGGGAGCCGCTGGTGGCCTTCAACCTGGAGCTGGCCGCGCCCGCGACTACCGAGGACGCCAAGCGCATCGCGAGCCTGATTCGTGAGGGCGGTCCAGATGGGCTGCCGGGAGTGAGAGCGATCGGCGTTTCGTTGCGTTCTGGTGGGCGCGGCAAGGAGGAACTCGCCGGTAAGGAAGGACTCGCCGGCAAGTGGGGGAGTGTCGGCGAGCGGGTTGGAGGGGAGCACGTGGAATCCCGTAAAGGGGTGCCCTACGCGCGTGCGTGGGGCACCCCTTTGGGGAATACCGTCGCACAGGTCTCGATGAACGTCGAGCGCCCACTCGAGGTCCCCTTGAAGACCATTGTGGAGGCTGTTCGCAAGCATGCGGAGGTGGCTTGCGGAGAGCTCGTCGGCTTGGCGCCTAGAGCTGCTTTGGAAGGCTTCCCGAAAGACGTTCCGCTGCAGGACTTCGATCCCGGGGTGCACGTGATCGAGAACGCACTAGGGTTCTAGGTGTCCCGCGCAGGATGGGGCGCGGTTATCCGAGGTAGACCACTAAGACAAGGCGCGAGATGGCCCAGACGAAGCGCAAGCGGCAGACCAAGCACCGTGGCAACGCGGCCGGCGTCGTGGAGTCGCGCGGGCGCACGGGACGCAAGCCGACGAAGGACGAGAAGACGGGCAAAAGTAGTACGGCAGGGCAGAAGGACAAGCGCGTCGACCGCTTGGAACGCAAGCCGACATGGCTCGGAGCGTTCTACAGGGCGATGGCTGCGGCGGTGGTGATGTTGTTGATCAGCATTCTGCTCCTGAAAAAGCCCAATGAGGCGATCGCGCTGTTTCCGATCGTGCTGATCGCGTATGTGCCGATCAGCTACTACACCGATACGTGGCTGTACAAACGACGGATGGCCAGCAAGGCCAAGGCGGGCGGGGCAAGTACGAAATGATCGACGTACGGGCGTTCAGCGTGGGGCCGATCCAGGAGAACGCTTACATCGTGCGCTCCTCGCCGCAAGCGACACGGGCACTGCTGATCGATCCAGGCGACGAGGCTCAGCGATTGCTGGACGCCGCCAGTGCACTCGGCGTCCAGATCGAGGCGGTCTTGATCACTCACTGTCACTTCGACCACATCGGTGCCGTGGCGCCAATCGCGAAAGCCACTGGCGCGCCGGTCTACTGCCCTGAGCTCGAGGTGGGAGTGCTCGCCGACATTACGAAATGGACGATGCCGGGATTTGGCCCATTCGAGAGCTGGCAGGCCGAGCACACCGTCAAGGGCGGCGAGCGCCTGCGACTGGCAGACATGGACATCGAGGTCCTCTTCACGCCAGGGCACAGCCCAGGGCATGTGACGTATGCGATCGTAGGCTCAAGTGAGTCCCCCGCCGGCACGAGCCCCACCATCGGGGGGAAAGGTGTTGGGTCGAATGTGACGCCCGCCCTGCTCTCCGGCGACGTGCTCTTTCAAGGCTCGGTCGGTCGCGTGGATCTCCCAGGCGGTGACTGGGCGACGCTGGAGCGCTCAATCGGATCGCTGATGGAGCGCTATGCGCGAGAAACCGTCGTGTATCCCGGCCACATGGGCGTGACGACCCTCGGCCGCGAGTGGGACGCCAACCCGTTCCTAAGCGAGCTGCGTGCGGCCGCCTTGGTGCCGGTTGTGGCCCAGCGAGAGGACGTGCAGCGCGTGGAGGGCGTGCGTCAAGTGGAAGGCACACAGCGCGTGGAAGGCGTGCGGGAAGCGGAGGGCGCGCAGCACGCGGAAGGCACCCGGCGGGCACACGAAAGTTGAGTAGGGAGCGGATCAAGGCGCCGCGCGGCACGTTTGACGTGCTCGGCGAGCAGGCGGCGATACGAAC
Source organism: uncultured Solirubrobacterales bacterium (assembly GCA_963731565.1). Lineage (GTDB taxonomy): Bacteria > Actinomycetota > Thermoleophilia > Solirubrobacterales > Solirubrobacteraceae > Palsa-744. The sequence continues at coordinate 2,193,227 of CAVSWG010000001.1, forward strand.
GGCGCTCGAGGATCGCGCTCGCTCGATCCTCGAGGGAGCGGGCTATGAGCGGATCGAGACACCGACGCTCGAGGCAACCGAGCTGTTCGCACGCGGGGTGGGTAGCTCGACCGACATCGTGCAGAAGGAGATGTACACGCTCACCGACGGAGGCGGACGCTCGCTGACACTGCGCCCCGAGGGCACCGCGCCGGTGTGTCGGGCCTACGTGGAGCACGGCATGCACAAGCGGCCCCAGCCGGTGAAGCTGTGGTACCTGTCGAGCTTCTTTCGCTACGAGCGCGCTCAGTCTGGGCGCTACCGCCAGTTCTGGCAGCTCGGGGCAGAGGCGCTTGGCTCTGATGATCCTGCGGTTGACGCCGAGTCGATCGTGCTGCTCGGGACGTTGCTCGAGGAGATGGGGGTCAGGGAGGTTCGCTTGCGGCTGTCCAGCCTCGGCAGCAGCGAGAGCAGGGGGCGCTATCGCGAGCGCTTGCAATCTCACCTAAAGGCTCACGCAGAGAGCCTCTCGGAGGAGGTGAGGGAGCGCATCGAGCTGAACCCGTTGCGCGCATTCGACTCTGCTCACGAAGGGACGATCGCTGTGATGCGCGACGCGCCGCGGCTACTCGACGAGCTCGACGCCGAGGATGCAGAGCACTTCGCCACGGTGCGCGAGCTGCTCGATCGCGCGGGATTGACCTACGAGGTCGATGCGACACTGGTACGCGGCCTGGATTACTACACGCGTACGGTGTTCGAGTTCACGAGCGATGCGCTCGGCGCGCAGAGTGGCGTTGGCGGTGGTGGGCGCTATGACGGGCTCGTGCAGCAGCTCGGCGGCCCGGCGACTCCAGGGATGGGCTGGGCTGCGGGAATCGAGCGGATCCTGCTCGCGGGCAGCCCCCCACCAGCGGGTGGACATGCGCTGGACCTGTACGTGGGGCTTACGGATTTGGGGCAGGATGGCTCGCACTCAGAGGCGAAGGCAGCTGCTTTCGCTGTGTTGAGCGAGGCACGCTCGGCCGGCTTGAGAGCTGTGATGGAGATGGCTGGCCGCTCCATGAAGGGTCAACTAGGGCAGGCAAACCGCTTGGGCGCCCGCTACATGGCGCTCGTGGGAGACGGGGAGACAGTATTGAAGGACATGCAGGGTGGGGGTCAGGAGACGCTTGAAACCGAGAAGGTGGTGCATGCGGCTCTACGTGGTCTGCGCGAGCTGGCATAGCCCGCAATAGTGCTTGCGTGACGTCCATGGCGGATACCACCGTTCAACTCGGGGGCCGAATCTGCCGAAGTGAGGGCGATGGCTCAACTTTCTCGCCCTTATCAGATCGCCCTTGGCGCGGTTGTGGTGCTAGGCCTTATATGGGCGGTTGCTCTACGTGCGCATGGCTCCAAGCCGGGCGAACCGGCGGCCACTAGTCCGACGGCGAGCGCGCCAGTGAAAGCCACGGCCACGCCAGGCACAGCGGCCGGCACGAAAGGCGCCGCTGGCTCAACCCCGATCTACCATGGCGCGGCGCCAGGAGTCGAAGGGCTCACACGGGCAGTGGCCAAAGCACATGGGGCAGTTGCAACCTCCCAGCAGAAAGCAAGCGAGCTCGAGCGCAAGTCAAGCGAAGCGTCAGGGGAATCCGCCGGCGCAAACAGCACGCCGGCGAAAGTGACCTCGACCGGCGGATCGACGGTGACACAGAAGTCGGTCACGGCGGCCACGATTTCGCACAAGACTGCGACCACTGTGCACAAGACTGTTGTGCACGCGACCACTGTGACGGCGCACACGCACACGGCAGCCAAGCCACACGCCGGACTCAGGCCCCAGCAAGTGGCAGTCGAAGCGGAGCTTGCGCACGGCAAGACTGTGATGCTCCTGTTTTGGGATCCGAAGTCGAGTGTCAGCCGCGAGGTTCTGGTGCAGACAGACGCATTGGCCGGAAGCTCGAAAGGCACGGTAACAGTGCACGCGGCTCTCGCCAACCAGGTGGCCGAGTTTGGGACGATCACCGAAGTTGTGCACGTCTACCAGACCCCGACGATCCTGATCGTCAACCGTCGTGGGGTTGTCAGCACGTTGACCGGGCTCACCGACATGTACGCGCTGCAGCAGGCAGTGCGCGAAGCGCGCCTCGCCACTCGCTGATCTTCAAGAGCGACCCCGACGGGTTATCGTTGTATCTCAAGCGCATGCGCGTTGTGGTGGAGGCAGGGCCCTTACACTCGACGAACGATGAGCGGCGAGACGCTTGCACAGCACATGGAACGGCCGCTCGGGCGTGGTCACACGCCCGAGGATTCGTGCACCGGCGCGGCAGGGGGCGCTGCATGCGGAGATTTGATCCGCCTGTCACTCGCCATCGACCCGGAAAGCCCTGAGGGACGAATCGAGGATGCGGGTTTCCAGGCGAGCGGTTGCGGCGCGGTGGTTGCAGCTGGCAGCGCCACGGTCGAGCTCGTGCGCGGCGCGGGCTTGCTGCAGGTGGCACGCATCGGCGCTCCCCAGATCGCAGCGGAGCTGGGCGGGCTTAGCTCCGCCAAGCATCACGCGGCGGAGCTCGCAGCGGATGCGCTGCATCGGGCGCTCGGTTGGGCTGCCCGAACCAAGGCGGCCCTTGCGCCTTCACGTGTGCGTGCCTTGGTGGCAATGAGCGGAGGGGTCGACAGTGCCGTGGCGGCGCTACTCGTCGCCGAGGAAGATCGCGACACCGTGGCTGTGACGCTCGAATTGTGGTCTGACCCTGAGAACGACGGCGAGCGCAGCTGCTGCTCCGCGCAGGCGGTGCGCTCGGCCCGGGAGATTGCGCATGGGATGGGCATGGCGCACTTCTCGATCGATCTGCGCGAGGAGTTCAAGGCCGGTGTGGTGGACGGCTGGCTCGAAGGCTATGCCGCGGGCCTCACGCCCAACCCGTGCGTGCGCTGCAACGGCAAAGTGCGTCTCGACGCGATGATCGAGCTGGCGGATCGTCTCGGCGCCGAGACCTTGGCCACCGGTCACTATGCGCGCACGGAGACGGTGCGAGAGGGAGAGCCGCTTTTGCGCATGGCACTGGACGAGAGCAAGGACCAGAGCTATGCCTTGGCTGGGCTTTCGCCCCGCTCGTTGGGGCGGCTACGCTTCCCGCTGGGCGGGCTCACAAAGCCCGAGGTGCGCGAGCGGGCAAGCCAAGCCGGACTGGAGGTGGCGCGCCGGCCTGACTCGCAGGACCTGTGCTTTCTGGCCGGCACCAATAGTGCGGACTTCCTCGCACGCCACGGCGGTCTGCAGCGCCGCAGGGGTGCGATCGTCGATCGTGACGGGCATGCGCTGGGCGAGCACAGCGGCGTACACACGGTCACAGTCGGCCAGCGTCGCGGCCTGGGTATCGGCGGGAGAGAGCCGCTATACGTGATCGCTACCGACGCTCGCGCCAATACGGTGACGGTCGGCTCGCGCGAGCAGCTTCGCACCGACAGCGTGAGCGTGCGCGAGGTCACACTCCACCGCGATGGTGCATGCGTCGACCAGGTGAAGGTGCGCTATCGCGGAGCACGGTTGCCGTGTCGCATCGAGGGGAGCCCGTGTATTGGCGCTCACGAGCGCATCGAGCTACGGATGCTCGATCAGATCGAGCGCACTGCGCCCGGACAAATTGCTTGCCTGTACGCCGGCGACGTGATCGTAGGGCACGGCACGATCGCCCTCGGAGTCGATGCGCGTACTGGCGCTTGACTATGGGAGCGCGCGCTGTGGCTGCGCGCTGAGCGACCCCACCGGCACGATCGTCACTCCGGTCGAGGTGGTTGTCAAACCGGCGAGCCGGCGTGGGTTTGCTGCGATCGTCCAGCTCATAGCTGAGCGCGAGGTGGAGCGCGTGGTAGTCGGTCTGCCTTTGTCCCTGCGCGGCGAGGACACCGATCAGACACGCGAGACACGTGAGTTCGCAGCTGCGCTCGCGAGGCGGCTGGGCGAGGAGGTGCCGGTCGAGCTGGACGACGAGCGCTTCACTACCCGCATCGCCGCCGCCATGGATCACGCAACTTCCAGCGAGGACTCGCGTGCAGCGGCGGTCCTGCTGGAGGGGTGGCTCACGCGATCCCAGTAGGGTCACGCACTTGGCCAGGGACCGCAGAGCAAACGTGCCGGGGGAGCGCACCGAGGAGGAGCGCGAACGCGCTCGTCAGGAGCGCGAACGGCGCCGTCTCGGGAAGGCTGGAGCATCCCAATCGGCTCCGCTCGAACCTCCGCTTCCGCACCCATCGCCCGATCCGGATCCCTTTCTGCAGTCATCGCCCGATTCAGTTCCCCCTCCACAGTCATCCCCCGATCCAACTGCCGCAGAACCGGTGAAGGGGATCCCGCCGTTGGATCAGGGGCCACCGAAGTCGATTCAGCCTGAGGGCTCTCAACCGGAGTCTGCGTATACGCGATCGGGACCGGAGTGCGCGCAATCCGAGGTTGAGCGCGCGCAATCCGAGATTGAGCATGTGCAATCCGAGATTGAGCATGTGCAATCCGAGATTGAGCATGTGCAACCCGAGATTGAGCATGTGCAACCCGAGCCGATTGGCTTTGAGCCCATGCCATCCGGGCCGCTTGAGCCCGAGGGCATGCCGAGGGTCACTTTGCCGCCGCCCCAGCGGCGGCCTCATCTTCCTCGTCCCCATGTACACAGGCCGCACCTTCACAAACCCCACGTCTCTCCGGCACGCGGCCGAATAGCCCGCGGGGGCGCGCTGCTCGCTCTCATTGTGGTGCTTGGCGGCCTTGCCGCGGGCGTGGCGCTGCTCCTGCATAGCTCAACGCCGCGCCCAACGGTCGCACCTCCACCGGCGATCGTAAAGCTGACGATCCCTGAGGGCTACACACGCGCGCAGATCGCCGCACTCGCCCATGCCGATGACTTGCGCGGCAGCTACCTGGCGGCTTCAAAGAAATCGTCCCAGCTTGACCCGGCGCACTACGGTGCGCCGGCCAGCACGCCCAACCTCGAAGGCTTCCTGTTCCCGGCCACCTACGAACTGTATGCGGGCACGCCGGCCTCACGACTCGTCTCAGAGCAGCTGGCGGCTTTCAAGGAAAACTTCGGCGGGGCTGAGGTTCACCGTGCGGAGGTACTCGGCGTGACTCCTTATGAACTATTGATCGTCGCATCGATCATCGAACGCGAGGTTGCCATACCGCACGACCGTCCTTTGGTGGCGGCAGTCATCTATAACCGCCTGCGCCTGCACATGACGCTCGGCGTGGACTCCACACTGCGCTACGCCTTGCACGACTTCACGCGTCCGCTCACCGAATCTCAGCTGGCCAGCCACTCGCCCTACAACACGCGCACCCATCAGGGTTTGCCGCCCACGCCGATATCGAATCCAGGCGCTGCTGCGATCAAGGCCGCCGCGCGCCCTGCCAAAGTCTCTTACCTCTATTACGTATCAGGTGCCGACGGGTGCGGCGAGCAGGTGTTCTCCACGAGCTATGCCCAGTTCGAAAAGAACGCCGCCGCCTACCGCGAAGCGGTGAGCAAAAACGGTGGTCGCGTCCCCACTTGCAAGAAGGGGGCCTAGTTGTCCCCTTACGCACGCCCGAGGACACGCCACCTGAAGGGGATCTCCCGGAGCCATCCTTTGACCCGGGGAACGAACCCATCCCCCCGATCCAATGAGCGCCCCTGATGCCACGGCTCGGTGTGATCGGCTGGCCTGTCGCTCACAGTCGCTCACCGGCGATGTTCGAAGCGGCCTTCGCTGAGCTCGGAATGGAGGACTGGACCTACCAGCGCCTCCCGCTCGCTCCTGAGCTGTTCGAGCAGACGGTCCGCGCGCTGGGAGCGAGTGGCTTCCTCGGTGCCAATGTGACGATTCCCCACAAGCAGGCCGCACTCGCGCTCGCCGATAGCGCGAGCGAGGCGGCGCGCGCGATCGGGGCGGCCAACACGCTCACGTTCGGCTCCGGCGGGAAGATCGAGGCGGAGAACACCGACGCACCAGGCCTGATCGCGGCCTTGGGAGGATCGCCTGAGAGGATGAGCGCTCTGGTGCTCGGTGCGGGCGGCAGCGCACGTGCAGCCGTATGGGGCCTCTTGGCGGCGGGCGCGGCGAGCGTGTCGGTCTGGAATCGCACCCCCGAGCGAGCCTTTGCGTTGGCTTTAGAGCTCGGCGCCCGCGCCGTCAGCAGACCGGTTCGCGCGGACCTGCTGGTCAACTGCACTTCAGTCGGACTGCAACGCTCGGCCACTGAGGCTGAGGCGCTCAACCAACTCGACCTGACCGCCGATCAGGTCGGAGAGTATGCGTATGTCATCGATCTGGTCTACCGCGACGGTCTCACGCCACTGCTCGCGAGTGCGCGCCGCTCCGGGGTGGCCACGGTCGGAGGCCTTGAGGTGCTCGTCGCGCAAGGGGCGCTCAGCTTCAAGCGCTGGACAGGAACGCCGGCGCCGCTGGCCGCGATGCGCCGCGGGGCCGGACTGGAGGGCCAAGCAACTTAGAGTCGCTGGTTTGGGACGGGGCCGATGAGCACGCCCCCGAGCGGCCTACGCGACGAGGACGGCCTCTTCTCAGGCGCTAACCCACAGGTGAGCATCGAGCAGCACGAGCCGCCCGACTCGGATCTCCTCGGCGCTAGTGGCAGCAGCCAGGCTGGCTATGAGCCCCCGGCGAGCCCTTACGGGTCGCCCGAAGTGGAGGCTCACGAATCCGAGGCGCCCCAGTCTCCACCCGGAGTGACCCATCCGAGCCGCCGCGGCTCCTCCTCGCGCTTCCTCACCGACGTGATCGTCGAAATGGGGCTCGCTCCGCGCGAGCGCGTGGATCATGCGATCGAGGCCTCCCGTAACGAAGGCACCACCCCCGAGCGTGTCTTGCTGGCTGCCAGCGCGATTACGCCCGATGGGCTCGCCCGCGCGCTCGCGGAGCGCTACGGCCTGGACCACCTCGACCTCGAAGCGTTCCCGGTTGACATGGGAGCCGCCAACCTCGTCGTCAACACGGCCGCCAAGCGCTACCAGGCGGTACCGGTCGCGTTCGTCGACAAGCGCACTCTTCTGCTCGCCATGGCGGACCCCTCCAATGTGCTCGCCGTCGACGACGTGGCGATCATGACCGGCTATGAAGTGCGTGTTGCCGTGGCTTCACCCGAGGCGATCGGTGACTTGATCTCGCGCATGGCGCGCCTGGATGACGTCGTCTCGGGTGAGAGCGCTCTGGAGGAGAGCGAGGAGAGTCAGGCAGAGATCGTCAACCTGCGCGAGACCGCTGATGATGCGCCGGTGGTCAAGCTGGTCAACCAGATCGTCGCCCAGGCGGTCGAGCTCGGCGCCTCAGACGTGCATCTTGCTCCGGACGGTCATGAGGTTCGCGTCAGGGTTCGAGTGGACGGCATCATGCAGGACATCACCACCGTCCCACGTCGCATGGCCGCCGGCGTGGTCTCGCGTGTGAAGATCATGGCCGAGCTCGACATTTCCGAGCGGCGCCTGCCCCAAGACGGTCGCGTCAGTCTCACCGTCGACTCTCGCCATATCGACCTGCGCGTGGTCACGCTCCCCAGCGTCCATGGGGAGTCGATCGTAATGCGCATCCTCGACAAGGACTCTGTCGTCATGAAGCTCGAGAAGCTCGGCATGGCGGATACAGAGCGCGAGCGCTTCGAACGCGCCTTCCACGAAACTCACGGCGCCGTACTCGTCACGGGCCCCACCGGCTCGGGCAAGTCGACCACGCTCTACGCGGCGCTTCTGGCGCTCAACACGCCCGAGAAGAACATCATCACCGTCGAGGATCCCGTTGAGTACCAGCTCGAAGGCATCACCCAGGTGCAGGTCTCAACCAAGGTCGGGCTGACCTTTGCCACCGGCTTGCGCGCGATGGTCCGCGCCGACCCCGACGTGATCATGGTCGGCGAGATCCGCGACCGCGAGACCGCTCAAATCGCCGTCGAGTCGGCACTCACCGGCCATCTCGTGCTCTCCACGCTTCACACCAATGACGCGCCCTCGGCGATCACACGACTGGTCGAGATGGGCATCGAGCCGTTTCTCGTCGCCTCCGCCTTGGATTGTGTGCTCGCCCAAAGGCTCGCCCGCATGCTGTGCTCCAACTGTAAGCAGCGCACGATCGTCCCGGCCGAGGTCCTGCGGGAGAACGGCTACAAGGCCTTGGTTGACCTAGAGGCGTACGAGCCCACCGGTTGCCGGCGCTGCAATGGCACTGGTTACCGCGGGCGCCTAGGCATCTACGAGGTGATGACGGTCTCCTCAGAGATACGCCGCATGGCCTTGGAGCGCCGGCCTTCCGAGGAGATCCGCGACGTTGCGATCCGCGAGGGCATGAGCCTTCTGCGCGACGATGGGCTGCAGAAGGTTCGCCAGGGACTCACCTCGATCGCCGAGATCGCACGCGTCATAGGCAGTAGTTGAGATGCGCGTCTCATCTGCCGATAAGGGGTCCATGAGAGCCCACCCGCATGCCTGCGCCCCTACCGGCGCCCGCTTCCCAGCCACCACTGGTATGGGCCCTGACCGAAAGGCGCGAGGATGAACATCGACTTCGCCGACCTCTTGATGGAAGTCGTCTCGCGGCGTGCCTCGGACCTGCACCTGGCCGCGGGCGCGCCACCGACCGTACGTGTGCGCGGACGGCTGACACGCCTGGAGGGCTATCCGATCCTTTCGGACACCGACACACGCGAGATCGTCTACTCGATCCTCTCCGGCGACCAGCGTCAGCGCCTTGAGACCAACTGGCAGCTCGACTTCGCCTACTCAATCCCCGGTCACGCTCGCTTCCGCGTCAACGCCTACTACCAGCGTGGCGCGATCGGCGCGGCGTTTCGTCTGATCCCCTTCGAGCTGACCTCGATCGACCAGCTTGGGCTGCCTCCCACCGTCCACGAGCTCACGCGCAAGCCACGCGGCTTCGTGCTCGTCACCGGCCCCACCGGCTCGGGCAAGTCGACCTCGCTCGCGGCGATGATTGACGAGATCAACATGACTCGCGAGGAGCACATCATGACGATTGAGGACCCGATCGAGTTCCTGCACGGGCACAAGAAGTGCCTCGTCAACCAACGCGAGCTCGGCTCCGACGCACAGTCCTTCGCCGCTGCTCTGAAGGCCGCCCTGCGCCAGGATCCCGACGTGATCCTCGTCGGCGAGATGCGCGACCTGGAGACAATCTCCACTGCTCTCACAGCCGCTGAGACCGGCCACCTCGTGTTCGCCACGCTCCACACCCAGGACACCGCCCAGACGGTCGACCGCATCATCGACGTGTTCCCGCCCGAGCAGCAGGGCCAGGTGCGCGTGCAGCTCTCAGTTGCCCTGCAAGGCATCATCACCCAGCAGCTGCTGCCCACCGCCGACGGCGCGGGCCGCGTTGCCGCCTGTGAGGTGCTCGTGCCCAACCCGGCCGTGCGCAACCTGATTCGCGAGGGCAAGACCCACCAGATCTACTCGGTTCTGCAAACCGGCTCCGCGCAGGGCATGCAGACGATGGATGCGGCCTTGGTCTCGCTCGTGCGCACTGGCAAGATCTCCCAGAAGCAGGCCGAAGGACGCTCTCAGGCTCCCGAGGAGCTGAGAAGACTGCTCGGCGCGGGCTCCTTGGCGGCATGAGCGCTCAAATCTCCCAATCCGATCGAAAGGTGGGTGTGAGGTGAGCACCTACGTCTTCAAGGCTATGGACCTGGCTGGTGTGAAGGCGCGCGGTGAGATCGACGCAGACTCCAAGGAGGCGGTCTCAAACCAGCTGAAGTCGCGCGGCATGATCGTGCTCGACATCGCCGACAAGCACGCTTCGCGCGAGATCGAGCTGAGCTTCTTCAAGTCGGTCAAGGCAGGCGAGCTCGCGGTCTTCTCGCGCCAGCTTGCCACGATGATCTCCTCCGGCTTGTCGATCCTGCGTGCGCTGTATGTGCTTGAGGAACAGACTGAGAACAAGTTCCTCAAGGAAACGACCGTCCAGGTGCGCAAGGACGTCGAGGCGGGGCTCTCGCTGAGCGGGGCGATGGAAGCCCACCCGAAGGTCTTCAATCCCTTGTTCGTCGCCATGACCCGCGCCGGCGAGGCCGGGGGACTGCTGGAGGGCTCGCTCATGCAGGTCGCAGACCAGCTCGAGAAGGAAGCCTCCCTGCGACGCCAGATCCGCTCGGCGATGATCTACCCCGCGCTTGTCATCACCTTCGCGGTGGCAGTCATGATGGCTTTGGTGGCATTCCTTGTGCCCGTGTTTGCAGGCGTCTTCAAGCAGTTCGGCGGCGAACTCCCGGCAATCACTCAAGTCTCGGTCACGATGTCACACGCCGTGGTCGGCTATTGGTGGGCGATGTTCGCCGGTGCCGGCGCCACGGCATTTGCTTTCTTGAAGTGGAAGAAATCCTCGTGGGGACGACCCCAATGGGACCGCTTCCGCCTGCGCGTGCCGATGAAGATCGGCACGATCGTCCAACAGGTGGCTGTCGCGCGCTGGTCGCGCACACTCGCCTCCCTGATGAGCGCCGGCGTGCCTCTTCTCTTGGCGCTCGAGATCGTCGGTAAGACCGGCGGCAATGTCGTCGTGGAGGAGGCCATGAACGGGGTGATCGCCTCGGTCAAGCGTGGCGGCACCCTCTCCGAGCCGCTCTCAAAGACGACGATCTTCCCGAAGATGGTCACCCAGATGGTGGGCGTCGGCGAGGAGACGGGTGCGCTCGATGCGATGCTCGCGAAGGTCGCCGACTTCTACGAGGATCAGGTCGAAGCGTCGGTCAAAGCGCTCACCTCGATCCTCGAGCCGATCATGATCATCGTCATCGGCTCAATTGTCGGCTTCATCGTGGTCTCGATGTACATGCCGATGTTCACGGTCTACAACCACATCGAATAGCCCCACGGCACGTATAGCCTTCGCCTGGCTGCGTCCTCCCTCACTCGTGTGCAAAGCACACTTCGCTCGGTGCGTCCTTGCCAGGCTCGACTCTACGCACCGTGGGCGCTTAGGTTGTTAGGGGCGCGCGAGACGGATCTGGCCGTCTTTGATCGATAGGGAGACGCCTCCGTCGAGCAGCGCCAGTAGCTCTTCGCCGACCAGTTCCTGACGCCAGCCACGCAAGGTGCGCACGTCAGCGCGCTCGCCGGTTCGCTCGCCTACCACGATCGCCTGCAAGTCGGCGCGCGAAGCCAGCAGCTCGTAGGCGAGATCTGCTTCGCGTGCACGTGAGCGCACCAATGCCTCCGAGAGGGCGATCAGCGGTGCGTCGTCTGGCCTGGGATGCGCCGGGCGCGTGCCGCCCGCGAGTGGCTCGTGCGAGCTCTTCGAGACCCTTCTGTACGACGATGAGCAGCTCCTCGCCGCGTTTGCGCAGACTGCCTTGGCCCACGCCCCTGATCTCCTCGAGCTTGCGCAGCGACGATGGCTTGCGCTTGGCTATCTCGACCAGCGGCGTATCTCCGAGCACACTCTGCACCGGCCTGTCGCGCTCGGCGGCCGTTCGCTCGCGCCATGCCACGAGCTCGCGCGCGACACCCTGGGCGGCGGCGTTCATGCCCCTGATTCGCGGAAGCCGGGCAAAGATTGCGTCGAGGTCGCGCTCGTCGTTGACCCGCTCGAGAAACTCGCACTCTTCGCGTGCCCACTGCAGGCGTCCGGCCTGCTCCAGGCGATGCTCGAGCTCGGTTGCGAGCGCGCTCAGGTGTACCACGTCCTCACGCGCGTAGGAAAGCTGCTCGGCTGAGAGCGGGCGTGCGTCCCAGCGGGTGAAGCTTGCGCTCTTTGCCAGCCTCACGCCAAGGAGCTCGACCAGCAGCGTGTCGTAGGAGCACTGCGCGGGCATCCCGAGGAAGCCGGCGGCGACCTGGGTGTCGAACACGTTTCGCACGTCGCAATCGAACGCGCGGCGCAGGAGGGCGATGTCCTGGCGACCCGCGTGTACGACAACCTCGGTCTGCGGATCTTCGAGCACGCGCGCAAGCGGCTCGCCCGCCATGGCTCCCGCGAGCGGGTCGACGATCTGGATGTGCTCATCTCCTGAGCCGCCTGTGCCCGTCAGGGTATCGGCCACGGCAAGCTGGATCAGGCACAACAGCGTGCGATAGCGACCCTCACCCATGAACTCGGTATCGAGCGCTATCCGTCCGGCCGCGTGTGCGTGCGCGGCGATCTGCTCGAGAGTCAGCGTTGCGTTTGTCACGAAGAGCCTTCCTGATCGACATGGGCCGCAGGCAGGCGCAGTGTAAAGCTGGCGCCTCGCGCGTCCTTGCCCGCGGACGAATCGGCGAGCAGGCTCAGCGAGCCATCCATGCGCGCCGCCAGCTCGCGACCGATTGCCAGGCCGAGCCCGAACCCGCTGTGTCCAGAGGTCGTGCTGCCACGCTGGAAGCGCTCAAAGATGCGCTCGCGCTCCTGCTCTGGCACGCCAGGCCCGTCATCGCTCACGCTCACTTGAGCCCATGTCTCAGTAGCTGTCATGTCGGTACGCACGGTCGATCCTCGCGGCGCGACGCCGATCGCATTGTCGAGCAGGATCCGCACGATCCGTGCGGTCGCGCCCGGGTCACACAGCGCCCAGCTTGCCTTTGTCGGCTGGCGCACTTCGATCTCAACGCCTCGATCGGAGGCTCTGCGCTCGAACTCGGCGGCGACCGCGCGACACACCTCGCCAAGCTCGACCGGCTCAGTGCGCAAAGAGACCTCGGCGTCCAAGCGGCTCAGGTCGAGCAGGTCGGTGGCGAGGTTCGACAGCCGGCGCGACTGCTCGCGCGCGCGCAGGGTGCGCTTGCGCGCGTCCTCGAGGTCGAGCCTGTCACCGTGCAGATCGTCTTCGAGCAGCTCCAAGGTGCCATCGAGCGAGGCGAGCGGAGTACGCAGCTCGTGCGAGGCGGTCGCCACGAAAGCCTGTCGTGCCTCTTCCTGGCGGCGCAATCGTGTCTGCATGCTCGCAAAAGCACGCGTCAGGTCGCCGATCTCATCCCGCCGCTCATCTACATGGATCGGGGCCTCGAGCCCATGACGCTTCGAGCTCGCCCGCGGCTTCGCGCAGGCGCTCCAGGCGTCGCAATAGCGTCGTGGTGAGCGCTAGCCCGAGCAGTAGCGCTATTCCGAAGCCAACGGCCGCGGCCTCGATGAAGGCGTTCTGCACGACGTGCACGGCCGAGCTGACATATTGCAGGCGACGCACGAGCACGACCGCATCAACCGGGCCGCCCTTGCCGATCTGCATCGGCTCGGCCGCCACAAGCTCATCGCCGATCAGAGTGTGCACGCCGCGATCGGTGCGCAGCGCACGATTGACCTGTGAGTAGTAGTTGGGTACGTCGAGGTCTTGGTTGATTGGCGAGTAGACAGTGTCGAGGCGGCGGTCCAGGACCGTTACCTGGGCGCCTGAGCGCCGCCGCAGGAGCGCGACCGAAGCAGCGAGTTCTTGCGCGTCGGGACGACGTGTCGTGGGATCGACTCCGATCTCGGTGAACTCTGGGCGCGAGGCCGATATGGCGGTATACACAGCCCTTTCGCCATCCGTGCGCAAGCGGTGCTCGAGCGGTGAGAGCAGTGCGAGTGCCGCCACGGCGAGGGTAACGGCGCTTGAGAGCAAGAGTGCTGCAAAGACCCTCGGGCGCAGGCCCAACACGCGCCGGCGCCGGCCGGCAAAGCCCTTGGGCGCGGGTCCGCTCTGCACCGGGGTGAGGCTCACGGCTCCTGGAAGCGATACCCGGCGCCGCGCACGGTCAGGATCAACTTCGGCTCCTCGGGTTTCTCCTCGATCTTCTCGCGCAAGTGCCGGATATGAACGTCGATCGCGCGCGGGTCACGGTAGGCCGAATCGCCCCAGATCGCACGCAGCAGCTCTTGGCGGTTAAACAGTCGGCCCGGTTCACTCATCAGCTGGGCAAGCAGCTCGAACTCTGAGAAGGTGAGCTTCACCTGCTCGTCGTGGGCGCTCGCTTCGCGGTGTGAGCGATCGAGTGTGATCGGGCCGATGCTCAACACCTCTCTGCCCAGCGCTCGGGGTCCAGAACGGCGCAGCACGGCACGGATGCGGCTGCGCAGCTCGGCCAGGCCGAACGGCTTTGTGACGTAATCGTCGGCGCCTGCCTCAAGGCCCTGAACGGCATCGGCCTCCGTATCGAGCGCGGTGAGCATGATGATCGGCACGATGTTGCGCTGCTCGCGCAACGTGCGACATACGTCATAGCCATTCGGGCCGGCGCCGAGTGCCACATCGAGCAGGATCACATCGAACTGGCCCGCGCTTGCGCGCTCGATGGCCTCTGTTCCATCGGCTACAGCCTCGACGGTGTGTCCCTCCTTGGAGAAGGAGCGCGTCAAGGTATCGCGCAAGGGTGCCTCGTCGTCCACAACGAGGATGTGCATCGAGGCGTGGGCGTCCACGTCGCTCACGGTACAACCCCGGGTAGTCGCCACAACACGCCTCTTGTGCGCAAGCCCGCCTGCTGCGACACGTCTGTGCCGTGGGCGCGCACCCACAAGGCAGCCGGCGCGCAGCCCGGAGTGGTCTTGGGTGCGTTTGGTCCACAGGTGGAATTGAGGAAGGCATAGCGCACTTCGCCGCGCGCGATCAGCGCCTTCAACCGAGCCACGCTCGTAAACGGAAGGCCGTTGTAGGTGGTGAGCATCAGCACCGGACGCTGGTCCTGCACGATCAAAGAGGCAACACTGGTCGACGCGCCCGCTGCCAGCTCGTAGCGCGCCTTCGCCTGATGGGCGCGCAGGTAGGTGCTTAGTGCGTGCTGCTCGGTGCCGTTGAGCGCACCCACGTTGCCCGCGTCGGATGTGTGCGCGGACACCGCTTCGATGCTTGTCAGGAGCGGCAGGCCAAGAAGCGCCGTCAACGGTATCGCGAGCAGGCGGGCGCGACCGGGCGCGCCCGCCACCAGAGCGACGCCGATCCCAAACATCCCGGCCACGGCCGGCGTGAAGCTCTCCACGTAGCGTGGGTGCAGTCGCGCCATCTCGCTGAACAGCACGATGCCGGTGATCAGCCACACGAATACGCCGAGTCCTGTGGCGCGTCGCAAGCGCTCCCCTCCGCGACGCATCACCGAGATGACGACGGCAACGCCCAAGAGCAGCGCGGCCAGGGTCTCCCATCCGAGCCACGTGGCGGGTAGTTGGCCTGATCGAGCGAGCAAGCGCGTGGGGGAGGGAGGAGTGATCGGGGTGGAGCCCGAGGAGGTCGCATGGCCTGTCCCAGGATCGTGTTGGGCGCTTGGCGTGGCCTGGCCGACTTCCACCGTTTTACCGGTCAAGCGTTCGCTGCCGTTGAATACAAACGCCGCGTTCCAAGCGCTGCCGTTGGTCGAGCCGATCGCATAGGGCCGCTCATGGGCTGGGACCAACAGGGTCGCCCCCAGCCAGGCGAGTGCGACCACGACATACACCCCTGCGGCGGCGAGAAGCTGTCCCACCAAGCGCCTGTGCGATCCGCGGCGTGAGCTTTCGGCCTTGCTTGGCACCCGCCGCGGCAGGCCCACACAGACGAGCACGAGCAAGCCCGGTAGCGCCACCATCGACTCCAGCAACTTCACATTGAACGCCAACCCGAGCGCGGCGGCCGCGGCCAGCAGCCACGCGGTTCGGCCCGACTCACAAGCGCGAACCGCGGCCAGGAGAGCAAGCACCAGCATCATCATCATGACGGCGTCCATCGTGTCCGAGCGTGCCGTGATCACCTCGATCGGTAGCACCGCCAGTGCCGCGGCCGCCACAAGCCCGGCCAGCACTCCGAACGGGCGCCGTAGAGCCGCATAGAGCAGCGGCACCGACGCGGTGCCCGCCAGCGCCTCGGGCAGCTTCAGCGACGCTGAGTGCCAGCCGAGTAGCTTCACGCTTGCTACCTGCAGCCACAGGTCTACGGGCGGCTTGTCGATCGATACGCTCCCGCCAGGCTCATAAGCACCGAAGAAGAAGTTGTGCCAGGAGACCCCCATACTGCGTACGGCTGCGTCATAGAAGGGGTCAAGGCGCACCGCCCCCAGGTCCGCCAATCTGAGCGCTGCCGCGCCCGCGGTGATCAGCGCGAGCGCGACCCAGCGCAGGGGTATGGTCGGCGTCCGCACGCCGGGAACGCTAATCCAGGACGACCCCTCGCGTACCCGCACACGCCAGAGGCGCCCGCGGGTAGGTAGGGTGAGGAGCAGATGAGTGACGCAGACGATCGCAAGCCCGCCGCGGCCAGACGCCCCCGCAAGGGTTCCTCGACCTCTGAGGAGGATGAGGAGCAGGAGGCCACGAGCGCTCAAGAGTCAAGTGAGCCACGCGTCTGCATGCCGTGCCACGGCACTGGCAAGGTCATCTCCAACCTCGGCGAACGCATGACCAAGATCACCTGCCCCTGGTGCCGTGGCAGCGGCGAGCGGTTGACGGGCATGGACGCGCAGGAGTTCCAGCGGGAACAGGCCGCATCCAAGCGCCGCTAACTACTCTTCACTGGGCAGGTTCGGAGGTTTGCGCGTGTTAAAGGCGCACTCAAGGAAAATGCGTCCAAACTGCGTGCAACGCTAAAGCGCTTGTGCGCAACGGTCGATGAACGCGCTGACAAGCCAGACCGCGGGACAAGGCAAGCGCCCAACGAGGGTGTAAGGCAAAGCCGGCGGGCCCTTAAAGTGAATCGCAAGATTCATGAAGAGGGACGCACCGCCACAGGAGGCGGTTGAACTGAGGGCTGGCGCCCAAAGAAACGGAATCCTAGGAGGATTCAATGCTATATCGACTGCGCCAGCGCTCAGGCGATGAGGGTGGTTTCACGCTCATCGAGCTCCTGGTGGTAATCCTGATCATCGGCATTCTTGCCGCAATCGCTATTCCGTCGTTCCTTAACCAGAAGAGCAAGGCGAACGACGCCGCTGCCAAGTCGCAGGTACGTACCGGCGAGACGGCGATGGAGACGTATTCGACCGATCACAACGGGGAATACTTGAACAGCTCCAAAACCGCTGCCACAACGGCGGAAATCCAAGCTGTTGAGCCAACATTGAGCGATACGTCCAGCGCGAAATTCAAAGTCATCAGCGCTGCTGCCAATGAATATGAAATCGAATCAGAATCAAACGCGACCAAAGATGTATTCAAGATCAAGCGTGAATCCACAGGTGCGGTAAGTCGAACCTGCACCAGCGCTACGACTGGTTGCTCGGGAGCAAAATCCGGTAGCTGGTAGGACTAGATCCCAAGGCGTAATGCCGTTGGGAAAACAGACCTAAGTGTCCGAAGGGGGTGGCCAGCCAGCCACCCCCTTTGTGTTTATATTTACTGGCAGAAAATCTGTTGCCTTTAGTTTCAGAGGCTCAAGTGCGGGCATGGCGGATGTCGATGAGCCCATAGCCAGTCTAGAACCATGGCAAGCACTGAGGTGCGACGACAAAGCCGACGGCTCATTAGCCGGGTCGCAAGTGAGCGACACAAGCACTGGCATCGCAAAGATCCAACATAGGAGTTGTCAGTGCAACCTCAACGACATTTGCAGGCGAAGGGCGAGTCGGGCTTCACGCTCATCGAGTTGCTCGTCGTGATCCTGATCATCGGCATCTTGGCCGCGATCGCTATTCCTTCGTTCCTGAACCAGAAGAGCAAGGCAAACGACGCGCAGGCCAAGGAGCTCGCCCGCACCGCCCAGACGACGGTCGAGTCGATTGCGACTGACAGCAACGGTAGATACACCGAAGTCACGAAGACCAAAGTCAACGAATATGAAAAATCGATTCCTATCTCCGAAGGCACGACCAAAGCGACCTACCTGAAGGAAGCCAAGGAAATCGAAACTGGCGCCGGCTACGAAATCGAAGTCGAATCGCCAGCCACCAAAGACGTCTTCAAGATCATCGATAAAGCCGGCACAGTAACGCGCCAGTGCGAAAGTCCCTCCACCGGCTGTACAGGCGCGAAATCAGGCAGCTGGTAGCACTTCACGCGCCGGCTCCTCACTCGAAGCATTAAGCACAGCGAGGGCGGCCTGATTTCGGCCGCCCTCGCTGTGCTCCCGGCTCCCGCGGGAGACATTGGGCGAGCGATTGCAGAAGCGCTCAAGTGTGACGCCGCGCGCGCCGATCATTCGTCCATGGAGACCGCAACCTTCGCCGGCGTGTTCGGAGCGATGATTGGATCGTTCCTGAACGTCGTCGTATACCGGCTGCCGCGCCGCGAGTCGCTCGTGCGCCCGGCGTCGCACTGCCCGTCCTGCGGCGCCGCGGTGAAGCCTTACGACAACGTGCCGGTCCTCTCGTGGCTGTTGCTGCGCGGACGCTGCCGCAGTTGCGATGCCTCGATCTCCAGGCGCTACCCGCTCGTGGAGGCGCTCACGGCGCTGCTCTGCGTGGGCGCCGTGCTTGCCGGGGGCAGCACCGCCACGATCGCGCTCAACGTCGCTTTCATCTTGCTGCTCGTCCCGATTGCCCTGATCGACGCCGAGCACCGCATCATCCCCAACAAGCTGACCGCGCTCGGAGCTGTCCTCGCGCTCGCGCTCGGGACGGCGCTCGACCCCAGCGGTGAGCCCGAACGCCTGATCGCAGGCGTCGCGGCTGGTGGCGCCCTGCTGATCGCCGCGATGGCCTACCCGGGTGGCATGGGCATGGGCGACGTGAAGCTCGCCGGGGTCATGGGCTTGTTCCTTGGAAGCGCGGTTGCCCCCGCGATGCTGATCGCGCTGCTGGCCGGCGTCTTGTTCGGCGGCCTGGTCTTCGCGCGCAAGGGCGCTCTCGTCGCGCGCAAGACCGCAGTGCCGTTTGGACCATTTCTGGCGCTCGGCTCGCTTGTCGCGATCTTCGCTGGCAACCAGCTCGTCGATCTCTACACCACCCACCTCCTTCACTAGCGCTGGCAAAAGGAACCGACGATGCCCAACGACAACCTCAGCCTGCTCAGGCCCACCTCGATCGTGGTCGACGCGCCGCCTGAGCCGCCCGCCGAGGACGGGGTTGCGCCGAAGAGCAAGCGCAAATTCCTTGCTCTGGCTAACCCCGACCTGAAACTGGGCCGCGGGGGGCGCTCTCGCGGCGGCTCTACGCTCGTTGGCCTGGATATCCAGCCGGGCTACGTCAGTGCCGTGCAGGCACGTGTCAACGGATCGATCCTCGTCCAGCGCGCCGCCGGGATGCCGCTGCCCCCCGACACCGTTCGCGAGGGTGAGGTGCTAGACGGCAGAGCACTGACCGAGACGCTGCGCGAGCTGTTCGCCGATTCGCGCCTGGACAAGCGCGTGCGCGTCGGCGTTGCCAACCAGCGCACCGTCTTGCGCACACTGGAGCTCCCCCCGATCACCGACCGCAAGGAACTCGCGACCGCGGTGCGCTTCCAGGCCGAGGACCAGGTGCCGATGCCGCTCGACAACGCCGTGCTCGACTTCCATCCACTCGGCGTGATCGACACGCCGGCCGGGCCCCGCCAAAGGGTGATCGTGGTCGCGGCCCAACGCGACATGGTCGAACGCCTGCTCAGCGCCGTGCGCGGCGCCGGGCTTCGCCCAGAAGGCATCGACCTCTCCGCTTTCGCTCTGATCCGCTCGCTGTACCGGGCCGACGATGAGCATGCCGGACGGGTGCTCTACCTAAACGTGGGCGGGCTCACGAACATGGCAATCGCCGAGGGCACCATCTGCCGCTTCACGCGCGTCGTGAGTGGGGGCCTCGAGTCGATCGCGACCGAGATCGCCGAGCGCCACGGCATCAAGCTGCAGGAAGCACGCGATCTACTCGCCTCGGTGGACCTCGAGGAGTCTGCGCCGGCCGTGCCGCTCGAGGGCGACCAATCCCCGGTAGCGGTCGAGCAACCGAAGATCGACGTGCGACCGGTGCTTGCCGCCGGCGTGCGCGAAATCGCTGGCGAGGTGCGCAACTCGCTTGACTTCCACCGCTCGCAAGAGGGCGGCGGAGAGGTGTCGAGCGTCGTCTTGAGCGGGCCGGCCTTGCAGATCAGAGGCTTCTCGCAGGCGCTGCAGGACGAACTGCGCGTGCCGCTCACGCCGCAGACCGTTGGTCTGCTCGACGACGACTCGGTTGACACGGTCTCGGCCGAGCGACTCGCTGTCGCCACAGGCCTCGCGGTCGAGGAGGCGCCCCAATGAGGGCCATCAACCTGATCCCTGGCGAACAGCGTCAAGGCGCCGGCTCACTCACCGGGCGCTCCGGCGGAGGTGCGCTGATCGTGCTCGCCGTGGTCGCCGGCTTGGCAGTGCTCGTCCTGATGTACGGCAGCGCCAGTCATCGGATCTCAAGCCAAAAAGGCCAGGCGGCGTCGCTCACCGCGCAGGCAAACGCGATCAAGGCGCGCACCGGCCAACTCGCGCCTTACACGAGCTTCGTCACGATGGCCAACCAGCGTACGCAGACCGTCGCACAGCTAGTGCAGGCGCGCTTTGACTGGTCGCACGCGCTGCACGAGCTTGGGCGCGTGATGCCGGCCGGCACCGCGCTTGCCACTCTGCACGGCGCGGTCGGACCCGCGGGAGCGGCCTCCGGCGCCGCGGTGACGCCGGCGGCTGGCGGCACTCCGGCCTCGAGCACGCCCGCGGGAAGTGTTCCTGCGTTCACGCTTACGGGCTGTGCAACGAGCCAAACCGTGGTTGCGCAGACCCTCCAGCGCTTGAAGTTGATGGACGGCGCCAGCGAAGTCCAGCTGCAGAGCTCCACTCAGTCGGCGTCTGGCGGTTCAGGCTCAGCCTCGGCCTCTGGTGGCGGAGGATGCGGCGACGCCAGCTTCTCGGCGCAGGTCGTCTTCCAGGGGTTGCCGTCCGGGCCAGTTCCCACCGTCTCGACAGGGTCCTCCGCCTCGACGACCGCCGCGCGCAGCAGCGGATCCAACGAGCAGGTCTCCGCGCAAGGCAAGGCGGTGCCGCGATGACCACCCGCGATCGGCTCATGCTGATAGGGATCGTCGCACTCGCGGTATTGCTCGGCGTGTGGTTCACGACGGTCGCGCCCGAGCGCGAACGAGCGGTGAAAGTGACCGCCGAAGTCGAATCGGCTCGCCAACAGGTCTCCACCGCGGAATCCGAAGCTGATAGCGCAACCAAAGCGCGTGCGCAGTACTCGACCGCCTATGCCTCCCTGGTGAGCCTTGGACAGGCAGTGCCCTCCTCGCCTGAAACACCCGCCTTGATCTACGTGCTTGACAAAGCCACGCACAGCCGCGACATCCAGTTCTCCTCGATCACCAGCGCCTCGACGGGCTCGAGCAGCGCCGGCACGAGCGCAACACCTGCCGCGGCCACGGCGGGGTTCACCCAAGAGCCGTTCACGTTCGTCTTCAACGGAAGCTTCGTGGACCTCTACAAGCTGCTGGACCAGCTCGAAGGCTTCACCCTGCAGACGCCGTCCGGCACTCTGCACGTGAACGGCCGTTTGCTCACGATCGACAGTGTCAGCCTCGCTCCCAACGCAGCCGAAGGCCAGGGCTCCGCAGGATCGAGCAAACCGAAGTCAAACCAACTTACCGCGACGATCACCGCAACCGCCTATGTGCTGCCCAGCGGTGAGTCTGCGCTCGGCGGGGCAACCCCGGCCAGTCCGGGTGCAGCGGCCCCAGGATCGACCACACCAGCGGCAAGTACCCCATCCAACGGATCGACCGTGGCCCCGGCCGTCGTAAAGGCGAACCCATGACCGAATTCCTGCAATCGATCAAGTCAGATCTACTCTCGCGGCGCCTGTTGCCCTTCGTCGCCCTGCTCGCAGTGGCACTGATCGCGGCCGTCGCTTATGCCGTGGCCGGCGGCTCCGGCGGCCCGGGGTCGACTCCGGTGGCGAGCGTTCCCAGCGCACCGAGCAGTGGTGTGCCCGTGCTTCCGGTGTCAGTGGCGCCGGCGAATTCCAATGAGGCCGTCTCAGAGACGCCCGGCGGCGTGCGCTACCAGAGTCAAGGGCCCACGCGCGACCCGTTCACACCGCTGCCTTCGCCGCCTGCGGCTAAGAGTGCGAGCACGAGCAGCAGCCCGAGCTCATCCTCCGCGGGCACGTCGAGCTCAGGCGGATCGTCCTCCGGGGGATCGTCCTCTGGCGGGACCGGCTCTTCCAGCGGAGGCTCGGGCTCGGGCGGACAGAAAGCGCCGGCGCCCGCACCGACACCCAAGAAGCCCGTAAAGCCCCAGCTCGCCTATGACGTCTCCGTCTTGTTCGGACCCGCTTCGACCGTGCTCGGGCAGCCAGCAACGCTGGCGCCATATGAGAACTTGAAGCTCGGGCAACCGTTTCCCTCCAAGCAAGACGCACGAATCTCCTTTGAACGTGTGACCGCCGCGGGCAATGGCGCGGTCTTCAAGCTCGAAGTTCCGCCGATCCTGCACGGATCGGGCATTTGTCTGCCAAGCAACTCTGAATGCCAGACGATCGATCTCGAAGTGGGGCACTCCGAGGAACTTGAATACGTAGAAGCTGACGGTCAGCTCGCAATCTATGAACTGAAGGTCGTGAGCATCGTCAAGAAGAGCGCCAGCGCCGCACGCGTAGAGCACAACGCCAAACTGGCCCATGCAGCTCGTCGAGCCAAGGCGGCTCAGGCAATCGGCCAGGCGAGCTCACTGCAAGTACTGAGCGGCTCAAGCGCAGCGCCCGCCAAACGCGGCTAAGGCGCTGTCTGTGGGCGAGTCTCAAGGGTCGCGGCCCCTGAGCAAATAAGCTACGGCGGAGATGACGCTACGCCTGATCACCGCCGGTGAGTCCCACGGCCCCGGCCTCACCTGTGTGGTCGAGGGTATGCCCGCTGGATTGTCGCTGCGCCCGGAGGACCTGGACATGGACATGGCGCGCCGCCAACTCGGCCACGGTCGCGGCGGGCGCATGAAGATCGAGAAGGACAGCGCTCGCGTAACCGCCGGTGTTCGCCATGGGATGACGCTGGGGGGCCCGATCGCGCTGCAGGTCGAGAACCGCGACTACGCCAACTGGGAAGAGCGGATGTCGCCCTGGCCGGTCGAGGCCGAGACCGCCGAGGTTCATTTGCCGCGTCCCGGTCACGCCGACCTAGTGGGCACGCAGAAGTACAAGCAGAGCGACGTGCGCAACATTCTCGAGCGGGCCTCAGCGCGCGAGACGGCCGCACGGGTCGCCGGTGGCGCTTTGTGCAAGGCTTTCCTTGCGGCGCTTGGCGTACAGGTGCGCTCGCACGTGATCCAGATCGCCTCCGCGCACGCGCCGGCGTACGAGCGGGAGCTGACGCTCGCCGACTTCGACGAGGTCGACAGCTCGCCGGTGCGCTGCCTGGATGCGGAGGCCGGGCGGGCAATGGTTGCCGAGATCAACAGGCTGCGCAAGGCCAACGAGTCGCTCGGCGGGGTCTTCGAGGTGCAAGCCTTCGGACTCGTGCCTGGGCTCGGCTCACACATATCCTGGGAGGAGCGCCTGGACGGACGACTCGCGATGGGGATCCTCTCGATCCAGGCGATGAAGGGCGTCTCTGTCGGCGATGGCTTTCGGATCGCCGGTGTTCCCGGCTCCCAAGCACACGACGAGATCTTCTACACAGAGCAACGTGGCTACTACCGCGAGACCAACCGCTCAGGTGGCCTGGAGGGCGGCATGAGCACCGGTCAGCCGCTGGTAGTGCGCGGTGCGATGAAGCCGCTGCCAACCCTCACCAAGCCGCTGCGCTCGGTCGACATCGCGACACACCAGCCGGCCGAGGCACTGCGCGAGCGCACCGACTCGTGCACTGTGCCAGCGGCGGGCGTTGTCGGAGAGGCGATGGTCGCGCTCGTGCTTGCCGACGCATACCGGCAAAAGTTCGGCGGCGATCACATCGATGACGTCCGCCAGGCGCTCGACGCCTATTGCGAGCGGATCGGATGGCCGTCTCCTTGACGCTTGCCTCGTGTGAGGCACGATCCTGGGAGCGCGCGAAGTGGCGCCGCTAGCACCGGCCCGGGCGCTCGTCTTGATCGGCTTCATGGGTGCCGGCAAGACGACGGTCGCAGGCGAAGTCGCCGCGGCGCTGGGTGTGCAGGCACTCGACAGTGACCGTCTGCTCGAGCAAGAGCTCGGTCATTCGATCGCCGAGGAGTTCGCTCAGGCTGGTGAGGCGTCGTTTAGGAATGCTGAGGAGAATCTGGTGTGCCGCCTGCTCGAGGAGGCCGAGCCCGGTTCGGTGCTCTCGCTTGGGGGCGGCAGCGTGCTCTCAGAGCGTGTGCGCGTAGCACTCGAGCCGCACCTGACCGTGCTGCTCGACATTGACGCTGAGGGGGCATGGAGGCGCGCCGGCGCGGGAGGCGGGCGTGAGCGGCGACCGCTCGCTACCGACCGCGACTCTTTCTTTGAGCTGCACGCCCGCCGTGCGGCGATCTACGAGCAACTGGCTGACGCTATCCTGCCCGCGCTCACGCCACGGGTAGGGACGCGTGCGCTGCCGGCTCTGTGCGGGCTCTGCGAGGCGCCGCCCGGCACACGTCTCCTATGGGCAAGCGCTGCATCGGGCGAGTACCCGGTATTCGTCGGACGAGGGCTTCTGCGTCCTGATGTGTGCTCACGTGCGGGTCTGTGGCCACTTGACCGGAGCTCATCACGACCATTCTGCGTGTCTGACCAGAACGTCGCAGCGCTATACGCCGAGCGGCTCGGTGGAGTTCAGGAGCTAGTGGAGATCGCCGCCGGTGAGCCCAACAAGACGCTCTCAAGCGCAGAGCTCGTATGGCGCGCGCTCGTCGCGGGCGGGATGACCCGTGCCGATCACCTCGTGGCGCTCGGCGGCGGCGTGGTCGGGGATCTCGGCGGCTTCTGCGCTGCCACCTACCAGCGCGGCGTGCCGGTAGTGCACGTGCCGACCACGCTCGTCGCACAAGTTGACTCTGCATACGGAGGCAAGACCGGGGTGGATCTCTCCCAGGCCAAGAACTATGTGGGCGCCTACCACCAGCCGGCCGGTGTACTGGTCGACCCGGATACGCTCGCCACGCTGCCGGCACGGGAGCTGGCGGCCGGCTATGTGGAGGTGCTCAAGACTGCTTTGATCGCCGGAGGCGAGCTGTGGCGGCGAGTCGCTGCAGACGAGTCGGTGGACGAGCACACGATCCTTGCCTGCGCGCGCACGAAGCTGGCGGTCGTCGCCGAAGACGAGCGCGACGCTTCGCGGCGCCAGGTACTGAATCTCGGGCACACCGTCGGCCATGCCTTGGAGACGGTCACCGGCTATGAACGCTACCGCCACGGCGAGGCCGTGGGACTCGGGTTGCTCGTGGCGTTGCGGCTATCGAACCTACCCGAGCTTCGCGCACAAGTACTTGGCTTGTTGCGAGCACGTGGATTGCCGGTGACGCTGGACGGGGAGGATGTCGAGCAAATCACCGAGGCGACCACGCGCGACAAGAAGCGCACCGGTGCACACGTTCCGTTCGTGCTGCTCGGAGCGCCGGGAGACGCCCGCACGGGCTGTCATGTACCGGCCGATGAACTGCGCAACGCCGTGACCGAGTTGCAGCAGGCGCACGGGTAGGCTTTCGTCTGAAATGCCAGGCCCGTTTCGCATAGAGGTGATGCATGGCGTCAATCTCGACATGCTTGGCAAGCGCGAGCCAGAGCACTACGGCACGCTCACCTTGGATGAGCTGGAGCGTCAAGTTGAAGGGTTCGCCGTGGAGGCCGGCGTGGAGACACGCTTCTTCCGCACGAACTTCGAGGGTGAGTACGTCGAGCACCTACACAACCTTGGTGAGCTGGTCGATGCGGTGGTACTCAACCCTGGAGCTTGGACCCACTACTCATGGGCGATACATGATGCGCTTGCAACCGCGGCATTGCCGGCCGTCGAGGTGCACCTCTCGAATGTGAAGGCACGCGAGCCGTGGAGGTCGCTCTCTGTGATCGAGGACCTGTGCGTGGCCTCGATCGTGGGTGAAGGCGTCGAAGGCTATCGGCTGGCGCTTGAGCGCCTGCACGACGAGCTAGACGGCCTGGGCACATGAACGAGCCGGCTCGTGTGGCGCGGCTCGCCCCGGAACTCGGTGCGCTGGGGGTTGACAGGCTGCTTGTGAGCACGGGGGTGAACGTGCGTTACCTGAGCGGCTATACGGGTACGAACGGACTCCTGCTCGTCTCCGCCGACGAGCAGCTGGCTCAGCATTTCTTCACCGACTTTCGCTACGCCAGCCAGTCTGAGCAACAGGTGCCCGCGGAGTTCGTGCGAGAGATCGCTCCAGGTGAGCTCGTCGAGGCCGCGGTCCGCGTACTCGGCGAGGGAGGCGTCGACGGCCAAAGGAAGCTTGGCTTCGACGATGCCTCCCTGACTGTTAAGCAGCATGCCCGCCTGCGTGACTTGCTTGCACCCGGCTGGGAGCTGGTCCCGTGCGGCGGAGTCGTCGAGCGCTTGCGCGAGGTCAAGGACGACCATGAGGTAGCGCACATGCGCGCCGCTGCCGAGCTCGCCGACCAGGCGCTCACAGGTGTGCTTGAAGGTGGTTTGGTAGGACGCAGCGAGCGCGAGGTGGCGATCGAGTTGGAGTTGCGTATGCGGCGCCTGGGAGCTCAGGCGCCCAGCTTCCCTTCGATCATCGCTTCAGGCGAGCATGGTGCGCTTCCGCACGCCGAGCCGCGCGAGGTCGAGATCGGACGGGGCATGCTCGTCACGATCGATTGGGGTGCCTATCTCGATGGCTACTGCTCCGATTGCACGCGCACGTACGCCACGGGAGCACTCAGTGCTGAGGCAAGCGCCGTCTATGAGTTGGTGCTGAATGCCCAAGAAGCCGCCTTGGCTGCCGTGCGCGCGGGAATCAGCGGACGAGAGGTAGATGGCGTCGCGCGCTCGATCATCGAAGCAGCGGGTCACGCTGAGCACTTCGGCCACGGTGTCGGGCATGGCGTGGGCATGGAGATACACGAGGCCCCACGCCTTTCGCGCACAGCGAGCGAGGAGCCACTGCGCGCCGGCAACATGGTCACGGTGGAGCCGGGCGTTTACGTGCCAGGGCTGTTGGGCGTGCGTATCGAGGATCTAGCGCTGGTGAGCGAGCACGGGTGCGAGCGGCTCACGAGCCTGTCGAAGCAGCTCATAACGCTCGACTAGCAAGCGCGGCTTGTACAACGCGAGCGCCAGTACCACCGCAAGCGGCAGCGACCACGCGAGGAAGAACGCCGCCTGGATATCCGGCGAGGCGTGGCCCGGCAGCCACTGGAAGCTGAGCCAGGCAAGTGCCGTGCTCGACAAGGTAAGCACGGGCGGGCGATTGGCGGCGCCACCAATCTCCCAGACGAGCAGCGCGAAGATGAACGGCAGCAGGTAGTACATGACGTCCCAGTCGTCGAACAGGCAACGCAAGAGCAGCACGAGCGCGAGCAGCAGTACGGCCTCTCGCTCACCCACAATGCCCGTGCCTGTTCCACGGCGTCGCTGTAGCCACAACGCTCCAGCCAATCCAAGTCCGACCACAAGGATCAAAGGGTGCGTCACGCCGGAAAGCCACGCTGGAGCCAAGCGCCACTGAGGATGGGTGCTGAGGGATGCGCCGATCGGAACGACTCGCGCCGCGCCGGCCGGCGCCGGCACGTGGTTAGAGGCTCCGAAGAACCACCACAGCTGCCATGGTTGGAAGATCTCGCTGGTCGCAGAGGCAAGCGCCCGTGTGCCAGCGACAAACCCGCTCGACCCGACGAGGGTAAGCGGCGCCAGCATGATCGCCGTGAAAGCGCCTGTGCTCGCCAAGCACGGCGGCCTGCGCCTCGCGGGGAGCACCAGCAGCACAGGCCCGAGGGCAAGCAGTGCCCACTCCTTGTTAGCGATCGCAAGCCCCAGCAGAACGCCCGCTGAGAGGGGACGCCCGCGGCCTGCGAGCATGACTGCCCCGATGCACAGGCAGGCGCCGAGGATCTCCTCGGGGTGGCCGATTTCAAGTGCGTTCAAGCTGATCGGGTTGGCCACGCAGAGCCCGAGCGTGACCGCGCACGCGAGCTGGGAGCGCGCTTGCGCGCGCATGCGAGCCACAAGCCACACGCCCAGCGCGGCCGCCGCCAGCAGACATGGCAGCGCGACCATACGGTAGACCGCGAGCTCGCCGCCTCCCCACAGTGAGGGCATCAGCGCAAATGGTGCACGCTCCACCAGCGAGCCGCCGTAGGCGGGGGCGAGGCGCAGGAACTCGACCACGTGTCCATGCACGAGCGCATCGAAGGCTGGCCGCGCCTCTTCGTCGTAATCGCTCCAAACGAATCCGTACAGGCCGAGCCAGGCCATCGTGGCGGTGGCCGCCCCCGCAATCGCCACGCACAGGGCGTTCTCGCGCACCAACTGCCTCATCTGAGCTGCATCGGCGGGAAACCCCGGCCGCTTGAGGTTTACAGGACCGGTGCGATGGTCGCGGCGAGAGGCGTCGCTGTGGAGATCCAGCGCGCTAACGAAGTAGATGTGCCTTGTTTGGAAAGGCTAGGCGCGCCCGCGGGCGACCGCAACCTTGCGAAACAGCTCGGTGATGCCGAACCGCGGAGCGACACGCTCCACCAGTCCCGGAGCGAGCTGGGCGAGGGCGAGCATTGGACGCACCGGTGCGCCGCTCTCGAGGATCTCTGCCTTGTCCTCGCGGATCGCCCGTACAACAGAATCGGAGATCTTCTCGGTCGTGGTCTCGCCCATCATGCGGTTCGAGCGATGGCCTTCCTGGACCATGCGCTCGTACATGCCATCGCCCGTGATGAACCCGGGGCACACCACCGAGAAGCCGATGGGGGCTTCCAGGTACTCCGAGCGCAAGGATTGGGTCAGTCCGACCAGTCCGGCCTTCGTGGCGGCGTAAGGCTCGTTATAGGCAGGGCCGATCTTGCCTGCGATCGAGGAGATGAAGACGACGTGCCCGCGCCCCCGCTGGAGCATGCCCGGCACGAGGCGATGCGTGAGTAGCAGCGGCGCCGTCAGGTTCACGTCCACCATCGAGCTGAGCTCCTCGCGTGTGTAGTTCGTGAAAGCTCCGACCGACTCCAGGCCCGCGTTGTTGACGAGCAGATCGATCGGCCCGAGGGCGCTTTCGGCGCTATCGACAAGCGGATCGATCGTTGTCAGATCGCTTAGGTCCGCGGGCACGGATATCGCTTTGACGCCGAGCGCGCTCAACTCTGTGGTGACCTTGGCAAGGGCGTCCTCGCGCCGGCCGGAGACGGCCACGTTCATGCCCTCGCGTGCGAGGCGCCGGGCAATGTGGGTGCCGAGGCCTCCGGATGCGCCTGTCACGAGTGCCGTACCGCCTTGCAGGGTCTTCATGAGACGCTCCCTCCTCGATTGCCCGGCGATGTTAGAGGGTGAGCTAAAGCCGCGTCTCTCTTGTGATGGCTCAGAGCTTTGCGCCGGCCAGAGCGGAATGCTGGGCAGCTCTGATTGGCGAACGTGGAACAGTTCTGTGTCAGCCGCCGACGTGCAGGCCGACACCTTCTAGGACGCTCGGAACGTTGATTTCAGGGAGTTTTACAGGGAGGTTCACGGGCGGGACTGGGACGCTAGGCACCGAGACCTGCACAGGAGTGTTGGGTACTGAGATCGTCACAGGAGGAGTCGAGGGGACCTGGACGGGGGGTTCGGCCGGGTGGACGGGAAGGGTAGGTTGCGGTGGTTGAGCCTTGACCGGTGGGGATGACGGTGGGACGGGGACGGGCGCCGTCGGGTTGGACGGTTCTGATCCCGATCCGGCTGGGTTGTGCGCCGATCCGTGCGATTCCGAGGGAGGACCCGGCTCGCTTGTGCTCGCTCCGGGGACCGTGTTCGTGTTCGGACTGGTGTTGTCTGTGCCGGGAAGGCTGGTCCCCGAACGTGGGTTCTCTCGCCCACCGGCGAGGGGCCGTCCGGTTCTCAGCTGTCCGGTTCGCAGGACAGTCTTGGCGTGGTCTCCTCCGGCGGGAGCGGAACCCGACACCAAGCGCGCGTCCGTCAGAATGGGCGCGGCCGTCTGCGTGGCCTCGTATGGGTGATCGACTCCGCCGTGCTGCGGCGCCGGGGAAGCGGCGAGCACGCCTGCGACTCCGAGCGCGGGAAGCGTCCGCGCGACCGAGCCCGCGGTCAGGCCTGTCGACGAGGCTTTGATCGCGGAGACAACCTGCTCGCACACAGCACTCGCGAGCGCGGACCGGGCGACCGGGCGACGAGCCGCATAGCAGGCTAGGAATGCCGCCACGACAGTCGCATCCAGTTGCGTGCCGGACTCCTTGGAGAGGATGTCGATCGCTTCCTTGTGGCTGCGCGGCGGCCTGTAGGGACGAGTCGAGGTGATCGCGTCGAACGTGTCGGCCACCGCGATGATCCGAGATCCCAACGGAATCTCCGCCGCTGCGATTCGGTCGGGATACCCGTTGCCGTCGAGTCGCTCGTGGTGATGGCGCACGATCGCGGTGAGCTGCGGGTCTCCAGCGCCCGCGAGAATCTCCGCGCCGTCACGCGCATGGAGCTTGACGATCGCGAACTCCTGGTCGGTTAGCCGGCTGGGCTTGTGGAGGATCTCTCGCGGCGTATAGATCTTGCCGACATCGTGTACGAGCGCGGCGGTCTCGATGTCTGCGATCTCCCGCGGCGAGAGCCGCATCTCGCGGGCGATCCTTCCCGCGTAAGAGGCAACTCGACGGCTGTGCCCGTGCAGGTACGGGTCGACCGCCTGATGCAGATCGCTGAGCTTGGTAAGCAGCTCGATGCTGACCGTGGAGCCCGACTCACGAGCCGATTCAAACAGGTCTCGCGTGCGGGCCAGGCGCCGCTCCGCCCGGAAACGCCGCACCCAGTTCCAGAGCATCAGTTCGCCGAAGATCACCTCCCGCGAGCGAGGCCAGCGCATCCAGAGCCGAGAACCCACCGACGCGGCCGCAAGCGAACCGACCACCGCCAAGACGACCGCGAGCACCTCCCGGAGCATCCCGTGGTGGGGCACGAGCGCGGCTACGACGAAGACCGGACCCACGACCACCGTGAGCGTGACGAATACGGACAGCGGCAGCAACGCGATGAAGCGACGCGTCGGTGTTACGTGGGGTCCTGAATTACCGGCATCAGAACGCTCGTTGTCCTCGGCAAGTTCGCTCAGACGGACATTGAGCGCGCTCGACAGAGTGTCCTCTTCGACAAGCATGGGCCTGATGATCTATCCGGCGCATCGTGGCAAAATCTGAAGCCTCGAATGATTGTAGTGGACGATCATATGACCGGCAACTCGGGTAAGGCGATCACGGATGCGAACCCGCTCGGCAGTCTTCGCCCGCTACCCTCCCAAGCCGTGATCAACACTAACCAATTCAAGAACGGCAACCACATAGACGTGGATGGCACGATCTTCAAGATCGTGGAGTTCCAGCACGTGAAGCCCGGCAAGGGTGGAGCCTTCGTGCGCACGAAGCTGCGCCGGGCATCGGACGGCGCCGTGATCGACCGCACGTTCAGGGCCGGAGAGAAGTTCCGCGCGGTGAGAACGGAGGCGCGCAAGATGCAATACCTGTATGCCGACGGGACAGACGCCCACTTCATGGACACGGAGTCCTTCGAGCAGATCGCGGTGCCCGAGAGCACTTTCGCGGAAGCCCTGCGCTGGACAACACCGAGCAGCGAGGTGGACGTGCTGTTTATCGACGACCAGCCCTCGGATATTCAGTTGCCGAGCGCCGTGGACCTGACGGTGAGCGAGACCGAGCCGGGCTTGCGTGGGGACACGGCCTCAGGGGGCGGCAACAAGCCGGCAACCTTGGAGACTGGCGCCGTGATCCAGGTGCCTCTGTTCATCGATGTGGGCGAGAAGATCAGGGTGGACACGCGCTCTGGCGAATACATGTCGCGAGCCTGATGGTCGGGCGCTAGAACCATGCGCCGCTCCGAGCAGCGCAAGGCGGCAGTGTTCGCGCTTTACCAGCACGACTTGACGGGGAAGCCGTTGGCGGACGCGCTGGGACCCAATGCGTCCTTGCTCACGCTTGCGCTCGCCCATGCGGCGGCTGACCGGGCGGAGGAGCTCGACGAGGTGATCGACCGTCATGCCCATGGCTGGTCGGTGCAGCGAATACAGCCCTTGGAGCGCTCGATCATGCGGGTCGCCTTGATCGAGATGTTGCACCCGGACGTGGCGCCAGGGGACACGCCGATCCCGCCGGAGGGAGCGATCGAGGAGGCTTTGGAGAGCGCCAAGACGTTCTGTGGGAGCGATGCCCCCGGGTTCGTCAATGGAGTGCTGGCCGCAGTGCTGCGCGAGTTGCGCCAGAATGCGACCCACTCATGAGCCTGGAGCGAATCGACGAGTTGATCGAGCAGCTGGAGCGCGCCGCCGAGCAGTTGCGCTCGGGGGAGCTCTCACCTGACGCTGCCGCCACGATGGTGGAGGATTGTGCGGCGCTTGCTACGCAGGCGAGCGCAGAGCTCGAGCGTCAAGCCCGCGCCGAGGTCTCCCAGGTCGCCCCGGGTCAAGACTCGCTTCTCTGAGGCGAGCGCTCCGCTGGTGCAAGCCGCCTATCCGGAGCACCTGCGCGAGGAGGTCGAGCGCTACCTGCAGGACATGCGCTTCTCCGATGCGGCGCTCACGGCCGGTCTGGAGGAGGCGATGCGTTATTCGCTGCTGGCATCAGGCAAGCGCATCCGGCCCGTCCTGGCGCTGGCTACGGCGCATGCGGTCGGCCTCCCCCAGGAGCAAGCGATGCCTTTGGCGGTGTCGCTGGAGCTGATCCATACCTACTCCTTGATCCACGACGACCTGCCGGCCATGGACGACGACGCGCTCAGGCGCGGGCGCCCGACCTGTCACGTGGCGTTCGGAGAGGACGTGGCGATCCTGGCGGGCGACGGCTTGTATGCCGAGGCATTTCATCATCTGCTCGCCAGCCAGACCACGACACCCGAGCGGGTGCTCGAGGCCGCCGCTGAGCTTGCGAGCGCAACCGGGGTCAATGGCATGGTGGGCGGCCAATATGTAGACGTCCGCGGGAGCGCTCCGGAAGGTCCTGACGGACTGCGACGCCTGCACGAGCTGAAGACCGGCCGGCTGATCGGCGCCTCGGTCGTGTG
Source organism: uncultured Solirubrobacterales bacterium (assembly GCA_963731565.1). Taxonomy (GTDB): domain Bacteria; phylum Actinomycetota; class Thermoleophilia; order Solirubrobacterales; family Solirubrobacteraceae; genus Palsa-744. Next base: position 2,226,107 of record CAVSWG010000001.1, read on the forward strand.
TGTGCTGTCCTTGGCTGGGGTGCACGGACCTGCGACAATTGCCTTCCGGCGTTTTGCTGCGGAGTTGGGCGTGCTATTTCAGATCGTCGATGACATCTTGGACGTGACCGGCACCGATGCAGCGCTCGGCAAGCCGCGAGGCAGCGATGAGAGGCACGGCAAGCGAACATATGTGAGCGAGTTCGGGATCGACCGGGCCAAGGACTTGGCGGCCGAGTCCCACCGGACCGCACGCAAGGCTCTCGCGCAGGCGGCGAGCGGTGGAATTGAGAGTCAGACCCGTCTAGATCCAAACCACCTAAATCTCACCGGCCCATCCAAGACAGCCGAGCTCGAGCAGATCACCGACTTCATCTACACACGCACATCATGACCATCATCGACCGCATAGACGGCCCTGAGGATCTGAAGGCGCTCTCTGAGGAGGAGCTCGCTCAGTTGGCGCAGGAGGTCCGCGAGCACATCATCGACACGGTGGGGGAGATCGGCGGGCACTTCGGCGCGAACCTGGGCACTTGTGAGCTGGCGGTGGCGTTGCACTCGCTAATGGACTCCCCGCGCGACAAGATCCTGTGGGACGTTGGTCACCAGGCCTACCCGCACAAGATCCTGACTGGTCGCAGGGCAGAGCTGCAAACGATCCGCCAATACGGTGGGCTCGCCCCGTTTTGCTCGATCGAGGAGTCCGAGCACGACATCATGGGCGCCGGCCACGCCTCGACGTCGATCGGCTATGCCGTCGGCATCAAGGAGGGCATGCGCCACCTCGACGACGAGCGCTCGGGTGGCAAGGTCGTGGCTGTGATCGGCGACGGCGCCATGACCGGAGGCGTGGCCTTCGAGGCGATCGGCCAAGCGGGCGGTCTTGGCACGCCGATGGTGGTCGTGCTCAACGACAACGGCATGTCGATCGCTCCAAACGTGGGCGCGCTCTCGCGTTACTTCAACCGAGTCCGCCTCAATCCCAAGCTGTGGCACGCACGGTCGGGTGTCGAGGGCGGCCTCACACGTCTACCCGGAGGCATCGGCTCGGCCTTTGAAAGGCTCGGCCCCCAGTTGAAGGAGTCGATTAAGGCATTCTGGGCGCCCGGGCTGTTCTGGGAGGAGCTGGACTGGGCCTACATGGGAGTCATCGACGGGCACGACATGCGCGCCTTGCGCGAGGCCTTGCGCGAGGCCTTGGCGGCCGAACGCCCAGTGGTCGTCCATGTGGCCACAGTCAAGGGCAAGGGCTTTGCCCCCGCTGAGGACGGCGGCCTGGAGGGCATGGAGAAGTGGCATGCGGCCAAGCCCAAGTCGATTCTCAACGGTGTGCCGACCGCCCCGCCCGCTGTCCAGGCCCCATCCGCTGCGGCCGCTGTGCCAGCGAGCGCTACGGCGGACGGGCAAAAGGGCGCCTCCGCAAACGGGCCGGCCCAGGGTGCTCCAGCGCTTCAGTACACGCAAGTCTTCGGCGATGCGCTCGTGCGCGAGTGCCGGCGCGATCAGCGCGTGGTGGGGATCACCGCGGCGATGAACTCAGGCACGGGCCTGAACATCTTGCAGCAGGCCATGCCCGACCGTTACTTCGACGTGGGCATCGCCGAGCAGCAGGCGATCCTGTTCGCCGCCGGCCTCGCTCTGCAAGGGGTCAAGCCGGTGGCGGCGATCTACTCGACCTTCCTGCAACGAGCTTTCGATCAGATCGTGCACGACGTGTGCCTACAGAAGCTGAACGTGGTGTTCGCGATGGACCGCGCCGGGCTGGTAGGCGATGACGGGCCAACCCATCACGGCGCTTTTGACATCGCCTACTTGCGCTGTCTGCCCAACATCGTCTTGATGGCTCCGCGCGATGAGGCAATGCTCGCGCACATGCTCCACACGGCTCTCTGCTACGACGATGGGCCGGTCGCGCTTCGCTATCCGCGGGGTGAGGGTCCCGGTACGCCCGTACCCCGAGAGCCGCGCACGATCGGGATCGGCACGGGGGAGATCTTGATCGCTCCTGACCCGCCCGGCGCGGCTGGACCTGTGGGCAAGCGCGTGGCTTTGATCGGCTACGGGTCCGGCGTGGGCAAGGCGCTCGAGGCGGCAAATTTGCTCGCGGACGAGGACATCGCGGTGACCGTGGCCGACGCGCGCTTTGCCAAGCCGATTGACGCGGGTCTGATGGCCCAGCTCGCAGCTGAGCACGACCTGCTCGTGACCGTCGAGGAGGGGGTTTTGGCCGGTGGCTTCGGCTCAGCGGTGTGGGAGACCTTGAACGAGGCGGGCACAGCTCCGCCTCGCATCCTGCGCGTGGGCCTGCCCGACCGGTATGTGACCCATGGCAAGCCCGCCCTATTGCACGAGGAGATCGGGTTCACCGGCGAGCGCATCGCCGAGCGCATCCGCGCGGCGATCGGCGACCGGAGCTCGTCGGTCATCGAGACGCAGTGACGTGCTGTACCGGTCGGCACATGGCCGGCAGCAGACCGTGCGTGTACTTTCTTGGCCTCTGTACCGGTCGGCGCATGCGCCGACCGGCCAGCCCGTACATGTACGGGCTGGGACCGTGCCGCATGCGGCACGGTCGTCCATAAGAGATGGAACGGAGAGGGGAGCAGCCTTAAATGAAACGACCCGCTGGGGAGGCGGGCCGTTTCGGGGAGGAGGGATGCTGCTGTACTTCGGGTCGAGAAGAATCATGCACCAGGGGAACACACGTTTGTGTGACGTCGATCACATATGGGTAGCGACTGTATAAGCGGCATCCGCGCATTCCTTCCGTCGTTGCGTGGGCTTACGGTCCGTCGATCCCATAACTTGGCCCCCGCGCTGCGCAAACAGCCGGGGGCCGTGGCAAGGAAAGGCGGAACCTTCCCATGCAAGACGACCGTTCTCCAGATGGTCCAGATGTCCTGCGCGAGAGCAGTGTCATCGAGTTCGGCATCTACAACCGGCTGACGCTGCCAGACGAGCAGCGGCCGTGGGCCGTGCGCGAGCTTGTGCTCGAAATCGGCGATCAAATGGAGGTAGAAGACGCGCTCGCGCGCTTGCACGGTGCGGGCCTGGTGCATCGTTGTGGCGAGTTCGTGTGGGCTACCCGAGCGGCACTGGCGGCGGTCGCTATCGAGATGTAGCCCTATTTCGCTATTTGCAAGGGAAGTTGCACGGACAGTTCCTGCTGGATTCCCGCAAATAGCGAACTTTGGGCCTCGGAAACAGGCCCTTACGTCCGAAGCGTCATGTAGGTGTTTCGGGTACGGCATCCACGCGGGTGCCCGCAAGCATCCCCTTAAGGAGCGCGACAAATGGTCACGTAACAAGAAGCGCCCCCGACTCCGGATGATCTTGGTCGGATACCAGGAGTCGAAGGGCGCCATCCCACTCATCGCGGGGCGCCGATCTTAGGCAAATCTGCGCCCCCTGCATACAGACGCGGCTCGTTGATCCCGCTATCTGCGACGAAAACGAGCCAGCCCATTCATGCGGGCGTAGTTCAACGGCCAAGGGCAACGAACGGCGCGGCACTTCTTTCCAGGGGAGCCCGCTAGTAGGTGCCCGAAGAACACCGGTCTTTCAAACCGGAGACGACGGGTTCGACTCCCGCCGCCCGTACTTATTTGACACCACAACAGGAACTCCTGTCAAGACCAGTGCACGCTCGAACACCATCTCGGCAACCGTTAACGCGCGGCGGACGTTATCGAGACGTAGGGCGAGCAGCACGCCCGGTCGGTGTAGCGTTCATCGCAGTCGGCAATGGTCAAGTAGCCTCCTTAAGATGTACCTCAACTTGCATGATGCGATCGAGTTCGTTCTTGAACGAGCAGGCCGTGCCGTCTCTACAACTGAGATCGCTCGCTGCATTCGCGACGAGGATTTGTGGATACGACCGACCGATGGTGAGCCGCCATCTCCGGCTCAAGTAAGGGCGCGGGCCGTTCAATATCGAGATCGCGAAAAGATCCCATTCGTTATCGCGGGCGACATGATCTCTCTTGATCGCGCACCAGATTGGGTAGCCTAGGAACATGCCAGGGTCTGACGAGCCGAAGCAGACCACACCAGCAGGCCACCAAATCCCGGTACCCTCGCGCGAGGACTTTGACCGGATGGTTAGGAAGGTCGCGCCGCCGCCAGCAGGTCGTAAACGCCCTGACGAGACAGACGAGCCTCCCGAGCGATCTGAGCAATAGGCACGCCTTCGCTCTGCGCGCGCAAGATGTTCTCGCGCAGGTCCGTGGTCGCCTGCTTGCGTAGCCGCTCGGAATACTCGCGTCGCTTCGCGGCACGACGAATGGCCTTGATCGACTCGGACTCGCTCATGCGACCGTCCGCTCGACCAACATCTCGAACATCGATGTATCCGAGTAGCGCGAGTTCCTGCGCCACACGAACTCGTTGAGGTAGCCCTGTAGCCAGCGGTGGGACACTCTGCGGTAGGTACCCCGGATCGATGGCTTCAAGTGCCCAAAGAAGCCCTCGACGGTGTTGGTGTGCGTGTCGCCCTGCACATACCAGCCCGCAGAATGGTTGATCCGACTATGGGAGATGAAGTGATCGTCTAGGCCGTTGTAGGCAGGCCACTCGTCGGTGATGATGATGGACTCAGGCTCTACCCACTCGATCACCTGACGCTTGAGCTGCGGTCCACGACGAGACGGCAGGACAGTCGCCTTGATCCGTCCACCGCGTTCGACAGCGGCGAATACCGTTGCTCTACTACGTTCCCGGAGCTTCGCGGCTTCAGAGCGCCGCGTCGGCGTCGATGCAAGGTAGCGGTGCTGTCCTTGCGGCTTGCGGGGCTTGCCGTCCACGGACGCCTCATCGACCTCTACGTCGCCTCTCAGCGGCTCGCCGTCATCGACCATCAACTCGTTACGGATCTTGTTCAGCATCCGCCACGCAGTCTTGTAGGACACGCCGATCTCGCGCTCAAGCATCTTCGCCGATACCCCGCAACGAGTGCTCGCCATCATGTAGATCGCAAAGAACCACAAGTGCAGCGAGGTCGAGGACTTGTGGAAGATCGTCCCGGCGGTCGGGTGGACGTGATGGCCACAGCCGGTGCAGGTCCATGACTGGCGACCCTGCGCCGTCTGGTACTTACGGAACATACGCTCGTGGCCGCACTTCGGACAGTCGGCGTGTTCGCCATCGGCCGAGTAGCGTGAGCGCCATAGGTGCTCAAGGCATGCGGCGTCGTCGGGATAGTCTCGCATGAACTCCATGAGCGAGAACTGCGACTCCGAAGACGCGGCTCGGGTCGGATCGTGTCGATTGCCTGCGGCCATAGTGTCAATATACTTGACACATCGGCGAGTGTCAAGGCTCTTGACACAGGAATCTTCAGGCGGACAGGCTCCTAGCCTGTATCCGCCCGGTGCCCTTGACCTGGGCTTATACAGTCGCTACCCATATGTGACGTCGATCACAGACGCCCCGAATTCTTTAAATCTCTCGAACTTGTGACGAGACGAGCCCTAAGCGCTCCTCAGCGGATACCGTTCCCTCATGGCTAAGCGACGCTTGGACACGCTCTTGGCCGAGCGCGGCCTGTTTCCCTCGCGCACACGGGCAGCCGCCTCTGTGATGGCGGGCGAGGTGACCATTGGTCGCGACGGACGCCGAGCCGCCAAGCCGGGTGAGCTGGTGGCCTTGGACGCGGAGCTGAGCGTGCGTGAGCGCGCGCCTTATGTTTCGCGTGGCGGCATCAAGCTCGCCAATGCCTTGGACCGCTTCGAGGTCGCCGTCGACGGGCGTCGCGCCATGGATGTGGGTGCCTCCACTGGCGGCTTCACCGATTGCCTGCTCTCGCGTGGAGCAAGGGAAGTGGTCGCGGTGGACGTCGGCTATGGCGATTTCGACTACAAGCTTCGGGGCGATCCGCGCGTGACTCTGTTCGAGCGTACGAACGCCCGTTCGCTCCAGCCTGAGATGCTGCCTTATGCACCTGAGCTGGTGGTCCTCGACGTCTCGTTCATCTCGCTTGGAAAGATCCTCCCGGCGGTGCTTGGCTGTCTCGCCCCGCGCTACGACGTGCTCGCCTTGGTCAAGCCACAGTTCGAGGTTGGGCGCGAGCGTGTCGGCAAGGGTGGAGTGGTGCGCTCCACCGAGGATCGGCGCTCCGCGCTCACCGGCGTGGGGGCGGTCGCGCTCGAGCTTGGCGCTAGCGTGCTTGGCTTTGCCTCCTCGGGCTTGCCCGGACCTAAGGGCAATCTCGAGACGTTCATATGGTTCTCCGAGGTGGGACGCCAAGGCGCTGCAAGCGGAACCGATGAGATCGAGCTCATGGCGCGTCAGGTGGAGCCATGAGCTATGCCGGCATCGGTCTCAGGCTGGGGGTAGTCAGATGAGTACGCGCACCGGTCCCAGGCTAGTGGTGGACAGATGAGTAGCGATGTCAAGAAGATCGCGCTCGGGGTCACCGGGGCGCCACCGAAGGCGGTGCGTGCTGTCTCGGTACTCACTCACAGTCGTCCCACCCAGACCTCCGCGGCTCTGGAGACGCTCCTCGAGAGTGCCTTCCAGGCCGGCGTGAGTCTGCGCTTCGACGATGAGGAGACAGCCAAGCACGGCCTTCTCGCACGCGAGGGCACGATGGTGGGCGTTCCCTCAGGTGATCCTGTCGATCTCTGCATGGTGCTTGGAGGGGACGGCACAATCCTGCGTGCTCTGCGCCGCTATTCCGGCACCAACGTGCCCGTATTTGCCATCAATTTCGGCGACATCGGGTTTCTCGCGACGATCGAGCCCGACGAGCTAGCCGATGGTCTGAGGCGCGCTTTGCGGGGTGACTTCGAGCTACTGAGCTTGCCCGCGATCGTGCTCGACGCACCAACGGGGCTCGAACGAGCATTCAACGACGTGGCGATCCACCGAAAGGTCGGCGAGCGAGTCGCTGAGATCGCCTACGTGCTCGACGGTCATGAGCTCGGCAGTGTGCGCTGTGACGGGCTCGTAGTGGCCACACCGGCGGGCTCGACGGGCTACAACCTAGCCAACGGAGGCCCTGTCATGGCGTGGGGGGTGGAGGGGTTCGTCGTCTCGTTCATAGCGCCACATTCCTTGACCGCTCGCACGCTTGTGGCGGCCCCCCGTGACCGCCTGGAGATCCACAATCGCTCGCACGAGGCACTCGATGTGTCCGTCGATGGGCGTCCTGTGTGCGAGCTCGCGGCGGGAGCCACCATTGCCGCCCGCTTCATGGACGACGCTGGGACGATCGCTCAGCTTCCCGGATCCTCCTTCTACCGCCGTTTGCGCGAGAAGTTCGGTCGTCTGGCGCGCTGACGACCGGCGCCTTCGGGTGCCATGTTATTTCGCAAGCACCCCTCCTGTGTGCGCATGAGGGCACGGGCACACCACTATGTGGCACAAGGCCGAGCGCGCGCGGTGAGCGGCGGACAGCCCTCGGCTCTGGTGTGGTGTCTGTCTTTGGCAGTGCCTTACGCGCGCGCGTAGGGCACCCTCTCAGGCTACTTGCGTGTGGCGCTTAGGTGCCTCATCTGTGCGGTGCAAGGAGTTGACGAAGCCATCGAGCTGTTCGCGTGAGAATCGCCGCTGCCCGCCAGGCGTGCGGTAGCCGCTGAGGTAGCCCGCATCGGTCCAGCGGCGAATCGTGGCAAGCGACACGCCCAGATAGCGCGCGGCCTGTGAGCTCGTGAATACGAGCTGGTGCTCGTGACCTTGGTCCGGAGTGCTCGGCATCGTGACCTCTTTTCGCTCTCGCTGGTTCGCCTCATGGCGCTGTCCAAGGGCCGCACGCAAACAAGCGCGAAGTCCCTATGCACAGAGCTTCGGCCGTTTGGGGTCAAAGGTTGAGAGTCCCACAGCTTTGTGGACCTTTGACCCAAGTGAGGCTCACCCAGGCGACATCTTTGTCTCGACTGCCACAGGCTCGTGAGAATACGCACAAGCGGGAAAAACCCTCCAAAAACGGGGGAAAACCGTCGCGGGAGCCTGGGGAAAGCCCTCTTTGTGCAAGCGATCCTGCAAACACTTGTCGAATTGGACATTTCGTCCAATCTCTATATTATGCTGCGCAAACCTACTCAACACTCTTCGTGCTTGGCTGAGGATGGAAGGCCGTCGCGCGGTAGAGGTTGATCCGCCTGCGTGACGGAAGGAGCAAAGCCGATGTCCTGGAAAGGCTGATTGCTTGAGCGGTCCTATGCGACCGCCGAACTAGAAGGCGTCCCCAGTTTTGGGTGGCGCCTTCGTTCGTTAACGATGTCCAGGCACGGTCTGCCATCACCCACGGGCATGTTCAAATGATGACCAGTCGCCCTTGGTCCCTACTCCGTTGTGACTAGGAGAGACTGGGCGACTTGAGCCTGGGAGATCGGTCAGGGCGCGGCTAGTGCGCGCGCACGGCGCTCGAAGCCCAGCTCGGCCTCGAAGTTGGCGTCGTCGCCGTGGGCGACCGTCACTGGCCCGTCGCGCTCGAGCATTGCTATGAAGGCATCCACGATCTCGGAGTCGAGCTGGCGGCCTGCCACACGCCGCAGCTCGGCGATCGCGTCCTGGGGGATCATCGGTGAGCGGTAGGAGTCACGCGCGGTGAGCGTGTCATACACGCTGCACACCGCCACGATCCGTGAGGCAAGCGGGATCTCGCTTCCGATCAGCCCGGCCGGATAGCCGCTTCCGTCGACGTGCTCGTGGTGATAGAGGATTGCGTCCGCCACCGGTCCATACCCGTCCAGACGACCCACCAAGGTGGCTCCGTCCTGAGGGTGACGGCGCACCAGAGCCCAATCCTCGTCAGAAAGGATCTTGGCGTGAAGGATGCGGTCGGGGAGGGCGAACTTGCCGATGTCATGGAGCAGCCCAGCGGTGTGCACGAGCTCTTGGTCTGAGTCCGTGCAGCCGAGCTCGCGCGCCAGCGCCCGCGCATAACGGGCTACAGCCGCGGCGTGACGTGCCGTCGTGCGGTCTCGCAGGGCCAGCGTCTCTACGAGCGTGGCAAGCATGCCCAGCTGCATCGACGCGAGTCTGACCGAGCGCGCCTCGAGCTGCTCGGCGCGGTCCTCCGAGCGCAGGAGCGCCATCGCGAGGTACTGGAAAATCACGATCACGATCACAACTCCGAGCAGCACGGGATATCCGAGGTTCGTGTAGGACGCCGCCAACAAGGCAGCAAGTACGGCCGCGGCGAGCTGCCCGGGCAGCATCGGGACCAGCAGGGTACGCACCTGGTTCATGACGCCACGCCCGTCGAGAACCCGCTTCTGGATTGCGATCTGGGCAAAGTTCAGGAGGTTTGCGGCGATGAACACGGCAAAGACGACCAAGGCGAACGACGGGCTCTTGATCAGCTGCTGATTGCCAGGATCGTGGGCATCCCCGATCATCACGCGGGCAAGCTCTCCACCCGCAACCAGATAGACCGTGTAGGCGGCCAGGTTGGCCAAGCACACGGCCGGTGGGGGACGGCGGTGCGCGCAATCGGCGATCACGGCGACGATCCCGATCGCGGCTGCCGGGGCCGGCCCGAGCAGGATCATCGCCAATACGAGCGCGATGAACGAGGCTGACAAGGTCTGGTTGCCGATTGTGATCGTCATCCACTCGCCAACCACGCTCAACACCAGCAACAGCGCGAGCAGTTCCGGCGGCTGCCAGTCGCGAGCTGAGGAGCTGAGCACGGCGATCCACAGCGCTCCGGCCAAGAGCACGCCTTGGCTAGCCAGATACAGCCGGCTGAGATGTCGTTGAGGAATGCTGATCATGTCGTCCTAGGGTCTGTCGTACTTAACGGCCGACACGACGTGGCACTTAAGGGCTGCTGGATATGAGCCCAGGCTCGCCGGCGAGCGTCGTCTGCTCCGGAGCGACCGACTGCAAGTCGCCCAGTCTCAAGCGCAGGAAGGCCACCGTTGCGCAGGTCGCGACCACACCGGCGACGACCATCGCCACACGCGGAGAGGCCAGAGCCGCGATTGTCCCGCCCAAGGCGAAGCCGATCGCCGGACAGAGTGCGTTGAGCGAGCCGATCACGCTCATCAAGCGTCCGTGCAAGGCCGCGGGCGTGAGCTGTTGCACTGCGCTGATGAATGACGGCCACTGAATGCCGTTGCCCGCTCCGCCGACTACCGCTGCCGCGCACGCAAGCACCAGCACGGGTGCCGCCGCGAAACCGAGGTAGGCGAGCCCAACGAGGAGCGCTCCCCCCGCCAACATCGGGCCGAGCGGGCGGTGCACAGAGCGCGAGAAAGCGATCGCGCCAAGTGCGGCCCCGAAGCCCCACGCGGCGACGAGCAGACCGAAGCCAAGATCGCCCGCATGGAGCGTGGCCTTGACATACACCACCTCCACGGGCTCGACCGACGCGAAAACGATTACGGCGATGGCCTCGGTCACCAGGAGCACCCGCAGTGCCGGGACCGCTTGAAGATGCTGCCAGGCGGCTCGCAGCCGGGACACGGTCGAGCCATCGGCTGCATCCTCGGCTTGAGTGCGCAGGCCGAGCATGAGCAGTGCACAGAGGAGGAACGTCAAGGCGTCGAGCACCAGCGCGACGGGACCTCCGACCCAATGCACAAGCACACCGCCGATCGCGGGCCCCAGCCACAAGGAGACCATGAAGGCCACATTGAGGGCCGCGTTGGCTTGGCGCTGGGCTTCCAGTGTCGGGTCGCCACCCTTCCCGGAAAATGTCTCCACTGACATTGCATCCACCGAGGCTGTCGCCGCACGCGCTGTGGCGGCGCGCACGAGTGCGGTCGCTGCAACTGCGACGGCGCCATCGATGGCCACGAAGATCAACACTCCAGCGAAAGTGAAGCGCCACAGCAGCAAGGCGAGAGTGAGCGTCAGCAGCGCCTCGATCACGTACAAGCCGGCGAGCAGCCCACGCCGGCCGATACGCTCGACCCGGGCCACCAGGACGGGCGCAAGCAGCGCGGGCAAGAGGCCTCTGGCGATGAACAAGCCGGCTGTGGCGATCGCACTGTGCGTACGGTCGTATACCCCCAATGCCAGCGCGACATACCCGAACCAGGTCCCCAGTTCGTTGACCGTATAGGCAAGCAGTATTCTCCGCAGTCGGGAAGACTTGGGAAGCAAGGACGCCTCTCGACGCTGGCGGTGGCTCGACTGTTTCTCGCCGGGTGCGCGCCATTCTAGGGTGGACCGCCGACGGTACGCCACAAGGCCACGGCATATCGAGGAGATCGCGCTTGTCTCGGTTACGTGCTCGCGGCGTCGGCGTGGGCCTTCGTGGTGTCGCCGAGGGCAAGAACCGATAGGCCTGGCTGCCTGCGCGCAAGTAGGCGAACGAGTGAGGATCTCGACAGCTCGCCAAGGTCGTCGACGAGCACCACCATCTGGCTGTCGGCGGCGCGGGTGAGTGCCTCCCAAGTCTCCTCGGCCTCAAGGAAGCAGGTGCCCTCGGGCAACACGTTGCGCAACTCGGCAAGCATCCGCGAGCGGCCGCCTGTTTCGGCGCCGACCACCAGTACGTGAGCAGCTTCGGCATTGGTGTGTACCCGCTCTGGGCCGGTCCGCTGCTGGGATTCGCCCGGCCCGGATCCGATGTCCTCAGCATCTCCCACCAGTCGCAGGAAGGCTCGCGAGCGTGCAGGGCAGGGGGAGGTCGCGAGCCTGCTCATGAACGCAGGCTCTGGGGATGCCCCAAAGCCTCAGTCGGATAGCCGTCATAGCGCGAGCCGCCTTCCGGGGGGAGTACCGCGAACTCAGCATCGAGGTCGGTTGCCGCGGCAGCTCGAGCAAATACGGCGAGCCCCTTCGCGCTGACCACAGAGATGGCTATCCATGTGACGGCTACGCCGAGATCGATCATCGCACCGTCCCAACGCGCACGGACCCCGAGCGCTCGCGCACCGGGGTTCCAGGAGGTTCGTGAAGACGGACCGAGATCACGAACAGAATGATGGTGCCCATAAGGGCGTTTGTCTGTAGAGCAAAGGGCGCCGATCGTGTCGTCCCAAAGGTGCCAATTCGTGTAGTCCCTCAAGGGCAGGCGGTCAAAGAAGCCGGGTCTGTCGCCTCGCGTCCGGGCGAGCACCTGCCCTTCTCGCCCGGCAAAGTCGTCCGCCAAGTCAGTACGGTTAGCGCGTATGGCGAGCGAAGCCCCCGGCGTTGACCGGCCCATCGACGTGATCATCGCCGACGACCACACGGTCGTGCGCGATGGAATCCGTGCTGTGCTCGAGCGCGAGACAGGCGAGTTCAGGGTCGTGGCAGAGGCGGCTGACGTCCCCGCCACGATCCGCGCCGTGAGGGAGTTCAAGCCGGATCTGCTCACGCTCGACCTCACCATGCCCGGCGGATCCAGTCTGGCCGCCTTGCCGACGTGCTTCGTGGCGCATCCCACGCTCGCGGTCGCGATCCTCACGATGCGCGAGGATCCGGAGTACGCGCGCCAAGCGCTACGTGCCGGCGCGCGCAGCTACGTGCTCAAGGAGGCCGAGCCGGCTGAGCTCTTGCAGGCATTCCGCTTGGCGGTCGCGGGACGCAACTACTTGCACCCGCGGCTCGGGGCATTGATGGTCACCGGCGATGACGCCCAGCAGGATGGGGTCGCGCTTTCGGAGCGCGAGCGTGAGGTGGTGCGCCTGATCGCTCATGGCTACACCAATCCTGAGATCGCAGAGCAGTTGCACGTGGCCGAGCGCACCGTCAAGACCTACCGGGCACGTGCGATCGAGAAGCTCGGGTTCTCCTCGCGAGCGGAGATCACCGCCTATGCGCGCAAGCTCGGTCTCGTCGAGTAGTTCGCTGTTTGTTGCTCAGACCAGCGTGGGGCGCCCGCTCAAAGGCACCGTCAAGCGCATAGTGGCGCCACCGCCGGCTGCCGGCACGAGCTCGAGCTCGCCCCCGACCAGCTCGGCGCGCTCGCGCATCCCGGACACTCCGAATCCGCCCTTCAATTCTTCGCCAGGGGTGCGCGGCCTCGAAGGACCGCCCTCGGGTAGGCCTTCGCCGTCGTCGGTCACGGCCGCCATCACCCGTCCGTCGCGCTCGCTCACGCTGATCACGGCCCGTGTGGCTTTTGCGTGACGGCTCACGTTGGTGAGCGCCTCCTGCACGACCCTGTAGATCGTGCTCTCGAGCTCCGGGTCCAAGCGCCGCTCGTCGTCTGAGAGCTCGATATCGGTCTCGATCTCAAGGCCATCCATCGCTTGTGCGCGACGTGCGAGCGCTTCCAAGGCCGGTACCAGCCCGAAGTCGTCAAGCGCCGCGGGGCGAAGCTCGGTAATCAGGTGGCGCAACCCGTCGATCTCCTGTCCGAGTCCCTCGAGCACCGTATCCACAGCTGTGCTCAAGGCCGCCTGATCGCCGAGATCGCGGGCGTTGGCGAGCTGTAGGCGCAAGGCTCCGAGACCTTGGACCGTTTCGTCGTGGATCTCTCTGGCCCAGCGTGTGCGCTCGCGCTCGCGCGCCTCCATTCCGAAGCGCAGGCGCTCGATCTCGACAGAGCGCTCCGCCGCGAGCCGCTGCGCGACGCTTGCGGCGAACGCGTTCAGCGCACGCCGGTCGGGGTCGCGAAAGCCGCCGTCCTCGCGTCCGGCGATCACCAGACCGCCGCTCTGGCCGTCCAAACTGAAGGGCTCCACGAGCACGGCCCTGACCTCCAGGCCCAGTTCGTGCAGCCAAGTCGCTTCCTGGCCCCTCGGTTTGTCAAGCGAAAGAGACTTGCCCGCTTCGTAGAGGGCCCCGAGCGCGCTGCCTTCCAACGGCAACACGCGCACCCTTACGGACACGCGCCCGCTGGCGGCTGCCACGCGCAGCTCGTTGCGCTCCTCGACAACCATCAAGAGGGTCGAGGCGTCGAGCAGCGCAAGGCCACGATCGGCCATCAGGCGCAGCAGCCACAGCTCAGACCCGGAGAGCACGGGCTGAGATTATGAAGGTCCCAGCGACGGCATCTCCTCGATGCCTGCCGCGGAGCCTTCTCCAGGCTCGTGCTCTGGTGGGTCGGCTCGACGGCGCCGTTGGGCCGCAATGCGTGTCTGTGAAAGGAGATGCTCAGCCTGAAGGCCATTTCTCCAAGCGGCTATACCGACCGATATGCGAAGTGGCTCGCGCCTGCCGTTCAGCTCGAGCTTGACTGAGTACAGCCTGCCGAGCGCGCGGCGCGCAACGATCTCCGCCCGCCGCTCGTCGGCCCCAGGCAGCACGACGAGCAGCTCGCCTTCGGCCGCGTGCCCGACGCGGTCGAAGCGGCGCAACTGCCGGATCAGGGCCGTGCCCAGATAGGCGAGTGCTTGCGCCGGGAGATCCTCGCCGTAGGTATGTGCCAGGCGCTCGACTTCGTCGAGGCTCACGAGCAGGCAGCTGAGCTGCGTGCGATGGCGTGCCGCTCTCTGAACCTCCTCGTCCAAGCGCGTCGCCAAGTCCACCGATGACAGGCATTCACGTGGAGCCGCTTGGGCACGTCTTGAGTTGTGGGAGTCGCTGGCAACCATGCCGATGATCCTGTTGAGTAAACCCGCCGTCCGCGGCGGATCTTTTGCCCTTTGACCCAGATTATGGACTCACTGGCCGCGACGCGGGCCCTGTCCCGAGGCGCATGGCACACGATCCGTCGGTAGGCGCTGGTACACCTGTCCGTGTGCTCACTGATTTGTGCGTCGAAAACCTGCTCTTGATCGAGCGCACCGAGCTTGCCTTCGTCCCCGGTTTGAATGTTCTCACCGGCGAGACGGGTGCCGGCAAGACTGTGCTTGCACACGCTTTGGATCTATTGATGGGCGGGCGCTCGCGCAGCGGCATCGTCAGGCCCGGTGCCGAGCAGGCCTATGTCGAGGGGGTGTTCTCCGTGCCGGAGAACGTCCGAGAGGAGATCTTGCGCCGGCTGCCGGACAGCGTGCACGTCGAGGGCGAGCTTCAGGAGCTCACCATGGCCAGGCGCGTCTACGCGGACGGACGTACTCGCGCATATCTGAACGGCCGCTCAGTAGCCGTCGGCGACCTGCGTGATCTAGGGGCGCGCCTGATCTCCTTCTACGGCCAGCACGAGCACCGCAAGCTTGTTCTCGCAAGCGCCCAGCTTGAGATGCTCGACGAGGTGTGCCCACCTTCTCACGTACAACAACTCGACGCATGCGCGAGCTCATACCGCCAGATTCGTGACCTCGAGGCCGAGCTGGCGCGCCTGGCGGAGCTTGAACAGGCCCGCGAGCGTGACTTGGGCTTGCTCGAGCACGAGCTAACGGAGATCGAATCCGCGGCACCTGAGGAGCAGGAACACCAGGCGCTCCTGGCCCGCCGGGAGCGTCTGCGCAGCCTGGAGGCCTTGCAGGCGGCTGCCGCCGGCGCACTCGACGCGCTCGACCCGGAGTCATCTGAGCAACCCGGTGGCGCACACCTCCTTGCTGGAGCTGCCACCAGGCTGGAGACCGTCGCTGGGATCGATCCCGACCTCGACGTCTTTGCTGCGCGCTGCGCGACACTCGCGATCGAGGCACAGGATGTTGCGGGTGGTCTGCAGGGCTATTGCGAAACAATGCAAGAGCAGGACGGCACGCTCGAGAGCATCGAAGACAGGCTGGCCTCATTGGAGCGTCTCTTGCGCAAGCACGGCGGCTCAATCTCCTCGGTGCTCGAATATGCCGCTCAGGCGAGGATCCGGCGTGAGCAGCTGCTTGGCGCGGGAGTGGCCCAAGAGCACGCAGCCCGGTCCCTCGCGGCCGAGCGGACGAAGCTTGAAGGACACGTTCACGCGCTGCGAGCCAACCGCAAGAAGGCGGCAAAGCGACTTGCCGTCGCGGTGCGCAACCAGCTCGGTGCGCTTGCTATGGGAGACGCCACGTTTGAGATCGTCCTAAGCCCAATCGAGCCCAAAGCCAACGGAGCCGACTTGGTCGAGTTCATGATTGCGCCAAACCCAGGCGTCGCCGCGGGACCCCTGAGAGAGATCGCGTCGGGTGGCGAGCTCTCACGGGTGATGCTCGCGCTCTCAAGCGCTTGCAACGATGGCTCGGGCATCGAGGGTGGCTCCTCGAAGTCGACGCTCGTATTCGACGAGATCGATGCGGGCATTGGGGGACACACCGCTCGCGCGGTTGGCGAGCGCTTGCAGAGCCTCGCCAGCGGCAGACAGGTGCTTTGCATCACCCATCTTCCTCAGATCGCCTCGCTCGCCCAACGTCATTTCTCTGTTGCGAAGGACACCTCGGTCGACCCCACGGTTGCCACGGTGTCTCAGCTCGCCGAGCCCGAGGTCGTGACAGAGCTTGTGCGCATGCTCGGCGCCGAGGACCAGGACAGAGCGGCTCGCCGGCATGCCCAGGACCTCCGCCGCGCCGCCTGAGACGGTCGATGATCGGCGCCTCGCGGCGTCCTCGGTCGCTTGCGTGCCTAGCACGCCACGCTCTCTGCGTCCTTGAGAGACTTGATCCTCGACCGTCTCAGCGACGCACTGTGGAGGTTCCAGCCCGAGCGCAATCGGCGCCCGGGCGTTACTCTCGATTGACATGGCCGCGACCCGGCAGCCGCCTGGCACCATTGCGCCCGCCTTCGGGACGTTGCCCGCGCCGCCCTATGAGGTGGGTGGACCGGTGCGGCTCGGGCGCAAGACCAAGCTGCTCGTGAGACACCTGCTCGCCGGTGATATCGCCGTGATCGACCACCTCGACATTGATCGGGTGTCCGCGGAGGAGCTGATCGCGGCAGGTGCAACCGCGGTGCTCAACTGCCGTGCCTCCACGAGCGGCACATACCCAAACCTGGGGCCTCAGCTACTGGTCGAAGCGGGCATCCTGCTCGTGGACCTGCCCGAGGACTCCTTGTTTCACTCGCTCTCCGACGGCGATCCGGTAACGATCCGGGTGATGCCCGCGGATACGCGCGGAGAGGTGCTCTACAAGGGCCGCCAGCTCGTATCGGGCGTGGTACTTGACCTTGCCCGTGTACGCGCCGACACAGAGGCCCGCCGGCGCGAGGTCGGCGACGCGCTCGAGCGCTTCGCCCACAACACGATCGAGCACATGCGCGAGGAGCGCGAACTGCTCGCCGGGCGCATCGACCTGCCACGCTTTCGCACCGACTTCCGCGACCGCTCCGCGCTGGTGGTCGTGCGGGGTGTCGAACACCAGCGCGACCTACGTGCCCTCAGGTCGTTCATCAGGGATACCCGGCCCGTGCTAGTGGCTGTCGATGGCGGCGCCGACGCGCTTCTCGAGGCCGGCTTGACTCCCCACATGATCGTCGGCGACATGGACTCGGCGAGCGAGACCTCCTTGCTCGGGGCACACGAGGGCAAGACCGAGCTTGTGGTCCATTCATATCCTGATGGCCGGGCGCCC
Organism: uncultured Solirubrobacterales bacterium; assembly: GCA_963731565.1. Lineage (GTDB taxonomy): Bacteria > Actinomycetota > Thermoleophilia > Solirubrobacterales > Solirubrobacteraceae > Palsa-744. The sequence goes on from CAVSWG010000001.1 coordinate 2,243,350, forward strand.
GGCCGCCAGCGTCTTGAGGAGCTCGGCGTTCCATTCAAGCTCGTTCCAGCCCCAGGCACCAGCCAGGACGTCGCCATGCTGATCGCCGCGGAGAAGGGAGCTCGCCTGATAGTGACAGTCGGCTCCCAGTTCAACCTAGTCGAGTTCCTGGATCGCAATCGCGAAGGGATGTCCTCGACCTTCCTTACCCGTTTGCGGATCGGCGAGATCCTGGTGGACGCCAAGGGCGTGAGTCGCCTCTACCGGCCGATGCCGGGTCTCGCTCCGCTGGTCTTCGTGATCGTTGCGGGATTGATCGCCCTGATAGCGGTCGTCTGGATGACCCCGGCCTTGCGCGATGTGGTCGACCTACTGTGGCTCAGGCTTCAGCTGCTGTTCGGCTCCAGCGGCTGAGCTTGTATTCGAGTCACGGTCCGAGACGCACTTCGTTCGGCCGGCCTGCGGCTAGGCGCCTCTCACCTGGATATCTGAGCCTCTCCACCATCTATCCTGGCGCGAGCCCCGCAATGGCTCACAAACGATGTTCGACTACCGCTATCACGCGCTTTCGCTCGCCGCCGTCCTGTTCGCGCTTGCCGTGGGCGTGGTCATCGGGGTGGCGATCGGCGACTCCAACCTGGTGTCCTCCGCCCAAAACGGGATCGTGCACGACCTGCGCTCAGAAGTGGGTACCTCACAACACAGCCTCGAACAGGTCGATACCAAGCTCTCCGAAGCCGAACAGCTGGGCACCGACCTGTGGCCGTTCGCGGTTCACGGCCTGCTCGGCGAAAGGAGTATCGGTCTGGTGTTCCTGGGTGGCTCCTCGGACACGATCGACACTTACGTTCGCGACGGGGTTGGAGAGGCCGGTGGCAACGTCAAGGGCGTGATCGCCATTCGCGAGCCGCTGGATACCCAGGGGGTGGCCGCTCAGGCCGCCGGCTACCGCTATAGCGCGCTTGCCTCTGACCCCTCGCTGGTCCGGCAGTTCGGTGTTCGCATCGGCAAGCAGCTTGTAAGCGGGGGACAGCTGCTCGAACGGGTCCAGACCAGGCTGCTCAGCTCAAACGACGGTGAACTGGGCAAATTGGAAGGGCTCGTGGTGGTGCGCAGCGACCCTGCCGGAATGGATCCTCAAGCAGCGAAGATCACGGCTGAATTCGAGTCAGGATTGATCGCCGGCGCATTGTCCACGGGAATACCCGTGGTTGGCGTCGAGCTGACCGGCACCGAACCCTCGCAAGTCCCGTGGTACAAGGCCGAACAGCTTGCGAGCGTCGATGACCTCGAAACCGTTGCGGGCCGGGCCGCGCTCGCATTCGCGCTGGCAGGCGACCGGGGCGCATATGGCACTAAGCCCACAGCGGAAGCTTTGCTGCCGTCGGCGACAAGCCTCTTCAACCAGCGCTGAGTGCTCGTCCGCGAGCGTCGCTAACTTCCGCTCGTGCATGCCCTCCCTTTTGTGCTCGCCTCGATCGTGGCTGCCCTGCTGGCCCACCCGTTGCTCCGCGCGCTGACCGACGGCGGGCACGTCAAGGCCAACTTCCGTGAACGGAGCGTCGCCTTCCCATTCGGCGTGCTGAGCCTGGCGGGTGCTTTGGTCGCCCTAATCCCGTTGGCCCTCGTGCAGCGGCTCGAAGTCGCCCAAGTGTTCCATCCCGAGACGCTGGCCGTAGCGCTCTACGCGATCGGCGTGGCCTTCCTCGGGCTCGTGGACGACACGCTCGGGGGCGAGCCGCGCGGCTGGCGCGGGCACGCCAGGGCAGCGCTCCAAATGCGATTCTCGACCGGCGCCCTGAAGGCGGCCGGCTCGCTGGGGCTCGCCCTGTACGCGATGAGTTTCGTGGAGCCCTCCACAGCGCGTTGGCTACTCGCAAGTGCTGTACTGGTGCTCTCCACGAACGTGTTCAATCTGCTCGACCTCCGCCCGGGACGGGCGACCAAGGTCTTCGTATTGCTTGGTGCCGGCCTCACGATCGGGGCCGCCAGCGTGCGGCCTTTGTGGGCGCTTGGACTGTTCGTCGGACCGGCCTTGGTCGCTGGACTGTATGACCTGCGTGAGCGGGCGATGCTCGGAGATACCGGCGCCAACCTGCTTGGCGCCCTCGCAGGTCTTTGGATCGTGCTGACGCTCTCCGAGCAGGGACAGGCAGTTGCACTCGCCCTACTTCTCGCGATCACCGTGTATGGGGAGCTTCGATCGATCACCACGCTCGTGGAACGGATGCCGCTGCTGCGGGGGCTAGACTCCTGGGGCGTACCTCGATGACTTCGCCTCACTCTGACCGCCACGCACAGGCCCCGGCCAAGACCCGGTTCATTTTCGTCACCGGTGGCGTGGTGTCCTCGCTCGGAAAGGGAATCGCGGCAGCCTCGATTGGCAGGCTGCTCGTCGCGCGCGGGCTGACCGTGGGGCTGCAGAAGTTCGACCCCTACATCAACGTCGATCCGGGCACTATGTCCCCCTATCAGCACGGCGAGGTGTTCGTTACTGAGGACGGCGCCGAGACCGATCTGGACCTCGGCCACTATGAGCGCTTCACCGATTCCAACACGAGCCGCGCCTCCAACGTGACTGCCGGGGGCATCTATGACACGGTGATCCGCCGCGAGCGTCGTGGTGACTATCTCGGTGGGACCGTGCAAGTAGTGCCTCACATCACGGACGAGATCAAGCAGCGAGTTTCCTTGATCGCCGAGTCCACCGACGTGGACTTCGTGATCACCGAGATCGGCGGTACCGTCGGTGACATCGAGTCCTTGCCGTTCCTTGAGGCAATCCGCCAGTTCCCCGTGGACGTGGGTCGCCGGCGCTGCATGTTCATCCACCTGACGCTCGTACCCTACATCGGCCACGCCGGCGAGCTGAAGACCAAGCCCACTCAACACTCCGTCAACGAGCTGCGCAGGATCGGAATCGCGCCGGACATGCTCATGTGCCGCTCGGAGGGCCCTCTCTCAGGCGAGATACGTAAGAAGATCGCCCTGTTCGCAAGCCTGCCCGCCGACGCAATCGTCTCCGCGCGCGACGTCGACAACATCTACAAGGTGCCGCTCGTGTTTCGCGACCAGGGCGTGGACGATTTCATCCTGGAGCATTTCGCTCTGGAGGCACCCGCGCCCGATCTTTCTAAGTGGCAGGAGCCGATCGAGCGCGTGGAGAAGGCACCGCGCACGGTGCGCATCGCGCTCGTAGGCAAGTACGTGCAGCTCGAGGATGCATATCTGTCCGTCTGCGAAGCGCTGCGCCACGCGGCAGCGCTCCAGGATGCCAAGGTGCGTATCGACTGGATCGACTCGGAGCACCTCGACGGAGATTCTCAGCCGCCCACCGATGCCGATGGGGAGCAGCCTCGAAGTGCGCATGAATTGCTCGAGAATGCTGACGGGATCCTGATTCCTGGAGGGTTTGGTGGCAGGGGAATCGAGGGCAAGATCGCGGCAGCCCGGGTAGCGCGAGAGCGACGCATCCCTTACCTGGGTATCTGTCTGGGCATGCAGATCGCTGTTGCCGAGTTCGCCAGGCACGTCGCCGGGATGGAGGGCGCCAACTCGACCGAGTTCGACATCGAGACGCCCTATCCGGTGATCGATCTGTTGCCCGAGCAGAAGGAGGTCGCCGATCTCGGCGGCACTATGCGCCTGGGCGCCGACCCGATCAAGCTGCATGACGATTCGCGCGTGAGGGATGTATACGGTGAGGCGGTTGTGTACGAGCGCCACCGTCACCGTTACGAGGTCAACAACCTGCTGCGCAAGCGCTTGCAGAGCGCCGGCCTGAGCATCTCCGGAACCTCTCCGGACGAGCGTTTGGTCGAGGTGGTCGAGCTCGAGGACCACCCGTTCTTCGTAGCTTCGCAATTCCATCCAGAGTTCAAGTCGCGTCCAGAGCGACCGGCGCCACTGTTCAAGGGTTTCATCGCGGCTGCCCTACAGCAGCTGGACGCGCGCACCGGAGGCGATCGCACACTCGCTGGTCGCTCGTGAGCGCCGAAGACCCCTCTGCGGGGAGAGCCGTGCCCCGTCCTGTGACTGTCCAGGTCGTCTTTCATGTCTCGAGCGACGAGCAGGCCCAGGCCGTGGCTTCCAGGATGGTGGACAGGGCGCATGAGATCGCCAATCTGCCCGAGTGCGAATGCGACGTGGACGTCAGCATCGAGCGAACACGAGCCGACACGACGAGCTTGGTCGATGCTGGCCCTGCACTTGCTCACGGGCATCCCGCGAAGCTCTAAGAGCAGGGCATGCTGAAGCTCCGCCGAGCCACCGTCCTTCAGGCGGGACCCGCCGACGGGCCCGAGCAGGAACTCGCTATTTCCCTCGAGGGCGAGCGCCGTCCCGCGATCGCCGAGGTTGGCTTGATGGGGATTAGCCAACAGGGTGACGAGGTGATCGTGAACGTACAGGCGCGTGACCTCGGCCTCGGCTCGGGTGGCTTTGACATCGTTCATGCCAATCTCACTCGCGGCCTTACCAATGAGGGTGTGCCGGGTGCGCACGTGATGAAGCTCAACTACACGAGCCTCCAGCATGCCATTGCGCCAGTCGAGGAGGAGCAACTGGGGTTGCCATTGCAAAGCCCGGTTGCGGTGCTCGCCTTGCATGGTCAGCTCGCCCCCGTGGCATGGGCATTCGCGCAAACCAATCCCCAACGCCGGCTCGGATACGTCCAAACGCCAGGCGGGGCCTTGCCGGGTAGCCACTCCCGTGTCGTGCGGATGCTGCTCGAGCGCGGACTACTGTCCGGACACATAACCGCCGGTGCGGCTTATGGGGGAGAGCTCGAGGCGATTACCACCGCCGGCGCATTGCACCACGGGTTGCACGCACTCGGCTGGGACGCGGTGGTTTGTGGGCCGGGGCCAGGGATCGTGGGATCGAGCTCGCCGCTCGGTCACGGTGGAATGAATGCGCTTGACTCCGCTCATACCGCACTGGCTTTGGGGCCCCCAACGCTTCTTGTGGCGCGCATGTCCTCAACCGACGGCCGAGAGCGCCATCGGGGTCTCTCCCATCACACGCTGACGGTGCTCGACATGTTGCTCGAGCCGGTCATCGTGGCGCTCCCCGCCGGAATTCGCTCGCCCTCGGGCGCCGAGTTGCGCGCCAGCCTGGGCTCGGTGTTCGGGTCTTCTCGGGAGCACGTCAAGCCGCAGTTGGAGCTCGACGTGGATCGTCCCGCGCGCATGGCGCGCCATGATTGGCGGCGTGCTCCAGTCGACTTGCCGGCTTACCTTGCGAGCGGGCTTCCAGCGGAGACAATGGGGCGCCTGCTCATCGAAGACCCTTTGTTCTTCGGCGCGGCCTTGGCTGGCGGAACCGTGCTTGCCAACCTCGGGGAAAGCACCGAGACACACTGAGAGTCGGCTTGCAGTGCCAGGAAGCCCGGCGCTCGGGGCGAATCCCTCCTCGTGAGCGACTCTGCGGTAGTTCTGAATCCGGGCAGCGAACGCCTGGAGCAGTTGACGCTCGACTTTCTCGCCCACCTGGAGCTCGAGCGTGGTCTGTCGCGCAACACGCTACACGCATACCAGTCCGATCTTGCGCAGCTCGGCGAGTACTTGGCACGTCTCGGTGTCTCGCCGCTACAGGCGCAGCACAGCGATCTTGCCGGGTTTCTCTCAGAGCTAGCCGTGGGAGCTGAAAATCGTGCGCCCGCTTCACCAGCGACGGTACAGCGCAAGGCGGCTTGCCTGCGCTCGTTCTACCGGCACCTGCGACGAGAAGGGCTGATCGAGCACGATCCGACCGCCGACCTGCGGGGGCCACCAAAGCTCATGCGACTGCCCAAGGTGCTCTCCCGCGAGCAGGTCGCGAAGCTGCTGGAGCAGCCAAAGGGGTCAGAGCCGCTCGCGCTGCGCGACAGGGCCTTGCTCGAGTTGATGTACGCGTGCGGGCTGCGCGTCTCTGAGGCGATCGGCCTTGAGGTTGGCGATGTGGACTTAGAGGAGGGAATGCTGCGCGCGCGTGGCAAGGGCTCCAAGGAGAGGATCGTGCCGGTCGGGCGCAGCGCCGTGCAGGCACTCGAGCGCTATTGCGCGCGCGGACGCCCTCGCTTGGTGGGAGCGCGAGTAGAGAGCGGCCTGTTCGTCAACCATCGCGGCGCGGGTCTCACCCGGCAGGGTGTCTACAAGATCATCCAAAGCTATGCGCGCACTGCCGGGCTCGCCGAGCGGATGACTCCTCATACTCTGCGCCACACTTTTGCCACGCACCTGCTCGCAGGAGGATGCGACCTGCGCTCGCTTCAAGAGATGCTCGGCCACGCCGACCTTGCCACCACGCAGATTTATACGCACCTGTCGGCCGACCGCCTCAAGGACGCTTACTTTGGGGCTCATCCGCGCGCCCAGGCGCGCACGATGCACACGCCTGTCTGACGCGTCTGTCTGACCGGCTCGCTCTATCCTGGGCGCCTGTGCCTGAGCTTCCTGAGGTTGAGACGATCAGACGCCAGCTGGCGCCCTTGGTGGAGGGACGCACACTCGAGCGCGTCAACATTCTCGACGCGCGCTGGTGCAGGCCGCTCGCTCCGAGCGAAATGGAGGACGTCCTGACAGGGCGAGAAGTGGAGCGCCTGGGACGGCGTGGGAAGTATCTCGTGTGGGGCTTGAGCGAGGAGGTCTATCTAGCTCAGCATTTGCGCATGACCGGAACGGTGCTGTGTGATCCGGGTCCTGAGCAGACGCATGTTCGGGTCCAGATCGATTTGGGGCGTCGCGCTCGGCGCTCCCCCGCGGCTAGCGGTGCGAACGTGCGCCGTTCGCCCCAGGCCGGCGCGCGCTTGCGGCACTTGGTGATCGTGGATCCGCGCCGTTTCGGCACTGGTGAGCTGCTGCTTGGCGAGGAAGCCCTCGACGCGTTCTTCGACGCGCGTCTTGGCTTGGAGCCTTTGGATGAGCGCTTCACTGTCGAGCACCTGCGCGCACTCGCGCGCGAGCGCAAGGCGCCGATCAAGGCGTTCCTGCTCGACCAGCGACGCATGGCTGGCGTTGGCAACATCTATGCGGATGAGGCTCTTTACCGGGCTCGGATACATCCTTTGCGCCCCGCTGGGAGTCTCAGCACTGAGCAGTATGCGCGTTTGCGCGAGGCTCTGATCTGGGCGCTTCGGGCCGGCATCGAGGCACGTGGTGCCACGATCGACGACTTTCGCCACGTGGACGGCGTGTGGGGCTCCTTCCAGGATCGCTTTCAGGTGCACCGGCGTGAGGACGAGCCATGCGCGATCTGCGGCACGACGATCGTGAAGATGGTCGTGGCGGGACGAGGCACATACGTGTGCGAGACTTGCCAGCGCCCGCCACGTGTACGCAGAGCCCCTCGATAGCGGGCTCGGTGTTTCGTTCCTAGTGTTCAAAAACGCCTGCCCCACACGCACGCGCGTAGGGCAGGCAAATTGCTAAGCGGTGAGCAACTCGTCGAGGCGACCGCTCTCAAGCGCGCTGAGGGTCTCCGCGAAGCCGCCGAGCAGCTCGTCGCCCACGAGTACCTGCGGGAAGGTCATCATGCCCGTACGTCCTGCGAGCTCGACGCGTCCGGGGATGTCCTTGGAGAGGTTGACCTCTGAGAACTGGAGGCCACGAGCCTTCAAGAGACCCTTCACCTTGGAGCAGAACGAGCACGGCTCGGTCGTGTAGACGGTTATTCGACTAGTGTCACTCATTACTTCATAAAGTATAGAAATGAAGTGACGCGGGTTGTCGAATCGACCCTCACAGTTTCGCGATCGCCAGCTTGAGTCTGCTGCGACCGCGGCTCGCCGACGAGTAGATCGCGTTCTCGGATGCCTCGGGATCGATTTCTCGAGGGGTCTTGTTGCTCATCATGCCCAAGAGTGCCGTACGCATCCTTGGCGGCAGTCGCCGGATCAAGGCGGCGATCGAGCTGACCCTCTCGCGCGCGAGCACAATCTCCTCTGGTCCCGGCTGGTCGTCCGGCAACAGGGCCAGCAGTTCCTCCCCCCTTGGCGCGTGATCGCTCAGCGCATTGTCTATGCCACGTTCCCTGCGATGGCCACGCATCCGAACATAGTCGGTAATCCTGTAGTGGATCGTCACGGCGACGTGCTTCGTGAATTCGGCGCCCGAGGGATCCCAGGCGGTGATCGCATCCGTTGCGGCTATCAGGCCCACCTGGACCAGATCGTCGAAGTCTGCCGCCCGTGGTGGCCGGTACCGTGACGCGATCCTTCTTGTCAAGGGCATCACGCGAGATAGGAGCGCCTCGCGAGCTACCGGGTCGTGCCGGCGACCCAGCAGGAACTGTGTGCTCGGCTTGCGCTCCAAGGGCGTGGCACGGCCACCATCTTGGCCCATCCCGACCATAGCCGGAATGGCAGCGGCTGTCGAAGTCCTACATGGATAGTGGATAGCGTCCACCTTCCTCTCTGGTTTGGCCTACGCGGAAGGGACAGCCAGACACGCCGCTCGGACCTTGGCGGCGCTTTCTCCTCCCTGAGGGATGTACCTCTCCCTAAATCCCAGCCTTCAGAGGCAATTGATGCTCGTCCTAGGCCGCATACTCTCCGATGTGAGCACCCGCTCGCAACCGCTCATTGTCTACTGCTTGATCGCCCAGGGTCAGCAGGCGAACACAAGCGACCTTGGAATGCCCTCCGCCGGGGACGATCCTAGACTCGATCAGCCTATGTCAGGACTTGTGAAGACCGAGGCCGTCGTGCTGCGCTCGATGCGCTATGGCGAGGCCGACCGTATCCTGCACCTTTATACGCCCCACCGTGGTCGTGTGAGTGCGATCGCCAAGGGGGTGCGACGTGCGCGCAGCCGCTTTGGTGGGCGCCTGGAGCCCTTCTTTCGCTTGCAGATCGAGCTGCACGAAGGACGCGGCGAGCTCTTGACGGTGACCGGGGCTCAGACCGTCAGTGGCCATTCAACCCTACGCGGGGACGCGCACGCGCTCGATGCCGCGGCACGCGCGTGCGACGCGGTGGGGCGGTTGTTCGAGACCGCGGAGCCGCACCCGGGTGTGTTCAACCTGCTCTGTCGCAAGTTGTCCCTGCTTGATGAGAAACCGGCCGAAGCCACGCGCGCAAGTGCCCTGGCATTCCGCCTGAAGCTGCTCGTTGCGGCGGGCCTAGCGCCACAACTCGGGGCGTGCGCGTGCTGCGGGGAGCGCGAGCATTTGGTGGGCTTCTCGGGCGCTGCCGGCGGCGTGGTGTGCAGCTCGTGTGAGGCGGCGGCCTTCCCACTGGACGAGCAGGCTCACGAGTTCATGACAGAGGCGCTCGGACGGCCTTTGAGTGAGGCGCCAGCAGGCGAGGAGAGAGTGCTCGGCCAAGTGGAGCGCGCCGTGAGCGAGACGCTCGAGCACCACGCCCACCTGCGCTTGATGCCGGCGACCGATCGACGATCGAGGGGAGCGCTGGGCCAGCGCCTACCGGAGCCGCTGCCACAATCGGTTGCGTGAGCATCGCAAAGGACACGAAGCCCGTGGCGTCGGCTTTTGCCGAACGTCGCCGCGACCTGGAGGAGCGCGAGCTCTCCCCGAAGGCGGCGCGCTCCTATCCGGCCCATAGGGCGCGCGCCGAGGAGGACTGTGGGCTGCGCACGCCATTTCAGCGTGACCGGGACCGGATCGTGCACTGCAAGGCGTTTCGCCGCCTCACCCACAAGACGCAGGTATTTGTGGCTCCTCTTGGGGATCACTACCGCACACGTCTGACGCACACGCTTGAGGTGACCACGATCTCGCGTACCGTGGCGCGCGCACTTTCGCTCAACGAGGACTTGGTCGAGGCGATCGGGCTCGGGCACGATCTCGGGCATCCGCCATTCGGGCACATCGGCGAGGAAGCGCTCGACAGTTGCCTGAAAGAGCGATTCGGCAGCGAGTTCCGCCACTACGAGCACTCGCTTCGCGTGGTCGATCGCATCGAGCGGGACGGCACCGGCTTGAACCTCACCGAGCAAGTTCGCGACGGGATCGCCCGCCACTCCAGCCGCGCTCCGCTCCCACAGACATTGGAGGGCCGGATCGTCCGCCTGATCGACCGCGTGGCGTACATCAACCACGACATCGACGACGCGATGAGGGCGGGCCTGCTGCGCGAAGAGGAGCTGCCTGAGCAGGCAATCGCGGTATTGGGGACGACTGGGTCGCTAAGGATCGACACGCTCGTGCATGACATGGTCGAGCACTCGGCCCGTGCCGATGACATCGTGCAGGGGGCCCAGGCGGGACCGGCGATGGCAGAACTACGCAAGTTCATGTTCGAGCACGTGTACTTGGGTCCCGCGGTTCGGGCTGAGCATGCGCGTATCGCCAATGTGGTGCGGAAGTTGTTCGAGCACTACGTCGAGCATCCAGAGTTGTTGCCGGCCACTCCCTCCGGGGAGGACGTGAGTGATGACCGACAGAGCGACTTGGCCGCGCGTGTCACCGATTACGTGGCGGGAATGACCGACCGCTACTGCATCCGTGAGTACACCGATCTTGAAGTTCCGCGCGTGTTCGCTCGCTGATCGGCGAGCCGATCGCAGGCGAAGCGGCTAGCGTAGCTATCGATGGCCCGCTATACACCTGAATCGCGTGACCGCGTACGCGATGCGATCGACTTCGTGGAGCTTGTGTCCACGCGTACCGAGCTGCGCAAGGCGGGAGCTCGCAGCTATGAGGGGCTGTGCCCGTTCCACGACGAGCGCAGCCCATCCTTCAGCGTAGAGCCCATCGAAAAGGTGTACTACTGCTTCGGCTGCCAAGCCTCGGGGGACGTGTTCACGTTCGTGCAGGAGACAGAGGGAGTGGACTTCAAGGCTGCCTTGGAGCTGCTCGCCGACCGGGCTGGGATCGAACTGCAGTTGGAACAGGAGGATTCGCGCGAAGCCGAGCGGCGGGTTAAGCGCGAGCGGCTGCTGGAATTGCTGTCACGAACCACGTCCTACTACGAGCGCTATCTGTGGGAGTCCGAGGAGGCGGCTGGCGCGAGAACCTACCTTGAGGGACGCGGACTGGGGGAGGAGATCCTCAAGGAGTTTCGCGTTGGCTATGCGCCGAGCGCCTGGGATCGCGTATTGCTCGCCTCGCGGCGCGGAGGGTTCTCAGAGCGGGAGCTGTACGAGACTGGCTTGGCTCAGCGCTCACAGGAAACGAGGGGCGTATACGACCGCTTCCGCTCCCGCATTATGTTCCCGCTGGCCGACCAGCGTGGACGGGTCCTTGGATTCGGCGCTCGCGCCATGCGCGAGGGACAGAAGCCGAAGTATCTGAACACCTCCGACAACGACGTCTACCACAAGGGACGTCACCTCTACGGAGCCGACTTGGCGCGAGCGTCGGCGGCGAAGGCCGGCGAGGTGATCTTGTGCGAGGGATATACGGACGTCATCGCCTTGCACCAGGCGGGCTTCAAGAACGCTGTCGGGTTGATGGGGACCGCGTTGACCGATGAGCAGGTCGGCGAGCTGGGGCGGATGGCACAGACCGTGCTGCTCGCGCTCGATGCCGACAGCGCGGGACAGGAGGCCATGCTGAAGGCGTCGCGGTTGGCAGCCCGACGAAAGCTCGAGCTGCGCGTGGTGGAGCTGCCCGCGGGCGCCGATCCGGCTGAGCTGGTGCAGCGCGAGGGAGCGAAGGCGATCGAGATGGCGGTCGGACGCGCGGTGCCATTCGTCCGCTTCCGCGTCGAGCGCGTCCTGGCCGGCGGAGACGACGCTAGTCCCGAGGGGCGCGACCGCATGATCGCCGAGCTAAGGCCTGTGTTCGAGACCTTGCCGCCAAGTGCGATGCGGATGGAGCTGACGCGAATGGTGTCAGGCAGACTCGGGTTGAGCGAGGGGCTCGCCGAGACACTTTTGGCCGCCCGTGGGGGACAGGGCGAAGTGCCCGACCGCGCTGTCGGGGAGGCTCGCAACCGCAACGGATCTCATGGTCGGCAGCAGCAGGTGGACACGGGGGATAGGGGCAGCGGCGCGAGCGAGCGCGGCTCGCGGGCGAGCAGGGTGCTTTCCGCACGCGAGGACACAGAGCGCGCGTTTCTCGCGCTCTGCATCGCCACGCCCACGTATGGGCAGCAAGCGCTCCAGGAAGTCGACGTCGGGGGCGTGTTCACGAGCGAGCTGCTGCGGCGCGCCGCCGAGCACTTGAAGGCGGGCGGATTGGCCGAGCCCCTGAAGGGAGTCGACGCCGAGGATCGCGAGCTCGTAGGTCTACTTGCCGAGCTGACCGTCGAAGCAGGGCGCTGGCCCGTGCACGAAGGCTCCACCAAGCCGCCGATGCTCGAGGTTCAGCAGCTGCAGCTACAGCTCGCGTGGGTCGATCGTCGCATTCATGCCGCACGCGCGCAGGGAGTGGGTGAGGTGAGCGACTTGGCGCGACTGCGGGGAGAGGTCAAGCTGGAGTTCGACCGCGCTCAGGAGCGGGCTTTGGCGGAGACGGGGGCCGAGGTGTTTTGAGTGGCTGGTTGAAGGTCTCTTTGTTTGAGGGCACCCGGCTGCCTAGTGCGTTTACGAACGTGCGTTCGCTTTTCCGTCCGGTTCATGGTAGACAATGCAGTACATGGATCGAGCTTCACTTGAGCTGTTGTTGGGACAGGGCCTTTCGTTGGCTGAGATTGGGCGGCGCTTCGGATTGCATGAATCGACCGTTGGCTATTGGGTGAAGAAGCATGGGCTGCAGGCGGCACATCGGGATAAGCACCTCGCGCGGGGAGGCCTCCAGCACGCGGACTTGGAGCGGTTGACCGAAGGCGGAGCTTCGCTTGCGGAGATGGCCGCGACGCTGAGGTGCAGTAAGGCGACTGTCAGACACTGGCTGCTGAGATATGGACTTCGCACTAGCAATGCGGTTGGGCGCCGTCCTTCGGAGTGTGCACGCATGGCGAAGGAAGCGGGGCAGGTTGTCGTGACGATGGCCTGCCGGCAGCACGGAGACACAACGTTTGTTCTCGATGGTCGCGGTTACTACCGCTGCAGAAGGTGCCGGTCTACAGCTGTGGCTCGCCGTCGACAGAAGGTCAAGGCCATTCTCGTTCAGGAGGCGGGGGGATGTTGCTGCCTCTGTGGCTACCGCCGCAACATGCGTGCATTGCATTTCCACCACGTCAATCCAGCCGAGAAGCGCATCGAAATCAACGCGAAGGGCATTGCTCTGTCACTCGACACACTTAGAATCGAGGCCCAAAAGTGCGTCCTCCTGTGCTCCAACTGCCATGCCGAAGTTGAGGACGGCATTGCATCGCTGCCGGATGATGCGATGCACCGATATTCTCCTGGGTAGTAGTTCAGATCCGGGGTAGCTCAATTGGCAGAGTACGCGGCTGTTAACCGCGGTGTTGTGGGTTCGAGTCCCACCCCCGGAGCTTCATCAAGCTCGGCGAAGGAGCCGAGAATCGACCGGATGGGTTCCATCGCCAGCCGGTGACTCGACCAACTCTTCGACGAGCTGCGAGGCCTGGGTTCCAGCATCGTGCGTGGAGACCCAGTCGGCAAGCTCGCGCGCCCGAGCCCGGATCGAAGGCTCGCCGAGTACCTGCTCCACCGCATGTCGCAATGGCCGCGGTGAGATGAAGCGGCGCGGCAGTCGCACGCCCGCACCGGCGGAGGCGAGGCGAGCCGCGTTCTCATTCATGTCGCCGGCCACGGGGCAGGCAACTACGGGAACACCGAAGGAGAGCGCACGAACCAACGTGCCGTGACCGGCGTGGCAGACGATCGCATCGCAGTGAGGAAGCGTACGCGCGTAGGAGACCCAGTCGACGACGGTGGCATTGTCAGGCACGGACAAGGAGCGGGACGGGAGTCGCCGGTTGTAGGTCGCGAGCACGCGAACGGGAGCGTCGGCGAGCCCGCGCAAGGCCGCGTGCAGCAAACGATGATCTGGGTCTTGGGAGGTGGAGGGCGCAACGAGCACCAGTGGTGCATCGCCCGGCGGTAAAGCCACCTCATCCGCTGGCGGCTCCCACATCAGCGGTCCGACGACATGGACATGGGATGGCCAGGGACGCGGATACTCGAGCTGGGGGAAGGTAGCAATCAGGGCAAGCTCGCGGCTGGTGCCACCGTGGGGATACTCGAGTGCAGGCAGGTCAACCTGGGCACGTGTCCGGTTGAGGGCGAGGCGCCCGCTATCGAGACCGCGACGAACAGGCAGGTGCGCGCGCTCCCAGAAAGCGCGACCGGCCCTGGTGCGCGGAAGACGCGCGCCAAAGGAATAGATCGGAAAGCCAGGTCCGGCCTCGGGGAAGACATGGGGGATGAGGGTTGCCCGCCGGACACCTACGAGCTCACTGGCGAGAGATGGGCCGAGTGTGAGGATGTCGTGGACGACGACATCAGGCTTCATCTCGCGCACTAGTGGGAGTGTGTCGCGCGTGGCGTAGACAACGGCCTCGTAGAAGTCGAGCGGGGAATCCCCGATCGGGAAGGCGCTGTACTCGGGTGCAGGAGTGAACGTGAGCCCCTCAGCTTCGATCGGAGCACGCCAACGCTCCCAAGTCTGCACGGTGACGTCGTGGCCGCGGGCCGCGAGTGCGCGGCCAAGCGCGATCATCGGGAACGCGTGGCCAGGGTCGCCAAACGCCCCGAGCAAAAGTCGCAGGCGCCGCGACGCTCGCAAAGGCTTCTCAGATGGCGCTCGCGAAAGCTCCTCCGAAAGAACGACCTCAGCGGGTGATGCGGACATGTGCGGAACGACGTCGGCTTGGTGGAGGAGCTGGGCCCGGCTCAGCCGGCCAGCTCGGCGACGAGCCGCAACTGCTCCAGCCGATCATCCTTGTTGAAGGCGATCGGAGTGATGCCGAGCGTGCCCACTCCCGCATCGCGGTAGACGGCCAGGCGCTCCCGTACGACATCCTTGGGCCCGCAAAGCGAGACCATGTCGATCAAGGCATCGGGTATGGCCGCCATAGCCTCCTCGCGCTTGCCTTCGAGGTAGAGGTCCTGGATGACTTTCGCATCGGCCTCGAAGCCGTAGCGGCAGACGAGGTTGTTGTAAAAGTTCTGCTTGCGCGAGCCCATCCCACCTACGTAGAGCGCGATGAACGGCCGCATCGCGTCGCGGGCACCTTGAAGGTCGTCCGTGACGAAGACGTTGACAGTGGGGGCGATGTCGAACCCATCGAGTGAGCGGCCGACGCTGTCGGCGCCTTCCTGCAAGAGCGGACGTAGCTCGGAGACGTGCTCGGGCGAGAACAACGTGGGAATCCAGCCGTCGGCGATCTCGCCGGCGAGTGCCGTGTTCTTCGGACCGATCGCGGCCAGGTAGACCGGAATCTTCTCTTGGACAGGAGCGATAGTGAGCTTGAGCGCCTTCCCGGGACCGTCGGGCAAGGGCAGCTCGAGCGTCTCGCCGTGGAACTCAAGCCGTTCACGCGCAAGTGCCTTGCGTACCACGGCGACATACTCACGAGTGCGCTGCAGTTGCTTGGCGAAACGCTGCCCATGCCAGCCCTCGGCGACCTGGGGGCCGGAGGAGCCGATGCCGAGGATCATGCGCCCGCCGGAGAGCTGATCGATTGTGGCGGCGGTCATGGCTGTCATTGCAGGTGAGCGCCCGGGCATCTGGAAGATCCCCGAGCCGAGCCGGATCTTGGAGGTCTGCCCAGCCAACCAGGCGAGCACGGTCGCGGAATCCGAGCCGTAAGCCTCAGCGGTCCACACGGAGTCATAGCCCAGCTTCTCCGCTTCCTGAACGATTTCAAGCTGGTCTTGGGAGCTGAGGCCGAGACCCCAATAGCCGATGTGCACGCCTAGCTTCATGTGCGTCCTTTCCGTGTTAGAGGGCGTCGCCGGGACGCACGAACATCATCTCAGGAACGACACAGGCAGGGGAGACGCGCAACAGGAAGCGCACCGACTCCGCAATGTCCTCGGGGCGGATCATGTCCTCCGCAGCCACCTGGCCCTTGGCAAAGTCGGTCATGGGGGTATCGACGAACGCGGGGCACAGCGCGGTGGACTTAATGCCCGCGGAGCCGAGCTCCTTGTTCATCGCTTCGGTCCAGCCCACCACACCGTGCTTGGTGGCCGAGTACACCGACAGCCACGCCTCAGCGCGCTTGCCCGAGATCGAGGAGGTGTTGACGACAAGCGCGTTGGAATGCTCCGCGCCGGCCTGCTTGAGCATCTCCAGGCATTCGCGGTAGAAGATCACTATCGAGCGCAGATTGACCGACATCTGCATATCCAGATGCTTGGTCTGGATGTCTCCGACGGGCGCCCCGATCCCCACGCCCGCGTTGTTGACGAGCACGTCAAGGCGCGAGTAGCGCTCGCGGTGAGCCTCGACGACCTTCTGGATCTCACTCTCTTCGGACAGAGCGGCCGGGACACCGTGTACGTCGAAGCCCTCGGCGGCAAGCCCTTCGACAGCTGCCTGCAGCTTCTCCGCTCGCCGTGCGGCCATTGTGATCCCATAACCTTCTTCGCCGAGCATCCGCGCGATCGCCAAGCCGATACCGCTCGATGCTCCTGTAACGATCGCCGCACGCTGCGCCATTGCTGCTCCCCTCGTTGATTGACCCATCCTCACTGATCGATCAATGAATCAAACCATCCCAGGCTCTCTGGCGCCGATACGGGCTCCGCTGGTAGCTTCTGGGGGTCGCGCGCATGCGCGACACGGGCCCGTAGCTCAGTTGGTTAGAGCCGCCGACTCATAATCGGTTGGTCCCAGGTTCGAGTCCTGGCGGGCCCACTCTCGAACCGAAGGCTTCTCAGGTAAGGAGAGGACTGCCTTGCTGGCCACGTCGCTGGATGTCCTCATCCATCGTGCGCAAATAGGGCGCAACAAGCTCCCCATAATCAGCCTTACGCGCAGCGGGCAGGTCCTTCCAGCCGGTGACCGAGCCACGACACTGCTCGGCGCCGCACAGGCAGGTGCTCGGAAAATGGTCGATCGTGAAGTTGCGCATGGCGTAGTCGAACGTCAGCTCTTGCCCCGAGCCGATCGGGCGGCGCGCGACGAAATCGAATGCCTGCTCGTCGTTGAGCCTCACACCGCAGTTGGGGTCACAGGAGTGGTTGACCTTTGGACCGAGGCCGCCGTGGAGCGCCCAGCGACTGGGACCAACTTGCGTGGCATGTGAGTTGTTGCCGGTCAGCGGACCGATCAGGAAGCCAACCATGACGGTTTCGCCGGCTGCAAATGGGCGGGTGGCGAGAACGCCCTCACCCTTGCCGTCGGCTGTGAGCAGCAGCTCAACGTCCTCCTCTTCAGGAGTCCGGATAGTGCTGGTCTCGCGCTCAGCGAGGACTGGAAAGCTACTGCCACGTGACGCGGTGGCGTCGAGCAGTTCGGACGTTGGTGCATGGGGCAAGGGAAACCCCTTTCAGTGGACGCCCTAGAAAGATGAGCATAGCGTCGGGCAGTGCGAGCCAGCCGGTGATGCCCAGCGGCTATGCCAAGTTGGCGCTACCGCGCACTTCAGATCCAGCGCTCGTCCACACTGCCTCCAAGTAAGGAGTTACGCCCTGTCGTGCAACGACCTGTTGGCCTCCGACATAGCCGCCAGGCCACGCAAGAAAACTTCACACAGGGTCGCATACAGCCCGTTGTCCAACTCCGGGTCGATGATCCTGTTGAGCAGAAAGCCGTCGGCCATGAAGAACGTCATCGCGGCCACGTCGCCATGGGGCAGTGGGGCTTGGAGTCCTTGCGCCGAGGCCCAACGCTCGAACACGGCGGCCATGCGCTCGCGCAACGCTCGCTGTCGGGCCGCGAGCTCTGCGCGAAAGTCCTCGTTGCGGGCAGCATGGGTGGCGAACTCCTGGTAGAGCCTGGGCCACTCTGGATCGCGGTCCACATATAGAAGGAACTCTTCGGCCGCCTGGCGGGCCTGCTCGAGTGGCTCACCGGCTCCGCTTACCGCTGCCTCCAGGCGCTCGAGCTCGGCCGCGAACTTCTCGTCCAAGACCACCAGGAACAGCTCCTCCTTGCTTGAGAAGTTCGCATAGAAGGCACCCTTCGTAAAGCCCGCCTCCGCGGCGATGTGGTCGATCGAGGCACCGTCCATACCGTGCTCGCAGATCGAGCGCGAGGCTGAGCGCAGCAGGGCCGCACGTGTGGCGGCTTGACGCTCGACACGCGTGGGGCGCGTATTGGTCTCCTGACCCTTGTGCATGGGACGCGGCGCCTCGCTGCGCGCGCGAGTGGAACTCAAGCGAGCGCCACCTCGGCGTCTTGGGTGGATTCGGGTCCTTGGGGGGATTCGGTCTCCTCCGGGGACAGAGAGGAGGCCCCTGCTGGGGAGACGGGGCAGCGGGTGGCGGGACTTCGCATCACGACCTCGGCGTCGTGACGTGGCGTCTCGGTGATCGCGCGCCGGTACACGCGCTCGGACGCAGCTCGTGTGGGGGTCAGTGTGCGCCGCAGGACGAGCTCGTGCAAGACCGTCTCCATCTCGAACTGGGCAAAGGCCGCACCCAGGCAGCGGCGTACACCGCCCCCGAAGGGGATCCAGGTATAGGTCCCCGGTGCTTTCCCGCCCTCCTGCTCCAGAAAGCGCTCGGGAATGAACTCATTCGGTTGCGGATAGATGTCCGCACGTCGGTGCACGAGATGGATCGATGGCACGATCGAGGCGCCCGCGGGCAGCATTCGTCCGCCGATCTCCATCGGCTCCACCAGGCGACGCAGCACGATCGAGATGACTGGACGCAGGCGCAAAGTCTCTTGGACGACGGCCTCCAAATAGCCGCTTTCGCCGGCATGGGCCTCATTGGTGAGGCGCTCCAGCTTGTCTGGATGGCGGCACAGTCGCTCGACCGCCCAGGAGAGCGCGTTGGCGGTGGTCTCGTGGCCGGCGACGAGTAGCGTGACCAGCTCGTCGCGCAGCTCCTCGTCGCTCATCGGGCTGCCGTCCTCGTGTGTGGCCTGCAATAGCAGCGACATGATGTCGTCGCGCTCAGCCAGGTCTCCGGCCTTGCGGCGATCGGCGATCTCCTCATAAATGGGGCCATTGACGCGCTCGAGCTCACGCCGGAAACGGCGCAAGCGCACGATGCGCTCTGGGCCAAGCGTCAGCAGCACAACACCATTGAGCGGGTTGGTCACGATGTCCAGTAGTCGACGAAGCTCCTGGCGCAAGCGCTCCAAGCGGGGACCTTCGGCGACGCCGAACACAGCACGCAGGATGATCTCGAGCGTCATAGCTTGCATGCGCGGACGCAACGGGTAGGGCTGCTCAGTCGGCCACTGTTCGATCTCCTCGACGGCGATATTCGCCATCAGCCGGCCATATCGCTGCATGCGCTCACCATGGAACGCCGGCAGCATCAGCTTGCGTTGGCGTAGGTGTTGACCGTCGTCGAGCAGCAACACGGAGCTCGGGCCGAGAACCGGTAGCAGGATGCGATTGGCCTCACCGGCGTGGAGCAGGCGAGGGTCGCCGGTGAACACCTGCTTGATCACATCTGGGTTGGACGTCACAACCCACGCGCCTTCATTTGCGATCTTCAGCGTGAACATGTCGCCGAACCGTGCCTGGCACGTATCCAACAGCCACTGCGCGCGACGAAACCAAATCACGCTCTGAACGGCAGTCGGAAGGCGGGGGCCGCGGGGAAGACTGGCTGATGTATTTCGCATACCGGACGGTATCCTTTCAGATACCGCTCGGGATGTCAAACGCCTGATCGTTCGCAAGCGGCGGCGGGTCCCCAGCGGTCAGCTCCCAGACCGTCCGCCGCCAATCCATGTGCGACTCGTTGCGTCTCTAGGTCGCGAACACGCGGTTGGCAAGCGCCTCTTCGCCAAGCGTGTCGAACGAGACGAGCATGCCGCTGCCGTTGTAAGTCAACACGTCGGCGCTCTCGACCGCCTCTCCGCCGAGATAGGCAGTTGTCAGCACTACCACCTTGTCGCCGTCCGCTACGAAGTCATGCGGCTCTGTACGAAAGCTCTTGGTGAGGAACCTCCCCCACAACTCGCCCACCGCCTGCTTGCCCTTGTAAGTGCCGGTGAGTGCATTCTCGCCGCGCACGGTCCACTCGATCGAGTCGTCAATGTTTCGCATCGCGCCCTCCGCGTCACCGCTGCTGAACGCCGCATAGGCGGCCTGTGCAGTCTGCTTGTTCTCTTGCGCACCCATTTGTGTAGCCCTTTCTGAGAGGTGTTTACCGTCGGCCTGTTCACCCGCCCACGACGTGGCTTGTCGGTGACTGCGTCTCCTCAAAGGACAGGCTGCCGTGGGCACGGTGCCATCACGACGTCTACCCGAACGGCTCTGATCCCATTCCGCCTGGTCTGCAGGGCATTCGCCGATTGTTGTGGTCCAGCTCTTGATTGCACTGGAGCCTGCCCGTCCAGGCGCACTAAGTGACCAACCGAGCGGCCCACTACGCTTCACGCATGGCCTCGGAGCCCGAGCATCGTGTGGCGGTCATCGACCTTGGGTCCAACTCGTTTCGGATGGTCGTCTTCGAGGAGACCCACGATTCGTGGGAGCGCACCGACGAGCTCTCAGCCGCGGTACGGATCGGCCAGGGCTTGGCAGCCAGCGGCCAGTTGAGTGAGGCCGCGATGGCGCGTGCTTTGCGTACGCTCGAGCAGTTCGCTGTCCTTTGTGAGCGGCACGGCCTTGGCGAGCACGCGATCGACGCGGTCGCCACCAGCGCGATCCGCGATGCGGAGAATGGCCACGCCTTCCTTGAGCAGGTCCGTATGCGCACGGGCCTCGACGTGCGCATACTCAGCCGTGAGCAAGAGGCCCGTTATGGCTACTTGGCTGCAGTCAACTCAACCACGCTCACAGACGGCTGCGTGCTTGATCTCGGCGGAGGCTCATTGCAGCTCGTACGCGTCGCGGGACGACTCGCGCGCGAGTCAGGCTCTTGGCGATTGGGCGCCGTACGCATGACCGAGCGCTTCCTCACCGGTGATGGGCCGACTAAACGCAGTCAGTGCAAGGCCTTGCAAGCGCATGTTGCGCGCAAGCTCGAGCGCGCTCCATGGCTCACTTTGACCGGCTCACGCTTGGTGGGCTTGGGGGGCACTGTGCGCAACCTGGCTGCAGCGGCCGAGCGCGCCGCGGGGCTTCCCGACGACGAGGTGCAAGGGTTCGTGATCGAACGCGCCGCGCTCGACGAATTGACGGCACGACTCGCCTCACTTGCACCAGCTGAGCGTGGCAGCGTGCCCGGTATCAAACCCGCACGCGCTGACATCGTGCTCGCCGGGGCACTTGTTATCCAAGCGGTAATGGAGGCCGGCGGATTCAACACGCTCGAGGTCACCGGTGCCGGGTTGCGTGAGGGGATCTTCTTTGAGCGCCAGCTCGCCCGCCAGCAGCTGGACGCCATGCTCGCCTCACCCGACGCGCGCGCCGCCTGATCGAACGAGCGCCCGTTCGCGTCCAGCGCAATCGAACAGGACAAGCTCATAGGGTGAGGGCTTGGGGCCATGCCATGCGGCAGCCGGAACTTGTGGACAGGCCCGCAAGACTGCCTTCGTTGCAAGGTTGCCTCCGCGCGTTGCATAGGCCCCGCCGAGCACCACATAGCGTGCCTCTCCACGAGCCACCAGCTGCGCCAAGCTGCGCCCATCGAGTACAGGGTCGATGCCGCTGTAGCCGGCCAAAGCGCCCGCTGGCAGCCCGAGCAGCATCATTGGAGCGGCTGTTGGTGCAGCGACGGTGAGAACGGCCCAGCGCGTGCCGGGACGATGGGCGGTGACATAGCCGATCAAATTGCGATCGACGCGCATCGCTTTTTCGTTGATTCCGTATTCGCCGCTACCAATGGCCTGATGAGGACCCGCGGCCGGAAAGGTCCCCTGCACGCGTGCTAGCCAGGTCGTGCGGGCGTAGGCGGCGGGCGCGAGGAGCAGCACGCATACCAAGAGCGCCATCGCCGGAGCGGCAAGCCTGCGCACGGCCGTCGCGCATACAACGAGCGTCGCTGCGCCAATCAGCAGTGGAGCGAACCAGCGCATGTAGTGCTGGTAGTCGAGGATCGCGATCTGGGCCACCACAGTGACGGCCACCGCGCACGGCAACAAGGCGACGCGCCAATCGCGTGCGCGTGCAAACGCGGCGAAAGCAACGGCACCCGCACCGACCATCGCCGCGACACCTGGTGCCAGGGCGGAGATGTAATAGGGGTGGACGATTCCTTTGGAGAAGCTGAGAATCGCGACCTCAGCCAGGAGCCAGCCGCCCATCACGATCAAGGTGGCCAGACGCGGGTCGCGACGCCAGCGACTGCCGTCTCCTGCACGGCCGCCCTCCTCAGAACGGCCGCCGTCCTCCATGTGCCCACCGTTCTCCGCATTGCCGCTGTCCTGCGTGAGCTCGCTGTCGCCTGTGCGCTTCCCACCGTCCTTAGGAGCGCGGATGAGCAGCAGCGCGAAGGCGAGCAGGCCGATGAGCGCAAATGGCAGCACCCAAGCTCCTTGGTCGGCCAGGCGCGATTCGAACAACCGCAAGGGGCCAGTGGCGCCGCCGAAGGAGATCGGGTCGCGCAGACGGCCGCTCGGCAGCATCGGTGAGAGGCTGGCCGCGCGCAAGGCGCTTCGTCTGCTCGCATGGAGCGGCGAGGCATGATGGGGCGCCGCCGGCACCATCGCCCCCGGGAGCGCGTGCACGTCTCCGGGGCCACCTTGCTCGCCTTCCACTCGCCCGAAGCCGTTGTAGCTGAAGGTCAAGCCGAGCTCAGTGTTGTTCGTGGAGCTGCCCACATACGGACGACTCGAGGCCGGAGTCAGTTCGACGGCGGCAATCCATGAGAACGAGCAGATAGCCATGACTACGCCGGCTGCTAGCAGCATCGCACCGCGTCTAAGCCACGAGCCGGGAGCGCAGACCAGATAGGCCAAAGCGATCCCCGGCAGGATCAAGTAAGCGGCGAGCGTCTTCGTATTGAACGCCAGCCCCACGAGTACCGCGCATGTGAGCAACCAGCGCGAGCGACCATCTTCGATCGCGTTCAAGGCGGCGCCGCAAGCGAGGATCATCAGCAGGATCAGCAGCGGATCGACGCCGTTGTCGCGCGAGACCGCCACGAACGAGGGGAACACGGCGAGTGCGAGCGCCGCTGCCAGGCCCGCGGCGACACCCAGGCGACGAGCGATCACCCGATAGAGCACCGCCACCGCCAGGGTGCCGAGGATCGCCTCCGGCAAGAGCAAGCTGAGCGGGGAGAACCCGAACACTTGCGCGCTTGCGGCCTGTACCCACACCCCGAGCGGGGGCTTGTCGATCGTGACGAGGCCGGCGGGATCGAAGGAGACGAAGAAGAAGTTGTGCCAGGAGCGCAACATCGAGCGCACACCTGCCGAGTAGAACGTGTTGGCATAGCCGTTCTGGGCAAGCCGGTGCGTGTTCAAGACCGTCGAGAGCGCGAGGATCCCAGCGAGTGCCACATAGTGTGGATGCGCTCGCTCCAAGGTCGATCGCAGCCAGCGAGACCTCCGCTCGGCGGGCACTCCGACGGGCGTCGGCGTCACAGGCCCGGCCGCCGGCGTCTCAGACCCGTTCAAAGCGGTGGTGCCCGCGGACGTATTCACGGCAGTTGTGCGGTCGGTGGCACTCATTGCGATCGGTAGGTTGGCCTGCCCGCGGTTGGGAGCATGGCTACAAGCAAACCGCATAAGCGTGCTAAGGGGGCGTTAAGCACTGCTATGCACCTCACCGCCGTGCTTGGAGATCGCGGAGTGCGAAGTGGTTACCCGCGCAGGCCGGCAAGCAGGCGCTCGAGGTCGCGCTCGTCATTCCAAGCACCCACCGACGCTCTCAGCCAGGGCCGGCCGGGAATGTCGCGCAGCACGACGCCAAGCTCTGCCAGTCGTGCGCGCTCTGCCTCGGGGTCGGGGCTCGCGAACGATACGAGCGTGCTAGGCCCGCGCGGTGCGACCTCGCGCCCGGCGTCCTGGAGCAACTCGGCCAAGCGTGCGGCGAGTGTGACAGCGCGCTCGTGCACCGCGTCCCAGCCGGCCTGCTCGAGCGTCTGCGCTGCGGCGAGCCCTATCGCGAGTGTCTCCGCGCTGAGCGCGAACGTGTCGAAGCGCCGGCCATCCTCGTGCAGTTTCGCCTCCAGTCCCGCTCCCGGATCGAGCAGGGTGCCATAGCCGCGCCGGCTCACTCCCAGTCGCTCGCGCAAGGCCGGTGACACATAGAGCATCCCCAGTCCGTCAGGGCCACACATCCACTTCTGCCCGGCGCCGGCATAGGCGTCACAGTCCAGTGTGAGCACGTCCACCGGCACCGCCCCAACTCCTTGAGCGCCGTCGAGCACGACCGGCACATCCAACTCCGCGAGCCCTCTGGGGGCGAGCCGTCCGGTCATCCAGCTCACATGTGAGCACGCAACCAGCCGTGTCTTGTTTCCAACCGCATTGTCCATCTCGGCGAATGGAGCCATGCGGATGGACGCTCCGTACAGGTCGCGCGCGGCACCGAGCGCGCCGAGTAGACCGGGATGCTCCTCGTCGCTTGTGAGGATCTCATCGCCTTCGCTCAGCCCGAGCCCGTCGATCACATTTGCAAGGCCCTCGCTCGTGCACGTTGTGAGTGCCACCTCACTCGAGCTGCACCCCAAGGCGCGAGCGTAGGCTTCGCGCAACAGGTCCGCGAGATCACGGCGACGTTCGAAGTGAGCGGCGGCGCGTCCGCGGGCAGCCTCGCCGTGGAGCTCCTGCGCACCCGCGTGAGCGGCCGCCGCGGGCAGCGGCCCGTCGGTGCCCGCGTTCAGGTAGGCAACGTCCTCCAGGACCGGGAACTCCTCGCGCAACGCCTCGATGCCCACGGGCGATCAGCATAGGGAGTCACCGGGCCCATTGCGTCCGGGCGCGATCGTGCGACTCTTGCGCAGACTGTGTAGGACCGAGTATCAATAGTGCCAGCCGTCGGGGCGTTGCTTGGTCGCAGGGCACCAACGTGGAAGCCGGTGGCGTGGGGGGCACGGGCGCCTCTGTGCAGAGAGTCGCTAGAAAGGGGGTGCGCGATGTCGGACACACACGATCAGGCTCCGTTGTGGACACCAACTGCCGAGATGGTGAAAGACGCACGGATGACGGCTTTCATGAACTGGGCGGGCGAGCGGCATGGACGCGAGTTCGCCGACTACACAGAGCTGTGGCAGTGGTCGGTGGCTGAGATCGAGCAGTTCTGGGGAGATATCTGGGAGTACTGCGGCGTGCGTGCCTCAGCTCCCTATGAGCGGGTGCTCGCCTCACGCGAAATGCCCGGCGCGCGTTGGTTCGAAGGCGCCAAGCTCAACTACGCCGAGAATCTCCTCACACGTGAGCGAGACCCGGGGGAGACAGCCGTGCTGCACTCCTCGGAGCTGCGTCCCTCGGGAGAGATCTCCTGGGGCGAGCTCACCGAGCAGGTCGCCGTCGTAGCCAAGGGCTTGCGCGCGCTCGGCGTGAGGCGCGACGACCGCGTGGCGGCTTACATGCCCAACATCCCAGAGACGCTCGTTGCTTTCTTGGCAACCGTCAGCGTTGGTGCCATCTGGTCATGCGCGGCACCCGAGTTCGGGGCACGCAGCGTCGTCGATCGCTTCGCTCAAATCGAGCCCAAGGTCATATTCGTGGTCGACGGCTACCGCCATGGTGGCAAGGACTTCGACCGCGGGAACGCGCTTCAGACGATCCTCACGGGCCTGTCAAGCGTGGAGCACACGATCATGCTCCCCTACCTGGACCATGAGGCAAGCGCGGCTGGCTTGCCTGGAGGGCTCACGTGGGAGGAGCTGCTCAAGCGCGGCGCCGGCGCCACTCCCAGCTATGAGCAGGTCCCGTTTGACCATCCTTTGTGGGTGCTCTACTCCTCGGGCACGACCGGTCTGCCGAAGGCGATCGTGCACAGTCACGGCGGGATCCTCTTGGAGCAACTGAAGAAGAGCCAGTTGCACCTTGACTTGCACAAGGGTGACCGCATGTTTTGGTTCACGACGACCGGCTGGATGATGTGGAACTTCCTCGTGGGTTGCCTGTTCGCCGACGCGGCCATCGTCCTATTCGACGGCAGTCCGGGCTACCCTGACCTGGGAGCTCTATGGCGGCTGGCAGAGCAGGCCCAGATCACTTGCATGGGAGTCAGCGCGGGCTTCCTGATGAGCTGTGAGAAGGCCGGGATAGAGCCCGCTCGCGACTTCGACCTGAGCGCGTTGCGCAATATCGGCTCGACCGGCTCGCCCTTGCCGCCGGAGGGCTTTCGCTGGGTATACGAGCACGTGAGGCGCGACATCTGGCTGTTCTCCACTAGCGGCGGCACCGACGTGTGCACAGCGTTTGTTGGTGGCTGCCCCTTGTTGCCCGTTTATGAGGGTGAGATCCAATGCCGTGCGCTCGGCTGCGCGGTGGAGTCCTGGGACGAGCAGGGACGCGCGCTCGTGGATGAGATGGGCGAGCTCGTGCTGACCGAGCCGCTGCCGTCGATGCCTCTGTTCCTATGGGGTGATCAGGCACACGGTCGGGACGACCGGGTCGGGGAGCGCATGCTTGAGAGCTACTTCGACGTGTATCCCGGAATCTGGCGCCATGGCGATTGGATTCGCATCACTCCGCGTGGGGGAGCGGTCATCTACGGTCGCTCGGACTCCACCATCAATAGGCAAGGCGTGCGTATGGGCACGAGCGAGATCTATCGGGCCACCGCTGCGATCGACGAGGTAACTGATGCCCTCGTGGTCGACGTTCCGAGCACCGCTCAGCACCGCTCGGGAAGCAAAGCTCGCGAGGGCACCCCAGGCGCCGAGGAGCTGTGGATGATCCTGTTCGTGGTGTTGCGCGAGGGCTTGCGCTTGAAGCCGGAGCTCAAGATCCGGATCAAGCAGCGCATCAGGGAGGACTGCTCGCCGCGCCACGTCCCTAACCAGATCTTGCAGATCGACGAGGTTCCCCGCACGCTCTCGGGCAAGGTCTTGGAGGTACCCGTCAAGCGCATCCTAATGGGGGCCGTGCCAAGCGAGGCGGCGAGCGTTGAGTCGCTGGCCAACCCGCATTCGCTGGACTATTTCGTGGAGCTCGCCGAGGATCTGGCCCGATAAGCCAATGCAGATCGGCCCTCGAGCCTTTCGCTGGTCGATGCCTCACACTTTTCTCCGGTCGGGGGAATCGCCAATCGCGGAATAGAGGCAGTCGTGGAGGAGTAAGGGGCGCACCCGTCGAACAAATGCGCCGATGAGACGACTAGCGACTCCCCCAGAGAAGACGTCCGTAAGTGGCGTCGGTGAGCATCAGAGCCTTTCGCTTTACATTCAGGCCCGCTTCGACGAGTGCTCGCGCTCACAGAAGGACGTGGCGCAATACATCGTGGACCACCTCGACGAGGCTGCCTTCCAGACCGCGGAGGAGCTCGCCCGCCGAGCCAACACGTCGAGCTCGACCGTAGTTCGTTTCTCCCAAGCCCTTGGCTTTGAGGGCTTCCCTGAGTTGCAGGCCGCGGCGCGCGAAGAGTACCGGCGCATACACGCCACCCCACAGTCCAACGGTGGTGTGGGCGGCGACGTCTCCTCCGCGCCCTTGTTCTCGCTTGACCAGAACGAGTTCGAGACGGCCTTGGCGGCCGATCACTTGAACGTGGAGGAGACCGCCCGCAAGGTCTCCCGCCCAGCAGTCGACGCGCTCACCGAGGCAATCGTCAGCGCCGAGAAGGTGCTTGTCGCGGGCACAGACCAAATGGCTTTCTTCGCAAGTTACCTGCGCCATCTCTTGATGCTGCTCGACCTACGCGTAGATGTCGTTGCCAGCCCTTCCCAGGAGGCGCTCTCGCGACTGGGGCGGATCGATTCGACCACGCTTGTGATCGGCCTATCAGCCGGTCGCCCCCACCCGCTCGTGGTGCGTGCAATGAAGCTGGCGCGTCACCGCAAGGCCAGGACCGCCGCGATCACCGACGCCACCCTCTCAGAGGTGGCCAAGCTTGCCCAGATCAAGCTCTACTACTCCTCCAATAGCCCTGCTTACGTGCGTTCGCACACAGCCTTGCTCAGCCTGATCCAGGCTTTGGCATACGGCGTGTACGCGAAGGACACGGCGCAGTACGACGACCGCATCAAGGCTTTCCGCCTCAAGTAGTCGCATTTCTTCCGTTCCCTTCCCAGTTCAGGACAGCAGGGCCGCATGCGGCCCTAGCCGGACCGTACATGTACGGTCCGGCTAGTCGGTGCATGCACCGACTAGTACTGAGGCTGAGATAAGTGCATGTACGGGCTGGCCCGGCTCCCATGCGTCGGCCCGGATAAGATCACAAGCAATGCGCGACGAGGCGACATTCACCGTCAAGAGCGGCCTGGCAGAGATGCTCAAGGGCGGCGTCATCATGGACGTGGTCACGTCCGAGCAGGCCAAGGTCGCCGAGGACGCGGGCGCCGCGGCCGTCATGGCCTTGGAGCGTGTGCCCGCCGATATCCGCCGCGATGGGGGAGTGGCGCGCATGTCAGACCCCGAGATGATCTCTGGCATTCAGGAGGCCGTCACGATCCCCGTAATGGCCAAGGCCCGCATCGGTCATTTCGTCGAGGCCCAGGTCCTTCAAGCCTTGGAGGTCGACTACATCGACGAGTCCGAGGTCCTCACGCCCGCCGATGAGTTCAACCACATCGACAAGTGGGCCTTCAAGGTGCCTTTCGTGTGCGGCGCCACCAATTTGGGCGAGGCTCTGCGTCGCATTGGGGAGGGGGCCGCGATGATCCGCTCCAAGGGCGAGGCCGGCACTGGCGACATCGTCGAGGCGGTGCGCCACATGCGCGGCATCACGGGCGAGATCCGGCGTTTGAGTTCCTTGGAGGAGAGCGAGCTCGCGAGCGCCGCCAAGGAGCACTCCGCGCCGCTTGACCTGGTGCGCCGGGTTGCGACCGAGGGTCATCTGCCCGTCGTCCTGTTCTGTGCCGGCGGCATCGCCACTCCGGCGGATGCGGCTTTGATGATGGCCTTGGGGGCCGAAGGCGTGTTCGTCGGCTCGGGCATCTTCAAGTCAGAGGACCCGCCCGCCCGCGCGCTCGCGATCGTCGAGGCCACAACCCACTGGCAGGACCCCGAGCGTGTCGCCGCCGCTTCGCGCGGCCTCGGACCGGCGATGGTCAGCTTGGAGAGCTCTAAGTTGGCCGACGAGCAGTTGCTCGCCCAGCGCGGTTGGTGACGGCACCACCGGCACCGACGGCGAAGCCGTTGGTGGGGGTGCTTGCCCTGCAGGGGGACTTCGAGGCGCATAGGCGCGTTTTGGAGGGCCTACGCGCGCGCGTGCGCGAGGTGCGCGTGCCGGCAGACCTCGATGGTCTTGACGGCTTGGTGATTCCCGGCGGGGAGTCCACCACGATGACTTTGGGCATCGAGCGTGAGGGCTTGGCTGAGCCTCTGCGCCGGCTCGCGGGGATCGCCGGGGCGGGGAAGAGCGCTGATCCGGCTGGTGGGGACGTCGATCAGGCCGGGGCGGCCGGTGTACCGATCCTCGGCTCCTGCGCCGGCTTGATCATGCTTGACCGCGAGCATCTCGCGATCATGGACATGCGCGCCGAGCGCAACGCTTTCGGGCGCCAGTTGCGCAGCTTCGAGGCCGACTTGGAGGTGCGGCGGCTTCAAGGTGGACCGCTGCGTGGCGTCTTCATCCGTGCTCCCTGGATCGCCGAGCACGGTCCCGGCGTGGAGATCCTGGCCGAGGTCGAGGGCCATCCCGTGGCCGCGCGTCAAGGCCGCATCACCGCCGTTGCTTTCCATACCGAGCTAGGACCCGACGACCGCCTTCACCGGCTGTTCTTGGCCGACGTCCTCGCAAGCGCCGGCTCCGCCGAGAGTGCCTGCGGCTCTCCCGCCGGCGAGGGAAGCCCTGAGGCCACCGCCGCCGTGTCCCCGATCCGCTCGGGAGCCTCAGAGTCCGCGGCTGTCGCGGATGCCTCGGGCTCTGAGGAGGGGATCCCCTCCTCAGACTGAAGCATCAGCGGCAATTGCGGCTCGCCCAGCAGGCCGAGCACGCGATTGAGCGCGTCATGGATCTCCCCGGACAGTAGGCCCTCGTCGTCGAGGCGCTCAGCTTCGTTCCAGTCCCACGAGCGTGACACGTGGATTGTGGGCCTCAGGTGCGCGAAGCGGCGTCCGAGCGCGTGCAGGAACGGGTCAAGGCGCGCTTGGTCTGACTCTGAGGCATAGCCACGCTCGAGCAGCCAAGGCCACAGCTCGGGAACGATGTGGTTGCGATGGTGAGCACCTACCTTCTTCCAGTCCTCGCCTTGCCAGCGCCGCGCATACTCGCCCGGATCAAGTTCGCAAGTGAGGTACACCCTGGTGCGTACCGGCGCGTTGCGAAAACCGAGTAGCGGCTGCGGCTTGACCTGCCAAGCTCCCGGGCCGCCCGTGCCCAGGAGCTCGCACAGGTTCTCCGCGCGCCCGCCCGCATAAAGTTGCTCCGCCTGCGCCTTCAGCTCGCCCGGCCACAAGTGCAAGGTGAGGCGCTCCTCCTCGATGTCCAGTGCCGCGCGCTGCAGCGAGGCGACCCCCAGCGCCGTGTCCAGTCGTACGTGCACGAGGCCCGCGCGCTCGGGCGCGATCCCGGTTGCTTCGCGCAGTAGCGACCGTAGTCTCCACTTGCGCCGTACGGGGTCTGTGCCGACGCGCCTCAGCGTGCCGAACGGCAGCAGCTGGCCGAAGTCCTGGTGAGCGTAGGAGAGCACGTCCTTGACGATCGCCTGCTCCGCCGGACCCAGCACGCCCAGCTCGACCAGACGCCACCACGACTCCAGCAGATCGTGCCAGCGCAACACGCTGGTGCGCCGCTGGCCAAAGCTCGTCCCATTCAAGTTCAGCTCGGCCACGCGATGGCCATTGCGCCGTGCCCAGCGTCTGCACACCTTGCTCTCGAGTACCACCACGAGATCCGGGTCGAAGCGAAGCACACCGTCAAAGCGCTGATTGTCCTCGGTGTCGGTGACGTCTTCGGCTAGCTCGAACGGCTCTGTATCGGGGGTCAGGAAGACACTCACCAAGCGTCCCCTCTGTACCGCACCGTTTGCCACGTTTTCCTCGGAGGGATCAACCAGGTTGGTCGCCTGCATGTCGACCACGCAATCAGGCAGCTGCGCTTGCGAGGGCTCCCCGATCGCCCGCAACAGCGTCTCGCGCGCCAGCGGCACCAGGCGTAGCACGATCATCGCTGCCCGCGTGAGCTGGTCCTCGTGTCCGCGTGAGAGCTCGCGATAGGGCTCGAACACGTTCAGGTGCGGATTTGATGCAGCGCTCTCCACGACCCCTCCTCCTAACCAACTGTCATGGAGTTTATTGTACTCTATTGTTTCAAGTGGCTTCGAAGCGTGTCACGCCCGCTTCTTCGCGCTCGCTCACGCGCCCTTCCTCGATCAGTAGATCCACATGCCCCAGTACCTCTGACAGCGTCAGGAAAGCTTGCGTCACGGCAACGTTGCCCCACATCTCCTGCGCCAGCTCATAGGCGTTGCTGGGGCGCTCGGCGATCAGCCCATACAGCTTGTTCGCGCGCCGCTCGTGCATCTTCATACGCTCGTCGATCAGGGTCCGGTGATCCTCGACCGGCTCGCCATGCCCGGCATACACGACCTCAAGCTCCATCTTCTGTGTTGCTCGTAGCGAGTCCATGTAGATCATCAGCGCGCGCGGGCGCTCATCGGTGCCGCCGGGCCTTGCCTCCTTCATCTCCGTTTCTGTGTCCCCGCGCGGGGACACGGGCCCAAGCGGCCTGGAGATAAGCGGGTTGGAGGAGATGTGCTTGATCAAGTGGTCGCCGCCGAACAGCTCGCCTGACACTTCGTCCCAGAAGACGGTGTCAGATGGCGAGTGCCCGGGGCGCTGAAGTACACGCCAGCTCCGTGAAGCAAACTCGAGCAGCTCGCCCGCGGCGAGTGGACGGGTGACCTGGGCAGAGGCACCCCACGCGCGAAAGCTCGCCGACACGGCCCTCAGCGCGTACACGACATCCTGGGGGATGCCGTTGCGCAGCATGATCTCCGCCGAGAAGCTGTCGTTCTCCTCCATCTCCTGCTTGTAGTTCGCAAGCCACGGCGCCAGCAGATCGAGCGCGCACACCTCCGCTCCCGAGCGCTTGGCAAGGATGTCGACCAGGCCAATGTGGTCGATGTGCTGGTGGGTGACCACGATCCGCTCCAAGTCCTCAGGGCGATGGCCGTGCTCCGCGAGGGCCGCCTCGAGCACCGTCAGCGAGGTGGCCGAGTTCGGTCCCGCGTCCAGCAGCGTCAGCGGCTCGTCCTCGATCAGGTAGCAGTTGACCCGTCCTACCGCGAAGGGCGTTGGTATTGCCAAGCAGTGCACCCCTTGCGCGCGCGCGCGGAGTGGTGGAGTCGTGCGACGAGCAGGTGGGGTGGGGTTCATGAGCAAACCCAGACGGCCTGGTGTGCGGTGTTCGAAAAACGGGTGCCCCACGCGCGCGCGTAGGGCACCGCGATTTGTTTCACGAGCGGATCAGCTCGAGCACCTCGTCGCGAGCCTCTTCCATGTGCTCGCGTGATCGCAACGACTCCAGACACAAACGCAGCAAGGGCTCGGTGTTGGAAGGACGCACGTTGAAGTGCCAGTCCTCGTAGTCGATCGACACACCGTCCAGCCAGTCCTGCTTGGCGTCGGAGTAGCGCTCTGAGATCTCCTTCATCTTCGCCTCTTGGTCTGAGACCTCGGTGTTGATCTCACCGGAGATGAAGTATCGCTCGCGGTAGGGCTTCAAGAGCTCTGAGAGGCGTTTGCCTTGCTTGGAGAGCTGCTCCAGGATCAAGAGTGCAGGGATCGTGCCCGAGTCGGCACAGTAGAAGTCCCTGAAGTAGTAGTGCCCTGAGACCTCGCCGCCGAACAGCGAACCCTCCTTGCGCATCCGCGTCTTGAAGAAAGCATGGCCCACGCGGTTGATGTGCGGGGTGCCACCCGCGCGCTTGACGGTGTCGGGCACCGCCCAGCTGGCCCGCACGTCATAGAGGATGGCTGAGCCTGGGCTCTTGCCAAGCAGCGACTCTGCCAACAGCGCCGTCAGGAAATCGCCGTCCACGAACTCCCCGGTGTCGTCGATGAAAAAGCAGCGGTCGGCGTCCCCGTCCCACGCGATCCCCAGATCGGCGCCAGTCTCGCGCACCTTCTCGATGATGAACGTCCTGTTCTCCGGTAGCAGCGGATTGGGCTCGTGATCGGGAAAGTTGCCGTCGGGTGTCCAATAGGTCTCGATCAAGTCGAGGCCGAGGCGGTCCAGCAGCGGTCCGACCATCGGCCCGGCCATGCCATTGCCGCCGTCCACAACGACCTTCAGAGGCTTGATTGCCTCGGCGTCGACCATCGCGAGCGCGGCGACCTGGAACTCCTCATAGACGTCGACTTCCTGCAGCGTGCCGAGCGCCGACGTGCCCCCACCGCCTGCTTGTCCCCCGTCATGAGGGGCGCCCCCCGGCGTGTCAAAGCCTGCTTCGATCGCGAGGCGGATGTCCTGGATGCCCTCGTCTCCAGAGAGTGCGATGGCTCCCTCGCGTACGAGCTTTGCCCCTGTGTAGGCCTTCGGGTTGTGCGAGGCGGTGCACATCAGGCCACCGTCGAGCTCGCGTGAGCCGACCAGGTAATAGAGCATCTCTGTGCCCACCTGCCCAGCGTCCAGTACGGAGGCGCCCTCCATCAGGATGCCCTCGCGGTAGCGCGCCGCTAGCTCCGGAGCAGTGAGACGCATGTCGCGGCCCAAACCCACATGCAGGTCGGTGGTGGGCTTGCCAGACAGCGCGGACAGCACCCGGGCAAAGCCACGACCGATCGCAAGGGCGGTCTCGCCGTCGATCTGCTCGCCATACAGGCCGCGGATGTCATACGCCTTGAAGATGCTCGGGTCGATGCTCATGCGGTCGCCAATCCTAGACGTGGGCGCCTCGAAGTATCCTCATGGCCATGTCTGGACATTCCAAGTGGGCTTCCATCAAGCACAAGAAGGCGATCGTCGACTCCCGTCGCGGCCAGCAGTTCACCAAGCTCGCGCGCGCCGTCACGGTCGCCGCACGCGATGGCGGCGGCGATCCGACGGGCAACGCGCCGCTTGCCTTGGCGATTGCCAAGGCCAAGGCGGCCTCGATGCCCAAGGACAACATCGAGCGTGCGATCGCCAAAGGCACGGGGGAGGGCGGCGAGGCCGACGCGATCGAGACCGTTCTGTATGAGGGCTATGGACCCGGCGGCGTTGCGGTGCTCGTCGAGGCGCTCACCGACAACCGCAACCGCACCGGCGCCGATGTGCGCCACGCCTTCTCCAAGCACGGTGGCAATCTCGGCGAGCCCGGTTCAGTGGCCTACCTGTTCGAGAAGCAGGGCTCGATCGCGGTCGACTCGGGCGCTTACTCTGAGGACGATCTCATGGTGGCAGTCGAGGCCGGCGCCCAGGACATCTCGATTGACGAGGACGTCTTCGAGGTGATTACCGCCTTGGCCGACTTCGCGGCGGTGCGCGGAGCACTCGAGGAGGCCGGCATCGAGATCCAGAGCGCCGAGCTCGCCTACCGCCCCAAGACGCTCGTGCCGATCGATGAGTCCCAGACGGTCCGTTTGATGAAGCTGATCGACGTACTCGACGAGCTCGACGACGTTGACGAGGTGTACGCCAACTTCGACGCCCCCGCCGAGGTGCTCGAACGCGTCGCCGGATGAGCCGCGACCGCTCGGGAAGCGGACGCGCATGACGGGCCAGGGAATCCGACCGTCGGTCGTGATCCTCTGCGGCGGGCGCGGTACGCGCCTGCGTGAGCACACACAGGAGATCCCCAAGCCTTTGGTGGAGATCGGCGGGTTGCCAATCCTCTGGCACGTGATCCAGCTCTATGCCGTGCAGGGGTTCACACGGTTCCTGCTCGCCACCGGGTACAAGGGTGAGCTGATAGGACGCTTCGCCCAGGACGCCTCGTGGCCAGAGGGAGTGGATGTGCGCTGCGTCGATACCGGCCTCGACACACCGACCGGTGGGCGCATCAAGCTCCTGCAAGAGCACGTTGCGGGCGAGGCCTTCTGTGCGACTTACGCCGACGGGCTGGCCAGCATCGACTTGACGGCACTGCTCGAGTTCCACCGTAGCCATGGCAAGCTGGCGACGATGACCGTGGTACGCCCCGAGCTGCAGTTCGGGGTCACCGAGCTGGACGCTCATGAAGGCCGAGTGCTCGGCTTTCGCGAGAAGCCACGCTCAGAGCATTGGATCAACGGTGGCTTCTTCTGCTTCGAGCCCGGCGTGCTGGACTATTTGGAGTACGACAGCGTGCTCGAGCGCGATCCCCTGGAGCATCTAGTGATTGCGAACGAGCTGCATGCCTACCGCCATGAGGGCTTCTGGGAGTGCATGGACACCTACAAGGACGCGGTCGCACTCAACGATCTGTGGGAGTCGGGTGAAGTTCCTTGGCGCTCGCGTGTTCAAGCCGCGCTCGAGGAGAGCCTACGCGCCCTGTAGAGCGCGATCGGCTCGCGAATCCCACGCACGCGCCGCTCGCCCGCGTAGGACCACTTGTAGCTCTCCTTGGCAAGCTCGCGTACCGCCCGCTCGGCCAGCACGCTCCCCGGCCGGGCTATCGCGGTGATGCGGCTGGCACGATTCACAGGCTGCCCAAACCAGTCGCCGGCACGACTGAGCGCCGCTCCACTGGCCATGCCGGCGCGCAGCCCGGGAAACTCCTCACCCTCTTGCGCGGCCGCGTCGATCAGGTCCATGGTGGCGTCGATCAATGGTTGCGGCTCGGCACAGGTCAGCATCACCGCGTCGCCGATCGTCTTGACGAGCCTCACGGGCTGCGCCGCCACTTCGCTTGCCAGCGCCTCCAGGCGCACCGCCAGTCGCGAAAGCTCATCGGGCGGAACCTCCTCCCCGAGTCGCGTGAAGCCAACCAGGTCGGCGAAGCACACGATCACCTCGCGGGAGCCCGGCAGCCGGCCCCCGATCCGCTCGGCCGCGCTGATCGCCTCGCTCTCAGCCATTTGGAGCAGATGCAGCGTGAGCAGGTTCGTGATCAACGGCCCCAGCATGGGGGAGAGCTGAGAGGCCGCCAGCGCATAGCGCTGTGCGAGGTCGTGCTCGCTCACTCCCGGCTCCAGCACGAGGCGCAACGTCAATGCTCGCATCGCCTCCGCCGATTGCGCGAGCCCACGGCCGAGCGTCCGCATCAGCTCGATGATCTCCCCTTCGGAGATTCCGGCCGCCTTCGCCAAGCTTGCTATCCGCGCCGACTCGAGGTCCGCCTCGAGGTAAACACGGTCGTGCGGGCCGGTGACCGGCAGCCCGACCGCGCGCCGCGCGGCCAGCAGGAACTCGATCTCGGTACCCGCCTGACTCGCGATCTCCTCGGCGGTGTAGCGCCGATGTCCGGCGATCACGCGCTCCGCCGGCACGAACATGATCGTGCCCTCCGCCGTATGACGTCGCAGATCCTCGATCCCCACGCCGTCCTCGTGCAGCCACTCGAGCAGCCGCAAGCGCTCCTCGCGCCCGGCGCCTTCGAGACCGTCGAGCAGCCCCTCACGCTCGAACCACTCGGCAAGAGTCTCACTGGGCTTCTCGGGCGTCGTCTCGGACATTGCCCGCCAGCCTACGGCAGGCAGGCGTCCGGAGCGGCGCGCAGAATCCTTCAAGGAATGATCGTGCTCGGCATAGACCCAGGGCTCGCCAACACCGGCTACGGCGTGGTCGCACGCGCGGACAGCCGGCTCGCGGCGCTCGATGGCGGCGTGATCCAAACCGCCGCCGACCTCCCTGCGGAGCGGCGCCTCGCAACCATCGCGGCGCGGATACGCGAGCTATTGGACGAGCACGATTGTCAGGCGATGGCGCTCGAGCAGCTGTATTTCGGCCAAAACGCGCAAAGCGCCTTCGCCGTGGGACAGGCGCGTGGGGTGACGATGCTGATCGCAGGAGAGCGGGGCATCCCGTGCTTCTCCTACACCCCTCAGCAGGTCAAGTCGGCCGTGTGCGGCAGTGGTCGTGCCGCAAAGGACCAGGTGGCACGCATGGTCCAGACCTTGCTCGCTCTGCCGAGCCTGCCGCACAGCGACCATGCCGCCGATGCGCTCGCCGTGGCCGTCTGCCACGTCAACGGCACGCCGCTTGCCGACGCGATCGGCCGGGCGCTCCAACCAGCGCAGGTAGGGGCATGATCGCGCTCGTTCGCGGCGAGGTGGCGCTGCGCCGGCCCGACCACGTGGTGGTCCTGTGCGCCGGAGTGGGCTACCGCATGGCCGTCTCCAGCGAGACCCTCCGCCACGTACCGCCCGTCGGGCACGAGACGACGCTTCACACCCATCTTGTCGTTCGCGACGACGCGCTCCTGTTGCACGGCTTTCACTCTGAGCAGGAGCGGGACCTGTTCCTGATGCTCATCTCTGTGCAGGCGATCGGGCCGAAGGTCGCCGTGGCGGTTCTCTCAAGCGGTCCACCACGTGAGTTGCTCGCCTCGATCGCCGGCGCCGACGCCGCACGTTTTCAAGCCGTGCCGGGCATCGGCAAGCGCACCGCCGAGCGCATCATCGTCGAGCTGCGTGAGAAGGTGGGAGTCAACGTGGAGATCGAGAGCGGGGGAGTGGTGACTCATGCCTCGGGTCCCAGGGCGCTCGCCCATGAGGGACTCGTGGCGCTTGGCTACAACGCGCTCGAGGCGGACGAGTTGTTGCGCGACCTCGACGGGGACAGCCCCGAGGAGCTGATCGCCGACGCTCTGCGCACCGCCCGCCGCGCCGCATGAGGCGCTCATCGCCATGACCCAAGCCGAACGTATCCAAACGCCTTATCTCACTCCCGAGGACGAACTCGACCGTTCGCTGCGCCCACGTGCGCTTGACGATTTCATCGGACAAGCCACTCTGCGCGAACAACTTGCGGTTGCGATCGAGGCCGCGCGCGCGCGGGGTGAGGCACTCGACCACCTGCTGCTTGCGGGCCCACCCGGGCTGGGAAAGACCTCGCTTGCACAAATCGTCGCGGCGGAGCTGGACGTGCCGTTCGTTCAGACCGCTGGACCGGCACTGGAGCGCAAGGGTGACATCGCGGCGTTTCTGACTGCCTTGGAGCCGCGCAGCGTTTTCTTCGTGGACGAGATCCACAGGTTGCCACGGACCTTGGAGGAGACTTTCTACCCGGCGATGGAGGACCGTCGCCTGCCCATCACCGTCGGGCAGGGTGCTGGCGCACGTGTCGTGACACTCGAGCTGCCCCAGTTCACGCTGGTGGGGGCGACCACCCGGGCAGGCCTGCTGACCACACCGCTGCGCGACCGCTTTGGGATACAGGCACGCCTGGAGCACTACGACGTCGATGAGCTCGCACGGATCGTTCGTCGCTCGGCGGAAATCCTGCAGATCGACATCGACGAGCAGGGCGCACGCGCGATCGCATCTCGCAGCCGCGGGACCCCGCGCGTGGCCAACCGCCTGCTCAAGCGCGTACGTGACTACGCCGAGGTGCGCCTGGATGGTGTCGTGGGCGAGGACGCCGCGCAGGGAGCGCTCGAGTTGCTGGAGGTGGATGAGCAAGGTCTTGACCGCCTCGACCGGGAGATCTTGAGAGCCATCTGCGTGAAGTTCGACGGCGGTCCCGTGGGGCTCTCGACACTAGCGGTGGCGGTCGGCGAGGAGCAGGACACGATCGAGGATGTCTATGAGCCATATCTGCTCCAACAAGGTCTGATCAAGCGCACTGCACGTGGCAGGACAGCTACGGCCGCCGCGTTCGCGCACCTGGGACTTGACCTGCCGGCGCCGCAGACCAAGGGGAGCTCCCTCTTCTAGCGAAGCCGGCCTACGACGAGATCGGCGACGGGGTTCGGGCGCGTGACAGACGCTACGCCACTCGCGGCTGTGCCGGTCGCACGCCGACTCGCCGGCTCCCCTACTCTGTGAAGTCACATGGCCCATCCGTTCATCTGCCCCAACTGCGGACACCGCACGCGAGAGATCGATCGCAATATCGGCTTTACGCGCCAACCCAAGGGTTGCGTCAAGTGTGGTTTCGCCTTTCTGTTCGAGTTGCTCGACGACTACTTCCCCGCCCCAGACGCCGCGTTCTTCGTGTGCGACGGAGAGGGGCGAGTGATCGGCTGCGGGCGCAACTCGTTCGCGTTTACAGGCCTTGAGGAGGAGGAAGTGATCGGCCAACGGGTGGAGCAAGTCCTTGGCCTCACCTTCGGAAACGGCGACGATCCAGTCGAAACGGTGCTCGAGTGGGGTGTGCGCGCTCTCGATGTGCCTGTCCAGGTCAGTGGCGAGCGCGATGTGGATGCGAACGCGAAGGCCGACATGTTCCCGGCATACGACGATGACGGTGGGCTGCTGCTCGTGCTCACTCCCGACAAGTAGGCTCCAAGGCAATGGGCAGCCGTCGCCGAAATACACTCGTGCTGTTGATCGTCGCGGGACTCGTGGCCGTCTCGCTGGTCGTCATCGCCACCAAGCCCACCCGTCTCGGCCTCGACCTGAAGGGTGGCGTGCAGCTGATCTACCAAGGCCGCGCTACCGCCGAAGCCAAGGTGGACACCGAATCGCTGAACCGCGCGATCGACATCATGCGCAAGCGCGTTGATCAGCTTGGCGTCGCCCAGCCTGAAATCCAGCGCACGGGAAACAGCGAAATCGACGTCGCTTTGCCCGACGTGAGCAACGCGGCACGTGCCCAGCAGCAGGTGGGTAAGACGGCCCAGCTGTTCTTCTATGACTGGGAGCCAAACGTGATCGGTCCGGATGGCAAAGCGCCGCAGACGATCGAACCGAAGGTGACGGGAGGTCCCCAGCCTGCTCAAGCCGAGACGGGCCTACCGGAGTACGAAGCGGTGCAGCGAGCGATCAAGCGCCCCGCGATCATTCGTAAAAACGACACCACCTACGAGCAAGGGTGCACCCCCAAGCAGATCAACGGGTGCATCTATGGCCAGTGGTACCTGCTCGACACCACCCACAAAAAGGTCTTGAAAGGGCCCGAGGACACCGAACAAGATATTTACGCGGACGGCTACAAGGCTCCACCGGGCGTGAAGACGAAGGTGGTGCGGGTCAATCCCGGCACGGTGCTCGCCCAGGCACAACCGATCACTGGTAAGGAAGGCAAAGTCACACAGGCCTCCCCCGAAAGCTGGTATGTGCTCAACGACAACCCGGTGCTCAACGGCCAGGAAATCAAGAACCCGCGCCAGAGCTTTGACAACGGCGGCTCGGGCGCCCCGAACGTTACGTTCGAATTCGACAAAAAAGGGATCTCGACGTTCAAGCGTGTGACGCGTGAAGTCGCCGAACGCGGGCAGCGCGAACAGCTACCGGGCGTCTCCAAAGAAGGCGCCCAACAGCATTTCGCGGTCGTGCTCGATAACCAGATCATCACCGCTCCATTCATCGACTACACGGCGAATCCGGAAGGGATCGACCCGACTACCGGCTCGCAGATATCGGGCGGCTTCACGCTCACATCCGCACAGAACCTCGCCGATGAGCTCCAGTCCGGCGCACTGCCGATCAAGCTCGAACTGATCTCCCAGTCGCAGGTCTCAGCCACGCTCGGCAAGACCGCGCTCAAACAGGGCCTGATTGCCGGGCTCGTCGGCTTGTTGATCGTGTGCCTGTTCCTGCTTGTTTTCTACCGCGTGCTCGGCATGATCGCCGTGGGCGGCCTGGTGATCTACGGGATCTACTTCTTTGCTCTGATCAAGCTGATACCGATCACGCTGACCTTGCCTGGCATCGCGGGCTTGATCCTCACGATCGGCATCGCCGCGGATGCGAATATCGTGATCTTCGAGCGCGTCAAGGAGGAGATCCGCGGTGGGCGCTCGATCGCCGCGGGTATCGCCACGGGCTACAAGCGCGGTTTCGCGGCGATCGTCGACGCCAACGTGGTGACGTTCATGACGGCGTTCATCCTGTTCGCCCTGGCAACCTCTGAAGTGCAGGGGTTCGCCTTCACCCTGGGGATCGGCACGCTCTTGACGCTGTTCACCGCCGTGCTCGCCACACAGGCGGCACTCGGTGCGATGGGACGCTCGCGAGCGGTCTCTCATCCGGCCCTCCTGGGGGCGAGCAAGAGAACCCGCAAATGGACGTTCGATTTCATGGGCGCCTCGCGCTGGTTCTTCTCGCTGTCGGGTTGCATCCTGATGATCGGTGCGCTCGCTATCGGGGGCAAGGGTCTGAACCTGGGCATCGACTTCACGTCGGGCACGCGGATAGAGACTGCCTTCGTCAAGCATGTCAATGAGAGCCAGGTGCAGTCCGCAATGACTGAAGCCGGATACCCGAACGCTGAGATCCAAGGGTTCTCCAACAAGAGCATCGGTGGACAGGGCTTCCAGATCTCCCTGAAGAAGCTCAAGCCTGAAGAAGTGGTGAAAGTCAAGGAAGCGCTCGACAAAAAGTTTGGATCGGGGCCGCAGGCGCCCGGGACGAAGAACTTCTCGAACACATCGATCGGGCCGACGTTCGGCCAGACGGTCGCCAAAAGCGCGATCATCGCGATCATCGCCTCGCTACTGGTGATCTCCGCCTACATTGCGTTGCGGTTCGAATGGAAGTACGCGGTCCCCGTTTTGATCGCCTTGATGCACGACCTGTTGATAACCAGTGGCGTGTATGCGCTCACTGGTCGTGAAGTGACGACCTCCACCGTGGCGGCACTGCTCACGATCCTGGGCTATTCGATGTACGACACCATCATCGTGTTCGATCGCGTGCGCGAGAACGTGCCGCGCATGCCACGGGCAGCGTTCTCGCAGATTGTCAATCGTTCCATGTCAGAGGTCCTGACTCGTTCGCTTGCCACCAGCTTCTGCACGCTGTTGCCCGTAACCGCGATCCTCTTGTTCGGGGGGACCACGTTGAAGGACTTCGCCTTCGCGATGATTGTTGGGATTGCCTCAGGGGCTTACTCTTCGATCTTCATCGCCTCTCCTGTGCTCACGCACTGGAAGGAGCGCGAGGGCGTTTACCGCAACCGCCGCGCGCGCATCGTGCGCGACCTGGGCTACGTGCCCGCCTATGCCACGGCGCTCGGCGATAACCCGGTCGACGTCGAGCCGGCTCCCAAGGGCAAGCGCGGCCGCCGCAGTGGGGCAGTCGCTACGGACGAGCCCGGGGAGCAGCTCTCAAAGGAGGAGTTCGACGAGCTGGTGCGAGAGATTGGACCGGAGCTTGCAGAGCAACAATCGGGACGCACTCCGACCGGCGTGGCCTCACGACGTGGACGCGCTACCGGCTCACGACGCACGGGCGCCGCCAAGGCAGAGGTCAGGCAGCCGGACACGGTGAATGGCAAGGACACAACGGAGGACACAGTGCCTGAGCGCGATCCGACCGCCGACCTGAACCCGGAGGACCTGGTGCTAAAGAAGGACGCCCCCCAGGGCGGCAAGCCGCGCCGGTCGCGAAACCGCAGGCACGGGAGGGCACGTTGATGGCTGTACGCCTTGTCATCCACACTCTTCAGAGGGGGATCCGCTGATGGGAATGCTCGGCTGGGTGATGATGGGCCTGTCGATCTGGCACTTCACGATCTTCCTGCCCGACCGCTTCTGGGGCGGGATCGTGGGAGCGTTTGTTGGCTCGCTCGTGGGAGCGATCCTCTCGGGGCTCTTGATCTACGGGATCAAGAGTGGTTCCTTCGGCGTACCCGGCCTCAAAGTAACCGACATAGCCGTTGTTCTCTATGCGGTTCCCGGTGCGCTGCTTGGGATAGCCGCCGTCTACTTCGAGGGCGCGCGCCGCGAAGCGACTCCCATCGAAGAGCTCCGCGCCTGAGTACGGCCGTCCAAGCCTTAAGCGGGGAGCGGGTTCCGCCTGTCTTTGGGCCGCGTGGCGGTTCCGTCTAGTCCACACCGTAGTGTCCGGGCATGGTTCGCTTCGATCTGGCCCATTGCAGCACCAGAGCCACAGCGCTTTTGTGCGAGCGACTTGGCGTGAGCGATGCGATCGCGCAAACGCTTGTGCGGCGCGGCTACAGCGACCCGGAGCGTGCACGTGCCTTCCTTGCGGCCGACGAGAGCCATGAGCTGGATGCGTTTGCCGGCTTGCGCGACGCGGCCGCCCTGATCGTCGAGAATGCGAAGGCCGGACGCCTGATCACGATCCATGGTGACTATGACGTCGACGGCGTGTGCTCGACAGCGGTGCTCGTGCGCGCGCTGCGCAAGCTCGGCGCGCGGGTGGACTGGTATCTCCCGGACCGAGCCGATGGCTACGGGTTGAGTGTCGCCACTGTGCAACTGCTCGCCCAGCGGGGGACAAAGCTGCTGGTGACTGTGGACTGTGGGATAACCGCGGTCGAGGAGGTCGCCTTGGCGCGCTCCTTAGGGATCGAGGTGATCGTCAGTGACCACCACCTGCCACGTGCCGACGGCACCTTGCCGGATGCCCCGATTGTTCACCCAGGCCTGTGCGGCTATCCCTGCGCGGAGCTGTGTGCAACCGCTGTGGCTCACAAGCTTGCTCAAGCCACACTCGAGGCCGCCGGACACGATCGGAGCGAAGCCGATCAGGACCTCGACCTGGTGGCGCTTGCGACGATCGCTGATGTGGTTGAGCTGGTCGGTGAGAACCGCAGTCTTGTGCGCAGCGGCCTACACGCGCTCGCCACCACCCCGAAGCCTGGGTTGCGCGCGCTGATGTCGGTGGCCCGCGTGGAGCCTGGCAAGGTGAATGAGCGTGCCGTGGGGTTCGGGCTTGCTCCTCGCATCAATGCCGCGGGACGTCTCTACAGAGCCGACGCGGCGCTCGAGTTGATCCTTACCGACGATCCTTTGCGCGGCGCTCAAATCGCGGATGAGCTAGACCGTGCAAACAGCGAGCGCAGACATACAGAGCAGGCGATCCGCACTCAAGCCGAAGCGCAGGTATCGCAGATTGGGGACCCCGGTAGCCGCTCTGCCTATGTGCTCGCGGGCGAGGGTTGGCATCCGGGCGTGATCGGGATCGTCGCCTCGCGCTTGGCCGAGCGCCATCGCCGGCCGGTGGTGCTGATCGCACTCGATGACGAGAGCGGCCGCGGTTCGGGTCGCAGCATCGACGGGTATGACCTACTTGCTGGTTTGACGGCCTGTGCCGGACATCTCGTGCGCTATGGCGGTCACAGTGCCGCCGCCGGTGTCGAGTTGGAGCGTGGCTCTGTGGCGGCGTTTGCCGAGGCACTCGAGGAGCACGCCGCGAGCGTGCTCTGCGCCGATGACCTGGTCGCGCACGAGCGCGTGGATGCAATCGTGGCCGGCCCACAGCTCGGCATGGAGCTCGCCGAGGAGCTCGCCACGCTTGCTCCGTTCGGGCGCGGCAACCCGGCCGTCTCACTGATGGTCGAGAACGCCGTGTTGCGTGATGTGCGCCCAATGGGCGAGGGCAAGCACGCCCGTTTCACCGTCGAGTCCGGTGGAGTACACGCGCGCGCGGTCGCCTTCGGCAA
The DNA here is from genome assembly GCA_963731565.1 of uncultured Solirubrobacterales bacterium. Classification (GTDB taxonomy): domain Bacteria; phylum Actinomycetota; class Thermoleophilia; order Solirubrobacterales; family Solirubrobacteraceae; genus Palsa-744. The sequence goes on from CAVSWG010000001.1 coordinate 2,287,625, forward strand.
GGATGGCAGGCTCGGCGTCACCGAGGGCGAACCTGTCGATGCGACATTTGCGCTTGAGGTAAACGAGTGGAGGGGGGTCAGCGAGCCCCGATTGGTGCTTCGTCATGCCCAACCAGTTGGCAAGGAGGCTACCCTTAAGCCATGTCCCAAAGCCGGCCCAGCTCAGTCCACACTGTTTCCCTTGCCGACACCTCTCGTCGCGGCCGTCGCGCAGAGCTGAGCGAGCTCGAGCGGCGCCTGCTCGACGATCTGTTCGCGATCGTCTCTGAGCACGCCGCCGACGCTGTCGTCGAGATCGATCGTGAACGCGTGGAAGACGCGTTCGTGTTCGCCTGTGAGCACCATGCGGCCCAACGCCGCAAGTCGGGTGAGGACTTCATCGTGCATCCGGTCGGCGTGGCGCGCATCTGCGCGGGCATGCGCCTTGACACCGAGACATTGTGCGCGGCGCTCTTGCACGACACGGTGGAGGACACCTCTGCTTCGCTCGAGGAGGTGCGCGAGCGCTTCGGCGAGGAGATCGCGCAGATTGTGGACGGCGTCACAAAGCTGACCGGGATCACCTTCCAGTCGCGCGACGAGGCCCAGGCGGAGAACTACCGCAAGATGATGGTGGCCATGGCAAGCGATGTGCGGGTCATCCTGATCAAGCTCGCCGACCGCTTGCACAACATGCGCACGATCGATGCGATGCCAAAGCAGAAGCAGCTCGAAGAAGTCGCGCGAGACGCTTGAGATCTACGCGCCGATCGCCCACCGGCTCGGCATCCATGCGATCAAGTGGGAGCTCGAGGATCTAGCTTTCGCCACGCTTCACCCACGCAAGTACAAGGAGATCAAGGAGCTCGTCTCTCAGCAGCGCGAGGATCGCGAGCGCTACGTGTCCGAGGCCGGCGACTATCTAGCCGCGGAGCTCGAGACGGTCGGTATCACCGCGCAGATCGCCGGACGTGCCAAGCACTTCTACTCGATCTACTCGAAGATGACCAAGAAGGGCCGCGAGTTCAACGAGATCTACGACCTGACCGCGATGCGCGTGATCGTGGAGTCGGTCAAGGACTGCTACGGGGCGATCGGCGTGATCCACTCCCTGTGGAAGCCCTTGCCGGGACGCTTCAAGGATTTCGTGGCGATGCCCAAGTTCAACATGTACCAGTCCTTGCACACAACGGTGATCGGGCCCGAGGGACGTCCCTTGGAGATCCAGATCCGCACCGGAGACATGCACGAGATGGCCGAGTTCGGCGTGGCCGCGCACTGGATGTACAAGCAGCGCCCGCAGTCCAAGGAGGACTCGGCGGCGACCAACGGCGACGACGCGAAGATGAAGTGGTTGCGTTCGATGCTCGACTGGCAAAAGGAGATGTCAGACCCGCAGGAGTTCATGGAGAGCCTGAAGATCGACCTGTTCGAGGACGAGGTGTACGTGTTCACGCCCAAGGGCGAGGTCAAGTCGCTCGCGGCTGGAGCGACGCCCTTGGACTTCGCCTATGAGGTGCACACCGAGATCGGCCACCGCTGCGTGGGCGCACGGGTAAACGGCAAGATCGTGCCGCTTCACTACGAGCTGCGCTCGGGCGACATCGTGGAGATCCTGACCGCCAAGCGCGAGCGCGGGCCTTCGCGCGACTGGCTGGCGATGGTCAAGACGACCAGGGCACGCAACAAGATCAAGCAGTGGTTCAAGGCCGAGTCGCGCGAGGGCACCGAGCACACCGGCCGTGAGCTCTTGCAGGAGCACCTCAAGAAGCAGGGCTTGCCGGCCCAGAAGATCACTGGCTCGGCGCTGCTGGCCGACGTGATCAGGGAGATGGGCTATCGCAAGGCCGACGACTTCTACATCGCGCTCGGCGGCGCCAAGATCTCACCGAAGGTGGTCGTCAACAAAGTGTTGCAGCGCCTGAAGCAGGGCGAGGCCGCTGACGGCGAGGCCAGCGCCACCGACCTGCTCAAGGTGGGACGCCCGCGCCAGCGGCCGACAAGCTCCTCGGGCCAGTACGGGATCAGGGTGGATGGGGTGGAGGACGTGATGCTGCGCTTGGCCAAGTGCTGCCGGCCGGTGCCAGGCGATCCGATCGTGGGCTACATCTCGCTCGGTCGCGGGATCACAATCCACCGTAAGGACTGCCCCAACGCAAGGCTCTTGCAACGCAATCCTGAACGCTTCACGGGCGTAAGCTGGGAAGGCGACCAGGCGACCTCGTTCGTCGTGGAAATCCATATCGACGCGTGGGATCGCCACCGCCTGCTCGAGGATCTCTCGCGCGCATTCTCAGAGTCCGGCGCCAATATTCTTGAAGCACGTTGCCTGTCGAGTCCGCCGATGGTCAAGAATCGCTTCGTGGTCGAGCTTGCCGACACGCAGAGCCTGAAGGGTGCGATCTCGCGTCTGCGCAACACCGAGGCCGTGTTCGATGCCTACCGCGTGACGCCTGGCGGGGCCGGCTAGCCTCTCGCGCGGCTGGATCGGTGCCCGATAGGAAAGTAGGCCCTTGCACACGTGTTGGGCCGATCGCGGGGTCTGTCAGGAAATGACGCTGAGGGCGTGCGGGAGCACGGAATAGTGCGCCTGCATCACGTCGCCCAAGTAGTCGCCGTCCACCTGCAGGGGCAGAGGGTCCCCGTCACTTGAGGAGACGCTCAACTCGAGCGTCTCGGCCAGCGAGACGACTTGCCGGTGGCGGGTGACCCGGGCACGCTTGGAGAATGCACGAAAGGCGATCGAGGGCATGTCGAAGGGGCGTGCGCGACGCAACACGCTTGTCTGCAACGTTCCCGAGTCAAGCTCAGACGCCTCGGCCACTTCGATCGGACGGTCCTTGAAGTAGGTGAACGGCGAGCCGTTCTGCACAATCGCGGTGACCCCTGTGTGCCGCTCCCCGCCCAGCTCGACGGTGAGGTGAGGCGGTTTGAGGATGTAGCGGCGCGTGAATGTGCTCACGGCCGCCCACGTGAAGTAGTAGGCGCCGAAGCGTGCCTTCAGGTGCGGGTTGGAATCCACTCGCTTAACGACACTCGCGTCGAGGCCAAGCCCCGAGGCGAACGTGAAGCAGCGACCGTTGACGACGCCGAGATCGACCTTACGAGGTCGCCAGTCGTCGGCCATCCCCAGCAGGTGCTCGGTCGCGTCGACCAGCTCGCCGGGGATGCCGAGGATCTTGCCGTAAACGTTGGCCGAACCACCAGGCAAGCAGGTGAGCGGTGTGGGGGAGCCCTGCAGGCCGTTGGCAACTTCATTGACTGTGCCATCGCCGCCGAAAGCCACCACCACGTCATAGCCCTCGTGGGCCGCCTCCCGGCACAGCTCGATCGCGTGGCCCCGTGCCTCAGTGTCGACCGCATCCACCTCGTAGCGGCCTTGAAGCGCGTATACGACGAGGTGACGCAGCCGGTCGGAGACCGTGGTGGCGTACGGATTGACGATGATCAGCATGCGCTTCTTGGTGGCCGGGCTGAGCGGCTCAAACACGTCGGGCTGCTCGGCCGGGACGGACGGCTCGAAGGGCTCGGGCCGCTCAACCGAGACGCTCTCAGCCGCGCTTGAGGGCGTCTCCTCAGTGGTGCCTTCGAGGCTCACGTCGGTGTTCACTGAAGGCCCGTACACCGCAGAGGGTGATGCGTTACGAGCTCTCGCTTCCCAGGCTTCGAAGAGTCTCCTGCAAGCCGTGGTGCGACGGGTCTTGCGTTCCGTCGCCGAGCCTCCTATAATGCGCCGCACATAGCTGAACACATCCAGAGGGGTGGAGGGACCTGGCCCAGTGAACCCCCGACAACCACCGTGTAAAAGCGGCAGGTGCCAATTCCAGAGAGATGTGTGGCGGGCTTCCAGTCTTTGCCACACGGTTCACCGGCGAAGACGAATTCATGGAAGGAGCCCCTCGTGGCTGTCACACACCTTAGATGCAGAGAGTGCCGTACCGAGTATCCCCTTGAGGCGTTGTACGTATGCGATCGCTGCTTCGGGCCACTCGAGGTCGCATACGACCACAGCCGCTTGGGTGGTGACGTCGACGGATTGCGCCGGCGCATCCAAGGGGGTCCGCAGAACATTTGGCGTTATGCCGACTTCCTGCCGGTCGTGGACGGTCCTCCCGGCCCCTCCGGTCGCCTCGCCTCACGCACCGGCCTCCCGGCCGGGTGCACGCCTCTGATCAAGGCTGACCGGCTCGCGCAGCGCCTGGGGTTGCGTGAGGTGTGGGTCAAGAACGATGCTGCCAATCCCACCCACTCGTTCAAGGACCGCGTCGTCTCCGTTGCCACGGCGCGCGCTCGCGAGCTGGGCTTCGAGACGATCGCTTGCGCCTCCACGGGCAACCTGGCCAACTCTGTCGCGGCACATGGCGCCGCGCTAGGTCTTGAGTCCTACGTGTTCATTCCGGCCGACTTGGAGGAGCAGAAGATCCTCGCGACCGGCATCTATGGCACGAAACTGGTCGCGGTGAAGGGCAACTACGACGACGTCAACCGGCTCTGCACGGAGCTCTCGGCTGAGCGCGACTGGGCGTTCGTGAACGTCAACCTGAGGCCTTATTACGCCGAGGGATCGAAGACGCTCGCGTATGAGATCGCAGAGCAGTTGGGCTTCGAGCTGCCCGACCGTTGCGTGGTGCCGATCGCCTCGGGCTCCTTGTTCACGAAGGTGGCTAAGGGCTTCTCGGAGTGGCGTGAGCTGGGACTCGTCGAGGGTGATCTGCCGAAGATGAGTGGCGCTCAGGCTGATGGTTGCTCGCCGGTTGCCTCCGCATTTGCCGCTGGGCACGATGTGTGCAAGCCGGTGAAGCCAAACACGATCGCCAAGTCGCTCGCGATCGGTAACCCGGCCGACGGCCCATATGCGATCGAGGAGGCGCGCCGCAGCGGTGGAGGTGTGGACTCGGTCTCAGACCAGGAGATCCGCGACGGAATTGCCCTCTTGGCGCAAACCACGGGCATCTTCACCGAGACCGCCGGCGGAGTAACCACGGCCGTGCTTGCGAAGCTGGCGGCACGTGGGGAGATCGATCCCGACGAGCGCGTGGTGCTAGTGATCACTGGCGAGGGCCTGAAGACGCTCGATGCGGTGCGCGGCTCATTCGAGACTTACCAGATCGACCCGTCCGTGGAGCAGTTCGAGACGCTTGTCGAGCAAGCTCCCGCCGACGCGACCGGTGCCCCCGCAGAGTTCGCGGGTCTCGCCACCAGGGGCTGAACGGGATGGCTGTCACGGTCAAGATCCCCACACAGCTCAGGGCCGCAGCCGGTGGCGAGAGCGAAGCGGAGCTCGAAGGCGCTACGGTGCGCGAGGTGTTGGACAGCCTGTACGAGCGCTTCGACGGGCTCAGCGAGCGCCTGGCCGACGAGAGCGGTTCGCTCAGGCGGTTCGTGAACGTTTATCTGAGTGGCGAGGACATACGGTTTCTCGATGGGCTCGATACACCGGTTAATGACGGGGCGGAACTTACGATCCTGCCTGCGGTAGCGGGCGGGGAGTAACCGGGCCTTCTTCTAGCTGACCCGCGCTCCCTTGACCCGCGCACTCTTCCTCAGGGACGAGATCGAGGCGCTCTAGCGTGTTGAGATGCCCGTTGTGTGCTGCGTGTGCGCGACCGTATGCGGACTGGGCGGCGTCGAGCCGCTAACGCCGACGGTGGACACGAGGCCGGCGGCACACATAGCGCCGATCGTGAGCACTCGTAGGCGGCGCGGCGTGAGCCAAGCCATGTGATGGGTCTGCAGCCAAGTACGCAGCCCACTGGCCGCAGAAGCGGCTGCCATTGCGCATCCAACGCACATGTTCACAAGCGTAGTCCGTTTCAACCCGACGCACGCTAGCCTGACAATCATCGGCCCCCCATTTTTTGCTAGGATATCGACCTAAATTGGCAACCCAATTTAGGGACAAGGAGTTGCGGCCATGCTAAGCCTTATACCTGGCGACAAAATCCGTCGTACTGAAATGCATGCCGAGTACGGTGGTCGCCGCCAAGGCGGGATCAGTCCCTCGAAGGTCAGCGACAATGTGTTCCTAATCACAGCGCCGAGCATCGGCGAGCGGCACGGGTATGTGTACGACGGGCCCCGCGAGGATGGCTATTACCACTACACCGGCGAGGGTCAGTACGGCGATCAACTCATGGTTCAAGGCAATCGAGCAATCCGTGATCATGAGTCCGAACGGCGGGACCTACAACTCTTCAGCGCGACTGGGCCAGAGCTGACCTACATCGGTCAGTACGGCTATGTCGACGACTATACGGCCGACGCCCCGGAGACGAACAACGGTCCCTTGCGCAGTGTGATCGTCTTTCGCCTCCGGCAACTCCAAGGCATCTCACCGGGCCCTAACCGCTCAAAGCTCGATCGACTGCCGGGGGATCCCGTAACAGAGATCCCCGTAGAGCAGACCATCACCGAGTCAACGCTCATTGCGGGCGACCGGGAGCCGTACATGGCAGAACGGCGAGAGCACAAGCTAGTCAAAGAGTTCGCGACTTGGCTTGAAAGCCAAGGACATGACATTTGCCGCCTCCAGCTTCGTCCTGGAGGCGAGCCTGCACCAATCTTCTGCGACCTCTATGACAAGACCTCCAACACGCTATATGAGGCCAAGGGCACTGTCGCACGTGAGGCGATCCGCATGGCAATCGGCCAACTCGCCGACTATGTTCGCCTCGTTAAACCCAGTCCACAAAAGGCTCTGCTTGTTCCCCAGGAGCCTCGTGCTGATCTACGTGCTCTTCTCGCAGGAGAGGACATAGTTACGGTGTGGCGCAGCGGCACTCTGTGGCTTCGCTCTGACACTAACGAGTAGTCCTGGTGGGCTAGGCAATGATCCCTAGATCTCAGCTGAGGCGTCTAGCGCAGCCCGCACGTACCCAAACCCGCGTCCACGGCGAGGACGGCCGTAAGACTCTGGCGCGACCCGGATGAAGTTGTGTGTAGACGAGGATCTGTCGTCAGCACTCGTTGAAACTACACATTTGCCGCGGGCTAACACCCCCAGGCCCGAATAGCCTTGTCGTCGTACTTTGGGGTTGGTGAGAACTCCATTTGAATCCGAAAAGCGTGCGGCAGACGTTGTTCTACGGTCGCTTCGTCCTCGGCTGTGTATACGGTGACGGCAAGTGGAACGGAGACGGTCCGAAGTCGAGTGACGAGATGATCGTCTGCGAGACCGTGACCGAGAACAAATACGTGTGTCGCGCCCTGTATTGCGTGGTCTAGTTCCACCCAGATGTCCCTGACAGTGGTGTCCTCCACCGTCTTGTTTCTGCTCGGATACAAAACTGCAGGTCGTCCCAGGTCTGGCCTATAAGAATCGGCGGCAGGATAGGCGACGACCGACCCATCGGGACCTCGATACCAACCAACTGCACCGTGCAGATACAGAACCGAAGGTTGTTCTTGGTAGGAGCCAAGCTCATCTGCAGATAGGGTTGGTATTTGAATGCCGTCATACCGAAAACCCGTTCGGACCTGGGCGTTTAGCTCGGTAAGTGCCAACTCCAATGACCGGTCGTAGTTCGTAGTCGCGCAGATCAGTTGGTCAGGATGGTTACCGCCTCCTATATCGATGAGCAGGCCGTTGTAGGCATTTCCAGCTACCACCGAACTAAAACGACTCGGTCCAAAATGCTCGAACAAACTCTCATCCAACGCGCGTTCAAGTCTTTTCCCGCGCTCTTCGGCATTTGTCAGTCCTTGAAGAAAGTGGGATACAGTCACGTCGCGACCGTTATCTTTTCCGCTCGTCATCCAAGCGAACCGCTCGTTAGTCGGCTTGAGTTGAAGCCATCTTGTGAGTTCACCAAGATGCTCCTCAAAGTCCTGACCAGTAACTACATCGTGTAGCCCTAGTAGTTCTGAAAGCGCATGACCGAAACGATCTCTTAGTGCCGCTGCCCATCCATCCATCAATACAATTGGCTCGGAATCGACGATGTTCAGATTGCGGCTCGCGCCGGCACCGGTTATTAGAAGTAGTCGCATATAGGGAGCCTATTGTGTGGTGCACGCGGCTGCATGCCCACAAGGGTCGCCCTCATTTGGAGAGGTAAAGGCCATCTTTGGTCCACAGAACAAGATACGCCCGATGCTCCCAGCGAATTCGGGCGAAACCGTCTATTTCAGGCGATTCGGAGACGCGCCCGGCAAGATTCGAACTTGCGACCTTCCGCTCCGGAGGCGGACGCTCTATCCACTGAGCTACGGGCGCAACGAGCGCCTAGACAACGACACCGTTGGACCTGAGCTTAGCTGGGCTTCGCGTCGAGCGCTGGGGCCACAAGTCAACCCTGTCAGGTGTAGACGAGTTCGGCGCTCGCCGTTGTGAGGACCGGCTCGGGCTTCAGCGGCGCCAGGGTCACCGTCGGAGGCTTCTCGCCAGGTTCAGCGAGGACCAGAGCGATACCTTCCTGCAGGCTCTCGCGTAGCTCGTCGAGATTGTCGCCAGTAGCGAACACGCCTGGGAACTCATCCACCGTCGCCCAGACCGACTCGTCCTCTAGGCGGACGTTGACATGCAGTTGTTGTGGCTCACGCATGATGCATCCCATCATAGGTATCGGGTCAACTCCGCTCATCATCAACCCCTGTTTCGCGTCGTAGCTGCGCCTCGAAGCTCTTGGAGTATGCCCGGCGCTTATTCTCTGGAAGCGTCACCGGCCGATGTTCTGGCTTCGTCATCTTGACCTGATGCTTGCCGCCTCGCTCCAGGGTCCAGCCAGCCGCGCGGAGACGCTTGATCCACTCCTTCTGGGTCACAGGCATGTAGACAATCGTATGCAATGCGTCGGTCGCAAGACCGCTACAAATCGGACTATTGCGTCCCAAGATGGCTCGCAAGACGAATTCCCGACCGAAGCTCATCCCGCTACCGTTGCGCCCATGGACCTCTCGCTCTTCTTCGCCGGCACTGGCGGCTCGGTGCCGAGCCCCCGGCGGGGGCTGCCCGCGATCCTTGTGCGCAGGGGCGGGGCGAGGCTCCTGTTCGACTGCGGCGAAGGCACACAGCGCCAATTGATGCGTTCGGTCGGGCTCACTGATCTCGACTGCGTGTTCATCACGCACTTCCACGCCGACCATTGGCTCGGTCTGCCAGGGATGCTCAAGTCGTTTGGCTTGCGCGAACGCGACCAGCCGTTGACCGTGTACGGGCCAAGGGGCTTGCGTCAGATGATGGACGAGACGCGCTTCATCTATGGGCGCTTGCCCTATGACTTGAACATAGAGGAGCTTGATTCGGGAGAGACCGTGTACTTCGACGGCTTCGAGGTGGCTCCCATCCCGGTCAACCATCGCTCCAACTCCGCCTATGGCTATGCTTTGGTCGAGGACGCCCGTCCCGGACATCTCGACCCGCAGCTTGCCGAGAAGCTTGGCGTGACACCGGGACCTGACTTCGGCAAGCTCACGCGAGGAGAGACAGTGGCGGGAGTGACTCCAGAGCAAGTCATGGGTCCTACACGTGAGGGTCGCAAGATCGTGATCTCGGGCGACACCTCGCCGTGTGAGCTGCTCGCGATCGCCGCCCATGAAGCCGACGTGCTCGTGCACGAGTCCACGTTCGCCGAGGAGGAGCTTGAGCGGGCGCACCAGACCGGCCACTCCACGGCTCGCCAAGCGGCGCAGGTCGCATTGGATGCTAAGGCTCGCTTGCTGGCGCTCACCCACATCTCCGCGCGCTACCCGGGTGGGGACTTGCGCGAGGAGGCACGCTCGGTATTCGCGGCCACAGAGGCTCCACGCGACTTCGACACGATCGACGTGCCATTCCCGGAGAAGGGACCAGCTCAACTAATCCGCTGGGCGGAGCGACGCGAGCGGGCTGTGGCCGACGCCGCTGCCGAGACCACCCCGGAGCCCACGGTCACATCCTGATCAATCCCAGGAAGACAGGGCCGCATGCGGCCCTGTCCCGGACCGTACATGTACGGTCCGGCGGGTCGGTGCATGCACCGACCCGCACAGCTTCATAGTCACATGTGCGCGACCGGCAGGCTATGCATGCACCGGCCGGAACAGCGTCCGTAACGGTCCTTGATACAGTCGCTCTTGCTCCTTTAATCAGGTCCCGAGAGGCCAGGAAGGAAACCAGTGAACGACGGGAAGATCGTCCTCGGAGAGGACGAAGTGGCGCGGGCTTTGGTACGCATCGCCCACGAGATAGCCGAGCGCAATACGACCTCCTCAGCGGTGGCTTTGGTCGGCATCCACCGTCGCGGTGCAATCCTCGCTCAGCGCTTGCAGGCTCTGCTCGGTGAGTTGCTTCACAGCGATGTCCCCTTGGGTGATCTTGACATCGGCTTCTATCGCGACGACGTCGCTTCGCGTCCACAGGCGCCCATAGTGCACGCATCGCATATCGACTTCGACCTGTCCGAGCGCACGATTGTGATCGTCGACGACGTGCTCTACACGGGACGCACCGTGCGCGCGGCGATCGAGGCCCTCTTTGACTACGGTCGCCCTGAGCGAGTTCAATTGGCTGTCCTTGCCGACCGCGGCCACCGGGAGTTGCCGATCCGACCCGACTACGTAGGCAAGAACCTGCCGACCTCGCGCGAGGAGCACGTGAGCGTGCGCGTTAGAGAGCTCGACGGGGTGGACGAGGTCGCGATCGAGCGCGTACAGGTGGGAGCGGGCACATGAATCACCTGCTCTCCATCGAAGATCTCGACCGGGCGGCGATCGAGCGGATCGTCGAGCAGGCCGCGCGTTTCGCCGAGGTGTCCGACCGTGAGATCAAGAAGGTGCCGGCCTTGCGCGGCAGGATGGTCCTGAACCTCTTCTATGAGGCATCCACACGCACGCGCTCCTCCTTCGAGCTGGCCGCCAAGCGCCTGTCGGCTGACGTGGTCAACTTCGTCTCGAGCGGATCCTCCGTCGAGAAGGGCGAGTCCTTGAAGGACACCGTGCTCACCCTCTCCGCCCACAAGCCCGACGCGATCGTGATCCGCACCCCCTGGGCGGGCGCGGCCGAGCTGGTCTCAGGCTGGACGAGCGCAGCGATCGTGAATGCGGGTGACGGTAAGCACGAGCACCCCACGCAGGCCTTGCTAGACGTCTACACCTTGCACCGCCGTCTTGGCTCGCTTGACGGCGTCTCGATCTGGATCGTCGGCGACGTCGCCCACTCGCGGGTTGCCCGCTCGAACATCCTCGCCTTCCAGCGCATGGGGGCCAAGGTCACTGTGGCCGGACCACCTACCTTGATCCCGCGTGGAATCGAGGCGCTCGGCTGTGAGGTGCGCTTCTCGCTCGACGAGCTTCCCTCCGCGGACGTGGTCTACGCATTGCGGATGCAACGCGAGCGCATGAACGATGCCTTGGTTCCCTCTTTGCGCGAGTACGCCGCCTGCTTTCAGATCGGCGCACGCCGGCTCTCTCCGCGCCAATTGCTCATGCACCCGGGGCCCGTCAATCGCGGCGTGGAGCTCTCCGGGGAGGTGGTCGACTCGCCTCAAGCATTGATCACCTCTCAAGTCGAGGCAGGCGTGGTCGTTCGCATGGCCGTCCTCTACGAGCTCCTGTCGGGCTCACGTGCTTTCCGTCCCGTCCCCGAGTCCCAGCTCGCGTGATGGCGCTCCCCTCGCTCCTCTACGGCCCGCTCCCGGGCGCCGACCTCTTGATCTCAGGCGCTCATGTGCTCGACCCGCGCGCCGGTATCGACGGACCCACGGACGTGCTTGTACGAGACGGTCTCATCGCCGAGCTGGCTGTCGCTGGCGAGCTCAGCGGCGAGGGCACCGAAGTGGTCCAAGGCCGGGGTAAGCACCTATTCCCAGCATTCTTCGATCCTCACGTGCATCTGCGCAGCCCCGGCCAAGAGCACAAGGAGGACCTCGAAACCGGCACCAGGGCAGCCGCGGCGGGTGGCTTCTGCGCGGTGATCGCGATGCCCAACACCGACCCGGTGCTCGACTCGGCGCCTTTGCTGCGCTCCTTGCGCGAGGCGGCCTCGCGTGAGGCACGCGTGCCGGTCGGCTTCATGGCGGCAATCACGCGCGGCCTGGCCGGCGCCGAGCTGACAGAGATGGCCGAGCTGATGGGGGAGGGGGCGCTCGGTTTCACCGACGACGGACGCCCGGTGGCCAGTGCGGGCGTGTTGCGCAAGGCGCTCCAGTACCAGCGCCTGTGCGGTGGGGTGCTCACCTTGCACGAGGAGGACCCTTCGCTCTCGCACGGGGGCTCCATCCACGAGGGCGCTGTGAGCGCGGCACTCGGCATCGGCGGGATCCCAAGCGTGAGCGAGTCCACCATGGTCGTGCGCGACGCCGAGCTAGCTGGCTACGAGGACGGTCGCGTGCACTTCCAACATCTTTCCTGTGCCGCCTCCGTGCACGCTGTCGCTGCGGCCAAGGAGCGCGGCTTCAGAGTGAGCGCCGAGGTCACGCCCCATCACCTGCTGCTCACCGACGAGGATGTGCGCGGCATGGACACGAGCATGAAGATGAACCCACCCTTGGCTTCTGAGGCCGACAGGCTTGACCTGATCGAAGGCTTGCGCTCAGGCACGATCGACTGCATTGCCACCGACCACGCGCCGCATGCCCGCCATGAGAAGGAGGTCCCATTCGAGCAGGCTCCGATGGGCACCACAGGCCTTGAGAGCGCTTTTGCCTCACTTCACACCGAGCTGGTCCTGCCCGGCACGCTCGGGCTCGGCTTGCTCGTCGAGCGCATGACCGCGGGCGCCGCCCTGTTTGGCTTGCCGACCCCTCGCATCGCCGTCGGTGAGCCGGCGAACCTCACGCTCGTGGACCTCTCGGCGCAGTGGGTGGCGGGGGAGAACGGTTGGGAGAGCCGCTCGGAGAACTGCTGTTTCGCCGGTCGTCGCCTCACCGGACGCGTCCTCATGACCGTTGCCGCGGGCGGCATCGCTTACAGAGAGCGTGCCTTCTCGGTGGTGGCCGCGTGAGCCACAGGCCGATGACGGAGAGGAGCGGAGTCTCGTGAGCCTGCTCGAGAGAGACAGGGCCGCGCTCGTCGTTGTGGACGTCCAGGAGGGCTTTCGCTCCTACGCAGCCTTCGAGGCGGTCGCCGGTGCATGCTCCAAGCTGGTCCTGGGTGCGCGCATCCTAGAGTTGCCACGCATCGTCAGCGAGCAGTACCCCAAAGGTCTCGGTCACACCGCGCCTGAGGTCTCGCTCGAGGACGAGCCAGTCATCGAGAAGAGCGTCTTCTCCGCCGCCCGCGCCGACGGCTTTGATCTTGGTGAGCGCAAGCAGGCGATCGTTTGCGGGATCGAGGCGCACGTGTGTGTCTCTCAGACCGTCCACGACCTGCTCGCGCAGGGCATCGAAGTGCACGTGCCCGCCGATGCCGTCGGCTCGCGTCATCAGATCGACTACGAGCGTGGTCTCGAGCGCCTGGAGCGCGCGGGTGCGGTCGTAACGACAGTCGAGTCAGTCCTGTTCGAGCTCTTGGAGCGGGCAGGCACGCCTGAGTTCAAGCAAGTACAGAAGCTGATCGTCTGATGGCCTCGCGCGAGGCCTACGTACTGCTTGAGGACGGCACCCGCTTCGACGGGGATGCCTGTGCCGCCGACGCCCATGCCGTCGGCGAGGTTGTCTTCACAACTGGCATGTCGGGCTATCAGGAGTCTGTTACCGATCCATCGTTTGCTGGTCAGCTGATCACCTTCACCTACCCCCATATCGGCAACTACGGTGTGAGCGAGCGTTCGATGGAGTCCGAGCGCATCTGGGCGCGCGCGGCAATCATGCGCGAGGCATGTAACCGTGAGGACGCGCCCGAGGCCGAGCGGGGATGGCTCGATTGGCTCACCGACTGCGAGGTGCCCGCGATCAGCGGTGTCGACACACGCGCGCTCGTGCGCCACATCCGCGAGGCGGGAGCCATGCGGGGTGGGATTTTCCCCGAGCGCATCACTGAAGATGAGGCGCATTTGCTGATCGCAGCGGAGCCGTCGATGAGTGGTCTTGACCTCGCATCGGTCGTGACCCCAGACCGGGTCACCATTCACGGCCAAGGGGATGTGAGTGCCACTGCTAAAGAAGCCGAGGTAACTGGGGTGGGGGACGGGCCGACGATCGCGGTGATCGATACCGGTATCAAGCTCTCGATCGTGCGCAACCTGGTGGATCGGGGGGCGCGCGTGGCGCTCTATCCGTGCTCGACCTCCGCGGAGGAATTGCTTGCCGACGATCCCGACGCGGTCTTCGTCGCCAACGGCCCTGGTGACCCCGCGGCGCTCGATTACGTTGTGGACACCGTCCGCGAGCTCGTCGGCAAGAAGCCAGTATGGGGTATCTGCCTTGGCCACCAACTGCTCTGCCGCGCGCTCGGCCTCCAGACCTACAAGCTCCCGTTCGGCCATCGCGGCGCCAACCACCCGGTCAAGGATCTGCAAACCGGCCACGTAGAGATCACCTCGCAGAACCACGGCTTCGCGGTGCTCGGCCCTGGCGGCGCACGCACGCTCGACAGCGACGAGCCAGTGCGTTGGGAGACCGACTTCGGCGCGGCCCAGCTAACGCATGTCAACCTCTATGACCGCACGGTTGAGGGCTTCGAGCTGCTCGATGTACCCGGCGGAGCGGTTCAGTACCACCCTGAGGCGGGACCTGGTCCGCACGATTCCCTGCATCTGTTCGACCGCTTCCTGCAGCGAATCGCGGCGGCCACGTGAGAACCAACGAGGAAAGGCCGCGCTAGATGCCCAGGCGTGAGGACATCCACACGATCTTGATCCTCGGCTCGGGTCCGATTGTCATCGGCCAGGCAGCCGAGTTCGACTACTCGGGCGTGCAGGCGTGCAAGGTACTCCGCGAGGAGGGCTACCGAGTCGTGCTGGTCAACTCGAATCCGGCGACCATCATGACCGACCCCGAGTTCGCCGACGCCACCTATGTCGAGCCCCTGCTGCCAGGTCCACTTACGAAGATCATCGAGCGCGAGCGCCCTGACGCGCTCTTGCCGACGCTTGGCGGCCAAACGGCGCTCAACCTCGCCAAGGCCCTCCATGACGAAGGCACTTTGGAGCGCTTCGGCGTCGAGCTGATCGGCGCCAACTACGACGCGATTACCTGTGCCGAGGACCGCGACCTATTCGCTGGGGCCATGGCTCGGGCCGGATTGAAGATGCCGGCCGGCGCGATTGTCTCGGGATGGATAGAAAACGTAGGGGCTGTGGCCTCGGGAGCGCCTGACTCCGGATGGGTGGATGTCGAGCTTGGGCTACAACATGCTCGGAATGCCCTGCCCAATATTGGCTTGCCTTGCATCGTGCGTCCAGCTTTCACGCTCGGTGGGCGCGGTGGAGGCATCGCACGTAGCGAGCAAGAGTTCGAGTCGATCGTCAAGCGGGGCCTCGAGGCATCGCCGATCGGCCAGATCCTGCTCGACCAGTCAGTGCTCGGCTGGGGCGAGTTCGAGCTGGAGGTGATGCGCGACAAAGCCGACAACGTCGTGATCGTCTGCTCGATCGAGAATATCGACCCGATGGGCGTCCACACGGGAGACTCGGTCACCGTCGCCCCCCAACAGACGCTCACCGACGCCCTATACCAACAGTTGCGCGACCAAGCGATCGCTGTGATCCGGGCCGTCGGCGTGGAGACCGGCGGCTCCAACGTCCAGTTCGCGGTCAACCCGAGCACCGAGGAGATCCTCGTGATCGAGATGAACCCGCGCGTCTCGCGCTCCTCAGCCCTGGCTTCCAAGGCCACCGGCTTTCCGATCGCCAAGATCGCCGCCCGTCTGGCGGTCGGCTACCTGCTCGAGGAGATCACCAACGACATCACCGGTGTCACCCCGGCCTCCTTCGAGCCCACGATCGACTACGTGGTCGTCAAGTGGCCCCGCTTTGCCTTCGAGAAGTTCCCTGGTGCCGTGCCCACGCTCTCCACGCACATGAAGTCGGTAGGGGAGGCGATGGCGATCGGACGCACCTTCTCCCAAGCATTCGCGAAGGCTCTGCGCTCGCGTGAGCTCGACAAGCCCCCGAGCCTCAGCGAGCAGTCCGAGCGGGAGCTGTTGGATTCACTACTCACACCCACTGCCGACCGCTACGAGGCGATTCTCGAGTTGCTCGCGCGAGATGTCGGCATCGGCCCGATCCACGAGCGCACGTCGATCGACCCCTGGTTTCTGCGCGAGCTGGAGCAGATCGCCAAGGATCCTCAGGCCAGCTTTGCCGGAGAGCGCTCGTTCAAGTCCGTCGACACCTGCGCTGCCGAGTTTCCGGCGCGCACCCCTTATTACTACTCAGGCTGGGAGCGCAAAGCCGCGCACGAGGTGACTCGCGGCGAGCGGCCCTCGGTTGTGATTCTCGGCGCTGGCCCCAACCGCATCGGCCAAGGAATCGAGTTCGACTACTGCTGTGTCCACGCCGCCATGACCGTGCGCGAGTCCGGGCGCGACGCGGTAATCATCAACTGCAACCCCGAGACCGTCTCCACCGACTACGACACTTCTGACCGTCTCTACTTCGAGCCGCTCACCTTGGAGGACGTGCTCGGCGTGATCGAGGTGGAGCGACCGGAGGGCGTGATCGTCCAGTTCGGCGGGCAAACACCTCTGAAGCTAGCCGCCGGCCTGGTCGAGGCCGGTGTGCCCCTGCTCGGCACCTCAGTAGACGCGATCGATCTGGCCGAGGATCGTGGCCGCTTCGGCAGCCTGCTCGAGCGACTCGGCTACCAAGCGCCCCCTTACGCCACGGCTGGCTCGGTCTCAGAAGCGCTCGCCCATGCCGAGGACGTCGGCTATCCGCTGCTCGTGCGTCCCTCCTATGTGCTCGGCGGTCGTGCGATGGAGATCGTCTATTCCAGCGACGGGCTCGCCGACTACCTACGCAGGGAGGTTCCCAGCGGATCGACAATCTTCTTGGACCGCTTTCTCGAGAACGCGGTCGAGGTTGACGTCGACGCGCTCTGCGACGGCCACGAGGTCTGGATCGGCGGGATCATGCAGCACGTCGAGGAGGCCGGCGTTCATTCGGGCGACAGTGCCTGCGTCTTGCCGCCACACTCGCTCGGCGAGGAGATGCTCGAGCAGATCCGCTGCGCCACCCGCGAGATCGCGCTCGGCATCGGCGTCGTTGGGCTGATGAACGTCCAATACGCCGTCCACGACGGACACCTCTATGTGATCGAGGCCAACCCGCGTGCCTCGCGCACCGTCCCGTTCGTTTCAAAGGCCATCGGCCTGCCCTTGGCCAAGCTCGCCTGTCGCATCATGCTCGGGCAGCGCATCGCAGAGCTCGACCTGCCAAGCGATCACGAAGGCGTTGCTTGCGGCGAGCACGTCTCGGTCAAGGAGGCTGTCCTGCCCTTCGACCGCTTCGACGGCGCCGACTCCCTGCTCGGCCCCGAGATGCGCTCCACCGGCGAGGTCATGGGCATCGCACGCGACTTCCCCACCGCTTTTGCCAAGGCGCAGGCCGCAGCCGGCTCGCCCTTGCCCAGCGGTGGCACCGTCTTCATCACTGTCACCGACTCCGACAAGCCTGGCGTCTTCGCCGTCGCCCAGATCCTGCACGACAACGGCTTCCTCATCCTCGCCACACGCGGCACCGCCGAGGCGATCGCGCGCATGGGAGTACCTGTCAAGACGATCAACAAGATCGGTGAGGGCTCCCCGCACGTCGTCGACTGGATCGAGCGCGGCGACGTCAATCTGATCGTCAACACGCCCACGGGCTCAGGCGCGCGCTCGGACGGCTGGGAGATCCGCCGCTCGGCGATCGCTCACGGCATCCCCTGTCTCACCACCCTCTCCGCCGGCGTCTCCGCCGCTCGCGCGATCGCCCAGGCCATCAAGCTTGGCGAGCCCGATGTGCTCTCCCTGCAGGAGCTCCACAGCCTCGCGCCCGCTTCTGGTAACACGAACGAGGCGCAAGTGGCGTGAGCGCAGGGGGCTCGCGCGTTGAGGAACAGGGCCCAGAGCCGGTGACGCTCAGTTCGTCCCGCACGCTAGCTCCATTGGATCGGCGCTTGCTTACGGTCACCACAAACGAGAAGCTCGGCGCTTACCGCGTGCTGAGGGCAGCCGATCCCGTTGGTCCCCGGCCATCGGCGGGCCAGTTCGCGATGCTCGCCGCCGCGGAGGGCTGGGGCGGGGGCGCTGAGGAGCGCCCCTATCTTCCGCGCGCCTTCTCCTATGCGCGCTGGCGTGACGGCCAGGCGCATTTTTTGCTCGAGGATGTCGGCCCTGGCACGCACCGTCTTTGTGAGCTGCGCGAAGGTGATGGCCTGTGGCTGCTCGGACCTTTGGGCCAGGGCTTCAGCGCTCCGAGGGAGGAGCGGCGCGCGTTGCTGGTCGGTGGCGGCGTGGGGATCGCTCCGCTCGCGATCTGGCAAGACGAGCTCAACCGGGTTGGCGCTATGGCAGAGCACACCGTGCTGCTCGGCTTCCGCGACAAAGCTCACGCTGAGGGCGCCGCCTTGCTTGCGGACACGCGCTTGGCAAGCGACGACGGCTCGGTCGGCCATCACGGCCTCGTCACCGACCTGCTGTGCGCCGAGCTCGATCGTGATGCCCACGCGGTCGTCTACGCGTGCGGGCCGCCCGCGATGCTAGAGGCGGTGCGCAGCTTGTGCGCTGCGCGCGAGATCCCTGCCCAACTCGCCCTCGAGGCAGGAATGGCGTGCGGCTTCGGCGCTTGCTTCGGCTGTGTCGTGCCCACGCGCGGCGGCTACTTGCGCGTGTGCGTGGACGGTCCCGTGCTCGATGCCGATCTGCTGGCTGGGATGGAGAGCAACGCATGAGGGTGTCAAGGTGTTGTTCCTCGAAAAGGGCTGCCCTATGCGCGTACGCACGCGCGCGCGTAGGGCACCGTTTTGAGGAGATGTCAGTCATGGGGATCCGTGTCTGCCGGGCGAGGACTGCGTACTAAAGATGAGCGTCGAGTTCTGCGGCCTGCAGCTTGCCCATCCGATCCTCAACGGCTCAGGCACGTTCGACGCAATCGCAGCTCGACGCGTATTTGGAGATGCTCTAGATGAAGCCTTCCCATTCGCAGCGTTTGTGTCGAAGACGATCACGCTTGCTCCACGTGCGGGCAATCCGCCGCCCCGTCTGTGGGAGGCTCAGGCTGGGCTGATCAACTCGATCGGGCTCCCCAACAAAGGACTTCATGCTTATCTCGAGCACGATCTGCCCGATTTGGCGCGGCTGCCGGTGCCTTTGATCACGAACGTCATGGGTTCCACTGCCGAGGAGATCGTCGAGTTGCTCCAGGCGTGTGACGCGCGCGAGGAGATCGCCGCACTGGAGCTCAACGTCTCTTGTCCCAACGTTCGGACCGGCCTTGACATAGGCGCCGATCCCGTCCAACTGGAGCGTGTCGTGGCGGCCGTGCGTCCGACCACCTCCAAGCCTCTGATCGTGAAGCTCACGCCGAACTGCGCCGATGTGGGGGAGTGCGCCAAGGCCGCCGAGGCGGCCGGCGCTAACGCCGTCTCGTTGATCAACACCTTGCGCGCAACCGCCCTCTCTCCGCGCGACGTAACCACTGGTCCCGTCTCGCCACCACGTCGCTGGCTGGGGGGTGGAACGGGTGGGCTCTCCGGAGCCGCTGTGCGGCCGGTCGCGCTCGCACAGGTTGCCGCGGTCGCCTCGTGCGTGTCGATTCCCGTGATCGGCATGGGCGGCGTCCAAACGGCCGCTCACGCCCGCCAATTCCTGGATGTCGGCGCACGTCTCGTGGCAGTTGGGACCGAGAGCTTTCGCGACCCTTCGGTGGGATCTCGAATCGCTCACGGGCTCAAGGCCGCATGAAGACGCCCTGTCAAAACGCGGTCGACTGCCATACCTGGCAATGGCCACACAACGACCGTTCTGATTTTCGACATGGGTTGTAATTGGATGCGGGAAAATGCCTGCAAACCGGCCACACCACCATCCACCATCCTCGACATACCTAAAGCTCAACCTGAGCTTCATGTGAATTAGTCGCGTTTGCCTTGAACGGCGCGCGTGGGTGTGTAGACTCGCCGCCCATGCCGACCGCGACGGGCCCGATGTCTTCGACCATGACCGCCAAGTCATCTGCCGCCCCCGAGCGCTCCTTGAACCAGCGCATGGACGCGCTCGCGCGCGCCAACCGGATTCGCACCGAGCGGGCGCAGCTCAAGCGTGACCTCAAGGCCGGCCGCCTGTCGATCCACACGCTGCTTGCCAACCCGCCCGAGTACGTCGAGACCGCCAAGGTCTTCGACATGCTGCTCGCCGTTCCCAAGTATGGGCGCGTCAAGGTCA
This sequence comes from uncultured Solirubrobacterales bacterium, assembly GCA_963731565.1. Classification (GTDB taxonomy): domain Bacteria; phylum Actinomycetota; class Thermoleophilia; order Solirubrobacterales; family Solirubrobacteraceae; genus Palsa-744. The sequence goes on from CAVSWG010000001.1 coordinate 2,307,827, forward strand.
ACAAGATCCTCGCGCTCTGCCGCATCTCACCGAGCAAGACGATCGGTGGATTGTCAGAGCGCCAACGCAGCGAGCTGGTCTCCCTGCTACGCCGCTGAGCGCTGCCGTACCGCTGAGCTGCGCCATACTGCGTCCTCCCTCATGTGCTGGCCGATCGGGAGATCTCGTCGATCTTCGATCGGTCATTTCGGTCGATGCGTCCTTGTCTGGCTTGCCCATCGGCACGGCAGAGGCTTGACGGACAGCCCGGCCCCACCGCATACTTGTCGCCCCGACACTCCCGCCGATCCCGACATTAGGGTCTCGCGCATGGCATGTGTTTTTGTGATTACCGGTCCCTCGGGTGTGGGCAAGGGAACCCTCATTCGGGGTCTGATGGAGCGCCTCCAACAGCTCGAGCTGTCGGTGTCGGCCACCACGCGCTCGCCCAGGCCGGGGGAGCGCGACGGAGTCGACTACCACTTCCTCTCGACCTCAGAGTTCGAGCGGCGCGTGCAGGCCGGGGATTTCGTCGAGCACGCCGACTACGCTGGCCGCCGCTATGGCACCTTGCGCAGCGAGCTCGAACAGCGTGTCGCCGCCGGCGCCCCTGTCGTGCTCGAGATCGAGGTCCAGGGCGCGCGTCAGGTGCGCGCGGCCATGCCCGAGGCTGTGCAGGTCTTCATCGCTCCGCCATCCCTGGAGGCCCTGAGTACCCGTCTGATTGGACGTGGCACCGATGGCAGCGAGGAGGTGGAGCGTCGCCTCGCCGTTGCCGAGCAGGAGCTCCTCGCACGCGATGAGTTTGCTCATGTAGTCGTCAACGACCGGCTGGAAGACGCGCTCTCCGAGCTCGTCGGCATTGTGAGCGCGGAGCTCAACGACGGAACTTGACGAGGTGTCTCAGCGTGTCTCAGGATTGCGAAACATCAGCTAGAACCGAACGACGGGTTCTTAGCGACTAGACTGCAGAGTCCACAAGGAAAGGTACTGCCCCGACCATGATGACCTCACCCCGTATCGATCGCCTGCTCGACAACGTCGACTCCAACTATGCGAGCGTCCTCGTGGCCGCCAAGCGCGCCCGGCAGATCAACAGCTACTACCACAACCTCGGCGAGGGAGCCTTCGAGGAATTCCCGCCCCCAATGATCGAGACTGCTTCCAAGAACTACCTCACAATCGCTCTCGAGGAAGTTGCGGCAGGGAAGATCAAGTACCACTATCGGTAGACCTCGCCGGGCGCGCAAGCGTTCGACCAGTGCTTGAGATCAGCCCGCGCGACGCCTAAGAAGTCAATATGGCAAGGATCCTGCTCGGCGTTAGCGGCGGCATAGCCGCCTACAAGGCGCTCGAGCTCACACGGCTGGCGACCGCGGCCGGTCATTCGCTGCGTGTCGTGCAGACGCCCACCAGTACGCGCTTCGTCGGGACCGCGTCCTTCGCCGCGCTCACCGGTGCGCCCGTGCTGCTCGATGAGTTCGAACGCGACCCCCTGCGCGGGGCGTTTCCCGACCAGGAGCCGCCGTCCCACCAGCCACTCAGCCATCTGCAGCTCGTCGCAAGCGCTGACGTCTACCTGATTGCACCCGCCTCGGCTAACACGTTGGCCAAGCTCGCCGCCGGGCTCGCGGACAACCTGCTCACCAGTTGTGCCTTGGCTGCCACCTGTCCTGTGGTCATTGCTCCGGCGATGAACAACCACATGTATGAGCACCCAGCCACCCAGTCGAACCTCGAGCTTCTACGTACGCGAGGCGTGCATGTGATCGAGCCGGACAGCGGTCGGCTGGCATCGCGCGGCGAGCACGGCATCGGTCGCCTGGCCACACCTGAGCGTTTGCTGGCGACGTGTGAGGACATTCTCGCGAAGGGTCCCCTACGCGCGCGCGTAGGGGACCCTTCCGAGAAACACTCGACCGCCCTCGCCGGACATCTCGATTCCGCTGGGCAAGCGCTCCAAGGAGCGGGCCCCGTTCACGCGGGAGAGTGGGCGGGGCTGCGCGTGCTGGTGACCGCCGGGGGCACTCGCGAGCCGATCGACAGCGTACGCTTCCTCGGCAATAGCTCCTCTGGGCGCATGGGCCTTGCGCTCGCCGACGCAGCTCTCAGGCGCGGCGCAGAGGTGGCACTCGTAGCTGCCAATGTCGCCCTCAAGCCACCGCCGGGCATCGCCGTTCGTCGCGTGAGCACCGCCGCTGAGCTTCAGGAGGCTTGCGAGCGGGAGTTCCCGGGCTGCGACATCCTCTTGATGACCGCGGCCGTGGCCGACTTCCGGCCCGCCGACCGCGTGGAGGGCAAGATCAAGAAGGGGGGACGCGAGCACCTCACGCTCGAGCTCGAGCCCACCATGGACATCCTTCGTGGGCTCTCCAGCAAGCGCAAACCCGGCCAGACGCTCGTGGGGTTCGCCGCCGAGCATGGGCCAGAGGGTCTTGAGCAGGCGCGCGCCAAGCTCGCCGCGAAGGATTTGGACGCAGTCGTCTTCAACGACATCTCTCGCTCCGACATCGGCTTCGAGTCGGCTGCCAACGAGGTCACGATCCTTACCCGCCAGAAGGACGAGCTCCTCCCGCGCGCACCCAAGGAGACGATCGCCGAGGCGATCCTCGACGCGGTCGCCCGGGATCGCACCAGCGCCTGAACGTCGCGGGTACCGCTTGAACGTAGCGAGCACTCGCGGTTAAAGTAGACGCCATGGACAGCGTCTACGAGCTCTATCGAAGTGGATGCGATCTGCTCGACCACGGTGACCACCAGGCGGCGATCGTGCCGCTCTCTCGTGCGCGTGAGCTGGAGCCCACGAAGACCTCTATCCGCGAGGCGCTCGGGCGAGCCCTGTTTCACGCCCAGCACTACGAGCGCGCTGCCGAGGAGTTCCAAGCGGTCGCGGCAGCGTCCCCCACAAACGACTATGCGCTGTTCTGCCTGGGTCGCACGATGCAGCTGCTCGGGCGCCATCGCGAGGCCTCCCGTCCGCTTGCCATCGCCTGCTCGATGCGGCCCACCCGCCCGGACTACCGCCTCTACCGCGAACGCGCAAGACGAGACGCCGCAAGGTTGTGAGCGCCCTTGCCGAGACGCTTCGCCATGCAGCGCCACTCGGCCGCGCCACGAATGCCGATGCTATCCTCGCAGGAGAACTTTCGAGCCGTTGCCAGTACGACGGCTAGCAGTACCGAAAGTGGGCGCCCGCCCGCTTTTTTTTACGCCTCGTCCCGGGAAGAGAGTTTTTCAGGAGATGTCACCGCTGCAGTCCGAGATAGAAGATCACCTGGCCGCCAGTGAGCCTGACGTCGAGGTGCTGCTCGCCGAGGTCGTATCCGACGGCACTTTGCGGATCTTCATCGACCATCCCGACGGTGTCACCCTCGCGTTGTGCGAGCGCATCACCGCACTACTCCCAGAGCTGCGCGAGCGCTATGCGCTCGAGGTCTCCTCGCCCGGCACCGAGCGCCCCCTGACAAAGCCCAACCACTTCCGTCGCTTCGTCGGTCGCCGCGCCCGTGTGCGCACACGCGAGCCGCGCCCCGTCCCGACTGCCGGCTCGGCAGCGGAGCGGCGCGCCAAGAGCTTCACCGGAGAGCTTGTCGGCGCCACCGACAGCGAGATCACCTTGGCCGCTGATGGGGGAGTCGTAGCGATCCCCTACTCGGAGATCCGTCGTTCGAACCTCGTCGAGGAGTAGGAGAGAAAACCTATGTCACGCGAGATCTTGGAAGCAATGCATGCGCTCGCCCGCGAGAAGGGCATCGAGCCCGAGAAGCTGATGATCGCGCTCGAGGACGCCTTGCTCTCCGCTTACAAGAAGCAGCCGGGCTCAGCCAAGTACGCGCGCGTTGAAATGGACCGCGAGACCGCCGACTTCCGCGTCATCGAACTAATCGTGCCTGAGCGCTTGGAGGCCCACCTGATCGTCGAGACGATCGACGAGGGCACCGTCGTCGACCCCGAGACGGGTGAGCTGCGCGAACCAGAGGAGCCGGAAATCGACCCGGCCAAGTTCGAGCAGTACCGCGACCAGATCGGCGAACAGGACGTTACGCCCGAGGACTTCGGCCGCATCGCCGCGCAGACCGCCAAGCAGGTGATCCTGCAGCGTATCCGCGAGGCGGAGCGCGACATGATGTTCGAGGAGTACCGCGACCGGGTCGGCGAGCTGATCACCGGCATCGTGCAACAGTCCGACTCGCGCTACACGCTCGTGCAGCTGCGTGAGCGCGTGGAGGCGCTGCTGCCAAAGTCAGAGCAGGTCGACGGCGAGCGCTATGACCACTCTCAGCGCATCAAGGCGGTCATCAAGGAGGTCTCGCCCTCCACCAAGGGGCCCTCGATCATCGTCTCCCGCCGCGACCCCGAGCTGATCAAGAAGCTGTTCGAGCTCGAGGTTCCCGAGATCGCCGACGGTCTCGTGGAAATCGCCAACGTCGCCCGCGAGCCCGGCTACCGTTCGAAGATCGCGGTGGTCTCCCACGCCGACGGAGTCGATCCGGTCGGCGCATGCGTCGGACCGCGTGGCTCTCGTGTGCGCATGGTCGTCTCCGAGTTGCGCGGCGAGAAGATCGACATCATTCCCTTCAACGAAGAGCCCGCCCGCTTTGTCGCCAAGGCGCTCTCACCGGCCCGCGTGCGCGAGGTGCTCGTCGACGACGAGGCTAAGCAGGCAACCGTGATCGTGCCCGACGACCAGCTCTCTTTGGCGATCGGTCGCGAGGGCCAGAACGCACGCCTCGCCGCACGCCTCACTGGCTGGCGCGTGGACATTCGCTCGGAGACCGAGTTCGCCGCCGAGGAGGCTGAGCACGGTTATGAGGAGGAGGAGCTACAAGGCCGCTGCGCAGCGATCCTCTCAAATGGACGACGCTGCCCCAATGCTTCCCTGCCCGGCTCGCGCTATTGCGGCCTGGACACCCACCAGGCGCTCGCCTCGATTGACAGCGACAACGTCGCCGATCTCTCGCCGCAGGCCGGCGGACCTGCGGAGGGCACTGACGAGCAAGTGGGCGCTGAGGAGCCGCAGGAGCAGACGCCCAGCGCAGAGATGCATGCCGAGCAGGCGCCTGCGGCCGAGGAGCAAGCGGCGGCTTCCGCAGACGGCGCGGCCGGGCAAGACGAGAGCGTCCAGGCGATCGAGGAGCAAGCGTCATAGGGGCCTGCGCCCCGACGGCCCACATCCCCCAACGTCGCTGCGTGGGGTGCGGGCGCGTCGCCGTCAAGCCCGATCTCCTGCGCCTGGCAAGCGCTCCGGCCGGCCCTGAGCGGCGCCCCACGGCGATACTCGATCACGCTGGCACGATGCCCGGGCGAGGCGCCTATGTGTGCCGCGCCGGGGACAGGCAGGGAGCAAGCCGCGACTGCCTGAGTCTCGCGACAAAGCGAGGGGTCCTGCAACGCGCCTTTCGCCGCGCCGTGGACGTCCCGTCCGAGCTCCTAGAATCGGAGAGCTGATGAGCAAGAAGCGAGTTCATGAAATAGCCAAGGAGCAAGGCATCTCGAGCAAGGATCTGCTCGAGAAGCTCAATGCCGCCGGCGTGGCCGCCAAGGCTGCCGCCTCCTCGGTCGAGGAGGCCGATGCCCTGAGGGTGCTTGGCGGCAACGGCGCCTCGCCCACAGCCACCGCAACCGCGAGCAAGCCGGTCGAGCCCGCGCCATCCGCAACGACGGCGCCCGCCACGGCCAAGGCCACCAAGCCCGCACCACCCGCAACTCCGCTCGCCACCACGGCAGGTGGACCGGCACAGCCGGAGAGCGTTGCCGCTACCGACGGTCATGGACCGTCGGGGAACACCTCGGCTGCGCAGGCGCCGAGCCCGGCCGCCGAGCCCACATCCGAGGAGCAGGCGGGCGGCGCGCAACAGGCCGCCGGCGATCGCGTGCGACCGACGCGCGACTCACGCACCGGCGAGCGCACTCCTGCGAGCACCGGCGCGGGCGGGCGTCGCCGCGTCGTGATCGACTCTCAAGCTTCGCGCCGCCAACAGGGCGGTCCGGCCAACCAGCCCGTGCGCCGGCCTCGCCGTGGGCGCCGTCGCCGAGGCACCTACGACGAGACGATCGCCCCGATCGACACCACCGCGATGGAGGCCACGGACCTGATCCGAGTCAACTCGGGCTCGACGGTTAAGGACGTCGCCGAGTACCTCGGCGTGCCCGTGCCTGAGATCATCAAGAAGCTGATGATGCTCGGCGAGATGGCCACGCTCACGCAGACCCTCTCAGACGATGCGATCCAAGTGCTCGCCGACGAATTCGAAAAGCAGATCGAGATCGCCCACGCCGCCGACGACGTCGAGGTCGAGCCTGTGTTCGAGGACGTTGAGGAGGATCTCGTCGATCGTCCGCCCGTGGTCACCATCATGGGCCACGTCGACCACGGCAAGACCTCCTTGCTCGACGCGATCCGCCAGACCGAGGTGGCCGCCGGCGAGGCTGGGGGCATCACCCAGCACATCGGCGCCTACCAGGTGCGCCACGGCGGCAAGCCGATCACCTTCCTAGACACGCCTGGCCACGAGGCGTTCACGGCGATGCGCGCACGCGGAGCACGAGTCACCGATCTCGCTGTGATCGTGGTGGCCGCTGACGACGGCGTCAAGCCGCAGACTGAGGAGGCGATCGACCACGCCAAGGCGGCCCAGGTACCTATCGTGGTCGCTGTCAACAAGATCGACAAGGAGGGCGCTCAGCCAGAGCGGGTGCGCACCGAACTCACCCAGCACGGACTGCAGCCTGCGGAGTGGGGCGGAGAGATCGAGTTCGTCGATGTCAGCGCCAAGACGCGCGAGAACCTCGACGGCCTGCTTGACACGATCCAGCTCGTCACTGACCTGGAGGAGCTGAAGGCAAATCGCGACGCGATGGCCTCGGGTACCGTGATCGAGTCCAAGCTCGATCCCGGCCGTGGCCCGGTCGTGAGCATCCTGATCCAGCGCGGCACGCTCGAAGTGGGGGATGCGCTCGTCGCGGGCGCAAGCTTTGGCCGGGTGCGCGCGATGCACGACTTCAATGGTGCCCGGGTGAAGACAGCCGAACCCGGAGAGCCGGTTGAGGTGCTCGGCTTCGACGGAGTACCGGAGGCAGGAGAATTCGTGCGCGCCGTGGAGAACGAGCGCCGCGCCCGCCAGCTTGCGGGCGAGCGTGCCAACCGCCTGAAGACCGAGGCGCTTGCGCGCCGCTCGGGACGCAAGGTGTCGTTGGAGGACGTCTTCAAGCTCGCCCAGGAAGGCACCGTCAAGGAACTCAGCCTCGTCATCAAGGCCGACGTCGCCGGCTCCCTGGAGGCGATCGAGGACGAGATCGCGAAGCTGCCCCAGGACGAGGTCTCGGTCAACATAATCCACCGCGGCGTCGGCGGTATCAACGAGTCTGACGTTATGCTGGCCTCAGCCTCATCCGGGCTGATCCTTGCATTCAACGTGCGTCCCGTCGGCGACGCCCGCCTGCTCGCCGACCGCGAGGGCGTGGAGATCCGCTCCTACGCTGTCATCTACCGCGCGATCGAAGAGTTGCGCGCCGCGATGCAGGGAATGCTCGAGCCCACCGAGGTGGAGACGCCGCTCGGCCAGGCCGAGGTGCGCCAGCTCTTCCGGGCCTCGCGTATCGGCGTGATCGCCGGCTCACATGTCAGCGAGGGCAAGGTCACGCGCGGAGCGCGCGTGCGCGTGGTGCGCGAGGGCACCGTCATCTACGACACAACTATCGGCAGCCTGCGCCGCTTCAACGAGGACGCGCGCGAGGTGAGCGCCGGATTTGAGTGTGGAATCGTGCTCGCCAACTTCCAGGACCTGCGCGAGGGCGACATCCTGGAGACTTACGAGACACGCCTGCAAGAGCGCCAGCTCGCCCAGTAGCGGACTCCTCCAAATGAGTGGTTGCTCATGCAAGCGGTCGTGCGAGTCGGAACTCTCGAGAGACTTGGACCAGTAGGATGAGCTCAGAACGCATGCGCCGCGTGGACGAGGCGATCCGACAGGTGATCGGCGACGTAGTGGCTTGCGACCTGAAGGACCCGAGGGTGGGATTCGTGACCGTGACCGATGTCAAGACAAGCGCCGACCTGAGCCATGCTCGCGTTTACGTGAGCGTGCTCGGCGAGCCAGAGGCACGAGAGGACACGCTGTCAGGACTGCGCAGCGCACACGGCTATCTCCAGGCACGAATCGGGCGCGAGCTGAAACTCAAGCGCACGCCTACGCTCGAGTTCTCCTATGACGACACCACAGACCGAGCGATGCGCCTGGACGCGCTCATAGAGGCCGAGACAGACAGCGAACACGCATGAGCGAAGCCGGTTCGATCGATCGCACCCGGCAGCTCGTACTCGAGCGTGTACGCGCCGACACAAGCTTCGTCGTGGCCACCCATGAGAACCCCGACGGCGATGCGCTCGGCTCGCTGATGGGCATGCACGGCCTACTCACCGCCCTCGGCAAGAGCTCTGAGATGTTTCTCTCTCCGAGCGACCTCCCGCTCCCGCGCGAGTACCGCTGCCCTGCGCTCGAGCACGCGATCCAGGCCGCGCCCGCTGACATCGGCGAGCGTACCGTTGTGATGCTCGACTGCGGCAACATCGACCGCAACCCAGCCGCGGTCCTGCAGCACGGAGCGCACCTGCTGAACATCGACCACCACCACGACAACACCTTGTTCGGGACGCTCAATCTCGTCGACCCCACCGCTTCTTGCACGGCGGAGATCGTGTGGGACTTGATGCACGGGCTCGACGTAGCGCCGACAGCCGCTATCGCCGAGGCGCTGTACATCGGGCTCGTAACCGACACGGGTCGTTTCATGTACGAGAACACGGGCCCACGCGCACACCGCATGGCGGCCGAGCTGATCGCGGCTGGCGTGAACGTGCCCGCTGTCAACACACGGCTTTACGAGGAGATCCCGCAGGCCAAGCTCACGCTCCTCGCGATCGCACTCGAGCGCATCCAGCGCTTTGACTCCGGTGAGCTAACGCTCGTCGCCTTGGATGCGGGGGACTTCGCGAGAGCGGAAGCCGAGGAAAGCTTCTCGGAGGGGATCGTCGACCACCTACGGTCGATCGCCGCCACCAAGGTTGCGGTGCTGATCCGCGAGCTCACCGCACCGGGGAACCGGGGCAAGCGCAAGGTGTCGCTGCGCGCGACCGGCAACGACGTCGATGTGTCCGCAATCGCACGCACACAAGGCGGCGGAGGACACCGTCGCGCCGCGGGCTTCTCGACAACCCTCGAAGTGAGCGAGCTGATCGAGCTGCTGCGCCATGAGCTGGCCGTGCAACTGCACCCGGCGCCCAATGGGCCGGCAATTCCTACGCTCGCCTGAGCGCTCTTTCCCGGCCAGATACCCCGGCGGGCGCGTCCGAGCGTCAATATCTTCGCGTGAGCACCCAAACAGAGACCGACGGCATCCCGTCAGCTATCGAGGGCATCCTGTTGATCGACAAGCCGGTCGGAATGACCTCCCACGACGTCGTCGCGCGGGTGCGACGCTCACTCGCGGGCGCGAAGACCGGTCACGCCGGAACGCTCGATCCGTTCGCGAGTGGCCTACTGATCGTGTTGGTGGGACGGGCCACGCGCATCCAACAGCGGGTCATGGAGCTGCCCAAGCGCTATGAGACGGTCGCCCGTCTCGGGGCAATCTCGAGCACGGGGGACCCCGAGGGCGAGATCACCGAGACAGGGCGAATGCCGTCTGACCCGCCGACACTTCCCACAGGCGAGATGCGTCAGCGTCCTCCGATCTACTCGGCGATCAAGATCAAAGGCGAGCGCGCCTACCGCAAGGCTCGTCGTGGAGAGAGCTTTCAGATGCCCGAGCGGATCGTGACCGTCAGCCGCTTCGAGCAGATTTGGCGCACTCCGGAGGGCACCACCCACGAAGGGGGACAGGCACCCTCAGGGGCGCAGGCAAGTGAGCAGAGTCGTGCGGGCTACTTGATCGAATGCTCCTCCGGCACCTACGTGCGCTCGCTGATAGCGGATCTCGGCGATGCCTATTGCGAAGAGCTCAGACGTACCGCGATCGGGCCATTCGACGTCGCCGAGGCCGTGGCTCCACCACAGCGTGGACAGAGCTGGACAGAGCCTCCACTGTTGAGCATCGAGCAGGCGCTCGCGGCCGTGGAGAGCTTCGAAGCCGAGTCTCGCCGACGGCGTGGACGTTCGAGTCCCGCGTCCAAGCCCCGCGTGACATAGGCTCCCGCCGTGGAGATCACTTGGCTGCCTGACGTGAAGCCCAAGGAGCGGCGCGTGGCGGTGGGCTCGTTCGATGGCGTCCATCTCGGCCACCGCGAGGTGATCCGTGGCTCTGACAGCGTGTTGACGTTCGATCCGCACCCCTCAGCGGTTGTGGCGCCTCAACACACGCCAAAGCTGCTCACCGACCTCGAGGTGAAGGCGGAGCTGGTGGAGGCACTGGGTGTGGAGGAGCTGATCGTGATCCCCTTCGACGCGGACTTCGCCAAGCGCAGCGCCCAGGAGTTCATCGATGACGTGCTCGTCGGCACGCTTGGGGCAACGTACGTATCCGTCGGGGAGAACTTCCGCTTCGGCAACCGCGCCAAGGGCGATCCGCGGATGCTCGCTGAGGACGAGCGCTTCTCTACGCGTGTGACGCCGCTGCTCGAGGTCGACGGTGAGATCGTCTCCTCGAGCCACATCCGGGGCTTGGTGCTCGCTGGAGAGGTCGAGCACGCCGCGCGCTTCCTTGGCGCCCCCTTTCAGATGCGCGGCGAGGTCGTCCATGGCGACGAGCGTGGGCGCGAGCTGGGCTTCCCCACCGCCAACCTAGTTCCCAACGATGCGCTCGTGTGCCCGGGGCATGGTGTGTACGCGTGCCTGGCGGATGGCCGGCCGGCCGCGGTCAACGTGGGGGTGCGGCCCACATTCGTCACAGGCAGGGGAGAGCTAGTCGAGGCATACATATTGGACTTCGAGGGCGATCTGTATGGCAAGCAGCTGCGCTTGGACTTTCTCTCGCGCCTACGCGGCGAGCGGCGCTTCCAGTCGGCGGAGGCATTGATCGAGCAGATGCGCGGCGACGTGGAGCAAGCACGCGAGATAGGCGCGGCGCACAGTTCGTGAACGGCGAGCCGGGAGTCGCGCTCAAGAGGGCCCCTCACATAACGGACGCGGCTCGCGTTCCCTCAGGCTGCTAGCCTGTGCGACCGCTATGACGATCACCACAGAGCGCAAGCGAGAGATCGCCGCCAAGTTCGGCGCCGGAGAGCAAGACACCGGCAGCACCGAGGTTCAGGTGGCTTTGCTCACCGAGCGCATCAACCACCTGACAGAGCACCTGCGCGAGCAGAGCAAGGATCACCACTCGCGTCGTGGCCTCTTGATGCTGGTCGGTCGCCGCCGCCGCTTTCTCGACTATCTGCGGCGCAAGGATCTCGAGGGCTACCGCGCTCTCATCAAGGAGCTCGGCCTACGTAAGTAGGACCGTGTGGTGCTGCGATGAGCGCCACTGAGGCAACCTCCACAGTCTTGGCCCCAGGGATGAAGGTCCCTGACTTCAGGCTGGGTACCGAAAGCGGAGACAGCTTCACGCAGGCGGATCTTCTGGGCAAGACGACCGTGCTTGTCTTCTACCCGTTCGCGTTCAGTCCGGTATGCACCGACCAGTTGCAGGTGTATGAGAAGTCGCTTGCCGAGATCACCACGAACGGCGCCGAGATCTACGGTGTCTCCTGTGACTCCAGTTGGTCTCAGAAAGCGTTCCGCGAGAAGCTCGGAGTGAGCATTCCGCAACTCTCTGACTTCGAGCCCAAGGGGGCCGCGTGCGCGGCCTTCGGCGTGCTTCACCCCGGTGGCTTCCCGCAGCGGGCGCTTGTGGTCGTCGGCCCCGATGGGATTGTGCGCTGGAGCTATCAGGCGCCCTCGCCGGCGGACCTTCCACCCGTACATATGATCCTTGGCGGACTGAAGAACGCCTAGCGTCCGCTAAGCTCCCCACGTTCGGATACAAAGATAAAAAGAAAACGGCTCCGCCGACCGACGGGCGGAGAGGGAAGGTAGTTCAATATGAGTAGCAACGCCGTTACACGGGTCTCCGTGGAGATTGCAGGTAGTGAGATCTCGTTCGAGACCGGCAGGATGGCCAAGCAGGCCTCCGGCGCAGTGGTCGTCCGCCAAGGCGACACGATGGTTCTCTCAACCGCCACAGCAGGTGGCCAGCGCGATGTGGATTTCCTGCCGCTGACAGTGGATGTGGAGGAGAGGATGTACTCCGCCGGGAAGATCCCCGGCTCGTTCTTCAAGCGTGAGGGTCGCTCGGGAGAGAAGGCGACGCTCACCGCGCGCATGATCGACCGTCCCCTGCGCCCCTTGTTCACCAAGGGCTGGAACTACGAGACGCATCTCGTAGCCATCCCGATCTCAGTGGACCACGTCAACCCGTATGACATCCTCGCGATGAACGGGGCCTCCGCCGCCTTGATGATCTCCAACGTCCCCTTCGCGGGGCCCGTAGGCGCGGTCAGGATCGGCAAGATCGACGGCAACTTCGTCGTCAACCCGGGCGAGGAGGACTTGCTCGAGAACTCAGATCTCGACCTCGTCGTCGCGGGCTCCGAGGACGCAATCCTGATGGTCGAGGCCGGCGCGAACGAGATCTCAGAGGCCGAGATCCTCGATGCCCTGGACATCGCCCATTCGGCGATCAAGAAGATCTGTGCGCTTCAGCATGAGCTTGCCGAGAAGGTCGGCAAGGAGAAGACCCCGATTACGGCGCCAAGCGTCGATCCGGAGTTGCTCGCGAAGGTGAAGGCATCGCACGGCACCGCGCTTGACGAGGCGACGCAGGTCGAGGACAAGCTCGATCGCCAGGACGCGTGCAAGGCAGTCGAGGGCGCGATCCTCGAGCAGTACGGCCCCGCCGCGCCTGAGGGCGCCGGCGATGAGGCAACCAAGGAAGCCAAGGCGAGGAGGGCGGAAGCGCAGCTTGCTTTCGACAAGCTCGAGAAGGCGATCATCCGCGAACGCATCGCGATCCACAAGAAGCGTCCTGACGGTCGTGCGGAGGATGAGATCCGCGACATCACGATCGAAGTGAGCGTCACCCCGCGCACGCACGGCTCGGCCCTGTTCACGCGTGGACAGACCCAGGCTCTCAGCGCCGCCGCCTTGGGCACGCTCAAGGAGGAGATGCGCCTTGACACGCTGGGGCTGCAAACCAAGAAGTACTACTTCCATCACTACAACTTCCCGCCCTTCTCGGTGGGTGAGGCTGGGCGTCTAGGCCCCAAGCGTCGCGACATCGGTCACGGCGCGCTCGCTGAGCGTGCGCTTGTGCCGGTGATCCCCTCGATCGAGGAGTTCCCCTACACGATCCGCGTGGTCTCGGACATTTTCGAGTCAAACGGCTCCTCCTCAATGGCGTCGGTGTGCGGTTCCTCGCTTTCCTTGATGGACGCGGGCGTGCCGATCAAGCGCCCGGTGGCCGGTATCGCGATGGGCCTGATCAAGGAGGGCGACGACTACATCGTGCTCACCGACATCGCGGGCGTGGAGGACCACCTGGGAGACATGGACTTCAAGGTGGCCGGCACCGATCAGGGCATCACGGCGCTGCAGATGGATATCAAGATCTCGGGCGTCACGTTCGACATCTTGCGCGATGCCTTGACCCAGGCGCACAAGGCGCGCACGTTCATCCTCGACAAGATGGCCGCTGTGATCGAGGGCCCGCGCGAGCAGCTCTCAGAGCACGCACCGCGCATCCAAACGATCCAGATCGACCCGTCGCAGATCGGCATGCTGATCGGCAAGGGCGGCGAAACGATCCGCGGGCTCTCCGAGGAGTTCGAATCGCAGATCGACGTCAACGACGAGGGTCAGGTCTTGGTCTACTCGGCCAACGGCACGCTCGGCGATGCCTTGGTGGAGCGCATCCGCACGATGATGAAGGAGGTCGAGGTCGGCGACGAGTTCGCTGGAAAGGTCGTCAAGACAACGACCTTCGGCGCCTTCGTGGAGCTCTCCAAGGGCACCGACGGTCTGCTTCACATCTCCAACGTCTCGCCTGGCGAGCGCGTGGACAGCGTCGAGGACGTACTCAACAAGGGCGACGAGATCAACGTGCGCGTGGTCGAGGTCGACCGTGAGCGCGGACGCATCGGCCTGCGCCTCGCCGACGACCCGGAGATCGCGGGCAAGAGCGTCGAGGAACTCGCCACCGTCGGCAGCGGTGGTGGTGGCGGCGGCGGTCGTCCGCCTCGCAGCGGTGACCGTAACGGCCGTGAGGGTCGGGCGGGTGGGACCCGATCCGGCGGTGACCGCGGCTCCGGTCGCCCCCGCCACGGCGGCCGCGACCGCGACTAAGGCCTTCGCGGGCCTTTAGGTTGCCTCAACATCGGATAACCACGCTGGATAACGGCGTGCGAGTGATCACCGAGCGTATGCAGAACGTGCGCTCGGTGGCACTCGGCTTCTGGATCGGCACGGGCTCCGCGATGGAGTCCCGCGAGCAGGCAGGTCTCTCGCACCTGCTCGAGCACATGCTCTTCCGCGGCACCGACAGCTATCGCTCAGAGGAGATCGACCAGATCTTCGACGCCATGGGAGCCGAGATCAACGCCGGCACCGACCGGGAAAGCACCTCCCTGTTCACACGCGTGCTCGACGGTCATCTCGAGCGGGCCCTGAACGTGATGGGGGAGATGATCTGGCATCCGCGCTTCGAAGATCTAGCGGCTGAGCGCGAGGTCGTGCTCGAGGAGATCGCCATGTATGAAGACGACCCCCAGGACCGGGTCTTCGACATGCTCGGCGAAGCCGTCTTCGGAGACCACCCACTCGGTCGAGCAGTGATCGGGCGCGCCGAGGTAGTGCGCGCCGTGGAGCTAGATGGCTTGCACGCTTTTCACTCCGAGCACTACCTTCCAGGTGACATTGTGGTCGCCGCTGCGGGCTCTGTCGATCATGACGAGCTGGTGCGAATGATCGACGCTGGTGCGCCACCCGCGCAGGCGCGCGCAAGCATGCCCAAGACAGCCCAGGAGGGGCTAGCAGTGCCCGGCGCGCCCCAGGCCGCCGGCAACCGAGGGAAAGGGTTCATATCTCACACTGATGACCCTTCCTTCGAGCGGCGTGTGCGTTTCCTGCGCAAGGACACCGAGCAGTACCACGTATGCCTCGGCGGCCAGGGAATATCTCGCCACGACGATCGCCGCTTTGCCTTGCGCGTGCTCGAAGGGGTTCTCGGCGGCACCTCTTCCTCACGGCTGTTCCAGGAGGTACGCGAGAAGCGCGGCCTTGCCTACTCGGTGTTCTCCTTCTCCAACCTGCACGCCCGCACCGGCGAGATTGGGCTGTATGTGGGGACCCGGCCCGACAATCTCGGCGAGGCTATCGCGACGATCGCCACCGAGCTCGAGCGCTTCGTCGAAGAGCCCATAAGCGAGCAGGAGCTAAAGCGCTCGCGTGAGAACGTCAAGGGCCGGGTGGTGCTTTCGCTGGAGTCGACTGCCGCGCGCATGAACCGGCTCGGGTCATCTGTGCTCAGCGAGCTGCCGATTCTCTCGGTGGACGAGATCATCGAGAAGATCGACACCGTCGAGACCGCCGAGCTGCACGAGCTTGCGGCTGAGCTGTTCGCCCCTGAGCGGCTGTCCGTCGCCGGCGTGGGGACCCGCGAGGAGGTCTTCCAAGAGGCGCTCGCACCGCTCGGGGCAGGGGTCTCGTGATCCTCGTCGGGGTCGCGGGCGCGGCCGGCCGTATGGGCCAGACCGTCTGCTCCGCGGTTATCCAGGCGCCGGACATGGAGCTCGTCGGGCGCGCTGATCCGCTGCTCGATCTCACACTCGCCCAGATGCTCGAGCAATCCTCCCCGGAGGTGGTGGTGGACTTCACCCGTCCAGACACGGCCTTGGAGAACGCCCTCGAGTGCCTGCGAGCGGGAGCGCACGTGGTGATCGGCACCACCGGCTTCGACATCGGCGCCCTCACCGAGCAGGCACAGGCCATAACTGCCACACAGGGCGATACGGCCGCGAACGTGCTCATCGCCCCGAACTTCGCAATCGGCGCGGTCCTGATGATGCGCTTCGCCGCCGAGGCCGCCAAGCACATGGCCAAGGCCGAGATCGTCGAGCTCCATCACGACCGCAAGCTCGACGCGCCCAGCGGCACCGCAGCGCGCACCGCCCAGCTGATGGCGCGTGCCTCGGGCGGTGAGCCGCCGCCGATCCATTCGCTGCGCCTGCCCGGCATCGTGGCCAACCAGGAAGTCATCCTCGGCGATGTGGGCCAAACGCTCACGATCCGCCACGACACGACCGGGCGCGAGTCGTTCATGCCAGGTGTCCTGCTGGCAGTTCGGGGCGTCCGAACACTCGACAGCTCCCCTGTGGTGGGCCTCGAGCAGCTGCTCTTCGAGGGCGAGTAGGGACCAGGTTGTTGCCGAGCGGCGTGGAATACTGCAAGCGATGAGCACCCTGGAGGGCACCCATGGCGGTGGGCAAGCAAGTGGACTCGGCACGATCCTCACGGCGATCGTCACCCCCTTCGACGGGCAGGGCCGCGTGGACGAGGAGTCCTTCGTCGCCTTGATGCACCATCTCGCCGAGCACGGCTCGGACGGCTTCGTGGTGTGCGGGACGACCGGCGAGGCGGCCACGCTCACCGACGAGGAACACCTCGGGCTGATCGAGCTCGCCGCGCGCGAGCGCCCACCGGGCGCCACGATCGTGGGGGGGACGGGCTCAAACGACACTCACCACGCGATTCACCTGACAGAGGGCGCCACCGAAGCGGGAGTCGACGCCACCTTGAGCGTGACCCCCTACTACAACAAGCCCAGCCCACGCGGGATCGTGCGCCACTACGAAGAGGTCGCCAAGGCCACCGACAAGCCGATCCTGCTCTACAACATCCCCAGCCGTACTGCCGTCAACATGGGCCCCGAATTGCTCGCCGAGCTTGCCCAGATAGAGCACGTCAGCGGCGTCAAGCAGGCAAACGAAGACGAGCTCTGCTTGATCGACGGCCTGGATTTGTACGCCGGCGACGACGCTACCTTCGCACGCACGCTCGACATGGGCGGGGCCGGCGGCATCCTCGTGGCAAGCCACATCGTGGGCGATCAGATGCGCCGCATGGTCGATGAGCCCGAGCACCGCGCCGAGATCGACGCCTCTTTGCAAGACGTGTATGAGACGCTGTTCATGACCGCCAGCCCGACGTGCACGAAGGCGGCGCTCAACATGCTCGGGCACCGAGCCGGTGGCCTGCGCCTGCCCATGATCGAGGCAAGCGAGGATGAGCTCGAGGCCGTGCGGGCAATGCTCATGCGCCATGGCCTGCTGAACGCCGCGGGGGAGCCAACGATCGCGGCGGCCAACCCGTCCCGAACCAGCGTCCAGGCGACCCACACGTGAGCGCTCTGCGCGTCCTGCCTTTGGGCGGGCTGGGGGAGATTGGCAAGAACATGACCGTCGTGGAGTACGACGGGCGGATCATCGTCGTGGACGTCGGCCTGCGCTTCCCCACACCGGAGATGGTGGGCATTGACCTCGTCCTGCCCGACTTCACCTACCTGCGCGAACGCGCTCGCGACATCGAGGCGATTGTCGTCACCCACGGCCACGAGGACCATCTCGGCGCCTTGCCTTGGGTCATTCGCGAGCTGGGCCAAGAGAATGCCCCGCCGGTGTACGGCGGCCCGCTTACGATCGCCATGGCGCGCTCCAAGCTCGAAGAGCACAAGCTGCGCGACGTCGAGCTGAGCGACGTCGCACCCGGGGAGATGCTCGACCTGGGTCCGTTCTCGCTCGAGATGATCCACATGACCCACTCGATCCCCGACTCATCCGCGGTTGCGCTCGGCACCGAGCTCGGCACGGTCTTGATCACCGGTGACTACAAGTTCGACCAGACGCCGGTCGATGGGCCACCGGCGGACGTCTCACGGCTTGCGGAGCTCGGTCGCGAAGGCGTGCTGCTGCTTTGTGGAGACTCCACCAACGTGGACCGCGCGGGCTTCTCGCCCTCCGAGTCGCTCGTAGGACCCCACTTGGAGGAGGCTTTCGCGCGCTGTGAGGGACGCATCGTGGTTACGAGCTTCGCCTCGAACATCCACCGTGTGCAACAGGTGATTGACGCGGCCGCTGCCTTGGGACGCAAGGTGTCCTTGGTGGGGCGCTCGATGCGTAAGAACGTGGGCATCGGGCGCACCCTAGGCCACGTGGATGTGCCCGAGGGGATTCTCGTGGGAACGCGCGAGGTCGAAGACTTCCCCGACGAGCGCATTGTGATCATCTCGACCGGCTCCCAGGGCGAGCCGCTCTCGGCGCTGAGACGGATGGCCTACCGCGACCACCCTCAGGTGAAGCTCCGCCACGGCGACACGGTCGTGTTCTCGGCCACTCCCGTACCGGGCAACGAGCGAGCGGTGAACGAGACGATCGACCGGCTCTACCACATCGGTTGCGACGTGGTGACCGCGCAAGACGCTCCCGTGCATGCCTCCGGGCACGGTTATGCCGAGGAGATCAAGCTGATGCTCAACCTCGTCAAACCGCGTTACGTGATGCCTTTCCACGGGGATTTCAAGCGTCTGCGCCTGCACACCCAACTGGCAGAAGCCGTGGGCATCTCCCCCGACGACATCTTCCAAGGCGAGAACGGGCTTCCGCTTGACATAACCGAGAACTCGGCACGCTTCAAAGAGCACGAGCAGTCCGGCATGGTGTTCGTCGACGGTGTGGAGATCGGCGACATGGCTGACGTCGCCCTGCGCGACCGCCGCATGCTCTCCGCCGATGGCATCTTCATCGTGGTCGTCACGATCGCCGAGCAGGACGGACGCTCGGTGGCCGACCCCGAGGTGATCTTCAGAGGCGTGCCCTTCATGGACGAGGCAGGCAAGCTGATCGAGGAGATTCGGGGAACGGTCGATGCCACCTTGGCGCGCGCCGCCAAGGAGCAGATCCACGAGGTTGATCTGCTCCAGCAGATGCTCCACGACGACTTGGCGAAACTAGTTTATGACCGCCTGCGCCGCCGTCCGATGGTGCTTCCCGTCGTCGTCGAGGTGTAGCGCCGGCAGACTCACCACGAAGCGGGCACCCGGACGCTCAGCGCCCGGATGAGTCGGCTCGAGCCTGACAGTGCCGCCGTGAGACTCGGCGACCGCACGTACGATCGCCAGGCCAAGGCCGAAGGAGCCGCCGCGGTCGCCGGCCCCACGCACGAAGCGCTCGAACAGTGTGGAGGACAGTCGCTCGGGCACGCCCGGGCCATCGTCCTCGACGATCAGGCATGCCTCGCCGTCGGCGATGTTCGTGCTTACTCGGATCGCGGTACCCGCAGGCGTGTGGCGCACGGCATTCTCGATCAGATTGAGAGCGAGACGGTGAAGCTCGTCGCGAGAAGCCTCCACAAGAACCGGTCCCGCCCGCCCGGTATCGAGGGAAATATCATGCTTGGCACTCACTGGCCCCAGCTCGGCGGCCGCCTCCACCACGATCTGGCCAAGATCGCACGGCTCGCGCCGAACCACGCGTCCAACGTCAGTGCGGGCCAGCAACAGAAGATCGGCTACCAGACGACGCATGCGCTGGGAGGAGCGCAGCGCCGAGCGTGCCGCGTCGGCCTCCTCGCCCTCCAGTGACTCGGCAAGCAGCTCGAGGTTGGCGAGCACGCTCGTCAGCGGTGTGCGCAACTCATGTGAAGCGTCGGCGACGAACTGGCGCTGACGTGCGAGCGTCGCCTCGGTCTCCGCGTGCGCGGCGTCGAGCTCGCGCAACATCCCGCCGAGCGTGCGTGCGAGCTTTGCCACCTCGTCGTCGGCCAAGGGCTCGGGTACGCTGCGACTTGGATCGCGTGTGCGCGCGATCTCCTCGGCAGTCGTTGTTAGCTCTGCGATCGGCGCCATCGCGCGACGCGCGATCGTGATGCCCGCGAGCAGTGCTAGCGCCGTGCCGGCGAGCACTCCAAGCAGCAGCAACAACTCGACGCGCGCGATCGTGGCATCGAGATCCGACAGGCGCCGCCCGTACTGCACGATGACACTGCCGCCAACCGGACCGCCGAGCGCCACTGGCCTTGTGTGTACGCGATAGCCACCGACGTTTGCTTCACTCGAGAGCCCCAGATTGGGCGCTCCGCTCGTTCTGCCAAGCACATTGCCGGCGTCGCTGAGAATCCGCACGACTGCGTCCTCAGAGCCCGCGAACTTGTTGAGGTTCGGTGGGTTGACGATCTTCAGCTTGAAGCCTTCGATGTAGCTGCCGGTCACTTCCACCTGCAACAGGCCGGCCAGGTTGTCCCCTGCGACGGCTACTTCGCGATCGAAGTTGGTGCGAATTCGATGGACTGTCAACGAGCCGACCACGAGCGCAAACGCGCACAGGATCGTGAAAGTCAGCAGCGCAGAGACACCGGCCAGACGCGTGCGAATCGGCAGGCGATCGAACGCAGCTGAGACCCGTGCGACCATTCGTCCAAGCGGTGTGTCAGGCCCTGAGAACGTATCCGGCTCCGCGGATCGTATGCAAGAGTCGCGGCTCGCCCTCGGCCTCCAGCTTGCGACGCAGGTTGGAGACAAATACCTCGATCGTGTTAGTGGTCGAGAAGGGGTCATAGCCCCAAACCTCGTCAAGCAGACGCTGACGCGAGATGACGATGCGCTCGTTGCGCATCAGGTACTCGAGCAACTCGAACTCGCGTTGGGTGAGCTCGATCGGCCGCTCGCCACGGCTGATCTCATGGGTGTCCACGTTCAACGACAGGTCACCCACGCGTAGCGGAGCCGAGCCGCGCGGGGGGCGGCGGCGCAGGAGCGCGCGCATGCGCGCAAGCAACTCCTGGCGCTCGAAGGGCTTGACCAAATAGTCATCCGCGCCGGCGTCCAGCCCCTCCACGCGTGACTCGAGCGCGTCACGTGCGGTCAAGATCAGGATCGGCACATCATCATCGTCGCGAAAGCGCTTGGCGACCTCGATCCCATCGAGCTCGGGCAGGCCCAGGTCAAGAATCACCAAGTCCGGGGCAAACGTGCGCCCGTGCTCCAAAGCGGCGTTGCCATCGGCGGCGGCGCGCACCTCATAGCCCTCCATGCGCAAGGAGCGCTGGAGTGCTTGCGCAATGTCCTCGTCGTCCTCGACCACGAGCACACGTGGTGCACGGTTAAATTCGCTCATATCAGCCACTGTTTATCGCTGCGTACTAAAGCCATAGTAAGGCCGGATCCACTGATGCGGGATGCGGGGACCTGATGGTGAGACGAGCGATGGTAAGGGTCTACGCACAGAAAAGCCTACTTCTCGTGCACACGTAAGCAGGGGCCGGGCCGCGGACGTCGAAGCCTGGCTTGATGCCAGCCGCCCGCAAGAGCCCAAAGCGACAGCCCGCCCGCAAGCAGACTGCTCGCCGCGGCTCCCGCTCAACGGCTCGCTCGCGCTCCCGGCGCGGGCGGGGACGCGGCTCAGCTGGGCTATTCGACGGCCTGTCCTTGCAGTGGCCGGTGTTGAGCCAGAGCCAGCGCGACGTGCTCGGCCTCGGCCTGGTGGCTGTCGGCGTATTCATGGCTTTCATCCTCTACGGCCATTGGGACGGCGGTCGTGTCGGTCACGGCTTGGCCGTGGCGCTTGGCTGGTGTGTGGGCGAAGCCCGAGTACTGGCTCCGGTCGCGCTTGTGGTGGGCGGCAGCGCTCTACTACTCGATCAACTCATTCCCACCCGTAGGCCTTTGCGCACCGGGGGCCTTTGTGTCTTTGCCGCTGTAACCCTCGCGCTCGCGGCAGGCACGCTCGGGCTCAGCAGCGGCACTCCCGCCGATAGCTCCCCGTCGGAGCAGTGGCAGTCAGCCTTCCTGCAAGCCCACGGCGGCATTATGGGCCAGGGGCTGTATTGGGCAGCCCACCGGCTCGTGCAGAGCGTGGGCGTGGACATTCTCATCCTGTTCCTGCTTGTCGTGGGTGTCGTTCTCTTGACGGGAGCCTCGCTGGCCGCCGTGTTGCGCGCGACCGGCAATGGGCTGGTGGACACCAGTCGCGTGCTCCGTGCCCGGGCGAGCGCGCTTGAGCAGGCCTCAAGAGGCATCCAGGAGGAACGCTCCCAGCGTGCGCAGACAAAGTCGCGGGATACAGATGGGGAGTCGGTACAGCCGCCCGAGCCGGCACCCGACGAGCTGATCGTGCGCGCCACCCACGTTGAGGCCCCGTCAGTCGACGGCACGCCACCCACACTCGACCCTTGGGCCGCCGACGAGCTCCAGGACGCAGTCGAGGTCGAAGCGGATGAGGAGGCACCGGATGGGGAGGAGGGCGCATTTGCTGCCGTGGACTTGCGCGCGCAAGACGAGCCCGACATCGCCGACAAAGACGAGGAGACAGCGGAGCCGATCGACGAGTCGATGCTGACTCCGCAAGGCCGCCTGCGCGACGTGGTCACAGACGACCCCGACTTCGTGTGGGAGCTGCCAGGAGCGGAGCGCATCCTCACACGCTCGACCGCCGAGCAAGCCCGCCCGGACACCGCCGGCCAGGAGCGCACCGCCACGAGCCTGATCGAGGCTTTGGGGCACTTCGGTGTTCAAGCCAAGGTGATCGGGACGGTGGCCGGACCGCACATCACTCGCTACGAGCTGCGGCTAGCACCAGGAACGAAGGTCGGCAAGGTGGCCCAACTGAAGGACGACTTGGCCTATGCCTTGGCGGCAACCGACATCCGCATCCTCGCGCCAATCCCGGGCAAGCAGGCCGTCGGAGTGGAGGTGCCCAATGCCAAGCGGCGCATGGTCAGGCTCGGCGACGTGTACCAGGAGCCGCCCAAGGACTGGTCGCCGCTGACGGTGTGGCTCGGCAAGGACGTGGCAGGCAAGGCGATCGGCGCCGACCTCGCAAAGATGCCCCACCTACTTGTGGCAGGCACAACTGGTGCAGGAAAGTCCGGCGCGATCAACGCGATGCTGTGCAGCGTGCTCTTGCGAGCGACACCGCATGAGCTGCGCCTCGTCTTGGTGGACCCAAAGCAGGTAGAGCTCAACCACTACGAGTCGATCCCGCACCTGCTCACGCCGGTGATCACAAGCCCGCGTATGGCCGCCAATGCTCTGCAGAACCTCGTCAGGGAGATGGAGCAGCGCTACGGGATCATGTCCCTAGCGCGCACGCGCAGCCTGGTCGAGCTCAACAAGTCACGCGAGCTAAGAAACGAAGCGCCCCTGCCCTACATCCTGTGCGTGATCGACGAGCTCGCGGACCTAATGATGGTGGCACCGGCCGACGTCGAGGACTCGATCATCCGCCTTGCCCAGAAGGCGCGCGCGGTAGGTATCCATCTCGTGCTCGCTACGCAGAGCCCGCGGGTTGACGTGATCACAGGCATGATCAAGGCCAACGTGCCTTCACGGATCGCCTTCTCTGTCTCTTCGCAGACCGATTCGCGCGTAATCCTCGACCAGAACGGCGCGGAGTCCTTGCTCGGCCAGGGCGACATGCTGTTCAGTCCGGTCGGCTCCTCACGCCTGCAACGCATCCAAGGTGCTTATATCGACGAGGCTCAGATCGCAAAGCTCACAGACCTATGGCGCAAGCAGGGCGAGCCCGAGCTGCGCGAGGAGCTCCTACAGGAGGTCGAGCCGACAGAGCCTGAGAAGAGTGGCGACGACGAGTTCGACCCCGATGAGGATCCACTCCTAAAGGACGCGATCATGCTGGTGGCCGAAATGCAGACCGCCTCCACCTCGATGCTGCAGCGGCGTCTGCGCCTCGGCTACACGCGCGCGGGTCGCTTGATCGACATGCTCGAGCGGCGTGGTGTCATAAGCGGGTATGAGGGATCCAAGCCGCGTCAGGTTTTGATTGGAGAGGGGGACGTACCTAGGGTGCTCGCAATGCTCGCTGGGCCTGACAGTACGGCAACCCCGCCCGAGTCCGCGCAGATTCTGAGCTGAGTTAGAACGCAATCCCGTTTACGCATAACACCTTTGTGCAGCACAGTCACTAGCCTGTTGCGCTGATATGGCAGAAATCGGAGCGACACTGCGGGAAGCACGCATGCGTGCCCGCATCGACGTGTCCGAGATCGAGGCACAGACGAAGATCCGCGCCAAGTATTTGCGCGCCTTGGAGAACGAGGAGTGGGACCTTCTGCCCGGGCCCACATTCGTGCGCAGCTTCCTGCGTACCTATGCCCAAGCGTTGGGTTTGGACGACAAGGCGCTGGTCGATGAATACCGCCGTCAATACGAGCAGCCGAGCGAAGCTCGAGCACCAACCGGTAATGGGCGCTCCGCGGCGTACGCACACACGCGGCGACCGACGGGATCGCAGGCCGGGCGGCAGCGGATCTGGCCCCTCGCGCGGCTACATGATTGCGCTGGGCATAGTTGGCGTACTGATCGTCCTGCTGGTGATCGGGCTGATCTCGCGCAAAGGCGGCGGTTCCTCACCAACCCAAGCCGGCTCGACCAACACTCAGCGAACCCATAGCCCGCGGCACAGGACGCACGGCAGCGGACGCTCCGGTTCCTCTACACATACCGCCACCGGCGGGCTGGTCGCTCTGTCGCTGAAGCCCTCAGCCGCAGTGTACGTGTGCTTGATCGACGCCAGCGGCCGCAAGCGCATCCCCGGGCTCACGATCGAACCTGCCTCATATACCTCCCGCACTTATCACTCCAGCCACTTCGAACTGCTATTGGGCAACAACGCGGTGATCATGTACGTAGGCGGCAAAGCGTTGAGCGTGCCCGCATCGAGCAAGCCGATCGGCTACTCGATCACCAGTAGCGGACGTCACACGCTCGCCGCCAACCAGCAGCCCTCCTGCGGATGAGCGACGCCCCGCGCGCCGGCATCCTCGTCACCGGCACAGAGGTGTTGAGCGGAAGGGTGCGCGACCGCAATGGTCCCTGGCTTGCCGACCGGCTGCTCGAGGCAGGCGTCGATTTGGCTCACATCGCGATCGTTGGGGACCGACCGCGAGACCTCGAAGGTGCACTGCGGTTCATGGCTGGGGAAGGCTTCGATGTGGTGTTGACGAGCGGCGGTCTCGGCCCGACGGCCGATGACCTCACCGCGGAAGTCGTCGCTCGCTTCCAGGATCGTCCCATGGTGCTCGACGAGGCACTCGAGTCACGCATTGCCGAGATTGTCCGCCCGCTCGCCAAGCGCTATCCGCACCTAGACCTCACTGCAATGGCTGCCGGCACCCGCAAGCAGGCGATCGTCCCCGAGGGCGCAACAGTGCTCGAGCCGGTCGGAACTGCTCCCGGCCTGGTCGTAGCGCCGGCCGAGGGTCACTCAGGCCCAACGATCGTCGTGCTCCCCGGACCACCGCGCGAGCTGCAGCCGATGTGGAAGCAGGCTGTCGTAACCGATGCTTGGCGCTCCGCGGTCGCGGCCGCCCGCGTCTACCGACAGGAGATGCTGCGCCTGTTCGGAATACCGGAGTCCGAGATCGCCGAGACCTTGCGTTATGCGAAGCGCGAGGGAGTGGATCTCAGCCAGCTTGAGATCACGACCTGCCTGCGCAGTGGCGAGATCGAGATCGTCACACGCTACGAGCCCGACGCCCAAGACAGCTATGACGCTTTCGCGCGCATCGTGGCCACGCGCCACGCCGACACGCTTTATTCCACCGACGGGACGACGATCGACGCGCAGGTAGCCGCACTATTGCGTGGTCAGCCGGTAAGCGTCCAAACCACCGCGCACAGTGCGCCGGACGGCCTGGCAAACGGAATACGAACGATCGCGGTTGCGGAGTCCTGCACAGGAGGACTGCTCTTGGCACGCCTGACCGACCCGCCGGGCGCCTCGGAGTACGTACTGGGCGGGATCGTGGCTTACTCCAACGAGGTCAAGATCGACCAGGTGGGCGTGGCGCGAGAGACGATCGAGGCACATGGAGCCGTCTCTGTGGAGGTCGCACAGGCGCTCGCCGAGTGTGCGCGAGCTCGTCTCGGCGCCGACCTGGGGGTGGGGGTGACCGGTATCGCCGGCCCCGGCGGTGGCAGCGAGGAGAAGCCTGTAGGGCTTGTATGGACCTGCGTCGCCGGTCCCAGCGGAGCGCGACTTACACGCTCGCTGCGCCTACCGGGCGGGCGAGCCGACGTGCGCGAACGAGCGGCGCTCGTCGCGATGCACCTGATTCGCCGCTTGCTCACCGGCGAGCGCGACGGTGAGCGCAGCCCAAAGCCAAGGTCTTAAGGACCGCGCCTATGAGAGTCCTCGGCTGCTTGCCCTAGACGGCTGAGCTGTGCGTACGCTGAGCAGATGAGCCGCGACCCCTCGGCACGCCTATTCGTAGCCGTAGATCCACCTGAAGAGGTATGCGACACACTGGCTGCTTGGGCACGAAGCGCGGCCCTTACCGGAGATCGCCGTGCGCGTCCAAACGCAGGGCTGCGGGTGCTCGATCCCGAACTACTGCACGTGACGCTTTGCTTCCTCGGTAATCGCCCGGCCGGAGAGATGGACGTCTTGGGAGGCCAACTCGCCACCTGTGAAGTGCAGGCTTGTGAGCTTTCGCTCGGCGCGCCCCTGTGGCTGCCCGAGCGCAACCCCAGAGCGCTTGCGGTGGAGCTGCACGACAACGACGGGATGCTCACGCACATGCAGACACAGGTAGTGGCCGCGCTGCGGGAAGTGAGTGGCTGGCAACCTGGTGAGGGAGTGCCAGGCAGTGCGGACGTCAAGACACGGCAACGCTTTCGCCCACACATCACAGTTGCGCGGATGGGTCGTGCTGTGGGCAGCTTCGAGCGTATGCTTCCACCTACGCCTTCACTGTCGTTCACTCCCACCGAGCTACTGCTCTATCGCTCCTGGCTCTCACCGGAGGGAGCAAGCTACGAAGCGATCGCGTCTCGTCCAATCGTGTGAGCTTCCTCTCGGACCTGGCTACTCTTCGTGGAGCCATGAAGAGCTATCACCTCACAACTTTCGGTTGCCAGATGAATGAGCACGACTCCGAGCGCATGAAGGGGATGCTCGAGTCGCTCGGCTACAGCGAGGCGCCGCAACGCTCCGAGGCTGACCTGATCCTGTTCAACACGTGCTCGATCCGCGAGACTGCGGACAGCCGCTTCGTGGCGCACCTGGGGGAGGCCAAGCGCCTGAAGCGCGAACAGCCCGAGCGCGTCGTAGGCGTGGGGGGCTGCTGGGCCCAGTCCGTCAAGGATGAGGTGTTCGAGCGCTTTCCTTTCGTGGACGTGGCCTTCGGCCCGGGCCAGACACACAAGCTCGCCGAGTTCCTGACCAGCGACTCGCTTACCGCCCAGGGTTATTTCGAGTTCGAGGGCTTCACCGGCCACCTACCGGCCAAGCGCGCTCGGGCATTCCAGGGCTGGCTTCAGATAAGCGTTGGTTGCAACTGCCGCTGCTCTTACTGCATCGTGCCGAGCACGCGTGGACGTGAGGTCTCCAGGCCGCTCGAGGAGCTCGTGGCTGAGGTCGAGACAATGGCCGCCGACGGCGTGCTTGAGGTGACCCTGCTCGGCCAGAACGTCAACTCCTACGGGCGGGATCTGCGCGTCGACGGGAAGTCCGAGACGTTTGCGCACCTACTCACCCAGCTCGACCGCATCGACGGAATTGAGCGCATCCGCTATACAAGCCCTCACCCTAAGGACATGCGCGAGGACGTGATCCGCGCGCATGCCGAGCTTGCGAGCGTATGCGAGCACATCCACCTGCCGCTGCAATCGGGCTCCAGCCGCATCCTCAAGGTGATGCGTCGCACGTATGACCGCGAGCGCTACCTGGACCGGGTCGCTTTGATCCGCGAGCACGTACCCGATGTGGCGCTGAGCACCGACATCATCGTCGGCTTCCCGGGCGAGAGCGAGGAGGACTTCGAACAGACGCTGCAGGTAGCCGAGCAGGTTGGCTATGACAGCGCGTTCACGTTCATCTTCTCGCCCCGCAGGGGTACTGAGGCAGCCGAGATGACCGAGGGGATTGTGCCTCATCCGGTCAAGGTAGAGCGCATGGAAAGGCTCTTGGAGGTGGTCCAACGACGTGCTCTGGAGCGCGCTCAACGCTTCGTGGGGCGCACGGTGGAGGTGCTCGTGGAAGGGCCCTCGCGCACCGACCCCGAGCGGCAGCGCGGGCGCACCCGCCACAACAAGGTCGTCAACTTCGCGGGTCTCGCCGCTCCCGGCGAGCTAACGCAAGTCGAGATCGTGGCGGCCACCAGCCAGACGCTCTCCGGTGAGGAGAGCCTGGTGGCGCGTGCCGGTGGCTGAGCTGCACTAGCGAGGCGGGCTGACGCGAGACTGTTGGCTGGGATGGTCGAGCGAGGCTTGACTGAAGTGGCCCCAGCGAAGCGACTGACCGAGGTGGTAGCGACACCGGCCTCATCAGCTGATGTGTAGGTGGTGGTGGTTCACAAAAGACCTGCCCTACGCGCGCGCGTAGGGCAGTCCCATGGCGTCATGCCCAAATCTGCCACACCGAGGTGTCATTAGACCGGCGTCTGGCATGGTCAAGGAACCGTCCGTGAGTACACGAACGCGTGTTCGCATAGTTCCGTCCGGTGCCCCGTCTAACTTTGACGCTCCAACTTCGACAGGAGGAGCAAGACGATGCCCGTGACCGATGAGGAGAAGGCCGCAAAGGCGCGCGACGCAGCCCTGCAGGGCGCGCTTGGCCAGATCGAGCGCGAGTTCGGCAAGGGCTCGGTCATGCGCATGGGCGACGAGGGTGCACAGGTGCGCGTCGACGCGATCCCCACGGGTGCGCTGTCGCTCGATCTCGCGCTCGGCATAGGCGGCGTGCCCAAGGGCCGCATCGTCGAGGTGTTCGGCCCGGAGTCCTCCGGCAAGACGACGCTCATCTACCACGTGCTCGCCGAAGCCCAGCGCCTCGGGGGAGTGTGCGCGTTCATCGACGCCGAGCACGCGATGGACCCGCTGTACGCGAAGGAGATAGGCGTGGACATCGACGAGCTGCTCGTCTCACAGCCCGACTATGGCGAGCAGGCCCTGGAGATCGCCGACATGCTCGTGCGTTCGGGCGCCGTGGACGTTGTCGCAATCGATTCGGTCGCAGCGCTCACTCCACGCGTGGAGCTCGAGGGCCAGATGGGCGACCAGACGGTGGGGGCTCAGGCGCGCATGATGTCCCAGGCGATGCGCAAGATCGCCGGCAACCTGAACCGCACACACACGCTTTGCATCCTGACCAACCAGATCCGCGAAAAGGTGGGAGTAATGTTCGGCTCACCCGAGACCCAGCCGGGGGGTAGAGCGCTGAAGTTCTACGCCTCCCAGCGCCTTGACATCAGACGCATCGAGACGCTCAAGGATGGCACTGAGGCGGTCGGCAACCGCGTCAGGGTGAAGGTTGTCAAGAACAAGCTCGCCGCGCCCTTCCGCCAAGCCGAGTTCGACATCGAGTTCGGCAAGGGCATCTCGACGTCCGGCTGCCTGGTGGACCTAGGGATCGAGCACGGCATCGTCACCAAGTCCGGTTCTTTCTTCTCTTACGGCAACGACCGCCTCGGCCAGGGCCGCGGCAACGCGAAGGCATATCTCGATCAGAACCCGGCGATCGCGGGTGAGATCGAGCGCAAGGTATACGCGGCACTCGGGATCGGAGCAGACAAGGTGAGACCGATCCAAGGCACCGAGACACCACTGTCAGTAGCGCCCGAGCCGGCAGAGGCTGAGGCAGACACCCGCGCCGCCTGAACAGTAAGTAAGGCATCCTGACGGCCTCTGGGCAAGCGAGACAAGGACGCAGGGAGC
Organism: uncultured Solirubrobacterales bacterium; assembly: GCA_963731565.1. Lineage (GTDB taxonomy): Bacteria > Actinomycetota > Thermoleophilia > Solirubrobacterales > Solirubrobacteraceae > Palsa-744. The sequence continues at coordinate 2,337,500 of CAVSWG010000001.1, forward strand.
GTGGCGTACTAAGTACGCGAGCGACCGAGGACGCAGTATCGCGCCGCCCAGAGACCGTCAGGCGGAACGCCTCCCGGACGATTATCGCCCGGGAGGCTCTATCCGCATAGCCCACAGGGGCTCTCGCTACCTCTCTGGCTACTGCGTCGTGGCGCCTGCCGGAGGGCCGCCTTCATAGGTTGACCCCGAGTTCGAGCCGGATTCCGAGCTCGAACCGGACTTGCCCATATTCGGACAGGGGTGACCGGTGGAGCCCTGCGGCGGGGCCTGGGTCTTCGGCGTCGTAGTCGACGGTGTCGTCGTTGACGGCGTCGTTCCCGCATTAGTGGTGGACTGGCTCGTGCTCGTCGTGGAGCTCGGTGCCGCGGCGGCGCCGGCGATGCCGGCCACAGCTCCGCCAGTGGCGAGAGCACCGACGACGAGACCTACTCGGATCATGCTTGTGCGTTTCATAGGCAAACCTCCGGTGGTGGGAGCGGGTTACGCCAACCATCCTGAGCCCCATCCCTAAGGCGAGGAGAACGCGGGCCTAAGACAAAACGAAGGACTCCGTAGGAGGCCTTCTTATGCTCCCCGCGTCAGAGAATCTTGAAACTTCGCGCTACTGCTAGGACGCTCGCTGGGCAAGCCAGACAAGGACGCAGGGAGCGTGGCGTGCTACGCACACGAGCGACCGAGGACGCAGTATGGCGCCGCCCAGCGAACGTCCTAGCGCTTGGCGCGGTGGCCGTCAGCCAGGTCATATGCGATCTTGTCGCTGCCTGACTTGCGCGTGACTGCAGCTGAGAGCTCTGGTGCTAGACCAGCGAAGGCGGAGCCCATACGAAGCGAGAATGGCGCGACGTCAATCTCGCCACGGTTGCGCTCGATCGCCTCAACAACAGCCTTGGCGACATCTTGGGGGCTGCGCGTGCCAACGCCCCTCGGAAGCTCGACTTCGGCGTCGGCGAACATGCCCGCTTCACGAATGAAACCAGGGAAGACCGCTGAGACGCCCACGCCGGTGCCGTGCAACTCGGCACGCATGGCCCCAGCAAAGCCGCGCAAGCCAAACTTGGTGGCGTTGTAGATCGAGCTACCTGCCGTGGCGGCCTTGCCAGACAAAGAAGACATGAATACGAGCTGGCCGCGCCCGCGCGCCACCATCTCCGGCGCAAGCGCATGGGCCATTGCGATCGGCGCGCGTAGGTTTACCTCAAGCGCACGGTCGATCTGCTCCATCGTGAGCGAGTCGAGCTTGCCACTGCCGGGCAACGCCGCGTTTGCCACAAGGATGTCGAGCTCACCGGCCTCTGAAAGGAGACGGTCCACCTCCGCGGGCTCGCTCAGATCGACCGCGAGGGCGCGCGCACCAAGCTCAGATGCCAGTGGCTCCAGCACGTCGACGCGCCGTCCGCTGAGAATCAGCTGCGCACCCTTTGCCGACAGGGCACGCGCGATCGCATGGCCGAGGCCACCCGTCGCGCCGGTGAGAAGCACCGTGGAGCCGGAGATCTGCATGAGGTGCAAGCCTACGCGAATGTCCTCGCGAGTGCATGTGATCGCCTTGTTCGGCCCCACCGGCATCGGCAAGACCGCGGTAGCGGTAGCGCTCGCCGGGCGCCTGCGCGCCCGCGGCGAGCAGCCCGTGGCCGTCTCGGCAGACGCTTTGCAGGTCTACCAAGGGATCGAGACGCTCACAGGTGTGGCCACACCTTCCGAGCAAGCCGATCTGGAGCACCGGCTAGTCTCGTTCCTACCGATCGACGCGAGCTTCAGCGTCGGCCAGTACGCTGAGCTCGCGCATGCCGAGATCGACAACGCCCTCGCCGAAAGCCGCCGGCCGATCGTGGTTGGGGGAACCGGCCTGTACCTGCGTGCGGCACTCACCCAGCTCGACCTGCGCCCACCACCAGCCGAGGGTTTGCGTGAGCGCTGGACAACCGAGCTCGAACGCTATGGCGCCCCGGCGCTACACGCACAACTTGCCCAGCGAGCCCCTTGGGCTGCTGCTGAAATCGACCCAAACGACAGCCATCGCCTCGTGCGCTCCTTGGAGCTCTTCGAGACAGGTGAGCTCGAGCCACCAAGCGGACCCTCACAGCTATGGACAGAGGAGATGCGTCGACCCACCCTGCTGATCGGCTTGACGATGGAGCGCGAGGCACTCTACGCGCGTATCGATGCGCGCGTAGAGGCCATGCTCGCAGCCGGTGTGCGCGAGCAAGTCACACTCGCACACACCACGGGCGCAAGTGCAACAGCGCGCAAGGCGCTTGGCTTCGAGCAGCTACTAGCAGGCGATACGGAGTCGATGAAGCGCCATACCCGCAACTATGCCCGCCGTCAACTCACCTGGATGCGCAAGCTGGCTGGAGTCCACTCGATCGAGCTGACAGACGATTCGCCCGGTCAGGTAGCCGAAGAGATAGACCTCATGCTCGGCCAGCTAGAGTCGCCCTCCGCATGAGATTCGAGAAGTGGCAAGCACTCGGCAACGACTACATGATCCTCGAGCGCTCAGAGCTCCCATTCGAGCTGACGCCAGTGCGCGTCCGCAAGCTCTGCTCCGGTCACTTCGGAGTGTTCGCCGACGGGATACTCCTGCTGGCGCCCTCTGAGGATCCTCGCTTCGTGGCGAGTCTACGCATCTACAACCCCGACGGCTCGGAGGCAGAGCTGTCAGGCAACGGCGCCCGCGAGGCGATCCTCTACCTGCGCCGGCGTGGATGGACCGAGGAGGACGTCTTCTCGATCCAGACCGCCGCCGGAGAGATACGCCCCACAATCACAGGCTCCGATACGTGTCGGGTGGACATGGGCCACGCCTCGCTCACCTCCAAAGATTTCCCGAATGGCCCCGCCGACGGTCATGGCGAGCTCATCGCCGAAGGACGCGCATGGAGCTTCCAACATGTGTCGATCGGCAATCCCCAGTGTGCAATCCACGTTCCCGACATCGCCACCTTGAACGCGCTCGATCTGCCCGCGATCGGAGGAGCCATCGAGGCACACGAGCTTTTCCCCAATCGAACCAACGTCTCTTGGTTCACACAGCTCGAGCCAGGCACAATCCGCGCGCGGATCTTCGAGCGAGGCGTAGGGGAGACCTTGTCCTCAGGCACCGGAGCCACGGGAGCCGCCGTAGCTCACCAGCTGCAGATCCGCACATCCCGCGCTCTCGCAGAGTCCGCTGGCGTTGCATCCGCGGCCCCCGCAGGACCGGCCGGTGTCGGATCAGGCGATGTCGGGTTCGACGGGCAGATCACGGTCGTGCTCGATGGGGGGGAGCTGAGCGTCGAGGTGGGTAAGGATCTGCACATAAACCTCACAGGCTGGGCACGACCCGTATTCACAGGGTGCCTTAGCGACGAGTTCATACAAGAGTTGACTGACACTGACCAAGGAGCCGCATGAGACCGAGTTCGCGCCTGAACCGCATCCCTCCGTACCTGTTCGCCGAACTGGAGCGCAAGATCGCCGCGAAGAAGGCCGCCGGGGTGGACGTCATCAGTCTTGGCATCGGCGACCCCGACCGGCCCACACCACCCTTGATCGTTGAGGCAATGCAGGAGGCGGTCACCGAGCCTGAGACCCACCGCTACCCCTCCAACCGCGGACGCCAAGACTTTCGCCAAGCGCTCAGCGACTTCTATGCACGCCGCTTCGACGTCACACTCGACCCCGACAGCGAGATCATTCCAGCGATCGGCGCCAAGGAGGCAATCTTCAACCTCAACCTTGCCTTCCTCGATCCGGGTGACTTGGCGCTCGCTTCCGATCCAGGCTACCCCGTCTACACCGGCGGGCCTCTGCTTGCCGGTGGCGAGCCCGTCGTGATGCCGCTCGTACCGGCACTCGGCTTCGTGCCCGATCTCGACGCGATCGACGAACAGACCGCTAGCCGGGCCAAGCTGATGTTCCTCAACTACCCCAACAATCCCACCGGCGCGATCGTGCCACCCGGTTTCTTCGATCTGGTCGTTGATTTCGCCAAGACCTACGACATCCTCGTGGTCCACGACAACGCTTACAGCGAGACCACTTATGAGGGCTATCGCGCTCCATCATTCCTGCAGACGCCTGGTGCCAAGGATGTCGGCATCGAGGTCTTCTCGCTCTCCAAGGGCTACAACATGACCGGCTGGCGCTGTGCGGCGGTCCTCGGCAACGCCGAGGTCATCGAGCACTATTGGCGCCTCAAGACCAACATCGACTCGGGCCTGTTCGAGGCAGTCCAGCTAGCGGGGATCGCAGCGCTCTCGCCCGACACCGACGTCGAGGTGGCCTCAATGAACGAGCTCTACCGCATTCGCCGTGACCTCGTATGCGACGCGCTTGCCAAGGCCGGCGTGCACGTGCACCCGCCGAAGGGCACCATCTACGTGTGGGCTCCAATCCCCGACGCGTTCGATAGCTCGGTTGCCTATTGCGAGCACGTCTTGGAGCAGGCAGCCGTGGTGGTCTCGCCGGGCAGTGCCTACGGTCCGAGCGGGGAGGGGTGGTTCAGGATCGCCCTCACCACTCCCGACGAGCTATTGACCGAGGCAGTCGAGCGTTTGGCCTCGCTCGGGAGCTGAACCGGCCCTGGCCTCGCGCTAGAAGTCAAGCTGGGCCAGGCGACCTTGGACTCGCGTTACGCACCGGGGCTGGGCCAGGCCGATAAGGACTCGCGCAATGTCAGCGCGGGCCCTACACTCGAAGAGGATGAACCAACCCCCACAGCGCGCTCGCCAGCGTGCGTTCTGCATCGCTGCGCTTCCCGACGACGAGAACCTCGACGAGCTGCGCGAGCTACTGCTCACGGCCGGCGTGGCGGTGGTTGGGGAGATGATCCAGCGCCGTGACCTCCCGCATCCCAACTCTTATCTCGGCCCGGGCAAGGTGGCCGAAGCCAAGCGGGCCGCGCTCGAGTGCGACGCGAACGTGATCGTTTGTGACGACGAGCTGAGCGCGCGCCAAGAGCGCAACCTGGAGGAGGCCCTGGGGATGCCCGTGGTCGATCGCACCACGGTGATCCTCGACATCTTCGCCACCCATGCCTCAAGCGCTGAGGGCAAGCTGCAAGTGGAGCTCGCCCAGCTGGAGTACAACCTGGCGCGCATGCGCGGCCTGTGGACCCACTTGGAGCGTCTCGGTGGCGGTATCGGCACACGTGGACCGGGGGAGACCCAGATCGAGACGGACCGTCGTCTCGCACGCAACCGGATCGCGGCCTTGCGCCGCCGCTTGGAGCACGTCAAGAGCACCCGTTCGGTGATGCGCGCCGAGCGCGAGCGCGCGGCCTTGCCGAGCATCGCACTCGTCGGCTACACCAACGCCGGCAAGAGCACCTTGCTGAATGCACTCACGGGAGCCGAGGTGGGAGTGCGTGATCGCCTCTTCCACACGCTCGACCCGAGCACGCGCATGCTGCGCATCTCCGGACGCCCTCACCTCTTGACCGACACAGTGGGTTTCATTCGCAAGCTTCCCCACCAAGTCGTCGACGCCTTCGGGGCGACCTTGGAGGAGACTCGCTTGGCGGACTTGCTCCTGCACGTTCTCGATGCTTCCGCGGCCGAGCACGACCAGGACGCGATGCGCAAGGCCGTGGAGGAGGTGCTCGAGGAGATCGGAGCCGGCGAGCGCCCTCGCGTGCTCGTTCTCAACAAGGCGGACCTGCTCGAGCAGGAGGCTCGCGAGGAACTGCGCCTGGCCCATCCCGAGGCGGTGCTCGTCAGCGCCACCACTGAGGACGGCCTGCCGGAGCTCGAAGAGAGGATCGAACGCGAGCTGCGCCACACCTTGCGCCCCATCGAGCTGCTCGTGCCCTACTCCCAAGGAGGCTCACTGGCCGAGCTACACGACACCGTCGGTGACCTGCACCGCCAAGATACGCCCGAGGGTGTGCTCGTGAAGGCCTTGGTGCCCGCGCGCTTGGCTGAGCGCTACGCGAAGTTCGCGGTTTCGCCCAGCTTCTCGGGAGCCACCGGCTAGGAATCAAGACTAGCGGTCGTCGCCGCTGCCAGAGAGCACCCCGCGCGCCTGGCGCGAGAAGAGCTTCTCTAGGTTCTGCTTAGCGATCTCGTCCAAGCTGAGGTCCAGCTCGCTCGCCAGCTGCGCCACGTACCAAAGCACGTCACCAAGCTCCTTAGACATCGCCGCGCGACGATCATCACTGACCTTGCCGCCGTGGTCGCGGATTGCCTTCTTGGCGTGCTCCGCGACCTCGCCCGCCTCCCCGGCAAGTCCCAAGGCGGGGTATGCCAACCATGCCTCACGTGGATACTCGGCGGTGCGGCGCGATTCACGCTGATACTCGGATAGGTCCATGACGGGATCCTACGCCGCCGCCGCGAGCCCGGCCGCGCGGCGGGCGCTGCGATGAGCCTCCCGCTCGAGCTCGTCCTCGAGTGGCATGAGCTGATCGAGGCTCATACCGAGTGCCCTTGCGATCAGCCAGTCGGCGAACCAGGTGTTCTTCGGCAACAACGGACCATGCAAGTAGGTGCCAATCGTGTTGCCCGCCTTCGCTCCCTCAAGGCCGCTGTGCCCGTCATTGCCGTGACCTTTGAGCACGCGTCCAAGTGGTTTTGCGGACGGGCCGAGATAGGTACGCCCGCCGTGGTTCTCAAAGCCTGCGAGCACACGCGGCTTGGCGCCCGGCTCGGAAGACTCGTCCAGATCGCCTGTGCTCGTGAGAGCGAGCTCGATCGCGACATTCCCGATCAGCCGCTCTCCCGGCTCGCGCACGGTACGCACATCGAGCAAGCCGACGCCTTGGAGCTCCCGCTCAGCGAGCGTGTAGGACTCGCCGAGCAACTGATAGCCGCCGCACACACCCAGCACGATCGCGCCGCGCGCGGCGGCCTGGTGAAGCGCCGCGCGCTTGCCGGCCACCAGGTCCTCAGCGCAGAGCAACTGGTCGCGGTCCTGACCACCGCCTATGTAGTAGATGTCGTGGGCTTCGCCGTCGAGTGGCTCGGCCAATCCACTGCCACTCAATTGAAAACCGATCCCGCGCCATTCGCAACGGCGCTGCAACACGAACAGGTTGCCTCGGTCGGCATATATGTTCATCAGGTCCGGATACAACGCACATACCTTCAGGGCGCGTTCCTGCGCTTCACTCACTGCCATGAGCTGCTCGCCTCCCCGCGTCGCACGAGCAGCTCACGCAAGGCAAGCATCGCCGTATAGGTGGGGAGGACGTAGAGAGGAGCGCCCTCGCCGGTGTCCATGCCTTTCTCCGGGCGGTCTCTCGTCGCGCTCTCCAGTGCACCCGGCAAGTCCCCCTCGACTCTGATCCGCGACGGCTCGATCCCCGCGTACTTCAGGCGCAGCGCAAGCTCAGGCGCCCTCGTGCCTGAGCAGGTCGCCAGGCGCACGCGTCCGGCCAGCAGCTCGAAATCGGCGTCCCAGATCCACGATACGTCGTGACCGTCGGCGGTCTTGTCGTTGAGCACGCCCAGCATGTCATGGCTGCCGGGCTCAAGGGCGAGCGTGCGCAGAACCTCGTTGGCGCCCGCTGGATTCTTGACCAGCAGGATCCTCGTCTCGCGGCCTTCCACCTTCACGGTCTCGGCGCGCCCGAACGCGGCCTCAGTGCTCTCCAGGCCTTTCACGATGTCGGCAAGTGGAACCTCCAGTGCCACGCCGAGCGCCGCCGCGGCGAGCGCGTTGTACACGTTGTAGAGGCCAGGTAGCGCGAGCTTCACCTCGGCGTCTCCGTAAGGGGTACTCAACTGAAAGCGAGCCGAGCGGACGCCTTCGAGCGTCACCGCACGGGCGAGCACAGTGGGGGAGGGCCGCCTTTGTCCACACGACGGGCAGTGGTAGTGACCGAGGTGACCCATGTATACGGCATCGAACACATACGGAGCTCCGCAACGGCGGCAATGCTTCGCATCCGCCGCATGACCCATGCCCTCAAGTGCCAGCAGGTCATCATCGACTCCGAAGTAGAGGACTTCCGGCCGGTCGCGGCCCAGATCGGCCAGCAGCGGATCGTCCGCGTTGCACACCAACCGTGCGTCCTGCGCCGGGCCGCCCGAGCCCACCGCTGCGGCCCAGCGCTCGGCGATCGTGTCGAGCTCGCCATAGCGGTCCAGCTGGTCCCTGAACAGGTTGCCGAGCACGACCACTTTCGGATGCAGCTGCCCTGCAAGCCTGTCGAGCCACAGCTCGTCGACCTCGAACAAGCCCAGTTCGCCTCCGATCCTCCCGCGCGGACCGGCTGCCTCAAGCAGTGTCGAGGCGATCCCTCCGGCCATGTTGGCGCCAGCTTGGTTGTGCACGAGCGACACGCCCGCGCCTTCGAGGATGCTCGACGCGAGCGCCGCCGTGGTGGTCTTGCCGTTGGTGGCGCTCACCAGCACGCTCCCCTTCGCCAGGCGTGCCCCGAGTGCCGCGATCGCCGAGGGCTCCATACGCATGAGCAGCTTGCCCGGCAGGCTCGTGCCGCCGCTACCGCGCAGCCGTGAGACGGCGCCAACCGCGCGCGCAAGCGCCAACTTCGGCCCGAGCAAGCTCCTCACAGCTTGGCCGCCGCCACGTCCGCGCCGTCTTGACCTTCGAGAAATGCATCGGCCCCGGCCCCTCCTCGTGGCACGATCACGCGCACAGCTCCGGGCACGGCCCTCACCGTCACAGGCAGCTCACCGATCGGATCGCCGTCGGCGTACATCGTGAAAGGACGGTCTGCCTCGATGGACACCTCGCGGGCGCGGAAGACCTTCACGCCCGGCTCATGCACGTGCGTGCCCTTGAACACTTTCGGCAGGATCTTCGTCACGAACGCAAGCTTGCCGATGCTTTCAAGGACCACCACATCCAGCAGCCCATCGTCGAGGATCGCGTCCGGCGCCGCGCGCATTCCACCGCCATAGGTCTTCGAGTTGCAGGCCCCAACGGTATAGGCCATGAATTTGTGACGCTCGACCGGCCCATTGCCCGCGGGCACCTCAGAGGATGCCTGCCTGCCGCTGTCGCAAGCAACAGAACCGGTGAGCTCGATCTCGAAGCGAGCGGGCCGCCACGACAGCAAAGCCCGCAGTGCGCCATAGGCGTACACGAGCCCACCCAACCATGCAGGCGCCTCGTTTGCGATTCGGTTCGCTTCGCTATCGAAGCCCACACTCGCGATCCCTACGAACGCCGGTCCGCCCGCCTGCTTGCCTGCCTGTGCCCCAGGGGGTGTGCCCTTCAGGATGTGCCCTTCACGATGCGCCCCAAGGGATTTCCCTGCACCGGAGGCAACCTCTCCGAGATCCAGCGCACGCGAGAAGCCCTCCACGATGACCGCGCAAGCCTCGACAGGGTCAGCGGGAATCCCCAGCACACGCGCCAAGTCGTTACCGCGGCCTCCGGGCAGTACCCCCAACAGCGCGTCCGGGATCTCGCGCAGCGTGTCCGCCACCGCACCCACCATCCCATCGCCGCTCAGGCACACGACCGTCTCGCCGGCGAGCGCCGCCGAGTGCGCAAGCTCGCGCGCGTGATCGAGATCGCGAGTGAGCTCACTGCGAACCGCAGGGCCGTGACCTTCGAGTGCCGTGAGTACTTGTGGTAGCACCCTGCCAGCTTTGCCTCCCCCGGCGGACGGGTTCACGATCAGGCACAAGGGCGCGGACACCTCGCAAGCCTATTGCCCCGGCGCCTCCTCAGCCGGCGAGCGCGAGATCGCGAGTATGGGAACCGCGAAGGAACGCTTATATTGGGAATCGCAAAGGGACGCTTAAGAACGTGCGAACATCGTCCTCTGAGCCTGAGCGCGCGACTATGCTGCGCGGATGCTGGCCCGCTCCGTTGCTTGCCGTCTGCTCTGTTGCGCCGGGGCAACGACCTCCGGGCTCGTACTCACGGCATGCGGCAGCTCCACCTCCGGCGACGGTACTGCCACACGCACGACCCATCAATCCAACGAACAGACCGTAGTGGCCGCGAAGGCAAGCTCAGAGTCGACTGCCGGTAAGTGCAGCTCCGTCCCGGCTCCCGTACCCAGGGGGGCGCAGAGCATTCGCAAGCCCACGCTCACGCTCAATCCCGCCAAGCGTTATGTGGTGAGCCTCGCCACCAACTGTGGCACGATCGAAATACAGCTCAATGTACGCACGGCTCCACGCACGACTGCTTCCTTCGCATATCTCGTGAAGCGCGGCTTCTATGACGATCTCACCTTCCATCGTGTGGCAGCCGGCTTTGTGATCCAAGGAGGGGATCCCAACGGGGACGGATCCGGCGGGCCCGGCTATACGGTCGTCGAGCCACCCCCAAGCGACATGCGCTACACGCTCGGAACCGTCGCCATGGCCAAGACCAGCAACGATCCCGCGGGCGCCTCAGGCAGCCAGTTCTTCATCGTCACCGCTCCCAACGCGCCCTTGCCATCGCAATACGCACTAGTCGGAAACGTGGTGGGCAGCTTCGCTGGCGTGGAGCGAATCTCAAAGCTGCCAACCGACCCACCTCAGGACGGCGCTCCCAAGACGCCTGTCGTGATCCGCCGCGCCACGCTCTCCTCGAGCTAGCCAGCCTTTCTCAGACTCGATCCTCGAGAACGCGTCCCCGGGTCAGTACAAGCGAGTCTGGTCGCTACTTTGGGCGTGCGGCCGCAGCCGCACGCTCGCGCCGTCTGCGCCCAACCATTGCAGCGATCGTCACGCCCGCTATCGCCACGAACAGGCCGAGCAGTATCCCGGGCGCGAGGCCAAGCCCACCGAACGGGAGCGCGATCAGCTCGACAATGCCCAAGCCGAGAGCGAGCAGCAACAGGATCAACGCGATGATCAACAGAATGCCTCGAATGCGCGCCATCACCCCGGCGCTCGCCGGCGGAATCAGCAGGCCCATCGCCCTCAACGCGAACATCTGCCGTCCGCTCGGCGGAGTGTGGCCAAGCCGCTCCACGGCCTCCTTCAGATCGCCTGCCCTGCGCTCGGCGAGCGCAAGCGACGCATCGGCCATGCGCCTCAGCTGCATCCGTTCCTGAGGCCTCGCGGCCGCGATCGCCCGCTGGAAGTACGCGCGGGCCTGCTCTGCATCAAAGCGCTCGGATGCGCGCGCGCCGAGGATCGCGAGCGCCGCCGACTTGTACTTCGTCTCCGTCTCCAATTCCTCGTCCGAGCGCTGCTCCAGCGCCTGGATCGCCTGCTGTGCGCCGCGCTGTTCGACGCGAATCTGTCGTTGCTTGGGAGCCATCCTCCGGCCATTCTATGGAGGTCTCCGCTCGGGCGGTTGTGCGGTGCCGTCCAGGCGCTATTCTCGCTTGTCTCGTACCTTCCGTGCCGATGCGCCGAATTCCGTACATCCACCTCCTCGCAACGCTGCTCGTCATCTGCCTGGCGGGGCAAACCTCAGTGGCCCTCACCTCGGCCTTTGCCGCCGCTACCCCTTCCATCAACAAGGCGGAACTCGACAAGGCGGTCCAAGAAGCACTCGCCAAGCAGTCAGGCGGGGCTGCCGGCGGTCAAGCCGCCGCGGGGGCGGGAGGAGCGGCAGGACTGACTGGATCGGCAGGAGCAGCAGCGGGTGCAGGAGCAGCAGGAGCAAGCGAAGGCCTCGGCACCTCCGGGTCGCTCTCGAACCTCACCGAAGGTGGCGGGCAAGAAGAAGAAACCCCCACCACTTCCACGGCTTCCACCGCCAACTCTTCCTCCAGTGGAGTGTCGACCAACGTGCTCTTGCCCATCTTCATAGTGGGCGCAATCCTGCTCGGAGGGATCGCCTTCTTCATTGTCCGCGACGCTCGCAGCGTCGCTCCGGTAGCCGATACTTTGGGTGGCGCCGGCTCCGCCCAGGAACGAGCCGCCCGTCTGCGCAAGCGCCGCGCCAAGGCCAAGGCCGCTCGCCGTCAGCGCAAGCGCAACCGTTGAGCCTGCTGGCGCTCTGTACGCGCACGCAGTCTCCCTGGCTCCAAGGCCCTTAGCCCGGGGTTCCTAATGTCTCCTAGCGCTGCACTCGCGCGCGCGCATACACGCGGTGCGGGCGGGTGCGCACGCGCGCGGGAGCCGTCGGCGAGGGTGAGCCGTGCGGGCCGCGACGAGGGCGGTGGGGGAGTGGCAGCCTTGGATGAGGCTCGCCCGGAGAGTCTGCCAGCGTCTTCGTGCCACCCTCGTCATCTGGCTCTGAGCGACCTTCGTCCTCGACGGCCATCATGGCCGAATCTGAGCGAAACGGAAGCCACAGCATCAGCGAGGCCACCACGAGCTTGATGAGCCCCACAAGTGCGAGTAGGAGCCACAACGTCATCCTCTCCGATGCTACTACCGCCGACCGTCCACTCCAACTCGAAGCCCAGAGGGAGGGTGGCGAGGGGTGGGTCCTTAATCTTGCCCCATGCGGGCGTTCCAAGCATGTTCGATCTCGCGCATCAGGGCTGGATATACGACTAGGTGCCTAAAAGGAGCAATCGCAGCCATATATGCCTTCCCGAGCTTTCCCCGGGGCTTGACATACACACCCATCTGGCCTTGATAAAGGCCCTCGTCCTTCTCGACCCATGCCAAGTGCATCACCGCGTGAACGGTTTGATTCGAAAGCTCTGCCGCCAACTCCATATCTGTGCGGTACAGAGGGGTGAAGTCCGTCACATGAAGATCAAAGCCCGTGGCGGTGTTGCGCAAGTCCTCGGGAAGTCGCGCCCTCAAACTGGATTCGCTGTTGTTCTGTAGGCGGGGCGCCTCGTCCCACCCGAACCATCCGCCGATCCGATAGCGAATGCTGAACAGCGCGCGGGTCGCACGCGACTGCGCCTCAGCCGGATTAAGGGAGGCCATTACTTCGAGCAACCTCTCAAAGTCCCCAACGCCACCTTGCACGGGCAGTGCCCACACATCCTCCAGCCTAAAGTCAGGTACGACCTCTTGGATACGCCAAGCGTGAGATTCGTGCTCGCCATTGGAAAGCCTCATGATGAGTACGATACGTTGTGCGGTAATGGCGAGTGAGATGGTTAATGGGGCTCTCCTGCATTACAAGGAGCGGGGGAGTGGGCCGCCGCTCTTGCTTGTGCACGGGACCGGCACCTATGCCGACATCTGGTCCCCGGTACTCGACGGGCTCGCGCGTTCCTACCGCGTAATCTCCTATGACCGGCGCGGCTTCGCACGCTCCTCGCCCGCACCCGATGGAGGGCTCGCACAACACGCCCACGACGCCGCCGCGCTGCTGAACGCCCTTGATGCTTCGCCAGCGACCGTGGTTGGCTGGAGCGGCGGCGGCGTGATCGCGCTTGACCTGGCAGCCTCATTCCCCGATCGTGTCGCGGCGCTCGTCTTGGCCGAGCCGGCGGTGCATCTAACGACCCACCCGTCGCGCGCCGCGGTTGCGATGTCCGCGCGCTCGGGCTTCCACAGATACGTGCGGCGTGACCCGGCGTCGGCCGCGCTGAGCATGTACCGCTGGGCAGGTGGCTACAAGACGGGCGGCAACGCCTACGACCCCCTCCCCGAGGCGTGGCGCGAGCAGATGCTCGCCCACGCCCCCGCCACGCTGCACGAGATGGATCAAATGATCCGCCCCTATCCCACGCGAGCGGCGATCAGCTCGATTGCGTGCCCTGTAACCGTCATCGAGGGCGACCTCAGCGACCCGGCCTTTGCGAGGGCCGTTGGGTTCGTCATGCGTTTGCTGCCCCACGCGCGGTTGGTCTCCTTGCCCGGCGCTGCACACATGCTCCACATCGACCAACCGGAGCGCTGGATCGAGATCGTCACTCAGACGACCGGCGACGTGCCATCGCCCGCGGCCCTGTCAAACCAGCACCCGCAATAGCCGTCTGACCTGCGTTCCGGGCCTCACTCAAGTTCCGCGTGGGACGAAACGGAGTCGCCCATACCAACATCGAGCTCGCCGCCCCTTCAAGTGGGGGTGTTACATCAGCTGGCCGAGCGCATCTTCTGCAGGGATCTAGCATGGACTGATTTCCTTCTTGGTTTACATAACATACATTATCGAGCACTGCCTGGTAGTGCATCAGTTTGAGAATCAGCGTTGCCACCAGTGTGGCGCTCGCACCGCACTCTAATTGTGGCCGCCGCCGTCTTGCGCGAACTGCAGGCGAAAGCTCTCGCGAGCACGATGCAGTCGCGACTTCATCGCCGCGCGTGTCAACCCCAGACGCTTGGCCGCGTCGTCCCCCGAGAGCCCCTCCACGTCGCGCAACACGAGCACCGCGCGCTGCTCGGGGTCGAGCCGGGCGATCGACTGCGCAATCCTGGCGAGCTCGAGCCGGGCGATTGCCACATCTTCGGCGGAGCGCTCGACCCTATCTGCCGGGTGGTGCAAGCGCATGGCGATCTTCGAACGACGGATGCACTCATTACGCACGACCCGGAACAGCCAGCCGGTGAGTGCCGCGGCGACTCGCAGGGTGCCGATCTGCCTGTAGAGGACGATCAGCGCCTCCTGCTCCGCTTCTTCGGCGTCCTCGGGCGAGCGGCACAACATGTGCGCGAAGCGGTGCACACGCGGTCGAGAGCGGCTCACGAGCTCGGCGATCGCGCGACTGTCGCCCTGCTGTGCCAGGCCGACGAGCCGCTCATCGTATGCGATCGCTAATCCGCTCATCGCCGCGACGGACACGGCAGCTTAGTGTCCATCTGAACCGGGGCACCGATCAGAAAGCCGAGCCTTACACGAACCAGCAGGCCACGCTTCGGGCAGCGCCTTGGCAGCGCCATCAAGGGGATCAACTGGGAGCCTTGCCTGCGCGCGACGCCGAGCATCAAGTGCGCCGACTGAGCGACTGCGTAGGGCGCTTCGGGCACCGTTTGAACCAGCGGGACGGCTGCGTTGAGCTCGTGACTGAAGGCCCCGCCCGCCGCCGTGATCGTGCCACTGCCGAGGATTTCCACCAAAGACGGCGAGGTTCCTTCGGCGTAGTAGGCGATCTTCTGAGCACCAGCGAAGAATGCCTGCAAGGTCAGCGTCTCGTGGACACGGTCGCTTCCAAAGCTGACCACTCCTGACACCGAGCCGTCCGCCAGCAGCGAGCCCCGGGGACACTCTCCGACTTCGTGGCTTTCCAGGATCGCCTGCGGGCAGATCGGGAAGCCCTCCATGTCAAGCGTCGCGCCGGCCGGCGCATAGGCCGTCACGGAGGTCAGCGGCGGTGGAAAGCCGCCGTATTCGTTGCCCGTAACTTGCACATTGGCTTCCAGCGCAAAGCCCTTTCCGAGAACGTTGCCGGTACCTGGATAGCTCGCTCCGTGCGCCGCGCGCAATTCGACGGGTATCGGCAGGACCTTCAGCTGCATCGTACCGCTCGTCGGTTGAGCCATCGCCTTCGCACCGCCCCCGACCACCAGCGCGAGCGCGCACCACACCATCACGCGTGCTGCCCGGCCAGAAGCCGGGAGCATGCCACGGCCGCCGAATTGCGTCGAGTTGTCATGACCTTCCAACCTTCTCATGGAGTCCTCCTTCATCGCGCGACCACAGTCGATACGAGATAAGAGGCGACCCCGGCACGAAAGGATTCAATAGAGCGCACGCCCTCTCGTAACTCAAGTAGGCGCTTACGAAGGATGGTTCCAGTTCGGCCAGTAGTCAACGCCGGGTATTCGCTGAGGCGGTGTAGTTGGAGTGGTCGTTCACGGTGTGTGAGTCAGACAGTGACGTGATAGTGGAGGTGGACGACGCCGTTCCTGAATCGGCGCTCATCCAGGAGCCGAAGCCGAGCGTGCACCTGGTCTGGCAATGCGCGTTTGCCGCCGCCGACGAGAATCGGGTTGAGGAACAAGTGGCACTCGTCGACGAGGCCCGCAGCGATCGCTTGGCCGGCGAGCTCCGCCCCGCCTATCGTGATGTCGGATCGCGAGCTCTCCTTCAGCCGCCTGATCGCCGCGGCGTCGAACTCGCGCTCGATTCGGGTTCTCTCGCTGGACACCGTCTGGAGCGTCCGGGAGTAGACAACCTTCTCGGCCGCCCGCCAGATCTCCGCAAAGTCCCGGGTCACCGCCGCCTGATCGCCGTTGGTTTCCCAGTAGACCATCGTCTCGTACATACGCCGCCCGTACAGATGGGTGCCGACGGGCCGCTCGAGGTCGTTGACGAACGCGTGCACCTCCTCATCCGGCGCCGCCCAGTCGAAATTACCTTGCTCGTCCTCGACGTACCCGTCGAGCGACGCGATCGCCGAATAGATCAGCCTGGCCATGTCGCTTTCCTCCTGGTCGTTTGTCGCGGCTGGGCCCTCGCCGCACAGAAGCTGAGACCGCGATCCTGCCCCAAACTCATCGATTCTGAATAGTGGCGCTTCGCAAACACAACCTGTTGCTCCTTTTGGAGCTCGGCTTACGGGTCGCGTGTCACGCCCACGCGTGCTGCCCCGCGCATCCGCGGGGCAGCTCAGTAGCCGTAGCCACCGCCGCTGGACTGTTCCGATCCCGGGGAGCTAGTTGTGCTCGGCGCGGGCGCGCTGCTGGAACTGGTCGTGACGGCACTCCAAGTGCCTACGTCTTTGATGCCCTGCCCCTTGGTTTCACCCGACTGCTGGTCTCCCGTGAACGTGTAGAGCGGCTCGCCCTTGTAGGTGACCTGGGCAGTTCCGTCGGGACGTTTCACCGTGCCGAGCGAGCCGACTTCGCCACTAGGAGCACCGCTGGATGGCGCGATCAACGGGTGCCACACACCGACACAGGCAGAGCTCATGCAGATGAACTTGCCATTCTGCTCGCCGCTGAGGTGGTACAGCATCATCCCCTGGCCATCAATCAGAATCGTGCCGAGCGAACTGGAGGCGCTCTTCACAGTGACGGCGCTCGACGGGCTGCCGCTTGTCTGCGCGGCGGACTGTGGCTCACGACCGAGCTCGTCGTCGTGTTGCTCGAGGAGTTGCTGCCGCACGCGGCGAGTAGGAGAGACACGGCGATTGCTGGTAGGGACAGCTTCAGTAATAGTGCATGTGTTCACTCTTGGGAAGTCAGGGCCCGTGCCGACATGTGTGGGTGCTGCTGTACTCATAAGACTCCGGGTAGGCACGTTCCCTTCCGATCCTGCGCGCCGGCAAGGGCATCCCGCTCGCCACTGGCACGGTAGGCGCCGTCGCCACGCTACTCGGCGCTCTCCCACTAGTCTGCTCTACACATAGAGAACCGGGAGAAACAAATGGCCACCATCAGCGTCCGTTACATCGTGGATGACGTCGACGCCGCGATCACCTTCTACACCGAGCATCTCGGCTTCTGCGAGGAGATGCACCCGGCGCCTACGTTCGCGATGCTCTCCCGGGGCGATCTGCGCCTCGTGCTGAGCGCCCCTAGTGGAGCGGGCGGGGGCGGCCAGGCCATGCCTGATGGCACCAAGCCCGAGCCCGGAGGCTGGAACCGATTCTCGCTCGAGGTCTCCGATCTCCGCGGCACCGTCGAGGAGTTGCGCAGAGCAGGAGTCCACTTTCGCAACGACATCGTCACCGGGGTCGGTGGCAACCAGATACTGATCAACGATCCGTCAGGCAACCCGATCGAGCTGTTCGAGCCTACCCGGAGGGAGGCGTCGCTTTCCAAGCAGGTGCCGACGGTCTTCGAGTGGGCCGGGGGCAGTCAGGCGCTTGATCGCCTGACCGAAGTGTTCTATCGCCGCCACGTGCACGACGACGAGATCCTCGGCCCGGTGTTCGCCAACATGCCGGCTGACCATCCCCACCACGTAGCGCTGTGGCTTTCCGAGGTGTTCGGCGGCCCCGCCGAGTACAGCGAGCATCACGGCGGCTACGCCCACATGGTCGCCAAGCACATCGGGCTATCTCTCACTGAGCAACAGCGGGCGCGCTGGGTCCAACTGATCGCCCTAGCGGCAGACGACGCCGAGCTCCCGGCAGACCCCGAGTTCCGCTCGGCCTTCATGGCCTACATCGAGTGGGGAACCCGCCTCGCGCTGCACAACTCCCAACCCGGCGCCAATCCGCCAGCGGAGGCCCCCATGCCCCATTGGGGATGGGGAGAAGCACCGCCCTACCAGCCATAGAAGCCTCAGTCCTTCGTGGCTCCGGTCTGCGCGTAGGTCATGGCGGCGATCCGATCGGCGCAGCCCTTCAGCTCGATCACGAGCCCGTCGCGCATCGTGACGACCACGTACGCGATGCCCTGATCCAGTGGCCGGTCGTCGTTTCGGGGCTGATCGGGGCGGAACGCCACGACGGCTACTCCCCGCCCACCGAGCGCTCAAGTCAGAGGACTATCGCGCTGGCACACTCCCGTGTGTGCTCACTCTCTTTGTGCCTGCGCCGTCACATTCATGGTCCTGATGTATGCGCTGGAACGACGCGGCCCCGTCGCCGCTGCACCGACAGTGGTGCGACCATAGAATCGCGGCCGTGCCGTTCACCCTCACGAACCTCGGACAAGATCCGGTAGATGTCGGGTCCAACTTCGACGGCGCACCAGACCTCGAGTTCCGCCTGGTGGGTAAGGCGCTCGAGCTCGAAGCAATCCGGCCTCAGCTATCAGCGCATCCCGCCCGACTACAGGTTCCCGTACGGCCACACGCACAAGGAGCAGGAGGAGGTGTTCGTCATTGTGGGCGGGAGCGGGCGGATGAAGCTCGACGACGAGATCATCGAGGTCAAGAAGTGGGACGCCGTGCGCGTTCCGCCCGGTATGTGGCGAGGGTACGAGGCCGGGCCGGATGGCCTCGAGATCCTCGTCTTCGGCGCGCCTAACCTCGGCGAGAACCCACGGGAAGACGTGGAAGGTCAGCGAGACTGGTGGGCCGACTAGTAGCGCTTCGGGTCTCGGGCGGACACGCTCCTTGACCGCCCGCCGTGGCTTAGGCCAAGACCACTTAGCCCAGGACCTCGACGTACCCGTCAGTCCCGTGCACTCGGATCCGCTCCCCGTCGCGGATGAGCTGGGTGGCGCGCTCCACCCCCACGACGGCCGGCAGCCCGTACTCGCGTGCGATCACCGCACCATGGGTCATGAGGCCGCCGACCTCGGTGATCAAGCCACCGATCGTCACGAACAGAGGGGTCCAGCTCGGATCTGTGTACGTGGTGACCAGGATGTCGCCCGGCTCGAGATCCGCCTGTGCCATGTCAAGGATTACGCGCGCTCTCCCCTCCACGGCTCCGGCAGACACCGGGAGACCTACGAGCGCATCGGTAGGGAGATCCTCACGTCGGTAGCTCCCGGCGAGGACCTCGCCCTCCGAGGTCAGCACTCGCGGCGGGGTCAGCGACAGATATGAGGTGAACGCGTCCTTGCGCTGCTGGATGAGCTCGTCATCCACCTCGTGGTCGCGTGCGACGTCGTGAAGCTCGTGCAGTGTCAGATAGAAGATGTCCTGCGCCTCTTTCAGCACGCTCGCGAGCTTCAGGCGCTCCGCCTCGCGCAGCAGAGCCTGCTTGTAGACAAAGTAGCGGCTGACCATTCCGTACTTCGGATACTCGCGGTACCCGGCGAAGGTCCTGACCCGGTCGATCATCTGCTTGGTCTCCCCTGCCTTCCGCTCGCCGTCGGGCAGGTCGCGGAGCCGCGCCAGCAGCTCCTGCTCCTTCATCTCTGCTTCTCGCCGTCCTTTCTCAAACCGCCGCGAACCCGCGCCCGGCTCGAAGTTCCTGACATGAGCGAGGATCATCGGCACGAAAACAGACGGTTGCTCGCTCCACCGCGTCCGGGTGATGTCGATCTCACCAGCGCACCGCATGCCGTACCTGTCCAAATATGCCTGTATGGCATCGCGCGACTCGTTGCCGCCCGGGAGCGTGGCCATCTCCTCCAGGAAGCGCTCGTCATCGACATCCTGGAGCAACGCGACGACCTCCGGGAACGGGCGGATCACATCCGCCACGTCCAACAGCGCGAGCCCCATCTCCGAGGTGACGTTCCCGGCCACGGACTGTGTGAGCGTATCGGCCACGTTCTTCTCGCCCAGCCACTCCCCCATGTGCTCGTTCAGCCACCGACCGGCCTCGGCCGCGGAGGTGATCACCTTCAGGCCGCGTGGATCGAAGAGGACCCGCCTCAGCTCCGATAGGTCCGCCAGGATGAACTCGATTAGCTCTGGTCCGGACTTCGTCTCGATCGTCCGCTTCAGCGCGGCGGTCGATGCCTGGCCTCGCTCGATCAGCTCGCCCACGATCGTCGGGTCGGCATCGAGCGGCTCCTGCTCGGCGAGGGCGAGCACCCCGGTAAGCTCCTCGTCAGGGCGGACTGGAACGAAGTCGCCGCGCTCCACGATCGTCCGCAGCGCGTCGCCCATCAGCGGGTCGGAACCCCCCAGGCCGCGGAGTAGCCCTGCCCGAGGTGTGGGCGCACCGAGCATTTCGGTGACGTCGACGAAGAGCCTTCCGCCCGCTACGGACATCGGCTGCGGAGTGGTGAGCTGCCACAGTGAGAGTCCCAGCGGCTTGATGGGGTCCGTCATCATCTGCTGGTGTCCCACGGAGACGTAGACGTGATTCTTGCCATCCCCCACCTCAGGGACGGGAAAGAGCGTCGTGATCGGGCGGCTCTGCACGATCTGGAACCCGTCCTCAGCCCGGCACCACTCGATGTCCTGGGGACGCCCAAAGTACTCCTCGATCCGTCGTCCCAGCTCTGCGAGCGCCAGGATGTCCCCATCCGCAAGCGCCGGCTGCTCGTTGGCGAGTGTCCGTAGGACGATCGCACCTTCGCGCACCGTGTAGACGTCCGGGCTCACCCGTCCTGAGACCAATTCCTCGCCCAAGCCGGGGGTGGCCTCCACAACGGCGAGCTTGCGGTTAGAGGTCAGTGGGTCGGCTGTGAACAGGATCCCCGAGGAGACCGGCATGACCATCTGTTGCACGACCACGGCCATCTGGACGTGCGGATTCTCGATGCCACCCCGCAAGCGATAGGTCACGGCCCGCTCGCTGAACAGTGAGGCCCAGCACCGGCGGACGTCTCGCAGGATCGCCTCCCGGCCGGTGACGTTCAGGTAGGTGTCGTGCTGACCGGCAAAGGATGCCGTCGGCGAGTCCTCCGCGGTAGCGCTGGAGCGGACCGCATAGGCGAGGTCCTCGCCACACCGAACCAACGCACCGGCGACCGCTTCTACGAGGTCGCCGGGAAGGACGATCTCCTCGATCCTTCTGCGAAGCTCGGCGCTGAGCGCGGCCACGCCGTCTCGGTCCGCAAGCTTCAGGAGGAAGAGGCGATCGAGTTGTGCGTGGATCGACGGTGCCTGGGCCACGGTCCGCCGGAATGCCTCTGTCGTGATGCAGAACCCGGGCGGCACCCGCACCCCCTCGATCCGCAGGAGCTCTCCCAGCAGCGCCCCCTTGCCGCCTGCCACCGCAACCTGAGTCCGGTCGATCTCCTTGATATCCAATACGTCATCGCCCATCCGGCTCACCTCCGCCTGAGTTGCCCGCGCAACCCGTTCGAGATCTTTTGCCATGTGGCGGGCGATTATGCGGCATGAATCGCGGCCTCATGAGGGCTTTCGATCCGGTATAAATTGGAAGTGGAGAGGAGAGGTTCGCGATCGGCCACTCGAGGCCTTTTGCCCGCGCCAGCAGCCCTCCCCCAGCCACTGGGCGCACATCTGAGTGGAGCGCATTCCTCCGAAATTGTGGCGCTGTCGAATAACCTCGAGCCAGCGTGGCAAAGGCCCTCAAAAGAATCTCGCGAGGAACTGTCCGATCGGGGCAGAGGTGTTCGTAGAAAGGGTAAGCGGCGGTCCACAAGGGGCCACCCCCCGACTGACAGGAGATGATCGAGATGCAGTATTTGGTTTCTGTGATCGACGACGGCACCGGCCCTGACACCCCGACGGAGGACGCTGCCATCGACGTGTTCAACGAGCGACTCCAGGCCGAGGGGTACTGGGTGTTTGCCGGCGGCCTCGGCTCCCCTGAGCCGGCCACCGTCATCGACAACCGAGGTGAGGAGGTGGTGGTCACCGACGGGCCCTTCGTTGAGTCCAAGGAGTACCTCGCCGGCTTCTGGATCATCGAGGCTCCCGACCTCGACGTGGTGCTCGAGCTCGCCACCGAGGGGTCGAAGGCCTGCAACCGCAAGATCGAGGTGCGGCCGTTCCTGTGAGCGTGGTCGACGTCCGGGAGGCGATCACTCGAACCCAGCACGAGGAGTGGGCGCGGGTGGTCGCCGCCCAGACCAGGCGGTTCGGTGACCTCGACATCGCCGAGGAGGCAGCAGCCGAGGCGTTCGCGACCGCTGTCGAGCGGTGGCCGATCGACGGCGTACCGCCCAACCCCGGCGGCTGGCTGACCACTACCGCCAAGCGCAAGGCCATCGACCGGCTCCGGCGCGAGAACAAGCGCGAGGACAAGCACAAGGAAGCTCAGATGTTGCACGACGACGATCCTCCCGAGCCTCTCGGCGCCGTCGATGACGAGCGGCTCCGCCTGATCTTCACGTGCTGTCACCCTGCTCTCGCCATGGAGACCCGCGTGGCGTTGACGCTGCGCATGGTCGGCGGTTTGACCGTGCCTGAGATCGCGCGTGCCTTCCTCGTGTCGAAGACCACCATGGGGCGACGTATCACCCGAGCAAAGGACAAGATCAAGGCAGCTCGCATTCCTTATCGGGTGCCGTCCGCTGAGGATCTCCCGGCACGCGTCTCAGGCGTTCTTGCCGTCCTCTTCCTTGTCTTCAACGAGGGCTACCTGGCGAGCGGCCCCGACACCGATCCCCTACGTCACGATCTGACCGCAGAGGCGATCCGACTCACGCGCCTGATTCGCGCCCTGCTGCCGCAAGACGGCGAGGTAGCCGGTCTGCTCGCGCTGATGCTGCTCACCGAGGCCCGCCGCACGGCCCGGGTTTCGGCGCTTGGTGAATTGGTCGCCCTCGACGAACAGGACCGCGGGGCCTGGGACGCGGCGCTGGTTGCCGAAGGTCACCAACTGGTGCGCGAGCGCCTAGCTGCTGCCGCCTCCGGGGTGGCTCCCGGTCGCTACCAGATCCTCGCCGCGATCAACGCTGTGCACACCTCCGCCCGCGATGTCCGCGACACCGACTGGTCGCAGGTCCTCGCCCTCTACGACCAGCTCGTCCGCCTCGAACCCTCGCCGATCGTCCTCCTCAACCGGGCCGTCGCGGTCGCCGAGCTCGATGGCCCACAAGTGGCGCTAGCGACCGTTGACGGTCTTGAAGACAAGTTGGCCGGCTATCACGCCTACCATGCGACCCGCGCCGACCTGCTGCGCCGGCTGGGCGGCAGTCAGAAGTCACGCACGGCCTACGACAAAGCCATCGAGCTGGCGGGCAACACCGCCGAGACCGCCTACCTCACGCGCCGCCGAGACCAGCTGGGGTAGCGCCCGGGCCGTCGGTGGTGACTGGCGCGGCGTCCGGGCCGCCGTAGCCCGCCCAGGTGCGCGCCGGAGTGAGCGCCTGGGCGTCGACGTACTCGCCGTTCTCCTTGAGCAGCTCGCTGACGTACTTGAGGACGGCCACGTGTGCCTCCACGTCCTTGGGGGCCCATTGGTCCATCGGCGGGAAGGGTGATGCGGCTCCGGGCCGCCACGGTAATGCTTCAGGAGCAGGTCCTTCGGCATGGTGATCTCCTGGTGTCATGGGCCGCCTGTTGTGGCCTTTCATCTGGTGAGCGGAGCCAGTCAGAGCTTCTCGACATGAAATCATTCATCTAGTCAGTCTTGGTCGTGCAGCACAGGGGCGTAGGAGATCCCGACCACTATGCCCTCCAGTGACTGCAGCCTGGCAACCGTTTGACCCCACGGTTCCTCGCGCGGTGGGTGCAGCAATTCGTAGCCTGCTTGCTGGAGCTCCAGGGCAGCTGGGCCGACCGCTGCGGCGTCCGCGACGTCGAACTCGATACTGACCTGCGGTACCGGTCGCTCCGCCGGCCACTGCGGCGTCCCGAAGCACGCCTCAGCGGCCTGAGCCAGAGGCCAGATTCCGAAAGACTTGCAACCGGCGATCTGCTCGCTGTGGCGATAGTCGCCGCCCTCACTCTCCAGCGGCAGCCCAAGGGCGTCGACGTACAGCTTGCGACTGGCGGGCGGATCGGGCGCGATCACCGCCACGGTCGAGAGGAACTCGATATTCATGCCATCTCCTCCTCGTTCATTTTGTACTCGGTCAACAATGGTCTGGACAGGGTTTGCGGTCAAGCATTGACGGGTCTGGCACGACGATTCTGCTCACCGTGCTGATCTGGCTCGCGATGCCGGGATAATCGACCACGAGACCGTCGGAGTCGAACTGCACGTCGGCTACAAAGTCTTCGCCCTCGCCAACTGCTTGAAAGCGAACGAGCCGCTGCTCGCTGGAACGTTGCTCGAGGAAGGTGTATCGCTGTGGGGAGGCGTGGATTGATAGGTCTGGAACCGAGATCCAGATCATCAGGAAGTCTTCGGCGTTGCCTCCGTTGTGCAGGTCGTGGCGCAATACGGGCATCGTGTTGAAGACCGGTGAGAGGCCGAGATCCAGATCGAGGGCCTCTCCCAACTCTGCTGGATTGCCGCCGGGGCCTGGCATCTCGAGCGTGCCGGTGCTCTGGCTTGAGGCGCTCCAGACGCCCGCGGGACTGCGTTGGATCTTCAAATGGCGAGTCCAACCTGCGCCCCGGGTCTCGATTACGGCCCTGTCTGTGATGTAGTCGTCGCGCGTCTGCAGCTCGTACGAGAGTCGGTACGGCTCTGGGTCGGACCCGATCGCGACGCCGGTGGCGCGAAGGCGCTTCGGGTCGATCTGGATCTCGGCGAACTCGGCGCCGGCCGGGTCAGCCTTCTCCCACGCGACCGCGTGGGCGTGGGTGCGGCCTGCAGTCATCTGTCGTCTCTCAAGTCGTTCGAGTGGCGCTGGGTCTCATGTGGATGAGACGCCAGAGTCTCACATGGATGGGATTCGGCTGTCTCGGATCGAGCGGAAGCCGCAACCCAGCATCTCATCGAAATGCGGCTGAGTCTCTATGCCCAGGCGAACAGTGCAGCGGGCGACTGTGTGGTGCCGCTCCTGGGAAGATGGCGACGTGGAACGTGTGCTTGGAATCGGTGGATACTTCATGCGGGCCGCCGACCCGGTGGCCCTGGGTGCGTGGTATCGCGACTGTCTAGGCCTGGACGCCGATGAGAACGGCCTGTGGCACCAGGTTGCCGGGCCAGCGGTATTCGCGACGTTCGAGTCGGAGACCGACTACTTCGGGTCCCGTGCGCAGCAGACGATGATCAACTTCCGGGTCCGCGACCTGGATGCGATGCTCACACAACTGCGCGCGAAGGGAGCCGACGTGGCTGAAGAGACGCAGGAAATGGAGGGTGTCGGCCGATTCGGCTGGGTCACCGATCCCGAGGGCAATCGGATCGAGCTGTGGCAGCCCACCTCGCCAGAGCTGGGATGACTTGCGGGGGTTAGTGGTATTGGTCGAAGTCGGCCGGCCAGGGAAGCGGGAACAGGTGACGGTAGGACCGCGCGTCCGCGATCACCTTGGCGAAGGACGGCCGGTGCGCCAGCGCCCGGTAATAGCGCGTCAGCTGCGGGTGCGCGCCCTCACTCCACGGGTGAATCGCCAGGGCATAGAACAGACCTGGCGCGGCGGCGCAGTCGGCGATCGTGAACGTATCCCCGGCTAGGAATTCGTGCTGGGCGAGCTGTGTCTCGAGCATGCCGTAGGCCATATCGAGCCGGCCGCGCGCCCGGGCGACAGCGCGCTGGTCGAAGCGCTCTTCAACCGTGTCGAGGACGATCGCCTGGACGGCGTCAGAGATGTACTGGTCGCAGACGCGGTCCCACTTGCGGGCTTCGAGCGAAGGCACCAACTGCGCGCCGGCGACGTGCTCGATGATGATCGACGTCTCGCCGATGATCTCCTCGCCGTCGCGTAGCACTGGGATCGACGCCGGCGGCCACAGCTCAGCGAGCTCCGCGCGGTCGAAGTCACGCTGCTCCTCGAGGATGTCGTAGGCCACGCCCAGCTCGTCCAGCGCGATCAGGACCTTCTGGCAGTAGAGCGCGAAGGGGTGCTCGTAGAGGGTGAGCATCGGTCAGTCCTCCTCGCCGCCGCCGTGCATCAGCGCACGGATCTCCATACCCCAGTGCTGAGCGTCGGGCCAGCGCGCAGCTATCTCCGCGGCGCGTTCTGGGTTGGCGACGTCGACGATGCAGTAGCCGGCGAGCGCCTCCTTGGCCTCCAGAAACGGCCCGTCGGTGACGGTGACGACGCCATCACGCACGTGCGTCGAGCGCGCTTGCGAGGCATCAGCCAGGCCCTCGCCGCCGACCCACTCGCCGGTCGCTGACAGCTCCTCGACGATGCCCCCAGCGGCGTGCATGAGGACCTCCTTCTCCTCCTGGGAGAGTCCGTTCCAGGCTTCGGTGTTCTGGTAGATCAGCAGGATGTAGCGCATCGGGATGCTCCTCGTGGTCGGGGGTGTTCACCCTATGGTCGGAGCCGTCGGCGTGTTCTCGACATCGACGCGTAGCCGCTCAGCCTGGGCTCGGAGGTAGCGCTGCTCGGGGATGCTCGTGGTACGGCGGGCAGCATCCTCATACCCGGCCACCGCAGCCTGCATGTCGCCGGCCATTTCATGCAGATGGGCGCGGACCGACGCAAGCCGGTGCTGCGACGCAAGGCGGCGATCGCCGGACAGTACGTCGAGGCTAGCCAGCCCAGCGCGCGGACCATCGACCATCGCGACCGCGACCGCCCGATTGAGCGTGACGACCGGGCTCGGCGCCAGCGCGTGCAGCAAGTCGTAGAGCTTGAGAACCTGCGGCCAGTCGGTATCGACAGCGGTCGGAGCTTCGGCGTGTACGGCAGCGATCGCCGCCTGCAGCTGGTATGGGCCAAGCGGCGCGCGCGATAGCGTCTCCTCGATCAGCTGCACGCCCTCCTCCAGCAGCGCGCCGTCCCATCTGAGGCGATCCTGCTCCGCTAGCGGAATAAGCGTGCCGTCAGGACTCTCGCGCGCATCACTGCGCGCCTCTGTCAGCAACATCAAGGCCAATAGCCCCTCGACCTCGCCGTCCCTGGGCAACAGCGCATGTGCCATACGCGTGAGGCGGATCGCCTCGCGCGCGAGCCCATGGCGCTGCAGCCGCTCGCCGGACGTCGCGGTGTAGCCCTCGTTGAACATCAGGTACAGCACGTGCAGTACGACACCCAGACGCGCATCACGCTGATCGTCAGGCGGTAGCGCGAAGCGGCCGCCGGCGTCGGCGATCGTTGCCTTCGAGCGGCTGATGCGCTGAGCAATCGTCGCCTCGGGCACGAGAAACGCGGCGGCGATCTCGGCGCTCGTCAGACCGCCAACCGCCCGCAGCGTCAGCGCCAGCTGCGACGGCAGCGAGAGCGCCGGGTGACAGCACAGGAACAGCACCGTCAGCGTGTCGTCCTCATTGGGAATATCGGCGCCGAGCGGTGGCTCCTGGGCCAACGCGACCTCCTCGCGCCGGGTCCGTGACGCCTCGGCGCGTAGCCCATCGATCAGCCGCCGGGTGGCGACCGCAATCAGCCAGCCGCGCGGATTCACCGGTACCCCCTCGACCGGCCACTGCTGCGCGGCCGCGATCAGCGCTTCCTGAGTGGCGTCCTCAGCGAGGTCGAAGTGGCCATGGCGGCGGCCCACGGCGGCAAGAACCTGAGGTGCAAGCTCCCGCAGGAGCCGCTCGTTCACAGCGCCCGCTCAGCGGCGTAGACCATCGTCCGAGTCGCGATCATCCCGTCTCTTCCCGTCGATCGTGAACGAAACCCGACAGCGATTCTAACCGGGGGCGGCTGAGTGCAGCTCTCAGGACTTGCCGGCAAGGCGGCTCTCGAGGAACCGCTGCTCCGGCCCCGGCTGAGTTAGCTCGAGAGCGCGCGCGTAGGCGGCGCGCGCTTCGTCGTCACGTCCGAGGCGTCGCAGCATGTCAGCACGCGTGGAGTGGTAATAGCGGTAGTCGTCGAGCTCGAGGCAGTCGAGCAGCGCGAGTGCTACTTGAGGTCCTTCGAGTTCAGCTACGGCGATCGCGCGGTTCATCGTCACGACTGGCGAGCTGGTGATGTGCTCGAGCCTCTGGTAGAGCAGCGCGATCTTCTCCCAGTCGCGCGGCTCCCCGAGGTGGAGATCGGCAATCGCCGCCTGGATGATGTAGGACCCGCCTCCGTGGAGGGCCAGGGCACGCTCGAGTTTCTCCCTGCCTTCCTCGATCTGGTGCTGATCCCATAGCGACCGGTCCTGGTCGTCGAATAGGACAAGCTCGCCGCCCCGGAAGCGTGCGGCGCCGCGCGCGTTGTTGATGAGCATGAGCGCGAGCAGGGCGTGCGCTTCGGCTTCATCCGGCATGAGCTTGACCAGGGAACTGCCAAGACGTATAGCCTCTGCCGACAGATCGGCGCGACCCCCACCCCATCCTTCGTTGAAGATCAGGTAGACAACCGCGAGCACCGCGTCGAGCCGCTCCGGCAACAGGTGGTCGGGCGGGACCGCAAACGGAATGCCGGCGTCGCGGATCTTGCGCTTAGCGCGCGTCAAGCGCTTGCTCATCGTCTCCAGCGGGACGAGGAAGGCGCGTGCGATCTCCTCCGTTGAAAGACCGCCGAGCGTGCGAAGCGTCAGCCCGACCTGCGCGTCGAGCGCGAGCGCCGGATGGCAACAGGTGAAGATCAGCTCGAGCCGCTCATCCGGGAACACAGCCATCTCGTCCATCGTCTCCTCCCCCACTTCGTCTTGCCATTCCCGCTCCAGCTGCTTGGTCTTCACCGCCAGCGTCCGCTCACGCCGGATACGGTCGATCGCGCGGTTGCGAGCGGTTGCGATCAGCCAGCCCGCCGGGTTGGCTGGAACTCCGTCGCGTGGCCAGCGCTCAGCAGCGGTCGCAAACGCTTCTTGCACCGCATCTTCGGCCAGCTCAATGTCACCGAGATAGCCGACGAGCGATGCCAGGACTCGGCCCCAGTCCTCGCGAAAGACTTGCTCAAGCACTGACGAGGTCCTCCTCGCGAACGGGCCGGATCTCGATCGCACCTGCCCCGCGCAGCTCCTGCAACTCGCCAGCTACCGCGAGGGCGCCATCGAGGTTCTCGGCCTCGACGACGATGAAGCCGCCCAGGAAGTCCTTGCTGTCCACGAACGGGCCGTCTGTCAAGAGCGTCCTACCTCCTTCGTAGCGCACTGTCGTTGCCACCTCGACGTCCTGTAGCCGCAGCCAACCGGTCACATTCGGGCGCGCCAGAACCTCGGCTATCCCGGCGTTGATCCGGCGACGCTCCTCTTCAGGTGTCCGATCGCGAACCTCGATGTTGCTGTAAGCCAAGAGTGCGTATCTCAAGACGTCTCCTTCTACTTGGACGCGATTGTTTCGCTTCTTAGACGAATAGCGCGGCCGCAGACGGACACCCCACCATTTTTCGCGGCGGCTGTCCGTCTGGTGTCCACCCGTTCGTCATTGAGGCAGAACACCCACCACAAAGGAGATGCACAATGCCGAACATCTTGCACCGCCTCTCGATCGATGCGCCACCTGAGCAGGTGCACCAACTCGCGACAACCAAGCACGGGATCCAGCAGTGGTGGACGGGCCGCCCGGTCACCGGCGAGGAGGAGATCGGTGGGCAGCTGTCTGTCTACTTCCGCGACCCCGCCAAACCAGCCGCAACCTTCGAGGTCATCGAGCTCGGCCCGGAGCAGATCCTCTGGCGGTGTGTCGCCGGCCCGGAGGACTGGATCGACACCCGTGTCGCCTTCGTGCTGAGGCCCCGGACGGACGGCGGTACCACGCTGCTGTTCCGCCACGAAGGTTGGCGGCAGGAGAACGAGCTCATGAACGGTTGCTCGACCAACTGGGCCGCCTATCTCACTAGCCTCAAGTCAGGAGCAGAGGGCCACGGCTTCAACGCCTACCCGGGTGGCGAGATCAGCCGCTGGGACTGAATGTTTGGGACTGAATCATCAGGCGCTGGCGACCCCTGGCCGGGTCGCCAGCGCCGCTCCGCTAAGGCGTGATGATGACCCGGCCGCATGCCTTGCGGCTCTCGGCGTATTCGTGTGCCGCGGCGGCATCGGCGAGCGGGAAAGAGCGATCGATCTCTACCTGGAGCCCGCCGCTTGCGACGCCCTCCAACATGTCGCCGATCATGGGATGGACACGGGCGTACTCAGACAGGAGCGCACCACCGAGAAAGACGCCGTGCAGCGAGTTGTTGCGCGTCCAGAGCGACCGCGCCTCGACTTGGGAGCCTGCACGGGCGGCAACCCCAACGCTGATAAGCCGCCCTCGGTAAGCCAGCACGCCGATGCTGTCGATCACGTTCTTGCCACCGATTGAGTCGAGCACAACCTCAGCGCCGCGCGAGTCAGTCAGCTGGTTGACTCGCTCAACGAAGCTCTCGGTCGCATAGTTGATTGGGTGGTCGAGTCCGAGCTCTTTTAGCCGATCGAGCTTCTCGTCGCTTGAGGCAGTCGCTATTACGATCGCGCCTGCGCGCTTGGCGAGCTGGATCGCGGCCATGCCGACACCACCGGCGCCAGCATGGATCAGCACAGTCTGACCCTCGGCAAGGTCGCCGGCGGTGAACAGACACTCATACGCAGTGCCAAACGCGACCGGCACGCACGCCGCACGAGCCGCATCCAGCCCGGCAGGAATCGGCCAAGTCATGAGCGCAGGAACCGCTCGCCTGGACGCGTGCGAACCTGCCGAATTCAAGGCGACTACCCGGTCACCAACGACGCGTCCCTCAACGCCGACGGCAACCTCGCTGATAGTGCCGGCGCTCAGATAACCGACGATATGCGGCACCGTGGACAAATCACCTGCGGCTCGCGCGAGCAGATCTCCCCCCTCGATGCTGATCGCCTCGGCGTCAACGACCACGCAGCCGTCCGGACACTCGGGGTCGGACACCTCCTCGTAGCGAAGCACCTCGGGCCCGCCGTTCTCACGGATAACTGCTGCCTTCATTTGCGCCATCCTCTCGCTTTCGACACCGCGCCGTCACGAGGCGCTGGAGGTCATTCTGCCCGATGTCACATCTCGCGCACGGAAAGTGTCACGCTCATATGGCATTCCGCGAAAGAGGATGTGACGCTGTGGACGAACGCGAATGGCTCTCGGAGCGGTTTGAGGGGCAACGGCCGCATCTGCGCACGGTCGCATATCGCATGCTCGGCTCGCTAGCGGACGCCGACGACGCGCTCCAAGAGGCGTGGCTGCGAGCGGGCCGCGCCGACACTAGCGAAGTGGAGAACCTCGCCGGCTGGCTGACGACAATCGTTGCGCGGGTGTGTCTAACCATGCTCCGCTCGCGGCGAGCCCACCGCGAGGAGCCCTTCGACGTGCACGTACCCGACCCGCTCGTCAGTCGCGAGAACGAGTTCGACCCCGAGCATGAGGCCTTGCTTGCGGACGCCGTCGGGCTTGCGCTGCTCGTCGTTCTGGAGACGCTCTCCCCCGCCGAACGTCTCGCCTTCGTCCTCCACGACATGTTTGCCGTCCCCTTCGAGGAGATCGCGGAGCTGCTGGAGCGTTCACCGACCGCGGCGCGCCAACTCGCCAGCCGTGCCCGCCGGCGGGTGCGAGCCGAGGCTCCCACACCAGACTCTGACCTGGGCACCCAGCGGGAGGTCGTCGACGCCTTCTTCGCGGCCGCCCATGACGGGGACTTCGAGGCGCTCGTCGCCGTCCTTCACCCCGATGTCGTGCTTCGCTCCGACGGCGGACGCGCACAGCAGCGTACGGTCGTCGTGCGCGGCGCCGAGACGGTCGCCGGCAGGGCGCTCACGTTCGCGCGCCTCTCGCCCCATGTGCGCCCCGTGCTCGTCAACGGCGCAGCCGGCGTCTTCGTGGCGCCGCACGGCCGGCCCTTCTCGGTGATGGGCTTCACCGTCACCGAGCGGAAGGTCGTCGCGATCGACGTCCTCGCTGACGTCAATCGTCTGAGCGAGCTCGACCTCGGCTCCTTCGATGGCTGAGCGGACGGACCACTCGAAGTCGATCGACGGCGTGAGCCTGGCGGCGTTCGCGGCAATCGAGCTCCTGCCCATCGGCGAGCGGCTCTCCTTCGTCTTGCACGACCTGTTCGGTGTCCAGTTCGATGGGATCGAGGCGATGTCACATCCAGGCTCCAGCGCGTGTCATCCCTTTAGACGCACAGACAACCACGAGATCGGGAGCAACGACATGCAGTCACGAATCGAGAACCCGGCCCTCTCCGTCCCCGGCGTGATGCCGGCGCTGCAGCGACTCGCAAAGGCCGTCGCCGATACGAATGTTCCACAGACCACGCGCTACCTGGTCGAGCTGCGAGCGAGCCAGATAAACGGCTGCGCTGTATGTGTCGACATGCACTCTCGCGAGTTGCGCGCCGCGGGTGAGCCTGACGAGCGCATCTTCACCATTGCCACGTGGCGAGACGTCCCCTACTTCACCGACGCCGAGCGCGCTGCGCTCGCACTGACAGAGGCGGCCACGCGGCTTGCCGATCGTCCGAACCCTGTCCCTGACCATGTGTGGGAGGAGGCCTCGC
This sequence comes from uncultured Solirubrobacterales bacterium, assembly GCA_963731565.1. Taxonomy (GTDB): domain Bacteria; phylum Actinomycetota; class Thermoleophilia; order Solirubrobacterales; family Solirubrobacteraceae; genus Palsa-744. The sequence continues at coordinate 2,369,861 of CAVSWG010000001.1, forward strand.
GCCATTACGACGAGCCGGAGCTTGCCGCACTCGTCGTTTTGATCGCGACGATCAATGCCTGGAACCGGATCAACGCCGCGACAGGACAGGTCTCTGGTGAGTGGGTCGCCGAGTGGATCGGCGAGCCCGCTAAGCAAGCGGCTTGACCGGGCGCTTCGCCGTAAGCGAGAGCGCGACGAGCCATGAGATGCCGCAGGCTATTGGGAGCCACCCTGTATCTGGCTCTCCAGAACCTTCTGAGCAAAGCGAAGCATTCCAAGGGTGACCCACGGAAGCTGCCCAGCCCTAACACGAAGATTGACCTCTTCGTTGGGCTTAATGACCTCCACAACCGTGATGACGCGACCTATCTGGTAGTTGTCACCAAAGTCCGCTTCGATGGCGTCCATCTCGCTCGCCACTTCCTGCATGAGCCTTGCTCGGGGGTCAGGCTGCTCACCTTGATCTCCCCCATCTCCGCCTCCGATGCTTGCCATTTCCAACCTCCAAGTCGAACGGAAGAAAGGCATCATGCTAACCATCGAACCCAGAAACAGCGCCACCCGCGAATGGTTAGTCCGAGTTCCTTATCGTGTGGAGATCCCTGCTCATTGGACACCTTTGTAGCTAGATGGTGGGCCTTCCTGCGGCCCCAGTACCGAGACAAACTTGGCCGCATACCGCTCGAACCGAGCTTGCCAGCCATGCTCATCGGATTGCCCTGCCAGACGGTCGAGGCACTCGTCCCAACCTGCAGCATTACGCGCGGCGCTCTCAGGTGGGAGCTCGTCGATCAGGATGAGCGTAGTGCCGGCGTCGTCGGCGGGATGCAGCTCGAAGCGCAACGTGTCCTCTCCCCAGGTGTAAACGAGCAGTTTCGGCTCCTCGACCGCAAGCACTTGGCCCTCGAGCGTCATGTCGATGACCTCCGGCGGGAAGCGGAACGTTATGGTGGCCCCCACCTTCCATCGGTCTCCGGCCACCTCCACGTCGCAGGGGAACCATGATCGAAGCTGGTCACGCTCGGTGATCGCCCTCCACACAACCTCAGGTGGATCAAGCAGGTGACGTTCCAGTCGTACGGCTGGTCGCTGCATGCCGGTCAACAGTCTCGCGTCGCTCATGTCTTCCTCCTGTGCTCAAGATGCTCCTCCAACCGGTCGAGGTGTCCGGCCCACAGCTGGCGGTAGCCGGCGAGCCAGGCGTCGAGCTCGGCGAGAGGCTCTGGCCTTATGTGGTAGAGCCGACGCTGGGCATCGGTACGCGCCTCGACGATGCCAGCGTCCTTGAGCACGCGCAAGTGCTTGGACACTGCAGGTTGACTCAAGGGGAGACGCTCTACCAGTTCGCCGACCGGACGCTCTCCATCCCGGAGAAGTTCGAGGATGGCCTGGCGACTAGGGTCGCCGAGAATCTGGAGAGTGGCTGACGCTCCCATAGTCATAGTATATCTCTACCGTTATATAGCCGTCAAGAGATATTAGAAGGAACTTATCTGCGCCCTTCGCCTTAACACAGCCGTACACCGGGTCACCCCGATGGTGCGGGCAACTCCGTGGTGACGACCTTCCTCGACGATCTCGATGCCCGCCTAGCCGCGATCGCTGCCCGCGGGCTCGAGCCCGACGAGCACGAGACGTACTCCAACGGTGCACATAAGGCGATCTACCGCGACCCCGACGGCAACGAGCTGTGGTTCGGTGGTGCGCCACACAACGCAGGTTCATAGACCAACCGCTTAGGCCGAAGCCGATCCGACCCCGGGATCACGTCTCATCGATGTGCCGGTCTGTCTCATCCATATGAACCATTGGCGCCTCTACCGATAGGCTGGACGGCGGCGTATATGGGCTGCTCTTGCATTGGGCAGGACGGTCGCGGGTAGCCTGAGTCGTAAGACTAAGAAAGGGCATCGGACGTGATCCAGCCCAAGACCAGCTACGCGCGCAACGGCGATGTCAACATCGCCTACCAGGTCGTCGGCGACGGGCCGCTGGATCTCTTGTTCATCCCGGCCTTTGTCTCTCACCTGGACCTCTACTGGACCGAGCCGGAAACCGCCACCTTCTTCCGCCGCTTGGCCTCGTTCGCGCGGCTGATTCTGTTCGACAAGCGCGGCACCGGTCTGTCCGATCCGGTTTCTGAGGTGGCCACACTGGAGGAGCGAATGGAGGACGCCCGCGCGGTACTCGACGCGGTGGGGTCGCAGCGGACTGCGCTGTTTGGGCTGTCCGAGGGTGGGCCTATAAGCCTGCTGTTCGCCGCAACCTACCCCGAGCGAACAACAGCGCTGATTATGTTCGGGTCCTTTGCAAAGTTGAGTCCAGCTCCCCACTACATGTGGGAGCAGCGCGAGGAGTTTTACGAGAGGCTTTCGCGATTCACCGACGCGCTCGAAAACCACTGGGGCGAGGGCAGCACGCTTGCACTGTTCATGCCCAGCATCGCTGAGGACGCGAATGTACAGAGAATGCTCGGCTTGTTCGAGCGTGCCGCGGCAAGCCCGGCGATGGTCGGCGCACTGCAGCAATTCAACACCGAGATCGACGTTACCCACATCCTGCCGCTGATTGGAGCGCCAACGCTCGTACTGCATCGCGCCGACGACTTGGTTCCAATCGAACTCGGGCGCTATGTCGCCGACCACATCCCCGAGGCACACTTCGTCGAGCTGGCGGGTAATGATCACCTCCCTTGGCTCGGCGACAGCGACGCTGTCGTAGACGAGGTCGAGCAGTTTCTCACCGGCGCCCGACACGCCGCCGAGCCCGACCGCGTCCTGGCGACCGTGTTGTTCACTGATATCGCCGGCTCGACCGAGCGCGCTGCGGAGCTCGGAGACAAGCATTGGCGGGCTCTGCTCGACAACCACAACGAGCTCGTGCGTCGCCAGCTGACGACATTTCGCGGACGCGAGGTCAAGACGCTCGGCGACGGGTTCCTGGCGACGTTCGACGGTCCCGCGCGAGCGATCCGGTGCGCATGTGCGATCCGCGAGAACGTCGGCTCGCTCGGCATCGATATGCGCGCCGGCGTACATACCGGTGAGTGCGAGGTGATCGGTTCGGACATCGGCGGCATGGCAGTTCACATCGGCGGACGCGTCGCCGCGCGAGCGGCACCAGGCGAGGTACTTGTGTCAAGCGCAGTGCGCGACCTGGTTGTTGGCTCGAAGATCGAGTTCGCCGACCGCGGTATTCACGAGCTCAAGGGCGTGCCAGGGGAATGGCAGCTACTCGCAGTCGCCGGGACACGTGCCGCCGGTGAGCCGGCGGTGGCGAAGAAAGCAGGAGACCCGCTGGCCCCCAACGCGACATTGGTCGCGAAGGGTGACCGCACAGCCCTGCGCCTCGCCCGCCGAGCGCCGAGCGCCGCGAGGCTCATGTCACGTGCGTTGTCAGGCAAGGCGCGCCGCCGCGCAACGCGCACATGAAGCGATCGACCGCGGCGACGGTTAACCATTAGCCCGACCATACCTGCCTCTTAGCCCGGCAACACCGACCGAGACGGGAGGTTGCTCGGCTAGGCTTTACGATGTGTCCCAGCGCGGTTTGATGCTCGTCAACATCCTGTTCCGCTTCAGCTATGGCATGGGAGCCCTCCTCGCCCCCACGAAGATGGCCAACCTCAAGCTGGCAGCGCATACGGCTAAACATCCTGAGGCTCGACTGTTCGTGCGCGGCTTCGGCGCGCATCAGGTTGCCGTAGGAGCGCTCGGCCTCGCGAGCCGACGCTGGCGGAAGCTCGAACGCCCAGCCGCGATCGCGGCCGTGACGATCGATGCCGTCGACATGATCTCCGCCGTTGTCGAGACTGGCGATCGGAAAAAATGGGGCAGCGACTCGACTGGTGGCCTGGTGTTCTCAGCGGCCGGTGTTGCTACTGCCCTTGCCGCCATGCGCGCGCCCCGCTAAATCCAGCCCTCACGAGGACTATCCGAGCGAGGATTCCGAACCCTCACGGCCGGGCCGCCCGCCGCCTGCGCACCTCGAACCTGGCTGCCTTCAGCAGCAGCATGTGCAAATCCTTGACCGCTGCACAAGCCGACCTAGTTAGGGCACCCTAATATTGTGTGGTAGGGTCCCCGCCATGAAACCCGAGTCATCAAGTCGGATTTTGCTGCGAAGCCTTTTCAGCAGACAGCAGACCTCCAGCCGGGGAGGCGACATCCACCGCCGGCAACCTGATCTTCGCCCCTCGCACATGAGCGGTACGACAATTGCGACGCGCCGCGTGAGAACGTCTCGCTTGGCATGTATCGCCGCGATGCTCCTCTGCGCGGGCGGTCTGCTGTCCAGCTGCGGAAGCTCATCCTCGTCAGGGTCCTCCTCGTCAGGGGGATCAATCACTCTCTACAACGGCCAGCACGTCCAGACCACCGACACGCTTGTCGCCGCATTCGAACGGAAGACCGGCATCAAGGTGAACGTGCGCAGCAACGACGAGGACACCTTTGCCGACCAGATCGTCACCGAGGGCTCCCACTCCCCTGCTGATGTGCTCTACACGGAGAACTCGCCTGCGCTCGAATACCTCCAGGACAAGGATCTGCTTGCGCCGGTCGACTCCGCGACGCTCGCGAGCACTTCGAGCAGGTTCAACTCGTCCGAGGGCGACTGGCTTGGGGTCTCTACGCGAGTTAGCGTGCTCATCTACAACCCAAGTGTCATCGCCGCAAGCGAACTTCCGACATCCGTCCTCCAACTCGCCGATTCCAAGTACAAAGGCAAGCTCGCGCTCGCCGCGGGAGAGACGGACTTTCAGCCGATCGTAACCTCCGTCGAGCGCACCTACGGTCACGCGGCTGCGCTCAAGTGGCTGGAAGCGATCAAGGGGAACGCCTCCAGTCACACCTACCCCGACAACGAGACGATCGCAAGTGACGTCAATCGCGGGGCCGCGGCCTTCGGTGTGATCAACCAGTATTACTGGTACCGCATGCGCGCCGAGCTCGGCTCAGGCAGCATCCATTCGAAGATCGCCTACTTTGCCCCGAGGGACCCTGGCTACGTGATCGATGTCTCGGGGGCAGCGGTCCTCAAGTCATCCAAAAACCAGGCCGCTTCGCAGAAGTTCCTTGCATTTCTCGTGAGCCATGAAGGACAGGAAATCATCGCCCACTCGCTCAGCTTCGAGTATCCAATCGTCCCCGGAATCAAGACCGGTGCGCCCGAGACTCCATTTGGAGAGCTCCAGCCAAACTCGATCACGATCTCCCAGCTTGGCGATGGATCGGCGGCTATCAGCCTTCTTCGCGAAGCGGGACTGTTGTGAGGCATAGCGCCCAACCCAGTCGCTGAGATGAGACGGCCGGCACGCATGCCGATCGACCCCACGCCGGCAACCGCCGGCGTGGGGGTCGTGCCGGCCGCAGGAGCCGGCCAAGCACAAACGGTCGTCTCCCAACTTGTAAAGGCTCGCCGCCCACCACGGCCTTGGGTCCTGCTTGGACTCAGCACGGCAGTGACGCTCGTGCTTATCGCGCCCCTCGCGTTCCTGCTGTATGAGGCGCACGGCGCCGGGATATCGACAATCTCGAACCTCATCTTCCGCGGACTCACCGCAACCCTGCTCTGGAATACGGTCAGGCTCACCGTCGTTGTCACCTTGCTGTGCGCTGTCATAGGCACCACAGCCGCTTGGCTTATCGAGCGAACCGACCTGCCGGGACGGCGTATTTGGGCCGTGCTCGTGGTCATCCCGCTTGCGATTCCCGACTTCGTGGTGAGCTTTGGCTGGGCGTCGCTCAGCACGTGGGTCGAAGGGTTTCGAGGAGCGGTCTTGGTGATGACTCTGGCGGTATACCCGCTCGTGTACCTACCGGTCGCGGCCAGCTTCCGCAACTCAGATCCGGGTCAGGAGGAGGTGTCACGTAGCCTCGGGGTAGGACGACTGCGCACCTTCTGGCGAGTCACGCTCGGACAGGCCCGGGTAGCGATCCTCGGAGGCTGCCTGCTGGTGGCACTAGTGCTGCTAGCTGAGTATGGCGCCTTTGAGATTCTTGGCTACCAGACGTTCACAACGGAGATCTTCACCGAGTTCAGCGTCTCGTTCAACGTGCCAACGGCGTCAGCCTTGTCACTGGTCTTGGTGCTCCTCAGCCTCGTGGTCCTCTCGGGCGAGGGCTTGGCACGAGGTCGTGGCCGGCTCAGCCGATCGGGACCGCTCGCCCAGCGAGCCGCTCCGCCTCATCGGCTTGGACGTCTGCGCCTGCCGGTGCTGGCCGGCTTCGCCATTCTAATCGGCTTGGCGCTCGGCGTACCTATCGGCTCCAGCGTCTACTGGATTCTCCGGGGTGGCCGTGCCTTCTTGACCGGGGTATCGCTGTTTGATGCGATCTGGCACACAGCCCTCTACGGTGCGATCGCTGCCGCCCTCTCCACCGCGATGGCGCTGCCTGTGGCGCTGCTTGCGATTCGCCACAGCGGACGTACCTACCACCTACTCGAGCGGAGCACATACCTTGTATTGGCAATGCCCGGCCTGGTGATCGCGCTAGCGCTCTCCTACTTCACGGAGCGCTATGCCAATGGATTTCTCTATCAGAGTGCCCCGCTGATGGTGATCGCCTACGCCATCCTGTTCTTTCCTCTGGCTCTCGTCGGGGTCCGAGCTTCGCTTGTCCAAGCACCGGTAGGCCTCGAGGAGGTTGGCCGCTCGCTTGGCCGGCGGCGCTTGCTGGTGCTGTTGCGAGTCACACTCCCACTCGTCTCCCCCGGCCTGGCCGCTGCCTTCTGCCTGGTATTCCTCTCTACCGTGACTGAGCTCACCGCCACCCTCATCCTGATCCCCACAGGCGTTCAGACGCTTGCCACCCAATTCTGGGCATACCAGCAGAATCTCTCCTATGGACAGGCCGCCCCATTCGCACTAGCGATGATCGCCATCGCGGCCTTGCCAAGCGTTGTGCTCGGCCGCTTCTTCGACCGCCTGCCTTCACGGGGGAGGCCGGCGAGATGAGCACTCACGCCGGCCCTCGTAAGAAGCCCGGCGGGCTCACTGGCGAGAGCAACGCAGAGAACGGCTTTGCGGGCGGCGCGGAGAGCGCGAGTGGCCTCGCCATTACCGACCTATATAAGAGCTTCAAGACCCAGCCAGTGCTTGCCGGCCTGAATCTGACTGTGCCGGCAGGATCTCTGACGGCGATTCTCGGATCCTCGGGTAGCGGCAAGACGACGCTCCTGCGACTGCTGGCCGGCTTTGACCGGCCCGACCGGGGGACCGTTGAGATCGGCAAGCGCGTCGTCGACGGAGAGGGCGCTCACGTTCATCCTGAGCACCGCCGGATCGGCTATGTGCCACAGGAGGGAGGCCTTTTCCCACACCTCAACGTTGCGGCAAACGTCGGATTCGGGCTCTCCAGGGCCGCCAGACGACGACGGGTAAGCGAGCTGCTCGAGCTTGTAGGCCTAGCCGACCTGAGACGCCGCTATCCCCACCAGCTCTCAGGTGGCCAGCAGCAGCGGGTGGCCTTGGCGCGAGCGCTTGCGGTCGAACCCGAGGTCGTGCTCCTGGACGAGCCCTTTGCCTCACTTGACGCGCACATGCGAGCCAGTGTGCGTGAGGAGGTTCAGCGGATCCTGAAGGCATCGGGAACGACGACGCTACTTGTAACTCACGACCAAGATGAGGCGCTTTCGCTAGCGGATCTCGTGGCGGTCCTTCGCGACGGCAAGATCGCCCAATGTGCAACGCCGCAGGAGCTCTATGCCCGTCCACTCGACAACGAGCTCGCGCGCTTCGTCGGCGAGGCCAACTTGATTACAGGTACCTTCGACGGTGTGCTCGTCGACACACCGCTCGGGAAGCTTCCTGCACTGTGGCAGGGTGAGCCCTCGCCTACTCCTTGCGCTGTGAGCGTCCTCGTCCGTCCTGAGCAAATCGACCTGCATCTCACAGATGGCGGCAAGGGCCTTGGGGGGCGGATCGTGCGAGTGGGATACCACGGACACGATGTCGTCCTGCATGTAGAGACTAATCAGCAGGAAAGTGAGCAGCCTTTGCTCGTGCGGACCCTCGGGGATACTCAGCTGTCCGCCGGGTCGGCGGTCAAGCTCGACGTCCGCGGGCCCGTACTGGTCTGGCCAACGAGCTCCTCGCGCTGAACCGCTCTGCGGCCGCCGAGGTGCTGGGTAGTCGGGCTGATCCAGACGATCTCGGCCGGCCGGTCGAGCACACCTGCACTGACACCGGCGGCAAACTGCATCGCCGTTTAAGCGAGGTCGACTTCAAGCACGTCGGCTCGTGCGATGGCAGCATCGCGCTCGCCGGCAAGCGCGGTACGTCGCTCATCCCCCATGTAGCCCTCAAGGGCTTCCTCTGAGGGAAACTCAAGGATCTGTATCTCCAAGGGCGAGCCATCGGCTCCATCCGTGCGTGCCCGCTGTAGAACTCGCGCTCCGTGATCCCCCATCAGCTCGAGCACCCTGTCCTCGTAGGCAATGAGTGCCTGCTCTGCCCCCGCGTTGGGCCACAGTAGAACACATAGGTGGAGGCTCATCGCCGCGAGCCTAGCCCACACAGCGACAGAGCGCTGGACCGACAGCCCCTCGCCGATCCCAAACTGCAGTTCCTCGGCTCAAGCGCGTAGCGCGAACAGTGGCCAGCGGCCTGGAACGCCCTTCAGCTCGTGAAAGCCGCGATCCTCAAACGCGAACGGCCCGCCTACAACCGTGCCGAACACGGTTCCCGAGACGAGTACCTCGCCTGCTCCCGCGATCGCATTGACGCGCGATGCGATGTGAACGGCCATGCCCGCCACGTCGTCACCAATCAGCTCACACTCCCCCGTGTGAGCGCCTACACGGATATCGATCCCGAGATCCCGCCCCGCAGCGGTGATGGCCAGGGCGCAGCGCAAGGCCCGTGAGGGTGGCCCTTCGAATGTGACAAGAAAACCATCCCCCACCGTCTTCACCTCACGACCACCGAAGCGAACAAGCTGCTCGCGAACTCGTGCGTCGTGGTCTGCAAGCAGGTCGCGCCAGCGCCCATCCCCCAAGCTGGCTGCTCGCGCGGTCGCATCGACGATGTCTGTGAACATCACGGTGAGCAATCCGCGCGCTAGCTCACCCCTACTGCGCGCACCCGTCAGGAACTCTTCGATCTCCTCGACGATCGCGTCGCTGTCGCCCACGAACGGAAGCGAGTCCACCCCTTCGAGTTCCACGTGACGCGCCCCCGCTATGTGCTCGGCCAGGTAGCGCGAGTGACGTGGATCCCAGGCCGTGTCCCCGGATCGATGCATGACCAGCGTCGGCACTTTGATACGCGGCAGTGTCTCGCGTACGTCGAGATCGGCCGTCGCGTTCAACAGAACACGAGCCTCGTTTGGGCTCGCCGCCAGGCGCTGCAGACGCGCGAACCACATTGACAGCGTCTGATCCTCGGCCATCGAAGGCGCCATCACCCCGAGCCCAGGGCTATCGGGCTCCCCCCAGGCGGCAAGCGTCTGCTCGGTCCATTGGGCGCGATTCTCCTGCGTCATCGCCCACTCATAGTCGAGAGCCCAGGAGGTGCGTGCGATCGACGCATACATGATCAATGCGCCGACACGTCGCGGGTAATCCGCAGCGAGCACTGCGCCGACAGGTCCACCCAACCCATAGGTGAATAGCGCGGCCCGCTCACTTCCAACAGCGTCGAGCACGGCAAGCGCATCGCGCGCCTCCTGCTCGAGGGTGTGAGTCTGGCCGGCACTGTCTGACAGACCGCTTCCGCGGCGGTCGAACAGAATCAGGCGGTTGAAGACAGCCAGGCGCTCGAGGAAGCGACGCACAGCCGATGCTTCCCACAGCTGCTCGATCTGGGAGATCCAACCGGGGAGGAACAGCATGTCAAGTGTGCCTTCCCCCGCGACTTGGTAGGCAATGGTCGCATCGCCACTACGCGCGTAGCGCGTCGTGGGCACCATCAGGGGGCTCCTATCGGAGTACTGGAGCATGGGTGGAGCACTGACGCCACACACTCATCCTATGGAGCCCGGGCGGCGATATCTCGAACGGCTAGACAATCCCAGCCGCAAAGGCTCTATCCGCGGGCACTCACATGCGCATGGGACACGGCTGCTTATTAGCAACCGTGACCGTTTCGCCGCTCATGAACGTCAGTTCAGCCTTGAGAGGAGCCCCACCTTTGGGGCATCTTCGCGGCAGAGTCAAATAAGAGACCGTCCTCCCAGCCTTCCTATAGGCAGCGCCCACCTTGACTTTGAAAGAGAGAATTGACGCATCGTCAGCCCCAGGCACCGTTTCCACAAGCGGCACTTCGACAATCAGCTTAGGGCCGTATGGGGCGCTGGCCGTGGTCCACTGAGCTTTTTCGAGAATTTGGAAGTAGGCTGGTGTACTACCTTCGACATAGAAGGTCAGCCCGCCACCGGGAGCAAAGAAATCCTGGATCGACACTTTCTCGTCGACGCGATCGCCGCCGAAGGCCACCACGCCCAATCCTTCGCCCGTAGGGCCGGCCCGCGACTTCTTTGGGCATCCCGCCGCCCCGTCGGCTTCGAGCACCGCCGGCGCACAGTCGACAAACCCCGCGGGTGCCACCTTCACCCCTTCCGGGGCGTAGAAAGCCATTCCGGTCAGAGGAGAGGGAAAGCCTCCGTATTCATCCCCGCTTATCGTGACATGGACTTCCACGTCGGTGCCCGCGCCCAAAAAGTCACCCGTCCCCGGGAAACCCGGGATCGGGACAGGAGTCACCTTGAGAGTGACCACGGGTATAGCCGAGGCGCTTGTGGCGAAAGCAAAGCCTGCCAGCACAGTTAGTACCTGACACGCCCACGCTCTATGCCTTCCTGCTCCGGTCATCTATGCTCGCCTCCGCTTCAGCGCATCAGCTGATAGTCCGAAACATACCATCCGAAACAGACGTAGTCAAGGGTCCGCATGCATGAGTAAAGACATAGAGCTCACTCACACCTCCCACATAGTGCTGGGCCTACTCTCCAACTGCGAGCAGGCCACCCCGTATGACCTCAAGCAGATGGTCTCGGCTACGGTCGGCCACTTCTGGACACTCCCCCATTCCCAGCTCTACGCCGAGCCCGCACGTCTCGCGCGCGCTGGATATGTGACTGAGCAGCGCGAGCACGACGGCAGGCGCCGCAAGCTTTACTCACTCACCGACCGCGGCCGTGAAGCCCACGAACAGTGGCTGCGAGTCCTCACGCCCGAGCCCTACATGCTGCGCGACCTGGCCCTGCTCAAGCTCTTCTTCGGTGCTGATGCCCGCGAACTGGCCGAAGCCCAGCTCGAGACCCACCGCCAGAAGCTCTCCGAATACGAAACGCTGCTCGAGCAGACTGCCGCACTCGGTCCTGTTGGCCCACGCTTGGCACTTGACCTCGGTACACGCCACGAGCGCGAGACGGTCGACTTCTGGGCAGAGCAAGCACGATCGGAGGCCGGCAAAGGGAGCTAACCATGAAGGTGACCTGGGTTCTTCTTGCGCGAGCCCCGACCCCATTCTTCGGGAGCCAGGGTTTGCACAAGACATTACGGTGGAGTTAGCCGGGCTCGAACAGAGGCCCTCGCAGATACCGCTCCAGTCACAAGTTATTGATCATTGTGGTCGACCTATCTGAGAAAAAGCCGTCCGGAGAGCGGCCCGAAAACCGGCGAACAACACTCTCGTTTGGATCCAGCGTCAGCAAGTCCGTGGCGCCCGCCTCGGCCAACGCGCGATGGACGATGCGAGATCCGGGGATCACCGCAAAGTCACGTCCTTGCCTCTTGCAAGCGGCGCCACGAAATGCGATTACCGTGGCTCCGGTTGAATCGATCGCCTCGAGCTGACGGAGATCGAGCGTGAGGATAGTGACGCCTTCTTGACATAGGCACTCGATCTCCTCCTCGAGCTCAGGAGCCGAGCGGTAGTCCAACTTGCCTGTCAAGATCAGCTTGTGTCTCCAGACGAGCGTACTCGTGAGCGTCAGATGCGGCCAGTCGTGCACAGCCACTGACAACCTAGCCTCACCGTCGCTGGCACGGGTTCTATCCGAGGCTGCTTCCACCTCGTCGCCTTGATTACGTACATGCTGACTTGCCGTTGACAATGTCAAATGATGCGTCATCTCAATACAGCTCCTTTCAACAGAACTTCGATCTGATAGCCAACTGGCCTGGATCAGGTGATCCAGGACCGCGGTAGAGAGACCAGGAGGAGCTAGCCCGGTCGCTCTGGGATCAGAACGAAGAACGACGTGCGCCACGACGGCTGCGCAAGGCGCAACCGTCGCATCGCGCGTGGCGCTGCTTGGAGGAGAACATCAACGAGTGTGGAGGATGCCGAGGAGGCGGAGCCTGAACCGCCCCCCACTGCCGATCCACCGCCTGCTCCGCCGGACCCAGATCCGGCGGTGGAGGGATGATTCTCAATCGTGGAACCACCGCCGAGGCTGCCAGCAGGTGCACCTGCCGTGATCGCTGTCGGCGAGGCGTCGGCAGCGGTGAAGGGAATGTTCGATACCGACGAAGGGACCGAGATGTCCAGCCAGCTACCGGCGTAGCCTGCTGTGATCGATGCCCTGCCACAGCTCATCTGCCCGGCGCTGCGTGGCGAGATCGTTTGCGGCGACAAGGCGAGAGGCGACTGGTCCCGCACGGGTGACGCCGAGATTTCAGACGCGGCGGCAGGGGCTACAGAAGTCGTCACGGCAATCGAGCTTTCCGGCGCAACTTCGCCCGTCGCGTCTTTGTGAGTCAGCCCTGAAGCGCCGGCGGGAGCTTGTGAGTCTTCCCCCGGCCCTTGGGTGGCTTCGGAGCCCGCTTCAGCGACCACCTCGCCGGCGGTCTGTTCGACGGTCTTTTTTTCGACCACAGCGGGGGCTTCTTCAGCCACAGGAGGCGCCTGCTCGACCACAGCAGGGGATTCTTCGACCAGAGGTGGCGCTTTTTCCACCACAGCAGGGGGTTCTTCGACCACGGGAGGTGCCGGTTCCACCACAGCAGGGGGTTCTTCGACCACAGGAGGTGCCGGTTCCACCGCAGCAGGGGGTTCTTCCGGTGCCTGTTCAACCACAGCCGGAGGTTCTTCGACCACAGGAGGTGCCGGTTCCACCACAGCAGGGGGTTCTTCCGGTGCCTGTTCAACCACAGCCGGAGGTTCTTCGACCACAGGAGGTGCCGGTTCCACCACAGCAGGGGGTTCTTCCGGTGCCTGTTCAACCACAGCCGGAGGTTCTTCGACCACAGGAGGTGCCGGTTCCACCACAGCAGGGGGTTCTTCCGGTGCCTGTTCAACCACAGCCGGAGGTTCTTCGACCACAGGAGGTGCCGGTTCCACCACAGCAGGGGGTTCTTCCGGTGCCTGTTCAACCACAGCCGGAGGTTCTTCGACCACAGGAGGTGCCGGTTCCACCACAGCAGGGGGTTCTTCCGGTGCCGGTTCCACCACAGGCGGAGCTTCTTCAGGAGGGGCACCGTTTTTCGTTGCCGTTTCGCCTATCGGCGTCTCCGCAGCGCCTTCGGGGGCATTCGTCCCGTCCGCTTGAGCACCAGCGGCGAAGAGGAGCGCCGCGAACACGAGCGAGACAATCAGCCAAAGAGCAATGAGGCCTTTGGAGATGACCCGCGTAGAAGGACTCTTGACCAACTCGATCATGGCGCTTCTGATAACCATAACGAGCTTTCGGCTCCCCGTCGTCATTCCAGCGCTAAACTTGTACGGGAGATGGCATCGCAAAGGGAGATCCATGCGAGGGTCTGACCCGATGTGTCCGCCTTTAAACTTGAAGTCCGACTAGGCTGGATCAAGTCGGGGAACCGAGGCTCATGCTCGTTCTGACGCGGAAGGCCAAACAGAGCATCATGATTGGCGACGACATCGAGGTCATGGTGCTGTCGAGCGATGGCACAAAGGTGCGCATCGGTATTCAGGCGCCCTCGGACGTTTCGGTGCACCGAACGGAGATTTATCTCGAGATCCAGCAAGGCCAAGAGAGCGCTGGCTCCGAGCAGCGCGGTCTACCGCGCGCGGGCTGAAGGCAAGCGAGACAAGACGGCTAGCAGCTGAAGTCCACGCGAACCGCTTTTGCGTGGCTGCTAGGCGAGCCAATGTCGCTTGACGAGGCGGAGTCGAGAGGCCAGACCTTCAACTGGACCCTCAGAACGAGTGGTAGGAGCTCTTCGTGATCCTGAAGCCGTGATGAGAGCTATTCACGCAACGGACCGCCGTTGCACCGATCGTGCATTTCACTTTGATCGGATCCCCGCCCCACTTATTCCCGCTTTTTAGCGCCACCTCGTGAGTGCCGACGAAAGAGTCCTGGCTTAGTAGTGCCAGCGAGGGACGTCCAATAGAGCTGAGGAAGACGAAGCCGGGATCGCCGATGCCTTTGGCCTTTGGAGGCGGGATCGACCTGGCGCTGCAGAGCAGTTCAATCGGAGGCGTGTTGGGCGGATGGATTGCGACGCCGCAGACAACGTTCCCGCCCAGCGCTGTCCACAGCTGCGCACCTGACGTCGAGGCAGGCGCCGGCACAGGCATACTCAAAGCACACACCAAGGCCAGCAAGCAAGTTCGCAACCAGAGTCGACTCACGCGCACATCATGGCATCGTGCGCCCTTCCCTGAGATCGGAGACTCGGGCTGTTTGATCTAGGAGTCTGCTTCTATGCAGCCCATGAGCTTGGAGTCCCAGCAGCCGGATGTCCCGCAGGGCGGGGGCTCTGGGGAAACGGGCGATGCAACACGACGAACCCGTCTAGCCAACGAGCGTACTTACTTGGCGTGGTGGCGAACGGGTCTGGCCGCCCTGGCAGTGAGTCTCGGGGCAGGAAAGCTGGTCCCAGCGCTGACTACCGGCGCTCAATGGCCCTACACGATCGCGGGTGTTGGCCTCGCGGGCCTTGGTGTGCTTTTCATTGGCTACGCCTTCGTGCGTCACAAGCGCGTCGAGCGGGCTATCTCGCACGGCGAGTTCGCTCCGCCCGAGGAGGGCTTCATCACAGCGATAGCCGCTATAGGCGTTTCTGCTCGGTCTGCTCGTGCTTGTGATCGTTGCCGCGAAAACCTGAAGCAAGCGCTCCATCCCTATTGGATGATGCGGGGTATATCCCACCGTACGAGCGGCCGTCGAAGCGGCACTCTCTAACCCCTGACGCGCGAGCCACTCCGGAAGCACGTCCTCCACCCATCGAACACTTGCCGTGCTTCTCTCATTGAGGTCAGGACGAGCACACCAGCGCGCTCGGCCGGGAGACCTACCCGGCAAGCAGTCGCACAATCGCGGTAACCCCAACCACAATAATCAAACCCCGCAGCGCCGCGGGAGGCAGCCGCCGCCCATAGCGCGCCCCGACCTGAGCGCCCACGATCGAGCTAACCGCGATGATCGCGGCCGGCCCCCACTCAACATGCGCGGCCACTATGAAAAAGACACCGGCTACGCCATTGACAAGGCCGGCGAGGACGTTCTTCAATGCATTGGTGCGGTGCAGATCCTGCGCCAACGCCAGACCGAGTATCCCCAGCAGCAGGATCCCCTGCGCAGCACCAAAATAGCCACCGTAGACGCCTGTCGCATAGATCGCGAGCAGCGTAAGCGCCTGGCCTCTGCGTCCCAAGTCACCGATATGTCCTGCCAGCATCCGATTCAGGCGTGGCTGCAGAACGATCAAGGCAAGCGCGATCGCAATGAAGACAGGAACGATCGCCTCGAATGCAGATGCCGGCAAGACCAGCAGCAGTGCAGCGCCGGTAATGCTGCCGAGCACCGACGCAGTGCCGAGTCGCAGCGCACGTTCGCGCTGACCCACAAGCTCGCGTCGGTAGCCAAACGCCCCCGAAATCGAGCCAGGGACCAAACCAATCGTATTCGAGACATTCGCTGTCACTGGCGCGTAGCCGAAGGCCAAGAGCACAGGAAAGGTGATCAGGGTTCCACTGCCCACCACCGTGTTGATCGTGCCCGCCGCGAGCCCTGCCAGGGCTATCGCGAAGACCTCCCAGATGCTCATTCAGCCGTTAGTGCAAGGAAATCGACGATGGACTGCGTGAAGCGTGGGTCGGCGATCGCCCCAATGTGATTCCCCGAGAGGATCCGCAGCGTGGCACCCGGTATTGCGTCGCTGAGAACCTCCGGTCTGATCGCAAGCGGGTCGGCATCCCCAGCCAGGACAAGCGTTTGCGCCAAGATGCGATCCAATGGAATGTCGCCCCGGTAGATCGAAGAGGCCTGGGCGGCCAAAGCCTTGCGATCTGCCCCCAGCGCATCGGCCAACATGCGGAATGCAGCGGCCTCGGGCATTGCGATCGTCGCAGGGTCCCCCACGCTCAGTGCGTCGATGATCGCCTCGTTTGAAACCGCACGCCTGTCCACGCCACCGCACTCGATCACGCCCGACCCGACACCGCCCACGACAAGCCGTCGCACCCTGTGGTCACCGCTCGCGAAGATCAGCGAGACGATCGCCCCCATTGAGTAGCCGACGAGGTCGATTCGCGACTCTTTGCACACATCGAGCAGGACCGCGAGATCGCGTGCCATTCGATCCTCTCCATAGCGGGCAGGATCGTGAGGCTTCTCGGACTGACCATGACCTCTGGCGTCGGGAGCGATCACTCTGCGCCCGGCAGCCACCAGCGCATCTACCACACCAGCGGCAACCCAGTTGGAGTTGGCGTCGACCACGAATCCGTGGTGGAGCACCACCGGCGGCAGGACAGTCCGATCGCCCCATTCCTGGTAGGCGATCTCTGTCTCATCCCAACTCTTGAAGCTCTTCATGATCAGCGGATGATCATGTCATGGGAGCCGTGCGGGTGACGGAATCTCCTTGTCCAAGCAGCGCCGAGGCTCACACGCTCTAGGTGCGAGCCACTCACTAAGAGGTAGGCTGAACGGCGGTTATGTCTAGCGAGGGGACAGAAAACGTGCTCGTGACGATCCCCATCAGTCATTACTGCGAGAAGGCACGCTGGGCGCTTGACCGGGCCGGAATCGCCTACAAGGAGCAGGCCCACGTACAGGCGATCCATCGGATCGCCACCCGCCGCGCCGGTGGCGGCTTGACCGCGCCGGTGCTTGTTTGCGCCGACGGCGTGTTGGCCGATTCGGACGACATTCTCTCGTGGGTCGATTCTCAGTACTCATCCGGGAGCGGTCTATATCCCAGCAACCGTGACCAGGCCGCTCAAGTGAGGCAATTGGAGGAGGAATTCAACACCCGTCTAGGCCCTCACTCCAGACTTTGGCTCTACCAAGAACTACGCCATCGGCGCGACCTCGCGCTCGACTACGGTTGCACAGGTATCCCGAGATGGGAGCAAGCCACCTTGCGACTCGGCTACCCAATACTGATTGCGATCGTGGCGCGTGTCCTTGACGTCACACCCGCCAATTCCGTCCAATCTGAGGGCGAAGTGCGAACCGTATTCGACGAGGTGGGCAGACGGCTGGAGGATGGTCGAGGGTACATCTGTGGGGATGAGTTCACCGCCGCGGACCTCACGTTCTCTGCGCTGGCAGCGCCCATGCTCGTGCCCCTTGATTATGGAGTCCCTTTGCCGCAACCCGAGGAGCTACCACCGCATGCGGCCGAGGTTGTGCGCGAAATGCGCGCTCATCCCGCGGGTAGGCATGCCCTGGCGATGTTCAAAGCTGAGCGACATGCCCATGCCCATAAATGAAAAAGGCGGGGGTCGAATGGACCTCCACATTCCAGCCGAGCTCCGCAAGTCGCTGCCGCAGCGATTCAGGCTCATAGAAGCGCTTGACGATGCGATGCTCGCTACCGTCAGCCAGGCGACGCAACATCGTCGGATCGTGTGGCTCTGAGAGCTTGTGATCTACCGCGGACGCCAGGTCGTTTCGGGAGCTGTCCACAAAGAACACCCGACCGCCTGGCCGCAGGGCACGTCTCAACTTCTCCCAGAACAACTCGAAGCGCTCCTCGGGGACGTGGGAGAGCCAGAAGCCAAAGAAGCACACGTCATAGGTCTCCTCAGGCTCCCAGGCAAACAGGTCCGCCTGGACGTACCTGACACCTGCTGAATCGCCCACTCGCCCACGGCATAGCTCGAGCATCTCCGGAGAGCCATCCACCGCGGTCAGTCGATCAGCGTGAGCGGCGAGCCGCTCGGTCCACAAGCCGGTCCCACACGCAAGCTCGAGAACCTCACCAGCGGGCTCAAACCGGTCCAGAGCGCTCTGCACGAGAGCCGCCTCGGCAAACCAGTTGGCGTTCACCTCAGGACCATGGTCGTAGCGCCCTCTGCGCAGCCACCAGTCGTCGTACTCGCCGGCACGCTTTCTGTAGTAGTGGGCCTGCTCTGCGAGCAGGTGCTCGAGCTCGTTCATAGGACCGATGCCTCCAGTGCTTCAGATGGAAGTGGAAACGCCATGCGGCCGAGGCCTGCGGCGCAAGCGGCACTACATCTCCACGAAGGACTCAACAACACTTCAGATTATCATCCCAATCTGAATTGCTGTCATCATCTGTGAATGTCCACTACCCGGCGATTCACGCGAGCTGAAAGACAAGCCCAGACACGCGCCCAGCTCGTTAGCGCCGCCGCGGACGTATTCGCCAGACGCGGATTTCAGGCTGCGACCGTGGAGGAGATCGCTGAGGAGGCCGGCTACTCCCACGGAGCGGTGTACTCCAATTTCGCGGGCAAGGAGGAGCTGTTTCTCGCGGTCTTCGAGCAGTACATGGCTCAGCGCATCGAGGAGGTGGCCCACGCGAGCGAGGGCGAGGGCTCTTTCGCTGAGCGCGCACGCACCGCCGCAAACCAATGGATGCAGCGCTTCAGCCAAGACCGACCAACGTTCCTGCTGCACCTGGAGTTCATGATCCATGCAGCCCGCAATCCACACCTCAGCTCTCAGCTCGGACAGCGCATGGCGGCACTGCGCCTTGAGATCGAGCGCCACCTCATAGACCGCGAAGCAGAAACGAGCACCCCTCTCCCCCTTCCCGCCGCCGACATCGCACTGATCGTGCGCGCACTCGGCATAGGCCTCGCCGTCGAGGCACTCAATCAGCCAAGCGAAGTCAACAAGCAGCTCTACGGCGATTTCGTCGCGCTGATCGCAACGCTGCTCGAAACATCCGCCGGCGACTAGTTCCCGTACGGCTCGCGCTCGAAGCGAGCCGGAGCTACTCGGGGCTCAGGCATCGCGGGTGCCCGAGCCGCTGCGACTCGGGGTCGAGGATGCTGCGCGCGAGCGCTTTCCCTTCTTCTTGGTGGCCGCCTCCCCCTTGATCCGGGCAAGGCTCTCCTGCAATGCACCCATGAGATCCGGCGCCGTCGGAGTTGGCTTGGCGGGCTTGGCCTTGGGCACAGAGATCTTCTGGCCCTTCTGCTTGCGCTTGATGATGGCTTCCAAGTGGGCGCGATGCTCGTCGCGATAGCTCGTCGGATCGAACGGCACCTCCAACTCGGCGATGATCGCCATTGCATTCTCGATCTCCTCGGCGCTCGGAGCCGACGCGGTTGCAAGCTCCTCGGCGATCTCCGTACTGGAGCGCACTTCGTCGTGAAAGCGCATCGTCGTCAACGTGAGCAGCTGCTTCCGAGGCCTGATACTGACCAGATGCTCCTTGGCGCGCATCACAAAACGACCCAGAGCCACCTTGCCCGAGCTGGCCATCGCCTCCCCCAACAAGGCATAGGCGCGCGCGGCACTCTCGTTCTCGGGCACGAGCAGATAGGGACGGTCGAGGTACAGGGGATCGATCTCCCGCTCCTCCACGAAGGACTCAATGTCGATCGTGTGGCTCTTGCGCGGCGCCGCGGACTCAAGATCTGAGTCGCTGAGCAAGACCCAGCGCCCATCCTCGAGCTCATAGCCCTTGGCGATCTCCTCCCATGGCACCTCGCGCTGCTCGTGGGCACATACCCGGCGAGTCTCGACCGGCGAACCATCCAGTCCATGCAGCTGGTTGAAGTGCACGTCGCGATCGCGAACGGCACTGAAAAGCGCGACCGGCACGTTGACCAGCCCAAAGCTCAAGGAGCCCGACCACAGGGCGCGGGCCATCAGTCGTCCCCTCGTGTGCGCTTGCGCGCACCGCTCGTCGCAGCTCGCGGGGAGCCCTTCATGGGAGTCCCTGGCCGCGGTGAGTCCTTCATGGGAGTCCCTGGCCGTGGTGAGTCCTTCGCGGGAGTCCCTGGCCGCGGAGAGTCCTTCGCCGGACGGGGACGACGGCGCCCGTGCTTCTCGAGGCTCGCCTGAAGTGCGCTCAGCAGATCCCCCTCCGGTGTGGTCTGCCGACTTTCAGGCGCCTCGATCGCCTCTCCCCGTGCCTTCCGCTTGATCATCTCGAGTACGGCGTCGCGATAGCCGTTGACATAGCCTTCGGGCTCAAAGCTCGAAGTCAAGCTGAGCGATGAGCAGCTGGGCCGTATCCACCTCCAGCTTGCTCGGCTCCTTATCGGGCTTGACGATCTCAAGCTCTTTGTCGGGCACGAGCTCATCGGCAAAGCGCATCGTGTGCATGGCGATCAAGTCCTCCAGGGCCCTGATCGCAACGAGGTGAGCCTTGTTGTGAAAGATAAACCGCCCGATCCCCACGCGGTCAGAGCGCCTCAGAGCCGCCTGCAGCAGGCAATAGGGCTCCTCGCCCAGCTTGCCGGGACCCAGATAGTAGGCACGCTCGAAGTAGGTCGGATCGATCTCCTCGCGATTCACGAAGTGCTCGATCTCGACCACATGGGCCTCCGGCCCCTCGGCCATCGCGATCTCCTCCTTGGAGAGCACGACATAGGCGCCAGCCCTCACTTCATAGCCCTTGACGATCTCGGCGTACGGCACCTCCTTGCCCTCCTTCACGCACAGGCGCCGGTGCTCAATCGCCGCGCCGTCGGTCACGTGGCGCTCGCGCAGGGGAATCCGCTTGGACTCAGTGGCCGAATACAGCTTCACCGGCACGCGTACGAGCCCGAAGGCAACCGTGCCATTCCACAAAGAACGGGGCATCGATATCGACCTACCCGCAGTATGCCAGGACAAGCGCCAATCCGGCCAAACTGCAAGACGCCAACCAGATCGAGGGTTAGATTGAAGGCCAGGAGGGTAGCCCCTCATCAGCAAAGCTTGATGCCGAGCCGGATAGACGCTATACCCGGGACAAGTCGATAGAGGAGAGGGAGATGGTGTCAGCGATGACAACCGCGTCCGGTCTGCGCTTTGACTGCGGCACCACAGAGGATGTATCGCAGCTGTTTGCCCGCTGGCAGCAGCAACAGGATCCGACGGCCCGTGAGGCGCTCATACGACGCTTCATGCCACTCACGCGCAGCTTGGCACGGCGCTACGACCGCTCGTCTGAGCCCTTCGAGGACCTGGTGCAGGTTGCTTCCGTCGGGCTTCTCAAGGCCCTGGACCGCTTCGACCCAGCGCGAGGACACTCGTTTCCGTCATTTGCGGTGCCCACCATCCTCGGGGAGATGCGCCGTTATTTCCGCGATTGCGGCTGGTCGGTGCATGTGCCACGCGGCGATCAGGAGCGAGCTCTCAAGGTGCGCAACGCGCAGGAGACGCTCACCAACGAACACGGCCATGCGCCGACGGTCAATCAGCTCGCCGTGTACTTGGAGCTAGATATCGAGCAGGTGATCGATGCCCTGCAGGCGACCAATGCCTACGAAACGATGTCACTTGACGCACCCCGCCCGAGTGGTGATGGGGAGACCACCACATATGGCGACTCGATGGGCCGCGAGGACGACCGCTACGAGCTCGTCGAGTTGGACGCCACGATAGTCGCGGCGCTTGAGCACGTCCCAGCGCGGGAGCGCTCGATGCTGCACATGCGTTTCGTCGAGGAGCTCACGCAGACGGAGATAGCGACTCGCATAGGCATCTCCCAGATGCAGGTCTCGCGCTTGCTACGCCGCTCGCTCGATCAGCTTCGCGCACTGACACGAGACACTGTGAACGAGGTGCCTTGACGCCGCCGCGCGGCCAGTATCGTCTCGTTTCAACGCCTGAGAGGCGAACAATAAGAACTCGGCGGTCTCCGATGGATCGCCGCTCCCCAATGTCTGAGCCACTCCCGAACGTTCGCCTGCAACTAGCCAACACTCCTGAGAATGTCGTGCTCGTCCGAGTGATGCTCTCAGGCATGGCCGAGGCCCTCAGCATTGGTGAGAGCGACCTCAACGACATACGCACCGCTGTTACCGAGGCATGCAACAACGTTGTACTGCATGCCTACGAAGGCAACCCTGGGCACATGGAAATCGAGGTCCATGTGACTTCGGAGGGTATGACGCTCCTAGTGCGCGACCATGGCTCGGGGATCGGAGCACTATACGAGGATCCAGATGCCCACCCATCTGGAATCGGCCTGCACGTGATCCAAACGCTTGCTCATGGCGTCGAGTTCAGTGAAACCGCCGGCGGAGGGACCGAAGTAAGCATGGCATTTGCCCTGCCGGGAATCGGCGCCCTAGAGTCGTGCTCGGATCGGCGCGAGCTACCCAGCTTTGCGCTCGCGAGAACGCCCGCCACGACAACGTTGAGCATAGCCCCGGTCGCTTTGGCCCGAACCGTGCTCCCACGACTCGTAAGCACGCTCGCGGCTCGCGCACATTTCTCGACCGACCGAATTTCAGATGCCCAGCTGTTGGTGGATGCGCTCGTCGCGCATTCCCAGGGGGCGCTCAGCGGCGACCATCTCAACATCGGAGTCGACGTGGAGCCGCGCGAGATCGAGTTGAGCATCGCCCCGTTGGCCATCGGTCGCGCCCGGCAACTCATCGGCGACTCCGAGCTCGACGGGCTTGGACGAGTGATCGAGAAGCTCGCCGATCGTAGCCACGTCGCGACGATCGGCGCCTATGAGTCGCTCACACTTAGCCTGATCGACAGCCGCTGACCTTTCCCTGCCTTTCCCTCCCCGTAATCCGTGGGATGGTCACTCATCACTTAGCCTAATTGTCGTTTATCCCAAGGTCCTCTCGGGATTACACCTGACGGCAATCGTGCCGTTGCGGAAAACCACTCTGAGGTTAGAGGCATAGTAGCCGGGTAATCACATCTCACAGACGCGTGATGCGTCGGTGTTTACAAATGGAGGATTGACATGGTTGCCCTTGTTGCTCTAGTACTCATCCTGGCCCTGCTTGGCGGGTTGGGCTTCGCCGTGCACGTTCTCTGGTACGTACTGATCGTGGCCTTGCTGCTGTGGGCGATCGGCTTCTTCATCGGAGGCGTTCCCGCAGGCGGTGGAGGACGCCGCTGGTACGGACGCTAGTTGACAGCGACGCATCGCTTAAGGGCGCAGTGAGCAATTGCTCACTGCGCCCTTCTTTTGCCTAACTCTCACTTAACCTTCTTGGCGCTTACCGCATGCTGCAGTTGGGACTTATTCATGCGTGAACGCCCATCGATACCAAGCCTGCGCGCCTCCTGGTAGAGCTGTTCGCGGGTGCGCCCGAGCGGTCCAGGCTTGCCAGAGCGCAGACCACCGCGCCGCCCAGATGAAATGTCCTGGGTGGAGGAACGCGAGCTGGTACTCGATTCGCCGCTGCGCGCGCGCTCCTTGTTGACAGTGCGTGCGGCTATCTCCTCCGCGCGACGCTCCGAGGCGCCCTGCCGGCGCTCACTGTCCTTGATGTGCTCGTACTGGCGTCCACGCTTGCTGTTCTTGCTCACACCACGAGGTGGCATCTCAATACCTCCAAAATTCGCTCGAGGCCCTTTACTTGGGACCTACCCAGCAGCACAACAATCAACCGGCACGCTCGGGCTGCTTTGTGCAAGTGCTGCAATACTGGCGGGGTCTGGCATCTGAGCTGCGGGTCGTATGCAACTCTCGGCATGTCGGAACACCTGCCTATGCGCCAGCCACCGCGGGATGAGTCAAACAGCGTCAACACTCATCCGGTGAGCGATGTCGCCGTGGGTCTGCTCATCGAGGCAGGCGCCGTGCTCGCCAGCTCCCTGGACCTGAGCACCACGATGGGCCAAGTGGCCCAGCTGACAGTGCCCCGGATCGCGGACCTATGCGTGATCGACCTAGTCGACGCGGATGGATCGATCAAGGACGTAGGGGTTGCCTCATCCAAGCAAGGACTCGCGCGTGAGCTAGAGGGATTGCGCGCCAACCACCCCTTGGACCCAGACGGTGAGCATCCGGTCGCGAGAGTAATACGTAGTGGAGAGCCCGTGCTGCTGGCAGAGATGTCAAGCACCCTGCTGAGCTCCTTCGCGCAGGGCTCCGAGCACGCCGAATTCATGATCGAGCACGGCTACCGCTCCGCCGTGGTGGCGCCTCTGCGCGCGCGGGAGCGCACGCTGGGCACCCTCTCGACACTACGCCTGAGGACCGGTAGGCCTTATAGGGAAGACGACGTGGATCTCGTGGTCGAGCTCGCGCGTCGTGCCGCGCTTGCGATCGACAACGCTCGTCTGTTCTCCGAGCTGCAGCGAACCCAGTTGGCCGAGAGCTTCATGTCCGAGGCAAGCCGGGTGCTTTCCTCCTCCATGGACTACGCGGACACCCTCAAGCGCATCACCCGCCTCGTAGTCCCGCAAATAGCCGACTGGTGTGCGATCGACGTGATCGGCGAGCAGGAGGAGATCGAGCGCGTAGCGGTCCACCATTCCGATCCTGCCCAACTGGAGCTCGCGGCAAGCTTGGACCGCGACTACCGTCCCCAGCTGCATGAGCCCTTGGGCGTCCCCGAGGTGATCCGCACGGGGATCGCGCGCGTCTACACAGACATACCGCCTGAGGCGCTCGCCGGCTACGCGCGAGACAACCGTCACCTGGAGCTCCTGAGCTTAGTCGGTGCAACCGCCGTGATCATCGTTCCGATGATCGGCGCGGCCGGTCCGATCGGAGCCATCACGTTGGTGTCCTCCGAGTCAAGTCACAAGCTCTCCCAAGCAGATCTTGCCCTCGCCGAGCGGCTTGCCCGCCGCGCCGGCACGGCCGTAGAAAACGCGCGCCTGTACACCGAACGCTCGCGTATCGCGCACACGCTCCAGCAGGCGCTCTTGCCAGAGTCCCTGCCTGAAGTCCCAGGCGCCGAGATCCAAGCGCGCTACTGCGCCGCAGGTGAGCTCAACGAGGTGGGAGGAGACTTCTACGACGTGCTCGACTACGGAGCAGAGCGCTGGGTGCTGATGATTGGCGACGTGTGTGGCAAGGGCCCACGGGCGGCAGGCGTGACCGCACTCGCGCGCCACACCTTGCGAGCGGCCGCAATCAGCGGTCAGACCTCATCGGAGATGCTCGGCACGCTGCACCGGGCATTGCGTCGCCAGCCCCCAGGAGCGGATCTCTGCACCGTGTGCCTCGTGACAATGGAACGGACCCCACAGAGGACGCGCCTGAAGGTCGCGCTCGCGGGGCATCCTCCGCCTCTGCTGATCGCCTCAGACGGCCAGGCCCGCCCGATCGGCCAGCCGGGCACCCTCCTGGGCGTACTCGACTCGCCCGAGTTCAGCGAGACCGGAGCCGAGCTCAGGCCAGGCGAGACTCTGCTGCTCTACACCGACGGTGTGCCCGAGGCAGGTCGCGCAAAGGCCCTGCTCGGGGAGGACGGGCTGATCGAGCTATGTCGCAATGCGCCCTCTCTCACTCTTGGAGGACTCCTCGAGCACATAGAGCATGCTGCCCAGGAACGCGCTGAGGGAAGTCTGCGCGACGACCTCGCGCTGCTCGGGCTTCGTCTCTCCCACATCTAGCCCTTCCGGCAGTAAGATTTAGTCGTGGCGATCGCCGGCGAGCACCTAAGAGTGGATGTCCGCCTTGGGCCCGACCGGGTGGTACTGGGGCTTCACGGGGAACTAGACCTCCTTGGCGCGCCCTTGCTCGAGGAGGAGATCGAGAGGGTCGAGGCGGATGCGCCGGCAATCGTGGTGCTCGACCTCCAAGACCTGCAGTTCGTCGATTCCGCGGGCCTACGCGTGATTCTCGCCGCACACGAGCGTTCACGCCAGCAGGGCAAGGAGTTGGCGCTGACACCAGGCTCAGAACAGGTACAGCGCCTGTTTACGATCGCCGGCGTGAGTGAGCACCTGCGCATCATCGGCTCACCTGACGAACTGCTCGTCTAGCGCCAACCGACGAGGCAGCCGCCCACAGCTTCCGACTGCCGACATGGCACGAAGGTTTGGCTCGGGCTTGCCCGCTTGAGCACTAGCGCTCCAGTGAAGTTCGCGGGCTTGCCCGCTTGGGCACTAGCGCTCCAGTGAAGTTCGCGGGCTGCCCGCTTGAGCAACGGCCCTCCAGCGAGTTCTCGGGCTCTGAACAGGATTCCGTCATCGAATGGCTATAACGTCGTGTCGATGGAGGATCTTCCCAACGGAATCGAAGTCGAGTCCTTGGTGCGCGTCTTCAAGGGCGACGTGCGTGCCGTGGACGGAATCGACTTGCACGTGGCCCCAGGTGAGATCTACGGCTTTCTCGGCCCCAACGGAGCGGGCAAGTCGACGACCGTGCTTGTCCTCACAACCCTGCTGCCACCTACCTCCGGCAGCGCGCGCGTAGCGGGCCTGGACGTGGTCCACCAGGGCTCCGCGGTGCGTCGCGCGATCGGCGCCTCCCTGCAGGAGTCGGCGCTCGACCCATTCCTGACCGGCCGTGAGCACATGCGCCTGCAGAGCGCCTTGCATGGCCTGCCCAAGGGCGAGCGCGAAGCGCGTGGCACGGAACTGCTCGCACGCGTCGGCTTGACCGAAGCCGCCGATCGAAAGGTTGGCGGCTACTCAGGCGGAATGAAGCGTCGCCTGGATCTCGCCTTGGCGCTGCTGCACCGCCCGAGACTGCTGTTCCTTGACGAGCCCACGACCGGCCTTGACCCGCAGAGCAGGGCCGCCCTATGGGACGAGGTGAGGCGACTGGCACAGGAGGGCGTGACGGTGTTCCTCACGACCCAATATCTCGAGGAGGCCGACGTATTGGCCGACAGAGTCGGAATCATCGACCACGGCAAGATCGTCGCCGAGGGCACGCCGAGCGCCCTGAAGGCACAGATCGGGCGCCAAACCGTCGAGGCGATCCCGCAGGACCGAGCCGATTTGGACCGCCTCGCCGGCGTCCTGCATCGCTTTGGCGAGGAGACCACAGCCTCCGCCGGCGGCGTTGCGGCACAGCTGACAGAAGGGGTCGGCGACCTCGCAGAGATCGTGCGAGTACTTGACGCCGAAGGCATCAAGGTGGCCGATCTGCGTGTGCACTCCCCCACGCTCGACGACGTGTTCCTCGCCAAGACCGGGCGCTCCCTGGAGGGAGCATCCGATCACGGGAACCCAGACTCAGACGACACACCCGTCGAGCCTGTCCCGGCGTGAGCACCACGACCGCCATGCAGGTCTGGGCGCTGGCGCAGCGCTCCATGCTCAAGACCCTGCGTCAGCCATTCCAAATGTTCCCGGTGATCTTCTTCCCCGCGATGCTGCTCGCGGTGAACGCAAGCGGACTGCAAGCGGCCACGCACCTTCCAGGCTTCCCCACCGGCTCCTACATCTCGTTCGCGATCGCGGTCGCTTTCATCCAAGGCGGCATGTTCTCGCTGATCAACACCGGCACCAACCTGGCCGAGGACATCGAGAGCGGCTTCTTCAACCGCCTGGCGCTCACCCCGATGCGACGTGTCTCCTTGATCGGAGGGTTGCTCGTGGGCGTCGCGGCGCTCGGTGCCCTGCAATCGGCCGTGTACGTCCTGCTCGGAGTGATCGCCGGCGCGCACATCGCAGCCGGAGGATGGGGTGTGCCCGTTCTGATCGCGCTTGGCGCGCTCGCCGCGACCGGGTTCGGTGCGCTCGGTTGCGTCGCGGCCCTGCGCACCGGCTCCGGCGAGGCCGTGCAAGGCCTGTTCCCCCTGTTCTTCGTGTTCATCTTCCTCTCCTCGAGCAACCTGCCTCGCAACCTGCTCAAGACCGGCTGGTTTCACACGGTCGCGACCTGGAACCCCATTTCCTACCTAATCGAGGGCTTTCGCAGCCTGTACATCTTGGGCTGGGACACAACCGCCTTGGCCCGCGGGTTCGCGGTGGCCTTCGGTCTCTTGGTCATCGGCTTGGCGCTCGTGGCCGCCGCACTACGAGCAAGACTGCAAAGAACATGACCGATCGTCCGCACGGCAGCGTATGGGGCGTGGCCTTGGCAATAGCTTGGCGTGGCATCCACACTTATACGCGTCGCCCCGACCTGTTCATCCCCTCACTCGTGTTCCCACTCGTGTTCTTCGCGAGCTTCGCCGGCGGCCTCTCAGCGCTCGGGTCGGTCCCTGGTTTCAGCTTCCCCGCGGGCTACACCGCCTTCCAATTCGTCTTCGTGATGCTCCAAGCAGCGATGTTCTCCGGCCTATTCACGGGCTTCACGGTGGCTTTCGACTTCGAAAGCGGCTTCGCCCGGCGGCTGATGCTGGCAGCCGAGAACCGTCGCGGGATCGTGCTCGGCTATGCCTTGGTTGCCCTCTCCCGGGCGGCGATCACGCTCGCCGTGGTCACCACCGTGGCATTGATATCAGGCATGCAAATGACCGGAGATGGGGTCGATCTCGTGGGTCTATATGGCCTGGCATTGCTGCTTGTCCTGGTCGGCTATGGCTGGGCCGCGGGCGTAGCCTTCCGCTTCCGCTCAATCCAAGCAGGACCGCTCATGCAGACACCGGTGTTCCTGATCCTGTTCCTGGCCCCCGTGTATGTGCCGCTAGCGCTGCTCAAGGGCTGGATCCATGCCGTTGCAAGCGTCAATCCAGCAACCGCTTTCCTTGGCGCCGGACGCGGACTGATCTCCGGAGCCCAGGAACACACAGCGCTCGCGTTCGCCTGCGCACTAGTGCTCATGCTGCTGTTTGCCGTCTGGACCCTCTTCGGCCTACGCGCCGCTGAGCGCTCGCCCTAGATCGCTTCGGGGCTCGCCTAGACACCTCTCGCGCGATCACGTGGCGCGTGAGCGCTCGCCCTACCTCCCCTGCCGCGCATTTCGCCGCCCAGACCTCTTCGGTCCCGCGACGACGAGCGCTCGTCGTTAGCGCCCCTGCCGCGTAGCTCGCCGCCCGGCCCCCCGCCGGCCCTTGTGGCGCCGATCGCTCGCCGTTGCGTCTTCGCCGGTAGCGAACCCCGGTTCTTCAGCAAACGGTCCTTCCTGCTCAGCTTCCCTTTCGGCGCGTTCACGGCGTCGTTCCACGGCCTTTTCAGCGGCGCGCCCGGCGGTCTTGAAGTAGTCGGCCAGGCCTCGCCTACGAGCGGCGTGCAGGCGCTTGGGCAGCGACTCACGCAGCTCGTCGCGAACCGCTCGCTGCATCTGCGCGTTCAGATGGCTCTCCAGCGGACTGCGACCCGCATCGTTTCGCAACTCCATGCGGCCTTCAGAGGTGCTGTAGTCATACAGCTCGGTTTCACGCCCTTCCGCCACCGCATCCACGGTGCCAGGCGCAAAGTCCGAATAGGTTGCGTACTTGGCTTCGGGTGTACGTAGTGCCACCACATGCAGCGGTGCTTCTGCCGCATACGGTTCGATCGCGAACTCGGTCACGGTCTCATCGGTAGCGTGCAGCACATAATCGCGCCCAGGGGCGAGCGGATCGCTTAGCATCGAGGCCACGTTATGGCGGTTGGCAATATGGGAGTAATGGCTGTCCTTGCGCCAATTCCCCGAGCCTGTGGCGACATCGAGCAACATCGGCGCCACATCAACGCTCGAAGTTAGTCCTGTCCGGGACTGCGCCGGCGCCGCTGTGATCTGATCGCGTAGGTCTCTCACGATCAAAGGCACTCTGATCGCCTCCTCATAGGCTCCCCCGCCCTTACCCCTCATCCCATGCGAGGCGCCATACTCGCCATGGTCGGAGGTGAACACGATCACTGTGTTCCCCGCCACGTCTGGCCTACTAGCGAGCGTGTTGAGGATCGAGCCTATATGGGTGTCTACCTCCCCCAATAGCTTCATATAGAGGTCCAAAAACGGCAGCCATGTCTGCTCCATATCCGGGCCTTCATAGGGCACCTTGCCAAAGGACGCCTGGGCCGTGTCCTGTAGCGAACGCTGCAGCTGTGGCTTACCGCGCGCGATCATCTCTTCCGGGGTCTCGAAGTTCGGCGGCAGTTCCCCCACCATGCTCGGCGGCTCAGACTCAGCCGCGAAGCGCTCGCTCCAGTGGTACCACCAAGCGATGTCGTGCGGGTTGACCAGCGACACCGTCGTGCACCATGGGTCGCGCTTCGGAGCGCGTGCAAACCACTCTTCGAACTGGGCCACGATGTGGGGATCCACCCGCCATCCCTGTCCCGGCGCACCGTCGGGCGAGGGGAAGGTCCCTCCAGCGAACCCATAGGGCTCAAGGGCGCCCGCATTTTCATAGGAGTCCCACAGGTTGTCGCCATGGGTGAGATGCCACTTCCCGTACCAATACGTGCGGTATCCCTGCTCCCGCAACATCGTTCCCCACGTCGGAAAGCCAGGATCAAGCGAGCTTCCGCCCGTGATCATGCACCCTGTCTGGTGGGTATGCAGACCCGTAAGCACGGTCGCGCGTGCAGGGGTGCAATCGTTCGCGGCGGTGTAGTGGCTGGCAAAGGACACGCCTCCCTTACGCAGACGGGCCAGGTTCGGCATCGCCGCCATCGCGGCCGGAGTGGCCGAGAACCACTGCGGGGTGCGCAATTGGTCGACCATGATCACCAGAATGTTCGGCGCCTGCCGGTGCTTGGCGCCGCCTGGCTGCTTAGAGCTTGCCTTGTCCTTTCCGTGTGCCCCGGATGTACCGTGACGCGCGACTTTCGCGCGAATGGCTGCCTGGCTTGCTCCGGATACTTGCTCAGGCTTTGAGATGAGATCGGCAAGCGCCGCCCCCCCTCCGGCCAGGGCGCCACCAGCAAGCAGGCCGCTCTTGAGCAGCGTGCGCCGATCGATCACGGGACCAGAGGACTGGCCCTCCTGCTCACGCTCGGGCTCGGGCTCGCTAACCGGCTGTTGTCGATCTTGCTCTGACATCAATGTCTTCGACTACTCCCATTCTCGCGAGCCTTCCGGCGCCCGTCAACGTGTCCCAGCGTCCCGATTCGACTGCGCTTTCTCGCGCCCGCCAACGCTAGCTCTCCGAATGTTGTCTGCGATGAGCGGTTTGTTGTGCCGCGTTTAGGTAGGGCCCTTCAATCAGTCGCGCCGCTGCTCGCTGAGCGGGGTGCCTTGCTCGTCGGCAGCCTGCGCGGGAGGCCAAGGCCCCAACCAATCGTCGCGTGCACCATCCATCGTAATGACTGCACCGGAGAAGAAGTCACCGGCAGGCGAGGCCAGGAAGGCGACGAGCCAGGCGAACTCCCGCTCAGTGCCCATCCGTCCGAGCGGAATCGTGTGTGCGATGCGCTCCACGATCGCCTGCGGGTACTTCGTGAGCAGCGTCTGCGTCTCGAACTGCCCAGCGGCCAACGCAAGCAAACGGATCCCAAAGCGCGCCCACTCAACCGACAGGGTCCGCATCAGGTTCTCAACGGCGGCTCTAGCCGCGCCACTATGGGCCATACCGGGCATGCCGTTGTGCGGAGACAACGTCACGCTGAAGACCTTCCCCCCACGCCCAGAGGGGATCATCGCCTTCGTGGCTACCGCATGCGTTACCAGCCACGTCCCCTCCACGTTGAGCCTTATGACAGTCCTAAAGCCCTTCGGGGTGATCGACTCGGCGGGCGCCAAGAACTGGCCGCCGGCGTTGTTCACGAGCAGGTCGACTCCTCCGTGGGCGGCAAGTACACCCTCAACCATCCTGTCAACCTGATCCTCCTCGCGGATATCGCACACACGCGCCTCGATCAATCCCCGCGGATCGGCCGCCACTGTCTCAAGCAGAGGCTCCTCGCGCCGCCCACAGATCGCCACGCGCGCGCCACAGCGGGCCAATTCAAGTGCGGTCTCCCGACCCAAACCGCTGCCCCCACCTGTCACGATCGCCACCTGACCATCGAGCAGCGACGGCGAAAAAAGCTGTGAATGACTCTCCTGCTCGCCCAAACCGTCGGTGCGTCCGGGCTCGTTCCGTCCCCCCTTGCCCGCCGGGCCCTCGTCGTCCATGCCCGTGAGCTTACGAGGTGGGCGAAACCGGCGGGCCCTCTCGTCGCAGTGGGCACGAACAGGGATCCTTATGAAAGGCGCCCAATCGACCGATGCTTGATACACGACGCCTGCCAGCGGGTAAAGGCTCCTGTGCGCCCATTCCCAGCCATTTCCCCGCTTTTAGCGGACCTTCTGCCGTTCTGGTGGGTTATGTCCTGCGGGGGCAGGTGGCTGCGCGGGCGGTGTCGAACCACGTCGAACATAATGAGTCAGCAAGAATGATTGACAACGCAACTATCGAGGCGTATAATTCCGACTCCAAGCATCGGATTATGAGGATGGCGCAAGCGGCCGCAGGTCGCTGAGCCGAGGCCCTCAAGATTTCCGGTTGAGGGTGGCACAGTCAGCCGCAGGCGGACGAGCCACATCCCTCGACATTTCCAATTAGAGAGACGCCCATGCCAGATCCCATTACGAAGCCCCCCACCACCATAGACATGACCGCCGAGTCCTTCATCCCGGAGTCGGTCGACCAGTTGCTCGCGCACTCGCGACGCTACCCCCTGCTCACCCCCGAACAGGAGATCGAGCTCGCCCAAGAAATCGAGCGAGGCGACCTCACCGCCAAGGAAAAGCTAATCAACTCCAACCTCAGGCTGGTCGCCTCCAACGCCAGGCGCTACCAAAACCAAGGCCTGCCTTTGGCCGATCTCGTCCAAGAGGGCATGCTCGGCCTGATCAGGGCCTCGGAGAAGTTCGATTGGCGCAAGGGATTTCGCTTCTCCACTTACGCGACCCTGTGGATTCGCCAGGCCATCCAACGTGGCCTCGAGAACTCTGGGCGCACAATTCGCCTGCCCGTGCATGTAGCTCAGCGCTCGCGCAAGGTCGGACGCGTCGAGCGTGAGCTGTCGGTCAGACTCGGCCGCGAGCCCACTTTGGAGGAGCTTGCCGAGGAGACCGGCTTGCCAATCGAGCAGGTCGAGGAGGTGCGCCACCAACGCGCCGCCCTCGTTTCGCTCGACCAACAGGTCGGCGACGACGGCGACACCGCTTTGGGCGACCTCCTGCCCTCCGACGCCGAGGCGCCCGAGGACACCGCCTGGGACAACGAGCGCGAGCGCATCGTCCACTCGGCGATCGCCAAGCTCCCGGACACCGAGCGCACCGTGCTCACGTTGCGCTTCGGCACCGGGCGCGAGGAGCCGCAAACGTTGACCGCGATCGGCAAGCGCCTCGGGTTCTCCGCCGAGCGAGCCTCCCAGCTCGAGCAGCGGGCACTCAAGAAGCTGGCTGAGTCGCCAGAGCTCGCGGCCCTGCGCGAGGCTGCCTAAAAGGATTCAGGTGCCTCCGCCGGTCGTCTTCATCGACCGGCGGAGGTCCTCCTACGCGCGCGCAGGGACGGTCTAGTAGGGCTGGGTTCGTGGGACGAGCTGGCAGAGGGCTGGGTTCGTGGCCTTGCCTGAGCCTGTCAGGCGGATGCGATCGCGTCCTAGTCGCAGGCGATGGCATGTCGCCTCAGCTTCCTCTGAACCTGCCGGGTATGTATTCGGAAAAAGCAGTGCCTACGCGTGCGTACGCGCGCGTAGGGCCACTCGATTTCACTTCACGACAAGCGTGCCTTCCATACCTGACTGGCGGTGGCCCGGGACCGAGCAGTAGAACTTGTAGGTGCCCGGTTTCAGGTTGAGCGTGACTGTCTTGCTCCCACCTTGGAACGTTTCCGTCGCACCGACCGTCCCACCTCCGGACGATTCGACCGTCACATTGTGCGCAATCGGCGACATATTCTTGAAGTCAATCGCCACCTTGCCCGCTTTGGCCGTGAGCGAGCTGGTGTTGTATTTGAGCTGGCCTTCCGGATTGGCTTCCAAGCTCAGGGCAGCGCCACTCGGCGCAGGCGAAGCCGTGGTGGTCGATTCGGTCGTTGCGGTCGATTCGGCCGGCGCCGCGGGGGTGGATGCTGAGGAGCTCGTGCTTTTCGAACCTCCACAGCCGCCCAACACGAGCGCCCCCGCCAGCAGCGCCAGCAGGGGGAGCATCGATATACGCCAGGGCTTTGCATGATCTGCTGTATGGAGCTTCACGGCTGGTCCTCCATCGTTAGTGGTGCGAGGTGAGCTTCACCTTAAGACGTTCTTCGGCGTTCATCCTTCCCCAGTTGGCGGCCCCGCATGCGTCCAACCATTGGATCAAGCTCTCGAGCCGCCCGTAAACGAGAGGCTCGGGCAAGCGATCCAGGCAAGCAAACCCCGATCGCACCAAAATCCGTCGCACCCTCGTTCTACTCTTGGAACTTCGCGATACACGGCGATCACGAGAGGTGAAGCGTATGGCTATCGACCAGGGCCACAAGTCGCTTTGGGAGCGCACCGTCGATCTCACCATCACGGTGGGCGAACGTATCTTGGCGCCAATCGAGCGCCTTGTAGGACGACGCTCGACTGTGGGCGACGCCACTTTCTTCCCCAACGACCGCTTCCCTTGGATCGAGCGGATCGAGGCCAATTGGCAGACCATCCGCGAGGAGCTCCAAGGCGTGCTCGCCGACCGCGAGGCCTTGCCCAACTTTCAGGACATCTCCAAGGATCAAATCGAGATCACCGACGACGACGACTGGAAGACCTACTTCCTATACGGCTATGGATTCACGGCCAAGCTCGGCGTCGAGACCTGCCCCAAGACGGCTGCCCTCATGCGCGAGATCCCCGGAATGACGACCGCCATGTTCTCGATCCTCTCTCCCCACAAGCACATCCTCGACCACCGCGGGCCTTACAAGGGAGTCTTGCGCTATCACCTCGGCTTGATCGTGCCCCAAGACGCCGAGCAGTGCCGCATCAGGGTAGGTGAGGACATCAGACACTGGCAGGAGGGCAAGAGCCTGATGTTCGACGACACTTTCAACCACGAGGTCTGGAACGACACGGATGAGACCAGAGTGGTCCTCTTCGTGGACCTCCTGCGCCCTCTCCCCACTCCCTGGTCGCAGATCAACAGGCTGATCGTCAAGGCGATCGGCTACTCCCCCTTTGTGCTCGATGCCAAGCGCAACCAAGAAGCTTGGGAAAAGCGCTTCCTGAGCCGGTTAACCCGTGCCGATGCCCTCGTCGACTGATTTGCTCCCGGCCCTCACCGCTACATCGATTACGTGGTCCTCGGCGCGTAGCTGCCTCGCAAGCGCATCGGCATCGGCGAGAGTGGCATCCGCGGCGAGACGCACCTCCAAGAGCGCACCCGCAGATTGGCCTACCGCCCGGGCGGGCAGGCTTCGATCGGGCTCAACGTGGACCACCACATCACTGCCGGGCAGCTCGCGCTCGATCGCCGCCTCAATCGCACTAGCCACAGCGTGGCCCTCAACGAGATCCACGTCCCCCGCAACCCCAACCACGATGTCGGCGAAGTGTCGCCCTCCCACTTCGCGCATGCGCAAACGCCGCAGGCCTATGTTCTCGGGGAGGGCTTCGATCGCGGCGCGTGCCTTACTCTCGATTGGACCGGCAGGGGCCGTATCCATCAGGACGTGCACGCTGCGGCGCATCAGCCGACCCGCCGAGAACAAAGCGAGCCCTGCCACGAGCAAGGCCGCGATCGAATCGGCATCGGGATAGCCCGCCTTCACGAGCACCAGCCCGATCAGAACAGCCACCGACCCAATCAAATCGAGCGTGAAGTGCAGAGCGTTGGCGCCCAGTGCAGCGCTCTCATGTACGTGTGCACCGCGGTGGGAGGCGATCGAACGGGTACTGTCGATCGCAATCACCACGAGCAGCACCGCGAAGACGTACCAGTGCAGATCCACCTTGCCGCCATGGCCTGTCAAGCGAATGATCGACTCGGTAGCGATCCCTAGGCTCGCCACGATCAAGATCACGCTCTCTCCAAGCGCCGACAAGTGTTCCGCCTTGCCGTGACCATAGGGATGATCGCGATCGGCCGGACGCACAGCAACCCGCACCGCGAAGAATGTGAGCAATGCAGCGGCCAGATCGGTCGCCGAGTGGATCGCCTCCGCGAGCACTCCCAGGCTGTTGGAGAGCAGGCCGACAACCAGCTTGATGGCCACAAGCACTGCGGCGGCGACAACAGAGGCAAGCGCGATGCGCTGTGGAGAGGACGTCTTGGCGGCTGGCATCCACACGCGAGGGTATCCCGCCACGCGGCCTCAACCCCGGAGCGGCCCCATCCCGAGTCGGGCTAGATCAGATCTTGGACACGTCGAGTCCGGTGCCGTGCAGCCAGCTATTGGCTTGGGCATTAAGCACCGTGAACTCGCCAGTAAGGATGAGCAGCCCGAGCGCGATCATGACCGCACCACCGACACCCACGATCACCGCGTAATGACGTTTCACGACTTCAAGCGCCCCCGTCATGCGCTCAAAGGCCAGCGCGATCAGCAGGAACGGGATCGCAAGCCCTGCTGAGTAGAAGGCGAGCAGGACGGCTCCATGGAGGGCTGAATCTGAGACCGCCGCCTGGGTGATTATCGCCCCCAGCGTGATACTCGTACAAGGAGTCCAGGCGATCGCAAACGCAGCGCCCGCCAACAGCGGACCGCCACGGCCCGCCAAGCGCATCAGCGACTCCGAGTGCCACTGGAAGTTGAGCGCGTCCACGAACGGGGTGGCCAGGAACGCCACGCCCATGAGCACGATCAGCACCCCGCCGGCGGTGCGCAGCGTTTCGATATTGGTGGTGAGCAGCGAGCCGACCTGTGTGGCAGTCAGCCCGAGCAGAATGAAGATCAGGGAGAAGCTCCCGATGAACAACAGGCTCGGCCCCAGCACGCGGCGAGTCCCCGCATGTTGGATGTCCGCTGGGGCCACCCCGATTACCGTCGAGAGGTAGCCCGGCACGAGCGGCAACACGCACGGCGAGAGAAAAGACACCAGTCCCGCCGCGATCGCAACCGGAATACCCACGCCGCTCGCGGTGTCCGAGGCTCCTGCGCTCGCCAGGATCATGTGGGTGTAGCTCATGGGGCCGGTTGCACGACCTGCTCGCCCCAGTCCCGCTCGGCGCCCGGAGCGTCCACAGCCGGCTCCTCCTCACCCGCGCCGGGGGCATCTACAGCTGGATCCGCGCCTCGCAGCACCGCCAAGGCGTCGCGCAGCTCGGCGACCTCTTGCTCCAAGCGCGCCACGCGCTCGGCCAGGCCGGGGCTCGACGGCACGCTTGGGCCGGAGGGGACGGCACGATCGACGGAGCCACGATCCACCGAGCTGGCCGTCGGCTGTGTGGGGCTTGCCTCCACCTCGGCGTCCTCCCCAAGCAACTGCTGGTAGCGCTCCTCCTTCTGGCCCGGACGGCGATCCAGTCGCGCGACTAGTCCGCGCTCAATCAGAACGGAGAGCGTCACGTGCACCTCGTCGAGCCCTTCAAAGGCGTGGATGCGCTCGCCGCGCTGCTTGAGCTCGCCCGGCGTCTGGGGACCACGCAGCATCAGCACGCACATGACCGCCTGCTCGCCGCTTGACATCGGCAAGGCGTCTGCGAGTAGGTGGCGGTACTTCGCTGCTCGGCTCGCCCCGGCAAGACGCACATAGCTGCGGCGGCCCAAGCGATGCAGCGCGTCGCGGATCACCGCCTCGTCGTAATCGACGACAGGGTCTCGATTGGTCGCCTGGTTGCAGGCCAAGCGCAGCGAATTCAGCGAGAGCGGATAGTGATCGGGTGTGGTGCGCTGCTTCTCGAGCAGGCACCCAAGCACCCTGATCTCGGAGTCGGATAGGTCCATGCCCTCATCCTACGATCCTCGGGCTCCTTAGGGGGAGCTCCGTAGGCCCTAAGATCGACAAGTGATTCGATCGATCGTCCGCAAGGGAGGCTTTTCACGATGAGCAGCCAACCCTTCGGCGACGGGCGCCGCGGAGAAGGGCGCCATGGCGGGCGCAGTGGCGGGCGTCCGGGCCAGGCAAAGCCCGACGCAGCCCCTGAGGACCAAGCTGCCGCGCACGTCTCCTTGCGGCGCATCAGTGCCTTGTTCCGCCCCTACCGGGCTCGCCTCAGTGGCCTGCTTGCCTTGATCTTCATCTCTGCGGGTCTCGGCGTGGTCAGCCCTTTCCTCTTGCGAGAAGTGATCGACAAGGCGATCCCCGAGCACAACACTGAGCTCTTGAGCTTCTTGGTGGGCGGCATGATCGCGCTTTCGATCATCGGCGGAGTGATCGGAGTGGCGCAAACTTGGATCTCAAACCAGGTTGGTCAGCGCGTCATGCACGACCTGCGCGCATCCGTATACGCCCATCTGCAGCGCATGTCCTTGGCCTTCTTCACCCACACGCGCACAGGCGAGGTCCAGTCGCGGATCGCCAACGACATTGGTGGGATCGACAGCGTGGTGACCTCAACCGCGACCTCGATCGTCCAGAACGTGACCACCGTCGTGGCGGTCGTGGTGGCAATGATCTTGCTCGACTGGCGCCTGGCTGCCTTCTCCTTGTTCCTGCTCCCATTCTTCGTCTGGCTCACACGTCGCGTGGGCGAGGAGCGCCGGCGCATCCAATCGGTGCGCCAGGGGCGCCTGGCCGACATGTCCACACTCGTGGAGGAGTCCTTGTCGGTATCGGGGATCTTGCTTGGCAAGACCATGGGACGCTCACCTGAGCTCGTACGACGCTTCAGCGACGAGTCAGGCGAACTAGCTGACCTCGAGGTACGAGCCCGCATGGCCGGGCGCTGGCGCATGGCTTCGGTGCAAATGAGCTTCGCCATCATGCCGGCCGCCGTCTACTGGTTCGCGGGCTATTCGATCGCGCACGGCAGCGCCGCGATCTCAATCGGCACGGTAATCGCCTTCACGACCTTGCAAACGCGCGTCCTGTTCCCGATCCAGTCCTTGCTCTCGGTGGGCCTTGAAGTTCAGACCTCACTCGCTTTGTTCGGTCGCATCTTCGAGTACCTAGATCTCCCGGTGGACATCGAAGAGCGCGCCGACGCACGCACTTTGAGCGGGGTCCAAGGAGACGTGCGCCTGCGCGACGTGTGGTTCACATACGCATCCGATGAGGACTCCGGCAAGAAGTGGACTTTGCGCGAGATCTCCGCCGATATCCCGGCCGGCACCCGCACAGCGCTAGTCGGTGAGACAGGCTCGGGCAAGACCACACTCGCCTATC
This sequence comes from uncultured Solirubrobacterales bacterium, assembly GCA_963731565.1. GTDB lineage: Bacteria > Actinomycetota > Thermoleophilia > Solirubrobacterales > Solirubrobacteraceae > Palsa-744. Next base: position 2,408,928 of record CAVSWG010000001.1, read on the forward strand.
TCGTGGCGCGCCTATACGAGCCCCAAGGCGGACGAGTGGAGATCGACGGGGTAGATATCCGCGACATGACACTCGCCTCGCTTGCCGCGACAGTCGGACTGGTCTCTCAGGAGACCTACTTGTTTCATGCCTCGATTCGCGAAAACCTGCGCTTCGCCTGTCCTGAGGCCAGTGACGAGCAGATCGAAGATGCCGCGCGCGCAGCTCAGATTCACGACCTGATCTCCGGATTGCCCGAGGGCTATGACACGCCCGTAGGAGAGCGCGGCTACCGCTTCTCAGGCGGCGAGAAGCAGCGCATGGCTATCGCTCGCACCGTACTGCGCAATCCTCCCGTCTTGATCCTTGACGAGGCGACCTCAGCGCTCGATACCGAGACCGAGCGTGCCGTCCAGCGTGCCCTTGACGACCTTTCGCGAGGACGCACCACGATTGCGATCGCCCACCGGCTCTCCACGATCCGCGACGCCGACCAGATCCTCGTGCTCGACTCCGGGCGCATCGTCGAGCGTGGCACTCACGAGGAGTTGTTGGAACTGGGCGGGCGCTATTCAGCTTTGCTCAGCGGTGCAGCCGTCGCCGAGGACAATCCCGCGGCGGACGCACCCGCCGCGCTTGCCTAAGCGGCCACCAGTCCGAGCCGCCTTGACCAGGAACCACTAGAGGTTCCAGTTATCCGCCGGCTGACTCTGTCAACTCACCAAGTACCTTGGAGAGCTGTCCCCCCTGCCAGGCGATCGGCGAGCTGCCCAGGTCCTCAACCACAAGCCTCGCGCCGGAAATCATCGCGGCATAGCGCTCCGCGGTTGCAAGCGGATGGCTTGGGTCAGCCTCATCACGACTTGCCACGACCACCGTTGGAGCCCCAATCTTCTCGAGCTCTTGCCAACTCTGGAAGGGCTTCGAGCGCGGCACTGCTTCCAGGGCATCCGCGACCGCGAGCGGGTCATCATGCGCCGAGAGCCTCTGATGCAGCACCTTCACAACCGTCTCTCTAAAGCGCTCCGGAATCGGATCGAGCTCGTAGGCATCTACAAAGCCCTCCACGCCCCCCTCTCTCAATCCATTCGCAAGCCGGTCCCAGCCGGCGTAGTCGCCGTGTGCGTCCGGATCAAACGCAGGCGTGATCAGCCCCAGCGCTCGTACCCGCCCGGGGTGATCAAGGGTGAAGCGAACCGCGGTCTGCGCACCCATCGACGCACCCGCGAGAACTGCCTCCTCGATCTCCAGCTCGTCGAGCACTGTGCGTAGATCGTCAGCCAGAAACTCGTAGGTGTAGGCATCAGGTGAAGGCGCTGGGCTTGAGTGTCCGTGCCCGCGCGCGTCATATCCGATCACGCGATGGCCAGAGCGCTCCAAGACGCGCGAGCCCATCACCACATAGCGACGCGTGGCGGTGAGACCGTGCAGCAACACGATCGCTGGTCCCTCTCCGCTCTGCTCGCCGGACAAGCGCACGCCACGCCCGGCCTCGAATCCAAGGACCCTCACCAGCTCCTAGAGGGTCGATGGGCAAGTGAGACAAGGACGCAGCGAGTGAAGTGTGCTCTGCACACGAACGAGCGAGGACGCGGTATCACGCCGCCCAGCGGCCCTCTAGGCATCGACGGCGGCATGCTCGCGCACGAGCTCCGCCGTACGCTCAGGCTGCTCCAAAAAGAACATGTGGCCGATCCCCTCGAGGATCTCCAAGCGCGCCTCAGGGATCAGCTCAGCAATCATGTGGCCGTTCTCGACGGGCAACATTTGATCGAGCGTTCCATGCACGACCAACGCCGGCAGCCCCAGTTTCGGGAGTCGTGTGCTTGTGTCGTGACCGACTATGGCGCGCATCTGCTCCATGATCACTTGCACCGGCAGGCCGTAGCTCATGCTCGTCTTCAAGAACCTCGCGTAGGCATCCTCGTTGGCCGCAAAGCTTGGAGACACGTTGACCTCCCAAGCCGTGCGGATCGCCCGCTCGCGATCGCCCGAGGTCATCGCTTCCGCGAGCCGGCGCATGACGTCTTCGCCGGTCAGTGCGCTGCCCTCGCCACCGCAGTAGGTGCAACCGAGCGTCAGCGAGCTGATTCGCTCCGGGTGCGCGAGCGCGAGCTCCTGGGCGATCATGCCGCCCATCGAGATGCCCATCACATGAGCGGTTTCGAGCTCCAGTGCCCGCAGCAAGCCCGCGGCGTCCTCCGCCATGTCGGCGATCGTGAACGGCTGGCCGGTCTTGGTCGATTCGCCGGCGTCGCGATGGTCGTAGACGATCGTGTCGAAGTCTCGACGCAACTCCTCGAGCACGCGCTCGCCCCAATGATGCTTGGTGCCGCTCATGCCCATGATCAGCAGCAACGGCGGCCCGTCGCCAGCGCGGTCATAACTCAGCTCGATCTGTCCTGCTTTCGCGAGTGGCATCGTCCGCGAAGACTACATCGGTGGGGCGGACGGTATCCGGCGCGGTGGCTACATCGGGCGGGCCTACGGCGTCCGGTGCGGTGGTATGCCCCGTGCGCGCATGCGCGTGCGGGGCGCTCCAGAGCGGGCTACATCGGCAACGCCATCTGCCCTTCCGCGTCACTTCGCGCACGCTCGGGCACAGCCGCTCCGCGGGACGCCAAGCCCGCCACACGCACACCCAGCAGGCGGACAGGCCGTGAAGGCGAGTACTCCTCGAGCAATGTGAGCGCCACGCGCGTGACTTGCTCGGCGTCACATGTGGGTGCCGCCAAGGTGCGAGCCCGTGTGACGGTGGAGAAATCGTTGAGGCGCACCTTGATGCCGATCGTGCGCCCATGGTTGTCGTGCGCTACAAGGCTTTCGCACAGTTCGCCCGCCATTTGCGCAAGGGCCTCGCGCAAACGTGCGCCGTCATGGATGTCGTAGTCGAAGGTGCGCTCGCGCGACTCTGAGACGACCTTGCGCTCCTCGCTGACTACACCCTCGTGCTCGAAGCGCGCACGACGCTTCAGTTCGCGGCCTTGGTTGGGGCCGAAGCACGCCTTCAATACCTGCTCTGGGGCCTGCGCCAAAGCGCCCAGCGTGCTCAAGCCCATCGCCTCGAGCCGGGCGGCGGTCTTCGGGCCGATCCCCGGGATCAGTCCAGGCGGCGCCTCGGCAAAGCGCTCGCATGCCTGCTCGCGCGTGAGCACAACGAAACCGGCGGGCTTCTCCGCGTCGGAGGCGACCTTCGCGACGAGCTTGTTCGGCCCTATGCCGACCGAGCACACAAGTTCCGTCTCAACCTTGATGTCGGCCACGATGCGGCGCACGGCAGCGCGCGGCGAGTACAGCCCGCTCAGGTCCAAATAGGCCTCGTCGAGCCCCACCACCTCGACACACTCAACGTGCGAGCGCACGATCCCCATCAGGCGTTTGGACACCTCGCGGTAGTGCGCACCGTCAGGTGGCAAGAACACGGCTTGCGGGCACAACCTACGCGCGCGCGCCGCGGGCATCGCCGAGCCCACGCCAAAGCGTCGTGCCTCATAGCTTGCCGTCGTCACCACAGCACGTGGCCCGGTGCCGGAGACAACCACCGGCAGCCCCCGCAGCTCGGGATGGCGATTCAGCTCGACTGAGACGTAGAAGGCGTCAGCGTCGAGGTGGGCGATGCTCCGCTCAGGGGACTCGATCGGCACTCTGTCTCAAGCTAGCGCCTCTTCCGGCGCGCTTTGGCAGGTCGTGCCGCTCATCCAACCATGGTTGCAGTCGTCGTGTCGCTTATCCGAGCCCGTAGCCGCGGCGCTGAGCGAACAGGAGCGTATTACGCGACTGCGTCGATGTTCAAGCGCACATAGTCGACCACGACCGGCTCTCCGATCCTCTGCAGCGCGTCGTCCATGAAGCGGTCACGCAGCTCCTCAGGTAGCTTTTGCACGTGCGGACCGAGCACGATCGTGGAAAGGAACTCTCGCGGATACTCGGGCTCGCGTGGCGCCGGCGTGAGCCAGCACTTAGCCGAGGCGAAGCCAGCCGAGCGCAGCCGCTCCTCAGTCTTCGGCGCCGATGCGTAGTTCCACGGTGGCTCCCAATCGCGGAAATGCTCGGCATAGGGCTCTTGGGAGAGCAGCGGCGCCACGTGGCCGCGCAGGATTTCGATATTGCCCTCTCCCCCACACTGCGCAACAAGCCGCCCGCCGGGAACGAGGGCCGCGCGCAAGTGTCGGAAGAGACGGTCGTGGTCTGCGATCCAGTGAAACGTGGCCGTGGAGAAAATCGCATCGACAGGCCTCTCCAGCTCCAGCTCGAGCAGATCGAGAACGCGAATGTCGACTCCTGGGCCAAGCCGCTTCCTGGCCGCGTCCACCATCGAGGGTGACTGGTCCACGGCGATCACCTGGCCACGCGGCAACCGCTCAATCAAGGCTTGCGTGATTCGCCCAGAGCCGCAACCGGCGTCGAGCACGGTCTCGTCGCCTTTCAGATCCAGGCGCCCGAGTACCTCCAGCCCGAGCGACTCCATCGGCCCGGAGATGCGGTCATAGATGTTGCCGTCCCACTGGCGTACAGCTGGCATACATGCGTACGTTATCACGTATGAGCAAATTGACGCCCAGCTCAGCAGGTGCGCCAGGCAGAACGCGCCAGGTTCAGGAATGCCGTCGAACAGAACCCCGACGAGGGGGTTGGCTCAAGCGCTGGCGAGAATCTGGGCCAAGTGAGCGCGCTGGCGCTTGGCAGCGCCAAGCAGCGAGGCGTCCACCAAGGCACGCTTGTAGAGCCAGTGGACATCCGCCTCCCAGGTGAAGCCGATGCCGCCGTGGGCCTGGATCGCTGAGGATGTGACCTCCACACCAGCCTCAGAAGCCGCGGCCTTGGCCATTGCCGCGGTCTCACCCAGCCTCTGCGGATCGGCGTCGGCCGCCCACGCGGCGAAAGCCGTCAGCGACCGCGCCTTCTCGGTATCGAGCAGCATCTGGGCACAGCGATGAGAGACCGCCTGATAGGAGCCAACCGGCACGCCGAACTGCTTGCGCTCCTTGACATAAGCCACGGTCATCGTCAGCGCGCGCTCGCACACCCCGACGAGCTCCGAGGCAATCGCCACGAGTGCCCTGTCCAAGCCGCCTCGCACATCGCCCTCAAGTGGCTCCCCCGCCTGTGACGCCACACTCACACGACCGGCAGGCCGCGTCGGGTCGATCGAGTCGACCGGCTCCACAGCGACGTCCTCGCGTGCGCACACGCGCGCGCGCAAGTCACCCTCTTGCACGAGTACCAACACCTGTGCCGCAGGGGCCCCAAGCACGAGCTCGGCGACGCCCTCGCGCACTACCCCAAGCGCGCCAAGCGCCTCGCCACTGGCAAGACCCGGTAGCCAGCGCTCGCGCTGCTGCTCAGATCCCGCCCGCTCGATCACCGCAGCAGCCAAGACCGTCGGCAACAGCGGGACCGGAGCAAGCACGCGACCAAGCTCCTCGCACAGGATCGAGAGCTCCACGAGCCCGAGGCCTTGGCCTCCATAGTCCTCGGCGACCGCGATGCCCGGCCATCCAAGCTCACGCAGCTCACGCCACAAGTCCTCATCGATGCGACCGGCCTCGGCGTGCTCGCGCACACGCTCAGGACGCGCCCGCTCCGCCAACAGCTCACGAGCAGTCCGCTGAATCTCACGCTGATCGTCGCTCAGTCCGAAATCCATCGCTCAACCCCCAGCCGACACTCAGCTGACCGCCTTCAGCCGCGGCAGTCCCAGGACGCGCTCGGCCACGATGTTCTTGAGGACCTCGGTCGTGCCGCCCTCGATCGTGTTGCCACGCGCCCGCAGGAGCTCATAGCTCCAGCTCGTGCCATTGATGAGCGCGGCCGGACCGACGATCTCCGCGGCAAGGATCGTCAGGCGCTGGTTGGTGTCCGACCAGAGCCACTTCACGAGCGAGCCCTCAGGGCCAGGCTGGCCGTAGCGCTCGATGTCGGTGAGCCCCTTCCAGGCGAGCAATCGGATCGACTCACAGCGAATGTGCAACTCGGCGAGCGCATCGGCATAGAGCGGATCCTCGAGCAATCCCCGCTCGCGGGCAGCGGCGATCGTGTCGTCCAAGAGCTGGCGCAAGCGCACCTGCAGCAAGAAGCCGAGCCCGGCGCGCTCGTTCATAAGCGTCGTCAGCGCCACCTTCCAACCGTTGCCCACCCCGCCGACGACGTTCTCGTCGGGAATGCGAGCCTCCTCGATGAACAGCTCGTTGAACTCTGCCTCACCGGTGATCTGGCGCAGCGGCCGCACCTGAATGGCCGCCTGGTCCATATCCATCAGGAAGTAGGTGAGACCCTTGTGCTTGGCCGCGTCGCCATCGCTGCGTGCGACGAGCATGCACCACTTGGAGTACTGCGCGCCACTCGTCCAAACCTTCTGCCCGCTCACGACCCATTCGTCCCCATCCTTGACCGCACGCGTCTTCAAAGATGCAAGGTCTGAGCCCGCTTCAGGCTCAGAGAAGCCCTGACACCAGATCTCCTCAGCCGAGAGGATCGGCGCGAGGTAGCGCTCCTTCTGAGCGTCGGTTCCCCACACCATCAAGGTCGGCCCACCAAGTAGTAGACCGAGCACATTCGCCGGCAATGGCACACGTGCACGGCCGAGCTCCTCAAAGTAGATCGCCGACTCCGTCAGCGATGCACCACGTCCTCCGTACTCTGCAGGCCAGGCCGGCGCGGCCCAGCCAGCGTCATACAGTCGTCTCTGCCAGTCGCGACGCCATGCATAGTGGGCATCTTCGCCGCCCGCCGTCGGCTCCTGCGCGGGCTTGTTATCCGCAAGCCAGGAGCGCAATTCCTCGCGGAATGCGCTCTCACGCTTGCTAAACGTCAGATCCATGCACGTTCTTGCTGTGCACTACTAGCTCGTCGACCTCGAGTCGGCCAAGCTTGACCTTGTTCACATCGAGTCGGCCGACCGCGGCGCGCTTGACTGCCAGCCTGCGTATTGCGACCGCGCCCACGGCAAGCGCCCCGAAAGCGCTGGCCCCGAGCGCGAAAGAGCCAACGGCAACCGAGGCCACTGAGAAAGCGCGTCCGCTAGCGCCTTTGCACTTCGAGCCGCCTCGCGAGCCTCCTTTGGCATGCATGGCCTGCTTTGCGCACTTGGCGTACTTCAGCTGCTTAGCATTCTTGGCCCGCTTAGCGCCCTTGGCCTGCTTCGCACGCTTTGCCTCCTTGGCGCGCTTGAACTTGCGCGCCACGAGCATCACGCGCAAAGCGAGCATTGCGGCACCGACGGCTTTGCGGCGCGCATCCCGGCTGGAACGCTTGCGCCCTTTATGTCTCTTCGGCTTGCTCATGCTCTGCTGCCCCAAGGCTAGCGTGTGCTCCACACATCGCCAACACCTTCGAATCCAAGCGCACGCTTGGTAGCTTCGGTCAGGTCGAATTCGCGACCCGCCACATATGGACCGCGGTCCACGACGGGGACGCTCACCTCACGCCCGCCGTAGCGCAAGGTCACGAGCGTGCCGCACGGAAGCGTCTTGTTAGCGACCCCCATCGTGGCGCCCGTGAGCTCGCCTCCGCACGCAAGACTGCCACCGCCGCCGTACCAAGAGGCCCCTGCGAGCCGGTAGGAGCGCAAGTGCCCGACGTAGCGCCGTGCGCCGCGATCGGCTGAATCGCCGGCAAACAAAACTCGCACGCGCTCGCTGAGCAGACGATGCGGTGTGTAGCGCAACACGAACCGCCCACGCGCGCCCGTAACGGAGTGCGCGAGCACTCTCCAGCCGTGGCGTCCAAGGCGCTGGAGCTCGACAGGCCGTTTGGCTAGAGACGGGCGCAACGCTCCGGCCACACTCGCCCTGCTGCCGTCGAGCACGTTCAACTCGACCCTTCGTATCCGCACGCTGACCTTCACGAGCGGAGCAGTCAGCGGAGCCGGATCGATCAACTGGGCAACTGGCCCGCCGACCGGAGCTGCGGGAATTCCCGCAAGCAGGGGTAGCAAAGAGAGTCCTCCTTGTTAGTGCCTACGGGGTTAGCTGTCGGGCTCACGTCCCGCCGGCGGCACGCGTCCATACGTGCACCAGTCGGGCGTTACAGCCGCATCAGCGGCCGATTCGCCCCATCCGAGCCCTTTCGTCAGGCCCGGCAGTGGGTCCCCCGCTCGTCTCCAGTTGTGGAGACGACTCGGCAGAAGTCAAGCAATCAAGGAAACGCTAGAGGAGGCCTCTGTGCGCAAAGTGTGAGGGTGGACACACTTGCCAAATCCTCATCAATGGTGTTCATACGTATGAACACGAGCCCAATCGGGCTCAGATCCGGGCCAGGCGGCGCTCAATCCCGGGCCCCACGCGGCACACGAATTCCGGGCCACGCGGCGCGCTCTCTACTCCTCCTCTGACTCCCCTTCGCCGCGGCTCACACCACCGAGGCGGTTGAGCATCATCACCTCAGCCATACGCAGCAATCCGATCGTCGTATGCGGTCGCGCTTCGCTCGAGCGCACCGACACATCCGAGCCGTGCGGACCCAGGACCTCGACGATCGTGCACACGTTGCCAATTTCACACTCGTCTCCATAGCGCCCTTCGAGCGCCTCCATCTGCGCAGCCACGACCTGCCCGATCTTCGATTGGTCGAATGCCATCTCATAGCCTCCTGAGGGGGTGGTTTTGGGTCGCTCCGCCTTCTTGACGGCGCCCCACCTTTACGAATACAGCAAATCACGGAGACGGCAAATCTCATCGCCGAATAGCATCCACGCTGAGATGCCGCTCGAGCCGCCCTATTCCAACTACGAGCACGAGATCTATGCCGCGGGAATGCTCGCCGGGCGCAAGCCCGCGCGGACTGTGGACTGGCGCGAGTTGGAGCGCGACGCCTACGCGATGCTCTCGCGCGGTCCGCGTGGATACATACAAGGGGGCGCCGGCCGCGGGCACACGATCAGAGCCAACCGCGAGGCGTTCGACGAATGGCGGATCGTGCCGCGCATGCTGCGCGATGTCTCCGAGCGAACGCTCGAGCGCACGGTGCTCGGCAAGAAACTGGCAGCGCCCGTCCTGCTTGCGCCGATCGGAGTTCAGACGGTGGCCCACCCCGAAGGCGAGCTCGCCAGCGCACGCGCGTGCGCACACGTGGGCGTCCCCTTGATCGCGAGCACCGCCGCCTCGCACACGATCGAGCAGATCGCGCAGGCGGCGGGTAAGCAATCGTGCTGGTACCAGCTCTACTGGCCGCGCGACCGCGAGCTGGCGCGCAGCTTCATCGAACGAGCGGAGAAGTCGGGCTATGAGGCGATCGTCGTCACGCTCGACACTTGGCTGCTCGGCTGGCGCCCTGCCGACTTGAGCGATGGCTTCCTGCCATTCCTGCGCGGCGAGGGCAACGTCAACTACATGCAGGACCCCGTGTTCCGCGCGGCCCTGCCCAAGCCACCAGAGGAAGACCTGGCCACGGCCGTGGCCTACTGGGCGTGGCAGTTCTCGAACCCGTCGGTGACGTGGAAAGACCTGGAGTTTCTGCGCGAGTGCACGAAACTGCCGATCGTCCTGAAGGGCATCCAGAGCGCCGAGGATGCACTGCTTGCGGTCGAGCACGGGATCGAGGGAATCATCGTCTCCAACCACGGCGGTCGCCAGGTGGACGGCGCGATCGGCTCGCTGCAGGCGCTGCCGGGAGTCGTGGCGGCCGTTGGAGAGAAGTGTGAGGTGCTGTTCGACAGCGGCATCCGCTCAGGTGCCGACGCGCTCAAGGCGCTCGCCCTGGGGGCGCGCGCCGTGTGCCTCGGTCGTCCCTACGTATGGGGCCTGGCGCTCGGAGGCGAACAGGGCGTGATCGACGTGTTGCGCTCCTTCCTTGCCGAGCTCGACCTCAACATGGCTCTGTCCGGGCACGCAAGCATCGACGAGGTCGGCATGCAAACGCTCGTAGCTCACCCGTCCGCTGAGCGGCGCTGAGTGAATTCACGATGGCTGTGATGGCCGCGATCGCAAGCCGGCGTTGACGACGGACCCGAGACCCGCGACAATCGAAGCCAATGTCAAACCCTGACCGTCTAACTGGCCTGGACTCGGCCTTCCTGCATCTGGAGGACCACGGCACCGCGCACATGCACGTGGCCTCGGTGATGGTCTTCGAAGGCAAAGCCCCCACTTATGAAGAGCTGGTTGAGCACATCCTCTCGCGCCTACACCTTGTGCCGCGCTACCGCCAGCGACTCGCATTCGTGCCGCTCGGCCAAGGCAGACCTGTGTGGACCGACGACCCTCACTTCAATCCCAAATACCACATCCGCCATACCGGCTTGCCTCGCCCTGAAGACGAGACGGAGCTGAAGCAGCTCGCCGGACGCATCTTCTCCCAGCGTCTCGACCGCTCCAAGCCGCTCTGGGAGCTATGGCTCGTGGCGCACATGGCGGGCGAACGGTTCGCGGTGATCGCAAAGACCCATCACGCACTTGTCGATGGGATCTCGGGCGTTGACATCACCACGGTGCTATTCGACGCGGCCGCCGAGCCAACCGGTACACCGCGCCCACCGGTGCCTTGGGTGGCGCGCCCATTGCCGGGTCCGGCAAAGCTATTGGCGGACGCGCTCGTGGAGCGCTCCACGGTTCCTGGCGAGATGATGCGTGGTGCGCGCGCCGTCATGCGCCGTCCCCGCCGCGCGCTTGAGCACGTCAAGGACGCAGTCGTGGGAGTGAGCCAAACCACACTCGCCGGTATCAATGCGCCGGCGCCCGCGAGTCCTCTCAACGTGGAGATCACCTCTCACCGGCGTTACACCTGGGTAGACGCCGATCTGGCGCAGTTCAAGGCGATCAAGAACTCGCTCGGCGGTACCCTCAACGACGTCGTACTAGCGGCCGTGAGCCTCACGCTCGGGCGCCACATGCGCGTCCATGGATATGACACCGAGGGCCTCGTGCTGAAGGCGATGGTGCCCGTGTCGATACGTGCCGACATCGAGCGGGGCGCGCTAGGCAACCGCGTGGCGGCGATGTGGGCACCCTTGCCGGTCGGCGTGGTCGATCCCGTCGAGTGCCTGGCCGAGGTGCGCTTGGAGATGGACGACCTGAAGCAGTCAAGCCAAGCTGTGGGCGCCGAGGTGTTGACCAATCTCGCGGGCTTCGCGCCACCGACGATCCTTAGTCAGGCCGCGCGCCTACAGGCACGCCAGCGCTTCTTCAACCTCGTGGTGACGAATGTGCCGGGTCCCCAGTTCCCCCTCTACCTGCTCGGGCGTCGCCTACAGGCGCTCTACCCGGTCGTGCCGCTCGCGCGACGCCAAGCGCTCGGGATCGCCGTGATGAGCTATGACGGCCACCTCGGGTTCGGCCTGCTCGCCGACTATGACGCGCTGCCCGAGCTTGAGACACTCGCACGCGAGCTCGAGCGCTCGATCGCGGCGCTTGCCACGGCCGCCGGGGTCACAAAGCCGCGCCGCACGCGCCGTCCGCGAGCGGTGGCAACCCACTAGTGGCGCAAGCCGCGCTGCTGTGAGGACCAGCTTGCGCCTGGCCCTCTGTCAGATCAACGCCACCGTAGGCGACCTCGCGGGCAACGCGCGTCGCATCCGCGCGGGCATCGAGGCAGCCAAGCAGGCGGGCGCCGAGCTTGTGCTGTTCCCGGAGCTCGCGCTCACCGGCTATCCGCCCGAGGATCTGCTCCTGCGCGAGCACTTCCTCACAGATACCGGAGTCCAGCTGGAACGGCTCGCGAGCGCCACCGACGGAATAGCCGCGATCGTGGGTTTCCCCGAGCGCATTCCGGGCGCCGTCCGCGGGCCTTCGCCCGGATCGCCGGGGCCTGTAGCAACGGTGGTGCACAACTCGGCTGCCGTACTCGCCGCCGGCAAGATCGAGAGGGTCTACCGCAAGGTTCACCTGCCCAACTACGGCGTGTTCGACGAGCAGCGTTACTTCAGGCCGGGCGAGCCGAGCGGCACGGTGATCGAGCTCGCTGGGCACGGGATCGGTCTGACGGTGTGCGAGGACCTGTGGGTCGCCGGGGCGCCCGCGTCCTCAGAGGCCGGCGCCGGCGCGAAGCTGATCGTGAACATATCGGCCTCGCCCTATCACGCGGGCAAGGGACTCGAGCGTGAACGCCTGTTCGCGCAGCGTGCCCGTGAAACGGGCGTTCATATCGCGTTTTGCGCGATGGTCGGTGGTCAAGACGAGTTGGTGTTCGACGGCCACTCGTTCGTACTCAACCCCGACGGTGACACGATCGCCCGGGGAGCCCAGTTCGAGGAGGACTTGGTCCTCTGCGATGTTGACCTCTCCAATGTGGGTGCCTCGCGCGCGCGCGTAGGGCACCCGATTCAGGACACCACACAACCCGCCTCCGCACAGTCCGCCTCGCGCGCACGCGTAGGGCACCCGATTCAGGACACCACACAACCCGCCTCCGCACAGTCCGCCTCGCGCGCGCGCGTAGGGCACCCAATTTCGAGTACCACATCACCAGCCGGCCGACCTTCACACGAACCCCCTGCCAGTGTCGCTCAAGTCGAGGTACCAGCGTCCATGCGCGAGCCGATCGCGACGCTCGAGCAGGAGGTCTACGAGGCATTGGTGCTTGGATTGCACGACTACGTCGTGAAGAACGGCTTCGGCGCCGTGGTGCTGGGACTCTCCGGAGGCATCGACTCTGCGCTCGTGGCGTGCCTGGCGGTGGATGCCCTGGGAGCGGAGCGCGTGAACGTGGCGATCATGCCCTCCCCCTACTCATCCGCCGCCACGCAGGACGACGCGCGTGCCATGGCAAAGGCGCTTGGGGTGCGCGTACACGAGCTGTCGATCGAGCCGGCGATGGAGGCCTACACGCGGACCCTGGAGGCAGACTTCGCCGGCAGAGAGCCAGACCTGACAGAGGAGAACCTGCAGGCGCGCATCCGCGGGAACCTCTTGATGGCACTCTCCAACAAGTTTGGCTGGCTGGTGCTCACGACCGGCAACAAGTCCGAGATGTCAGTGGGCTACACAACCTTGTACGGCGACCTGGCCGGCGGCTTTGCGGTCATCAAGGACGTGCCAAAGACGCTCGTATACCGGCTGGCGCGCTGGCGAAACGCCCCAGAGGCGATTGCGGGAGAACAGGTGGCGGGGGAGCAGAGCGCGACGCAAACGACAGCGGAGCGCGTGAGGACACCAATTCCCAGTTCGATAATCGAGCGCGCACCCTCAGCCGAGCTGCGCGCCAACCAGACCGATCAAGACTCACTGCCACCGTATGAGGTGCTCGACCGGATCTTGCACGGGTACGTGGAGCTGGATCGCAGTCGCGAGCAGCTGATCGCCGAAGGATTGCCAGAGCAAGATGTGGAGCGCGCCACGAGGCTCGTGGACCTGGCCGAGTACAAGCGCCGCCAGGCTCCTCCGGGCATCAAGATCACCGAGCGTGCGTTCGGGCGGGACAGGCGCATGCCGATCACGAATGCCTACCGCGGCTGAGCGGTGGCCGGCGCCGCTACTCTGCGTCGCGTGATCGGCCGGCGCCATACATCGAACCTGTCGCGCAAAGCCCTCCTCGCGAGGGCTCCAGTTCGCGCTGCCTACCTCGGCAGGACCCACGTTCGCACAACCCTCCTCAGCAGGACCCACGTTCGCACAGTCTTCCTCGGCGGGGTGCTGGCTCTCTGCGCACTGACGCTCCAAGCTTGCGGCGCCAACACACTCCAAGACCAGCCGATCGGCTCGGCAGCGCTCGAGAGCGTGATGGTCAAGAGCAACTTTCCCGTGTACTGGCTCGGGCTGAGCTTCCGCGGGATGCAGATCACGAGTGTGTCGATCGACCCCAGCGAAGCCGTAACGATTCGCTACGGCGACTGTGTGCTCGGCGGCCAGTACACGTGCGTGACACCGATATCCGTCGTTAGTTCACCCGATAACAGCTTCATACCCGGCGCCACCGCCGCTACGCGGACGCTGTCGCTGCGGGGAGCCACGGCCAGCCTGGCCCAGGGTGGCCGTACGCTCGCGATCCCCACCGGTGTAGTGACGGTGAGCGTGTACGCGCGCAACCCCTCGCTTGCCCAGCAGGCTGCGACGATGATGGCTCCGCTCAACGAAGTCGGCATGCCTCAGGCGCCATTGCCGGCGGCGCTGCCCGATACGGGCTTCGATCGCATACCACTGCCCGGTCAAGTACCGGCCGGCGTGAGAATCCCCAAGCCGCGCGGGACCTGAGGCTTCCAAGCCACGCACTACCTGATGCGCGAGCAGCTCGTGCAGACTGAGGAAAATGTGCAGGCCGCGCGGGGCCTAGATCAGCTGGAGAGTGGGCGGACTGCGATCGTCATGCGCGTGAGCGCGCACGTGCGGCCGTTGTCGTCGCTGAACGTGACATCCCACAGCCAGGTTGTGCGGCCGCGGTGAAGCCGCCGTGCATGCGCGTGCACCGTGCCTTCGGTCATGGGCCGCAGAAAGCTCGTGTTGTTGGACATTCCCATCGCGACGTTGCCTTCGTCGAACACGGTCAAGCCAGTGGCGACCGACGCGATCGACTCGGCGATCGAGGCGTACATGCCCCCGTGGACGAGCCCAGCCGGCTGCTTGTGCTCGTCGCGAACGACCACTTGCGCGCGCACCTCGCTCTCCGAACACTCCACGAACTCGAGCCCGTAAAGACGATCGAAACCCAAGAGGATCTCGTTGAGCTTGGCGACAGGTGGGATGGCCATCGGGCGGCCACGATAGCCTAAGGGCCCCGCCAGCGTGAGGCGACGCGACGGCGGACCTCTACATGACCGACCTCGACCGACTGCCCCCCGACCAGCGCGCTGTGCTGTCGCTCGTGCTCGAGCGTGGCCGCAGCTACGGCGAGGTGGCCGAGATGCTGGCGATCCCCGAGAGCGCGGTACGCGATCGTGCGCACGCGGCGCTCGACGCGCTCGCCAACGATCCGGCTCTGCGAGGCGCCTCTGACCGGCCCAAGCCCGCTCGCGCAACGAGTCCGAGCACGACTAGGGGCGTTAGTGCGACGAGCCTGGGCGCCACGAGCGCATCCAGCCCTCCCCACCGCTCCCGCGACCCGCGCTCGCCACGAGCCGCGGGCGGATCGAGGCGAGCGGGCGCTTTGCTGCTTGTGGCAATCGTCGTGGTGATCGTGGTCGCGGTCGTGCTGATCTCCACCAGCGGCGGGAAAAGCTCTAGTCCGAGCGCGACCAAATCGTCGAGCACAGCGTCGACGACGAGCACAAGCGCCGGCAAGCCGAGTCTCAACAAGACGATCACGCTCAGCGCGCTTGACCCCGAACTCAAAGCGTCGGGTACGGCATACGTGCTCTCGGAGGGCGGTCGCAGCGCGTTCTACATCACAGCTCAGGGATTGCCACCCTCCTCGGGGTTCTTCTACGCGGTGTGGCTGTACAACTCGCCCTCAAACTCAGCTCCACTGGGGCGGGCCTCAGACGTGGGCTCAGACGGACGCATGCAGGGGGGGAACCCGCTGCCTTCGAACGCGAGCCTCTTCCACCAGCTGATCGTGACGCGTGAGACGAGCACGCATCCCTCCCACCCTGGGCCGATCGTGCTCAAGGGCACGTTCGCGCTGCACTGATCTCAGAGCAAACGCGCCGCGCGGCGGCCTCAGACAACCGCGCTGCCCCGGTCTCAGGGCAAGAGCTTTCCCGGGTTCATTATCCCCGTGGGGTCGAGCTCGGCCTTGAGGGCTCGCAAGGCACGCACCGCCTCGACGCCGATCTCCCGCTCCATCCAAGGCGCGTGGTCGCGCCCGACGGCGTGATGATGAGTGATCGTGCCTCCCCCATCTAGGATCGCGGCACTCGCGGCATCCTTTGCGGCCCGCCACTGAGCGAGCTCCTCGCCCTCCGCTTGGCGAGCCAAGAACGTGAAGTAGAGCGAAGCGCCTGTCTCATAGAGATGTGAGACGTGGCACATGACGAGCCCGGGCGTACCCGACGCGCGCAGAGCGCCGTCGATCGCGTCCCGCACCCGAGCGTGAAGCGCGGGCACGTTCGACCAGCGCGTGGCCGTCTCGAGTGTCTCGACCATCACACCGTGGGTGAGCAGCTCGTCGCGCAGATAGGGCGCGGAGAAACGCGATGCGAGCCAAGCCTCGCCTGGAGAGCGTCCCACGCGCAGGCCCCCGCCGGCGCGCACGATCGCCGAAGAGCGCACACGACGGGCGCCAACCTCATCGCGTTCGCCCTCGTAGCCCAGGATCGCAAGACAACCGCTGCTGTAGCCACGCACGCCCAAGTAGGCGCGTCCGAGACGCCCCTTGGCCCCACCGGTGCCTGCGAGCGCAAGCGACATGCGCGTCTCCTGCTCATCGGAAAGCCGTGCGACGTCGGGCGCGCAGTGCCTTTGGGAGAGCTCTCGCAACGCGGCCACACCCGCCTCGAAGTTCTCGAAGAAAACCCCTTCATAGACACGTTCGACAGGCGCATGGCGAACCCGCAAGGAGAGCTCGTCGATCACGCCGAGCGTACCCTCCGAGCCTACGACCACTTCGCGCATGCCGGGACCGGCAGCGCTCGCGGGGAGCGCCGCCAAGTCAATGTCTCCCGCCGGGGCCATCATGCGCAGACCTTGGACCATGCGCTCGAAGCGACCGTAGCCCGTCGATGCTTGACCAGCCGAGCGAGTGGCGGCACAACCGCCGAGCGACACGTACTCGTAGGACTGTGGGAAGTGGCCGAGTGTGAATCCCTTGCTCGCCAACCAGCGCTCGACATCGCGCGCCCGAGCACCCGCCTGCACAGTGAGGATCAAAGAACGCTCGTCGAAGTCGATCACGCTTGCCAAGCGGCGCGTGTCGAGCGCGACCACGCCGCGGTGAGAGCCGCGCAAGGGCTCGACGCCGCCAACGACGCTCGTGCCGCCACCGAAAGCCACCACGGCAAGCGAGTCGCGCGCGCACAGGTCGAGCAGGGCGCGCAACTGCTCGCGTGAAGCGGGATAGAGCACAGCATCCGGGGCGCCCTCAGGCACGCCTGCCCGCAGGCGCACGAGATCTGGGTAGCCCTTGCCGGCGGCATGCAGGACACGGTCTGAGTGATCGTCGCGGACATGCTCGGATCCAAGCGCCCCGCGCAACTCTTCGAGCGTCGTCGCAGGAATCGCTTGGGGGTCGATCTTCACGTGTTCAAGCGCCACCGGTGGACGCGGCTTAGGCGCCACGCCGATCGTCTCGCGCAGGAACTCCAGTGCGTGCGGCGGCAGGCCCGGAGGATGGAGCGGGTCCCCCCACCCCCACCAGCGCATCTGTCCCGGCTCAGCCATGTGTGCGCCCCAGCCCGGCACCCTGCTCTCCGAAGACAGACAGGTCTGCTGCGGGGGCGTCAGCCACGTGTGTGATGCACGGGCGGGCCATCAGGCAGTCCTACCCACGATCCGCTCCAAGCCATCCAAAGCTTCGTCGATCGTGGAGTCGGCGGCGCGGCGCACCAGATGTCCCCCGAGGCGGGCAAGGAAACCCTGCAAGCTCTGACGCAGCTCAATCGTGACCTCGGTTAGGGGTCCGTTGCCGACTTCGGCCAAGCTGACCTCCGTCTCTGCGCTCTTGAGCACCTTCGCAAACGGCGTGTTCTCGATCTGCTGGGACCACACGATGCGCTGCTGGCTGACGGCATCCACCAAGCGAAAGTCGGCGCGCACGATTTTTCCTTTGTCGCTCATGAGCACCTCGGTGAACGCGTCGAGCTCCACCGCCTCCACCCGATTCACGCGCGGCCACCAGCGCGGCAGATGGTGAGGATCGCCGAGAACCTCCCACAGCTCGCTGGGGGAAGCATGGATCGTGCGGGTGCGCTGGGCGGTCGGCACAACTATGCAGCGTATGTGAGGAGCGCATGAGCTTCATGGGGAGCCAAGCGCTCACGGCCGCCCAGGAACGCAAGCTCGACCAGAAAACCGCAGCCCACAACCACTCCACCGAGCTGCTCGACCAGCTCGCACAGGGCACGCGCGGTGCCGCCCGTGGCGAGCAGATCGTCGTGGACAAGCACGCGCTTGCCGGGCCGAATCGCGTCACTGTGAAGCTCCAGGCGGTCGAGTCCATACTCAAGCTCGTACTCGGCGCTGACCGTCTCATAGGGCAACTTGCCGGGCTTGCGCGCAAGCGCGAACCCGGTGCCGAGCGCCAAAGCAAGCGCGGGTCCGAGCAGAAATCCGCGCGCCTCGGCTGCGAGCACACACTCCACCCTCAATGGACGCGCATAGTTGGCGAGCCCTTGCACCGCCTGCTCGAGCGCCGCGGCATCGGCCAAGAGAGGAGTGATGTCCTTGAAGAGGATGCCCGGCCTAGGAGAGTCGGGGATGTCGCGAATCAGCGCGCGCAGGTCCCCGCTGGAGCTCACCTGACGATCTTGCGCAGGTCGCGCACTAGCAGCAAGTGCTTCAAGTGGGTGGTCACCGCCGCCAAGTTCTCTAGTGCGTCGACCGCGTCCTTGCGTCGCTGAGGGTTGCGCGAGCGCAACGCGGGCGCGAGGATCTGTTGCAAGAGGTTGGCCTCACGATCGGCCGAGGAGCGGAACACCCTGAGGTTGCGACCGCCGACGCCGTAGCGGGCGAGCTCTGAGACGGCGCTGATGATCTCGCGCTCGGTCTCGTCGAAATAGCGCACGCCGCCGCGCATCTCACCCTTGACGACGCCGTACTCTTCGAGCTCGCGTACGAGCTTGGCATCGGCGTTGGTCTCCTCCAAGACATCCTCCAAGGAGTAGAGCGCGCCCTCCTGCTCGCGCACACTCACGCTTGAATGCCACGCGCGCTTGCCACCCTCGCGTCCCGGGCGCGGCACCTGCATCTCCCCTGCGCGTCCCGCCGCGAGCTCTTGGCGGATCACGCGCAGAGGCAGGAACTCGTCGCGTTGCATGCGCAAGATCGTGCGCAAGCGCTGGACGTCGCTCTGGGAGTAGAGCCGGTAGCCGCCGGGAGTACGCCGGGGCGTGAGCAGCTTTTGGTCCTCCAAGTAGCGAATCTTGGAGATCGAGATGTCAGGGAACTCTTGAACGAGGGCCTTGCAGACCGCTCCGATCGTGAGCGCCTTCTGCGGGGGACCCCCGGCGCTCGCTCCGTTTGGCGCGTCGGCCTCGGGGATCTCGATTTGCGTGGTGGTAGTAGCCATCAGCGTGCGTGGTAGGTGAGCTTGTACTTGCCGATCTGCAGCTCATCGCCCTCCTCGAGGCGGTGAGAGTCGATCCGCGAGCGATTCACGTAGGTGCCGTTCAGGGACCCACAGTCGTCGAGATACCAGTGATCGCCACGGCTGACGAGCAAAGCATGGTCGCGCGAGACGGTGACGTCGTCGAGGAACACATCGGAGTCGGGGCGCCTGCCGATCGACATGCGCTCGCGGTCCACGGGAAAGCTCTCGCCGGCGCGGCCGCCGCCTGTGCGGATCACCAAGGCCGGCCCGTGAGCTGTGACCTCGCCGAGCTCCACCGGCACCAAGTCTCCCTCCTCGTCGATGCGATAGGTGGCGGTCACGGGCTCGCTCGAGCTGCCCTCCCCGCGCGCCAGCAACGCACCGCAGCGCTGACAGTAGTTGGCGCCCTCGTCGTTGACGAAACCGCACTCGGGGCAGTGCACCGCCATCGAAGCCCCTATAGCTCGTCTGTCGAGACTCCGCCGGCGCGATTGGCGAGAATGTCCGAGAGGCGCTTGACGTCATCGCCAGATATCGCCGGTTCGCCGTCACGGTGCTGCTCGCGCAGGCGGCTCACTAGCTCAGCGCGCAGAATGTCGATCTTGCCGTGCAAGATGCGCCTTTTGTAGGAGATCTCCATCTCCTCATCGGTGAGCTGGCGGATCACATCCTTGAGCTCACTGTCGGTCATCGAGCCAAGGTCGGGAAACGTGTCCATCGCGAAGGATCTCCTCTTGCGCAAGGATGCAGGTCAGTTTGACTGCCGGTGCTGCCATGCTGCGAGCCGGAGTATACCAAAAGGTGAAGTTGAGCTTGAGACTATTGAGACCACGATCGACGCACGCGCCAGCGGCCAATTCAGGACCAGCGAACACACCATTGACGAATGCGCCAGCGGCCGATTCAGCGCCAACGGACGCGCCGTTGCCGCCGAGCGCGCCGTCGAGGCGCCCGCGACCGACGCCCACGCAGACCATCGCCGCAGGGCTGATCGTGCTGATCGTGATCGCCGGCGGGATCGCACGAGCAGGGGTAATCGGATCGAACACCCACGTGTCGGCTGATGAGAACGGGTACGTGGGCAACGCCAACCGGATCCTCGCCGACGAACGCTATGCGACCTTCAAGTGGCCGCCCGGAACATCGGTGGCGTTCGCGATCACCACGCGTCTGTCGGGGCATCACTCGCTACGACTCACCACCCGTGCAAGCGGACCCGCGCAATATACGCAGCTCGCGATCGGTGTCCTCACGCTGATCTTGGTGGCAGCGCTGACCTGGCTTCTGGCAGGGCCGTGGGCGGCGGTACTCGCCACCGCCTTGGTCGCTGCCTATGAACCTTTGATCGCGGCCACGCGCACCTATCTGAGCGAGCCGCTCGGAGCGCTGGTGCTGCTTGCGGCGGTCGCCGCCACGGTGCTTGCACGCCGGCGCTTGGGCACCCGCAACGAGCTGCTCTGGCTGCTTGCAGCCGGCTTCATTGGCGGCCTGGCCTGCCTCACACGCAGTGACCTGGCAATCGGTATGGGCTTCATTGCACTTGCCTTGGCCTTGGTCGGACGCCCAGGCTGGCGCACGAGCCTGTTGCGCTTGGCCGTGTACCTGGGCGCCCTCTTGCTGACGCTTTCGCCTTGGCTTGCCTATGCCTCAGATAAGGAGGGACGGTTCGTGCCCATCACGAATTCCGGGCCCGATGCATTTTTCATCGGCAGCTATCTACCAGGCAAAGGGTTGCTTGTACCTACCGAGGAGCAACTCGCCCCCGAAGTTTGCCGTCACTTCCCGAAGGATTGTGGGCGCTACTGGCAAAAGAGCTCGGCGCCCGTGTTCCGCTTGATCGAAGCGCGCCATCCCGGAATGTCCGAGAACGACGCGGTCAACAAGGAAAACCTTGTCAACATCAAAAAGTACGTGATCGGAAAACCGGCCGCCTTCACGGCAATGCTGTGGGGCAAGTTCTGGAAGATGTGGGACAACGTGTGGAGCGGCGGCAACGGCACCTATCACCCCACCACGAGTCAAACCCAGCACACGATCTACCTGTGGTTGGCCTGGATCGGCTTGCTCGGGGGCCTGATCCTCACGCGCCGCTTTGTGCTCGTCGTGAGCACCGGAGTCTTGCTCTCGGTGGCGGTGCTGGCCACGTTGTTCAATGACCAGCCGCGCTACAACGTGAGCCTGATGGCGCTCCTCTTGTGCTCGGGCACGATCGGGGCGTGGCGGGGTGGTGAAAGACTGCTTGCTATGTGGCGAACGCGGACTGACAGTCCCCCGTCACGTGCGCCCACCCCGGCCGCACATTAGGGCCGCTTCCGACCCTGAGTCGATACACGCCGGTCGCTCAGCGCCCAGCGTCCAGGCCCAACTGCTCGCGTCCCGAGCGCACGTACAGCGCGCTAGCCACCAAGGCGAGCACCAGGCCAACGTACAGCAGCACTTCGGCCAATCCACCCAAGCCGACCATGGCGAAGAACAAGGCTCCCATCAACGGCGCCACGGAGATGCGCCCGGGCCAATTGATGCGTAGCTCCACGCCCCGCTTGAGGCCATAGCGTCCGAGCGCCACCATCATGAGCTCGCGCGCCACGAGCACCCCCAATGCCCAGCGGGGCAACAAGTCGAAATGCCAGCACACCACTACCCCGCTCACAACCAATAGACGGTCGGTCACGGGGTCCATCAAAGCCCCCAGGCGGCTGTACTGGCGTGTCACCCTGGCCGCGATCCCGTCCGCATAATCACCCCAGCCGATCACTGCGAACAAGGTCGCCGCGAGCGCGTCTACACCATCTTCGCTCGACAATGCCACCACCAAGAACACAGGGATCAAAACAAGCCTCGTAAACCCAATTGCGTTGGGGATCGTCCACGGCCGCAACGGCTGCCCGGCCAGTGTCTGTGGCGGCGGGGGCCCGGAGCGGTCGAGACCGACCAGGCGACGAAGCGTCAGGGAGCGCTCTGGCACAGCTCGTCCAGCGTCCGCAACAGCTCAGCCGGATCGCCGCCCAACGGTAGGCCGGCGGCCTCCTTGCGTCCACGACGCACCTGCACCTCGACCTCGCCCGACTCGAGGCTGCGCCGTCCCACCGTCAGGCGTACCGGGCAGCCGAGCAGCTCGGCGTCGGCGAACTTCTCGCCCGGACCCGCCTCGCGATCGTCGTACAGGACATCCACGCCGACTCCCAGGAGTGTCTCGTAAAGACCGTCAGCAGCGTCACGCTCGGGCGTGCCAGGCCGGCCAACCGCCACCAGATGCACGGCAAACGGAGCAAGCTCTTTGGGCCAGGAGATCCCGTGCTCGTCGGCGAACTGCTCCACGGCGGCCGCCACGATCCGCGCCGGCCCGATCCCATAGGAGCCCATCCAGATCGGTAGCTCCTCGCCTTTCTCATCCAGGTAGGTGGCGCCGAGCGGCTCGGAGTAGCGCGTGCCGAGCTTGAAGATGTTGCCGATCTCGATCGCCGGCTCCACGGTCAAGGCTTCGCCGCCGCGCATATATCCGCCGTCGCCCGTCTGTTCCACCTCGGAGCTGGCGCGGGCAACCTCAACGTTGGCCGCATAGCCCTCGCCCAGGACGACTTCATCCTCGCCGGCGGGACAGGGCGCCATGTACTCGTGCGCGCCGTGACCGCCCATCACGCCCACGTCTGACTCCACGCGATAGAAGCGCAAGCCGGTGCGCTCCATGATGCGATCGTAGGCATCCACGTGTAGGGCATAACGCTCCTCCAGGCCTGCCTGGTCGCGGTCGAAGCTGTAGGAGTCCTTCATCACGAACTCCCTCGTCCTCAGCACACCAGCGCGTGGGCGCGCCTCGTCGCGCTCCTTTACCTGGAAGTGGTACAGAATCAGCGGCAGGTCCCTGTACGAGTTGATCGTCTGCGCAGCATGGAAGGTCACGGCCTCCTCGTGTGTCAGCGCGAGCACGAGCTCCGAGCCCTTGCGATCCTGCAGCTTGAACAGCTCTTCGATCTCAAGCCGACCGGTCTTGCGCCACAGCTCGGCCGGCTGCAACACCGGCATCAGCATCTCGCGTCCGCCGATCGCGTCGATTTCCTCGCGGACGATCTGCACGACACGCTGGTGCACCTTCCAGCCTGCCGGCAGCCACGTCCAGATGCCGGTGCCCATCTGCCTCACCAAGCCGGCCCTCACCATCAGCTTGTGCGAGATCGCCTCCGCATCAGCGGGGGCTTGCTTCTCGGTGGGGAGCAAGTACTCGGTCAGGCGGGTCATAGCGTGCGGGACATCCTATGCGTCGTTCCGCTCCCGTGGGTGTTGAGCCGGCCGCGAGCCGGGTAGCCCAAATCAATCCCCACGATTCGAGATTCATTGCGTTCACGCCCCGGGCGTCTTCGCGCGCTATGAATTACAGCCAACAACGTCCACCCTCCAAAGGAGCCCCGATGGCCTACTCAGTACCGCCGCTTCCCTACGCCTATGACGCGCTAGAGCCTCACATCGACAAGCTGACGATGGAAATCCATCACGACAAGCACCACCAGGCCTATGTGGACAAGGTCAATGCCGCACTCGAGGGCACGCCTCTGGCGGACGCACCGATCGAGGACGTGCTCAAGGACCTTTCCCAGGTGCCCGAGGCCAAGCGCACCGCCGTGCGCAACAACGGCGGTGGCCACTACAACCACTCGCTCTTCTGGGAGTCCATGTCCGCCAACGGCGGCGGCCCGCCGGATGGAGCACTCGGCGAGGCGATCGCTTCCACGTTCGGTTCCTTCGCCGACTTCCAGGCCAAGCTCAAGGAAACCGGCATCAATCAGTTCGGCTCGGGCTGGTCATGGCTCGTGCACGACGGCTCGGGCCTCGCAGTCGTGGGCTCCCCCAACCAGGACAACCCGATCTCAGATGGCAAGACGCCCTTGCTTGGCGTGGACGTGTGGGAGCACGCCTACTACCTCAAGTACCAGAACAAGCGCCCCGACTACCTCGACGCTTGGTGGAACACGGTCGACTGGGCCAAGGTGGGGGAGCGCTTCAGCGCGGCCAGCTGAGCTTGTAGGCTCGGTGCGCGAACCAATCGGACGGTTGGTTCGCGCACTATTGAGGTCACGGCGCAACCCGTTGCTCTCCTCATTATCCCCGCCATGCTGGGCACGAGAGAGTTGCGTTCAGATCTTATGTGCACTGTTTGTTCACGCTTCCTGAACTCGAATTGGCAGGCGCCGACTCGAGTACCGTCCCAACCCCGGCGTACGATCAGACAAGAGGCAACAGTCGAACAACTTCAGTCCGCCGAGGAGAGCTGGCATGACTTACAATCGAAGCGAACAAGACTTGCTCTGCACCCAATTCCAGATCGCTCCAGAAGCCGTCTGGCATCTCTCCCGGATGCTCGGCCAGGACGGATACGAGCGCATCGACACCGTGTCCTCACACGGGTGGATAGCGACGCCTTCATGGGGCTCGGAGGGCTGGGATCTAGGAGCGTGGCCGTTGATAGTCATCTTTCACCGTCAGAGCACCGACGGTTTCGAGCTTGCTTACGACGTTGAAGGCGACGTGAGCGTCTATCGATACTCGACGCGCGAGCTACGCAATGCGGCTACGGATTGCCTTGCGTTCTGGCACTGGAAGCACGATGACGCCGAATGGGTCGATGATGTCGACAGTGTCGAAGACGCACCGGATCGTCTGCGCGGACCGTTCTCCTGGGAGCGTCTCAACGCCGTCGCCATGGCTTAAGTCCACGCTCTGACGGAACGAACTCACGCTGCCAGCTTGTAAACGGAGTGACCGTCGTCCCAGTAGGAGTCGAACACGTGTTGGTAAACGACGTCGCACTTCTGCGCGTAGATCTGTCGTGTATACGCCTCGGGCAGCCGGTCGAGCGTTTCCTCAATCACTACCCGCACGGCGGCCCTAGTCGCCTGCTGCTTGCGCCAGTCGAGGACTAGCTTGCCGCGCTTGAGTGTCGTTAGAAGCTCGCTCGCGACCTTCTTGACTTGCCTCTCCTCGGTGTCTGTGAGATCTGGCGAGGGACGCATTAGCAGGTCGAACACAGCGAGATGCTCCTCATCGAGTCCCTCCGCGAGCGCTCGTGCCTCCTCTTCGGTCAAGGTCTCCTTGAACGCAACAAGCTCGTTGAAGAAGGTCTCGGTGTTGATGCTACCTGCGTTGTAGTCGGCTACAAGCTTCTCAAACCGCTCCACGAGGTCGACACGCAAAGGGTTGAGCCGGACGAGCGCGGTGATCCGAGCCGAGAGGAGTGAGCGAAGTCGTTGCGCGGCTGTCCGGGGGCGTCCTTGCTTGAACGCCTCTTCTAGGCCATTCCAGTCGACGGTGCTTAGGTCGAACAAAGCGTTTGTCTCACCGGCGGGGATCAAGTACTCGTTGGCCGCGACTGAGTCGTCGAGCAACTGCTCAATGCGCCCCATTACTCCTGAAAGATCTGGGCGGTCGGTGTACTCAGAGATCGCATCGGCAATGAACTTGGTGACAGCGCGCAGGCCGCTGAACTCGTTGGCGCGAGTATCAGGGAGGATCGCCTTGTAGAGACGCTCAACGAGCGCCGCTCGCGCAAGGAACGAGACCTTCTCCTCGTCGTCGACCATCAGCATCTCCACAGTCCGCCGACCGGCAGCTACCAGCTCGAAGCCCTTAAGCTTCGCCAGCTCATCAAGGTCGACTTCGCGACCGGCACAGAATGTGCGCAGATCGCCAACCGCTGATCGAAGAGCGTCGACCAGGGCGCCCTTCTCCTCGATCGGGAGTTCCCCAGCCTTACCGCCGGTCGCGTAGATCGCCAGCGCCTTTTGTAGGTTGCGAAACACGTCGACGTAAGCGACGATCAGACCGTTGTTCTTATCAGGAAAGACGCGGTTAGCGCGAGTGATTGTCTGCATCAGGGTGTGGTTGCGTAGCGGCTTGTCCAGATAGACCGTGGAGAGCGACGGAACGTCGAACCCGGTGGTCCACATTGAGCACACGAACACAAGCCTTAGCGGGTCTTGCGGGTCCTTGAACTTCTCTTCAAGATTCTCCTCGACGATCCGTCGCCGGTAGGGCTTAATGTCGATACCGTGCTTTGCCATCTCGGAGACCTCGTTTTGGGACTGAGAGATCACGACAGCCATGTCGGTGGCGCGCATAAAGGCAATCTCCTGTGAGAGCAAGTCGCGCTCTTCGGGGCTGAGGTCGGCGACCGATAGTCGGTCTTCATCGCGTGCGAGTCTCTCCTCCCAATGATGCTGGACCTTCTCGAACGTACGTACCGTGGTGATCTTGTCGATGGAGACGACTAGGCCCTTGCCGGGAAAGCCGCGGCCAAGGAAGTGTTCGACGATGTCTTTAGCGACAGCATCGAGCCGGTCCTCTCGGGTGATCAGCTCGTACTGCTGCCCGAGCGTTCTGGCGAGCTGGCGTTCCTCGGTCTCGTCCAGATCCGGCGTCTTCGACTATTGCCATGAGGTCATCGCTAAAGTCGGGGTTGGCGATCTCGACTTGCGGTATGCGATTCTCGTAGTAGAGCGGCACTGTCGCGTGATCTTTTGTGGAAGCGGTGAAGTTGTAGACCGAGACGTAGTCGCCGAACACCTCGCGGGTGAGCTCCTCCCCGGCGATCAGAGGGGTGCCTGTGAACCCAAGGAAGCTTGCGTTTGGCAGCGCATTTCGCATGTTGAGGGCAAGGGTGTCGTACTGGGTACGGTGAGCCTCATCGGTAATGACGATGACATCGTCCCGGCCAGATAGCACCGGATGGACTTCGCCCCTCTCGGTGCGGAACTTCTGGATCAGCGTGAAGACATACCGGTGGTCCTCGCTCAGCAGCTTGCGGAGATGGGCTGTACTGTCCGCACGGACATGCTCCTCAGCTAGGACACCAGACCAGAGGAACTCTTTGTGGGCTTGGTCGTCGAGGTCTGTCCGATCAGTGACGATCACAAATGACCAGTTTCCAGACTGCTTGCGTAGCACCTTCTGGGAAAAGAACAGCATGGAGAGTGTCTTTCCCGAGCCTTGCGTGTGCCAGAATACACCGAGCTTTCCTCTCTCTTCGCGGGGTGCCTCCTGAAGCTCCTGCATACGAGCTACGGCATTGTTGACGCCGAGGTACTGGTGGTTGCGCGCAAGCAGCTTGACGAACCCGCCGGGGCGATCTTGGAAGACGACAAAGTTCTCAATCAGGTCGAGTAGTCGCCGCTTGGTACACATGCCACGGATGACGGTCTCTAGAGAGACAACCCCTTCTTCCCCCTCCGAGTTGATCTTCTTCCATTCGGAGAAGTACTCCCAGCCCGAGGTGACGGTGCCAACCTTCGAGGCGACGCCGTTTGAGAGAATGATGAACCCGTTCGGAGCAAAGATGTTTGGGATCGTGTCGCGGTAGTCGGTGAGATTGTCGTCGTAAGCGTGCTTAAGGTTCTTGTGGGACGCCTTGAGCTCAATGAAGACGAGCGGGATACCGTTGACGAAAGCGACCAGATCGGCGCGTCGTTTGTATAGGTCCGAGTGGATCCATAGCTGGGAAACCAAGAGAAAATCGTTGTTCTCAGGGTTCTCCCAGTCGATGACGTTGAGTTGTTCGGGTAGGCTCGTTCCGTCGGGTTGACGAACAGACACTGGGACGCGTTCGCGGAGCAGCGTCTGGATCTCGGCATTGGCACGCCCGTGGTGCATCGCGGTCCGCGGCTTGGTGATCTCCTGGATGGCATCCTCGATAGTTCCTGGCGAGGTTCCGGGGTTGAGGCGGTCGATAGAGGCACGGAGGCGTTGGAGGAGGAAAACTTCCGAGCGGTTGTCCCGGCCCAGGGTTCCGTCTGGTCCGTGCGTCTCGTGGTAAGCGTTTATATGCCCCCAACCGAGCTCTTGAAAGAGCGCTATGGCTGGTTGCTCGACCAACTCGTCCTCTGTGAACTTCCCAGGCGGGGGCGATGTCATGCGGAAAGATCTCCCGCGACCAGGTCAAGATCCTCAACGTCGATCTCGCCAGAAATCAGGCCTGGTAGTAGGAGATCGCGGCTATCTTCCAGGATCCTGTTTTGCGCTTCTAGTATTGGAACCATTGAGCGCATCGGACCCACAACGTCCTCAAACTTGATCTGCAAGGCGAGTGGTGGAACGGACAGTGCCGTATCGGCTATCCGCCGGCGGCTTAGCTCAGTTTGTCCGGTGCTTCCAGCGCCCATACTTTCAAACGCGTGCTGCCGAGCAATTAGGCTAAGCCCCCAGTACGCCGTTGTCATCGTGTCAGTACTTGGTCTAACGATTGACACGTGTGAGTCCACCGTCGCATTTGGCATCGGTGCCAGCACCTGTGCAACGCGGCCTAGTGTACCGACGCCGGTCGAGTTGATCAAGACGTCACCAACCTGAAGCCGCTTCTCGGTCGGCACATTCGTGATATGACGCCGACTCTTGGTCATCGAGAGACGTCCATTACGGATACACTTTTGGTTAATCACCATAGCAGCGGCGTCTTTATCATATTTAGGGCTTATTCCTCGAGAAAGGAAGCTTGCGCACGAACCAATTGTTGCTGGCGTCCATCCTGCTGGAATCGGGCCTAACTCCGAGTCCCCCATCGGCGCATCCCCGTGATCAGGGTAACGGAACTCAACAAACCACTCGCGGTAGATCCGCTGTGCCATCTCCTCTAGGATCGTGATGCGGCGGCGGTTGCTCTCGATCAGATAGTCATAAGCCGAGAGAACGGTTACGATCTTGCGTTGTATATCCAGCGATGGAAGCGGGACGATGACCGATTCTATGCGCGACGGGGCCGTGTGCCGCACCTTTGAACCAGTTGCCGTAGCCTGTATCTGGTCGCGAACGGTTGGAGCATTGAAGAGGTAGTACAGAAAAGACTTGTCAATCCCGTCAGACATGATTTCAACGAGGCCAATGCGCTGATTATGTAGATATCGATCATCACACGGAATCAGGGCAGAGCTGCCGAGCAGTCCCCGCGCCTGCTCAGTCATCGCAAGCACAAGATCGTCGCGGCGGAGCACATACTTTGTGGGCGGATTGGCGGAGTAGAACTTCTCGGACCCAGACTTCGACTTAAAGCCGCCCTTGTCAAAGAAATTCCCCGGAGTCAAAACGATATAGTCGCCACTATTACCAAAATACCGGCCTTGGAAAGCAAAACCGTGCTTAACTCGAATGTGTTTTCCGAGTGCTATCGGTGACCAGCCCGTATTCAACTCAAGAGCTCCGCGATGTTTGCTGCTATCCGGCGATGAAGCACAACCGCCTCTGTGTTGAGTTTCTCCAGTTCGTTGTTTAGCCCCTCCAGCTGCGCACGGAAATCAACCTCATTATGTTTAGTATCCGCAACACCAACGTAACGCCCAGGATTGAGACTCCAGCCCTGCTTTTCGATTTCCTCTACCGTTGCGACCTTACACAGCCCCCGAACGTCAACATAATCCCCATTCGGAAACGACGCGTCCATAAGATCCAGTGAGCCTTCGCTCGTCTCCCATTCCTCATCGCGATACAGGCGGGCTATATTCGCCAGGAACTCGAGTTGCTCCGGCAGCCAGTCTCGGTGCGCGCGATCGATCTGGTTGAAGATCTTGCGTGCGTCGATGAACAGGACGGTGTTCTCACGCTTAGTGCCTCGCTTGCCTCGATCAAGGAACCAAAGCGTCACCGGTAGCGTGACTGTGAGGAAAAAATTGGAGGCGACCTCTACGATCACATCAACCGTGCGGTCGGCAATGAGCTTCTTACGGATCTCAAGTTCGGAGCTACCGGCATCAGAGGCTGCGTTGGCCATCACGAACCCCGCGCGGCCCCGCTCGTTCAAGGCAGAGTAGAAGGCTTGGATCCAGATGTAGTTGGCGTTGTTCGCTTTCGGCAAACCAAATGAAAAACGTTTGTCTCCTTCTAGCTTTGCCTTGTCGACCTTGTTAACGTTGAACGGTGGGTTTGCCATTACGTAGTCGAATTGCCCGGTCGCTTTGAAGGGATCCTCGTAGTAGGTATTCGATTGACTGATTTGCCCCTCGAGCCCGTGAACGGCGAGGTTCATCTTGCAGAGACGTAGCGTCTCCTCGACCCGCTCCTGTCCGTAGATCGAGAGCCGACCATCGTTGCCTTTGCGGTGCTCGTCGATGAAGCGTGCGCTTTGCACGAACATGCCGCCGGACCCACAAGCAGGGTCGAGAATCTTGCCGTTGAACGGCTCGATGATCTCGACGATCAGTCTAACGATCGGGGTTGGCGTGAAGTACTCGCCGCCCTTGGCGCCCTCAGCACTCGCGAACTTGCCCAGGAAATACTCGTAGACCTTGCCGAACGCGTCGCCCTCGATGTCCCCTAGGATGGAGTTGACCGACCGCAGCAGGTTAACGAGCGTGTCGTTACTCAGCGACTGGTAGGTCCGAGGGAGGATGCCCTTTAGCTGTGAGTTCTCCTCCTCGATGGCGGTCATTGCGTCGTTGATCGCCTTGCCTAGGTTCTCGCCCTCCTTGAGATCGATCAACCTCGAAAACCGAGCTTGATCGGGAAGGTAGAGCACGCCCTTCGCTTGGTAGTCGGCCTTGCCTACCTCGCGGCGCGCACTCTTCTTGCGCACCAACGCTGTCTCGATCTCGCTGAAACGGCTGTCGGCGAACTTCAGGAAGATCAGCCCCAAGACCGGGATAGAGTACTCGCTGGCCTTCAGATGGGAGTTGGCACGCAGCTCCTCCGCCGCCTCCCAGAGACGATCGGCGATCTCGTAGATGTCGGTCTTAGAAGGGCGCGAGGCGGCTGGGCGTTGGGGCATCGGTGCGGATCCTAGCCGCAGTCGTGAGGAGTTGTAGCGCGAGGAGCCGGGGACTAAGCGGCTTAGGCCACATCAAACGATTCGTATATATGATCCAGCCGTGTCCTCGCTCTTTCTCAGCCGTCTCAGTCCAGGGGACCGCCGGGAGCTGGTCGCCCGACTACACGAGACACAGCTAGGCACCTGCTTTATATGTGAGCAACTCATCGACCTAGAGATCCAGCGCGACTCACTCGACATTGACCATATCGAGCCTTTGTCGGTCGGCGGCAAGGACGACGAGGCGAATCTTGCCATTACGCATGCCAGTTGCAATCGCTCCAAGCAGGCGGCCGACCTAAAAGTCGCGCGGGTGCTCGCACGCTTTGCCTCTATCCAAGAGGATGTCCGGACCCTGCATGGACGGGGCGCAAATCTGTCCGACATTCTTAGCCAATACGGGGGTGCGCAACACACACTCAAATTCCGGATCGAGAACGACGAGCTCATCTACGCTCATAGCGAGGAGAGCGACAACACGGTGCGCTCTGTGCCACTTTGGTCTGACGGACTCAGCGGGCTGCGCTATTTCTTCGCTGTCCTTCCGATCGGCTACCTGCACCACGACGACCGTATCAACCCGCGCAACCTCGGCCCGAACCTTTCAAAGCTCCTCACCGAGTTCCATCGTGGCCGACCGCAGCTTCACGTCTCGCTGGGTTGGATCGTGAGCGCTGAAGGAGCCGACACCATCAAGGTCTTCGACGGCCAGCACAAGGCCACAGCTCAGGTCATGCTCGGCGCCAGAGCGCTGCCGGTGCGTGTATTCGTCGACCCTGATCCAGACGTTCTCTTGGTCGCAAACACGAACGCTGGGACCACACTGCGTCAAGTCGCCTTCGACAAGTCCGTTCAGCGGCGGCTGGGGAGATCGCTGTTCCGCGACCGGCTCGTGCGCTACCGCCAGGAGCGTGGGCTACCCGAGGACGCGCTGAATTTCTCCGAGGTGGACCTCTACTCTCATTTCAAGGGCGAGGCGCGGGAGGTCAAGCGCTACATAATCGACAACCAGCGTGACCAGATCACGAGCCACCCCGACAACCGGCTCGTGGAGTTCATGGACTACGCAGGCAAGGGCGCTGAGAAGCCGCTCTCATACTCGACGATCGAGAAGAGCTTCTACAGCTTCTTCATCTATCCCAACCTCCTTCAGACTCCATTGGACTACGGCGAGGAAACAGAAGAGAATCCGCGCGAGTTGGAGATCAGCCAGATCGTCGAGCTGATGAACATCATCGCCGAGGAGGTCTACGTCGGAAAGTTCGACCCAGTGCTGGGCGCGAGCCGTATCGAGAGCAAGGTTCAGAAGGGTGAGCCGGTACCTGATGAGCATCTGCGTGCGTTCCGCATGGCCAAGGAGGAGGTGCTTTACTCCTGGCTCAAGTACGTTGACCAAATTATTTATCGGCACTTTGTCGCCATGGGCGCGCCAGTTGACGATAAGCGCATATTCCAGTACCGCTTCTCTGAGGTACTCTGGTTGCAACTACGAGCCTATGTTCGCAACCTCACCGGCTTGCCCTTGTGGGTCAACCACGCACTGTCAACCACCATCTTTGGCGGCAAGCAGACTGGCGAATTCTGGCGAACCATCTGGGAGACTGGCAATTCGCCGCAGGGCACTGCGGTGCTCGCAGCGCCGATCAATCTGACCGCGCTTACAACGATTGGCGAAGCTGTTCCAGCTGCGTAGGTAACAACGGCCCGTAACTCACCCAGGTCTCGCCGCGGCTCAGCCGCGATTGAAACGGCGACCGGCGACCGGCGAGGCTGACTCGTCCAGCACCACGCCGCTCCCCCCGACAGGCGACGCGGCAGGCGTGAGCATCGACGCGAGCACTTCGTCCGCCTCGGTTTCCTGTTCGGCGGTGGCCGCCTCCAGCGCCGCCAGTTTCTCGGGCGTCATCGCGCTCGCGTCCTCGTTGGCGGCCAGCCACTCCCTTGCCTCCTTCGCCGCGCGCTCGTCCCGCTCCACGGTCTTGCCGGCCGCGTAATAGCGGTCAATCTCCTTGAACAGCTCATCCACGAGCTGGTCGGTGGGCACCTTCTTAAGGGGCTCTCCCTTGGAGTAGATCATGCCCATGTCCTTGGCTCCCGTGATGCCGAAGTCCGCGTGTCTGGCCTCACCGATGCCGTTGACCGCGCAGCCCAGCACCGACACCTCGATCGGGTCCTCATAGGCTTCCAGGCGGCGCTCTACCTCAGCAACGACCGTGTCCATGTCGAATTGCAGCCGCCCACAGGTCGGGCATGCGATCAGGACAGGGCCCTTCTCACGCAGCTTCAAGGCCTTGAGGATCTCCCAAGCCACCTTCACCTCTTCCTCGGCGTGGAAGGTGGACAGCGAGATCCTGATCGTGTCGCCGATCCCGTCGGCCAAAAGCGTCCCCAAGCCAACCGCCGACTTCAGCGAGCCCGACCACTTCGTCCCGGCCTCAGTCACGCCGAGATGGAGCGGATAGGGAATCCGTGCCGCCAGCATCCTGTTGGAGGCGATCGTGTTCGGCACCGACGTGGACTTCATCGACACCTTGAAGTTCTCAAACTCCAAGCGCTCCATCAGCTCTACGGTCTCAAGCGCCGCCGTCACGAGCGCCTCCACGGGGTTCTCATACTCGAGGTCTCTCAGGTGCTTCGGCAACGATCCGCTGTTCACGCCTACGCGCAGCGGCGTCCCTTGGCGCTTGGCGAGCTCGATCACCTCAGCCACCTTCTCTGGGCCGCCGATGTTGCCCGGGTTGAGCCTCACACAGTGCGCACCCGCTTCGATCGCCTTCAGTGCGAGCGTGTGGTTGAAGTGGATGTCCGCGATCACCGGGATCGGTGAGTCCTTCACGATCTGCTTCAGCGCCTCCACGTCCTGCTCGCGTGGCACCGCCACCCGCACGATGTCAGCACCTGCCTCCGCCACTTTGCGGATCTGCTCCATCGTGGCCGCCAGGTTCGCGGTCTCTGTCTTGGTCATTGTCTGGACCGCCACGGGCGCGCCGCCGCCGATCGGCACAGGACCCACATGGATCTGACGCTCTGAGGACATGCCCACATTGTATGGGCGCGCAACCCGCGACTCGTGAAGCACTCGTTCACTTGCCAGTGGCATGCGTAACCTCTCGGGCACGTGCCACCCCCCTCAACGCCCCCTTCGAGGCCTGCGACGCCCTCCTCAACGCCCCCTTCGGTGTCCCCTTCGACGCCTCCAGGCGGGGTATACGCAACCGCACGTGGCCCTTTGGCTCGGCTCGCCTCTCCCCTGGCCACTCGCGCCAGGGCACGCCGCCACGAGCAGTTCTTCGCGCTCACGGGCCTCCATGCCGGGGCGCGCGTGCTCGACCTCGGCTGTGGTGCGCTCGGACTGCGTGGGCTTCGAGCCCAATCTGGACATCACCGGCGTCGACCTCACCGAGCGGCCCGCCTACCCCGGCCCCTTCGTGCGCGCCGATGCCGCCGCCGGGCTGCCCTTCGCCGATGACGAGTTCGACCTCATCTACTGCTCCAGCGTCATCGAGCACGTCCCGCCCCCTCGGCGTGCTTCCTTTGCCACCGAAGCGCGTCGCGTTGGGCGCGGCTGGTTCGTGCAAACGCCTGCCCTTTCCTTTCCCATCGAGCCGCACTCCTTGCTCCCCTTCGCCCACTGGCTGCCACCCCGCCTGCGCAAGCCCTACTGGAGCTTGGGGGCGGCCGGTGCCTGGGAGGACATATCGCTGCTCTCCCGCCGAGAGCTTCAGGTCTTGTTCGGGCCCGCCTCGCCGGAGCGCTTTGGGCCGCTAGTCAAGAGCTGGGTGTGCGTTCGAGCTCCCAGTCCATGACTCTTCGTTTTGGTGTGCCCTACGCGCGCGCGTAAGGCGGCCCTGTGGGAGAAGCTCGACGCTCCCGTATCAAGCGAGATCCGCAGCTTGCGAAGATTGGATTGAGCGCGCAAGCCGCGACGATCCGAGGATGATTTTGGCCGCCTCGACAAGTCCGGGGGTGCAGTGGCGCACGTCGGTCGCTGAGGTCCGGACGAGAATGGCCTGGTGCCCGACGGCTTCGGCGCCAGCGACGTCAGCCACCGGATTGTCGCCGACCATCCAGACCTCGTCCGGGTCGTCGTAGATCCGGATCACGTGACGAAAGAACTCGGGGTTCGGCTTGTCGAACCCCACAAGCGCTGAGGTGAACACGCGGTCGAAGTGCGCTCCGAGACCGACCCCCGAAACGAGATCCGCGAGCTCCGGAACGTGATTTGAAACAACCACGTTTGTCCAACCAGCCTTGGTTAGAGCTGTAAGTGCCGGTATCGCGTCATTGAACAGTTGCCAACCAACGGCTGGGTCGATGAAGCGAACGCGGGTTGCGTGGGCCAGCTCGGCGCATTCGGCACGCTCAACACCGGCTCCAACCAGCGCGTCCGCGATGAGGGCCTCGACCGCCTCCCACCAGCGCTCAGCGTCGCCGGGATGTGGGTGTGGCTCGTCGGCTCGATGCCACGGGAAACCGCCCTGCAGTCCCGCGCGCACTTGATCGACGACGATACCGTGCGAGGGGTTGCGTGCTTCGAGCACCTCCATAACGCAGCCGGACCAAAGCCCGGGACGGAACGCGAGCGTCCCATCGAAGTCCCACATGACGAGTCGATCAGTCACGTCTTGAGGCTATGCACTCACAAGACGATCTGCATCTTGCTTCTGCTCACGGCACAGGCTAGAGCTACTAGCCGCCGAGTCGCCCGATGTCGTTGCTGAAGCCGTTTATCACCAGGAACAGCAGCAACGCGATCCCCACCGAGCTGAAGCGCCACATGGCCGTCAGTGATACGCGACGCCCACGCACCTTCTCGGCCACCGCCCACAGCACGTGCCCACCGTCGAGTGGCAGAAATGGCAGCAGGTTGAGCACCGCCAGGACCAGCGACACGTAGCCGATCACCACGAGCGCCCTTCCCGCGCCAGAGGCAACTGCCTGCTCGGTCACCTGGCTGATGCCGACGATGCTTGAGATCTGATGGCGTTGCTTGGAGCTCGTGAGCGCCTTGGCCAGGCCGCTGAACGTCTGGGTCGTCATCGCCCACATCTCTTTCGTCGAAGCCCCAGCGGCAGAGAGCACACCAAAGGACTTCGCGGTGGGCGGGGCGAACTGGAAGCCGAGCAGCATGCGTTTTTCCTCGCCGTTGTAGCGCGGAAGGATCGACAGCTTCACAAGCTGTCCTGAGCGGCGCACCGTAACAGCGACGGGCGAGCGGCCACGACAGCCTTCTACGGCAACACCCGCGCAACGATGCGAGGAGATCGCCTCGATAGCGCTGCCCTCGCTCACCGGATGTCCGTCCACGGCCACGATCCGGTCGCCGGTACGCAGGACCCCCGTTGCGGGCATGCCCCCCTCGACGGCGCCCACCACGGTCGTAGCCGGTTTCAAGGTCTGGATCCCCGGATTCACCCCTTCGAGTGTGAGCGCCCCATTCATACTGCCGGCGAACAGCACCAACCAGAACAGCACGAACGCGATCACCAGGTTCACGCCGGGGCCCGCCAAGATCACCACGATCCGCTTCCACGGCGCCTGCGTGTAGTAGGCGCGGCGAGCGACCTCAGGCGGCAAGCCCTCGATCTCCTCGGGGTTCATGCCCGTGATCTTCACGTACCCCCCAGCCGGGATCGCGCCAATCATGTACTCGGTCTCCCCCCGCTTGATCCCCACCAGCTTCGGCGGGAAGAACAGCGAAAAGCGCTCCACCCTCATACCCACGGCCTTGGCCACCGCGAAGTGCCCAAGCTCGTGCAACACGATCAAGGCCATGATCCCCAGGATCGTGATCAGCCAGTTCATGACTCCAGTTTGGCAGCCACAGCCTCTTCTGCCGCCACACGAGCCTTGCGATCCGCCTCATAGAGCGACTCGAATGCCCTCACCGGCGAACTTCCCAGCGCGTCGAGCGTACTTTCGATCACCTCGGCAATCCCGAGGAAGGGAAGACGCCCAGCGAGGAAAGCATGCACCGCGACCTCATTGGCCGCGTTGAGCACGCACGGCGCGGTGCCACCCGCGCCGGCCGCCTCTCGTGCCAAGCGCAGGCAAGGGAACGCCTCTACGTCTACCGCCTCGAAAGTGAGTGTGCCCACCTGAACCAGATCCAATGGCACCACCGGCAGGCCCACGCTCGCCGCACCGTGTAGGGCATAGGAGATCGCGATGCGCATGTCCTTCGGCCCAATATGGGCGAGCATCGCCCCATCGGCAAGCTGGATCAGGCCGTGGATCAACGACTGTGGGTGCACCACCACGTCGATGCGCTCATACGGGGTGCCGAACAGGTGATGGGCCTCCATCAACTCGAGGCCCTTGTTCATCAGGGTGGCTGAGTCGATCGTGATCTTGCCCCCCATCGCCCAGGTGGGATGGGCGAGCGCCTGCTCCACGCTCACACCCACCAGATCCTCGCGCGAGCGACCGCGAAACGGGCCGCCACTCGCGGTGATCGTGAGACGGTCCACCGAACCAGGGGGCTGTCCCGAGAGCAGCTGGTGAAGCGCCGTGTGCTCGGAGTCCACGGGCACGATGTGCGTACCGGTCGCTTCGGCAAGTGCCACCACCAGCTCGCCGCCCACTACAAGCGACTCCTTGTTAGCGAGCGCCAAGTCGATGCCCTCGCCGAGCGTCGCCACTGTCGGCCCAAGGCCTGCCGAGCCCACAAGCGCATTGAGCACCAGGTCCGCGCCCGACTCCACCACGAGCCGCACGAGCCCCTCAGCGCCGCTCCATACCTCTCCATCGGGCCACGCCTTCTCAGCCTCCATCGCCGCGTTCTCATCCGCGAGCGCGATCCGCTTCACCCCATGGGTGCGAGCCTGCTCAATGAGGGCCTCCCATGAGCTCTCAGCGGAGAGGCCCACCAGCTCGAGCTCCTCGCTACGCGCCAGCACGTCAAGTGCTTGCGTGCCGATCGAGCCGGTCGAGCCAAGGATCAGCAGGCGCTTAGGCAATGCTGCCGCCCAAAAAGCAAGCTAAGAGCGTCTTGCGAAGGTCAAACATAGGCCAACCATATGTAGTAGCCGACCACCGCCGTGAACAAGACCGCATCGAGCCGGTCGAGCACGCCACCGTGGGCGCCCAACAGGGTGCTTGTGTCCTTGGTGCCCGCCTGGCGCTTGATGAAGGACTCGAACAGGTCGCCGATCGGCGCGATCACCGCCACTCCAAGTCCGAGCACGAGCGCATGGGAGCCCGGCAGCCAGTCCTGGTAGCGCCCCGCGAACCACACCGCAAGCACGGCACAGGCCATTCCGATC
The DNA here is from genome assembly GCA_963731565.1 of uncultured Solirubrobacterales bacterium. Classification (GTDB taxonomy): domain Bacteria; phylum Actinomycetota; class Thermoleophilia; order Solirubrobacterales; family Solirubrobacteraceae; genus Palsa-744. The sequence goes on from CAVSWG010000001.1 coordinate 2,446,998, forward strand.
AACAGGCCCTCGACCGTCTTGTTCGGCGAGATGCTTGGCGCTAGCGGGCGCCTGCCGAACAATCTGCCGCCAAGGTAGGCGCCAGTGTCGCCAAGGAAGGTTCCCACGAGCACATCGATCACGATGCCCTCACCGTGAGGCAGTTCGCGCAGCAGAACGGCATGGGCGAGACCAAACCCGATCCAGTAGATCCCGAGCAGGGTGAGAGCCATCCCTCCCACGCTTGGATGGCGCTGAAGGAGCGTAAGCCCGAACAGCACCGGCAGCGCGGCGCTGGCCGCCAGCAGAACCTCATCCTGGCTTGCATAGGCACCCGCCACGATCATGCCGGCCAGCACGAGAAAGCCGGCGAGGCGAACAGGGTGCACGCGCTCATACATCCCATAGAGCTCGTGCATGCAGATGCACCCGAGCACGAACACGCCCACGGCAAAGATCGGGCCCCCCGAGATCACCAAGAACAGGGCAAGGGCGATCAAGGGCAGCGCGACGAGAGCCCGCGCGCCAACGTCCGAGCCTCCGGAGCTGCTACGTGCCACCGAATCGCTACCTGCCACCGAACCGCCTACGACGCTCTGAGAACTCAGCCAAGGACTCCTCGAGCGCATCGCGAGAGAAGTCAGGCCAGAGCTCCTCGCGGAACACCAGCTCCGAATAGGCCGACTGCCAGAGCAGGTAGTTGGAAAGGCGCCGCTCCCCGCTCGTGCGAATGATGAGATCTGGATCGTGCATCTCCGGCGCATAGAGCAGCTTGCGGAAGTCCTCCTCGCTGCCCCCTTCAAACGCCCGCGCAGCATCGAGGATCTCTGCCCGGCCGCCATAGTTAAACGCCACGAACAACGTGATCCGGTCATTGGCCTCGGTGAGCTCTTCAGCCCAGCTCATGCGCTTCACAAGGCCGGTAGCGACGCCCTCCCGACGACCGATAAAGCGCATGCGCACACCCTCCTGGTGCAGCTCGGGTGTCTCCCCGGCGATGCGCTTGGCGAACATCTCCATCAAGCCCCCCACCTCCTCGGCCGGTCGCGACCAGTTCTCGGTGGAGAACGAATAAACGGTCAGCTCGCGCACTCCGAGCTCGGCAGCGTCGCGCAGACGAGCCTTGACGGTATCGGCGCCGGCGCCATGACCCTCATTGACCGGCAGACCACGCGCTCTGGCCCAGCGGCCGTTACCGTCGGTGATGATCGCGACGTAGCGAGCCCTCGAGGAGTCCATCAGACCTCGAGGATCTCTTCCTCCTTGGCCTTCAGGATCGCGTCTAGATCGCCGATGCGCCCATCGGTGAGCTTCTGCAGCTCGACCTCCGCGCGGTGCTCGTCATCGGAGCCGGTCTCTCCTTCTGCCTTCAGAGTCGCGCAAATGCTGCATCGTGTCGCGGCGCACGTTACGGATCGCCACGCGCCCGTCCTCGGCCAGGTTACGGACCACCTTGACTAGCTCGCGCCGGCGCTCCTCGGTGAGCTCGGGCACAGCGAGACGAATCAGGTTGCCATCGTTGGAGGGGTTCAAGCCCACATCTGACTCGTTGATGGCCTTCTCGATGTTCTTGATCGAGGACTTGTCATAGGGCTGCACGGTGATCAAGCGCGCCTCGGGGGCGGAGATCGTGGCGAGCTGGTTCAAGGGAGTCTGGGCGCCGTAGTAGTCGACCACCACACGCTCCAGCAAAGCGGGGCTCGCACGGCCCGTCCTCACGGTGGAGAACTCGTGCTGGGTGGACTCCAAGGACTTGCTCATCCGCCCGCCGGCATCCTCGAGCAGGGCGTCGATCATCTCAGCTGCCATCGTGGCTCCTCTCCTCGCGATGTACCAAGGTACCCACGCGGGCACCCGAGATTATGCGGGCGATGTTGGTGGGATCGTCCATGTTGAACACGTTGATGGGCATGCCGTTCTCCATACACAGAGCCAGCGCCGTGGAATCCATCACACGCAGGCGCCGCTCGATTGCCTGCATGTGCGTGATCTCCGGGAGGAACTCCGCCGCAGGATCGATCGCGGGATCGGCGCTGTAGACGCCTTCGACGCCGTTCTTGGCCATCAGGATGATCTCGGCGTGAATCTCCGCGGCGCGCAGCGCAGCTGCGGTGTCGGTGGTGAAGAACGGGTTGCCCGTGCCCGCCGCGAAGATCACCACGCGTCCCTTCTCCAGGTGGCGCATGGCGCGGCGACGGATGTACGGCTCGGCGACCTCAGAGATACCCAGGGCCGATTGCACGCGCGTGTTGGTGCCCGTCTTCTCAAGCGCATCCTGCAAGGGGAGCGCGTTGAGCACGGTCGCGAGCATGCCCATGTAGTCGGCGGTCGAGCGGTCCATGCCCTCTGCCACGCCCTTCATGCCTCTGAAGATGTTGCCCGCCCCGACCACGATCGCAACCTCCACGCCCTGGTCGCGCACCGCCGATACCTGGCGCGCGACGGCCGCCACGCGATCGGGGTCGGTGCCGTAGTCAAGCCTTCCCATCAGGGCCTCGCCTGAGAGCTTGAGCAGGATGCGTTTGAAGGCCGGAGTCTCCATCGAGGGCCAGAGCCTATCCATTCACCGGACAAGCCCACTTCGGGCTCGCGGGTGATGGTGGGTGAGTCAGTGCATGAGTTGATGGGTGAGCCACGAATGCGGTTGCCCTACGCGCGCGCGTAGGGCAACCGAAAAAGGAAGCGCACAACCCCAGAACCGGCAGACGCCAGAGGGATCTCCGCAGACTATTGACCGACCGCGAAGCGCACGAAGCGGCGTACGACCACGTTCTCGCCGGTCTTCACGGTGAGCTCGTCACGCAATTGCTGCACCGTCTTGCCCTCGAACTTGGGGTGGTGCATCTCCTGCTCGAGCAACACGATCGTGCGATACCAGGCGTCTAGCTTGCCTTCGACGATCTTCGCGCGCACGTTCTCCGGCTTCTCGGCGGCCTCCTGCTCGTAGATGCGAGCCTCCCCGTCGCGTGCGTCCTCGGGGACATCCTCGCGCGAGACGTACTTGACGGTGGGCGTAGCGGCAACTTGCATCGCCACGTCGCGCGCGAAGCCCACGAAGTCCTCGTTGGTGGCCACGAAGTCGGTGTTGCAATCGACCTCGATCAAGACTCCCACCTTGGCGCCCGCGTGGATGTACGCCTGGACGGTGCCCTCGCTGGCGGTGCGCTCGCCCAGATCCTGGATCTTCTTGCCCTGCTTGAGGCGCAACATCTCGATCGCCTTCTCGATGTCGCTCTCGCTCTCGGCCAGCGCCTTCTTGCAATCCATCATTCCCGCGCCCGTGCGATCGCGCAGGGCCTTGACGTCCTTGGCTGATATCTCGACAGCGCTCACGACGCAGCCTCCTCTGACTTTGCCTCCTGGGACTGCTCTGTGGGGGCATCCGGCGCAGGACTGGCCGCGGCGGCCGCTGACTCAGCAGGCGCCTCCGGCGCAGGACTAGCGGCAACCGCCGCCGGCTCTGTGGACGCCTCGGGTGCAGCCGCCGGAGTGGGTGGTGCGGGCGCCTCGGCGGGTGGCGTAGATGCCGGAGCTGGCGGTGTGGCCGCTGGGGTCGGTGACGTCGATGCCGGAGCTGGCGGTGTTGCCGCCGGGGTCGGTGACGTCGACGCCGGAGCTGGCGGCGTGGCCACCGGGCTAGGTGGTGTCGATGGCGGCGTTGCAGGCTGGGTCGGTGCGGCTGGCTGAGCCGCCGCAGGTGCGGCGGGTGCAGCCGCGGCCGGTGCCGCTTGAGGGCGCGGAGCCGCGGCGGCCGCCTGTGCGGCGGCTGCGGCGGCCTGCTTCTCCGCTGCCTCCTTGGCCGCCTGTTCCTCGGCCTCGCGCTTGGCCTGTTCCTCGGCCTCGCGCTTGGCGCGCTGCTCGGCCTCGCGCCGTGCCTGCTCGACCCTTTCCTGCGCGGGCCTTCTCCTCCTCGGCGCGGAAGACGGCGTGGCCCTGGGCCACAACGTCGCCGATCGCTTTGGTGATCAGTGCGCACGAGCGCATCGCGTCGTCGTTGCCCGGGCATGACGTAGTCGATCCCATCCGGGTCGCAGTTGGTGTCGACGAGCCCGATTATCGGGATGCGCAGGCGCTGGGCTTCGCGCACGGCGATCGCCTCTGTCTTGAGGTCGATCACGAACAGGGCGTTGGGAGTGCGCTGCATGTTCTTCACCCCGCCCAGGTTGGCCCGCAGCTTCGCCAGGTCTGCCTGAGCGGCCATGCGCTCGCGCGTAGGCAGCAGCGCGAGCTGACCCTCGGTCTCATAGCGTTCGAGATCGTGCAGGCGCCTGATGCGCTGGTTGATCGTCTGGAAGTTGGTGAGCAGACCGCCGAGCCAACGATGGTTGACATAAGGCATGTCAGCCGCCTCGGCAACCTCCTTGACGGCGTCGCGGGCTTGCTTCTTGGTGCCCACGAACAGCACGGTGCCACCGCGATGGGCGACCTGGGCCGCGAATTCCTGGGCCTGCTGCAAAAGGGCAGCGGTCTTCAGGAGGTCGATGATGTAGATGCCGTTGCGCTCGCCGTGGATGAAGCGGCGCATCTTCGGGTTCCAGCGGCGCGTCTGATGGCCGAAATGGACTCCGGCCTCCAGCAGGTCCGCGATTCCTACTTGGCTCACGGGTACTCCCTTAATGTGGTCTTGTGGATCCGGGCGAAACGTCGCGGACCCGAGCATCTCGGTTCTCTCGGGCAGGGCCGCGTTACGCAGTCGCACGGCGTCTTGGATTTAGGTATGACCGCTCAGGATACCCGACTCCCCAAGCAAACCGCCTCCAGCAGCCGCTTATGTGGCCTATCCTCCAGCCGCCGCTTCGGCACGCACCAATGCATCGCGCAGATCGCCGGCAAGGGCGACTCGACCTCGACCGGTGCGCCCGTGATCGGGTGCGGAAAGGCAAGGCGGGTAGCGTGCAGAAACTGCCGCTCCAGACCCAGCAAGCCCGGGGTCCCATACTCGGGATCCCCACACACGGGATGGTCTATCGCCTGCAGGTGCACGCGAATCTGATGGGTACGTCCGGTGTCAAGGCGCAAGCGCAGTAGCGACACACGACCCAAGGAGCGCTCAAGCGTGAAGTGGGTGCGCGCCTCGCGAGCGCCCGAGCCGCCGACCGCCATGCGGGTGCGAATCCGCGGATGGCGCCCGATCGGAGCCTCGATCGTACCCGTGCGCGAGGGTGGGCGACCCTCAACGAGCGCCAGGTATTCGCGCTCGATCAGCCGCTCGCGTAGGGCAGCCTGCAGCAACCGGTGAGCCTCCTCCGTGCAGGCCACCACGAGCAAGCCCGACGTGTCCCGGTCGAGCCGGTGCACGATGCCGGCACGCTCTGGCTCACCACCGGCGGCGGTTCCTCGCCAAGAGCTGTGAGAGCGTGCCCTCCTGGTGGCCACGCGCTGGGTGCACAACCAGGCCAGCCGGCTTGTCGACGACAAGCAAGTACTCGTCCTGCCACACGATCTCAAACGAGTCAGCCATTCGCCTGCAAAGAGTCAGCCTTTGCCTTCGTTAGGTCCACCATTGCCTTCAGGCTTGCCTTTTCCTTCGCGAGCGCCACCACCGGACTCTGCCTGATTTCGGGGGCCCTCAATCACGAAGAAGAGCAGGAGCACGCCGATCGTGATGCAAGCATCGGCGAGATTGAAAGGGGGCCACCCGAGCGGGAACTTCACGAAATCGGTCACTGATCCTGCGCGCAACCGGTCCACGATGTTGCCGAAGGCTCCCCCCAACAACATCCCCGTGGGGAGCCAGATCAAGGGCTTGTCAAGGTGTCGCGCGAAGTAAACGATCAGGACCAGCAACGCCGCACCCACAAGCAAGCTCACGGCGAGATGACGTCCCGGCAGGAAACCGAAGGCCACGCCATGGTTGCGCGTGTTCACGAGTTGTATGCCCGGCAACACCGAGCGCGTTTCGCCGGGCACGATCGATTTGCGCACGGCGGCCTTTGAGAGTTGGTCGACCGCCACAACCGTTGCCGTCACAAGCGCGGCCCACAAGCATGTCAGCGCACTCCGCCAGGCACGCCCAGAGGGCGCACGGCGGGCAATAGGCCGCTCGGAGCCTTGACTGGGCAAGCGACTCAACCGTGGATCAGGCTGACGATCAGATTGCCCACTAGCGAGAGCACGATGATCGCCACGATCGGGCTGAAGTCGAACGAGCCAACCATCGGGATGAAGCGCCGGAATATGCGCAAGTAGGGCTCACATATGTCGCGCAGGAACGACAGAACGGCGTCGCTGGCACGCGAATATGGCGGGCGTACGCCGAAGCTGAACAGCAGTTGCACAACTATGTAGACGACGATCAGCAGCGTATACACATAGATGAGGGTCGAGAGATAACCCGCGATTTCGGTGCGTGCGCTGGCGAGCACAAGCGTCATTGTCTGACAGACCCCACTACCCTGATCGAGATTTGGGCGCCGCTACGTCGCGTTTGTCCGCCGAGCCTCATCGGACGCGTCCGTCGAGGACCGCGTCAAGGGCGTCGCTGAACGCGGCTCGCACGCCCCCTCTCTCAAGCGCATCCAGGCCACGCGCCGTGGTGCCCCCCGGAGAGGTGACCTCGCGACGTACCCCAAGCGTGTCGTAATCACGCAGGCGCAACAGCTCCGCGGTGCCGGCAAGCGTCTCGGTCACAAGCGCAGATGCCTGTGCGGGCGGGATGCCGCGACGCACGCCCGCATCGACCTGGGCCTCGACTATGAGCGCAATGTAGGCGGGAGCACACGACATCAGGCCCATCGCAACATCCACGAGCGAATCCTCGAGCGTGACGAGCGTGCCGAGCTCCCCGAACAGCTCGCGGACCTTGCCGTCCAGAGTGTCGCTCCTACTGAGCGTGGCCTCGCGCTCAGCGTCCGCCGCCTGGACGACCGCACCGCGACGCACTTCCACCGGAAGGGACGGGAGAAAGCGGTATACGGGCAACCCCTCATAAGCATTCTTGAGCGCCTGTAGCGGAGTCGCTGCAAGGATCGAGGCGACCGCCTTGGCGTGAGGCTTCAGCTCGCCCGCGACCTCCAGCAGCTGGGCAGGCTTGTGGCACAGCACCACGAGATCGGCCTCCTTGGCCACCGCCGCGCCCGAGGTGAGCGCCTCCCCCCCGCTCTCGCGCGCCAGCGCCTCGGAGCGCTCGGGGACCGGGTCGAAGCAGAGCACTGGCCTGCCCCAGCCACGCGCCATCGCACGCGCCATGTTGCCGCAACCGATCAAGCCTACGTTCATAGAGCGCTCAGGCTACTCGTCGCAGCGGCCACACAAGGCCGTCAGCTCTGGTTGAAGAAGCCCTTTTCGATCAACCGAGCCCGCTCCTCAGCTGAGATCTCGACGTTGCGAGGCGTGAGCATGAATACCTTGTCGGCGATTCGCTGCATCCCTCCGTCGAGCGCATAGGTAAGACCGCTGGCAAAATCGATCAAGCGCTTCGACAGATCGGTGTCGGCGCCTTGCAGGTTGAGGATCACCGGGATCGAGTCCTTGAACTTGTCTGCGATCTGCTGGGCGTCGTTGAATGACTTCGGGATGACCAGGTGCACGCGCACGTCGCCGTTGCCTCGACCCACCGGACGCAGCGTCGTAGTCGGGCGCCCGCGGGGCTCATCCTCTGGATATATCTCGTCGAACTCGTCGCGGCGACGGCGTGGAGAGAGCCGGCGCACATTGGGACGCTCGCGATAGCGGTCGGCTATCTCCTCCTCGTGGGGGGGGTCCTCGAAGTCGTCGTGATAGTCCTCGGCTAGGCCGAAGTACACGAGAGCGCGGTGCCAAGAGTCGCGAAATGCCATTTCTAAAGGGCGTTTTTCGTTGAAAGCGAGCGTTTCCCTGCTCAAGCCCGTCAATCCTCTCGCAGCCCGACGAGACACAAGCCGCTCTAAGCGTACAACCGCGTGCCGATTCGCACGATCGTGGCCCCCTCCTGGACTGCCACAGCAAAGTCCTGGGTCGTGCCCATCGAGAGCTCCCTCAGTCCACGCGCCTGCGCGAGCTCGCGCAAGCGGCGAAACCAAGGGCGGCTTTCCTCGGGGTCTGAAGCGAGCGGCGGCATCGTCATCAGGCCCACGACCGGCATCGGCGAGCGTGCGATGAATCCATCGAGCTGCTCGGCGAGGATGCCAGCCTTGGAGGGGTCTCCGGCCAGGTTCACCTCGACGAGTACCTTCAGACCGGGGCGGGCCCGGTCCGCGTTACGCTCGAGCGCCTCAAGCGCGGACTCGCTTGCCAGCGAGTGGATGAGCCGCACGTGCGGGACGATCGAGCGTACGTGTTTGCTCTGAAGCGTGCCTATGAAGTCCCAAGTGAATAGGTCTCCGTGGACGGCCACCTTCTCCTTCAGATCTTGCACACGATTCTCCCCGACCAGCTTGATCCCGGCGCTCGCCAGCACCGGGAGCTCCGCGCACGGCACATACTTGCCCGCCGCCAGGATCTCCACCTCCCGGGCATCGCGCCCAGAAATCTCAGCGGCACGAGCAACCTCTCCGCGCACAGCTTCGAGCTCAGCACGCACACGCTCGACCTCGAGGCCACTGATCAGCTCAACCACGCCAGGCCCGCCTGCCGCCCAGCCTGGGCGCCTTCGCGTCGATAGGAGAAGTAGCGCTCGTCGCAGATCGTGCAGGCATTCACATCGCCCACTTCGGCCACCCCGGCGGCAAGCAAGCGTTCGTGGGCGATCGCGCGCAAATCGATCAAGCGACCCTCACGGTGAACGTCCCCGAACACCGCGTGCACCTCCTCGCCAACCTCGTAGCAGCAGGCGCCCGCGCACGGGCCCACGATCGCCGCCATCTCTCCGCGGCCACCAACCTCGCGCAGGGCGCGCACGCCTTCCTCCAAGACTCCTGCGGCGAGACCGCGCCAGCCGGCGTGCAGCGCGGCCACGGCGCCCTCCGCGCCGAGCACCACCGGGATGCAATCGGCGGTAAGCACCATTGCCGCTACGCCTGGCATCGCCACCGCGTGACCGTCCGCCTCGAAGCTCGGCTGGCGCTCGCCGTCGGGCTCGAGCAAGCCCTGCTCGCATGGACCTTGCCCTGGTACGCCGGAGCCCTCCCGCGGGCCAAGCACACCTGTCGGGCTCGATTGCCGATCGGCAGGGAGCACTCGGCAGACAACTGTCCCGTGCACTTGGTAGCCGCGCAAGAGACGCTTCACGCCAAGTCCCTCACGCAGGCGCTCGCGCGCGCGCAGGCCGAGCTCAGCGTTCTCACCACCCACACTCGAGAGGTTGCCATGCGCGCGGCCGGTGAACACGGCCTCGCCACCTCCCGGCAGCTGGATCACTTCGCCATCGACGCTCATATCCTCGCTTCGAGCGCTGCGCGCAGCTCACTCTCGCGCCCCGGCTCGATTCGTTCTTCGAGCAGCAGCTTGTAGGACTCTTCCAAGCGCACCCCCACCTCCGGCCCCTCGGGAACGCCTGCCGCGATCAAGTCGTCTCCCGTCACCTCCAAAGTGACGTGTCGCCGGTCGCCCAGCCACTCTTCGACGAATCGCCGACCATAGGATTCCGGACCATCCTCGATCTCGCGCACCGCGCCGGCGAGCGCGAGTGACTCCACGGAGGAGCCGATCGTAAGCTCGAGCAGGTCCACGGTCGTGTCGGTACTGTCGATGTGGTCGATCGCAAACGACGCGGTCACGGCGACGCCAAACGTCCTGTCGCCATCGCCCGAGGGTAGCTCCAGCTCATGCAGGAAGCCGCGCATCGCCGGCTCGGTCTCCTCATCGTCGAGGCGTTCGCACAACTCGAGCAGCAGTGAGGCGGCGAGCATCACCTGGACGGACCCGTCGTCGGGCATGATCTCAAGCGCCGTGCGCGCCACATGCTCATCGAAGCTCACGCCCGGCTCCCAAGCCGTGAACACGCCCATCCGATCGAGCTCGGCCAGCGGCGCCACCGGGTCGGGTTCGCCGAGCGCGAGACGCAGCTCCGCACCGAGGCGCTGACCCGAGAGCGTCCGCAAAGCGCCGCCCGCTAGCGCTTGCGCCGCCAGCGCAGCAGTGTGAGGCTCGATCTCAAAGCCAAGACGAGCCGCATAGCGCGCGAGGCGCATAACCCGCGTGGGGTCCTCGAGGAAGCTCCCATCGTGCAACACCCTCAGCCGGCGCCCATCGAGATCCTCGAGCGCGCCCCGCACCGCTCGCACCCTCCCCGCATGCTCGCCGGCGAGTCCCACCGCAATCGCGTTTACGGCGAAATCACGGCGTTCCAGGTCCTGCTCGAGTGTGCCCGGATGGACATCGGGCAACGCCCCTGGGGCCGAATAGCTCTCCGCGCGGATCGTCGCGAGATCGATGCTCGCGCCGTCGCCGCGCACAACCGCGGTGCCAAAGCGCTCGTGCAACGCCAACGTCGCCTGCAGCGTCTCCGCGAGCGCGCTTGCCAGCCGCTCCACACCCGAGTCCACGATCACGTCGAGCTCGCGCGGAGCGCAACCGAGCATGATGTCGCGTACAGCTCCCCCCACGAGCTCAACGCGGCCCCCGTGCTTCTCGGCGGCCGCCAACAGCTCAGAACCGCCAGGCAGTCCACGCACGCACTCCAGCACCGCCGCGCCATCGCGCGTCTGCGAGCCGGCCGTGCCGCTCAGTTGCTTCCCGATGTGGTCGTCGGTCATCTTCGTGTCCCGCTCTTTGTGTTGACTCCAGCCGGACCTTTTCCTTTCAAGGACTCAGTCGAGACGCACCGGTATGCCGGCCGCCGCGATGTGGCTCTTGGCCTCCGCCACGGTATGCCGGTTGTAGTGAAAGATCGAAGCACACAACACCGCATCGGCGCCAGCGCGCAAGGCATCTACCAGGTGTTGTGGCTCGCCCGCCCCGCCTGAGGCGATCACGGGCACGTCCACGGCTGCACTCACAGCCGCTGTGAGCGGCAGGTCATACCCGTCGCTGGTGCCATCGCGGTCCATGCTTGTGAGCAGGATCTCCCCTGCTCCGCGCTGCGCTCCCTCACGCGCCCACTCCACAGCGTCGCGACCCGTCGGCGTGCGCCCGCCCGCCAGATAGGCCTCCCAGCGGGAGCCATCGGGGTCGCCCTCGTCAGGGGAATTCCCCTCGCCAAGGCCTGCGAGAACAGCCTTGGCGTCAATCGCGAGCACCACGCACTGAGCTCCGAACACTGCCGCGAGCTCGTCGATCAGCTCCGGGCGCTTCAGCGCGGCAGAGTTCACCGACACCTTGTCAGCGCCCGCGTCGAGCACTGCCTGAGCGTCCCCTACCGAGCGAATGCCACCACCGATCGTGAACGGCACGAACACGTCATCCGCGGTTGAGCGAGCAAGTTTGACGATCGTGTCACGGCGTTCGTGCGTGGCCGTGATGTCCAGGAACACGAGCTCGTCGGCTCCCTCACGATCGTAATGGGCGGCCAGCTCGACAGGATCTCCCGCATCACGGATGTCTAGGAATTCCACGCCCTTCACGACGCGTCCCGCATCCACGTCCAAGCATGGGATTACGCGCTTGTAGTGCACGTGATCACGGTAGCGGGCATACGCTCACCTGCCGCCCAAGAATCGACTAATTGCCCGCGTCGTCGAATACGGCGAGCGCTTCGGCCACGGTGAAGCGCTTCTCGTACAAAGCCTTGCCCACGATCACCCCGGCAAGGCTAGGCGCCCGCAAAGCCGCGAGTCCCTCCAGGTCCGCGAGCGCTCCGATGCCGCCTGAGTACACGAACTGACCTGGCACAGCCGCCGCGACGCGCTCCACTTCCTCCAGATCGGGGCCTTCGAGCATCCCATCGCGATCGACGTTGGTGTAAACGAGCTCTCGCGCTCCCCGCTGTGCCAGGCGCGCGATTACCTCCTCGGAGCCCCCCTCGATGGTCTCAGTCCACCCGTCCGTCGCCACCCGTCCGCCACGCAGGTCGACCGAGACGAGAACCTGACCAGGCCACCGCGCGAGCGCCTGCTCGAGCAGGTTCGGGTCCGTGAACGCGGCGGTGCCGAGAATCACACGCGCGGCGCCCGCCTCTAGAACCGCCTCGATGGATGTCAGCGAGCGCAGGCCGCCGCCAAACTGGACCGGCACGTCGAGCTCATTCGCAATGTTACGTAGGTGCTCGAGGTTGGCGGGAGCGCCTTCGCGCGCGCCGTCGAGGTCGACCACGTGCAGGTAGCGGGCTCCTTGTGCCACCCAACCCTCGGCCGCTGACAGGGGATCCTCGTCGTAGACCTTCTTGGCCTCGAAGTCGCCCTTTACCAAGCGCACGGCCTTGCCGCCGAGCATGTCGATCGCGGGATAGAGCTTCACGAGACGAGTTGGAGAGTCATAAGCGAGGATTGGAAGTAACGGGCGCGGCGCGGCCTTGCTAGCCGACGGCCACCACTGAGCGAGTGCAGATACCGGCAAAGTTCGCCAGCAGGCGCAAACCGGCAGCGGACGACTTCTCGGGGTGGAACTGCACGCCGTAGAAACTCTCGTGCGCCACGACACTCGCGAACGGGGCGCCATACACGGAGGTCCCGAGGACATCCTCAGGCGCACTGGGCACCGGCGCGAACGAGTGCACGTGGTAGAAGGCGCAGCGCGATGGCAGTCCTTCGATCAGGGGCGAATCGGCTCCGAAACTAACCTCGTTCCAGCCTATGTGGGGAAGCTTCAGGGCACCGTGCTCAAGCTCGCGTACCTCCCCCGCGATCAGGCCTAGCCCTTGTGTGCCACCTTGCTCGGTAGAGCGCTCGAAAGCCAGCTGCATGCCAAGGCAGATGCCGAGCACGGGCGTGCCATTGGCCACCCGCTCGCGCACCAGCTCGTCAAGGCCGAGCTCGCGCAAATTTGCCATCCCACGGGGAAACGCACCCACACCTGGCACGACCAGGCCGGCGGCTTCGCGCAGCCGCTCGGGATCGCTTGAGATCGTGACGCTCGCTCCGATGTGCTCGAAGGCCTTCTCCACGGAGCGGCGGTTACCCATGCCGTAGTCGACGACGCCGATCTCCACGGGCCCATCCAGCAGCCGCCGAGGCTCCTTGTCGCTCTCGCCGGGACTCATGGCCTTGACTCCATCGAAGTCATGCAGTCAGCGTACCCTTCGTGCTCGGCACTCCCGTCTCGGTCGGGTCGATTGCGACCGCTTGGCGCAATGCTCGGGCGAAGGCCTTGAACGCCGCCTCGATCATGTGGTGAGCGTTGGTTCCCGCCTGTACCTCCAGGTGCAGGGTCAGCTTGGCCGTGTTGGCCAAGGCCCTGAAGAACTCCTCGGTCAGCTCGTGATCGAAGCCCCCGGTGGACCCGGAGGGCAGCTCTGCCTCAAACGCCGTGAAGGGACGTCCCGATATGTCGATCGCGCAACTTGCCCGTGCCTCGTCCATCGGCACCACCGCATACCCGTAGCGATAGATGCCAACTCGACCTCCAAGCGCACTGTCGAGTGCCTGCCCGAGCACGATCGCCGTGTCCTCGGCAGTGTGGTGAGCGCCGGTCTGTAGGTCGCCCGTGACCTTCACGTCGAGATCAATGCGCGCGTGACGCGCGAGCAGGTCGAGCATGTGGTCGAGAAAGCCCACCCCTGTCTCGCGGACTCCCTTGCCGGTTCCCTCGAGTGTCAGCGACAGGCGCACATCGGTCTCGCCGGTGGCGCGCTCGATCGTGGCCGAGCGCGTAGGGCCTGCCGGTGAGGAGCTCATGTCAGCCATTCTCGCTCACTGGCGCCTACGTTGGCATCTCGGGGGCACGCGCCCTCATCGAAAGAGCGTGCAGTGGAAAGCCCTCGGCCTCGGCGATCGGCGCGCCGGCCTTGGCCAGCTTGGCTGCTGCGGCGTCACCGACCTCCACGACGGACATGCGCCTGCGGAAGTGCCTTGGCGAGAGCGCCGAGGCAAAGCGCGCCGCTCCACCCGTCGGCAACACGTGGTTGGAGCCGGCGGTGTAGTCCCCGAACGCGGTCGCCCCATTGCGTCCGAGCAGCAGGCAACCGGCAGTCCTGACCTTGACCGCGAGCGCCTCCTCGGCCGCGCCCACCAACTCCAGGTGCTCAGGCGCGAACTCGTTCGCCAGCTCCAACGCCGCCAAAGGCGTGGCGGTCTCTATCAACACGCATGCGTCCGGCTCGAGCTCTGGCCATCCCACCGCCTCGTGCTCGATCGCCGCGGCGACAGCATCCAGCGCCGCACGCGAGCTAGATACGCCCGCGACGAGGCTGCCGGCGCCGTGCTCGGCTTGGGCCAAGAGGTCAAGTGCGACCAGACGGGGGTCCGCGTCTGGGCCGAACACCACCATCAGGTCGCTCGGGCCCGCAAACCCGTCGATCCCGACCACGTGGGAGAGGCGGCGCTTGGCCTCCTGTACATACAGGTTGCCCGGACCCACGATCACATCCGCGCGTCCCACCGACTCGGTGCCGAACGCAAGCGCCGCGATCGCCTGGGCGCCGCCCATCCTGTACACGCGCTCCACCCCGCACAGCCTGCACGCGGCGAGGATCGCCGGGTGAGCTTGACCGTCAGGCCCGGGCGGGGTGCACACCGCCACATCCAAGACACCGGCGGCTCGCGCGGTAACGACGCCCATCACCACCGTGCTCGGGTAGGCGGCCCTCCCTCCAGGCGCGTATATCGCGGCGGCCCCCACCGGCAGCTCGCGGATCGCCACGGTATGACCCTGAGGGAGCTCGACCAACACTTGGTCGGAGCCGATCGAGGCGTCGGCCACGCGCGCGACATTGGCAATCGCGACCTGCAGCCCCGCCACAACGTCCAGCGGCATCGCTTCGAGGGCTTCGTCGAGCTCACCGGCTGCGACGGGGATCTCCCGCGGCTCGACCCCATTCGTGTCGAAGCGGCGCGTGTACTCGTTGACTGCCTCGTCGCCCTCCGCGCGTACGTGCGAGACGATCGTTGCGACCGCGTCTTCGACGCCTTCGACCCCGCCGATTAGCCGGCGCAGGTTGGTGGCCACCAGTGCCGGAGCGCCGGATTCTCCCTCGGCGAGCGTTACGCGCTCAACGAGCATCGGTGACGCTCGACTCAGGCGGCACGCAAGCGACCCAGCAAGTCATCAATTGGTCCCGCCCGCAGCTTGTGTGCCACCGGGTTGGCGATCAGACGAGCGGTGCACTCCACGATCTCCTCGCGCACGATCAGGTCATGTTCGCGCAAGGTGGTGCCGGTCGCGGTGAGATCGACGATCGCCTCAACCATGCCGGTGAGCGGAGCAAGCTCGACCGAGCCCTTGACCTCGACGATCTCTGCCTGCCTGCCTGTCTCCTCCAAATAGCGAGCCGCGATGCGGGGGTACTTAGTCGCCACGCGCATCACTCCGAGGCGTCGCAAAGCCTCTGCGGCCGGATCGGGACCGGCCTTGCTGGCCAAGACCATCGTGCAGCGCCCATAGCCGAGGTCGAGCAGCTCGTAGACCTCGCGCCGCGCCGGGTCCGTAGAGCCGTGGGCGGCCTGCTCGAGCAGCACATCCTTGCCGGTAATGCCGATGTCGGCGGCCCCCGACTCCACATAAGTGGGCACGTCCGAGGGACGCATCGTGATCACCCCGATGCCCTCAAACAGGAGCTTGCGGTCATTAGAGCGCAGCTCGGCAGTATCGAGCCCCAAGCCCTCCAAGAGGTCCACCGTCTCGCCGAACAAGGCTCCACGCGGCACAGCGATCGTTAGTCCGTTGATCGTGCTCATGGTGCCCCCGCATGCGCCTGGCCCGGCTCGCCGCGCTCCTCACCGGCTAGGGCGATGTGCAGCCGTTCGACACCCAGCGCGAAGCCGACCGCGGGCAGGGAGCGTCCGTAGCGCCCGAGCAAGTCGTCATAGCGACCACCGCCCCCGATTGGAGCGCCCAAGGCCGGGTCGTAGACCTCGAACACGGCACCCGTGTAGTACCCGATACTGCGCACCAGCCCCAGGTCGAAGATAACCCGCGCCGCCACATCCGGCTCGAGCAAGTCATGCACCTGGCGCATATTGGCCGCGGCGTCAGCCACAGCCGTCGCAGAGGCGTCAAGCACCTCAGGCCCGCCACGACGTTGGGGCACCTCCAGCAGTAGCTCTCGGGCGTGCGCGGAGAGATCCAGCTCGAAGAGGGCCTGCTCGAGCGCCACGAAGTCGCGCTGGGCCAAAGCGTCGAGTAGCGCCGGACGAGCGTCCTCGGGTACGCCGAGACTCGCCATCAAGGAAGGGAACAGGGAAGCGTCGCCGAGGCCGATTCGATAGCCCTCAAGGCCCACCGCGTCAAGCGCTGCGCAGAGAACCCGCAGGGCCTCGGCGGTCCCTTGGGGTGCTGGGGCGCCGATCAGCTCGATCCCGGCCTGGAGGAGCTCACGCGGCTGGCCCCGTTGGGGGCGCACACCGCGATAGCAGTGCGCCAAGTAGCAAAAGCGCAAGGGCGGCGGGACGGTCGGATAGCGGGTGGCCACGACTCGCGCAATCGGCACGGTCATGTCCGAGCGCAGGACGAGCACGGCGCCGGTCTCATCGAATACGCGGTAGGCGGGCTGCGCGTCGGCCATCTCCGCACGGGCCAAGACCGACTCATACTCGAGCGCCGGCGTGTACACCTCGCCGTAGCCGTGCCCCTCGAACACTTTGCGCAAGGCATCGGTGATGGCGCGCACCTCGCGCGTCTCGTCGGGTAGCACGTCGCGCGTGCCGCTGGGAATCGGGTGGATCACCGCGGGGACTCTATGCGTGGACTGGCTCGGTCGCCACCCGCTCGATGCGGGCACCGAGCTCGCGCAAGCGCTCGTCGATGCGCTCGTAGCCGCGATCGATCTGGCGGATGTTGCCGATCTCTGAGCGACCGTCGGCGCATAGGGCCGCCAGAAGCATCGCCATGCCTGCTCTGATGTCGGGCGACTCGACGCGCTCTCCGCGCAGGCGCCGGGGGCCGGTGACGATCGCACGGTGCGGGTCGCACATGACTATGTCGGCTCCCATCAGGATCAGCTTGTCGGTGAAGATCAGGCGATTCTCGAACATCCACTCGTGCACGAGGATCGAGCCTTCGGCCTGAGTGGCCAAGGCAACGGCGATCGAGGTGAGATCGGCCGGGAACGCGGGCCAAGGGCCGTCTTGAATCTTTCCCTTGTAGTCGCCCACATCGGACTGGACTACCAATTTTTGAGATCCAGGTACGTACACGTCGTTGCCATCGAGCATGGTGCACAGTCCGAGGCGCTCAAACACGAGGCGGATCATGCGCAGGTCGCCGGGGACCACGTCCTTGATGCGTAGCTCTCCACCGGTGACACCCGCCAAGGCCATGAAACTGCCGATCTCGATGTGATCGGGCGCGACGCGGTGCTGGCAGCCGTGCAAGCGCTTAGCGCCGCCGACGGCCAGTAGGTTGGAGCCGATCCCCTGGATGTCGGCGCCCATCTTGACGAGCATGCGCGCGAGGTCCTGCACGTGGGGCTCACAGGCGGCATTTCCGATCACAGTCGTGCCGGGCGTGAGCGCGGCGGCGAGCAAGGCGTTCTCGGTGGCCATGACTGAGGGCTCATCCATGAAGACGTCGGTGGGGCGCAGGCCGGCAGGGGCGTCGAGCACGATCTCGCGGTTGCATTCCACGGAGGCGCCCATCGCGCGAAACGCGTCAAGGTGAGGGTCCAGGCGGCGGCGACCGATCACATCGCCACCGGGTGGCGGCATCACGGCGCGGTGGAAGCGTGCGAGCAAAGGACCGGCGAGCAGGAAGGAGGCCCTGATCTGCTCGGCCAGTTCCGGGTCGATCTCCGTGTCGCGGACATCCGCGGCGCAGAGGGCCACCTCGTTCGGGCCTCGCCATTCAACAGAGGCGCCCAGGGACTTGAGGATTGCGAGCATCGCGTCGACGTCGCGGATGCGGGGAACGTTGTCGACAAGCACCTCCTCTTCGGTGAGCAGGCAGGCGGCGAGGATGGGCAAGGCACCGTTCTTGTTGCCGGCGGCCACCATGGTGCCGGAGAGCGGGGCGCCGCCTTCGATGACGAACTTCTCCATGAGCTGAATGCGCCTGCGAGGCTCCGGAGGGGAGTCCCGTTCAAGGCGCTCGGCAAGCGTAACAGCCATCTCGTAGGACTAGTTCGAGCGCGGACCCAAAGACCCTCCCCAGAGGGTGCCCTACGCGCGCGCGTAGGGCACCCTCTGGCGGACACGCCCTACATCCCCTATCCCTTGGGCCATCCTTAATGCGCCATCCTCAGCGCCTGGAGTCGGGACCGGGGCCGGGGCCGCCCAAAGCGCCATCGCAACGGCTGCGACACTTCCCAAAACGGCTGCCCTGCGCGCGCGCACCCACGCGCGAGGCATGCTCAATTGCAATTCCCATTGCACGGGCCAGTCGTCGCAATCCGCATAGGCAAGCGGATTAGACACCTATTCTCACGTTAGCTACCCGATCGAACGCCTGTTCGTGCAGCTTCCGTCCGGGCGCGAGCCTACAGTACGAACACATGTTCTCTTCAACCGACACACCACCGTTCGCGCGGCGCCTTTTTTCGGCGCTGCACCTGATCCGCTCGTTCCTGTTGCTCGAGGACGATTATGACGTCGACTGGGAGGTCGATCAGGACGAGCCCATTGAGTCGCCTTGGTGCGACTCGCGCTCGTCCGGCGGGAGGGAGACGGATCAGAGCGATCATCCGCACCGGGTGGCTTTGCGAAGCCGCAAGCGTGTGTGGCGCGCCGGAGCTCTGGCGCCGCGCGAGCAGGTGTGTTTGTGCCCGTTGCCCCAGCGTGGACGCCGCGGCGAGATCGAGCCTCAGCGTGGCTCGAGGATCACTACTGGCAATGTGCGTGTAGTGATCGACCGATAATGGTCGTAGCCGGCGTACATCGCGACGAAGCGAGGCCATAGGGTCGTTGCCTCGGCTTCGTTTGCGGGTCGTGCGCGAATAGGGTGGGTTGTACCGCGTACGCAAGCTTCGCCGTCAGGCTGGGCTTGGAGGTTGAGCCACCATGCGGGCGGTCGCGAGGAGCCGGCATTGGATGCAACGATCGCGTAATTCGCGGCGTCTTGGAGATAGAAGACGGGCGAGTCGCGGTGTTGTCCGCTGCGACGTCCGGTGGTGCGTAGCGTGAGGACGTCGGCTCCGAGGACGCGGGAGCCGATGCGCCCGCCTGTGAACCGATGGATTCGTGCGTGGATACGCGTCGCGGCTGTGCTTCCGGGCTTGTGCGCGAGCTTGGGGCTAATGCGGGCATAGAGGTCGACGAGGCGGGACATGGCGCTTATCGTAGCCGGGGTTCCGTCCCCGGTCGTCTTACAGCGACATGATGTGACCAGGCAGATGGCCTGGCACGCTCGATGTGGCGTGAGCGGTCATTGTGAATGTGAGCGTGCTGTGAGCGAACGACCGCGAGCCGCCCGGTGGGGCGGCTCGCGTGTGCTTCTGAAGAAACCGGCGGCGTCCTACTCTCCCAGGCCCTTGCGAGCCAAGTACCATCGGCGCTGAGGGGCTTAACTTCTCTGTTCGGAATGGGAAGAGGTGTTTCCCCCTCGCTAAAGCCACCGGAAATTATTGAGAGACCACGCTTCTCGGGTCCTTCAAAACTGCACAGCGCCACAGCGGGTATCACTCCAAACATGCATATGTTTGGAATCAAAAAAATCCGTCAAGCCCTCGACCCATTAGTACCGGTCTCCTGCAGGCGTTACCGCCCTTCCAGATCCGGCCTATCAACCTGGTGGTCTACCAGGGGTCTTACTCCCTCTAGGGGATGGGAGAACTCATCTTGAGGCCGGCTTCCCGCTTAGATGCTTTCAGCGGTTATCCGATCCACACGTAGCTAGTCTGCTATGCCCTTGGCAGGACAACAGATACACCAGAGGTGCGTTCATCCCGGTCCTCTCGTACTAGGGACAAATCCTCTCAATTCTCCAACGCCCACGGCAGATAGGGACCGAACTGTCTCACGACGTTCTGAACCCAGCTCGCGTACCGCTTTAATGGGCGAACAGCCCAACCCTTGGGAGCGACTTCACCCCCAGGATGCGACGAGCCGACATCGAGGTGCCAAACCGGGCCGTCGATGTGGACTCTTGGGCCCGATAAGCCTGTTATCCCCGGAGTACCTTTTATCCGTTGAGCGACGGCACTTCCACTTGCTACCGCCGGATCACTAAGACCTACTTTCGTACCTGCTCGACCTGTCGGTCTCGCAGTCAAGCTCCCTTGCTACCTTTGCGCTCTACGCACGATTTCCGACCGTGCTGAGGGAACCTTTGCGCGCCTCCGTTACATTTTGGGAGGCGACCGCCCCAGTCAAACTACCCGCCTGGAACTGTCCAGCACCCGGATTCACGGAATGCTGTTAGAAGCACAATACACCAAGGGTGGTATCTCAAGGTTGGCTCCACGCTAGCCGCAGCCAGCGCTTCAAAGCCTCCCACCTATCCTGAGCGAAATGCACCGAACTCCAATACCAGGTTGTAGTAAAGGTTCACGGGGTCTTTCCGTCTAGCCGCGGGTACTCGGCATCTTCACCGAGACTGCAATTTCACCGAGCCCATCGTTGAGACAGCGCTGAAGTCGTTACGCCATTCGTGCAGGTCGGAACTTACCCGACAAGGAATTTCGCTCTATCTGTTACTAACCAGGCTTCCTAAAGCACGGCCTGGTTTAAACTGGCCACAAGTGACCAGCGGGTCGACCATTTCTGTCGACCTCTTCATGTCGCCATGAAGAACGGACTGTATCTTCACCTCACGGTGAGGCGGTTGGCGTACAGTCTCTGAGGATACTCAGAAAGGAGGAAGGCTTACGACGATTCATGCCTTCCACTAGCTTCGCAATCTCTGCGATGCCAGTAAGCGTTAGATGGCGTTCACATTTCATCAACTCCAGTATTCGAACAAAATGTTCGAAGTCTCGAGCCTTAGAGGTGCGTAGCGGAACCAATTGGACGAACGGA
The DNA here is from genome assembly GCA_963731565.1 of uncultured Solirubrobacterales bacterium. Classification (GTDB taxonomy): domain Bacteria; phylum Actinomycetota; class Thermoleophilia; order Solirubrobacterales; family Solirubrobacteraceae; genus Palsa-744. The sequence continues at coordinate 2,467,814 of CAVSWG010000001.1, forward strand.
AGAATGCGATCACAAAGATCGTCACGCCGCCGTACGCACCACCGATACACATCCTCACGATGATTATCGTGTCGAGTGTTTCGATAGATGGCTCCGCAGCCAAAGAACTCTTCTAGAGTCTCGAGAGCACCGACACTGCGTGCTCCCTGGGTCACGACGAACTCCGGCCGGACTTGCCAGCCAAGCCGCGTTGCGGAGCATCTATTGATGTTCACGCAAAAGCAGCCCTCTCCGTCGATGAAACCAGAGACCCAGCCTTCTAGCCTGAGTCTTTCCTGCTGATTGTCCGCACCCGTCACATTTTCACGGTACCGCCCACTTCGGACGAAACTCGTAGTGCGGGATACTCGGATGTTCCAGCATATGGCCAACTGCACCTGCTGCATTACTGCAACAGGGGGCAACGATTGTCACCTTAGGACCGTTCCTACTGTTACTACTTGAGTACTTTACTCAAGCGATCCGCTCATTTCTGACGGATTCTCATGGTCGCCCATGAGAGCGGACTATCTCATCCCATTCTCGGTTTGGAGAATGAGCTCGGCGTATAGTCTCTGAGGATTCCCAAAGCTTCAACGTCGACCAGGACACCGTCGAAACGGTAAACCGTCCTGACACAACTCAACTCTGGGCCTTTCCTGCTGATTGTCCGCACCTGTCACATTTTCACTGTAACACCCGATTCGGACAGAATCAGGCGCTACGAGTAGTGCAGGATACACGGGTGTTCCAGCATATAGCCAAGTTTTACAACTACCTCGGTCAACTGATAGTTACGGCCGCCGTTTACCGGGGCTTAGCTTCGCTGCTTCGGGTCAAGCCCTAACAACTCCACGTAACCTTCCGGCACCGGGCAGGCGTCAGCCCCTATACGTCGTCTTACGACTTAGCAGAGACCTGTGTTTTTGGTAAACAGTCGCTTCAGCCTATTCACTGCGGCCCCCTCGGGCTCGACTCGCGAAGAGTTTTACCCTACTGGGGCGCCCCTTATCCCGAAGTTACGGGGCAATTTTGCCGAGTTCCTTAACGATGGTTATCTCGATCACCTTAGTATTCTCTACTTGCCCACCTGTGTCGGTTTTGGTACGGGCACGCGCTTCCTCCCTAGAGGCTTTTCTCGGAGGTATGGCGTTGGGGACTCGCCGGCTTAGTGCCAGCTGGCATCGCACCTCAGGTTATGCGGCCCCGCATTTAACATGGGCCACCCCTACATGCTTACCCCAGGACAACCATCGCCTGGGTTCCCTTAGCCTTCCTCGTCCCCCCATCGGTCAAACGGAAGCGACGTGGTACAGGAATATCAACCTGTTGGCCATCGACTACGCCTTTCGGCCTCGCCTTAGGTCCCGACTAACCCTGAGCAGACGAACTTTACTCAGGAATCCTTGGGCAATCGGTGGAAAGGATTCTCACCTTTCTTTCGTTACTTATGCCGGCATTCTCACTTCCCATGCCTCCACGGCTGGCTTACGCCGCCGCTTTACTGGCATGGGAACGCTCTCCTACCGCGTGATCAGTCCGAAGACTTCACACACCCGCAGCTTCGGTGACTAGCTTGAGCCCCGTTACATTGTCCGCGCTCGAACACTTGACCAGTGAGCTGTTACGCACTCTTTCAAGGATGGCTGCCTCTAAGCCAACCTCCTGGTTGTCTATGCACTCGAACATCGTTTCCCACTTAGCTAGTACTTAGGGACCTTAGCTGGCGGTCTGGGCTGTTTCCCTTTCGACGCTGAAGTTTATCCCCCAGCAACTGACTCCCGGAGTAGACGTAATGGTCTTCGGAGTTTGCCTGAAATCGGTAACCTGGTAGGGCCCCTTATCCAAACAGTGCTCTACGGCCACTACGTAATTTATCCGAGGCTATACCTAAATATATTTCGGAGAGAACCAGATATCACTGAGCTTGATTAGCCTTTCACTCCGATCCACAGGTCATCCGCCCAGTTTTCAACCTAGGTCGGTTCGGCCCTCCACGAGGTCTTACCCCCGCTTCAGCCTGCCCATGGATAGCTCGCTCAGTTTCGGGTATACCGCCTACGACTATGTCGCCCTATTAGGACTCGCTTTCGCTACGGCTCCGCTCATCGCTTAACCTTGCCGCAGACGAGTAACTCGCCGGCTCGTTATGCAAAAAGCACGCGGTCACAGAACAAGTCTGCTCCCACCGCTTGTAGGCGCGCGGTT
>CAVSWG010000001.1:2475000-3292141 GCA_963731565.1 uncultured Solirubrobacterales bacterium
CCCCCATCAACCACTTGTAGAAGGCGTCGACGTCGGCTACTTCACCAGCTGGGTGCAGCAACAGGTGATCGAACGCTACGGCGCCCCGCGCGTGTTCAACGGGGGCCTGCGCATCAAGACAACCTTGGACCTCGACCTGCAGCGTGCCGCCGAACAGGCCATCAACGGCTACCTGCCCGGTCCCGGTGGCCCAGCGGCGGCGCTCGTGGCAATCGAAAACTCCACGGGCCAGGTGCGCGCGATGGTGGGAGGACGCAACTACGACAAGACCCCCTTCAACCTTGCCACCGAGGGGGAGCGCCAGCCGGGATCATCTTTCAAGGCATTCGACCTCGCGGCGGCCTTGGAGGACGGCATCTCCCCCGACTCTGTCTGGACCTCGAAGCAGAAGACCTTCTACGTTCACAGCCACCACGGCACGGAAAAGTTCGTCGTTCACAACGACGAAGGTGCCTACACCGGCTCGAACACGCTCACCGCCGCCACGGCGTACTCGGACAACTCGATCTACGCCGAAGTGGGCCTGAAGGTCGGCACCACTCATATTGCCCGCCTGGCACATCGCATGGGCATTACAACCCCGCTCTCTACCAACCCAGCGATGACGATCGGCGGCCTCAAGGTGGGAGTCACGCCGCTGGACATGGCCCATTCTTATGAGACGATCGCCCACGGCGGCGATCGCGTGAGCGGCTCGCTCGTGTCCGACTCCCAGCCTGTTGGCATCCAGGAAGTGAGCGCGGGCAGACGTACGCTCTCAAGCGGACACCACAGCGATCGCAATACCGTCACAACGAAGCGCGTCCTGCCTCCCGAAGTCGCCTCGACGGAGACTTCTGTCTTGGAGACCGTCCTGCAGTACGGCACAGCCAGAGCGGCCGCGATCGGCCAGTTCGCCGCAGGCAAGACCGGCACCACGTCAAACTACGGGGACGCTTGGTTCGTGGGCTGGGACAGCAAGTACACGGTGGCCGTATGGGTCGGCTATCCCGACAGCCTTGTACCGATGACCACCGACTTCAATGGCTCCCCCGTGCTCGGCGGGACCTTCCCAGCGCTCATCTGGCACAACTTCATGCTCTCGGCTATCCAGGTGGAAAAGAGCCGCGCCAGTCGAGCAGCCTCGGCGAAGGCCGGCTCCAGCGCGAAAGCGGGCATTGAAGGGACCACGGACGCGGGTGGAGGGGAAGCCCTCCCAAGCTCCACCGAAACGGCTGGCGCTGCGGCGCCGGCGAGAAAACCGACCGGCGAATCGAACGAAGCTTCGAAGAACGCACCAGCGACGGGTGGCGGCAGCCATGAATCGAGCCCTTCTGTGCCCAAGCCCGAATCGACGCCCGAACCCACACCGGCTCAGGCCGCGCCACCGGCTACTCCCGCCCCCGCGACGCCGTCTACGGAAGGGACACCCAGCTCTAAATCGGGGGGAACCGGCGCGACGGGCGGCGTCAGCCCAGGCAATTGACGCGACAAGCGACTCATCGGCTCGCCGGTTAGTTCGCATTGTCTCCAACTCGTCTCGGGTGTCTGAGCCTCGCTCCAAGGCCCGTTTGAGCATCTCGAGAACCCGGGAGCCTAGTTCGAGCCCCCACGAGATTGACGTCCCCGCCGCGCATCGTCCATATTGCTGAACGAATCGTGACCTCGGTCATGGCCTCTCGTGCACACGTCAAGATGAGATCAGCCTGTTGAGCATTTCGATCGCACCCCCCCATTTGCGCTGGCACGGCCGTGCCGGCCCGGGCGTCACGTGGAGTCACCTATCTAGACCGGGCAGGTCGATTGCCCACGCCGGCTACTGGGCTACCTAGACATGGGGACGCGAGCATCATCGAAGGCACGGGTGAAGACGCCGCCAACACCCGCCCAACCCGAAGTCAAGTTCGACGCTGCCACTGACTCTCTGCCACCACCGATTGCGGCGGGGCTCGTCTTCATCGCCTCGGGCGCGGTGCTCGTGCTCAAGATCCTCGCCGTTAGGCTGCTCGCGCCCTATGTGGGGCTAACCCTCGAAACCACTACCTCGATCATCGGCGCGGTGCTCTTCGGGATCGCGGTGGGGGCTGCGCTTGGCGGGTGGACTGCGGATCGTGTCAACCCGTACTGGTTGATCGTCGGCCTGTTGATCGGCGGCGGCTTGCTCGTACTACTGACTGTCCCGATCATACGCGCGCTCGGCCCCTCGGCAAGTGAAGGTGGCAGCATTTCCGCTGTTGGGGTGACATTCGCGGCCCTGGTGCCGGTGGCGGCAGTGCTGAGTGCCGCCACGCCGACAGTCGCAAGATTGCAGTTGCGCGATCTGCGAGCCAGCGGAACGATCGTTGGGCGACTCTCAGCGTGGGCGACCGCAGGTGCACTAATTGGCACCTTTGGAACTGGCTTCGTGCTCGTACCACTGCTACCGGTCAGTAGCTCGGTGCTCGCGATCGGGGCGGTACTCATATTCACCGGTATCGGACTCGGCGCCTACATCCGACTGCTGAGAATCAGCACGATCACAGGAACCATGATCGTAGCTATTGCACTGGCCTTGTTCACGCTCGCACAGCACTCTCCGTGCGAAGCCGAAACCATATATCACTGCGTGCGGGTTGAATTCGACCCAGAAAGACCGACGGCTGAACTGCTAGTGCTCGACCGGCAGTTCAACTCCGAGGTGGAACAGACCAATCCTCGTTATCTTAATTTTCCCTATACCCAGTGGATTGGCGGTGCAATCGCCGCAATCGGAAGCCCGGGAACGCCGATCAATGCTGTTTTCGTCGGAGGAGGAGGGTTCACCTTGCCTCGTTGGCTGGAGGCAACCCGTCCAGGCTCCCACGCCAATGTGCTCGAGGTCGATGGCAAGCTTGTCGAATTCGATCGTAAACGTTTTGGATTGCGCACATCCCCAGATCTACGCGCAACGGTCGGAGATGCGCGTGTGACGATTAGACGCGAACCGAGCGGTAGCGCTGACGTTGTTGTAGGAGACGCATTCAGTGGCCTCACAGTGCCATGGCAGATGATGACGACCGAATGGCTACACGAAGTTCAGCGCGTCCTGCGGCCTCACGGTCTATACGCACTCAACATAGTCGATCTGCCCCCGCTCAAACTGTTGCGTGCCGAGACCGCGACACTGCTTGCCGCGTTCACCAATGTCCGCATGATCACATTCGTCAAAAAGGACGGTAGTCCCGAAGGGGGCAACGCGGTCTTGCTTGCCTCCAATGGACCCTTGCCAGCCGAGCGCAAGCCAATTACCGAAAGCACTGGCACCTTTGACCGTGATGCTGTCGTTCGATTCACGAACGGCGCCGAACCGCTGCGTGACGACTATGCGCCCGTTGATCAGCTGCAGACCAGGCCAGGTTAATTAATTAGGCGGGTCACTCGCTAGGCGGACGTATCACTTTGCTAGGCGGGCGTCTCACGGGCCGCTGCCCTGGCCGGCGGCCACGGTCGCGAGACATGTGAATTTCCGACGGCACAGAAACGCCAGGGCAGATCCACCGCCTTGGTGATACCGATGCGAGGTCCCGCCACGACTATCGCTTCTCGTGTTTCTATCTCCGGGACTGGATGGTCGCCATGGTTGCCGCGATTGCCCTCTCCTGCACGTATCGTGACCGGCCCGTCAAGCAGACTGCCGCCGTTGTGCGAGATGCCCACTCCGAGCGCCTGCGTGAGCTTTCCCGGGCCCGAGCAGAGCTCAACATCGCGGGCGCGGCCGCGGCGCATCCGCATCTCATCGATCCCGCTGAGCGGCTCCAGCGCTCGGATCAGCACGGCGGCACCCACACCCACTGGCTCGCACACCGCATTCAGAAGGGCGTGTATCCCATAGGAACGGTAGACATAGGCGCGGCCCGGATCTTCGTACAAGGTACGCGTACGCGAGGTGACGCCGATGAATGCGTGACAAGCCGGCTCGCTCTCGTGATAGGCCTCCGTCTCGACGATCCTCCCGCCGCAGCCGCGATGCTCGACGAGGCACCCGATCAGGTCCCGGGCGACCTCGAGCACGGGGCGGGCATAGAACTCTGCCGGCAGCACCTCTTGCGCCGGCGCGCGAGGAGGCCTTTTCGAGGCAACACACCTCCTAGTCGCCGCAGCGCCGCCTTGGGGTGTTCGCGCGTCGACCTCCACCCCGCGCGAGCGCAAGCGCGTGTCGACCTCGCCGCCTGCCATCAGTCGGCGACGGGTCGCATCAGCACGGCACGCGCTAGCTCGAGCTGCTCACGCACGCGCGGGAGAGCGGTGCCGCCCTGCGAGACCTTGGATTCCAGCCAGGAGTCGCGGGCCAGCACCTTGTAGTACTCGCTCTTGCCCTCGGGGGAGTCGAGCAGTTCGCTTTGGGCGCCCAGCTCCTCGGGGCTCAACTCGGACAGCTGCCTGCCGCTGTCCACCGCCGTGCGGACGAGGCCCGCGATGACGCCGTGGGCCTCGCGGAACGGCAACCCCCGTCGAACGAGCAGGTCGGCCACATCGGTGGCGGCAATCAGCTCGTCGCCCGCTGCCGCCGCGAGTCGCTCTTGATTGAAGCTCACACCCGAGATCATCCCTTGCGCTGCCGCCAGGGCCAGCTCGAGCGTGTCGACCGCGTCGAACAGGTGCTCCTTGTCCTCCTGCAGATCCTTGTTGTAGGTGAGCGGCAAAGCGTGCATCACGCCGTGTAGGCCCGCCAAGTGGGAGACCACCCGCGGGGCCTTGGCGCGCAGAAGCTCGGCCGCGTCAGGGTTCTTCTTCTGGGGCATGATCGAGGAGCCGGCGCTCCACGCGTCGGGCAGCTCGCAAAAGCCAAACTCGGCGCTCGACCACAAGACCAGCTCGGCGCCCAAGCGCGAGAGGTGGGTCGCGCAAGTCGATGCCGCGCTCAGGTAGTCGAGGGCGAAGTCGCGGTTCGCGACCGCATCGATCGAGTTCGGGGCGGGCTCCTCGAAGCCGAGCGCACGAGCCACCAGCTCGCGGTCTGTATCGAAGTTGACCCCCGCAAGCGCACCGGCTCCTAGCGGCAGGCGCCCGCATTGACGCTCTGTGAAGGCAAAGCGCTCGCGATCTCGTGCCAGCATCCAAAAGTAGGCGAGCAGGTGGTGACTGAGGTAGACGGGCTGAGCACGCTGCAGGTGCGTGTAGCCAGGCAGGGGCCAGTCCAGGTGCTGTTCGGCTCGCTCCAGCAACGTGCCCATCAGACGCTCTATCGCTTCCTGGGCATCAACGGCGCGCTGCCGGGTGTACAGCGACAGATCGGTCGCCACTTGATCGTTGCGCGATCGCGCGGTGTGCAACTTGCCGCCAACTGAGCCCACGATCTCGATTAGGCGCCGCTCGATAGCCATGTGTATGTCTTCGTCCCGAGCGACCTCCGGCTGGCCGCCCTCCGCCTCGCCGGTCCCGGTCGCAAACCGGAGCCGGCCCTCCTGCAGCTCGCTCCGCACCCGCTCCAGCCCGCTCAACAGGAGGTCGCGATCTTCATCGGAGATGATGTTCTGTGCGGCCAACATCGTCGCGTGCGCGCGCGAGCCTTCGATGTCCTGCGGCCACAGCCGCCAGTCAAAGCCGATCGATGTATTCATCCGCACGAAGTCGGGGTCTTGGGGCTCCTTGAAGCGAGTCATGGTGTCGCGCAGTCTATGTGGTCTCCCGGCTCCCTAGGCATCTCCGTGGCCGGGACCTTGAACGCAGGCTCAGGCTTTCAAAATCGCCTATGTGGAGCTTCGACGAGGTTGCCTCAGCTCCACTCCGCGAAGTTGGTCCCAAGGCAGAGCAAAGTCAGAGACATCGCCTCGAATCGTCTCTCCTCTACCGCACGATCTGACGGCCAGGCAGGCAACGACTATTCAGCCGAATCCTCCTGTAAACTGGATTATCATGCTCGTCCTTGAACTCAACGGTGGACGCACATAATGCGACGAAGCGTGGTAGTCGCTCTCGCCGCTGGACTGGCGCTGATTGGACTTGTGACTGTCGTGGTCTTGGCGCACTCGCCGCTAACGATTTTCGCGGCCAATTCAGTCTCAGGACAAAATTACATAGAACTCGAAGAAAGGGGAAAGCTTAGTACCTGCCAAGCAGCCGCAACCATTCCGCGGGGCACATCGGCGATTCAGATCGGGATCGAAGGTCTCCATTTCAGTCCCGGGGTAACTGTCAAGATCTTGACCGGCTCACGCGTCCTTGCAGAAGGACGGCAGATAGCGGGGGGACCGTCGATCCCTACGGTCACTGTGCCTGTGAAACCCTTGGCACACCCCGTCAGCAACGCGCGCATCTGCACAACGGTGGGGCCGGCGGTCGAGCCCATCCGATTTTACGGTGCTCCCAAGCACTCGTCCACCGCCCAAACAGCCAACCCGCTGCAGCAAGCCGAACTGCATATGGCCTATCTTCACCCTGGCTCGAAGTCTTGGTGGTCTTTCGCCCCTTCGGTAGTCAAACACTTGGGGCTAGGTCATGCGCCCGGCGGCAAATGGACAGCATTCCTTGTTCTCATACTCATGCTCACGGCCGTCGCCATCGCCTCGCGACTCATACTGGAGGAGCTGCGATGAGCCGGCGCGACCAGACGAAGACTGGCGTTCGCAGGTCGACCGGGGCATCGGCTAAGACAGGCAATGTCGGGACGCGATCCTTCATCAGGCAGGCGCAAGCCATCGGGGGACGGGCCAAGCGCAAACGTGCGAGCCATCCGGATAAACCCGGTCTGCTGCTGCGCATTCGGGAAGCGCTCGGCCGAATCCCACGTGCCGCCTGGCTCTGCGCGGCGGTCGCCTGTATCAGCGCCGTGTGCTGGTCGATCCTGACACCTCCCTTTCAGGTCACGGACGAGCAGACCCACTTCGCCTATACCCAGCAACTGGCTGAGAACACCAAATTGCCGACTTCCTCTGAATCTACTTTTTCACCCGAAGAGGAAATCGTATTGCGCGACATTCGCCAATACGAAGTTCGTCAGAGTCCGGAAACCCACACGATCTCCACCCCCGCGGAACAGCGCCGACTGCAGGAAGATCTAAATCGGGGGCTCTCTCGCCACGGGGAAGGAGGGGTAGGCGGAGCCTACGCAGATCCGCCGCTCTATTACGCCTTGGAGACGATTCCTTATGGACTGGCATCCTCGGGCACGCTTCTCGATCAACTCGAGGCGATGCGATTGCTGAGTGCCCTGATGGCGGGAATCACGGCGCTGTTCGTTTTCCTGTTCCTCCGCGAGACGCTACCCGCCGAGCGATGGGCGTGGACGGTCGGTGCTCTCAGCGTGGCATTGACACCGCTACTCGGATTCATATCCGGCGCGGTGAATCCCGACTCGATGCTGACAGCCGTGTCCGCCGTGATCTTCTATGGACTCGCCCGCGCCTTCCGCCGCGGGCTCACAAGACCGCTGGCGATCGCGATGGGCGTGATGATCGCCGTGGGCTTCCTAACCAAGACGAATTTCATCGGACTGGTCCCCGGAATTCTCCTCGGATTGACAGTATTGACCGTCCGTGCCTCACGCACCGACGGGCGCGCTGCCTATGGTTCGCTTGGAATCGCGCTCGCGATCGCCCTGGCGCCGGTATGGCTTTACATCCTCATCAATCTACTATCTGGCCATGCCACGCTGGGGGTCGTCTCAGACGTCCTGAAACTCAAAGGCGCGCATGGATCGATAATCAGCAAGGCCAGCTATGTCTGGCAACTGTATCTCCCCCGCCTGCCCGGAATGACCAACTATTTTCCCGGCCTCTCGACTACGCGTGGGCTCTGGTTTAACCGGGGAGTCGGTTTTTATGGCTGGCTCGACACCTCATTTCCAAGTTGGGTCAACAATCTAGCGCTGGTACCGACGGGAATACTCGTCTTGCTGTGCGTGCGTACTCTGGCCGTCAGCCGGGCCGCGTTGCGTCGGCGCATGGCTGAGGTGGTCGTCTACGCAACAATCGCCATCGGGCTCCTAACGCTGATTGGACTCAGCTCCTATATCGACTCATCCGAAGGTCTTTTCACGGACCCCCGATACCTCCTTCCGCTGCTTCCCATTCTCGGCGCCGGACTCGTGCTCGCGGCTCGCGGAGCAGGCCGGCGCTGGGGCCCAGTCGTAGGCGTCTTGATCATTCTGCTCTTTCTGGCCCATAACGTCTTCAGCCAATTGCTCGTTGCCGGTCGATATTACAGTTAGAACTTCACTCCAAGCAACCGACCAAGGTCAAATTGAGGGGCCCCGGACTGGATCGCGGTGAGACCAGAGGATCGCCGAGCAGCAAGTTGCATACAAAAACTCAGCCTGATAAACTTATTTGATGGCAACTCCTGAGTCGCTGGATGATCAGACGGCTAGCGTGGCGGCTCACTACGATGCGGTGGCCGCCGGCTATCACCTCCAATACCGGCGCGAGCAGCTCGATACGAGTGTGGAGTATCCAGCCAACTATTTCAGGCTGCAAATGCTTGTCAACAGACTAGCCTCGCTGGGTGCCCGGCGAGTGTACGAAGTGGGCGTAGGCGAGGGAACACCCCTGCTCACACTTGCGGAGATGGGTATCGAAATGGCAGGCTGTGACATCTCGGAGGCGATGGTTGAGCAGTCCAGGGCCCGAATCGCACAAGCAGGCCTACCTCCGTCGACGATCTCTTGGGGAGACATCCAAGATTGCGTAACCTTCGCCCACCAGCTACGCAATGGCCCATTCGACGCCGTCATCGCCGCCGGCGTTTTGCCCCACGTGGCCAACGATTCGCTGTTCCTCGAGAACGTGAAAATGCTGCTCAAGCCGGGCGGTACGGCCTTGGTCGAGTTCCGCAACAAGCTCTTTTCACTTTTTACCTTCAACAGAAAGACAAAGGAGTTCATCGTCGAGGACTTGCTTAGAGGCATCGATCCGGAGGTTGCACAGGCGGTAGTCGAGCATCTGGAGCCCCGGCTGGCCATGGACCAACCTAAGATTCGCGCCACTACCGGCGATGACAGTCCCGGCTACGATGCGATCCTCTCCAAGTTCCACAATCCCTTCGAGATTGTCAACGAGTTTCAGTGCAACGGCTTCGTCGACGCTCGCATCCATTGGTACCACTACCACCCGGCGCCGCCCGTGCTCGAGCCCGCCCTCGGCGACGCGTTTCGTCGCGCGGCCTTTGCCCTCGAGCACGATCCTTCAGATTGGCGTGGCTACTTCCTGTGTTCCGCGGGAGTAGTGGAGGCAACCAATAGCGGCTGAACTGACTGATCTAGGTGATAGGGAATGCCCAATGCCTAGAGAATGCCCGCAATCCCAGGACATGCTCGATGAACGAAGGATCTGAGAGTTTCCGCGAGATCGAGCTGCTGTTTGACAGGCTGTGGCCGATTCTGCGCAGCATCACCGGCGAGGGGGTTCGTGAAACCCTCGCGATCCTCTCCGAGCTCGCGCCGTTGCAGCGCATAGAGGTGGCCAGCGCCACCAAGGTCTTCGACTGGACGGTACCACCAGAGTGGGTGGTCAACGAAGCCTATGTCCTCACCCCCAAGGGCGAGCGAATCCTCGATGTACACGAGAACAACCTCCACCTTCTCAACTATTCCGCACCATTTCGAGGCACACTTACGCGGGCTCAGCTGGACGAGCACTTGCACAGCCTCCCCGACCAGCCACAGGCAATCCCCTACGTCACGAGCTACTACGAGCGGCGCTGGGGCTTCTGCATATCCCAGCGTCAGCGCGACGAGCTGCCTGAGGGCGACTACAAGGTGGTGATAGACACCGAACACATTCAAGGGAGCTTGTCGATCGGGGAGGCGGTACTGCCAGGACATGGAGAGGGAGAGGTCCTTATCTCCACCTACACTTGCCACCCCTCCTTGGCCAACAACGAGCTATCAGGACCCTTGGTGGCTGCCTTTCTGTATAGGCGTCTCTCGCGCTGGCCCTCACGTCGGCTCACCTACCGGTTCGTGTTCGCACCCGAGACCATCGGCGCGATCGCCTATCTATCGTTGCGTGGCAAGCACCTGCGCAAGGCCCTGTTGGCCGGCTATGTAGTGACCTGCGTCGGCACCGGCGATCGCTTCACGCTCAAGCGCTCGCGTCGGGGCGACACGCTCGCCGATCGTGCTGCCCTGCACGTACTAAACCAGCTGCCAGAGCAGCCGAGGGTGCTCGATTTCTTCCCCACCGGCAGCGACGAGCGCCAATATTGCTCGCCGGGCTTTAACCTACCCGTGGCGTCGGTGATGCGATCCATTTATGGGAGCTACCCCGAGTACCACACCTCGCTGGACGATCGCGAGCTGATCTCGATCCCCGCGCTGCGCGAGTCGATCGACGTTTACGAGCGCATTCTGCGTGTCCTGGACGCCAATGGGCGCTATGTCAGCCGCGTACCGATGTGCGAGCCTCAGCTCGGAGCCCGAGGTCTCTACGGAACGCTCGGTACGCGTGAGAACACCGATTCCACAGATGCTCTCCTATGGGTGCTTAACTACGCTGACGGCGAGCACGATTTGCTCGAGGTAGCGGACATGAGTGGGATCACCTTCGCGCAACTGATGCAAGCGGCGGCGGCGTGTCAGGAGGCCGGGTTGGTGAGCCAAACTCAAAGCAGGTATCGGAACAGTGCGCTCAATCCCCTGAGCGCTCGAGCGCGCGGAGCACGAATCGACGGTATCGCTCCAAAAGTGGGTTGACCCAGCTTGGTAGGCGAGTGTCGATCAGTTGGGTCTGTATGCCTCCTAAGAATTGCGCCAAGATCCTGTAGTCGGAGACATTTCGTGTGATCTGAACCGAGCGGCGCCAGCGGATCAGCTTAGGCATATGCGCCAGCAACGAGGCCCAGGCGCGGGCCTTCTCCACAAGCCAGCCCTCGGAAATCGCGCGCGCCACGATGACCGCTTCAGTGGCCAGCAGCACCGGCGTCAGTAGAGCGAGCGTGCCCAGTCGTAGGTTGCTGAGTAGCGTCCAAACGCGATTTCGCTCAAGATAGAACCACTTATGAGCTCCTTTCTCGAACTCGTATGCGTGGACAACGACCGCTTCCGGGCTATAGCGCACTCGTCTGCCGCTGAGTCGCATGCGCCACGCGAGATCGGTGTCATCCACATACATGAAGAAAAAGGGGCACAGCCCACCGATCTCCATGAATGCATCACGCCTAGCCAAGAGGGCAGCGCCCGACACGGCGGCCGTATCACGCGCTGGCCCGTATTCGCGTTCGCTGCCATACCCACCCGCCCACGAGATACCAGCGATATTGACCGGATTCTCGCCCGCATTGACGCGACCGTCGGGAAGGAGGACCTGCGCTCCCACGACTGCCACGTCGAGACCATCGACGGCCTCCAGCAAACACTCCAGGCAGTCTTTCCCAGCCACTGCGTCCGGGTTCAGGAAGAACAGCCACTCTCCCCTGGCCTCTCGCGCCGCGAGATTGGCGCCGGCTACATAGCCAAGGTTGGTTCCGGGCTCCATGACCCTAACGCCAGGGAAGGTTCGATCGGCCAACGCGCGCGCGCTCGCCCCACCGGGATCGTTGTCCACGACGAGCACCTCCATCGGCTTCAAGGACTGCTCGAGCAGACTTTCAATCGCGGTCAAGCAAGAATCGGGGTCCCCGAAGGAAACGACGACGGCTGTGATCTCTACGCCCATACGGACCGGCAATTATGCGGGGGTGCGCTCATCGAGAGGGTCCTCGAAGTCTCCCATTCGACTGGCCTGGCGGCGGGAGACCTCACTGCGTGAATACAGCATCCTTATATCTCGCGGTCGTACCCGCCTATAACGAGTCGGCCACGATCGTCGACGTCGTCGAAGATCTTCGACGAAATGCACCCGACTTCGACATGCTTGTCGTCGATGACGGCTCCGCGGACAGAACCGACGTGCTCGCCCGTCAGGCAGGAGCCAAGGTTCTGAAATTGCCGTTCAACGTGGGTATCGGCGGAGCCGTGCAGACTGGCTTCGTGTACGCGCGCGATCACGGCTACGAGTTTCTTGCTCAAGTCGATGGAGACGGACAACATGATCCAATGGAATTGGCGAGGCTGATCGCGACCATGGAGGAGGAGGATGTCGACATGGTGTGCGGATCTCGCTTCTTGACCGACGACCACCGCTATCCGGCACCGCTCAGCCGTCGGACCGGCATCCACATTTTTGCCTTCCTGCTTTCGCTGATCGTCGGAATGCGTGTGAGCGATCCAACTTCCGGATTCCGGCTCTACAACCGCAGGGCGATCGAGCTCTTTGCCCGGGACTATCCTCACGACTATCCCGAGGTGGAGGCGGTCTTGATGCTCCATCATCATCGCCTGCGTATGAGCGAGATCCCCGTGAGGATGTATACGCGCGGTGGGGGAACCTCCTCGATCAGTACTGGCAAGTCCGCTTACTACATGATCAAGGTGTTGCTTGCACTGTTTGTCGGACTCGGCCGCCGCCGCCATGTGATACACCTCGGCGAGGGCGAGGCGGTGAACGCCGAGCAAGCGATGTAATTCAAAATGTTCACACGCATCCAATTGGTGGCGATCATAGGAGCCGCGGTGCTCCTGTTGACGGTGCTCAAGATGGTACGCCGCCGCCGGCTAATGGAGCGCTATGCCCTTGTATGGCTTTTGTCGGCCATCGTGCTGCTTGCACTCGCCATCTGGAGTGGTGCGCTTGCGAGCATCAGCCGGGCAATGGGAGTCATCTATCCCCCCAACGCCCTCTTCTTCATCGCGATCGGCTTCATTATTCTCTTGCTGCTGCATTTTTCCGCAGCCGTATCACGCCTCAGCGACCAGAGCGAGACACTAGCCCAGCGTCAAGCTCTACTCGACGAGCGGCTGCGACTCCAGGAACAGTCTTCCAACAGTTCAGGATCGGAGGTTCCAGAGGAGCCCCAACTGGCCCGAGCACCCATCGACTAAACGTGAGCCCCACCGGCCGGCCAAAGCGCCTGTTGACCAGCGTGGGCCTTGACGGCAAGCGGTCAACCCGGGAGCGCAGCCTTCAATCACGGCCGAGCGCTCTCCCCGCTTGGCGCCGGGCGGCACGCGACCAGGCCCTACTCCTTCGAGCGAGCCGTAGTGGAGATCTGCGGCGCATGAGCCGCTCGCGCAACGCCTGTTCGGGCGCGCCGCGCCGCTCCGCCCACATGGTCGCCTCTTCTCGCAGCACCGATATCGTGCGCTCGGCGGCCATTCCATCCAGTGGACCGAGGTGGCTTTCGACGATCTCGCGCCTGCTGCGCTGAACCTCCCCCTCACACGTTTGGCCTCTTGCCATGGCTACCGCGTCAGGCAGGTCCTCCGCGTGGCGTACGACCCCGATCTCACGCTCCCACTGCTGGAAAGGAAGGATCTCGCCGCCAAGCGCCGTTGCCGTCTCATCCCAACCCGTGTAGAGAACCGGACGACCGGCAAGCATCGCCTCCAGCAATGCTGTGCTCTGAAAGCCGACTACAACGTCAGCCGCAACGATCAGGCGCCGCACGTCCGCCCCAGGCTCCACCAGAAAGACCTTCTTTCCCCACAAGTCTCCGGCCCTTTGGCGCCATTCCCGCAAAGAGTCGAGCGGCTGTTGAGGATGGGGCTTGATGAGTACTCGCCAGCCTCGTCGCGCCAGCTCGTGGAGCCCGAGCTCTGTTTGCAGGTGAAGCGCGCTCCATGCGTCTGAGCCCTGCTCCCCACCCGGATGGTAGGCGCCAACGGCATAAGAGAGAAACAGAACGCTTGGTCCTCGGTCTCCCCCAGGCAATGCCACAGGCCACGCCGAGGAATCGCTATAGAAGTCGAATCGCGGTTGTCCAGTCACCGCGATGCTTGCCTGTGGGGCTCCCGTCCGCACCCAGAAGCACTTGTGTCTCTCACTGCAGACAGTCATGCGATCGGCCTGAGGGGGCGAGAAGCGACGTACCTTCTCGGCGTGCTCGCGCATCGTGTGCTCGGAGATAGTCGTCTCCTTCTGGGCAACAAGGAAGGGGACCCCGAGCGCGTGAGCCGCGGCGGGCATGGAGCGAACGTAGAAGAAGGTGTCAGATGGCGCCACCACAGCGTCAAACGGGGATTGGGTGAAGCGATCCTCCAAGATCTCGCGCAAAATTGCCTCATACCGGCGCCTGGCACCGGCGAGCTCCGGCTTGGCGAACGCCTCCAGCCCACTCGCCACCTCCTGCGGTAGGACGCGCAAAGCCTCCGAGCGCAGCAGTTCATAGGGCAGCACGTCCAACTCGAGGTCTTCGCCTGCCACGCGCCGTAGCGCGTCGATGTCCTGGGCGAAATGGTGTTCGAGCATCAGGAATCGCACGAGCCTTAGGATAAGCGCCTCTATAGCCTCAAGGCAACAGAGCGCCGCCCGCAAACCGCTGAGCCAAATCACGCCGATCACTAAAATGGCGCGCTTCCTGGATAATGTCGGGCATGCTCTCATCCAAGGGACTACGTGGAATGGGTGGCAAGGGCAACCTGCGTCCAAGCTGGGCCGACCGGGTGCTCGCTCGCATTCGCCGGCGATTTGACAGGGCTTTCGAGCTCCGTGCCCTGGCGCTCGAGGACATGAGGGCTCTCAGCAACCAGATGGACCCGGATCTCGTCCCACGCTCACACCTCCCTCAGCGGAGCACTCAGCATCAGCGGAGCACTCAGCGTGTACTGGTCGGCTCTTTGCGCGGCTGGTCTGCCCACAACGCATATGAGCTGGCAATCGCCCAGGCATTGCGCCTGCGCGGTGCGGATGTCGCACTTCTTACCTGCGGAGGCGGTATGCCGGCATGCGAGCTTGGCTGGGCGAGCCGTGCCTACCCACGGCCATGCGATCGCTGTGGCTGGCTGACTGACCAAATGGCGGCGGTAGCCCGCTTGAAGCACTACCGGCTGGCCGATTTCATGCCATGGGGAGAAGATGCTCGCAGAGCTCCCACCAAACCCACCGGCGAGCGGACGGCGGCGTTGTGCGATACCTCCGCCGTGGGCGCCGCATGGTTGCTGAAGGCCACCGAGCTCGATCGCGTTCCCGGCGCACAGGAGGTGATCGAGGACTTCGCCGTTGCGACCGACGGAATTGGTCGTGCGACTGAGGCGGTGTTCGAGAGGTTCGACCCAAACATAGTCTTCCTGCTCAACGGCTTGTTCAATGCGGAGAGCACGATTCGCCAGCTTGCACTGAAGCGTGGCGCGCGGGTCCCCACATACGAGATCGCACCGCGAGGAGGCGCCTTGGTCTTCTCGCAAGACACACCCGCACCCGACTACGACGTCGACCGGCTTTGGGCGAAGGTGAGACATCTGCCCTTGAGCGCCCGACAACGATCTGAGGTGCTCGGCCTCTTGGAGGATCGCGCCCGTGGAGTCGGGGCCCACGAATCTTATTACGAGCGGCCCGAGGAGAACCCCGAAGAACTTCGCCGCCATCTGGGGTTGAGCGGACGCGAGCGCCTGGTCTCGCTTTTCACCAACGTAACCTGGGACAGCGCCACCATCGGCCACGACGTTGGGTTCACTTCGATGTTCGACTGGGTGGAGCAAGCCGTGCGTCTGGCCGCAGACCAAGACATCGTGCTCGTCGTGCGCATCCACCCAGCGGAGGCCCGCTGGGGCACACGGGAGGAGGTGCAGGACGTGATCGCTTCCAGGGTTTCCGAGATTCCCGCCAACGTTCGCTTCGTCTCTGCGGGGGACGCTCTCTCCTCCTACGCGCTCCTCGATATTTCGGACCTATTGCTCACCTACACCACCACTGTAGGCCTGGAGGCGGCGGTGCGCGGCAAGCAGGTGGCTGTTGCGGGCGACACCCACTACCGCGGCCGCGGCTTCACCATCGACCTCTCGGGACCTGAGGACCTGGCGCGCATCATGGGACTCGAGCAAACAGAGCTCCCCACGGTGGACGTGGAGCGCGCCACGCGCTATGCGCACATGTTCTTCTTCCGCGCAATGATCCCATTTCCGCTCATCGAGATAGAAGACGGCAAGGTGAAACGCTTCCCGCGCCAAGCAGCGGCCCTCGCCCCAGGAGCGGACCCCCATCTGGACTGGATCTGCGAGCGAATCCTTGACGGTGGCGACTTTGGGCTGCCCGACGAGCTTGCGAGCGCGCCTCCCGCGAGCGCGTCTCCCATGGGTGCACCTCCCGCCGGTGCCTCTCCGGTAAACGCGGCTCCTGCAGACGCGCCTCCAGCGGGCGCATCTCCGGTAAACGCGTCTCCGACAAGCGCCAGGGAAGCTTGACGCCCATGCGCTTTCTGATCACCGGCGGCGCCGGGTTTGTGGGGTCCCACTTGGCTGAGGAGCTTTTGGAGCGTGGCCACACGGTGCACGTGCTTGATGACCTTTCGACCGGCTCGATGGCGAATATCTCACACCTGCGCTCGGAGGAGCGCTTCGAGTACACGATCGATTCGGCCGACAACGAGCGCGTCGTCGCGGAGGCGGTCGACTTGGCGGACATCGTCTACCACCTGGCCGCCGCGGTAGGCGTGGAGCTGATTGTCGAAAGCCCCGTGCGTACGATCGAGACCAACGTGCATTGCACCGAGATCGTGCTCTCCTGTGCCGCCAAGAAGCGCAGACCACTATTCATCGCCTCCACCAGCGAGGTCTATGGCAAGAGCACGCAACTCCCGTTCCGAGAGGACGGCGACCTACTCATAGGACCGACCACCCTTGGTCGCTGGGCCTATGCCTGCTCCAAGGCAATCGACGAGTTCCTCGCCATCGCCTATTGGCGTGAGCGACGGCTTCCCATCACGGTCGGCCGGCTGTTCAACACGGTGGGTCCCCGACAGACAGGCCGCTATGGGATGGTTATCCCCCGCTTCGTCAGTCAGGCTTTGGCAGGGCAGCCGATCACTATCTACGGCGACGGCACTCAGCGCAGGTGTTTCATGCACGTGGCCGACGCCATCCAGGCGCTCGCCGATCTCATGGTCGGCGAAGACCACTACGGAGAGGTGTTCAACATCGGCTCCACCGAGGAGGTCTCCATCGCGGAGCTCGCCGAGCGTGTGCGTGACCGCACAGGATCCTCCTCCCCGATTCAACTGTTGTCCTACAAAGATGCCTACGGTGACGGCTTCGAAGACATGATGAGACGCGTGCCGGATGTCGCCAAGATCGAACGCGCGATCGATTGGCGTGTCGACAGATCGCTCGATCAGATCCTCGACAGCGTAATCGAGTACCAAAGCCACACAGACCTGGTCTGAGAAGGCCACTCAGACACCTGGTCTAAGAAGACCACACTGACCCGGTCTGAGATAGCCACACAGACCTGGTCTGAGCGTCTATCCGCGGCACCCGTGAAATGCGGCCAGCGAGGGTTCCTCGTGCACCGCGGAGAGGATCTCCGCCATGCCTGCGTCGTGCCGACGATCTCCCAAGCGGCGCACAAGCGCGCGGACGAACTCCAGGTCCTCTGGCTCGTCGACCGTCCAGCGCAACGCGCCCAGATCGCACTCGGCCACAAGCGCCGTCTGGGGAAAGCGCCCCGGCCGAGCGCGGATCGCACTCGTGACGTGCTCGCGGTCGTACGTATCCAGCGGCTCACGCGCGACCATGCACAGCGCGCCCGCGTCGAAGACCTCCACATCCAACCCGTCGGGAAAGGTACGCGGTTCGATGTTGCTCGCATAGACACACCCAGGCACCGACAGAAACCGCTCGATCGTACGATCCACAACGCCGGGATCGATCAGCGGGCAGTCGCCGGTAATACGCACCACCGGTCCCTCGCGGCCGGCAATCGCGACTAGAAAGCGCTCAAGGACGTCCTCTCGCGAACCGCGACTCACCGCGACGCCAACTGCCGATGCAAGCTGCGCGATCGGATCGTCCAGGACATCCGTACTGGTGGCGAGGAGAATCTCACCGATCCGCCGCGCATTGCGCAGACGGCGCAGCAGGAGTGCCAGCATCGGCTCTCCCTCGACGTCGGCAAGCGTCTTGCCGGGTAGACGCGTCGAGGACATGCGCGCTTGAACGATCGCCAACGCTCCAACGGCGGAACTCATGGTGCATAAGCTACCCACGTGTCCACGCGACCGATATCAAGCTGTGAGAGCCCAAGGTCGGCGATAACGGACCTCACGTGATCCCACTCCTCGGGAACGAGCGCATCGTCTTTCGCTGCGATGGCGATCGGAAAATCGGAGCGGGACACGTCGCGCGCTGCATCCCACTGGCCAAGGCACTTGCGCAGATCGGCTGGAAGGTGAGTTTCGTGGGCGCCTACGAGGGACTTGCCGAGTGGTTGCTGGCGCGCACTGAAATTGTCGCACGCGCATCCGACCTCGAGGCGCCCTGCGGCGTTACGGCTAAAGATTGCGAGGCCGCGGTGCTCGACTCGTATGCGATCGCGCCCTCCTCCATATGCGAACTGGCGGGTACTCTGCCCGTTGTCACGCTCGCCGAGGCAAACAATTGCCCGACATGTGGCGTCCTGCTCGACTATCACCTCGACAGGAGCGAGCCTTCGAGCCCACGTCTGCTCGCCGGCCCATCCTATGCGCCGCTCGATCCGGCCTTTGCCGGTGCAGGTCGCGCCGCCGTCGAGATCCGCAGCGTGCTCGTAACGATGGGCGGATCGCTACCGGCACGCGAATTGCTGAGCCCGATCGCTCAGATAGCAAGCTCGGTCTTCCCGGAGGCCGACATCATCCTCGCCGGTGGGCATCAGTCAGAAACAATCGAGATGGACGAATCTCGTGTGATTCACCTACCCGCGCCAAGTGCACTGGTCGACGTCGTCGCCGATGTCGACCTGGCAATCACGGCGGCCGGCTGGACCGCATACGAGCTCGCTTGCGCGGGCGTCCCACAGGTCGCGATTGCGATCGCCGCCAACCAAAGTCGTGTCGTAAAGGGCTTGAACAATGGCCGTATGGCCCTCTGCCTGGACCTCACGAGTGGCGACTCCTTGACCGACCTGCCAGTCGCTCTCGAACAGCTGGCAGACCCCGAATTGCGCCGAGGGCTCGCCGCTCGTGGCAGGAAGACCTTCGACGGTCAGGGCGCGGAGCGCGGAGCGCGCGCGCTAACCGAGCGCTACCTCGCGATGAGAATCTGTGAACGTTCCTCTTGACGGAGGTGGACAGCTAGACTTGGCACGCTCCCAGTCCTTGGAACCGATCCGTACGATGCTTCACCGCGATATGGACCTGAACGGTAAGACAATCTTTATCACCGGCGGTACTGGCTCGTTTGGCAAGGCCTGTATCGAGACGCTCCTTGCCGAGCACGACCCGCGGGTCATCCGGATCTTCAGCCGAGACGAGTTGAAGCAATCAGAGCTGCAAGCTCGCTACGCCGGGGAGGGACGGTTGCGCTTCTTCCTGGGCGACGTACGCGATCGCAACCGGCTCATCGGCGCGACACGCGGCGTCGATCTGATCATCCACGCCGCCGCGCTCAAGCAGGTACCTGCATGCGAGTACAACCCGTTCGAGGCCGCACAGACAAACATCATCGGCGCCGAGAACGTCGTCGCAGCGGCAATCGCCAACGAGGTGCCGCGCACACTCTTGCTCAGCACCGACAAGGCCGTCAACCCGGTCAACCTCTACGGCGCAACCAAGCTGTGCGCGGAGAAGATCGTCACACAGGCCAACGCATTGGCCTCCGATTCGCTGGCCCGCTTTGCGAGCGTGCGCTATGGCAACGTGGTTGGGAGTCGCGGCAGCGTAATCCCGATATTTCTCGCGCAGGCAGAAAGTGGCCGTATCACCATCACCGACGAGCGGATGACACGATTTTGGATAACCCTCAGCCAAGCGGTCCAATTCGTGCTCTCGCGCTTGGAGATGATGGAGGGGGGCGAGGTCTTCGTTCCAAAGATCCCGAGCATGCGTGTGAGTGAGATCGCCGAAGCGGTCGCTCCCGAGGCCGAACGCGTGACCATCGGTATCCGCCCCGGGGAGAAGCTGAGCGAGGTCCTGCTCACCGAGGACGAGTCGCGTCACACGCATGAGCTTGAGGATTGCTACGTAATCCATCCAGAGTTCCCTTTGTGGCGAGACGATCCTTATCTACAAGGAACCCCGGTGCCCGACGGCTTTCGCTACAGCAGCGACACCAATCCTGAGCAGCTGAGCGCCGAGGAGTTGCGGGCAATGCTGCCATCGCTTCAGATGGTGCCTTGACGGACTTCCTTCCCTATGGTCGCCAGGCGATCGACGAGACGGATATCGCGGCAGTGAGCGCCGCACTTGCAGACCCTTTCCTCACGCAGGGACCGCGCGTGGAGTCCTTCGAGCGCGCCTTCGCCGAGTACCTTGGGACCAGGCATGCGGTCGCCTTTGCCAACGGTACGGCGGCTTTGCACGCAGCGGCCCATGCCGCCGGTCTGGGCCCTGGAGATGAGCTGTTGACGACCCCACTGAGCTTTGTAGCCTCCGCCAACTGCGCGCTGTTTCTAGGCGCCCGCCCAGTGTTCTGCGATATCGACCCTGAAACCGCCAACCTCGACTCACAACGAGCACTCGACGCCGGTCTGGTCGCACGCGCTAAGGCATGCGTGGCGGTTTCGATGGCCGGGCTGCCGGTCGAGCTGGGGCCGCTGCAATCGGCGCGTAGCAACGGTCTGACGATCATCGAGGATGCTTCTCACGCGCTCGGCGCGCTGCGCAACGGACGCCCGCTCGGCGGGGACAGAGTCGCCGACATGACGACATTCAGCTTCCACCCTGTCAAGGCGATCACCAGCGGCGAGGGCGGCATGGTGAGCACGGACGACGACGAGCTCGCCGAGGCCCTACGGAGCTTTCGTACCCATGGTGTACGTCGACGCGAGTACCACGACGACGTCATGCGTGGCGGGTGGCACTACGACATCGATTCGCTGGGATTCAACTACCGCATCACCGATTTCCAATGCGCGTTGGGCGAGCACCAGCTCGCACGCCTGGACAAGTTCATAGCGAGGCGCAACCAGATTGCCTCTCTTTACCGCGAGCTGCTCGAGGGTACCGCCGAGCTAGGACTTCCCGCTCCTGCCCGCTCGCCGGACGCCCGCCATGCCTACCACCTGTTCATCGTGCGATTTCGCGAGGGCGCGACTCGTCGCCGCGCGGCCTATGACCATCTGCGCGCGTGCGGAATCGGGGTTCAGCTCCACTACATCCCGATCCCGGTTCACGGTCTGTACAGGTCGCTCGGCTACACGATGGAGGGCTTGGACGCCACTCAGGCCTACTACGAACAGGCACTCTCGCTGCCGATCTTCCCCACGATGAGCGACGACGACGTCACGCGGGTCGTGAGCGAGGTGCGCCGTGCGCTGGAGGCCCCCTGTGAACAGGGCGAGATGCGCCGTGCACCAGACGCCCCCCGTGAACAGGACCAGATGCGCCGTGCACCAGAGGCCCCCTGTGAGCAGACGCTCGCAGGCGCGGGAGCTGGATTCGACACAAGTAATGACGATGCACGCTCCCGCTCCGTGGAGATACCACGCGAATGAAACCGCCGTCCCCCGTCGAGGCCCGATCGCTGCGCCGGTCCAGCGAGCTGCTGAGCCGCGGGAGCAAGCTGATTCCGGGCGCCAGCCAAACACTCAGCAAGGGACCCAGCCAGTGGGTCCAGGGCGTCGCGCCCACCTATCTGCAACGGGCAGAGGGCGCCCACGTCTGGGATGTCGACGGCAACCGCTACCTGGACTTTCCGATGGCGCTCGGGCCGGTCATGCTGGGACACCGTCACCCGGCAGTGGAGCGAGCCATCGTCGAGCAGTTGCGAAGCGGAATCACGTTCTCGCTTCCCCACCCGATCGAGATCGAGGTGGCCGAACGGATCGTCGAGCTCGTGCCCAGCGCCGAGCGTGTGCGCTTTGCGAAGTCAGGGTCTGACGTCACAAGCGCCGCCGTGCGCCTCGCGCGTGCCGTCACAGGCCGCGAGCGCGTGATCGTCACGGGCTATCACGGCTGGCACGACTGGTACATAGGCTCGACCACACGCAATCTGGGGGTGCCCGCGGCAGTTCGTTCGCTGCTCGAGACAGTCCCGTTCGGCGATCTGCAGAGGTTGTCGGCGGCTTTCGAGCGCTGCCCACAAGAAGTGGCCTGCATCGTGTGCGAGCCGGTTGGAATGCTCGAGCCAGCACCGGAGTTGCTGAGGGAGATGATCGAGCTGGCTCACCGCCACGGCGCGCTCGTCGTGTTCGACGAGGTGATCAGCGGCTTTCGCCTGGCACCGGGTGGAGCGCAGGAGTATTTCGGCGTGCGGGCCGACCTGGTCTGCTTCGGTAAGGCGCTGGGCAACGGCATGCCGATCTCGGCGCTCGCCGGTCCAGCCGAGACGATGGACATGCTGCAAGACGTCTTCTTCTCAGGCACCCACGGCGGCGAGACACTTTCGCTGGCAGCCGCACGAGCGACTATCGACGTGCTCAGCAACGAGCCGGTACACGAGCATTTGTGGCGACTGGGCCGGCGCTTGCAAGAGGGAATCTCAGGCGCCATCGAGTGCCGCAACCTTGGCGACTGGGTGGACTGCTCGGGTGCCGCTCCGTGGACGATCGTGAGCGTGCGCGAGCCCGACCCTGGCGGGACGACACTGCCGGCCAAGTCACTGGTTCAACAGGAGATGATCAAGCACGGAGTCCTGTTCAACGGCTCCAACTTCATCTCCTACGCCCACACAGAGGCAGACATCGACGTCGCGATCGAAGCGTACGAGGCGGCCTTCGACGTGCTCTCGAGCGCTCTACCCGACAACGTCGCAGATAACCTCGAAGGACCCCCATTGACACCGGCGTTTCGCGTGCCCAGCTGAGCGGCATGAGCACGCGTTCGTTCACCGCCAGCTTCGAGATCGCAGACCGCACGGTCGGACCCAGCGCCCAAACTTATGTGATCGCCGAGGCTGGAGCCAACCACAATCGCGATATCGGCATTGCCCGCGAGCTGATCGACGTCGCATACGAGGCCGGCGCCGACGCCGTCAAGTTCCAGGTGTACTCGGGGAAGGCTCTCTACTCGAGCAAGACGCCGCGCTTTGCCTACTTGGACGGCCAATCTCAGAAGCCGATCTCCCAGTTGCTTGAAGACGTGGCACTTCCGCGTGAGTGGATCGGGGACCTCGCTGCCCACGCCCGCACACGCGGCATCCAGTTCTTCGCCACGCCGTTCGACACGGACGCCGTCGAGGAGCTCCACCAGGCCGGCGTGCCCGCGATGAAGATCGCCTCGTTCGAGCTGGTCGATCTGGAGCTGATCACGGCCGCCGCGGGCAGCGGACTGCCCTTGATTCTCTCATGCGGCATGGCCAGCTACGGAGAGATCGAGGAAGCACTCGATGCCGCCCAGCGCGGCGGCTGCTCGCAGCTTGCGCTGCTGCGCTGTGCCTCCCTTTACCCATCTCCTCCGGAGATCATGAACCTGCGTGCGATGAGCACCATGCGCGCCGCTTTCGGCGTGCCGGTCGGTCTGTCCGATCACACCACAGGCATAGCCGTCGCATTGGGGGCACGCGGCCTCGGGATGGAACTACTGGAGAAGCACTTCACGCTCGATCGCACGATGTCCGGCCCTGACCATCCATTTGCGATCGAGCCAGACGAGCTGCGCGAGCTTGTAACCGGGATACGCGCCATCGAGCAGGCGCTCGGCAATGGCCGACTGGAGGGACCGAGCACCTCGGAGGCCGAGGAGATGTACCGCCTCGCCCGCCGCAGCTTGATCGCCGCCAAGGACATCCCGGCCGGTACCCGGATCGCGCGGGAGCACCTCGTCGTCAAGCGCCCCGGCTATGGCATCGCGCCCAAGGACATCGATCGCGTGGTCGGTCGCACCGCCCGGGTGGATATCGAGATCGACGACGTCATCACTTGGGAGAAGGTCTAGAGCCGTGAGGGTCGCGGTCGTCGGGCAGGGCTCGATCGGCCGGCGCCACGCCGAGATCGCACTCGCGCTCGGCCATGAGCTCGTGGTCTACGACCCCAGCCCAACCGTAAGAGCGCCACTCGGCGCACTCGCCGCGAGCAGTGTGCGCGAGTGCATACAAGGAGCCGACGCCGCGGTCATAGCCAGCCCCTCAAGCGAGCATGTCGCCGATGCGCGAGTGGCGATCGAGCACGGGGTGCCGGTGCTTGTGGAGAAGCCGCTCGCGCTCAACTGCGCTCAGGCTGCCGAGCTTGACTGGCTCGCCCGCGAGCGGGGCACGATGCTCTCGGTCGCGATGAACTTGCGCGAGCATCCCGGCGTGCAAGCGCTGGGCGCGCTCATCGCCGAGGACGCCATCGGGAGCGTCCTTCGAGTCTCGGCCTGGTGTGGCTCGTGGCTGCCCGGCTGGCGGCCCGAGAGCGACTACCGCGACAGCTACAGCGCTCGCAAAGAGCTGGGCGGTGGCGTTCTGCTCGACGTGGCCGTGCACGAGCTCGACTACCTACTGTGGCTTATCGGCCCCGCGCGTTCGGTGAGCGCGCTCGCGCGCCGTGTATCCGAGCTCGAGACTGATGTCGAGGATGTAGCGTCGATCTCCATCGAGCTTGCCAGCGGAGGGGTCATCCAGCTGTCAGTCGACTATCTCGACCTCGCCTACACTCGCGGTTGCCGGATCGTGGGGTCTGCCGGGACCCTTCACTGGAGCTGGGAGGACCAATCCCTGACACAACACGGCCCTTCCGGGACCGTGCGGCGACAGACGCTGCCAAGCGACGTCGCGCCGACCTACCGCAGAGAGCTCGAGCGGTTCCTGCAGGCAGTCCGCGACGGCACGCCGGCACCGGTGCCCGCTACCTCGGCTCAGCAGGTACTCGCCGTGATCGACGCGGCGCGTATCTCATCGAGCGACGGGCGCCGTGTCGCGCTGGCGCCTGCCCTGACGCTGCGCCCAGTCCGTACCGAGGACGCCGCATGCCTACTGGCCTGGCGCAACGATCCCGAGACGCGACACCAGTCACGAGCTTCGCACGAGATCACGCCTTCGGAGCACGCGAGCTGGCTGCAACGGACGCTGAGCGATGTCTCCACACAGGCATGCATGGTCGAGTGCGACGGCCACGCGGTTGCCAACGTGCGCGTCGAGGTCGTGGGCGAGGGCGTCGCGGAGATCCACATCACCGTGGCTCCGCCGTCGCGCGGTCGCAGTTTGGGAGCGGCCGCGCTACTCCAGGCCAGTGCACGCGCACTGGCCGATCCAGGCACAACCTTGCTGTGCGCCCACGTCAAGCCCGGCAACCAAGCCTCGCTGCGCATGTTCGTAAGGGCAGGCTTTCACGTAGCGGGATCTGACGCCGATGGGCTGGTGCGACTCGAGCGCTCCGCGACTTCGCCTATCGAGGCGATGGAACCGTCGGGTCCGACATGACCGCCTCCGCCACGTGGCCCGACTCGACGTCGAGTCCGACATGAGCACGTCCACCACGCAGCGCGTTTCGGCGACGCCTCCAGTTACACACACGCGTGCACCTGGACCGGTACTCGCCATCTGGACTTTGTGCGTCGCGATCGTGTGCAGTGCGCTGCTCCTCTCCGGGGTGAGGCTGACCGAGTTGCTTCTCTTCGCCGGCTTTCAGATCGCGTTTGCCATCGTGCCGGGACTGCTCGCCTACATCCTGCTCGTGGGACGCCCGCGCGTCACGGCCGATTCGCTCGCGCTCATCGTTCCCTTCGGCCTGGCGATCCAAATCGGCTGCTTTGTCCTGAGCGCGGCCGTCGGTGAGCGCTGGCTGTTCTCCATCTATCCAGCGGTCTTCGTCGTCCTAGCCGCTCCCCTGCTCTACTTGCGTCGCCAGACATTGGCGCCCGCACGCTCTACCGGACTTCCGCGGGCCATAACGCTCAAGTCCGCGCTCGCCATGCTGGCGCTCACGGTCGGCGCCGTCCTCGTTGTCTACATGGCCTTGTTCGCGACAAGCCCATTGCCGCGCAACATCCACAGCGCCAGCTACTACCCCGATCTGATCTTCAACGTCTCCTTGGCCGCGGAGCTGTTGCACCACTGGCCTTTCCTAAGCCCGAGTGTAAGCGGCGTGGCTCTCCATTACCACATATTCGTCAACATCTCAGTCGCGGCCGCAGCCCAGGTGACACGGCTTGACCTGTCGACGATCGTCATGCGCCTGGAGCCGACGTTCCTGGTCGGTGTGATCGCGGTTCAGCTTTTCACCCTAGGGCGCAAGCTGGGAGGCAGCCTGGCCGCGGGTTTTACCGCTGTCGCCCTTGGCCTGTTCGCGGGCGAGGTGAACTTCTCACCGGTCAACTTGGCCGGCGGCGGCATTCCCGTGCTTGGTTTTCTCTTTAGCCCCTCCTACCAGCTCGGCGCCGTGTTCTTCCTCGCCATCTTGATCTCGCTCGTCACCTATCTGACACCTGAGGCGAGCGGGTCGCGAATTTGCCTGGCGCTTGCGCTCGCTCTCTTGTCGTTCGGCGCGATTGGCGCCAAGTCCTCGGTCGTCCCGATACTCGTCGCCGGGCTGGCGCTGTTCATCTTGGGGCAGGTGCCCTTGCGCGGCGCCGGCCTGAAAACGCTCAAGGCCACTTACATATCGAGCCTGGGCGTCATCTCCGCCATCGGACTCGCCGGCTACGTGCTCATATATAGCGGCGGCGGTGAGGGGATCATGCTCAGGCCACTGAACTTCCTCAGCTACACAGGCCTCGCCTCGATTTACAATCAAGCCGGCCATTCGCTCCTTCACGCCCTGCTCGCCACCGTCGCCGGCGTGGTCGTCCTGTGCCTGTTGCTGCTCTCGCTCGTCGGGGTCTTCTTCGTCAAGGAGCGCTGGCTACCACTTCGGGCCGCGGCCTCCCCGGAGCGTCTGCTGCTGTGCATGCTCGCCGTATCGCTGCCACCGTTCCTGCTGCTTGCGGTGCCGGGCGACAGTCAGGTCTATTTCGTGGTCTATGGCTTTCTCGCCGCGAGCATCGTCTCAGCGGTGGGGATCACGTTAGCCGTCAGCGCACTGCACCTGGAAGTCCTCGACTTCGTTCAACCTGCCCTGCTCTGCGCGGCTGGCTTGCTGGCGGTCGCCATTGGCCTGTGGGCGAGCGGCTCCACCGTCGGCCTGCTGCCCGCCTATGCGTTTCTCGCGTGCATAGTCGCGCTCACGGTCTGGCTCTTGCACAAGCGGGTGACAGGAATCTCGCTCAGCGCGAGACACCAGATCTTGGTGCTCGGGACACTCATTCTGACCTGCCTGGCATTGGCCTCCGAGCTCACCGAGCAGGCGGCGCCAGCCCTCGACGACTGGTTGCACGGAGAGAGTGCATTCAAGCCCTCTGGTGTCAACTCTCATCGCGGCATCACCACCGGCCTGCTGCGCGGACTCCAATGGCTGCGCCACAATACGCCGTCGTCGGCCGTAATCGCTGTGAACAATCACAGCCTCGGTGGCAACGGCGGCTCTCGCTACGTCTATTACTCCGCCTTCGCCGAACGTTCGGTGTTCCTGGAGTCCTGGCAGTACACACCACTAGGTGCACAATATGTGGCGTTGAAAAAGACCTCCTCGCCGTTTCCGCGCCTGCTGGCGATTAACGACGCAGCCGTGCTGGACGCATCGCCCACGGCCATCTCCCTGCTGAAGGGCCGCTATGGCGTGCGCTACATCCTGGTCGACCGTATTCACGGTCCCTCCTCCCCCGGCCTTGCCCGTGTCGCCCGCCTCGTCTACTCGAATCCCGCCGTCGCCGTGTTCAAGATCGCCTAGTGCGATTTGTGGCAGGCTGTCCAACCGTGCGCGAAGCTGTGATCTGCGAGCCGCTGAGAACAGCCGTCGGCGGTTTCGGCGGCGTTTTCCGCGACGTGCCGCCCACAGAGCTGGCCGCGACGGTCATCCGGGAGCTTCTCCGGCGAACATCGCTGCCGCCGCTGGAGATCGACGACGTGCTCCTCGGCCAGTGCTATCCGAATGGCGAGGCGCCGGCGATCGGTCGGGTGGCCGCGCTCGACGCGGGTCTGCCGATCGAGGTTCCGGGGCTTCAGCTCGACCGGCGCTGCGGTTCTGGCCTTCAGGCGATCATGCTCGGCTGCATGGAGGTCCAGACCGGTGCTGCGGATCTCGTTCTCGCGGGGGGTGCCGAGAGTATGAGTCAGGCCGAGTTCTATGCGATGGGTCTGCGTTGGGGTATCAAGGGCGGCAGCGTGACGTTGGAGGACCGGCTGGCGCGGCCGCGAGTGACCGCCGGCGGGCTCCACTTTCCGGTGCCCGGCGGCATGATCGAGACGGCTGAGAACCTGCGCCGCCAGTATGGGATCTCGCGCACTGAGCAGGACGAACTCGCACTGCGCTCGCACCAGCGCGCGGTTGCCGCTCAAGAGAGCGGCATATTCGCTGAGGAGATCGTTCCTGTGTCCGTCAAGAGCCGGGGGGATGAGAGGCTGATCGAGCATGACGAGCACCCGCGTTCCGACACAACGCTTGAGCGGCTCGGCAACCTGCGAGCACTTATGGCGCGCGCCGACCCAGAGGCGACGGTGACCGCCGGGAACGCGAGCGGTCAGAACGACGCCGCGGCCGTGTGCATCGTCACTCACCCGGACAAGGCGGCAGAGCTCGGTTTGCAGCCGTTCGCCCGCCTCGTGACGTGGGCAGTCGCAGGTGTGGCGCCGGCAAGCATGGGCATCGGTCCCGTCCCGTCGACTCGGCGGGCCCTTGAGCGAGCCGGGTTGAGGATGGAGGACATGGACCTCATTGAGCTCAACGAGGCGTTTGCGGCACAGGTGCTCGCAGTCCTACACGAGTGGGATCTGCCCGACGGCCTCGAGCGCGTCAACGTACACGGGTCGGGCATCTCACTCGGTCATCCAGTCGGAGCGACGGGCGGAAGGATCCTGGCTACTTTGCTGCGGGAGTTGCGCCGTCGCGGAGGGCGTTACGGCCTTGAGAGCATGTGCATCGGGGGTGGTCAGGGAATGACCGCGATCTTCGAGAATGTTGCACCGGCGGGTGTGTAGGGCGCTTCGAGAGTGGCGCACAAGCTCGATCATCGGCCCACTTGGCTGTGGCCCGCGGATCGCGAGACCGTTCCGCAAGCAGGCTCGCTTTGCTTCGCGAGATGCCCGCTTCGGCACGACGCCACCTCAGCTCGTTAGGTCAGCGTCCCGAGTGCGAGTGGTACGACACGCTGGGCACCGGCGAGGCGAAGCTGACCGCCGACCATCGCGAGCGTCCAGCCCGAGTTGCGACGATCGTCGAGGAGCACGCCGGTATCTGGTGGTGGCGTAGCAATGATCTTGAAGGCGCCGCGGACATTGTCGGCTTGCTGCACGGCGTTGGCCATGTTGAGCTGAGGCGGGCGAGCCTTGGTGCGCGTCACGAGCTCTATGTGAGGGACCCCCAGCTCGGTGGCGAGACGCTGGGCTAGCCTGGTCGTTACGTCACCTAGGCGCGCAGAGGGGACAGTCGTGACCCAGGCGACGGGTGTGCCCGCACCACGCAGGACATCCGCGAGCCCGATGACGACCTCGTGGTCAAAAGATCCCTCGCGTAGTCCACGCTCGACGGCGGGCCACCAGCCGCCGTCGCCGAAGCGCGCGAGCGCCCAGCCTGGCTCGGTGCGTACATGCTCGGGGATCTTGCGCATCGCGCCGGCGGCATCGGGTGCCATCTTCTTGGCCTGTAGCTCTACCGGTCTGGCGCACAGGTGACGCTCTGCCAGCTCAACGAGGGCCTGGTCAGGCGGTTGAGCGAAGCGTGGCTGGGTGCAGATCGAGCAGCGACCGCAGTCCTGTGCAGCTTGGTCGTCGAGCTCGTCCTGCAAGGTCCGCATCAGGCAACGG
Source organism: uncultured Solirubrobacterales bacterium (assembly GCA_963731565.1). Lineage (GTDB taxonomy): Bacteria > Actinomycetota > Thermoleophilia > Solirubrobacterales > Solirubrobacteraceae > Palsa-744. The sequence continues at coordinate 2,504,636 of CAVSWG010000001.1, forward strand.
CCGTCGGCTCCGAACGCGGCCATCGCTTGCTGCTCTGCACGGCGCAGCGCGGTGACCCGCCGATAGCGCTCCGCGTCGTAGGTCCAATCCGCATCCGGGATTGACTGCCAACGGGTTCCGTTGCGGCGGACCGCACCCTCGACATCAAGGATCTTTAGCATCGCTTCGATGCGGCTCATGCCAAGGTTTATCACTGCCATCAGCTCGCGCGTTGTGCGGCCCTCCTCACCGGCGGCCTCCAGTTCCGCGAGAACCGCTGCTACCCGCTCGCTATCGGGAAAGGCCTGCTCGATGAAGAAGTCCTGGATCCGGCGATCCTCGCCGCCGCGCAGCAGGACGACGTCAGCGTGCTCGACGCCGCGTCCGGCGCGGCCGACCTGCTGGTAGTAGGAAACGACCGAGCCCGGCGCTTGGTAGTGCACGACGAACGTCAGGTCAGCCTTGTCGTAGCCCATTCCAAGCGCACTGGTGGCGACAACGGCCTTGACCTCGTTGCGCAGCAGACACTTCTCGGTGGCGACGCGCTCCTCGGTCTGCTGCTCGCCGCTGTAGGCCAACGCAGAGATCCCGTTCGCCATCAGGAAGGTCGCGACTTGGTCGGCGTCGCGCTTGGTCAGCGTGTAGACGATCCCCGAACCGGGGAGCGTCGGCAGATATTGCACCAGCCACGCGAGCCGCTCGGCGGGCCGCGGCAGCTCAAGGACCTCAAGACGCAAGCTTGTGCGCGCCAATGGCCCGCGGTATGAGCGCAGCGGGTCACCGCCGGGAGCGGCCAGCTGCTCAAGGACGTCACCGACAACACGGTCATTAGCGGTAGCCGTCGTGCCGAGCACAGCAACCCCGGGCGGGAGTGCATCGAGCATGTCCTTCACGCGCCGGTAGTCCGGGCGGAAATCGTGCCCCCAGTCTGAGATGCAATGCGCCTCGTCGATTACGAGCAGTCCTACCGATGCGGCGAACAGCGGCAGCATGCCCTCCCGGAAACGCGGGTTGTTCAGGCGCTCCGGACTGATCAGCAGTAGGTCAATCGTGTCTGCCTCGAGTCGGTCGCGAACGTCGTCCCACTCCTCGCGGTTGGTGCTGTTTATCGTGTGCGCACGCAACCCCAGCCGCTGTGCTGCGGCGATCTGGTTGCGCATAAGCGCCAACAGCGGGCTGACGATCAACGTGGGCCCCGCGCCCGCCTCCCGCAGCAGCGCAGTCGCGACGAAATACAGGGCGGACTTTCCCCAGCCGGTGCGCTGCACGCACAACACTCGTGCGCGGTCAACGACTACATCCCGAATTGCCTCCAGCTGTCCCGGCCGGAACCGCGAGCCGTCCTCGCCAGTGAGTGAGCGCAAGCGCTCCAAGGCAATCTCCGCCAATGTCTCCGAGGTCACGGTCACCACGGATTCATCGTCTCACGCGGACCGGAAGACGTCGCAGCGATATTAGGGCGACATCCAGCTCGATGAGGATGCCGCGCTATCCGTGCGCGGTGGCGGAGTACAGTTGATCTCGATGCCGCTTTACATGGATCGCCACGACCTTCCGGGTGTGACGGCCGCCGATATCGCTAACGCTCACCTGCGAGATCTCGAGGTGCAAGAGAGGTTCGGCGTACGCTTCATTACCTACTGGTTCGAAGAGGAGGCCGGCAGCGGATTTTGCCTCGTCGAGGGTCCCGACAAGGAGTCCGTCGAGGCAGCCCACAGCGCCTCGCACGGGTTGCTTCCGCTGAATGTGGTCGAGGTCGACGAGACGAGCGTTCGAGGGTTCTTTGGACGGCTCAATACTCATCCCCCGGGCGAGCCCTATGTAGAAAGCGCCTTCCGAGCGATCCTTTTCACCGACATGGTCGACTCCACTCGTCTCACCCAACAGTTGGGCGATCGCGAGGCCATGCAGCTAGTTCGCCAACACGACTCGATAGTGCGCTCTGGCTTGGCGCAGTTCGGCGGCAGCGAAGTCAAGCACACTGGGGATGGGATCATGGCGGCGTTCGACGCGGCGTCCCAAGCGGTCGGCGCGGCGGTGCAAATCCAGCGGGCGCTTGGAGAGCTCAATGCCGGTGGACAGTCGGGACTGCGGGTGCGCATCGGGGTAGCCGCGGGAGAGCCCGTAACTGAGCAAGACGATCTCTTCGGAGCGGCTGTGCAGCAGGCCGCGCGGCTGTGCTCATGCGCTCAGCCAGATTGCATTGTCGTCTCATCCGGGGTGCACGACCTCTGCCGCGGAAAGGGAATCCGGTTCTCCGACGCGGGGCCCCTCGCCGCGAAGGGCTTCGACGAGCCAATCGGGCACTTTGAGGTCGACTGGCGCGATTGAACTCACGGACGCGCGCGGTGCGCTCCAGCCGTCTTCTTCGTCCCAAGGAGGCATGTGGAGCGGGTGCATCGAATGCGGCCGATTAGACGGTTTGATGAAATCGACGACGCGCCCGACGTAACTGGTGCCATATTAGTCGGTATCGTGCTTCCACATGTTCGCATGGGTCTAAGATGACCGCAAATTCTGTGGCTATCTGATAGAAGACGCTGCTTATCGTGCCGGGATGTGACTTGCGGCGCAAAATTTCGGGAGGCAAAAATGAGGCCTAGGACGAGCACGCGGTTGTCCAGGATTGCGTCGGTCGCCGCTGCGCTGGGCGCTGTCGGCATGCTTGGAGTAGTCTCGGGGGCCTTGCTTCCGGGGATTGCAGGTGCCGGCACGAATCGCACATTCGGCCCTGCTACACCGTTGATTGAGCTGGTGACGCCGGACATAAGGCAGGGGGGTACCGGTGCGCTCGACATCAATGCTCTCGGGGCGCGCGCCTGCCAGCTCTCGTTTGCCGGACCGACCGGTCGTCACGCCGGACCGTTCGTAGTTCGCGCGTCAGCTCAACACGTGCAGTGGCGTTGGCGTGTCCCAGCCAACGCGACCCGGGGGGCTTGGACGGCATCGGCCGCCTGCGCCGCGTCCTCTAGGAAGCTTCGGTCCGGGCGCTCTGCTCGTATCGTCGAGCATCTCTTGGTCGTTGGCGGACGGGCAGGAAGCAACTCGATCGTCGCGGTGGGTTCGCTTCGCGGTGTGGTCAGCCACTCGCAGCCAAGCGGCCGCGCGGCTGCCGGTGGTGGGAACGTCGTTGGCCTTGGTGGCGCAAGCAACCCGTTTCCCTACGGGCAGTGCACATATCACGCCTACGAGGATAGGCCCGACGTCTACGACTTCGCCGTGGCTCATGGAGTGCCGCGCGGCGGCACGGCGACGGCAACCAGATACGGGGGAATACCAGATTATTGGTGGAACGCTTGGCGATGGCTATCGAACGCGCAGCACGTCGGGATACCAACAGGGACAACGCCGGTGCACGGCGCGCTGGTGGTATTCCCCCGCGGCTATGGCGGTAGTGCGGTTGGGCACATAGCATACGTTGAATCGGTCAACGCCGATGGAAGCTATGTTGTGTCAGAGCGGAACTGGAACTACAACTCGAATGTTACGATCCGTCGTGTCCAGCCATACCCCGGCGTCGGATTCATTTACGGCGGCCCAGCGGGGAACGGACCATCAGCACCACCGCCCGCGGTGACCACAACTACACCCACGACAACCCCACCTGCCACGACCACACCGTCCACGACTACACCCACGACATCTCCGCCCACGACAACTCCGCCCACAACAACACCTCCGCCGCCGACCTTCTACGTTCACCACGTATACGGAACCTGTGCTGACGGCGCCTGCGGGGTGAACGAGCGGTCCGGTCCGGGCTACAGCAGCTATGCGATCGTCGGGAATATCGGCGAAGGAGGCGAGGTAGACATCGTCTGTCAGACGTCCGGTCAGCTAGTCACGCCGAACCACGGAACCGCGTCGACCGTGTGGGACAAGCTCACCAACGGCGCTTATGTCACCGATGTCTACATTGACACTTCTGGTGTGGGAGGCAACTTCTCACCGCCAATCCCGCACTGTTGAGAACATCACTGCACTGAAAGGCGTGGCCCTGCGAGCTCAAACAATCGACGCGGTTTGGGCGACCTCGGCGAGAAACGAGTCGTACTCCCGTATGTAGTCGTCGCGCTCATAGGCGTGAGAGGCAAGCACGAGCAGCATGGCGTTTGGCTCATAGCGGAATTGGCTGGCCCATATGAGTGGCGGAATGTAGACGCCCAGCGTCGGGTCATTCAGAATCACCTCCCCCCTATGGCGCCCGTCGTCGACAGCCACGTTCACACTTCCAGCGACACAGATCAAGAACTGGTGACACACCCTGTGGGCGTGCGCGCCTCTCACCTCTCGGCTCGGCACGTCGTAGACGATGAACCAGCGCTTGGGCGCAAAGGGAATGTCTTCACTGGGAAACTCGCCGGCGGTCAGCGTTCCTCGTATGTCCACAAACGAGGCAAACCGCTGCAGATGCACGCCGGGCACCGGCAACGTCTTTCTTCCCGGCTCGCCCTTGTCCAGCAATGTCGTTTCGGCGACAGGCTTCTCGGTCTGCACATAGCCCTTGATGCGAGCGGGATTGCCTGTCACGATCGCGTGCGGCGGGACCGAGCGGGTCACGACGGCGCCCGCTCCGACCATCGCGCCCCGACCGATCTCCAGACCGGGAAGGATTGTCGCGTTCGCACCGATCGAGGCACCCTCCCGCACTGTGGTGCGCGGGTGCGAGGACAACCATTTGCGACTGCGCGGGAACTCGTCGTTGGTGAATGTGGCATTCGGCCCAACGAACACATCGTCCTCGAGCTTGACTCCCCGCCAAAGCTGCACACCGCACTTAATCGTGGCTCGATCGCCCACGATCGCGCCGGTCTCGATGAAGACGCCATCGCAGATATTGCAGTCAGCGCCCACCCTCGCGCCCGGCAGAACGTGAGCAAAGGCCCAGATCCTGGTGCCGGGGCCAACGTCATCGCTCTCGCACAGAGCCTGTTCGTGGACAAACACCTCAGGCATAGGTCCGCTCCCCGGGCGCAACCTCTACTACATCGCGCACGATCGCGCCCGGGCGCCTCTTCACACCCTCATAAGCTCGCCAAACATACGAGCCGATGATCCCGAGGCCGAGCGAATTCAGACCCAGGAAGAACAGCAAGATCAGCACGGTCGCGGCATATCCCGGGACCGTGATCGACCCGAGCAGGCGGGCCATCAGCACGACCAGTCCAGCAGTGAGGCTGAAAGCCATCCCAAACAGCCCCACCACCCACAATATTCTTACGGGCAGGTCGGTGAACGCAAATACGCTGTCCGCGAGGTAGCGAAACTTCTTGCGCAACGTCCATCCACTCTTTCCCGGTTGGGGAACGCGATCGTAGTTGACAAGCTCGCGCCTGAAGCCGACCCAGAAGAGCTGCGCAACCAGCGATGTGTGAACTTCCTCCATCGAGCACACGACGTCTCGAACGGCGTCGGTACAGGCGAAGACATCGACGCCACCGGGGGGTATATCGCCGAGGACAAAACGCCGGTAGAGCCTCCAGTAGAGCCGTGAAGCCGTGTCCCCTCGATCCTCACGGCTCGCACGCTTACCCGCCACGACATCGACGTCGCCGCTTGCCAACCGCCTAAAGAACTCGACTATGAGATCCGGAGGCTCCTGCAGATCGGCCGTCATCACCGCGACGTAACGGCCCTTGGCCCTGCTCATCCCGGTCCTGATAGCAGCGAACGCGCCAAAGTTGCGCGAGTGCTCGAGGACACGAGCGTGTGTCTGTCCCGCGCCAAGCGCATTCAAGAGAACCTGGCGAGAATCGTCTCTGCTGCCGTCGATCACGAAGATCGCCTCCAGTTCGCCCTCCGAGCAAGACGCTATGTACTCGACGGCCTGCACGAGCGCAACGATCGAGCTCGCGTTGTCGTACACGGGCACGACGAGTGAGTTGACTATGCGTTCCATACGCAAACGTGTAAGCACGCCTCAATCACGCAGTCGAGATCCTCATCGCGCAAATACGGGTGTATGGGCAGCGAGATCTCCGCTCCCGCCAGGCGACGTGCGACGGCAAGCGGGCCCTTCACCAGGCCCACCCCTTGCACTGCCTTCTGATCGGGACAGACGAAGGGATAGTGCCGACCTACCTCCACGCCCAGGCGAGCGAGGCCGTCGACGACGCTATCGGTCTCTCCACCGCTCACCTCGACCGGGAACAGATGGTGAGCCGAGCGGCCGGCAGCAGAAGCGATCGGACGCAGTGCGCAGTCACTCAATGCCTCCGTATAGCGTGCCGCGATCTCCCTGCGGCGGCGCAACCATCCATCCACCCGCGGCAGCACGGCCGAGCGCAGGATTGCCGCCTGCAACTCGTCGAGACGGCTGTTGAGGCCAGGCTCGGAGTGCTCGTAGCGGGCTCTCTGTCCATAGTTGCGCAGGCACCTCGCGCGCTCGGCGACGCTCGAATCCATCGTCAGCAACACGCCGCCATCGCCCAGTGCACCGATGTTCTTGGTCGGATAAAGGCTCGTACCCGCGGCAAGTCCCACCAGCCCAGTCGACCGACCGTCGCGCTCGGCGCCCGCGGCTTGAGCGCAATCCTCAATCACCACAACACCGTATTTGTCCCTTATCCGTTCGAGCTCGCACGGATCCTGGGGATGCCCATAGAGGTGAACGGTGAGTATCGCCCGGATCGAGTGGTCCGAGCGCAACACAGCCTCGGCCTGCTCCAAGTCCAGGGCACCCGACTCGTCCACGTCACACCACACCGGCCGTGCCCCGGCCCTGAGGATCGCGAGCGTCGTGGCAAACGCGCTCAGAGGAGTCGTAAGGACCGCCGCTCCAGGCTCCAGGTCCGCGCACCTGAGAGCGATCTCGAGGGCATCCATACCACTGGCCACGCCGACGGCGTGGGCGACACCCCACCAGTCCGCCAGCGCCAGCTCGAACGAGCGGACCTCCTCGCCGAGAATGAGCCAGCCGCTGTTTCCGACTCGATCCACCGCACGCAGCGCATCGTCGCCGATATCCCGCCACTGGCTGGCGAAATCATTGGCGCGAATCGAGTAGGTCGTGCTCGCAAACGCCACAGAATTCATCCCCGGTCTTTGGAAAGATTCGGATCAAGCCAAAACTAGCCCATCGCACCAGCGATCGCAAACCTGCCGGGCGACCTAGACCTCGACGGGTTCGCGACCCACAGCTCTGAGCAATGTGTCGAGCAGCGCGCGGCGGTCCGCGCCGCGCACTCCGAGCAGCAGGAAGCTCGCAAAGGAGCTCCCCACCGAGACAGCCAGAAGCACGATCACGACAATAAGCGATCGCGTGTCCTTCCCGAGGAGGACATACATCGCCAGCGATATGACCACCTGCAGCACGAGCCCCGGTAGATTTGGCGCCACCAGCCTACGCAGCCACGTCCACGGTGAACAGTCGAACACACGGAGGTAGTACCAGAGCAGGATCGGCCAGGCCAGCCCATTGGCAAGCAGCGTTCCGACGATCACTCCCGAGAAGCCAAGTGGATGAACGAGCGCGATCGATAGGACAAGGTTGAGCAGCGTGGCAACCGTGTTGACGACCAGCGGCAGGCGAATCCGTCCCACCCCGAAGATCATCGTAGAACCGACATTGTTCACCATCTGCATGGCCTCATAACAAGCGAACAGGCGCACGGCGCCGACCGCCGGTAGCGCGCTGGGACCGATCCACGACAACAGCAGCGGCTTGGCGAAGATGAACACGGCAACCGCGAAAGGCAGCGAGGCGGCCGTGGCGTAGCACGATCCACGCACGAACATGTCGCGCAACAAGGCAGCCTCCCGGCGAAGCGAAGCCGCGGCGGGAACGACCGCGGAGACCGAAACAGAGCTGATCGTCGCGGCGCCCAAGTTGACCTTGTTGGCAATTTCATAGAGCCCCACCGGCCTCGGCCCAAGCGCGATGCCAACAATCGCTTTATCCATCTGGTTGTACACGGTGCTCACTAGCCTCAGTGAGAACACACCCCCGCCGAAGCGTACGAGGCGCCTGAGCTCCGCCCTCGACGCGCTGAATGGACTGGCGCGCAAACCGGCGACGGCTCTGTGAGCCAATATCCAATAGGCCAGAAGGGCCGCAAGCGAGCTCACGGCAAGCGCACCGCCCAGGCCGGCGATGCCCCAGCCCCGTAGCACGACGATCACATATAGGGCAGCCTGCAACAGAGCCCTCCCCAATTCCACACTCTGGTACTCGACGAAATTCTGCGTGCCCTCGAGCACGGCGACAAACGCGCGAGCCGGCAGCTCGAAGGCCAGTTGTCCGCCCACCAGCGCAAAGCAAGTGGTCCCGGCCACACGCAGATGGGGAGGTACGTCGAACAGGAGCACGAGCGGATGGGCAAGCGCCACCAGAATGGGAGCAAGCAGGAGCGCAATCGCACAGAACACGGCCAGGCTCGTACAAACCGCCCGGTTCAGCGCCGGCAGGTCGTCGTCGGCACTAGCTTCGGCGACGTAGCGAACCGTCGCTCCCTCGATGCCGAGCTCTGAGAGCGATGCATATCCGCCAGCGAACGTGAGCGTCAGTGCAAGCGCCCACACGCCGTAGGCCTCGAGCCCGAGGCGATGGATCAGAAACGGCGTGAGCGCCAGCCCGACCACGATCCCCGTCACGCTGCCGACACCGTTGGCCAAGGTGTTGCGCACGAGCTTGGCGGCGGCGGGCTCGCTCATCAGGTCACGATACCCGGGTTCGCTTGTCGAGGACCGTGGCGAAATCTAGAATCTAGCCGGCATGACTCCAACGCTTTCAAGCCCCCACAAGCGCCGGCGCGCAATGTCTCAAAACGCAAAGCGAGGAGTGGACGGACTGCGCCTTCCACAGGGGTGCACCGTGCGCTCACTCAACGACCCCGACAGCCGCGACACGGTGAGCCGGTGGTTGCGCCAGTCACCCGACCACACCCTCTATCACCTCCCGCCCTACATCGATTTTACCCGTGCCCAGAACGTTCTCGCCGACGTGTTGCTCATCTCGCGCGAGGGCAATGCCCTATTTGCCTTGACGATTCACTCCTGGGACGCCACCGGCATAGACAGCGGCTACAGCGGAGTCGTTTTCCCCGCCACCAGTCGCGAGGGAGCTCTACGCCGGTCTGTCGCGGCGCTGGCCGAGCTCCTCTCGACGAACAGTCACCTCCTGTTCCGGTTGCGCCAGTCGGCACAGGCCCCGGCCTACGCCGATCTCGGGCGCGTAACGCTGCTGCAACAGCTGATCGAGAGTGAGGGCCTCGCGCTCGACCCCGTGTACGGACGGCTGTGCGACCTCGGCTACCTGCCAGATCCCGACGAGATCCCAGTGACAGACGGTCGTCACGAGGGCGCACTTGCGATCGACACGGACTGGCTGGCCGGCGAGGCCCTGCGTGCCTATGACCCAGACACACGCAACCAGATCCGCCAAGCCCTCCGAGGTGGACTCACGGTCGAGTATGTCCGCCCCGATGGCGCGACACGAGCAAGCGCCTATGCCCGCTTTCAGCCGCTACACGAGGAGTCCTGGCGGCGCACCGGCCTTTTGCCGAAGCTGCCCGGCTACTGGACGGTCATGAGCGAGGCGGTCGCTGAGAGCGGCGGCGAGGATCTCGTCGTGCTGGTCCTGAACGGCAAGGGCGATCCGTTGGCTGGAGTGCTCTGTCACGCCTACCAGTCGCGAGCGATCTACTGGAGCGGATGCAGCTCGGCAACCGGCCTTGACTCCAGGGCAAATCCGCTCTGCCTGCACGGGGCCATCGCTGCCTGTCGCCGCCAGGGTGTGGATACCTTCGAGCTGGGACGCTTTCGCGCGGACGAGACCTCGAAAAAGGAACGCAACGTCACGAACTACAAGGCCCAGTTCGGCGGAAGCCTGGTGCGCATCACCTCGTTCTCCTCCACCCCCGGCATATTGGTGCGGGCCCGCATCGCGCGCGCAAGCGCGGTCTCCGAGGGCCGGCGACGGGTGGCGCTAGCGCTCGTACGCGCTCGCGCCCGATCCAGGGTCTGATGGAGACGCCCGCAGGTCTCCCAACAGCTACTTTCGCCGCGGCCGCCAGAGTGCCGACTGCAACGCCAGCTCGACACGCGCAGGCAGCGGGCGCATGCCCCACCACCAGCGGTAGACGAAACGCCCAGCAAAGCCAAGCTCGGACTCAGCCCCCAGCCGGCGCCTACCGGCGCGCTTGTAGAGGCCGGGGTGCTTTCGCCTCAACTGGCGGAAAATGGAGCGATAGCTTGCCCGGGCGCCGTGGTGCCTGGTCGAGCCGTGGCGCCGGTACAGGTGGGTCACCTCCTCGACGCGCCCTCCACGCCAGCCGTGCTCGAGCGCGTGAAGCCAGAACTCCCAGTCCTCATAGCCCCGAAACAGCGGGTCATAGCCGCCGACATCCTCGAACAGCTCGCGGCGGATGAGCGCGGTGGGCCCGATGTTGTGGCGAAACAGCAGGCGATACGGGTCTGGAGGCGGCAGCTTCATGATGCCTTCCCATGCGCCAAAGAAGCGGATCAACCCGTAGCTGAAGCCGATCGCCGGTTCGGCCTGAAGCGGAACGCGCAGCCGGCTCAAAGCGAGCGGCGCGAGCCGGTCGTCAGCATCGAGAGCCAGCGCATACGGCGTCCGCACCCGCCTCAGTGCGACGTTGCGGGCCGTCGCGACCCCAGCATTCGCCTGCCTGACGAGCTCCACCTGCGGCGGCAGACGATCTAGTTCTCTCAGGGTCTGCTCGTCAGTGGATCCATCGTCCACGACGATCACACGCGGCTCGCCACCATCTTGTGTGAGCACGCTGTGCACGCTCTCGGCGAGGAAAGCGCCGTAGTTGAAGCAAGTGACGATGACCGTAATGTCTTCGTTCACCGATGGGCGCGCAGCATCGTCGTTCATGGATGAGCACGCAGCTCGGCCGCGTCCTTGGCCTGCCCGGTCCGCAGCAGCTCGAGCCAGTCCGTCCACATGCGCGGGTTGCTGAGCGCCACCCACAGAAGCAAGAGCACGCGCTGGGGCCGGCGCAGGATCGATGTTCTCTTCTCAGCCCCCCCGAAGCGCAGAAGCGCCACCTCCTCCATCGCGCGGTTGTAGCGCATGGCCCGACGCGCAACGCGCCGTTGCCTCGGGGTGAGACGCCCGCGGTCGAGGGCCAGTGCGTAGGCACGACGGTTGTTCACGCCTTGGCTTGCGATGTTCGAGGAGACGCTGCCGGCCGTGCGCCGGTACACGGCCAGGACCTCTTCGTTCAGCACCGCGCGATAGCCCGCCTCGAGGATCTTGATCCAGAGCCCATAGTCCTCGGTCCCGAACAGCTCGGGATCGAACCAGCCGACCGTCTCGCCGACCTCTGTGGGAACCAGGCACGCACCGTAGATCACGTTGAGCCGAAGCACGCGCTCGAGAGTTATCGGCGCATACCGGTCGGGTATGTACTGCAGGTGCGTGAAGGGCGCGTACTCCTCGTCGATCAGGATCCTCGCGTCGCAGGTCACCAACCCCACCTCCTCCCGCCGGCCTTGGACCGCGGCTCGGCTTTGAACCGCCGCCTCGTAGTAGGCGAGCTGACTCTCCAGGTAACGGGGCAGCAGCAGGTCGTCCGCGTCCAGGAACATCACGAGCTCGCCAGCGGCGTGCTCGAGCGCCAGGTTTCGCGCCACCGCGGGTCCGCCGGCCCGCTCCCTGCGAAAGCTGCGCACGCGCGGGCCGGCCTCCTGCAACAGCTCCCACGTGCCGTCGCTCGAACCGTCGTCTACGACGACGACCTCCCAGTCGCGATATGTCTGCTCCTGGACTGATTCGATCGCCCGCCCGACGAAACGAGCCGCATTGTGAGCCGGCATGATCACGCTCACACGCGGCAAGTTGCTCTCCCTGCAACGCCGCGAGTGGAGTGATCTAGCCGGTCAAGCGGAACGATGGGCGTGGGGACAGGCCGGGCTTGCACCCACGGCTCCTCACTAAGCTCCCACAGGCGCGGCGAGATCCTCCAGCTCGAGCACCTCGAGCATTACGCGCAGATCGTTGTCGCCGACTTCGCCGCCGCGGCGCTCAGCCTCCAGCACCCACTCGAAGAGGACGACGAAGGCCAGTGGAGTGTCGAGGTCGTTGGCGAGCGCTTCGCGAAACGAATCGACATAGTGGCGCATGTCCGGTGGGCTCGGCTGCTCGGGCGTCAGCGTAGCCAACACATCGCGAATGCGCCCAGCGTTCTTCGAGCCGCTCAACAGGCCCTCGAAGGCGTCGCCGAGAGGCATCGAGTAGTGCGTGCCGAGCAGATAGATGGCGACCGCCGGATGGCCGAAGTGATTGAGAGCGTCACGCAGCAAGATGCGAGAGGTCGGCTCGGCCGGCTCCCACTCCTCGCCGTCGCGGCCAGCGCCGAAGCACACGTTGACCCAACGCTCGACGTCGGCGCGGGGAACCTTGAGCAGACTCATTTCTGGGCCGCGCTCCGCGTCGTTCTCACCATCACCTTCGAAGGAGTCGGGCGACGGCCGACTCCCTTCGGAGAGCTCGTAGAGCATGTCCTCGCCAGTGGGAGAATCGAACAGGAACTTCGTGCCGAAGCCTTCACGCTGGAGGAAGCGCTCGAGAAAGCTGAACAATACGAGCGGGCGTGTGGACTCCACGTCGACGATTCCACTGCCTCCAGCAGGAGAGGCCCGAACCTCAACTCGAATAGCGTCTCCCGCGCCGACCGGGACGAGCTGTTCGCTCAGCGAGTCATACAGGCGTATCTCACGCACGGCGTAAGACTACACCTCGTTCGGTACAACGTTGGAGAAAATCTTGCTACTAAATGAACAATTCGGACCGGTCCGACAACTTGACCTTAATTCAGCAACGACCGGCCTTTGCAGGACGCCACAAGCGTGAGCACGTGGCCCTCCAAGAGACGGCATTCGAGCGAGGATCTCAGCCGTTGCGACCACCCGCCCGCCAGCGCCTGCGTCGCGGTGTCCAGCGTGCGCTCATGCGCCCGCCGCGGCGCGCGCAAGCGGGCTCCTCGCAGCGCAAGTCCCAGGCGGGACGCCGAGCCACCGTATAGCGCTCGCTCCCGTCCAGCGGATAGGAGCGCGTCCACTGCCATCCATATTGGCTATGCCTTCGCACGACCTCGTCCTTCCGAGAGTGGTTAGTGAAACACCGGTGCCGGGATGCTCGTCCAGTTCAGGTCAGAGAACACCCCGGCGCCGGTTAGCCTGGAGGGGCCGGGTGCTTCTCTATCACGCCCACGAGCCCAAGGCAAGCAAAACAACGTAAGTGTTTCTTACTTCTCGGCGCCCGTTGCGCAGTAGTGAAAAGCGCCTCGAGAGGGGAGCCTGATGTTTCTCATTTTTTGTGCTTCGCTTGGCAATGCATTCGGTATGCTCGCCTTGCCTTCTTCGCTAGCTCATGACAACCAACCTTTTTGACTATTTCGAGGAAGCATCGGAAGAGAATGGGGCTCATGCCCCATGGGCAGCACGCGCGCCACGACGCCCAAACGCGAGCTTTGACATCAAGCTCGTGCCGCGCTCGCCGGACTGGCAGAAAGACCCCGAATCGCTGAAAGCACTCGAGCGAATCGAAGCCGAGCCGTGGGCGGACACGCTCACCCGCACCGAGGACGGCGTGGAGCTGCGCCTCGACGACGCCTGGATCGAGACCACCGGCGCCGCCTTGGAGGCCGGAGGGGGCGCCGAAGCAGCGCTCGTGGACCTCGCCCGCGGCGGTCGCTATGCCATCCAGTTCTGGGACGCCAATGCGACCAAGGCGCTACACGTCGGTCACCTGCGCAACCTGGCGCTCGGCAACGCGCTCGCCGCCTCGCTGGAACAGGGCGGCGGGGAGGTCGAGCGGCGCTCGGTCATCTCCGACGCCGGGCGCTCCATGGGCGAGGCGATGGCGGGGATCATCCGCAGCGGCCACCATACCTCCGCGTGGCCCGAGGGCGACCAGAAGAGTGACCACTTCGTGGGCCTCTGCTACGCCGACTATGTGGCCGCGGGCGGCTTCAGCGAGGAGGGGATCGACGAGCGCGAAGACTCCTTGACGCGCGAGCTGCGGATGCAGAACGACGCCGCCGACGAGCTGCTCAAACGCGTCATGGCGGGCGAGGGCGAGGCACTGGAGCTGTGGTTCAAGACACGTGCCTGGGTCATCTCGGGACAGCGCAAGACGCTGGCACGACTCGGCGTCGCCTTCGACCGCGTCTTCTTCGAGTCCGACTTCCTGGAAGAGGGCAGCGAATTGACCGAAAGGGGCCTGCGCGAGGGCACGCTTCAGCGGCGCGAGGACGGCGTCGTCCTCTACTACACCGGGGTGGAGGAGATGGAGGAGATGCCGCTGCTGCGCGCCGACGGGCAGACGACCCAGCACATGCGAGCCGTGTCCTACTGGATGGGCGCCCCAGACCTCGAGGGTGTGACCACGATCCAGATCACCGGTACGGAGTGGGTCGCCCACTCGACCTGCATCCGTCAGTTGATGACCCAGTTGACCCCCGCTGAAAACGGTGGGCTCAGCCGGGGCATCCACCCGACGCACGATGTCTTCCATGGCATGGTCGCTCAGCAGAAGCGGGCGGTCAGCTCGAGCGACGAGGGCGGATTGTTGATCGACGACCTGATCGAATGGATCGAGAAGCAGATCGACGCCAGTCCTGAGATGAGGGAGGTACGCCGCGCCCACCCCGCTCCCGAACGGATTCCCGCACAGATAGCGCTCGGCTACTTCCTGCCCTACCCGATGACCCCGCGCGTGGACTTCGAGACGGACAAGCTCCTGACCGAGCGCGAGAGCCTCGGCTGGGACCTCGTGCGCGCACGCTCGCACCGTGGCACGCTTGCAAGCCCCCCCGGCCAGCGTCCGGCTGATGACCCCGACTACCGCTCAGCGGTCGTGCAGTCGGAGATCTACCGCCGCCACCTGCGCCTGGCGGTGGAGCGCTACGACGTAACGCCGCTGGCCCTGTACCTGCGCCATCTGGCGCGCTGGTACATGGAGCGCGAGCGCTCCTCCCACGTCGAACGCGTGATCCACACCCTGCTCGACCGCAGCGCCCGCGGATTGGGATTGGAAGCGGGCCGGTGAGGCTCCTCCAGCACCAATCGGCTCATGCCTCGCTTGCGAGGCATGGATTGGCGGGCCGTGGGCTGGAGGCGGGTCGATGAGCACCCTCTTGATCGACAACTACGACTCCTACACCTACAACGTGTTCCACCTGCTCGCCGCCGCGTGCGGGGAGGAGCCGATCGTGGTGCACAACGACATGGTCTCCTGGAAGGCGCTCTCGCGATGGGACTTCGATGCGATCGTGCTCTCCCCCGGTCCCGGCCGCCCCGACCGCTGGCACGACTTCGGCGTGTGCTCGGACATCCTGCGCTCAAGCGAAGTGCCCGTGCTCGGCGTATGCCTCGGCCACCAAGGCCTCGGACACGTGCTCAAAGCAACCGTCACCTACGCACCCACAGTGATGCACGGGCGCCTGTCCCCCGTCAAGCACTCAGGCGTTGGCCTGTTCGCGGGTATTCCCCAGGACTTCAACGTCGTGCGCTACCACTCGCTCGCGGTGAGCGGCTCGCTCGGCGAGGAGGGCCGCGAGATCGCCTGGACCGAGGATGGCGTGGTGATGGGCATCGAACACGCCCACCGGCCGATGTGGGGCGTGCAGTTTCACCCCGAGTCGATCTGCACCGAACACGGGCACAAGCTGTTCGAGAACTTCTATACCTTGGCGCGCGAGCATGCCCGCCCGCGCGGGGGCAGGCGCTTGAACCGGCCGAGCGTGCCGCCCAGGCGCTGTCGTAGGCGCAGCGCCGAGGAGTCGCGCGTGCACCTGGAGGTGCGCACGATCGAGGGCGAAGCGCAGACCGAGCCCTTGTTCGAAGCGCTGTTCGGGAACGAGGAGCACGCCTTCTGGCTGGACAGCGCGAGCACCGCGACGAAGCTTGGCCAGTGCTCCTTCATGGGCGCTTCGATCGGAGATAACCGCTTGGTGCTCGAATACGACGTGGACAGCGGCATCGTCACGCGCCACGACGCGAGTGGGACGGGTAAGGAGAATGGTTCCATCTTCCAGGTGCTCGAGCGCGAATTGGACACGTACGTCATCGAGCCCCAGGCCAACCCGGCACGCGGCTTGGTCGGCGGTTTCGTGGGCTACCTCGGCTACGAGTGCAAGGGCGACTGTGGCGCCTCCAACACGCACAAGTCCGATGTCCCAGACGCCGTGCAAATGCTCGCCAACCGTGTGATCGCGGTCGACCACACGAAGGGCGTGACCCACGTTATGGCCCTGTGCGTCGGCGATGAGCCCGACGCGTCCCAGTGGCTCGACCAGGCGGAGCGGGCAGTGCACGACGCGCTCGCTGCCCCGAGCAGCAACGTGGTCGCGAACGGCACGAACGGCGATCCCCCCTCCCCACCGAGCGGTACGAACGGGGATTCATCCATCGCATCGAGCGACACGAACGAGGATTCGTCCATCCAACCGGTGATCTTCCGTCCCGGCCGCGGGCGCGAGCAGTACCTGGCTGACATCGCGCGCTGCCAGAGCGCGCTCGGCGCCGGCGAGTCCTACGAGGTGTGCCTGACCGACCAGATCCACACCGACGCCACACCGGACCCATGGCAGCTGTATCGCGGCCTGCGCCGCTCCAATCCGGCGCCGTTCGCCGCCTACCTGAAGCTGGGCGAGCTTGCGATCGTGAGCAGCTCGCCCGAGCGCTTCCTGTCGGTCGATCGCGAGCGGCGTGTGATGGCACGCCCGATCAAGGGCACAGCGCCGCGCTCGGCCGATGCGAACGAGGACGAGACCACGCGCAAAGAGCTGGCCGAGGATGAAAAGACGTTCGCCGAGCACCTGATGATCGTGGACCTGTTGCGCAACGACCTGGGCAGGGTCTGCGAGGTGGACTCGGTCAGGGTGCCTGAACTGATGGCGATCGAGCAGTACGCGACCGTGCACCAGATGATCTCCAACATCGTCGGCACCTTGGAGCCGGGGCGCTCACCGATCGATTGCGTGCGGGCCTGCTTCCCGGGCGGCTCGATGACAGGCGCGCCGAAGCTGCGCACGATGGAGATCATCGACGACATCGAGCGCGAGGCACGCGGCGTCTACTCCGGCGCGATCGGCTACTTCGGCGCCGATGGTGTGGTTGACCTGAGCATCGTGATCCGCACGATCGTCTTGCGGCCCGGCAAGACCACGATCGGCGCGGGCGGAGCGATCGTGATGCAGTCAGACCCGGGCGAGGAGTTCGACGAGATCCTGCTCAAGGCCAGGGCGCCGATGGCGGCGATCGCGAAGACGGTCACCGGCTCCGACTCACCCGAGGCGTGGAGCGTCGAAGTGGAGACAGCGCTCGCGGGAACGGTCTCGTGAACCCAGCGCCGTGGGCCGGGCAGGAGACGGGAGCAGGGAGAAGCGCATGAGCGCGCTCAGGCCGTTCGAGCCGGGTGGCGCCGCGGAGCAGTGGGAGGAGACCCGTAGCTGGGAAATCCGCGAAGCCGGCCAAGCCGACGTTCCGGCGGTCGCGATCGCGGTGGGCGAACTATTGGTCGAACTGGGCGCGCCCCCGACCGTGCCCGCCGCCTTGGAAGCGCCCGCACGGGCCTTGATCGACGACGCCAGCCTCGGCGTACTGCTCGTCGCGGAGGAGGCGAGCCAGATCGTGGGCGTGCTCGGCGTGAGCTGGCAGGTGGCGATCCGCATTCCCGGCCGCTACGGGCTGATCCAGGAGCTTTGGGTACATCCCTCCTGGAGGGGAAGGACAATCGGGGGCGACCTGCTGACGGCACTTTTCAAGCTCGCAAGCGACCAGCAGGTCGCGCGCCTGGAGGTGGGCCTGCCGAGCGAGCGCTTCGCGCAGCGGGCTGCAACCGAGGCGTTCTACCTGAACAACGGCTTCACCACGATCGGAACTCGTATGAGGAGACTGCTGTGAGCCTTGCCCACACCCAAAAGCGATCGTTTTGCCAGTGCAAGGCACGAGTCCAGGAGAGGAGCCGGTGAGCGAGCTCCTATTGGTCGAACAGCGGCGTGGAGAGAACGGCGCCGAGGACGACGGTGCGCCGTTCATCCTCGACCGCCACGGCAATGCGATGGAGGGCCGCGACGACGGGCGGCGCACCGCCGAGCTGCGCAGCGGGCTAGCCAACCACGCGAAAGTGAGGCCGACTGTCTCCGACTGCCCAGGCGAGGAGGTGGAACGGATCCTCGGCGTCTTGCACGACCACGAGTACCTGTTGGCGTTGCGCGCGGTCGACAGCGAAGAGCCCACGATGATGCCCGAGTGGGCGCCTCCAGGCCTGCCGGCTGACAGCCCCGTGTGGGCCGGTGTCGTGACGACCGCCTTTGAGGGCGTGCGCACCGCGATCACCGCCGCCGAGCGGATCGTGGCGGGCGAGCGTTTCACCTACGCCCTGTGCCGCCCCCCCGGCCACCACGCGGGACCGGCCTGGCTCGGTGGCTACTGCTACCTGAACACGGCCGCGGCCGCCGCCTATGCCCTGTGCGAGGGCGGCTTGGGCCCGGTCGCGATCCTCGACATCGACTTCCACTTCCCGACCGGCACCTCAGCGATCGTGGCTCCCTTGGAGAACGTGAGCCTGGGTTCGCTGCACGCCTCCACGATCGCGGAGGTTCCCTGGCGGATGGTCGAGGCCGGCGAGCGCGAGCGCTTCATCGAGTTCGCCAACTGCCCGGACGCGGATACCTACATGCAAGCGCTCGGCGAAATCGTCGACGAGCTCGCACGTACGGCCAAAGCGTTGGTCCTGTCGCTCGGCTATGACACCGTCGCCAGCGACCCGCACGGCTCGTGGGACTTCCCGCCCTCGATCTTCGAGCGGATCGGCGCCCGGCTGGCCGCCTCGGGCCTGCCGATCTGTGTGGTCCAAGAGGGTGGCTACTCGCTCGAGGCGCTCGCCGAGTGCAGTCACGCGTTCGCCACAGGCCTGTTGAACGGGAGCCCGGCATGAGCGGCCTAGAGCCATTCCGACACCGCCTCGACTTCCTCGACGGGGAGATAGCCCGCCTGCTCGGCGAGCGCTTTGATGTGTGCCGCGAAGTCGCCGCCTACAAGCGCGAGCACGACATCCCGATGATGCAACCCGAGCGCGTGATCGAGGTGCGCGAACGCTACCTCGCCCGCGGCGGGGAAGTGAACCTGCCGGCCGACTTCACGGCTGCCCTGTTCGAGTTGTTGATCGGGGCGACCTGCAAGCTCGAGGACGAGTTGATCGCAGCCCCTGGGCCTACGGGAGACGGGAGCGTCAAACGATGAAGCTGCTCCCGCCTCCCGCGTCTGTCCTAACCCGATGCACCAGCCGGGGCTCGAACCCGGATCTGCGGATTTTAAGTCCGCCCCTTTCACCGCTTAAGGTACTGGTGCCCGTTTGCCCACCCCACCGGGCGATCCCTCCGGCAAGCCGGAGGGCTCCCATGGAGAAAAAATGACGGGCGCGACAATACCATATTTTCTGATTCGTCGTACCTTTGGTGAAAGCATCCCTCCGGGGCCGAAAATGCCGAGCACGCTGCAGGCGGTAGCCTGGGCCAGGCGCCCACTGCCGTTCCTCGAGCGCTGTCAGAAACACTTTGGAGACATCTTCACCATCCGGGTGAAGCATGCAGGCACATGGGTAATACTTGCTGACCCTGAGGATGTGAAGAAGGTGTTCACAGCCGACCACGCCGTGCTCGGTGTCGGTCTTGCGAATTCGATCCTTGGTCCCCTGCTCGGCCCGCGCTCGGTGATGCTCTTGGAGGAGCCCGAGCATGTGAAGCGACGCAAGCTGATGCTGCCGCCGTTTCATGGGGAGCGGATGATGGGCTACCGCGAGATGATGGCGGACGTGACGCGGCGGGAGGTCGCGAATTGGCCGATCGGCGAGCCGTTCGAGCTGTGGCCGCGGATGCAGGAGATCACACTCGAGGCGATCATGCGGGTGGTTTTCGGCCCGGTGGAAACCGATCGCCTGCGCCGGCTGCGGCAGCTGTTGCGACGGCTGACCAACTGGATGAACGACCCGCACCGGTTGAACCTGCTGGCGGCGGCCGGTCCCGGCCGGTTTGCGGGCAACAGCGACTATCGCGCCATGATGGGGCCCGTCGAGGATGCCGTGCTCGAGGAGGTTCGCAGGCGACAGCTCGATCCCGGGTGCACCGACGGGACAGATATCGCCGCGATGCTCGGCGAAGCGTGCTACGAGGACGGCGCGCCGATGACCGAGCAGGATCTGCGCGACGAACTTGTCACGTTGCTCACAGACGGGCCGACTTCCAGCCTACTCTCGTGGGCCTTCGAGCGGATCTTGCGCCATCCACGCCAGTACGCGCGACTGAAGGCCGAGGTCGAAGCGGGTGAGGATGTATATCCTCGAGGCGGTCGTCAAGGAGGTCATGCGCCTGTGCCCCGCCGCACCGATCGTAGTACGCAAGCTGCTTGAGCCGATGGAGCTGGGGGGGTACACGATTCCCGCCGGAACCACGGTGGCGCCTTGTGTGCATTTGGTACACCGGCGGGCGGATATCTATCCCGAGCCGCTGCTGTTTCGCCCGGAGCGGTTCCTGGAGCGAGAGGGTGGGAAGTCCATCAATACGTATTCCTGGATCCCTTTCGGCGGGGGCGTACGACGGTGCCTGGCGGCGAGCTACGCGCAGCTGTTGATGAAGCAGGTAATCGCCACCGTGATTGGCGAGGTTGACCTCGAAGCCGTCGACCTGCGCTCAGAGCGAGCGCAAAAGAGCGCGATCGCGTTCGTGCCACACCGACACACGCTTGTAAGCATCTCGGCCTCGCCACCGCGACAGCCGCCCGACAGTGAGAAACAAGCAACGCCGCGCGTCGCAGCCTGACGCCGCAACTACGGCGATTCTGTAAAATCGGACCGAACCAACACTCGACATACCTTGGGAGGTTTCGATGTTACACGCACAGCTGGCAGCTGTAATGCTAGCCCTGGTCGCACTGGCCGTTTCGGGTTGTGGCTCCTCGAAAAGCGGATCTACGACGTCGGCGTCGAACGCCGCGACGACAGGCTCCAGTACTACCGCCCCGTCCACCACCCCCACCACTACGTCCTCGGTCAAAATCGTGGTCGGCAAACCGCTGTCGCTGGCACGCTGGGTGGCCGCAGGAGACACTGTCTGCAAGCGAGTGCAGTCACAGCTAGCCAGTGTCTCAGTGCACAATCGAGCACAGTTCAAGCGCGGACTGCCACAGGCGGCGATCATCTATGCAAACGAGACTGAAGATCTCAGCAAAATCGTGCCGCCAACGGCGTCAGCTCACGACTGGGAAACCTACGTCAACGACGTTCACGTATACGACGAATATACGAATATCGTTCTCCACGAATTCAACACGGGCCGCACGACCATCTCTCTCCCCATACAACGGAAGCTGCTTGAACTCCAAAACAGCGAGGTCGCCATCGCCAAGCGATACGGCTTCAAGTGGTGCACGGTCGGGGAGTGACGTGCTTCTGCCTTGCTGACTGTCGAGTTGTTCTTCTTTCATCAACTTTGAGACTTCCATCCCAGCCTCTGGCGAGCCCTATAGCTCGCCAGAGGCTGGTTGCCGAACGTGTTAATTCACCAATGCTTCGGAGGATGCGGTCGATTCGCCACCTTCGACTAGTGTGAACGCACCGCCACCAGTTACTTCACCGGATTCGGCACCACCAACCGAACAGGTCATTAATTTCGCGCCCGATAACACTGTGAGCGCATCCGAGAAATTAATTAATGTCGTCGTGCCTTCTAACGACAGTTCACCAACAAATTCTCCCGCATTCACAGGGGTACATTCATCCGTGATCGAGAGACCGACGACTAAGCACACGAGCTCCCAACCAGGATTACCACCCGTTCCGAAGAGTAAGTCAACGAAGGAACTTGTCGTGTCTTCCATTAACTCAACTTCACTTTCCCACGGGAGATGCAGCGGGTAGAGATTCACCGTGCTAGTCGTTTCGCAGCCTTTTTGCGCAGTACAAACTAGCGCAGTACCGGCTGTTAACGTTCCATCTGCGAGTCCCGCTAAAGTTAAGATTTCACTCACGTGATCTAACGAATTCGGACCGACCCAGCCATCGAGGATCCAGCTACATAATATCGTTGCCGTACCAGCCAGGGTTTTGATGTCCGACTGTTCCCATTCTCCTGTTGCTTGGGTGTTTAATTCGGTGGTAACAGCAGCACCGTTGACTAACCATTCGGCTAATAAGAATGTGACCGCCGAGGCCGACGCTGCCGTAAGCACGCCAAAGACGCAGATTGCGACAAGCGCAAGACCAACAATTCGCAACTTCTTCATAGCTCCTACCTTTCCCTCGCCAAGGCTCGACTGAAAGCCCCAACAGAGGCTTGGATCAGCCAAACAGCACCTTTATCTTCGAGATGCTGCATCGGCAATTAGAATGATCGACGCTCTTCTATAGTCCGATTATCGGACAGTTACGAACTATAGCGCAAGGAGGAGCCCTCGTCAAAACGAAGACCTCGTCAGTCTTGAGGCTCTTTATAACCCAAATAACTCAGGGAATGGTGACGACTGGGCCGCTTGAGCGAGGCGATCGCCTCGCTCAAGGCCACAGTCCGTCCACACAGTCACCAACGACTGGTCAGCATCTATTTCTTACGATACGCAATGATAGTCGACGAAACGCGTTAACTCACCAACGCTTCCGAGGATACAGCAAATCCCCCCCCCCCCCCCCCCCCCCCCCCCCGCCTAGGATTGGTGAAAACGGACCGCCGCCAGTTACTTCCCCGGATTCGCCACCGCCAACCGAGCAGGTCATTAATTTCGCACCAGCTAATACTGTGAGCGCATCCGAAAAATTAGCTAATGCCATTGTGCCTTCTAACGATAGTTCAGCAACAAATTCCCCCGCATTCACGGGACTGCATTCATCCGTGATCGTGAGGCCGATGACTAAGCACACCAACTCCCAGCCAGGATTACCGCCGGTGCCAGAGAATAAGTCGACGAAAAAGCTGGTCGCGTCTTCCATTAACTCAACTTCACTCTGCCACGGGAGGTGCAACGGGTAGAGCGTCACCGGACTAGTCGTTTCACAGCCCCTTTGCGCAGTGCAAGTCAACGCAGTACCGCCTGTTAAAGTTCCAACTGCGACTCCCGCTAAAGTTAAGACTTCAGCTTGGATCAGCCGAACAGCACCGCACCTTTAACCGTCGAGATGCCGCCATTCGGTAATTCAATATAGATGAACCATACCGTTTACGGCCTCGGGCGAGGCGATCACCTCACCCGAGGCCATGGTTTTGTCTACACGGTCAACATTGACTGATCAGGTGTTTATTCCCTATCAAACCAATCATTCAGAGGGACACCGTCAATTCACAAGTGCTTCGGAGGATGCTGTCAGTTCCCCACCTCCTGTTAGCACAAGTGTACCTCCACCGTTTATCGTACCGGATTCGACGCCACCAGCCGAACAGGTGACTAATTTTGCGCCTGCTAATTCTGTGAACGCCTCCGAGAAATTAACGAATGTCGTGGTGCCTCCTAATGTCAGTTCAGCGACAAATTCTCCCGGGTTCGCGAAAATACATTCATCCGTGACCGTCAGGCCGACAATTAAACACGTGAGCTCCCAACCAGGATTACCACCGGTTCCGGACAGTAAGTTAGCAAGGAAGCTCGTCGTATCTTCCATTAACTCGACATTGCCTTCCCACGGGAGATGCAACGGGTAAATCAGCACCGGACTAACCGTTTCGCATACATTTTGCGCGGTACAGGTCAGCGCAGTACCGCTAGTTAACGTCCCAATTTTGGTGCCATCTAAGTTTAAAATTTCAGACACGAAGTCTAACGAGTTCGGACCAACCCAACCGTCCAAGATGAAGCTACATAAAATTGTAGCTTCACCAAACACTGTTTTGGTGTCCGTCAATTCCAGTTCCCCTGCGGCTTCCGTCGTTAATTCGGTAGTAACAGCAACACCGTTGGCTAACCATTCAGCTAATAAGAACGTGACCGCAGAAGCAGGCACAGCCGTGAGCACGCCAACGGCGCACATCGCGACAAACACAAGACCGACAATCTGCAACTTCTTCATAACTCCACCTTTCCCTCGTCGAGACTCGGTGAAAACCTCAACAGAGGCTTAGATCAGCCGGACAGCACTTTTACCGTCAAGATGCCATCGGGCCAATATAGATGACTGTTTGTCATGATCCAAATATCAGACCATGACAAACCATAGCGCGATATGATGCCTGCGTCAAAAAAACGAAGGCATCACATTAGCCGTGGGCGAGCCCTTTATAACCTAAGAGCTCAAGTAATAGCGACGGCTACAACACGCGACTACTTGCGGCGTGTCTTCTTACTCTTTATGCGCGCGTGCTTGCGCCGCTTCTTGGCCTTTACCTTACGCTTGCCTTTCGCCTTCTGTGACCCTTTGGTAGCCTTCGGGAAAGCAATCTTCGGCGTGGGCAACTGAGCGAGCACAGGGGGCGGCGCGATCATTTCCGGTAGCCCGGAGGTAGCAAAGGCCACTGGCGCGCCCTCGAGCGTGTGCGTTTCGTTGCCGATGTAACCGCTGACGATCGAGACACGATAGGCATAGGTAGTCGCCGGCTGCAGGCCGCTCAACGGCAGGGTGACCACGACCGGGCCCGAATTTGGATCGACGCTCCCCGAGAAGACGGCGCCATACTGGGTTGCGGCGCCTTCGTAGACGCCTAGTTCAAACGTGTAGCTGGTCGGTGCACCATTGGAGGTGATCGTTCCGGAAATCGTGGCGCTCGTGGAGGCAACACCGCTGTATCCGCCTGTCTGAACGCTAGGTGTGGGATAGGCTGCCGTCGTAAAGCTGCCGATCGAGCCAACCGTCCGGAGTCTTTGATTTTTCGAGTTCTGATCTTCGGCGAACAGCCGATAGCTGTAGCTTGTGGCGGGTTGCAATCCGATTGCTTCCTGAGACGCACCGATCTTGCCGTAGACGGCCGACCGCCCGGCCGGGGTGACTGCTACTCCCGGACAGCCGGCGCGCGCGCCTCCTGAGCATTTATCCAGCACTTCTTCGCTGGGCGCATATTCGAAGAAGTATTCGGTACTGGCGTTCTGTGGGTTCAGTTCGTCGAACATGACGACCGACGACGCCTTTACAAACAGCACACTGGGCTCGCCGACGATCGTCGGCGCGACGAGCGGAGTTTCAAACGACCGCAATTCGCCCGTGAGCTCTTCCGGTGCGTTCACGTTGGCGTCCACCGCGGCCGGGCGGTAGTAAAAGGTCTCGTTGGGACGCACGGCGATCACAGCGTCTACTGGTTCTGTCGTGGCGACCTGCAGCCTGGGGGTCTGTTCGCCAAGCGCTTCTGTCCTGCCCCACTCAAACCATGCTTCAGTTTCCGCGACACCCTCGGGGTCCACTTCGCCGTTGAGTGTGCAGTTCATGACCACGTCCGTATCGTGTTCGGCTCCCTCTACGCATGTGCTTACACCCGTCACAAGTTCAGCTACCGGCTTCACCTGGTAACGCAGAATATCCTGATTGTCGCCGGTAGCGACGTATAGGTCCCCACTCCCGTTGAAGCCGATACCCCTAACGGTTTCTTCTCTCCCCGTGGGGATCTTGAAGCGTGAAAGCAAGCTGCCACTGGTTGCTTGATACAAAGATCCGAACGTCGACCGGTTCATACCGTGTTGGACGGCCGCAACGGCCAGCCGTTCTTCCGTATCCAACGCGAGGCCCTTGATTGCGACTCCTGCGCCAGTTTCTTCGGGCGCTATCGCAAATGAACTGATTTCTACGCCCCCCGCACCGAAAACTCGTACGATGTTGCCAGAGGTCCCAGGCGAGCTATACGTGAGATATATGTTGTCGGATTTATCGACGACCAACCCATCGACGCGGGCACCCGCTTCCACCGGGATTTCGCGGTTGAATTCACCAGTCGGCTTGAACTGCTGGACACGGCCTTCGTCGCCTACGTACAGTTCGCCTTCTTCGTTGACGCCGAGCAGGTCACCGAATTCGACTTCAAAGTTGAATGTTGCGGGTTCCGCGCCTTCGTGCTGGCCCGGACCAGTGCATTTGACCCCGTGGTTGACTTCTTCTTCACGCGTGCAGAGATTGCCTTTCGTCGTTTCGTTGACTTCCTTGCCGATCTCGAGCACGAACTGGCCTTCCGGCGTGAACTTCTGTACTCGCTCTCTGCTAGTTTCCCCCGAAACGATTTCGGCCACGTAGACAGCGCCGCTTTTTGGATCCACCGCGATACTGTATGAAAGACCGAACTGTCCTGGTGCGGTCCCTTCGACGCCGGACTTGCATTTTACTGCTGATTTCGTAACTTCTTCCGCCGTGCAGACGTCCCCGCCGGTCCTTTCATTGACTTCCTTGCCGAACATGCGCACAAACTGACCGGCCGCCGTGAACTCTTGCACGCGCGAATTGCTTCTGTCGGCCACATAGACGTTGCCGTTCGCGGCACCGGCTACACCTTCGGCGCCTTGGAAACCGTCCGGAGCGCTACTCGCTTCGCCTGCCCGGCATTCGTCTTTGGATTCCACCGTACAGACATCTTCGAGAGCGGGTCCGCCTTTTTTCACAACTTCGGTCAAATCGACTTCACGGCCGAACCGGCTCGTCGGGATCGCATCGACGGGTATGACCGCGTAGGCGCTGCTGGCCCCAGCGAAGACAGCGAGCGCGGTCGCAGCCACCAGCGGAATGAGATATTTGATGCCGCTGAAGCTCATCGTTGTGCCCCTCCCCTGCCATTGGCGTGTGTGGTCGTGTGCCCTGTTCGTGCCTTCTTAGGGTTTTTGCTCGTGCAGCCATTCACCTGGATCTGCGTTGACTGTTTGAAGACCAGCCCGTTCTGCGCGACGAGTTCCGTCGGCATCTTCAGCTTGCTCTTCTCCTTGCACAGGTTGCCGACCGCAGCCAGCGCCGAATAGGGGCCCTGCGGCAAGTACAGCTCGAAAGAGTCGACCGGCACGTCGGGAACCGCCTTGAACGTGCTGGTGGTGACGCTGGTCTTTTCGTTGATGAACGTGTTACCTGTCAAGTCGACGCGCACGTTGTCGCCCTCGAGCACGATCACAAGCGACGGGAACGCTTCGCCACCGTGCGAGACGAAATACACTGGTCCTTCGAGCTTCACCGGTAGCAACGGCGTGCGCGTCCGCGCGATCCCGACGATCGAGCCGGGTGGACAGGCAGCAGGGTTGGCCGCGAATCGAGCCGCGGGACAGGCCTTCTGTAGCGTCGACAGCCGCGAGGGCATCAGCTTGGGCAGGGACACCTTCACGCGGGCGATGTTGGCGTCGCTACCGAACGCTCCAGCTGGGTAGGAGACCTTCGCGTCAAGGCTCGCTCCCTTGGCGCGGCTCGTGTGCGCGGCGGTCGACACGCCGAACTTCGGCTTGAAGGCCAGAGACTTGCATCCGCCGACGGCGAACGGGCTCGACAAGTTCGCGACAGCCTGCTGGTTGCCCGAGATCTTCGCGCTCACCTGCATCGCCTTGCAGTTGGTCGGATTGAACATGAAGCCCGGCCGGTCGACATCGACGGTGATTCGCTGCAACCGGACGGGTACGCCGAAGACGATCTGCGGCACCGCGTACGGCCCCGATTCGTCGGTCGTGATCGTCGCGGTCGAATCGCTCGGATCGATGTCGATGCGCGCCCGCACCACCACCAGGCCCAGGTTGAACGGTCCGGCCACCACATGCGTGGCGATGCTCAAGCCGAACGGTGCCCCGTGATAGGGGCCGGTCAGGTACACCGCCCCTTCGATTTCGAACGGATGCGAGCCGGCGCCGGTCGCGACTCTGGTCGTGCCGATCTTCGACGCTTCGGGACAAGCGCCCGCGTTCGCCGCCGCTTCCTGGCACAGAGGCACGCTCGAGAGCATCGCCAGCAGCCCCGGCGGAGTGTGCAGCTGGATGCCGTGCACGTACTGTTCGCGGTCCTGGCGCGAGAGATTCATCGTGAACGAGCTGAACTGACCAGCCTGCGGCGTGACCGTGCCTGCGACGAAGCCGGGACTGAACGGCTTCGGGTTCGGGCAACCCTGCACTTCGAAGGACGACGAGGACAACGAATCGGGCGTACCTGTTACAAGCGCCCCTTCCGGCGTGGTCCCAGGCGCGCTCCACGGGCTCAGGTCGGCGTTCGTGACCGCGGGGCCGCACTGCGGCGGATTGGCGATCGGCGCGCGCGGCCCACCGTTGAGGTGTATCCGCACTTCGTTATACGGTGCCTGCACCAATTCGCTGGCGTTCGTCGTCAACTGGCCCGTCGCGGGATTGGCCTGGGTCTCGAGCGGCACCTTGAACTCGATCCCGGTGTTGGCCAGTTCACCCGTGCCACCCAGTTCCAGGTATAGCCGGTACAGATTGCCGTCCAGTGCATCCTGCGTGGTACACGGCGCCTGGCCAAGCGCCGCGTTACCGCAACCCGGACGCGCCAAGTAGACGTGTCCCTTCACCGGCACAGGTAGGTACGGCGTGATCGCTTCGGCGGTGCCGACGGTCGAGGCGTCCGGGCAATGACCGGGAGCGAGATGCAGTTCCCCGTCTTCGCCTACCTGTTCCGATTCGGGCCCGGTGATGTTGATCCCTTCCGGACCGGTGGCGTTGCATGCCTGGATTCCGTCGACGACGCCGGAGGAGATCGACATGCCCTCCGGCAGCGTCACCCGCGTAGCACGTAGCAACGGCGCCGTGTTCGTCCCCGGTTCTTCGTTCAACGGCACTTTCAAGCTCACGCCGAGACCGACCGGCTCGTCGGCGAGCTGGTTTTCCGGTTCGAGGCCCACCCCAGTCCCCGCTTTGAACGCCAGCAGTTCACAGCCCGTCACCGCCGAGAACGGGAACGATTCCTGGGTGTACTGGCTGCTGTAGTGGCCGCCGCCTTCGACTGTGCCCGGTTCCTGCCACGAATCGGTGCGAATCGTCGTGCTCTCCGGTCCGGCGGTGCAATTGGTCGGCATCGACAGGAACGGCACCTGTGACACCCCTGCCGATTCGCCGCCTCCTTCACATTGTACCGGCCCCGCCTCAAATTTAGCGCAAACTCGCCCGCGCATCGCGTCGTGGCTCGGGTCGGCGGGCACGCCCCAGAAGGTCAGTTCGAACTTGCTCAGCGCAACCTGCGGGACCTCTTTACTCACGATCGCAAAGCTGTAGTGTTCGACACCGCCTTCCGAGGTTCGGATCAGGTGCGCCGTCAGCAGCGGCACAGCCAGCGGCGTCCTGTTCTCAAGGGCAAACTCAGCGGACTGCCCGGCTTCGGGCGTCACGTTTACGATCGGCGCAAGAGTTTCTTTTGGATACCCGAAGTCCTGCACGCGGTAGTACCCGATCTGCGTGTCGGCCGGGCACAGCGCGCCGCCCCCGGTGACCTGCGCCAACGGACAGCGCGGCACCGCCATCGGATCGCCCAGCAATCCCGGCGGCAGGTCGGTGATCAAGTCCTTCACGTCGTGCACGGGAACAGGTATTCCCTTCGGTCCCATTTCGGTTGCGAATTCGCCCGTGGTAGTCAAGCCCCAGGGATGCCCACCGGCCTGAGTGAACGGAGTCGAATAGGGCTTGTTGATGAATTCATAGCTCCCATGTGCGTGGCTTCCTTCTTCGACGAGCAGGACTTCTTCTGTCTTTTCAGTCGGTTCGAGCGTGAAGTGGGCCAATCCGAACTTCGGATGCGTGGTAACCGTGCTATTTACGGTGGTCGACGCGCTCGTCCCACCTCCTTCGACGCTGGCTTCGTCCGCAAGCGGACCTTCCGCGATGGAGGGCGACAACGTGAATCCAACGACCATCCGAACCGTTTCACCGGGTAGGACACCGGGATCTTCGGGATTTATGCCTTCGAGAAGGAATTCCGGGACGCTGCAGGTGACAGTCTGTCCGGTGGGTTCTGGACAGACAGGGATAAGTTTATTGAGGTCTTGTTCCGAGCCGTTGCCTTCCTTGGGAAACCCAGACCAGTACAAGGCTACGGACTTGAACGTGGTACCCGCAGGCAGCACATCCGTGACCGTCGCTTGGCCGATCGAAGCGGGGCTGACGTTCCTTGCCAGCACTTCGTAGCTGTTATTGCTACCCGGAGTCAGGTAGGTCGTTCCGGCTTTCGCTTCGACGCTCCAGTTGGTCGTCGCCGCCACTGCCGAAACAGCGGTAAGGGCAAGCACAACCACCGCGCCGCTCAACGCGGTGCCTGCGATCTTCAATCCGCGGCCTACGGCCCCTCTGACCTCGCGCGCGCTCACGATTTCCCTCCCCTGGTCTTCTTCGTCTTGTGAGCGCGCCGACGCGCCTTGGTCACCTTGCGAGCCTTCGTCTTCACGCACTTGCCGTGCGCGTTGCGCTTGTACCCGTGCTTGCACGCCGGTTTCGGTGGGGCCGGCGGCGGTACGTTCTGCCCGGGCGCCTGCGACATGCTGCCCGGCACGAGCAGCGGCGCGGGGTTCGTGAGCGGGCCCTGGCATTCGTCGCCTTCACACTGGCGCAGCTTCGCCGGCACCGATGGGAGCGTTTCTCCCGGCGCTTCGAGACGAGCATCGTAAATGTCGGGTGCGCCGTCCACATCCTGGGGGACCAGTCGTTCGGCGGTCTTGAACACGATGCTCGATCCGTCCGGTGAGATCACCGCGTCTTCGACCGGTTCGGCCCCATTGCCGGAGTCGACCAGCGACACGCTGCCGCCATCTCCACCGGGAGCTTCGTGCCATTCGTACACATTCGCCACGTGCGCCATGGAATTGCCTGCCAACGGTGACAACGGTTCAGCCGAGATGAACACGATCCGCGAACCATCTTCGCTGATCGCACGAGTATTGGTTTCGTACTGCTTGTGAACCGCGCCAGTCCCCGCTTCCGATCCTTCTCCGTGATTGCCGGCAACGATGCCCGATCCGAGCAGGCCATGGTTCCCGTTGGCGCTGTAACCACCTTCTCCGATCGAGACGCGCTCGAGATCGCCTGTCTGAGCGTCGTAGCGGTACACGTCGCGCGCGGCGTTCACGTCGTCGCCGCTCAACTGCGCGTAGCTCGAGAAGACGAGGAACCTCCCGTCGGGTTCGGCCGTCTGCGCTTCGCTGCCGCTGCTGCCCTGGCTCGACCATAGCGATGAGTCGGTTCCGGTTTCGCTTGGGCAGCGAATGTCTTCAGAGCTCCCCGATCCTTCCCGTTTGGAACAGAGGTCGCCGATAAAGGAGATGGAACCAGGGGAACTCGTGCCGTCGTAGACGTACAGGTTGTCCGCACCCGCTTGTGGCAACGCTCGCCCTTCAGCTTCAAGTCTCTGGCGCTGGGCCGCGGTCAACAGGTCGCCCGTGGCGACGAAATAGACGCGCTCGCCGTCAGGCGCGACACGCAGCACGCCCAGTACGTTCGCTGGACCACCGCTGGGGTCGCGCGAGACTTGTGTCAACGACGTGACCGCCCTTTCCGCCGTCGCGCATCGGGGCTTGCTCGCTGGACACCCGATCCTCGCCATGTAGAGGTTGTTCGTAGCATCCGTGTCCCCGGGCACCAGCGGTTCCTGTCCAGTCCGCTGCGGCACGGCGAAAAACACACGTGAGCCGTCTTCGGAGGCACCCTCGAATTCGGCAGAGCCTCGCGAGGGCGCCTGCGGGCAGGGTACTTCTTCTGTGCACGCTTCCGCCAGCGGCCTGGATACTTCAACCGTCCTCGCACCGGCGAGACGAACGAACAATTGGTGTGGACTGGTCGCGCTCGTTTCGCCACTCATGCAAACCGTGAAGAATGTCTCAGCGCCATCCGAGCTGACGGCATTGAAGGCGCTCGGTCCATTGAATGAGTACCTTCGGTCGCCGACATCGACTCCGCAACCGGGGTTGATCAGTTCCCCTTCACTTCCTTTGTTGTTGACGCCCACCAGTCGTAGCGATGGGTTCTCGCCGGCGCAGCCACGATCCAGTTCATAAAGCGAGTGTTCGGTCCCTTCGGCTAGTGGCAAGAGCGGTTTCCCAGACGTGAGCAGGACGTGACAGAAATCTGGAGTCGCGTCCACCTCTTCGATGCCATTTTGTGATTTATCCAGCGCTTCCAACCGACCGATCGTTTCCCAGTTTTCCACAATGTCGGGAAGATCAGTCGGGTGCAACAGCAGGTTCGCGACCGGCAAGGCGCCTTCATAGTCGGATCCCGGATAACCGATCTCGAACTCCGTTTCTAGCGAAGGCGAAAAATCTACGATCTGATAGTTGGTCACCAGCGATACGGGCGCCACCAGCGGAGCCGTGGCCCATTCCCCAGGCCCTCGACGGCGTGCCATATAGTCGGCTGTATCGAGCCCGGCCGGAGCGCCGGCGAAAGCGCCGGGGGAGTAGAACACCACTCTTTCACCGTCGGGGGAGACAGCCGCTACGCGGAGCGCACCGAAACCGCCCTTGAACACCGGGCTTACCAGTTCGTAACGATGCCCGGGTGGAAGGGCACCAGCCGGTATCGGAGTGCAACAGCTGATGACGCACAACACTCCGGCCACCGCAACGACCAAACGCCAGCTCGATCTCATGCCTCTCAAAACTCCCCCCTCCCTTCGCCTCTCATCCCAGACTACCAATTACTATGACCCTCGGGCGAGGCGGATCGCCTCGCCCGAGGCCACAGCACACCTACACAGTCAACATCGACTCATCAGGTATTTGTTTTCTTATGATACCAACGATTAGGAAGACGTGGTCAATTCACCAACGCTTCCGAGGATGCGGTCAATTCGCCACCTTCAGTTAGCGCAAACGCACCGCCACCGGTCACTTCACCGGATTCGGCGCCACCAACCGAGCATGTCGCTAATTTCGCGCCAGCTAATACTGTGAGCGCATCCGAAAAATTAGCTAATGTCGTCGTGCCTTCTAACGTTAGTTCAGCGACAGCTTCTCCTGAGTTTACTGGAGCACATTCATCCGTGATCGAGAGGCCGACGACTAAGCACACCAGCTCCCAACCAGGATTACCACCGGTTCCGAAGAGTAAGTCAACGAAGGAGCTAGTCGTATCTTCCATTAACTCGACTTCACTTTCCCACGGGAGATGCAACGGGTAGAGATTCACCGTGCTAGTCGTTTCGCAGCCCTTTTGCGCAGTACAAACTAGCGCAGTACCAGCTGTTAACGTTCCATCTACGACTCCCGCTAAAGTTAAGATTTCGCTCACGTGATCTAATGAATTCGGACCGACCCAACCATCAAGAATGCCGCTACATAATACGGTTGCCGTACCAGCCAGGGTTTTGATGTCCGACAGTTCCAGTTCCCCTGTGGCTTGGGTGTTTAATTCGGTGGTAACAGCAGCACCGTTGACTAACCATTCGGCTAATAAGAACGTGGCCGCCGAGGCCGACGCAGCCGTGAGCACGCCAAAGGCGCAGATCGCGACAAGCGCAAGACCGACAATTTGCAACTTCTTCATAACTCCTACCTTTCCCTCGTCAAGGCTTGGTTGAAAGCCTCAACAGAGGCTTAGATCAGCCGGACAGGGCACCCGTTCAAGGTCAGAGAGCGCCGGATCCGGCCCCATGTACTCATTTCCAACGGCTCGGATAGCGACATGAGCAATCTGCCCATCCCGCTTCCCGACGAGCATATTCCCAGAGAGCCGGTGTGTGTGTCCAGGACTGTTTCCCACTCCCCGGACGGCACCGGAAGCCTGCCCGGCCGCGATCTACGATCGCTCCCGTCACATCTCCCGGTCCACGCTGTTCGCGCTCTCAACCCAGCTCCCTTCGTCAAGGCGCCGACCCGAATCCTCGAGCGAGCTCAACACTCACCCACGGACCCAAATCGACGCTGCTCGTAGCCTTCGTCCAGATTCTGGATAACGGGCTGCCGCGCACCGTCGCACACGCTCCCTGGGCCTGTCAAGGCCCATAACGCCCTATCGCACGGCAATGTTTCTCACTAAGGAGGTACCCTCGACCCGTGGTGAGACCCGAATCGAGAGAGCAGAATAAGTGTCGGTGGAGGAATTCAAGAGGCCTACGGGCGATCGGCGCGCTGACGGCAGCGGCGCTGTGCCTGAGCCTTTCGGCGTGCGGCGGGGGCGGCGGACATCACATAGAACACGACCGTGACAACGACAACGACCACAACGACGACGACGCGCAGATCGTCGGATACGGCCACGCGGCGGACCCAGCCGAACGCGCCGCCGTGACGACGCTGGTAAAGCATTACTACTCGGACGCGGCCGCCGGCGACGGCGCGTCGGCGTGCGCGCTGCTGGCAACGCGAATACGCGAAGCGATCGTCGAAGAAGACGGCGGCTCGGCACGGCTGCACGGCAGCACCTGCCCGGTCG
Organism: uncultured Solirubrobacterales bacterium; assembly: GCA_963731565.1. Lineage (GTDB taxonomy): Bacteria > Actinomycetota > Thermoleophilia > Solirubrobacterales > Solirubrobacteraceae > Palsa-744. Next base: position 2,538,872 of record CAVSWG010000001.1, read on the forward strand.
TGATCGCCAAGTTGTTCGCCGTCAACCACCACGAACTGGCGGAAAAGAGCGCCGCCCTGCAGATCGCCGGCGTGCGCGTGCGGGAAGGCAAAGGCGTCGTCCTGCTCGAGTTCCCCGAGCTGCGCGAAGTGCGCCAGATGAGCATCCGTCACATTGGCGGCGCGTGGAAGCTGCACGATCTGCGTGACCGTTTCATCGAATGAGCCGTGTAGTCCGAACCTTCGTTACTATCGTGCCCATGGTGGGAGAGGACAGTTCGGGGCGTGGATGGGTTGCGACGAGCCGCCAAGTGGCGATCATTGCGGCGGTCGTGCTGACGGCCGCAGTGTGCGGCTGCGGCAGCTCGGTCGTCACAAAGACCCTGACGGGCCCAGACCCCAATGTGAAGGGCCCCGACCCCGATGACACACCGACGACTGTGAGCGCACCCAGCCCCGCCCCGCTCGCAACCAAGGCCGACGCCGACAAAGACAACGACACCGGCGCTCCCTACGACGACCGCAGCAACAAGCCCGCCTTCGACTTCGGTCACGCCGCCAGCCCGGGAGATCAGCGGGCGATCGTCGCCCTGGTCAAACGCTACTACGCGGCGATGCTGGCCAGGGACGGCGCGCTCGGCTGCAAGCTGATTCTCAGCTCGCTTGCCGAATCGGCATACGAAGACGACGTTCACGAACCGGGCACGCCCGCCTACATGAAGGGTGCCTATACCTGCGCGGAAATTCTGACGCGACTGTACGCCCATTATCACCTCCAGCTCGCCGCCGAGCTGCCCAAGCTCGAAGTGACCCACGTGCGCCTGGAAGAACACCACGGCTTCGCCTTCCTGCGCTTCGGCACGCTGCCCGAACGCAAGATCTCGGTGCAGCGCGAAGGACGGAAATGGAAGATGAGCCAGATCTATGATGAGGAACTGCCGTAAAGCGGCGACGCTCGCGGCGGGCGCGCTTGCCGCGCTCACCGTCGCAGCGTGCGGTACCGCGAACACCGCGAACTCGAGCTCCTCGCCGTCGGCGAGTAGGACGGGCGCCCGGGCGCCCGTCCCTCCTGGGGGGTATGTCAAAGACGACGGCGACAACGACGGCGACGACCCACACATTCGCCCACGCGGTCAGGACGACCAGTCCCTGATCGCGGCCTACGGCGGCCCGGCACTGGCACGAGCAGCGACCGCGAAAACCGTCGCCGCGCTCGTCAAGGGCTACCTCACACTCTCGCTGGCAGGCAACGCGACCGGCGCCTGCGCGCTGCTGAGCGCCAAAACGCGCGGGGGGCTCGCAGACACGCTCGGCGCCACACCGCATGGCGCGGCTAGCTGCGCCGCGACGGTCGCGCCAGTACTGGCACAGCAGCACCAGCACCTGCTCGAAGAGGAACCGGCGACAATGGTCGTGCTCGACGTGTACGCAAAGGGCGAATTTGGGCTGGCGCTGCTCGGCTTCAGACATTCGCTTGAAGCCAACATCCTCCTCCAGCGCGAAGCGGGCAGCTGGAAGATCGATGGCTTGGGCGACAACGCGACCACCTGAGCGCCGACTTGCCTGGCGCCAGCAACGAAATGCCCGTTACTGCAGCGGTTCACTAAGCAGGCGCTCGAGCTGCCAGGCGTGCCCCCGGTGTATGAGGAACACACTGCCGGCGGGCAGCGTGCGCGACGCTACGATCGCGTGGGCTTCGGCGCCTAGCACCCGTACCGCGTAGACGGTGACCGGGGCCGCTAGTTCTTCGTGATAGTGGGCGAACAGACGAGCGAGGACCTCTGGGCAGCTCTTTGCACCACGCACGTACGCCGGATCACGCGGCCCGGCGTTGTCTTCCGGCACCGTGCGAGCGAGGCCCGGTTCCAGCAGCACGCAGGCGGCGGCGCCGTTCGCGGCGGACGCCGCGGCGAAGTAGCGCCGCACCACCGTTCCGACCGCCCGCAGTGTGGCGGCACCCGGGGCGTGGCCGTAGGCGAACGCCTGCCTGTCGTCGCGGTCGGGAAAGCGGTAGCCCGCGGGAACCGGAGCGTCTTCGTCGGTGTCGGGGCCGCCAACACTTGCGGCGTCGCTGTCACCGTTGCCGTCGATGTCACTCGGGTTGTCGGCGTCGCCGTCGCCCCTGACCCACTGACCCGGCGGGATCACCTTGGTGGTGGTCGCCGTCGGTGGCGGTTCGCTCGCGGCGGTTGCCTGTGAGGCGCCCCTTTCTGTCGATGCCTTATGGAGACCTGAGCCGCCGCACGCGGCTACGCTCGCGCTGGCGCCGATCAGTGCGGCGCCGAGCATCGCCAACAGCAGTCTTGACTTGACACGTTTCGCTTCGTTCACCTGAGGCCTCCGCGACGGGTACCAGCCGTGAACGATAACCGGATCGTCTACAACGGCGCCCCCCTACTAGGGCGACCATTGCGTCTGAAATCAAGTGACAATCACGCCACTACTCGATGGCAACACCAAGCATCCGCGTGAAGAGTGGTGCTCGGGGATCTCGGAAAGTGTTTCTCACACCGACAGCCGTGGAGGGACCAGGCGCTATTTCCCCTTGCCAGTGACCTTGACCTTGGTCTTCTTCGCCTTCCCGCATCCGGTGACGCTGATCGGTGTGTTCTGGTGGATGACTGCACCGTTCTGGGCGGTGAATACCGTCGGCATCTGCAAGGACGCGGGTAGCGCCTTATGGACCTTGCGCGTGATGGTCTTCTTGTGACCCTTGACCGTTACCGTTACCTTGCGCTTGACGAGGACAGTCTTCGTCGAGCTGCACAGGTTGCCGTTCGCTGCAAGCGCCGAGAAGGGTCCTTGCGGAAGCATCAAGTCGAACGTGCCAACGGGAACATCAGGGATCGCCCGGAACGTCGAGCTCGTGATCCCCGCTTTGCTGATGAACGTTTCCGAGTGCAAGTCGACGGTCACGCCGTAGCCCTGCAACACCACAATCAGTTCGGGGAACTTCGCGCCACCATGGGAGACGAAGTACACCGGCCCCTTCAACGGCACGGGCAGCAACGGCGTCGTGGCGACAGCTGTCCCGATCCGCGACGCCGCCGGACACGCCCCCGGGTTAGCGTCGAAGACTCTGTCGACGCATGCCTTCTGCAACGTAGTCAAACGCGAGGGAAGTCGCTTGGGAAGATCGACCTTGACCTTGGCGATGTTCGCTTGGGAGCCGAACGGCAGCTTCGGATAGACAAGTTTGACATACAAGCTCGCCCCATCCTTGCGCGACGTCTTCCCTGACGTCGAGACGCTGAACCGCGGTTTGAAGCTCAACCGCGCACAGTTGGTCGCCTGGAACGGCACCGACAGGGTGCTCGTGGCACCTTCGGCGCTGTCCAAGCTCCCCGTGATGCTCATCGGGCTGCAGTTGGTCGGGTTGAACGTGAACCCAGGCCGGTTGATCGTAACGTTCACGTGCTTGATCTGAAGCGGAATGCCGTCCAGGATCGTCGGGATCTTGTATGGGCCTTCGTTATCGCTCGTCACCGTCAAGTCCGCTGTGACTGGGTCCACTTCGATCTTGGCGCGCACGACCAGACAGTCGCATGCGGGCATGTATTCACTGGACTTTGACGTGTCGTGCTCCACATCATACGGACCGGCCTTCGCGGGGTTGACGATCGAGAGGCCGAACGGAGCGCCCCTGTACGGACCCGTCAGGTAGACCTTGCCGCCCTTGACACTGAACGGATCGTTGCCTACACCAACCGATACAGTCGTTTCGCCGATCAGGCTGTTCGGACCGCACGTCCCCGCATTCGCTTGTGCTTCCCCGCACAGTTCCACGCCCGTCAACAAACCCGACAGGCCCGGAGGCATTTTCAAGCTGACCGACTGCAGGCTCTGCTGGCCGTCTTCACGATTCATCGTCATCGTGAACGGACTGAACCCGCCCGCCTGGATGTTCGTCGTTCCGGCCGTCAACGAAGGGTTGAACGGCAGGCTCGCACCGGGACACGGAGTGCCATTGGGACCGTGATCGATCTCAAAAGAGGAGGTCGACGTGACCGGACCATTGCCATCCCATGGCGTGAACACCGCAATCGTCGTGTACGTCCCACAGCGGGACGGCGTCGCTAGCGGCGCGCGTTCGCCACCCAAGAAATGCAGCTCGAGGTCTTCAAACGGGACGTCCGGCGTGTTCTTGAACGTCGCGACGATCTGGCCTGTTGCCGTCAGGTGCACTTCACCCGTTAGCTTGACCAGGCTCCCCGAGTGTTCGTCTTCGGCGACCATGTACATCGCCACTAGGCTCCCGAACGGGTTGGCGTTCTGCGCCGCCACGTACACCGCGCCTTCCAGTTCGTGTTCGAGCAGCGGCGTCTTGATCTTGACCGTCCCGATCTTCGAACCATTCGGACAGAAGCTCACACCCGGCTGCAGCTGTTCAAGCGAAGTTGGTGAGAAGGTCGCCGTCTTGGCACTCGGTTCCGATTCCGGGTTGAATTCGCTGAAGCCAGTGAAACCCGCCAAGCCCTCAGAGCACGCTTCAAGACCATCCGCGCCCGCCGGGTTGAGCGCCACACCTTCAGGCAGCGTGACCGTCGCGTCGCGCAAAGAGGACTCCGCTAGGCCTTCAGGATTCTTCGCCGCCGTCTGCGGCACATGAACACCAACCGTCAAGCCCGAGGACGTACTCGCGTTGGTCGTGTCCGGAGAAACGGTAATTGTCGAGGCGAACAGCAGCTTGGAGCACCCCGTCAAAGACACTGGAGTACCCGCAGCGTTACGAGTCACCGCCGGCGGGGGACTGACGAAATGACTTGGTTCCTGATAGGAGTCCACTGAGAGCGTCGATCGCAACGGACCATGACAGCCCGTGGGCAGCGTTAGGAACGCCTTCGGAGTGAAGCTTTCACGAAGGGCCGGGTTTCCGCCATTTTTTTCTTCGAGTTCTTCTCGGCGCTCTTCGGCTTGGAGTTCAGGCGGGTCACCGAAGATCGTTAGCCTGCTGCTGAGCACCGGCGCCGACGTCGGGGCATTCGTGATCGTAGCTTGTATGGGATAGTCCCCGCCCGCGGAAATGCCGTTGTTGATGAACAAGTTTGCAGCAACGAAGTTGCCACCCAACTGCAAGGCGACACCGCGCGGGGGTACCATATTCGAGATCTGTTCCATGAATCCGCCGCCAATTTTAAGAGGGGCACATTTAAACTCCATTCCAGCCGCAATGTACCCAACTGCGATTCAATCGGACATTCGTTTCCGTTTCCCTGTCCGTCCAGTTGCTTCAGTGTGCACTTCTTGGCCGTCGCGTTTGGATCGCCGATGAGACCGGGGGGCAGATCGACGACAAGGTCCTTCAACGTGCCATTCGGCTCATTCAGGTAGAGCGAGTCGGCGCCCGGTTCAGCACGCAGAAACCGCGAATTGAATACAATGTTCGTGACCATCTCGTACGGATGCGACCCGGCCTGCGTGTCAGGGGTGCCGTCTTTGTTCAAGAACGAGACTTCGAAGCTCTTGACACCAAAGCCCACCCCGGCGGTCGCGAACAGACCACTGCTTTCGCTCGAGCCAGAGTCGTTACCGACTTTTAGGTGAAAGTGATAGAATTGGCCCGGCTGGAGACCTTCGAGGTCAGCCGAGACCGGCACCGCACTGGCCCCAGAGCCCATTTCGCCAGCGGTCTGCTTGCAGGACACGCTGTGATCATACGCGCCACCCTTGCCGAATTCCGGTGCCACTCCATACTGGAACTGGCAGGAGGTAATAGGAACGCCGCGGGGATCGACCGTGCCATTCAAGGTCGCTATTTCCCTGGCCACGTTTGTGGCCGCACTGGCAGTCACGGCGGGAACATCGCTGCCAAACACATAGACTTTGCCGTCGGCCGGGTTGGAGACATAAATATCGCCGCTAGAGCCGTTTACCGCGATCCCCCCCTGCCCCGAGGAGGCCGACAGTTGGAGCGAGCCGAATTCGCCAACCGGCGTCGCGGAGCTTTCACTTTCGAGCGTCCCTGTAATGTGGTCGCTGCCGTTAATGGCCCCTGTGTCCCACTCCTTGACAAACGACTGGCCAGCGATATAGAGATGACCGGTCGCAAGGTCGGCGGCGACCGCAACGTCCCCAGCTTGGGGTTCGTCGACCCGACCGAGTGGCGCCAGCTGCTGTCCGAACTTCACCAGACAGGAGCATTCGTTGTATAGCAAGTATTGATCCTCGGTCGGACCAACGGCAAACCCATAACCTCGCCCGCCGCCCGGAGGCGCTGGGTTAATTTCAAGGGTGTTAACGTTGCGCTCTTCCGTAACCAGATGGTTCGTGCCAGAATCATCGAATAGGTCGATCGCGGGAATTTCGGTCAGCTCGGTACTGCGGTCAACCCGGAGATTACCATTCTCATCAATGGCCAGTCCCAGCAGTTCGTCTTCGGAGAGACCCCCTGAGGCTGGTGCGAAGCCCGTAATCTGACTAAGATATGCGCCGCTTGCGTTGAACTTATCGATCACGCCATGTGTCGCGTCCATCACATACAGGTCGCCCACGGACGGATCCGAGGATGATTTCGAGTTGTCGACCGCTATCGCGGCTGGGGTGCCGCGCGGTTCGGTAGGGAAGGCAAACGACCCCGCCGACGTAGCGCTGCCGGTCAGCGCGCTCGATTTCAAAGCCAAGAATTCAACTGGGTTACCTTTCGCATCGAACTTGTAGACGGTATTGGTGGATACGTCAGCGACGTACACGTTACCGCTCGATTCGTCGACCGCGATACCGTTCGGGTTTTCCAGAGAGCCGAAGCTAAATAGGAAAGGGTGCGTTTCGGCCTGTGCAGGTGAGGCTCCAGCGACCATCCCCAGAACAAGAGCGGCCGCCAGCGAGACTACGACGAAGGTCTTGGAACGCATGGTCAGTGGCCCCTCTTCTTTGCGTGTATGGACTTCCTTGCCTTCCGCACCGACTTACTACGCACGCATCTGTTCCTCCCCTTGACCTTTTTGGTGACGAAGCCTCTCCTACAGTTTGCGGGCTTGGACTTTGACTTCACTACAGGTGGCGGCGCGCGGTTGCCCGCGCCGGAGAAGAACGCGCTCGCGGGCGAACCGAAGAGCGAGGGCTGCGGCGAAACCGGCGCTCGGCAGGCATCAGCGGTAGTACAGGCTGGCGGCGAGGACTGGGCTGCCAGGCCGCCGCCCACGCGCGCGTCGTAGATCGCGCGCCCTTCTTCCTGGGTGTCTTGCGACACGAGTGCCTGGCGTGAAAGGAAGAACGTATCATTACCTGTTTCGCTCGCGCCAATGAACCGCGATTCGCTCGAGCTCGTGCCGCTTGAGATCAGATGCAGCCCGCCATTCTCGTACTCGTAGACGTCGACCTGACTGTTGGTGTCAGACGGAACGAGCGTTTCAAGAGTTTGGAAGAACAGACGCCCGCTGTCCGCGAGCGACCTCATGCCTTCAACGGTCGCACCGCCATTCGTAACCGGAGCTTCACCGCTGGGATTGCACGATGCACACACCAACAGCTTTGAGGCCGCGTCGTAAAGGAAAATCTCGTCAGCGGGTTTGCCGCTCGGTTCGCTGTTGTCATAGCCCGTCAGACTCCCTCTCGAGTTGAGCGCCAACCATAATCCGTTTGGCGAGGCCTGCCCGCCAGCGAAGTCGCTGGCGGGGATGGTCGTCACGAGCGAGGTGGCACCCGCGTGAAAGACATACAGGTTGGGCTGACCTTCGACGGCACCAAGGGCAAGGCTGCCTTCCGCGGAGAAATACACGTAGGAGCCATCTTGGCTGAGCGTCACAAGACTTTGCAGGCCGGGTTTGCCAGCCGACGTCAAATCGGTAAGCGTACCATGTTCCACATCATATTCGTAGAGGTTTGCGCCGCTCCCAGGCACCGTGTCCGCCGTAAGGCCCGCAGAAGCGTCGTCGCTGAAGAACGTCCGTGAGCCATCCGCACTTGCCGCCCAAAACGTGCCGCCACCACCAGTTCCGCCGGCCTGCGAGGCGTCAACTTGAACCGTGCTCGATCCGTTCACGCGCACATACAGACCATCGGCCGCTGTGAAGAAGACGTGCGAGCCGTCCGCAGAGACAGCATGACCTTCAAACGATCCACTCGGCGAGTGTGCCAGCGATCCGACGGCAGGCGTGCCGTCGGGTAGCACCGTCACCAGACGGAGAGGACTCCCTTCGTGCCATTCATAGAGATCTTCGTCCCCAGCCGGCGCGTCGGGTGTCAATAGCGCCCTCTCACTGAAAATCACATGGTCGAGATCGGACGAGGCGCCCTGGAAGTGCGCGTCGCCCGGTGTCACCCCCGACGGCGTGGTATTCACAAGCCGGAACCCCCCAGTCGCCTTGTCTCGCAGCAGCAGGTTCTCATAGCCCAAAGGTTCGCCAGACACCACCTGCACGCCTTCGGCGTTGCACCCTTCCTCGCCTTCCTGGGGTACTCCTCCACGGGGGTTTGATGCTCTAGTCCATATACCACCGAGCACTAGGACCGTAGATAGATCATCCGAATAAGCCGGTACCGTGTTGTTGTTTTCGGCGCATGTCACACCCGAATAGGATTCCAATGGAATCAACTCTTCGAACATCCATCCCCCGGCGCCACGCGTAGCGACGTAGTGGTTACCGCCGGTCGGCGCACCAGGCAGCGGTTCGCGACTGCCGAATAGGATCGCATTGCCGTTGAGTGCAACGATGGCCCCTGGTTCAAATTGGGTCGAGACCTTGGTCGACGGAGTCACAAGCTCGTAGGCCCGGCAGTCAGGCAGCCTGGCGGAGAAATCGTCGCGAAGCTCTTCATTTGAGCACGCGGCCTGTTCGGCGGTCTCCGTCGTGAACGTCTGATCGGGAGCGGCTTCACTACCGACTCCGTTCGTCGCGACTACACGGTAATGATAAGTGGTTCCCGGTTCCAGGCCACTCGCGGACGCCCACACGGTGTGCGCTTCGAGGCCTTCGCCCGCGCTGCCTTCTGGAAACGGCGTGCCCTGACCGTAGGTGCTGGTCGTGCCGTATTCGATGCGATAGGTCGTTTCAGCCCCGCCCGGGTTGATCTGCGCGCCTAGCTTCGCTTCGGTGGCGCCCACTTCGGAGCTCAGCTCCTTTCCGATCACCGGCGCTTTCGGCGGCCCGAAGATCAAGACTAGATTTCGGTCGCCATCGCTCACATATATGCGACCACTCGATTCGCTGACAGCCACCATCGGAGGTAGGCGTTCGGATTCCGTGCCTCCCGTTTCAAAAGACCCGGCGCCGAGGTCCGCTACCTGCAGACCATTGGAGCTGTACTCCGCAAGGTGGGAGCATGGCGCGGTGAGCGAGCGACAAGGGTCGGCGCTGTTCTTGACGATCGCGAACACATCACCGCGACCATCCAGAGCGAGGCTCTGAACGCCTTCGCTCTGGATCTTGGTGAGCATCACGCCGGTGGGACTGAGCTCCTCGATCCGATTGTTGCCCGTATCGGCGACCCACAGGTCCCCCGAGGAATCTACCGTGACGCCAGTTGGATCTTTCAGCGCGCCTTCACCGCTACCCTTGAACGTACGCAATGGCGGCCCACCAGCCGGGCTGTACTCCAACACCTCATTTTCCGGCACGACGGGCACATACACGTCGCCCGCAGAGTCCGAAGCGATCTGCACGACCGTGGTGCCGATTGGTCCGTTATCTGACCCAGGCACCGGAAAGGGCGACCCGACCGGCGCGCCACTGCCGGCATCAAACGTTTCGATCGACCCGAACGCATTCAGCAGGTAAAGCTCCTCATTGGTCGGGTTTGCAGCCACACCCGAATAGAACGCCCTGCCGAAAGGCGACGGTGGCGAGAGCAGCGAGCCCGAACCATCGAACTTGTCAATACCGTTCGCTAGGGTCGCTACATAGATGTCATCGAGGAATGCCGGACCTGAGTTATCAACCGTTATACCGAGCGGGAATTCCGCCGTGCTGAACTGACCATAGGACACGAGCCGCGGGGTGTCGGCGTGGACGCAGGTGGGGCACAGCAGAAGCACAATGGAGATGCTTAGCACCAACCCAGTAAACCCGCCACGCGGCAAGCACTTAACCACAATGGATACTATCGCCGCACCGGAATGTCCGCGAAGAAACATGCTTATGGGTCCTCCCTCTTTGTTCATCGAGCGGCGGTGCCACACACACCATCCCTAACCCTGTGATATCTTCGTACAGATCAGACCTAACGTCAAGGCGTGTTTCCCATTTCGCTAATCCGCTCAGATCGACGTCTGTAACGCAACAAAGAGTTACCTACGGTGGCTCGTGATCTTCGGACCATGGCTGTTTGCGCTTTTGGTTTGCACTTTTTGCCAGCCCTTTCTCAAGGCCGGCCATTTCGAGAGAGACGTGAGCCCGAGCGAGATAGATCCCACCCGGGCTACACGCCATTTACAACATCACTGCAATTCTACAAACGTCTATGCTTCCGACGTTTCAGATGAAGCGGTCAGTTCTTCACCGCTTACAAGCTTCAACGCACCGAATGGCGTATCGCTTACCACTAAGCCATTTCCTGCTCCGCCTACCGTGCAAGCCGCCGCGCCGACTCCCGTTAATATCCTGAACGCGTCTGTGAAGGATGCTAACAGCGTCGCTCCTTCTAACGTGAGCTGGGAAACACCTTGTGCAGCTGTACATTCCTCTTCTTGCGGCATAATCGCATTTTTCATGCACCAGACATACCAGCCGGGATTAGCTCCACCAGTATGAGCTGTAATTAAGTTCGCAAAGAACGGGCCTCCTTCATCTTCCACTAACTCTACTTCAGTATCCCACGGAAGATTTACCGCCCAAACTAAAGGTTCTTCGCATTTCCTTACGTTAGTGCATTCAAGCCCCGGCTCAGTTAACGCCGTTAACGAAATCGTCGTAACGCCATTTAAGGTTAATACTTCACTGACAACACCTAACGATTCTGGATTGAGGGTACCGTCAAGAATCCCACTACATAAAACAGCAGAATTGACTAGGGCGTTGTTGTCTTCCAGCGTCAATTCGCCTTCGGCTACAGCAGCTAACGGTTCAGTCACCGCCACGCCTTTGACTAACCACAACGCTAATAAGAACGTAACCGCAGAAGCCGACTCCACAGTAAGCGCGCCAAACGCGAACATCGCGACCAACGCGACAAATACAATCTGAGATCTTTTCATCTCTTCTTCTGCCTTTCCCCCGTCCGAGGCATAGTCAGCCCCTTCTGAGGATTGAGTTCACCAGCCAGAGCACCCGTACATCCAAGGTCAGAGAGCACAAAGACCAGCCATCCGTGTTTCATCCACTGCCAAACGCGGCCGGGACGCGTCACACGTCGTTACTTGACCGACGATACCTACAGCCCTTCAACCTGCTCGCTCCTTCCAATAATACGGCTCGGTTCGACAGTACGACCCGCACTCCAAGTTCTGGATAGCGAGCTACGCAGCATCTTTGCAAACGAACAGCCCATTGTCAAGAACAAAGTTAGCTACTGTTTCCGATGTGGGATGCTTCGATGCCACGGCACGATGCACGGCATATACCGGCGATCATCCTGCTCCGGCCCGAGTCGTCCCGTGCGGTGACTTGGCAAAGAGAGCGACTCTCCGGCCGCGCCCGTATCGAGGACCGGCACGGCGCGACCCACAGGATCCACCACGCGACAACGACGCGAAAGGTCCCGCCTTGATCAAAGTAATCGCAGCGCGAGCAAAGGTCAGAATGTTAGCCGTGCTCGAATTGCCGCCGATGCCCGACGTCCGCCAAAACGAGATCACTGGCGATGGCTCGTGATCTTCGGACCATGCTGTTTGCGCTTTTTGCCAGCCCCTTCTCAAGACCGGCCATTTCGAGAGAGACGTGAGCCCGAGCGAGATAGATCCCATCCGGGCTACACGCCATTTACAACATCACTGCAATTCTACAAACGTCTATGCTTCCGACGTTTCAGATGAAGCGGTCAGTTCTTCACCGCTTACAAGCTTCAACGCACCGAATGGCGTATCGCTTACCACTACACCATTTCCTGCTCCGCCTACCGAGCAAGTCCCCGCAGCAAGTCCTACTAATGCCCTGAACGCCTCTGTGAAGGATGCTAACAGCGTCGCTCCTTCTAACGTGAGCTGGGAAACACCTTGTGCAACTGTACATTCCTCTTCTTGCGGCATAATCGCATTTTTCATGCACCAGACATACCAGCCGGGATTAGCTCCACCAGTATGAGCTGTAATTAAGTTCGCAAAGAACGGGCCTCCTTCATCTTCCACTAACTCTACTTCAGTATCCCACGGAAGATTTACCGCCCAAACTAAAGGTTCTTCGCATTTCCTTACGTTAGTGCATTCAAGCCCCGGCTCAGTTAACGCCGTTAACGAAATCGTCGTAACGCCATTTAAGGTTAATACTTCACTGACAACACCTAACGATTCTGGGTTGATAGTACCATCCAAGATTCCACTACATAAAACAGCAGAATTGACTATGACGTTTCTGTCTTCCAGCGTCAATTCCCCTTCGGCTTGAGCATTTAACGGTTCAGCCACAGCAACACCTTTGACTAACCACAACGCTAATAAGAACGTCACCGCCGACGCCGACTCCACAGTAAGCGCTCCGAACGCGAACATCGCGACCAAGGCGACAAATACAATCTGAGATCTTTTCATCTCTTCTTCCACCTTTCCCCCGTCCGAGGCTCAGTCAGCCCCTTCTGAGGATTCAGTTCGCCGACCAGAGCACTCGTACACATCTAAGGTCAGAGAGCACCAAGCTCGGCCATCCATACTGCCAAACGCGGCTGAGAGCAGTACGACCCCCGCGCTCCAAGTTCTGGATACCGGGACATGGGGCATCTTTGCATATGAACCATCCACTGTCAATAGAAAGTTAGCTACTGTTCCCGGACATGGGGATGTCTCAGTACCTCGGCACGATCGGACGACTACTCGGCATGCTCGCAACCATCCCACTCTGGCTTGGAGTCGCCGCGTGCGGCGACTCCAACGACGGATCGGCCTCTCGAGCCACGCCCGCAACCGTCACGGCCGGCTCGACCTACAAGACCGACCGCGACAACGACGGCGACAACAACGATGACGACGGGAAAGTCATGGCTTACGGCCACGCCGCAAACGCCGCCGAATGGCAGATAGCCGCAGCGCTCGCCAAGCGCTACTTCGCGGCCGCTGCAGCCGAGAAAGGTGAGCGGGCCTGTCGACTACTCGCCCCGCTGTTCGCCGAATCGGCCGTGGAAATGGTTGGCCACTCGCCGGCGGGGCGTGACCGGACATGCGCCACCACCATGTCGAAGCTGTTCGAGGTCCACCACCAGATACTAGCCGAAAAGAACGCCTCGATCAAAGTGATTGCAGTGCGAGTAAAGGGGGTCAGAATGTTAGCCGTGCTCGAATTCCCGCCGATGCCCGAAGTCCGACAAATCGAGGAGCGTCGCGTCGGCGTAGCGTGGAAGATCTTCGCGCTGCTCGATGGGATCATCGAATAGCATGCTCTAAGGAAACGAATGCTTGTTATTATTGGACTCAATGTGGGGCGGAAGCGAGTTAGGAGGAGAGCTGAGATGCGACGACTACTTGCGTTGGCGATGATCGCTCTGCCTGCGGTGGGACTCTTCGCTTGTGGAGGCTCGGGCGCCGGAGGATCATCCCATGTCTCGCCTGTCTCCGATCCCGACGACGTGGCCACAACCGTAGCCACCAGCGAAACGAGCCCCGTGCCCCTCGACAGCAGAGTCGACAGCGACAAAGACAACGACATAGGGGCTCCCTACGACGACACCAACAACAGCAGTAGTTTCGGTCACGCTGCGAACCTGTCCGAGCGGCGAGCGATCACGGCGCTCCTCAAGCACTACTACGCGACTGCGCTCGCAGGCAACGGCGCCCGCGGCTGCTCGATGCTCTACTCCACGCTCGCCGAAGCAGCCGTCGAAGACGACGCTCAGCCGCCCGGGCCCGTCTACATGCGCGGCGCCAAGAGCTGCGCGGCCGTCATGACTTTGCTCTTCAAACACTACCACGCACAACTCGCAGCCGAGCTCCCTAAGCTCAGGGTGACTCGTGTCCGTTTGGAAGAACACCACGGGATAGCGTTCCTAAGTTTTGGCGCATTGCCCGAACGCCAGATCTCCGTCGTGCGAGAAGGACACACGTGGAAGCTGAACACGATCTACGATCAGGAACTACCCTAGGCGTCCGCCGTTACTGCGCCGACGCCGCCCAGATCATATGGGGAAGGACAGGCAGTGATATGAGAACACTGCCTGTGCTGCTCGTGGTTGTACTACTCGGCACCACCCTCCCAGCGTGCGGCGGCACGGCTAAAGTCGCCAGCTCGGCAGCGACGGCGACCATGGGAACAGGACCCACCGGGACGATCACAGCCTCAGCCGCCGCGTCCCATAGTTACTTGAAAGAAGACGGCGACAGAGATGGTGACGACGGCTCCCACCCGAAGCAGGCCGGGTTGGACAACGGCAGCCTGCTCGCGACCTACCGCGGCATCGCCAATCAGGTCGAGACGCGCGCTATCACTATGCTCGTCAAGCGCTATTACGCCGCGTCCCTCTCGGATGATGCAGCGCGAGCCTGCGCACTGCTGTCCGCTGCTCTTGGCAAGGGGCTCGCAGTCCGCCAAGCCCAGCTGACCCAACTCGGGAGGACAACGGCGACCGCTCAGGACGCCCGCGGCACATGCGTAGCGGCGATCTCGCCGCTACTCGCCCAAGAGCACCAGCACTTGGCCACCGAGGACCCAACCACTATGAGGATGATCGGCCTGCACCTAAAAGGCAATCTTGCTTTGGTTGTGTTGGGCTTCAAGCGAGCACCCGAAGCAGAGATCATCGTCGAAGGCAAAGGACGCGCTTGGAAGATAGGCGCGCTTTTCGACGGCGAGATGCCCTGACAGGCGAGCCTTCCCCCTGTCCGCTGCAAGCAGCGACCTGCACCCCCCATACACGCCATTGCTCTGCGCCACGCAGACAAACGCAGAAGGGCTGTGCCAGGTCGATAAACGGCGCATCGCTCTGTAGAATGACGAAACACCTCGGCACTTAAACCAACCGTCCCGGGAGGAACACCATGTTACACCTACAATTCGCAATGCTCGCCCTAGCAACAACCATGTTCGCTGCCTCCGGCTGCGGATCTTCCAAACAGGCACCGACAAGCAGCACGGGGTCCAAAACCATCGCAACGGCAACATCATCTGTCGGCACGACGACTGCCCCTCTCGCGACGGGAAAGCCACTGACACGTGCCCAGTTGATCGCCCAGGGCGACGCGATCTGCGCAACCGCGACGAGAAAGCTTACGGCGGTCGCTGCCAGATCGGAGCCCGAACTCGTGCGTCTGCTCCCGCAGGCCGCCATCAACCTGGAAACGGAGGCAAAAGGCTTGAGCAGGCTCGTACCACCAGCATCAATGACCCACGATTGGACTCAGATCATCAACAAGATCCATTTCGCCAGCGAGTACGTGACCAGAGTCACTCAATACATCAAAGAAAAACAAGAAAAGACCGCAGGCCAACTCTACGAAAAGGCCGGCTACCTCTACAAGCAATCGAAGGCCATCGCCAAGAGAGACGGATTCAAGCGATGCTCGCGCGTCACTTGAAGCCCGAACCCATCAGCTAGCTTTCAAGTGTTAGCACCTTCGTACACATAGTTCTATCACGGCTCCCTTCGCAGGAGCAGGGCGCTCACCTCACGGATGCGCTGCGCATAGCGCAAGCCGTTGGTCGCCCCGTGTAGACGCCCACGAACGGCAGGGGTAATACGGGCCGAGCAGATACAACGATCCCGAGAATACGGCGGTCCGTCCAGCCCGCAGGCCCGTCGTTGAAGTGTCCGACCGCGTACCCTCCCCCACGGTGGCATCGGGGGAGACGGAGCGATCGACCATGCCCAGGAGTCAATTTTCAACCGGTGTCGACAACATGACGAGTAAGCCTCGTTCTCAGTGTTTCCAACTCACGATTCGCCTGGTTGGAAACCAGTCAGCGAACATATTTCGAGCTCGCGAGGCAACATCACCTTCCCACCAGGCGTATGCCGCCAAGCGAGAAAAATCAGCTACTGTATCTGGAGCGCGCAGCGTAGATCTCACAGGAGGAATAACAGAAGCCCGTTCGACCGATCGATCGTCTATTCGTTGATCCAGATAGTTATAGGAAGCAGCTCAACCAGCTCTCTTCGGGAGGACCCATGTTATGCGTACAACTCGCCGCCTTTACGATCGTCGCGACCGCCCTCGTAGCCTGCGGCTGCGGATCGTCCAAGACCGCGACGACTAGAACCACTGCGTCAGTCGACACGGTACCGGTACCCGTTTCGCTCGCCACCGGCAAACCACTGACGCGTGCGCAGTTGATCGTCCGAGGCGACGCGATCTGTGCAAACACTAACCTACGGACTGGAACCCTATCCGCTAAAACAGGATCTGAATCTTTGCGTACGCTACCGCAGGTCGTCATATATTACCGGGCAGAGGTACAGAGCCTAGGGAAGCTCGTACCCCCAGCGTCCATGGCTCACGACTGGCGACAGATAGTCACTGATATCCAACGCTATAGCGAATATACGAACACTGCGGTGCGTTACGCAAAAGAAAACAATTTCGGAGCCGCCCGTCTCCATTATAAAAACGCAATAACGCTCCTTGAACAGTGGCCAGCTATCGCCGGGCGCGACGGCTTCAAACAGTGTTCTAAATTGCAATGAGGCTAACGCAGGTCGATAGTCCCAACTAGAGTGTCGTGGCGCACACGATAAAGCCATCCCTTCTCGCAATTTCAGCTTCAAGTATTCCGTGCTTCCCGCTCGCAACAACAACTGCGCGCCCGGCGGCCCCTTCAAGCTGATGAGCCTTTGCATACGTTCCTATCGACGAAGCATCAGACGCAAGTATTTCTATGCCTTTTACAATCTGTTCCCAATCGCTGGCTAGTGATGTCGGTGGCACAAGCTTGCGAAGCTCGCCCGCGGCTGTCCGCTCATAGGCTGCAACTCTGGGGGCCACATGAGCAATTTCGCCCTGCGTATGGAACCGGTTCCGCTTCAGCATGCTTCGAATGCCACCGCAGATCGCGTCTGCCTTGGCGATCAGTACAGAGCGACTGAGTGACTTCCCTTCGCCGGAAGGTACATTGGACGCAGAAGTTTCCACCTTACTGATGGTAGACGTCTGAATCGACGATTTCGTACTTCCACAACCTGTGACCGCTACGAGGCTCGCTGCAACTACAATACTGGTTACACGTGTATGTGACATGATGCTTCTCCGGGTTAGTTGCTCGAGGTTGGTCTTTATGTCACTTGCAAGGATACTAGTCTTTAGACCTCTTCATCGCTGTACTTGACTCCGATCTGTGGGGCGGCCCGAGGCGAGGTTCAACCATTCTTCTTCTTCGCCTTCCCGCATCCGGTGACGCTGATCGGTGTGTTCTGGTGGATGACTGCACCGTTCTGGGCGGTGAATACCGTCGGCATCTGCAAGGACGCGGGTAGCGCCTTATGGACCTTGCGCGTGATGGTCTTCTTGTGACCCTTGACCGTTACCGTTACCTTGCGCTTGACGAGGACAGTCTTCGTCGAGCTGCACAGGTTGCCGTTCGCTGCAAGCGCCGAGAAGGGTCCTTGCGGAAGCATCAAGTCGAACGTGCCAACGGGAACATCAGGGATCGCCCGGAACGTCGAGCTCGTGATCCCCGCTTTGCTGATGAACGTTTCCGAGTGCAAGTCGACGGTCACGCCGTAGCCCTGCAACACCACAATCAGTTCGGGGAACTTCGCGCCACCATGGGAGACGAAGTACACCGGCCCCTTCAACGGCACGGGCAGCAACGGCGTCGTGGCGACAGCTGTCCCGATCCGCGACGCCGCCGGACACGCCCCCGGGTTAGCGTCGAAGACTCTGTCGACGCATGCCTTCTGCAACGTAGTCAAACGCGAGGGAAGTCGCTTGGGAAGATCGACCTTGACCTTGGCGATGTTCGCTTGGGAGCCGAACGGCAGCTTCGGATAGACAAGTTTGACATACAAGCTCGCCCCATCCTTGCGCGACGTCTTCCCTGACGTCGAGACGCTGAACCGCGGTTTGAAGCTCAACCGCGCACAGTTGGTCGCCTGGAACGGCACCGACAGGGTGCTCGTGGCACCTTCGGCGCTGTCCAAGCTCCCCGTGATGCTCATCGGGCTGCAGTTGGTCGGGTTGAACGTGAACCCAGGCCGGTTGATCGTAACGTTCACGTGCTTGATCTGAAGCGGAATGCCGTCCAGGATCGTCGGGATCTTGTATGGGCCTTCGTTATCGCTCGTCACCGTCAAGTCCGCTGTGACTGGGTCCACTTCGATCTTGGCGCGCACGACCAGACAGTCGCATGCGGGCATGTATTCACTGGACTTTGACGTGTCGTGCTCCACATCATACGGACCGGCCTTCGCGGGGTTGACGATCGAGAGGCCGAACGGAGCGCCCCTGTACGGACCCGTCAGGTAGACCTTGCCGCCCTTGACACTGAACGGATCGTTGCCTACACCAACCGATACAGTCGTTTCGCCGATCAGGCTGTTCGGACCGCACGTCCCCGCATTCGCTTGTGCTTCCCCGCACAGTTCCACGCCCGTCAACAAACCCGACAGGCCCGGAGGCATTTTCAAGCTGACCGACTGCAGGCTCTGCTGGCCGTCTTCACGATTCATCGTCATCGTGAACGGACTGAACCCGCCCGCCTGGATGTTCGTCGTTCCGGCCGTCAACGAAGGGTTGAACGGCAGGCTCGCACCGGGACACGGAGTGCCATTGGGACCGTGATCGATCTCAAAAGAGGAGGTCGACGTGACCGGACCATTGCCATCCCATGGCGTGAACACCGCAATCGTCGTGTACGTCCCACAACGGGACGGGGTGGCAAGTGGCGCGCGTTCCCCACCGAAGAATTTCAGCTCGAGGTCTTCGAAAGGCAGATCCGGCGTGTTCTTGAACGTAGTGATGATCTGGCCTGTTGCCGTCAGGTTCACTTCGCCTGAGAGCTTGACCGTGCTACCGGAGATGGGATCTTCGACCATGATGTACATCGCGACGAGACTCCCGAACGGGTTCGCGTTCTGGGCAGCGAGATATACCGAGCCTTCGAGTTCGTGTTCCAAAAGCGGTGTCTTGATCTTCACCGTTCCGATCTTCGAGCCAACAGGACAGAAGCTCATACCCGGCGAAAGACCTTCGAGCGCGTCCGGCGTGAACGTCGCCGTGTTCACCCCAGGTTCGAATGTGGGGTTGAGTTCCGAGTACCCCTGGAAGCCGGCCAGACCCTCCGAGCAGGCTTCAAGACCGTCGCCACCCGAGGGGTTGAGCGCCACACCTTCAGGCAGCGTCACCGTTGTATTCCTCAGCGCCGACTCCGCCAAGCCCGTAGGGTTGAATGCCGCCGTTTGCGGCACCTGCACACCCACCGTCAGACCGGAGGACGTGCTTGCGTCCGTCGTGTCGGGCGAAACCGTGATCGACGGCGGAAACTTCAGCCTTGAGCAGCCTGTCAACGACACCGGCGTACCGGCAGAGTTACGGGTGACTTCTTCCTTCCTCACCTTGCGGTCAGGTTCCTGGTAAGAATCAACTTCAATCGTCGAGCGCAGCGGACCATGACAGCCAGTCGGCAACGTCAGGAATGGCTTGAGAATCGCGTGTTCCTGTTCAGGGGTAACTTCCTTGCCTTCGCGCCTCCGTTGTTCGCGTTCTTGGATCAGTAGCTGGTTCGCGTGACCGAAGATGGTTAGCGTGCTGGCGAGCACCGGCGCAGACGTGGGAGCGTTGAGGATGGTCGCCTGGATCGGGTAGTCGCCGCCGGCGAGCAGCCCATTGTTGATGAACAGGTCGGGATCCTCGAAATGCACACCAAGCTGCAGAGCCACACCGTGCGGCGGCACGATGCTGAAGACGGGTTCGTTGAATTCGAAATTGCCGAAGGCAAGGTGACTGCTGTATTCGAGGCGCAGATTGCCGAGCCGCGATTGAGGCGAGCATGGCGATGATTCGTTAGAGAGTAGTTCGTCTAGCGTGCACTTCTTGGTCGTCGCGTTCGGGTCACCGATCACCCCCGGGGGGAGATTGACGACCAGGTCCTTCAACGTGCCATCAGGAAGACGCACGTAGGGCGAGTCGGCATTCGATTCCTTGCGTTGGAAGTGCGAGTTGAATTCGATCGTGTTGACCAGCTCGTAGGGGTGGGAGCCAGCCTGCGTGTCCGGTGTGCCGTCTTCGTTTAGGAACGAGACTCCAAAGCTCTTGATCCCAAAGCCCGGGCCAGCGGTCGCAAGCAGTCCGGTAGCTTCGTTCGAGCCAACGGCGTCAGCGGCAAGGAGACGGAAGCGATACAGCAGCCCCGGCTTCAAGCCTTCGATGTCGACGGACACCGGCACCGGGCCGCTGCCGGAGCTTATTTCTCCGGGCGTCTGCTTACATGACACGGTGTGGTCATAGGTGCCCTGGCCGAATTCGTCAGCGAGACCATACTGGAACTGGCAGGAGGCGACGATGGCGCCATGGGGATCGACCATGCCGTTGAGGCTCGCCGCTTCATTGGTCACGTCAGTCGCAGCACTGGCGCTCACGGCGGGAACATCACTGCCGAACACATACACCTTGCCATCAGCCGGATTAGAGACATATATCTCCCCGGTCGCTCCATCCACCGCTATCCCACCCTGGCCCGAGGTCCCGGAGAGCTCCAGAGAGCCAAAGCTGGAGACGGGAACCGCCGCGCCTTCAGATTCTTGTGGATTTGCTGGAACAGGCTTGCTCCCGTTCATCGAACCGGCATCCCACTCGGCGACCGATGACTGGTCATCCACGTAGACATGGCTCGTCGCGGCGTCGACGGCGACCGCAACATCGCCGGATTCACCATTGTCGAGGCGCCCGAGCGCTGACAACTGCTGTCCAAACTTCACCGTACAGGCGCATGATGGTTCATAGAGCAGATAGGTATCGCCGGTAGGCCCTATGGCGAAGCCGTGAGCCTGCAACGCGCTTGGAGGCACACCCGAACCCACACCACCATTTATTACTGCCCTGTTCACTTGTTCCACAACCAAGCGGTTTGCGGATGAGTCGTCGAACACGTCAACCGCAACGCGCAAATTGCTGTCAGTACTGAGGTCAACCCGAAGAGAACCGTCCATGTCAACACTGACCCCCAAGATCTCGTCTCCCCCTGGTCCTGAGGCCGGGGTGAATCCAGCGATCTGGTTGAGATATTTACCTACCGAGTCGAACTTGTCGATGACACCGTGGCCGGCGTCCATTACGTACAGATCTCCGGCGGAGGGGTCCGACGGGCTAGTCGAGTTGTCCACGGCGACCGCGGCGGGGGTGCCGTACGCTTCGGCAGGGAAGGAAAACGAGTGCGCCGGTGTCGCGCCCCCAGTAAGCGTGTTGGTCCCAAGCGAGGCGAAATTGACCGGTTTGCCGCTCGCGTCGAACTTGGAGACCTTGCCTTCGACGCCCTCGGTCGTGGTCGCAACAGTGCAGGCTGGGCTCGTGCCACCGGTCAGAGCGGAGCCTTCGCAGAGGAGCTGCGGCACGCCCCAGGCCGCGAGTTCGCCCTGGAAGCTGACGGTGTAGGTGACTGTGCCCGGCAGCGCGCCTTCTTCTGCAACGACGACATTGGTGTTGTTAGCGTTACCGATCGTGCTCAGTTCACGCAGCGCGGTCTGCACCGCTTCGGCAGTCGGGGCACTCGTACCGCTGACGCTCAGAGCTGAGGTCTTCTTTCCTGCGAATTCGAGCGTGAAGCTGCCGCCTTCTGGGCCGCCTTCGATGCTGACAGTCTGCTTCTCGTTCGTGCCGAGCTGGGCAACGTAGACGTCACCCGTGGATTCGCCTATCGCGATCCCATTCGGGTTCGTGAGCGACCCGAATTCCCCCACCTTCGGGTGAGGTTCAGCCGCCGCGAGCGCCGCGGTGGTACACGCCGCTGTTGCCACGATCAGGGAGACGATGAGCGAGACCGCCGCTGCGATGGTCCTGAAGCGCATGATCACTTACCCCTCTTATTCGTGTGGCGGGCACGGTGTGCCCTGTGGGCTTTGTGCGCTTGTTTTCGCACGCACCGGTTCTTGCCCTTAACCTTCTTGACCACGAAGCCATGCTTGCATTTCAGCGACTTCGACTTAGGCTTAGTCGGCGGTGGCGCCGCCAGTGGCGCGAGGTCGCCGGAACCGGAGGGCATCTGGCTCGACGGCGCTCCGTATATCGACGGCTGGGGCGAGACCGGCGTGCGACACGCGTCGGCGGTCGTGCATGACGGCGGCGAGGCGATGGACGGAAAGCCACCTCCCACGCGCGCGTCGTAGACCTGGTGCGCTTCTTGGCCTGTGTCCGGTGGCACCAGCGCCTGCACCGATGCGAAGAACGCATCATCGCCGCTTTCGCTCGCGCCCGTGAACAGCGAGTCGCCGGAGCTCGTACCGGAGGAGATCAATGACAACCTGCTGCCCTCATACTCGTACACGTCGCGGTTACCGTTCGTGTCGGACGGCACGAGCTCTTCGTTGGTATCAAAGAACAGGCGCCCGCCGTCGGCGAGGGGACGCGATGTCAGTGTCGGGAGCTGAGCCCCGCCGGCGCTAACAGCTTCGCCGCTCGGATTGCACGACGCACACACGAGCTCGTGTGAGACAGCGCTGTAGAGGAAAATCTCCTGGGCAGCATGGCCCAAGGAGTCGGTGTTTTCGTAACCGGTCAGGCTCTTGCGCGATTCAAAGGCGAACCACGTCCCATCCGGCGAGACCGCACCGGTGCCCACTTCCCCTTCGGCGAGTGTCGCGATGAAGGTGATCGTGCCACCCTGGTCGAAGTACAGGTTGGTTTCGCCGCTCTGCGCCCCTTCGACGAGCTGTTTACCTCGGGCATCTGTGTATTCCCTTGTGTTGCTCGCCAGCAGTCCCTTGGCGGTGAAATACACATGCGACGTGTCGGTGCGGCCGAGCACGGAGACCTGGAGCACGTCCGCATGTTCACCGGCTTTGGCGACGGTCAAATCGGTCAACTCACACTTGCTCGCACCTTCCGGCAAGACGCATTGATACAGATCCGGCTCGCCGGATTCCGCGGTGGAGTCGGCCGTCAGCCTGCTCGTGTCGAGGAAAAAGACCGTTGAGCCGTCGGCGCTCGCCGCCTGAAAAGCCCCTCCACCACTCGCGCCCGGACCACCTTGCGCTTCGTCGACCTGAACGGTGCGGCCACCGTCGATCCGATCGTACAGGCGACCGGCAGAGGTGAAGAGGATGTGCGAGCCATCGGCTGATATTGCATGTGCAAGGGTCAAACCTTCGGCGAGCGATCCTGATGCGGTCGCACCATCGGGCAGCATGGTCAGCAGACGCAGAGCGCCTTCGCCCCATTCATACAGATCTTCAAGGCTGTGCGGCGCGTTCGGTGTCAACGGCGCCTTCTCGCTGAAGACCACATGGCTGAGATCCAGCGAGGCACCCTTGAAGTGCGCGTCCGCCGGCGCCACACCCGGAGGCGGAGCGTTGAGCAACAGGTAGGCGCCAGTGGCGTTGTCGCGGACTAGCAGGTTCGCGTAGCCCACGGGTTCACCGGCTACCACCTGCAGGCCGTTGGCGTTGCATGATTCGTAGTTTGCGCCTTCTTCTTCAATAGACGCACGACTCTGGAGCCCATGGGCAACAAGCGCCTTAGACAGCTCATCCGAGTACGCAGACAATTCGCTAGAGTGGTTGCTACATAGTATCCCCGTGTAGGAGTCCTGGGGGAGTATCGCTTCCGAACCCCAACCATCCGCCCCGCGCGCGGCGACGTAGGCCTTGCCCCCGGTCGACGCACCGGGCAGCGGTTCCTCAGTTCCGAACGAGTACGCGTTCCCGTCGGCCGCCGGTCCTCCGAGGCCTCGGACCTGCGAGGAATTCTTGGGGGGCGGGGTCACGAGCTCGTATGCGCGGCAGTCGGGCAGAGCGGCAGAGTAGCCCCCGCGAAGCTGTTCATTGGGACAGGCGGCCTGTTCGCTTGTCTCGGTCGTGAATGTCTGATCGACGCCGGCGATCGTCCCGAGTTCGTTTGTCGCAATCACGCGGTAGTGGTAGGTCGTGCCCGGTGCAAGGTGGCTCGCTGCGGCCCAGACAGTGCGCGAGATAACACCTTCGCCTACACTGCCTTCAGGGGATGGCGCCGAGGCGCCGTAGGCGGTGGTAGTGCCGTATTCGAAGCGATAGCTTGTCTCGATCCCACCTGGGTTGACGAGCGCGCCAAGCTTTCCTTCAGAGGTCTGGACTTCGGCGGAGAGCTCGCTGCCAACGATGGGCGCCGTCGGCGGCCCGAAGACCCAGATCTCTTCCCCACTTGCGTCGCTCACGTACACGCGACCGCTCCCATCGTTCACCGCGACCATCGGGGGCAAGCGGAATCCGCCACCAGCTTCGAGGGACCCAGCGCCGACGTCGGCAAGCTGGGCACCTGTCGAGCCGTACTCCACGAGGTGAGAGCACGGCGGTGCCAGCGAGCCACAAAAAGCCGCGCTGTTCTTGACGATCACGAACACATCGCCGTGGCCATCGAGCGCGATTGCGTCTTCCACACCTTCGCTTTTGATTTCACCGAGCGGCACATCGGCCGGGCTGAGCTCCTCGATCCGGTTGTTGCCCGTGTCGGCAACCCACAGGTTCCCCAAGGAATCGACCGCAACGCCTGTCGGCCCTTTCAAGACGCTTCCACCGGTGCCCGTGAACGTCTTCAGCAGCGTCCCGGTCGGGCTGTACTCGAGCACCTCGTTGTTCGGCGCCACGGGCACATAGACGTTCCCCGCTGAGTCTGCTGCGATCTGCACGGCAGTAGCGAACCCGAGATTGTTTGAAGGCGGCACTTCGAACGGCGTGGACAACACGGCGCCACTACCCGGATCAAAGGTATCGACAGTGACTGGGCCGCTGAACACTTCCGTTTTACCCAGGACATAGACCTCCCCGTTGGTCGGGTTCACAGCCGTGTTTGAGTAGGACCCTCCTCCGAAAGGCGACGGTGGCAGCACCTTGCCTGACGTATCGAACTTATCGATGTTCGACGGGCCGAAGGTACCAAAAACCAACAAGCCCGCTACGTACACATCGCCGCTCGACTGATCGACCGCGACTCCAACGGGGGACGGTGCGCGCGCGGGAAACACACCATAGGAGATGAGCTTGGGAGGTTCGGCTAGCGCAATGCCGGCAAATAGTGAGAGAACAAGTGTGGCGCTTAGCGACAGCACCGTAAGCACGTTGCGCGAGATGGCCCTACCTGCAATGGGCACTATCTTCGCGCTGAAATATCTGCGAAACATGCCGACACTCCTCCCTTACTCCTTTTGGTCATTCAGGCGACGGTGGGCGCACGTACCCTTCCGAACCTGGAAGTCCCGTAGTCTGAGTTATGAAGCGTTCCGTGTCAACTAGTGTCTCCCAATCCTTTAGGTAGGAGGGCGTGTCTTGATTATGGACCACCTTGATTAGGCCCGAACGCGTCCGTAGGCGCGACGTCCGGGCGAAGCGGAGAACCCGTCCGCCCGGAACGTTGCGCGATCTACAGAATCACGAACTCAACTGCACTCGGCAAATGTCATCTATGCTACCGATGTTTCAGACGATGCGGTGAGTTCTTCGGTGCCTTCTACAAGTAAAATCATACCGAACGGTGAATCACTCACGACTAACCCGGAGCCGACTCCACCCCGTTCACACGTGCCGGCTGGCGCTCCCACTAATTCCCTGAATGCCTCACTAAACGATCCCAATAGGGTAACGCCTGCTTCTAACGTGAGCTGAGCAGCAGCTTCGGGGGCCGTGCAAGAGTCTGCAATGCCGAAGCATTCCACCTCCCAGCCAGGGTTACCACCACCTGCGTGCGGTAAAATTAAGTTAGCAAAGAAAGGACCTCCTTCATCTTCCACTAACTCCACTTCGGTATCCCACGGCAGATTCACAGCCCAGACTTTGTCCGGTTCGGGACAATTTGCCACATTCGAGCACGTAAGCCCCGACCCGGTTAACGTCGTAGGGATGGCTACGCCCGCTAAAGTTAACAGTTCGCTGATTACGTCTAAAGATTCCGGAAGAACAGCTCCATCAAGAATGCCACTACATAAAACAGCAGCAGCTTCTAAGAAGAGACCGCCTTTCGTGTCTTCCAGTCGTAGTTCACCTTCCGCCGCGACCTTTAATTCTGCTGCCACCGCGACGCCACCGACTAACCACAACGCTAATAAGAACGTCACAGCCGACGCGGCCTCCACGGTGAGCGCCCCAAAGGCGAACACCGCGACCAGCGCG
This sequence comes from uncultured Solirubrobacterales bacterium, assembly GCA_963731565.1. GTDB lineage: Bacteria > Actinomycetota > Thermoleophilia > Solirubrobacterales > Solirubrobacteraceae > Palsa-744. Next base: position 2,565,145 of record CAVSWG010000001.1, read on the forward strand.
ATGAAAACCACATAGAACTTTTTCATCTTTACCTTTCATCTCGGCGAGACCAAACTCAGCCCCACTCGAGCTTGAGCTCGGCCGGTCGGAGCACTCACACAGCAAGGTCAGAGAGCACGAGGACCGGCCCCACATGACCTGCCATCCATCGCTACATCCGGCGAGGCGCCTATCGGGCGCCTATCGAGGTGTGGGTCACTGCCACACACTGACAGCCACAGATAGCGGGCCACGCGGTAGTCTTTCAGACTGATCGACTCATGTCAAGCAAAAAGTCAGCTACTGTGTCCGATTAGTGCGCTCGACCTGCCGCACCGCGGTCGTGTCGTCGCTAGCGACGCTGGCGGCTTTCGTGCTCGGCATGGGCATTGGTGCGTGCGGGAGTGCGGCTGTCCGTGTCAAAAGCGCCTCAAGGAGCGCAAGTGCTCCCGCATCCCCTCCTAAGCGAGACCGCGACAACGACGGCGACAACAACGACGACGACGCGAAGGTCCTGGCCTACGGCCGTGCTGCCAACGCCACCGAACGGCAGATCGCAGTAACCCTCACGAAACGGTACTTTGTGGCCGCAGCGACCGAGGACGGAGCTCTCGCTTGCCGACTGCTCGCGCCGCTATTTGCCGACATAGTCGTGGAAACGTACGGCAATACGCCAGCTCTACGCGGCCGGACGTGCCCCGCCGTGATGTCGAGACTGTTCGTGCTGCACCACCAACTGCTGGTCAGAAAGAGCGCATCGATCCGAGTCACCGCCGTGCGCATCAAGGGAGACAGGATGTTAGCCGTACTTGAGTTCCCGCCGATGCCCGAAGTGCGCCAGATCGAGGAGCGACGCGTTGGCGGAACCTGGACGATCTTCGCGTTGCTCGACGGCATTATCGAATGATGGAGCTAAAAAGACGATCGTTTGCTACCTTTTGAATTCTGATTGCAGGAGGAGTTCGAGGAAGGGGATCGGAGCTTGGCATGAGGCAACTTCAGACGCTCATGACGATAGTCCTGCTCGCCATCGGGCTTACCGCGTGTGGAGGATCCGGCAGCTCGTCACATACGTCCTCTGTCTCCGACCCGGACGACGTGCCGACCACCGCGCCAGCGAGCGAAACAACGCCTGTGCCCCTCGATACGCGCGTTGATGCCGACAAAGACAATGACGTCGGCGCTTCCGATGATGACACCAACAACAACCGCGCCTTTGCACTCGGTCGGCCTGCAAGCCTATCTGAGCGCCGCGCGGCAACTGCGCTGATCAAGCGTTACTACGCCGTGGCCCTTGCCGGAGATGGAGCCCGCGGTTGCACGATGCTCTATTCCACCCTTGCCGAAGCAGCAGTCGAAGACGACGCCCAGCCGCCGGGACCGCTTTACATGCGCGGCGCCAAAACGTGCGCGGAGGTGCTGAACCGGCTGTTCGTGCATTTTCAGGCGCAGCTGGCGGCCGAGGTCCCCAAGCTTGAAGTGACTCGCGTTCGCATGGAAAGGCACCACGGGATCGCCTCTCTACGCTTCGGAGCGCTGCCCGAACGCGAGATCTCAGTCGCACAAGAAGGACATACATGGAAGATGACCACGATCTTGGACCAGGAACTCCCTTAGGACCTGTTTCTAAGAAGCACCGAGACCGCTCGCAACCTCCAAAACGACAGGTCGCGAGATGAGATCGTTGACGCTTTTGTTCCTGATGGCTGTGCTGCTCAGCACCACTTTCGCCGCGTGCGGCAGCGCAACCAAGACCGCCAACTCGGCTGAAGCAGGCGTCACGAACGCCAGCTCGTCTAAAGCCCCAGCCTCGGTCGCGACCTCGACCACAGGAGTGTCTGGCAGCTATGTAAAAGAAGACGGTGACACAGACGGCGACGACAGATCCGAACCAAACACACCGGGGCCGAGTGACGACGAAGCGCTGATCGCCAACTACGGCGGCAAAGCGAGCCCAAGCGAAACGCGCGCGCTCGCCGCGCTAGTCAAGCACTACTATTCCGCCTCGCTCGCGGGCGACGGAGCAAGCGCCTGCGCATTGCTGTCAGCCGAAGTTGTCGAAGGACTCAGCGGCAGCACACGTCCCAGCGCCTGCGCCGCCGCAATCTCGCCGCTGCTCACCCAGCAGCGCCGACACCTGACTGCCGAGGAACCGGCCACGATGACCGTGATTGGCGTGCACCGGCGCGGCAAAATAGCGTTGGTTATGCTCGGCTTCAAGCGTTATCCCGAGGGGGACATCCTCGTCGAGCGCGAAGGCCATGCCTGGAAGATCGACGCGCTGTTCGATAGCGAGATGACCTAGTAGGTTCCTAGGCAACATTTGCCGTCAACAATCGTTTCCGACTTTGTTGATGTCGGACAAGTGGTGTCAGCCGCGCTTGCGCATCGGCCCCCCCAAATCTATCCAGGATCTCAAGAAAGCTCGGGCAGGCGTCGCCTGGCCACCGCTCCACCGCTAGCGCGCCCGACCCTTGGACCCGATTGTCAAGTGGCACCGATAAAGTCAGATACTGTTTTGCACAGTAGTCTACCCGAGATCGGTCGGAGACCAATGATCAGAACCAGCCAAACATCGCTTGAGAGCAGCTCGCCCAGCATGAGTCAGTCATCCTGCCGACAGTCCACAGGTCTGCGGTGTCTTGGCTGCATGTCGCGCTCGGGACTCAGATTCAGAAATATGAAAAGACGCCTATCTCTGGACTTTCGAGTGATTTGGCTCGACTTCGGTGTAGCTACGGAGTACGCTCGGTGACCGAGAGATTGCTTGGGGCGTCGGAGGTGCAATGGCCGTGATCTCTTATGACAGCTGGTCAGGGGGTCGGCTTCCTCGCGGCCCGCACCGGCTCACGATGGATCAGGTGGCCGCAAGCCAGCGCCGTCGCCTGATCGACGCGATGGTGCAGCTCGCCGGCGGGCGCGGCTACGCCTCCACGCCTGTCACGGACATAATCGAGCGCGCAGAGGTGTCACGCAAGACTTTCTACGAGCACTTCGCGGATCGCGAAAGTCTGCTGCTGGCTGCGTTCGACGCAACCTCATCGGTCGCGCTAGACGAGGTCTGGGGCGCCTCGCAACGCGCAGGAGGCCCCAGGCGCCGCATGGAAGCGCTCATGGGGCGACTGTGCAGCGTGGCGCAAGAGAGTCCGAACGCGTTCGCGCTGTCCACGATCGAGATCGCCGCGGCGGACCCCGCCGGCCTCGAGCGTCGCGACCGCCTGATGGGCGACTACGCGGAGCTGATCGACGAATGCCTACGTACCAGGAGCAAGCAGCCCGTACTCTCCCCCCTGCTCGCGCGGGCCCTGGCGGGTGGCGTGCACCGCACGATCGACGCATACCTGCACACGGGAAGGTCTGCGGAGCTGGCGGCTCTCGCGCCTGAACTCGCGCGCTGGGCAAGCAGGTATCACCCGATGCCGGCGGACATCGCAACAAGCGAAGCTCCAGCGTCCCCGTGGCCGGACGCGGGGACGAACGGCTTCGTCGGCGGACGCGCACCCGGGACGCTCACACTCGCGCCGAACAGCTACCCACCCGGAAAGCACTCATCCGGGTTCGTGCAGCACGCAAACCGTGAGCGCATCCTCGACGCCGTCGCGCAACTCACGGCAGCCCATGGCTACACCGCACTCAGCGCACTATCGATCGCCGAACACGCCGACGTCTCCAAGCGTGCGTTCCTCGCTCACTTCAAGGACAAGGATGAGGCCTTCGCCGCCGCCATCGAACTGGGGCACATGAAGGGCCAGGCGGTGATCGAGCGCACAAGAGCAAGCGAGCCCGACTGGCACACCGGTGTTAGCCGCGCGATCCACGCGCTGCTCGAGTTCCTCGCCTCAGAGCCGTACTTCACGCGCCTGGCGTTCGTCGACGCCTCGCTCGCCGGACCCCAGATGGCGCGTCGCACATACGAACACGCCGGGGCCTACGCGCGCTTGCTGCTCGGCGACGCGCCACAAAGCCGCCGGCCGCCCGCCGTCGCTCCCGAAGCCATCGTCCACGGACTGTTCGAGCTTGCTAGCTGCCATGCCATACAGCACAAGGTCCCAGAGCTACTCCGCTTGTCGCGCCAGGCCACCTACCTTGCGCTGGCGCCTTATGTCGGCGTGAGCGACGCGGTGCAAGTCCTCGCCGGAGACCAGACACGCTAAGCGCACGCGTCTTCCCTAAAGACTCGGCGCTCCTTCGAAGATCCGACGCGGTTGTTACCGTGCCCTCCGATGAACTCCAGTGCCTCACAGACCCGCGTCCTAGCGCAGGCCAGAAAGTTCGCTGAAGATTTTTCGCGTGCAAAGCATCCTAAGCTGCTAGGGAAAACCGACGGAAAGGCAGTCGGGACTTACATCGAGGCCGCATTCAAGCTCAGTCTGCACAGCATCGGCATCATCGAGGCGATTGAGGGCAATGCGGGAGAAGGTATCGATCTTCCCAGCCTTGGCATCGACATCAAGGTCACGTCCGTCAGCCGGCCTCAGTCCTCCTCACCCTTCGGTAGCTTCAAGCAGAAGATCGAGGGGCTGGGATACGACCTGTTGCTCTTTGTATACAAGAGACTAGATGAACTCGACGAGTGCACCGTTGAGTTCGTGGCTGTTCGCTACATACCATCTGAACTTACCGGCGACTACCAGACAACCCGTGGCCTAAGACGTCTGATCCTCGAGGATAACGGTAATGTAGATGATGTTTTTGCTTTTTTGATGGAGAAGAACATCCCTGTTGATGAAGCGTCGCTCGTTGAGTATTCTGAATGGCTTATGGCAAATCCGCCCAACCAAGGATATCTCACTATTGTAAACGCGTTGCAGTGGCGGCTTCAGTACAAACGTATCGTTGCTGGTGGCATTCCCGGCGTTGCCGAGATTCTTTAACCAATGGGGGCACATTCTCTACGAGATGAGGATCCCTTTGGAGACTTCCAGACCCCCCAAGCGCTAGCGACCAAGATTTGGGATGTGGTGAATATTGACAGTATCGATTTGCTTGTTGAGCCAACAGTAGGTACAGGGGCATTTCTCGCGACCGGTCCCGCAAAGACGCGAAGGATTCCCTGGCTAGCTTGGGATGTCAACTCGACATACGTTGAAATAACGCGGCAAGTAGCCTCCCGGCTCAAACTCAATGCGACGGTTGATGTCAATGATATCTTTCTGCTTGACCCCGCGAAGCTGGAAAGCCGCGTGGCCGACAAGACGGTTCTCTTGATAGGAAACCCCCCGTGGATCACCAGCGCCGCACAAGCAGCGACGGCCAAGCGTAACCTTCCGACAAAGTGGAATAGATTTGGACTTCGTGGGCTGGATGCAAAGACCGGTAAGGCGAATTTCGACATAGCAGAGGCGATATTGCTCTCGATGCTAGCTGCCCTACAACACGCACGGGAAGTTAAGGTTGGCTTCCTTCTCAAGCGGTCCGTAGCAGTGAAGGTTGCGTGCGACCTACTTGGAACTCCCGGCATCACCAACGCCTCCTTTTCTCGTATCAACACACGGGAATGGTTTGACGCTTCTGTAGAGGCAGGCCTTTTTCAGCTCAGCATCTCAAAAGAGAGTGACACTACATCCAGCGAGCTTTTGATCTTTGATTCCATTGGTGGGTCTTCACCCAAAATCGCCGGTGTCGTCAATGGCTCATTTGTCAGCGACATGCAGAGATATGACGAAACAAAGAACGTTGAAGCCACCGCTTCGAGCGGGCTACCTTGGCGTCAGGGTATTAAGCATGATGTCGCTCGAATTCTTGAGTTGAAGCCTTTAGATGGCCGCCTGGTCAACGGCCTGGGCGAAATAGTTGATATCGAGGACGAGATTCTATGCCCGTTCTACAAGAGCTCTGACATTGCCGCCGGAAGAGACGCAAGTCGTCGTTTCCCCCTTTACCAAGAGAGCATGTCGGGCCCCCATGAGGACCTTTCGGAGCGATGGCCAAAACTAGCGGCATATCTACGTAAGCACCGTAAGCACTTTACTGGTCGGCGCTCGAGCATATATAAAGGCAAGCCTGACTTTACCCTCTTTGGCGTTGGCCCGTATACGTTAGCTCCGTTTAAGATAGCCATCTCCGGCTTTTATAAGCAGCCGAACTTCAGAGTAGTCGGCCCCGCTGACAACGGCTTGCCGCCAATTCTGGACGACACATGCTATCTACTACCATTTGACAACCTTGCAGATGCTACAGTTGTGGCTGACTATCTAAATAGTGTCGATGTTCACGACTTCCTCGTCAATATTACAGATCGAACGGCAAAGAGGCCTTACACAAAGGATATCCTCAGCCGAATAGCCACTCCAGTCAAGTAAGTACCCGCTCTCAGCGGTGGCCAGGCGGTATACCGCCTGGCCACCCGCGCGTACATCAACAATTACTACTCTTCTGCACCTCTACGCCACTACGCCTTCAGATGAAGCAGTCAATTCTGAGCCTTCTGTAAGAAAAATACTTGCCCGAGCTTCGAGATTCATTGTGACTTCCATGAGCCCCTTTACGCACGTCACGTTTTTACCTGTTGCTAATAACGTGAACCCCTCCGAGAATGTAGAGAACAGTTTTGTGGCTTCTTCTAATTTTAGTTCAGTAACAATTTCGGGCGCTGAGCATTCATAAATAATTTTGGTGCCGAGCTGGTTACATTCCAGCTTCCAGCCGGGATTGCCACCACCGCTATGCGGTAAAAATAAATTGACAAAGAAGATTTCGGTACCCTCTATCATTAACTCGACTTCGGTTTCGCTAAAGTTGAGGAAAGTCAATAACGGGTGGGGACTGGATTCACAGGCCGCTTGTGATACGCATTCAAGCGGACCTACTCCACCCGCTAACGTTAACACTTCGCTTATGAAGCCTAACGAGTTGGGGCCGACCCACCCCACGAAGAGAGCGCTACATAACACCGCCAATCTACCAAAAAGCGTTTCGGGGTCTTCCAGTTCCAGTTCGACTCCCGATTCCACCTTTAATTCGGTGGTCGCCGCCTGGCCATTTACTAACCATTCAGCTAATAAGAATTCAACCGCCCCGGCCTGTGCCGCCGCCAGCGCGCCAAACGCGAACGCCGCGGCTAGCACGATGCTAACTATATAGGGCCTTCTCATGATGCCCCTACCTTTCCCATAGTGTCCGGATATCAACAAGTTTCCGAATATCCGGGCCCAATTCTTGCTTAAGCCCACCCAGTTATCAAGGCTCTTACCGGCCAGCCTGTCAGTTCTTTGTGTGAGTCCGCCGGAGCGGGGCTTCTCTTAGCAGGTAATTAAGCGGTTTAGAGCCTACGCTACCGGGCAGAGCCCGCCGTCGAGATTGACGGCCGTCCCTGTCACATAGGACGCGCGGGGCGACAGCAGAAACGAAGCCAAATCGGCGAACTCCTCGGGCCGACCCACCCGCCCCATCGGTATCCCACTAGTGCTGACCATGCGCTCGTAATAGGCCTCTGGCGTGATCCCGGCCTCGGCCGCGTAGCGCCGCAACTGGCCGCTTTCGATCACGCCGATCAGGACGGCATTGACGCGGATGCCCTCGGGCGCGAGCTCGCGCGAGAGCGCCTTCGTGAACGCCAGTCCCGCCGCGCGCGAGACCGACGTCGGCATCGTGAGCGCATCGGGTGCCTTGCCGGAGATCGCCAGGGTGTTGAGCACGGCTCCGCCGCTCTCACGCAGAGCGGGCAGCGCCAGGCGCGTGAGGCGTACGGCTCCCATCAGCTTCAGTGCCAGGTCCTGCTCCCAGACGGTGTCATCCTGCTCGGCGAAAGGCCCGGCGGAGAGCTCGCCCGCGTTGTTGGCCAACCCGTCGATGCGGCCCCAGCGAGCGGTTGCCGCCTCGACGAAGCCCCGTAGGTCATCGGCTCGCCTAACGTCTCCCGCGAAGTCGGAGACATCGCCGCCGATCTCGCGCAATCCGCTCGCCGCATCCGCCAGGCGAGGGGCATCGCGCGCCATCAACGCCACGCCGAGCGACCCCTCCTCGACCAGGCGCCGCGCGAGCGCCAGACCGAGCCCACTCGAGCCGCCCGTGATCAGAAAGACCTTGCCGGAGAGCCCGAGGTCCACTGCTCGGTCTACATGCCCTCGGGTGTTTTGCCGTCGTGGCCGATGTAGCCGTCCTTGCCACCCGCGCACACATACACGGTGTCCCCTGGCCCGAGCACACGGATTTTGCGAATCGTCGAAGCATCGACGCGTGCGAAGCAGCCCTCGCCAAGCAGATGCGTGCTCCCGTCTCCGAACTCCATCTCGATCGAGCCGCGATGAACGAAGTAGAGCTCCTCCTGCAGGTCGTGGTAGTGCCATTTCGTCTCATACCCAGGCGGGCGCACGAGCGCGTTGACGCCAAAGGCGCTCACATCGAGCGCTTTGCGGACTTTGCGAAAGCCATAGCCCTCGCCGATCGCGTCGATATGGCCCACGGCATAGCCCTCCCCCACGACCACCTCGCTCTGGGCCTGGCTCACGCGGCGAGTCCCGCCTGCTCGGGTAGCTCGCCCTTGAAGAGCCATGGGATGCGGTGTCCGATCAGCTCACCTTTATAGCGCCGGCGATGTCCGTAGACGAGCCAGGTCGTATCGACCTCGCCATAGCGCTCGAGCACGCGCAAAGCCTCTGGATGCGCCTCGCCGAACGCCACGAACGTCACGCCGGCGTCGTACTTGCCGGCGAGCAGGTTCTCCGCCACGATTGGGTTGGCCGGCTCCTGCACGACTGTCTCCCACTGTGTCAGATCCGGATATCCCATCGCGGCCGGGACTACCCCAAGGCTACGTGGCCGCTCCACGTCGGCGCGCGCGATCAAACCCATTTCCTTGGCGGGAAACATGAAAGTATCGACCACGAACACCTCCTGCCGGTAGCGCTCGGTCACTATGTGCACATCCGGGTGGGAGCTGCACTGAACTAGAAACCCGTTCGGGTCCTCATGAACCCGCTCAAGGCCCACCTCGAAGTCCGGGACCAGCTCTACACGAGCGTCCTCAAGGCCCTGAAACTCCAGATAGCGCAGCAGGGCGCTCTCGTGGCAAGTGCCCGTCGGGCCAAGCGTGAGGAAGGTTGGTGTCGCGCCCATCTGGTCTCACAATCCAAAGCAGATCGCTTGCAGTCGGCTTCTCATCATCGCACACTCCCACGCACGGCAAGAGTCACTCGATTTCTCTTGGCATCCCCCACGAGCGCTCCTCTTTGGTCCGAGTTGGGGTGCTCCTCCACCTTGTAGAGCACCCCAACCCTGACCTGCCCATGCACTCCTGTGTTGGTTGGCAGACGCCGGGTGATTGGTTGGCAGACGCCACGCGGAGTCTTATCACAGGTACAAGGAGCCCGCCAGTCCGAATTTTTCCTGTGCCGATCTAATCGAACTCGTTGGAGTATGGAGACGCGATGTTCCCTGCATATGTCGCCCTTTTCAGACGTCGTCGGCGACGGCGAAGTGGGAGACATTCTGTCAGCGAGCGACGGCCTCGCGGAGCGCCTCTGCGATACGCGCCGCCTCGTCCTCGCCGAGGCCCGGGTAGAACGGCAGCGCCAGCGAACGCGCAGCCACGTCCTCGCATACCGGGAACTCGCCGGGGCGATGGCCGAAGCGCTCACGGTAGAAGCTCATCAGGTGAATCGCGGGCAGATAGGGCTTGCTCTGGATCCCGAGCTCGCCGAGCCTGCGCACCACGGCATCGCGATCGACCCCGCGCGGAAGCTGCACCACGAACACGAACCAGCCGCGCCGGTTGCCCTCCAGATCCTCGCAAGGCAAGTCGAGCCCCTCAATCCCGGCAAGCGCCTCACGGTAGTAACCGGCAGCCAGGGCCCGCAGCTGCAACATCCCCTCCAACCGGGCCATCTGCCCGATCCCGACAGCACAGGCGATATCAGACAGGCGGTAGTTGAAGCCAAGCCTGTCGTGGTCGAGCCAGCCCATGTCAGGCGCGCGTCCCTGGTTGCGCTCGGAATCGACCTGAGCCTTCATGTCGGGGTCGCCGAGCGTGACCATCCCCCCCTCCCCCGTGGTGATCTGCTTGTTGGCATAGAACCCAAACACAGCCGGGTTGCCACGCGCCCCCACGGCTGTCCCATCCCCATGGAAGGCCCCGAGCGCCTCACAAGCATCCTCCACGATCCGAAGCCCATGCCGAGTCGCGATGCGCTCAAACGAAGGCATATCGGCCGGATAACCAAAAATGTGCACAGGCAAAAGAGCCCGGGTGCGCTCGGTAACGGCCGCCTCAGCCGCGGATGGATCCAGATTAAGCGTAACCGGATCGATATCCGCAAAAACAGGCCGAGCCCGCTCATAGAGCGCCACATTCGCCGAAGCAACAAACGAAAACGGACTCGTGATCACCTCATCGCCATCACCAACCCCAACCGCCCTCAGCGCCAGATGCAACCCCGCAGTACCGCTCGACACAGCAGAAGCAAACCGAGCACCAACAAACTCAGCAAAAAGACGCTCGAACTCCAACACGCGCGGCCCAAGCGAAAGAACCCCCGACTCCAACACCTCCGCCACAAGCTGAGCTTCTAGAGCCCCAACAACGGGCTTGGCAAGCGGAAGAACTTCCTCCCCGCTCAAAGCAGGGCCCCGTCGACGACGTACTTCGTCCGGCGGGAGGCATTAGCAGGCAAGCGCCCTAAAACCATAGGAACTAGTCCCCCGCCGGGCGAAGGACCGTCGTCGACGGGGCCCGTCCTGACCGCGACTGAATCCCAACCTCCAAAGAGTCCACAAGCGCGTCCCAAGAAGCGGCGATCAAGTTCTCAGAGACGCCGATGGCTCCCCAGAGCCGCTCCCCGTCTGATGCATCGATCAATACTCGCGTAACAGCCCCGGTGCCTTTGGCCTCGTCGAGGATGCGCACCTTGTAGTTGACGAGGTCGATGTCGCGCAACTGCGGGTAGATCTCTTCGATCGCCTCACGCAAGGCACTGTCGAGCGCGTTGACCGGACCGTTGCCCTCGGCCGTGCACACGATGCGACGCTCGTCGGGCCCCGGCGGCGCGATGATCTTGATCGTGGCCTCAGTTTCGACCTCTCCACCGAGGTTCTTTTCGACGATCACCCGCCACGAGTCGAGTTCGAACAACGGCTCGTACACGCCGGCCTCCTGGCGCATGAGTAGCTCGAAGGAGCCGTCGGCGGCCTCGAACTGGAAGCCCTGGTGCTCGAGCGCCTTTACGCGCTCGACCGTGCGCGATGCCGCCTCGGCGTCCAGCTCGATCCCGGCCTCAGCGGCCTTCTCGATGATCGTGCCGCGCCCGGAGAGCTCTGAGACGAGCACGTCGCGCGCGTTGCCGACCAGCTCCGGCTCGACGTGCTCGAAGGTGGAGGCGGCGGTGCGCACGGCCGCGCTGTGCAGGCCTGCCTTGTGGGCGAAGGCGTGCTTCCCCACATATGGCTGCGCTGGGTTGGGTGTGCGGTTGAGCAGGTCGTCGACCAGGTGGGCAGTCTCTGTGAGGCGCGCGAGCTGCTCGGGCGCGAGCACGTCGAGGCCCATCTTCAGCTGCAGGTCGGCGATGATCGTCAACAGGTTTGCATTGCCTGTGCGCTCGCCGATGCCGTTAATCGTGCCCTGCACCTGGGTGGCGCCAGCTTCGACGGCAACCAGGGTGTTAGCGACCGCGCAACCGGAGTCGTCATGCGTGTGGATCCCGAATGGGATGTCGGGCATGTCAAAGCGCACGGCGTCATACACCGAGCGCACATAGCCGGGCAGGGCACCGCCATTGGTGTCACACAGGACGAGCCGCTCGGCGCCCGCGAAGGCGGCCGCGCGCAGGGTGTCGAGCGCGTAGCTGCGATGCGCGGCGTAGCCGTCGAAGAAGTGCTCGGCGTCGAATACGACGCGCTTGCCTTGGCCGACGAGGAATTTGATCGACTCGCCGATCATCGCGATGTTGTCCTCATAGGAGACGCGCAGGACCGTCTCGACCTGCATGCGCGAGCTCTTGCCGACGATCGTGCAGACGGGCACAAAGGAATCCGCCAGTACGCGTAGGCCCTCGTCCTGAGAGACGGGCGTGTCGGCGCGGCGGGTCATGCCGAAGGCGACAATCTCAGCGCACTCAAGGCGCTCCTGGGCGAGCAGCTCGAACAGCTCGCGCTCCTTCGGGTTGGACGCCGGGAAGCCCGCCTCGATCATGTGCACGCCGAGCGAGTCGAGCGCGTGCACGACGCGCAGCTTCTCCTCGACCGTGAGGCTCATGCCGCCTCCACCCATGCCGTCGCGCAGGGTGGCGTCGTAGAGCTCTATATCGCCCATCAGGCGCTCTGAGATCCCCCAAGGGGGACCCCGGACAAGGGAGGAGCGCCCGAGCCGATGGGAGCCGGCGAGCCCGGAGCGGGCAGGCCAACCGGGTCGAGCCATTCGCGGTAGGGCTCTGAGCGACCGTGGATCGCGTCGTCGAAGGCGCCTTGCAGCAAGCGTGTGACCTCCCCCGGCTTGCCCGTGGCGATCTTGTGGTCGTCGACCTCGACAACCGGCACGAGCTCGGCCGCGGTGCCGGACATGAATACCTCCTCTGCGAGGTAGAGCTCGGCGCGCGCGATGTTGCGCTCCACGACCGTATAGCCGAGGTCCGCTGCCAGCTGCATGATCGAGCGGCGCGTGATGCCGTCGAGGATCGAGTTGTGATGACCGGGCGTGACGATCTCTCCGCCACAGACGATATAGATGTTCTCGCCGGTGCCCTCGCACACGTGTCCGTGGTCGTCGAGCAGGATCGCCTCCTGGTAGCCGGCCTTCATCGACTCGACCTTGGCGAGCACGTTGTTGAGGTATTGGCCGGAGGCCTTGGCGTGCGGGATCAGAGAGTCGGGTGAGATGCGCCGCCACGAGGAGACCTTGGCGCGGATGCCTTTGGTCATGCCCTCCTCACCCAAATATGTCCCCCACTCCCAACAGGCGATCGTTACATCCACCGGCGCGTCCATCGGGTTCAGGCCCATCGAGCCGTAACCGCGGTAGACGATCGGGCGGATGTAGCAGGAGCTCAGATTGTTGTTGGCCACGAGTTCGCGAGCGGCTGCTTGCAGTTCAGGCGCCGTGTAGGGCACAGGCATGTAGTAGAGCTCGGAGGACTGCAGCAAGCGCTCCATGTGCTCGGCGTTGCGGAAGATGGCTGGGCCGAGCTCGGTGTCGTAGCAGCGAATCCCCTCGAACACGCCTGTGCCGTAATGAAGTCCATGCGTGAGGACGTGGACCTTGGCGTCCTCCCAGGCGAGGAACTCTCCGTTCATCCATATGAGGTCGCTTGTGTCCAATTCGTCGTCTCCCGGTTAGAGCTGCTCGAGCACCGCGCGCGTCGCCTGCTGGGTACCGGCGTCACCACCCAGATCGGGGGTGCGCAGCCCGTCCTGAAGCGCACGTTCGACTGCCGATTCTACAGCCGTGGCCTCGCTTTCCAAGCCCAATCCATGACGAAGCATGAGTGCGACGGAAAGAAACATGGCCAGCGGGTTGGCGATGCCACGTCCGGCTATGTCTGGCGCGGAGCCGTGGACGGGCTCGAACAGGCCCGGCCCATCGGCTCCCAGCGACGCACTGGGCAGCATTCCAATCGAGCCGGTGATCATGGCGGCCTCATCAGAGAGGATGTCCCCGAACATGTTCTCGGTGAGGATCGTGTCGAAGTGGCGCGGGGCTGAGACGAGCTGCATCGCTGCGTTGTCGACAAGCACGTGCTCGAGTTGGATGTGGGGAAACTCGCGCGCATGCAATTCCACAACGACCTCGCGCCAAAGACGTGAAGTCTCGAGCACGTTGGCCTTATCCACACTGCTCACCTTCGCCCGCGCGGCGCCGAAGGCGATACGCGCGATCCGTTTGATCTCCTCGCGCGAATAGGCGCACACATCCGAGGCGAAGTCCTCGGTACGGGTCTTCTCGCCGAAATAGATTCCGCCGGTCAGCTCGCGCACGACCAACAGGTCGGTGCCCTCGATGCGCTCGCGCCGCAAGGGCGAGGCTTCGTACAGGGCAGGCAGAGGCTTGACTGGGCGCAGATTGGCGTACAGGCCGAGCCCCTTGCGCAGCCCGAGCAGCCCTTGCTCGGGACGCGGGGCCTTGGGATCTGTGGTGTCCCACTTGGGACCGCCGACCGCGGCCAAGAGCACGGCGTCGGCGTCGCGGCACGCCGCGAGCGTCTCATCGGTGAGCGCCGTGCCGTGCAGGTCGATCGAGGCCCCGCCAAAAGGGTGCGACTCGAACTGGAAGTCGCCAACCGTGCGCAGGACCTCGAGCGCGGGTGCGAGGATCTCCGGGCCGATCCCGTCGCCGGGAAGCGTGACGATGCGGTGTGTCATGTATCTCCTTGGTAGGGCGACGCGAGCCGCGGCAGACGAAGTTGAGACCGTAACGCGTGGCGCTACAGAGCGGTGGTGACAGGCCCAGAGCGCTCGCGCGAGCGCTCGTACGCGACGATCGACTCCTCCTGGACGAGCGTGGCGCCGATGTCATCGAGACCGGCGAGCAGCCGGCGGCGAATCTCATGGTCGATCTCGAAGGCAACCTGACGCCCGGCGAAATGGACCTCCTGCGCGTCCAGGTCGATCGAGCCCTCGCCCGCATGCGCGAGCGCATGACAGTCCTCCTCGGAGAGCACCACTGGGAGCAAGCCGATCTTGGTGCAGTTGGAGTAGAAGATGTCGGCGAACGACGGTGCGACGACGGCCTGGAAGCCGTAGTCCTGAAGGCCCCAGGGAGCGTGCTCGCGCGAGGAGCCGCAACCGAAGTTGCGCCCTGCGACGAGGATCGGGTTGACTGGCAAGTCCCAACCGGGCTCCTTCGCCCAGTCGTAGAAGAGGAACTCGCCGAAGCCAGTGCGCTCCACTCGCTTGAGGAACTGCTTGGGCATGATCTGATCGGTGTCGACATCGGCCCGGTCGAGGTGTGTGACCGGTCCGGAGATCGTGTGTATCGACTCCATGCTCAGCTCCAGTTCCTGATGTCGGTGAAATGACCCTCGATGGCGGCAGCCGCCGCCATTTGCGGTGAGACCAGATGCGTACGTCCCCCCCGCCCCTGGCGTCCCTCGAAGTTGCGGTTCGAGGTCGATGCGCAGCGCTCGCCGGGTGCGAGGATGTCGGGGTTCATGCCCAGGCACATCGAGCAGCCGGCCACGCGCCAATCGAAGCCGGCGGCACGAAAGACCTCGTCCAAGCCCTCGGCCTCCGCCTCGGCCTTGACCTGCTGGGAGCCGGGCACGACCATCGCGTTGACCGACGAGGCCACCTTGCGCCCCTGGATCACCTCGGCGGCCGCGCGCAGGTCGCCGATGCGCGAGTTGGTGCACGAGCCGATGAAGACGCGGTCGACGGCGATCTGCTCGATCGGTGTGCCGGCCTCAAGCGCCATGTACTCGAGCGCCCTCTCAGTCGCCTCGCGGTCGGCGGGCGAGTCAAACTCCTCTGGCGAGGGAACGCGCTCCGTGACCGCGCGGACCATCCCGGGATTCGTCCCCCAGGTCACCTGCGGTGAGAGAGCAGCAGCGTCGACGACGATGTCGGTGTCGTAGAAGCTGTCCTCGTCGCTTGCCAGCTCGCGCCAGCGTGCGATCGCCTCCTGTAGCTCCGCGCCCTGGGGCGCGCCGGGGCGGGCCTGCTCGAACCAGGCGAAGGTCGTCTCATCGGGTGCGATCATGCCGGCGCGCCCGCCAGCCTCGATCGTCATGTTGCAGACGGTCATGCGGCCCTCCATCGAAAGCGCCTCGATCGCGGGACCGACGTACTCGACAACGTGCCCAGTAGCACCGCCGACGCCGATCTGGCCGATCGTGCCGAGAATCAGGTCCTTGGCGGTGACGCCGAAGCCGAGCGCGCCCTCATAGCTGATGCGCATCGAGCGCGGACGCTGCTGGACCATGCACTGGGTGGCCAGGACGTGCTCGACCTCACTGGTGCCGATCCCGAACGCGAGCGCGCCGAAGGCGCCGTGGGTGGCAGTGTGCGAGTCCCCGCAGACGACCGTCATCCCGGGCTGGGTGACGCCCAGCTCCGGGCCGATTACGTGCACGATTCCCTGACGGTCCGATCCGAGCGAGTAGACGGGCACGCCGAACTCGGCGCAGTTGCGCTCGAGCGTTTCCACCTGCACGCGCGAGAGCTCGTCCTTGATGCGCGCCGCGACGGGGGTGCCGTCGGTGGGCGTATTGTGGTCGGCCGTGGCCAGGGTCCGGTCGGGCCGGCGCAGCTTTCGCCTGGCGAGACGCAAGCCGTCGAAGGCCTGTGGGCTCGTGACCTCGTGCACGAGGTGCAGGTCGATGTACAACAGCCCATCGGCGACCTCGTGGGCCTCCCAGATCTTCTCGAACATCGTCTTCGGTGTTGTCATAGTCCTCGACCTGTCGTGCGTGGTGGATGGGTCAACTACGTCTGAGCCCAGCGGAGACAACAGCCAGGAAGGCCGCATCGCCGCCGGTAGGGTTCTCGAAATGGTGAGGAAGATCAGCGTCGAAGGTGACGCAATCGCCCTCGAAGAGCTCATAGCGCTGGCCGTCGCAGACGAGTACCGGTGAGCCTCGCTCGACGAGTGCCGTCTCGCGACTGCCGGGCTCGTGCATCGGCGGATCGTCAAGCGCACCGGTCGCGCCACCGGGAGCAAGCGTATGCCGCGAGAGCTCAGAGCGCTGACCGGGCTGGGCGGCTGTCATCACCTCGAAGCGATGCCCACGCTTGGCATTGCCCCCACCCCCACGCTCTGAAGCTCTGACGATCGTGACCGCCCCGGCCTCGTCAAGGCGCAACAGCTGCGAGAGGCGCAAGTCCAAGCCAGAGGCAATCCGTGCCGCGACGGTCAACGTGGGGCTCGTCTCCCCACGCTCAACCTGGGAGAGCATCGGCGCGCTGACCCCGCTGCGCTCGGCCAGATCTCGCAAGGACAACGAGGACGCCTCGCGCAAGGCCTTGACGCGCGCACCGATCACCGCCGAGTCGAATGCTTCCCAGCGGGGATCGTCCATCGGCACTCCTGGGGCCCGTCGCTTGGTCTTCGCAATCGCCATACAAGCGTACGTTATCACAGACAGCGTCAGGCAGCGGCCTCCGGCAGCCCCACCCCACGCTCGCCCTCGCGCGCCCGCACCACACCAATGGAGAGCGCACGCACATACGCGCGCGCGGCCGCCTCGATGATGTCGGTCGAGACACCCTGGCCGGCGCCGGTCTGCCCTTCGACCTCGACCACCACCGACACCTCACCAAGTGCGTCCTGGCCCTCGGTGACAGCGTCGACGCGGAACTCGCGCAACGCGGCCTCCACTCCTGTGGCGGCGTTGATCGCACGGAAGATCGCATCGACCGGACCGTCGCCCGAAGACTCGCCCGTCTTGACGACTCGCGCCTCGCCATCGGGCCCGCCATCCTCAATGCTCACGTTCACGCGGGCCATTGGGGGACTCGACGAGGAGGCGGCGACCTCGAAGTCGACGAATGCATAAGCCGCGACATCGTCACCACGCAGCTCCTCGGTGACCAAAGCCTCCAAGTCCATCGCCGTGACCTGCTTCTTGCGGTCGGCTATCTCCTTGAAACGCTTGAAGGCGGTGTTCAAGGCCTGGCCGTCGATCTTAAAGCCCATCTCCTCCAAGGCCTGGCGCAGGGCATGCCGGCCGGAATGCTTGCCCAAGACGATCGCGTTGCTCTTTAGCCCGACGGTCGTGGCATCCATGATCTCGTAGGTGGCACGCTCCTTCAGAACACCGTCCTGATGAATGCCGGCCTCGTGGGCGAATGCGTTGCGCCCGACGATCGCCTTGTTGGGCTGGACCGGGTAGCCGGTCAGGCGCGAGACCAGGCGCGAGGTGCGCGCGATCTCGGTCGTGTCGATTCCGGTCCACAAGCCCAGGGCGGGCTCGCGCGTGTGCAGCAGCATCACGATCTCCTCCAGGGAGGCGTTGCCGGCGCGCTCGCCGATCCCGTTGACGGCGCACTCCACCTGACGGCAGCCGGCCTGGATGCCGGCCAGGGAGTTGGCGACCGCCAAGCCCAGGTCGTCGTGGCAGTGAACCGAGACGACGACGTCGTGCAAGCCAGGCACCAGGCGGTACAGCTCGGTGAACATGGCCGCGTACTCGGAGGGCATCGTGTAGCCGACGGTGTCGGGCACATTGATCGTGGTGGCGCCCTCGTCCAGGGCGATCTGGATCACCTCCGCCATGTAGGGAATGTCCGAGCGCGAGCCGTCCTCGGGTGAGAACTCGACGTCGTCGGTGTAGCTCTTGGCGTGGGCGACGGCGGCACGCACCTGCCCCATCACATCCTCGCGCGTCGTCTGCAACTTGCGCTCGATGTGAATGTCAGATGTGGCGATGAAGGTGTGAATCCGCGGGCGCTGGGCGTCCCTGACCGCCTCCCAGGCCGCGTCGATGTCCTGCTTGGCGGTACGCGCCAGACCGCAGATGACCGGACCTTCGACCTCCCGGGAGATCGCCTGGACCGACTCGAAGTCGCCCGGTGAGGTGATCGGAAAGCCCGCCTCGATGATGTCTACGCCCAAGCGGGCCAGTTGGTGGGCGATCTCCAGCTTCTCCTGCTGGTTCAAGGCGATTCCAGGCGATTGCTCGCCGTCGCGCAGGGTCGTGTCGAACACCCTGACGCGGTCGCGCTCGTCTCGTTGTGCTGCCGTCGTGTCGCTCATGTCGTCCTCACTTCTCCAGTTCTCTCGCTTTTTCGTTTCTCCTTTGGTTTGCGGCTACGCGGCCGCCACGCACTATTCCCCCCGAGGGGGGAGCAGAAGAAGAAGCGAAAGGGAGAACTGGAACGACATGTTCAGGCAGGGTAGCACCCGCGTGGGCGGCTCGCCAGAGTAAACCTGGCGCGCGCGTAAGAAGCGCAGTGGCGCTACGGCACCAGTACGACCTTGCCGAAGTTACGCCGCTCGGTGAGCATGTCCTGCGCCGCGCCCGCTTCCTCAAAGCTGAACGTACCGGCGATGACCGGCTCGATCGTGCCGTCCTCGATCAAGTCGCGCAGCGGCTCGATCCATGGTTCGAGCGTCTCGCGATCCTTCCACAAGGTGAGCATGTTCAGCCCGATTACGGCCTTCGATTCGGACATCTGCTTGACCAGGGAGAAGCGCGGCATGCGCGCCAATGTGCGCAGGGCGGAAGGCAGGTTGCGTTTGGCACCGGAGACGACAGCCGAGGCGCCAAAGCCGACGAGCCGTCCACCTGGGCGCAGCAGGTTGTAGCTCGTGCGCAAGCTGTGACCGCCGACCGCATCGAGGATCACGTCGAACTTGGGGAGCCCGTTCTTGTCGGTGGCGTCCTTGTAGTCATACACGCGATCGACGCCCAGCTCGAGGATGCGCTCGTGCTTGGATGGCGAGGCGGTGCCGTGGATCTCACTCGCGCCGAAGCGCCGCGCGAGCTGGATAGCAGCGATGCCGACGCCACCGCCGGCGGAGTGGATCAGGACCCGCTCGCCTGGTTGCAGCGAGCCGTAGCCGACGAGGGCGGCCCACGCGGTCGCATAGTTGACGGGGATGGCCGCGCCCTGCTCGAAGCTGAGCCGGTCGGGCAGGGGCACACAGTCGCGCTCGGGGACCGTTACCTGCGAGGCGTAGCCGCCGAACATGGTGCCTGCAAGCACGCGCTGGCCGTGCTCCAGGTCCTCGACTCCTTCACCGAGCCCGACGACCGTGCCCGCCACCTCGTAGCCGACGACGCACGGCGGCTTGGGCGCATCTGGGTAGACGCCGATCCGTGCCATGACATCGGCGAAGTTGATGCCGCAGGCTGCCACCTCGATGCGAACCCAGCCGGGACGCAGAGCGGGATCGGCCCGTTCCGCGACTTTGAAAACCTCTGGCCCACCGTGTTTCGTGATTTCGACCGTTCGCACCTGGGTCAGACTACTCGATTAGTTGGGATCGTCGTTTGTGCCTGTCACGACGGCCGAGCCCTGGTCCCGCGGGACTCGACCGCCGGGCTGGGACACTCAGCTCAGGACGACGGCCCAGCCGGCAACGAACCCCTCGGAGGCGACGATCTCATCGACGACCGCGGCGGGCACGGGCACGTCGGTGGTGACAACCATCGCGGCGTGACGCTGGTCATCGCCGTCGGGGGTATGGCCGATAGCGGCCGAGGAGATGTTGATGCCATGAGCCCCGAAGATCGTGCCGACGCGCCCGATCATGCCGGGGAGGTCGGCGTAGCGGAACACGCACACGTGTGGGGTCAGCTCGATCGTGAGGCGCCGGCCCTGAACCTCGACGAGGTGAGGAACGCGGTTGGGCCCGATACCGGTGCCGGCGACGGCGACCTTCTCACCGCCGGCGACGACTGTGACGCGGATCAGCTCGTTGAAGTCCTGGGCCTCGGAGACGGACTTCTCCTCCACGACGATTCCCCGCTGCTGAGCCATGGCTGGTGCGTTGACGAGGTTGACCTGCTCCTCGGTGCGTCCCTCAAGCGCTCCTCCGATCACCGCGAGCGTGAGTAGGCGCGTGTCGAAGTCGGCGATGCGGCCCATGAAGGCCGCCTCGATGCGCTCGACGGAGGAGCCCTCCGCCAAAGCCATCGCCAGACGCCCGAGACGGCGCGCAAGTGGTAGGAACGGGCCGAGTACCTCCATGTCCTCAGCGCCGACGGAGGGGATGTTGACGGCGGTGGAGACGACGCCGCCGGTAAGCGCGGCCACAACCTGCTCCGCGCTCTGGAAACCGGCACGGTCGGTTGCCTCCGCGGTGGAGGCACCGAGGTGGGGTGTGACAACAACATTGGGATAACCGTGAAACAAGGGGTAGTCGGTGATCGGCTCGGAGGGGAATACATCGAGCGCGACACCCCCGACCTTTCCGGAGTCCAAGGCGTCCTTGAGCGCGGCGTCGTCGATCAAGCCGCCGCGCGCCACGTTGAGGATGCGCACCCCGTCGCGCATCTTGGCGAACTGGGTCGCATTCAGCCAACCTTCGGTCTCGGGCGTCTTTGGCAGGTGGATCGTGATGAAGTCGGCCTGCTCGCAAACCTCGTCGGAGGAGGCGGCCTTCTCGACGCCCAGCTCGCGGTAGCGCTCGGCGGAGACGAATGGGTCGAAGGCCAGCACGCGCATGCCGAAGCCCTTGGCTCTCTGCGCGACCAGCTGGCCGATGCGCCCGAAGCCGACGATGCCGAGCGTCTTCTCATACAGCTCGACGCCAGAGAACTTAGAGCGCTCCCACTTGCCGCTCGTGAGCGAGGCATGCGCTTGAGGGATGTTGCGCGCCAAGGCAAGCAGCATCGCCATCGTGTGCTCAGCCGCCGTGACGACGTTCGATTGAGGCGCGTTGGCGACCACGATCCCGCGCTGGGTGGCCGCGTCGACGTCGACATTGTCCACTCCCACGCCCGCACGCCCGATCACGCGCATGTCGGTCGCCTTGGCGATCAAGTCGGCCGTCATCTTCGTCGCCGAGCGGATCAAGATGCCGTGGTAGGCGCCGATTCGCTGCTCGAAGTCCTCCTCTGACCAGTCGATACCGAGGTCCACGTCGAAGTGCTCTTCGAGCAATTTGACGCCGGAGTCGCCGACCTTCTCCTTCACGAGCACCTTCAAGCGCTCCCCGCTCTGCGTGTCGTTGGCTGTGGCGCTCATGATGCGGTCCTCTCTGTCACCCAATCGATACACGCCGTGAGCGCCTGCACATCCGCGGGCTCAACCGCCGGGAACATGCCGATCCGCAGCTGGTTGCGCCCAAGCTTGCGGTAGGGCTCGACATCGACGATCCCGTTCGCGCGCAGGGTCAAGGCCAGCAGCTTCGCGTCGATCGCCTCCTCGAAGTCAATCGTGCCAACGACGAGCGAACGGTTGGCCGGTGCAGTGACGAACGGCTCGGCGTGCTTACAGCGCTCAGCCCACTGATAGAGGTGTGAGGAGGAGGCACTAGTGCGCGAAACGCACCAGTCAAGCCCGCCACCGTCTAGCATCCAGCGAATCTGGTCAGCCAAGAGGAACAAGGTCGCCAAGGCAGGCGTGTTGTAGGTCTGGTCCTTCACGGAGTTTTCAAGTGCGATCGGCAGTGAGAGCGACGCTGGGGTAAAGCGACGCGAGGCCGCGATCTTGGCGATCCGCTCCTGCGCGGCGGGGCTAAGCAAAGCGATCCACAGGCCGCCGTCGCCGGCGAAGCTCTTTTGCGGGGCGAAGTAGTAGGCGTCGGCTTGGGAGACGTCGACTGGCAGGCCCCCTGCACCGGAGGTGGCGTCGATCAGGACAAGTGCGTTGTCTGCGCCGGCGGGGCGCAGCACAGGCGTCATCACGCCGGTTGAGGTCTCGTTGTGCGCCCAGGCGATCGCGTCGAGCGGATCGTCGCTTGAGACCCCTGCGAGTGCGGCCTCGAGCTCCTGCTCGCTCGGCGCGCCGCCCGGCTCGGCCTTCACTACGAGCGGATCGCCGAGAAACGGCGCGTCGCTTGTGACCGTGGCGAACTTTTGCGAGAACTCACCGAAGCTCAAATGCAGGGCGCGGTTTTCGATCAGCCCAAAGGAGGCCGCGTCCCAGAATGCGGTTGCGCCGCCGTTGCCGAGCGCGACCTCATAGCCATCGGGCAGGGAGAACAGTTCGCCCAGGCCGGCGCGGATCTCCGCGACGAGCCCCTTGACTGGCTTCTGGCGATGGGAGGTGCCCATCAGGGCCGCGCCCTCGCCGGCCAGGTGCGTGAGGGCCTCGGGGCGAACCTTGGAGGGACCGCAGCCGAAGCGCCCGTCGGCAGGCTTCAGCTCGGCGGGAATGGTGAGTGGCGTGTCCGGCGCTTGCAGGTTCGTCATAGGGCTTCCTCGCGGGATATCGATGATCGAAGGATGCCCAGGCGCGCGGCGATGATGCTCGTCGCTCCCCGGTGGTTAGCTCCACCTAGTGCGCCAGTCGCGACGACAGAGGCGAGTGTAGCGAACCGTCGCCTATCCCCGGCCATGTGGCTCATCCCAGTCCGGTGCGGGCCCGAGGGGAATGATGTGCTTCGGATTCAGCTCGTCGTGGGTTGTGTAGTAGTGACGCTTGATCTGCTCCATCGCCAGTGTCTGGGCCACTCCCGGCCACTGGTAGAGCTCGCGCGTGTAGGCCCACAGGTTGGGGTACTCGACGATCCGCCGGTAGTTGCAGCGGAAGTGCACGTGATAGACCTCATCGAAGCGCGCGAGCGTCGGAAACAGTCGCCAGTCAGCCTCCGTGATTCGCTCGCCCAACAGGTAGCGACGTTCGCCGAAAACACCCTCGAGCCACTGGAGGCTCTCGAACAGCTTCGTGAAAGCACGCTCGTAGGAGGCCTGGCGGCGCGCAAAGCCGGCGTTGTAGACGCCATTGTTGATGGTGTCGTAGACGCGCATGTTGACCTCGTCGATCTCGCCGCGCAGAGCCGGCGGATACAGGTCGAGCTTGGCACCTTCGCCGAGGCCGCCAAGCGAGTCGGCGCTGGCGAGCATGCGAATGATGTCGCTGGACTCATTGTTGACTATCCGAGCACTCTCACTGTCCCACAGCACGGGAACGGTCACGCGCGCGTCATAGCTTGGGTAGCTCTGGATGTAGGCCTCGCTCAGGAGCTTCCAGCCGTGCAGCGGATCTATATAGCGCCCACCGGGCCCGTCTGTGAAGCGCTCACCCGTGAACGCCCAGCCGCGCTCGTCGCGAAACGGAGCCACATGCGAGATAGGCACAACCTGCTCGAGTCCCGCCAGGGCACGCACGATAACCGCGCGGTGAGACCAAGGACAGGCAAGTGAGACATACAGGTAATAGCGCCCGGCCGCGACAGGGTAGGCCCCCTTCTCACCGCTGCTCGGGTCGACGCCGACCCACTCGCGAAAGTAGCTGTTCTGGCGCTTGAACTCGCCGCCTGAGAGCTCGCGAGCCATGACGCGGTCGACCGGCCCCGAAGGCCCTCGCCTGTCTTGCGCGCTCATCTCAGCTTGCCTCGGTCGCTTGTCTCGCCCGGGCTACTCGCGCTAGAAGGAGGTCTTGATCCAGTCCATGTGCGAGCGCAGCTCGCCACCGACGTGCTCGACCTGCGAGTCGGCTTGCTCGGCGCGCATCCGCTTGAAGTTCTCCTGGCCGGCGCGGTTCTCCGCGATCCACTCGCGCGCGAAATCGCCGTCCTGGATCTCCTTGAGGATCTGGCGCATCGCGGCCCGCGTCTCCTCAGTGATGACGCGCTTGCCGCGCGTGTAGTCGCCGTACTCGGCCGTGTTGGAGATCGAGTAGCGCATGCCCGCAAGACCCTTTTCGTACATCAGGTCGGCGATCAGCTTGAGCTCGTGCAAGCACTCGAAGTAGGCCATCTCCGGGTCATAGCCGGCGTCTACCAGTGTTTGGAAGCCGGCCTGGACGAGCTCGGAGGCGCCGCCGCAGAGCACTGCCTGCTCGCCGAACAGGTCGGTCTCGGTCTCGTCCTTGAAGGTCGTCTCGATAACCCCGCCGCGCGTGCAGCCGATGCCCTTGGCATAGGCGAGCGCGAGCGCTCGAGCGTTGCCGGTGGCGTCCTGGGCGACAGCGATCAAGCCGGGTACGCCCGAGCCCTCGGTGAACTGGCGGCGCACGAGGTGGCCGGGTCCCTTGGGTGCGACCATCGCGACATCGACGCCGGGCGGAGGCACAACCTCGCCATAGTGGATCGAGAAACCGTGGCCGAACAGCAGCACGTTACCCTCGGCGATACCGTCTGAGACTTCATCCCATACCTGATGGTGCAGCTCGTCGGGAACGAGCATCATCACGAGGTCACCGCGCGAGGCGGCCTCGACGGGCGAGAGCACCTCGAGTCCTTCCTCACGGGCCTTGGCGACAGAGGAGGAATCCTCGCGCAGGCCGACCACGACGCTAACGCCGGAGTCCTTCAGGTTGAGCGCGTGGGCATGGCCTTGGGAGCCATAGCCGATGATGGCGACGGTCTTGCCGCCGAGAAGCGTGAGGTCTGCATCGTCGTCATAGAGCATGCCCGCCAGCGTATCCGACCGGCCGCGCTCAGGCAGTGCCGACGCCTACAAGAGTGCGCATCGGGATCTCAAGCGAGCCATCCTCGGCCGTGTAGGGCGCGAAGCGGGCGGCAAGGCTTGTGCGGATCTCGGCGATCTCGCGATCGGGACGCGCGAGAACGGCGTCGTGAAAGGCGCGGGCGATGTCAAGCGTCGTCTCCCAGAACTCGTCGAAGCTGGAGCTGCGCTGGGTCAGCTCCAATGGCTCCACCCATACCTCGTCAAAGCCGGCGTCTTCGAGCAAGTCCCTTACCCGCTGCTTCTCACCGAGCGCGAATGGCCCAGGCGCACCGGGCGCCGGCGGCTCCGATAGGCCTCGCTCGCGCAACTCGGCTCCGGGGAGCAAGGCCCATGGGTTGTGCTCGATCGCGTCCCACACCGCGAGCGCGACGTGGCCCTCGGGGCGCAGCACACGTCGCGTCTCGCGCAAGGCGGCAAGCGGGTCGACCATCAGCATGTAACCCCAACGGCACAGCACTACGTCGACGCTCGCAACGGGCAGGTCGATCCATTCCGCGTTGAGCACCTGGAACTCGACGTTCGTGAGGTTGAGCTGGCCCGCACGCTTGCGCGCCCCGTCGAGCATCGCGTCGGCCTGATCGCTTGTGATGACCCCGCCGACGGGAGCCACCATCTCAGCGGCCAGGAAGCCTGTCTCACCTAGCCCGGCGGCCAGCTCGAGCACGCGCTGGCCCGGTTGAGGGTCGACCGCGTCGATCATCCAGTGGGAGACGGGAGCGGATAGCTCGCGCAAAGTCGCCTGGCGCGCAACCCAGCCCGAGGCAGCCTCTTCCCAATGGGTCAGGCTCGCGGCGCGGTGCTCGCGCGCCGCGTCTCCTCCATGTCCTTCCTCCGGTTGAACGGTGCTCATATCGAGATCCCTTCAAGCTCCCTGCGCAGAAGCTTGCCAGACCCGGTCCGCGGGAGTGACTCTGAGACGATCCGCACTTGCTTTGGAACCTTGTACGGGGCCAGTCGAGCCGCGCAATGCTCGCGTAGCGCGCCCTCCTCGACGCGTCCCATCGCCCTACCTGCATACTCCCCTCCTCCCTGCTCCACATCTGCTCCAGGGACCGCCACGACGATCGCCATCACGGCCTCTCCCCAACGTGGATCGGGGCGCCCCAAGACCGCCGCTTCGAGCACTCCGGGATGCTCTTCGAGCACCGCCTCAACCTCGCTTGGCGAGACGTTCTCCCCCCCGGTGATGATCGTGTCGGCCTTGCGTCCGCTTACGTGCAGGAAGCCATCCTCGTCCAGGAACCCAAGGTCGCCGGTGTGCAGGCGTCCATCATCGGCAACGGCCGAGCGGGCGACTGTCGGCCCGGAAAGCAGAATCTCACCGTCAGCGCCGATCTCGGTACGAGTGCAAAACAGGGGGACTCCGGCGCCAAGATCCTGTGCGCTTGCCGCGAGCGGAGCGGTGGCCGCCTGGGAGCAGCACTCCGTGAGGCCATAGGTCTGGACCACGGGAACGCCGGCCGCGCATGCCCGCTCTACGAGCGCCGGAGGGACCGGCCCACCACCGGTGAGCGCGCAGCGCAGCGCCGGCGGATCGCGCAGGCCCGCGTCGAGCAGGCGCGCAAGCGTTGTGGAGACGAGCGAGACGAGCGTTATATCCTGCTCCTCTAGAGCGGCCATCGCCCTGTCGGTGTCAAAGCGCTCGTGAACGACCGCGGTGGTGGCATAGATCGCGCTACGCACCAAGATCGAGAGGCCTCCCACATGGGAGAGCGGCAGCGCACACAACCAGCGCTCGCGCGAGTCCACGCCCAGTGCGACCGACGAGCCGAGCGCACTCCACAGGAAATTGCCATAGGTCAGCTCGACCGGGCGTGGTGCGGCGGTGGTGCCGGAAGTGTGAATCACCGCACACACGGCGTCCAGATCGTGCGCGATCCCGCGGGCGTCCGTCTCAAGCTCGTCCCGCTTCGAAGATCGCGTGGGGAGCGGCTGGTCGACGAGTAGGCTGTCGGCGACGATCGGCTCGCGCTCCTCAGCGGTGAGGCGCAGGTCCACGGGTACCGCGACTGCGCCGAGCAACATGCACGCGTGCAGTGCCTGGGCGAACTCGATCCCCGGCGCCAAGGCAATCGCGACGCGCCCTCCTCTGCGCGCTCCACGCGCGCTGAGCTCACCGGCTCCCACCCGCGCGGCGTGAGCCAGCTCGGCGTAGGACACGCGCGTGTGCGGGGTCTCAAGCGCAGTGAGCGCCGGCACCGAGCTCGCGGCTCGCTGCAGCCATGCCTCGACCTGCATTGGGCAAAGGCTACCTGGCAGACCTCGACTCCTTGCCCTACAGCTAGCCTTCCCGTGCAAGCATCGGTGTGCGCTCTGAGACGGAGCGCCCGGGAGACCCTTAGAACCGTCGAGCCGATGGACCGAGACAGGAGCGTTGAGCAACCTTGAGCACGACTTGGATCGCAGCTGGCAGCTACACCGACATTCGCTATGAGAAGTCCGCCGAGCCCGGAGGGGACCAATCCGATCCCGCTCCCCGCATCGCCAAGATCACGATCAACCGCCCAGAGGTCAGAAACGCATTCCGGCCGCTGACCGTCGTCGAGATCTCCCAAGCGCTCGATCAGGCCCGTGAGGACACCGAGGTCGGCGCGATCGTGCTGTGCGGCGAGGGGCCACTCGCGTTCTGCTCGGGCGGGGATCAGCGTGTACGCGGCGACTCCGGCTATCTCGCCGAGGACGAGTCCGGCGATCCAGATCCCACCCGTCCTGGACGCTTCCACGTGACCGACCTGCACATCCAGATTCGCCGGCTACCGAAGCCCGTGGTGGCGATGGTGGCGGGCTATGCGGTCGGCGGTGGCCAGGTGCTGCACCTGGTGTGCGACCTCACGATCGCCGCCGACAATGCACGTTTCGGCCAGACCGGCCCACGTGTGGGCTCTTTCGACGGTGGCTTCGGCGCCGGCCTGCTCGCCAACATAGTGGGCGCCAAGAAGGCGAAGGAGATCTGGTTTCTGTGCCGTCAGTATGACGCTCAACAGGCGCTCGACATGGGGTTGGTGAACACCGTCGTGCCGCTCGATCGCCTCGAGGAGGAGACCGTGCAATGGTGCCGCGAGATGCTCGCCCTCTCACCGTTCTCGCTTCGTCTGCTGAAGGCCAGCTTCAACGCAGCCGAGGACGGCCTGGCCGGCATACAGCAGCTCGCGCACGACGCCAACCTGCTGTTCTACGGCAGCGACGAGGCCAAAGAGGGACGCGAGGCCTACAAGCAAAAGCGCGAGCCCGACTTCGCGCGTTTCCCAAGGCGCGCATGACGGCATTGGGAACCATCGGCACACCGGCATCCGCCGCGGCGCCAACCCCGAAAGCATCGAGCGCGGCGCACATCTGGCTGATGGCCGCGCGCCCACGGACGCTCCCGGCAGCGGTGGCGCCGGTACTCGTCGGCACCTCGCTTGCGCTCGGCGCCGGGCACTTTCACCCACTCGCGTTCGTCGCCGCTCTGCTCGGCGCCGTGTTCATCCAAGTCGGCACCAACCTCTCGAACGACTACTCGGACGCGCGCAGAGGCGCCGACACCGAGGACCGCCTCGGCCCGGTCAGGGTGACCGCCGGTGGGCTCGTGCCACCCGGAAGAGTGCTGATGGCGACATATGTGACCTTTGGGCTGGCCGTGCTGTGCGGCGTATACCTGGTGGCGGTCGCGGGTTGGGAGCTGATCGCGGTCGGTGGCGCATCGATCCTCGCGGGAGTGCTCTACACGGGCGGCCCCCGGCCATACGGGTATGAGGGCCTGGGCGAGCTGTTCGTGTTCCTGTTCTTCGGGATCGTGGCCGTGAGCGGCTCCTACTTCGTGCAGGTGCAGGAGTTGCCGTGGGAGGCCTTTGCGTGCGCAGTGCCGGTGGGACTGTTGGCGAGCGCGATCCTCGTGGTCAACAACGTGCGCGACCTGGAGACCGACAGGCGCGCGGGCAAGCGCACGCTCGCCGTGCGCCTCGGCCGGGAGCGAACGCGAGCCCTCTATACGGCGATGGTGGCCGCGGCGTTCGTGCTCGTGCCGCTGTCATGGCTGCTCGGCTCGATGACAGCCTGGCTGCTGTTGCCGTGGTGTGCGATCCCGCTTGCCCTGCCCGTGGTGAAGATCGTGCGCACGCGCGTGGACGGACCGTCGCTGAACGGGGCGCTCGCCAAGACAGGCGCCCTGCAGCTCGTGTTCTGCTTGCTGTTCTCGGCCGGGATCCTCCTGAGCGGAGGGGTCGGGTCCTGAGCGATACCGACACTCGCTGCTCGCCCTCAGGCGTGCACCGGGCAAGAGCCCCGAGCACGGTGGACGGATGAGACTGGTCGTGCGACGGCACGCGCTGCGTCTGCGACAGCCTTTCCAAACCTCCTACGGGATGCTGAGCGAGCGAGAGTTGCTTGCGATCTCGCTCACCGACGAGGACGGAATCACCGGCTACGGCGAGGCGGCGCCGCTCGAGGCCTATGACGGCACGAGCATCGCGCGTGTCGAGCAGGCACTCGAGCGCTATCGCCCGATAGTCGAGAACGCCACGGGAATGAACGGCGCCGAGATCGTCGACGCGTGCCGTCGCGCCGACGATCTGCCCGAGGCGTTCGCGGCGATCGATCTCGCGCTGTGGGATCGCGCGGGCCGGCGTGTGGGGCGCCCCGTGGCATCGCTGATAACCGACACGCCGGCGAGCGGGGTGCCGGTGAACGCGACTCTCTCGGCACTCGATCGCGCGGGAGCCGCCGAGCAGGCAGCTCGCGCGCTCGAGCAAGGCTTTGACTGTCTGAAGCTGAAGGTCGGCGTGGGCGACGACGCTGGACGCTTGGCGGCGGTGAGAGCCACGGCCGGTGCGCACGTGGCCCTGCGCGTGGACGCGAACGGCGCGTGGAGCGTGGAGCAGGCGGTGCGCAACATCGAAGCGCTTGCGCCGTCGGGACTCGAGCTCGTCGAGGAGCCCGTGCACGGTCTCAGCGAGGTTCGCGAGGTGCGTGATCGGGTGGCGGTGCGCGTGGCGATCGATGAGACCGCGGCCGAGCACGGCGCGCTCAC
This sequence comes from uncultured Solirubrobacterales bacterium, assembly GCA_963731565.1. GTDB lineage: Bacteria > Actinomycetota > Thermoleophilia > Solirubrobacterales > Solirubrobacteraceae > Palsa-744. The sequence continues at coordinate 2,595,079 of CAVSWG010000001.1, forward strand.
GGCGGGTGTGGCCGATGCGGTGTGCTTGAAGATCTCGCGCTGCGGAGGCATCTCCGGGTTGCTGGCGGCCGCCTCGCTGGTCAGAGCCTCGGGCGCGGAGGCGTACGTGGCCTCGACCCTCGACGGCCCACTTGGCATCGCGGCGGGTGTGCACGCAGCGGCGGCCCTCGCCTCTCGCGGCGCGCTACCCGCCTGCGGCCTGGCGACGCTCGGGATGTTCGAGGGGCCCGCGAATCCGCTCTCGGCCGTAGGCGGTGAGATCGCCGTGCCGCAGGGACCCGGCCTCGGAGTAGCGCCGTTGTGAGGCTAGGCGATCGCTCGCGCGACCGTGCCTGGATTCTCGAGCGGCAGGCAATGACCGCCGCCAATCACTTGGAACAGTGCGTCGGGCATGAGCGTGACCATGCGTTCGCTGACCCTCACGAACTTGCGGTCTCGGCGCCCGGCAAGCACCGTGACGGGCATCTGAAGCTCGCAAAGACGGTTCCACAGCGGCCGCATCTCTCCCGTGCCGATGCCTCTCAGCGCCGCCGCCACACCGTCGGGCGGGTTGCGCGACTGGTCAGCGCGGGCAAGCCGGTCGACCTCCGGCGGGTCCTCGGCGAACATTGCCTGAGCGCGCCAGCGCTCGACGAAAGCCTCGATCGGGCCCTGCTCGATCTCATCCGCCAAGCGACGATCTCGCTTGCGCCTTTCAGACCGCTGCCCCGCATCCTCGATACCCGGAGTGGCGGAGATCAGTACAAGGCGCTCGATCCGCTCTGGTGCGGCCAGCGCCACGTGCAAGGCGACGCGTCCGCCCATCGAGTAGCCGGCAAGTGCGAATCGCTCCGGACTGCGTTCGAGCACGCTCGCGACACACCCATCGAAAGTAATGGTCCCAGCCCCCAGGGCCTGCTCGCCGTGCCCGGGCAGGTCAAGCGCCAGCGACCGGTAGCGTTCGCTGGGCAGATGCCTGAGAACCCCATCCCACATATGACGGGTGCCACCGAATCCGTGCAGCAACACTACGTTCTCACGCTCTCTCCCGGCCACGCGCTGTCTCTCGGCCACCGCATCATCCTACGGTCTATTACCTATTTTCTGTGACTCAGGTTTCTCGTTTGCAATGACTCAGTCAAATATGGAGAGCTCGGCGATCGACACCTACACGCTGCTGGGCGCGTTCGTGGACGAGCTGGCGCGTTGTGGGATGCGTGATGCGTGCACTTCCCCCGGCTCGCGGTGCACACCGCTCGTGCTGACGCTCGCGCGCGAGCAACGACTGCGCTGCCACTCCCACGTGGACGAGCGCTGTGCCGGGTTCTTCGCTGTGGGCCTTGCCAAGGCATCGGCCCTGCCGGTGGCGATCGCGTGCACTTCGGGCACAGCCGTGGCCGAGCTGCTGCCGGCGGTCGTCGAGGCGCACGAGGCGCGTGTGCCCTTGATCGTGCTCAGCGCGGATCGCCCGCCCGAGTTGCGTGAGGTGGGCGCCGGACAGACGATCGATCAGCTGAAGATCTTCGGGAGCTTCGCCAAGTGGTTCTTCGAGGTCGGCACGCACGAGGCTACGGTCGAGCGCGTGCGCTGGATCCGAGCGCTTGCCTGCCGCGCCTACTGGACGGCATTGGAAAGCAGAGCGGGGGTGGTACACCTGAACTTTCCGCTGCGCGAGCCGCTCGTGTGCGAGCAGATGCCCGAGCCGGACCGCAAAGGACGCCCGGGCGGTCTCCCGTTCGTGCGCCATCCGTGGCACGAGCCGGATCCAGCAGCGGCCGCCCGCACGTTGCGAGAGCTCATCGGGCCCGCGCGACGAGGCGTGCTCGTGGCAGGACGTCACGAGCGACCTACGCCACTCGGCGAGGCGGCCGCCGAGCTGTGCGCCGCGCTCGGCTGGCCGTTGCTAGCCGACCCCATGTCAGGCGCACGGCGAGGCGACAGTGCGATAGCTCACTACGACGCACTGCTGCGCGAGCCGAAGTTCGCTCAGGAGCACATGCCCGACCTCGTCCTGCGGGTCGGCGACCTACCGGTGTCGAAGCCGCTGCGCACCTGGCTCGCGGGGCTCTCCGAGTCACGCCAAGTCACGATTGATCCAGAGTGCGCCTGGCAGGACCCGGCAAGCGTTGTCTCCGACTCGATCGCAGCCGAGCCGGCCGCGACGTTGCGCGCACTAGCAGCGACGCTCGGGGAGACCTGTACAGCTGAGACCGATTGGCTCGAGAGCTGGCGTAGCGCCGACGAGCGCGCCGCCGAGTCGATCCTCGGCGTGCTCGCCGCCGGAGGCTGCGGCGAGCCGTCGGTTGCTACTGAGCTCGGTGTGCTGCTACCAGAGCAGGCAACGCTGTTCGTGGCCTCTTCGATGCCGGTGCGCGACATCGAGACGTTCTGGCCCGTGCGGCCCGATCCGCCACGCGTTCTTTGCAACCGGGGAGCCAACGGGATCGACGGAACGGTCTCAAGCGCCCTGGGCGCCGCCGCGGCAGGTCGCGGCCCGGTGGTACTGCTGATCGGCGACGTGGCACTCGCATACGACATCGGCGGATTGCTCGCCGCCAAACGCCTGGAGCTGAAGCTTACGATCGTGCTGGTCAACAACGAAGGCGGCGGGATCTTCGACTTCCTGCCGCTCGCAGGCGCCGACGTGGCACGAGAGCTCCCGGCCAGCACCGCCGACGGCGATCGGGCGACGCAAGACATCTATACGCGGCACGTGCTCACCCCCACCGGTCTCGACTTCGCGCAGGCCGCCGCCTTGTATGGGCTGAGCCATGAGACGGTCACCGACGTTGCGGGCTTCCGTGCGGCGCTCGAGCGCGCCATGGTCGCAACTCACTCGGCGATCGTCGAAGTGCGTACCGAGCGCGACGCGAACGTGAAGCTGCACAGGCGCGTGTGGAGCGCCGTGGCGGGCGCGCTCAACTCGTAAGCAGAGGCAGCAAAGCCTGCAACTTGACCTCAGTCTCCGCCAGCTCGGCGGCCGGGTCGGACCCACGCACGATGCCGTTGCCGGCGTAGCAGCGAGCGACGTTGCCGCGCAAGAGAGCGCAGCGCAAAGCGACGCAGAACTCGCCGTCGCCGGCAGCGTCGGTCCAGCCGACCGGGCCGGTGTACCAGCCGCGGTCGAGACCCTCCAACGCCGGGATCAAGTCGAGCGCCTCTTGCGAGGGCTCGCCTCCGACCGCCGGCGTGGGGTGCATCAGACCAGCAAGCTCGATCGCCTCGACGGGCGCGGCGAGCTGCGCGCGAATCGGAGTGGCGAGATGTTGGATGTTGGCGATGCGCACCAGCGTCGGCTCGGGCGCGGTGGTGACCCAGATCGCATAGCGGTTGAGCGTGCGCTCGATCCGCCGCGCGACGATCGCGTGCTCCTCGCGGTAGCTCGAGTCGCGCATCAGCTGCTCGCCCAGGTGCGCGTCGACGGCGGGATCTGCGCTGCGCCGGGTGGAGCCGGCGAGCGCAATCGTGCTGACGCGCTGACCCTCGCGGCGCACGAGCAGCTCAGGGCTTGCAGCGACGAGCGTGGCGTCGCCGCGTCCGATGCAAAAGACAAAGCAGGAGGGGAACGCGTCGCGCAAGACCCCGAACACGGCCGCGGGGTCGTAGTCACTCGGTGCATGTACTTGTACCTCGCGCGCGAGCACGATCTTTTGCAGCCGGCCCGCGCGAATCAACTCGACGGCACGGCTCACGGCCGCCTCGTAGTGCTCGGGAGGCATGCCGCTTGAGACCTGAAAGCGACCGGTGGGCGCCGGGTCGAGCAACGGCAGTGGCAGGGTACTGAGCTCCTGAAGCCGGGCGCTCAAGCCGGCGAGCCGCTCCTCGGTCGTGTCATCGGGCTGAACGAGCGCCGCCAAGGTGAGCGTGACGCGCTGCTCGCCCTCGTGTTGCTTGCGCGCGAAGGCCACTTCCGGGACCAGCAACGAAGCGGACGCGAAACCGCTCCAGGCGGGCGTTGCGCCGCCGTCGGGCGCCATCGCGAAGCCACCGACCGCCACCGGCCCACCGCCTCCAGGCTCGCCGGGAGAGTCCGCCACTGCGCTTGCCGACAGGGAGCGCCAACGGTCAGCGACAGTTGCAAAGCGATCCTCTCCTGAGTCCTCAAGGCACACCACTTGGCCGAGCCCAGCCAACGCGGCACCGCCGCGGTCGGGCTGCTCGAACGTGAACCACGGCTCGCCCGAGCGCCGCGAAGCGCACACGATGGCCGAAGGATCGAGCTCGGGCGCCAAGGCGCATGTAATTGTCGCGAGCGTGGGGCGCCCCGAGCGGCGTGCCCGCTGAAGCGCCAAGTCAAGCCGCGCACACAAACGTTCGCGATCGGACTCGCTGAGTGCAAAGGGGGAGCGCTCGCCTGTGTAAACCGTCACGGATTCAACATCCCACGTCCGGCGGAATCCGCCGTTGCCGTGAATACCCCATCCCTCTTGATATTGACCCTATGTCTCGCCCCTGCCACGAGCAATTGCTATCTCACCGGTGCGCATCATCTCGATCAGGCCGAACGGACGCACCATGCTCTCGAAAGCCTCGACCTTCTCGGTGGTGCCGGTGACCTCAACGATTACCGAGCGCTTGGTGACGTCGACGACCTTGCCACGGAATATCTCTGTGATCTGCATCAGCTCTCCACGCTGTACCCCATCGGCGGAGATCTTGAACAAGGCAAGCTCGCGCGCGACCGTGTCGGTCGGCTCGAGATCCCTGATCTTCAAGACGTTGATGAGCTTGTGCAGCTGCTTTGTGACCTGGTCAATCGGATGGATCGCGCCGTCGACGGTGAGCGTGACGCGCGAGATGTGATCGTCGTCGGTGGGACCGACAGTGAGCGTGTCGATGTTGAAGCCACGCCTAGCGAACAGACCCGCGATGCGGGTGAGAACACCAGACTTGTTCTCAACAAGAATCGAGAGGACGTGCTTGCGACCGGAGCGCAGATTGCCCGATGCCTGTAGCTCCTCCAGGCTCAAAGGGTCCTTGGTTGCTGGCTCTCCCACGGCGCTCACCCCACCATCTCACGGGCTGCCTGCCCAGCGGGGATCATCGGATAGGTGTTCTCCTCGCGCGTGACCTTCACGTCGACGACCACCGGTCCGTCGGTTGCGATCGCGCGCTTCATGTCCTCCACGAGCGTGCTCTTGTCCTCGAAGCGCATGCCCGTCGCACCGTAGGCCTCGGCCAGCTTGACGAAGTCGGGGTAGTCGCCGGTCTCGACGTGGCTGTAGCGCCCGTCCCAGAACAGCTCCTGCCACTGGCGCACCATGCCGAGGTAGCCGTTGTTCATGATGAACACCTTGATCGGGATTTTCTCCTGCGCGCAGGTCGCGAGCTCCTGAGCGTTCATCTGCACCGAGCCGTCGCCCGCGATGCAGCACACGGTCCGATCGGGGCAGCCCACGGCGGCCCCCATCGCGGCCGGCAGGCCGAAGCCCATCGTGCCGAGCCCGCCCGAGTTGATCCAGCGGCGGGGCTTTGGAAAGTCGTAGTACTGGGCGGCCCACATCTGGTGCTGGCCGACGTCGCTGGTCACGATCGCATCGCCCCCGGTGGCCTCGTGCAAAGCCTGGATCATGTACTGGGGCTTGATCTCGTTGTCGCTTGAGTCCTCATAGCCAAGCGGGTACTGCTTGCGCCAAGCTTCGATCCGCTCCCACCACGGCCCCAGGCGCGTGCTGTCGGCGCTTAGGGCGCGGTACTCGACCAGCAGCTTGGCGAGCACGTGCTTGGCGTCGCCCACGATCGGGATATGGGCGGGGATGTTCTTTGAGATCTCAGCCGGATCGACGTCGATGTGGATGAACTTGGCACGCGGGGCGAACTCGGACAGCTTGCCGGTGACGCGATCGTCGAAGCGCGCGCCCACAGCACAGATCAGGTCGGCCTCGTCCATCGCGTAGTTGGCCGCGCGTGTGCCGTGCATGCCGAGCATCCCCAGCCACTGGGGATGCGGCGGGTGGGTGGGTGATCCATCCACCCGCGCGGGGAAGGCGCCGAGGCCCATCAAGGTGCAGGTGACCGGGAAGCGGTCGGCGGTTGCGAACTCGACGAGCTCCTCGGAGGCATTGGCGTTGACCACGCCCCCTCCGGCATAGATGACCGGCCGCTGAGCGGCCACGAGCGCCTTGGCGGCCTGGCGGATCTGCTTCTGGTTGCCTTCCAAAGTGGGCTGGTAGCCGGGCAGGCGCACATCGGCGACGGGCTCATATGGAATCTCAGCGCGTGAGAGGTCTTGGGGAATGTCCACCAGGACAGGACCAGGACGACCGGAGCGTGCGATGTAGAACGCCTCGTGGATAGCCCTTGGGATTTCCAGAGGATCCTGGATCATGAAGGAGTGCTTGACGATCGGCATCGTGATGCCGATCGTGTCCGCCTCCTGGAAGCCGTCTGTGCCGAGCAGCTCGGTGCGCACCTGGCCGGTGATGAACACAACCGGCACCGAGTCCATCATGGCGTCGCAGATCGGGGTGATCAGATTCGTCGCGCCGGGACCGCTCGTGGCGAACGCCACACCCACCTTGCCGGTGGCCTTGGCATAGCCCTCGGCCGCATGTCCCCCACCGGCCTCATGGCGGACGAGAATATGGCGCAAGCCGCCATCCACGAAGGCATCGTAGGTCGGGAGGTTGGCGCCACCGGGCAAGCCGAAGACGACGTCCACACCCTCCGCCTTCAGGCATTCCATGACCGCGTCGACTGCACGCATTTCACCGACCTCCTTTCCTTCTTCTTAGGGGTTTGCAGGGGGTTTATGAAGCGGTGGGAGCGTCGGCAGGCTCCCACGTTCAGTAAAGCCGAGTGTACCAGCGGGTTTTCGCCCGGCCAGCGCGCTCTCCTGCCCGTCGGTGCTTACAAAAAGCGCTGCCCTACGCGCGCGCGTAGGGCAGTCCCTCCAGGCGAATGACCTCAGGAGCTCCCGATTGCGACACCGATTGCCAGGACGATTGCTCCCGCGAGCGTGACGACGATCAAGGAAGATCGCAGGGAGACGTCGAGGAAGCGCTCACGCACCCATGCGATCACGAACAGCTCGACGGCCACCACAATGCCCGCGACGATCAAGGCGTTGTGTGTGTCCTTGATCAAGAAGGGAAGCGTGTGGAAGATGCCGCCGAGCGCGGTCATACCGCCAGTGATCGTGCCGCGCACAAATGGCGTGCCACGTCCCGTCGCCTCGCCGGTATCGGAGAGAGCCTCGGAGATGCCCATGCTTATACCAGCGCCAAGCGCCGTCGAGAGGCCAACAACGAATGCGGTGTGCGAGTTGGAGGAGACCGCCGCCGCGAAGATCGGCGCGATCGAGGAGACGGTGCCATCGATCATGCCCACAAGCGCCGGCTGCACCACACGCAATACAAATGAGCGCTCGTCCTCGAAACCGGCACGGTGAATCAGCCGCGCAATTCGCGAGGTGAATAGATGGGGTGCGGTCTTTGTGTTTACGCTCATAGGACTGCCGGGTCCCTGTATCAAACCGGGACACGAGGACAGCCTATGCAAAGGACCTGCTTAGGCAGGCCTAAACCTTTGAAAGAGACTTAGGCGCGAGCAACTGCTCGGGATACTCGAGCTCCTCGCCACAGCGCGTGCAGAGCGCGTCGTGGGCCATGGTGATGCGCCCGCATTTGGGGCACTGTCGGCGTGGCTCGTCGCGGTCGAAGCGGTAGGCGAGGGCGGCCAGCAACCCGAAAATGGGCACGATCGCCGAGATCAGAAACCACAGCACGAACGAGGAGCCCTTGATGCGCCCCACTATTCCGCCGGCAATGCCAAAGCAGACGGCTATCGCTATATAGGCCATGAGCGCGCTCGCGACCGGGGCGGTGGGAAGCCGTCCGCTAGAAGAGGACGCGCCACGCCCAGATGAGCGCGAGCACGCCGAGGATCAGGACAAGTGGGCCGGCGATCGCCAGAGCTATGCCGATGATCACCTTCAGCAGGATGTAGCCGACCACGACCAGGACGAGAACCGCCACGACTGTACGTCCAAGCGAACGTCCTGCGGGGGTGCTCTGCGACGGCTCATTCATGCCTACAGCCTACCCGATATCGGGGCGCGTCCGAGCAGTATGGGGCGCGCGGCCGGGCAGGCTCGGAAACCCTGCCCGGCCGCGGTGGGTGGGTACCCCAGTCACCGCGAGGAGGGGACTCGCGACGAGGCTTGGCCCTGCACACCATCCCTGGCTATGGCACCCGCGGCACGTTCCCCGAGCACGGCGCTGGGGGACGATCCAAGCCGTGGGAGCGTCCGACGCTTGTGAGGCGATAGCGCCGGATGCGGACCCCCTGGCCTGAGACGTCCGCGGCGTCCTCGGGCAGCAGGAGAAACCGCCTGGGAGGAGTGGCCATCGAATTTGAGATCGGCCTGTTCATGAACAGCATATTGGCGCGCCTGAGGCCGCTTGTGTTTGGCCTTTAGTCCAAAATGTCGGCGTCGCGTGTGTTCTGAGTGCCAACAAAATGTCGGCGGCGCGTGTGCCTGAGTGCCGAAGCCCGCAACGGGCGAGACGATTCGCCTAGCTCAGATGTTCAACTGCTCGTTGACGAGGCGCGTGACCTCGCCCCCGTCGGCGCGACCCTTGGTCTCGCGCATGACGTAGCCCACGATCGGACCGATCGCCTTGGCATTGCCGCCCTTCACACGCTCGGCGGCGTCGGCGTTGGCGGCGAGAGCGGCAGCTACGACGGCGGCGAGGTCATCCCCGCCGTCAAGCGCGGCGAGCCCCTCGGCCTCGATGATGGCGAGGGTGTCTCCCCCGTCTGCCACCAAGCGATCGAGCACTTGCCGCGCCGCACCGACGCTGACTTGCTTGGTGGCGACCAACCCGCATAGGGCTGCGAGAGCAGCAGGTGTGACGCGCGAGAGATTGGGATCCCCACCCTCGCCGTCCCCCAAGCGCGCGGTCAAGTCGCCGGCGATCCAGTTCGCGAGCGTCTGGAGCTCTGGGGCGGGATCGACCTGGGCGGCCAAAGCTTGCTCGAAGTAGTCGCCCAACTCAGCCCGAAACGCGAGTAGGCGGGCACTGTCGCCACTCAGCCCGAGCGCTTCGAAGCGCTCGGCGCGGACCATCGGCAGCTCGGGCATGGCAGCCAGGGCCGCGTCGAGCATGCTTTGGTCGACCGCCACGGGGACGAGGTCGGGCTCGGGGAAGTAGCGGTAGTCGTGGGCCTCCTCCTTGGAGCGCAGTGAGGTGATGCGTCCTGAGACCGGGTCGAAGTGGAGCGTCTCCTGAGCCACCTTGCCGCCACCATCGAGAATCTCTTCTTGGCGCGCGATCTCGGCACGGATGCCGCGTTCGATGAAGCGGAAGGAGTTCATGTTCTTCAGCTCCGTCTTCGTGCCGAGCGGAGTCGTGCCGGCGGGACGCAAGGAGATGTTGGCGTCACAGCGCAAGGAGCCCTCCTCCATGTTCACGTCGGAGACCCCGAGCTGGCGCATGGTGGTGCGCAACAGACGCAGCCACTCGCCCGCCTGCTCAGCCGAGCGCAGGTCAGGCTCGGTGACGATCTCGGCCAAGGGGGTGCCGCCACGATTGAAGTCGACGATCGAGGCATCGGAGGCGTCGATCCGCCCGGAGGCGCCGACGTGGACGAGCTTGGCGGCGTCGTCCTCGAGATGAACGCGGTGGATGCGCACCTCACCGAGCTGGCCACCGAGGCATAGAGGCTCGTCGTACTGGGAGATCTGGTAGCCCTTGGGGAGGTCGGGATAGAAATAGTTCTTACGATGGAAGATCGAACGGGGGGCCAGCTGCGAGCCGACCGCCATGCCGATCATCAAGCCGAAATGGATCGCGCGGGCATTGGCCACCGGCAGGGCGCCTGGGAGCCCCAGACAGACGGCGCAGGTGCGCGTGTTGGGGGGCTCGCCGAAGGACAGCTCGCAACCGCAGAACATCTTCGTGCGCGTGGCCAACTGGATATGGATCTCCAGGCCGATGACGGGCTCGTAGGTTGTACTCATATGCGCGCCGGGGTCGAGTCGAAGCCGATCGCTTGCTCCAAAGCGTGGGCGGCGTTGAGCAGGCCGTTCTCGCTGAAGGCAGGACCGGCGAGCTGAAAGCCCACGGGAAGCCCGCGTCCGTCCGATCCGAGGCCCTCCCCTCCGCTGAGGCCACACGGGATCGAGATCGCCGGGATGCCCGCCAAGGACATGGGGACGGTGCAGAAGTCGTTGAGGTACATGGCAAGCGGATCGCCAGTCTTGGAGCCCAGCTCGAAGGCAACCGTGGGGCTCGTGGGTGTCACGACGAAATCGACTTGTGAGAAGACGGCGCGGAAGTCCTCGACGATCTTCGTGCGCACGCGCTGGGCGCGACCGTAGAAGGCGTCGTAGTAGCCGGAGGACAAGGCGTAGGTGCCGAGCATGATGCGTCGCTTGACCTCTGGGCCGAAGCCGTCGTGACGGGTGCGGGTGTACATGCCGACCAGGTCTGATGCCTCGGCTCGCAGGCCGTAGCGGACTCCGTCGAAGCGCGCGAGATTCGAGGATGCCTCGGCGGGAGCGATCACGTAGTAAGCAGAGAGCGCGTGGGGAGCGTGCGGGAGGCTCACCTGCTCGATCTGCGCACCGAGCTCCTCGGCTCGTGCGAGCGTCGCGGTGAACGCCTCGAGCACACCCGCTTCGATGCCCTCGCCTGATAGCTCGGTGGGCACGCCCAGCCGGATGCCGTCAAGACGTTCGGCCGTGGGCAGAGCAATCTCGGAGGGAAAGCTCAAAGAGGTGGCGTCGCATTCGTCGCGGCCCACCATATGGCGCAGCATGAGCGCGGCGTCGGTGACGTCGCGGGTGAGCGGGCCGGCCTGGTCCAAGGAGGAGGCGAAGGCGATCATGCCGTAGCGCGAAGCCGCGCCATAGGTGGGCTTGAGACCGACGATTCCACACAAGGCCGCTGGCTGGCGGATCGAACCGCCAGTATCGGTGCCCAACGCCCAAGGCGCGAGTCCGGCGACGACCGCCGCGGCGCTGCCGCCAGAGGAGCCGCCGGGCACGCGCGTGTGGTCCCACGGGTTTAGGACCGGGCCGTAGGCGGAGTTCTCGTTGGATGAGCCCATCGCGAACTCGTCCTGGTTGGTCTTGGCCAGCAAAGGAGCGCCCGCCGCCTGGAGGCGCTTGACGACGGTGGCTGTGTAGGGCGGCAGATAGCCCTCGAGGATGCGCGAGCCCGACTGGGAAGGCACTCCCTCGGTACAGAACAGGTCCTTGACCGCCAAGGGCACACCGCCGAGCGGGGCGCCGGCTGCAGCGGCATTGGAGCCAGCGCCGGCGGACTGCGCCGAGGAAGCCGCATCAGGAGAAGCGCTCGCGGAGGACGGCGAGTACGACTCGTCAGGGACCCAGGTGAAGCAGTTGAGGGTGTCCTTGCGTGCGCGCGCAAGGTAGGCCGCAAACAGCTCATCGGCCCCCAGCTCCCCAGCGGCGATCGCCTGCGCGGCGGCGGCCGCGGTGAGCTCGATCGGGTCGGTGGCGCTCATGCGAGTCTCGAAGCGAACGTGGGCCACACGAATCGCTGGGCGAAGGTCAAGCTCACGGCTACGCCTGGGGTGAGGGAACGAGGAAGCCCTCGCCGCTGACGGCTGGAGCTTGGGCGAGCACGACCTCGCGCGGGAGCGAGGCGCGTGGCTCGTCGGGACGCAACTGACCAGTGAGCTCGGCGACGTGGGTGGTCACGGGCACATCCTCGAGGTCAAGCTCGCCGATGCGAGCGACGTGGTCGAGCACGGCGGAGAGCTCGCGCGCCATCGGCTCTATCTCCTCGTCGCTCAACTGGAGGCGTGCCAGGCGCGCTACGTGGAGAACCTCCTCGCGATCGATCATCGGGGCGGCATTCTACGCGGGAGGAACGCGCGGCTCGGGATTGGCTGGCGGATAGAGACCGGTGCGTTCGTCGCGCAGCGACTCCCACGAGCCGACAGCGATCAGCAAGGCACCGGCGAACGCGACCCAAGCTCCCGCGCACAAGGAGGTCGAGCCCTGGGGCCGCTCCAACAGTCTCACTATGGCGGCAATGACGGCCACGAATCCGAAGAAGGTGCTCCATATGGCGGCGGCGACCGGCAAGGCCGTGGAGCGCTCGGTAACCGTCGCTACAACCAGGACGAGGGCAACGATGGCGGACAGCAGGAGCAGCACGACCGCGGGACCAAACGTATCGAAGGCGTCGAACGAGCGTTCCGCGTTTCCATACCAATCGAGCGTGAACGAGAAGATCACACCCAAGGCGCCGATCAGCGCCAGGATCTCCCCCAGTCGCAGACGACCAAGTTTCATGTCCCCTCCCCGTTTAGCAGCCGTCTCATGTTCCCTCCCAGTTCACGAGTCCATTCTGGATACGTGCCGCTTGAAGTGTGTTGCGCAAGAGCATGGCGATCGTCATCGGCCCGACGCCGCCGGGCACGGGCGTGATCGCCGAGGCCAGCTCGACTGCGGCGGCGAAGTCGACATCGCCGACAAGGCCACTCTTAGTGCCCGCCTCCTCCGGAGAGAGGCGATTCATGCCCACGTCGATCACAATCGCACCGGGCTTGACGAAGTCGCGCTCGATCAAGCGGGGGCGACCGACCGCCGCGATCAAGACATCCGCGCGAGCGCACACCTCGCGCAAGTCGTGAGTGCGCGAGTGGCACACGGTGACTGTGGCGTTGGCCTCCAGCAAAAGCTGGGCCATGGGCTTGCCGAACAGGTTGGAGCGACCGACCACGACCGCCTCGGCACCTTCGAGCCGAGCATCGACACCCGCGAGCAGCTCGAGCACACCGATGGGCGTGCAGGGGCGCAGGCCTGGCTGTCCTTGGGAGAGCAGGCCGGCGTTGACAGGCGTGAGGCCGTCGACATCCTTGCGAGGGTCGATCAGCCCGCTGAGGCTCGCGCCCTGCAGATGGCCGGGCAAAGGCAGTTGAAGCAAGATGCCGCTGACCTGGGGATCCTCGTTCAAAGCCTGCAAGCGCCCCGCGACCTGCTCATCGGTGGCATCGGCGGGCAGGCGCTCGTCGTAGGGAGTCATCCCGACCTCGGCGCAGGCACGCTGCTTGCCACCGACGTAGACCTCCGAGGCGGGGTCCTCGCCGACAAGCACCGTGGCGAGACCGGGCGTACGGCCACCGTTCTCGACCAAAGTGGCTACGTCGCCGGCCACTTGGGCACGCACACGCGCGGCGATTGCCTTGCCGTCGATGATTGTGGCTGCCACGGAGGGGATCGTATCCTCCCCTTCCCCCGCATGAACGAATGGATCGGACCCGCAGGCACTTCAGTCGAGCCTCAGTAACTCATCCCCGGCGACTGACGGGCGCGTAGTCGGCCATCAACTTTCGCTCGGACCCATCGCCCGCGAAGCGCACGACGATGATGCCGCCGGGCTCCACACCGGTGACGACGCCGTCACCGAAGGCGGCATGGACGACATCCTCGCCAAGCCTGAAGGACGTTGAGGAGCTCGAGGCGTTCGAGCCGGAGGACCAGCCGCCGCCTCTACCACCACCCCCGCCGCTTCCGCCCCCGCCGACACCGGCACCGGCACCGGCACCGGCGAAACCATTGCCGCCGATTCCAACGCGCGCGCCGCCGGGACGGGGGGCGGGCAAGTCCTCGCGCTCGCACAGCTCAGCGGGAATCTCGTCGAGGAAGCGACTGGAGATGCCATAGGCGGGAGCCCCGAAGACAGAGCGCCTGCGCGCGTAGGTGAGGTAGAGCTCGCGCATGGCCCTGGTGACGGCGACATAGAAAAGCCGGCGCTCCTCCTCCACTCCGCCTTCGTCGAGCGCGCGCTGGTGGGGGAACACACCGTCCTCGCAGCCGGCGACGAACACGGTCGGGTACTCCAAGCCCTTGGCGTTGTGGAGCGTCATCAAGGTGATCAGGCCTTCGTCGTCGCGGCGTGAGTCACCGTCTGACTTGAGTGCCAGCTCTTGCAGGAACAGCTCGAGCGTGTCACCTTCGGCGGAAGTGTTGGCGTCGAACTCGTGCGCCACCTCGACCAACTGGGCCAGGTTTTCGATGCGCCCTTGGGACTCGAACGCCTTCTCGCCCCTCCCCACGGCCTCGGCTTCGAGCGCCTCTACATAGCCAGTGCGCGCCAAGACCGCGTCCATGAGATCGCCCACGGGGACGCCATCCTGGGCAAGCGCGGCCAAGTCCTCCATCGTGGCCATGAAGCGCGAGAGCGCCTTGATCGCCGCCGCGCCCAAGCCGGGGATGCGATCGGCTGCGGCGGCCACCTCCCATACGGACTGGCCGATCGTGGCCGAATGAGCCACGATCCTCGACAACGAGGTCTGGCCGAGTCCGCGCCTCGGCGAGTTGGCCACGCGCTGGAAACTGACCACGTCGAAAGGGTTGGCGATCCAGCCGAGGTAGGCGATCGCGTCCTTGATCTCTGCGCGCTCGTAGAACTTGGTGCCGCCGATCACCTGGTAGGCGAGCTCGCGCCGCACGAGCGTGTCCTCGATCACGCGGGACATGGCATTGGTGCGATAGAAGACCGCGATCTCCGCACGCGAGGCGCCCTCATCCACCAGCCGCTCGATCTCGCCCACGACGAAGCGCGCCTCGGCGTGCTCGTCCTCGAGACCATGCACCCTAATCGGGCTGCCTTGGCCCTTGTCGCTCCACAGGCGCTTGGCGATGCCACCGCGGTTGTTGGCGATCACGGCGTTAGCGGCTGAGAGGATAGTTTGCGTGGAGCGGTAGTTCTGCTCCAGCTTCACCACCCTCGCGTCAGGGAAGTCGTCGGTGAAGTCCAATATATTGGATACGTCCGCTCCTCGAAACCCGTATATCGACTGGCTGTCGTCGCCCACGACCGCAAGGTTGCGGTGGCCGGGGATGTTCACGCGCTCGCCCCGTGTGGGCTTGGCCCGCCCCCCTCCGACGAGCAACTGCAAGAGCCTGTATTGAGCGTGGTTGGTGTCCTGGTACTCGTCCACCAAGACGTGCTTGAAGGACTGGGCGTAGCGCGTGCGCACCTCCTCAAACAGCTCCAACAGGTTCACCGTGCGAAACAGGAGGTCGTCGAAGTCCATCGCGTTCATGCGCATGAGCTCGCCCTCGTACACGCCGTACACCTCGGCCACGACCTCCTCGAACTGTGAGCCAACCGCCTGTGAGTAGTCGGATGCCGCGAGCAATTTGTTCTTGGCCGCCGAGATCTGACTGTGGACGGCCGCCGGCGCGAAGCGCTTCGGATCGACTCCCACCTCTTCGATACAGCGCTTGACCATGCGGCGCGTGTCGGCCTGGTCGTAGATCGTGAAGCGCGAGGTGTATCCGAGACGCTCGGCTTGGGCTCGCAAGATGCGCGCGCATGCAGCATGGAAGGTCATCAGCCACATGCCTCTCGTGTGGGCTCCGAGCAGCCGCTCCACGCGCCCGCGCATCTCCTGGGCCGCCTTGTTGGTGAACGTGATCGCAAGGATCTCGCTGGGATGGGCCTGGCCGGTGAAGATCAGGAAGGCAATGCGATGGGTCAACACGCGCGTCTTGCCCGAGCCGGCGCCCGCGAGGATCAGGAGCGGGCCCTCGCCATGAGTGACCGCCTCACGCTGGGGCTCATTGAGACCCTCCAGCAAGACCCGCACACGCTCAGGGTGCTCCTCCGGTGGCGCTTGCGCAGGGTCGGAGTGGATGGTCGATGATTGCGAGGGCTCAGGGGGCGAGGCTTGTGAAGGCTCGTGAGGCGAGGCTTGCGAGGACTCGTGGTCGTCGTTCGGTGGCGCCTGCGCGGCTACTGAGCGGTCGTTCTCGGCCATCCGTTGGAGCATAGAAGCGGGGTCGGCAGCGACTGTCAGCGTTCCTGGTCCTCGTCGAGCCGTGCGTCGCGCCCTACAGGCCGCTCATACCGTCATGATCGTCAAGTCTGGCCCCAGCAGTGAGCGCATATCGTCCGGGTCTGACGTAGCAATCGCATCCCCCCGCCTAAGGACGCCGACGGCTATGCAGGCATCGATTGCTCCCGCCCCCGGCGTCTTGCGCCGTAGGCTGCCCGCCGAGCGCGCCAGCTGCTCGTCAATCGCCTCGACATAACAGGCCTTGATGAGGCGGGCTATGCGTGCGTCCTTGGCATCCCCTCGCCAGACCTCGGCAAGCGCAATCGCCGGAATCGTGGGTACGAGACCTCGGGCGTAGGCGACTGCGAGAATCTCCCGAATGCGCTCGCCACACCGCTCGTAGGCGATCAGCGCACCGGCGTCCAGCGTTAGGCCGGCCATTCCGCGGCAACTCAAGCCCTCACCTCGGCTGAGACCGGGCCGAGCTGCGCGTCGTCTTCGGCCAGAAGCTCGCGCCCGCGCGTGACTTGGAGCTCGTGCAACACCGCTGTATTTACGAACGCTGACAAGCTGCCACCTGACTCACCCAGTCGCTCCTCAGCTTCACGCAGCACAACCTCATCAAATGAGATCGATCGCTTCTGGCTCGCCACAGCGTTATCCTACCACGGTAGGAAAGCCCTCAGCCGCAACCGCGTCCTGAAAAACCCATGCCTCTGACAGACGAAGTCCGCACCTCGTGTGCGCAAATCGCGGCGGATGCCCGCTCCGTGCGGATCGACCTGGACGCGGCGGCGGAGGTCCAGCCGGTCGACCCGCCCGCGCTCGACCCAAAGCGTCACTACCTGGATGGCGATCCGGCCGACGTGGCCGACTACATGCTCGCGCTCGACGCGATCAATTTCGGCTCAGGCTGGTTTCCGACGTTGCGCAAGCGCACCTGCGAAGGCAAGCCCGTCAGCGGCTACTTCACCGTGTCATGGGCTTTGGCCGACCACGTGCGCGCCCACGGTCCCCCAACCGCCGAGTGGATGGCTCAGATAGGCACAAGCGAGATTGCGACCATCCTCGGCCAAGATCCGTCCAACGAGCTGATGAGCTTGTACGCGCAGGCCTTGCGCTCACTTGGGCATTTCTTGGCGAGCGCGCCGTACCGACCGAGCGAATCGAACAAGGTCGCACGGCCATACCTGCCGAGCGAATCGAACAAGGTCGCATGGCCCTACCTGCCGAGCGAATCGAATCAGACCGTGGGGCCCGACCTATCCGCACGACGTGACCGGCCCGCTCGACGTGCGCTTGACCTGGTGGCCGAATCCGGCGGCTCGGCCGAGCGCCTGGCCAAGATGCTCGCGCAGGGCATGGCCATGTTCGACGATCGTGGCTTCTACAAGCGTGCTCAGATCGTGGCCAATGATCTGGCGCTCGCGGGAGTGGCCAAGTTTCACGACCTCAATCGCCTCACGATCTTCGCCGACAACCTCGTCCCGCACGTATTGCGCTGCGACGGAGTGCTCGTGTACGACGAGGCGCTCGCCGCACGTATCGATGGAGGCGAACAGCTTCCTTTCGGTGGAGCCGAGCGCGAGATCAGGGCGTGCGCGGTACACGCCTGCGAGCTGATCTCCAAGCGCATTGGCGTGCCCGCTCGTACGCTCGATACTTGGCTATGGACGAGGGGTCAAGCACCCGAGTACAAGGCGCGACCGCGCCACCGCTGTCGCACCGTTTTCTACTGAGTGCCCCAGGGCCACGAGCTGGACGCCCCCGAATCAGTACGAGATTCGGCCTCAAGTTCGCAGGGGCCGAGGCTCGCTTTCTCCATCCAGCCCGGCTCAGCCGCCGGCCGGGCTCGGGCCCTTCACTGTCCGCAGTGGTCGCACCTCAGCGACAGGCGCCGCCTCCTCACCAGACAGCTCAGCCACGGCGCGCTCGAGCGCACCAATGCGGCTTGCGAGCCCTTGGATCGCCTCCGCGATCGGATCGGGCAGGTGGATCCAGTCGGCGTCGGGCCCCTCAGGGCGGCGACCGTCGACACGCACGGGGTGACCCGGGTTGCCGACGACGGTCGAGTTGGGTGGCACGTCGGTGATGACCACACTGTTGGCGCCGATCTTCGCGCCATGGCCAATTGTGATCGGGCCGAGCAGCTTGGCTCCGGAGCCGATCGTCACGTTGTCCTGCACCGTGGGATGGCGCTTGCCAGTCGCGAAGCCCGTGCCACCGAGCGTGACTCCTTGGTAGAGCGTCACGTCGTCGCCGATCTCGGCGGTCTCGCCGATCACCACACCGGAGCCGTGGTCGATGAACAGGCCCTTGCCAATGCTTGCGGCCGGGTGGATCTCGATTCCGGTGAGCGCCCTGGACAGGAGCGCGATCGCTCGTGGTAGCAAGGGAACTTCGGAGGCAAGCAGAGCGTGAGCGACCCGGTGTGAGAGCAACGCTTGAATGCCAGGCCAAGTAGCGACGATCTCGAACGTCTGCACACCGCAGGCGGCGGGATCGCGGTCGCGAGCCACGGCCACGTCCCGGCGAAGCTCCTTGGCGACTCGCGTAACGGTCCCGATGCCGAGCATGAGCAAAGCGTAGCGAGCGTGGAGCAGACGCCAAAATTGCAGAGCGTAGAGACCGTGAACAGCCCCGTGGGTATCGGGGTTACAGGACGGGCCTCGCGAGGATGCGCCTTAGGACAGAGTGTGTCCGCTTTAGGACAGCGTGTGTCAGGAAGGCGCGAAGAATGCTTGGGAGATATAGCGCTCGCCCGAGTCGGGCATGATCGTCACGATTCGCTTGCCCTTCGATTCGGGCCGGGCGGCCACCTGAAGGCTTGCCCACAAGGCCGCCCCGCAGGAGATCCCGGCGAGCAAGCCCTCGCGCTTGGCGCACGTCCAAGCCGTTTGGATCGCATCATCGTCGGAGACGGGGATCACCTCGTCGATCAACTCGCGGCGCAGAACCGGGGGGACGAACCCCGCACCGATGCCTTGGATTCGATGCGGGCCGGCCCGCTCACCGGATAGAACCGCCGAGCTCTCGGGCTCCACTGCCACGATTCGCACACCGGGATTGCGCTCGCGCAAGTATTCCCCCACGCCGGTGATCGTGCCACCGGTACCCACTCCTGCCACGAGCACATCGACCGGACCTTCGAGCGCGCGCTCGATCTCCGGGCCGGTCGTGAGACGGTGAGCGCGCGGGTTGGCCGGATTGGAGAACTGGTCCGGCAAGAACACATCGGCGTCGCGAGCCATCGCCTGAGCCGCCTGCACTGCCTCCCCCATGCCACCCAAGGACTCGGTGATCTGGACGCTCGCGCCGTACAACTTCAAGAGGATCTCCCGCTCGCGACTCATCCCTTGGGGGAGCGTCAAGACGAGGTCATAGCCCTTGGCGGCACACACGAACGCAAGCGCGATACCGGTGTTGCCGCTCGTGGCCTCCACGATCGTGGTCCGCCCCGGCTCGATCCGGCCTTCGGCCTCGGCCGCCTCGATCATCGCGACACCGATCCGGTCCTTGACGCTGCCGCCGGGATTGAAGGTCTCGAGCTTCGCATACAGCTCCACACCCGCCTCCTCGGCCGCGCTGCCTTCGAGCATCCGCTTCAGCCGGATGAGCGGCGTATTGCCTACAAGCTCTGCAATGTTGATCGGGATTGACCCCATATCGCCCACGACAATAATGGCCTGGCAGTCCTCGTGGGGTGTGGGGCACTTATTTGCGTGCCCCGCGCGCGCGTAGGGCCCAGCTTTCAGGCTTCCGAGCGACTAGCGCAGGCCGAGCTGTGCAAGCTCCCGAGCGACCACTTGGTCGATGTGCTTCTCGGAGAGCTCGAAGTAGCTTGAGTGAGTGCGCTTGAGCGTCTCTACCGAGTCGGACCCCAGGAGCACGACCTCGGTGTTGGCGTCGTCTCGATGGGCCTCCTCGGCCTCGTTGTATGCATCAAGCGCACCGTCGTAGTCGGTGCCGAACTGGACCACGTCGGCCATCGCGGCCCGGATGTCGTATACGACGAGGAAATGAAGGATGCTTTTCATTGGGATGGCCCCTCGGTTGCTTCGGGGAAGTAGGTTCGTGTTGCAGCGAACCTCTTCGCAAGCTCAAGCATGAACTCCTGCTCTGGCTCCTCTTGCCGTTCTCGCATGGCAAAGAGCTGGGAGATCATCATGTAGTAGCTTCGCAGATCGGCGGGTCCAGAGCCAAACTTGAGGCCAGCGCCTAGCCGGCGTGTGTCTTGCTCCACCGATTGTGCCCAAACGTCCTGGTAGGGGGTCCGGAGCTGCACCTCGATATAGCGCCCATCCCTTTCAACCACAAGGTGCACGGCCCGCTAGCCATCTAACTTGGGTCCGGGCTCGCGGCCTTCTACGTACTCGCGCACGCGTCGGATCGTCCATCGCGGCTGTCCACGAATGTCTCGGACGATGTCGTCACCGTTATTCCAGTGGCGGAGCGTGTCACCAGCGCGCGTGATCTGCCTTCGAGAGTACTCGGGGCCAGAAGTCATCCGGCGCAGCCTATGCGCTCTATCCGACGCGCACCCCGACGAAGAAACGCTCCCGACTCACGAAAGCGCTCTAGATGTGGTACATGCTCGCGCCCGAATCACGGGCTTCGCGCTCGATCACATCCGCGATCGTGGTCTGCTCCAAGACGTCCCGGGCGGCCTTGGAAGCATCGCCGAACACACCCTCGGCGTCGCGACCAAACGGACCGTCGAGCAGCTCCACGACCTCGAGCACCGTCACCTGCGCGGGCTCGCGCGCAAAGCGGTAGCCACCCTTCACCCCACGCTGAGAGCTAACGACACCCGCGCGGCGCAACACGGCAAACAGTTGCTCCAAGAACTGAACCGGCATGTCGCGACGGCGTGCGAGCTCTCCAATCGGCACTGGCTCAGCACCACTGGAGCGCCCGAGCTCCGCGAGCGCGGCCACCGCATAAGGAGACTTGCTGGTAATCGAGATCATCGCGCTTCAAGCGCGATGCTACGCAGAAACCGGCAAAGACGCGGGCCGATTGGCCGAACCACTGAAGATCTCGCTAGAGCCAACCGCGCTCGGTAGCGATGAGAACGGCCTGGGCTCGATCGACTGCGCCGAGCTTGCCGTAGATGTTGTGCAAGTGCGTGCGCACCGTGCTCGTGGAGAGTGTCAGCTCGTGGGCGATCTGCTTGTAGACCTTGCCTTCGGCCAGGCGCTGCAAAACCCCGAGCTCGCGTCCTGAGAGCGGGCACGGGTCGACCATGCGCTGACGCTGGCCGCGGGCAGTTGGCAGCTCGTACATCACTCGCCTCAGTTCTTCCGGGCCCAAGCCCAGGGCACGAGCGCAGGAGAGCATCTCCCCGGGCGCCACTGGTGCGCCGTGAGCGTAATGAGCGAGCATGTCCGCCAAGCGAACGAAAGCTGCCTCACCACTGGCGTCAGGGTTGTGGTGGCGCTCGATCACGGTGGCGATCGCCGGCGGCAAGCCCCAACGGCGCGCAAGCACGCCTCCTACGAGGGCATGGTCGACGCCGAGCTCGCGCCTTTCCTGGTGGATGCGCTTCTCGGGCGTTTGGCCCTCCTTCTTGACCTGGGCGATGTAGCCGGGATAGGCGTGCATCAACACGAGCTTGCCCACGTCGTGCAAGAGACTTGTCACTGTGAGGCGATCGCGATGCTCGTAGCCAACCTCGGCCGCGAGGCGATCGGCGGTGTGCTGAGTGGCGAGCGCGTGCAAGCGGAAGCGCTCAGGCGCCGTGTCCCAACCGTTGGAGCGCTCGAAGAAGTCGAATGTGCGCACCCTGCTGGCGATCGATTCCACGGCTTGGGGCGTGAGTCGCTCGACCGCCGCCACAACGGTCTCGACGCGCTCGGCAGGTGGCTGTGCCTCGTTGGCGAGGCGCATCACGGCGATGATCAAGGCGACGTCGGACTCGACTGCTGTGACGATGTCGGCGGTGGCGACATTCTCCTTGGAGACGACCGACAACAGGCGGGCACGCGACTCCGAGAGAGCGGGAAAACCGTCGAGCGCCTCGAAGGCCAGCATCAAGCGGCGACCGTGACCCTCGTTCTGGTGGCGCTCACCGGATCCATGGCGCTCTGCGGATCCACTTGGGCGACGCTCGCTCGCGAGCGAGCGGGGGGCACTTGCATGGGTTGGCTTTGTCACTGTTGCTTGCGTGCGCATGACACCTGTCTTGACGTGGGCGGCATCCGAGCCGTCCCATTTACTCGTCAGGGTCCTATCGGCAGCTACGCGGCGATTGTTGAATGCAGTGGGCGCCCTGAGAGGGCGCACCCACTTTCAGCCGCCGAGAACGGTGTCGATGCGGCGCAAGGTCTCCTCACGACCGAGCAACGCCACGCTCTCGAAGATCCCAGGCGAGATCGTGGTGCCCGCGATCGCGACGCGCAGCGGCTGGTAGACCTCGCGCGGCTTTACCGCGCGACGCTCGATCACGCTTGTGAGCGCGTCTTGCACAGCTTGAACGTCGAAGCTCCCGGCCGCGGAGAGCTCCGTGCGCGCGTCGCTCAGAGCGGAGACTCCCGGCTCGCCCAGCCAGCGCTCGCGCGCGGGCTCGCTGTCTGAGACTCCCGTGAAGAAGAAGCACGCGAGCGGCCAGAAGTCGGCGAGTGTTTGGATCTTCTCTTGACTGATCGCCACGGCGCCCTCGAACAGCTCACGGTCGGCTTCCGCGGCGCTCGCCGCGACGGGGTCAGACATGCGCAGGAACTCGAGCAGGCGCTCGGCGAGATCGGGCACGGCCAGCTCGCGTATGTAGATCCCGTCGAGCCATCTCAACTTGGTCTCGTCGAAGCGGGCAGGATTGCGAGAGACTCGATCGAGCTCGAAACGCTCGATGAGCTCCTGGGTGGACATCACCGTGGCATCGTCGCCCGAGCCCCAGCCGAGCAGGGCAAGATAGTTGCGAGTAGCCGCCGGCAAGTACCCCGCCGCACGCAGCTCTTGCACCGATGCGGCGCCGTGGCGCTTTGAGAGCTTCTTGCCGTCCGCACCGTGCAGCAGCGGTAGGTGCGCATAGATGGGCTCGGGCGCGCCGTCGCCGAAGCCGGCGGCTCTGGCGGCCGCGAGCACGAGCAGTTGCTTGGGCGTGTTGGAGAGATGGTCCTCGCCGCGCACTACGTGCGTGATCCCGGCATCGAGATCATCGATGGCGACCGCGAAGTTGTAGAGCACCGAGCCATTGGCGCGCGCGATCACAGGGTCATCGAGGTGCACGTGCTCGAAGGTGGTGTCCCCGCGGATCGCGTCGTGTACGACCGTCGCGCCGCCGGCCGGGATGTGCAAGCGCACCGCACCCTCGTTCTGGTTTGCGGACTCCTCGCCGCGAAACCCACGCTCAGCGCCGTGAAGGCGCTTGTAGGCCGCCACATCGTCAGCCGTCGCATTGCTGCGGTAGGCGTGCCCGCTCTGAAGCAGTGCTGCGAGCGCTTCCTGATGGCGTGCGGCTCGCTCACTCTGGAAGATGGGGCCCTCATCCCAGTCGAGCTCAAGCCAGCGCAAAGCGTCGAGGATCTGCTCCACGTTCTCGGGCGTGGAGCGCTCACTGTCGGTGTCCTCGATGCGCAGGATGAAAGTGCCGCCGTTGTGCTTGGCCAAAAGCCAGTTGAAAAGGGCGGTACGGGCCCCACCGATGTGCAGGGCGCCTGTGGGCGATGGAGCGAAGCGAACACGCATAGGATCCGCCCATGCTAATCGGAGCGCACGTATCCCCGGCGGGCGGCTTGCCCAAGGCGATCGATCGTGGCTTGGAGCGCGACTGCCGCGCGATCCAGATCTTCAACCAGTCGCCGCGTATGTGGCGCCCCACCGTCTACCCCGAGCAGGACGTGGAGGCTTTTCGCGAGGCCATGGCCGACAGCCAGATCGACGCGGTCTTGATCCATGCCGTGTACCTGCTCAACTGTGCCAGCGAGGATCCGGACATCCGTGAGAAGTCGCTCGTATCGCTCACTCATTCCCTGCGGGTGGGCCAGGCTATTGGGGCCTCAGGAGTGGTGTTGCATCCTGGTTCCGCCAAGACTGGTGATCCCGCCAAGGCGGTGAGCCGAGCCGGGGAGACGATCCGCGAGGCGTTGGCAGAGAGCGAAGAGTGCCCGCTTCACTTGGAGAACACAGCCGGCACGGGCGGCACCTTGGGTCGCTCGATCGACGAGCTGGCCTCGCTCTTGGATGCATCTGGCGGCGGTGAGCGACTTGGTGTGTGCCTGGATTCCTGTCACCTGTTTGCTTCGGGATATGACATCCGCTCCTATGCGGGAATGGACGCTTTGACGGAGGAGATCGCGGCGAAGCTCGGTCTCGAGCGGGTAGGCTCATTGCACCTCAACGATTCCCAGACCCCGCTCGGAGCCAATCGCGACCGGCATGCCAACATCGGCGCGGGCGAGCTTGGTGAGAGCGGTTGCGCGGCCTTCCTGGCGGCGCCCCCGTTCCAGGATCTCCCGTGCGTGTTGGAGACACCCGGGGAGAACCGCTCCGGTCCGACGCGTGAGGAGATCCAGTTCGCGGTGGAGTTGCGCGAGCGGGGTGTGCGCGAGCGCGCCGGTTAGACCGAGAGCACCTGTCAGCCGGTTGCGGCGAGCGCCGCGGTGGGCGCTAGCGCCTGTTCCAGCTCGGCGCGAACGCCTGGGGTGTGTTGAACACGGTAGGCCTCGCCGAGGCGCAACACGCGCGTGCCGGCGCTCGTGATCATCTCGAGCACCACCTCGGCGGGACCGCGGTGAGTCTCGATGATGTCCTTCACGTCCTCGATCGCGCTCGCTGGCAGGCGCGCGGCGTCGACCTGCAGACGCACGGGTTGGGAGGCGGCGGCTTGTGCGACGGAGCTCGCCTTGGCTGCGCTGTTGGCTTGCTCGATCTCCTGATCGGTGGGCGCGAACTGCTCGACCGACTGGACCACTACGCAAGTCTTGCCTGCCTCCTTGTGGTCGACGCGGCCTCTAATGAGCACCACTTGGTCGACGGCGAGCGCAGCCTCGTGCTCGGCGAGGGCCTTGCCGAACACGAGTATCTCGACGGCCCCCTCGAGATCGTCGAGTGTCGCGAACATCATGTGATCGCCGTTGCGGGTGCGAATCTTCTTTGACTCGGTGATGATCCCGCCGACGGTCACCCAATCCTTGTCCCGCCTGTTGGACAGGGCGGCGAGCGAGCAGTCAGCCCGCGCGCGCAAGGCCTCGCGCATCGGCTTGAGCGGATGCGCGGAGATGAACAGGCCAATCGCTTCCTTCTCGACTGCGAGCAGCTGTGGCTGGTCAAACTCCTCGCTCGGGATCGGGGGATGGCTGAGCTTGAGCAGTCCCGCCCCTGGGGCAGCCTCGCCGGATGCCGCCGACGGCGCGAGGTCGAAGATCGAGCCCTGGCCGACCTGTGCGTCCTGCTGAGCCTTCTGCCCAGATGACTGGGCCGCTTCGAGCACGGCGAGCATCCCCATGCGTGTGGCGCCAGTGGAGCCAAGCGCGCCGCACTTGATCAAGGCCTCGATCGCCTTCTTGTTGACAGCGCGGCTGTCCACGCGCTCGCAGAAGTCCCACAGCGAGGTGAACGAGCCGCCCTCGTCGCGGGCTGCCTTGATTGCCTCCACCGCCTGGTAGCCCACTCCCTTGACGGCGTCCAGGCCGAAGCGAATGTTGCCGGCGTCACTGGTGCCAGCGCCACTGCTGCTAGCGCCACTGGATTGTGTGTCACCTGCGGCGGAGGAGTAAGCAGCGCCCGTTGGGGAGCCGGCGGGAACCTCGACGATGAACTCGTGGTCTGAAAGGTTCACGTCGGGCGGCAATATCTCGATGCCCATCTCCTCGCAGCGGGCGACGAAGAAGGGAACCTTGTCCTTGGTGGACATGACCGAGGAGATCAAGGCTGCCATGTACTCGGCCGTGTGGTTCGCCTTCAGCCAAGCGGTCCGGTAGGCGATCAATGCGTAGCAAGCGGCGTGAGACTTGTTGAACGAGTAGTCGGCCGATTTTTCGTTGGTCTGCCAAAGAAGATCGATCACGTCGTTGCTGGTGCCCGATGCGCGGCAGCCCTCCACGAACTCGGGCTTCAGCGCGGCCATCGCTTGCCGGTTCTTCTTGCCAATCGCCTTGCGCAGATCGTCGGCCTTGGCGCCGGAGAAGCCGGCGATCTCCTTGGAGATCTGCATCGCCTGCTCCTGGTAGAGGATCACGCCGTTGGAGGACTCGAGGATCGGGCGCAGGCGCTCGTCGGGGTAGGAGATCGCTTGCGGGTTGTGCTTGCCCTTGGCGTACACCGGAATCTGGTCCATCGCGCCGGGACGGTAGAGCGCGTTCAGCGCAATCAGGTCATTGAATTCGTCGGGGCGCACCTTCTTTAGGGCCTCGCGCATACCCTCTGACTCGAACTGGAACACGCCGATCGAGTCGCCCTTGGTGAGCATTTCGTAGGTGCGAAGATCATCGAGCGGGAGCGTGGACATGTCCGGGCGAGTGCCTGAGGAGCGCTCGATGATGTCTAGTGCGTCCTCGATCACGTCGAGGTTGCGCAAGCCCAGGAAGTCCATCTTCAGGAGCCCGATTTCCTCGATCGGCTTCATCGAGAACTGCGTGACGGTGCGGTAGGAGCGCTCACCGTCCTCACTCGTGCCGGCGTCGGCGAGCTGCAAGGGCACGATGTCCGTGAGCGGACGATCGGCGATCACTACCGCGGCGGCGTGGATTGAGGAGTTGCGCACGATGCCCTCGAGTCCCTTCGCCACGTCGACGATGCGGCGCGCGTCGGGCTCCTCGTCGTAGGCCTTGCGCAACGGTTCACCGGTTTTCATGCAGTCCTCGAACGAGGGCGAGCGTCCCATGATCGGATCGGGGATCAGCTTCGCGAGACGGTCCCCGGAGCCATAGTCGTAGCCGAGCACGCGAGCTGCGTCACGAGTGGCTGCGCGCGGGAACATCTTGCCGAAGGTGACGATCTGGGCGACTGACTCGCGTCCGTACTTCTCTGTGACGTAGCGCATCACGCGCTCGCGTCCGCGCACTGAGAAATCGATGTCGATATCAGGCATCGATACGCGCTCGGGGTTGAGGAAGCGCTCGAACAGCAGGTCGTATTGCAGAGGATCCACGTCGGTGATGGCCAGGCAGTAGGACACGATCGATCCGGCGGCCGACCCGCGTCCCGGTCCAACGGCGACGCCGTTCTCCTTGGCGAACTTGACGAAGTCCCAGACGATCAGGAAGTAGGCGTTGAAGCCCATGCGGTCGATCACGCCGAGCTCCATGTCCATGCGCGTGAGAGCCTCAGCGGGAGGCGGCTCGCCGTAGCGAACGCTCAGGCCTTCCATGACACGTGCGCGCAAGTAGTCATGCTCGGAGCTGTCGTCGGGTGTGGGATATTTGGGGATTAGCTGCTTATCGAGCTCGAGCTCAACCGTGCAGCGCTCGGCTATCTCCAAAGTGCTCGCGATCGCCTCGGGCCACTCGGCGAACGCGCTGACCATTTCAGCGCTGTCGCGCAGGTAGAACTCGTTGGTCTCGAAGGTCATCTTCGGAGCTGCGAGCGTGCTCTTGGTTTGCACGCACAAGAGTGCTGTGTGATGGTCGTAGTCCTCGCGGCGCAGGTAGTGAACGTCGCCTGTGCCGACGAGGTTCCCTCCCATCTCGCGTGCGATCCGCACGATCCCCTCGTTGCACTTGTCTTGTGCGGTGAGCCCGTTCTTTTGGACCTCGAAGTAGACGCTTTCGGGGCCGAAGATGCGCATCAAGTCATCTGCGTGGGCGCGGGCATCCTCGGGACGGTCGTCGAGCAGGCGCTGGCAGAAGCGTGAGGCGAGGCAGCCTGTGAGCGCAATGATGCCCTCCGAGCGCTGCTCGATCTGCTCCAGGTCGAGCGTGGGCTTGCCTCGGTGCAATCCCTCGAGAAAGCCGGCCGAGGAGAGCGCCACGAGGTTGCGGTAGCCGGTGTCGTCGGCGGCGAGCAGGGTGAGGTGGTTGCGCTCGACGCGGCCTGGCCCCCTTGCTGAGTGATCGTCTACGAGATATATCTCACAGCCGAAGATCGGCTTGACGTTGTGCTTTTTGCAGGCGCTGTGGAGCTCCACCATGCCGTTCATGACGCCGTGGTCGGTGAGTCCGAGCGCGGGCTGCCCGAACTCAGCAGCGCGCTTTGCGAGCGACTCGATCCTGCATGCACCGTCGAGCAAGGAGTACTCGGAGTGGACGTGCAGATGGGCGCAGGACTGGGGGGTCACCGGTGCTTGATGGTACGTGGTGGATCGGCGGAGTGAGCAGTGCGCTCAACCATGCCGAATGAGCGTCTCAACCGTGTAATACGGAGCGCTTAGGCGCCTGTGACAGACAGGCCCTGAGCGCGGGCCGTCCACTGCAGGAACATGTCCACGGAGGTCACGTCGCCGGTCACGAGTGTCCTGTCCTCGACCGGGGGCTGGGTGCCTGCTAGCAGACAGATAAGTGCGTGTCCGCTAAGCGAGATCGTCGCCACGGGCTGTCCAACGGCGGTGCGACTTACCTTGATTGCCTCACCGTCACAGACGCGCACGTAGATGATGACCCCGGGCGCGTCCTCAATGTCGAAGGCGAGCTCGAAGCGTCGCCCGGTCGTCCAACTTGCGTCAATCGCCTCGGCCATCGCCAAGAGTAGCAGTCCTGGCCATACGTCAACGCCGGCTGAGGCAAGATCGGCGAGTGCGATCGGACGACGGCGCGACTTCAGGAAGCGGCGCGCGCCGCGCTTGCCTTTGCGCAGGCGAAGCCCGGGATACCTGCGTCCCGCGCCACCGGCGGCGAGCTCGCTGAACGCAGCGACCGGTCCCTCCAGTGAGAAGTCGACCGAGCCGCGCGGTTCCCTAGAGATGGTGGCTTGACCGGGTTCGAGCGTTACGTAGAAAGTTCCGAGCTCACCGATCTTGATCTCGTAGTTGACTGGACCATCGACGACCTCGCGCTGGGCGGGGATCAGCTCGATCACGAGTTCCGCCGCAAGCTTCGCGTCTCGCTGGGCGGCAAGCCGGCGGATGGCGGGCGCGAGCCAGGAGACACGCTTCTCCGGCACAGACAGCAAGCGCGACTGCAGAGCAATCGGCTCAGTCGTCACCGTTTTCGCATTCGCCGTAGCGCCAGGACCGAGACCCGCGACCGCGGGCTCAGCCGGAGCCAGTCGCTCGACGGCCGCTACGGGGGCAGCCAATCCTTCGGCCGGTGAATCCTCGACGGGCGAGAACTCCTCCTCGTCGACGGGCTCGTCGAACGCGACCGGCTCAGGCTCCTCGACCAGGTAGGGCTCGGGCTCAGGCTCGGTGACAGGCTCGTCAACCAGGGCGAGCTCAGGCTCGGACTCGACGACCGGCTCCTCCTCAACCAGGACAGGCTCAGGCTCTTCGAGCGCGACCGGCTCCTCCGTTGGGGTGGGCTCTAGCTCCTCAAGCGCTCCAAGCTCCTCCGCGGAGTTCGGTTCAGGCTCCTCTACCGCAGTCGGTTCCTCAACCGCGTCAAGCTCCTCAACAGCGACCGACTCAGCCGGCTCGACCGCAACGATCTCCTCGACCGCGGCAGGCTCCTCAACAGCGACAGACTCGGGCTCCTCGAAGGTGGCCGGTTCCTCGCGTGAAACAGGCTCCTCAGCAGCAATGACAGGAGCCTCATCCGCGATCGGCTCAGGCATGTCAATGGCGACAGGCTCAGGCACCTCAACAGCGACAGGCTCCTCGGCCTGGATCGGATCAGGCTCCACCACCGCGACTGGCTCGGGCTCCTCCACGGCCGCGGACTCCGAAACTTCGGCCGTCTCGGCCTCCTTGACCTCAGCCACACGCGCCCGGAGGCGTTCGACGGCTGCTACGAGCGCGTCGGCCATCTCCCTACGATGGGCGGCCTCCCGCTCGGACTCGGGCTCGGTCGTGTGTTGAAGCAGTGAGCCATCCGGAGGCTCGGCGGCGAGTTGCGCACGCAGGTCCGCGGCGGTGCGGGTCAGCTCGAAGCGCAAATCCTCCATGCGAGCGCCCATCGCGGTGAGCTCGCGCACATAGGTCTCGCGCTCCCACACAACCTGCTGCTGAAGCTCCTCGCGCAACGTTGTGAGCTCGCGCTCGAAACCGGCGCGCAGACCGGCGGCGACATCCATCAGCTCGCGGACGATCGGGGTCAGGCGCGCGTCGCGCTCACGTAGCTCTGTGAGCTCGGCGCTGAGCTCACGCACTTGACGCTCGGTCTCCTGCAAGCGAGTGGAGAGCTCTTGGATCTGGGCGCGCATCTCGCGCTGCAGGCGATCGCTGCGCTCCTCGGCCTCGACACGCAACTGCTGCTCTGCGTACTCGCGCTGCTTGACACTGCGCACGTCGCTTTCGCGCTCAGAGAGCTGTTGTGCCACGCGCTCGCGCTCGCGACCAACCTCCTCGATGCGCTGCTCGAGCGCGGCTAGATGAGTCTCCAGGTTTCGCGCCACCGCCTCGGCAGCCTCGGCTCGGCGGATGACCGCTGGATCGGCATGGCGCGCACGACGCTCAGCAAGAACATCCGCACCCGCGTCGGACTGGGAACCCACGTCCGGGGTCTCGCTCTCCTCGATCATCGGTCACCACCCTAGAGACGGCCCCGGACGGCTCCATAGTTGGGAAATGGGGTGCCCTACGCGCGCGCGTAGGGCACCCCAAAAATCGGAACACACAAATCCTCCTGCCCACACAGCACATGCCTGTCAAGCTGGCTGGACGCTGGAAACGGGCCGTGCGATGGAGCGGGGTCGTGCGCCGGAGAGGGGCCCCGGCCCCGTGCGCAGGAGCAGGGCCGTGCGCGCAGGAGCAGCTATTCGTTGCGCAGACGCCAGGCCATGCGCGACTGCAAGGACCACAGCTCGATGAAGCCGGGCGAGGCGGTTTGCGAGAATAGTCCGCCGGACTCCCCAAAGGAGGCGAGCGCCTGGTCGTAGACGGCACTCGGCGAGGAGCGGGTGACGACGCGCGCGTGTCCCTTATAGAGCTTGAGTCCGATCGTGCCCGTCACCTGAGCGTTGACGGAGTCCATGTAGGCGTCAAGGTCGGCGCGCAGAGGCTCCCACCACAAGCCCGCGTACACGAGATAGGCCCACTGCCGGTCGAGCTGGGCCTTGAACTGATTCTGGTGGATCGTGCACACGAGCTTCTCCAGCTCTTGGTGGGCGGGTAGCAGAACAGCTGCAGCCGGCGCCTCGTAGATGTCGCGCACCTTCAAGCCGACGATACGGTCCTCGATGTGGTCGACGATGCCCACGCCGTGACGAGCGGCGATGGTGGCGACTCGTTCGATGAGCTCCACCAAGTCGAGCCGCTCTCCGTTCAATCCGATGGGCTCGCCACGCTCGAACTCGATCTCGACGATCTCTCCCTCGTCGGGCGCGAGCTCAGGGCGAGTTACGAGTTGGAAGACATCGTCCTCGGGTGCGTGGTCGAGCTCCTCGATCCAACGTCCCTCAGAGGAGCGCCCCCAGAGGTTGTCGTCGATCGAATAGGGAGCGATCTCCGTGCCGCCCTTGACCGGGATGCCGTGCTCACGCGCGTAGGCAATCTCCTCCTCGCGCCCCATCTGCCAGGAGCGCACCGGCGCGATCGTCTTCAGCTCGGGGGCAAGCGTGGCGACGGTGGCCTCGATGCGCACCTGGTCGTTGCCCTTGCCGGTGCAACCGTGGGCGATCGTGTCACAGCCAGAGCGGCGGGCATAGTCGACCGCGAGCTTGGCGATCAAGGGACGCCCGAGCGCAGTGAACAAGGGATAGCCGCCCCCATAGAGCGCGTTGGCCTTGATCGCGGGAAGGACGTACTCGCGAGCGAATTCCTCGCGAGCGTCCACCACGTGGCATTCGAGCGCGCCGAGACGCTTGGCCTTCTCTGCGATCACGTCGTAGTCCTCGCCGGGCTGACCGAGGTTGACCGTGAGGCAGACCACTTCGGCCTCGTAGGAGTCCTGGATCCACTTCAGCATCACGCTTGTGTCAAGACCGCCGGAATAGAGCAGGAGCACGCGATGCACGTTCTCCGGATCGGCCTCATAGGAGGCGGTGGGACGGGGTAGAACGAAGTCGGGCTGGCTCATGGGCCGGGAAGGCTAGCGCCTGATTGCGTTGGGGGGCCGTTCCATGAGTGGATATGGCGCCCTGTCCGGGCCGAAGCCGAGCTTCTCGTAGAGGCTCTGCGCGTCGGCTGTGTGCAGAAGCCAGCGGACGCCGCTGTATTGGCAGCCGTCGACGATCTCCCGCACCAGCTCCAATCCAAGCCCTCTACCCCGATACCGCTCGAGCACGTAGACGTCAGCCAGATAGGCGATGACGGCTCCGTCCGAGACCGAGCGCGCGAAGCCGATCAGCTCACTGCCACGGTAGAGACCCACAACACGCGTGGAGCCGCGAATCGCGCGCTCGATGCGCTCTCGCGCTCGGCCCAACCCCCAGTAGGACTCTCCACTGATGAACGCATGGACCGCGTCGACGTCGATCCGCTCGGGATCGTCGTCCAGCACGAAACCGCCGGACAGCTCGCGACAGGCCATCTCAGCCCACACTCACAGGGCGGCCAACACCGCGGTCAACCGTCCAAGCGCGTCATCGACCTCCTCGTGGGCGATCGTGAGCGGCGGCAACAGCCGAATAGTGGTGGGACCGGTCGCGTTGAGGATCAGATGCTGCTCAAGCAGCGCACGGCGCACCACCTCGGGGGCGGAGAGGTCGATCTCGCACGCAAGCATGAGACCCCGTCCGCGCACGCTCAACACATGTGGCAGTCGCGCGAGACCCTCGGCCAAGCGCGCGCCGAGCTCGCGCACGCCGGCGAGCATGCCGGAATCGTCGGTGATCTCTAGCGCGGCGAGCGCGGCGGCGCAGATGACAGGACCGCCAGCGAACGTGGAACCGTGATCGCCCGGCTGCAACACGTCGGCCAGTCGCGGTCCGGTGACGAGTGCGCCGATCGGCAAGCCACCGCCGAGCGCCTTGGCGCTCGTGATGGCATCAGGAACGACGCCGGTCTGCTCGTAAGCCCACAACGTGCCGGTGCGCCCCATCCCGCACTGGATTTCGTCGAAGAGAAGCGCAGCCCCGTGTTCCTCGCAAGCCTCGCGCGCACGCACCAGCACCCCCTCGGAGAGGGCATTTACACCTGTCTCTCCCTGAATCGGCTCGAGCATGACTGCCGCTGTGCGCTCGTCGACCGCAGCGGCGATCGCCTCGGGCTCGGCGGCGACAGCCCTGAAGCCGGGGACAAGCGGCGCAAACGGCGCCTGCTTCGACTCCTGGGGGGTCGCCGACAAAGCGCCATAGGTGCGGCCGTGAAAAGCGTTGTGGACAACGACTATGTCTCCCCCGGGCTTGGCCTTGCGCATGAGCTTGATCGCGGCCTCGTTGGCCTCGGCGCCGGAGTTACAGAAATAGACCTTGCCACCGAGGCTCGAGGACGCCAAGCGCTCAGCCAAACGCATCGCGGGCTCGGTGTAGAAAAGGTTGCTCGTGTGCATCAGGACCCCGACCTGCTCACGTACGGCGGCCACCACACGTGGGTGGCAGTGACCAAGGCTGGTAACCGAGATGCCGCATAGGAAGTCGAGGTACTCGATGCCTTCGCTGTCCCACAGGCGGGAGCCCTCACCGCGCACGAACTCGACCGGCAGGCGTGCGTAAGAGGGGATGACCCTCTCGCGCTCGAGCTTCTGCAGCTCGGCCAAACTCACGCAGACGCCTCGATCTTCGTGCCGATGCCCGCGTCGGTGAACAACTCGAGCAGCAACGAGTGTGGAATGCGCCCGTCGACGATATGAGCCGAGTTGACGCCACCGTTGATCGCCTCAACGCAGGCCGCGAGCTTCGGACGCATACCGCCTTGGAGCGCTGACAGGCGCTCCTGGACTTCTGAGGAGCTCGCCTGGCCGATCAGAGAGGCGGGATCTCCAGCGTCTGAAAGCCAACCGGGAACATCCGTGAGGAACACGATCTTGTAAGCGCCGAGCGCTCCGGCGACGGCTCCGGCGGCCTCGTCGGCGTTGACGTTGTAAGAGTTACCCTCGCGGTCGGCTCCCACGGATGCGATTACCGGGATGTAGTCGAGCGCGACGTGGTGGAGCACGTCGACGTTGACTCGCTCGATCGAGCCCACGAAACCGATGTCCTCACCGGCAGGGCCTTCGCGGCGGGCGACCCTGAAGAGCGAACCGTCATCTCCGCACAACCCGACCGCGGGCTGACCGTGGCGAGCAAGGCGCAAGACGATTTCCTTGTTGACCTTGCCGACCAAGACCATCTTGGCGATCTCAACGGTGGCCGGGTCGGACACGCGAAGGCCGCCGACGAACTCCACGGGCAAGCCAAGGCGCTCCATGTAGGAGGTGATGTCAGGGCCGCCCCCGTGGACCACGATCGGGTTCAGGCCTACGTACTTGAGCAAGACCACGTCGCGCGCGAACTCCTCGCGCAAGGCAACATCCTCCATCGCGGCGCCGCCGTACTTGATCACGACCGTCTTGCCGTGGAACTCCCTGATGTAGGGAAGCGCCTCCAATAGCGTGGCTACGTCGCGCATCAAGGTTGCCTCCAGTTCGTGGTGAGACTGCTCATGTCGTGTACTCCGCGTTGATGCGCACGTACTCGTAGGAGAGGTCGGAGAAGAACACCTCAGTCTCCGCGCCGTCGCCCGGCAGGACGATTTCGTAATCGACCTCGGCGCGCTGTAGCGCAGGCCTGAGCCTGGCCTCCAGCTCGTCCTCACCGAGGATGGCCGCGCCAGCCGAGCAGACTTGGACACCCTCGATCGAGATGTCAAGCGGCAGGTGGCCTCCACCGAGGCCGTCGCCGCCAAGCGCGCCGCCGACGGCTTGCACGATCCTTCCCCAGTTGGGATCGCCACCGTGCAGGGCAGCCTTGACCAAGGGCGAGTTGGCGACCGCCCTGGCGGCCATCTCCACGCGGCCGGAATCGCCGCCGCGCACGACCACACGCGCGATTCGCTTGGCCCCCTCGCCGTCGGCCACCATCAGGATCGCGAGCTGGCGCATGAGCGCGTCCAGGGCCTCGCCCATGCGTAGCTCATCCTCGCTCTCGGGTGCGACCCGCACGCCGCTCGCACCCGAGCAGATCAAGGCGGCTGTGTCGTTGGTGGAGAGCTGGCCGTCCACGCTGCAACAATCGAAGGAGCGCTTCAGGCAAACAGACAACAGCAACTCGACCGTCTCGGGCTCAAGCTCGGCGTCGGTCTCCACGAAGCAGAACATCGTGGCAAAGCGCGGCGAGATCATTCCCGCGCCCTTGCACTGCGCGCTCACACGCACCGTGCCCGAGGGCAGCTCGACCTCGAGGTTGGCGCGCTTCTCAAACGCGTCGGTCGTCTGGATTGCCTGCTGGAAGTGAGTGTCCCCCTCGCGCGCGAGACACCCGGAGGCGTCGAGGATGCCGCGCAGGACCTTCTCCACTGGCAGGTAGTCGCTGATCCCACCGGTCGAGCCGAGCAAGACCTCGTGCTCCTTTACGCCCAAGGCCATCGCCGCCGCGCCCTGAGTCTTGGCGGCGTCTTCAAGGCCGCGTTTCCCGGTGGCCGCGTTAGCGCACCCAGAGTTGGCGAGGATGGCGCGCAGCGAAGAGAGCGTGCAACGCTCGCGGCTGAGCATCACTGGCGCGGCCGGGGCGCCCGTGTCGGCAAAGCGCGCGGCGCTGACCGGGTGCTCGGCGTCGCACACGAGCAAACCCAGATCGGGGTTACCTGAGGGCTTGATCCCACAAGCGA
This sequence comes from uncultured Solirubrobacterales bacterium, assembly GCA_963731565.1. Lineage (GTDB taxonomy): Bacteria > Actinomycetota > Thermoleophilia > Solirubrobacterales > Solirubrobacteraceae > Palsa-744. The sequence continues at coordinate 2,630,537 of CAVSWG010000001.1, forward strand.
TCCCAGCGGCCCTGAAGCCAGCGGGCAGACCGGCGTCAGGCCCTAGCTCGCGCACATGCGCGGGGGCATCGACCCAACGCGAATGAAAGAACGGCTGTGGCGGGCCGGATGCGGCCCGATCGCCCCACACGTCTCTGCCGGCGCTCACGGCACCACCCCGCTCCAGCTCACGCCGCGAGATCGGCTCGCTGGCATGCGCTCTTGGGGACACCGTCTCACAACAAGCCTTCCGTCTCCGGGAAGCCGAACATCAAGTTCATGTTCTGGATAGCCTGCGAGGAGGTGCCCTTCCACAGGTTGTCGATCGCCGAGAGGACCACAATCTTGCCCGTGTGAGCACTCACGGCGACGTGCAGCCTGCAAATATTGGTCTCGCGCACGTCGCGTACCTCCGCTGGCTTGGATGTCAGCTCCACGAACGGCTCGCCCGCATAGGCGTCCTCGTACATCACGTCCAGCTCGTCCTGCTCCACCGCCCTGGTGGGTGTCACGTAACAGTTGACGAGCTCGCCCTGGTCGAGTGGAACCAGGTGCGGCGTGAACTGCACTCTTAGGTCGGTCCCAAGCGCGCTCAGCTGCTCCTCGATCTCGGGCGTATGGCGATGGTGGACGATGTTGTAGGGCAGGATGTTCTCGCCACTGTTGGAGAAGTGGGTCTGCCAGGTGGCCGAGCGGCCCGCGCCCGACAAGCCTTGCTTGGCATCGATCACGAGATCGTCGATCAAGCCGGCGCGAGCGAGCGGGGCGAGCGCCAGCATCGAGGCGGTCGGGTAGCAGCCGGGCGTGGCGACCAGCCCAGCCCCGCGCAGCTCCTCACGGTGTAGCTCGGGCAGTCCATAGACCGCCCCGCCAAGCAGCTCAGGATGTGGGTGAGGTCCATACCACTGCTCGTAGGTGGCCAGCTCGCTTAGGCGGAAGTCCGCGCTCAGGTCACACACGCGCACGCCCTTGGCACGCAACGAGGCCACGACCGGCGCCGAGGCCGCATGTGGGTAGGCGACGATCGCGCCGTCCACCTCGCTATAGCGGTTCAGGTCAAGCTCCTCCAGCACCAGCGGTACGCGGTAGCGCGGATATAGCTCTCCGAGCGGGGTCCCCACGTCCGAGCGACCCGTCACAGCGACTAGGTCAAAGCGTGGATGGCGCCAGACCAGGTGAGCGGCGAGCGCCCCTGCGAAGCCTGTCGCTCCGGCAACTAGCACCTTAGGCACGCAGCTCACCCCCCAATTCGCCGAGCGCGACGACGATCCGCTCACGCACCGGCGTGACGTCCTCGTCGGTGAGCGTCCGGTCGGGTGCCCTGAAGGCGAGCGACAGGGCCAGTGAGCGTTTACCCTCACCGACCTGAGGTCCGCTGTACACGTCGAACACGCCCACCCCGTCGAGCAGCTTGCCTGCAGCCTTACGCACCACTTCGATCGCTTGCGCGGCAGGCACCTCCTCGGGCAGCACCACGGCCAGGTCCTGGTGTAGCGCCGGATAGGAGATCACGTCGCCATAGAGCTGCTCGCCGCTCGCCATCTCAAGCAGGGAATCGAGCTCCAGCTCCATCACGGCCGCCCCCTCGATGCCCCACTCGCGCGCCACGAGCGGGTGCAGCTCGCCGAGCCAGCCGATTTGCCGATCATCGCCCACCACCGCGGCCGCACGGCCAGGGTGCAGGAATGGCTGAGGCTGAGGACGGCACACGAGCTCCACTCGCAACGCCTCACCAAGCGCTCCAAGGATCCCCTTCACGGCAAACAGGTCCGCCTTCGGCGACTCGGGCGCCCCCCAAGTCGCCGGTGCGATCCGTCCGCTCAGCAGCACGGCAAGCGCGGAGCGCTCGCTCACCCCTGTCCATCCGCGCTCTGCACTCTGCCCGCCCGCTCCGTTCCCCGCGACCGATCCGCCAGCCGAGACCAGTCCGCCGGCTTGCTCGACGGCGCTCGCGCCGTCGCCAGTGGCCCCCGACGCACCATCCAGCACGAACAGCGATCCCATCTCAAATAGGCGCAGGTCAGCCATTCCGCGCGCTGAGTTGTAAGCGGCTACATCCAGCAGCGAGCCGAGCAAGGTTGTGCGCAGCAGCGACTGGTCCTCAGATAGTGGGTTTTCCAAGACCGGCGCGCCACGGCGCGGGTCCTCCGCTGGCAGTCGCAGTCGATCGTGCAGTGTGGGCGCCGTGAAAGTCCAGCCAACGGTCTCATACAGGCCACGACCCACAAGCGCATCAGCGGCGCGGCGACGCAGATGCTGGGTGGGCGTCAGGCGGCCATAGGCGCCCCTGCGTGCAGGCAGCGTCGCCGGCAGCTCGCCGAGCCCATGAATGCGCGCCACCTCCTCGATCAGGTCGGCCTCGCGCGTGACGTCGTTGCGACGGATCGCCGGCACCCTCACTTCGAGTCCCGCATCCGCGGGTGCCAGCCCCGCATCGGAGGGGTCTTGCGCACCTGCGCCGAGGCCGTCCTCCTGACCCATCGACCCTCCGACCTCGGAAACCTCGAAGTCGAGTGCCCTCAGGATCTCGGCCTGGCGCGCACGCGCGACGGGCATTCCCAGAACCGCCTCCACCTTGCGCTCGCGCAGAAGGATCAGCTGCGCGGGCGTCTCCTCCCACGCAAGGTCGATCGTGCCCGGCACGAGCGTCGCTCCGCACAGCTCGATCATCAGTCGTGTCGCCACCGCCTGCGCCTGCATGCACTGCTCGGGCGCCAACCCCTTCTCAAATCTTCCCGAGGCCTCGCTGCGCAGGCCAAGCGCCCACGAGGTTCTGTGGATGTTGGGACCTTCCCAATTGGCCACCTCCATCAACACCCTCGTAGTGTCCGCTTGCACCTCCGAGCGCTCACCGCCCATGATCCCCGCAATCGAGGTGGGACCCTCTCCGTCCTCGATCACGACCATCTCGCCATCGAGCGTCCTTAGCTGGCCGTCGAGGGTCTTCACCTGCTCCCCCTCGAGCGCCCTGCGCACCGTCAGGCGTCCACCGGCCACGCGATCGAGGTCGAACGCGTGCAGCGGCTGCCCCGTCAGCAACATCACATAGTTGGTTATGTCAACAACGTTGTTGATCGGACGCTGTCCCGCCGCGCTCAACCGCGCCTTCAGCCACGGCGGCGAAGGCGCGATCGTCACGCCCTCAAATGCCCTCGCAGTGAAGCGTTTGCACAGATCCGGGCACTCCACCGTTATCTGCACTTGAGCCTGCCCTACGCGCGCGCGTAGGGCACCCTCTTTGGAGACACCCAACCCAGAGCCCTCCACGTCGTCACGTTCAGAGACCGCCTGCCCCACACTGCCCGTGTCATCGGAGACCGCCGAGTCCACACCAGGCAGGTCCTCGGCCCACGGCTCTCGCGCCAGCGAAGCACCGGTTGCCGCATGCAGCTCGCGCGCCACGCCATACACGCCCAGGCAGTCCGGCCGGTTGGGGGTGATCTCAAGCTCCAGCACGTCCGTGCAGATCGGCAGCACCTCCCCCAGGGGCGTTCCTGGCGTGAGCTCCCCGCCCACGATCAGCTCGTCGAGCACCATGATCCCGCTGTGCTCATCATCGATCTCCAACTCGTCCGCGGCGAGGATCATGCCGCTGGAAGGAACCCCTCTCAGCTTGGCGGCCTTGATCGCACTTCCATCCGGCATCCTGGCGCCGGGCAACGCAACCGCCACCGTCTGACCTGCCGCTACGTTCGGCGCTCCACACACGATCCCGGCCGGCGAGGCGTCCCCCACGTCCACCTCGCACACCCTCAAGCGGTCGGCATTTGGGTGGGCTTCGACCGACAGCACACGACCCACAACAAAGCGCTCGGGCGAGGGCACCCCGTGATGGAGGATCGTCTCCACCTTCGTGCCAGTCATCGTCAACCGCTCCTCGATCGCCTTGGTATCGAGCTCGGGCGAGCAATATTCCCGCAGCCAGTTCAGTGGAACCCTCATCCGAACTGCTCCAGAAACCTGATGTCGTTCTCGTAGTACAAGCGCAAATCCGGGATCCCATGCTTGAGCATCGCGATCCGCTCCACGCCCATCCCCCACGCATATCCCTGCACCTTCTCGGGGTCATAGCCTGGCGCGTTCTGCTCTGTGGTGGGCACATATGAGTACACGTTCGGGTCAACCTCGCCCGCGCCGAGCACCTCAAGCCAGCCCTCGCCCTTGCAAAGTGGACAACGCGACCCATCGCCCATAAAGCCCTTGCCCGAGCAGTGAAAGCAAGACACGTCGACCTCCACGCTCGGCTCGGTGAACGGGAAGAAGTGGGGACGCAAGCGTACGTCCCGCTCGTCGCCAAAGACCGTCTTCGCGAACGCCAACAGCGTGCCCTTCAGGTCGGCCAGCGTGATGTCCTCGTCAACGGCCAAGCCCTCCACCTGGTGAAACTGAGGAGTGTGCGTAGCGTCGCTGTCGGGCCTATACACCCGACCGGGGATCACCACGTATAGCGGCGGCGGATGAGCCTCCATCGCCCTGATCTGCATCGGCGAGGTGTGCGTGCGCAACACCACCCCATCGGAGACATAGAACGTGTCGGTCTTGGCGCGTGCTGGATGCGTCGGCGAGTGGTTGAGCGCGTCGAAGTTGTAGTGCACCGTCTCCACCTCCTGGCCTTCGAGCACCGTGAACCCCAGGCCGAGGAATATGTCCTCCAGTTCGCGCATCGTTGAGCTCAACACATGCAACCTGCCCACAGGCTGAGCTGGGGTACCCGGCAGCGTCACGTCCACCGTGTCAGTCTTCAATCGCTCGTCCAGCTCACTCGCGTCAAGTGTCGCCGCGCGCGCCTCAATCGCCTGCTCCAGTGCACGCCTGGCTTCGTTGGCGGCTTTGCCAACCACTCCGCGTTCTTCTGGCTCGAGTGTCGCCACCGAGCGCAGCATCTGAGGCAACTCCGCCTTACGCCCGAGATAACGCACCCGCAATTCCTCGACCGCCTCACTGTTGGCAGCGCCCGCTATCTCCTGTTGCGCCTGCGTGCGCAGCTCCTCGATCCGCTCGATCATGACTTCGGGACCCTAGAGGGTGGCGCAGCCGGCCGCAGGCCGGCGAGCCGGGCCCCTCTATCCGTCAATCTAGTCGCGCGGCGTGTCATCTCGTATAGCGCCACGGTCGCGGCCATCGCCGCGTTGAGCGACTCCGAGGCGATTGGGATGTGAGCAACCCGCTCGCAGGCCTCCACCAGCTCGCTCGGGAGGCCCTCGCGCTCGGCGCCCACAAGCAGCGTTAGAGCAGGGCGACCATCTTCGTTTTGAGGTGCTCCCTGCGCGCGCGCGTGGGACAGCCCATTTGCAACATCCTCCCCCACCTGCCAGATCGGCTCGCCCGCGCCCGCCACAAGCGCGCAGCGCTCACCGGGTAGCTGCTCAACGTCGCTCACGCGCGCCAGCGACACGGCGAATACCGCTCCCATACTCGCCCTCACAGCCTTCGGCGAATGTGGATCCGCACAGTCCGGACCAAGCGCCACCGAGGACGCACCGAAAGCGAGCGCGCTGCGCAGCACCGTGCCCACGTTGCCCGGGTCGGCCACCCCGTGCAAGTACACGCACAGGGGGCCCACCGGCTCTACGTAGCGCTGCTCGTAGACCCCGATCGCGCGGGTGCCCGAGCCCAGAGTGGAGACACTCGCAAGGGCGTTTTGATCGACGTCGTCGAAGCCTGTGCCCCCAATTGCCGTACCGGCCAGCCGGTAACCCTGCACCGCCGGCCTACCCGCTGTGATCGCGGCTGCAACCAGGTCCTCGCCCTCCGCGAGAAACAGACCGCTGCGCTCGCGCTCGCGCCTGCGATGCAGCTTGCGCAGCTCCTTCAGCCGTGCATTGTGAGTGGAGGTGATCATGGTTTCTTCGTTTGAGCTCTCGTGGTGGCTTTAATCTCGCGCTGGTTTTGATCTCGATCGTTGTGGCTTTGAATCTTGGCGTCTGCTTGGGACGGTTTTCGGTACAACGCAAAAAAAAGGGCGCCGGTCCCGAAGGAGCAGCGCCCGAGAGGTTGCATGCCGGTTGCCGGTCAGGCAGCCGACGCCTCGCGGGCGGTCTCGGCAAAACGTCGGAAGGTGTCGGCGTCGCGCACGGCGATGTCGGCAAGGACCTTGCGGTCCAGCTCCACGCCCGCGAGCTTCATGCCGTGCATGAACTGCGAATAGCTCATCCCGTTCTGGCGAGCAGCGGCGTTGATGCGTGTGATCCACAGTTTGCGAAAGTCACGCTTGCGGTTGCGCCTGTCCCTGTAGGCATACGCATCCGCCTTCATGAGCGCCTCCTTGGCGCGCTTGTAGTTGGAATGCGCTTCGCCTCTGAAGCCCTTCGTCAACTCGAGCGTCGCCCTGCGCTTCTTACGTGCGTGAACCGACCGCTTCACCCGCGTCATTTGCCGACCCCCAAAAGCTTCTTCACGCGCGGCACGTCGTGATCGGAGAGCATCACCGGGTGGGCCAGCGTGCGCTTGCGCTTGGGCGACTTCTTCTCGAGGATGTGGCTTGAGAAGGCGTGCCTCGCCCGCACCTTTCCGGAGCCGGTCACCTTGAAGCGCTTCTTTGCGCCGCTGTGGGTCTTCATCTTGGGCATAGCGAGCCGATGATTATGACACGGCGCCGTCGGAAGCGCCGTTCTGGCTCTCCACGCCCGTCACGGCCCCATCCGAGGAGTCCTCGACGGCGGCCTCGGCCGCACTATCCGGCGAGACGTCTGTGACCGTCTCCGCCACACCATCTGGCGAAACCTTTGTCTCGGATACAGCGCCCACGCCGTCGGCAGAAGTCTCGATCGGGGTGACCTCGACGGCTCCGTTGGCACTGTCGGCCTGGCCCGGCTCATGGGCCTCGTCGGCCTTACCGGCGAGCACGGCCTTGGATGGTCCGAGCATCATCGTCATATTGCGCCCGTCCTGGGTAGGACGCTGCTCGACCACGCCAAGCGCTGCAAGCTCCTCCGCAAGGCGGTCGAGGATCATCACTCCGCGCTCCGGGTGGGTGACCTCACGCCCGCGGAACATGATCGTGATCTTGACCTTGTCCTTGTGGCGCAGGAAGCGTTCCACGTGGTGCTTCTTGGTGTCGTAGTCGTGCTGGGCGATCTTCGGGCGGAACTTGATCTCACGGATCGTGATCTGCTGCTGATGCTTGCGCGCCTGCTTGACCTTCTGGGCCTGCTCGTACTTGTACTTGGAGTAGTCCAGGACCCTGCACACGGGCGGTTTGGCCTCCGGGGCAACCTCGACCAGATCGAGATCGCGTTCCTGGGCGAACTTGACCGCATCGGGCGTCTTCATCATCCCGACCTGGTTGCCCTCGTCGTCGATCACGCGCACCTCGGGTACGCGAATACGCTCGTTGATCCTCGTGAGGTCCCGCTCGGGGGGCCGGCGGTCGAACCTGCGCGGAACGGCCACTAGCTTTTAGGGGTGCGCGTCAAGTCGAGACTACGCGCTGCGCCGTGAATGGATTCCGAGCCTCAAGGCGGCCGAGTATAGCGGGCGCCGGGCCGTCCGCAAGGACTTTCGCCTCGAGTCGCATTCGACTGTTCCTAACTGGGGCGCCCATCCTCACCCCACCTGCTCGCGCTCGCGGCGTGCCTGCGTCTCGCGAAGGAGGGTCTCGATCAGCTCCGCCACCGGGACGCTTCCACGGTCGCCACCGCGATGATCGCTTGCCTGCCCTTCGTCATCGCTAGCGCCGCCACGAGTGCGCAGCGAGACGCTGTCGCTCTCGGCCTCACGGTCGCCCACGACCAGCATGTTGGGAATCTTGCGCAGCTCGGCCTCCCTGATCTTGCGTCCCACCGACTCGCTGCGATCGTCCAGCTCGACACGTATCCCGGCGACACGCAAGCGCTCGCGCACGCTCTCGGCATACTCTCCCAGGCGATCGGAGATCGGCAGTACGATCGCCTGCACCGGCGCCAACCACAGCGGGAACTCGCCCGCATAGTGCTCGATCATGATGCCGATGAAGCGCTCATAGGAGCCAAACAGGGCTCTATGAATCATCACGGGGCGATGCTCCGCGTTGTCGGCGCCCGTATATGCCAGCTCAAAACGCTCAGGCATGTTGTAGTCGAGCTGCACCGTCCCAATTTGCCAGGAGCGTCCAAGCGAATCTGTCATGTGCATGTCGATCTTCGGGCCATAGAAGGCGCCATCGCCCGGATTGATCTCATAGTCCAGTCCTTGCGAGTCCAAAGCGCTTGTGAGCGCCTGCTCAGCGCGATCCCACAACTCGTCGTCTCCTACCCGCTGCTCCGGACGGGTGGACAGCTCCAGGCTCACGTCGAAGTCGAACAAGCGATAGGTGGCGAACGCGAACTCCAGGCAGCCCGCCACCTCCTCCTGGACCTGCTCCTCGGTACAGAAGATGTGCGCGTCGTCCTGAGCGAAGTGCCTGGCCCGCAGCAACCCGTGCAGCACTCCCGAGGCCTCGTTGCGGTGCAACAGCCCGGGCTCGGAGTAGCGCAAAGGAAGATCCCTGTAGGAGTGTCTGTCGCTGGCGAACAGGTGGGCATGACCCGGGCAATTCATGGGCTTCACGCCCATCTCGCGCTCCTCCACCTGCACGGTGAACATGTTCTCCCTGTACTTCCCCCAGTGCCCCGAGGTCTTCCACAGCTCGGCGTCATAGATAAGCGGAGTCTTCACCTCGCTGTAGCCGCGCTCTGAGCCCATCTCGCGCGAGAGTGCCACCAGCGCGTTGTAGATGCTCGTGCCCGCCGGCAGCCAGAACGCAGCGCCTGGCGAGACGTCTGAGAAGTGAAACAGACCCAGCTCGCGCCCAAGCTTGCGATGGTCGCGTAGGGCAGCCTGTTCCAGGCGCTCCAGATACTCGCTCAGCTGCGCCTTTGTGTGAAAAGCAGTGCCATAGATGCGGGTGAGCATCGTGCGCGTTGAGTCACCGCGCCAATAGGCCCCGGCCACAGACTGCAACTTGAAGGCACCCACAGTCTTTGTCGTCGGGGCGTGCGGCCCGCGGCACAGGTCGGTGAACCGGCCGTTCGTGTAGAGCGAGACCGTCTCGAGTGGTTCTCCTGCCGGAGCGGCCTTGATCAGATCGTCGATCAACTCGACCTTATAGTCCTGACGATCGGCCACGAAGCGCTCGCGCGCCGCTTGCACCGATACGTCCTCGCGCACGAACGTCTCCCCCGCTTTCACGTGCTCGGCCATCTTCTGCTCGATCGCGGGAAAGTCGGCCTCAGAGATAGAGACGCCTTCGGGGAACTCGAAGTCGTAGTAGAACCCGTTCTCGATCGCCGGGCCAATCGAGATCTTCACCTCGGGCCAAAGCTCCATCACCGCGCTTGCCAGCACATGCGCCGCGTCATGGCGGATTAGCGCGAGCGAGCCCTTGTCGTCTTTGGCGGTAAGGATCGCGACCTTCGCACAGTCGAGTAGCGGCCTTGCCAGGTCGCGAACATCAGGGCTCGGGCCGATCTCTGGGTGAGTCAGCTCGATCGCAAGGGCCGCTTTGGCAAGACCGGGCCCGATCGCCGCCGCCGCATCGGCGCCGGAGGCGCCATCTGCCAGCTCAAGCTCCTTGCCATCTGGGAGTGTCACCGTGAGAGACATGTCTCCCAGGAGGCTACCTGTCCTGCCTACGTAGGTTGTGAACGCGGCTGGTGGGTGGCCGGTTCTCGATGCCGCTGTGTGGTCTGTGCGTGTTGTAGTGCTGGGGCTAGTGTGGCAGGGCTTGGTTGCGGTGGTGGTGTGATCGGTAGGCGAGGCCGTAGGCCCACTCTCTGCGCATGGTCTGGTGGAAGCGCTCAACCTTCCCGTTCGTCTGGGGCCGGTAGGGCTTGGTGCGTGGGTGTTTGATCTCTCGGGCGGTGAGGAGCTCACGCAGGGAACGGTTGTGCGTGTAGGTCCAGGCGTTGTCGCTCATTAGCCGCTTGGCGGTGATGTCGTGTCCTTCAAACCACTCGAGTGCTCTGGCGACGAAGTCTGTGACGGTCTGTGCTCGCTCGTCGCTGTGCAGCTCGACGTAGGCCAGACGCGAGTGGTCGTCAACGATCGCGTGAGCGAAGTCGTAACCCACGCGTGTTCCCTGATCCATCCAGTCGCGGCTGCGCTGCGAGCGATCTCCAGTGACGCGATGCCCGGGTCGCTCGAAGCGGGCGTAGCGGGCGGTGTCCATGTGCAGCAGATCACCTGGGCATGGCCACTCGTAGCGGTGGACAGGATCTCGTTGCGCTCCCTGGCGGCGTGAGAGCCCGTGTCGATGCAACACCTTCCAGACCGTCGAATGCGCGAACCCGGTCTCGCCAGCAATCAGACGCGGCCCCCAGCCAGTACGCCGACGCGCTTCGCAGATCCGCTCCCGACAGACAGGATCGAGCAGCCGCGGGGAACGATGAGGACGACTCGATCGATCTGCCGCCCACGCCAACGAATGTTGCTTATGCGCACAAGCGTCGCGATATCGATGCCACCACCGATGAGCCGTCGCAGGCGACACGCTCAGGCAAGCCGCGGCCTGCCTGAAGCTCATCCCGCTCTCAATCGCCTCGCACAACACCAAACGTCCAGCCGGTCCGAGCTTCGCTCTACCGTGAATCTGCATCCGGGTCCCCCTAGGTCGTGAGCCTTCGCAGACCCACAACCTCGGGAGAGGCCCGGATGCCTCCCCTAACCGTTCACAACCTATATAGGCACGTCAGCTACCTAGCCGCTGCGGCGTCAGCTGGCCAGCCAGAGCGCATCGTCGCCGAGCGCCACTCGGACCACGCTGCCATCCCCAGCCAACTCGATCAACGCGCGCTCGGCGGCTGGTCGGTCGGGCGCCTCGTTGCCGGGTGTCATGATCGCTGCGATCTCCTGTGTGACCAGACCTTCGGGGAAGCATCGCAGCGCATCGAGCGGGCTCTGCGGCGGCTGGGTGCGCTCGAGTGTCGGGTTGAGGTTGGCGATCACTACGTCATAGGCCTCAACAGGCTGGAAGCCACCGGCCTCAAGCGTCTGCTCCCCTGACTTGAAGATCAACGATGGCGCTGTGTAGCGCACCGGCCCATTGCTCTGCGCAGACTTCCCTTGAAACTCGGTGGGACTCCCCGCGGCAATGCGAGCCAGGGCGCGATCGGCCTCATATGCGGCGGTAACGCGATCGTCGTCGAGCGCCGCCACGATCGCCCGCGCATCGAGCCCGGAGACACGCTCGAGCGCCGTGGCTATGTCGGTCGCGTCATCGAGCACGAGCGTGCTCGTAAACCATCCGAACTGCAGAGCCCTGAACACGGCATTTTCGTGCTGCGAGTCCAGCAGACGGGTTGCAACGATCGCTCGACAGGCTCGTGAGGTGCCCGCGATCCTGGCTCTTGGTGCGGTTGCGAACGGCATTCCGAAACGGCGGTAGCGCATGTAGCCGAGGGCGGCCCGCGTGGGCGTGTAGCCACGGCTTACGTATTGATCGGCAGTCTCGGTGAGACCAATCGTCACCAGCCGCCAGCGCAGTTGCGTGCCGTAGCGCCAGCGCAGCACCGCCAGCGGCGGGCTCGCCGAATAGGCCCAGGGACAACCAGGGTCTGTGAAGTGGATGACTTCTATGAAGCCCACGAGGGCTCCTAGACGAGCACGCGTTTGCGGAAGCTGCGCAGGCCCAGCCCGAGGAACACGAAGCAGAAGCCCACCAATACCGGATAGACCGCGAGTAGGGACATATGCGGAAGCGGGGTGAGCGCGGCACGCATCCCCTCCGCCACATAGATCAACGGGTTTACGAGCACGACGATCTGCAGCCAGTGAAAGCCGTCCACTTGCACCGGCGCGAGCTTCGTCCACTGGTAGTAAGTGCCGCCGAGGAATGTGAGCGGGAGTACCACGAAGCCGAACATCAGTCCGATGTTGCGCGGCTCGAACACGGTCCCGAGCAACAGTCCGAGCGAGGTCATCGCCACACAGGCGAGCGGTATCAAGGTCAGCAGGACAGGCCAATCGACGGTCAGGTGAGCGTGCACCCCAGGGGCATGGATCACCGCGGCGATCGGGAACACGATCACAGCAGCCAACGCGCCTTGCACAGCGCCGGAGAGGACCTTGGAGACAGCTACCAACCAGATCGGGCAGGGCGCCTGAACGCGATCCTCGATCTCGCGCGTGTAGCCAAACTCGGCGGAGAGCTGAAGCGCCACCGCCTGGATCCCCTGGAACATGATCGAGATCGCCACCACGCCCGGCACAAGCACTGTGGCGAACGCCGACTCGGACACCTTGCCGCCGCCACCGCCGACCCCTTGGCCGATCGAGGGGAACACGTACAGGAACACGAACACGAGCAGGAACGGCTGGATGATCGTGCGGACCACGAATTCGCCGAAGTTCTTGCGCAAAACCACCAAGTCGCGCAGAATCAGTGCGCGCAGCGCCGTACGGCTTGCCACCATCGTTGAGCGCATCGGTTGCAGCACAATCGGCGCGTGAGCCTCGCGGGAGGCGCTCGGCTGTGGGGCCTCCTGCCCGGTGACGGTGCGTGCGGAAGTAGCCATCAGTCGCGCAGCTCCTTGCCTGTCAGCCTGATGAACACGGTCTCAAGGCTCGGTTCGGCCACCGACAGGTCCGCCACCTCGAAGCCCGCCCGCTCCGCGGCGTCCACCACGCGTGGCACCAAGCGCGTGGCGCCCTTCACGTGCAGCTCAACGCCGCCGTCCACCGTCCGAGTGCCTGTCACCCCGTCTACCTCCGCGGTCAGCGCACTCGCCAGGGAGTCCATCTCGCCGCTTGCCTTCACCGTAACGATCGTGTCGGCCCCCACCGACCGCTTCAGGCTCGCGGGAGTGTCCAGCGCAAGGATCTTGCCGTGGTCCATGATCGCCACTCGCTCGCACAGCTGGTCGGCCTCCTCCATGTAATGGGTGGTGAGCAGAATTGTTTGCCCCTCTCGATTGAGCTCGCCCAGGATCTCCCACAGCGCAAGGCGGCTCTGTGGATCAAGGCCCGCGGTCGGCTCGTCCAGGAACAGGACAGCCGGGCGGTGGAGGATCGCCCGCGCCACCATCAACCTCTGGGCCATGCCGCCTGAGAGCGCGAACACAGAGGCCTTCGCCCACTTGGCGAGCTGGAACTGCTCGAGCAGCTCGTCGGCGAGACGCGATGACTCGCTCGCGCTTATACCGAACAGGCGACCATGGAAGTACAGGTTCTCCCAGACGGTCAACTGGCGGTCGAGCGTGTTCTGCTGAGAGACCATCCCAATCAGTTGCTTGGCAAGCGCTGGATGCGCGACCACGTCCACGCTTCCGATCCAGGCTTCCCCCGAGGTCGGGATCACGCGGGTGGTGAGCATCCCGGCGGTGGTGGTCTTGCCAGCTCCATTCGGTCCCAGCAAGCCAAAGATCTCACCCGCCCTGACTGTCAGGTCGAGGCCGTCAACCGCGGCAAAGTCAGCCCCCGCGTACACCTTTGTTAGCCCCACGGTGCGAATCACCTCGCCGGCGATGGTCTCGTTGGGGCCGCCTGCCTGCGTTCCCATATCGATGCTCGGGGCGTCCATCAGCTGAGTGTATGACCCACCCCCGAGACTTTTGCGGACAAGTGAGGCTGCGGATGCGAATGCTTCCAAAAGGGGTGCCCTACGCGGGCGCGCGCACTCGCGCGTAGGCATCCCATTTTGGGAACATCACCATCCGCGTCCGGCCGCCCCAAGGGCCAGCTCTGTGCGAGCCTTGGCGACGCGCTTTGCGCGAGTCCCTTCGCGGCGCCGAGGTCAGCTCTGGGCGAGCCCCTTCGCGGCACTGTCGAGTTCGGCGTCGAGCTCCTTGGCGTCGGCCTTGAGCTCCTTTTCGCTGGTCTTGCGCGCGCGCGAAACAGCCTTTTCGATCTGCTCGCCGAGCCGTGAGCGCCCAACTACGACCAAGGTGGCCTGACCCTCGTCGAGCATCTCGCCGAGGTCCTTGAGGTCGCCGCGGGACATGCCACGCCACAGATGCCCAACCACGCCACCGGCGGCGCCACCGACGATCGCGCTGCCAATGATGGACGGCGGGAAGAGGATGCCGGCGAGCGCACCCACCGCAATCCCCGTCCACGCGCCGTGCTGAGTGGGCTTCTCGGTCTTGTGCACATGAACCTTGCCGTTCTCGTCCTTCTCGACGACCGCCGCGTCGAACGTGCCGATCACGCCCGCAGCGTGCAGGTCGAAGACCGCCATGTAGTCCAGCTCGGCGTCGCTGGCGTCGTCATACGCCGCGAGGAATACGAACACAGGTTGATCGGCCATGGTGGACTCCTTTGAGATTTGAGCGGACCGCCACTCACGCCGGGACCAGCGCCACCGACACATGGGCGTTGCCGTAGAAGCTAGGACCCTGTGGCGACCACACATCACCTCGATCGGATGATCTGCCCACAACGCACCCTAGGAGCTGAAGCAGCGAGGCCCGGGGTGGCCCTCGTAGAGTGTCGGGCCATGAGCTCTGTGGGAACTGACGAACGCCTTGCGAGAACGAATGGGAATGAACCGGCGATCGCACTCAAAGGCGTGGTCAAGCGCTACGGCTCGATCGTGGCCGTCAACGGCCTGGACCTAGAGGTCCCCCCCGGGGTGTGCTTCGGGCTGCTCGGCCCCAACGGCGCGGGCAAGTCCACGACGATGCGCATGCTCACCGCACAGACAATCGCCGATGAGGGCCAGCTGTCGGTACTCGGCTATGAACTGCCACGCGAATCCAAGCAGTCGCGTCTCGAGATGGGTGTCGTGCCGCAGCTTGACAACCTCGACGTGGAGCTGACCTGCAGGCAGATCCTGACCGTATACGCACGGCTGTACCGCGTCCCGCGTGCCGAGCGCTCAGGCGCGGTGGGACGAGCGCTTGAGATCGCCAACTTGACCTCACGGGCGGACACGATCGTGCGCGAGCTCTCAGGGGGGATGCGCAGGCGCTTGCTTGTGGCGCGCGGGCTAATCCACCGTCCGCGGCTCGTACTCTTGGACGAGCCCACCGTCGGGCTCGACCCTCAGGTTCGCCAGGAGTTGTGGTCCTTGATCGACGGCCTGCGCGCCGAAGGCGTGACCGCCTTGATGAGCACCCATTACATCGAGGAGGCTGAGCGGCTCGCGGACACGGTCGCCGTGATGAGCAAGGGCCGGATCATCGCCCAAGGCACGCCCGCCGAGCTCGTCAAGCAGCACGCGGGCGAGGAGGTCGTCGAGGTCTATGGGCCGCCTGAGCGCCTCTCGCAGGTGAGCGAGTTGGCCGCAAGCGAAGGATGGGCAAGCAGACGTAGCGGCCCGGCAGTGGCGATTATGCGCGCGGAGTCGCTCAACGGCGAAGCGCCTGAGGGCGTGAGACGCCCCGCCAATTTGGAGGACGCCTTCGTGGCGTTGACCGGTGAGGAGATCGAGTGAGCGCCGAGCCACGACGCATACGCCGCCTAGAACCGGCGGCCTTGGCCGGGGTGATGAGCCGCGACGTAGCGATCTTCGGGCGCTACTGGAAGGCAACAACGTTCTCCTCGATCGTTCAGCCGACGATCTACTTGCTCGCGTTCGGCCTGGGCTTTGGCTCGCTACTTCCCCACATCGCGGGCGTGAAGTACGTGCAGTACGTGGCGACCGGCGTGGTGGCCACCGCCGTGCTGTTCTCCTCGGCGTTCCCTGGAATGTTCAACACGTTCATCCGCTGGCAGTTCCAGCGCACCTACGACGCGGTCCTTGCCGCACCGGTGGACGTGGAGGAGCTGATCACCGCCGAGATACTTTGGATTTCGATCAGGGCGGGCGTGTACGGGATGGCGCCCCTGCTCGTGGGGATCGCCTTCGGCTTGGAACCCACCGTGGGAATGCTGCTGGTGCCATTCATCGGTTTCGTCACCGGCTTCGGCTTCGCCGGGTTCGGTGTGACAGTGGCGGCGGTGGCCAAGACGATCGACAACTTCAACTACATAACCAGCGCAGTGCTTACACCTATGTTCCTGGTCGCCGGGACTTTCTTCCCCGTCTCCCAGCTGCCTGCGGCGCTGCGCACGATCGCGAAGGTGAATCCCCTTTATCACTGCGTGCAGCTCGTGCGTGACGCCTCGCTCGACCATCTCGGGCCCGATGACTTGATACACGCGGGTGTGTTGCTCGTGTTCGCGTTCGCGATGTGGCGGATCGCGATCTGGCGTCTGGGCAAGCGCTTGATCGACTGACCCCAGCGACGGGCGCGTAAAGGGCTATTCGAGCCAGCGTGCAACTCCGCCGTGGTAAGAGCACGTCCCGCTTCTAGATTGGCTGAAGCTGTATGTGCCGTCTTTGCATTCCGCCGTGGCACCAGCCGGGACGGTGGGGCTGTTCTCGGGGCGACAGACGGTGTTGCCGGCCGAGTTGACATATGTGCCGTTGGTGCATTCTTCAGCTGACGGGCCAGCGGTCGAATTCGATGTACTTCCTTCATTCGGTTCGGCGCTTCCGTCACTCCGTTCGGCTTCCGCTTCCTTGGCTTCTGTTTCCTTGGCGTGCGCTTCTGCTTCGATTTCAGCTGCGCTCTTTTCGCGGGTGATCGTGATCGTCTTCCGTACTGAGTGGCGACCATTGTGGGTGGCCGCCACCGTTACCCGGTTCCCTCCGAGATGCAGGGCAAGGGCCTCGCTCCAACGATGTCCATGAACAGAAGCGCGATGATGGTTGACCGTGACCTTCGAGCCGGGCGTGACCGTCCCGCTGATCGTCGCGCTTGCACTGTCTGACGAGAAGCTGCCGACGTCTAGGCGAAGAGATACGTGTGGGACCGAGGCAGTCCTTACCACCGAAGAAGTCTCGCCTTTCGAGCCGGCGTTGGCCGATTCGCCGCATCCGCCGAGCGCGATAGTGCCGGCGAGGATTACCGCTAACAAGAGGCGCGGGGCTCGGTGTCCACGGACCGGTCGATCGCCGAGGGGATCGCCTTGGCTGTGGGTTCGTATGTCCTTCACGGCGTCGGAATCATAGACACACTTCCAATGATTCGTATATTCCACTGACATCGCCGTCCTGCGATTATCACCCACAGTCAAGGCAAGCGCCTGGTCAACTCACGAGCTCTCGGCACGGACAGCCGCAAAGCCCTACGATCTCGCCAATGAGCACGCCAGGCTTTGCTGCGGAGACGACTCCCGCACGCACGCAGTCCTTGTTTGGGAGGGTGATGGGACTCGTCGCCGTTACGGTCGGGTTCGCCACCCTCGGCGTCTACATCGCCCGCGAAATGGGCGGCGCCGGCTGGTTCATCGCCTGGCTGGTGGCGCTCGGCTGCCTGGTCGGGCTCAATGTGGCCAACGCGCGCGGCCAGCACGGTCTTGCGCTGACGCTCCTGTTTGCGTTTGGCCTGCTGCTCGGCATGAGCATCTCCACAACCGTCAACTACTACTCCACCACCGATCCGACCGCGGTGCGCCAGGCGCTCGGGGCCACCGCCCTGTTCGTCGGTGGCCTGGGAGCCGGCGGCTATGCGATCCGCCGCGACCTGTCCTTCCTCTACCGGACGCTGTTCTTCCTGTTGCTCGGTCTGATCGTGGCCGGGATCGTCTTGATCTTCGTGCGCATCCCCGCGCTCTACACCGTCTACGCGCTGCTCGGACTCTTGATCTTCGGGTTGTACACGGTGGTGGACTTCAACCGCCTGCGCCGGGCCGGCACTGACGAAGCGATTCCCTTGGCCGCGGGGATCTTCTTGGATGTGGTGAACGTGTTCCTGCTGTTCCTGCGGCTGTTCAGTCGGTAGCAATAGACGAGGGCTCACCAGGGTCAGCGACGAGCGCGGACATTCGCAGCGACTCGGTATTCGCAAGCGAGCTCGTTTACACAGCGAGCTCGTTCGCAATGGACTCAGTAGTAGTCGTCAACCGTCATCGACCATCGCGCCGAGTCGTGACCGCCGGAGACCTTCACGCGGTAGAGACCCGGACCATTTTCGAAAGTGTGCGTTTCGCTTCCGCCTTCACCGAGTTCGAAGTCGTCAGAGCTCGAGCCGGTGTGAAGGTCTTCGATCTCGGCACTCGGACCGAAGCACACGAACAGCAGGGAGCAGGAGCCTTCGTAGGACATTCGATAGATGACCTTCCACTTGCTGCCTAGGATGCGGAAGGGAACGGATTCTCCGTCATCAACACCGGAGAAGCTAGTGAGTGCTCGCCAGCGTGGGACCTCGGCCACACTAAGAGCAACAGTCGAGCCTCGTGACGCCTGTGCGGCCGACGCCGGCGACTGGTGTGTAACGAGATCCGGCTTTGACCCGGGCGCCGCGACAAGGGTCACCGCGTAGCGCAATCCTGCGCGAGAGAGGCGGCTCTCGGCGAGAGTGGAAGTCTCCCCCACCACACCCGGGACGCTCACTGGCGGCGGACCCGAGCTGAGAACAACGTGGACGACCGAACCCTTTGCCACGCGCGTACCGGGAACTGGGTCCTGCTCAATCGCCATGCCAAGCGCAGCCGAGGAATGGCTCGTAGAGAAAGCCGGTTTCACATGCAGGCGGTGCGCTCTTGCGTTGACGCCCGCTCGAGGCAGCCCACGCAGATCGGGAACCGACGTGCGGGCAGCAGCCTCAGAGAGAAGTATCACGGCAAGAATTCCACCTCCCAGCCCGAGCAGCGCTACAAGCAGGGCGATTCGGCGTGGACGGCGCGGAGGTACGTCTGTCCGGCGTCCGGAAGGAGATGTTGAGGCGGGACCTCCCGGACTGCCGCTCATGACTCTGGTCCTGTCCGGTGTAATCACGGTCTGTGAGGTAGCGCGATCGACGGTCGGTGGGTCCTCCAATAGGACAGTGACTCCTGTCGTCCCGCTATCAAATGACGTGCTCGCTTCCTTGCCATTACCGCCCACGTGAGTCTCACCGGCCGTGTGCATCTCAATTGCTGGCGAGGGCTCCTTCGAGAAGCTCACCCCTCGCAGAGCGGCGGCCATCTCGGCGCCATCGCGATAACGCTCGGAGGGGTCCTTGGCAAGCGCCCGATCTACGACCTCGCGAAGCCGCGCGGGAAGGGACACAGGAAGAGCGGGCGGCTCATCTTGAACATGGCGTAGTCCCAGCTCGACTGCCGACCCATGCTCGAACGGTGGCCTGCCTACAAGCATCTCGTACAGGACGACGCCCGTGCTGTACACGTCAGTGGCTGGACTTGTGGGCCGTCCCCTGGCCTGCTCAGGAGACATGTAGCGAGGGGTGCCCGCGACAGTGGCCGAATGTGCCTGCGACGTTGCCTCAGCAAGACGAGCCACACCAAAGTCCCCTACCTTGACCTTCCCCTCAGCGTTGAGCAGGACGTTTGCGGGCTTGACATCGCAATGCACGATCCTTTGAGCATGAGCACTGGCAAGCGCATGACAGAGCTGCTCTGTCACCGCTTGTGCCTCAGCCGGAGGGAGCGCTCCACGCCGCAGTCGCTCTGCGAGGCTCTCCCCCTCGACTAGCTCAGCTACGTAGTAGGGACCCTCCTCGGCGTGACCAATGTCGTAGATCTGCACGATCCCGGAATCGCTGACACGCGCCAACATCTGAGCCTCACGCTGAAAACGCTCGACCCATGCGCTGTCCTCTGCCCACCAAGGCTTGATGATCTTCACCGCAACCGGACGTGCCAGGCGCAGGTCAATCCCCCGGTAGACCCGGCCGAAGGCCCCTTCGCCGATCAAGCTGTGTAGCTCGTAGCGCCCGTCCAGGGCACGGCCGCACAAATCAAGCGTACGCGACATCATGAGCAGTATTCCGCGTTCGGGCTATGTCGCGGAGCACTTGAGCCGTGGGCAGCCATCTGGCCTGATGCCCCTCTACCGTCAAAAAGGCTGGGTCAGTCGTTCCATCACACGTCCTCCTCGGCTAGCCTGACTTCCCTCGTGGTCTTCTCATGAGCGACTTCCTGCGATGAACGCCTCTGGCAATCTGCGATGAACGCGCCCGGCAATCGAGATGCCGCCGCCTCTCCTCTGCTGAGCGCCTCCGAGCTCTCGGAAATAGCTCAGTTCGGTACAGAGCGGCGAGTCTCAGAAGGAGAGTTGCTCTTCCAGGTAGGAGAGGAAACCAACGACCTGTTCGTCGTGCTCGAGGGCGAGGTCGAGGTTCTGCGATCCGACGACACGGATGAGGTCCCCATCCTCGTGTTCGGCCCCGGCAGCTTCGTGGGCGAGTTGACCCTGTTGACCGGCCAGCGCCGCTTCCTGAACTGCCGCGTCACCGAAGCGGGGCGAGTCTTGGTGATTCCTGAGCCCGAGTTCCGCCGGCTGATGAGCCAGCGCCCGGCGCTCGCCGACACCATCTTTGGTGCGCTGGTCGCACGGCGGGAGATCTTGCGGTCCGGAGCCGGAGCTCAGGTGATCCGGATCATCGGCTCCAGATATTCGTCTGAGGCGATGAGCCTGCGGGCATTTGCCGAGCACTCGCGTATCCCCCACACCTGGATCGACATCGAGGAGGCCGAGGACATCGATGCGCTCTTGGAAAGCATCGATCTAGGCCCACAGGACACGCCGGTGGTGATCACCCCCACGGAGGTCTTGCGGCGCCCCTCGGCAGCGACGTTCGCGGAGCACCTCGGGCTGACCTTCCACCCTACACCCGGCTTCATCTTCGATCTCGTCGTGGTCGGCAGTGGCCCTGCCGGCCTGGCAGCCGCTGTGTATGGCGCGTCGGAGGGTCTCAGCACTGTTTCCCTGGATGCGGTGGCAGTCGGCGGTCAAGCCGGGACGAGCTCTCGGATCGAGAACTACACGGGATTCCCGAACGGCATCTCCGGTGGAGATCTCACCGCGAGAGCGGCTGTTCAAGCGATGCGACTCGGGGCTCGGCTGAATTCCCCTTGTGAAGTAGTGGGCCTACGAGTCGAGGCGGGCTTTCATGTGGTCGTCTTGCGCGACGGCAGTGAGATTCCAACACGGGCGGTCATCGTGGCTTCCGGAGCGCGCTACCAGCGGTTGCCTGTGGAGGAGCTGAGCCGCTTCGAGGGAGCAGGCGTCTACTACGCTGCAACCGATCTCGAGGCGCGGGTCTGCAGCGGAACGCCGGTCGTGATCGTCGGCGGAGGAAACTCTGCCGGCCAGGCCGCGATCTACCTGGCCCAGCACAATTGCATGGTCACGATCGCTATCCGACGCGAGGATCTCAGTCAGAGCATGTCGCGGTATCTGATCGAGCGAATCGAGGCCGACCCGAAAATCGATCTCCTCACCGGCGTCGAAGTCAGAGGACTCGGCGGTCAAGACCATCTCGAGCAGGTGACGCTCGGGAACATCGCGACAGGCGAGAAGCAAACGATTTCGTGCTCGGGCCTGTTCTGCTTCATCGGTGCTCGTCCTGCCACGGGCTGGCTGGGGGACGACGTGCTAGTAGACCAGGATGGATTCGTTCTCACCGATCGCCAGCTGCCGGAGCAATTGATCACGGGTGCCTCCGGCCCGCTGCCGTTCGAGACATCTGTGCCTGGGGTGTTCGCCGCCGGCGATGTGCGCCATGGTTCGATGAAGCGGGTGGCGGCAGCGGTAGGTGAGGGCTCGAGTGCCGTGCGCTCTGTCCATGAGCGCCTTGCGGCCGAGATCTGAGAGTCCCGAGAAAGTCGGTGGCCAACATGCCCGACTGGCGCCGGTCTCAATGATCACTCGCCTGCGAGCAGCCGACCCGGGCATGTTCGTGCTCAAGAGCGCTTTGCGAGCCGCGATTGTGACGCCGCTCGCCTTTGCGCTCTCGCTGGTGGTCATAGACAGCAAGCCGATGGCTTTGTTTGCGGCCTTCGGCTCGATGGCGCTGCTCGTATTCGCGGATTTCGGCGGCCCTCGGCGCGCTCGCTTGCGCGCATATCTGTTGCTGCTGATAGTCGGCGCCGTTTTGATCGTGCTCGGAACACTCTGCTCGCGCTCGACCTGGCTCGCGACAGTTGCGATGGGGCTGGTCGCCTTCGCGATCTTGTTCGCCGGCGTGCTCGACGATTATGTGGTGGCAGCTCGTGCGGCCGTGACGCTCACGTTCGTACTGCCGGTGATGGTGCCTGCCCACGCAGCGGAGATCCCCACACGATTGGCTGGCTGGGGACTCGCGGGAGCACTTTGCATACCGGCTGCTTTGCTGCTGTGGCCCACGCGCCCGCGCAGCGCGCTCCGCCGAGATGTTGCGCGGGCAGCACGCTGACTGGCTGAGTTGGCGGAGGCGAGATCCCGAGGCGATCATTCCGCCGCCGACATCGCCGAGCAGAATGCGCGCGCTGCGACGGTCGCCGTGCGCAGTCGCTTTGTGTCGATGACCCAACGCCCAAGTGGGACAGCCGGCCCAACCGCTGCACTGGCGCGTCTGATCGAAGATCTTGGCTGGCTACTGCGAGTCGCGGACCTCATGCCCGCACTCGCGAGCACAGCCGCTCCCTGTCCTGACGAGCGCGCCGAGATCGAGACAGCGGCGGCGGCCGCGTTGCGCGGGATGGCGATGCGCCTCGACAATGCCCCATCGGACCTGACACTCGATCTGACCCGCCTGAGACAGGCACATGATGTCTTCGGAAGAGCTCAGTTGGAGCACTTCCAGCGCATGCAACCAGACCGCGACGAGGCCGAGGCCGCGATCGAGCTTGACGAGGCCTACCGGTTGCGGGCGCTTTCCTTCGGGATCTTGCAGGCGGGTCGAGATACCCAAGAGGCCTGTGAGAATGCCACCAAAGCGGTGACGAGACAGACGCTGCGCACACACATGGGGACGGCTCGTCGACTGGTGCGGACACACGCGAGCATGAAGTCTGTGTGGCTGCGCAACAGTTTGCGCGGGGCCATCGGACTTGCGCTCGCGGTTCTGGTCGGACAGCTTGCAGACCTGCAGAACTCGTTCTGGATCGTGCTCGGGACCATGTCCGTACTGCGATCGAGCGCACTCTCCACAAGCGCAACGATTGCCTCGGCACTGCTTGGAACGCTGGCCGGGATCGTCGTCGGCGGGCTAATCGTGGTAGCGGTGGGCGGCGATCGCGGCGTACTCTGGGCGGTGCTGCCATTTGCGGTGCTGCTGGCCGCATATGCGCCTCAGACGATTTCGTTTGCTGCCGGCCAAGCAGCCTTCACGATCGTGGTGCTCGTGCTGTTTAACCTGATCCATCCGGCCGGCTGGCGGGTTGGATTGGTGCGTGTCGAGGACGTCACGATCGGGGCCGGCGTGAGTCTGCTCGTAGGCCTCCTACTCTGGCCCCGCGGTGCAACTGCCATCCTGCGCAGCACGATCGGCGCCGCGTACGCGAGCGCGGCTCACTATCTCGACGCGACTATCACAGCGCTGCTCGGCGACAGCGAGCAGGCTCATTCGAGCCTTGCCGCGCGCGAAGCGTTCGATACCGCACAGTTGCTCGACACGGCGATGCGCGACTACCTAGCCAACCGCGGCTCCGGACGCAGCCGCATCAACGATCTCACCCTGCTCGCCACCGGCGCCAGTCGCGTGCGACGAGTTGCCCGCCTGCTACAGGACGCCCACTCATTCATGCGTTTGGCGCCGGTTGACGGCAAGCTGCCGCGACTGACTCAGGCATGCGACGCCCTCGAGGCCGAACGACGTGCGCGCTGTGACTGGTACGAGTCGTTCGGGGCGGCGGTCGCACAAGCAACGTCTTCACCCGATCCGGAGCTAGGCAATGCCGATGAAAAGGTGAACACCCCCACCGGATCAGTCGTACTTGAGCACGTGGCCAGTGGGGACAGGATGCAGCCGGGACTCGCAATCGCTTGGGCCCAGCGGCACCTCGATGTCCTGGCCGAGCTCGAGCTTCCGCTCAGCTCCGCCTACGGTCGGATCAGCTTGTGAGCCCCTACCAGCACTGGCGAAAGCGTCAGGAGCCCAGTGGGGAGATGGCGACGACAGCCTCGGGCGTCAAGACACGGAAGCTGAAGGACTCCTCCAAATAGAGGGTGACCGTGTCGCTGTCGTGAGACTCATAGCCAACCGAGAGATCCTGGCCGGACTCCAGTGCAAAGTCGCCACCGCGCATGCTCAACACAACTGCCCCGGTCACCCCCGGCGCCCACACGATCGGACCCTCGAGGATCTTGCGCAAATGATCGAGCAGCGGATAGCCGCCATGCTCGGCACTCTCAACGACACGTGTGTATTCCTCGCGACCTAGCGCCAGCCCATACGGTCCAGCTATCCCGCCCCGCAACAGCAACTCCACGGCTCGGGCGACGTGCGCCGGATACTTCTCAACGCTCCCCTCACCTTCGATCGCATTGTGGGGTGAGCGCTCGGTGATCCCATCCATTCCTGCCTTCGACCAGGAGTGAAACACAGCGAGGTTCTCGGTTTCGACGATTCGCTGAGCCGCGACGTCTAGATCCTCGAAATCGACGTCCTGCGCACCACGGTCACCAGCGCGAAGCTCCTCGCGGGAGACGTTGAACCGCGCACGCAACTCGATCAGTGGAAGGACAATGCGGCGGGTTGCTTCCAGGCCATCAATCGTGCTCACGTCGGCGCTCTCGACGCGACCAAGGTTGGTCGCCGAGTGCTCCCAGCCATGGGGCCCGGAGAAGTCCACAAGTCGTCTACCGGCCAACCCAGGGAGCAGGCGCTCGCGGGCCTCATCATCGATCGTTCGCCAACCGGTCTCGGTGATCGGCGCGTGCTCACGCAGCAGATGGCTCATTGTCCCTCCTTGAGGCTTCCTATGCCCAGACTGCCAGCCATGATGCGTGACCCTTTGGAAGGGTCGTCATCCGGCGAGGCTGAATCGCCGGCGGCGGCCTCCGCGGCCTCACCGTGCTCGACAATGCCTCCCTGCTGGAAGAGCACTCCTTGGGCGATTTCTCGCCACTTCGGCTTGCGCCGGATGAGGAACTCGAGGTCCATGCAGAAGTGCTTGTACTCCTCACCGACCGCATCGGCCATAACGGCCCGCGCTTCGGGGTCGCGCTCAACAGCCAAGCGCTGCTCGTACCACCCGATCGCCTCCGCCTCCTCAGTGAGCGAGGCGCAGAGACGCGCGAATGTACGCGTCTCCTCGGGCAGCTCCTCGGGCGGCTCGTGGTATTGGTCGAAGCCCATTGGTTCCTCCTCGGCGGGTGGGGTTTCCTGGCGGAAGCTGTCCTCGAGCGTGTACCCGGGATCATGGCAGTTAGACGCTGGGACCAGAGCAGCGACCTCGAAAGCATCCGGCTCGCGACCCTGAGCTCGCCTAGAGCGGCGGTACCTGGTTATTGACCTGCGGTCCGTGGTACAGGTGGTCGTGGTCTCTGCACGCAGCCGGGAACCTGAACTGCACACTGTCGCTGCGCACGCCGTTGTAGCTCGCGAACAAGGTCGCGTGCCCAACGGTTCCGACTTCACATTTCGGATCGTCGCTTGCCCGCACACGGACCCTGATCTTCATGACGTTCCCGGGGTAGCCCCACATCATTGCGACGTGCGAGTGATAGAGGAGGTGGTGTTCGACCGTCATCGTGATCGCGCGGGTGGGCTGGCCTCGGAATCGATCTTCCTGGCACAGGATCCCGGAGACGGTGTTCGCTTCCGGATTGATTTGGCCATGCCCACGAGCGAAGCTGCCTGTATCGCCGATCGGGGGACCAGTATGGAAGCCCCACGGCGGGATCCCACCGACGATCGGGATTTCTCCGCAGCCGGGTGAGTACCCGGAGGCCTGCCCGGCCGTGCCGATGAGCGCAAGCAGCAGCGTGACCACCAAGACCACGAGTCCAATGCGTCGCATGTTTTGGTCCCTCAGCATCCGCGAGCGGAATATAGCTCGTCCCACCCCCACGACTCAAAGCTGAGCATGAAGCCCTCCGCCATTGTGCAGTCCTCGCGGGTGATAGCTTGCCCGGATGGCGATGGGGGGACACGACCTGGGCACTTGTGCTGCTCGTCGGCTTAACGCTATGACGAGGTTTTGCGGAGCGCTCGCCGTGACCCTCCTCGTCTTCGCAGGCACCACCCTGGTCGAAACCACGATGGCCTCGGCTACGCCTCTCCCCCCGGTGCAGATCACCTACTCGGGAAGCATGTCCCTCGAGGTGTTCCCGACCAAGGGCAAGCCGGCCCACCAGCTGCGCACGCTCACCTGGACCGCGACCTCCAACTCGGCGGGTTCCGACGGCGCCTTGGCCCTCGATTTCTCCTCAGTGAGCGGGTCGGCCTCGACCGAAGGAAACAACAACTGCTACGACGGCACGGCAACGCTCTCGCTTGCGTCGGCGAAGAACCCGGTTGCGGGAGGCTGGTTCCTGAACGAGACCAGCGACTTCCCGAGCCCGGGATGGAAGTACGTCGCCCTCGGTGTCCCTGCAGAGGTCCCCGTCCTCGAAGACCAAAAAGGGAGCTGCAGCTCGGCTCAGTCCGAAGAACTACTGCAACCCAACGAGATGCTGCTCAGACAGGAAACCTTCTCGCCGGCCCAGATGAAGGAATACGAAGCCATCCTCGACCCGCTCGAATTTTCACCCGGCACGCCCGCGACCAGAACGCGGACGTTCTCCTTTGACGGCATCAGCCACTGCACATGTCTGCCAGAAGAAACCCACGTCAAGGAGAGCATGACCCTCACCGTCAGCGCGACCAGCCCGGCGCCGGGGAACGACATCAAGACCAACCCGGCCCCGGGCGGCGCAGGGTCGAGCCCAAAAGGCACAGCACCCTCGCGACAGAAAACGAGCGAAGCGCGCCTCAAACAGCTCAAGGAACAGGCGCGGGAAGACCTCGGACCAGCGCTCGAAGAGGCCTGGAAGGCACACGGACTGTCGGTTGCGCTCGGACTGAACTCGGGGCTCGCGTTCTCCACCGTGCTGAACGAACTCGGTCAGGACGGCGCGCTGCTGGAGAGCAACGACGCGACAGCAAGGGTGATCAACGACTACCGCATCATCAGTGACCCACCCGATCACCAGTTCCACCGGCTCGCGACGCCCCGCGCGCCCAATCGGCCGGCTCTACCGTCCTGCGCCGCGATACCAAGCGCTGAACGGTCTCTGTGCACGAGTCTTCGCACAGCCGAGCTGGAGATGCTCACCAACAGCGCAAGAGCCGATGCCATTACCAACGCTCTACTCGTCACGATGAACCGTGACAGCACAGCCATCCGGGCGCACGACTATTCAGCTGCACAGCGCCAGTACGTCCATTTCCGGAGCCTCCACAGCGAGTTGCGAAAGGTGCTCAGGAGCAGGGGATCCAACGGCGTCCGAGTAGCCGCGGCCCTCCGCGGCGCGAACGTGAGCGGTGTTCTCTCCAGTGCACAGTCTGCCGCAGCGATCAGCGCCGTCGAGGCGAACCTGCGTCGAGCCCGGGTTCCAGCCGCAAGACTCAGCTCGCTAGCCGGGGGCGCGGTTGAAGCCCATGACACGGATGCTCTGGAGAGCCTCGCCAGTCCAAACGGCTGACGTGCGGCACCTTCTGGCGCAGAATTCGACGTCCTCTCTCCTCGGTGGCGTCAGGCGTCTTTAGTGGGCGATACTGGGCTCGAACTCGCCTCTGGCGTCCAGGTACGACCAGATAGCCCGGTTTTATTGGGCTCCGGTGCCCTCAGATCAGCTCAGCTTCGCTCAAATTGCTACCAAAATTGCTACCAAGCTCACGGCAGATCGCAGCGTTAGCATCGGGAGCATGACGACGAGCGCTCAAGCGGCTGAGAACGCTCTCGCCTGCGTGCGTGCCGAGGGCCTTGAACCAGAATGCTGCTGCATTGCTGGGCACTCGGTGATTTGAGCGATGCGCAACTCGACGACGCGGCGCGTCAGATCGCCAGCCGCGAGCTACTTGCGCAGCCACGCGCACGGCCCCGACCTAGTACAGCGTTCCCAAAGTGGGTTTGTCGATTCGCGGCGCTGGTAACGATCGCTCGCACGACTCCTGTTCGTCCAATTCAGTCGTCTCCTGCTGCCTCATCCATACGCTTTGTTTCCTACGAGCGCAGTCGTCGTCTTTAGTCGCTCGACGCGGCAACGGCTGCACATCGTTGCCATCAAGCGATCTCGTTTCCTTGGCCTTCGACCCACCAGAGTAGTGCGAACTTCTTTTCGCCCACCAGCCCATCGCTAATGGCCAATGCCTCTGCCAACACATCGCCGATAGCAGCTTTGGCCTCGGGACTCGAACGAAAATCGTCCCCCAACTTTAGTTCAAGATAGTCCCCGAGTACCTGGAGCAGTTCTTTAGTGACCGCTAGTTCGTCTTTTATACGCTCCCGGGCATTTTCCTGCCTCTTCCGCTCATTGTCGAGTTTAAGCGCAATCCGCCGCTGGTTCAAACCAACTATCGTCTCGAATAGCCTGCCGGTCTCCTCGATTATCTCGCCTGACCCTTCGAGCGATACGGCGGCTTTCGAGGACAACTTCGCCTCCGCTCAAAAACACTCAGTTTGATCGAAGGCGATCGCGGTAGCAGCACGCGACGCCCGCCAGGGCCAACTGCTCACGGTGTCTGAGCAGGCTCGATAGTACCCCCATTGGCTTCGGTGCCTGCCCCGCGAGCATCTTCTGCGCGAGTTCACAAAGTCTCTTTCGAGCTGAGAAAACGTTTGCCCATCGGTCATATCACACCTTTCCGACCTCTTGGAGCGCCGAGAGGTCCTCCGGGAATCCCTCGGCCGGCGAGCGCGGCTGCGTAAGGGTACGGCGCAATTTCTCGATCAATAGCTTTGATTCGGCGTCCGACGTAACACGCGCTGCGGCACGTCTACAGCCGTGCAAAACCGTGGTGTGGTCACGCCCACCGAACTGGCGACCTATCGTTGGCAACGACTGATTTGTCAGGTCACGGGCGAGGAGCATGGCGATTTGGCGAGGCCAGACAACACGAGCCACTCGTGTAGCCGAAAGCAGCTCATCAACGGTGACATCGAACTCCTCACTCACGGCCTCCTGAATCTGCCGCACTGATGGCGCGTGGCCGACACGAGCAGAAGGGTAGAGAGAGTCAAGTACCTCGCGCGCAAGTGCAGAGGTGAAAGGGCGGCCAGTCAATGAGCTGAAAGCAGCCACCCGAATTAGTACCCCCTCAAGTGCTCGAACATTCCTACAGACCCGCTCGGCGATTACGGAGATCGCGTCCTCTCCCGCCGGTCCAATGCCATCGCTGTGAATGCGCTTACGAATTATCGCCTTCCGCAACTCAAGGTCTGGAGGCATGATGTCAACTACTAGGCTGGACATCATTCGCGCACGCAGCCGATCATGAATTGTCAGCAGATCTCGCGGTGACCGGTCACATGTGAGCACAATCTGACAACCGGCGTCTTGCATCGTGATAAACATGTGAAGAAACTCCCGTTCGGTCCTGGTCTTACGCTCCAAGAACTGTATGTCGTCTACGAGGAGAACGTTGACGTCACGAAAGGAGCGCCTGAACCCCTCAGCGTCGCCGTCTTGGGATGCGGCTAGGAAGCCATTTGTGAAGGACTCACCTGTGATCAGTCGAACGACAGCGTCTGGGTTGTGCGCGGAGAGCATGGCAGCGATCGAGCTGAGCAAGTGAGTCTTGCCGACACCTGGAGGTCCAAAGATGAGCAAGGGGTTGTACGCCTGAGCCGGCAGCTCAGCGACTGCCAAAGCAGCAGCATGGGCAAGACGATTGGAATTACCAATCACGAACTGGTCAAACGTGAGCTTTGGGTTTCCGCCTGGCCCGCGCAACGCCGACGGTGCAACCGGCACAGCTTGCAGACGGGCATCCGGTGAGTACACCCAAGATGCCGACGAGTCGGCATCTGGCGCGAACTCGCTGTCGTGAATCGCAAACTCAACAGTTACGTCTCGCCCGAGAGCCAGCTGGGCGCACGTTTGGATCGTTCCGCCGAAGCGGTCACGAAGCCATCGAGCGGTATGGGATGGTGCTTCAAGCACGAGACGATTATCAGAGAGTTCGATGGCGCGCAGAGGAGCCAGCCAGTGTCTATAAGCAGCATCACCGACTACGCGTCGGAGCCGCGTAGTCACCAGCGACCACGTGTGCTCGAGCATCGCGTGGCTCATCGCCTGCGATTCTCCGATCGTGCCCGGGTTTCCGTCTTGGTCCTGGCATTTATCGAGCTCTATGCATGCATCCCAGAAGTGGGTCGGCTTGCGTGCGTACCGACCCTCGACAGCGCCATCCGCGAGGACAGCCTCCAAGAGCCCCGCACGTGCCAACGAGTTGAGCTGCGCCCAGATCCGGCGGCTGGGCCATCCGCCGAGGACCCCTTGAAGTCCTGCCACGTCAATGACGTTATGGTCGCTCCGAGCCACAGCGATGGCTACGGCGAGGCGATCAGGGTTGCCGAAGAGCTGCTCTGATCGCATGCGTAGCATGTTGCCTCTGCGCATACGAGCTTTGTCAACAGGACTATCCACAGTGTAGGCGTGTTTATCAAACACCGCCAGGCTATGTCAAGCTATAGCCCACAGTATTGGCATTGACTATCGAGTAGTAAGAGCTGTTTGCTGTGGATAACGTGGTCGTGCTTGATTGATGTCCACAGCTTTGCTATCGTAGTATCGATGTACTCTGGCATGGTTCAGCGCCTACCATTGGCTGGACAGCTGGCTTCGTGCGTGCAAGATCGGGCCGTCGGATGAGCCAAAAACGCTCAGCGAAGGCCGTCAAGGTTTCTTGTGACGATTGCTACTTTCGCCAGAACCTTCTCTGTGCTCTCGACCTCGCTGAGCCGTGCGCCACCTTCCGGTCGGCAGAGGCCCAGCTTCGACCGCCGCAACAACTACGGTTCGTTTTCCGCCAGGAGCGGCGCGAGCGAGCGGCGTGGGCCTTTCCTAGCGCCCAGGAGCAGGCCGCGCTGCATAGCTAATCTGCCCGTCGTGCGCGGTGGGCGCGCTTGAGGCGATCGGGCCGCTGGCGAACCCTGTAGGAAGACGTTGGACTCCCCGTTTTCGAGGACAGAGCCTCCGTTCGCCCTGGACGAAAAAGCAGGTGTGCGAGCGATCTTTACGGCGCCGCGAATCGACAAGCCACTTCGGGGACGCCGCACCAGCCCAGGCGCTTGCCGGCAAGTCAGGCGTGCGCGAGGGCGCGCATCTGGCGCACCGGGTGACGCCCAAGACGACTCAACGTTGCGTAGGACGAGGCGTGCCCATGCGTTCGGGGCGCGACGCTGACAGGCACCCGGCCCCTGAGCCGGTCGATCACGCCGCGGCGCAACGGGACGAGCAGCAGCTCGGTGTCCTCGCCGACAAGGACGGTCGCCTGCCCTTCGATCAGGTTGCGCCAGAGAACGTCGTCGGTCCACTCCTCATCGCTAGGAACGAACGCAACATCCGCCGGGTAGCCGAGATCATCGTCGCTACGCGACGCCGCCATGAACAGCTCATCAGTCTTGTCGGTGATCTCGCTCATTGCATGTGCTCCCAAGCGTGAACGATATCGCGCCACTCGCGCAGCAGCTTGAGTTCGGCCGCGTACATCGCATCGTTCACCGGGCCATACGTGACGGCGGGAGACTGCTTCTCCAGGCCGACGTATGTGTGCTCGTGGTGCTCGCTCGGATCGTGGGCGTTGTCGAACGTGCGCACCGTGCGCCAGCGACCGTCCCGCAACGCGAGGAGCAGGATCGCGTACTCGACGGGATGTTCGCTCGAACGCTCTACCACGAGCTGCACGTCCGGGGCCAGGAAGCGGCGTCGAGTCCGATCCTTAGGCATCTTCGAGCGCCGTCACGTCGTCTGCGCTAGCCGCTCGGCCGGTGCCGCCCGACCAAAGGCTGCCTCCACAAACGCCGACTCGTGCGCGCTCGGCGAGTAATCCGCATAGCGCTGGGTCGTCTCGATGTCCCGATGCCCCATCCACTCCTGCAAGGTCCGCATAGGAACGCCGGTACCAGCCATCGCCGTGCCGAACGTGTGACGCAGATCGTGGAAGCGATGCGACTGCTCAAGCTGCGCGGCCTTGAGCGCCCGGCGGAAGCGCCGCAGGATCGCCGCCTTGTCGAGCGGCCCGGCCGTATGGGGATCGGCGAACACGAGAGCATCGCCACTGCTCTCCCCCGCCGCGCGGCTAAGCCGGTCAAGCTCTCCCGCAACCTCGTCGGCCATCGGAACACTGCGCGTCGAACGACGGGACTTCGGAGTGCCGAACTCGCCCAGCACGTAGTTCTGGCGGACCCTGATCCGACCGGCGGTCCAGTCCACGTCGCGCCAGCGAAGCGCCACCAGCTCGCCCTGCCGCAGACCGGTCATCGCGGCCGTGAGATACATCGCACGATCGATCTCGCGGTACGGACCATCGACTGCGGCGTCAGCGAGCGCGCGCACCTCAAGCGGCTCAAGGAACCTGATCTCGGCGCTCTCGGGCTTTCCGGGCAGCTCGATATGCCGGGCGACGTTCACGGGCAGCCATCCCTTGCGCTCGGCAAACCCGAGCAGCGCCGAGAGGTAGCCGATGTAGTTACGAACGGACTTTGCGCCGACAGGACGCCCATAGCGACGGTCCCCCTTCGCCTTCGGTCCAGGCCGCTCGCCCTTCTCCATCATCGTCATCAAATCCTGAACGTCCTGGGCCGTGATCCGGCGTAGATCGCGCTCTGCAAAGAACGGCTCAAGCCAAACGCGCAGGATCGACTCCACAGCTGTCGTCGTCGCCTTCTTGCGGCTCTGACGCTCCAGGTTCGCGAGGTAACGGCGTCCCAGCTCGGCCATCGTCAGCGCGTCGCCGGTGGTCGTCCGGGCGGGCTTCGTCTCCGCGATCAGCCGACGCAGCTCTGCCTCGGCCTGGCTGCGTGTCAGGCCATCCCGCGAGCCCTCGACGCGCATCGGGCCGACACGACGCTTGACCTGCCGCCCACCGTCTGCACGCCAGTGTGCATACCAGACGCCTCCACGCGCGTAGAGCGAGCCAGCTCCGTAGGGGCGTCGGGTGGTCTTCCTCGCTGTGGCCATCACTCATCGTCTCCCTGATCGCGCGCCACTATCGGCCGCCCAAGGTAGCGGGCGCTGCGGCTGCTTCAACGCGATAGCCGTCTCGTTAGTCAGGACGCCTCCCGCGCTCTGCCTGTCGATCGACAAGCAGCGAGCGCGCTGTAAGCGAGGCTGCACCTCGCGTACGCCACGGCCCCCGCATCCGTGCTCGCCACCATTCCTCCAAATCGTCCGCGCTGAACCGCACATAGCGCCCGAGCCGCACATGCGGAATCCGGTTCGCGCGTGCCTCAGCGAGTACCCACGACGCGGGTACCGACAGCAACTGCCCAGCTTCCGCCGCATCAAGAAGCGGCGAGAAAGGCGCGGCTGCTGGCGCGGGCGCGTCCTGTGGTGGCTTCGTGGCGGCCATCATGGTTACTGACCCCAACTCGCTAAAAGCGGCCAACCAATTTCGGATGTACGCCGCTCAATGCTTCTTGGAGCCCTTCGCGGCAGCGAGGATCGCGTCGGCGCGATCGTGGATCTCGGCGGCGCGGACTTCAAGCGCGGCGGCGATCTTGAGGATGTTGGTCAGGCTTGGGTTGCGCTCGCCGCGCTCGATGCCGCTGATGTAGGTGCGGTCGAGGCCGCATTTGTCCGCGAGAGCTTCTTGGGATATGCCGCGCTGGGTGCGAATCTCGCGGACCGCGTTCCCGAACGCAGCGTGAGCTGGGGAGCGAATCGGCACCAGCGAAGCTTTCCGTCTTGACGACTATTAGTCTATGGACTATAAGTCACGCAACCATGTGTTGAAGTGCCCGGCGCTGCTTTCGACAGCCCGGGGCGCTGCACGGAAAGGAAGGACCTTCCCATGCAGCACGAGCCTACAGCCACAGCAGCCGAGGACGATGACCGCATCGACAAGGCCGTCATCCACCTCCTCGCTGACCCAGATCAGCCCTGGTCGGAGGATGAGATCGTCCGTGAATTCACCGGCATGGACCGGATCGCCGTGATCGACAGCCTCGCCCGGCTACGAGGCAAGGGGGTGATCCACCGCCTCAACGAGTTCGCCTTCATAACGCGAGCCGCCCGAGAGTCCAACAGGCTCACGGGCTGCATCTGACCGACAACCACGCGCGGCCGATCACGACAGTCCGATCAGCCGCGCACGCGCGGCCACACCGAACCGCACGCACCGCCCGGCCACGGCTCCCCGACGCGGCCAGGACGCCGGCCGCGTCGCTTCGCTCCAACTGCCAGTACAGACTAGATGCACAGCAGTGCGAGGACACAGCAATTGCTGTGTCCTGCCGACCATGCGAGAAGCTCGCGGACGCACCGACTGGGCGGTACCGATTGGGTACCCCGCCCGTAGCCGGACCTACTCGCCGGAGGTGCGCGCTATGGCCACCTGAGAGCGTTGCTCAACAGTCGGGCACGCTCGGATCGGTGTTGCGCACTTCGCTGCCTTCTGGGGCATTCCGGAAAGCGTTTGCGACGGCGTAATACGCGTCGTTCCACGGTTTGGTGTGGATCAGGTACCAGTAGCCGTCGGGTTCGGAGGAGGCTATCTTCGGCGCAAACACCTTGCAGGTCACTTCGACGGTCTGCGCCGGTTCGATGCTCAATCCTTCTTCGGTTGCGTTGGCGTAGTTGCGAAAGGTCGGTGCTCCAAATGCTTCAGCGGTCTCCGTCACGTAGGAAGGCGTCGGTTTGAGGGCGCCTTCGTCGTAGCCCTTCGCAAAGGCCTCCATCGCCGTGGCCTGTTCGGGCGTTGGCCCTCGGCCTCGCCAGAAGGTGACCCACGCTTCGCTGCCGATCTCGGGTGGGCTCGTCCAGTTCACATAGTAGGTCTTGCCTGGCGTGACAGCGATGCGACCGATGTTGGCCTTTGTCACGCCGTAGTTGATGATCGACGGCGTAGCGGTCGCGAGGACACCGCTCGTGCAGTCAGCCGTTTCACAGAGTCGAAGCGTCATCGTGCCGACTTCTTCGAGTCTTTCGCGCTCTGGATTGCCAACGACTGCTCCAATTTCGGTAATTCGATTAGAGGCCGCTTTGAACGGCTCATCGGCATAGATGAAGGGCCCGGCGAAAGGTGCAGGAGGGGGCTTGGTGTGCTGATAGCTGATGAGCGCCCGCTTCGGCGGGTTGGGCCCGGCGCCTTCGTGTTCGTAGCCGCGCACCACGGCCTCAAGTTCTTCGCTGCCGACGATGTGTGGTTTGCCGGCGTGCCAGAAGGCAAGCCATTTAGAG
Source organism: uncultured Solirubrobacterales bacterium (assembly GCA_963731565.1). Lineage (GTDB taxonomy): Bacteria > Actinomycetota > Thermoleophilia > Solirubrobacterales > Solirubrobacteraceae > Palsa-744. The sequence continues at coordinate 2,665,491 of CAVSWG010000001.1, forward strand.
CCGTGGGCGTTGGCTGGCGGCGTCCAGACGAGATAGTAGGCCGAACCCGGCACAACGGTCACTTCGCCCAGATCGGCAGCGCTGAGACCGTAGTTGTTCACCGTCACGTGGATGTCTGCCAGCACCGACCCTCCGCATTCGGGAGCATCGCAGATTTTCAAGTCGAGCTGATCGGCTTCATCCGGCCCCACGGGCAGCGCCGGGTTTGCGATCACGACACCGGCGTACGTGAGACGGTCGGACGCGGCGGTGAATTTCTGGAAGGCCACTGTGAATTCACCGTCGTAGGGCGCCAGGTCTCCATGCGTTTCGTTGACGCTGGTGATGACTTCTCTTTCTTTTTGTTCGCGTTCGAGCGTTTCTTTGTGTTCTCGTTCTTCGCGTTCTTTTGCTTCTGCCGCTTCTTTCGCGCGCTGTTCTTCCCGGGCTCGCGCTTCGCGTCTTTCCCGTTCGGCTTGTTCGCGGGCGCGGAGTTCTTCTTCGGCTTGCTTTGCGAGGTCTTGGAGCTTCGTCAGTGAGGCAGGTCCTTCGCCGGCGGGCCCGCCGTAGATGAAGCGCAGACCCTTCAGCCCAGCCCAGTAGATCGGTCGTTCATCGGGCTGTCGCCCGGTGAAGTTCTCCTCGCTGACGCGGATCGTGTGCGTGGAGGTGTCGACGCTGAGGACGTAGGCGACGTGACCGAATTCTCCCGCTCCAGCTTCCCCGGGCTGGAACACGGCGACGGCTCCCGGCACGGGTTCCGTGCCCGTCGGGATGTGGTGTCGCCGGGCAGAGGTGGCCCAGTTGAGGGCGTCCCCAGACTGGCCGGGGAAATAAGGCAGGTCGGGCCTGGCGTTTGCGACCCACCAGGTGCACTGGTCTCTGGGATAGCGCCCGTTGGCGCCGCCGCCGTCGCCTCCCGAGGACCCCTTGATGACGATGCCCCGCGCGTGAACCGAGCCGGGAACGAAGAGCCCAACTTCGCTCCCCTTGCCGGCTCCCCGAGGAGCATTAAAGGAACGTTCGTCTTCGGCCGGCTTCGATGGGCCGCGCAGCGAGCAACTCGCCCGCAGGGTCCAGCGACCGGAGGGCACCTTCCCGTTGATCTGCCATTCCCATAGACCATCGCCCTTGGCGCTCGTCGTGAGCGCTGGCAGATTGCGTCGGACCATGCTGCCGTGGACGGCGACGGTCACCCGGGCAGTGCACCGCGTGTGAGGATTGGTCGTGATCTCGATCGTCACCCCCACCAGGCGGTCGGCGCGAGTCGTGGATGGATTTCGTAGCTGCACAGCATATGCGGCGCCCCGAGCATCTGAGACGCCGCTGATGGTGCTGGCGGGGAGTGCAGCGATGAGCAGCAGGAGCCTGAACCAAGCCTGCTGGCGCCTGAAGTCGGCGACTCTCATGGGGCGATCGCGGCCGCATTGCCGCTGCAGCGCTGGAGCGCCGGGTCGAAGGTGCCGTACCGGGCCGTGTTGAGGAAAAGGTCGCTCACATAGCGCCTGTTTTCGAGCTGGTCCCAGATCACCGAGGCCCCATGTCCATGGTGCAGGTAGACGGGACCACCGACTATTTGGCAGCGAATGCGCACCTTGGTCCCGTCGCTCAGCAGCTTCGCCCCAGCGAATGAGGATTCGGTGTTGGGCGCGACATGCTGGCGCAGCCCACAAGTGAGATCCGCGCAGGTGCCCGCCACTGTGTAGCTGCCGAAATGCACTGCAGTCCCGTGGTCGAAGAAGAAGGCCTTGACCAGGGCGGCACAAACGGCCGCCGAGACGAGAACGGAGGCAACGCGTAGCCACGTTCTCGTATCGATCCTGGCGAACAGCACGTCGAAGGCCAGTGTCGTGACGCCGACCAGAGTGACGATGACGTCGGTGAAGATTATCCACTCGGTCCACCGTGGCGGCGTCAAGATCAGGCTCAGCAGAGTTCCCAGCAGCCCGAGAATCACGAGCAGAATCAGTCCTACTGCAGCGCACGCACGCATCCGCCCGGGCTCGGCGCCGCCCGATGCCTGCTGCGCGCGAACCCTCGCGGCCTCGAGCGTGAGACCGCTGATGAGAAGCCCAAAGAAGACGGCTGCGACGACCGTCTCAAATGGCTGCTGAGCGCTCACGACGGCCAGAAGCGCGCCGCCCCAGGCCAACCGACACGGTCGACACGCCCGCCGCAGATCACCTCATCGAGGTTGTTCGTCCATCCAACCAACAACAGCCCCCACTTCTCAGAGAAACCATCTAACTCAAATGGCCAGCACAGATCAGATTACCGGAAGGCGCCATGTAGCGCTCCCGTAGCCCGACCCCGCGATCGGCTGCCTCAGACCGCCCACGCCTCGTCGCGTGGGCGATTTCTTGCGGTGCGCGAAGGCTGCTCTGCGCCGACACCCATCGCAACCCTGATCCGAGAGCCAATCTCCGCGCCCCGGGCGCTCCTCCGTCCCTCCAACAGCCAACGACCTTGTAGTCGGGGAGACAGAGCCCGCCTACGACCGCCCGGCTTCCAGCCGTCTGCTCGCGTCCGACAAAGGTTGTTCCCGCTGCAGCCGACGCCGCCGACCAGGTCCCCGGACGCGCGACGATTGCTACCAAATTGCTACCAAACCGAGGACTGCAAGGCGTGATTCTCGCCCCCTAGAGCCAAATCCGACGATGGGCGATACTGGGCTCGAACCAGTGACCTCCGCCTTGTCGAGGCGGCGCTCTCCCAGCTGAGCTAATCGCCCTGGGAACCGACGTAGCCTATCAACGGCGACGGCCCGAGATCGCGCGACAACCCCTTGGCGATGGGGAGATATGTCGCGTTTGCCCAGCTGTCCTAGACGACACCGCGCAAGGCCCTTCCCCCAAGCCCGCAAACCCGTCAAGACTCGCGGGCTTGAGCCCTTCAAGGCACAATCACAACCTGGCCTTCCCCACCAGGGCCAACTGATTCCCCCCCCACGCCAGCGCCTCCAGATTCCACGCCGGGGTTAGATTCAAAGCCATAAGGACCGGCTTCGCGTCCTTCCACCTGGCCACGTTCGCCATTCCCTTGGGAACCTTCAACTTCATAAGGCGACTGCGTGCCATAAGGCGAGGATTCGCCACCGGCCTGCCCTTCTTCTTGCGAGCCCGAGCCGCGTTCAACCTGCTGAGGGCCAGACGTCCCGCCACCGGACTCGATCGTCTTGATCACTTCAGACACGGTGCTCGATGAGATCGCGAACCCGACGCCTGTGCTCCCTGGCTGTGACCCTTCGCCACTTGCCGCGTCGCTGGCGATCTGCGAGTTGACCCCGATCACGTCGCCTTGGTCGTTGAGCAAGGGACCGCCCGAGTTGCCAGGGTTCAGAGCCGCATCAGTTTGGATGGCGTTCTTGATTGTGGCTCCGTTGGGAGCCGAGATTTCGCGGCCCAAGGCCGACACAATGCCGCGTGTGAGGGTCTCGTCAAGGCCATAGGGGTTGCCGATCGCATAGACCGGGTCCCCAACCTGAAGCGAGTCCGAGCTGGCCAGCTTCAGTGGCTTCAACCCGAGGCCCGAAGGGTCGACCTTGATCAAGGCCAAGTCGCTGTTGGCGTCCACGCCGACGATCGTCGCTGTGCGAGTCAGGTTCGAGGACTTACCAGGGCTGACCGTGATGCTCGTGCCGTCGGAGATCACGTGATTGTTCGTGAGGATCAAACCTTCGTCGTTGAGGACGATCCCTGTTCCTGTGTCGCCGCCTTCAGCTGTGAGCGCCTTGATCGATACCACCCCAGCTGCGTCTTGCTGGTAGATCTGGGTGGCTGTTGGCGTGCTGGTGGCCACCTCCCGCCTGGCCCCCACGCTCGAGCTGCTTGTGCTGGTAGTGACTGCACCTGAGGTAGCCGCTCGATGCCCGCCGGAGCCTCCGGACGCGAGGAAGAACGTGGTAGCCCCCGTCGCTCCCGCGAGGGCGGCGATCATCAAAGGTAGAAAGAGACGCTTCATGGGAACCTCCAAGGTCGGGGCTATGAAGTGTCGTAGCGACTCGTGTACACCCGCTAACGCCGGTTGAAAATGCCGCTAAGGGATCCTGAAAAGCTTCATAACGGGAATCGAAGCAATGCGTAAGGACTCGGGTACCGACACCAGATAGCCCTCAAAGGCCCGTGCCCGCTAGGCTTGTAGACCGTCTTGGCGACGTGGCGGAGTGGCTACGCAGCGGCCTGCAAAGCCGTCCACACCGGTTCGATTCCGGTCGTCGCCTTCAATAGAATCCTCCTTATCTAAGCCTTTCTGCGTATCCAGGCAAGCCGTCTAGCACGATGCGGCAGTCAAAGCGATCGAGCGCGCTGCGCCGTACCACACACAGGACGGCAACACGCACCACTACCCAATGACTCACGCCCCCTACCGCTCGTAGCGCTCTTCGCCGAGATGGATCGACGGCAAGCGGGCGACATCGGGCGGCTTGGGCGGGTCGAGGCTTCCGGCTGGCATGTGCTCAGCACAGAGAATCCGATAGCCGCCGGTCGGGCCGTCTGCGTCGATGATGCCCTCGAATGCGCGCACCTGGACTCCGCACACGGCGCAGGGACCATCCCAACTGTTTCGCTTAGCCATCGCTCGCTACCACGCTGCTGAGCTTGCTGGACAATTTCACGGGATCTCTCTGTGTCCTACACAGCACTGAGCCTTACCAAGGCCGAGATCGAGGGGGTGAAGAAGTACTCCCCGCCGGTTGTGCGCACGAACTGAGGGATGCTCAACTGTGGTTGCCCCAGACCGGGGACGTGGGCACTGCGCGGTTCGGCCAGCTGGGCGATAACGGGATCTTGACCGGCTTCGGGCTGGGGGAAATTGGGGTTGTTTACCCACTGGCGCTGGACGAACTCGAACTGATCTTCGAGGGAGCGCTGATAGCAGAGGAACAGGAGCCCACGATCCCGCGGGAACGTCACATCTCCCGCCTGCGGGCTGCCGCTGGGCGCCCCCGGATCAAAGGGCTCGCCGTAGGCGATGCCGCGACGTAGGAGCCGGTGGGTCTGGGTGTCGGCCTCGCCGCCGCCCGGGGTGGCCTCGTCACGGGGGTAGACCTTGCGGATGTGCGCTGCCCGAGGCACGATTGCGCCTTCGGCATCATTGGAGTACTCGAAGTTGTTGATCTTGGCTTCTGAGAGCAGCGAGGCGTCGGCGATCGAGGGGTCAGCGACCTGCGGGTCCAGACCAACGGGCTCGTCGGAGGTGTGCTCGAGCGGACAGCCACTCTTGTAGCGACCGACCAGCTTGGCGCCGAGGAGCGCACTGGAAACGTTCTCAGCCGCGGCGGATTGCTGCATAAACCTGCCGAAGCCCTCGACGTCTTGTTGAAGGCGACGAAACACTAGATAGGAGCCATCGGCGGCCCATTCCGGCCCACCAACGGAAACTGGCCCCGGGTCGACCGGGACTTCCGACGTGGAGACCGAGGGCGGCGCTTCGCCACCGCCGTAGCCGGGAGGGCCGGGCATCGGAGATGGAGGCTCGGGATGGGGCTGCTGGGCGGGATAGCCGAGGACGAACTCCCCGGGCCAGAGCAAATCTTGGCCCGGCTGGCCCTGGTTGGGATCGGCGGGATTGGCCGCCAAGGTGAACCCGCGGATGCCTGGCTGAGAGACACCGTCCTTGAAGCCGAAGTGCTCGTGACCGGGGAGATCGCTGCGAGCACGACCGTTCTGCTTGAACAGCAGGCGCAGGTCGTGCTCGCCGAGCCGGTCGATCTCGCGCAAGGCGGCCTCGTCGAGGTCGGAGGGATCATCCGAGGCCAGCAAGAGCAGAGCGTGCACTTCGGTCGAGCCCAAGGGCTCGATCCAATGAACGGGCGCGTTCGCGCCTTCATCCCCGATCGCACCGGCCTGAGCGGCCATGCCCGCTCTAAACGAGGCCGAGAACGCTTCGAGTTCTTGCTGGGGAACGCCAAGCGCGGCGAGCCCAGAGGCACTCAAAGCCACATTCAGCCAAGTCGCCTTGACCGTCCCCTGCTCATCGCCACGGCGGGCGTTGATGGCCTTGAACAGTGTGTTGAAGGCGCTAACCTCAGCGCTCGTCGCAACATCGGGCGCTAGCGCCTTCAACCACCCCTTGGCATCGCCGCCGGCCGGAAAGTTGACGAATAGGAAAGTCTGGAAATCCTTGTTAAACCCTGCGAGGATGTTGCCCTGGATGTTGTCGAGTTTGAGGTCGGCCATCGGTTCCCCGTCGTTGAGCACTTTACGAAAGAATGGAATCGTAGCGATCTGCGCAAACGAGATGTAATCAACTCGAAAAGGCATTTGCAAATGCGTCCCGGCAGGTACGTCCGTGCCAATGCACGCCTACACCTAGTCGTGTCCGCTAGAACCGTTCGTGACAGAGAAAACTACCGCCGGCGAAACAATCCGTAGCCCTGGTTGTGCTCTTGCGAAAGCAGGCCTTCGAGTTATCAAGGATCTACCGCCGCGGCACCCAGAACCTGCTGCGCCGTTTGACGGACCAACTGGATCACATCTACAGGCCGCCATCAAGCATGCCTGTCAAAGGAAAAACTTGACAAACTCCATGCGTACTGCCATTGTGCGCACATGGCCGTAAAGGATGAGCGCCTCCAGATCCGCGTGGACCCGGGCGAGAAGTCGTTGCTCGAGCGCGCAGCCGAGGCCTCGCATGTGAACGTCTCCGCATTCGTGCTGCAAGCAGCGGCAGCAAGAGCCGAGGAGATACTCGCCGAGCGCCACACGATCCGGCTCGACGCGCACGCGGCACAGGCCTTCGAGCAGGCTCTAAAGGCTCCCGCACAGGTCAACGAACGCCTCGCCGAAGCGCTGAAGCGCCCGCACGCCTTCAAGTGGCTTGACTGAAGTTCGCCGCCCAGCACCGCTGGACCCGGGCCGTCACGACCGCAGCCAATTCGATTCTGGCGAGCAAGCACTCGATGAGTGGCTGCGCCGCTACGCGGGACAGAACCGCCGCCGCGACACCGCCGCCACCTGGGTGATCGCCGACGAGACGAACACCGTGATCGCCTTCGCGAGCATTGCCATGACAGGCATCGACCGCTCGGCAGCTCCTATCAGCCTCTCGAAAAAAGCCCCGGACCCCGTGCCTGCTCTGCTGCTCGGACGCCTCGCCGTGGACCACCGGTATGCCGGAAAGGGGATCGGCAGGGCGCTCGTGGCGCACGTGCTCGCAAGCGCCATCGAGCTGAACACGCAGGCCGCGTGCCGTGCGGTCGTCGTGAGCGCCCTGAACAGTCGCGCGCGAAGCTGGTGGGAAAGCCTCGGCTTTCACCCATTCGACCCCGAGGACCGAAGCAACCCGGACCTGTACTTGCTCACAAGCGAGATCGAGAGGACGCTGAGAGAGCGAATTGCCTAGGACGTTCCGGCGCTCACACTTGCGCGCTCGAGTCCATCCCTCCCGACCACCCTCCCCGCTACCGTACCCGCCATGCCATCTCCCCTGATCAAGGTAATTCTCGCCAGCACTCGCCCCGGCCGCTTTGGGGAGAAGCCGGCGGCCTGGCTCATGGACCGCTTGTCCAGGCGAACCGACCTCACCGTGGAGCTCCTCGATCTCCGTGACCACTCCCTCCCAAACTTTGACCAGCCCGCGTCGCCGATCCGCACGCCGCGCGAATACGCCAGCGATGCGATTGCCCGTTGGGGCCGTACCGTCGACGAGGCCGATGGATTTATCGTCCTCACACCCGAGTACAACCACGGCTATCCCGCTTCGCTGAAGAACGCGATCGATCACGTCTTTGTCGAGTTCAACCGCAAGCCGATCACGTTCGTTGGCTATGGCAATGTCGGCGGTGCCCGTGCCATCGAGCAGCTGCGCCTCGTCGTGATCGAGCTCGAAATGGCTCCGCTACGACACGCGATCCACATCTTGCCCGAGCTGATGGTGCCCGCCATGAAGACCGACCCGTTCACACTCGATCTCTTTGCGCCACTTGACGAACGGCTGGATATGGCCGCGAAGCACCTCGTCTGGTGGGCAAACGCACTTGCCGATGCTCGCAAGCACGCCCCGGCCTAAGCAAGTCATACGGCTCGATTCATTCAAGCGAGGACGCGAGGTAGCCAAGGCCCTGGGCACGCTGTCCGCAACGCTGAACCGCAGCAGTCCCAGAGACCGCGCAACGATAATGCGCAAGGCTTGTTAACACACCGAATGCCCCCACCAGCACAGTCGGTCCCTGTCGTCACCTTGACTGCGGGAGCGTCCATACACCGACGCCCATGGGCACGACAGGTGACGCGCATTGCTTCGGCTGCGGCCTGCCTGCTCGCGCTATGCCTAACCGTCCTCGGACTCAACGCCGAGGCCAGAGCCGAGGTCAAGGCCCCTCCAGCCACCCTGTCGCCCCTGGTCCCGCTCAGCGAAGAAGCGGAACCGGCCGAACCAGGACAAACCCAGCCGGGACAAACCGAACCTGGGCAGACCACATCCCCAATCACCATCACGATGGACCAGCTCGACCCGGGCCGTCCGGTTGCACAGCGTTTTCTTGGTCTCTCCTTCGAGGCCGCCGCGATCGATCAGCTCGCGGGGGACGCCCACCGCGGCGACTTGGTCAGGCTGCTGCGCTCGCTTGGCCCTGGACTGTTGCGCTTTGGCGGCATAACGGCGGATCAGAACGTCGCTTGGACTGACGCCCAGACCCCACGGCCGGCATGGGCCACGAGTACGATCGGCCCAGCCCAGTTGCGCGCGATCGGCGAACTGGCCCGCCGCAGCGGCTGGCAAGTTCTACTCACGGTCGGCCTCGCCCACTACGAACCGCAGGCTGCAGCTCGCGAGGTGGCTGCCGCCCACCGAGATCTCGGGCCTTATCTCGCCGCGGTTGAGATCGGCAACGAGCCGAACGCCTACGGAAACCATGGTTTTCGGGAACTTCCTTGGATCGCCCAAGGCTATGAGGAAGAAGTGAGCAACTATCGCGATGCGATCGCCGCCCTCACTCCCGGCATACCGATCGCCGGCCCCGATGTCTCCGGCTCTGGTGTGTTCAGCGAATGGGGCGGCGAGGAGGCTTTGGCACAAACGCCTGCTTTCCTGACCGGACATCACTATCCGCTCGGATGTGCGCAAATGCCCCCGCCCTCGATCGAAGCCCTGTTGAGCTCGGCCGGCCGTGGCAGCGCGGCGCGCTCGCTGGCTACGTACATGACGGTGGCGAGCTCCAACGGCATCCCTTTGCGGATCGACGAGGCCAACTCCGTCTCCTGTGGGGGAGTCGCGGGCATCAGCAACACGTTTGCCTCGGCACTATGGGCGGTCGGGTACATAACGCAAACCATGGCGGCAGGTGCCGTGGGCATCAATCTCCAAGGCAACCCCACCAATTGCCTCGGATATACGCCCCTATGCGCACCCAGTCCCGCGGCTCTTGCACAAGGGACTCTGCGCGCCGAGCCCGAGTGGTACGCGCTGCTGCTGACCAGATCGCTCGTCGGCTATCGCCCCTTGCCGACCACAATCGCGCCAGAAGGCTCACCCAACATCGTCGCAGCCTCCTTCCTGGGAGGAGATCACTCCCTTCGGGTGGTGTTCGTCGACGAGGAACCACCGGGCACGAGCCCACTCTCGCTGCAACTGGACGTCGGCGCAGGCCTCGGCGTGGCACACGTCCTGCGCCTCACCGCGCCCTCGCCGAGCGCGACTGGCGACGTGTCGCTCGCCGGCCGCACGGTCGCACCCAACGGCTCTTGGCGTCCTCCTGCGCGTACCGAAAGCATCGCCTCGCATTCGGGAGTCGTGGCGCTCGATCTCGCCCCCAGCAGCGCCGCACTGCTAACCATTGCTCCGCCCACTCCCAAACCGTCTCACCCAAAGCACACCCCACGATAGCCAAGCTCAGCAAAAACGATGCGTCGATGGGGAACCAACCGGGTAGGCAACACCCGCGCGTGGTTCGAGCTCCTGTGAACCCTCTTGCGCCTCTGTCACATCCCAGAAAGGGAACAATGATGAGTGCCGATCTACCGTATGAGCAGCAAGAGACGGACGAGGCAGCCAGGGAAGCAGCCGAGATAGGCGGTAGGAGTGGTAGCGAGGAGCGCGATCCCGCCAGGCGCCCAGTCAGCGAAGCCGGTGGCGGCGAGGCCGAGGGCTTCGAGGAATCTGAGCGCGCCTTGATCGAACACGCCTCTCACGGAGACGATCAGTCCGCTCACGCCGTCCTTCACGATCAAGGTGCTGAGGAGGAGCAGAACACCGGCCGCCAGGACGGCGAAGCAGACCACGAGCGCAGCAGCGAGATGAACACCGACTGATCATGTCCGTGGGCAACTATCTGGAGCCAATGCGTGAATGGAGCCAACACACGAGCCTCCCCCGACACTGAGCGGCGAGGTGCGTCACGAGACGCCGCTGGAGCGCCTTGACCGCAACCTCGAGGAGCTCACCGGTGAGCTTCGCGTCGTCGTCACCGGCGTGCAGGTGTTGTTCGCCTTCCTGTTGATCGTGCCGTTCAACACTGGCTTTGCCAACGTCGGGCGTTTCGAGCAGACCGTCTACATGGTCACGCTCATCTTCGCGGCCTTGGCAATCGTGTGCACGATCGCCCCCTCTGCCCAGCATCGCTTCCTATTTCGACACGACGACAAGAGGTATGTGGTTTTCAACTCCAATCGCGTGGTCATCGCCGGCTTGGCATTCCTTGCACTCGCGATGTGCGGATGCTTGCTGCTCGTCACCACCAAGATCTTCGGTGCTCCAGCGGGCGTGCTCACAGCGACGCTTGGGGCACTCCCGTTTCTGGTCTTTTGGTTTGCGATCCCTTTGCGCCGTCTTCGGATGCTGAATGAACGTCAGCGAGAATCCGGGCGCTAGCCGCTCACTCGCGCAAGCGCATCGTTGAGCGCCTGTTGAGTCTGGGGACCGTGCAGCGTCATCCGCAGCTTCCCCGCGCTGTCAAGAACGAATGTAGTAGGCAGGAAGGTCGTGATTCCGTACTCCCGTCCCACCGTGCCGTCTGGATCGCGAAGGTTGGGAAATGTCCATCTGTAGCGGCGAACGAATGAGCGGGCGTTGCCAAGCGAGAGATCCTCCCAATTGACCCCCACGAGCGCTGCGCGAGCACCCAGGCCCTGCGAGAAGCGCTCGAGTGTCGGGGCCTCCTGTTCACACGGTCCACACCAGCTGGCCCAGAACGTGACAAGCGCGGGGTGTCCTCGCAAAGCCGCAATTGTCACACTCTTGCCACTGAGCTGTTCCTTTGGCAAAGGGGGCGCCAAGCGTCCGTTGTGCCCTCCACTGCTTGCCAGCCCAACCACGGCAAGCGCGATCACGATGGCGACTGCGCCGGCCCACGCGAGCAGTTTGCGCAGCGAGACTCCTGGTCGAGGCATCGTCAGGCGAACTTATCACCGATGCGGAGCAGATCGACCCGCTCAGGGCGGGCCGATCCGGGGAGGGAATGAGGGAGGAACGATGCCCTCGCTTTGAGTGTTGCCTGAACAGGGCGATGTCAAACACGAACCAGCGCGCCAAAGGAGAAGTACGCGATCCGCGCCAAAGGAGGAGTACGCGATCGTTAGGTGTGTACCGGCCGAACATCGCGCACACGTAAATCGTTCTTGACGCTGTACAGGTCGGCGTCCGCACGCGCGACACACTCGCCAAGGCTCTCGCCGCCGAGCCACTCGGCAATCCCCACCGACCAGGTGACGGGTACGTCCTTGACGCGCAAGCGCTCGAGCACGGCGGTGGCGCCCTCCGGCGAGGTTGCAGGCAGCAACAACACGAACTCATCGCCACCATGGCGCGCGAGGATGTCGCCGGTACGCAGACACTCTCGCCAGGAACGGCCAAGGTCGGCCAGCACCCGGTCACCGGCCACGTGACCGCGCAAGTCGTTGATCTGCTTGAAGTCGTCCAAGTCGAGTACTGCGAGCGTCAACCGATTGGCGCTGCGCTGCGCGATCGCATGCTCGCGAACAGCCGCAGCCAGAAAGCCGTTGCGATTGAGCAGCCCTGTCAGGGGATCGGTGTCGGCTTGGCGGCGCAAGCTCTCGCTCAGTTGTCCGAGCACTATGCAGATCGACCAGATCGTGACCGTCACGATCGCCCAGTAGATGCCGACGTGAGGCAGCCCCCCAGCCAGCAGCGCCAAACCAAAGCCGACGGAGATCAGGAGGCCTTGAGCAATCACGATGCGCCGGGGAAAGAAGTGAGCCGCGTAGATCGCAATCCACGGGTAGGAGAAGGCAACGATCATCATTCCGCCATGAGTTGTGGCATGTGCGACAAGGCCGCTAGTCACGAGAGTCCCAGAGGCGGCCAGCAGCTCGAACCCAACCACCGGTATGCGCCGCGCGAGGATCCAAACGGCCGAAGCGCCGATCATGGCGAGTCCGCCGGCGACGCCGATCAACGCGACCGGCTCCGTGGAGCTGACCGGAAAGAGAACGGTTGCCAAGCACACCGTCCCCTTGAACAGGAACAGCAGAGCAAGCGACCAGGCCATCGGTGGCCGACGCGCCACCACCCGGCTTGCCAAGGAACGCGGCAGTGCGAACCCGCTTCGCCCAAGCGGTGGCCGGGACTCGATGAGGCCCGGCCCTTGCCAGAGCGACTGAGATGGGCTTGTAGACATCGCTTGATATCTCTTCGGACTACTTCCGCCAGCGCTTGAGTGCGGGGAGCGCGCTACAACGAACCTTGCCGCCCCAGCCCTCAGAGTCAGCGCGCTACGCTGAGTCACGGTGCAGTTGTTCAAATCACGTCAGACGAGCATCGTGCAAGACGCCCAGGCGCTGCCCGGTCGCGAGCAGTCGGTGAGGGTTGCAGATCGTCATGTCGTGCTCGGCAACCCCCTCCAGCCACCATTTCCCGACGGCACGGAGCAAGCCATATTCGGGATGGGCTGCTTCTGGGGTGCCGAGCGGATCTTCTGGGAGGCGCCCGGCGTTTACACGACCGCCGTGGGTTATGCCGGTGGGGTCACACCAAATCCCACTTATGAGGAGGTGTGCAGCGGTCGCACCGGACACGCCGAGGTGGTCTTGGTCGTGTTCGACGCCTCGGCCACCAGCTTCCAGGAGATGTTGAGATTGTTTTGGGAGGGCCATGACCCTACGCAAGGCATGAGGCAGGGCAATGACAGGGGCACCCAGTACCGCTCGATCGTGATCTGCTCAGACGAGGCGCAGCTCGCCCTCGCCGAGGCCTCGCGCGAGACCTACGAGCGTATGCTCACGGCCAACGGCCACGGCAAGATCACGACCGAGATCCTGCCTCCCGACCCGGCGCGCCCTTTCTATTACGCCGAGGACTATCACCAGCAGTACCTAGAGAAGAACCCTGGCGGCTATTGCGGGCTGGGCGGCACGGGCGTGGCCTGTCCCGTGGGCTTGGGCGCTAGCTGATCGAGCAATGCCTGGGCTGGGGCGGCCTGCCCGAAGCGGAGCGGCCTGCCTGCGTGGCGCCGCCTGCTTGAAGCAGCCTGCGTAGCCCGCGGCCTGCCAGCTCGACGCCATAAGCCGCTTAACCACGCGACCCCCGCCCGGAGGGGCGAGGGTCGCGGATCGTCGTGACCAGAAGACCGGGCGGGCGCGCACAGAGGAGACGCACCCAACCCGATCCGCCGCTTATACGGTGCTGCCCGCCGGTGCCGGTGTCCAAGTCGGGGCGTGCGGTCCACCGAGGGTGGGCACGTCCGACGGGTACACCTCGTTGCCGTGAATAGCGTGATCGCCGATCTCGAGCTCCTCGTCGGAGAGACGCAGAGGCACGAAGATCCCAACGATCTTCAGCAGGATGAACGTCATTATCCCGCTGAAGAAGATCACGAACACGGCGGCCTCGGCCTGCCAGCGCAACAGTTTCCAGCTTCCGTGGATTGCTCCGGCGAAACCCGGCAGGTTTTCTGCTCCGCCGATGCCGATGTACTCAACGATGTTCGGGTCGGCGAGCACACCCACCAGGAGACCACCCAGCAGGCCGGCGATGCCGTGTGTATAGATCACACCCAGCGTGTCATCCACGTTTCGGAACACCGGTGCCCTCGAGAGGAAGCGGATCGCCATCCATACGATCGTGGAGGCAACCACTCCGATCACGATCGCTCCGTAGCCGTTCACGAAACCGGCTCCCGGGGTGATAGCCACCAGCCCGGTGATCATTCCGTTGACCGAGCCAATCAAGGACGGCTTGTCGCGGAAGATGTAGTCCCAGCCGATCCACACGAGCATTGCCACGGCCGTGCAGAGGTTCGTGTTGAGAACCGCCGCCGAGGCGTTGGCGCCCGCGTAGTAGGAGTCACCACCGTTGAAGCCGTTCCAGCCGAGCCATAGAAGGCCCGCACCGGCAGCGACCATCAACAGGTTGTTGGGAGCATCGACCTCTCTGTCTCGTTGCAATCGTGGTCCTATGACCGCGGCTGCCACGAAGCCCGAGATGCCGGCCGCCAGGTGGATCACGTACCCACCGGAGTAGTCCAGTGCGCCGTGAGCCGCGAAGTAGCCGCCGCCCCAGATCAGGAACGCGTTGACCGTGTACACGAACGTGATCCACAACAGCACGAAGGGAATCCACGCCTTGAAGTTGATGCGGCCCAGTACGGAGCCCAGCATCAGGATCGGCGTAATGCCGGCGAACACGAACTGGAAGTACACGAGCGAGGACTGTGGGAAGTGGAACGGTGGCCCCGTACTGATCGACGGGATCGCCGCTTGCCCCTCCTCCGCAGCGTGCCCGAGAACGCTTCCCGGCCTGCCCCAGAACGTGTCAAAGAACCCGGTGCCTTTGCCGATCGGGGTCCCAAAGCCCATCTTGAACGCCCATAGGCACCACGCGACGAGCACTAGCGCGAAGGCGACGAAGGTGAGCATCATGCTGTTCACCGACCAGCGCTTCTGCATCACGCCGCCGTAGAGGATGGCGAGACCCGGCACGCTCATCAGACCGACGAACGTCGCGGCAGTCATCTGCCAGGCGTTGTCGCCTGCGTTGAGCCACGATGGGTACGCCAGCCATTCGGCTGTGGCCAAGATGGACATAAGCCTCCATTTCCTGTCTTTAAATGCGTTTTACGGGTACCGCCGACCGTCCTGGTCGTCGGTATCCGCCAGTGCCCCACCATGAAACCGGCCCGCTCGCGCCTGCAATAGGGAGCCCTGGCCAACAGTTGGCACCCCACGTTTGGACATATGTCGAGACGACTATCCAAGAGCCGTAAGCTAGCCCGCGTAACGCGCTGAGAAGCTAGCCCGCTGTGGTGGAGCGACCGTAGGGCAGACCCGCCTGCCTACAAGCCTCGCGTAGAGCACCGTGCGCGGCGGCAGCCGGATATTGATCGGGCCGGGCGCACGCTTCGCGCGCATGGGCACCACAGGGGTGCATGAGCGCGGCGCCGAGACTGCTCGCGTAGGTCACTTCAATACACCCCGCCTGACGAGATCCCGTTGTGGAAGCAAGCACGGCTACGACCGCAAACGCTGCGAGCAGCACGCCGCCCGCGGCGAGCACCGCGAGACGCCCCGCACGCGTCCAATGCAACGGCTGGGCGAGCCGTTTGGACTGTTCCTGCATCACCATTGTGCGCCTCAGTTTACGACTTAGGCGCGAAACCGAGGGCAGCCGAGTTGATGCAGTAGCGCTGACCCCCAGGACCGGGGCCATCGTCGAAGACGTGGCCCAAGTGTCCGCCACAGCGGCGACACACCACCTCTGTGCGGGTCATGAACAGGCTTTTGTCAGGGCGCAGCTCAACCGCTTCTGCCACCGCCGGCTCGGTGAAGCTTGGCCAACCGGTGCCTGACTCGAACTTCGTATCGGACCCAAACAGGTCGGCACCACAACCGGCGCAGGTGTACATGCCCGAGTCCTTGTTGTAAACGTACTCGCCCGTGAAAGGCGCCTCAGTGCCCGCCCGACGCAGCACCTCGTACTGCTCGGGGGTCAAGCGCTCGCGCCACTGCTCGTCTGAGACATCCTGCTCGGCCATATCCACGTTCTAGCAGGGAAGACAGCGCCGCTGCTATCCTGATCCTTACGTTCACGTCAGGTTCCACACACCGCTTCGGCGTCCAAGCCGACCACCACAACTACAAGTGGTGGGCGCTCTCCTGCACGAGCCTGGGCATGCTGATCGCCGCCACCAACTCGGGGACCTTGATCATCGCCCTGCCGAGCCTCGAGCGCTCTTTGCATACGAGCCTGCTCGCGCTCGTGTGGGTGATCCTCGCCTATCTGATCGCAGCGACTGTGCTGGTCCTGATGGCAGGGCGCCTAAGTGATTTGTTCGGGCGCAAGAAGGCATATGTGGCCGGCTTTCTCGTGTTCGCCTTGGCCTCACTCGGCGCCGGCTTCTCAACCGGCGCGACCGAGCTGATTTGCTGGCGGGTACTACAGGGCATAGGCTCCGCGTTCCTGTTCGCTAACGCGGCCGCGCTAGTGACAGATGCCTTCCCCAAGCGGGAACTGGGTCTAGCGATGGGCGCCAACACGATGGTGGCCGCGATCGGCCTCGTGCTCGGGCCGGTGCTGGGCGGTGCGCTCGTGGAGATCTCATGGCACTGGGTGTTCTGGTTCAACGTCCCGATTGCCCTCGCCGGCGCCGCTTGGGGCGCTTTGGTCCTGCGCGAGCTCGCCAAGCCCGATCAGGTGCGAGGCTTTGACACGCTCGGCACGCTCACTTTCGTGGTCGGGCTGACCGGGCTCGTACTCGGTGTCTCCAAGGGCGGCCTCTCCGGCTGGGGTAATCCCGTCGTGATCGCGGGTCTGGCCGCGGCGGCCGTACTGCTGCCGCTGTGGGTCTTGATCGAGCGCCACACCCGCGCGCCAATGCTGGACCTCTCGATCTTCTCCAACCGCTTGTTCGCTGCTGCCTCGGCGGCAGCGTTCATCAATGGCCTTGCGCGCTTCGCCTTGATGTTCCTGTTCGTCTTCTACTACCAAGGCGCCCAGTCCAACGACCCGATCGAAGCTGGCATCAAGCTGATCCCGCTCGCCTTGGGGATGCTCGTCGCCTCCCCCCTGGCCGGCATCTACGCGGACCGCCATGGCTCAAGGGCCCTTGCCGCTATGGGGATGCTCGTCAGCGCGGCCGGCCTTGCCGCAATGACTACTTTGCAGGTCCACACTCCTTACTGGCAGAGCATGATCTGGTTGGCGCTGGTGGGTGTGGGATCGGGCATGTTCAACAGCCCCAATACCGCCGCCATGATGGGCACCGTGCCGGCGCAGCGCCGCGGCATCGCCGCCGGCGCACGCACCTTGCTGCAGAACACCGGCGCCGTCCTCTCCATCGCCTTCGTCCTGGCGATCGTCACCGCCGCAGTGCCAAAGGCCACCTTGTTCGCCGTTTTCTCCGGCGTCACCAGCGGCCTGTCCGCCCATGCGCTCGCGCCGTTCATCTCAAACATGCACGTCGCCCTGTGGGTGTTGGTGGCCACTTCTGTGGTTGGCGCATTTGTGTGCATGCTGCGTCCAGCCCACGTAGCAGTCGAGACCGAACCGGCGTTGCAGGCTGGAGCACGCGCATGAGCACACCAACCAACTTGCGCATAGGCGATGTCGCCAAGCTTGCAGGCACCACGCCCCGCACGATTCGCTACTACGAGGAGATCGGCCTGCTCTCGGGGGCGCCCGAGCGTCCCTCCGGCGGGCATAGGCTGTACACGCAAGCCGAGGTAGAGCGCTTGCGCGAGGTCATACGCCTGAAGGAGCTGCTCGGGGTGACACTCGACGAGCTCAAGGACTTGCTCACCGCCGAGGAGGCCCGCGCGGCCGTGCGCGCCCAACTGCAGCGCGACGACGTCCATCCCGAGCGCCGCCGCGAGCTCTTGGAGGAGGCGCTCGGTCACATAGACCGCCAGCTGGAGCTGGTCGAGCACCGTGCCACGGAGCTAGCCAAGCTGCGCCAGGAGCTGTGCGAGACGCGCAAGCGCGTACGACGCAAGTTGCGCGAACAGTCCCTCAAGGACACACCCGACCCGGCAGACGTCCCAGTCACCGTCGGATCTTGACCTCGGGGCCCGAATCGTGTCGTTCCTCGCGACGCATCTGCAGGGCCGCCGCAACCCAGCCTGAGAACCTTCCTACAGTGAGATAGATCCCGCCCTCACAGCGGAGAAAGGAGCGTAGCCGTGGAGCGCAAGTGGTGGACATTGATCGCCGTGTCAGTGGCGATCTTCATGCTGTTGCTCGACATCACCGTCGTCAACGTTGCGCTGCCCGACATCCAGAAGTCGCTGCACTCGAGCTTCCAGGACCTGCAGTGGGTCGTGGACGCCTACTCGCTCACGCTCGCCGCGTTCCTGCTGACCGGCGGCGCGCTCGCCGACCTGCTCGGACGGCGCAGGCTGTTCGTGATCGGGCTGGTCGTCTTCACGGGCGCCTCGGCGGTGTGCGGGCTGTCCTCGACCCCCTTGATGCTCAACCTCGCGCGCGGCGTGCAGGGGATCGGCGGAGCGTTGATGTATGCGACCTCGTTGGCCCTGATCGCCCAGGCCTTCCAAGGCCGTGACAGAGGCACCGCCTTCGGCGTGTTCGGCGCTGTCACGGGCGCCGCGGTGGCGATCGGCCCGCTGCTCGGCGGGATCATCACCTCGGGGATCGGCTGGGAGTGGATCTTCTTCGTCAACGTCCCGATCGGGATCGCGGCGGTCGCGCTAACGCTCTCGAAGGTGGCCGAGTCCAGCGACCCCGGCGCCACGCGCGTGGACTGGGCGGGGCTCGTGACGTTCTCGGGCTCCTTGTTCATGCTCGTGTTCGCACTCGTGCGCGGCAACGACACAGGCTGGGGCTCCACGCAGATCATCGCGCTGCTCGCGGGCGCGGTGGCACTGTTCGCGCTGTTCCTGTTCGCCGAGATCCGCCAAGAGCGCCCGATGCTCGACCTGTCGTTGTTCCGCCGCCCCGCGTTCGCGGGCGCGAACGTCGTCGCGTTCACGATGGCCGCCTCGGCCTTCTCGATGTTCCTGTACCTAACCGTCTACATCCAGGAGGTCTTGCACTACTCGCCGCTTGAGGCCGGCTTGCGCTTCCTGCCGATCACGCTGCTGTCGTTCTTCGTGGCGCCACTGGCGGGCCGTTTGAGCGTGCGCGTGCCGATCCGCCTGCTGCTGGGCGTCGGGATGCTGTTCGTGAGCGCAGGCCTCTTGTTCATGACGGCCGCCTCGGCCACCTCCAGCTGGACCGCGCTGATCCCCGGCTTCATGTTGCAGGGGATCGGCATCGGCCTCGTCAACCCGCCACTCGCCTCGGCAGCGATCGGCGTCGTCCCACCGGCGCGCTCGGGGATGGCCTCGGGCGCCAACAACACCGCTCGCCAGGTCGGGATCGCGACGGGGATCGCCGCGCTCGGCGCGGTCTTCCAGCACGACATTTCTCAGGGCACGCTCGCCCATCACACCTACAAGGTGGCGTTCACCGGTGCGCTCACGAACATCCTGGAGATCGCCTCGGCAACCGCCTTCGTCGGTGCGATCGCGGGGTTCGCACTCGTGCGCTCGAAGGATTTCGTAGCCGCGCACGCGCCGGAGGCGGCCACAGCGATTGCGGGCGCCCCCTCGGGCGCAGAGCCGCAGAGCGTCGGGGCGCGCTGAGCCGTCCATGCCCCTCAGAAGAGCATGGCGTCGGGGACGGACTCACGCCCCCGCCCCGACACGAGCCTCCCCACCCGGCTCGTGGCCCGCGCAGCGGAGCACGGGTAGCCGCGGATAGCGCGGATAAGCTGGGTCTGTTCGCGAGCGGGTGCACAGCGAGAAGACTGAACCGCGCGTGTTGGGCACAAGCTGGCAGTGCTTGCAGGTGTCGCACAGCCCGGCGTCAGGACGTCGCATGGCGGGACGGTCTGGGGACATGGCGCAAGCGTAGTGCGGGCTCCGGCCGGCGCAAGGCAATACACGTGAGATCCACCAATCCAACCAGAGTGCAATAATAGTTGACTAAGCAACTATGAGTACCTTCTACCGACTGCTCGGTTTTCTGCGTCCTTACAAGCGCGGCGTGATCGTGTCCTGGATCCTGGCGAGCTTCGCGATGGCGATGAGCGTCCTGCTTCCCGTCCTCACAGGGCGCGCGGTGGAAACGATCAACAGGGGTGCTCGTCACGCCCGGCTGCACGAGCTCAATCTGCGCTCGCATGATCGTCATACGCTGCTCATGCTCGCCCTGGCGATCCTCGGAGTGGTGCTGGCGCGCTGGGGCTTCACCTACTGGCGGCGCATGATCGCCGGACGGGTCTCCCTCGGCGTCGAGTACGACTTGCGCAAGGGCCTCTACGGTCAGCTGCAGCGCTTGGAGCTGGGCTTCTTCGACCACCAGCAGACCGGCCAACTGATGTCGCGCGCCACGGTTGACCTGCCAGCTGTGCGCTTCTTCCTCGGCTACGGCCTTGTATTCATCCTGCAATTCGTGCTCACGATTGTGCTTGCCGGCGTGGTCATGATCGTGATCAACCCTTGGCTCGGCTTGATCTCGCTCGTGCCTGCACCGTTCGTCGTGTTGATCTCATACCGCTACGGCCGCCGTGCGCGCCCTGCGATCCAAGAGGTCCAGCAACGCATCGCCGAACTGACAGCGGATGCCGAGGAGAACATCTCAGGCGTGCGGATCGTCAAGTCTTTTGCGCGCGAGCCGCGTCAGCTCGAGCGCTTCCGCCGCAGCGTGGGACGTACTTTCGAGCAGGCCATGGTCACCACTCGCCTGGAAGCCACCTACAACCCCGCGATTGGCTTCCTGCCGCAGCTCGGCATCGCAGCCGTCTTGCTACTCGGCGGCAACGCGGTCATCCACGCCCACCTCACGCTCGGCCAGTTCACTACCTTCTACCTACTCCTGAACATGCTCGTGGGGCCATTGCGCTCGCTCGGCGTGACGCTCAACCTCGCCCAGCGCGCCACTGCCTCGGGAGCGCGCATCTTTCAGATACTCGACCGCGAGCCCGCACTCGCAGAGGCGCCCGGAGCGCCGGCGTTGCCCGCCGGCAACGGCCACGTGCGGATGCGCGACGTCAGCCTGCGCTACCACGACCCCCACGACGAGCTCAACCTCAGTACCTACGACCAAACCGAGCGGGCCGAGCACGCCGCGGGCAGACGGATGGTCTTGCACGACATCGACCTCGACGTGCCCGCAGGACGCACTGTTGCCCTTGTCGGCGCAACCGGCTCGGGCAAGACCAGCCTCGTGGCGTTGATCTCGCGGCTGTATGACCCGGTCGCAGGTGAGGTCCTACTCGATGGGGTCGACGTGCGCGAGGTGGGCCTGCAGTCCTTGCGCGCTGCCGTGGCGGTCGTGAGCGACGATCCGTTCCTGTTCTCCGCAAGCGTCGCCGAAAACATTGCCTATGCCCGGCCCGAGGCCCCGATCGAGGAGATCGAAGACGCCGCCCGCCGGGCGCAAGCGCATGAGTTCGTGACAAGCCTGCCCGAAGACTATGAGACCCAGATCGGAGAGCGCGGCCTGTCGCTCTCAGGCGGGCAGCGACAGCGCCTTGCGATCGCGCGTGCCCTGCTGGCCAACCCACGCGTGCTGATCCTCGACGACGCGACCTCCTCGGTGGACGCCTCCACCGAGCAGTCGATCAAGCTGGCCTTGGCCGAGGCAATGGCGGGCCGCACCACCTTCGTGATCGCCCATCGCCTCTCTACGATCGCCTTGGCGGATGAGATCGTGGTGCTCGATCACGGACGAATCGTCGCCCAAGGCGACCACGAGGAGTTGCTCGACGCCTCCGAGTTGTACCGCGAGATCGTCGAACGTGGGCTCCCCGAGCAGGTCTTCCTGACGAGGGAGACGCGTGAGCGTGAGGTCAGCGGACTATGAGCGCCCACGGAGGCCGCGGGGGCATGGGCGCCGGCATGGGCGGTCGTGGCGGCGGTCGTGGAATAGGTCCGGGCATGGGACGCGGCGGCGCGCAATGGGACGGAGAGCGGGCGAGCCGGGAGAGCCGCGGACGCAACCTGCGCGAGCTATTGCAACTGCTCGGCCCGTACCGCCTGCGCGTAGCCGGGATGCTGAGTGCACTCGTGCTCGGTACCGCCGCCGCGCTCGCTCCGCCCTTGCTCGCGAAGGCCGCAATCGACGAAGGCATCGAGCAGCACGATCTTCACACGCTCGTGCTCGTGGTGATCGCATTCGTGGCCGCCGCCCTGTTGGTGTGGCTGATGACCTACATCCAGACTTACCTGGTCGGCTGGGTTGGACAGCGGGTGCTGGCGGACCTGCGCATCCGCCTCTTCACACACCTGCAGAACCAGCCGATCGGCTTTTATGAGAGCCGCCCCGCAGGCGTGCTGATCTCACGCATAACCAACGACGTTGAGGCCTTGGAAAGCCTCGTCACCGACTCCGTGGTGACGCTCTTCCAGTCGGGTCTCACGTTGATCGGGGCCGTCGCGGTCCTGCTCTACCTCGATGTCAAGCTGGCCTTGCTCACTTTCCTGATCCTGCCGCTGATCGCCGCCGGCAGCTTCTGGTTCAGGCTCACCTCAGCCGGCGCCTTCCGGCGCACGCGTGAGACGATCGGCTCGATCACCGCCTACTTGCAGGAGACGCTCTCCGGCATCAGAGTGGTGCGCAGCTTCGGACAGGAGCCCCGTCATCTCGCGCGCTTCGCCGAGCTCAACGAGGACAACCGCGAGGCCAACATGGTGACGGTCCGGCTGAACGCCGCCTACTTCCCGGCGGTGGAAATGCTCTCCGGGTTGGCCGTCGCCTTGATCGTGCTCTACGGGGGCTATCAGGCGATGTCCGGCCACATCACAGCAGGCACGGTGGTGGCGTTCGTGGCGACACTCTCCTACCTCATCGAACCGATCCAACAGCTCTCCCAGCTCTACACCACCTACCAGTCGGGAATGGCGGCGCTCGAGAAGATCTTCCAGTTGCTCGCCGTCAAGCCGGAGCTGACCGACAAGCCCGGAGCGAGGACCCTGGAGCGCATTCGTGGGGAGGTCAACTTCGAGGATGTTTCCTTCGCCTACCGACCCCGGCGCGCGCGCAGGAAAGCACAGGAGTCAGACAGCTCGCAGAAGCGGGCTAGCTTGCAGACGTCGACGAGCTCGGTCAGTCAAGACGGTATGCCCGTAACACCCGCGCCGGAAGAGATCCTGGCGCTCGAGCACATTGACCTGCGCATCCCCCCGGGTCAGACGGTTGCCCTGGTGGGAGCCACGGGAGCAGGCAAGTCGACGATGGCAAAGCTCGTGGCCCGCTTCTATGACCCCACCGCGGGACGAGTGCTAGTTGACGGGCACGACCTGCGCGACGTAACCAGTACCTCTTTGCGCTCGCAGATGGGAATCGTGCCTCAAGAGGCGTTCCTGTTCTCTGGAACGATTGCCGAGAACATCGGCTTCGGACGCCCTCACGCGGAGGAGGCTCAGATCCGCCAGGCAGCCGCGGCGGTCGGAGCGGACGAGTTCATCTCAGAGCTGCCGCAAGGCTATGACACCGAGGTTGGTGAGCGTGGCGCTCAGCTCTCCGCGGGCCAGCGTCAATTGATCGCCTTCGCTCGCGCCTTGATCGCCGACCCGCGCATCCTGATCCTCGACGAGGCAACCTCCAACGTCGATCTGCACACCGAGGCTCGCATTGAGGACGGCCTGCGCCGCCTCTTGGCTGGACGCACCTCGATCGTGATCGCCCACCGCCTCTCCACGATCAGAGGGGCCGGGCGGATCGTGGTCCTCGAACACGGACACATCGTCGAGCAAGGCACCCACGACGAGTTGATCGCCGCCGAGGGGCGGTATTACGACCTATACCGAGACTGGGCCTTGCACGCGGCTGCGTGAACAGTCTTAGCGCGCCTCCTACCCAAGGAGAAGCCGTCCAGCCACCACACTGCCAGACGAGGTAGTGAAGCTCCGGGACAGGGACTCGAACCCCAAACTCGTGCTCCAGAGGCACGCGTGTTGCCAATTACACCATCCCGGATTGAAGAAGTCGGGCCGAAGCATAGTCGGTCCGAGAGCGCAATCCCGTCCACTACTCTACGCCTCGGCGCGACTCCCACTCGGCGCAAAGAACGCCGTAATAGCTTCCTCAAGCCCAGGATCCAACACAAGCAAGACCTCGTCGCCGGCTTCGATAACGGTGTCGGGCTTTGGCACAAACCCACCACCGGCACGCAAGACCGAGATGATGAGGCTACCTTCGGGCAGGTCGATCGCGGACACACGCTTGCCGACGACCGGGGCGTCGTTTGAGACCTCGAGCTCGATGATCTCCAAGCGCTCCTCTTCCAAGGCAAGCAGGTGGACAAGCCCGTAGCGCGGGACCTCGTGCTCGATCAAGCGCAGGATCAGGTCGGTGGCCGACACGGCGGGCTGAATGCCGAGCAGCTTGAAGTGGTCATAGTTGCGTGGGTTGTTGACGCGGGCGATGATCCGTTCGCACAGGTACTTCTCCTTGGCGACCTGGCAGACGAGCATGTTGTCCTCGTCATCGCCTGTGACCGCGATCACCAGGTCTGCGCGTTGAATACCGGCTCGCTCCAATACCCATAGCTCGGTGGCATCGCCATATTGGACGGCGTGCTCGTACTCTTCCTCCATCAGTAGGTAGCGAGGGCGCGAGGACTCGATGATGGTGACCTCGTTGCCCTTGAGGATCAGCTCGCGGGCCAAGTTGCGCCCGACCTTGCCCGCGCCGACGATGATCACGTACATGGCTTGACCTCGGCTAGGGGAAGCAACCGGATGATCGACGACATACCGAGCATCGTTAGGCCGACTCGGCGAGTGCGCTTTCGAACATTTCGATCGCGTGCTTGGTGGGTGAGATTGTGTGCAGGCCCTGCTCTCCGTACCAGCCCGCACGGGCGGGGTCCATCACGCGCACAAGCACCTTCGCCACGCCGAAGCGCCTCTGGGCGATCTGGGCGATGATCAGGTTAGTGTTGTCGCCGTCGGTTGAGGCTATGAAAACGTCGGCTCGCTCGATCCCAGCCTGGACAAGGGCATCGGTCTCCAAAGCAGTGCCAAGCGTGAACTGACCATTGGCTTCCTCCCAGCTGTCGCGCTGGCCCGCGTCGAGCCGCTCGTGGGAGAGCGGGTCCTCGTCAAGCACCGACACTTCGTGACCGGCCGCAAGCGCCGACTTGGCCACCGCCGAGCCGACACGACCGGCGCCGACGATCAGAATGAACATGACCATCTCCGCAAGCAGACGAGCGCGGGGACCGCAACAGTGGATGATTGGATCATGAGCACGGGGTGTGAGGTTAGACGATGGGCCCGCCCGGCAGCCCGCCCGCCTGCACGTCCGGCAGCCCATCCGCAGACCTACCCTCGGACCCACCGTCAGGCCCATCCGCGGACCCACCCCTGGACCCTCCAGGCCCATTCGAGGCGCCGCCCCGCGTTCCTGCCAATGGCCCCGCGGGCACAAGCTTGGGTGGGCCGTGCGGGGGCTCCAAAGTGTCAACGCCCGCATCGAAGTCGCGGGCGGATGGGGCGGTCACGATGACCCGACAGCGAGCCTTACGCACGACGTACTTGGTGACGTCACCGACAAAGTTCTCGAGCGGGCCACCCCGTCCCCCGAGACGGGAGCCACCGCGAATACGCGAAGGCTCCTCAGCGCCGAGCACTATCGCCTCCACTCCGCGCCGGCGGGCCTCCTCGAGGATCGCCTGACCGGCTCGCCTGGCCCTGATAGTGGCAGTGGCGACCTGCACGCCGGTGTACTCCTCCCCCACCGCCTTCGCGCGCGCCAATGCTTGGCGGGCTTGCTTGATCTGGGCGTCCGGCAGGCGCGCGTCGAGCGGCAAAGACATCGGCATCTCGAAGATCCACACGGCCTCGATCGTCGAGCTGTCGATCTCATCGACATCGGTCGGCTTGCCAGCAGCGAGCAAGGCGGCGGTCTGCACTATGTCCTCGTCCAGGCGCGTCCCGCACAGAGGCACCAAGATCGAGCCGTACTCGCGCTCGGGGAGATGCTCGACGCGCAAGGCCGCGGCCGGAACCGTGACACGTCGCCACAAAGAGGCCTGGTCCGCTCGCCGGTACACCACGTAGAGCACGATCCCGGCGAGCATCCAGCCAAGACCGACATAGCGAGCCGGTTCGTGCACGACCATCGTCGCGATCCAGCCAGCCGAGCACACGACAGCCCCGAATACGGCCAGCAAAGGCAGCTCGCCGCCGCGCAAGCGTACCGAGAAGGGCGTGCGGTAGGGCCGGTCGCTCTGAGGATCCGAGTAGCGCATCTTCACGACCGACAGGTGGGCGATCGTGAAAGCGAGCATCGCCCCAAACGCATAGATCCCCACAAGGAAATCAAGGCTCTCGGGGATCACGAGCGCCGCGGCGATCAGGCCCGAAAGGAGGATCAGGACATAGGGGGTCGACCTCTGGGGGTGAAGGCGTCCCAAGCCACTGGGTATCTGGCGGTTAGTAGACAGCGAGTAGGCGAGCCTCGAGAGCCCAAGCATCGCCGAGTCCGCAGCGGCGATCAGGGTGCCGGCAGCTACCGCGCCGATCAAGTAGACGAGTGCCTGGGAGAGCCAATGGGGATGAAAGGTGCGCATGATGTCGATGACGGGCGCATCGCTGAAATCGTGGCCGGGAATGCTCCCGTTCGGCAAGGGAAGCGCGGTGACCGCGACGATGGCTACACCCACGTAGGCGATCACGACGGTGGCGGTCCCGCTGGCGATCAGCCTGCGCAAGGACCTGCGACCGGCTTTCACCTCGCCGGCCAGGCCCGAGGCCGACTCGACGCTGGTGAAGGCGATCGTGGTGACTGTGAGTGCGAAGACCAAGCCCGCCCACGTGGGCGCGCTGCCGAGATGCACCTGGGAGACCAAAGTATGGACTTTGAAGGACTGCGAGAGCCCGATCGCGATCGCGACGAGCTCGAGTACGAGCGCCCCAACGACCACTAGGCCGATGCGAAATTCACGCCGCCAATTGAAGCCACGCACGTTGGCAAACACGACCAAGGCGATGATCGCGAATGAGAGCAGCAACGCCTCGCCGGAATGTCCGAGCGGCGCCCAGAACACACTCAGGTATTGCGTCGCGGCGAAAGCGGTGACCGCGATCAGAATGACGTAGTCGAGCAGCATCGCCCAGCCCGCGATGAAACTGACCATCTCGTTGAAGGCATAGCGAGCGAACACCGTGGACCCGCCCGGCTCCTGGTGCAGGGAGGCCCCCTCCATATAGGTCATGGCGGTCACGCCGAACATTACGGCCGCAATCAGGAACACCACGGGGGTGAGACCGAGCGCATGGTCGGCCACGACCCCCAAGGAGAAGAACACGGCAGAGGCAAGCGACGTGTAGACGACCGCGAACAGGATCGGCGAGCCGAGGCTGTGGCGCAGGGTCGTGCGGCCCCTCTCGCCAAGATCGGCCGCCCGCGGGTGCGCGGGCCTCTGATCCCCCGACTGGCTCATGTGCCGCGGTCCTTCCTGACCTGGACGTAAAGACGTCCAGAGCCGCCGATGACGAACAGGACACCGAGCAGCAGCCGAGCAGTGAGAACGCCTTCGCCGACGACCGCCTCGACTGCGAGCGCGATGCCAATCGCCACCATCGCCAAGGACAGCACAGTAGTACCGGCGCGATGAACCTGCCTGGCGGTCATCTCATCTCTTCCCTGAGCTTAGGGCCTGGCGGCGTCGATGGGACCGTCCACCACCGTGCGAACGATCCCATCCCGCCAAGATGGCGAATCTCAGGTGATCAATGGGATGATCAGGATGGCCACGATATTGGCGACCTTGATCATCGGGTTGATCGCGGGTCCGGCGGTGTCCTTGAACGGGTCGCCGACGGTGTCGCCGGTAATCGAGGCCGCATGCGCCTCGGAGCCCTTGCCGCCAAAGGCACCATCCTCGATGAGCTTCTTGGCGTTATCCCAAGCACCACCGCCCGCGGTCATCATTACCGCGAAGAAGAAGCCCACCACGATCACGCCGATGAGCAGCCCGCCGAGTGCCTTCTCATCAATCAGGCCGACGATCACGGGCAAGGCGATCGGGAGCAGCGCAGGCAAGATCATCTCGCGCTGGGCGGTCCGCGTCACGATGTCCACACATGTTGCGTAGTCGGGCTCTTCGGTGCCCTCCATGATCCCGGGGTGCTCGCGGAACTGCCGCCTTACCTCCTCGACGACGGCGCCGCCGGCGCGACCCACGGCCTCCATCGAGAGCGAGGCGAATAGGCACACCATCAAGCCACCGAGCAGCAGCCCAATCAAGACGGGCGGCTCGTTGATGCCGAAGCTGAGCGATTCGATCGAGTGATGGCTCTTATCGGCGAGTTCTTGGCGGAAGCCGGCGAACAGCACCACCGCGGCAAGCACGGCCGAGCCGATCGCGTAACCCTTGGTGACGGCCTTGGTGGTGTTGCCGACCGCATCGAGCGGGTCAGTGACGTCACGCACCTCTTGGGGCAACTCGGCCATCTCGGCGATACCGCCAGCGTTGTCGGTGATCGGACCAAACGCGTCGAGCGCCACGATCAAGCCGGTTAGAGATAGCTGGCCCATGACGGCCACGCCGACACCGTAGATGCCAGTTGTGCCACCGCCCGCGAGCTTCCAGGCGCCCAGGATGCCAAACACGAGCACCATCGCGGGCAGTGCTGTTGCCTGCAGACCAGAGCCGAAGCCTTGGATGATGTTCGTGGCATGGCCAGTCACCGAGGCCTTGGCAGTCTTCTTCACCGGCGAGAAGCGCGTGGAGGTGTAGTAGTCAGTGATCACGAACAGGAGCGCCGTCACGCCGATGCCGATCAGAGCACACAGGTAGAACTTGCCCCAGGACGGAGTGTTGACGACGTCGCCGACATGGCTGAAGGTGAGCCCGCGCATCAGCCAGTAGGTGATTGGCGCGAACGCGGCAGCCGCGATCACGCCTGAGACGATCAAGCCCTGATAGAGGGCACGCTCGACGTTGCCTGTCCGCGAGCGCACCGCAAATGTGCCGATGATCGAAGCGATGACAGCTGCGCCACCGAGGATCAAGGGGTACATGACCACGCGTGTGGCCTCATGGAAGGTGAGCACGCCAAGCAACATCACGGCGACCGCGGTGACCGCATAGGTCTCGAACAGGTCGGCCGCCATGCCGGCGCAATCGCCAACGTTGTCGCCCACATTGTCGGCAATCACGGCCGGGTTGCGCGGATCATCCTCGGGGATGCCGGCCTCGATCTTGCCGACGATGTCCGCGCCGACGTCAGCCGCCTTGGTGAAGATACCGCCGCCGAGTCGAGCAAACACGGAGATCAAAGAGCCGCCGAAGCCAAGCCCGATGAGTGCGTCCACGGCTGTCTTCTGGCTGTCGTTGAACACTGCCGTGAGCAGACCGTAGTAACCGGCGAGACCCAACAGCGCGAGCCCGGCAACGAGCATGCCTGTGATCGCACCGCCTTGGAAGGCGACTCTCAGCGCTGGCGAGACCCCGCCCCTGGCGGCCTCCGCCACGCGCGAGTTGGCGCGCACCGAGACGTTCATACCGATATAGCCGGCCGCCCCGGACAGGATGCCGCCAATCGCGAAGCCGCAAGCGACAGCGATGTTCTGGATGAAGATCAGCGCCACGAAGATCACCACGCCGACGACGGCAATGGTGGTGTACTGACGGTTCAGGTAGGCACGGGCGCCTTCTTGGACAGCCAGCGAGATGCTCTGCATCCGCTCGTTGCCCGGCGAGAGCGCCAGCAGAGCACGTGTGGTCACCAGGCCGTACGCAACTGCGCATGCGGCGCATACGAGGGCGACGACGACCCCATGGTTCGTCAGAAAGCTACTCAACAGAAATCCTCCGCGGTCTGGTTGGCGTGCTGCGCGAAGGTTCGCGGGCACAGTTCTCGCACGGGCCGCTCCTACGAGCGCACCACCCGGCGTAAAGGCGCGCGCAGTCTATCGTTTGCGCAGGCGGAAGGCAGTCAAGGTCTCATCTCACGAGTAGCCCTTACTTGCGCGCGCGCAAGTCCCCCCGGTCCGTAGACACTACGCAAACAGCCGGCCGAACCTAAATTCGGGCCCGTCTCACGTACGTACGCGCGCGAGTCACCCCTCAGCAGACACTACGCAACGGCCGGCCCGAACCTAAATCGAGGCCAGCCCTCGCGCGCGCACAAGGCAAGCGTCAAAGAACACCACAAGCCGCCTCACGCCTCAGCGACCGGGCACCCACAGCCGGCCGCTCGCCTGGGCCGGCCCGGGAGCTTGGTCCTCACCCTTGGCATCACTAGTTGGAGTCGCCGGCGACTCTTTGTCGGCGGGCTCGGATTGCCCGCCGGGTGCGGGTGGCGCCTGCGTAGCGGCCGGGGCTGAAGCGGCGGCGCTTTGGGCCTCACGCGCGTAGGCGACTTGGAGCTGGGCGATCGCGTCGCGCAGGGGACCGAGCTCGCGCGGCATGCGTCGCTCGAGAATCGGCAGGAGAGCGCTGGCGCCGTCGATCGCGTCGCGAACCTGCTCGAGGTCACGTTCGGCTCCAGAGGCCGCAGCGGCTGGATCGCCGGAGGATGCGGGAGGAGCAAGTCCAAGCCGCCGCCCGCCGATGTTGAGCAAGGAGACGGCCGTCTGCAGGATCATCTCGGAGCTCGTAATCCTGTTGAGCTCCGCTTCGTAGGCCGCGCGCATCTCCTCCTCGCTGGGGCCCGCTTGCGTCGCGGCTCCCCCAGGCTGCTCGGGCATATCGCTCATCGGACGGTGACCTCCTCGGAATAGGTTTGCAAGGTGTCGCGCACTGAGGCGGCAAACACCTCCTCGCGGCTGGCGCCCGTCTCGATCATGTGACGCTGGCGCTGAGCTCCGTTGCGCTCGGGAAAGGAGAACTCGATGCCGAGCTCCGCGCGAACCGGCTCCGTCCAGGCAGCAAGCCGCTCGACTATAGCCGCGGCCGGGTACTCCTCGGCGCGCTCCAGGTCGACCATGCGACCGTCGAGCCCGTAGCGAATCGCCCGCCACATGTTCTCCTCGATGAGGCGCGGCGGGGGATCGGGGAAGGGCACGCCCTCGTCAACGTCACGTGCCGCCTGAGCCACGCAAGCCACCATCAAGGCGGCCAAGGCCTCTGACTCCGCCACGGTGCTCTGGGCATCACAGATCCTGACCTCGACCGTGCCGAACTCGAAATGGGGGCGTACCGACCACCAGACCTGCGTGAACTCGACGATCGAATGCGTGCGCAGCAGGAATTCGATGTACTCGCGGTAAGCCTTCCAGCCGCCGAACGCGTCCGGTATGCCGCAGCGTGGGAAGTTGCGCGTGAAGCTCTGGGTGCGCGCGGTGTGAAGACCGGAGTCGCGACCGTCGAGGTAGGGCGAGTTGGCTGACACGGCAAGCAGCAAGGGCAAGACCGGGCGCAGGCGATCGCACACCCGCACGGCACGGTCGATATCGCGTACCCCAACGTGCACGTGCAGGCTGAACGTGTTGTTGCGCCAGGCGACGTACTTGAGACCCTGCTCGACACGCCGGTAGTGCTCGGTGTCGATGATCGGCTGCTGGCGGTAGTCGGCCCACGGATGAGTTCCGGTGGCGCCCAGGGCGGCACCCTGAAGGCCCGCGAGAGCGAACAGGCGCCTGCGGTGCTCGCGCTGATGGACAAATGCGTCCATGAGATTCTCGCCGCGGCCAGAGACGATCTCTATCTCCGAGGAGATCAACTCGCCGGTAATCGCCGCCGCGAGCAATGGATCGCGTACACGCGCGCAGTCACGCAGCTCCTCGAAACGGGGCACCAAATCGAGCGTGACGGGATCGAGCAGCGCAAACTCCTCCTCGATACCCACAGTGAGGTCGGTCGCCTGCGCGAAGGTGTCAGCTGCCTTGTCGAGATCCAGGCTGGTCATTTAGGGATGATTGTGGCGTGCGATGTGGCGCGACTCGCTCGGCGGTCGTCCCCCAGCTTAGGATCTCAGGGCGTGCGTACCGGAGGGAGTTCGATCGCGCTGGGGGGAGTCCGATTTCAGGTGAGATAGAAATACAGGGCGTAGAGCAGGTCGACGGCGGGGCTGGAAGTGTGGACCGTGACCTCCGGCGGCACCGCCAGCAAGGACTCCGAATAGTTGAAGATGATTTTCACGCCTGCCGCGACAAGCTCGTCGGCCAGGCCTTGAGCGGCCTGCGTGGGAACCGCGAGGACGCCTACGACGATGTCCTCTTCCTCCACAACCTGGGCGAGATCGCTCGTGTGACGCACTAGCTGGGGGCCGACCTCGGTACCGACCTTGGCGTCGTCGACATCGAAGATCGCAACCACCCTGAACCCGTGGTCGGCGAAGATGTCCGAGGAGGCGATCGCCTTGCCGAGGTGGCCGGCGCCGAGCAGGGCGATGTTGTGCTGACCCGCGGTGCGCAGGATCTTGCGAATCTGGGATACGAGCGACTCCACGTTGTAGCCGACGCCGCGCTTTCCGAACTTGCCGAAGCCCGACAGGTCGCGGCGTATCTGGGTGGAGTTGACGTGCGTGTAGTCGGAGAGTTCTTGCGAGGAGATTGTCTCCTTACCCATCTTCCTGGCCTGGGTGAGCACCTGCAGGTAGCGCGAGAGCCGCGCGGCCACGCCAAGCGAAAGTCGATCTCCGCCGATCGATTCGTCGTCGTGAATCGGGCTCACGGGAGTGCTCAACTCGTTGTAAACCATCGCCTGTGACTCTAGAGGATGGACCCCAGGCGCTCTCTCAGGAGGGCCTCGTCCACGAAATATTCGAACAGCTCCTGACCATCCAAAGCGACCACGGGGATTCGCTCGAAGTAGGCCCGGTGGAGTGCCTCGTCAGTTGTTATGTCGACCTCTAGCAGTTCGAAAGCTATGTCTGAGCGCAACTCGAGCAAGGCCTCGCGGGCTTGCACACAGAGGTGGCAATCGGGCTTTGAGTAGAGCGTGACCGCACTCATTGCGGGCGCTCGCCGGTCGCGTAGGCGTCAAGCCCCAGGTAATCGGGATAGGGAACAGTTTGGGCAAAACGCGCGGCGGCGCCGATCATCGCGGCATTGTCGGTGCAGAGCGCCCTCGCGGG
Organism: uncultured Solirubrobacterales bacterium; assembly: GCA_963731565.1. GTDB lineage: Bacteria > Actinomycetota > Thermoleophilia > Solirubrobacterales > Solirubrobacteraceae > Palsa-744. The sequence goes on from CAVSWG010000001.1 coordinate 2,698,394, forward strand.
AACGTGCACGCTCGTTCCGAGCTCGAGCAGTCGCCGGCGCAGTTCTCCGTTGGCGGCAACGCCACCGCCTACAGCAAGACGATCCAGTCCCGTCGAGTCGAGCGCCTCCTCAGCACGGACCACCAGGTGATCGACGATCGCGGCCTGGAAGGATGCCGCCAAATCGGCCGCTCGCTCGCGACCCTCGGCCTCGCCGAGCTCGCGCAGCTTGTAGAGCAAGGAGGTCTTCAGACCGGCAAAAGAGAAGTCCAGGCCTCGCCCGAACGCTCGTGTCGCTCCACGTCCGCCACGCGAGCGCGAGCCGGACGTTGGGAACTGGAACGCCTCAGGGTCTCCCTCAGCGGCCAAACGCTCCAAGAGGGGGCCACCGGGATAGCCGAGCCCGAGCATGCGGGCGCCCTTGTCGAAGGCCTCGCCCGCGGCATCGTCGAGCGTGCGTCCGAGCGTGTGGAAGCCCTCGTGGTCGCGCACATGGGCGAGCAGAGTGTGACCGCCGCTTGCGATCAAACACAGAAACGGCGGCTCGAACGCACCGTCGCCGCCATCCTCAGGCATGAGGAAGTTGGCGGCGACATGCCCTTGCAAGTGGTCGATCGGGGCGAGGGGCAACTCGCGGGCCGCCGCGAGTCCCTTTGCGGTCGAGAGGCCCACGAGCAAGGCTCCGATGAGGCCGGGGCCCTGTGTGACCGCCACGCGGTCGATCTCATCCAGCGTCACATCAGCCTCAAGCAAAGACTGGTCGACGATGAGATTAATGAGCTCGAGATGGTGCCTGGAGGCGATCTCGGGCACGACGCCACCGAAGCGGTCGTGAGCCCGTTGGGAGGAGATCACATTCGAGCGAATCAGCCCGTCGTCATCCACCACCGCGGCGCACGTGTCGTCGCAGCTCGTCTCCAGCGCCAAGATGGTCATACAGGACCAGGGTTGTCCAGCACCAAGACGGTCATACAGGACCAGGATTGTCCAGCACCAAGACGGTCATACAGGACCAGGATTAGGCACGTCATCGAGCGAGCCGGCGAGCGTCGCAGGGGTGCGCCACATCACGAGCGCGTCCTCACCATTGTCCTGGTAATAGCGCCTGCGCAGCCCGGCGGCGCGGAAACCCTCGCGCTCGTATAGATGGATCGCGACGCGATTGGAGCGGCGCACCTCCAAGGTGAAGCGCGCGCCGTCGTCGCCCACACGCTCGTACAGCTCAGCCAGCAAGGCGGAGGCAACCCCCTTGTGCTGATGATCGATGTCCACCGCCACGTTCATGACATGCCAGACGGTGTCATAGCGCGAGCAGATCAGATAGCCCACTAGCCGCCCGTCGTGGATTGCCGCCAAGCAGATGCCCGAGGACTTGGAAAGCTCCAGGACGAACATGGCAAGCGACCAAGGCGTCGGGAATGCGCGACGCTCCACCGAGATCACACGCGGTAGGTCGGCATAGGTGAGATCTCTGATGTCCACGTAGAACGACCCACCCGTCCTGATCTCGGCCATCGAGGAGCCCACTAGGCGGCTCCTTCGAGGGCAGCTTCATCGAGGGCAACTCCGTCCTGGGCAGCTCCACCTTGGACAGCTCCATCGAGGGCGACTTCGGCGTCTGGGCGGCGACGGTAGTCGGGCAGGACCGCCGCACTACCGGCCACTGTGCTGCGGTCGGACATGCCACCAGCCGCTGCTTCGCTGACCGCAACGCATTCCGACGAGTGGATTGGTGGGTGGGTCCCTAGAAAACAGATCGCGGACGCCTGAATCCGATGACACGGAGAGCCGTGCGGGGGAACGCTCACGCCTAGCTGCTCAAAAGCATCGTGGTAGAGCACTGCACCATCACCCACAGCGGTCCAATCCTCAGCGCTCGTATCGATCGCCGCGCTGTCCAGCAAATCTCCCAAACCATGCGGTGAGACAGGCTGTGGCGCGAGCACCTCCCGGTCACCTTGATAGCCCGCAACGAACACCTCTCCGCGGCGCGCGTCGATGACAGCCAAGACGCCGCCCACGCTGGGTGACCCACAAGCAAGTGCGCGCAGACTCGACACTCCGATGAGCTCCAGGCCAAGCGACTGCGCCAAGCCCCTTGCCGTGGCGATCCCGATGCGCAGGCCCGTAAAGGTCCCGGGCCCCACACCGACGGCGATCCGCTCGAGCTCGCTCCAACGGAGGCCTGCTTCGACGAGCAGGTCGTTCGCGAGGGGGAGCAGTCGTGTGGCATGGCCGGGGCGCTGCTCGCCTGTGGGATCGTCGCGCGCCTGCAAGATGCTCCCGTCTTCGAGCATCAAGCCGACTACGGTCGCGGAGGTCGCGGTGTCGAAACCGAGCACGATCATCCGGAAAGCCCCAGTGAGGTGTCGTCGAGCGGCCGCTCGCGCTCGCATACTTCGATCCGCCGGCGCTCGCCACCTTGATGGGTGAGGGTCACGAGCAGGCGCGCATCGCGTAGCTCCGGGCTCCTCTGCTCAGGCCACTCGACGAATGCAATCCTGTCCGGACCCAGGTAGTCCTCGAGCAGCTCCGGCTCCTCCTCGTGGAGTCCGGCCAAGCGATACAGATCAAGGTGGGACACGGTCACGTCTCTACCCCGATAGCGGTGACCGATCGAGAATGTGGGGCTCGTCACGGGATCGGTCACCCCCAAGGCTCGTGCGGCGCCACGGACGAGTGTGGTCTTGCCGGCTCCGAGCTCGCCCTGCACGAGCACCACATCGCCCGCGCTCAAGGCAGCGGCGAGCTCAGCTCCCAATGCCTCGGTTTGAAGCGAATCCGAGGTCTCGACGGTGCGCTTTGCCACGCCCTAAGCCTAGGGCCTACAGCTGTGGGAACGCGGAATCTGCCGGCAAAACCCCAAAAAAACGGCCGGCTCGCAAGAGAAGAAGCGCGAGCCGGCCGTGGTGCTTGGGAGGATGGAGGTGAACTGGGTATCGACAGACCGCTCCGCCTGCTTTAGCGGCTGCAGGAACCCGTCAGGACTAATACGGACCTACGGCAGTTTTGGATGCCTCAGAAGAGGTCAAGCTGATCGACCACACCAGCCGATCCCTCCCCATCGACCGGAGGCTTACCTGGGACTTCCGGCTGGGGGATCTCATCGCCAGCGTCATCTCGTGGAGACATCCCATCGGCGGCGTCCTCCCGCGGAGGGATCTCATCGAGTGTGTTCTGCGGAGGCTCAGGCAAGGCCAAGAGATCAGGCAGGCGCGTGAAGTCCTCGCGCAAGGTCTCCAGCATGCGCGGCGTATAGAGCGCAGCCGCCGGGTGGAAAATCGGGTACAGCCTTACGGTGCGCCTTCCGAGCGTGAGGTCCTCTGCTTTGCCATGCAATCGCGTGATCCCTGTCGGATCATCGCGGAGCAGCTTCGTCGAGAAGTTGCCCAACGAGCAGATCACGCGCGGGCGAATCAGCTCGACCTGGCGATAGAGGTACTCCCGGCAGTTCTCGATCTCCCCCGGTAGCGGATCGCGATTGCCCGGAGGACGGCACTTCAAAACGTTGGCGATGAACACATCCTTGCGCTCCAGGCCGATCTCGTTGAGCAAGGTCTCCAATAGTTTGCCCGCACGACCCACGAACGGCAGGCCCTGCTCGTCCTCACTGGCTCCGGGGGCCTCACCCACGAACATGAGATCGGCATCGGCGTTGCCCGCTCCGAACACCACGTTCTTGCGCGTCGCCGCCAGCTCCTGGCAGCGCACACAAACGCTTGCCTGTGCGAATACCTCCTTGAGCGCCTCGCGGCGCTCCTGCGGCGACTGGTCGGTCTCTACTTCGGGCACAGAGCCAGATGGTAAGGGTCGAGCGAGCTCGAAGGGCGCCCAACTGGCGAAGAGCCCAACTGGCAAAGAGCCGAACCGGGCAACGCCACAAACCGGCGAGCACGGCGCTGGCGAGCACGACCGGTACCGAAGGGGCTCGGACCGCAGCTGGAATACCCGGCGCTGTAGCGGTATGATCGAGACAGTCGCGACCGGTATCCCTGTGGGAACTGGACCGAGCCATATGAACGTATCGACTTCAACTTCGATCCGCCCATGAGGACTTTGCGCTCAGTGGGCGAGCTGCGGGAGGCTCTCGAGCCTGCCCGCCGGACAGGCCGCTCGATTGGCCTGGTTCCGACGATGGGCGCCTTGCACGAAGGGCACCTCTCGCTCATCTCTCGTGCGCGCTCGCAGTGCGATGTGGTGGTGGTCTCGCTGTTCGTGAACCCCGCCCAGTTCAACGAGGATGCCGACCTGGAGCGCTATCCCCGCCGCGAGGAGCGTGATCGCGAGCTCGCGGAGCAGGCGGGCGCTGAGCTCCTGTTCGCACCTTCCTCCGAGGAGGTTTATCCCTCCGGTTTCTCAAGCTCCGTGGAAGTGCTCGGCCTAACCGATCGTTTGGAGGGAGCCGTGCGCGGATCGGCCCACTTCCGTGGAGTCACGACCGTCGTGACGAAGCTCTTGAACATGGTCCAGCCCGACATCGCCTACTTCGGCCAGAAGGACGCCCAGCAGGCGATCGTGATCCGCCGCCTCGTGGAGGACCTGAACCTGCCGGTAGATATCGAGGTGTGCCCCACCGTGCGCGAGCCCGATGGCCTTGCAATGTCTAGTCGCAATGCCCAGCTCAGCGCGGACGAGCGCCCACACGCGCTTGCGCTTCACGCCGCGCTGAAGGCAGCCTCCACGGCGACGTCGGAAGGCATGCGCTCAGCCGAGGATCTACTGGCGGTGGGCCGGGCGGCGATGGAGCCCTTCGCCGTCGAGCCGGAGTACCTGGCGCTCGTCAGCCCGCGCACGCTCGAGCCCGTCCTGCGACTGGAGCAGCCTGCGCTGCTCGCCGTCGCAGCCCGCGTGGGCTCCGTTCGACTGATCGACAACATCGTCTTGCATCCCGTTTCTCAACCGGCCACCCAGCCGCCTGTGCAGCGCATTCCCCCAGCGCATGATCTGCCTTCGGTCCCTCCGAGTACGAGGTCGCCTGTCCGTCCAAAGGCGAAACCCTTGCCCAACTCAAATCAAGCCAACCCAAGAGAGGCTCAAGCCATATGCAGCGCGTGATGCTCAAGTCAAAGATCCACAGAGCCACCGTGACCGACTGTGACCTGCACTATGTGGGTTCGATCACGGTCGACCCCGATCTACTCGAGGCGGCTGACATCCTCGAGCACGAGCAAGTGCACGTGGTCGACGTCGACAATGGCGCTCGCTTTGAGACCTACACGATCGCCGGCCAGCGCGGCTCTGGCGACATCAAGGTCAACGGGGCCGCCGCCAGGCTCGTGCATCGTGGCGACACCGTAATCGTTATCTCCTACGGCCAGTACGACCGTGCGGAGATGGAGCACTACGAGCCTCGCGTTGTACACGTCGAGTCTCAAACCAATCGCATCATCACCGTCGACGACGCGGTGGCGACCCTGTTGAGCTCCCCCGCGGCCTCATTCGAGGCCGGCACGAGGAGCTGACGCACGGCGTCAACCGACGTCAGAGAGGACTCACCATGTCAAGTCACCCCAGCAGCTCCACTCAAGGCCACTCGACCACGATCGGGAGTGGCACGGGCGCCGTCCCGGCCGACCCTGGACGGCTACCCATGACCTTGCCCTTGCTCGCCGAGAAGAAGCGCTTGGGCGAGCCGATCGTGATGGTCACCGCCTATGACTACCCGAGCGCACGTGCGGTTGAGGCCGCCGGTGTGGATCTCGTGCTGGTCGGCGATTCCGCGGCCACCACGATCCTCGGCTACAACTCGACGACGCCGGTCGATCTCGACGACATGCTCGTGCTGGCGCGGGCGGTACGTCGAGGCCTGCAGACCGCTTTGATGATCGGCGACTTGCCGTTCGGCTCGTATGAGATCAGTGATGAGCAGGCGATCGCGAGTGCGATCCGCATGGTCAAGGAGGCCGGCTGCGATGCGGTCAAGCTGGAGGGCGGCGGCCCGGCCGCAGCTAGCCGGGCGCGCGCGATCATCGGCGCAGGCATCCCAGTGATGGGCCATGTGGGCCTCACCCCCCAGAGCTCCACCGCGCTCGGCGGCTGGAAGGCCCAAGGCCGCACGGCCAAGGCCGCCGCGCGGATCGCCTCCGAGGCGCTCGCACTCCAAGGCGGCGGCTGCTTCGCGATCGTGTTCGAGGCTATACCGAGCGCCGTCACCAAGGAGCTGATGCCACACATCGAGGTGCCCGTGATCGGCATCGGCGCCGGGCCCGACACCGACGGGCAAGTGCTCGTCTTTCATGACTTGCTCGGCATCCGCGACGGTCTCGGCCCGCGCTTCGTCAAGCGCTACGCCAACGTCCAACAGGAAATGAACGCGGGCGTCACCGCTTACGCCGAGGACGTACGCACGGGCCGCTACCCCGGCCCTGAGCATGGCTACTCGATCGACGCGGACGAGTTGGCCGAGCTTCACACATTGCTGGCCTGAGCATTCGCGAACCGCAGGTGCGCCGTCACGCTCAGATGGCGGCGCGCTTGCGATCCGCGACTACGCGGAGGCGTGCTGACCGTACTCGACCTTGTGCAAGATCTTCGCGGGCGCTCCAACTGCGATCGAGAAGGGCTCAATGTCTTTGGTGACCACACTGTTGGCGCCGATTACGCAGCGCTCGCCGATACTCACTCCGCTCGTCACGACCACATTGGCCCCAAGCCAACAGTTGTCGCCGATCCTGGTCGGTCCCTTAGTCTCGAATCCTTGCCAAGTGATCGGCTTATCCGGATCGCTGTAGCGGTGACTGGAATCGGTCACGAAGCAGCCGTTGGCAAGCATGCAGTGATCGCCGATCTCTACAAGCTGCTCGGCGGCCACCATCACTCCCATGTTCAGGAACGTCCCTTGGCCGATCCGCACCCTTGCCTTGCCTGGGGCGGTTATCCACACGCCGGGCTCCAATAGGGCGTGCGCCCCGATCTCGAGGCGCCCTTCGCGCAAAGCCTCCAGCACGTTGCCGTGAACAGGCCAGCGCACAAATGCTTCGCGGCGCATGAACTCACGGTGAATCGCGAACCGGTTCCAAGGCAGGGTGTTGCGCTCATACCAGCGCCACTTCGCTGCCCACAACCGCACCTTTGACCCCCGAGTCACGAGTAAGAGGCGAGTGAGGCCAGGAGCGGGTAACAAGTCGCCTCGCTCACGTTCGTCCCGCCGACTTCGCCCTCCGTTTTGAGCCACCAGACCCGTTGACACTCGCACTTCTACCCATTGCCTTCTTGGCCGATCCACTGGCTCCGGGCTCCACCTTCTTGACGGTCGTCGCGCGACTCCTACCCGCGCGGACACGGCCGTTCGCCGCGCGCTTGGGCACGAGCAGATCGCGTATGAACTCGCCTGTGTGGGAGCCTCGTTCGTCGGCCACCTCCTCGGGGGTACCGGCGGCGATCACCATGCCGCCCTCCTCCCCACCCTCGGGACCCATGTCGATCAAGCGATCGGCGCACTTGATCACATCGAGGTTGTGCTCGATCACGACCACACTGTTGCCCGCGTCCACGAGCCGCTGCAATACCTCCAAGAGCCTTTGCACGTCGGCGAAATGGAGGCCGGTGGTGGGCTCGTCAAGGATGTACAAGGTGCGCCCGGTCGCGACCTTGGAGAGCTCTGTGGCGAGCTTCACGCGCTGAGCCTCCCCACCCGACAGCGTCGTAGCTGGCTGACCAAGACGGATATAGCCCAACCCGACCGCGTCCAAGGTCTCCAGGCGCCGTCGAATCTTGGGGAGGTGCTCGAAGAAGTGCAAAGCCTCCTCGACAGGCATCGCCAAGACCTCGGCGATGCTCTTGCCCTTGAACTTCACCTCCAAGGTCTCCCGGTTGTAACGGCGCCCATCGCACTGCTCGCAAGGCACGTACACGTCGGGCAGGAAGTGCATCTCGATCTTGATCTGCCCGTCGCCCCTGCACACCTCGCAACGCCCACCCTTCACGTTGAAGGAGAAGCGCCCCGGCTTGTAGCCCCTTGCGCGGGCCTCTTGGGTCTTTGAGAACAGGTCCCTGATCACGTCGAACAGGCCCGTATAAGTAGCTGGGTTCGAGCGCGGCGTGCGTCCGATTGGCGACTGGTCGACGGCGATGATCTTGTCGAGCTGGTCCAAGCCCTTGATCGCTCTGTGTGCTCCCGGCCGCTGGCGGGCCCGGTGCAAGCGATTGGCCACGGCCTTGTACAGGACTTCATTGACGAGCGTGGACTTACCTGAGCCTGACACGCCTGTCACGCAGGTGAGCGTGCCCAAAGGCACATGCACATCTACATCTCTCAGGTTGTGTTGGGTGGCACCGAGAATCTCTACGTAGCCTGTTGGCGTGCGGCGCTGGGCGGGCACCTCGATCGTGCGCGTGCCCGCCAAGAACTGTCCCGTCAGAGACTCCTTCACACGCTGGACCTGCGCGGCTGTGCCCTCCGCCACGATCCAGCCACCGTGTTCGCCGGCGCCCGGGCCGAGGTCGACGAGATGGTCGGCGCTGCGCATCGTCTGCTCGTCATGCTCGACCACGATCACCGTGTTGCCGAGGTCGCGCAGGCGCTCCAGCGTGGCGATCAACTTCTCATTGTCGCGCTGGTGTAGGCCGATCGAAGGCTCATCAAGGATGTACAAGACACCCACCAAGGAGGACCCGATCTGCGTGGCCAAGCGAATCCGCTGAGCCTCGCCACCGGACAAGGTCGACGCGGCCCTGTCCATCGAGAGGTAGCCGATGCCCACGTTCTCAAGGAACTGGAGGCGCTCTGAGATCTCGCGCAGGATCAAGCGCGCCACGTGCCTGTCGGTCTCCGAGAGCTCCACCTCCTCAAGCCACGCCAAAGCCCTACGCGCCGAGAGAGCACAGAAGTCCTCAATGCGCGTACCAGCCACGAGCACCGCCCTTGACTCCGGGCGCAGGCGCGCGCCGCCGCACTCCGGACAGGCCCTGAGCGACATGAACTCCTCGATCTTCTCCCGTGTCCACTCGGAGTCCGTCTCGCGGTAGCGACGCTGCAGGTTCGCGACAACCCCCTCAAAGCGCGTGCCATAGGAGCGAGTGCGCCCGAAGCGGTTCCGATAGGTGATTTGGAGGGGATCCCCGTTCGTACCCGAGAGGAATAGGTCGCGATGCTCTTGTGACAGGGCCTCCCAAGGCGTCCCCAAGTCCACGCCATAGCGCTTAGCGATCGCCTCGGTCACTTGCTCGTAATAGTTAGACGCGCTATTTGCCCATGGAGCGATCGCTCCTTCGCCTACCGACAAGCTTGGATCCGGCACCACGAGCTCGGGGTCGATCACCATTTGCGAGCCGAGCCCCGTGCAGCGCTCGCAGGCCCCATGGGGCGAGTTGAAGGAGAAGATCCGTGGCTCCAGCTCAACCAAGGACGGCCCGTGCTCGGGGCAAGCGAACTTCTCAGAGAAAGTAAACAAGGAGCCCGGCTCTGGCTTCTCGCCCGGGACAATCTGTTGGGAAGGCGCCTTTGTCCCCAATGCCCCGGAGGAATGCGATTGCGCAGGTCCTGCATCACGCACGCCAGCCCCTCCCCCCTCATTATCCGCGCGGGAGGACCCAACGATCTCGATCTCCACGAGGCCGTCCGCCAAGCCAACCGCCGTCTCGATCGAATCGGCCAGGCGCTTGCGAATGTCGTGGCGCATCGACAGGCGATCTACTACGACGGAGATGTCGTGCTTGTAGCGCTTGTCGAGCACGATCGACTCCTCGAGCATGCGGATACGCCCGTCGATCTTCACGCGTGCGAAACCGTCCCCGCGCAGCTCCTCGAGCAGCTTTCCGTACTCGCCCTTGCGGCCCCTCACCACCGGCGCCAAGACCATGAAGCGCGTGCCCTCCGCCAGCCCCATCGCCTGGTCGATGATCTGCTCGGCCGATTGGCCGGCGATTGGGCGTCCGCAGATCGGACAGTGGGGCTTACCCACGCGTGACCACAGCAAGCGCAAATAGTCGTAGATCTCCGTGACCGTGCCCACCGTGGAGCGCGGGTTGCGCGAAGTCGTCTTCTGGTCGATCGAAATCGCCGGCGAAAGACCCTCGATCGAATCCACGTCCGGCTTGTCCATCTGGCCGAGGAACTGGCGCGCATAGGCTGAGAGCGACTCCACATAGCGCCGCTGGCCCTCCGCGTAGATCGTGTCGAAAGCCAGGCTCGACTTGCCCGAGCCGGATAGGCCGGTTATGACAACCAAGGCATCCCTGGGCAGCTCCAAGGAGATGTCCTTCAGGTTGTGCTCGCGCGCGCCGCTTACGACGATCTTGTTGCTTTGGGGCATCTGCCGACTATTGTATTGGGGCGAACAGACGTTCGCCTACATCCACCCTGGCGACACCATGTGGTGTATAATGATGTCGTGCCGCGCACCCAGGTATATATCGGTGAGGAAGAACTTAAGGCTCTTGATAGCGCCGCACAGTTGGCAGGCGCGTCACGTTCGGAGCTGATCCGCCGAGCAGTCCGGGAGTCATATGGACTGAAGACCAAGGCCGACCGCATCCGAGCGCTACGGGCAAGCGCCGGCTCCTGGAAGGGACGTGACTTGACCGGCGCGGAGTACGTAGATTCCATACGCGGCGATTTGAACGATCGCCTCGGTCGTCTCGGCCTGCAGTGAAGCTCATAGACACGACCGTCGCGGTCGACCACCTACGTGGCACGACACCTGCCGTCGCACTCGTAACCGGTTTGGTCGAAGAGGGCGAGACGCTCGCCGCGAGCGAGCTCATTCGCTTCGAGTTGCTCGCCGGCGTCCGCCCACATGAGATCGAAGCACTCGAGCAGTTCTTTACGTCACTCGTATGGCTTGCCGTAGACGAGGAGATCACGCGCACTGCCGGCTCGCTGGCCCGCAAGCACCGCAAGTCCCACAGCGGCATCGATGACGTCGACTATCTGATCGCCGCAACCGCCATCGTGGTCGACGCGGATTTGCTCACGACCAACGTGCGGCACTTTCCGATGCTTGAGGGGCTGAGAGCGCCTTACTGAACGCAGTTCGAAGCCATTCGCTGGCGGCCTTCAGTATTCACGAACGGGATCGGAAGTTCGTTGCGCATCACCGCGGACAGTATGCTCCAGCCCATGGACGACCCTGGCCAACCGATCTCCTACGAGGTGCTCGAACCCGGCACTCCGGTCTACAGCAGCGATGGCCAGAAGATCGGCGAGGTCACCCACGTGCTCAGCGTGCCGGAGAAGGATGTCTTCGACGGCATTGTCCTCGACGAGCGCGAGGGCCCCGGCGGTCACCGTTTCGCCGATGCCGACGACATCGATGCCATCCACGAAAGGGCCGTCACGCTCAAGCTCGACACCGCGGCGTGTCGCGACCTGCCTGCGCCGAGCGCGAATCCAGCGGTCATGACTGATGACCCGGCCGATTCCAGCTCTCGGCTCTCCGGCAAGCTGCGCCGGGCCTGGGATCTAGTCTCAGGCAATTACTAAGCCAGGCTACAAAGTCTCGCTCTCGCCGCCCAGGGGACCTCTAGCCTTCGATAGCCGCGTAAACCTCGTCTAGTAGCCGCTCGCGATCGGGCACGGCGAAGTTCTCAGCCAAGTAGCGTCCGGTCTCGTCGCGCGAATCGCCGTTGAGGGCCATGTTGAGCGCCACGAGACGGGCGCCGTCGAGATCCTCAGAAGAGGCCGTAGGCGCCGGCTCACCGGCGTGGACTGGGCTTGAGTCGAGCGGCGCCTGCTCGTACGCCGGCTCTCCCGGTTGTGGACTTGGAGGCATAGCCGAAGACGCCTCACCGTAAGCCGCCGCGGCGTATGGGTCACCCTGCATCCCGCCGTGTGACTCGCTGAGTGTCTCCACAAACGGCGCTTCATGGGTCTCTGGCGGTGGCGCCGCAACCGGCGCGCGATCGTCCCCGTTGTAGGCCTCGACCGGTTCCGTCGGGCCCTCCCCAATTCCGGTCCGTCCCGCTGCTGAGTCATACAGCGCACTCATATTGGTCTCGACCGCCGCCAGGTCCCCCGCAAGCTGGCTCGCACCGCTGCGTAGGCTCTCCACGAGAGTTTGCGTCTCAGTGTCCATCGTGCCCACGCGCGCCAGCAATACCTCGGTGGCCTGCGAGACCGCTGCCACCTGCTCCTGGGCGCGTGTGATGGCCTCCTCGCGAGTGCGCAGGGCATCCGCATTGGCCGCCTCGCGCACCTGCTGAGCGTCCTGGGCTGCCTCGCGCTCAATCGTCTCGGCCGTTGCTTGGGCCGCCTCAAGGATTCCTTGCACCTGCGTGCCGGCTGCCGACGCAAGCGACTCGTGCCCGCGACTCGACGCTTCGCGGCGCAACTCTTCAACATCAGCCGCGAGCGCCCTCAAGTGGGCGTCCACGCTCGCCGGGTCATACCCGCGGCGCACGATCGGGAAGTCGCGCCTCTCGATCACCTGACGGTCCAGCTCCACGGCCCCCATCCTATGCGACCTCACCGGACGGAGCTTCGACTGTCTCCGGCTCACCGGCCTCTGTATCTGCTTCCGGGGCCTCGCCACCCGGGGGTTCGAGCGTCTGAACATCGCGCAGCTCTCGCTTCAGCTCCCTGATCTCATCGCGCAGTTGGGCCGCGTACTCGAAGCGCAGCTCGTCCGCCGCGGCGATCATCTCCTCCTCGATTTCCACGATCGTCCGCTCGAGCTCGTGCTGAGGCATCTCCTTCGCCTTAGCCCTCGTCGCGTTCTTGCGCCTACGGCCCTTGGGCACCTTGGACTCGGACTGGAGGAACTCGGCGATGTCGGAGATGCCCTTCACGATGCTCGACGCGGTGATCCCGTGCTCCTCGTTGTAGGCGACCTGGATTTCGCGCCTGCGGTCGGTCTCCTCGATCGCCGCCTTCATCGCCTTGGTCTCCTTGTCGGCGTACATCAGCACCTTGCCCTTCACATTGCGAGCCGCCCTGCCGATCGTCTGGATCAGCGAGGTCTCCCCGCGTAGGAAGCCCTCCTTGTCTGCGTCAAGGATCGCCACCAGTGAGACCTCGGGCAAGTCCAGGCCCTCGCGCAGCAGGTTCACCCCCACGAGCACGTCGTACTCGCCGAGCCTCAGGTCCCTGATGATCTGGATGCGCTCGAGCGTGTCGATCTCCGAGTGCAAGTAGCGCACCTTGAAGCCCATCTCGATCAGGTATTGCGAAAGGTCCTCGCTCATCTTCTTCGTAAGGGTCGTTACCAGCACCCGCTCGTTCACGTCCACGCGCTTGCGGATTTCGTTCATCAGGTCGTCGATCTGGTTGCGGGTCTCGCGCACGTCGATCTCCGGGTCCACGACCCCCGTCGGCCTGACGATCTGCTCCACGATCCGTTGCGAGCGTGTCCGCTCGTATTCGCTGGGCGTAGCTGACAGGAACACGAGCTGCGGCGTGATCGAGAGGAACTCGTCAAACGTCTGCGGACGATTGTCCATCGCGCTCGGCAACCTGAAGCCGTAGTCCACGAGCGTGCGCTTGCGCGAGCGGTCACCCTCGAACATTCCCCCGATCTGCGGCACCGTCTGGTGGGACTCGTCGATGAAGCACACGAAGTCCTTAGGGAAATAATCGATCAGACAGTAGGGCCGCTCGCCTGGCTTGCGTCCATCGAGGATGCGCGAGTAGTTCTCGATCCCTGAGCAGAAGCCCATCTCGCGCAGCATCTCCATGTCATATTGCGTGCGCTGCCTCAGCCTGTGCGACTCGAGCTGCTTGCCTTCCTTCTCAAGCTCCTCGCAACGCTCGTTCAGCTCCTTGCCGATCGCGGCCACGCCATCCTCGATCGTGCCCTCCTTGACGTTGTAGTGCGTCGCCGGCCAGATCGCCACGTGCTCGATGTCGTCTTCCAATAGCTCTCCCGTGAGCGGATCGAAGTGCTGCAAGCGCTCCACTTCATCGCCAAACAAGGTCGCTCTGAAGGCCGTCTCGGCATACGCGGGAAACACCTCCAGCGTCTCTCCCTTCACCCTGAACGTGCCACGCGCCAACACGCTGTCATTGCGCGTGTACTGGATCGACACGAGCTTTCTCAACAGCTTGTCGCGATCGATCTCCTCTCCCCTGCGCAGAATCTGCATGTTCATCTCATACGTCTCGGGCGAGCCCAGGCCATAGATGCAAGACACCGACGCCACCACAATCACGTCGCGCCGGGCGAACACCGCGGCCGTCGCCGCATGGCGCAGCCGGTCCACCTCCTGGTTGATGGCCGAGTCCTTCTCGATGTACAGATCCCTGCTCGGGACGTACGCCTCAGGCTGGTAATAGTCGTAGTAGGACACGAAGTACTCGACCGCGTTCTCCGGGAAGAAGGTCCTGAACTCGTTGCACAATTGCGCCGCCAGCGTCTTGTTGTGCGCAATCACGAGCGCCGGCTTCTGCACCTCTTGGATCACCCCGGCCATCGTCATCGTCTTGCCGGTCCCGGTCGCCCCCAGCAGCGTCTGGAAGCGCTCGCCCTCGCGCACGCCTTCCGCGAGCGAGGAGATCGCCTTCGGCTGGTCGGCCGTCGGCGTGAACACCGGGTCGAGCTTGAATGCAGGCACCGCTCTACGTTAGCCCGAGTTGATGAGGGTAGGTGGCTCTGTACTCCGACTGAGCCCGCATCACTCGACGCACATAGGCGCGCGTCTCTGGGAAGGGGATTTCGGCGACTTTCAACCGCTTGCCTTCTTCGCGGGCCTTCGCCACCCACGTGTCGACATTGGCAAGCCCCCCGTTGTAGGCCGCAACCGCGAGCATCTCATCGCCTTCGTAATGGTTGAGCAGGTAGCGCAAATACCAACTTCCATAGGCCACATTGATCTTCGGAGTGGCCAAGTCCCCCGTGCTGAAGCGCACCCCTCCGGATAGGTGCGCGATGTAGTTGGCCGTCGCCGGCAACAACTGCATCAGCCCGAGAGCCCCCGCCGAGGAGGTGTGTGGGTCGAACTTCGTCTCGGCATAGATAACGCCCGCGATGAGGGCCGGATCGAGGTGCTTGTCGGCAGCCTGTTCGCGAATCACAGTCGTGTCGCTCAGCGGCAGGCCCGAGTTGCCGGCCACATGTTGAAGGCGCGAGGCGATCACCGCGATGAGCGCGACGGTCACCGCCAGCCCGATGAGCATCCGCACAAGCGAGCGACCAGCAGAGGGCCTTGCCGCGCGGCCCCCGCGTGAGCGCCTACGCGTGCGGGGCCTCGCCGGATAGCGCGTATAGCTCATCCCGACAGCTTGGCAAGTACCTCGGCCAGCTGGCGCCGCAAGTCGGCTTCGCTGCCATCGTTGCGTACCGCGAAGGTCGCCCGGTGAGCCTTTTCCTCCTGAGAGAGCTGACGCGCGACACGCTCATCCGCGAGCGCATGACCGCGCCCCGCAGCGCGTTCGGCACGCGTTTTCTCCTCGGCGATCACCGCAATCGTCGCGTCGAAGCCGCGCTCCATGCCGGCCTCGAACAGGAGCGGCACCTCAACCACGGCGGCCTTAGGCGGTGGTCGCAGAGCGCGTACGTGCTCGAGCCAGCCAGCGATGCGCGCCCCCACGAGTGGCCACAGCAAGCCCTCCAGCCAATGGCGGTCCTCTTCTCCACCGGCGAACGCCTTCGCCGCCACCACACTCCGCTCGACGACTCCTCCAGGCGCAACCTCAGGGCCCCAGCGCCCCACCACCGCATCCCTGACCTGCTCGGCGCCATACAGCTCGTGCACCACCGCATCGGTGGACAGAACCTGTGCTCCCAGCCCTTCGAGTGCCTTCAGAGCGGTGGACTTGCCCGCCCCCATGCCGCCGGTCAATCCGACGAACGGCACCACCGGCTTCACCGGCCCGTCCGTCAGTCTTGCGCTGGCTCGGCGGCTGCCTGCTCAGAGGCGGGCTGCTCGTCAGCAGGTTGCTCGACTTCGGCGGCCGGCTCCTCGGCGACCTCCGCTGTGGGCTCCTCCGCGGACGGCGCCTCCGCAGGCTCGGCAACAGGCGCCTCCGACGTAGGCTCATCCGCGGCGGGCTCGGCCACGGTTGCCTCCGCACTCTCAACCTCTGTGGCCACAGGCGCCTCGGTGGTCGGCTCCTCCGCCGGGGTCTCAACTGCTGCAGCCTCAGCAGTGGGCTCCTCGACAGCGGGTGCCTCGGCGACAGCCTCGGCGGTGGGCTCCTCCGCGGACGGCTCCGCTGCAGCAGGCTCGGCAACGGGCTCCTCGACAACGGGAGCTTCCGCGACAGCCTCAGCAGTGGGTTCCTCAGCAGTCGGCTCAGCAAGCTGCTCGCCAACCGCTGCATCAAGCGAATCCTCGAGCACAACCTGCTCACCAGCCAGAGCCTCCGGCTCGGCGGGCGAGGCGGCGGGCGCGTCGGGGCGGGGTAGCGGCAGGATCTGGTCCTCGACGCGCTTGGCCGACAACGACAGGCGCCTACGCTCAGAGTCGATCTCGAGGATCTTCACGCGGATCTCATCGCCCGGATGGACGATCTCACGCGGGCTCTCCACATGATGGCCGGCGAGCTCTGAGATGTGCACCAGTCCCTCGACGCCGTCGAGCACCTCGACGAACGCACCGAAGGTGACGACCTTGGTTACCTTGCCCGCAAGCTCATCGCCCGTGTTGTAGGTATCCACGATCCGCTGCCACGGGTCTTCCTGAGTCTGCTTGAGCCCCAGCGAAATACGCTGACGGTCGCGGTCGATGTCGAGCACCTTCACCTGCACGGTGTCGCCGATGCCCAGGATCTCGCTCGGATGATTGACATGCGACCAGGAGAGCTCTGAAATGTGGATCAAGCCGTCAATGCCATCAAGATCCACGAAAGCCCCGAAGTCGACGATGTTGGAGATCTGGCCCTCCACAACAAGACCGGGCTGAAGCCGATCGAGGATCTGCTGGCGAACCTCCTTGCGCTCCTCCTCCAGCACCGCGCGACGCGAGAGCACCACGTTGTTGCGCGAGCGGTTGAGCTCGATCACCTTCGTCTCGATCTGGGTGCCCATGTACTCGTCTAGGTTCGGCACGCGCCTGATGTCGACGAGCGAGGCGGGCAGGAAGCCACGCACCCCCAGGTCGATGATCAGGCCGCCCTTGACGACCTCAATGACAGAGCCGATCACCGGCTCGCCCGACTCAGCTGCAGCCTCGATGCGACGCCACGCCTTCTCGAAGCGGGCGCGCTTCTTGGACATGATCAGGCGACCGTCCTGGTCCTCCTTGGTGAGGACCATCGCGTCGACCTCCTCGCCGAGCGACACCTCCTCACGCGGATCCACAGACTTGCGGATCGAAAGCTCGTTGGCGGGGATGACCCCCTCCGACTTGTAACCGATGTCGACGAGGACCTCGTCCTTGTCGATGCGTACGACATTGCCTGTAACGACCTCGCCCTCCTCGAAGGGCTGCATCGTGGCGTCGTAGTTGGGGACTATCTGCCCGTCGATTTCAAGCAGCAGTCCGTTGGACCCCTCGACCACATGGGCCTGGGGATTCTCGATGAGTGTTTGCACCGGTCGAAGCCTAGCGCAGCGACATCGACGCGCGATGCGAGCCTCTCCAGGGATATTGGACGTAGCCCTCGCCCGCGGTGCGCAAGCCTGCTCGCGAGCCCACGCCACCCGTGCCTATCATTGCGCGTGCATGCCTGTGAGAGCTACGAAGCGCGGAGCGGAGCGCACCCCGCTCAAGCGCGACTGCGATGTACTCGTCTGCGGCGCGTCATTTGCCGGTCTCGCGATCGCACGTGAGCTGGCCGGCAGTGGCGCGAAGGTGCTCGTGATCGACCGCTATGAGATCGGCGAGCGCCAGACCTCGGCCTGCGGAATCCCCACGGGCTGGCTCGAGGCCCTCGACCTACAGGGCTCGCTGCGCCAGACATTCGACGAGCTCGTCGTACACACGCCCTGGACTACGGCGCGCTGGCGTTTGCCATGGACGTTCTCCACGTTTGACTATCGCGAGCTGTGCGCCTTGTTGTGGAGCCAAGCCGATCCACATGACGCTGAATTCGAGACGGCAACCGTGACCGGACGCGAGGGTCGTATCGTCCACACCGATCGCGGCGATCTGACGGCGCCCTTGATCGTCGACGGACTCGGCTGGCGGCGAGTTCTCTCCAACGAGCCCCCGATCCAGCCGCCAAACGCCCGCCTGTCGCGAGGCCTTGAGGTACATCCCCACGGCGCAGGCGATGAGCTCGAGCTGTGGATCGACCCGAAGTACATCCGCTCCGGCTACTCCTGGAGCTTCCCGGCACGCGACGAGCTGCGGGTGGGCGTCGGTTCGTTCTGGCCATCCCATCACGTCAAGGAGCCGACCGTGCGCCTCGCCGGCGACCTGGACCTGCCGGCTGAGGGCTACCAAGGCAACTGGATCCCCCACCAGTTGCGAGCAGCAGTCGAGGACAGCGTGTTCTTCGTCGGCGATTCCGCAGGTCATTGCCTGCCACTAACCGCCGAGGGGATCCGCACAGCGCTCTACTTCGGACTGGCATGTGGCCGCGAGCTGCGCACCGTCCTCGACGGCCAGGCAACGCCTGAGCAAGCGCTTGCGCGCTACGGAGCCTTCTCAAACGCGCACGAGCGCAAGTTCCGCTGGCTTCTGAACACCCAACGTGCAGTCGGGCGCTTGACCCCAACCCGCGCGATCACGGTGATGGCGCGCACAATGGCCTCAGAGCGCGTTTGCGCATGGGCCTTCAACCACTATCTGGAGATCGCCCCACCCTCGTTCGTGGGCTCAGATCCCGGTCGTGGTGCTGCCTTTGCACGCCCGCAGCTCGCTGCCACGGCCTGAAGCCAGATACACGCCTCACTTGCTGAGGGCACAGCTGAGACACGGGCGCACTGAGACACGGGCGCAGCTGAGAAACACAAGGCGCATCCGAGAGCCAAGGACGCCAGACGACCTCAACGTCAGGCAACCTCGCGTAGACGCGTCGTGGCACCACCACTTGCCACCAGCGCCAAGCGACTTGCCTCGATCGCGCTCGCCCAGGAGACCTCCGACAGCAGGCCCGGAGCGGCGACCATGTCGCCCACCAGGAAGACCCCGTCGCCGCGATCGACTGGCGGGCGGTCCCTCCAGCTCGATCCAGGCCCGTCAAGCGCACCAGTGCGAGCATCCATGACCTGACGTCGCCTCCAAGTCTCGCGCTCTCGCCAATCCTTCAGCGAGGCGTCCAAGAGGCGCTCGAGCCGCAGCGAGGCCTGATCGGCGCTCTCACCGGGGCGAATCGGCATCTGCGCCTGGATCAGCTGCTCGCCGGCAGGTGCAAGCGAAGGGTCGGCGGCGCTGAAGCGCTCGATCCAGCCCGCCTCGTCGAGGTCGGACACGACGAACGGATCACCACGCCTATGGCGCACCGCCAAGTCCAGGCACAGGGTATTCCCGCTAGTCCACCGCAGCCGGTCGTCGTGGAGCAGCTCACGAGCCTGGTGGAGCTCGGTGGCCACAATCACCGGCGGTTCCGGTAGCGACTCCACGCGCTCGCCTGTCTCGATCCTCACCCCTAGCTCTCGCGCTCGTTGCTCGAGCATCTCGATCACCGCAGTCCACCCGCCGACCACGTAGCGAACCGAGGGTGGCGGAGTGAGCAGCGTCCTCACGGTTCGTGGCCAAACGAATGCGGCGGACAGCTCGCCCGGATCGTGATGGAAGGTGTACACCCCGGCCCCGGCTGACAGCATCGCGGCGGTTCGCTCGTCCGCCTGCTCGGCGACCCAGGAGCGGAAGTCGATCTCGACCGGCGCCTGGCGTCCACGCAGGCGCAGCACGGCCGGGATCGAGCCCAAAGGTGGCGTCCGGCGCATCTCTCCCTGCCAGCGCATCCGAAACGGGGCGAGCGGAATGCCGGCGTTGCGCGGCTGCAGGCCACGTTCGCCCAGCCAGTCCCACAGAGGCCCCTTGTAGAAGACATGCGGGCCGAGGTTGGCCTTGTACAGGCCATCGCTGCTGCGCGCACGCCCGCCAAGCGACTCGTGCGCCTCCAGCAAGCGCACGTCGGCGCCGTCCTCCGCGCACGCGATCGCGGCTGTCAGACCCCCGATTCCTCCGCCAACGACTGTTATCTGGCTCTCCGAGGCTGCTCGCTTGGGCCGGCTCATGACGATCCTCCTGCGGTTGCTTGCGGTGCCGAGCTCACGATTCTCATCAGCTCAACCTACGCCGAAACTGGTCCGCTATACAGTTCCAGTAATGGCGCGTACAACAGGTCCAGTTTACAGTCCTGAGATGCTGATCGAGCTCGATCGGACAGCCGAGCTGCCCCTCCACGAGCAGCTGGAGCGCTCTCTGCGCGAGAACATCCGCTCGGGGCGCCTGCCAGCCGGCGCCAGGCTGGCTTCGACGCGGGCCTTGGCGACCGAGCTCGGCATCTCGCGAGGCGTGATCACCGAGGCCTACGGGCAGCTTGCCGCCGAGGGCTACATCGAGACTCGACAGGGCGCGCCCGTGCGGGTGGCGCGAGCAGTACGTGGTGCGAGCGAGACGGTGCCGGCCCGCTCGCTCTTGCCGAGCTTCAACTACAACTTCCATCCGGGTCTTCCCGACCTGGCGAGCTTCCCTCGCGAGAGCTGGCTGCGCTCGCTGCGCGTGGCTTGGCGGGATTCGCCGCTCGATGCGGTCGGCTACGGCGATCCCCGCGGCGTGCCCGCTTTGCGCGAAGCGCTGGGCGCCTACCTGGGGCGTGTGCGCGGCACCGCCACCGACACCGAGCGGATGCTGATCTGCACGGGGTTCATGCAGGGTCCGTCGCTGCTATGCCGTTGGCTGCGCGCGAGCGGCGTCGAGCGCGTCGCCGTCGAGGACCCCGGCTGGCACGTCCACAGGCTGATAATCGAGCAGGCCGGGCTCGAGCCGGTGCCGGTGAAGGTCGATCGCGACGGCCTGCGAGTGGATGAGTTGGCGGCAACCGATGCTGCCGCCGTCGTCGTGACGCCGGCTCACCAGTTCCCGACCGGAGCGGTCCTTAGCCGCGAGCGCAGGACCGCGCTGATCGACTGGGCTGAGGACGGCGACCACCTGATCGTCGAGGACGACTTCGACGCCGAGCTCCGCTACGACCGCGGCGCCGTCGGCGCTGTTCAGGGTCTCGCTCCCGAGCGGGTCGTGTACATCGGATCGGCCAGCAAGCGGCTCGTGCCAGGCATGCGGCTCGGATGGATGCTGATGCCCTCATGGCTGACCTGGGCGCTCGTGTCGAGCAAGGCGGTCGAGGACGGGGGTTCTGAGATCGTCGGCCAGCTGGCGCTGCGCGACTTCATTGCACGCGGAGAGCTCGACCGCCACATACGCCGCATGCGCCTGTGCTACCAGCAGCGACAAGAGGCTTTGCTGGCGGCGCTTGCCAGATGGCTCCCCCAGGCTCAGGCCGATGGAGCCGCCGCCGGCCTGTACGAACTGGTGCGACTGCCAGAGCAGGTCGAGGAGGCCAAGCTGATCGTCGCAAGCGCCGCTCACGGCGTCGGCATGGAGGGCCTATCGCTGCACCGCTTCACGCACGGGGGCTCTCCAGGCATCGTGCTCGGCTACGGCAACCTCTCCGAGCCGGCCATCGACCAGGGCGTGCGCCTGCTCGCCCAGGCATTCGTAGAGGTCTGCCGCGAGTGACAAGCGCGACGCGGCCAAGTGGCATATGGTGAAAAGCGTGGCTACCCGCACGTCCCCAAACGTGCTTGAACGACCCGCGACAGCCCTGACCGCGGGTATCGCGCTGTTTGCCGTCTATCACCTCGGCCTGGCAGCCCTGATGGCGTTTGCTCCGCACTACTTCTTCACGAAGATCGGCCCGTTCGGGATTCGCAACGATCACTACATACGCGACCTGGCCACCTACAACGCCGCTATCGGAGCAGGCCTGCTCGTGGCTGTGCGCCGCCGCTCATGGCGCGTCCCGCTGTTGGCCGTCGTCACGCTGCAGTTCGCGCTACACAGCCTCAACCACCTGATCGACATCAACGCCGCACACCCAAATTGGAATGGCTATTTCGACTTCTTCTCGCTCGCAATCGCCACGGTGGTGCTCGCATGGCTGTGGAGGTTGGCCGCCCGCATGCCAGACGATCCTCCAGAGGACATCACTCAAGACGGAGGCTCGAGATCCTCGACCTCGATCGGGGCGAACCAATGAGGATCTTCCTCGCAGGCGCCACCGGAGCGATCGGCAAACGGCTCGTGCCGGCGCTGCTAGCCGCGGGTCACCAGGTCACGGGCATGACCCGCTCGGCCTCGAAGGTCGAGCAGCTGAGGGCCGCAGGCGCCGATGCGGTGGTGTGCGACGCGCTGGACGGACCAGCGCTGCACAAGGCGGTAGCCGAAGCCAGGCCAGAGGCCGTCATCCACGAGCTGACCGCGTTGCCGAAGCGCCTGAACCCGCGCAAGATCGAGCGTGACTTCGTGCTCAACGACAGGTTGCGCAGCGAAGGCACTCGCCTGCTCGTCGCCGCCGCCCAGACGGCAGGAGCCCAGCGGATCGTCGCGCAGAGCATCGCCTTCGCATACGCTCCGGGACCACCCGGGACGCTTCACTCCGAGGGAGATCCGCTGATGCTTGAAGAGGCGCCCAAGTCGTTCAGACGCACCGTTCAAGCGCTCTCGGATCTCGAGAGCGCAGTGCTGGGCGCCGGCGGGATCGTGCTGCGCTACGGCTACATCTATGGCCCCGGCACCTCGATCTCCTCGGACGGCTCGATCGTCGAAGACCTCCACAGTCGCAAATTCCCGATCGTTGGCAAGGGGACCGGCGTCTGGTCGTTCGTCCATGTAGACGACGCCACCCGGGCCACCGTGAAGGCTGTCGAACACGACCGGTCTGGGGTTTACAACGTCGTCGATGACGATCCCGCGCAGATGTCCGACTGGATGTCGGTGCTCGCCACGGCCACCGGCGCTCCGGCCCCGATGCGGATCCCCACGCTGCTCGCCCGCCTCTTGGCGGGCAGCTTCGGCGCGTCGACTGTGACCCGCGGCCAGGGCGCTACCAACGCACTGGCCAAGCGCGAGCTCGACTGGCAGCCGCAGTACGCCTCCTGGCGCGATGGATTTCGCATAGCGCTCGGCTGAGCGACTACTCGCGGTGCCTACCTCGCTTACCTGTGCGCGGCTAATCCACCTAGACAGACAGCGCTGCTTAGACAGACAGTCCGGCTCCTAGCGCCGCACCACCAGCAACACCCCGACCACCAACAGCACTAGCCCCAAGATCCGCGTGGCGCCTATCGGCTGACGGGCTACCCCAAGCAGTCCGAAGCGGTCGATTACAACCGCAGCGCCGAGCTGACCGGCGATCACCGCCGCCGTAAGGGCGCTCACTCCCAGTGTGCGCACCGTGAGGATTGCAACGGTCACGTACACGGCACCGAGCAGCCCACCAAAGAGCGCCCACCACGGGGCTTTGCCGACACTTGCGAAGCTGCCCAAGCCACCGTAGAAAAGCGAGGCGATCAAGACGAGGGCGAGGCTGCCCACGAGAAACGAGAAGGTGGCCGCCTGAACGCTGCCGAGGTTTCGCCCAAGGCGCGAGTTGACCGGAGCCTGCATTCCCACGAGCACGCCGGCCATTGCCGCAAGCGCCACCGCCAGGGTGCGAGTCATCTCCCATCCAGCCAGGCTGAACGCCGTGCACAATCGCTTCGGCGCGAACGGCCTCCACGTGCACACATCACTTTGCTTCCAGCCAGTTGCGGCCAACGCCAACATCGACCGCGAGCGGCGGAGAGTGATCCCACACACCAACCATTTCTCGCTCGATCAACTCGCGCGCAGCCTCCACCTCGGCTGGTGGGCCTTCGAACAGAAGCTCGTCATGGATCGTGAGGATCTGCTTGGTGGCAAGTCCAGCCTCGTGCAAGGCACTGTGACAGCGCACCATCGCCAACTTGATGATGTCCGCCGCGGTACCTTGGATGACCGTGTTGACGGCCAAGCGCTCACCGAGAGTTCGCACCTGGTAGTTGCGGGCACGCAGCTCGGGAATCTGGCGGCGGCGGCCCCACAAGGTCTTGACGTGACCATCCTCCTTGGCCGACTCGATCGTCTCGGTGATGAACTCGGCTACCCGCGAGAAGCGCTCCAGGTAGGCGTCGATGAACGCTTTGGCCTCCTCCAGGGGAATGTTCAAGCGGTCAGCCAAGCCATAGTCGGAGAGCCCATAGACGATCCCGTAGTTGATCATCTTTGCCTTCGAGCGCATCCCAGGGTCGATCTGCTCAGGAGCAACCGCGAACACCTCTGAGGCGGTTGCAGTGTGCACATCTTCACCACGCTTGAAGATCTCGACTAGCACAGGCTCCTGCGCGATATGCGCAAGCACGCGCAGCTCGATCTGCGAGTAGTCGACCGAGATCAGCACGCACCCGTCCTCCGCCTCGAAGCAACCACGGATCTCGCGTCCCAAGGGAGTACGGATCGGAACGTTCTGCATGTTGGGATTGGTGGAAGCCAAGCGTCCCGTCTGCGCTCCAGCTTGCAGAAAGGTCGTGTGGATACGCGAACGATCGTCCGCCTGCTCGGGCAGCACGTCCAGGTAAGTCTTAATCAAAGTCGAGAGCTCACGCCAGCGCTCGATACAAGGCACGATCTCGTGCTCCTCACGGATCGCCTGCAGCACGCGCGCATCGGTCGAGAAGCCGGTCTTGCCCCGCCGCTTGCGCGAGAGGCCCAGCTTGACAAACAGGATCTCCCCCAGCTGCTGGGGGGAGCCGATTGTGAACTCCTCATCGGCGAGGTCATAGATACGCCGCTCCAATCCCGCGATCTCCTCGCGCACCCGGCCCGTGATCTCCTGCAGACGATCCAAGTTGAGGCGCACGCCGAGCACCTCCATCTCACGCAGCACTGACACGAGCGGCAGCTCGATGTCACACATCACTCCCTGTAGCCCGCGCTCCTCGATCTGCTCGCGTTGCCAGGCGGCCAGCGCACAGAGCAGGAGAGCCTCGCCCGCCAAGGGATCCTCGACGTCGGCCACGAGCCCGCGCTCCTCGCACAGCTCGGCCAAAGGGTAGCCACGGCGGGCGGGCTCGAGCAGGTAGGCGCCGAGCAGCGTGTCGTGCACGAGCCCGGGCGGAACCGTGCCAAGCGTCTTGGCGTCGTGGGCGACAACGGCGAGCTGACCACAAGCCGAGGCGAGTTCATCCGGCTCTGTGCAATCGCCGACGAGCACCCCGGCGCGTGAAGCGCGCGCGGCTGCCTTCTTTCCCTGCACAACACCGGCAGGCGGCGGGTCCGGAGTGACCGCGAAGCGCCAGGGCGAGCCCGTGGCGAACAGCTCTCCCTCCTCCACCTCGGCTGCACGCACGGCGATACACAACTCCTGGGGCTTAGTCCCGCTCGCCGTCTTCAGGTTCGCGATGTCCGCCAAAGCACCGCTCCGCACACGCCCAACAAGGGTCACCTCGTCTGAGGAGACCGCCTTAGCCAGCTCGGCCTCCCCAAGCGCCTCTTCCAAACGACGCAAGGGATCGCGCAGCTCATACTTTCGAAACACTTCGCGCAAGCGCGAACGATCCGGTTCGCGGGCGGCCTCCGTCTTCAGGTCGAAGTCGACCGGAAGGTCGCGTTGGACGGTCGCAAGGCTCTTGGACAAGCGCGCGTCCTCCGCATGGTCGATCAGGCTCTGCTTGCGCTTGGGTCCACCAATGTCGCGCACGTGGGAGAGCACTCCCTCGAGCGTGCCAAAGCGCTGGATCAGCTCACTCGCAGTCTTCTCACCGATGCCGGGTATCCCCGGAATGTTGTCGGAGGTGTCGCCCTTCAGGCCGTAGAAGTCGGGGATCAACTCCGGCGGCAAGCCGTAGCGATCGATCACGGCTTGATGGTCATACAGCTTGGTCTCGGTGATGCCGCGAGCGGTAGCCATCACCTGCACGAGGCCTTGCTCGTCGATCAGCTGAAACACGTCGCGGTCACCGGTCACGATCGTCACCGGCACACCCGCGGTGCGTGCCTGCTCTGCCAATGAGGCGATCACATCGTCGGCCTCATAGCCCTCGAGCTTCACGTTGCGATAGCCGAACGCCTCCACCAGCGGTTCCATCGCCGGCCACTGCGCCTTGAGCAGATCCGGTCGCGAGCGGCGCCCCGCCTTGTACTCGGCGAACAGCTCGGTGCGTCCCGAACTACCCGCGTCCCAGGCGACCATCGTGGGCTGCACCCCGTAGTCAGTGACGATCTTCACAAGCATCGAGGAGAACCCGAAGATCGCGTTGGTCGGCTCGCCGGTCGAGGTCGCGATCGACTCGGGCAGCGCATAGAACGCCCGGTAAACCAGGCTGGGACCATCGATCAAGAACAGGCGGCGCTCCACGCCGAGCACTTTATTAGGCGCCTCGGCCCCCGCCCCCGCCAGCGTGCTCCCAAGCCTGGAGGGGGCGTATTCGCAGAGGGGAAGGACATATTCGCAAAGGGGTGCCCTACGCGCGCGCGTAGGGCACCCCTAAAAGACACACCCACAACCTGAGCGTGCCGGACCCACAACCTGAGCGTGCCGGACCCACAACCTGAGCGTGCCGGACCCACAACCTGAGCGTGCCGGACCCACAACCTGAGTAAATGCAAGGCCCACCACCAGAGCTATTCAAGACCCACAACTAGATCAATGCAAGGCCAGAGGCCCGAAGCAAATAACATGCCGGACCGCCCAACCGCTCGGGCCGACCGCCCACAACCGAGGACATCTCCGTGACCGTCACACCAAGCGCTCAGTACCGCCTGACCATCCGCGTCAAGATCGACGAGGGACAGAACATGCTGGGCCAGGTGACCGACATGATCGGCGAGCAGGGCGGGATGGTGGTGGCCGTCGACCTCGTCGAGGCGGGAGCTCAGCACAGTGTGCGCGACATCGTCGTGGACGCCTCCAACCGCGACCACTGGAATCGCATCCTCTCGGCTATCGGCTCGCTCCCCGGGGTCGAGGTCATCGACACCACCGACCGCACCTTCCTGCTGCACGTAGGTGGCAAGATCGAACAGCACAACAAGCACCCTCTGAAGACCAGAGACGACCTGTCGATGGCCTATACACCGGGCGTCGCACGGGTTTGCACCGCAATCAAGGATGACCCTGACAAGGCCTTCCAATACACGATCAAGCGCAACACGGTGGCCGTCGTCTCCGACGGCACGGCGGTGCTCGGCCTAGGCGACATCGGCCCTGCCGCCGCGATGCCGGTGATGGAGGGCAAGGCGTGCCTGTTCAAGGAGTTCGCCGGCGTGGACGCCTTCCCGATCTGCCTCGACACGAAGGACACGGACGAGATCGTGCGGACCGTCACCCTGATGGCACCGGCCTTCGGCGGGATCAACCTGGAGGACATCTCCGCGCCACGCTGCTTCGAGATCGAGGAACGGCTCAAGCGCGACCTCGACATTCCCGTGTTCCACGACGACCAGCACGGCACGGCCGTCGTCGTGATGGCGGCCCTGCTCAACGCGGTCAAGCTCACCGGGCGCAAACTGGAGGACCTGAAAGTGCTTGTGATCGGCCTTGGCGCGGCAGGCGTAGCGGTCACCAAGATCCTGTTGGAGGCCGGCGTGCGCGACATCATTGGGGCCGACTCGCGCGGCGCGTTGAGCACTCAGCGCGAGGACTATCTGGACCGCACGATGACTCAGGTCAAGCGCTGGTACGCGGAGTCCACCAATCGCGAGGTTCGCACCGGTACTCCCGCCGAGGTGATCGAGGGCGCCGACCTGCTCGTCGGTCTCTCCGGAGCGCGAGCGCTGCCTGTGGAGGCGCTCGCCAAGATGAACGACGATGCGATGGTCTTCGCAATGGCCAACCCCAATCCCGAGGTGATCCCCGAGGAGGCCGCACCTTACGTGCGCATCATGGCCACAGGCCGCTCGGACTACCCAAACCAGATCAACAACGTGTTGTGCTTCCCGGGCATCTTTCGTGGTGCGCTGGACGTGCGTGCGAAAGCGATCACCGAGGAGATGAAGATGGCCGCCGCGGAGGCCATCGCCGCGATAGTCGACGACGCGGAGCTACGCGACGACTACATCATCCCATCGGTGTTCAACCGCGACGTCGCCCCAGCCGTGGCTGCCGCCGTGGCCGAGCAGGCACGCGCCAGCGGCAACGCGCTCGCCGGCCAAGAGGTGGGGTTCGCACAGGGCGATACGCTGACCGGGATGGGTGAGCAGCGGGCGCACACCAACGGCTGAGGCGAGGAGCGACCGGCCATGCGGGCGACGGTCACTGGAGCAACAGACGGAGCGGTAGGTCGATGTGGACAACGCTCCCGCAAGCAACGCGCGGAGCGGTAGGTCCATGCGGGTAACGGTCACAGGCGCGACGGGCCTGATCGGCCAACAGGTCGTGAGAAGGCTGCGGGAGCGCGGAGACGAGGTGGCCGTGCTTTCACGCGACCCCGAGCATGCGCAGAGACGACTGGAGCAGTCCCAGCCACCCGCCCTGGACAGGACACTCATACCCGGGCCAACAGGTCCGCTGAAGACCGCTCGCTGGGACCCGATAGGCGAACCTGCTCCGAGCGCGGCGCTTGCGGGGACGGACGCGGTGGTACATCTCGCGGGCGAGAACGTGGCACAACGCTGGACGCCATCAGCCAAGCAGTCGATCCGTGAGAGCCGCGTGCGGGGCACGGGGCATCTCGTGCAAGGAATCGCGGCGCTCGCCGAGACCGAGCGCCCGCGTGTGCTGGTGAGCAGCTCGGCGATCGGCTATTACGGCGCGCACGGCGACGAGCCGATCGACGAGGAGGCGCCCGCGGGCAATGGTTTCCTCGCGCAGACGTGCGCCGCATGGGAGACGGAGGCCGAGGCAGCCGAGCGGCAGGGGGTACGCGTCGTGAGGGTCCGCACCGGTGTGGTCTTGAGTCGCGAGGGAGGAGCGCTCGGCAAGATGCTGACCCCGTTCAAGCTCGGTGTGGGTGGACCGGTGGCGGGTGGAAGGCAATTCATCTCTTGGATCCACACAGAGGACCTGGTGGGAATCGTGCTCGCCGCGATCGACGGGGAGCAGTGGCACGGCCCCGTGAACGCGACCGCGCCCAACCCGCAGCGCAATGGCGATTTCTCGAAAGCGCTCGGGCAAGCGCTGCACCGGCCCTCACTACTGCCGGTGCCCGGCGCGGCCCTGCGGCTCCTATACGGCGAAATGGCGGAGATCGTGACCCACGGTGCGCGCGTACTGCCGGCGAAGGCTCTGGTACTCGGTTACCAGTTCCGGTACCCGCAATTGGACGCGGCGTTGCGTGCCACGCTCGGCTGAAGGCTGCTCAGCCCGACGTGTCGAGCGCACGCCAGAACACCGGCACGCCGCCCACTAGCCGGTCGATCGCGTAAGTGGAGAGGGTGGTTTCGCCGTTCGACTGCATCGAGTAGGGCCCAAGCACGGAATGACGATCGTGCGTGGCGAAGAAGCGGCCGATCACGGCCTGACGGTCATCTCCGTGAGCACCGGCAGCGCGAATCGAGGACAGGACGACGTCCATAGCCTCATAGCCGTACAGGGCATATGGTTCGCCAATCGAAGCGAAGCGATGTTGGTAGTCAGCGAGCACGCGTTGAGCCGAGGCCGGATAGAGGTGGGCGGCCAAGATGGGTGAGCCCACGAACGTGACGCTTTCGGCCGAGCCAAGATGAGACGCGAACACTGGACTGAGCATCGTGCTCGACGCGAGTAGCAACAGACGGGAATTGGCAGCGTGCAGCTGGCGAGCGAGATAGGCCGCTTCGCTCGTGGCGGTGGCACTGAGGAACACGGCTTGGGCGCCGCTGTTGGCGACCTTGGCGACCTCGCCGGTGAAGTTGGAGCCAGGAAGGATCGGGATCGTGTCCTGACCCTTCACTTCGATGCCTGCTTTCTGTGCGTCGCCCGCGACGATCTGGGCGAGCGGAGCGTCGAATGGATCTTGGTCGGCGAGCACGTAAAGGCTATGGACACCAAGCCGTCGCAAAAGCGCGACCTGGGCCGCAGCTTGGACAGGATCGCCAGGCGCGACTCGCCCGAAGGTGCGCTTACCCGCTAGATAGAAGCGTTCCGGCTCACCCTGGCCCGCGTCCAGCGAAGAGGTCAAGCCAACATAGGGACTGGCCGGACTGACCTGGAGGATGCCTGCAGCGTTGGTGAGCGGCAACGAGATGGCCGTGGCGCCCGAGTTGAAGTCACCCAGATAGGCGATCGTGGTGGGGTCCTGCGCCGCGGCCTTCGCATTGGCGGCCGTGACGTCCGGGTCCCATTGGCCGCTTGTGGCGCTGGAGTCGTCGCGCAAGGCGTAGCTGATCGTGAAACGTCCGACGTGGCCGCCCGCGTCTGAGAGCGCAAGCTTCTCGCCGCCTACGATCTGACGGGAGATAGCCGCCGAGGGACCCTGAAGCGGGAGGCTTGAGTAGATCGTGAGCTGGTCGCCGATGCTCTGTGCGGCGGGCGAGGCGCCGACACCGCCACAGCCCGACAATGCCGGTGCGAAGGCAAGAGCAGCGACCCCGAGGCACAGCAGCCGGCGGACGTGCACCTGGCAGCTAGTCGCCGCGGCGGCCGGGGAGATAGCCGGCGAGGATCTTCACGGAAGCGCCGATCACTATGACCAAAGTGGCGAGCATGAAAGAGTCGAAGCCCTTAGCGCCGAGCGCCCAAAGCACGATCCAAATGATCAGGCCCGCGGTGACGGTGAGTACCAGTCCCATTGAGTAGGCAATCCTATAACAGGCAGCGCGCGTGAGACGCCGGACTAGGCGGCCAGCGCGGAGGCCAACTCGGCGACGACCTCGCCGACCGCGGCCGCCGGGTCCTCGGACTCCCCGGCGGCGCGCACAAGCCGCGTGCCCACGATCACGCCGTCCGCGCCGGCGTGCGCCGCTTGGTGGGCCTGTTCAGGGGTGGAGATGCCGAAGCCGAGCGCCACAGGCACGTCGGTGCTCGCCTTGGCGTGCGCGACAACATCGGCGAAGCTGTCGGCCAAGGCGGCCCGCTCGCCGGTGGTGCCCACGACCGAGACCGTGTAGAGGAAACCACGTGCGCGCCCACCGATCCGGGCAAGACGCTCGGGCGGCGTGGTGGGCGCCACCAGCGGCACCAAGGCGACCCCCTGGGCATCGCAAGCAGCAAGCAAGGCCGGCGCCTCCTCGAACGGCAGGTCAGGCACGATCAAGCCACTTGCACCCGTTTGTGCGAGGCGCTCGACGAAACGCTCGGCACCAGGCGCGAAGACCATGTTGGCGTAGCACATGAGAACCACCGGGACACCTGGAGCCAAGGCGCGCGCCACCTCCAAGACACCGGTGAGGGTTGCCCCGCCAGCCAAGGCGCGCGTGCCAGCCGCATGGATCACAGGGCCGTCGGCGAGGGGGTCGGAGTAAGGCACGCCCAGCTCGAGCAGGTCGGCGCCGGCGTTGACGCAGGCTTCCCCGATCTGGACCGAGTGGTCGAGGGTGGGGTAACCGCCCATCAAGTAAGGCATCAAGGCGGCCTGCTTGCCGCTCTCCGCGAAAGCCCTTGCTATTCGGTCGATGCCAGTGGTCGCGGTCGCGCTCACTCGGGAAACACCTCGGCGGTAGGGACGATGCTGCTCGCTACAAGGGCAAGGGCACTCATTTGGGAGAGCACCTCGGCGGTAGAGACGATGCCGCTCGCTAGGAGAGCGCTCACTGGGAGAGCACCTCGGCGAGGTCCTTGTCGCCGCGCCCTGAGAGGCACACAAGATCCAGATCGCCGCTTGATTGGGCGAGCGTCCATGCGAGTGCGTGGGCAGTCTCCAAGGCCGGAATGATCCCCTCCAAGCGTGCGACCTCGCGAAAGGCGGCCAAGGCCTGGCGGTCGGTGACCGCCTCGTAGCGGGCGCGGCCGCTATCGCGCAGGAAGGCGTGTTGGGGGCCGGTGCCGGGATAGTCCAGACCGGCTGAGATCGAGTGGGCCTCGATGATCTGGCCCTCCTCGTCCTGCATGACCGCGGACAGCGCACCGTGCAACACGCCCGCGCGACCTCCGACCGTGAGCGGAGCGCCATGGCGAGGCGTGTCGATCCCATCACCGCCGGCCTCCACCCCGATCAGCTCGACTTGGACGTCGTCGAGGAACGCGGTGAAGATGCCAAGCGCGTTGGAGCCCCCGCCGACGCAGGCCACGATGCGTGTGGGCAAGCGTCCCTCGCGCTCGAGCATCTGGGCGCGCGCCTCGTCTCCGATCACACGCTGGAGGTCGCGCACCAAAGCCGGGTAGGGCGCTGGACCGACGACTGAGCCGATCACGTAATGAGTATCAGCGACGTTGGTCACCCAATCGCGGATCGCCGCTGAGGTGGCCTCCTTCAAAGTTCGCGCGCCGGCGTCCACGGCGCGTACAGTCGCCCCGAGCAGTTCCATGCGCTGCACGTTGGGCGCCTGGCGGCGGGTGTCCTCGCTACCCATGTAGATGACGCACTCGAGGTCGAGCAAGGCGCACACTGTCGCCGTGGCGACGCCGTGCTGGCCGGCGCCGGTCTCCGCAATGATCCGGTGCTTGCCCATGCGCTTCGCCAAGAGAGCCTGGCCGAGGGCGTTATTGAGCTTGTGAGAGCCGGTGTGGTTGAGGTCCTCGCGCTTGAGGTACACGGAGCGCCCCAGGCGCTCGGAGAGGCGCTCGGCGCGATAGAGCGGGGTTGGGCGCCCTGCGAAGTCGCGTAGAAGCCCATCAAGCTCAGCCTTGTAGGAAGGATCCTCGCGCGCCTGTGTCCAGGCCAGCTCGAGCTCGGCGAGCGCCGGCATCAAGGTCTCAGGGACATATTGGCCGCCATAGCGCCCGAAGCGGTGCTCGACGCTCGCGCGAGCCGGATTCTCAGCCGTGCCTGAGCTCACGCGGGAGACACCGACGGAGCCTCCTCGATGGGGGCAGAGGAGACCTCCTTGACGGGGGCAGACGGGTCCTGCTCAGCAGGCAAGGCTGGGGGTGCGGATGACGCGGCCTCCCCTGGAGGCGCAAACGCTGCCCGCTCGACCGCGGCAAAGAAATCGCGCAGCTTGGCGGGATCCTTGAGACCGGGAGCGCTCTCAGTGCCGCTGGCAGTATCGACCGCGTAGGGGCGCACCCGTTGGATCGCCTCGGTGACGTTTGCTGGCGCAAGACCACCGCTGAGGATCAAAGGGATCTTGGAGCGGCGTCCGGCGAGCAAGCCCCAATCGAACGTCTCCCCCGTTCCGCCTCGCAGACCCTCGCGACCAGGCTCGACCGAGCGTGCGTCAAGTAGGTGGAAATCTGTGTGAAAGCGGGAAGCGTCCTGGATGTCAGCCAAACCGGACACTTGCAAAGCCTTGATCACGCGCGCGCCAGTGCGCCGGGCAGCCTCGCCACAGAACGAAGGGCCCTCGTCGCCGTGAAGTTGCAGCAAGGTCAAGCCGACCTGCTCGGAGACCTCGACTATCCGCTCCATGGGGGCGTTTACGAACACCCCGCAAAGCTCGGTCTTGCGTCGTAGGACGGTGGCGATCGCCTGGGCCTCAGCCAGCGAGCAGCGGCGGGGACTGGGCTCGTAGAAGACCATTCCGATCGCCCAAGCCCCCAACTCGACCGCCAGCTCGGCGTCGGCGAGTCGCGTGAGACCACAAATCTTTATCTGGGAAGGAGGCATGGGACTACGGTAGCGAGGTGCCGTCTTTCACGGGTCGGCCACATACAGGGGCACAATAGAAAGCTAGATTCCGAATGTCCGGATAATCTTTCTTGCATGCAGTTACGCGGATGCGCAACCATTCTCATGCTGACGCTCCTCGCAGCGATAGTTGGCGGCTGCTCTGAAGCCAGAGAGCTGAGCACATCGGGAGAGGCGGCCGGCTTCGTAGTCGAAGTTGCCGGCGGCGAATCGCCCGACAGCTGGAAACTGGCCTCCAAACCGACCGCCAAGGCAGTGCAAGCATGGGGCGACAGGGACATAATCAGAGACATTGGACGTCGGCTGCGCAACGAAGGAAGCTCGTGGGCCTGCGAATTCGTTCACAAATCGGTGGGGCTTGGCTCGATTGGCTATTTCAACGAAAACGACGGCCCCATCGTAACCAAGGAGGCGGCCAGCCTAGGCGTCAAATCGAACCGGATCTCCGCATTGCTGCATGATGTCGTCACTCTGCACTTCCGCGAGTTCGTGCTGGTGACGACGAGTATCTGCGGCCCTTACAAGTCCTAGCCGCGCGGAAGAGGAGTCCTAGCCGCGCGGAAGAGGAGTCCTAGCCGCGCGGAAGAGGAGTCCTAGCCGCGCGGAAGAGGAGTCCTAGCCGCGCGGAAGAGGAGTCCTAGCCGCGCGGAAGAGGACCGAGCTCAGCCTTCAGGCGTGTTGGCGTTTTTGATCGAGTTGGGCCGGGCGGTGAGCGTGACTTTGAGAGTCTTGTGTTCGTAGGAGCCTTTGCCCGTGGCGCGCAAGACCTCGATCGAGATCGTGTCGCCCGGTTTCTTGGAGCCGATCGCGCTGGTGAGATCTTCGGCGTTGGAAATCGTCTTGCCGTCGACCGCCACGACGATGTCTCCACCAACGGCCACCTTGCCGCCGGAGGTCTGCACTTCGAGGTTGCCTCCGCGGATGCCGGCCTTGGCGGCCGGCGTGCCGCCTTCGACGGTCTCCACCAGAGCACCGGCTTTGACGGGCAAGTTTAGGGCGGACAAGGAGCCGTCAACGGTGAGTGTGCTCACGCCGAGATAGGCGCTGCGTACGGTGCCACCTTTCTCCAGCTGGGTGAGCTCGGACTTGGCGGTATTGATCGGCACCGCGAAGCCGATTCCCACGCTGCCGCCACCGCTGCCGCCGGTCTCGATCTGGGAGTTGATGCCGATCACTTCACCGGCCTCGTTGAGCAGCGGCCCCCCGGAGTTGCCGGGGTTGATCGGGGCGTCGGTCTGCAGGACATTGTCGATCGTGAACCCGTTGGGCGCCGTGATCTCGCGCTGGAGCGCGGAGACAACGCCGGTCGTGAGGGTGCGGTCGAGCCCGAAGGGGTTGCCGATCGCGAGCACGGGATCGCCAACCTGAGCCTTGCTGGAGTCACCGAGCGTGAGCACGTGCATGGTGAGACCTTCGGTGGGGATACGCAGAACCGCCAGATCGTTAGAGGGATCCTTGCCGACGACTTTGGCTTCGACGGTCTTACCGTGTTCGAAGCTGACGGTGACCTTGACCGCGTTCTCAACAACGTGGTAGTTGGTGAGAATCGTGCCGTCACTGTTGATCACGAAACCCGATCCGGTGGCGGTACCCTGCTGCTGGCCTTCACTGCCACCGAGCCCGAAAGGCGATTCGCTCTGGCGCACGATCGTGGAGGTCACAAAAGCTACACCGGGGGCGTCCTTCTCATAAATCTGATGTGGGGTGAGACCGGTGCTCTGCTGAGAGGCGTTGGAGGGCGCGATTGGCGTCGACTGCTGAACGACGGTGACTGTCTTCTGAGAGGAGCTGAGCCCGCCGGCGGCAGCGATCACCGCGACGACGATCCCTCCTCCGATGAGGGCCGAGACGAATGGAATGGCGAACATGCGCTTCATTGATTGAGAGGATGATGGCTTGCGATCAACGTGAACTAAAGAGAATCATGGGGCTTCATAAAAGATTTGATCCCTGCTCGTACCCTTGTCGTGAGTGGGGCCATTGTAAGTGGGTCGTTGCCTGCTCGGGGTGAGCCTCGGGGCGAACCGTGAAGCCGAGCACTGGCCGGCTGTCGAGACTAGCCGACCGTTGAGTCTGTAACCGTTGGACCGTCGACCGTCGAGCCGCCGACCGTCGAGCCGCCGACCGTCGAGCCGCCGACCGTCGAGCCGCCGACCGTCGAGCCGTCGACCGTCGAGCCGTCGACCGTTGAGCCGCCAACCGTTGAGCCGCCTACCGTCGAGCCTGGCAAGAGCTCGGTAAGTGCGCCTTGTGGGTCGGGTGCGCGCATCAAAGCCTCACCGACCAGCACGGCGGCCACCCCCTGTTGCTCCAGGGTGCGCAGTTGCTCGGCAGTGGTGATGCCGGACTCCGAGACGACCGTCGCATCAGAAGGCATCTCCTCGAGCAAGCGCGAGGTGCGGGCGATGTCGACGGTGAAATCGCGCAGATCTCGGTTGTTGACTCCGATCAGGCTCGCCCCGATGCTTGCCGCGACCGCAAGCTCGTTGCTGTCGTGGACCTCGACGAGCACATCGAGTCCGAGCTCGGAAGCGGTCTCGTGCAAGGAGGCAAGCTGGGAGCGGTCGAGCGCAGCCACGATCAGGAGCACCGCGTCGGCGCCCGCGGCGTGGGCCTCATATAGCTGGTAAGGATCGACGATGAAGTCCTTGCGCAGGATTGGTAGGCCACAGGCGGCCTTGGCAGCGCGCAGATCCTCGAGCGACCCCTCGAAGTTGGGCCCCTCGGTGAGCACCGACATGGCGCTCGCGCCACCGCGCTCGTAGGCGGCTGCGATGTTCGCCACATCGGCCTCCTCGCGCAGGCGCCCAGCCGAAGGCGAGCGGCGCTTGAACTCGGCGATCACGCCAATCCCGGGACGGTCTAGGGCCGCACGGAAACCTCTTCTGGACACCTCAGTCGACCCGGCCTGGAGCTCACTCAAGGGCACCATTTGCTTGCGCCGGGCAACCTCCAAGTTGGCTTCCTCGAGTATCCGTGTGAGCACGCTCATCTGGCCACCTGCTCTGGCGCATGCCTGTGACTGGCCTGCACATAGCCTTCGAGCGCCGCGGTAGCAGCGCCTGAGGCGATCGCCGCACGGGCCGCCTCCACTCCGCTTGCGATGCCGTCGACTGCCTCGGCCGCGTAGATGGCAGCGCCGGCATTGATCAAAACGAGGTCGGCATGGGCGCCCTGCTCGCCGGCGAAGACTGCCCTTGTGACCTCGGCGTTCTCCGATGGGGACCCGCCTCCGAGTAGTGGATCGGAGGGGTCGGCCGGCTGGAGCCCAACCTCCTGGGGAGTGAGTGTGTAGCGGGTGAGCTCTCCGCCGTTGACCTCGATCACGCGGGTGGCCGCCGAAGTGGACACCTCATCGAGACCATCCTCACCGGCTACGACCAAGGCGCGCTCCACTCCCAGGCGAGCCAAAGCGCCCGCAATCGTCTCCAGGAAGGAGGCGTCGGCGACACCGATCAACTGGCGCGTGGCGCCGGCCGGGTTGGTGAGCGGGCCGAGCAGGTTGAAGATCGTGCGCACTCCCAGCTCGCGCCTGACGGGGATCACGAAGCGCGTGGCCTGATGATGGGCGGGGGCGAACATGAATCCGAAGCCGGCCTCGGTGATGCATTGCGCGACACCCTCGGGGCCCAAGTCGATGCGCGCGCCCAAAGCCTCCAAGAGATCGGCCGAGCCCGAGGAGCTGGTGGCTGAACGGTTGCCGTGCTTGGCCACGGCACAGCCGGCGCCCGCAGCCACCAAAGCTGCCGCCGTTGACACGTTGAAGGTACGCCGTCCGCCACCGGTGCCTGCCGTGTCGAGCAGGTCGTGACGCTCGGTGGGCACATGCGCCGCCAAATCGCGCATCGTTCGAGCGAGCCCGGCCAGCTCGTCGACCGTCTCCCCCTTCGTGCGCAAGGCGATCAGGAACGCCGCGATCTGTGTCTCGGACGCCTCGCCGTGCATGATCTCCGAGAGCACCTCTGAGGCCTCCTGCGAACTGAGGTCGCGTCGCGAGGCAAGCGCGTCGATCGCGCTCGTGAGGATCTGATTGGGCATCTCAGACCGGGGCGAGCTTGGGGCTTAGAAAGTTGGCCAGGAGCTCCTTGCCCTGCTCGGTGAGCACTGACTCGGGATGAAACTGGACACCCTCGGCGGGCAACTCGCGGTGGCGCAAAGCCATCAGCACGCCGCCCCCGTGAGCGGACGCTTCCAGGCAGTCGGGCAGATCTTCTGCCACCACGAGCGAGTGATAGCGCCCGACCGTGAGCGGCGAGGAGAGGCCTTGGAAGATCGTGCGCCCGTCATGCTCGATCGTGGTGGCCTTGCCATGGATGGGGGCATGCAGTTGCACACTTCCCCCGAATGCTTGAGCCATCGACTGGTGCCCCAAGCACACCCCGAGCGTGGGAACGCCCGCTTCAGGTAGCCGCCTGGAGACCTCCACGGATATGCCCGCCTCGTTGGGGGTGCAAGGGCCCGGCGAGATCACACAACGGTCATAGCCATCGTCCAAGAGCTGATCGACCGTGGACCTGTCGTTGCGCACCGCATACACCTCGGCCCCGAGCTCGCCCAAGTATTGGACGAGGTTGTAGGTGAAAGAGTCGTAGTTGTCGATCACCACAACCCTCATGCAGACGTCTCCGCTGTTTGCATGGGCAGGCTCACAAACGCCCCGGTGGATCCGGCCGGCACGAGCCTCATACCGAGGTCTCCCCCTTCCCGCGCGGGCAGGCTTACGGCCGCCCCAGTCAACTCAACAGGCACGACGAAACCCCTCCCACTCATGCCCAGTCCTCCTGTTCGCATGCTAGTTCGACAGCGCGCAGGACCGCCTTGCTCTTGTTGACCGACTCCTCGTACTCATAGACGGGCTTGGCATCAGCGACCGTGCCGCCGCCGGCCTGCACGTGGGCGACACCGTCCTTGATCACGACAGTGCGGATGTGGATCGCGGTATCGAGGTCGCCGCCATAGCTGAGATAGCCGATCGCGCCGCCATACCCTCCGCGCTTTGTCGACTCCAGCTCGTCGATGATCTGCATGGCGCGCACCTTGGGGGCGCCCGAGAGGGTGCCCGCGGGAAGCACCGAGCGCAAAGCATCCATCGCGCCCACGTCCTCACGCAAAGTGCCAGACACAGAGGAGACGATGTGCATGACGTGGCTATAGGTCTCGACCTCCATCAGCTCGTCCACGACCACGCTCCCGTACTCACACACTCGCCCCAAGTCGTTGCGCCCGAGGTCCACGAGCATCACGTGCTCGGCGCGCTCCTTCTCGTCTTCGAGCAGGCTGCTCGCGATGCCACGATCCTCCTCAGGGGTGGCCCCGCGCGGGCGCGTGCCCGCGACCGGACGCGTAGAGACATGGCGGCCCGTCACGGTCAGCAAGGGCTCTGGGCTCGCGCCAGCCACCTGGAAGTCGCCAAAGTCCAGGAAGTACATGTAGGGGCTCGGGTTGACGGTGCGCAGGCCTCTGTATATGGAGAACGCCTCGACCGGCACCTTCGCCGACCAGCGCTGCGAAGGCACCACCTGAAAGGCGTCGCCCGCATAGATGTACTCCACGATCCGCTCCACCATCGCTTCGAAGCGCTCCTTGGACATGTTCGATTCAAAGCGCGGGACCTCGCGCGTGTTCGCGCGCGATCCCATCAGGGTGAGGTTGTGCTGGTCGATCTCCGGAGCATCGGGCGTCGCACTGTTTTCACCCGCCACATTTCCCGCCACGTGCGGGACCGGGCCAGCAAGACATGCGCGGACTTCAGCAATCGTGCGGGCTGCGGCCTCCTGTGCGCGCTCCAAGTCCGGCTCGGCGTCGAGATCAGCGTTCGCCAGGATCGTGATCGTGTGCTTGAGATGGTCGAACACGACGAGGGCATCTGTGAGCATCAAGGCCATGTCAGGGAGCCCGAGCGTGTCCGGATTGGGATCCCCGAGCGGCTCGACGGTGCGCACCAAGTCATAGCCGAAGAAGCCCACGGCACCGCCCATAAACGGTGACCCGTCCATCCCATCGTCGACTGGCGCTTGGCGCAGCTCGGCTACCGCGGCCGCCGCTAGCGCATAGGGGTCACCCGGGTCGCCAAGCGACCAGCGCAGGACCGAGCGAGGGCGGAACCCAATGAAGGAGTAGCGCCCCATGCGCTGACCTTGCTCGGCGGACTCGAGCAGGAACGCCGGCTCACCGGGCGCGAGCTCGCGCAGCTTCAGGAACGCGGAGACGGGCGTCTCACAATCGGCGATGAACGTCTCCCGCAGCGGGATCAGGTTGGGGGCGCTCCCCGCCTCCGGGCCCGCAGTGCTATCGGCGACGCTCATCGAGCACGCCCTCCGCGTCTGACAAGGCTAGGCCACGGCTGTGAAGCAGGACAAGCAGGTGGTAGAGCAAGTCGGCGGCCTCTTCGCCTACGCGCTCGTCAGTCTCCTCGCGGGCGGCCCTGGCGACCTCCTCGGCCTCCTCCATCACCTTCTCGCCAATGCGGCTTGGGTCGTCTAGCAATTCGACGGTGTAGGAGCCAGCTGGACGCTCTCGCGCGCGCTCGCGCAAGGTGCGCTCAAGGCCTGGCAAGGTCTCATGGGGCGCGCCTTCGTCGAGCTCGCCACGGTGAAAGCAGGTGCGCTCGCCCGTGTGACAGGCCGGTCCGGCCGGCTCTACGAGAGCAAGCAAAGCATCGCCATCACAGTCCACGCGCAGGGCGCGGACAGCTTGAGTGTTGCCGCTGGTGGCGCCCTTGTGCCAGAGCTCCTGGCGCGAGCGACTCCACAAGTGCAGCTCGCCCGTGGCGCGAGTGCGCTCGAGTGCGAGCTCGTTCATGTAGGCAAGCGTGAGCACCTCGCCTGTGATCCAATCTTGGACCACGCACGGCACCAAGCCACGCTCGTCGTAGGCGAGCAGCTGCTCCACGGGTGCCTCCACAGGTGTGTTCATCCACCGGATTGTAGGTTGCAGGACAACGATGGCCTCATTGCTGGAGCGCAAGCTGATCGTGGTGACGGGCAAGGGCGGCACCGGCAAGACCACGGTGGCGTGTGCCTTGGGCCTGCTCGCGGCCCGAAGCGGGTTGCGCACGATCGTGGTCGAGCTCGGCAACCAGCACCGTTTGCCGAGCTTGTTCGGGACCGTCGAGGCGCCCGCGCCAGGCGTGGAGGTTGAGCTGGAGCCGAACTTGTGGAGCATCTCAATCGACCCTGAGGAGGCTTTGCTGGAATGGATGCGCACGCTCGCAGGGCGCCTATCGGCGCGCATGCTCGCGGCGAGCAGCACCTTCCACTACTTCGCCGCCGCAGCACCAGGAGCCAAGGAGCTCGTGAGCATGATCAAGGTGCGCCGGCTTGGCGAAGGACGACGCTCAGACAACGAGACCGGCGCATATGACCTGGTAGTGCTCGACGCCCCCGCGACAGGTCATGCGCTTGCGATGCTCCGCTCACCCCAAACGTTCACCGCAATCGTGCGC
The DNA here is from genome assembly GCA_963731565.1 of uncultured Solirubrobacterales bacterium. Lineage (GTDB taxonomy): Bacteria > Actinomycetota > Thermoleophilia > Solirubrobacterales > Solirubrobacteraceae > Palsa-744. Next base: position 2,739,308 of record CAVSWG010000001.1, read on the forward strand.
GTCGGCCCTCTCGCCGAGCAGGCACAAGGGGTGCGTGATTTGCTCGGGGACCCGCTCCGAAGCGCCTACGTTGGGGTGGCCCAAGGAACAGAGATGGCTGTCACCGAGACGCTCGAGCTCGAGGAAGGCTTGCGGCGCAACCTCGACCGCGACCTCGACGCGGTCATCGTCAATGGCAGCGTGCCGCGACGCTTCACGCGCGAGGAGCTGGCGCGAATATCGGCGACAACCGATGGGGGAGCGCGCCCAGAAGGCTTATCTGGGCCCGACTCGTTCGGGGCCACCGGGGAGAACACAAGGCCGGTGGCCTCCGCGAGAGGGACCACGCAGAAGAGCACAAGGTCGGTCGCCGCCGAAAAAGGAATCACACAGGAGAGCGCAAGGTCGGTCGCCGCCGCACAGGAGAACGCGAGATTGTTGGCCTCCGCGGGGCGGATGGCACACACTGTCTACGAGCGAGCACGCGTGCAGCAAAGCCAGATCGCGCGCCTGCGTAGGCAGCGCTTCGCCGAAGGGAAGCCACCGAGCGTGGTGACTATCCCCTTCGTCTTCACACCCGAGCTCGACCTGGCGGCGATGCGAAAGATCGCGCTCGACCTGGAGCGCAAGCTATAGGCCTCAGGTGATCCCTAGCCGGTCCAGCAACCCCTCATCGCCACGCCAGTCACGGCGCACCCGTACCGACAGGTCGAGGTGGACGTGACATTCGAGCTCGCGCTCGATCTCCTTGCGCGCAGCCGTACCGATCGCCTTGATCATGCGCCCCCCGGCGCCCACCACGATCCCCTTCTGGGACTCACTCTCCACCCAAATCAAAGCCCGCACCCGCACCAAGCCCTCGCGTGGACGTTCCACCTCTTCGACAATCGTCTCCACGGCATGTGGCAGCTCTTGGAAGGTGCGCCTGATGACCGCCTCCCTGACAAGCTCGGCGAGCAACACTGGTAGCGGCTGGTCTGAGATGGCCTCCGCAGGGAACATGAACGGCCCAGGCGGCATCAACTCAGCCAGGTGCTCGACAAGCTCCGTCACTCCCTTGCCGGTACGTGCCGAGATCGGGAAGATCTCCTCGCCCACCTCGAGCTCTGCCGCCGCAGCCAGCACCGCGACAATGGCGGCGCGGTCGAGACGGTCCACCTTGTTGACGGCGATCGCCACCGGGGCGCTCCCTACGGTGAGCGCTTGTGCGATGTAGCGATCACCGGGGCCCACCCCCTGCTCGCCGTTGAGAACGAGCAAGGCGGCATCCGAGCCTGCCAGCTCCTCGCGTACCCGGCCAGCCATGCGCTCGGTGAGTGTGTCCCGAGGACGTTGCACTCCAGGCAGGTCCACGAGCACCAGCTGACGTTCTGACTCGGTGTGCACGCCGCGGATCGCCCGTCGCGTCGTTTGAGGACGGTCAGAGACAATCGCCACCTTGCCGCCCACGATCGCGTTGACGAGCGTGGACTTGCCCACGTTCGGACGTCCCGCAAGCGCCACGAAACCACTCCGCGTCGAGCCCACCTCCGGCGCGCCCTCCCCCAGCGCACCCTCGCCGAGCACACTCTCGTTCGGCCCACTCTCGCCCGGCCGATCCTCCGCGGAAGTCACGAGGCGCCCCAGCGCAGGATCTCCGCTTGCACGGCCAGCATCTCCCCTTCGTCGGTCTCATGGTCCATGCCCACCAGGTGCAGCGTGCCGTGCACGATCGCCTCACTCACATCTGAGGTGTGCTCGGGACAGATCACCACGTCCCCCAGCTCGCGCGGGACACTGTCTCCGGGTGCTCTTGGCTCCGCGCCGTCGACCGGGAAAGAGAGCACATCGGTCGGCCCTTGCTTATGACGATGCTCGCCGTTGAGCTCCGTCATGCGATCGGCTTCTACGAACTCGACCGCGAGGTGCCCGTCTCTGACTCCGGCCGAGGCAAGCGCAAGCGCACACAAACGCTCCACCTTGCATTGCGGGATCGGACCTGAGAGCAGCTGAGCTCCGAAGACCTCTATCTCGAGCATCGACGGCGACGCATCATGCCCGGCGCTCGGCCGGGCGCAGCTCCGGCGCCTCACGCCGGGAGTGCTCGTCATAGGCCTCGACGATCCGCTGCACGAGCTTGTGACGGACGACATCCTCGCCACCGAAGCGCACGAACTCGATGCCCTCGATCTGCTCGAGCACCTCCCCTACCACCACCAGGCCTGAGCGCTGCTCGCGTGGCAGATCCACCTGGGTGACATCGCCGGTGACGACCATCTTCGAGCCGAACCCAAGCCGCGTGAGGAACATCTTCATCTGCTCGGGCGTCGTGTTCTGGGCCTCGTCGAGGATCACAAACGAATCGTTGAGCGTGCGTCCTCGCATGAACGCAAGCGGTGCGATCTCGATCACGCCCCGCTCGAGGTGCTGTGAGACCTTCTCGGGATCGAGCATGTCGTGTAGCGCGTCGAACAGTGGCCGCAGATAAGGGTCCACCTTCGCCATCAAGTCGCCCGGCAGGAAACCCAGCCGCTCACCTGCCTCTACCGCTGGACGCGTGAGGATGATGCGGTTGACTTCGTGGCGCGAGAGCGCAGCTGCCGCCATGGCGACGGCGAGAAACGTCTTGCCCGTACCGGCCGGGCCCACCCCGAAGGTCACCGTGCTGGAACGGATCGAGTCGACATAGCGCTTCTGGTTGACCGTCTTGGGGGCAACGCTCAGGCTGCGATGCCTCCACACGACGTCCTCCAGAACTCGCGCGGGCGATTCGTGCGCATCGAGCGCCCCCGTCACCGCTGCGATCGTTCCCGGAGCGACCTGATGGCCGCGAGCGATCAACTCCGAGAGCTCGTGCACGACCCGCTCGCCCGTGCCGGTCTCCTGCTCGGAGCCCTCGAGTGTCAGCAGATTGCCGCGCAGGAACACCTTGCACTCCAAGTGGCCCTCCAATGCGCGCAGCACCGCGTCCTGACTTCCAGCAAGCTCGGCGGCGACCTCGTTGGGAAGCTCGATCCGAGTCCTCATCCGCCGAGCGCCGCCCTCACGAGGCCGGAGACTCGCTTACCGTCTGCGCGCCCATCGACCGCGGCCATGACGCTCTTCATCGCCAGTCCCATGTCCTTCGCGGACTGCGCGCCACTGTCGGCCAGCGCCCGCTCTACGATCGCCTGCAACTCCTGCTCGGACAGCTCTGCGGGCAGGTAGCCGCCGATCAACTCGCCCTCGGCCTCCTCGCTCACAGCGAGATCCTCGCGACCGCCCTCGCGGAAGGCCTTCGCGGCCTCCAGGCGTCGCTTGCGCTCGCGTCGCAGCACAGCAAGCTCGTCCTCGGTGCCTTCCTTGGAAGACTTCTGCAACTCGGACAGGATCATCCGTAGAGCGCCCACGCGCTGCTTCTCGCCAGCACGCATCGCACTGTTCAAGTCGAGCTTCACTTCATCGAGGATTGCCATCGTCCGCTCAGGATACGCCGACGAGGCGAGACTTTTGTGTCGATTCTTCGCTTTCCTCGAGCCGAAGCGGTGTCGGGCGGCCAAGACGCCCCGGTGAGGACACGTCTCGACCGAACAGAAGAGCCACGTTCCAGTCGGCCAATAGGCGCAGCTTGCGCCCCAACCCGGGCATCAACAACAGGTGGTAGGTACGCGCAATAAACCATGCCCGCAACCCTCTCCAGCGGACCCCGAGCGTAATCGCCACAGCGCGATTGTGCCCAAGCTCGGCAACTATTCCGGCCGTGCGATAGCGAAACGCCCGCGGCGGGCGAGCTTCAAGTGAGGCTGCAATGTTGCGTGCCACGAGCCTGGCTTGACGGATGGCGTGCTGGGCTGTCGGTGGACATGGCACGCCCTTCCTCGCAGGGTCGGGCACGGCGGCGCAGTCACCGATCGCCCAAACCCCGGGCCGTCCGCCAACACGGAGCTCGCGACCGGTGAGAATCCGCCCGCCATCGTCGAGCGGTAGGCCGAGCGAGGCCACGACCCGGCTGGGCCTGACCCCGGCGGTCCAGACGACCGTCCGCGCCGCCACGCGCTCCCCGTCAGCAAGGGTTGCTCCGCACTCGTCGACCGCCGCCAAGGTCGTGGAGGTACGAATCTCGATGCCGCGCCCGCGCAGCTCGCGCGCGGCGAAGGTGGATAGGCTCGAAGGCACCTCGGGCAAGATCCGCTTGCGTGCCTCGACCAAGACCCAGCGCATTCCCTCGGCACGGCAGCGTGGATAAAGCTCGAGTGCCTGTGAGGCGAAATCCTGAAGCTCGGCGAGGCCCTCGACACCTGCGTAGCCAGCGCCGATGAACACGAAGCCGAGGTACTCGGCACGCTTAGCCGGGTCCTCGAGCGACTCGGCAATGTCAAAGCAGGTGAGGACTTGATTGCGCAGCGCGGTGGCGTCGGATAGCGACTTCAGCCCAATCGCGTGCTCAGCCAGCCCAGGGATCGGGAGCGTGCGCGAGATCGATCCCAGTGCGACCACCAGGTGGTCGTAGCCGAGCTCGATCTGCTCGCTGTCGACTCTACGCACCCGAAGCAGGTGCCGCTGAGTGTCCGCACCTGTGACGCTCCCGATCAGAAGCTCGGTGTGCCGCAGTTGCGAACGCAGCGGAACCACGATATGGCGCGGATCGAGCGTGGCGCCCGCCACTCCTGCAAGCAAGGGTGTGTAGAGCATGAAGTTGGCCTCGTTGACAAGCGTCACGTGCGCTCCACGCACGCCGGCAGTGCGCTCGAGCGAACGCGCCGCATAAAGGCCACCGAAACCGCCGCCGGCTATCACGATGCGTGTGACCATGCTTTGACAGTAGCCCTCAAAGCGCGTCGAGACCAATGTCACAAGCGTGTTACAAGTGGATGGGCGTGTGGGGCACCTAACCCCCCAAGCAGATCCCCGTATTGACGAGGATTCAGACCGGCCTGAGCATGCCAGAAGCCGCTGGACGCGTTCGATCGGCAGAATGGAGATTGTGAGCGCCTCCATTTATGCCGATGCACTCGCTCCGTTTCTCGCCGAAGTGGAGAAGTTGAGGCCCCGAGATGGCGAAGTATTCGACGCACACACCCACTTGGGGCTTGACGAGGACGGTCGTTCGCTTGACCTGGAGACGCTGCTCTCACAGCTCGACGCCGCGGGTGCGCGCAGGGCATGCGTGTTCCCACTCCACGATCCCGAGCGCAAGCCCTCCTACAGCGTCCCCAACGACCGTGTGCTCCGGTGGGCCGGAGAAAGCGAAGGGCGCTTGATCCCCTTCTGCAGACTTGACCCAGCCGAAGCGCCCGTGGCGGAGGGCGAACGATCCATCGCAAAGGGAGCACGCGGGATCAAGCTGCATCCGCGCGCCCAAGCGTTCGCATTCGACGGTCCGGAGATGGACGGCATCTTCACGCTCGCTGAAGAAGCCGGGGTACCGATCTTGATTCACGCGGGACGCGGAATGCCACCGATCGCCGACGGCTTGGCCGACCTTGCTCTGCGCCACCCCGAGGTCGTCTTGATCCTCGCCCATGGCGCGATCTGCGACCAAGGAATACTGACTTCCCGCCTGGCTGACCATCCCGGCGTGCTGTATGACACCTCATGCTTCTTCCCTATTGACGTGATCGAGCTGTTCGCTCGCGTGCCGGCAGAGCGGATCGTGTTCGCCTCAGATCCCCCCTATGGACTTAGCGCCAGCGGCCTATATCTGGCCTTGCGCGTGGCCGCCCACGTCGGGCTTGACACCAGCGCAATGCAAGCTGTGATCGGTGAGACGATGGGAGGCCTAGTCGATGGCCGTGGGCTACCGCCCACATCGGCGCCGCGCGGCCCCAGAGAGCTAACTCTGCCAGGCCGCCTGGCCCGCGCGTACGGCTATGCAAGCCTCGCTGGACCCGCCCTGTTCGCCGGCGCAACCGAACAAGCGCAGGGGATGCTCGACCTGGCCATCGCCGTCTGCCGCGATCCCGATCCAGATGGGAGTGGCGAGGCACTCGACGCGATTGGAGCGGCATTGATCGCAGCGCGCACGCTGCTCGACACCGACGGTGGCGCACGACCCGCCATCGACCTGCTGTTCAGGGCAGTGGCTCGTGCAGCGACGGAGCCGAAGTCAGCCACAGTGCAGCCCACTCACCCCGCTCCCGACGCGCTCGCTCGCGCAGGCCAAGGCGCCTAGCAAACGCCTGCGTCACCTCATCGGCCTGCTCGCGCAGTAGCCCACTAGCGATCAGATCGAGTTCGGCTGGCGAAGTGGAGGAGTCTGACGGAACGAACGGAGCGGACAGAGCGGACGACCGAGGGGGAGCGACCTCGACAGGCTGAGCAGGCGAGGTAGGCAGGACGGGCGGGACCAACACAGGCATTGTCTTGGCCAAATCGAGCAGCAAAGGCCTCAGCAAATTGGCGAGCACAATCCGCGCCGGCACGCCATCGAGCTCAGGAAGCGCCTCGTGGCGCAGATCAAAGCGGCGCGCCTCAATGTGGACATCATTACGAGCGGCGTTGTCCGCGATCGCAGCAACGCTCTCGCGATCGTTGTCGAGTGCCAGCACCGGACCGTAGCCGAGCTTGGCGGCCGCAATCGCAAGCACGCCTGAGCCGGCGCCGACATCGAGCACGTTGCCACTTATACCCTCGGCGCTCAACTCCAAGAGCAGTTGCAGGCATAGATGAGTAGTCGCATGGGCACCTGTGCCAAAGGCTTGAGCTGGGTCGATCACGATCTCGTGCGCACCCGCCCGTTCAGTCGGAGGCTCCCACGGTGGACGCACGTGCAGCGCGGAGACTGCGCGATCCGAAAGCCCTTTGGCTGGCGCCTCGATCAGGACGGGGCGGTGAAATTGTCTCCAGCGCTCGGACCAGTCGTCGGGTACCTCGTTGGTTGAGATATCGACCAAGGCACCTCCAGCGGCGGCCTGCAGGTCGGGCAGCTCAGGCAGCTCGCCGGGGGCACCGTAGACGGCATATTCAACAACTGCCTCTCCCCCATCCACGCTCGGTAGCTCGATCTCCTCTACTCCGTCGGGCGCTAGCTCGAGCAGATCGGCGAGTACTAGCTCGGCCTGGGCGCGCCTCACGCGCAGGGCAAGACGAATCACGCGGGTCGCCCTCGGAGCCAGGCTTCGGTCACGCGGCTTGATGGCGCAGAACGCGACGCAGCTTGGAGAGCACCGACTCGTCTGAACGCAGGTTCTCGGCAGTAAGGGTGTCGTTCAGCCGGCCGAGCAACTCGCGCTGCTCAACGCTGAGACGTCGAGGAATCACGACGTTGACGACCACGCGCAGGTCACCCCGGCGTCCACCGCGCAAAGAAGGCATCCCTTGAGCTCTGACGGTGAGCACCTCGCCCGGTTGCGTTCCCGAGGGCACCTGAACCGGCGCCTGCCCGTCGAGCGTGGGAACCTCAAGTGTCGCGCCAAGTGCAGCCAAGGGTGCGGCAACATCGAGTGCGGTGATGAGATCGTCGCCTTCACGGACGAAGCGCTCGTCGGGGCGCACGCGCACAAGCACGTATAGATCGCCTGGCGAGGCACCACGCTCACCGGCGTGACCCTGTCCACTGACACGAATCCGCTGCCCATCGGCGATACCCGCTGGGACAGTGATCTGCTCGTTGCGCTTGGCCGCCTTCTGCCCGCGCCCGCGACACTCTCCGCAAGGGGTCGTGGGGAGTCGTCCATCGCCATGACAGGCTTCGCAGAGGGTCGTGCGCATCATCTGCCCGAATGGAGTGCGTACAGCGCTTTGCACTTGTCCGGCGCCGCCACAGCGCGAGCAACGCTCGATTGGTGTGCCCGGCTCAGCTCCGTTGCCGTGACAGTGACCACAGCGGTCGATTGCCTCGAAGGACACATCAATTTTGGCGCCCACGGAGGCTTCGAGCAACGTCATCTCGATGGCGACCGCGATATCGCCACCAAGTGCCGATCCTGAACCTCCACCGAACGGATTATTGGAGCCGAAGAACGCGTTGAACAGGTCGCCGATCGAGCCGAAGCCATCGAAGTTGGGGGCGTAGCCGCCCGAGCGCAAGCCTTCGTGACCGTAGCGGTCATAGGTGGCACGACGTTCTGGGTCCGACAAGATCTCGTAGGCCTCAGCGGCCTCCTTGAACTTCTCCTCGGCCTCGGGGTCATGCGCGTTGACGTCAGGGTGCAGTTCGCGTGCAAGGCGACGAAACGCCTTCTTGACGTCCAGCTCAGCGGCATCGCGAGGGACGCCGAGCACCTCATAGGGATCGCGGGGGGTGGTGGCGCTCATCGGTCGGGCATCGCCGTCGGAGTGTTCATCGTCATCGGAGTACTCATAGGGCTGTCGCACCGTCTCGTCATCATCGTCATCAGGTTGTAGCGCTATCAGCGCTCGGCGTAGGCGTCTTCGACGAAGCGCGAGAGCTCGTGCGCCGCCTCACGGACCGTGGCGATCGCGCCCTCATAGTCCATGTGCACAGGGCCGATCACCGAGACAGCTCCGAGCTTACGACGCGCTAGACCGTAACCAGCGGCGACCAGCGCCAGGGAGCGCATCGCCGGTATCTCGTTCTCACGGCCGATGCGCACGTACACGTCAGACTCGCCAAGGGCGGTACGCAGCACACTCAAGAGAGCAGCGCGACGCTCGAGCAGGCTCATCAGCTCGTTGATCTGGGTCACGTCCCCGATCTCGGGGCTCGAGAGCAGATGGGCGGCGCCATCCACGTAGAGCGTGTCCTCGGTCTCATAGGTAAGGCCGCCGAAGGCGGGCGCAAGCCTGTCGACGAAAGCACGCTCGCTTAGACCTAGACTTGGGTCCTCTAGGCGCTTCGAGAGCATGCGCGCGCCGAGACCGTAGCCGACAAGGCGCTCGTTTAGATATTCGCCGGCCCAGCCCACGAGCCCCTGATCGACTGGACCGTCAAACGTCGTCAGCAGCTTTGAGACCCCACCAGTCGACGTGATCACAACTACCACGACGACCTGCGGCTGCAATGCCAGCACCTCGATGTGACGGATCGTTGCCGCGTTGAGCGAGGGGGCCGAGACAACTGCAAGCAGGCTCGTGACTTGGGAGATCGCGACGCTCGTAACACGCATCGCCTCCTCGACCTCGCGCCGCGTCAGCGACAGCGCCAGCGGGCGGCTGGGTGCAAGGCTCTCCCCGGTCCCGAGCATCCTGTCGACCACGTAGCGATGACCTGCCTCGGTGGGCACACGTCCCGCTGATGTATGCGGATGAGCGAGCAGGTCGTGCTCCTCGAGCAGGGCAAGCTCGTTGCGAACGGTCGAGGGACCGCAGTCAAGGCTCGGGTCGGCAGCGATCGTCTTGGAGGCCACCGGCTGGCCACTCTGCAGATAGTCCTCCACCACCTTGCGCAGGATCAGCTCCTGTCGGGGGGTGAGCATATGAGCGATTGTAGGCGCCGCCCCGGTGCCCAGAGCGGCGCCGCCGATCTCAGACCTGCAGCTCGGCCTCGGCGTTACGGATGATCTGATTGTCGCGCCTGCTCGGCAACAGTGTCAACGATCACACGGCCGTCGCTCGCCTCGCGCACGGTGCCGGTGACGAGCACCTCCTGCTCGGGCACACCCATTCCGCGGAACTGGACGGACAGCCGCTTCAGCGCGGCCGGTCCTCCAGCGGCCTCTGTCTGAGCGCGGGCAACCTGAGCCATGGACCACAGTCCGTGCAGGATGCGACCGGGCAGGCCGACCGCTCGCGCGAACTCCTCGTCGATGTGGATCGGATTGAAGTCACCGGACGCACCGGCGTAGCGCGCTGTGAGGTACTTGTCAGGGGTGACTCGCACCTCGGGGATCTGCGCTCCAACTGAAAGATCGGCCATGAGACTCAAACTCCTCGGACGATGTTGGTCCAGGTTCCGCGGCACACCTGCTCGCCGCGCTGGTTTACGGAGACGGACTCGAACACGTAGTAGCCGCGACCGTCGCGTTCTGAGATGTCCTTGACGGATGCCGTGGTGGTTATCTCATCGCCTGCGACGACAAGCGGACCCCACTCGAACTCCTGGCCACCGTGAACCATCATCGCGAAGTTCATTTCCACCTCGGGATCGAACAGCGAGGGCGCCACCGACTGGGAGCTGTAGACGACTGCGAACATCGGCGGGGCGACCACGTCGGCGTAGCCGGCGTCGCGTGCTGCTTTCTCGTCGAGATGGAGCGGGTTGGTCTCACCGACCGCGCGGGCGTACTCCTTGATCTTCTCTCGACCCACCGCGTATGTGGTGGGCTCGTAGGTCTTTCCGATCGCTTTGGTGTTGACTGGCACCGGGAGGGCTCCTTGTGGACTCGGAGGGTGTTGGGCTCGCATTCGAGACCCACGCGCCTGCTGGCAAAGCTGCGGCCGGGCAGTTTACGACCCTTAAACGCAAAAAGGCGCCCCGGGCGCCAACCGGCGGGATGTCGCCATGACATCCCGCCGCGCTGGAGACGCGAACATGGCCCAGAAAGCAGCTAGAAGACGAGGTCGTCCTCGATCCCCGATCCGACGCCGACGAGCTCGCGCTCATCGCCGCTCTCTAGGTTGTCCGTTGAGCCCTCGTCACCCGAGGAGTCACCTGAGCCGCTGTGATCGCCTCGGCCATCGAGGAACTGAACGCTGTCGGCGACGACTTCCACGGCCTGGCGCTTGCCACCCTCAGGCGTCTCCCACTCGCTCCAGCTCAAGCGCCCGTCGATGGCTACGCGGCGACCGCGGCTCATGTAGCGGTGGACTGACTCGCCCGCGGCCCCGAACACGCTTACGTTGAAGAAGTTGGGCTTCTCCATATAGTCGCCGTCGGAGCCCTTGCGGATGCCGTTGCAAGCAACGCGCAGGCCGCAGACCGTCGAGCCGGAGGGCAAAGCCCGCAACTCGGGGTCGCTTGTAAGGCGGCCAACCAGGACTACGCGGTTGATATTTGAGTAGGACATGGTGTTCTCCTTTGCTGTTGGCTCGCCCCGTATTGCAAGGTAGGCGACGCTTGGGACGGTTTTCGGCGCAGGAGACCTAAAACACGGTTTTGGCCCGAGTTGACGGGCGAAATTGGTTTGCAAGGACACTGACCGACGGGACACATTGCCCGAAGATCTAGTGGGCATATGCCCAAATCTCTAGGAGGCATGTGCCCAACCAAATGGGGTGCCCTACGCGCGCGCGTAGGGCACCCCATTTCGTAAACAACAACCTAGGAGCAGGCCCTCCAAGGAGACGAACAACCATCTAGGCATAACGATCTCTACGCAGCGGGGGCGGCGTGAAGAAGAAGCGCACTTAGCGGAACAGCCACGATCCGGTCACCTGCCCGCGTCTCCTCGATGGCTCGCTCAAGCGCCCGCTGGACGGGATCGGTCGTAAGGTAAAGAACGCCCGCGACCTGCCGACAACGCGCCCAGCCCCGACAGATCTCGGCCAGCCGCCGCGGAGCCTTGACCGTGATCTCAACCTCAACGGCCACAGGCAGATCTCTCGTGGCATGCGGCCACAAAACGAGGTCAGGATGGTGCGAGCCTCTTGTGCCGGTCCCAGCCGAACCGAGGGCAGCGCTCGCCAGTGGGTGTCCACGCTCCCGCTCGTCGCGGTGCAGCTCAGGCTCCCCGACCAGTCGATGATCGGGATAGCAGCGTTCGAGCGCGGCCGCGGCAGCAGCGCACACAACCAAATGGTGGGCGCTACTCGCAGAGATTCCGCCCGGTTTGATTCCGCGGGCACCCGATGCGCGCAACCCGGCTCGGGTAGCCGCGAACAAAGCGGGAGACTCGACAAGTGGCCGCTCCTTTGAGAGCAAGCCGCGACGTTGTACCACTGAGAGGCGTGCACGGGCCGAAGCCGGCGAGACCCCAAGCCGCAGAGCGAGGGCCTCGGCGGTGACAGCTCCCAACGAAGCTGTCCAGCGGACGATGTCGAGTTGCTCTGGCGTGGGTGGACGATCCTGCTTTCGCATGGTGCTCTCCTTGCTATGGGAATTGTGGGCGTGCTCCTTGGGGACGAATCGGCGGTGCTCCTCACGCAAATGGCTTGCCTGATTCGGGTGCAACAGATGAGAAGACCTGCATGACCCTCGGTGGCACTTCGCCGCCGAGCTCGATCGCCGCGGCCCAGCCAGGCGATAGGCCGCGGACCTCCTCAGGTGGCAGCTGTGCGGCGCTCGAACGGGCACGAGTCCAGCGCCCGTCCTCCCTGCGTGAGGTTCGCCAAACCCCCCGGCTGCCACCGAGACGCGCGATCAGCTCGGCGGACTCGGGCACGACCTGTCGATGGGCGATCAAACACGAGAGGTTGCCGAGCACCTGCTCGAGCAACTGGGGACGACCAGGCAGGCGCAGGTCGGAGAGCTCCTGGGTGCCCAGCAGCAAATTGATGCCGGCCGAGCGTGCCCTGCCGAACAAGTGCACGACCTGCTCGGCCGCGATCGAAGCGAACTCGTCAATCACCACGACCGTCGGGACCGGAGCGCCTTGCAAGGCCGCCATCGTTGTCTGCAGATCCTGCACGATCGCTACCCCGAGCATGTGGGCGAGCAGCGGCCAGGCATCGGCTTCCAGGGCGAAGTAGACGACCGCCCGCTGCTGGACAGCGCCTAGCAGGTCGAATGTTTTGCCGCCCGGAGTGGCGGGGTCAAGCCAAGGGCCCACATCTGACTCGGCCATGATCGCGAGCCGGTCGCGCACCCCGCTCAAGTCTGAACGTGCACGGGGCATGAGCGATGCGATGTAGTCGGAGATCGCACGGGATTGCTGCTCTGGCAGCTCTCGTGAGAAGGCCTCCAGAATCGAGGGGTCGAGCAGCTGAACGAGGGGCCTAAGGCTCACCACCTCGCCGGCGCCCCGCAGAGCACGCACCGCGTGACCCAGGTAGCGCTGCGCCTGACGCTGGTAGTGAGGCTCGGTGAAATGCTCACCAGCGAGGGCCTTGTCGGCGATCTCGCTAGCGGCGCCATGGCCAAGTGGGTTGTAGACCGATGGTCCTCGGGGAGTCCATTCAAGGAACGAGCGTCCGCTCACGTCGAGCAGCCTGAGCGAGTTGCTCGCGCATACGAGCATCCCCCTTGGGGTCCAGTACTACGGCTGCCAGCCCAGCCTCGATCGCTCGGGTCGCGATCCAGGTCTCGGTAACCGTCTTGCCCGAGCCGGTAGCGCCGACGATCAGTGTGTGCCTGCCCCCATCGTTAGCACCGAAGGGAATCGAGACCTGCTCATAACCATCCGTTCGCCCGATGCTCATGCGCTCGTGTCGCAACGCGATCGCGGGGGTCGAGCCGAAGCGCTCGAAGACCATGCTCGCGAGCTTGCGCCCAGTTGTAAGTGGTCCACGACGGGCGGCAGCAATCTCGGCGAGATCGCCGCCCGCCAACTGGTCTTCACAGTGCCAATGGCGTCCGCGCACAGCGGCGCAGAGGGTCGCTGTGTCGAGCGTGAGTGCCCAGTCCGCAAGTACAGAGTGAGCGGGTAGGAAGAGTACGAAGGCTGCCAGCGCCCACGTCCACCGCATATGACGGTGGCGCATGAGACGCGCGGCGAGCATCCCCAACGCGAGGCCGATCAGGATGTGCAGTGTGGTGGACGTCAGCCAGCTGACCAGCTCGGTCAACGGGGCCAAAGGGCTGGTTGTGGGTTCGGTGGCGAGTTCGGACGACGGCATGAGCGCTCCTTTTCGTGGACCGGCCGCAACCGGTCTGGTGGTTAACGAGAAGCGGCGAGCCCGGGGGCTCGCCGCTGTGATGCATGACGGGCATGCGCCCGACGAATAGATGCTGGGGTCAGACGAGCCGGTAGCCGACTCCCCAGACGTTGACTACGAACCCGTGGGCACCGGCGGCATCGAGCTTGCGACGCAAACGACTGGCGTGACTATCTACGGTGCGCATTCCCGCGGAGACAGGCTGGCGCCAGATCGCGGTCATGAGCTCCTGCTTAGTGCAAACGCCGGCTGGATTGCGTGCGAGATGGACGAGCAGCTCGTACTCAAGGCGACACAACTCGACCGGCTTCCCGGAGACGCGCACCCGACGGGCGCCCGCGTCCACTTCCACGGGTCCTACGCGGAGACGAGTGCCGGGAAGCCGCTCGGTGCGACGAAGTAGAGCCCTCAGACGGGGACGCAGCTCCAGGTAACAGTGGGCTTCTCTGGCGATGAAATCATCGGTGCCCATCTCAAACGCGCGCAACAGATCGGGCTGTCCGATGTTCGAGCTGAGCACAATCACGGGCAGATGCTCGTCCCACACCGATCCTGCCGAGGGTGCGGGGCGCCGTATCTCCTTGAGTAGGTCGAGCGCTCCCCGAGGAGCATCGAGCTCGCCAAGCAGGATCGCTCGGACCGGCTGAGCGCGAGCGAGTACACGCGCATGCTCGGCGCTATGGGCGAGGGCCGCACGATAACCGTCGGCGCAAAGTTGCTCGACAATCTCGCGACCAATCGATGAGCTCGCGTCGACGAGCAGGACCGTTGCCTCACGGTGCTCACTGACACCAGCTGCCGTTGACGGCGTTGAGTAGCAAAGACTCACTGGAGTTCGACCTCGCGCGGACTGATGCCGAGTCCCTTGCGGGATATCGCCGCGAGCACGTCACTGTGGATCCACGGTGTTGTTGCCTGTGCCCCTCCTTCTGGCATGAGCCCGACTCTGCGCGCGAGCCAACTGGTCTCGCCGGAGGGATTGCCGTGCCGGTCTCGCTTGATGACCCCGCAACGCAACGCGATCTCACTCATGCTGGTTCCGCGTCGCTCGATCGCATGGAGCACCGCTTCACGCAGACCACGGTTGAGCACGATCGGACTTGTGCAGAGTCGCTCGAATTCGCAAGATAGGCGCGTTTGGAGAAGACGACTGTCATCGCGATGACAAGCCAGAGCCTGCTCAGTGAGCCGTCGGACGGGCTCGTAGCTTTCGAGCGTGCCGACGATATCTCGCAACTTGACCAGCTCCCATGCGGAATCGTCGGTCTCACTACAGCAACGACTCCAACGAAGCTGGGTGGTCGAGCGCTCGCCGGCGAGCGGCCCGAGTCGGTAGACGTTGCCAAAGGCATCGCGCACACGGGCGTCGGTCGGGTCGGGACCAGCTTGCTGTTGCTCAAATGCGGAGAAGGGAACGATGTGAAGATCTTCGGGTCGCACGCGCCGACACCGACGGCCGCTCGCGTCCTGCAGGTAGTGATTGCAAATGAGCGCAACGTTCTCGGTGGGCTCATCGGCGGCAAGATGTGCGACGAGTCGGCGGTCGCAGAGTGTGGCGGCGTCGCGATCGAGCACGAGCACGCTGTCACCGTTGCCGGGTAGTGCGAGCAGCTCACGAGCGCGACCGTCGGTGTCGAGGTAGGAGGCAAGCCGATCGGCGGTGACCCTTGTCTCACCACGACGTGGAGCAAGGCGGGAGAAGGATGGTCGGAGGTGGCCGCACCGCGAGGTGGAACGAGACGGTGACGAGGAGGGCGAGACGAGTGGTGACATGAGGAGCTCCTGACGGTCGAGGTCGCGCCGGAGTGAGGCGAGACCGATTGTCGTGAAGCGCCTTGTAGGCCCGCCACACGTAATCGTCAAGTGCGAAGCGAAGGGACGAGAGCCGCCGTGCTAGCTCTCCGAGCCCCCCTTTAGGGGGTCTCGGAAGACGTCATCCGAAGGCCAACCCGGCAACCAAAGCTGGCCGAGAATCGCTCAGCGGAAGCTCGAAGTAATTTTGGATTCTGAGCGCTACGTGATCGAGCGACAGAGGAGGACATGGGAGTGAGTCCCTAGGGACCTGGGCGTGCGGGTTCGGGATGGCTAGGCGCGGCGGCTCAGATGGGTACCGCGAGGGCCTTCCTTCTACAAGACCCGTCGCGATGAGCAGCAGCCCGTCGTCCTCTCCCGCCTGTGGGAGGAACGAGTGATAAACACTCAGCCACTTCGCTGGGGCGAGGCGCGAGGGTGTCTCTGACTTTTGCGGAGGATCGTGGATGGCCGGGATCAGCCGAACAGCTCATGGGAGAAGAGAAAAGAGGGTTGCAGCCTAGCCGAGCACGGACTCTGTGCCTACTCGAGTAGGACGGCTGGGGCGCTGGTGCACACTGGTAGAGGCAACTGCGGGACGCCAACCCTGCTGATAGGGCTAGATCCCACCGAAAGAATGCAGTCGGGGGATCTTTCGACCACGAGGCAACTGCGTCGCTTTCGGGTAGGCGTAGTAGGCGAATGCGAACAGCCAAAGGGTAGATGCACCGGGGGCGGCGTAGATTCGCGGCTGCTCCTGCGCCAAAACAGGAGCGTAGGAGCCTGACAAGAACTAGACGCAAGAGTGAGCAGTTCGCATGAATCGGCGGAGGTAGTCACAATGTCGGTTAGTGGACAAGACCAATCGACGCACAGCAGAGCCTCCACCGTCACGCTCAGCACGACCCCGCAAGGGACGCAAGGGCAATCGAGTCGCACTCGATCCCCGCGCCAGGATGATTGAGGCGATGCTCGCAAGCGTGGGCGAGCAAGGGTACGCCACGACTGTCGTGGCGGATGTGATCGCTAAGGCCGTGGCGTCGCGCAAGACGTTCTACGAGCACTTCGCGGACAAGCACGCTTGCTTCTTCGCAATGAGCGACGAGATCGCAGAGGAATGGGTCGTGCGAGTCGAGCAGAGCTCGGAGGACCAAGCTGATTGGCGGGAGACGATCGACGCCTTCGTGGCTGAGCTGTTCGCCCTGGCACTCGAGAGCCCGGCTGGGCTGAGGGTCCTGGCGGTGGAGTTGAGCGGCGCCGGACCGGCTGGGATAGAGCGTAGAGAGCGGGCGCTGGATCGGCTGGCACAACCACTTCGGGATGCACTTGGTGAAGGCTCGCGTGACATAGAGCTGCCAGCACGGGCGATCGCGGGGGCGATCTTGCGTCTCCTGTATGCAAGAGCACGGCGCGGGGCGGGCGTGCGCCGGCCGCGTCGCGGTGATCTGCTGGCACTCGCCCCTGAAGTGGCGGCGTGGGCATGCTCATACAGACTGGAGTCAGGTTCCAGCCTTGGGAAACAAGCGACCGATGGTGCGGCTGGCACCGTTCCAGTCGGAGGACGCGCGCCCGGAACTCTGTCACTCGGTTCGCGAGCGATTGAGCGTCGCGGACTGCCCCGCGGAGAAGGCAATGTGTCGCGCAGCTTCGTGGTGCATAACCAACGCGAGCGAATCCTGGACGCACTCGCGAATCTGTCGGCGGCCAAGGGGTATGGTGCGACGACGATTCCGGAGATTGTGCAGGAGGCCGCCGTGTCAGTGCAGGCGTTCTATGAGCACTTCTCCGGTAAGGAGGACGCCTTCCTGGTCGCCTATGAGCTCGGGCATCGCAAGGCGCTTGCGATCGTCGAGCGTGCGTATGAATCCCAGGAGGATTGGCCGGAAGCCGTGCACGCCGGGATCACCGTTCTGCTCGACTTCCTTGCGTCCGAGCCTGCTTATGCACACCTGGCGTTGATTGATGCCTTGACGGCCAGCCCAAAGGCCGCAGCAGTGGCACACGACGGGATGAAGGCATACGCAGGAATGCTCGAGCCGGGGCTTGATCTCGGCACGAATGGCGACCGCCCAGCGACCGTAGCGGTCGAGGCAACGGCAGGAGCCCTGCTGGAGCTGTGCTTTGTATATGTCGTCAGCGAGCGAACGCGCGAGCTTCCTAGTTTGAGGGCGCTCGCTGGCGACATCGCGTTGCGCCCATTCGTAGGTGTCAGCTTGCCCTGAGGCCTAGGCCACCTCAAGGACAATCGAGGTGCAAGCTATCGATTGGACGGAGCCGGGGGCTGGGGAGACCGGTCGAGTCGCGGAACCAAATGTAGCGTTTGTTCCGTGGCTCTTTTGTAATCAGACATGAATGATGGAGATGTGGCGGGGACAGACCAGACGGAGATCGCGGAGCAGATCCGAGCGTTCGGGAAGAACCTGCGCCGAGCACGCTTGGGCGCCGGCTTGACGCAGGTCCAACTGTCCTCCGCGACGCCGCTTGATCGTGCCGCCATCAGTCGGCTTGAGTGCGGCGAGCGTGCTCCGGATCTGCAAACACTGGTGCGGTTGTGCAGCGCACTCGACACGCAGCCGACGGCATTGGTGCGGGGCATCGGGGCGGAGAGATCGCCTAGCCGCGCACGACGGCAAGAGGGTATGGCTATCGGACGGGCGGAGCAGTTTGGCGCAAACTTGAAGCGGGCACGCCAGCGAGCCGAAGTCTCCCAAGAGCGCCTTGCCCTCGATGCGAAAGTGGACCGGGCCGCGATCAGCGTGTATGAGAACGGAGGGCGCGAACCGAACCTACGCACCGTGTTGAAGCTGGCGCTGAAGCTCGGCGTGCGTCCAGCTTCGCTGCTCGCCGGAATCGAGTGAATATGAACCGCTTCTGCCGAGACTAGTCCTATCCCCGGCAGAACCAAGCTCGATGAGGTGGTTTGTCACACAAATAGGGGGCTCCGCACGGCGAGCGCAGTGTCAGGTCATACCACGCATGCCGTACGGGCCCAGCACTCCGGCGCCAGGCAAGTGCCACGCCGAAGCTCGTTCGATCTCACAGCGGGGGGTGACTGCGGATGCGAACCCTCTTCCCTTGTCCGCCCATTCGGTTCCTGGGAAGTCTTAGCTCCTCCACCCTGGATGCCAATGTCGAAGGACATACAACTGAGTTTTGCCTAACCAAACCGTATGTCCAGAACCGCAACCCATTCCGGATCTCGGATCAACGGGGATAGTCGCACAATGCGGCGCCTCTGTCAAGAAGAGGATCCTCAATCGGGAGGGCCGAGTTATGAGCTGCTCGTAGACCGCCCTACACGAGGGCCGACCGGGTCAGCGACGACGGCCGGGAGGCCTCCTCCGGCTCTGGCAGTCGCGCCCCAGCCGGCCCTCTGTGAGGGTTGGCCTGCCACGGGGACGCTAGTCCGCAAGACGTCCCGGGTCAAGCCACGCCGCCTGCGCGCTGACGACGATCGCATCATCCTCAACCCTCCAAGCCTTGTCAAATTTCTTGGGAAAGTTCCTCTTATTTGTTCCTGACTCAAGTGATCGGCTGCCGCGTCGAGCCAAGGGCAACACGAAGGAGGACCGACTGGGTGACGGACGAGCCGGAAGGCTTCCACCGGTCATGCGACCACGCCAGCCGGCCCTCCGGGGGCGGTTGGCCCAGGGCCGCGACGCTCGTCTCTGGTCAGAGAGGCCACGATCCCGTGTCGTTCAGACCCACCTGATGGGCCTGGCGGCATTGTTTGTCACATCGAAGACAGTGTCAAGAGAAGGACGGAAGTCATCACACTTTGTTTCCAACATCCGTTATTGCATCCTGACTATCCGCATTGGACGAATATAGGGGTCCAGCTGGCACGACGGACCTCGAAGCAGTAAATCTACGTATACGTAAAGTCCCGCTGAATCGATTCGTTACGTCCCGAGATGGAGATCGCGCCGCTCGACCAACGGATCCCGTGCGCGAGGATCGCCTCCAGCTACTGCGACTCGCACCTCTGGAGGGAGTTTGGGCACGCCCCACGCACAAAGCAAGCCCTCGTGGACATCGCGCTCGGCCACATAAAAGATTTGCTCACGCCCCGGGTATTCCCAATCGGCGGGGTACTCGCCAGCGTACGCTCTGCACGCCGTGAGAACGCGATCGGCGCGGCGTGCACACTCGCGAGCGCGAGCGTTATCGCTACACAGGAACACGACGATCGGTGGCTTGACGTTCGGGCGCTTATAACGCGGGACATGGACCGACCAGCCGGTGACGAAGTGGTCGTAGCGCTCGAGCTTTGATGCCCCCAAGCCCTCGGGCAGACGGTCGTCGAGCTCGACGAGCAACTCCCAGCCCTGCTTCGCCTGAAGGGTCGCGTCAGGCCGGATGCTTTGGAACCGCTCCACCTCCACCCTGGCACCTGATTGGATCGTGCGCAGAAAATCATGCGGGGCGCGTCCCCCGGGCAGCGACAACTCGGCTAGGGAGAGCATTACTCGACCGCCTTCACGCGAGCGCAAAGGCGGTGAGATCGCAGACTCGTTGGGACCCGTGATCTTAAGTCAGATCGTCAGACAGCACCCGCTGCAGCGCAAGCACCCACCCAGCTACGTGAACGTCGTGACGCGCCTGGCGAAGCAGCTGCTCCCGGGTAGGAGAGTTAGGAAGGAGCCGTTCGTACCCCTGACTATCCTCTCCGTCGAGGGTCTGCTGCTCGTATGAGCGACCGTGCTTGTTAGAGAGCTTGAGTCCTGAGGGCGTGATGGAGTAGCACATAGGCACCCCTCCCCCATCGTGGCGGTGAAACTGGAAGCGCGCCACGAGTCCTGCATCGGATAGTCGCTTGAGCCGGCGTTGAGTTGTGGTCACTGCACGGCCATCGTTGAATCGGCGGTGGATCTGACTACTTAGGACATGTCTCATAGAGGCGATCAGGGCCAGAATCTCGAGGTCGAGCCGTTCAGGCTCCAAGGTGAGTGAGTCTGTGGCCGGCTTGGCCCAGCGCACGCTGTGGGCTGTGTCCAAGCTAGCCAGCTCGCTAAAGCTCTCAGCCGGCTTGGATGACACGACAGTGCTTCTCGAGCCGGCGGAGGAGGCTCGCGCGTCCGCCGGCTCACCATCCGATGAGACTTGTGCGTTCGCCATCCGACCATCCGATGGGACTCGCGCCCCCGCGGCAGCGCCATTCGATGAGGCCACCATCTTGCCAGTGGTTCCCAGACCTTCCTGTTCGCCACGTTGCCAGTGCGGTTGACTTAGATCCTCACGGAAGACGCCGCCGCGTTCGGCTTGGCTGGCCGCGTGAAATGCCAAACGCTTTGGATCGGTTCGCAGGGGGAGCGTGTGCGCGACGAACGGCGCTTGGCGTCCCTCGGATGTGACCCAACTGGCGATCGCGCTGTGACGGGGCAGGTGCAAGCGCACGTCGGGCCGCCCCAAGTCGGAGAGGTTGCGGATTCCTGGACGTACCGTGTCGGAGAACTCGGCCATCATCAAGCTCGCTGCCTTGCGCGCGTCCTCGACGGAAGCCGTCGCGAAATAGACACGATGGGCGAAGAGGGCATCGAGTTGGAAGCGCACGTCGCGGTCGACCCACTGGGCGTCTGTCTGCCAGCAGGCGACAGTCTCAAGACCCGCGGAGCGCTTGAGCGCCAAAGTCTCGGCAAATCCGCGGTTGACAACAAGCGGCGCCTCGTCGATCTTCAAAGCCACGGCCGTGCGTTGCTCGGCAGGTACGCCGTCCTGACGACGCGCGAGTGCGGCATCGAGCATTCCCACAAGCAACTGCATGAGCACGCTCGTGTTACCAGCACCCATGGCACCGAGAGCACCCTTGACGACGAGCACGTGCCCAGCTGAGATCACTTCGTCAAAGTCCACCCTGAGAGAGTCGTTGAGCAGGACGCGCTTTATCGATGGCGAGTTGAGCAGGCGCGCAAGCTTGTTGACGGGCGCGTCGAGCTTTGCGGTGGTGGTCCCGCGCGCATCAGCTAGTTGGGCGGAGAGCTCGCCTGTGAAGAACTCGGAGATCTCCTTGAACTCGGGTTGGGATCGCAAGTGTCCTGCCACTCGCGAGCGGTAGGTGTATCCCTCCTCACCCACCGAGAGCAGGCGGGCAGCATCCCAGAGAGTGCTCGAGCGGTCGTGGGCCAGCACCGCGATGATCGCGTTGCGCAGGTACCGGTCGGATGAGGCCTTGATGTCTCCATCTGACGACGTGCTTTAGGGACATCCTGACCTTGAGCAACCGCTTCGGCCCCAACATCCCTCGTGCGCTGTTATCAGGCGATTTTAGGCGACGGCTCGGCGAACAAGAACGGTGCCGACAGCATCGCAGCGTCCTCGGTCAGGCCAATCACTGCTCTGCGAGCCAGTCTTCGAGCATAGCCTGTGTGAAGCGGATGTGTCGTCCCACTCGTATGCAGGGAAGACGTCCCGTGCGGACGGCCTCGTAGATCCAGCTGGGCTTGACCGCGAGCAGTTCGGCTGCTTGGTCTGGGCGGAGCAGTGGATCATCGAGCCGTCGCGATCCGCTGTTGTTTGGTGTTGGCTGGGTCATCGGTGGGCCTCCGTTGGGTGGTGGATCGCAGTGATCGCGGGTCGTTGTCCTGTGCCTGGTGTGATGACGAGCGCTTGGCCGGTGTGTAGTTGTTGGATCTGGCTGGGGTGGATCTCGTGGTCGTAGTCGCGTCTGCGGCTCCCGCGTCCTGACGGTCCGTGTCCGATCAGGTGGTCCTCTGTCTGTTGGGTCGTGACCCATACGGGTTTTGAGCTGGCGGCTTTTGAGATCGTCTCGGCGGAGTCGGGCACGTTCTGGCGGTGTGCGATGACTGTCTCGACGTTCCCTAGGACCTGGTCGCGCAGGCCTCCGTCGACGGCGTGTAGGTCGGCGAGCTCTTGTGTCGCGAGCAGCAGGCTTATTCCGGCCGATCGAGCGCGGCCGAACAGTCTGGAGACCTGCTTGGCGGCGACTGCTGAGAACTCGTCGATCAGGACGAGCGTCGGTATTGGATCGCCCTGGAGGTGCGCCCCGAGCGTCACGAGATCGCTGACTAGCGCGGCCGCGACCATCTGCGCGAGCAGCGGTCGCCGATCTGAGTCCAGAGAGAAGTACACGACCGATCGTGAAGCGACAGCCGCGCGCAGATCGATCACGGGCGCTTGCTCTGGATCGAACCACTGACGGACGTCTGACTCGGCGAGAATCGACAGTCGATCGCGCGCGCCAGCGAGATCTCGTCGTTGGCGCTCCACAAGCGAGTCCAAATACTCATGCACGACATTCGCCTGCTCCTCAGACAGCGCCTTCGCCGTGACTTCCAGTTGGTCTGGCTGCAGGTGCGCCATCAGTGCAGGGACCGTGACCTGGACTTTGGCGGCGCGCATCGTCCTTACTGCATGACCGAGATAGCGTTGTGAGAGGCGTAGATAGTGGGGCTCTGTGAAGACCTCTCCCGCTAGCGCCTTATCCGCTATCTCGCTGTCTGAGCCGCTGGCATAGGGGTTGTAAGCGGAAGGCCCATCGGGCGTCCATTCGAGGAACGGCCTGCGAGCGAGCCTCGCGACGCTCTGCAGCTCTGCTCGGAGCATCGCATCGCCCTTGGGATCGATGACTATTGCGCCGTGACCGTGCGCGATCAGTCTGCCCGCGATCCATGCCTCGCTGACGGTCTTGCCAGACCCCGTTGCGCCCAACACGAGCGTATGTGCCCCAGCCATCTCCCCTACCGGGATCGATACCGGATACCCCCGCTCGTCGCGACCAACGATCAACGACTGCCTATGCACCCAACCCCGACTGACGACCTGACGATTGCGTATTAAGCGCACGAGAATGTCGGTTATCCCGAGTCGCGCGCGAGCCATCTCGCCAAGATCCCGCCCCTGCGCAAGGTCGCTGGCGTGCCAGCTAGCCCCCAACAAACAGCTAAGGAGGCTCGCGCCGCCAACACCACCTGAGACCAGTGGAGAGAAACCCACAAGCACCGGCATCAGCACGAACCCAAGCAACCCCCATGTCCAGCGCAATGCGTACATGCGTAGACCTATCGCGAGAACGCGACCACCAACGAAAGTCAGTCCGACGAAGATCGCGAGATCGCGCAAGAAGTGATCAATCGAGAACACGACTCGCCTCCCCCTCACGCTGCTCGACCGCCAACGATTGAACGTCCTCCAGCCTGAGCACTCTTATGCGATCCATCGCTTTCGTTGTGCGCACGGCGCGCTGCACAGCACGCCCAGGACCTGGAGCAGCGAGGTAGTAGACGATCTCGATGTGACGCGCCCGGGCCCAGCCACGGCAGATAGCCGCGAGCCTCGACGCCGACTTGATCGACAGCTCAACCTCAACCGGTACGACACGCCCACCGGACGAGACCACTGCCAAGTCGGGGCGATGAAGCAGCTGACGATCACCCACCCTTCCGACCTGCACCGAAGCGAACAGGCCATCACCGTCAGCCTCCACTGACCTGATCTCACGCTCACTCAACACGTCCCAGCCCGGCATCGCGCAATGCAATTCGACAGCCGCATCCGCGACCTGCCAGGCGTGCTCGAAGCTGCCCGGACGCACCCGGTAGACCCCGAGACGGTCGAGGGCCTGCCAGCGCAATCCGGCCCGTGTCGCTGAATACATGCCGGGGCGACCGAACAGCACCGCGTGGTGCTCGAGCAAACCATCACGCGTGAGCAAGCCCAAGCGGTGGTAGGCCATGCTGCGACTCATCCCGAACCGGCGCATCACATGCTCAGCACCAGCCGCACCGAGGCCTCCGATCCAAGCGACGATCTCGGCGTCCCTATACGTCTGCATAACGCGACCTCCATGCCGCTAGAAGACCCATACACACGCTTAATCCGGCCAAACGTGACAAACGGGACAAACAACATCGAAAAGACGACGATTCAGGCTGTCGTGACGATCAAGGACACACCCCTTGGTGCTGCTGTTTCGTCCCGACGATCACTCGACGGAAGACGAACAAACGCTTAGGTCACTACTGCGCCGGCAACGATCATGTCATCCTGCCGAGACGATCGAGCCAATCAGAAACGATCTTCAACTACATGTCACGGCGCTCATCTAGGGCTTCGCTCGAAACACTGGGCTAAAACCGCTACTTTGTGAGCATGACCGCCAAGGAGCAGTTGAAGCAAACAATCGAAGGGCTTTCCGAGGCCGAAGCGCAGGATGCGCTCGGCTTCATCGTACGCCGACAGAGCAAGCGCGACGCCCTGGCCGAACTACTGGACCGTGCCCCGATTGACGACGAGCCGACAACGCCCGAGGAGGACAAGGGCGTGCGTGAAGCCGGGGAGCAGATCATCCGAGGAGAAATGCTCTCAGCGGATGAGATCAGGCGCGAAGTGGCTTGAGCACCGGCGGCTGGGCCTTCACGGCACGCGCCGGACGTGACTTCAAGCGCCTCGACCGCCCAGTCCAGCGACGCGTAGTCGAAGCACTCGATCGACTGACCGAAGACCCACCAGCAGGAGACGTCGTCAAGCTAGTCAACACCGACGAATGGCGTCTGCGCGTCGGCGACTGGCGCGTACGCTTCAAGCGCGACACCGAGACAGGGGTCGTATACGTCGTGCGAGTCCTACCTCGCGGCCGTGCCTATCGGGACTGACCAGCCCTACAACTGGCTCTACGCCGCCTTAGCTGACACGGTCCACGCCGGAATAGCCACCACGGCTAAACGCTTTCGTCCCTTCACTACGTCTCATCTGGAACGTTTTTTGACCGTCGTGGACCTTCACATGCTGACTCCCAGGCGATGCATTGACCATCCCGCACGCTGCCGCTCAACAAACACTCCCGGGTCCGCGACGGTCAAAAAACGTTCCAGACCATTACGACTGGCAGTTCAATCCGCTTCAGCGGGTTCCAAATCCAGGACGCAGTCCCGGCACGAATCCTTACCAAGTTAGCCCTGAGCTGCAGCCCTACGGGCCGAACAGTGGTGAAGCGCCCTGCGCGTCCGCGGCTTGCCTGGTTGCAGCTCACCGACGATGCGACGGTTAAGATCAGCTTGATGCCGAAGGCGCGAACGCCAATTCCAAAGAGCACAGCTGCAGCAGCTTTGTTCGCCGCTGATCGTACGTGCTGTGTCTGTCGAGAGTCCAGCAAGCCCATTCAGATCCATCACATCGATGAGGATCCAAGGAATCACGATCTCAAGAATCTCGCCGTCCTCTGCTTGGAGTGCCACGAAGCGACACAACTCAAGGGGGGCTTCTCGCGCAGGCTCGATGCCGAGCAAATTCAGCTTTACCGCGATAACTGGAGCCAGACGGTTGCCGCGCGACGTTCGACGACTACCAGTCCTGACGAAGGCTTGGCCCGACCAACGGGCGGGTATGGCGCGGCTCTCGCAACTTCTTTGGTCGAAGTAGACCGCGAAGCGGAAAACTTTGTGAACCTCGTGTTTTTGTACGAGGCGATTGGAAATGATGTCCTTCGTGATAAGGCCGTTGACGCTGCTATTGCGGCAGGGGTTAGCGATGAAGTTCTCATCATGATTCGGCGTGCGCAGGGTCGATTGAAGGATGTTCCATCGGATCTCATTGCTGCCGAACTCAAGCGACTTACTAAGGCCGGTAATCGATATCGCACACTGACCGTGCTCTACGAGGACCTTGGCGACTATCGGGCTGCCGCGGAGTCCTTCGTTCGAGGTCTGAACTCCGACCTTGTAGGAGACGCTGAGTTCCCCGACTTTACATTGGCCCTATACCTCAAGGAGTTGACCGAAACCTCGGTGATTTCCGGCCTCTTTGTGAAGGCTCTGCAGCAAGCGGCTGACGAAGACGACCTTTGGTGGGAGGTGCGGGCGCTTGAAGAGCTTGGCTGGACGACGGAGTTGCATGCCCTCGTTCTAGAGAAGGAGGCGAGCATCACAAGCGACCCTGATCTAAGCGACATGCAACGAGCACGGCTGCGTGTTCGCCTCGCGGAAGCCAAGAAAGACGACTCCGCTTACCGTAAGGCGCGCATCGAGCAGGAGCGCATTTACGCTGCCACAAGTTGGGACTGATAGGGAATCTGGGCTATCCATCCAGAAGGTCAGCACACGACGTTTTGTCCCCACCACGGTCCAGCGTCGGATTAGAGGAGGATGGCCAGCATCCCTCCCATGCCAGCAGTAGCTAGAAGGGCCGCGATCGACACGTTCGTTCGTATTACGCGCGAACGTCACCCGGATGTAGCTGTCGTGCCCCTAGGGTGTGTAGGGTCGGATCGGTCCGTTGTCCCGGCCACGTCGGGGCAGATCATCTGGCCCTTCGCCGCGCCAGAGGATCGTGACGCGATCATCAATCGAGACTCGGGCATGACCGCGCTTGACGATCACGGCGTCGATAGAGCTCCCGAGGATGCGCTTGCGATCCTCAATGGGTAGCTCGTCGTAGCGTTCGACATTCTCGGCGTTCTGCGTCGGCCCAACCGCTCTCTGCAACTCCGCCTGCGCTTGCTTGACTGCCTGACTCCGTGCTTCGAGGGCCGCGTGATAGCCGTCGCCAAGCACGCGTCGAACGGTGAGATCTGCTGCGAACACGACCAACTCCTCCTGGGCCGCTGATAGCACACTAGTCGCCGTCTCGAGGGCCTTGGAGTCGTGCTGCACGGTCATTGCCTCTCTGGTCAGCTGCTCCCGCCACGCGGCCTCTACGAAGTCATCGAGCTTGCGACGATTGATGCTCGCGGGCTCAGGACAACGCCCAGCTGTATGCCGTGTGCTGCAACGGTAGCTCGGCCATTCTCCGCCACAGCTCGAGCCTGCGATTTTGGGTGCCATGAGGTAGCGGCATGCGGCACACCGGACGACGCCGCCGAGAAGGTTCGGTAGCTTGCCGCGCGCTTCGGAGCGGACTGGAACGAGTTGCGCAGCTTGCCACTCGGCAACGCTCACGATCGGCTCATGGCCATTGGGGTTTACGTTCTCGCCCCGGTAAGCCACGCCTGTGTACGCACGGTTTCTAAGGATGCGCTGCGTCATTTGCGGCGTCCAGAGACCCCCGTTCCGGCGGGGTGCGATCTCGTTGAGCCTGCGAGCGATCGCTGTGTGGCTCTGATGAGCTCCTCGCATCAAGAACGCCTCCCGTATCGCCGGTGCCAGCTCATTCGGCACCAGGCGTTTATCTAGGCCCTTGTCATAGCCAACCAAAGGGAACTTGGCGATGTGGATGCCGCGGGCGACAGCGTTCGAAGCCGCCGCCTCCCACGACTCCTTGATTCGGTCTCGCTCGAGCTCTGCGAACACGAGCATGATCCTCAAGAAAGCCTTGCCCATCGGCGTAGAGAGATCGATGTTGTCGGCGACACTGACGAGGACGGCGCCGTGGCGCTCGAACTCCTCGAGCGTGCTTAGCGCACCAACGAGCGTCCGAGCGAAACGATCGAGCTTCGCGACGATCAACCCATCACTCTCGCCGGCCCGAATGCGCCCCATGATTCGATCGAAGACAGGGCGGCTCATCGTGCCACCACTTACATCTAGCTCTGGGTCGTGCCAGGTCAGGGTGTGGCCGTGGGCTTGTGCCCAGGACTCGATCCGCTCACGTTGCTGGTCGGGCGATTGGAAGCTCTCTCCCTTACGTCCGGCGACCTTCGATACACGGATGTAGGCGTCGAGATTGAGACTACTTGGGGCCATCTTGAACCTGCCTCTATATGACGTTCTCGTCGCTGAAAAGATTCTTGAGGGCCGCCACCACGTAATCGGCGATCGTGTCGGCGGGCGCGTCGACGGCGAGCGGGTTGAACCCGCAAGTGGGGTGAGCGAAGTCGAGCAATGTACAAGTGCGCTCGCGAGGCACGAGGCTGACGGCGGCTTCGGCGGCGTCACCCTTGGGATCGAGCACGATCACCGCACAACGCTCGCGCCGCAGGTCCTCAGCGACCGTGGCGACGAGATAGCTCGACTTGCCTTGCTCGACGGTGCCCGGTACGGCCGTGTTCTGACGGCGCAGTTGTGGGTGGATCGAGACCGGCCCGTGGGCGTCTCGAAGCGTGCCCATGCCTTCGACAGGTCGCATAATCGCAGGCCCTGCAGGCGCTAGCGGGAGTGGGTTGCGGGCGAACGGGACGGTGGCGTAGTCCACTGAAGGTAGGTGCCACACGCTCGCAAGCTCTGTCGAGGCGAAGACCCCCTTGCGGACCGAGGGCAGGAGATTGCCCTCACCGCGCAAGATCCGCCTTGTATAGAGCCCAAGCCATCCATGTCGCACCGTGGTGCCGCGCTCCACTAGGCGATTCTCAGCACTGTTGGCACGCAGCTCGGAGGCGATCCGCTCACACACGCTCCTGGTGGGCCCAACGATGCGCACGTCGGTGAAGAACAGCGGGCGGTGCTGCACGTCCAGCCCACCAGTCAGCTCCTCGTCCTCCACCATCGATCGGTCCAGTGGCGGGAAACTCAACTTGCGCTCACGCGAGAGACGATGCTCGTGATGCTTATAGGAACGCTTGGAGTGCCCATCGAACAGCGCGGGGGTCGGGGTCAACGCGAGCTGCACGAAAGCGGGAGCTCCGCATGCGGCCATTGTGGTGATCAGTCTGTTGACAGCCGGAGCTTGATCGTGCTCGAAGCGATCGGTCTGCTTCGCCCGCTTGGTAAACGTACTTTGCTTCTTGAGGCGCACAACGCATGGCGGCACTCCGAGGGCAGGCGTCGAGCTCTCCAAACGACAGTTTGGATAGGCGCCACGCAGGGCGGCCTCGACAAGCGGCTCGTCGCCCGCGAGGCAGGTGAGCGAAAACCAAGCCTTTCGATCGCAGTGAACCTCCAAGCCCACCGACGGTTGGCCTGTCAGCAGCCTGCGCCACCATCGACGCAAGAGTCGCTTGTGCAGTGCCTCGTACATGCTCACGATCGCAGCTGCGGCCGGATCATCTCCACGGTAGGGGACGACACTCAGGCGCACATACCGCCGGCGGCCGTGAGCGCGCAGCCGAACGAGGCTCACAAGAAGCGCACACCAGGTGCTTACGGCCACTATCGCCGCTACGACTGTCGGGGCAGCAGAAAGAAGGTGCGGAGGGATCGAACAGAGGGACAACTCTCTTTCATCCGACCGCCGGGACGGAACGGGACACTGAGATGCTTACTACATGAGACTCGGATCAGCCGACTCGTGCAGCCACAATCGCCACATCGTCGCGTAGGCGACCCGCACCACTCGACAACGCCAATCGCTCGAGTTGCTGGACGATCAAGCGTGGGGCGGCGTCGGCGTGCGCAGCGAGCATGTGGCACAACTCCTGCGGCGTCAAACCACGTCGGGGGGCGCCGGCGTCCAAGAGACCGTCTGTGTAGAGAACAAGTGTGGACCCGGACTGGAGCTCGATTCTGAGGTCGCGTACGTTTGAGCCGGGGCGAACTCCCAGCATGGTCCCGTAAGTGCTGGGACACCAGCTCGAACCGCCCGCCCCGAGCAAGATGGGGGGCGGATGGCCTGCGCCCGCCACAACCGCTGTCACCGGCTCGGAGGTGAGGTCCAGACGCGCCAGCACAACCGTCGCAAAGCGCCCAGCGAGCGCGTGCCCGAGCATGACCTCGTTGACTGCTCCGAGAACCTGGGCTGGGCTGGCGCGTACGAATGCGAATGCGCGGATGCTGTGGCGCACGAGGGCGGTCACGGCAGCCGCCTCGGGGCCCTTGCCACACACGTCGCCTACCACCAGCCAACAGCCGAGCGGAGTGGTGAACACGTCATAGAAGTCACCGCCCACCTCGTTGCCCTCACCGACCGGGTGATAGGCGGAGGAGAGTGACAGCTGGTCGAGCTCGGGCAAGGTCTCCGGCAGCAGACTGCGTTGAAGTGTGCGTGCGAGCTGAGTACGTGCCACGTACATGTTGGCGTTGTAGAGCGCCGTGGCCGCACGGTCCGCTAGGTCGCGTACGAGCGCAAGGTGCTCGCGATCCTGACGATGGACGTCTCGCACGTAAAAGAATGACAACGTTCCGAGCAGCCTGCCACGGGCTATCAAGGGGATCGTGACACTCGAGCGGTAGCCGCTGAGGTCTGCGAACTCGTGAGCCCAAGGCCCGATCTGTTCGAGCTCGTGCGTGTCTGTCAAGTCAGACACCACCAGTTCACGCGTGCGGATCGCTCGCGCCATGGGATGCTCGCCGCTCATGTCGAGCGGTTGGCGGGCACGCATCTCGTTGAAACGCTCAATCAGCTCCTGGCGCTCGGAGACCGCCACCGTGGCTGCTACGGAGCCGTCGTCTCCGAGCAGGTCGATCGTGCACATCTGCGCAAGTCTGGGCACGGCGACCTCGGCAATCGCACGCATCGTTTGAACTGGGTCAAGGGAGCGATCGAAAACCCCTCCGGCCGCGGCCAGCAACTCCCTTGCCTCCCCCGCCCTACGACGCCTGCTCCAGCCCAGCAACGGCACCCGTGACCCCGTTTCCAGTGCTCTGTGAACATTCAAAATAGAGCAACAGCTGCATGTAGCCCTTATGAAGCACTCGCGCCACAGCAACGGACAGGCACGGCTGCAAGGTGCTGTTCGCGCGCGCGCGCGCTACATCGGTCTGGTGGCTCGCTCTACACGCTCTCCGCGTTCGGTCAAGCACCATTCGTTGGGGGCACCCTTGGATTGTGTGTGGTCGATGTTCTCGATCAGATCCAGGCGCTCCAAGCGCGAGAGCAACTTGGAAATCTGGCCCTGATCCGCGATACCCGCGCCGTCGGCCACTTCCCGGTTGCTTGCACCAGGGTGTTCTCTGATGGCCGTGAGCACGCGCACGGTCCGGTAGGTCAACCGCATCTCAAGCCCGGCCATCGGGTCCTTGCCTACACCGGTCTCGCTTTTCCCGCGCCGGCGCACATCTGGCGCCGGACGCGAGAGTTCGCGGCTCGCTGCGCGCACACCCAGATAGGGGAGCACGATCATGCTCATCAAGGAACCGTGGAGTCCGATGTATGGCTTTGAGCTGCGTTCCAGTAGACGGGTGTGGATTACTGCGAACACAGCGCCGATCACCCCTTCGGCGGTCACGCTCGGAGGCTCACGTCTCACGGTGGCGGCCGTACGACCCTGGTCGATAACTCTGCGCAGTTGCACCAGCACGTGCGCACGCTCCTCCAACACACGTGCTCCTCCACCGAGGGCATCGACGACGCACAGTCGCGCAAGCTCGGGCTCCTCGTCGATGAACACCAAGAGCGACGCCAAGCCTGCCCGCACCTTCTCGCGCCACACGGACTCCTGCTCGTAGGCCTCCACGACTCGTGTCCTGATCTGCTCGAGTGTCCGTTCGAACACAGCCAAAAAGCAGTCCTCGCGATCGACGAAGAGGTCATAGAACGTCTTGCGAGAGACTTTCGCGCGGCCGATCACTTGCGCCACGGTGAGCCTTGCATATCCGTTTTCCTCGATCGCATCGACCGCGGCACTGAGCATCCTGGCACGCTGGATCTCGGTGACGTGGCCACGCGGCACCCCATCCTGCCCGGGACGCAAAGCCGGCGCTTTCGAGCGCGTCTGATTAATTGAAGCCATGTTTCCCTGCCTGGTCGGTGCTGTTCAACGTTGACACGAATCTCCGCGGCCAATGGGCACGGCGCCCCGCCGCAAGCGCGACGCCTTCCGCGGACATCGCCTCGGCCGCGCGCCCCATAGAGGTTCACGGGTTCGGCCTCTCAAGTCGAGGCGTGTCTCCTACTCCTCCTTTGTTGCCGCCAACCTCGCCTAACGCCAGTCGCACCGCCGATCGTGCCGCTCAGACCTTTGAGCGGCGAATTTGACGACTGGCGGCTTCACGCGCAACCGTGCCACGGCATAAGGTCCACAAAGCGCGCAAACGTGGGCTTTGCGCTCCCCTTGAATGTCTCTGACCGCGTACCCGGCTGCAACGATCTGGCCCATTCCGCATGCACAGGAGACCTTATGGGAGCGGCGTCCCCCCTCACGCATAGGCTGTCTTACCCTTCGTCTGAGGGAGATGTCTTTCTGACGCGGGGGCAGTGCACCGCCCGAGATGCCACCTCAAGCCCTCGCCCTAGCGTTTGCCGCTTCGATCTATCCGCCGGCCGTGGCGGTCGTGATTGCGCTTGGCAGAGGCTCCCAAGTGCGCTCGCGCGTGCTTGCCTTCGTGATGGCGGCGGCGATCGTGACTTACGCGACGGGCGTGTTGACGTTGTTCGTGCTGAGCGATGTTGGCGCCACCGGCCTGCACTACACCCCAAGCGCAGCGCTCAACCTGGCTCTTGGCTTGCTACTGCTAGGACTGGCAGTGCGCCTGCGCCGCCCACGGCCAGCCAGTGCGAAATCAGGGGGAGGCTCGAAGATGGAGCGTCGACTGCAGAGCCGCCGGCTGGCTTTCGTGCTCGGCCTCACCCTCTACGTGTTGCCCTCTCCGATCTATATCGGTGCGGTCAAGGCGATCGCCGACGCGAAACTGTCGACAAGTAGCCAGCTGCTGGCTCTGGCCGTGACACTGGCAGTGATGCTGTGGCTGATCGAGCTACCAATGCTTTTGCTGCTGGTCGTACCCGAGCGTGCGTCGAGTGCGCTGGAGCAGGTCAACGCCTGGTTCCTGCAAAACGGACGCAAGCTGGCCATGTTCGCGTGCATTGGAGCAGGCGCGTATTTGGTGACCAAGGGCCTTGTCGGACTAATCGGCTGAGACGCACCAAGGTCCTCGCCGCGCGCCGCTTCAACCGCCCGGCGTGGAATCCTCGGAGGCGATCATCGAGAACTGGTGGCGTCAGGGGATGATGGGGGGAACGAATGCGCACCACGACGGCATCGTTGCCTTCTCCCAGACGGACTTCACCGAGGATCTCAAGAAGACCACAGTGCCGGTTCTGGTGATGCACGGCGACGACGACAAGATCGTTCCCTACGCCGACTTCGGACCGCTGTCGGCGACGCTGGTGCAGAACGGGACGTTGAAGACGTACAAGGGATTCCGCATAGCATGCCGGCCATCCAGGCCGAAACGATTAACGCTGACCTGTGGGCCTTCCTCCAGTCCCACGACTCGGCAGCCGGGCGTCGCGCGCTCGTAAGTCGTCCTTTTCGTGAGCGGAGCGGGTGATGGTAATGCGCTCGAATTGCTAGATGACCGGGCGTGTCGATAGGGGTTGGCGATCTTGTCTCGGGTGCAGAGGACGGTTGACTAGCTCCCCTCTAGCGAAGTCTCGACCGTCACATTGATTCCCTCGGTGCGCATGCCTAGCCTCTCTATGCACTGGGTTATCGCCGCTTGTGCCACCGCCTCCAGATGTGTCTCCTCGACGCCTGCTACGCGCCCTGATATTCGGCAGGTAATCCCGCTCAGCACCGCGTCCGTGCCGTCGTCGGTCTTGCCTGAGAGTGTCAGCGTTACGTAGCTAACAAGCTCGCGAGCCTGGGTGCCTTCCTCGACGAGCTGCTTGGCAACGAGCCAAGTGAAGACACTGCCGATCGCTCCGGCGAGCAACTCGCCTGGCGATGTCGTCAGCGGATCGGTGACCTCGGGATCCACATGAAACGATAGGCGAGGCGCGATCGAATGACTTCCGACAGTAAGGCGCGGCGTGCCGTCAGGCGGATGGCTCAGCCACCTGATCGAGGCCTCTCGTTTCAGTGCGGTCATCGACCCGCCTCAGCGCTCCGGTGCGATCAGAACAGGGCGACCTGAGTGTGCGAGTACCACGTGCGAGACGCTGCCGAGCAGCGCCGAGGCGACCGCACCGAGTCCGCGCCGACCACACACGATCAGCCGCGCGTCGAGCTCATCGGCGATCTCGACGATCCTGCGTCCCGCGCCTTCGGTTGCCTCCTCGACGCGCGAGCTTGCGTCATAGCCGTGGGCGCGTGCGCGCTCCACTCCCTCATTAGCAGCGCCACCGGCCAACTGGGCCTGTTCCGCGTCGACGTGCTCCTCGTCGCTCAGGTAGCCGGCGCCAAACCCTCCGGCCCGCGCAAGCAGCACCGACGCGGGCTGCCAGACCGTCAGCACGACCGCGAGTACCGGATGGGCGACTAGCTCCCCCGCCGCAGTCATCGCCGCCCGCGAACCCTCTGACCCGTCGTAGCAGAACAACACCGGTCCAGGCATGGAGTCTCCTCAGAAATATCGACTACACGTGAATAGACTCGACATCCTAGGCGCTACCACCAGGCAGAGCCGGGCGCACCGTCGATGCCGAGCCTGCCTGGCGCTCTGTGAACAAACGTCGATTTGCAGGAGATCTTTAGGGTGAGCGACGGGATTCGAACCCGCGACCGCCGAGACCACAACCCGGAGCTCTACCAACTGAGCTACGCCCACCAAGTCGGTAGGGGAGTCTAGCGGGACAGGTCAGCGGCGCACGAGATCTTCGGCCAGGGCAAGGCATTCGCTTGGCGTACGGTCCGGGTGACGTTCGAGCGCGAGTTGCCAGGCGCGTACAAGTGGGCCTGGATCGTCTCCGAGCAACGCGAGCAGTTCACGAGCAAACGAGTCGCCGATGTGCGTTTTCTCGCTCACATCGGAGACCGTCGCCGGCTGAGAGACCTTCGCCGGCTCAGGGACCGTCGCCGGCTCGATCGTCCTCGGGCCCGTGGCTGTCGCTCGCGTGCGTGCGCTTGCGAGTAGCTGCTCGGTGACGTCACTTCCCTGGCGAACCGCATTGCGCCAGCCGCGTCCCATGGAGAGCTGCTCGACGGGTAGCTCAGGACCCTCGAACACCTTCAGATGGGCCTGATGAGCGTTCCACCTGCGTTCCCCGATCTCGACCCATTCGCCTCTAACCCAACCGTCGAGAACCGTCTCGTGGAGCTCGCGCTCTGTGAGGTTGAAGCGGCAGAAGTTGTGGGGAAACTGGCGCAGCTCGAGGTGGTACACGCGACTAAGGCTCGCAAATTGCCGTACACGGCGACTTTCTCGGCTCAACCCAGGAGCAACGCGGACCGATGAGCAGCACATGCAAGCAAGCGATACACATCCCCAGC
The DNA here is from genome assembly GCA_963731565.1 of uncultured Solirubrobacterales bacterium. Classification (GTDB taxonomy): domain Bacteria; phylum Actinomycetota; class Thermoleophilia; order Solirubrobacterales; family Solirubrobacteraceae; genus Palsa-744. Next base: position 2,774,604 of record CAVSWG010000001.1, read on the forward strand.
CTGTCAGCTGGGCGCGAGCGCATCGTGCAACACGTCGGGTAGGCGAGGTGCTCGGCTGGGCGTTGCTCGGTTTGCCGCAACCCCGTAAACGAGCCACCCAGTCAGCCGAGGGTGCCGGAGTGGCGACAAGCTGGGGTGCCTGGTGGGCGCGTCATCCGAAGCTTTTGCGCTTGCTCGCGGCCGTCGCGCTGTGCTGGTCGGCGACGTACCTCGCGTGGCGCATGGGCTGGAGCTGGCACAGGTCCAACCCAGTGCTGTGGGCGGCTCTGCTGATCGCCGAGCTCTACGGACTGTGGAATCTCGCGACGCTGGCTTGGCTCACGTGGGATGTGACGCCTCGCACACGACCCGACAGTCCACCGGGACGAAGCGTGGACGTGTACATCTGTACCTATGACGAGCCGTCGTCCGTGCTCGAGGCGACGCTCGCCGGGTGCGAGCTGATGGGCTATCCGCATACGACTTGGCTACTGGACGATGGGGCCCGTTCGGAGATCGCCGCGCTTGCCGACATGTGGGGAGCGCGCTACATGACGCGTCCGGACAAAGCCCATGCAAAGGCCGGCAACATCAACAACGCATTGCCGCGCACCAATGGAGATTTCGTGCTCGTACTCGACGCCGATCATGTTCCGCTCCCCGATGCCTTGGACACCTTGGTCGGTTATTTCGATGACCCGGAGGTGGCGCTGGTACAGACGCCTCACGACTTCTCAAATCACGACTCGATCCAACACTATGACCTTGGCCGCCACGAGCAGTCGGTGTTCTTCTCGGCGATCTGCGTGGGCAAGGATCGCCACAATGGCTCTTTCTGGTGCGGCTCAGGCGCCTTGATTCGCCGTGAAGCGCTGCTATCGGTCGGTGGCGTGGCGACGGACACGATCGCGGAGGACTTTCACACAACGATCAAGCTCCACCGTCGCGGCTGGCGCACCCACTATGACGACCGCATAATCGCGCAGGGACGAGCGCCGCATGATCTGGCCGCCTACCTGCTCCAGCGTGATCGCTGGGCACGTGGCAACCTTGCCGTGTTCACTACAGCGGAGAGCCCACTGCGAGCCAATGGACTGACCCCAAGTCAGCGATTGAGCTACCTGGCGAGCTTGGCCTCCTACTTGGCGGGTCCTATGCGTCTGCTGATGCTTGTGATTCTTGCTGCCGTGCTATGGACTGGGGCGCTCCCCTTGCAGATTGCCCCCCTTGCGCTTGCGGGCCTGTGGGCACCGGCCACGCTGTTGATGGTGCTCGCCGGCTCGGCCCTCTGTAGAGGACAGCAACGCAGCGGAGAGGCCACCCACTATGAACTTTGCACCGCGGAGATCTTCATGCGCGCCTTGCGTTGCATGGTGCGCCCGGGGCGCGCGAGTTTTCGGGTGACGCCGAAGGAGGGCATCGACCGTGGCGGATGGGAGGCTCTGCGCCAATTCCGCGTGCTACTGACCCTTGCAGCACTGCTCATCCTCGGCATCCTGTTGCGCGTCACGACCGACGCGGGCGTTGCACTACTACCCGCGATGCACGGCTTTGCCGCCTGGTTTGTGCCCTTGCTCGGACTGGTGGAGCTGCGACGTGTGACTCGCACGCTTGCCTTCGTGGCCAGGAGAAGGCAGTTGCGCGGCGACTACCGCACCGAGCTCACAGCCGCCGCGGTGATCGTGCCCAATGATGAGCTCGCCGATGGAAGCCCTTCGCTGCTTGGGCGCATGTGCGACATAACGACGAGCGGAGTCGGCTTCGAGCTCTCGCGCCCCTTGCCGGTAGGAACCCGCGCGAATCTGACGGTCCAACTTCCAGGGCCATCGGGCGAGTCAGCATCCACCCGCCTGCAGGTCGAGGTGCGCTCATGCAGGGCCTACGGTCAGGAATGGCGCATTGGCGCAGCGACTGTCGCTTGCGATGAGAGTGACCGCAGGCGAGTGATCGCTTACTGCAACGTCGTCTGGCCCTACTGGCGCCTACGCGGCGAAGCAGAGCCCTTGCCCGTCGGCCTTGGCCCCTCCAGCGGGGAGGTCATCGTCTCGCCCATGCCTCGTGAGGCGACGCTCGCCTCGACTTAGCTGAGCACGCGACCAAGCCTTCGCCTGAACGACGACCGGCCTTCAGCCGAACGCGCCGCCGAGCGCACCGGTTGGATCCCGCGCCCTTCTGTGGCCGCATACACTTGACAGGTGACTATTTAGTCACCTATACTGGCTCCATGGACGCGGTGTTCAGAGCCCTCGCCGACCCCACGCGCAGGAGCTTGCTCGATGAGTTGTTCAAGGAGGACGGGCAGTCCTTGAGCGCGCTCGAGCAACGCTTGCCGATGACCCGCTTCGGCGTGATGAAGCACCTGCGCGTGCTCGAGGACGCGGGTTTGATCACGACCAAGAAGCGCGGTCGCGAGAAGCTGCACTTCCTGAACCCGGTCCCGATCCGGCTCGTCCACGACCGGTGGGTGAGCAAGTACTCAGAGCCATGGGCAACTGCGCTTAGCGGGCTCAAGCAACGACTGGAGGCCACAATGGAGCATGTATTCGAGATCTACATCAAGACGTCCCCCGAGCGCCTATGGGAGGCGATCACAGACAGCGAGCTGAGGCAGAAGTACAACTTCGGGGTGGGCGTTGACTCCGACTGGACGACCGGCTCCCACTACGAGGGCGTTCATGCGATGGCCTCAGGCCCGCTCGTCGAAGGAGACAACCTCGAGGTCGATCCGCCTCGCCGACTAGTGCAGAGCTTCACTGCTCTGTGGAGCGATCAGGTCAAGAGCGAAGGGTCTTCCAGGGTCACGTGGGAGATAGAGCCCGTGGGCGACTCGTGCCGGCTGACCGTCACACACGATCAGTTGCGCGAGGGCGCCAACAGCGAACTCTACGGCGGCTGGCCGATGATCCTGTCCGGTCTCAAGACGCTGCTCGAGACCGGCGAGACACTCACTACTCCAGGTTCGTTGCGCTACGCGCAAAGCCCTCAGACAGCCGCCTGAGCAGGAAGCCGTCCAGGGCGGACCGAGCTGTAGAGCTCTCGGTCCGCCTGACGGCCCGCAACAACGATCCGGCCCAGGTCACGCGTCAATGGTGAAGAGAGCGGCGTGACACCCTTCCTATAACCCTATGTGGCAAGGGCGCTCTGCTTCAGACGCTCAAACTCGGCCTGACTGATCGAGCCACTGTCGAGCAGGCTCTTGGCCTTGCTGATCTGGTCGGTGGGGTCGGGCTTAGGCGCCACCGACTGGACATAGTCCTCGAACTGTGCCTGCGCCGCCTTCTGGCGTACCTGAGCCCGCTCAGCCATGCCTTTCTGCTCGGCGATCAGGTAAATGAAGACGCCGAGATAGGGCAATATGACGATGAAGATGATCCACAGGACCTTCGCGAAGCCCGAAGTATCGTGACGCCGGAAGATGTCGCCCAGCACGGTGAACAGAATCCAGAGCCACACGACGAACGCAAAGAAGATCAGCATCGTCCAGAACACTTCGAGAAACGGATAGCTGGCTGCAAGAACCATCGGGACCGTCCTTATCGGTCGAGGGAAAGAAGCCCTCCCCCTTGCCAAAATGACAGGGAAACGCGGAGCGCGGTTGTTGGATCAGAGACTGACGCCGCCGGGCCCCGCTGTCATCGCGTGAGCGCCGCATTCCCCATCCGTAGTTTTACGCGGTTTGCCTGGCCATCCTGGGTCTCCAGCAAGCTTCGGTGGGCCTATCGGGTGCGCTATCGCAGCTAATCCTCGGGCGGGCGACGCTCACGCTTGCGCTCGGTGGCTCGACGCTTGGCCTGAAGGCGCCGCTCGCGCGAGGCCGCCGTTGGACGGGTAGCGCGACGACGCTTAGGAGTGGCGAGCGCTCCGGCAAGTCGCTCGGCCAGGCGGGTCAAAGCCAGCTCGCGATTGCGCGCCTGCGATCGCTCGTCCTGTGCAATCGCGGTCACTCGCGGTCCGACACGCGCGAGCACTCGCCCGCGTTGGGCTTCGCTGAGGGTTGGCGAGGCGAGCACGTCAAAGCTTGCTTCCACGCGGGAGGCAGTGACGTTCGCATGCTGTCCTCCCGGCCCGGAGGAACGACTCGCGCGCAGCGTGACCTCAGCGAGTGGGATCGTCAGCTTGTCGGTGATTCGCAGCCCTCGACTGGGGCCGTGTGCGGGTTCGCTCATGTCGTCAAGGGCCGTGGTTGCACATTGGCCAGAGCGCGAATGGTGTCTCTGGCGCCTGGAACCTCGTGACCGGCTTCCATCTCGATGAGCGCCACCTCGGAGGTCATCGCCACGAACAGGCGCGCGGCAATCGGCGCGGGAGTCATACCCATTGCCGACAGGCTTGGCTGGGCGAGAATGGCGAACAATTGCTCCCGTTGCTCCATCATTGTCGTGAGCTCTCCTTGGGTGCGGGTCTCGAACACAAGCGCCTTCACAGCCTGGTTGGCCAGGCAAGCATCGAGATAGGCGTCGATGGCGCTCAGCAGCAATTCCCTACCGGGATGGAGGCCTCGAACCGCCTCGGCTACAACCTCGCTTATGTGGTCATAGAAGCGCCGGTGCAAAGCATCGATGAACGCGTTTCGATCAGCGAAGTAAAGGTAGAACGTGCCCTTGGCTACGCCGGCCTGAGCGGTCACAGCGGAAACGCTCAGACCGGCCAGCCCGTGCTGCTCAGCCAAGGTCGCGCCCGCGTCCAGCAAGGCAAGGCGGGTTCGCCGACCCTTCGGGGTCACAGGTTCGAGCTCATTCACGGACATCAAAGGCCCTCAAAGGCTACATGACGCTTGGGTCAGATAAAACTGACGATCTGGTCATAAAATGTGATAGGTTCCGGTCACAGTCGTCCAGGGAGAGAGACCCAAATGGCCAACTCGGATGCTTCAACAACCGTCGCCGCACATCTATGGCGTTCACCCCTGCTGGGTGAGCGCAAGACAGTCGAGTTGAAGGCGGGGAGCCTTGAGTACTTTGAGCGAGGCCGAGGCCCAGTCTTGGTGTTCGCTCACGGGTGGCTCGCCAATGCCAACCTATGGCGCGATGTCGTCGAGCAACTGGCCGATCGCTTCCGTTGCCTCACGCTCGACCTACCGCTCGGATCGCACAAGGTTGCCATGAGCGCAGATGCGGATCTCACCCGAAGGGCTGTGGTGAGCTCATCGCCGAGGTACTCTCGACCCTCGGCCTCGATGAGGTGACGCTTGTGGGCAATGACTCCGGGGGCGCCTATTCACAGATCGCGACCGCGTTGCACCCGGACAGAATCATTCGCCTCGTATTGAACTCGTGCGAGACCCCCTATGACGAGTTCCCTCCGCCACCCTTCGATGGGCTCCCCGCGATCGCCACGGAGCCCACAGCCTTGGGCCGACTGTTCGAGGCGCTTCGCGATCGCGAGATCCGGTCGACCCCTGCCGCCTATGGACTTCTGATTAAGCATCCGATCGACGACGTCGTCTCAGACTCCTACGCCTTGCCCTGCACAACTGACGCGGCCATCCTGCGCGACACAAGCAAGGTGATGGTCTCGGCCACATCCCAAGAAGTGCACGACGCTGGTCAGTGGCTCATCGCAGAGTTCGATCGGCCCGTGCTCTTCGTGTGGGGAACCGAGGACCAGATTTTTCCTCTCCCGCACGCGCAACGTTACGCGAGGGAGCTTGCGGACGGGCGCGTGACACTCGTGTCCGATGCCTTCAGCTTCACGCCCGAGGATCAGCCCGCATTGCTCGCCAGAGCACTCGCGCAGTTCTGCGCTTAATCGCCCGAGTCGCTAACCGACATTTCTATGTCTTCGCATAGGGGAAAACAGGACTGAATGCCGTAGTCGTGTATAGAAAAACCCCGCCGGGGCGGGGCTTTTCCTTAGCGGGTCGTTAAGCCGGATTCTGTCGTTGAGCAGCCATCCATCTAAGCGGCCTACCTGGATCTCGGCGGGCTACCTGCAAGCGATCCGGTTTGGCCTTGCATCGAGTGGGGTTTGCCCAGCCGCCGCGTCACCGCGGCGCTGGTGCGCTCTTACCGCACCATTTCACCCTTGCCGGTCCGCCGTTCACGTGGGACGGCGAACTTAGGCGGTTTGTTTCTGTGGCACTTTCCCGCGGGTTTCCCCGGGTCGATATCTCGACCACCTTGCCCTGTGATGTCCGGACTTTCCTCGAAGACCCTGAAGGGGCCTCCGCGGCTGCTTGACCTGCTCTGTCACCGTAGCGCGCCGAAGGCGCAATGGGAAGGTTTGCTAAGAGAGCCGCGAGCCGCAACCAAAACAGGTGCCCGTGGGGGCATCTCCCCCGTGCTCGGGCCGGGCGGCCATTGGGCTTGCGCAGACCGGACAGTTGACGGTGCCGCGCACGGCAAGGCCCTCCCATGCGCCGGTGATGAGATCGTCCAGCGTCAGCCTGCCGTGCGCGTCCGTCGTCCCCGCCGCGAGGCACGGGCCGTCCAGCCGACGGCGCACATCGCGCTCGAAGCCCTCGTCAAGGGCCGGGGATCGCTCGAGCAAGAGGGTAGACATCACATACTCCTGAGCAACCCGACTACGCGTCCAAGAACCTTGACCTCCTTGGTGCGGATCGGCTCCATGGTCTCGTTCTCGGGCTGCAGACGAATGTGGTCGGGTTCGCGGAAGTAACGCTTGACGGTCGCCTCCTCGCCGAGCAAGGCCACCACGATGTCACCTTGCTGCGCTGTGTCCTGCTGGTGGACAACAACGAGATCGTCTTCGACGATGCCCGCGTTCTTCATCGATTCGCCGCGTATGCGCAAGAGATAGTCGCCGTCGCCACCCCCCGCGAGACTCGGAACCGGTACATACTCCTCGACGTTCTCTTCGGCGAGTATCGGCTGTCCGGCGGCCACCGACCCGAGCAGTGGGAGGCTGTCGGGACGAACGATGCTGCGTACACCCTCCACGGCACTGCCGACGGCCCGGTCGAACAGCTCGATCGCACGTGGCTTAGAAGGATCGCGGCGTAGAAGACCGATCTTCTCGAGGTTGGCCAGGTGAGCATGAACAGTCGAGGAGGAGGCCAAGCCGACCGCCTTGCCGATGTCGCGCACCGTGGGCGGGTAGCCGTACTTGGCCGAGTATTTGCGAATGAAGTCGAAAATCTCCTGCTGACGCTTGGTCAGATCCATGTGGGCGCGGCTCCCGTGTCGAGTGGATTGAGGCATGAAACGAACATGTGTTCGTACAGTAGCGTGAGCCTTGGACGGAATCAAGGGCACACCCTCAGAGCTTGTCCAACTGGCTATACTCGCCCGCTCTGCGCTCGTGGCGGAATTGGTAGACGCGCAAGGTTGAGGGCCTTGTCATGTGTAAACATGGTGGTGGTTCGAGTCCACTCGAGCGCATAGAAAATCCCTGCAAATCGGCAAGTATAGGTTGACATCCAGCTTCTCTATTCCGAAGGTTGGGCGCGTGGCAACACTCGCCGCGGCGATGCGTTGCTGGCCGCAATGCAGCACCGGCTTAGCGCCAACATCGCTGACTTAATTAAGAGTGGCCATTGCTGGCTGCTGCTTGGCGTGGAAAGGGAGCGAGGCGTCCGGGCCGTCGGCTTGACTGATGCTCCTCGTCCGATGCGCGAGTGAGCAGGACGCCGCTTGGAGACTTCCGCTTCGACGATGAAGGAGCGATGGCCAAATCGGGGCTACGTCGTCAGTTGGTAGACGTGGAGTGCCGCTCCGGTCGCGAAATGTCTTCGCTTGGGCGAGCTGCAGCTTGATCTGATCGGACAGGCCCTCTCGATCGGATAGCGGCATGTCTTCCCGTAATTCTCGTCAATCGTACTCGCCGCTGTTTGCCGCGACGAATATGATGTGCGCGGGACGGGGCGCGTATATGCGCGCTCCTATGGGATTCAACAGGTGCATTCGCCGTGGGCGCTGCGCCATCAGGAGGAGGCATTCATGCAGCTATCAATCTTGCGGCGTGCGCTCGTAGTGGCAGTGCTCGGCGCGGCCTTGCTCGCTCTCGCCGGGTCTGCTCTCGGCGCGGCCGGCAAAGGCAAGGGCCCCGCGAAGGCGAAGGTAGTCATCAAGGGGACCGAAACGTTCAAGCGCAACGCCTACATCAAGGACAGCGTGCATTTCGTCGCCGGCACGTTCGCGATACGCTCGGGCGGAACGGTGACATTGACGAACACGACCGATGAGCCGCACACTCTCTCGATCGTCAAGCCCTCGCAGCTGCCGCGCACCGTCAAGCAGATCGAGGAATGCGGCGTCTGCGGCGAAATCGCGAAGTCGCACGGCGTGAACCCTGAAGGGCCTCCGCTGTCGGGTCCGCCACCGATCCCGCTCGTCAATGTCGGTCCGGAAGGTTTCGGCGAGCCCGGCGACTCGATCGCGATCAACCCCAAGGGACACGGCGGTCAGGTGACGTTCAAGATCACCGCTCCCGCGGGGACGACCCTGAACTTTATGTGCGCCATCCATCCCTGGATGCAGGGCCGCATCCTCGTCAAGTAGACACGCCGGCTTCACGGCGGCGTCTGTAACATCTACGGACGCCGCCGCGGGGCGGCAAAGCTGCGTGGTCTCGATATTTGTTGGGGTGTGTGGTCGTAGTCCTTCCAGAAGACTGGTGAGTGCGGTGCCGACGTCTTCTCGTGCTTGGTCGGGTCCTAGGCGTTGGCGATGGTCATGCATCCTTCGAGCCCGTGAGCATGAGTGCGAAGGTCTTCAAGGCGAGGGTCGGATGACGCCTTTTGGCGCTGGGCTCATGCATCCGTCGCGATGCACAGAACTCCCGCGTGGCCCCCACAACTATCGACCAGCTCCAGCAAATGCAGCGGTGAATGTGGGTGGGAGGGCAACGGAATGAACCGCTGCCTCCTGATACCCGTCGGCAGAACCTCTCCCTCGGGTGGGTTGACGAGCGGCGATCGTCGTGCCGTTACGGCCATACGCTCCCCAACGGCGCGCAGTGCGAACAGCCCGCGAACGGTCCGGCTCCGGCGTACGGCGTCGAGGAAGGCGGCGTGAACTACGGCCTCGTAAACGTCAGCCGTCGGTCCGTCGATTACCCGGTGCTCGATGCGGTTGCATCGAACTCGGGCGTGAGACTGTCGAGCAGCACTGCGTATCGCGCTAGGCGCCGGCGCTTTTCTGGGAGGCGCTCTCGCGGTCTTGCGCCTCCAGATATGGTGACAGGTACTTCGCGGCGATCTTGCTCGGCGGCGACCAGGCCGGCGTCTCGGTGATCTCCGAGCTGAACCCGTGCCCTCCCGTGACGTGGGCGGTGAGATATCGCGGCTTCTCATTGGTCAGCAGCATCCCATGGATCACTGGGTTGAAACGTTCAGGCGTCACGGGGGCCCCAGCCAGAGCCGCGATCGACTGCGCAGCGATGTCGGCCTGCTGCGATCCGATACCGCCCTGCTTGATCGGGAAGTCGATCGCGTCGCCGGCCGCGTAGATGCACTCGACATCGGGGACCCGGCAATGCGAGTCGATCCGGATGAAGCTATGTTCGCCGAGCGGAATGCCGCGCACGACGGGACCATAAAGCTCGGGCAACGCAATTACCCGATCCACCTCCAGGTGCCGTTCGCCGGGGTTGATTAGCACTTCGCCGGAGCTGGGAGCCTCGACATAGGCGGAGCCGATCGTCTCGACGTTCGCGGCTGCAAGCAGGTCGACGACGGCTTCGCTAGCCGCCGAGCCGAAGATCGCCAGTGGGCTGTCCTCAGGGGTGACGATCGTCGTCTCCAGCTCGATCTGCATGTCGTATGCGCGCCCGGCCGTCATCATCGCGAGCTCGTATAGCGGTAGCGGCCAGGCCATACGTCCTGGCGCAACAAATGCCAACCTGTGGATGTAGTTCCCCTCGATGTCCTGGATCAGCCCGTGCAGGGTCTCGCCCAAGTTGCGGTCGTCGATCGTCAGGGCATGGGGGTAGCGCTTGGTGACTGTCGCTCCGAGCGCCAGCACCAACACGTCGTACCCGATCGCCTCATCGGCCTTGGTGTGGATCGTCCGCGCGACCGGGTCGATCCAGCCAAAGCTCACCTTCGAGCAGTTTTGCTCGGGCGTCGCGAACGATCCGTGCGAGCGGGTAGCGCTGCGCCGAGCCGTAGGCAAATGGCTCGCGGACGACCATTGGCCGGTAGACAAACTCAGTGTTGGGAGCGATGACGGTTACGTCCGTGCGGTCGGGCGCGAGATCGGCCAAGGCGAGTGCGGTCTCCAGAGCCGCCACTCCTCCGCCAGCGATGAGGACGCGGAGCTTCCCGTGATGTGAAGCGCTTTTGGACACGGCAGTAAGGCTAGGCCTTGACTTCGTGTTCGCGATAGTGCTCGCGCCAGATCAGCCGGTAGATCGGGATTCGGCGTGGGATGCCACGTATGCCTGGGATGAACGGAATGCATACGAATGCCAGGCTGAGCACACCCATCACCAACATCACCAGAATGTCAGCGTTTTCGGAGGCCTTGAACGGTTCGACCTGGTACCAGACGGTGTACAGCCATAGCCACGTCTGGCCCGGGTAACTGCCCGTCTCGTTCATCATGCCCCACTGGTCGCCGAGCAGATGCTGGGCTTCGGCGCGTTCGGCGAGCAGCCCGCCGTCGGCCATGAATAGCAACGGCTTGGTGTAATCGGTCTGAAAGAACTGTCGGCTCGTCAGCAGGCTGCCGTCCAAGCCTCCGCTCTTTGCGAGGTCCAGCAGACCACTCATCATGGTCGGGACAGGGCCGGCTTCGCCGGCTTTGACCGTTACCGAACCGGTGGTCGGGTCGACCGAGACATCTCTGTTTGGTGCCTTGTTTTCTTCCAACGCCGTTTCATATTCTTCCAACGGCTTGGCAAAGGCTTCCGCCCAAACCGTTCGTGTCTTTTCGGGCGCCGCCTGATATTGGGCGATAGCGCTCTGCAGCGCGGGGTTGTCGGGAACCGTCTTCAGGGGGTCGATCACGAAGTCGTTGGCGGTGTTGATCGGATGGCTGACGCCCAGCCATTTCTGCGGATAGAGGAACGCGGCGTGCTGGCCATCGCCGTTGTGGTTGTAAGGAGGACCGTAGGTGGCGGTATCGCTCGTGCCGGCCAGCTCCTTCGCCGCTGCCGCGACGAAGTTGACGGGCTGCTCACGAGACCACTGCGCGACGGTGCTCGGCGGATCGTCCGGCGAAGAGAGCAGCACGGTCAGTAGCACGGTCAGCAGCGTGACCACGCCGACCGCGATGAACAGCTCTTTCACCAAGTCGTATGGCGCGTATCCGCCCTTCCACTCAGCTGTTTCCCTTTCGCGTCGCGACCAGCGCGGACGAGTCACGATGGCGCTCCCTGCACGCCGGACCCCGAGGGCGCTGTCTCGGGAGCGGCCGGTGAGGAGCCCAGTCCCTTATCGAGCTCAAAAGGCGGGACGACGCCGTGCTTACGCACGAGCAGGACGTGCGCGACCACGAGGGCGATCACGGCCACCGGTAGCAGCAGGACGTGGTAGCTATACATCTGACCGAAGTTGGTGACGTTGAAGAACGCGCCGACGCCGACCGAGTTCAGGCCGTCCTTGGCCTGCGTGGCGATCCACTGCGCGTCGAAGTTCTGCTGGGAGACGTAGCCGGTCAACGCTGCGGGAACCGCGACCAGGAACGTGATGGCTCCAGTGACCCATACGCGGGAGCGCCCGCCACGCCACGCCGCCATCCAGTACTTGCCCCAAAGATGGATGACCATGAAGAAGAAGAACAACTCCACAGACCACAGGTGGATGCTGTTAAAGAAGTGCCCGATCCCGGTGAAGTGCCACCATGCGGGACCCTTGAGGCTCAAGATCACCCCTGAGCCGATGATTACCACTAGCGCCGCGAGGCTCGCGACGCCGAACACGTAGATCCAAGATGCGACGTAGGTGGGCTGGTTGTCGGGCAGCAGCTTCTCCGGCGGCAGAGCACCCATCGCAAGCTCGCGCGTGCGAGTAGTCCACGACGGTTTGGAGGTTGGGGCGACGCTCATGACTCTCTACCGCGACGACGCGACTCCGCTCCTGGGAACGGCAACGCGATCGCGAGGGCGAAGACGACCAGCATCAGCCCGATCACGACGATGTTCGAGACCGACATTTGGAAGAAATGCCAATGCACGAGATGCGACGGATGGTTCAGATTGAAGACAGCTGCCAACACGCTCATGCTCTATCCCCTCGAAGGTGGACTGTCGTCCACCTTACGCCTTTAGCGCCGCCCCGTCCGGCCAGGAGCGCCAGAAACCCTGCTCGGCGTCCGCGCACCGAGGCTGCCGTTTCCAGCTAGTAGTCGACCTGCTCCGCCTGCTCAAGGATCTTCGGCTCTGACGTGTCCTGAAAGCGATCGAGGACACCCGAGGCCAGCAGCTTCTCGCGGCCCGCCCTCGCCTGCTCAGCGGTGTCGAACTCGACCATCACGAAGACCTCACCTGGCTTGTCGGCGTTCCGAAGGACTCGGTGGCCTTTCGCCGCTGAGCGCGTCCCGGGGGTGTCCTAGTCGAACATCGGCTTCCAGCGGTCGTAGTCGCCTACATCTATGCGGGTGAGAATGAACGGCATGCTGTAGCCCTAGATCATCTCGCCCGGAAACTGCAGCTCGAATCGCTCGAGCAGCCCTGGGACGCTGTCTGGATCCATCTCGAGCTCATAGCGGGCACAGAGCTCGCCCAGCGTCTGCGGGTCGGCTTGCGTTACGCCGCCGAGGTCGACGAGCGCTGCGAAGAACTGCTCGAAGCCCGCGGGGGAGATGATCTCCAAGATCCGTGCCGGCTTATCGCCTGCGTTCCAGAACGTATGCCACTGGTTGCGCGGCTTGAAGATGAGATCGCCAGGATTGCCAATCACCACGTCCTCGCCCAGTAGCGCACCGACGCGCCCCTCAATGACGTAGCTGTACTCGTCCTCGCGCGTGTGTCGATGTAGGGGCGCCGCCAGCGCTCGCGCTGACATCGGGTGTTCGACCAGGGAGAACCCACCGCCTGCCTCCTCCCCATCGATCATGAACCGGACGCCGATGCTCCCCAGGAAGCCTGCCCTGCCATCCTTGGGACCTACAACCTTTGTCGTCGTCGTTGCCATAACTATCTTTGCCCTCTCGCTGGATGCTGCGTTAGCTCACTCGCCGAGACCGTATCGGCCTGGCGTGCCGTTCGGCTGCCGCGACTACCGGGTCTGGAGATTGTGTACCGGGAACTCCTTCACGTCCGGCGGGTTCGGGAAACCCTGATCGCCGAGCCCGTGAAGGCGAGGCATGAGCCGCTCGCCGACGAAATGGTCGAACGCCTCACGCGACTCCCAAAAATCGATCACGCCCCAACCACCGTCGACTGGGCCGGCTGAATGGACAATCATCCCCTCGGGAGGGTCGCTGTCGATCTCCATCACCCCGTGGGCCGCGTCATAGTTCTCTTGCGTCCCACCGGCGAACTTGAGTCTGATGCCTACAGCCATCTTGGGTCCCTCCTCGAGTATGTACAACCACCGTACTCCTTTGCGGAAGCCCTAACACAACAAGCGAGCCAGCTCGACGCGATCGGAGGCAACCACCCGGCAGACAGGGCCCTTTCGGCCACCAAGAACCACGAGAGACCGAACACCCACGATCGCGGGCGATCGACCTGACAATCATCGGATAGTGCTGCTTTCGCTCGGGAGCGACCCCCTCGGTCGTCGGTCCCGAGACTGCAGCACCACCACTTGCCAACGACACCCACGGTGACGCGCCCGCAACCGCCTACGGGAGCGAGCACGTCCGGGCCGGCAGCGCGTGCAGATCATCCGTCTACCGCTAAGACCATGATTTTAGGCGGGCGACGCCGGCTCAGAGTCCCTGGGCGGTCCTAACTCGTGGCAACATCGTGGCAACACTCAGATCGTCCGATGCGTCCGATGCGTCCGCGAAACCGCACAAAATGGACGATCTGGACACCGGCGGACGTATCTTGCCGTCGTGGACAAGGTTGAGGGCCTTGTCATGTGTAAACATGGTGGTGGTTCGAGTCCACTCGGGCGCATGGGAAAAGCCCTGAAATGAGGCTGTTGCGCAAAGTCTGCCATTTGGCGGGCTTTGTTGTTCTTGGGGCGGGGGGCGATCCGTCTGGACTTGGGTATCTAGCAGATGGGGTCGGCCGAGAGGGTTCGTCAGGCCGCTTGGGCCGACATCCCGGCCCGGTAGAGCTTCATCAGGTTGTGGGTCGCGGCAATCAGCCGCCATTCGGCTCGACAGGCAGCCAACCCGCGCCGGTGGAATCTGTTGATCCGCCGGTTGAACTTCGTGTTCCCAAACACCGGCTCGATCATGCGTTGTCGCTGGCGGTAGAGCGCCGCACCCTCGGGTGTGTCGAGCAGCGCATCGATCCGTTCGGCTTCGGTTCCCTGCCGCGGTGAGAGCCTGCGAGCCTTGGTCCGAGTCGCTGCCTTGGTCGGAACGATCACGACGATCCCATCCTGCCCGAGCTCAGTGATCTGCGGCGAGTTCCAGTAGCCGCCGTCTGCCAGAACAGTCCCGACGCGATCCTCGACGCCGGCAGCCTGAAGCGTGCTGCGCGCCTGATCGATCATCGGTGCAAGCTGCCCGGAATCGTTGGACTGCTGCGTGATATCAGCAGCAACGATGATCTGCTCGCTGGTCGCGACCGCCTGCGCGTTGTAGCCCTGAACCACCGGTCGGCCGACCCTCGTCAGCACCCTGGAGTCTGGATCTGTGGTGTTGATCGTTCGTTTCGACACCCCGTCCGGGTTCGGCGGGAACGGCTTGCGACCAGCGAGTTTGCGGCCGTGCTCGGATTCCCACTCAGCCCGCCAGCGCAGATTCTCTTGATAGGCCGCCTCGGCCTTGGCCTGCTCGGCCTCGAACTCCTCACGGCAACGACGAAGACGCGCGAGCCTGGACCGGCGATCCACCAACTCCGGCGGTAGCTCGTCACCTCGTGCGTCGCCGTGCTGCTTGTCCTCCGCGGCATCGACTGCGGCCGCCTCGCCAAGCATCCGCTCGACCTCTTCTCGGATTGATTCGTGCGTGCGCGTCGCGGCCCACGCAGCATCCGCCGCGATCAACGTTCCGTCCAACGCGACCACGCCAACGGACACCAACCCCGCCCGAGCGCACATCGCTAGAACCTGCGTGAACGTCCTTGCCAGCGCCTCCTCGTGACGAGCGCGGAACCGTGAGATCGTCGTGTGATCCGGCGCGCGGTTAGCGCAGATCACCCGCGACGGAACATCCTCCCGGCAGCGCCGCTCGATCCTCCTCGAGGACCGCTCCCCGACCGAATAGCTGTACAGCAACAACGCGACCATCATCGCCGGATCATGCGCCGCGCGACCGTGCCCATCAGCCCGATACGCACCATAGAACTCGGTGAGGTCGATCGTCTCGACCGCGTCCAGCACGAACCACGCGACATGGCCCTCCTCCAGCCAATCGCGCAAGCTCAGCGGCAACAACAACCCCTGCTCCCGATCACACGACAAGAAGTTCTGAGTCATGCCCGAGAAGTCTTAACCCCACCCCGGACGCAACAAACCCCGCTTACACCGGGTTTGCACAACAGCCTCAAATCCAGGGCTTTTTCTCTTTTAAGGGTTCATCCATCGCCCAGGGGGCGCGACTGTTCGGTTTGTGCCATTGGCCCATCCGAACAATTTGCCGGACCTTTTGCGCGCCAAATGTCCGGAGCGGCCCCATGATCTACGTCGCCAAGAGCCTTCTCAGGGTCGCGGCTAGGCTCGATGCGTTGACGGTCTTCACGCGGTCTAAGGACACAACCGCATCGACTCCGGTGGCCTCGGCGCTGGCCACGAGATACGCCTCGGCGAAGTCCAGACGGTCGATCTCATACAGCTCCAGAGAACGCCGCAGCAGGCGGGCGTCAATGACCGAGATCGACGACAGCGCGATCGCGGCGCGCATCAGCTCAGCGACGCGGGCGAAACCGACCTCGTAGAAGGACTCGAACACGTAGACGCACTCGGCGAGCACGAGGTCTGCAAACAGCAGCGGCCCCTCCCCCGCGAGCGGCGCGGTCGCGCGCTTGGCCATCTCAGGCGGGTCGCCGATGAGATGGCGCACGAGCACGTTCGTGTCAAGGAACGCTCTCAGTGGCGTCTCTCCGCGCGCGAGCGGCGCGTCTGGCGCAGAACCTCATCCCAGGGGGTGCCGCGCTTGCCCTGCGGCACGGCGACCGTGTGGGCCATGCCGATGAAGTCGGGGTCTTGGCGACGATCGCCCTCGTGCGAGAACGAACCGCGGGGTGTGCGGTCTATGCTGGGCTGGTTGTGATCGCTGTGTGGATTGTTTCACCGCGTTCGGTGAGCGTCCAGGCGTTTGGCTCGCCGTGGGGCTGTCCTTTGCTGCGGTTCTCGATCAGCTCGCAGCCGTTCAGACGCTGCAGCAGTCGTGAGATCTGGCCCTCGTCGACGATGCCTGCGTGGTTCGCGATGTGGCGGTTGGAGGCGCCTGGATTTGATGCGATCGTTGCGAGCACGAGCGCGGTGCGGTAGGTGAAGCGGATCGGTAGGCCCTTGAAGGGATCGGCTCTGCCGCGTGGCGTTCTGGGCGGCGTGGTGGGAGCGGGATTCCGAAGCTCGTTGCGTGCGGCGCTGGAGCCGAGATAGGGGTGTACGATCATCGCCATCAACGGACCAGTGAGCTCGACCAGAGAGCTAGGCGCTCCGCCATCGCCAGGTGTCTGCATCTCGACATCGCCTGATGCCTCGGGTGGGCTGGCGAGCAGATGCGCGTGGATCACCGACAGCGCTCCCCCAACTACGCCCTGGGCTGTGAGTGGCGGGGGGTCCTCGCCTTTGCGTGTTTCGGAGCGTCCCCTGTCGACCGCTGCGGCGATCGCGGACAACACTTCCTTGCGGCGCTCCAGTAGCTCTTGACCTGCACGCGGTGTCTCTATGACGCACAGTCGAGCGACGTCGGGCTCGGTGTCGAGATGCTCCAGGACGGCGGCGAGTGCCTTGTGTATTCGCTCACGCCAGCTGCCGCTACCTTCGAGCACCGGGAGCACGCTTCGTGCCATCCGCTCCACCGCCGTGTCGAACGCTGAGAGCAGGCACGCTTCGCGATCTTTGAAGAGCTCGTAGAACGTGCGACGTGAGACACCCGCCTGTTCACAGACACGTCCCACCGTCGCGGCCTCCAAGCCGCTCTCGGCGACCACTTCGCCGATCGCCAGCAGCAGGCGCCGGCGCTGCATCTCGCTCACATGGCCGCCCTGACGGCGTGGGGTCTCGGTGTGCGACGGGCTCACCCTCCTGCCGACAGGACGCGACCGTCCACGCGACGCACGCGACTGGCTCGCGGTGATGTCTGTCTTCCCGTTCATCGCCTGTTCCGTCTGGCTCGGGCGCTCACAACGAGCTCGATCTCCTTGCCCGTGTCGGTAAGCGACCAACAGTTGGGCGCCCCCTGACCGGGCGCCAAACCCGAATTACGCACGAGCCCGAGGCGCTCCAAACGCGCCAACAGCTTCGACATCTGACCCTGATCGGTGACCCCCGAGGCAACCCCGACGTCACGGTTGGAGGAGCCCGGGGCGGTGGCGATCGCGTGCAGCACGCGGACGGTGCGATAAGTCAAACGCATATCAAGGTCGCGCAGCGGATCGCCGACCACGCGCATGTCGTGCTCGGCGCGTACGGGCTTCGAGCGCTCGCGCTCGCGGCGTGCCGCGGCCGATCCGAGATAGGGCAGCACGATCATGCTCATCAGCGCGTTGAGCAGCTCCAGCAGACGAGGCCCATCCTGCTCCTGCAAACGAGCGTGGAGGACCGAGAAGACAGCGCCCACCACACCCTCCGCCGTCAGCTGCGGCGGGTCGACTCCGCGCGTTCGACCACCCCTGCCTTCGTCCACCGCCGCGATCGCAGGCGCCAGGGCACGCTGGCGGCACTCCAAAGCCAGTGGGCCGGCCGCGAGCGACTCCACGATGAGCAGTCGCCCCACACTTGGCCGCTCGTCGAACAGGTCCAGCAGCGCCGCGAGCGCAAGCCTGATCCGCTCGCACCAGCTTGCGCGCACGTCGTACACGGCGAGGATCCGTTCGCGAGCCAGCGCCACCGAGTCTTCGAACGCCGCGAGAAAGCACGCTTCGCGGTCCTGGAATATCTCGTAAAACGTACGCCGTGAAACCCCCGAACGTGCAACCACATGCGCGACCGTGACGCTCGCCGCCCCACACTCAGCGCATAGCTCCACCATCGCCGTGAGCATTCGAGCGCGCTGGATATCCGCGACACGCTCGCGAGCGTGACCGTTGAGCTCGGCCTCCACCTGCTTACCGGCCAGGCCACCAACCCGATCGTTCAGTCTCACGGACACCTGCTCGAACACCTCGCTATGTCGAGACGATCCCGGGCGCCGCGCGTATGGAAGCCGCACCCGGAACAGCCCCGTCGCTATTTCCTTTTACCCTTCTTCTTGCCGTGCTTGCCCGCTGCCTTCTTGGCCTGCTTCGCGCAACCGGTGACACCAACCGGGGTCGACCGGTGTATTTCCGCTCCGTCTTGGGCGACGAACGTCGTCGGCATCTTCAACTTGCTCGCACAAAGATTCCCGTTCGCGGCAAGCGCACTGTTCGGTCCCTGCGGGAGTGTCAGCTCGAACGATCCGATCGGTACATCCGGCACCTGCTTGAACGTAGTGCTGGTGATGCCCGCTTTGTTAATGAACGTGGTGCCGATCAGGTCGAACGTGATTCCGTAACCTTTCAGCGCGACAACAAGGTCCGGGAACGCTGCTCCACCGTGACTTACGAAGTACACCGGACCGGTAAGAGGTTCGGGCAGGATCGGTGTTATCGCCTTCGCAAACCCAATCGTTGAGGCCGCGGGACAAGCATCCGGGTTGACTTTGAAGGTGCTGTCGGAGCACGCCTTCTGCAATGTGGTTAGCCTCGAAGGCAGCTGCTTCGGGAGGTTTACCTTGACCTTGGCGATGTTCGCCTGAGGTCCTGAGGGATAGGTGAGCCTCGCGGTCAACCCGGCCCCATTCGCACGGCTCGTCTTTCCGGTCGTCGTGACCGAGAACTTGGGCGAGAACCCGAGCCGGCCGCAGTTGGTGACCTGGAAGCTGTTGGAGATCGCCTCCGTGCCTCCGAGTTCGCCCGTCAGGAGTCCCGACAGCGACAGCGGGTTGCAGTTGGTCGGGTTGAACATGAACCCGGGCCGGTCGATCGTGACATTTATCGACCGCAGGTCGAGGGGTATGCCGTCGAGGATCGTCGGCACCGGATCTGTAGTGACCGTGAGAGCCGTCGTGACAGGATCGACAGTCACCGAGCCCCTGACAACGACGGTCCCCAGGTCAAAGGGGCCGGCCTTGGCCGGCACGACCACCGAAAGGCCGTACGGGGCGCCCTTATATCCGGTTGTGAGGAACACTTTTCCGCCGGTCACATAGAACGGGTTCGCGCCGGCGCCGGCGGCGGCCGTCAGGGACCCTATTTCAGAGGACGCGGGACACGATCCAGAGGATGCTTGCTGCTCCCCGCACAAGCTGACTGCCGAGAGCATCCCGAGGAGGCCAGGAGGCGTCTTGACCGTCACCCCGCCCAGCTGTTGTTCTCCATCGTTGCGAGCAAACGTGACAGACAGCGGGCTGAACGCGCCGGCCTGGTTGTTTGTCGTGCCTGCGACGAAAGACGGAGCAAACGCCTGCGGAGATCCGGGGCAAGGCCTGCCTTCGGGACCTGAAGTTATCTGGAAGCTGCTTTCCACCTCCACAGGCGGGTTACCCGACCACGGGGTGAACTGTGCGCTCGTGGCATATGTTCCACATGTGTGCGGATTGACCAGCGGCGAGCGTGGGCCGGCCTTGAAGTTGAGCTTCAAATGGTCGAACGGCAGCTGCGGATTGTTGTCAAACGTGGTCGTGATCCGACCGGTCGCACTATCAAGATCGACGTGACCGGCGAGCTTGAGTATCACGCCATGGCCTTCCACGACTATGTACAGAGCGACCAACGAACCGAACGGGTTTTCGCCCTGCTTACCCAGGAAGATCGAGCCCTGGAGCGGCTGCGGCAACAGCGGCGTGTCGATCTCCACAGTCCCCAGCTTCGACGAGTCGGGGCATTCAGCGCGAGTATTAACACCCAACCCGATCTGCGCAAGCGAGCAAGCACCCAGACCGTCCGCCGCCGAAGGCGACACCGACTCCCCCGCCGGCAGCGTCACTACGGCCTTCTTCACATTCGCGGAGGCGATCCCGCCCGGATTCAATAGACCTTCCTGCGGCACGGTGATATCAACGTTCAAGCCACTCGGCGTATCCGCCTGAGCATTCGTCGGCGTCACCGAGATCGACGGGTTGAACGGGGTCGCATCGCAACCCGTCATGCCTTGCTGCTGGCCCCATTCGGCGGGCGCGGCAGGATAACCGGGCGTTAGATGACTGAACAAGCCCTGTTGGACGTACACGCCAGGGTTCAGCCACGAGTCCACTTCAAGGGTGGTGTGAAAACCGACGCCGGGATCGGTACACGACGTCGGCAACGTCAGGAAAGCCTCTGGCGTGACAGGATCGACGTTGGGACCGGACGGCGTCCCCGGAGCTCCAGGACACACCAATCCAAAGCCCAAAAATGCGTAGTCACAGCGCTGAACGTCGTGGCTTTTGTCAGCCGGGACACCCCAAAACGCCAACGTTATCCCATTGACCGCGAGCGCGATCGGGATATCAGCAGAACGTATCGTCACACCAAAATCACCACCGTTGCGCACATTCCCCGTGAGCGTTATCGGCACGCCCGCTATCAGGAACCCGAACTTTGCCGGCGCCGTCGGCGGCGCGACCATATTGTAAACAGGGAACACCCAATTTTCCGGGTTGAGAAGGCGGAAGAGGCTGGTGCGAACTTGGATCGTCCCAACCTGTGAGGAGATCGGACATGTCGGGTTCGAAGTGAGCAACCCAGGAACATCACCTGCCAGCTGTGTGTCCGTACACTGGGTTGGGCTTGTCGGGTTGCCCAGCTCCCCCGGCGGTAGCTGCACAAAGATGTCCTTCGTGTCCTCTTCCGGCATTGGCGCCCCAAAGAGCTGTCCCGCTTCGGAGTTCGGATGGGTATTGAAATCGATCTCCGTGGTGATGGCGTACGGATGACCGCCCGCTTGCGTGAAGCTGTCACCCGCGGCATCCGACGTGATCTGCTGGTCAAATGCGCTAATCCCAAATTCTGCTCGAGCCGGTGTCCCTACGCTCAACGACACGAGCAGCATTAGGACGGCTACCGACGCAGCTGTGAAAATCGACTTGCGGTCACTGCCTATCCCGATCTGCATTCTCATCTCCCCCTAACGCCCGACTCGACGGGCTGACCGCTTGGTCGACTTTTTGGCTTTGAACTTCCTCTTCGCGCCGGCTTTGCACGTCGCTCGCTTCCGCTTCGGCTTCTTTGCACAGGCCTTCAATGCGGCCGCGAGTTTGCGCGCAGTGGCCGCCGACTTAGACTTTGGCTTGACCGCGGCTTTGGGCGGCACCACGTTTCCGGGTCCCACAAACGTCGAAGAGGAAGGCAGTGAGGAGGGCAGACCAGCTTTCGCCGGACCCTGGCAATCGTCGCCTTCACAACCGACAGGCGCCGGCCGATTCTGAGCAGCGAGACCACCGTCGATACGAACGTCATAAATGTCGGCGGCGTTGTCGAAATCAATCTGCACAAACCGCTGACGGCTGGTGATGAACACGTTGCTGCCGTCGGGGCTCGCGTCGACGAAATACGAGTCGCAGTTACAACCGCCGCTTGAGATCATGTGCAGCGAACCTGTGATCGTGTCGTACTCGTAGACATCGCGACGACCGTTGGTGTCCTGCGGCAGCAGCGCATCGCTCGAGTCGAAGAAGACAAGCCGCCCGTCTTCGCTGAGCGGATGACTCAGATACGTCTTGGCTTTATTTTCGAGTACCTGATCGCTTTCATCTTCGAAACTCGCATTACTCGTGGACGGCGCACCGGTCGGGTTACAGGACGCGCACGCGATCCTGCCCGTTTCATAGTCATAGACGTACACCTGTGCGTGTTCGTTGAACTGACCCGCCACGCCCGCGCTTTCGGCAGTCGACTGCAGGGAATCCACAAAGATCGCTCGCCGTCCGTCAGGCGTCATGCGGAAGGCCGACTCTTTGCCGGACGATATATTGCCGAGCGACGGGTTGTTGTTGTTTTGCCCGATGAGACGCACCGTACCGTTGTGCCAGACATACAAAAGATCGAGTGAGTTTTCGAACGTCCGCTGGCCTGCCACCAGCATGTCATTGTGATTCATGAAGTAGACGTAGCTGCCGTCATCGCTGATTCCGACCGAGCCAAAGCCAGTGTCTCCAGTTTGGCTGTCGTCGGCCGGTTCATTGTCGACCGAGATCAATGTCAGGTGTTTGCCTGACGGGGCATTGACGTCATACACGTACAGCTTTGACTTCGAGTCGGCGGGCGCATCGTCTGTGAGAGCCTCGGCGGTGGAGAAGACGACCTTCGAATCGTCGGCTGTCGCCGTCCAGAACGTCGCTGGCTTTTCCCCGCCGGGATCGGGCGTCGCACGCTCGCTCGCATTCAACTGGATCGTTTCGCTGCCGGCTATACGCATGAACAGCCCACCTTGGTAGAGCCCACCGTAGAGTCCGGAGCTGTATTCGCTGATCGACGCCTCAAAGATCACGCGCGAACCGTCGGACGACATCGTCCTCTGCGTCTGTTTGGCGTCGCTGTCATAGACGCCTAGATACGGTCCGCCGCCGGCGCCGTTGCCCGCGATCGAGTTTGCGGCTGGCGTACCGTTCGGAAGTATCCCGGCCAGCTTCACCGTCCCGTTGTGCCATTCATAGACCTTCGGCTGGGCTGGACTCAAGCTTTCGGCTTCGGCGGTGAGATTGTTTGAGGACTCAAACAGGATGTGGGTGAAGTCGGCTGACGCCGCGGCGAATGCCACGCCATAATTCGTCGAGGTAGTCGGTCGCTGGGGCACACGGCCGATCGAGTCTGTCAGCAGCTCATAGTTGCCGGAACCGCCGTCGAGCACGTCGGTGCGCAGATACAGGTTCGTCGTGTCTTCGACAAGCGGATGTCCAGTGACGACCGGGCTCTGCGCCCAGAAGACTCCCTTTGACAGGTCGCTGGAGAAAGCGGCGTAGCGGGGACTGATGAAGAGCGTGAGCGGAAGTGAGCGCTGCGGCGGGTTTATCGCGCGCGTAGACCAGCCGTCCACTCCCCTGCGACTCACGTACTCGGCTCCCGGGTCCTCGCTCCCCTGCGCGTCTCCAAAACCAGTCGGTGCGAGGTACTTGATCGCGCTACCGTCGCTCGAGCTCTGCGTCACGCGCGGCATCGTGCTGATGTTCGCGCCTTCCTTTTCGGGCGGAGAAACCATCTCATACGCCCTGCAGTCGGGAAGATAAGCTGAGAACTGCGCTTGGCGAATGTCGGCGTTTGGACATTCGTCGGCGCTGCTCGTCACCGCCGGGTAGGTCTTGAACACCTGGTCCGGCCCGGTGGTCGTGCCTGTCGAATTGGTCGCCACGATGCGATAGTGATAGGTGCTACCGGGATGCAAGCCGCTCAGAGTCCACACCACTGCTCTGTCAGTATCGAATGGGCCAATCGTCGCGTCAGGAACGGGGGCGCTCGCCCCGTAAGATGTGTCGAGCCCGTATTCGAAGTGAAAGCCGGTCTGGGCGTGCTTCGGGTTGACCAGCGCTTCGACGGTTGCTCTGTTGTCGCTGACACCCAGCACCCGCTGACCGTCTATCACCGGCACGTGCAGGGTCGCAAACGTCTGGTCAGTTCCGAACTCGGTACCGTTGGCGTTCGTCGCGGCGAAGCGATAGTGATACACGGTGCCGGATGGCAAACCGGTCAGGTCGGCCGTGACAGCCACCGGGCTGGCCCCCGAGCCGACATCCGCCGGTGAGCAAGCCGCCGTCGAGCCATAGGAAGTGTCGAGGCCGTATTCAACTTCACAGTTCGCGTCGATCCCGAGCGGGTTGAGCGTTGCGTTGAGCCTCACACTCGTTTCAGTGACGCTCGAAGGCGCGCCGACCGCGATGTCGGGTTGTGTCAACGGTCCCGTGAAAACCACTACTTCCCCAGTTTCACCGTCGACCGAGTAGATCCGCTGGTGCGCGCCATCGACCGCTACGGTGTACGACCTGGAGACATGACCTTTACCGAACGGCCCGCCGATTGGAGTCGCCAGTCCGTCGAATTCAGCAAGTTGAGTTCCTCCAGTCTGTTCCAGCTGGGGCACGTCACCCTGCACAACGACTACGTGATTGTTCGACGGGTCGACCGCCATAGACCAGACTTCCAGCGCTACCTGAGTGCCGTTTGCCGTCTGAGCACCGAACTGTTGTGCATCGTACTTGAGCATCGCGCCGCTGGTGTTGCCACCCCCGCCCCCAAGGTAGCGGACATACACATTCCCTTCGGTGTCGGCGGCGACTTGCGCTGGTTCTGATACAGGCAGCGAAGACACATAGTCGGAGCTTGTCACCGGATTTGCGGATGGCACGTACTTTTCTATGGAACCCCCTCTGTTCACGAAATCGTCGTTATAGACAGCGCCGTTGGCGTCGACCGCGACACCAACCGAAAAATGTGGCCCTCGCAGGTCACCGAGGAAGACACCATCGCGTCCATAGATCCTTATTTCTTCAAATCCGGTCGCCGCATATATGTCTCCTTTCGCCGGCCCCGAAGAGTTGTCGACCGCAAGTTGCGATTGCCCGTGGCTACCGAAGCGGGCTCCAGGGACACTGATTGAATCTGTGCCCATACCCGAGAATTCGGCCGGTTCACCGAGCGAGTTGAACTTATCCATTGACTGCGATTCCACGTCGAGGACGTAGACGTCGCCGGTGGATTCGTCTACAGCAAGCCCACCGATCGGACCGAACGATCCCCCGAGGTTGCCCAACGACCCGAATGAGTAAAGGAAATTGTGCGCCACCGCCGCGGACGCGGGCACGCTCGAGAAGGAAGCTCCAGCGCTGAGCGCACAGAACGAAGCCACAACCACCATCGTCAGCCTGCGAAGACGTATCAAGCCCATCCCCTCCTAGAGGAATCGAAACATGAAGCGCCCGCGCACGGGCAGCACGAGACCGTCGCGGGCACATGACCCACGACGCCAGAGAAACAGCCTGCTGAGCGCGAGCTCAGCGGGCGAGAGAAACCATGCCGGGGAGGGCGGACCCTAAATCCGGCATGCCGCGACCCTACGCCGCGGCGAAGAGAGCTAGCGCTTAGGCGCCGGCCGGCCCAGAGAGAAAGAAAGAGAGAGAGAGAGACGCGTCAGCGACGCTGACGCGTCCTATTACGGACCCGCCGTTGACACACCGACTCTCAAGCACGCTATTCCCCAAAGAAAACACGCAACAACCCTCTCACGAAATTGTGACCCGGTCCCTCTCCCAAGGTCCCCGTCAAACAAGTTGAAGTCGACCACAGGGCCAACCCAAACCCGACCTATGTCTTGTCAGCACCCATTGCGGGATACGGACATAGGCCACTTATACACGAGGCCGCTGCAATTGTCAACTGGTCAAGGTGTCTGAGCGCGGTTGGCGCTGCAGATCACGTCGGCGTTGCGGGCGACGGCGGCAGCGACGAGGTGCACGTCGTAGGCGTCGAACTCGCCAGCGATGAGCCTCGACTGCCGGGGCAGGCCGTCGAGCAGGTCCTCGCGTGTGCGTCCGGTCAGCTCGTAGACAATCTCGCCGATCGGCCGGTTGTGAAGGGATATCTGCGCAGGCAGCGCTCTTCCGATCGGAGATGGCTCGACGTTGTCGGGATTGAACAGTGGGGCGAAGTGATCAAGGAATGCTTCGATCAGCTCCATGTCGTAGCTGGCGCCGCCGAGTACGCCGAGGGCGTTGCGTATAACTCCATCCCGCCGATATCGGTCGTAGAGAGCCCTGGAAGAGTGTGCCGTTCGCGGCGAGCTCCAGCAGCTTGAAAGTTGTAACCCGTTGGCTTTCTCAGGGCGCCGCAGAGCACCGTGGCGTCGAAGACTACGAGCACTCAGCGGCGACGTCGAGCAACGATCTCAGCCGCCAATTCCTCGTCAGAGGGACTGGCGGCACTCCCTGCGCGTTCGACCAGCTTTGCCTTCAGGGCTGTGGCAGCGTCCTGGCTGGCGCGATGGCGCTCGAACTGGTCGGCAGCCAATCGCCAGGAGCCACCCGGGGTCCGCTCCGCGCATACGCGTCCGGAATCGATCCATTTGTAGACCGCCTGCGGCGTGACGCCATAGCGTGCAGCGACCTGAGCCGCCGAGAACCACTCCGGCGCCTCGCGTGCTCGATCGCTGACGTGCCCCCGCCAGACGCCAGCAAGACGAAGCGCCCTCAAGCGAGCATCGACACCGAGTCGGTCGATCTCCGCCGCGGCGTCGAGATGGCTGGCCATAAGCGCGGCGAAGGTCTGCGCTCGATCGTCGTCCTCGTCTGCGTCCTCGAACGCTTCGCGGAGATCATCGCGGCCGAGGAGCCCAGAGGCGTCGAGGATCTCGACGGTCTCGACGACCTCTTCGTCGTGGTCGCTGTAAAGACCGAGGCGCCGGCCGGTGCTCTCGCGGATCTCCGATGCGAGGATCTTCAGTCGCGAAGCATGCTCCTCACTCCCACTGGTCACGGTCATGCGCCAAAAAACGGCACGATCTGTTGGCGACAGAATGCTCATGACCCAAGATACCTCATCGACACAACTATAGAAAATCTTGAAAAATTTTCAACCCCGGCGCAGGCGACGCGCAGCCAACCAAGCAAGCTCGCCGACGCGGCCGCCATCCGTGACCCATCTCTGACCCAAGTCATTTGTCCGATGAGCGCCTCACGCATAACGGCCACTATTTAGTCCATTTGGGCTATCATTAGGCCATGGATGTGGCGAGGCCGTATACGGCGATCTCCCCCAGCGTGGACACCGCCGTGCTGATCGTGCTCGCGGGATCCAGCACGCCACGCAGCGGACGCGAGATCGCGCGCCGCGCCGGCCGCTCCAAGACCGGCGTTCAGCACGTGCTCGAGCGACTCGTGGACCAGGGAATCATCGAGTGTCTTCCAGCCGGCAACGCACAGCTTTACTCGCTGAACCACCGCCACCTGCTCGCCGGCGCAGTCGAGCAGATGGCCGGCGCGCACGCTGAGCTGACCCGGCGACTGCGCGAGAAGATCAGCTCCTGGGAGATACCCGCGATGCACGCTTCGCTGTTCGGCAGCGCAGCACGAAGCGACGGAGACATCCACAGCGACATCGACCTACTAATCGTGCGACCCATCAATCTCGACCCCGAAAGTGAGCAGTGGCGAACACAGATCGACGCTCTCGCAGAGAACGTGCGCCGCTGGACTGGCAACAATGCCGGCATCGTGGAGATCTCTACAGCCGACCTGCCGCGACTGGTCGAGGAACAGCCGCCGATCCTCGCCGAGCTTCGCCGCGATGCGATCGAACTCGCAGGCAAACCACTCCGCACCCTATTGCGAGTACTCTGATGGTCAGACGACCGTCGCGCACCCAAGCCTGCGGTCCCGTCGAGGCGCGCCGCCGCCTCGACCACGCTCGCAGCTTCCTGGAGGTCGCCGAGCTGACAGCCGACGTAAACGACCTCTCACTCGAATACGCAAGCGTTGCTGCCTCGGTGGCGATCCTCGCGGGAATCCCGCCGCCGACGCGGCCTGCTGTCACGAGCTTGGACGACGCTCGCGCTCTGAGAACCACCATGACGCCGAGACGCTGCTCGCCACGATCACACCCGGCGGCAAGCGAGCCGCCAGCCAGTTGCGCCAGTTGATCGAGATCAAGGACACCGCCCACTATGGGTTCATCACCGCCACCACAGCCGAGCTGAAGCGCTCGCTACGACAAGCGCGGCACCTCGTCGAGTTCGCCGAAGAAGTCCTACGGCGAACTCGACCCGAATAGTCAAGCTCCCCCTCCCGCCGTGGCAACATCGTGGCAACACTCAGATCGTCCGATACGTCCCATGCGTCCGGAAAACCGCACAGAACGGACGATCTGGACGCTGGCGGATGCATGTGGTGCCCGTGAATAAGGTTGAGGGCCTTGTGGACCGTATGGTCCGTGGTGGTTCGAGTCCACTCGAGCGCATTGGGTCCGCGGCCCCATTGAGAAGACAACCGGCGGTGCAGGTGGCCGGCTGAAGCCGGCGGATGAGTCCTCCGCCGGGGGTGCTTGCGGGTCACCCCCGGCGCGCCAGTGCTGCTATTCGAACGGGCTCGTGCTGCCGCCGTGGACCGTCTTCGACTGGCCGGCGGAGTGTGTACCTCTGGCACTCCCGAACGAGTAGCCGGTAGTGCAATGGGCCCCGGACGGACATGCCGGCGTGGATAGGTTCGGCGCTGAGGGGAACACGATGGTGCTAGTGCCGGAAGCCGTCGTGACCTCTGCGTTCCTCGCCGCAACGGTGCCCGGCCACCACGCCAGGTACCAGCCATTGGTGACTGTCGCCTGCACAGAGCTGCCATCGCTGCGGTCAATCGTGACCGCAGTGACACCCGCTCCGGTCCGGCCGTCAACGAGCGTCAAAGCATCTCCCGCGGAGTCTCGCGTACCACCGCCACTGGACTGGATCTGACCAGCCGCAACGCTGATCGGCGTCTGCGAGGTGGAGCTGGAGGACATCGAGACCCCATTGCCGCCGAGGCACACGTCGCTGGTGGTCGAATCGGCGTAGATCGAGGCCGTGTACGGACCGCGCGAGTCGCTCAGGACCGGGCTCCCGAGATCCTGCCCACAGGCCTGTTCTGCCTGGGCGAGCTGGCCCGGTGCCGGGGTGCTCGGCATCGCTCGCCAGCCGGCGAACGCCGGCACAGTGCTCGAGCCGACGGTCACAAGGGCCGCAACCGCTGCCGCGGTGCCTGTGGCGCCGAGCGCCCCAATCACAGGAAGCTTCCTGATCCGGCGCTGGCGAGGGCGATAGTCGATCGCGCGCAGGCGGGTGATCGAGTCTGGATCGAGCTGCGCGGCGCGATATGAGAAAGCTTCGCGCAGACTCTCCTCTAGTTGATCGGGCATTGCATTCAGAGCTCCCGTGGTGGGTTTGGTGTTGGATTGGGGACTAGTGCAAGCGCCGCGCGAGTCCGCGCGAGGCGCTGCTCTTGACGGTCCCCGGCGAGCAGCCGAGGACCTCAGCCGTCTGGGCCTCTGTCAAGTCGTGGAAGTAGCGCAGGGCGAGCACGGCCCGCTGACGGGACGTCAGACACGCGAGCGCGTCGAGCAGCTCGGCACGCGTCTCGAGCCTAACGAGCAGATCCCGGGCCGGTCCGTCGACGACCGCCGCCGCCCCGTCGAGCTCGCTACGACGCCGGGCGCGACCGCGGGCGCCATCGAGCGCCAAGTTGACGAGGATCCGCCGTGCATACGCACGTGGCTGGGCCATCCTTCGCACCTTTGGCCACCGCCGCGCGACCTTGAACAGGCACTCCTGCACGAGATCCTCGGCGTCGCCGGCGTCCCACGTGATCAGGTAGGCCGTCTTCAGCAATTGCTCGAGGTTGCCGGCGACGAACTCGTCGAAGTCGTTCATCACCCCATATAACCCCCAGCGGGCCATGGATGGTTCCCGCGTTCAGAGGCTAGCTTTTGCTAAGCACCTGGCCGTCAACTGCATCCTCAAGCGTGGCCTAAAGCTTCGCTACCCGTGGAAGCCTTACCCCATGCACCCGAGAAGAACGCGGATCTAGATCGCGGCAAGCCGGTTGGTCAGACGGGCAAGAAGTCCAGCAGCAACCTGTTGACCTCGTCGGGCGCCTCGAGCTGCATCCAGTGCCCCGGCCCTTCGATCCGCTCGTAGCGCCAGGGAGCGGTGATGTTCGCGGCCGAATTGGTCATTTGGGCCTCGGTGAGCGCGAAATCGCCCGAGCTCCACACGCCCATCGTGGGCACCTGGATCGGCGGGAGCACCAAGCCGCCGCGCGCGAAGGACTCGGCCGTGGCATTGGCGCGGTAATAGTTCAGGCCGGGTGTCAACGACCCGTTTGCCTCCAGCTCGGCGATCGTGGCGTCAGCGTCGGGGTGATTGCCCCAGGCCCGGAGGTTTGCCCAGTCATCGTCCGACAGCCATTTCTCGGCGATCTTTGGGTGCTCGAAGAACAGCATGTACCACGACTTCTCACGCTGCTCGAAGCCGCCGGCCATGAATGTGGATGGATGACCGACTGATATCGCAACCAGATGATCGACGCGGTCGCCGGCGATCGCCCCTAGCCCCCATGCGATGGCGGCACCCCAATCGTGTCCGACCACATGGGCCCGCTCGACACCGGCATCGCTCATCACCGCGAGCACGTCCCCGGCCAACAGAGGCAACGCGTAGGAACCAACGTCTGCCGGCTTGTCGGACTTGCCATAGCCGCGCAAGTCCGGAACGATCACCTTGAACCCAGCGTCGGCAAGCGCCGTCACCTGGTGGCGCCATAGACGGCTGGAGTCGGGAAAGCCATGGAGCAACACAACAGGTCGACCCTCACCGGTCACCTCATACTCGATGCCAATGCCATCGTTGTCGACTCGCATTGTGACCTCCAAGAGCGAAGGCAAGCGAGGCTGACAGCTCGCCGACGCGGGTTGGATTTGGAGATCTGCCAGCCGCCAGGCGAAGTCTACGCTGAGGTACCTGCCCGGCACGGCCGTGCTAGCTCAGACGCCAACCTCGGCCACGACTTCACCCGCGGCGACGGCATCCGCCAGCCGCTCATAGTCGAGCTCGTTCTGATCCGCATAGGCAGTGGAAAAGTCGGCAATCGCCCGATCGAACTTGGTCCCAGCCCCCAAGTAGGCGGCGATCGCGAGCCGGTCACCCGAGCGCGCATGAGAACGCGCCAAGGACCACCCACACGCGCGCGTGTACGCGTGTAGGCCCCACTCATTCATTGTGGACAGGTCAGCCGAGGCCTTCCAATCCCACAGTTGGCGAACATAGAAATCGTGCTCCTGGCCGTCGAGGCCCTGGCTGCGCTGCCAGCCGAGGAAGGTGTCGCTGGCGGCGTGGGAGATCCGCTGGCCTTGGACGACCCGCTCGCCGTGATTGGGGAACTCGCTTGAGCCCAAGTAAGGCTCGAGCACCGAAGGCTGGGCCTCCTTGGCCTGCAAGACCAAAGGATCCTTGCCGTCGCGCCCGACGAGCAGGAACACCCAGGCGCGGGTGCCGACGCTGCCGACGCCGACGACCTTGCGCGCCATGTCCACGAAGCGGTAGGTACCGAACAGGTAGCGCCGGTCGACGTCGAGGCTGGCCGCGTACTCGTCCAAGAGCTCGCGCACATAGGCGCTCTCATCGCGGGGGTCGCCCGGATCGAACAGCTCGCGCAGGGGAACCAGGAGCGGCGGGACGTTGCGAAAGCGCAGCTCGCCATCCACTCGCTCAGTGAGCTTCTTGACTGCCCGCAGGCTGGTCTTACGCCGCGCCTTGGCGAAAGGCTTGGCGAACACGATCCGTCCCTTGGCGCCGAGCCGCCCGCCGAAGCGCTCGACCAATTCGCTGGCGGTGAGCCGGTCATACCAGACGTCGAGATGACTCTCGCCAGCAAAACCGCGCATGCCCTCGCGGTACTCGCGTACACAGTCGCGCACGATCCAGCGGCGGAGATCCGGAGACAAGCCGATGTCGCGCCCGGCGATCTCGGCGCTGGCCGCCATGCGCTTGACGTCCCACTCCCAGGGGCCGGGCAAGGTCTCGTCGAAGTCGTTGGGGCCGAACACGAGCCTGCGATCGGGGGCGGCGAAGCCACCGAAGTTTGAGATGTGGGCGTCGCCGCAGGCTTGCACGAAGATGCCCGAATCGGGCGTGGCTGCGAGGTCGGCGGCCATGACGGCCGCCGCACCGCGGTAGAAGGTGAACGGTGAGACGAGCATCCGCCCGTAGCGGATCGGGACGAGCTCTTGCACGCGCGAGGCCGCTTGCGCCTTAAGCACCGAGACGGGATCGGGCCTGTCTGCGGCGGGGGCCCAGTCGCCATGAGCCGACCGGGCTACCGCCTGTCGAGCCTCCCGTCCACGCTCTGAGGACTCCCCGGACTGAAGGGTTGCGTGAGTCGAGCTAGTCAAGAAGACACCGAAAGACCGCGTTGAGAGAGGCTTGCGAGACGGATCGTCCGTGACCAGGGTCCCTCAACTCGGCTGCGGCACGATCCGGATGTAAGGCTTGGGCGTCTCCCAACCGTCTGGGTAGGCCGCCTTGGCTTCATCCTCGGAGACAGATCCGGCGATGATCACCTTCTCGCCCGGCTTCCAGTTAACCGGCGTGGCAACCTTGTGGTTGGCCGTCAGCTGCAGCGAATCGATCACGCGCAATACCTCGTCGAAGTTGCGCCCAGTCGTCATCGGGTAGACGAGGATCAGCTTGACCTTCTTGTCTGGCCCAATCACGAACACGTTGCGGACCGTTTGGTTGTCTGCCGGAGTGCGCGCGTCCGAGTCGCCCTCGGTGCTCGCAGGCAGCATCCCGTAGAGCTTGGAGACGTTGAAGTCGCTGTCGCCGATGATCGGATAGTTGGGCGCGTAGCCTTGGGTCTCCTCGATGTCCTTGGCCCACTGCTCGTGCTTGCCTGCCTGGTCGACCGAGAGGCCGATGATCTTCACGCCGCGGCGGTCGAACTCCGGCTTGATCTTGGCCATGTAGCCGAGCTCGGTGGTGCAGACCGGGGTGAAATCCTTCGGGTGGGAAAAGAGGACCGCCCAGGAGCCGTCGATCCAGTCATGGAAGTGAATCGGTCCCTCGCTGGTGTCCGCTTCGAAATCGGGGGCAACATCGCCAAGCTGCAAAGTCATTTGTTCGTCTCCAAGGTCAGTGATTTGGGTAGGGGTCGCGCGCTGGACGATGTTATTGCAGTGCCAGCGCTACGCCCGCTGGAACGAATGCGCTGCTGAGCTATGCGCCCTTGGGCGCGCGGGGGGTGTGTGCCCACCCCCTCTCGTGTGTGCGTGGGGGTGCATGCGTGTGTGTGCGACCTACCGCGTGTGCGCGCGTGTGCATGCGTGTGCATGCGCGCCCTCCCGCGTGTGCGCGCCGGGCGCGCACGGGCGCGCGCGGGCGCAGGGCATTCGCTCACGCCAACCACAACTCAAGCCAAACGCATCCCCCAGCGCGAGGAGAACGCCTGCCTGGGCTCCAGCCGTGCGAGCCCGTCGCCGCTTGTAGCGCGTTGGCGGCGCAAGTCATCGGCTCAACCGCCAAGCCACGCCGCCGGCGCGAGGGTGCCAGGGTATGGGCGGTATAGACCTGTAGAACCTCGTGCTGCTCGTCCACCCATAGCTCCACGCGCGTGCCGTCGGGACGGTGAAGGCGCGCGGTTGCGCGGCCACGGGCATCCCGGATCAAATCAGAGAAGCCGGAGTCGATCGGCAAGTCGCCGATCGGGCGTGGCTCGCGGAAATCAAAGGGGGTGCCGTCCACCGGCTCGCGATCGACGGGAACCTGGTGGTGCTCGTCCACAAGCAAGCGGGTGCGCGCTGGCAGCTCCAGCTTGCAGCCGTCGATCGTGCCGTCACCGGGCGAGAGGTAGGGATGTTGGCCCGCCCCGTAGGGACACGCGCGCGAGCCGACGTTGACCGCGCCGATCGTCACGTGCAGACCGTCCTCGCTCAGCTCATAGGTGACGCTGGCATCGAGCGCGAACGGATATCCGGGCTCAGGATGAAGGCGCGTGGCCATCACGACTCGATGGGGCTCGCGCTCGGCCGCCCACCACGAGCGCCAGCGCAGCAAACCGTGAATCGCGTTGCGCTTCGTGGGCTCGGTGAGCGCGAGCTGGTGGTGCTCACTGTCGAACTCATAGCGGCCCTCAGCAAGCCGGTTGGGCCACGGCAGCAGCACCGCGCCGTGCGCGCCGTCGCACATCTCCCCCACGTCGTAGGAGTGCAGAACGGGCTCGCCGGCGACCGTGTACTCGCGCAGCCCACCCCCCACCTCAACGATCGTGGCGCGCTGCTCACCGAGCGCGATTTCAAACTGCTCGCCTGAGGGCGCTTGTATCACTGACCGGCTCAGTCCGGGCGAATCGGCTTGCTGCACTCATCCATATTGACTTAGATTAAGGCCATGGCGCATGCGCCATGGCCCCGGGCCGCACATGTGCGGCCCGGCCGGCCGGTACATGTACCGGCCGGAACAGCAGAGAGACGAGTGAGGTTTCCAGATGACCGCTCCAATGCAAGGCCCCGAAGCCGTCGTCTGCCTCGTGACGACGCCCCCTGACGACGCCGGTCGGGTCGCGGCTGCGATGCTCGAGCGCGAGCTGGCCGCGTGCGTGAACATCGTCGAGGGAGCGCGCTCGCTCTACCGCTGGGAGGGCGAGCTCAAGGACGAGCGCGAGGCGCTGTTGATCGTGAAGACGACGCGAGCGGCCGTCACGCCGCTGGAGGAGCTGCTGCGCGAGATCCACCCCTACGACACCTTCGAGCTGCTTGCGCTGAAGGTGGGCGATGGCAGCGCTCCCTACCTGCAGTGGATCTCTGACTCAGTCGCCTAGTTCCGGCAACGAGCCGGAGGGCAACGGGAGCATCGCGGGAGGCAAACCGACCCTACATTTTCCGACGAGCGATCGCCGAGGCGGACGCGCTTCCTCAAGCGTCGGCAGGCCGGACGGTGGTCCGTTATAATGCTTGCCAGCAAGCAAGTATCTAGATCGGACCACTCATGCGGGACATGGTTTCCATGCACCCCCAGGCACCACCGCTCGCGACCGAAAGCGTGGCGGACACCGACGATCCGGACGTCGCGCGCCTGCGCGTAGCGATCGACAAGCTCTCGCGACGTCTGCGGCCCACCGAGGCCGGCGCGGGTCTCACCCCCTCACAGACCTCGGTGCTGTTCACCGTCGTGCGACGCGGCCCGATCGGTCTCGCGGAGGTCGCTGAGATCGAGCGCATCAACCCCACGATGCTCTCGCGAATCGTCGCCGAGCTATGCAACGCGGGGCTGATTAGCCGCGAGCCCAACCCTGAGGACCGGCGCGCGGCACGCGTGCGCGGCACGACCGCCGGACAGCGCATGCGCAAGCGCATCCACCGCGAGCGCGCGAACGCCTTGCAGCGCCACGTCGCCACACTCGACTCGCGCCAGCGCCGCGCGCTGGGCAACGCGCTGCCGGTGCTCGAGGCGCTCGCCGAGCAGATCCCGAGAACCAGCCAGTGACTCGCCTGCTCGCGTTCAGACACGCCACCTTCCAAGCATTCGAGGTCCCCAACTACCGCCGCTACATCGCCGGACAGGCGATTTCCTTGAGCGGCACCTGGATGCAGATGGCGGCCCAGTCGTGGCTGGTATTGACGCTCACCGGCTCGGCTACGACGCTTGGGCTGATCGTGGCCTTGCAGACACTTCCAATCCTACTTCTGGGCCCCTACGGCGGCGTGATCGCGGACCGCGTGGACAAGCGCCGCACGATGATCTTCCTGCAGGGCCTGATGGGCTTTCAGGCGCTCGTGCTCGGCATCCTCACCGTCACCGGCGAGGTGAAGGTGTGGCAAATCGGCGCGCTCGCGATGCTACTCGGCGTGAACAACGCATTCGAGAACCCGGCGCGCCAGTCGTTCATGCTGGAGATGGTCGGCCCCGAGCATTTGCGTAACGCGGTGAGTCTCAACTCAGTGCTCGTCAACGTGGCGCGCACAATCGGGCCTGCCGTTGCGGGCTTGCTGATCGCGACCGTCGGCGAGGGCGTGTGCTTCCTGGTCAATGCCGCCAGCTTCATCCCGGTGATCGTGTCTTTGCTGACGCTTGACCTCACGGCAATCCACCCCTCCCCTCCGACGGTACGCGGACCCGGGCAATTGCGTGAGGGCTTGCGCTACATCCGGGGCAACCGTGAGCTGGCGATCCCACTCTTGATGATGGCGCTCGTGGGTACGCTCGCCTACGAGTTCCAAGTCACGTTGCCGGTGATGGCCCGCCAAGGCCTGCACGTGGGAGCGACCGGCTATGGCTTCATGACCGCCGCCATGGGCGCGGGCGCCGTCGCGGGAGGCCTGCTCGTCGCAGCAGTAGGACGCACGGGCTTGCGCCCGCTGGTGATGGCCGCGGGCGCCTTCGGGGCGGTCATCATGCTGGCCGCGCTTGCCCCCACCCTCCCCTTCGAGCTCGCCGCGCTCGCGCTCGTCGGCTGGGCGAGCATCTCGTTCATGGCCACGGGCAATTCGACCTTGCAACTGGGCGCCGACCCTTCGATGAGGGGTCGAGTGATGTCCTTGTGGTTCGTGGCCTTCCAGGGCTCCACGCCGATCGGCGGGCCCTTCGTGGGCTGGGTCATGGCCTGGGCGGGTGCCCGTGCGGGCCTGGGCGTAGGCGCCATCACCTGCCTGCTGGTCGCGCTCATGGGCCTGCTTGCGTTGCGCGGCGTCGCCCCATTCGCGCGCCGCGATGCCGCCCCGCGCCCGGCCGAGTCCTGAGGCCGGACGGCCGGGTGTGCCGCATCCCGGCTAAGTCCTGAAGCGTGCCGGTCGGGTGTGTATCCAAAGATTGGGGTGCCCTACGCGCGCGCGTGGGTAGCCCGATGGCCGCCTCCCCAAGGCCCGCCTCCCCCGCGCGCGGTAGACCTGAGGACCGGCTCAACCCCCCAAGAGGACCGGGGGTACGACGCATCTCGAATCGGGGTGCCCTACGCGCGCGCGTAGGCACCCCGATTCGCTACATACACCCCAGCCTGCGAAAGACCGCTAAGAATCTTCGGCGAAGAAGCCGAGCAATAGCTCGGTGACCCGCTCGGGGGCATCATGCTGCACCCAGTGGGTAGCCTCGGGGATCGGCTCGAAGCGCACATCGGGCACCCACTCGGATGCCGGAACCGCCAGCTCACTGCCGATGTGACGGTCGCGCATGCCCCAGATCACGAGCGTGGACGCCTTGATCGGCTTCATCTGCGCGAGCGCCTTGCGCGGCGAGCGACGCAGGGCTGCGCGGTAGTAGTTGATCATCCCGGTGAGCGCACCGGGCTGCGACCATGCCTCGACGTAGCGCTCGAGATCATCGTCGGTGAAGGCGTCTTTGGAGTCCGAGCGCAACGAGCGCTTGGCGAAGGAGAAGTTGTCCCTCGCGATCAGGTACTCGGGCAGCTTGGGGATCTGGAAGAAGAACATGTACCAGCTCTTGCGCAGCTGCTTGAGCGTCCTGAAGCCTTCGAGCATGCGCGCGGTGTGGGGCACGTTGAGGATCGCCAGGCGGCGTACCACCTCTGGGCGGTTCATCGCCACGGTGTAGGCCACGGCGGCACCCCAGTCGTGCCCGACCACATAGGCCTGCTGCTCACCGAAGCTGTGGATCAGCCCGGCGATGTCGTCCGCCAATAGATCGGTGTCATACGAGCGCCAGCTCTGCGGGCGGTCGGAGAGGTCATAGCCGCGCATGTCGGGCGCCACGACGTGGTAGCCCGCCTGCGCCAAGGGAGCGATCTGGTGGCGCCACGAGTACCAAAACTCGGGAAAGCCGTGGAGCAAGACCACAAGCGGACCCTCGCCAGCCTCGACGTAGTGCAGGCGGATGCCCCCACCGACATCCGTCCTGCCGTGACTGAGCTGCGCCTCGACCGTGCTCATAGGGACATCGTAGACCTCGCCGTCCGGATTCGATGTCACCTTGTAGGGAGTGCTCATGAACGGGGAGGATCGTTGTCCGTACTACTGATACTCGTTGGGCTTGCAATCGGTGCTTTGGCGGGCGCTGCGGTGGCGATGGCCATGGCGCGCTCCGGCAGCGAGCGCATGCGCGAGCAGCTCGATGCGATCTCCACGGACAGCCGCGAGCGGATGCGCGACGAAATGAAGTCGATCTCCGCCGATGTGCTCAAGCAGACCGGCGACTCGCTTGCGCAGAGACTCGCCGACCAGCGTCGCGCCGAGGAGGAGCGCGCGAACGGCGAGATGGCCAAGCGCGCGGAGGAGCTCAAGGGCCTGGTGGGGCCCGTCAACGAGAAGCTTGGCCGTGTCGAGCACGAGATCGGGCGCTTGGAGCGCGAGCGCAAGCAGGCCCAAGGCGAACTGGCGAGCATGGTGCGCCAACTGCATGAGGGCGTGGGTGGATTGCGCCAGGAGACCGGCAACCTCGTATCTGCGCTCAAGCGGCCCAACACGCGCGGATCGTGGGGTGAGATCCAATTGCGCAACGTGATCGAGATGGCCGGCATGATCGAGCACTGCGACTTCCTCGAGCAGAGCACCGTGCAATCCGAAGACGGGGCTTTGCGTCCCGACGTGCTCGTCAAGCTGCCAGGCGAGAAGGTGATCGTGGTCGACTCCAAGGTCCCGCTCGACGCCTACCTCGCCCACCTGGAGGCTCAGACCGAGGACGAGCGGACCGTCCAGATGGCGCGCCATGCGAGGCAGACACGCGAGCACATCACCAAGCTCGCCTCCAAGGGCTATCAGCGCCAGTTCGACGGCACGCCAGACCTCGTCGTCATGTTCGTGCCCTCCGACGGTATCTATCAGGCGGCGCTTGCCGAGGACCCGGCCCTGATCGAGTACGGGGTGCACCAACAGGTCCTGATGGCCACGCCCACGACCTTGATCGCCTTGCTGCGCGCCGTGCACTATGGCTGGCGCCAAGAGCAGATCGCCGAGTCCGCGCGCCAGATCGCCGAGACCGGCCGCGAGCTGCACCGTAGGCTCGCGATTTTCGTGGATCCACTCGCCAAGCTCGGGCGCCAGTTGAACTCCACGGTGGACGCCTACAACCAGGCGGCTCGCTCGTTCGATACGCGCCTGGCGCCGAAGGTCAGGGAGATCGCCGAGCTGGGTGCCTCATCGGGACGCGAGATGCCCCAGCCGCAACCGATTGAGGCGAGCGCGCAGGCGCCAACGGTGAGACTTGAGCTTCCCGACGAGCTGGAGCCCGGCACGTCCGCACTCGGCATATCCGCACTCGATACCGCAAGTGAGGCGCCGGTGATTCGCGCTCGAGATGGTCGGCCCAGCCAGGACAGCTTCAGCGGTCGGCCCAGCGAGGAAAGCCTCAGGGTGGAGTCTGCGCGCGAGCAGCGAGAGCCCTCTCCCGCCGGTGAGCTTCCACTGGTCTGAGCCGGTGGCGACGATTCGCCACCGCCAAGATCACGAGCGCACTCGCGACGGGCACAGTCGCCGGCAGCTCATCCACAGCGAAGAACAAGAAGTCGAAGGCCACCGCCAACAGCGCGGTCAGGAGAGCCCCCGTCAACTGCCGCGAGCGATTGGCGGCTGGGGCACCTTCAGGTGCATCCCTCGTTCTGAGAGGCAGGCAAGCGAGCAGCCCACCGAGCACCCCGGCTATGAACAGGTCTCCATAACCCATGACGGCCGAGCCGAACAGCTCGGCCTGCAGGCGCGGCAGGCCGCCTATCGGATGGGCCACGTTGAGCGCGTTGTTCGGCGCCTGCAGGAGATCGGAGATCACAAGCGCGGCGTCGACCACGGCCATCGCCACGATCCCGAGCGCCAACCAGCGAGCCGGGGTCACACCAGCGATCAATGCGCCCAGGGCGACGCAGCTAAGCGCCGAGAGGGCCAAGGCGGCGCCCTCGCCCACCAGTGCCCCGCGCTCGGACCATGCGAGTACGAACAAGGGCACCACCAACAGAGCGAGCAACGGCCTGCCACCGTGCATGAGCCAGCCGAGCGCCAAGGCTGCCAGCAGAGGGACGGCGACGAGCGCGATATACGTGAGGGCTTGCGCACTGGCACGTTCGGCCAGCATGCCAATCACCACGAACCCGATCACCGAGAGCGCCGGCACAAGCGCCCAAAAGCTGCTGTGCAAGCGCTCCATCCACGCCGGAGACCAGGCGCGCGGCAAGCCCACGAGGAGACCTTGGCAGAGTGAGAGCACGCCGATGGAGACCCAAAACGGAATCACATAGTCAAAATAGACGCGAATGACCCGCTGGGACTGGACATGGGAGGAGCGCTCCCAGAAGACTCGCGCGCAGGCGGTCGAGCCCAGCCCGGAGAGTGAGGCGAGCCCTGAGGCGGACGTTGATAGCGGCACAGGCGAGCGCCGGAGCCCGGACGGGAAGGCACCTCAAACGTTTCGTCGCCGTCGCGCGGGCGCCACGGTGGTGCTGATCGCGCTCGTTGTCCTTTTGGTTGCGGCGCTCAGCTCGCACAAAGGGTCAGCCGCCAAGCAACCCAGCTCGACGAAGCACCAGGTGGTAGCGCTAGCGCCAGATCAGGCCGAGCGCGCAGCGGCCACGGCCAAGGCCGAACAGAAGGCGATCAATTCGGTCTTGGCTTATACCCCGGCCGTGACGAGCGGCGGATCGAGCGGCAACGAGGTGGCGCTCACCTTCGACGACGGCCCAGGTCCTTACACCCAGCAATTGGTGGCTGAGCTGAACCGCTTGCACGTGCACGCGACGTTCTTCGTGATCGGCAACCAAGAGCAGTACTTCTCCGCGGGCACGGTCACCGAGATCGACTCGGGTGACGTGATCGGCGATCACACCGAGACCCATCCGATGATGGCCAGCCTGTCCCCCCATGACCAGCACGAACAACTCTTCGAACAGATGGTCCAAGTCGAGGTGCTCGGCGCCAAGCGGCCCCGCCTGTTTCGTCCCCCCTACGGTTCGTTCGACGCAACCACCTTCCGCGAGCTTCACCACCTGCACCTGTTGATGGTCCTGTGGTCGGTTGACACGGCCGACTACACCATGCCCGGAACCAAGACGATCGTGGAACGAGCACTCGCGGGGGCCAAGCCCGGGGCGATCATCCTGATGCACGATGCTGGCGGCGACCGCTCCGAGACGATTGCCGCGCTGCCAGCGATCGTCAAAGGACTGCGCAAACGCGGACTGCGCCCCGTCACGATCCCCCAGTTGCTTATGGACGACCCACCGCCGCATGGGCAACCAATCCCGACAAGTCTCACAGGCGGCTGACGCGGCCAAGCCATACGTGGGCATTGCAGGCCGCAAGTAGG
Organism: uncultured Solirubrobacterales bacterium; assembly: GCA_963731565.1. Taxonomy (GTDB): domain Bacteria; phylum Actinomycetota; class Thermoleophilia; order Solirubrobacterales; family Solirubrobacteraceae; genus Palsa-744. The sequence continues at coordinate 2,815,456 of CAVSWG010000001.1, forward strand.
ATTGATCGAGTGAGCTCTACTGCGCTGAAGACGCCACCGATACTGCATCTCTCGGGGCTGGTGGGACGGCCACTGCGTGATAGTGGTGGCGAGCGCCTCGGACGGGTCGAGGACGTGATCGTGCGCCTCGGCGGGGTCGGCTATCCACCGATCACGGGCTTCCTCGTGAAGGTGGCCGGCCGCACCTCCTATCTCGGCGCCGACCGCGTCTCGGAGATTCGTGACGATGGCGTGGTCTTGCGTAAGGCCAAGCTCGACCTGCGCCACTTCGAGCGCCGCGAGGAGGAGGTCTTGCTCAAGCGCGACGTGCTCGACCGCCAGCTGATCAACGTCGAGGGCGCACGCCTGGTGCGAGCGAACGAGATCGAGCTCGCTGACATTGCCGGCTCATGGCGCGTGGTGGGCGTTGACACGGGCCCGCGCGGTGGGTTGCGCAGGCTGCTCCCGAGGCCGCTCGGCCACCGCATCGCCACAGGCGACTTCCTGGACTGGGCAAGCGTGGAGCCGTTCGTGGGACACGTACCAACTGTGCGTTTGAGTGTCCCCCACCCCAAGCTCGCAAAGCTCCATCCCGCGCAGATCGCAGACCTCGTGGAGGCCGCCTCGCGGCGCGAGGGCGAGGAGATCATTCAAGCCGTCGGCGATGACGACCGCGAGCTCGAGGCCGACGTGTTCGAGGAGCTCGACGATCACCACCAGCGCGAGTTCCTCGAGGACCGGCCCGACGAGCAGGTGGCGGAGATCCTCAGTCGCATGGCCCCCGACGACGCGGCCGACGTCGCCGGAGAGCTCGAGCAGGAGCATCGTGAACGCGTGCTCGCCTTGCTGCCGGTGAGCCATCGCGTGAAGGTGAGGGCCTTGCTCGGCTATGACCCGGCCGAGGCGGGCGGCCTGATGAGCCCTGAGTTCGTCTCCCTGCGGGGCACCACCACGGCCGGTGAGGCGCTCGATGCGGTGCGCCTCTCGAAGATCTCCCCGGAGCTGCTCACGGCCGTGTTCGTGTGCTCGCCCGATGGTTCACTCGACGGCAGCGTGCCGCTTGCGACGCTCTTGCGCTCAGAGCCCGACCGTCGCCTGAAGGCGCTCGTCAAGCACGATCTGCCTTCGCTACGCACCGACGCCTCCTTTGAAGAGGTGGCAAGGGTGATGGCCGACTACAACCTCACGTGCGTGCCGGTGGTCGACGAGCGCGAGCACATGCTGGGCGTCGTCACTGTGGACGACGTGCTCGAGGCGATGCTCCCGCGCGGCTGGCGCCGGCGCTTCGGCCTGCTCGGCGAGGACTGAAGCCGGCCGCACACACCCGGATTCGGGTCCGCGACACCGCGCATCCTGCTCAACCTTCGCGCGCCTCAACGCGGCTGAAGGCGTCGAACGCGAGGCGCACACCCGCGGGCGGCTCAGACAACTAGACTCTGCGCCGTGAACGGCCCGAGCAATCAGTTCGATGGCGGTCCGAGTACCGTCCGTCATTCGCCGCATCCGATCGGCCACGTTTGGCCGACCGCGACTGCCTGCCCGGCTTAGCCCACGCAGAGCCCGCCTGTTTGCCCTGCTCGCCCTACTCGGGCCGGGCCTGATCGCCGCCAACGCGGGCAACGACGCCGGCGGGATCGCCACCTACTCCTCCGTGGGCGCCAAGTACGGCTACCAGCTCTTGTGGGTGATGATCCTGATCACCGTGTCGCTTGCGATCGTGCAGAAGCTGGCCGCGCGCATGGGCGTCGTCACGGGCAAGGGCCTGGCCGAGCTGATCCGCGAGGAGTATGGGATCCGCTGGTCGGTGCTCGCGACCGCGGCCGTACTGATTGCCAACATGGGCATCTGTATCTCGGACTTCGTCGGCGTGGGCGCCGCCCTCGGTCTGGCCGGCATCCCCGTGCAGATATCGGTCCCGATCGCCGCAGTGGGCATCTGGGCAATCATCGTGCGCGGCTCCTACCGCTCAGCCGAGCGCACATTCATCTGGCTGACAATCCCTTTTTTCGCTTATCCAATTGCGGCGATCCTCGCTCATCCACATTGGGGTGAAGTGGGCAAAGCGATCGTCTCCCCGGAAATTCAGACCGGTTCTACCTATCTCCTGCTGGTGATCGCGACCGCCGGCACCACGATCACCCCATATATGCAGCTCTATCTGCAGTCGGCCGTGGTGGAGAGAGGAGCGCGCGAGGAGGACCTCCCGCACGAGGAACGCGAGGCCGTGGCAGGAGCCGTCTTCGCCAACGCGATCGCCTGCTTCATCATCATCGCCACTGGCGCCACCCTGTACAAGCACGGCATTCACGAAATCAGCTCAGCCGCCGATGCCGCCCGCGCACTCAGCCCGTTCGCAGGCTCCTATGCGGAGGTCCTGTTTGCCGTCGGCTTGCTCGGCGCGAGCCTGTTGGCGTGCGCGATCCTCCCGATCGCCACCTCATATGTGGTCTCGGAGTCGCTTGGCTATGAGAAGGGCATCGGTCGCCGCCGCGAGGAGGCACCCGTATTCGTGTCCTTGATCACGGGCATGATCGTGATCGGTGCGCTCGTGGCGATGGTTCCCGGCGTGCCGGTGATCTCACTGCTGGTGGGCGTGCAGGTAGTCAACGGCCTGCTGTTGCCGATCAACCTGTTCTTCATCTGGCGCCTATCGCGCTCACGTAGGGTCATGGGCGAGCGGCGCAGCAAGGGCATGCTCGATGGCGTGGCCGGGATCACGGTCGTGCTCACCTCGGCCTTGTCCTTGATCTTGGTCGGGGTTACGCTCAGCGGCATCTGACGCGCCCCGGGGAGTCAAATCAATTAATCCGGGAAGACAGGGCCGCATGCGGCCCTGTCCCGGCCCGCACATGTGCGGGCCGGCCTGCCGGTGCATGCACCGGCAGGAACACTGTCAGGACTCGCAGAGCAGTGCCGCCCCGAGCGCCCCGCCGAGGTCGCCCAACTCGGCCAGGCGCAACTGCGGTGGCTGCTCGTCCTTGAACAAGTGCGGTTTCATTGCCGCCGATAGCCGCTCGAGCATCGGCTCGCCGAAGCGTGTGCCGAGACCGCCGCCCAGCAAGATCATTTCCACGTCGAGCAAGTTCACCGCGGAGGCCACGCCGCTACCGAGTGCCTGAACCGCGCGCTCAATCAGGCGCTCGGCAAGTTTGTCTTCGTGTTGCAGAGCGTGCGCCCACACACCGCTTGAGAGCGTCTGGCGTTTGCGCTCGCGCATGATCTTGAAGAGGTCGGTGTGGTGCCCCTTCTCGACGAGTCGCTCGGCCTTGGCTTCCATCGCGCGGCGTCCCGCGTATGCCTCCATGCAGCCCCGTCGCCCACAGCCACAAAGCGCGCCGCCTTGCTTGACGACCATGTGGCCGATCTCGCCGGCATCGCCGCGACCATGCCACAGCTTGCCGTCGAGCACCACGCCGCCACCCACACCGGTGCCCCAGAACACGCCCAGCAAGGAGCTCACTCCCTTGCCCGCGCCGAGCAACAGCTCCGCGTTGGTGGCCACGGAGACGTCGTTGCCAAGCCTCGCGCTCACTCCGAGACGCTCAGCGAGCGTGGGCGCAAGCGGCACCGGATGCTCCCATTCGGGCAGGTTGCCAGCGCGCGCAAGCGTCCCGGCAACAGCATCCACCTCGCCAGGAACTCCAACTCCGATTCCATCGAGACTTCCAAGCTCGAGGCCGGCCGCCCGGGCCGCCTCTGACATGCAGGCGACGATCGCGTCGATCACGGCGGGCGGACCGCCCTCGTGTGGGGTCAGCGTGCGGGCCTGACCGAGCACACAGTGATCTTCGCCGCGCATGACGATCGTCTGTATCTTCGTCCCCCCGAGATCGATCCCGCCGTACGTGGGCATGGGCCGGGACTTTATCCACACTTACGGGTTTCTTCGCCCCCTCTTACCCGTCAACCCCAATATCGGAGGTGGCGATGACCCAGCGCACAGGACGTCCCTGGCTCAACTACATCTTGGGCATTCTGTGCGCAGGAGCGATCGTGGCCGCCATCCTCGTTGTGGGTCCGGCCTCGGGAAGCCAGACCGCGACGACTCGCACCGCCAAGGCAACGCTTGGCGTCGTGCAGTCGACTGTGTCAGGCAGCGGCAACCTGCAGCCCGCCTCCCAGCTCGATCTCGGCTTCAAGACAAGCGGAACGGTTACCAATATCTACGTTTCCCAAGGTGAGCACGTGACCGAGGGACGCCTGCTGGCGGATCTCGACCCCTCGAGCGCCGAAGTGACCTTGGAACAGGCCAAGGCCGCGCTGCTCTCCGCCAAGGCCACACTTGCCAAGGAAGAAGAAACCGACGGCGAAGGCGCAAGCGCGCCAAAAAGCGAAAACATCAAGACCACCCCTCAAGACGCCGGCAAGCAGGCAAGCTCGAGCTCCACATCGCAAAGCTCGACCTCTACCTCGCAAAGCTCGACCACATCGACCGCCGTCAGTGCCGCCACGCGCGAAGCGAACCTTGCCTCCGCTAAAGCGGCGGTGAAAAGCGACGAATTGACCGTGCGCAGCGATGAAGAGGCGGTTGCCGACACGAAGCTCTATGCACCACAGGACGGGACGATCGTCACGCTCTCAGGCCAAGTCGGCGAAGTCGTATCCGCAAGTGGCACGACCAAGGCTTCGAGCAGCAGCTCCTCCTCTGGCTCGTCTGGATCGGGGACGTCCGCTGCAGGTGGCACGGGGCGTTCGGCCTCAGGCGCAAGCTCGACCGGCGCGACGGGCTCCTCCAGCTCCTCTTCGTCCTCGGGCTCATCGAGCAGCGCTTTTGCGGTCTTGAGCGACCTCTCCTCTATGCATCTCGTGGTGGCGCTCAGCGAATCGGAAATCGGCAACGTGAAGGTCGGCCAGATCGCCACGGTGACAGTCGAAGCCTTGGGTGGGCGCACCCAAGGGGGCACCCCCTCTGGGGCGCAGACAGGCAAGCTGGCTGCCCATGTAAGCGAAGTTGCGACCCTCTCGACCAGTAGCTCTGGGGTTGTGAGCTATGACGTCACGTTCCAGCTCGACCAGATGGACGCAGGCTTGAAGCCCGGCATGAGCGCAACCGCCGAAGTGGTCGTCAAACAAGCCGAAGGCGTGAGTGTTCCCAGCAGCGCCATCTCGGCCGGATCGGTGACAGTGATGCGCGGTGGCAAGGATGTGCGCCAGCGAGTGGTCACGGGCCTTGCGGGCAACACCTCCACGATCGTCCTCAGCGGTGTGAAGGCAGGGGAAACAGTCGTTCTGCCAGCTGCCATCAGTACAAGCTCAAGCACCAGCCTGACCTCGCGACTGAGCCGCTTGAGTAGCGGAGGCGGTCTCGGTGGTGGTGGCGGCGGCGGCTTCGCTGGCGGGGGTGCCGCTTTCTTTAGAGGCGGTGGTTGATGCACCGGCCGTTGCGCCCTCCCGTCATACAGGTACACGAGGTCTCGAAGACCTTCGATCTGGGACAGATTCACGTGCATGCCCTGCGCAACGTCTCACTGCGAATCGACACGGGTGACCTCGTGGGCATCATGGGCAGCTCGGGTAGCGGCAAGAGCACCTTGATGAACATCCTCGGCTGTCTCGACATACCAACGAGTGGTCGCTATGAGATCGATGGCGTGAACGTCAGCCACATGGACGAGGACGATCTCTCTGACCTGCGCAACCGCAAGATCGGCTTCGTCTTTCAGAGCTTCAACCTGGTACCGCGCACGAGCGCGATTGACAATGTGGAGCTGCCACTCGCCTACGCCGGCCTGCACAGAGCCGAGCGCCGCCGTCGCGCCGAAGCGGCCTTGAAATCGATGGGCATGGCAAATCGCATGCACCACCAGCCATCCGAGCTGTCCGGAGGCCAGCAGCAGCGCGTGGCGGTGGCCAGGGCGATTGTCACAAACCCCGCGCTCATCCTGGCCGACGAGCCCACCGGCAATCTGGACTCGCACTCGACCGAGGATGTCTTGCGTATCTTCGGGCACCTTAACGAAGAAGGCCGCACCGTGGTCTTGATCACTCACGAGCCGGACGTCGCCGACCAGACCAAGCGGGTCATCCGTTTGAGCGACGGCGAGATCGTCGATGACCGCCGCACACTCGGTGTGCACGATCCTCCGCCCTTACTGCACGCCCAGAAGTCCGCACACCGTCACTCGCTCGGCACAGAAGTCATGGAGACGAAGTCTTGAACGAGTATGCGGGCGACCCGCTTAACCCTAGGCATTTGCGTAGGCAAGTCATGACCGGGTCCATTCACCGTCGCCTCTTTCCCCCAGGCATCGCGAGGGCCACACCATGATTGGGCCGGGGACGCTGCGTATCGCTTGGAGCGGGATCACAACCAACAAGCTGCGCTCAGGACTGACGATCCTTGGCATGACGATCGGGGTGGCCTCGGTGATCGTCTTGATTGCCATCGGCAACGGCTCTTCCAAGGCTGTCCAATCACGCATCCAGAGCCTGGGGACCAATGTCTTGATCGTGATGCCAAGCGGCGGCGGTTTCCGCCTCGGGCCACGTGCGAGCACGGGCACGGGCATCTCGTTGACCAAGCAGGACGCCGAAGCACTGCAAAGCCCGAGCCTTGCCCCAGACGTCAAGAGCGCCTCACCCGTTGTGAATGCCAGTGCCGTGACACTTGTATCTGGCAGCTCTAGCTATGAACCGTCGTCTTTCGTGGGCACCACACCCTCCTACCTGGATGCCCACAGTTACAAGATTGCCGAAGGCGCCTCGTTCACCCCGGCAGACGTGAGCGCCCACAAGCGCGTGGTCGTGATCGGCCAGACGGTGGTCCAAGAACTGTTCTCTGGGGAGAACGCGGTCGGGCAGACGATCAAGGTCAACGGCAGCAACTTCGAAGTCATTGGCGTGCTCGCCTCCAAGGGCTCCAATGGAGCCACCAACGAGGACGACGTCGTGATGGCCCCGATCACGACGACCCAGAGCACTTTGAGCGGTACTGGGCCGGTCGACTCGATCACCGTGCAGGCCACCTCGGAGTCCTCGCTCAACGCCGCCGAAGCCGAGGTGAGCACGATCGTGGAGGAACGCCACAAAATCACCGACACCGCTGAACCGGGCTTCCAGGTACTCAACCAAGGGTCCCTGCTTGAAACCTCGAGCTCAACTAGCAGTGTGTTCACCACCTTGCTCGGAGAGGTCGCCGCGATCTCGTTGCTCGTGGGCGGTATCGGTGTGATGAACATCATGCTCGTGAGCGTTACCGAGCGTACGCGCGAGATCGGCATTCGTAAGGCGATCGGCGCCAGGCGCAGTGACATCCTCACCCAGTTCCTCACCGAGGCCGTGCTCGTGTCCTTGATCGGGGGCCTCACCGGCGTACTCGTAGGCGTGGTCGGGAGTCAATTCGAGATCGCCGGCGTGCACCCCGAAATCGCCACCTATTCGATCTTCCTCGCGTTCGGCGCGGCGGCGCTCTCAGGCTTGTTCTTCGGCACCTACCCGGCGGCTCGCGCCGCCGCCATGCGACCGATCGAAGCGCTGCGCTTTGAGTGAGCAATCTTCCCCCGACCAGGAGCACCCGATGCCCAACGAGCCAAATGCCCCCACTTACGAACCGGTTGACGAAGAGTGGCTGGAACACACCTCGGAGAGCGAGCTGCCAGGTAGACCCCGCCGCCGGCTGCTCGGGGTGGGCGGGAATCCGGTTCCCCTCGCCTTGATCGGGGTCCTGCTGATCGCCTGTGGATTCATCGGCGGGGTGCTCGTCGAGAAGGGTCAGAGCTCCTCGAGCTCCGCTGGCGGCGGCGCCTCGGGGCTCGCCTCACGCTTCGCCGCTCTGCGCGGAGCGGCCGGAGCAAGCGCCGGGGGCGCGGCAAGCCTCAGTCGCGGGGCAACCGGCGGATCGGGAGCAAGTTTGTTTGGTAGTGGAGGCAGCGGCGCGGGCCCCACCGTCGGCCAGGTCTCCTATGTCTCCGGACACACGCTGTACATGACCACTTCTGAAGGCAACACGATCAAGGTCACGACATCGGCTGGCTCGACTGTCAGCAAGACCGTGAAGTCCGATGTCAAAGGCATCCACCCTGGAGAAACCGTGATCGTGACGGGAAGCCCTGGAGCGAAGGGCGCCGTCAACGCTGAAACCATCCGTGTCAGCGAAGCCGGTGCGAGCGGTGGTCTGGGCGCCTTCTTCGGCGGCGGTTTGCGTGGCGGCGGTGGCCGGGGCGCAGACGGAGGCAGCTCAAGCGGCAATTCATCGGGCGGCTCGGGTGGCGGCTCGGGCGTTGGCGGCTCAGGCGGCAGTTCTTCGAGCAGTAACTCCTCCAGCGCAAGCGGCGAACCAGCGCTGTTCGGAAAGTAGACATGCGACAGTTCTCCCCGACCAAATCAGACCAGCAAATAAGGAGCTCGATGGCCCACCTCCATAAGACCTTGCGCACTCCACAGAGCACGCCTGCGAGGCCGCCCGCCGGCCGACGTCCCCACAGGGCACATTCCGAGCAAACACGGGCACACTCCGAGCACACACGCATACATGCCATCGCCGCCCTCACCATCCTGGCGCTTGCCTGCTTCGGCCTGACAGCCTGTGGCGGCTCCTCGGGGAGCTCTACCAACGCGGCTGCCACCGGCAGCGCCGCGACGAGCACTTCTGGTAGTTCCACTACTGGCGGGACCTCTCCTCAAGGTGCCGCGTCTGGAGCCGGCCGCCAGCGATTCTCGGCTATCCGCGAATGCCTACAAAAGAATGGCGTCACGCTGCCTAAGCGCACACCCGGTTCAGGCGGCCCCGCGGGCGGCCCAGGTGGCGCGGGGGGCTTCCCGGGCGCGGGCGGCGGACCCGTGCTGCCTAAGGGCATGACGCGGGCCCAGTTCCAAGCCGCCCTGACGAAGTGTGGCGGCAGCAATTTCGGTGCGCGCTCGGGTCGGCCCGGTGGCGCGGGCTTCCGTCGCGTCAACAGCCCCTTCTTCAAGCAAGCGCTTGCGAAGTATGCGGCGTGCCTACGCCAGAACGGCGTCGACATCCCAGCGCCGAACACATCCGGCAAGGGACCCATCTTCAGCACGAAGGGCATTGACACGGCCAGCCCCCAGTTCAAGGCCGCCACGATGAAGTGCCGTGGCAGCTTGGTGGGCGCCTTCGGGGGCCGGCGTGGCTCGGGAGGATCCACCGGTACGAGCACTGCACCGGCGGGTGGCTAAAGCTCGGGCTGACGGCGAAAGCAAGCCGACAGCGAAGGTTCAGAGCGAACGCTCCAGCTGAGAGCGAACGCTCCAGCTGAGAGCGAAAGCCAGAGCCGACAGCGAACGCTAAGGCAACGTGCGGGCGCCAGGCCCGCCGTTGCCGCTTGCGGAAGGCTTGTCGCGAATCGCCGAAGAGGTTGGCTTGCGCGCGACATGAGGTGCTTGCAGACTGCCGGCCTGAGTCATCAACTGCTGCCACTCGATCGAGTTCAACACGAGGTTGGCCGGTGCGGTCGAGCTCTTGGCGGCCGCGGTCGAGCCGGTCGGCTTTGTGGTTGCCGTCTTGCTCACGGAGGCCTTTGCGATGTGGCGGGGCAGCTCGATTTGGATGTAGCCAGAGTGATCGGGTTGTGCGACCGTGCTAGGTGCCCCTGGATACTTCATCAGGCTCACGATTCGCTTTGGCGCGAACTTGTGGCCCAAGGTGAGAAGCGTACGGATCGTGATGTCGGTGATAGTGCCCGCGCCCTGGTGCGCAGCAACCGGAATACCGTTGATGGCTGCGATGTCGAGCGTGCCAGCCGACGGGAACACAGTGCGTAGGCCCGTGGCCGTGGAGATGGTGTGTCCGCAGCGCAGCTCACCCACGGTCGGCTTCAGCCCACTGCGGGAGAGGAATACAAGCAAAGCAAGCGTTTGGCCGCTTACTTTGCCGGCGGCGACTTGCGCGCGGTCACAGTGACCAAGCTCGATGCCCGGGTCCGCCAGCACGGCGCGCTCCAGTTCGGGCTTAGAAAGCAGGAATGCGTCGCTTGCGGTCGCGCCGTCAAGCACTGGGCCATCTTTGGCTCCTTGCGGATGAAGCGCGATGTCCAGCTGACGCCAGTTGGTGAGGATCGGCCGCGGATCGATCGCGCTTTGAGCACCGGCGGGTCGGATGGCAAAGCCGAGGCTTGCCTGCGGACTTTCGCCACTTGAGCCAAGATGGCCGAGTACGGTGCCCTGCGCCACTACTGAGCCACGGCTCAGCTTCCGCCAGCCGTTGGGCGTCCTGTTGCGGTTTCTGAGGCGCGCCGCAGCGATCGCGTCGGGATTGCCGGGATGTGCGAACACGCGAACCTTGCCTGTCCCCGCTGCGGTTTCTTCGTTCCCGAGATCCGTCGGCGAGCTGGGCTGCTTGAGCTTGGACGAAGCGGTTGCCTTCTTCTTGGCAACGTGCAATGTCACCGGGAGCTGACGGCCAGCGCTTGCCGCTTGCTTTGGTGTGGGATCGCTGGCGGATTCACCACTCGGTAGTGCACCCGTAGGAACCTTCACCTGGGTCGGCTTGGGCAGACGGTAGCGGGGAGCGATGCTGCCAAGACCGGCATAGGTGAACAGGTCTCCATAGGTGTCACGCAGCACCAGATAGTCGCCGAGCTTGCGCGAGCTACCAATCCCGACCACGCGCCCGTCCTCTACCGCCACAACCGGCGCCTTGCGAGCACCCAAGAGCTCAGACAACTGGGAGCGCGGGGCTGGAGCGTTCAAGGCGCGTTCGGCGCGGGCGGCGCTGACAGCCGGGGACGGTGCGGGTGTCGAGCCTGGCAGGGCCGCGGCCTGTGCCTTCTCGGTGGTCGCGGTGGACTGCGCCGGGACCCCAGCCTGGGCTGCGGCGGTGCTCGAGGCGCCGGCGGGAGACGGAGCCAAGGTGGCCTGAGGGATCGGGGAGGTCGGGCTCAACTTGGCTCCCGCAATGGGCAGGCTGCCCTCGGTGAGACCGGTGAGCGTGGCGATAACCGAAGGGGGATAGCTCGCGAACAAGCGGGCGCGCAACAACACTGATTCCAGGTAGGCGTCGGAGTGGTTGTAGGCAAGGATCGCCGCGCGCAGGTCAGTGGATGCACCCGCGGCGTGCAGGTAGCGCGCGGCCGCGAAGATCGCGTCGACCGGGTTGTAAGGGTCCGCGTAGCCGGCGTTGACGGCGTCCACGCCGTACTGCAACCAGGTTTCGGGCATGAACTGCATCCACCCAACCGCGCCGGCGGTGGACACCGCCAGGTCGGTGCCGAAGTTGGTCTCGACTTCGTTGATCGCGGCGAGCACAGGCCAAGGCACTCCGTACTGGACCGCCGCCGCCTGGTAGATCGGGAGCAGGAACAGTGGGATCCGGTAGAAGTCGAGTGCCCGCGTAGATGCGGCCGAGCCGGCGATCATCGCGGCAAGCGCGCTCTGCTGTGCCGCCGCTAGCTGGGGTGCGACGGCGATGTTGCCTGAGCCCGTGGGGGTCACCGGTGGCAGCGTGGGCGTGGCCGCGGCACTCGTTGTGGTTGAAGAGGCGGCTTCGCCTTCGGTTGGCTGTTGGGTGTGCTGTACGACCACCCGCGGGCTGTTTGTGACTCTGTGTGGAGCCCTCGTGGTGCTTGTCGGCGCGGTCGGTGTAGTCGGCGTCGCCTGAGTGGTGGTCTGTGTCGTGGACGTGCTCTGCGTGGTGGTCGCCGGTGGAGTCGCCACCGGAGTCGTTGCCGTCGTCGTGTCCGTGGGGGGAGGGGTCGTGGTGGTGGTGCTCGTCGTCGACTCTGTAGGCACTTCCGGCGCGGGCGTGGTCGAGGTTCCAGAGGTTGGCGTAGGCCCTGCTGGAGGGTCGTCGGCAAGTGCACCTCCGGACAGCGGCCCACCCAAGCCCACGGCTGTCAACCCACCGCCCGCCAGAGCGGAGAGGATCACGCGACGCGCGGTTGTGCGGGCGCTGCTCACGCCTGACATACCTGCCCCCTGCTCATTGTGGTCTCGTCCCATGGTCGTTTTGGAGCAGGGCCGCCCAAATACCCGACGGCCCCCTGACCGTATTCATATCGGCAGGGAAGCACGCGTTGGTAAAGGATTCGTAATCGGAGCCGCATTCTGGGCGCCGGATCGCAGGAAACATGCGCATAGGAGTCACCACAGCGGGAGAGCGACCGGACTGTACCGATGCCCGAGGCGGACGCTGTGAACATGGCCGAATTGGCCGACTTTGCGCACGCCAGCTTGCAAAAGGCGTTACGCTTGGCCGATGGAACTGGTCTTCTCGGTCATTCAGGTGGCCATCGCGGTCGGGCTCATCTTCTTGGTGCTGATGCACTCGGGAAAGGATTCCGGGCTGTCGGGCGCGTTCGGCGTGGGCAGCGGCCAAGGGCCGCTCGGGGGTGGCTCGATGGTCGAGCGCAACCTCAATCGCTGGACGGTCGGCTTCGCGATCCTGTTCGCTTTGAACACGATCATCCTGCTCAAGAAACCCTGGTAGTAGACGCACCGGGCTTACTTCGGCGAGCCTGAGTCCGGCTCCTGCTGTTCGAGTGTCTCCAGCCGGTCGAGGATCTCTACCGCCTCCGCACGCAAGGCACCGTTTACCGCTCCATAATCCTCGTCTGAGAGCTTGCCGGTGCGGTAGTCCAGTTCGGTGTCGCGAATCTCCCTGTACTTCGCCTCTCGCGCTGCCTCCAACTCGGCTCTTGCCGATGCCCCCTGCTCGACCGGTTTACGCGCGACGAGCAGCGGACGGCTTACGACCAGGATCACGGCGGCAAGCAGCACCAGGGTCAGGATCGCCACTGGCACGCTCATGCGCGGATCAAGCCCGCGCCAGACCTTGTGCGGCACGACTACGCGCGCGCACGCTCACACGCCGGCGAACAGCGCTCGGCGCCGGCCAAAGAGCAATCAAGCTGCCGCCGAGCACGATGCCACCGCCGATCCAGATCCACATGACAAGCGGGGAGACGATCAGATGAAATTGGGCAGGGGGAGGCGCCTTCAGGTATTCGCGCTCCAATACCGCTAGGGCGATCATGCCCTCGTCCGGGCGCACTATCGGGATCGTCTTGTTGGCGATCGTCATGATCCGCTGCAGGCGCGGTGTGTCGATATCGGGCGCGATCGCGCTCCACACGTCGCGCGTGATACCGGCGTTCATGCTTACGTGGCTGACCGCCTGGCCCCCGATCAAGTGCTCTACCGAGCCTTGGCTTGGGTCGCCCGAGTCATAGAAACCCTCGCTCGGGAGAAGCGTCGCGACATGCTTGCCCTGCTTGCTTACGTCGAGCACCGCGCCCAGGCTCATCGTGGCGCCCGTATGCGCGAGATCGGACTGTGAGGTGATCGTGGCCGTCGGACGCACATAACGGACCGTGTAGGCGCCAACCTTGGTCGATTGGCCTGGGGAGAGGCTCAGCTCGGAGGCGTGCTGAAAGGACGAGGATGCGGCTACGCCCACGAACAGCACCGCGATTCCGATGTGAACGACATAGCCGCCGTAGCGCCTGCGATTGCGCTTGACCAGCGCAACCAGCGCCACCGGAGCGGCCTCTCCGGCCATCGCACGCCGCACACGCACGCCGCGCCAGTACTCCTGGCCGACGCTTCCCAGCACGAACGCGGCACAGCAGAACATCGCGATCGCGAGGGGTTTGCCGGTACTGACGCCCGAGACGAGCAGTACCACCAGTGTGATCAGCGCGAGCGACAGGGGCGCCAGGAAGTTGCGGCGGGCGTTGGCGAGTGTCGCCTTGCGCCAGGCGATCACGGGGCCAATCCCACTCAGCAAGACGAGCGCGAGCGCGAGCGGCACGGTGTAGCGATCGAACCAGGGCGCCCCAACCGAGGCCTCGTGACCGGTGAGCGCTTCGGAGATGAGCGGAAAGTAGGTGCCCCAGAAGATCACGAAGCAAAGCCCCACGAGTACGAGATTGTTGGCTAGGAACACCGACTCGCGCGAGAGCAAGGAGTCCAGGCGGTGCTCACTGCGCAGCATCTCGCGACGCGAGGTCACGAGGTAGATCGAGGCGATGATCAGCACCCCGATCAGCACGACGAAAGGCACCCCGAGCGTGGCTCCGCCAAACGCGTGGATCGAGCTGAGAACCCCGCTGCGCACCAGGAACGTTCCCATGATCGCCAGCGTGCCCGTGGCGAGCACGAGCGACACGTTCCACACCTTCAGCATGCCGCGCTTCTCTTGGATCATCAGCGAGTGCAGGAATGCTGTCCCTGTCAGCCAAGGCATCAAGGAAGCGTTCTCGACCGCGTCCCAGCCCCAGTAGCCGCCCCAACCTAGCTCAGAGTAGGACCAGCGCGCGCCGAGCATGATCCCAACGCCGAGGAAAAGCCACGCCGCAAAGGCAAAGCGACGCGTGGCTCTGATCCACTCCGCATCCACTTTGCGGGCCAGCAAGGCTCCCATGCCGAACGCGAGCGGCACGATGCACAGGGTGTAGCCCGAGTAGAGCATCGGCGGGTGGATCATCATGCTCGGGTGGCGCAAGAGCGGGTCCAGCCCGACTCCGTCAGAGGGCGCCGGATTGGTCGTGGCAAAGGGCGTCGCGTAGAAGATCATCAGCGATATGAAGAAGCCGCCGAAGCCGAGCAGGATCGCCGTGGCATAGGCGCTCACGTCGCGCATCCGCTTGCGCGTGAGGAACAGCACGAGGCTCGACCAAAGCGAGAGCAGCCACGCCCACAGCAGCAATGACCCTTCTTGGGAGGACCACACGGCGGCAGCCTTGTAGAAGGTCGGCGTCGTGTTGCTGGAGGTGTCGGCGACCGTGTTAAAGCTGAAGTCGTCGCGCAGGAACGCGAACTCGAGCACCAGGAAGGCAACCGTGAGGATGCCGGCCAAGGCGTAGACCGAGCGCCTTCCGGACTCCGACCACTCGGGGCGAGCTGCCCGGACACCGTAGATCGAAGCGCAGATGCCGTACGCGCAGACGCCAAGTGCGAGCACCAGACATGCGCCGCCGAGCTCGGCCATCAGCCTCTCCGCTTAGCTTCGATGCCCGACCTGAGTGTCTGGGCACAATCGGCGCGGTGGCCCGCGCACCGGCAGCAAGCGGAGCCCATCAGGAGGTTTTGGTCTTGCTCGGGGTGACCGTGTACTTGGAGGGACACTTAGTGATCAAGGAATCCTGCTGGCCCACATAGCGGTCCCCCTGCTTTTTGACCGTGACGATCACCTCGCGCCCTTCGCGGAAGGGGTCTGGCACCTCGCCGGTGTAGCTGAGTGGTATTGCGGTTTCTCCCGCACGGTCCTGGACGCTGAAGTAGAGCGTCTCGCCTTCGTGGCGCACTGACCCGTTCTTGACAGTGCCCGTGAGCTCGTAGGCGCGCCCCGGTACCCCTTCACGCACGAGTTGGCTCGGCGTGACGGTTGGGCTGGCGGCACTGAAGCTGGTGTAGATCAGGGCGCTCGCCAAGACCACGGCCGCGCTCAGCGCGACCACCAGCCGCACCGTTCGCTTGCGTGCGGGACTCATCGCCCCTGATTATCACAGAAGCGCCTGCTACCCACCCCGGCACCGACCCACCGACGATGGCGCTTTCAACCTGCATAGATCTCCGCCTGGTCGGGCGGCCAGGATATTTCCGCTTGACACCGAAACCTTTGGACATCCGGCGCGTCCTTATAGATAGAGACCGATGAGAGCAAGCCTTCTACACCCGCTCACAGCTTGGCGTCATCACGAGATTCCGGCGGGTACATCCGATATCACCGTGCGTCGCGTACGCGACGCGGGCGGACCTGTCGACGAGGCCTGTTACCCCTGCGGATGCGGGTACTTCTTCATCGCGCCGGTCTCCACCAGCGTGTCGTGTCCGCACTGCGGCGCTACACAAGCCTGGTAGGGGTCCGTGGATACTGCGCGACGCTGTGTCCTCAGTCGCTTACGTGCCGAGCACGCTGCGCTCCTTGCGTCGCTTGACCCACGACCCCCTACAGCTACTAATTACTTGATGTGCATCCCGCTGATCGCACGAGAGATGACGAGCTGCTGAATCTCGGCCGTGCCCTCGAAGATGTCGTAGATCTTCGCGTCACGGTGCCAGCGCTCGACCGGGAACTCGCGCGTGTAGCCGTTGCCACCGAGGATCTGGATCGCGCGCTCGGTCACCCATACGGCGACCTCGCCTGACTTGAGCTTTGACATCGAGCCCTCGGCGTTTTCGAACGGGACCTGGTTGCGGCCCATCCAGGAGGCGCGCCATACGAGTAGGCGGGCTGCGTCGATCTCCATCTTCATGCGTGCGAGCGTGAAGGCGATCGACTGGTTCTCGATGATCTTCTTGCCGAACTGTTCGCGCTCCTTGGCGTACTCGAGCGAGTACTCATAGGCCGCGCGGGCGATGCCGAGTGCCTGCGAGCCGACCGTGGGGCGCGAGGCCTCGAAGGTGGCCATGGAGGCGTTGGACTTGTTCTTCTTGCCCTCTCTGGCGCGTGCAAGGCGTTCGTCGAGCTTCTCCTTGCCGCCGAGCACGTAGTTCTCGGGAACGCGACAGTCATCGAGGTACACGTCGGCTGTGTGCGAGGCGCGCAGGCCGTGCTTTGAGACCTTGGCGCCTTCGGAGATGCCCTTGGCTTCGCTCATCGGCACCACGAAGGCGGCGTGTCCGCGAGAGTTGAGCTCGCGGTCCACGGTTGCGATCACGACGTGCACGTCGGAGATACCGCCGTTGGTCGCCCAAGCCTTCTGGCCGTTGAGCACCCACTCTTTGGTGGCCTCGTCGAACTTGGCGGTCGTGCGCAGCGCGCTCACATCCGAGCCGGCGTTGGGCTCGGAGGAGCAGAAGGCGGCCACCTTGATGTCATCGGGCGTGCCGAAGCAGCGCGGGATCCACTCGCCGATCTGCTCGCCGCTGCCCTGACCGAAGATTGCGGCCACCGCAAGCGCGGTGCCCATGATCGCCATGCCCATACCGGCGTCGCCCCAGAAGAGCTCTTCGTTGACGATTGGAAGGGTCAACCCGGTCGGGTCAGCGAAGAACTGAGCCAAGCCCTCGAAGCCGTAGAGACCGATCTTGGCAGCCTCTTCGATGATCGGCCACGGAGTCTTCTCCTTCTCGTCCCACTCGTGGGCGGCGGGACGCATTACGTCAGCGGCGAAGCCGTGCACCCAGTCGCGAATGTCCTTCTGGTCTTGGCTCAGAGCCATGGAGAAGGCGACCTCTTTGCCGGCGGCGCTCGTGATCGCCTCGACGGCGGCCTCGGCAGCTCCGGTCGCCTCGCTGGCGGTTACGTCGGTTGCTGACATGGGACGAATGCTCCTTTGCTGGCTCGGTGACGTGTTGCGGCTGAAATGCTCTGGCACGGCCCCTCGGCCTACCTGCCAGAGCTACATAACCCGGCTACGGCGCAAACGGACCGCAAAACACGGGGCCGGGCACAGACGGACGGACCGTGGCTCGACCAATGAATCCTAGCAAACGGTAAACGGTTGTCAAATGCAAGATTGAACGGCGTTTACATTCGCGATATAGTTGCGAGGCCATGGCCACCGCGCCCAGCTACCAAGAGTCCGCCGCGCCCAGTCGCGCTTCGCGCCGGCGGGAGCGCGAGCGGGAGATAATCGCCGCCACGCGCCTGCTGTTCGACGAACGCGGCCTCCAGGACGCTCCGATCGAGAGCATTGCGCGCGCGGTGGGGATCAATAAGGCGCTGATCTATCGCCACTTCTCCTCCAAGGAGGAGCTCTACGTGCTTACGCTCTCAAGCTACCTCGCCGACCTGGCCAAGCGGCTGGAGGATGTGCCAGCGGAGCTCGCGCCTGTGGCTCGCCTGGAGGACGGCTGGGTGCGCTACACGAGCTTCTGCCTCGAGCACCCAGCGTTCCTTGATTGCGGCCTGTCGTTGATGCGCCGCTCCGCCGAGGAGCTGCGCGAGACGATCTCAGACGCCATCTGGATCCGTCTCGGCCAGAACATGGCTGCTTGCCTGGGCAAGCTCTCGCAGATTCTCGCCGAGGGCGCTGAGCAGGGCGTGTTCGAGGTCGAGGATCCCGACTTCACCGCCAACCAGCTGTATGCACAAACGCTCGGCACGATGCACCTCGCACGCATCGGCGTGGGCGTGCGCGCCGCCACAAGCAACATCCCCGAGCCGTTCCCTATCGATCCGGAGCGTGTACAGCGCGCCTGCATCGACGCGGTGCTTGCCTCGGTCGGCGCCCGGCGCACTTAGCGGCTACACCCGCAATGTCACGAGGGACTCGGGGCAAATGTTCACGAGGGCCCATCGTCTTTTAGGAGTTGCCCTACGCGCGCGCGTAGGCAACCCCTAAACGCATACACAACAGCCTTCCGTTTGAGGCTCTGTCCCAGACCAAAAGGTCTAAATCGCTAAACCCGATCCACTTTGTGGTGTTAGACTCCACGCTCATCTTCATGTCTTCGATGCAGAAAGTGGCTATGCGCAATCGCAAATCTCCAGCTGTCCTGTCCGCTCTCGCCGTGCTCGGCGCCGTGCTCGGAGTGGCCGCGTGCGGCTCCTCGAGCACCAGCAAAGAACTCACGCTCGTCGCCTACTCCACGCCGCAGGGGGCCTACGCCTCGCTAATACCCGCGTTTGGAGCCACAAGCGAAGGCGCCGGCATCAAATTCAACCAGTCCTATGGCCCCTCTGGAGATCAGAGCCGCGCCGTGGCGGCAGGATTGAAAGCCGACGTCGTGAACTTCTCGCTGGAACCCGATGTGACGCGGCTTGTGAAGGCCGGCTTGGTGTCCTCCAACTGGAACCAGAACGCCACGCACGGCTTCGTAACGAACTCGGTCGCGGTGATCATCGTGCGCAAGGGCAACCCCAAGCACATCACGGGCTGGAGCGACCTTGTCAAGCCGGGCGTGGACGTGGTGACGCCCAATCCGTTCACCTCGGGGAGCGCGCGCTGGAACATCATGGCCGCGTATGGAGCGCAGATAAAGGAAGGCAAGACCCCTGCCGAAGCCGAGGCCTACTTGAAGTCGTTGTTCCACAACGTTGTCAGCCAGGACAGCTCGGCGCGCAACGCGCTGCAAACCTTCTTGGCGGGACGCGGGGATGCTTTGATCGACTACGAGGACGAGGCGATCACCGATCAGAAGAAGGGCTCGCCGATCGAATACGTGATCCCGAAGTACACGATCCTGATCCAGAACCCGATCGCGATCGTCAACAACGGGAACACAGCGGGGGCACAGAAGTTCGTCAACTACCTGCTCTCTCCGGCCGGCCAGAAGATCTGGGCGGAAAAGGGCTATCGGCCGGTCATCGAAGGGGTTGCCACCCCAGGTGAGTTCCCCACTCCCGCGGGACTGTTCACGATCGACTCGCTTGGCGGATGGACCAAGGTGAACAAGGAATTCTTCGAAACCGAAGGCACCACTGGGATCGTCACGAAGATCGAGGAATCCCTTGGGGTGTCCACAAGCAAATGAGCTCTGAGTCGGCATCGCAGGCGCTCCAGTCCCCTACGCCAGGTCGGCGGGGACTGGGTTCGCTTTCGCTCGGCAGACGCGCGCCGAAGGGAGGGGGCCCGGGAGATCGTGGGCCCGCTCTTATGCGAGGGCGGGCCGGCACAGCGCTGGGCGTCGGCCTGCTCGGCGTATACCTGTCGGTGCTGGTCCTGCTCCCGATTGCCGCCTTGCTCGACAGCGCGGCAAGTGGAGGGACCTCCGCGTTCTGGCACGCGGTATCGAGCCCGCAGGCGGTGGCCGCTTTGAAGCTCACGTTGATCGTCTCGGCGATCGTAGTAGCGATAAACGCCTTGTTCGGGACACTGATCGCCTGGGTGCTCGTGCGTGACGAGTTCCCCGGCAAGAGCGTCGTGAACGCGTTGATCGACCTGCCCTTCGCGCTGCCGACCATCGTCGCCGGTGTGGTACTGCTCGCCCTGTATGGCAAGGGCGGACCGGCGGGCATCGACATCACCTTCACTCGTGCGGCAGTGGGTTTGGCACTGTTGTTCGTGACGCTTCCGTTCGTCGTGCGCTCGGTGCAGCCGGTACTGCTCGAGCTGGATGGTTCGATGGAGGAAGCTGCCAGCTCGCTGGGGGCCGGCGGCTGGACCGTCTTCCGGCGCGTTGTGCTGCCCAACCTCACCCCGGCCATCCTCTCTGGCGCGGCGCTCTCGTTCGCGCGCGCCCTTGGCGAGTTCGGCTCGGTGGTGTTGATCTCCGGCAACCTGCCCTTCAAGACCGAAGTGGGCTCCGTGTACATCTTCAACCAGGTCGAGAACGACAATGTGTCGGCCGCGGCGTCGGTGTCTGTTGTTCTGCTCGTGTGCGCGCTGATCGTGCTCGGGGCTATGACCTGGCTGTCGCGCCGGGGGTCTCGCCATGTCCTCTGAGACAGTGGCGGTCGCGCGGACCGGTGCGCGAGTGAGCCGCAAAGCCAGTTCGCCACGCGCGAACGGACATGCAAGCGAGCGCGGAGCGTCCGCACGAAAGCTCGGCCTTCGCACGGTTGCGCTGACCTACCTGCTGCTGCTGCTCGGGGCCCCCGTGGCGATGATCTTCTACAGGACCTTTGAACACGGGCTGGCACCCGTGTGGGATGCCGTGACCCAACCCAACGCGATGCACGCTTTCTGGCTTTCCGTGGAGCTAGTGGCAATCGTGGTGCCGCTCAACACCGTCTTCGGTATCGGGATGGCGCTCCTCATCGAGCGAGGGCGCTTCCGGGGTAAGTGGCTGCTCGGACTGCTCTTGGACCTCCCATTCGCGATCTCCCCGGTCGTTGTCGGGCTGGCACTCGTGCTCGTGTACGGACGCACCGGTTGGTTCGGAGACTGGCTTACGGCCCATGGCATCGAGGTGATCTTCTCCATCCCGGGGATGGTGCTTGCCACTGCCTTCGTATCGCTTCCGTTCGTGGCGCGCGAGACAGTGCCCGTCTTGCACGAGCTTGGCACCGACGCCGAGCAAGCCGCCGCCACGCTCGGGGCAAGCGCTTGGCAGACCTTCCGCAAGGTCACTTTGCCCGCGATCCGCTGGGGCGTCGTATACGGGGTAGTGCTAACAACTGCCCGCGCGCTTGGCGAGTTCGGCGCGGTGAGCATCGTGTCCGGTCGCTTGGAGGGCCAGACTCAAACGCTGCCGCTGTACGTGCAGGATCGCTTCGAGAACTTCGACGCCACGGGCGCCTATGCCGCCGCGGTGGTGCTTGCGCTGCTCGCGTTCGCCACACTGTTGGGGATGAACCTGCTCGCCAAACGTACTCACAGAGATTCGGTGGTCTGATGGCGATCGAAGTCCGCAATGTGAACAAGAGCTTCGGCACGTTCACCGCGCTCGACGATGTGAGCGTGACCGTCGACGACGGCGCGCTGATGGCGCTGCTCGGCCCGAGCGGCGGCGGCAAGTCGACCCTGCTTCGCATCATCGCTGGCCTGGAGACGCCCGACACCGGCAGCGTGAGGATCGGTGGGGAGGACCAGACCGATGCGCCCGCGCGCACGCGCGGCGTGGGATTCGTCTTCCAGCACTACGCCCCGTTCAAGCACATGACGGTTTATGACAACGTGGCGTTCGGGTTGACCGTGCGTCGCACGCCAAAGGGCGAGGTCAAGGAGCGCGTGAACGAGTTGCTCGGACTGGTGCGTCTCGATGGCCTGGCAAAGCGCTATCCCTCCCAGCTCTCCGGAGGCCAGTTGCAGCGGATGGCGCTCGCGCGCGCTCTCGCTCCGCAGCCAAAGGTGTTGCTGCTCGACGAGCCGTTCGGGGCACTCGACGTGCAGGTGCGTGGCGAGCTGCGCGAATGGCTACGCCGTTTGCACGAGGAGATCCACGTGACGACGATCTTCGTGACCCACGACCAGGAGGAGGCGATGGACGTGGCGGGTCAGATCGTGGTCATGAACAAAGGACGCGTCGAGCAGACGGGGACTCCGCACGAGCTGTACGAGAACCCACGCAACGAGTTCGTGATGTCCTTCATCGGGCCGGTCAACCGGCTCGGCGACGCGCTCCTGCGTCCCCACGACATCCAGATCCTGCCTTATCCGGACACCAGCACTGTCGAGGCACTCGTGCGCCGTGTGGTGCACCTCGGCTTCGAGGTGCGCGTCGAGCTAACCCTTCCCGACGGTCGCGACATCTGGGCGCAAGTCACACGCGAGACGGCCGCGGAGCTCGAGCTAGCCGAGGGCCAGATCCTCGCCGCCCGCCTGCCCGCCCCACGCGTGTTCGCCTAAGACCAGGCCACATCATGGGTTCGATTTGGCCCAGCCAGCCCCTAGCGAGTTTCCCAGGCTTCCTCTTCGCGCGTGAGGGTGACGATCTGCTTGGGTAGCTTGCCCGATGCGACATCGGCCACGGTCACGTGCTCCAAGACCTTGCGCAGGTTGGCGCGCAAGGCGATCCACACCTGCTGCAAGCACTCCGCCGAGCCCACGTACTCGACCTCCTCGGGACGCTGCCCGCGCACCCCCACGAGTGGACCATCGACCGCGCGGATCACCTGCGCGAGATTGACCTCCTCAGCAGGTTGGGCGAGCCAGTAGCCACCCTCGGGTCCGCGCTGAGAGCGCACGATCCCTGAGCTGCGCAGCTGCGTGAGGATGTTCTCCAGGAACGACAGCGGAATCTGCTGTGCTTGGGCTACCTGATCGACCTTGCGGGGAGCTTCCTGGCTTGAGCCGGCCAGCTCCACGACTGCGCGAACGGCGTAATCGGCCTTGGCGGTTACGTGCATTGGGGGGCATTCTCTCCTAAACGGAGGCGCGGGGCGTCGTCGCCTACCATGAGCTGCGTGGGAGAGTCCACACCAACCGTCATCTCAAGCGGGCTGGAGCACCAACTCGAGCAGCACCGAGGCGAGCTGACCGGCTACTGCTACCGGATGCTCGGCTCGCCATTCGAGGCTGAGGATGCGGTGCAGGAGACGATGCTGCGCGCCTGGCGCGGGCACGAGCGCTTTGAGGGTCGCTCAGCACTACGCTCATGGCTGTATCGGATCGCCACGAACGTGTGCTTTGACATGACGGCTGGACGTGCCCGACGGGCGCGTCCGATGGATTTGGGCGGCGCCCAGGCACCCGAGGCGGCAAACCTGAACGTGCTGCCGGAGGTGACCTGGATCGAGCCGATCCCGGGCAGCATGCTGGCATCACAGAACGATCCCGCCGAGGCCGCGATGGCTCGGGAGACGGTGCGCTTGGCATTCGTTGCGGCGCTGCAGCATCTGGCTCCGAGGCAGCGAGCGGTCTTGATCTTGTGCGAGGTGCTGCGCTGGCAGGCCAAGGAGGTCGCGGAGCTACTCGACACGAGTGTGGCCTCGGTGAACAGCGCGCTTCAGCGTGCACGCGCGACGCTGCAGGCAAGCGATGTGAGCTCGAACGATCCCGAGCCTGTGGGCATGGACGGAGCCCAGCGCGAGTTGCTTGCGCGCTATGTCGAGGCGTTCGAGGCGTATGACCTGGATGCGCTCACGGCATTGATTCAGAAGGACGCCAGCCAGTCGATGCCTCCTTATGACATGTGGTTGCGCGGCCGCGAGGACATCCTTGAGTGGTGGTTTGGACCGGGATTCGAATGCAAGGGGTCGCGGCTTGTGCCCACGGTCACAGCCAACGGATCGGTGGCCTTTGGCCAGTACAAGCCAAGCCAGTCGGGCAAGGGTTATGACCCATGGGCGCTGCAGGTGCTTGAGATCGCAGACGGAGCAATTGGGGAGTTCACGTTCTTCTTGAGCACCGAGCAGCTGTTTCCGTTGTTTGGGCTGCCAGCTCGCCTAGAGGATTAGCGGCGCACGGCTTGGGCTGCCCCGCTCGCCTGGGGATCAGCGGCGCCCACTCACCCAAGCACGTCCCGAAGCCCCATGAGCTGAATCAGCGCACGGAGCTCCGGAGAAGCGGATTGCAGCCTTACCTGACAGCCGTTGTGCTTTGCGGCAAGCTGGAGCCGCGCAAGCGCGTCGACTGTTCTCGCATCGGCGACGGCGGCGCTTACGTCGCACATCACGATGCTTGCGCTGCCGACCTCCAAGAGAGCACACAATCGAGCGCACAGCCCCGGTAGGTCTGCGCGCTCGATTGGACCTCGGATGGCAAAGGCGATCGCGTCCAGTGGGCGACCTTTAGTTGGCCGGCCTATAGGTGAGGATGGCAATGCCCTCACCGACGATCTTTGAGTCCGCCAGATGCAAGCGCTTCTTGTCGCTCGTGGCACCGAACAGACGCTTGCCTTGGCCCAAGACGACCGGGAAGACCATCAGACGCAGCTCGTCCACGAGGTCGTGCTCCAGTAGTGCCTGCACGAGCTGTCCGCTGCCGGCCACAAGCGCGTCCCCGTCGAGGCTCTCTCGCAGCTTTGAGACCTCCTCCACGACGTCGCCTTTCAGCACGGTCGAGTTGTTCCACTCGGGGCGCTCGAGCGTCGAGGAGATGACGTACTTGGGCATGCTGTTGAACTTGTCGGCAAACGGGCCCTGCATCGAAGGCCAGGCCACGGCAAACCCTTCGAAGGTAACCCGTCCGAGCAATTGGGCCTCCGCGTCCATGACCTCATCGAGCTTGAACTTGTCGCCCTCCTCGCCGCGCGGGATCTCGAAGGTCCAGCCTGCATGTGCGAAACCCTCGCCACCGCCTGGCGCCTCGATCACGCCATCCAGCGAAATGAACTCGGTAACGACGATTCTTCCCATCTCGATCCTCTCGTTTCGTTTATTGATCAGGCGGCGCCCGCCAAGGTCACCACCTAAGCTCGGTGACCTCGCAAGAGCTCTTTCAGTCGCGCTGGACGACCAGCAGGCTGTTGCCATCCTGATCGCGGAAGAAGAACATCGGCGGAACGGGATCGCCCATGCGCATCACTTGCTCGTCGACATCTACGCCCCGCGCCTGCAGGTCGACGTAGTCCGCATCGACGTTCTCGGTGGTGAACCCAATGCGGGTCTCGATCCCGACCGGGTCCCCCTCGCGCGGGAGCACCAATGAAATCGACGTAGCCGCATCTTTGGGCGCCACTTCTACCCACCGTTCACCGTTTCCGTAAGGAATATCGGCGCGCGTCTCGAAGCCGAGCTTCTCGACGTAGAACTCTAGTGCTCGGTCCTGGTCGCTGACGGGGACCATGACGGTGCCAAGCTGGGTGATATGGGTCTTAGTCGAAGCCTAGCTCACTACATCCTCCTATCGTTGGGTTTCCTATAAGACTGTGCGGCGCAAGGAAACTCATCGCAAGGATGTTTACTGCTCGCCCGGAGCGAGGATCGCAATCGTGGTGACGCCGCACGCGGCGACGACATGAGAAGGCGCGACGCCAAGGCTTGGACCTGTCGCCGGCGCGCTTTGCCGCGCGCCGGCCGGTCCGAGACTACGCTCAGCGTGAAGCCGTTAAGCCGTCTTCGGCTCGCCGAGAACGGCAAGCCCGTGAATCACGATCAGGCAGATAGCGAAGATGCCCAATGACCAGAAGGGGTAGGCTCCACCGATCGAGAGCAAAGCTCCAACCGCGCCGATGGTGGCCGCGATGATCCCGACTATACGTCCGTAGGCGCCGCCACCGAACAGCGAAAGCGCCGCTGTCAATTGGATGATGCCCAGAATGATCGTGATCCATCCCCACGTGTGGAGACTTGCGAATACGTATCGGTTGTCGTTGACGAAGAAGCTTGCGTTTCCTACCGCAGCGATGCCGTAGATGATGTTGATGGTGCCCGCGACCAACAAGAGGATGCCCGCGAACAACGCACTGCCAACTCCTCGCATGTGCACTCCTTCCGTAAATAGTGCCTTGTGACACCTGTCACATGTTCGATGGAGAGGGCTGTAATCCTGTCCGCTGGCTCTTAAAAACCGGGGTTGATCTTGACCCGTTTGCGGTCGGACTCGTGCAGGCGGCCCTTCTTCTCGAGTGTGGCGCACGCTTCGACGATGTCACTGCCTAGAGTCGCGACCAGCGAGTGTCCAAGTGTCTGCTTGACGAGCGCACGCATGATCTTCACGTGCTCAGCGTTGGGCGGCAGGGTGTAGGCAGGGACCATCCAGCCGCGCTCGGCCGCGAGTTGGGCGGCGACGTCGAACTCGTCATAGTCATGCTCTCCTTCCAGTTGGAATGCAACAAGCGGCAACTGCTCGTCCTGCTCGTTGCCGATCAGTGCGAACTCGCCGCAGTCGACGATCTCCTTGGCGAGCAGACGCGCGTTGTACTGCATCGTCTCCATGATGTAGCGGTAGCCGTCATGCCCATAGCGCACGAAGTTGTAGTACTGCGCAAGCACCATCGCCGAGCCCGTCGAGAAGTTCAATGTGAACGTCGCGTCGCGCTTGCCGAGATAGTTCTCATAGAAAACGAGATCGTCCGGGAGGTCGCTCTTTTCCCTGAACACGAGCCATCCGATTCCGGGATAGACGAGACCGAACTTATGACCTGACACGTTGATCGAGCGGACCTGCTCGAGGCGGAAGTCCCACTCAGTGTGGGGATACAAGAAGGGCCACACAAAGCCACCGCTGGCCGCGTCCACGTGCAACGGAACGTCCAAGCCCTTATCGCCCTTAAGCTTGACGAGGTAATCGTTGATCCCGGTGATGTCATCCGCGTGACCGGTGAACGTTGTGCCGAGCACAGCCGCCACCCCAATCGTGTTCTCGTCTATGTGCGGCTCCACGTCCTCGGGCCCGATCGTGTACTTGTCCTTCTTCAAGGGCACAATGCGCGGTTCGACGTCGAAGTAGCGACAAAACTTCTCCCACACGACGTGCACGTCGCCACCGAACACGAGGTTGGGCTTGTCCACCCCCTTCCCCTGCGCCTGACGGCGATTGCGCCACTTCCACTTCAGGGAGAGCGCGCCGAGCATGATCGCCTCGGATGAGCCCTGCGTACGCGCCCCCGTCGTCTCCCCCGGAGCGTTGAAGAGATCGGCGAGCATGCGGATGCAGCGTTGCTCGATCTCCGCCGTCTGCGGATACTCAGCGTGATCGATGAAGTTGGTGTGCAGCGAGCCCGCGATCAACTGATCAGCCTCCGGCTCCATCCAGGTCGTCACGAAGGTCGCGAGATTTCGCATCGGCAGACCATCCAGCAGCACCTCTTCGCCGACAAGCCCGAGAGCGTCCTCGGCTGGCATACCGGCCTTCGGCAGCTTGTTGTCGGGCGCGGGCTCCAGCCGGTAGCGGTTGCCGTACTCGCTCTCGAGCTTCTCGATCCGCCTCCCCCGGAGATCAGGTGGGCTCTCCTCGACGCGCTGCCCGGTTGTCTGGTCCTTTGACGGCACAGTCATCCTCCTCGGAGTTGTGCGACGGGGTGGCGAATAGCCTGCGGATGAGGTTATACCCACAGGGTTGGCCGTTCAGCCCGAGAGCACGGCGCGAGAGCACGCGCTTGTGATTGCAACGGCGGATACCTCGGCCGGCGAGCGATGATGCGACTGGTCTGGCCGACCAGCACGCGCTAGCCTGAGCTATCAGCTTGCCGGCCTTTTATCGAAAGGAAGTCGGCCATGAACGCCAGTAATGAGCCACCCCAGGGCGAGCCGCCTTTGCCGCCACCGAGCTCGAGCGCCGGCAATCCGCCGTTCGATCCCTCGCGCTCGAGTCCAAACCCCGGCGATCCATCTAGCGGCGCCGGATACCCGCCTCAGCCGCCCGGCAGTGGATACCCGCCTCCCACCAATGGCCAAGGCGGCAGCAACGGCTGGGCGATCGCTCTCGGCACAGTGCTAGTCATCGCACTGATCGTGGTGGTCGTGCTACTGGCTTCCAACAAAAACTCCAAACCCGCTTCTGTTACGACTCAATCGCTCAGCATCGGTCATTCCACGACCGTCAACCCGACCACGGTGACTCAGCAGAAGACGGTCACAGCGCCCACCACTACCGTCACGACACCAGCCAAGACGGTCACTACGCAAGCCCCTACGACTACAACGCCGACGGGCACCACCGGCAAGTCCTCTACCACTGCCACCACCCCAGCCAGCCCAAGCCCTTAGGGCGTGTTGATGGCTTGGCGTAGGTGGGTGTATGTTGGTATCTACCGAATGCGAGGAGGCTCCCCATGTATGTGCGTGTCGTGAGATTCACCGGTGTGAACGCCGAGCGGATGGAGGGATTGCTGGCCCGTATAAAAGAGTCGGACGGACCACCCCCGGGCGTGCCCACCACTGGCCTGAGGATGATGTTTGACGAGGCGCAGGGCACCGCCGTGGTTCTCCAGCACTTTGCCACGGCGGAGGACATGAGCGCAGGCGCCCAAGCGTTTAGCGCCATGGATGCCTCAGAGACTCCGGGTGTCCGCGCCTCCGTTGACATGTGTGAGCTTAAGCTCGAACTCGAGGTCTAATACACAAGCTCCGTACGCTGAATTGAGATCTCCCGAGCCTCGCGAGGAAACCTCGCCTCGGCTGACGATGCCCAAGACGGAGGAGTCAGTCTGCGAGGCCGCTAACGGCGACCACGTGAGTAGCCCGGAGCCTCAACAGCAACTCTCCCTCCACGGCGTTGCGCCGGCCAAACTGCTCGGCCTGCGCGTCGCCCATGTACCGTGCGGCGATCCGGATCGCCCACGTGAGCATCTCATCAAGGTCGGTGCTGATTGCGACCGGTCCGCTGACCGTCACGAACGAGAATGGTGGGCTCTCGTCATCGACGCAGAGACTTGCCCAGCCGGTTCTGAGCAGCGAGCGTCCCTTGACCGTGTCAGCCCCTGTGTTGAAGACGAGATCGTCCCCGTCGAGCACGAACCAGACCGGTACGACATGCGGGCGTCCGTCCACGCGCGTCGTCGCAAGCTTGCCGGTGCGCGTACCGGCGGCGAGGAACTCCCTCCACTCTGTATCCGTCATCCGCGGCAGATAGCGACTCCTCCCGAGTTGGACCGGCTGAATGATAAACGCCTCACGGAGCTTCCCGCCGGACCCCGAGCCCATCCTGGGGCGCTCCGAATATCACCCATCGCTCGACGAGCTGCCGTTTCTACCACGACGAATCAGACTGATAATCCAGATCGCGGCACCGACAACGGCAGCGCCGATGAGTGCCCAGACCCACCCCGGCAGACCACTCGATTCCGAGGACGGCTCTTTGTTTGCGGCAGCGGCGGCCCCGGCTGCCGCTGCCGCCGCTGGAGCGTGGCTCGTCGATGTCGTGGTCGTGGTCGGGGTGGTCGGAGCGGTGACGGTCTGGGTCTTGACGACCGTGTTCGTCTGTGTAGGTGCGGTTACGGTCGTTGTCTGCGATGGCTGTGTGACCGTCTTGGTTTGGGTAACGGTCTTGGTCGGGGACGACGCGGTACTTGTGGTGGTGGGAGTCGTTTTGGTGGCCGCGGTCGTCGCGGACTTTGTTTGCGCCGACCTAGTCGCTGTTTGGTCCTGCGAGGACCGTGTCTCGGTCTTGGCCTGCGTATCGGTTGGCTTACTACCGCTTGCGCTCGCGGTGGTGCCATCCGCACGGCTTGAGGCGGTCTGACTCAGGCTGCTGGCTACGCTCGCCCCGCCGCCCGAGCCGCATGCCGCCAACGCGAATAGGGAGAAGCCCAGCCCACCTACCCGAAAAGCCCAACGCATCGCGACCATCGGAATAGATTAAGTGGAATACCGAGGGACATCTTCCCTGGACGACCACAGATCGAAGCAGGGTTAACTACGTATAGGCCAACTACGTAGGCCAGCAGCCCCGCGCGCGATCCCGAAGCTTGACGCACTCGCCAGGACATCCAGCTCATCGACTCGACTCATGGCATCATCTGGAGGCCAGCCTCGCGGAGCGAGCTCTTTACACCGGACTTGTGCTCGACTTTTACGGCGCTTAGACCAGACATAATCAAGCACCCAAGAAAGGATCCGCCGATGTGCCGCTGGCTCGCGTATTCAGGATCTTCGCTTCTGCTGAAGGAAGCGTTGTATGGGCCGGCCAATTCGCTGATTGAGCAGAGCCTGCACTCGCGGCTCGGCGCCGAGACGACGAACGGTGACGGTTTCGGCGTTGGCTGGTATGGGGCGCTTGCGACTCCAGGCGTCTTTCACAGCACCGAGCCGGCCTGGAATGACAAAAACCTGCACGAGCTCGCAGACCACATCAGCTCATCGAACTTCTTCGCTCATATCCGTGCGGCGATCGGCAGCTCCGTCCAACAGACGAACTGCCACCCGTTCCGCCACGATCGCTGGCTATTCATGCACAACGGCTATATCAACGAGTTCGCCGCGATCAAGCGCGACCTCGTGCTCGCCGTTGATCCGTCGCTTTATCCGCAGATCGCGGGACAGACCGACTCCGAGATACTGTTCTTTCTGGCCCTCACCTTGGGCCTCGAGGACGATCCGCCCGCCGCGATCGAGCGCGCCGTCGGGCTGGTGGAGAAGGTGGCAGGCCGGCATGGGGTCGCCAATCCATTTCAGGGCACGATCGCCACGACCAGTGGTGAGGCCATCTGGACAGTCCGGTATTCGAGCGAGGGAAAATCCCGCTCGCTCTTCTACACGACAGACGTACCGACCCTGCGCAAGCTCTATCCCAAGCGGGAGCTGTACGAGGAGGTCTCAGAGGACTCACACATGGTCGTCTCCGAGCCACTGGGTGACATGCCAGGTGTGTGGAATGAAGTGCCCGAGGCGACCTGCCGGATCGTCGGCCAAGGCCACGACGAGCAGCGACAATTCCGCCCGAGGGCGCCATAAGCCGAAGGGCGGCCATCGCGAGCAATCACCATTTAAGCTCGATCTCGAGCTCGCGCTCGTCGGTCTCCACCTCCAGCTCGACCTTGAGCTGAAGCTGATCGGGAACGTGAACAGTGAAATGCATTCCGCCGCGGTCAAACTCCAAGTCGTTGTTACGAGCGAGCATGTCGGCGAGGAGCCGCAGGCGCTCCGCGACCTCCTCCCTGCTGACGGTCTCCTTCTGCTCGACCTCAAAGATATCCATCAGACTCTCCCTTTGTTGTGGCTGGTTGTCTGCATCGTCGCGAGCGGTGCTCGCCAGCGAGTTCTCCGCCTGTGCCCTCTAGGCTTCGTCCTGCGCAAGCCAGGCCTTTGCCTCGGCAAGATCACGGACGCGGAAACCTCGGGCCTTTCCGGGAAGCAGGAAGGAAAGAGCGCGCAACGCGGGACGTATCCAGTCCTCGTCGCTGACCACCGCCACACGCTCGTAGGAGGTCGCGTGGCGCACACGGAAGCCCGCGTCAGCGCTCATCGCATCGCCCTCTACCTCGCGGGCTGCAGTGCCGATCAGATAGAGCAGCCGCACGTTACGACCCGCAGCGATCTCCTGGCGCAACACAGGCTCGACGGTGTCCTCCCAGTCGTCGTCCTCTACCTCCCCGACCGCCTCAAAGCCGATCGTTCCAGATGGCATGTCCCTAACCCTTCGCAACATGTCCTGATCCCTTCTCGTAGCTGCCATTGCGGTGACAGCAGTGTCGGAGTCAACTCACCATAAACCTTCTATGTCACCAAATCCAGGGGTCAACGCTAAATCCCAAATGCAACGCACCTCAACGAGAAATAGGCGACAGTTTGAATGCAGTTCGATTTGGTGCACGGGATCTGAGAACATGATCAACATGCCCAGAATGTCGGTGACTTCTAAAGGAGACTGGGCCGCGCGGCGCCCTGTGCTGCGGCGCATCGCCGCGATCCTCGCACTGCTCCTGCCTGCCGCGATGGCCGTGGTTGCCGCCGTCGCGCTTGCGGGTGACGTCCCCATCGCCGTGCTCGCGGTCGGGCTCGTCCTGCTTGCGAACGCCGCCATCTGGTTCGCCTTGACAGAGCGTGGCGCGCTGCGCACCCTCGGCGCGGTGGTCGGTGTGCTTGCTGGAGCTGGCTTGATCGTGGTGCTCGCAACCCACTGGCAGGGGCTGCTGGTGCTGGCCGCACTGCTCCTGCTGCTCGCGCTGTTCGGATTGACCGCGCGCTACGCATTGGGGCGAACTGGAGAGGCAGCGCTCGGAATGATGGCCACTGCGATCGTGCGGGTAGGTGCGGCCAGCTCGGGGGCACTGATCATCAACCTGAAGTCAGGCGGCGGGAAGGCGGAGCGCTTCGATCTCGCTGGAGAGGCTCGCAGGCGAGGTATCGAGCCGATCGTCCTACAGCGAGGCGATGATCTGCTCGAGCTCGCCGAGAGCGCCATCACCCGGGGCGCGGATGTCATCGGAATGGCCGGGGGTGATGGGTCGCAGGCGCTCGTGGCAACGGTTGCCGCACGGCGCGACATTGCCCACGTTTGCATTCCTGCGGGAACACGAAACCACTTCGCGCTTGACCTTGGCCTTGACCGGGATGATGTCGTGGGTGCGCTGGACGCATTCACCGATGGCGTCGAGCGGCGCATCGACCTGGCGCGCGTGAACGACCGCGTATTCGTCAACAATGCGTCGCTCGGCGTCTACGCGAAGGTCGTTCAATCCGAGGCCTATCGCGACGCCAAGCTCGGGACGTGGACGGACATGCTGCCGGACCTGCTCGGCCCAGGCGCCGAGGCGATCGACCTCCAGTTCACTACCCCCGATGGGAGCAACTGCGACGACGCCCCACTCGTATTGGTATCGAATAACCCATATGAGCTCACGCACCTTTCGGGCGCCGGCACACGCGAGCGGATCGATACGGGACTGCTTGGCATCGTCGCCGCCCGGGTGCAGGGCGCGAACGTGTCAAAGCTCGTTGCGCTCGAGCTGGCCGGCCAAGCAGCGCGCTACCCCGGCCTACTGTCCTGGTCATCGCCGGAGTTCGAGGTCCACTCTGGTGGCCCCGTCGAGGTCGGCCTCGACGGCGAGGCGCTGGTACTAGACCCACCATTGCGGTTCGCATCACTGCCGGGAGCATTGCGCGTGCGACTGCCGCGCAGCGCAGGTCTATCGCCGGCAGCACGCGCGGTGGCACTCACATCAGAGAACCTGGGAGCGCTGGTCCGAGTAGCCGCAGGCCGGTGAGTCACACAAGTACGCGACTGCTGCTCGGCCTCCTTGCCTTTGTGCTCATCGGCTGGGGTGTCGGGGAGCTGTTGCTATCGGTGTTCGCATCCGCAGACCTGAACGCTGCGCGCGATATAGCCGCCGAGCGCTCTGAGACACTGAACCAGGCGGCGCGGGTGGTGACATGGGCGGGAAGCGCATTCCTGTTGGTGCCGCTCGCCTTGATCATCTGCCTGGTGCTCGAGCGGGCGGGCCTGCCTCGAGAGGCGCTCGCTATCGCATTCAGTCTCGGCGGCGCAATGCTGATCACTGTCCTAGTAAAGCTGCTCGTGGCGCGGCCGCGACCACCCGTCGAACACCTACAGGCGGTTACAAGCTGGAGCTTTCCCTCGGGCCATGCGACGCAGGCCAGCGCGTTCTGGTTCTCGCTGGTGTTTGCGATGCGGGCGGCAAGGGCACTGCCGACGCTAACCCGCGTGGCTACTGGCGTCGCGCTGGTGATCGTTCTCGCAGTGGCCGCGTCTCGCGTCTACCTGGGTGTCCACTATCCAAGCGACGTAGTCGCCGGCCTGCTGCTCGGCACTGGTTGGACAATCTACGTGTCACTCTGCTTGCGGGAGCCCGGGAGCCTCTCCCAGAGCTCTCAGGCTCGATGACGATGCAGTGGCTCAGAGCCGGGTTGTCGTGTCGGCATTCGCCCGACGAAGAAAAGCGCGGCGGCCGCGATCAGGATCAGGACCGTGAGGCCGGCGCGGAGGCCGTCGAGGCGAGCTTGGGCGTTGGCGTCGAGCGCCGCCTGCGTCACCTCGTTGCTGGCGCCTGCTTCCTTGGTGGCGGCCTGGAGCTGCTTGTCGGACATGAATGGGATACCGGCGGATAGCTCGGTATTCGCCTTGGTCTTGACGCTCTGCGGGACCGCGTTGCTCGTCTCGATGTGTGTCAGAAACGATGCCGTCAGCACGGCGACCAAGATCGAGCCTGCGAGTGCTGTGCCCAGCGAGGCGCCGAGGTTGGTCACCGTGTTCTGCACGCCGCCCACCTCTGAGCTCTGCTCGTCGGGCACGGCTGAGACCGTCACAGCACCGAGTTGGGATGCCAACGCGCCGATGCCGAGTCCGACGAGCAGCAGTGGAACGGTCACGATCTCGGCCCCTGCATCGATGTCGATCGCCGCCAGCAGCACCAGCAACCCGAGCAGAATCAAGAGGATCCCAACGCGTACAACCAGGCGCGGCGAGATGTCCGGGAGGAGCCGCGGCACTCCCAGCGCCGCCGCCAGCAGGGTCAGGGACATGGGCATGATCCGAACCCCGGTGTCTATCGCCGACAGTCCTAGTGCCACCGACAGGTAGAGCGGGATCAGGAAGAAAACCCCCATCATCAGGAGATATTGAAAGAAGAACATGATCAGCCCGCCGCGGAGCTGTTCGTTGCGCAATAGCTGCGGATCGACGAGCGGCTCCTTGCTCTGCGCGACCAGCCGGCCCTCCCAGTGCAGAAACGACCACACCAGCAGGAGCCCGGCCACCATCAGCCACGGCACGGGCGACATCCCGAACCACTGGGGCGCGCCCGACTTCGATACCACCCAGCCCCAGGAGCCTGACTTCAGCACGCCGAAGACGAACACGCCGAGGCCGGCGGCGCAAAGAAACGCGCCGATCAGGTCGATCTTCGGTTGGCGGTCGGGAGGGGCGTCCTCGGCACGACGTGCCAGCACCAGGATGACCGCCACGAGCATGACCTCACCAGCAAAGACCCAGCGCCAGGATGCATAGGTCGTCGCCAGCCCGCCGACAAGCGGACCGACAGCGATCGCGATCGCCCCGGCGGCGGCCACCAGGCCGTAGGCGGCGGGACGACGCTCAGCCGGGAAGTTGCCGGCGACCAGCGCGACGATCGACGGCAGGATCAGCGCGGCGCCGACGCCCTCCAGGAAGGACCAGCCGAACAGGAGCACCGGCAGGCTCTGGGAGAGAGCGGTCGTGAACGAACCGCAGCCGTAGATGACGCAGCCGATCATGAACGCACGCTTGCGGCCGATCAGTGCGCCGACCTTCGCCCCGGGGATCATCAGCATCGCCATCACGAGCGTGTAGGCCGTGATCGCACCCTGGATCCCGGTTACCGTGGTGCCGACGTCCTCCGCGACGGTCGCGATCGAAACGTTCATCACGGAGCTGTCGAGCGCCATCAAGAACTGGCCGGCGGCCAACGTCAGCAGGATCACCTGAGCACCGGCGACGGCGGTCTTCGTCACGGTTGAACCGTTCACAACGCCTAGCCTTGCAGCTATCGGGGATGTCGTGGTGTCAGGCGACTGCGAGTCTCAAGCGGCGGACGGGCCTCGAACCCGCGACCTCAAGCTTGGGAAGCTTGCGCTCTACCAACTGAGCTACCACCGCGCAGGGCAGATATTACGCCGTCGCGACACGAGCGCACTACGCTTTCGCTCGATGGCCAAACGCTCTGTGATGCCCTTCGCGATCGGCTTGCTCGGTGCCGCGTTGATCGGCCTGCTCGTATACGGGATCTCCACCCAATCGCCCACGCGCACGCTCGACGACTCGATCGAGCACGGCTTGCACCCCGAGGCTCCTTCGGCAAAGACCCTGCTGCCATTGCTCTCGGGCGATGGCAAGCGCTCACTGGCCTCCTACCGCGGGAAGGTGGTTGTGCTCAACTTCTGGGCCTCCTGGTGTACGCCCTGCCAAGAAGAGGCGCCCATTCTCGAGCACGAGCAGCACGCGCTGCTGCGCCGTGACGGCACGGTGCTTGGCGTCACGTTCAGGGACGCCTCCTCTGACTCGCTTGGCTTCGTAAGGCAACACGGGCTCACCTTCCCGACGCTACGCGACGTGAGCGGTGAATTTGCCCGCTCCTATGGCACGAACGAGATCCCAGAGACCTTTGTGATCGACCGCTACGGTCATGTTGTGGCGATCTCACGCGAGGAAGTCAGCGAAGCCTTCCTGGATCGCGCCATCGCCTTGGCAGAGCGCTCGTGAGCATCGGAACACTAGTGAACAAGGCAAGGGCTTTCGTGATCGCTTTGACGGCGGTGCTAGCGCTCTCATCGGCCATGCTGCCCGCCTCCGGGGAGGCTCAGACCCCCCGCACCACACTGCCCGTGATCGAACGCCAAGTGATGTGTGTGACGTGCAGGATCCCTTTGAACGTCGCCGAATCGCCCCAGGCAGACCGCGAGCGGGCTCTCATTCGTGGGTTGATCGCCGAAGGCAAGACCGAAGCCCAGATAAAGAGCGCGCTCGTCGGCCAGTACGGGGAGGCCGTGCTCGGATTGCCCGGCGCGAAAGGCTTCGATCTGACCGCCTATGTCGTTCCGATCGCCGTGGTGCTGGCCTTGCTGGCACTGCTCGCGCTGCTGCTCCCAAGCTGGCGGCGAAACGCGCGCGCAAAAGCCGCCTCTACGCCGAGCACCCCGAAGCTGAGCGAGGGCGATGCGGCACGCCTTGATGCGGATTTGAAGCGCTTCGACTAGAGCGCTCAGAAGGGAAAGCGTCCGACCAGTCCGGAGACCGCTCTCACTACATCTCCTCGGGCGCATCCACCCCGAGCAGCTCGAGCGAGCTGGCGATCGTATTCAGTGAGGCCACGCACAAGGCAAGCCGCTGCGATTCGAGCGCCTGCGGCTCCGCGCCAAGCACACGGCAATCTCGGTAGAAGGCAGTGAACTGCTGGGCGAGCTCGAGTGCGTAGGCGGCTATCCGGTGGGGCGCCCTGCGCTCTGCCGACTCGCGCACCTCACTCGGAAAAGCAAGCAGCTTCTTGATGAGTGTGCGCTCAGCCTGGTCCAACTGCTCCTCGCTCTCACCAACGCTGTGCAAGGCCCGTTTGACGCGCCCGGTACCGGCCTTCGCGAGCATGGAGGCGATGCGCGCGTGGGCATACTGAACGTAGTAGACGGGGTTCTCGCTCGACTCCTCACGCGCCAGGTCGAGGTCGAGATCGATCGTGGTGTCGTGCGAGCGCGAGAGCAGAAACCAACGCGCCGCGTCCACGCCGATCTCCCCGAGCAGGTCGTCGAGCGTGACGAACTCGCCCGCGCGCTTTGACATCTGGGCCCGCTCGCCGCGACGTACGAGATGCACCAGCTGCATGATCAGCATCTCCAGGTGCCCCGGATCGCCGCCAAGAGCCTCGTAGGCAGCCTTCATGCGTGCCACGTAACCGTGGTGATCCGCGCCCCATACGTCGATTTGGCGATCGAAGCCACGCTCGCGCTTGTCCTGGTGGTAGGCGATGTCTGAGGCGAAGTAAGTGTGCTCGCCACTGGAGCGCACCAGCACACGATCCTTGTCGTCGCCGTAGTCGGTGGTGCGCAACCACAGAGCGCCCTCGCTGCGATAAGTGTGGCCGCTCTGCTCGAGCAGTGAGAGCGCGTGATCGACCGGGCTTGGAGCTCCCTTATGGAGCTTGCTCTCAAAAGCCCAATGGTCAAAGCTCTGCACACGAAATGCCTCCAGCGAGCCTTGCATCTGGCCGACCATGATGTTCACGGCGGCCTCCCCCAGCTCAGCGGGATCCATCGCAGCTGCATTCGCCAACCTGGCAGCTAGCTCTGGCACGTAGTCCCCTCGATAACCGTCAGCAGGAACCTCCTCCCCACGCGCGAGCGCACCGATCGACTCACCGAGCTTGAAGACCTGTGAGCCGGCGTCATTGACGTAGAACTCGCGCTCGACCTGGTGCCCGTGGAAGGCGAGAACCCTCGCAAGCGCGTCTCCGTAGGCGGCATTGCGAGCGTGGCCAACGTGCATCGGGCCTGTTGGGTTGGCCGACACGAACTCCACGATGATCCGCCCGGGCGTGAGCGTCCCAGAGCGACCGAAGCTCTCCCCCGCGGCGAGCACAGCCACGAGCGCGGCACGGTGCCAGGCATCGGCAAGGAACAGATTCAAGAATCCCGGCCCCGCTACCTCAAAGCGCTCAAGCTGTGCGCCGAGTCGCTCGGCCAAAGCCTCGCCCAGCCGCTGGGCCAACTCGCGGGGCGGCGCGCCAGCGGCGGGAGCCAACAGCAGCGCAGCGTTAGTCGAGTAGTCGCCGAAGTCGCCCCGCGGAGGACGCTCGAGCGTGATCGCCTGGTGGGTGCCCACGCCTTGTGAGAGCTCACCGGCAAGGGCAATCACAGTCTCTCGCAGGCCGGTCTCGGTCGTCGTGGGGCTCACTGGCGAGGATCTTATGCGCCGCCCGCACCCGATCCCCCGCCCAGGTTGCGATACTAGGTTTGTGAACGACGAGAACCCAGGCGCCGAGCGCCACATAAACATTCATCTATCCCCAGAGATCATGGGGGGCGTATACGCGAACTTCGCGAACGTGAGCCACTCCGACTATGAGTTCACGGTCACTTTCGCGAGGGTCGACCACGAGGTCGAGTCCGAGGAGGTGCCCGGCGTGGTCGTATCGCGCGTGAACCTCTCCCCCCGTTTCATGCGCGAGCTGATCGACGCGATGGAGGACAACTACTCGAAGTGGCGCACCCGTGAGGGCATCAAGAACCTGCCCGAGTACGGTGGCGCCGAGGCCGGGGAAACCGACGAGTAGTGACCCGACCGTGCGCCCCTGCGGAGCGCGCTGCCGCCTGCTCCCGCATCCCCGCGCCCCGCTAGGGGCGTAGGGACCGATGGAGGGTTTTTGGAGGATGAAGGTCGCGGTCGTCTCGGACATCCACTCAAACCGTCAGGCCTTCGAAGCCGTGCTGGAGGCCGTCGCCGACAGCGAGGCCACAGAGCTGTGGTGCCTCGGAGACATCGTCGGCTATGGCGCCGACCCGGACGCCTGCGTGGAGCTCGTACGTCGCCATGTCGCGGTGTGCCTGGCGGGAAACCACGACATCGCGGTTGTCGGCGAGCTGCCGCTGGACGAGTTCACTCGCGGCGCCAGCCTTGCGGCACAATGGACGCGCGAAGTGATCGCACCCGCCAACCTCTCCTTTCTGTCAGAGCTGCAGCCCCAGGGCGAAGAGGACCAGATCGGCCTCTATCACGCCAGCCCTCGCGACCCTGTCTGGGAGTACGTGCTCTCGGCGCTGCTCGCCGAGTTGTGCCTCGATGCCCAGACACACCGGGTCTGCCTGATCGGGCATTCGCATGTGGCTTCCTCGTTCGTGCGCTATGACGGCGAGGCGGCCACCGGGGAGCCACGTCGTGCGGACACGGAGCTTGACATATCGACTGGAGAGTGGCTGCTCAACCCCGGCAGCGTGGGTCAGCCGCGCGATGGCGATCCACGCGCCGCGTGGTTGCTACTGGATCTGGACGGACAGGCAGCCTCCTACCGGCGCACCCCTTATGACGTGGCCGGCGCCGCCGCGGCGATCCGAGCGGCGCGTTTGCCAGACTCCCTCGCTGAGCGCTTGGAGTACGGTCAGTGAACATGCGAATCCTCATCCGCTTGATCCCCGCGGGACTGCTTGGCGTTGCTGCGGCTGTGCTGGTCTCATGCGGCAGCTCGGGCACCGGACTAATCCCTTCCGCCAACGCCGGCCCACTGCAAAGCGACTTCGAAGCGGTCGCCCAAGCCGCCGAAGCTGGCAACGGCAGTTGCGCGGAAACCGAATCGGCGCTGGGCAAGACCGAGCAGGACTTCCTTGCGCTCCCGGCAAATGTGGACCGGGGCTTGCATGCTCGCCTGCAACAGGGCATCTCAAACTTGCGCAAACAGGCCTTGGCGATGTGTGAGCAGCCCGCGGAAACCTCGACAACCGGCACACAGACAACGCCCACCTCGACCACGACGACTTCCACAAGCACGGAAACGACGCCCACCACGACGACAAGTACAACGACCACGCCACCCGGCACCACCACACCGACAACCACGACTCCGCCAAGCGAAAGCGGTGGAACCGAAGCCCGTGAAGCCGAAGAAAGCCCCGGCAAAGACGAAGGGCTAGGCAAAGGCGAAGGACAAGGCAAAGGCGAAGGACAAGGCAAAGGCGATGGCAAAGTCGAACCCGAAAGCGACAGCGGCGCGGGCGTGGGCGGAGCTAGCCCAGGAGGCGGTCAGTGAGCGAGCTCGAGATCGCCGGGCGCTACCAACTGAGCGACAGGCTCGGCTTCGGCGGAATGTCGACCGTTCACCTGGCGTTTGACAAGCGCTTGGAGCGTCGTGTGGCGGTCAAGCTGCTCGCGGAGCACCTCGCCGAGGATCCCACATTTGTCTCGCGCTTTCAGCGTGAGGCCCAGGCCGCGGCGCGCCTCATCCATCCCAACATCGTGCAGGTGTTCGACTCGGGCCAAGACGAGCGCACGGGCCAATACTTCATCGTGATGGAGTACATCGAGGGACAGTCCTGCGCCGAGATCTTGCGCGACGACGGCTGGGTTGAGGTGGACGAAGCGGTCGCCATCATCGAACAGGCCTGTGAGGGATTGCACTATGCCCACCGCCATGGTGTGGTGCACCGCGACGTCAAGCCCGGCAACCTGTTGCGCTCGCGCGACGGAGAGGTCAAGCTCGCCGACTTCGGTATCGCCAAGGCCACTGAGCAGTCGAGCATCACACAGGTCGGCTCAGTGCTTGGCACCGCCGCCTATCTCGCCCCAGAGCAGGCCCGTGGCGAGGAGGCCGGTCCACGCGCGGACCTGTATGCCCTCGGCGTAGTCACCTACCAGCTGATCTCTGGGCGCCTTCCGTACGAGGCGGCCTCGCTAACGGAGCTGGCGCTCAAACAGCAACAGGAAGAGCCCGCGCTGCTCGACTCGCTCGTGGCGGCCGTAACGCCCGAGCTGGCCGAGGCGGTGGCGCTGGCACTCGCGCTCGATCCCCGTGACCGCTACGAGAGCGCGCGCGAGATGGGACGCGCGATCAACGATGGAGCGCTCGGCATCTCCCCCGCCGAGCATCTCAAGCCCTCACGCGGAGCTACTCATGCCACCGAGGCGACGAGCGTACTGGCGAGCGCGACGCGCGCGCACGAGGGCGCAAGCCCACGTGGGAGTGCGGTAGTCCCGCGCCAGCCACGTCGCGGTCCCGCCCGTACCCCCGCACCGATCGTGGCGAGTGCCGCACCCCGAGGGCGAAGGTCGGGCATCAGGCGCCTGACGAGCATGCTGATCGCGCTGCTTGTGCTCGGCGGCGTGATCGCTGCGATCGTTGTCCTCAGTTCTCCCGCGCCTACCAAGATCACGCTGCGTAACGTTGTTTACAACGACGCCCAAGAATCCGCCGAAGCGCTCAAGCAGCTCGTCCACGAAAACGTGAAGTAGCCACAAAGGCGGGGGGCCCGCTTGCGCGGACCCCCGGTAAGAACTACCGCCCTTTCGAGCGGGACAACCGTTACTCGCAGCGTAGTCTAGCCGCCGTCTCAGACAATCGTCCGTCGAGAACGGCCTTGCGCAGATCAGCCATCAGCTGCGCCAGAAAGGCCAGATTGTGTTCGGTGAGCAGCCTCATCCCGGTGAGCTCTTTGGAGCGCACCAAATAGGAGAGGTAGGCGCGCGAGAGGCCTCTCGTGCAGGCTTGACAGGAGCAGCCCTCCATCAAGGTCTCCTCGGAGGTCCGCCACACGCTTTTCGTGAGATCCACGCGCCAGCGGTTGTGCGGCTCTGGCACAAGCGCGGTGCCGTGACGACCCAGGCGCGTGGGCATCGCGCAATCGAATGTGTCGATCCCCAGCTCCACCCCGCGAATCAGATCGTCCACGTCGCCGATCCCGAGCAGGTGGCGCGGCAGCCGCTCATACTCGCCCCCTAGCTCGGCCACGGCATAACCGACCACCTCGTACATCTGCGCCTTCTCCGCACCGAGCGAGCCGCCGATAGCCACACCCCCGCAGCCACTGGAGGCCACGACGCGGGCCGAAGCACGGCGCATGTCTTCGTATACGCCTCCCTGCACGATTCCGTATACGAGTTGCTCTAAAGGACCATGCTCGGCGTGCCAAGTCAAGCAGCGCTCCAGCCAGCGGTGGGTGCGCTCGGTCGAGCGCTCCGTGTAGCCACGGTCTACGTGAAAGGGGGTGCACTCGTCGAACACGAGCGCGATATCCGAGCGAAGCGAGGCCTGCACCGCCATCGACCCCTCAGGTGTGAGGTAGCGCTCAGAGCCGT
Organism: uncultured Solirubrobacterales bacterium; assembly: GCA_963731565.1. Classification (GTDB taxonomy): domain Bacteria; phylum Actinomycetota; class Thermoleophilia; order Solirubrobacterales; family Solirubrobacteraceae; genus Palsa-744. The sequence continues at coordinate 2,857,251 of CAVSWG010000001.1, forward strand.
CCACATAGGAGCGGAAGCGCACCCCTTGCTCGTCGATCGAGAGGATCGCTCCCTCCCGTGGTGCGTTCTCGCCATCGCGCCCACGGGATGGGCGGGACTTGATCTCATCGGCGACCGTGCCGTGGCCCATAGAGAAGACCTGGAAACCGCCCGAGTCGGTGATGATCGGCCTCTCCCAATCCATGAAGCCGTGCAAGCCACCGAAGCGCTCGATCAGCTTGGCGCCTGGATTGAGCATCAGGTGGAAGGTGTTGCCGAGCACCATGTCGTAGCCAAGCGCCTTCACCTCGGCGGGCAAGAGGCCCTTGACGGTGGCCTTCGTCGCGAGCGGCACGAATGCGGGTGTGCGAACATCGCCATGCCCGGTTCTAAGCCGCCCGGCGCGGGCATTCGTGGCGCTATCGCGCGCTTCGATCGTTAGAGCCACCAACGCGGCATCCTAGAAGCCGCAGACAATGCTCGCCTCCCTCGTCAACGTCACCCACCTCGTCGAAACCTTCGGCTACCCATTGCTGTTCCTCGTCGTGATGGCCGAGTCAAGTGGCGTGCCCGTGCCCGGCGAGACCGGCCTGATCGCGGCTGCGGTGGCGGCCAGTCAAGGCAAGCTCCAGATTGAGCTGGTCATCGCGATCGCTGCGGTCGCGGCGATCGTGGGCGACAACATCGGCTATCAGATCGGGCACAAGGGGGGGCGCTGGCTACTGGAGCGGCCGGGACGCTTCGAGCGCCAGCGCCGGCAGGTGCTCGTCACCGGAGAACCGTTCTTCGAGCGCCATGGCCCCAAGGCCGTATTCTTCGGACGCTTCCTGCTTGGCCTGCGCGTGTGGGCGTCCTGGCTGGCGGGCGCTACTCACATGCGCTGGCGCTCGTTCTTTCTGTGGAACGCGCTCGGTGGAATCTGTTGGGCGACGGCGATCGGCCTACTCGCCTACTTCCTGGGCAATACGGCCGGCAACGTAATCGAAGCCTTCGGCCTGTATGGCGTAGCGGCAGTGCTGATCGCGATAGCCGTCTTCCTAATCGCCCATTTCCGTGCCCGCCATCGAGCGGGAGAAGAGGAGGCAGACTCCGTTAGCTCCCCGGGAGATATCGACAGCCCTCCGGGAGGCGCCGAGAACTCCGCTGGAGATGCGGAGATCACCCCCGACCCCGCAAGCGAGCGGCGGCCTCGTTGAGCTAAGCCTGTGCGCTCTGCTGGACCGGTACGTCGCTGTGAGAAGCCGCCGGTTTGGCCGCATCGCCGCAACAGCCGGCGGCGATGCGCTCCCACATCTTGCCGAGAGCCTCGAGCTCGTGCTCTGAGAAGTGGGAGAGGAAATGCTCGCGCACAACCGCTCTGTGGGTCCCGCGCGCGGCCTCCAAGCGCTCGCGGCCACCGTCGGTGAGACACGCATAGGCGCCGCGTGCATCGTGCTGGCAGGTACAGCGGCTGAGCAGCTCGTCGCGCTCCAAGCGGTCGACCAGGCGAGTGAGCCCGCTGCGCGACAGTTGGGCGTGCTCGGCGAGATCGCACATGCGCATCTTGCCCGCAGGGGCATCCATCAGATGCTGGAGCACCTCATAGGAGCTCAGCTGCAGTCCGTGCTCGCGCTCGAGCCGGCCCTCCAAGCGCTTGGCAAGCGAGGCATGCGCACGCAGCAACCCCCGCCAGGCGCGAAGCTCGGCTTCGCTGAGAGAGTCAGGCTCTGCAAGGCCCTGCTCCTTGCTCGGAGCGAGCTTGAGGACCGTCGCGGTTGCAGTTGCGGTGGACATGATGGCAATCGGCACTAGCTACGTGCTGAGTCGAACATAGCAGCGTCGGAGGTAGGAATCCCTGTCAACTGAGCGACAACTCAGCTCTTGGTGGCCCTCCAGGCCCACCACATCATCAGCGGTTGCAGCGGCAGGCGCCCGTATAGAGCCCAACGCGGGATCTTGCGGAAGTGCTCGGGCGTGCGCGCCATGTACAGGTTCGCTGGAAACACGGCAATGAGCAACGCAATCAAGCCGAGTCCAGCGGGGCGCCGCGTCCACGGCAAGAGCACCCCCAGGCCGCCCGCCACCTCAGCCACACCGCTCACGGCCACGAGGCTCTGCGCGCGGCCCTTCATGCTGGGAGGCACGATCCGCTCGTACGCGTGAGGCATCACAAAATGGTTGACCCCTGCCCCCACGAACGCAAGACCGAGCAGCAGCCGGGAGCGCCTCCCGCGGCTTGGCTCCTCCGTGATAGGTCCGATCGTCTCGGTGTCTGAATGGGAGTGGGTGTCTGTGTCCATGCGTCTCTCCTGAGTAAGCGTCGCGGCTCGGAGGCTAGCCCTCGATCAGCGACTTCCCGGTCATTTGCGCGGGCTGAGCAATCGCCAAAAGGTCGAGTACCGTCGGCGCCACGTCCGCGAGGATACCGTCCTTGGCGCGTAGCTCCAGACCAGGCGCGGTCACGATCAAAGGGACCGGATTGAGCGAGTGGGCTGTGTTGGGGGACCCGTCAGGCTCGAGCATGTGGTCTGCGTTGCCGTGGTCGGCCGTCACCACACACACGCCCCCGCTCTCGCGAACCGTTTGCACCACCATCCCAAGACACTCGTCGACCGTTTCTACCGCACTCACGGCTGCCTGTATGACACCGGTATGCCCGACCATGTCGGCGTTGGCGAAGTTGATCACTCCGAAGCGAAATCCGACCTTGCCATCTCCTCCCCAACTCTCCTTCCAGGCACCCACGAAAGCAGAGGCCGCCTCGCGGGCGCTCATCTGCGGCTTGTGGTCATAGGTGGGCACATCGCGTGGTGAGGGCACCAGCTCGCGCCGCTCCCCTTCGCACGGGGTCTCCTCGCCGCCATTGAAGAAGTAGGTGACGTGCGGGTACTTCTCGGTCTCCGCCACATGCAGCTGGCGCTCGCCAGCATGCGCGATCACCTGCGAGAGCGTGATGGCCGGGCGCTCCGGTGCGAACGCCACCGGATAAGGCCAAGCCTCCTCATATTCGGTCAGCGTGGTCAAGCGGCTCAAGGGCGCGGCGCCATCACGTCCCTCCCAGCCCGGAAACTGCTCGGCCTCGCCCTCCCCTTGCCCCGACGCCACTGGTTGGTCGGTCCACTGACCCCCTGTCATAGGTTGGCCGGTCTCCTGACCCGCTGAGTCCCCGCCAAAGCCCGGCTCGGCCAAGGCCCTGACGAGCTCGCGCATACGGTCGGGGCGGAAGTTGAAGCACAAGACACTGTCTCCGGGCCGAATGAGCGCCTCTTCGCCGACGAGCGTGGGCTCGATGAACTCATCGGTCTCACCCCGCTCATAGGCATCACTGACGGCCTGCTCGCCACTGGCAGCATGGTGGGGCGCACGACCGTGGACGAGCATGTCATAGGCACGTTGAGTGCGCTCCCAGCGGCGGTCGCGGTCCATCGCCCAGTAGCGACCTATAACCGATCCCACACGTACCCCAGCCGTGCGATCGAGCTCGGCCAAGTAGTCGATACCGGCGTGCGGCAAAGTGTCGCGCCCATCGGTGAAGGCGTGCAACACGAGGTCCACTCCCGGCGTCAGTTCACACGCAAGCGCGATCAAGGCGCGCAGGTGCTCGAGCGAGGAGTGCACCCCACCGTCGGACACAAGCCCGAGAAGATGGATCCGGGGGGCATCGGCAAAGGCAGCTCGCAGGACAGGGCTCTTGGCCAGCGAACCGTCGGCGATCGCCTCGTCGATGCGCACAAGATCCTGCTTGACCACCGCACCCGCGCCCAGGTTGAGGTGACCGACCTCGGAATTGCCCATCTGCCCTTCGGGCAATCCCACGGCCGCACCCCAGGCGGTGAGCGTTGTGTGTGGGTATGTGGCCCACAGCTCGTCGAATATGGGCGTGTCGGCAAGCGATACGGCGTTGCCGGGACCCGGCTCGGCAAGCCCCCAGCCATCGAGCACAACCAGGCACACACACGGCGCACGCGCCGTCCGCGAGCCCGCGGGCGCGCTCATCGCTGGGCGGCCGCCACGATCGCGGCGAATGGCTCAGGCTCGAGCGAAGCGCCACCCACGAGTGCACCGTCGACGTCTGGCAGAGCGAGCAACTCGGGCGCATTCTCGGGCTTGACCGAGCCACCGTAGAGGATGCGCACGCGCTCGGCCGCATCCTGGGAGCGGCCGCCGATTAGCGCTCGCACGAACGCGATCGCCTCCTGGGCCTGCTCGGGCGTGGCAACACGACCGGTGCCGATCGCCCAGATCGGCTCGTAGGCGATCGTCACGTCCTGCAACCGCTCATCCGGCACGCCCGCGAGATCCTCGCCAATCTGGTGGCGCAGCTTGCGCTCCATGTCGCCCTCGTCGCGCTCGGTCTCGGTCTCCCCCACGCACAGGATCGGCGCGAGTCCAGCCGCGAGTGCTGCGGGGACCTTCAAGGCGAGTGCCTTGTCGGTCTCGCCGAACAGCTCCCTGCGCTCGGAGTGGCCGAGCACCACGCCGCTCACATCGAGCTCTGCGAGCATCGGCGCTGACACCTCTCCTGTGAACGCGCCCTCGGGCTCATGATGCATGTTTTGGGCATACACCTCCACCCGCGAGCCGCGTGCGCTGTCGACCATCGCGCGCAGGTCGGTAAAGGGCACGCACACAGCGATGTCAACACCACTCACCGAGGACACGCGGGGAAGCAGGCCTTGGATGTACTCCTCGGCTTGAGCCTCGGTCTTGTACATCTTCCAATTGCCTGCGATCAGAGGGCTCCGCTCGACGCTCATCAGACGATCCCAGCGCCGTCGAGGGCCTGAACTCCGGGCAACGCGCGACCCTCGACAAGCTCGAGCGTTGCTCCCCCGCCGGTGGAGAGGTGGTCTACCGTGTCCTCCAGGCCAAACTGCGCCAAAGCCGCAGCCGAATCGCCTCCACCGACCACGGTCACCCCCTTGGCAGCCGCGACAGCCTCAGCCACGGTGCGCGTCCCCGCCGAGAATGGCTCCAACTCAAAGGCGCCCATCGGTCCGTTCCAGAAGACAGTGCCGGCGAGTGCTATCTCCTCGGCGTAGCGCGCGGCGGTGACGGGGCCGACGTCGAGGCCCATCCAACCATCGGGCACCTCGACTCCGTCCAAGACGCGATGCTCCGCGTCCTCGGCGAAACGATCCGCGATCACGAGATCACTGGGCAGCAGCAGGCGGGCATGACCGGGCAAGGCCGCCTGGGCAAGTGCTCCGCGAGCGTGCTCGACATCATCCGCATCGCATAGCGAGTCACCCACCTCGTGTCCTTGGGCACAGAGAAACGGGAAGCACATCGCCCCGCCGATGATGACCGCGTCGGCGAGCGTTGTGAAGCGATCTATGACGGCGATCTTGTCCGCCACCTTGGCACCACCGATGACCGCTACGAGCGGGCGCTCGGGGCTCTCGAGGATGCCAGTCAAGGTGCTGACCTCACGTTCGAGCAGACGCCCCGCCGCACACGGCAGGAGGTGCGCTACCCCGGCGGTACTCGCGTGCGCACGGTGAGCGGCGCCGAAAGCATCGTTTACGTACACGTCGGCCAGTTCGGCAAGAGCGCGCGCCAGCTCTGGATCGTTGACAATCTCACCGGGCTCGAAGCGCACGTTCTCGAGCACCAGGATCTCTCCCTTCTTCAGCCCGTCCGCCAGCGCACGCGCACGTGGACCCACCACCTCGGGCGCGAGCGTCACCTGCGCCCCGGTCAGCTCGCGCAGGCGCTCCATGACCGGAGCCAGTGACAAGTCGGCCTCGGGCCTGCCCTCTGGCCGCCCGAGATGGGAGACGAGCACGAGCCTTGCACCGCGCGCTCGCAGCTCTTCGATCGTGGGCAAGGCTTGCACGATGCGTGTGTCGTCAGCGACCACCGGCGTGTCGTGCCCGCCCTTGGCCATCGGCACGTTGAAGTCGACTCGCACGAGCACGCGCTTGCCGTGCACGTCGAGCTGGTCGATGCTCTTCATGTTCCCATTCTCCGGCTCCTGCGACCAACCCTCACCGCCGGCCCCCACGTGGCAGGCAGGTAGGCAGCGAGCGGGCTCACAGGACTCGCTGGACTAGATCGACGATGCGATTGGAGTAGCCCCACTCGTTGTCATACCAAGCCACCACCTTGAGCATTGTCCCATCAATCACGGCCGTCAATTGCGAGTCCACGATCGAGGAGTAAGGCGAGTTCACGATGTCAGTGGAGACGATCGGGTCTTCGGTGTAGGCAAGCAAGCCGGCCAGCGGACCGCTCTGCGAGGCGGCCTTGAGCGCAGCGTTGACCTCCTCCACACTAGTGGCACGCTCGCACTCGACGGTCAGGTCGACCACCGAGCCAGTCGGCACCGGCGCGCGCACCGCGAAACCGTGGAGCTTTCCCTGTAGCTGGGGCACAACCAGGCCGATCGCCTTGGCCGCACCCGTGGAAGCCGGAATCAGGTTGATCGCTGCGGCTCGCGCACGGCGCAGATCTTTGTGGGGAAGATCCTGCAAGCGCTGGTCGGCTGTATAGGCATGAATCGTGGTCATCAAGCCGTGCTTGACGCCGACCGTGTCGACCAAGACCTTCGCCACCGGGGCCAGGCAGTTAGTCGTGCAGGAGGCGTTTGAGATCACGTCGTGGGCCTCGCGATCGTAGGCCTCGTCGAAATTGACGCCGAGCACCACGGTCACGTCGGGATCGGTGGCAGGCGCCGAGATCACAACCTTCTTGGCCCCGCCGGCGAGGTGCTTGGCAGCGCTGGGGCGGTCGGTGAACAGACCGGTCGACTCGATCACCACATCCACCCCGAGCGACTCCCAAGGCAAGGCGGCAGGATCACGCTCGGCGAGCACCTTCAACTCGCGTCCGTCGACGACGATCGTGTGCTCGTCCTTCGCCACGACCTCGCCCGGATAGGGGCCAAGGATCGAGTCGTACTTGAGCAGATGAGTCAGCGTCTCACAGTCGGTGAGATCGTTGACCGCCACCCACTCGATCTCCTGCGCGTCCCCCCGAGCCATTGCGGCGCGGAATACGTTCCGGCCTATGCGACCGAATCCGTTGATTCCCACGCGTACGGGCATTCACAGCCTCCTTAACCAAAACCGAAAGAGAGCCCAGCTAGTCGACCTCCGGTCCACTGCGCCACCCTCTATGTCAATAAACGAGGGGCCCGGCTCGCCGGCCTCCGGCCGACTGCGCCACCCTCTATGTCAAATGAACGATGCCGGGCCTCAGGAGCGTCGCTCCGTTGCCCGGCGTGGGCGGGAAAGGCTATCAGCGGCTCACTCCAGGGCCATCTGAACGCCTACCCGCCAACCGATCAACGCATGCCCACGACGGGCGCTTTCGCTCGTCTGGCAGCCGCCTCAGACATTGCACACCCGAAATGGTTTTGCCGCCGTACGCGCGCGGGTACGCGTAGGCATTCCCAAACCGAAGTACACCTAGACGACAGACCTCAGCTGCTCCAGGCGCGATGCAAAGCCTCAAAGCCTAGGAATCGCGCGAGCGCTTGTCGATATCGCGGTGGGCGACGGCGACCGTGAGCTCGTCGCGGTCGCGGTAGCGGGTAGCCAGGTGCTCGGCAATTGCGACCGAGCGATGGCGCCCGCCGGTACAGCCGATCGCGATCACCAGATGGGCCTTGCCCTCGGCCACATACTCGGGCAAGAGGAAGTCGAGCAGCGAGTGCAAGCGCTCCAGGAACTCCTCCAAGCGGCCATCGCGCCCGATGTACTGCACCACGCGCTCGTCGTGGCCCGTGAGCTGGCGCAAGTCGTGCTCATAGTGGGGGTTGGGCAGGAAACGCACGTCGAACGCAAGATCCTCCTCACGCGGAGGACCGTGCTTGAAGCCGAAGCTCATGAACGTGAGCGCGAGGCGGCCCGCGGCCTGGCGCGGCAGCATCTCATCGGCTATACGTGAGCGCAGCATCGCGGCTGACATGCCGGTCGTGTCGATCACGAGGTCGGCACGCGAGCGCAATGGCTCGAGCAAGGCTCCCTCGGAGGCGACACCGGCCGCGACGCTTCCCTCGGGTGCGAGCGGGTGGCGACGACGGGTCTCCTTGTAGCGCGTGGAGAGCGTCTGCTCGGCGGCCTCGAGGAACAGCACGTGGTGGGTGATTCCAAGCGCCTCCAGGTCCTCGATCACGGCCGTGAGCGCCTCGAAGTAGACGCCTCCTCGCACATCGGAGACAACCGCGGCGCGCTCGACCTTGGAGCCCTCGTGAACGAACAGCTCGACAAGCGAACGGATCATCTCCGGGGGAAGGTTGTCGACGCAGAAGTAGCCGGCGTCCTCGAACACGTTCATCGCCGTGGACTTACCAGCGCCCGAGAAGCCCGTTATGACGACGAGATCCTGCAGACGCGACACGATCGTCGGTCCGCTTGCCGGGCTGGGAGGCACGGGCCTGGTGGCGGCCATCTCCCGTTCATTGTGCCGCGTGCGCCGGGGGAAAGTGCACACATGGCCCGCTGAGCCGGCCGAGGGGGCATGCTGGCCGATCGGAGATCCCGTCCGATCTCCGATCGGTAAGGACGCACCGACCGCAGTGTGCTGGCCGAAACGGGGATGCGAGCGAAGCGAGTGTCTCCCGGCTTCGGTACACAAGCGAGGAAGGACGCAGCATCGCGCAGCTCATCGGCCGGCTCAGCCCGCCCTGTGCAGGAGCGCGTGGATGTCCCGCGCAGTCTTGGCCGGCAAGCCGGGCACCCCTTGGAGCTCCTCGCGCGAGGCCGCCAAGATCGCGTCGGGAGAGCCGAAGTGGGTTAGGAGAGCCCGCTTGCGAGCAGGGCCGATCCCGGGCAAGCCATCGAGCAAGGAGCCTGTCATCGCACTGTCGCGCCGAGTGCGGTGGTGGGTGATTGCGAAGCGGTGGGCCTCGTCGCGGACGCGCTGCAGAAGCTGCAGCTCGGGGGTGGAGTGGTCGAGCACGAGCGGAGTGGGATTTCCCGGCAGGAATACCTCCTCGACGCGCTTGGCGAGCGCCACGACCGCGACCCCACGCTCGCGGAAGCCCGCGAGCGGACCGAGGCCCGCTGTGAGCTGACCCTTGCCTCCATCGATCACGACGACGTTGGGAAGTGAGGCGAAGCTGGGGTCGTAGGAGGGATCGTGCGGTGAGAAGTCGGCTTGGCGCTCCCATTGAGCGAAGCGCCTTGAGAGCACCTCGGCCATCGAGGCGTAGTCGTCAGGGCGGGCGGGATCTTCAATCGTGCGAATCTTGAAGCGGCGATAGTCGGATTTCTTGGGCGCGCCAGCCTCGAACACAACCATTGAGGCGACCGTGTGGGTGCCGCCGAGGTTTGAGATGTCGAAGCACTCGATGCGCACGGGCACCGCATCGAGGCCCAACGCGAGCTGGAGCCCCTCAAGGGCCTCCGCGCGACGCTGATGGCGACGCTCGTCACGCAAACGCTCTTGGTCTAGTGCGAGCAAAGCATTGCGGTGGGCGAGCTCGAGGATGCGATGCTTGTCGCCGCGCTCGGATGCTCGCAACTCCACCGGGCCATCTCGCCGCCGTGAAAGCGCTTCAGCGAGCACCGGTCGGTCGGCCAACTCCCGTTGGACCACGAGCAAGGCGGGGATCGAAGTTGGACCGCCGTAGTACTGCAGCATGAACTCCTCCGCCACCTCCGCGACCTCGCGCTCGGTCTCGTTGGAGAGATAAAAGGAATGACGGTCGGAGAGCACACCATCTCGTACCTGGAACACCTGTGCATTGGCATCACGCCCATCGACCGCCACCGCAACGGCGTCGAAAGTGCCGATCGACTCCTTGGCCACACGCTGGCGCTCCATCAAGGAGCGCACAGCACGCAGGCGGTTACGCTCCAACGTGGCCTGCTCGTAGTCGAGCGCCTCCGATGCCTCACGCATGCGCTGCTCAAGATCTTGCTCAATTGATGTGAAACGGCCTGAGAGAAAGTCGATGACACCGTCGATGCTCTGGCGATAGTCCTCCTTGGAGACGTACCCCACGCAAGGGGCCTCACAGCGCTTTATGTAGTAGTCCAGGCACGGGCTACCGCTGCGGCGCCCAGGTTCGGAGCCAGTGCAGGAGCGATACATGAACACCTTGGCGAGCACCTCGAGTGTGGAGCGCACGCGCTTGGCGCTCGAGTAGGGACCGAAGTAGGCTCGCGCCGAGCGGTGACGCTCGCGTGTGAAGTAGACGCGTGGAAAGTCCTCGTCGAGCGATATGGCTATGAACGGGTAAGACTTGTCATCACGCAAACGGATGTTGAACCGTGGACGGTATTGCTTGATGAAGCTCTGCTCGGCCAACAAGGCCTCAGCCTCGCTGGCTACGACGAGGCACTCGATCGCGTCGACCGATGCCACCATCTCGGCGTGGCCGGGGCTTGATGGAACCTGAGCCTTGGAGAAGTGCGAAGCCACACGCTTGCGGATCGACTTGGCCTTGCCGACATAGATGACACGGCCGCGAGCGTCGCGAAACAGGTATACGCCAGGCTTGTCTGGGAGCGTGCGCCGTTGCTCGGCCAGGCTCGCTCGTCCCTGCTCGACGGAGCTACTCAATAGCTGCGCGAGTAGCGGTAAACGGCGAGCAGCGTATAAGCGGTCAGCCCCACGAGGACGAACCAGACGAACTCGCCGAAGCTGGTGAGCCACATACGCGGCCGGGCGGCGACCACCAAATAGCCAAGGGCGAGCGCACCATAGAGCAAGCTTCGGTGGCGATCGCCGAGACCATAGAGATCGACGTGACGTTCACGGTAGACCCGGTAGGCGAAGTAGCCGAAGCCGGCTGCGAACACAACCCATAGGGCTGCCGCGAACGCTTCGGCCGCGTGGCCACCGCCCGGGAGGAACTCGACGGCGGCGGCGATCAGGGCGACGATCGCGATGTTGCGGACGGTCTTCAGATGGCCCATGACAGAGTGCTCACGATTGCCTCAGTCTAGTCGGCCTGTGCGCGGGTCCTGCTTGTCGCAATATCACGGGTCGTGCTGATTGCAAGGCGCAGATCGACGGTGCCGCGTGAGCGCGGACACCAGCGAAAAGCGAGGCCTCTTTCAACAATCAAAGTTCGGGGCAGCGCCCTGGCGCCCGCCAGAGACCTGGGCGGAACGTACAAAACCCGCAATATGCGGGGTAATGAGAGAAGTCATGCAACGTTTCCCAAATTGTTCATTTTTCCGCTATACTGCGTAAGCCCATTCGGTCCTAACCCGACCGAAACGAGGGTTGGTTGGCAGGCGCCGGGGTACTCGTCATTCAGGTCAGAGAGCCCCGGCGCCTGTTTTTTAATTCAGACCAAAGAGCCCCCGCGCTTTTCGGGCCGGAGGGCCTGCTGTTTTCAGACCGAAGAGGCCCGCTTCTCACGGCCCCGCTTTTCACGCCCGATGGTCGACTGTCTTGACTCAGTCGATGAGCGCGCCGAGATGCTCGTAGGCCGCCTCAACCGCTCGCTTGGCGGCAGTGTGACGAGCCTCGGACTTGGCCGCCTCATACTTCGTCGCCCATGCCGCTGGGTCGGCGAGCTCGTCTTCCAGAGCACCTAGGGCCGCCTCGGCCTGTTCGATCGCCCGCTCAGCCTTGGCCTGGTCGCGAACGCGGTTCTTGGAGGGTCCCTGGGCCTTGCCTGCCTGCTTGCGCCCTTGAGGGTGTTCCCCTTGGGGTGTGCCCTTCGGAGTACCTGCTTTTCCAGCGGAAGCCTTCGCGGTGATGTCACTGTCCATGTCGCGTCCCTCGTGCGCGCCCGCGCGCACGTAGGGCACCTGATTTTTGCCACCACCATCACGCCCACCCTGTCCCCCAGCTGACGGACCAGCGGAGGAGGCGAGACCGTTGCGCGAGCCTCCACCAGCCGCGAGTCGCTCCTCCCGCATGCGCACATACTCGGGCCAGCCACCGAGAAAGCTACGCAGGGAGCGGTCTTCGATAGCCACAGTGCGTGTGCCCACTGCATCGAGCAAGGCACGGTCGTGGGAGACGAGCAGGAGGGCGCCCTCGAACGATCGCAAAGCGTCCTCCAAGGCCTCGCGGCTCTCGATGTCGAGATGATTGGTGGGCTCGTCGAGGATCAGGACGTTGGGCGGACGGGGAGTACCGTTCATGAGAATCGCCAAGGACAAGCGCCGGCGCTCCCCACCGGAGAGCCCTTCGAGCGGCTTCTCGGCGTCTTCGCCAGAGAAGAGGAAGCGCCCGACCAAGGCCCGAGCCTTGTTGGGCGGGAGCCCCGTGGCTCGCTGGGCCGCCTCCACGACGCTTTGACCCGGAGGTCCCCCGGCGCCAAGCTCCTCCGCGTGCTGGGAGAGATAGCCCACGGAGACGTTGTGGCCCGTGGAGAGCCTGCCCGCCCCGAGCGGACGGCGGGCAGCGAGCGTCTCGATCAAAGTCGTCTTGCCGGCGCCGTTGGGCCCCACGAGCGAGACGTGCTCGCCTCGTTCCAGCCAAAGCTCGGCGTGGTCGAGCAAGACGAGCGCCTCCCCATTGGCTCCGGCGCCGTCGATCTGGACGCGTCCGTCGAGCAGCTCGAAGATCACCCGCCCGGTGCGCTCGGGCGCCTTGAAAGCGAACTCGAGCGTGGCGGCATCGCGCGGGTCGCGCTCGATGCGCTCGATCTTGGCCAGCTTCTTCACCCGCGACTGCGCCTGGCGCGCCTTGGTGGCCTTGGCGCGGAAGCGCTCCACGAAGCGCTCCATGCGCTCGATCTCGGCCTGTTGCTTGTCGATCGCCTTGCCCAAGGCCATCTCCCGCGCGGCCTGCTCGCGCCGCCAAGCGTGCCAGGTGCCGGCGAAGAAGCGCGAGCGCGATGGAGCCCCACCCACCCCGCCGTAGAGCTCGAGCACGGCGGTGCCGACGGCCTCGAGGAACCAGCGGTCGTGGGCGACGAGCATCACGGCGGCGTCGAGATCGACGAGCGTTTGCTCGAGCCACTCGAGCGACTCGATGTCGAGATGGTTGGTGGGCTCGTCGAGCAAGAGCACATCGGCGCTCGTGGCGAGGGCTCGCGCGAGTGAGGCACGGGTGAGCTGACCGCCCGAGAATGTGTCGAGGCCCCTGTCGAGGTCTGTTTGGGAGAAGCCGAGACCGCGCGTCATGACGGTGGCACGATCGCGCCAGAGGTAGCCCCCATAGGACTCCAGGCGCGCCTGTGCGCGGGCATAGCGGTCGAGCAAAGCATCGTCGCCTGCACCGGCGGTCATCTCGCGCTCGAGCTTGGCCAGCTGCTGCTCTACCGCCAGCTCCTCGACGCAGCCAGAGAGGACATAGTCGCGCAGAGACATGCCACGGTCGCGCGGAGGACGCTGGTCGTGCAGGGCGATGCGTACGCCCTTGGCGACGGAAAGCTCGCCCTTGTCGATCCTGTCCTCCCCGGCGATCATGCGCAAAAGAGTCGTCTTGCCGGCGCCGTTGCGTCCCGCGATCGTGAGTCGTTCGCGGCGCTCAAGCTTGAAGGAGACGCCGCCGAGCAGGGGCTTGCCGGCCATGTCCTTGCGCAGGTCGGAGGCGATCAATAGAGCCACGTTGAGGATGGTAGGGCCCGCTGCTTCCTATAAGATTCTCCCCAGCATGCGCCGCCTGCTCACAACCCTGCTCGCATCCATGATGCTCCTGCTCGTGCTCGCCCCTGCGGCGCTCGCGGACAACGACGGACGCGGCTTCTATGGGGCTACCAACGACAAGGTGGTGACTAATGCGGGCTTCATCCTGATCGTGTTCTTCCCCTTGTTCGTGCTCTTGATGAGCCTGTTGCAGTGGCGCTTGGACAAGCGCAAAGATGCGCGCAAAGCCGCACAGAAAGCGCACGTGGGCGACGCCCGCTGGCGCGGCGGCTGGTAGTCACCGCGTAGCGAAGGATCGATGAGCGAGCCCAACGGATCCGGCTCGAGCAGCGTTCCGGAGCCCGAGGGATCCGGCTCGAGCAGCGTTTCCGAGTCCGAGCTTCCTGAGCTCCCCGTTCCCCAGCCCGAGCTTCCCGGTACAGGTCCTGTCCGCTACGAGCGCCATGGCGCGGCCGCCGTGGTGAGCATCGACCGTCCTGAGCGGCGCAACGCTGTGGATGGGCCGACCGCCGTGGCCTTGCACGAAGCGCTGATGCGCTTCGAGGGAGAAGAGGAGGCACGCGCGATGGTGCTGACAGGCGTGGGTGGAGTGGCTTTCTGCGCGGGCGCGGACCTGAAGGCGATCGACACGTTCGGCGGGCGGCTGATGGCGAAAGAGGGCCCGATGGGGTTCACTCGCCTGACTCCCTCCAAGCCCACGATCGCGGCGATCTCGGGCTATGCCCTGGCGGGCGGGCTCGAGCTCGCGCTGTGGTGCGACCTGCGCATCGCTACGGAGAGCTCGCGGCTCGGCTACCCGGAGCGTCGCTGGGGCGTGCCCTTGATCGACGGGGGCACGCAGAGGCTGCCGCGCGTGGTGGGGCTCGGCCGGGCGCTCGACCTGATCCTGACGGGCCGCATCATCGACGCGGAAGAGGCCCACACGATGGGACTAGTCACTGAGGTGGTCGCCGAAGGAAAGCACTTGGAGCGGGCGATCGAGCTGGCCAACAACCTTGCGGGGTTCCCCCAGCGAACGATGCTCGCCGACAGGCACGCCGCGATCGAGGGACTGGGGATGAGCTTGGAGGAAGGACTGAAGCTCGAGTCCCAAGCCGGCCCGGACGTGTTCCTTGACGCGGTCAAGGGCGCGGCGCGCTTCGCCTCGGGCGAGGGACGCGGAGGGGCGGGGGCAGGCGCATAGCGCAAATTTGGGCGCCCTACGCGCGCGTGGGGCCAAATCTGGGCGCCCTACGCGCGCGCGTGGGACCAAGCCTTTTGCGAACAATCCGCCCACCCAGGCGCTCCCCCCACATCTCCCCGCGCATAGGCCTCGCGCGCGTGTGGGGCATAGTCTTTTGCGAACAGTCCCACCGCCCGGACGCTCCCTGCGCGTCGGCATCGCGCGCGTAGGGCAAGCCTTTTTGCGAACACCTCCCCGCGAGAGGCGGCAGCTGGGACTATCCTCGGCTGATCGAACCGCGGGAGAAAAAATGAGCTATTTCGTGACAGGAGCAACCGGGTTCATCGGCCGCCGCTTGGTGGAGCGACTGCTCGATCGCAAAGGCAAGATCCATGTGTTGGTACGCGAGGATTCTCTTGGCCGCCTGGATGAGCTGATCGAGCACTGGGAAACGGTCTCCGAGGCAACCGTGAGCAGGCGCATCCATCCCGTGGTCGGCGACTTGCGCCAACCTCTACTGGGGCTGGAGGACGAGGGCGTGAGCGAGCTGGAAGGCACGATCGAGCACTTCTTTCACCTCGCGGCGGTGTATGACATGACCGCGCCGGTGGAGCTGGACATGGCTGTCAACGTGGGTGGCACAAATCACGCACTGGAGCTGGCGGGGGCGCTGCGTGCCGAGCACTTGCACCATGTCTCCTCGATCGCGGTGGCCGGCGCCTTCAAAGGCGTGTTCGACGAGGACTGCTTTGACGAGGGCCAACGCTTGCCTTCGCCTTATCACGCCACCAAGTTCGAGGCCGAGCGCGCGGTGCGCGAGCAAGTGCTCACGCCGTGGCGGGTATACCGCCCGGGGATCGTGGTCGGCGACTCGAAGACGGGCGAGATGGACAAGATCGACGGTCCGTACTACTTCTTCAAGGCGATCCAAAGAATTCGCCAAGTGGTGCCCCAGTGGGTGCCCTTGGTGGGGCTTGACCTGGGCAAGACGAACATCGTGCCGGTGGACTGGGTGGCGGGCGCACTGGATCACATCGCCCATCAGCCAAACCTTGACGAGAGGACGTTCCACCTCACCTATAAAGGCTCTCAGCGCGTGGACGAGGTGATGAACGACCTGGCGGCGGCCGCACACGCTCCGCGCTTTGCGGTGAGCGTGGACAAGCGCCTGCTCGACGCGATCCCGACGGCTCCGCTGTCGCTGCTGATGAAGGCGCCACCGCTGCGCCAGGCGCGAAGGCTCGCGTTGCGCGACCTAGGAATCCCCGACGAGGTGCTGGAGCACGTCGATCTGGTGCCGTCGTTCGACACGCGCCAGGCCGAGCGGGCGCTGGCCGGCTCGGTGTGGGAGCACCCACCGGAGCTGCGCGAGTACGCGGTGCACCTGTGGGACTACTGGGAGCGCGAGATGGATCCGAGCATCAGCCGCGGACGCACCTTGGGCCAGGCGATCAAGGGCAAGAGGATCCTGATCACCGGCGCCTCCTCCGGGATCGGCCGGGCGACCGCTTTGAAGGTGGCGGCGGCAGGCGGCATTCCCCTGCTGGTGGCGCGCAACGTGGAGAAGCTCGAGGAGGCGCGCGCGGAGATTGTGGCGGCCGGCGGCGTGGCATATGTGTATGCGGCCGACATCTCCGATATGGACGAGATCGACCGGTTGATTGAGCGCGTCAAAGACGACCATCGCTATGTGGACATGCTCGTCAACAACGCAGGGCGCTCGATCAGGCGCTCGATCGCCCTCAGCTACGAGCGTTTTCACGACTTCGAACGCACAATCCAGCTCAACTACTTTGGCGCGATCAAGCTGATCATCGGCCTACTCCCGCAGATGCGGGCGAGGGGCTTCGGCCACATCGTGAATATCTCCTCAATCGGCGTGCAGACCAACCCGCCGCGCTTCTCCGCCTATGTGGCCTCCAAGGCCGCGCTCGACGCGTTTACGCGCGTGGTGGCATCGGAGGTGATCGGCGACGGGGTGACATTCACGACGATCCATATGCCCTTGGTTAGGACCCCGATGATCGCGCCGACGAAACTGTATGACGCCTTCCCCACGATCACCCCGGAGGAGGCGGCTGACATGATCTGCGAGGCATTGCGCACGCGCCCCAAGCACATGGGCACAACCTTGGGCACGACGGGCGAGGTTCTCTATGCCTTGGCGCCGGGCGTGGTCGACCGCATCTTGCACCTCGCCTACAAGGTGTTCCCCGACTCGGCCGCCTCGCGCGGAGAGACCGAGACCGGCGAGCGTGCCTCCTTGGAGCAGCTGGCGATGGCGAACCTGATGCGGGGCGTGCACTGGTAGGAAGCCAACAGAAATAGGATTGAGCGGTGAACGCGGCAATCGAGGTCCATGACCTGCACAAGCGCTACGGCGAGTTCGAGGCGGTGAGGGGCATCGACATCGAGGTCAAGAAGGGCGAGGTCTTCGGCCTGCTCGGCCCCAACGGCGCAGGCAAGACGACAACGGTGGAGATCCTCGAGGGCTATCGCGAGCGCACCTCCGGGGAGGTCTCGGTGCTCGGTCACGATCCGCAGAAGCGCGAGCTGGCCTTGCGCAAGCGCATCGGGATCGTGTTGCAGAGCAGCGGCATCTACAGCCATGTGACCCCGCGCGAGGCACTGCGCCACTGGGCGAGCTTCTATTCGTGCCCACGCGATGTCGAGGAGGTCATCAGCCTGATGGGCCTGGGAGATAAGGCGGACGTGCGTACGCGCAAGCTCTCCGGTGGTCAGCTGAGGCGCTTGGACTTCGCTCTTGCCTTGGTCGGCGACCCCGAGCTGATCTTCCTCGACGAGCCGACGACCGGCTTCGATCCGCAGGCAAGGCGCGCCGCTTGGGAGACGGTGCGCTCGCTACGCGAACTGGGCAAGACGATCCTGCTCACCACCCATTATCTCGACGAGGCCCAAGCCTTGGCCGACAGGGTGGCGATCGTTAAGGACGGACGCGTGCTGGCGATCGGCCCGCCGCGAGAATTGGGAGCCCACCCGCCCGGGGCAGCGCACTACCGCGTCACCTACCGCAACGCCGAGGGTGAGCTAGTGGAGATCGACAGCGACGACCCCACCCGCACGCTGCACGAGCTCACAAGCGAGGCCCTCGCCCGAGGCGAGCGCTTGGAGGAGCTGAGCGTGGGCAGGCCGACGCTCGAGGACGTCTACCTGGAACTGACCGCAGATGCCTGAATTCGCCCAAACCGACTTGCGGGCTGTGTACTTGAAAATCGGGTGCCCCACGCGCGCGCACGTACGCGCGCAAGTCATCCCCAAACGCAATACCCACTCCCCATGCCTGACCCCACTCCCCATGCCTGACCCCACTCCCCATGCCTGACCCCACTCCCCATGCCTGACCCCACTCCCCATGCCTGACCCCACTCCCCATGCCTGACCCCACTCCCCATGCCTGACGCCATCGCCCTCACCTGGCGCCAGTACCGCTTGGAGCGGCACATGTTCTGGCGCAACCCAAGCGCCGCCTTCTTCAACTTCGCCCTACCCCTGCTGTTCTTGGCCGCGGGCGGGGTCATATTGCACGGCAAACAGCACGATCTGAACCTGCTCATACCAGCGATCGCGGGCATGAGCGTGATGTCGACCACGTTCACAGCACTTGCCTACAACATCGTGTTCTTGCGTGAGCGCGGAGTGCTCAAGCGCATCAGGGGCACGCCTTTGCCGACCATCTCCTACTTCGGCGGAGTGGCGGCCAACGCGGTCACGAATACGGCGTTTCAGATCGCGATCATCACGGTCGCGGGCAAGCTGTTCTTCGGCATCGGCTGGCCTGTGGATTGGGGCGAGCTAGTGGTGTTCGTAGTCGTGGGGGTCGTGTGTTTTGCCGCTCTGGGCGTGGCCTTTGCGCACGTCATCCCCAACTTCGAGTCGACCGCGGCATACGTCAACGCGATCTTCCTGCCTGTGGTGTTCGTGTCCTTCTACGTATTCGACAGCAAGAGCGCACCAGCGTTCGTGCGCCACATCGCCGAAGCTTTGCCTTTGAAGCCCTTGATCGATGGGCTGTCGGGCGCCATGGTGACCGGTCAGGGGCTCGAACAGAACCTGTCAGCGCTTGCCGTGATCGCCTTGTGGGGCGTGTTCGGTGTTTACTTCGCGGTGCGCGGCTTCTCATGGGAGCAGTCGCGCGACTGAAGGCCGTCACGCCGAGCGACTTGGTGTGAGCTCAACCGACCCTGGGAGGGAAGCGCCATGAAGCAGCTCGCCGAGGACGTGTACATGCTGAAGGGGTTCCCCCCCAACGCGATCAACGTATATGTGGTGGGCGAGGTGTTGATCGACGCCGCTACCAGGCAGGCCGAGAAGCGAATCTTCAAGCAGATCGCCGGCCGGACACTCACGGCGCACGCCTTGACCCACGTTCACCCCGACCATCAAGGCTGTAGCCACGTCGTGTGCGAGCGGCTCGGGATCCCCTTGTGGTGTGGCCAGGACGATGTGCCGGCCATGGAGACCGCCGGGAGCGTCGTCGGCACGAAGGTGCCGGCCTGGGCGAAACGCGTCCAGGAACGCTTCTGGGTGGGACCTCCCCACCCTGTATCGCGGGTGTTGCGCGAGGGTGACGAGGTGGCTGGCTTCACCGTGCTCGACACGCCGGGACACACTCGTGGGCACATATCTTTCTGGCGCGAGTCCGACCGCGTGTTGATCCTCGGGGACGTGCTCAACAACATGAACTTGTTCACCGGCATCCCCGGGCTCAACCAGCCGCCGGCATTGTTCACAACTGACCCGGTGCGCAACCGGGCGTCGATCCGCAGGCTCGCAGCGCTCAGACCGGCGCTCACCTGTTTCGGACATGGTGCGCCTCTGCGCGACCCCGATAAGCTCGCCGATTTCGCGGCACAGCTTCCGGCTTGACGCGACGGCATCGATGACCGAGAGCATCTTCATCGCCGAAGGCGATCTCATTGTCCCGACCGAGCATGCCCGTGGCCCATGGGATCCGCGCGCGCTGCACGGCGGGGCGCCGGCCGCTTTGCTCACATCCGCCTTCGAGCGCATGGAGCCGGGCGGAGAGCTGCCGTTCGCGCGGCTTGCCTTTGAATTCCTGCGACCCGTGCCGATGGCTCCTTTGGAGCTGACCACGCGCATCTCGCGCCCGGGGCGACGAGTTCAGGCATTGGAGGGCGAACTCACGGCAGACGGCGTCACAGTGTGTCGCGCCCGTGCTTTGCGCATGGTCGCCACACCACAGGAGCTGCCAGAGCTTGCGCTGGCTCAAGTGCAAGCGGCCCGTGCGGAGGCGATCGCGGCCCCCGAGGACGGCCAACACGTGCACTTCACGTTCGACATGGAGCGCAAGAGCTTTGCGGCCAGTGCGATGGAGATGCGCTTCCTCGATGGAACGCCGCTGACAGGCGAGCTGCCCGAGATGGACACGACCTCCAACCACGTCCCCAGCGGCGCGGCGCGGGTGTGGATGCGCTTGCGCCACCCGCTCTTGCCCGACGAGCCACTGACGCCGCTCGCGCGCGTGGCGGCCACCGCGGACTTCGGCAATGGGGTGGCCACAGTGCTGCCTTTCGAGGAGTACTTGTTCATCAACGCGGACCTCACGATCTCACTGAACCGGCGTCCCGAAGGGGAATGGGTCGGGTTGGACGCTCGTACCTTGTTGCATCCCGGTGGGATCGGATGGGCCGAGAGCTTCGTCCACGATGAGCACGGGTCGATCGGCCGGGCGACCCAGGCTTTGGTTGTACAGCAACGCTAGCCAGCAGGGCTAACCGTTGGAGGAGGCCACGATCTCGAACTCGGCGAGATTGTTGCCCGCTTCAAGCTCGGCCAGCTCGCCCTCGCGTTCTTGCAGGTAGGCGCGCAAGGTTTTCTCCAAGCCCTTGCCGCGCCGAAAGCCCTCGAACATCTCGTGGATCGGCAGCTCGGGATCGTCGAGCCGGGCGACGATGCCCTTGAGCTCCTCGTAGCCTTGCTCGAAGGTGATCTGCTCAGGATTCGTTCCTGCCCCAACTCTGGCACTAGCCTCAGCTCCAGTCAGGAGCCGGACTGTCGGGTCCCCCATTGCCTCTACCTCCCCTTGCCGACCGGCGCGCAACTCTGAGTCGTCGGTCGGCTCGAACATGATCGCCTGCGACTGCGCTGTGTCGCTCACGGTTGCTCCTCTCGCTTGATGTCGGTGATCGTGGCGGTGGCCTCGCCGTCAGCGAAGCTCAATTCAAGGACGTCTGCAGTGTGCAGATCGGCAAGGCTCTTGATGGGGTGTCCAGCGTGACTGGCCATGACCCATCCGCGCGCGCGAAAGTCCTTGGCATCGATCAGCGCGCCGAGTGCCGTCACCCGCTCGGCGTGGCGAAGGAGCGCTCGCTTGGCCGCGGGGGCTATGCGGCTGGCATCGCGATCAACCCCCTGACTCTGCGTGAGAATGCGTCGTCGCAGCTCGCGCATCGCTTCCGCGGAGCGCCGGTCCAAGGCAGCGAGCAGGTCGAGCCGCTTACGTGTGACGCGAGAGCGGGAGGCTTGCAGGAGCTCACCCATTCGCTCCACCATCAGCCGGGGACGGTCGAGCACCCGGGCTAGGGCCACTCGGTGGCGATCGAGCTCCTCAAGCAGTTCGGCGGCGGAGCTCGATATCGCGAGCTCGGCGGCCTTGGCGGGAACCGGGGCGAAGGCAGCCGCTACGTGGTCACAGTTGGGACGATCCTTGGTGTGGCCGATGCTGGTTATGACAGGTACCGCACAGGCGAAGATGGCCCGGCACAGGCGCTCGTCGTCAAAGGCGAGCAGGTCAGCTGTGGAGCCGCCACCGCGAGCCACCACGATCACGTCCACGTCCTCGACCGCCTGCAGGCGTCCGAGCGCATCGATGACCGACCCGACGGCGTGCACCCCCTGCACGGAGGCCGCACAGAAGAGGATGTCCTGCGGAGGAAACCGCTGGCGCAATGCTTGGATGACATCGATGTTGGCGTCGTTGCGAGCCGCCACGACGCCAACACGCCGTGGGAACGCGGGCAATGGCTTGCGCCGGTCAGGATCACACAGTCCGTCGACTCGTAGGCGTTGCAATGTGTCGGCCCGGCGGCGCAACAGCTCGCCGTCGCCCGTGGGGCGAATCTGGTCGAGCACCAGCTTGGTGGCTCCCCGGGGGGCGTAGAAGCTGACGCGCTCGTAGTGGGCCTGAACGAGGTCTCCCTGCGCCGGGAGCGGCTGGCAGCGCGAGGCGCGTCCCTTCCAGATGCACGCGTCGAGGCTCGCAGACTCGTCGGCGAGCGTGAGATAGACGTGCCCGGAGGAGCGGTGCACGCTGATCGAGGTGACCTCGCCCTCGATCCAACCGTCTCCGAGGCCCCGCAGAGCGCTGTCAATTCGACCGGCGACTTGGGCTACCGACAGTGCGGTGTCGATGGGCGTGTCGGTCGAAAGCTGGGCCACAGCCCTGAAACGCTAAAGCCCGGTCCGGCGCGAAACCTTGCGACGCCCAAGCCTCAGCGAGGCTCGCCCGGAAACGGCTGGGCAAGCGACGCAAGCACGTGGTCGGCTCCCGCAGCGCTCAGCTCGTCCACGTCATAGCGTCCGCTCGCGACACCCACGGATACCGCACCGACACCCTCGGCAGCGGCGATGTCAAGCGGGGTATCCCCTACGACCAATACCTCGTCGAGATCGACCTGACCGTCGAGCATGCGCTCCCCGCGTGTGATCGCGGCGCGCGTCAGCTCTACCCGGTCCTCGGAATCCGAGCCGTAGCCACCAACGTAGAAGAAGTGGTTGAGCTGTCCTCGCCCGAGCTTCGCGTGCGCGGTGGCTTGCAGACCGCCAGTGGTGAGCCCCAGGAGTATCCCGGCGGAGGTGAGACGCTCGAGCAGGTCCTGGACCCCGTCGAGTACGCGATAGTCCGGTGAGGAGGCCACGAAATCGGGGAGGATCGCCTGATAGCTGGCCATCAGACCCGTGAGCTCCTCAGGGGTCGGCTCCCGCCCCATCGCCTCGGTGAAAGTCACGCGCGCAATCGCCGGATCGGTCATCCCGGCGGTTGAATGTTCGGCGATGTCCACCTGGCGGTCGAACACTCGCTGGAACGCCCACGTCCAACTGCGCGCACCGGCACCGCCCGTATCGATCAAGGTGCCGTCGATGTCAAAGAGGACCAGCTTGGGTTGAGGCATCCACTCATTCTCCCGCGTTGGCTCTCACATGGAGTGTGGGCTTCACATGAGGTCTGGTCCTCACGTGAGGTCTGGTCCACATATGAGGTCTGGCCTCACCCGGGCTTGGTCCTTGCATCGGGTTGGTGGCCACTTGGGTGATCCCCAAGGACAAACCTCCCCTGTTCGCGATCGACATCCGCGCCCCACCTTGTAGTTGTGTGTGCAATCATCTGTTATAAGTGAGGTCAAGACCGGCGGTATGAATCCGCCGGGCCATTACGACCCCAGGGAGATCCGATGTCCACAACCACCTCCACCCCAGCCGCCGCCACCACGCCGATCCCGACCGGCACTTGGAAGGTCGATCCGGTTCACTCGAGCGTGGAGTTCCACGTCAAGCACCTTGGTATCGCCACGGTCAAGGGGCAGTTCAACACTTTCGAGGGGACGCTCGAGGTGAGCTCCGATGGAGCGCGGGCCTTGGGGACGGTCGACGTGGCAAGCGTGGATACGCGTGAGCCCCAGCGCGATGAGCACTTGCGGTCCGCCGACTTCTTCGAGGTTGAGAGTTTCCCCCAGATCACTTTCGAGTCGACCGCGATCCGTCCGCTCGACGATGATGAGTTCGAGATCGACGCCAATCTCACAATCCATGGCATTACGCGTCAGGTGACACTGAAGGCCCTGTTCGAGGGCGCTGAGACCGACCATCAAGGCAACGACCGAGTCGGCGTGTCAGCCAGCACACAGATCAGCCGTTCAGACTTCGATATGAAGTTCAACGCGGCGCTCGGCTCGGGCAACCTGGTGGTCGCCGACAAGGTGAAGATCCTGGTGGAGGTATCAGCCGTCAAGCAGTCCTAACTCGAGCGCATGGAAATCGTGGCTAGGTAACTTGTGCGTGGTCGCGCAGGATGGCTTGGCGGTGGTTGGCGGCGGGCGTGCGTAGTTGGAGGGTGATGCGCCCGCCGCGTCCGGGCACGATGAATACATTGCGGTGGGCAACTCGCTCTGGACGCTGGTTTGAGGGCTCGAGGCGGGCGTGGCGCAGGATTGTCCTGAGTACGATTCGGGCCTCGGTGAGTGAGAAGGCCGCGCCGATGCATCGTCTGGGTCCGCCGCCGAAAGGGATCCAGGCGTAGGTGCCGGCGCGGGTGCCCAGGAAACGCTCGGGGCGGAAGGTGAGTGGGTCGGGGTAGAGCTCGGGACGGCGGTGCACGAGCGTTATGTAGGGGACGATCATGGTGCCACTTGGGATGGTCAGCCCCGGTAGCTCGAACGGCTCGGTTGCGAGTCGTGCGGTGAGCGGGAAAGCTGGGCGCAATCGCATCGCCTCCTTGATGACCGCGTCGAGATATTCGTCGTCTCCGTCGAGCGCGGCGGTTTCAAGGCGCAAAAGCGCGTCAGGGAAGCGACTAACGCGCTCGAGCACCCACGTCAGGGTGGAAGCGGTGGTGTCGTGGCCGCCCAACAGCAGGGTGCGCATTGCGTCGCAGATCTCGTTGTCGCTCATCAGGCTGCCTTGGTCATCGGGTGTGCGCAGGAACATTCCGAGCACGTCTTCGCCATCAAGCTTGTTTTCGCGGCGGCGGTGGGCGACCTCTTCCATCACGATCGCGTCAACCGCATCGATCGCTTGGCGGACTCGCGGGAACGGTCTGTCCCACCCGTTCTCACGGCTGGTCGCGATCATCGTCTGGAGGAAGAACCGCCGCGAGTGACCCTCGCGAAGCAGCGCAAGCGTCGCCGAGCGCAACCGCTCGACACGCGCAGGGTCGGTGACCCCGAACACCGTGGCCATGATCACCTCGAGGCTGATTGCCTCCATATGTGGCTGGGAGGGCGTGGGGCGCCCGTAGGGCCAGCGCGCGAGAGTCTCTTCGGTCTTGCGCTCCATGGTCTCGTGGTAGCCGCTCAGCGCATGCCCGTGGAACGGGGGGAGCTGCATTCGCCGCTTGCGCATGTGCTCGGCGCCGTCGAGGTTCGTGAGTCCTGTCGGGCCGAGAAAGAGATGGTGCGCGGAGGCCTTGGCCAGCGCCGCTCCGAGGCGGAGCACATCGGTATCAGCCGTGAAGACGCGCTTGATGTCCTCGGGATCGGTCAGGCACAGCCACGGTCCCGTCGCGGGCATCGGCACCAGGAAACGGTCGCCTAGCTGCTCGCAGCGGCGCGCGAACTGCTCCGGCGCCAGCCAGTACTGAGCGGCATTGACGACCGCGGGGCGTCGCAGCCGGGACACTTCGGTAAGCGTTTGATCCATGAGCCACACCCTCTTCTAGTTACTCTGTAAGGAATACAGTAACATAGTATCTGTGTCGCCGATAGCCGATTTCCTTGACGCTGCCCCCGCGGTAGGAGAAGACGCGCTCTTTGACCAGGTTGCCACCGCGGCGCTCGACGAGTTCGCCGAGCACGGCATCCGCCGCACGTCCATGGAAGACGTCGCCCGTCGCGCCGGCGTCTCACGGATGACCGTTTTCCGCCGGTTCGCGAGCAAGCAGGGCCTCGTTCAGGTTGTCATCGCACGCGAGGTCCGCCGCGGCATGCACGAGCTCGACCTCCAGTGGGAAGGCGCGGAAACGCTGGAGGACCGACTCGTCACGGGGTTCGAGTTCGCTGGGCGCTATGTGCGCGACCATCCGCTATTCGATCGGCTCTTGCGCAGCGAACCCGATGTCCTGCTACCACCGCTCACCCTCGACGGTGGACCCGTGCTCGAGCTCTACCGATCACTCATCGCGCATCGACTCCAGGCCGAAGTCGATGCCGGTCGCGCCGCGACATCAGACATAGACGGCGTCGCCGAAGTGATCGCACGCCTCGCGATCTCGCTACTACTAACCCGCGACGGGACCATCACGCTCGACGACCCACATTCCGTTCGCCGTCTAGTCAACCTCACCCTACTCCCCATGCTCCGACCACATTCCGACCAGCGCCAGCCGCATCTATGATCGCGCGCGCAGCGCTCGCGAGCGCGCAGTGTGAGCTCAGCGTAGGCGGATGGCGCTGATCATTTCGATCTTGTGTACGAGCCCTTCTGCTTCGGAGAGCGCGACGGGAGGCTCTCCGGGCAGCGCGATCGACGGTTCAGTAACGCATGCCTCGGGGTTGTCCGTGAAGATGGCAAGCAGCGGGCCATGTTCTCCTTCGCTGAAGCTCAGCGACAGAAGTTGCGAGGTTCGGGCTATTCCCTCCTCGGGGCAGCTTACGGCGCGACCGGCTGATTCGTCGACGGGCAGCTCGTTGACGTCCTGCACGATCGTGCGCACGAGCGCAAGCTTGCGGATTATCACTGGCGGCGGTTCACTCTTGCGGGACGCCCGATCGGTGACCGTGATCGTGACTGTGCCGACGTTTGCGCCGAGCAGCGAATAACTGGGACGCGCGCGCTCCCACGAGGCGGCGGCGATGACCCGCACGATGAACCTGTCGGCGCTCGCGCCGCGGCGCGCAATGTAGACGCCGAGCGCACATAGCCGCAGCGCGCCGCTCTCCCTTGGCAGACGGAATTCCTCGCCCCAGAAGTTCACCGATTCGCGTCTCTCGATTTCAGGCATCGATTCGTGGCCATGGGGCGGCGTGAACGAGGAGCCTCCGCTCGTGGAGAACACCTCTCGCGTCCCGGCGGGTAGATGCGTGGCGACATACCCAAAGACCCTGCTGGGCTGCGCAGATGTGGCCCAGACAGAGCTGCGCGCCACCAGTTTGGCGCGTTCTTCGGTGCCCAGCGATGCGGCGGGCGTGCGGATCGAGCCCAGCAGCTTGGTCTGTCCGGCCGGCACCCCCCTCAGGCGAGTGGCTCCCTTGGGCAGCACCGCTGCCTTCAAGGCGCTCTGCACGCGGCGAGTCGCGATCAGCGCGCGCGCGCTCGGCGAAGCCGGTGGTTCGGCAGGCACATCGGGAGCGTTGGCA
Source organism: uncultured Solirubrobacterales bacterium (assembly GCA_963731565.1). Taxonomy (GTDB): domain Bacteria; phylum Actinomycetota; class Thermoleophilia; order Solirubrobacterales; family Solirubrobacteraceae; genus Palsa-744. The sequence continues at coordinate 2,883,929 of CAVSWG010000001.1, forward strand.
CGAATGGCGGCGTGTACGTGGTGCACCGGCGAGCAGCGCTCGAAGGGTTGGATGTCGACTTCGTTCTCGCCGCCGGGGAACGCGTAGGAGGCGCGCGAGTAGTACAGCAGCCCGTCGGCGCAGCGAACGATACGTTTCAGCGTGAGCGCGCCCTTTTCGACGATGAACTTGCCCGCGACGCAGTCCGGCTTGCAGTCATTCTCATGGATCGTGACCGACGCACTCGCCCGTGCTGACCCATAGCCTTCTGAGCGGCTGCTGAAGTAATCGACTTCGCTGACGTAAAGGTTGCCATCGCCACAGGCGAGAGTGATGCTGGTCGGGCGGAAGGTATGCCCGTGACAGTTCTTATTGGCGACATAGATGCGCGCATGGCGCTTGTGTGCGCCATGCGCGGCCGCACCCGCCCCGGCGCTGGCAGCGTAAGCCGCTGCTGCGGCGATGCCAAGCACCGCAAGCAAAGCCAAAGAGACCTTTGTACGGACTGTCATGGCTTTCCTACTACCCACGTTCCCTACACGCCAGTAGCGGAGCGCAAGCCGCCGGCTCGGAGGCCACGCCAGCTGGATCGCTGGATGTGCACTGCGCCACTCAGCGAATGAAGACGCCGTCCAATGCCTCATCCACCGAAGCGAGCGTCTGCGCGTCGAGCGTCAGGCCCGAAGCGGAGGCGTTAGCGCTTACCTGCTCGGGCCTGCTCGCGCCGACGATCGCCGAGGCGACGTTCGGCTGGCGCAAGACCCAGGCAAGCGCCAGTTGCGCCATCGTTAGGCCGGCGCTCTCGGCGACCGGCCGCAAACGTTGTACCGCCTCGAGCACGGGATCCTGCATCAAGCGGTCCATGAAGCCGCTCATACTGTCGCTGCTCGCGCGCGAGTCGCCGGGCGGCGTCTCGCCCGGACGGTACTTGCCGGTGAGCACTCCTTGAGCGAGCGGAGACCACACGATTTGCGAGATGTTCTCGCGTTCACACAGAGGGATCAGCTCAGCCTCGGGCCTGCGCCACAACATCGAATACTGCGGTTGGCTGGAGACCCAGCGCGCGACGCCGGGTAGCGCCAGCGATTGCTCGACCCGCTCAACCGGCCACTCGCTGAAACCGACGTGGCGAGCCTTGCCCATCTCCACCACTTCGGTGAGGGCCTGCATGGTCTCCTCGAGCGGAGTGTCCTCGTCGTAGCGGTGACACTGGTAGAGGTCGACATAATCGGTGCGCAAGCGCTTCAAGGAAGCATCGATCTGCTTGTGGATCTGCGCGGCCGACAGGCCCCTGTCGGTTTCAGACATGGGGAAGAAGACCTTCGTGGCGAGCACATATGAGGAACGGTCATATCCGGATAGGACGTCGCCGAGCAAGGTCTCAGACGCTCCCTGCCCGTAGACGTTGGCTGTGTCGATGAAGTTGATCCCCTCCTCGAACGCCGCTTTCACGCAGGCCTCGGCCTGTTCACGCTCGACGCCGCCGGAGTAGGTCAGCCAAGAGCCGAGGCTGATCTCCGAGACCTCGATGCCGCTCGATCCGAGCTTGCGGAAGTTCACGGGCCTCACATTACCCTCTTGGCGCGAGCTCTACTCTCACGGCCCTACTTGCACACCGACCCTACCTTCGCCGCCCCGAGGCAAAGCTCTGCACAGGTGGGGCGACCGCGCGCATGCTCGCGCCCATCTCCGCGCTTTCCTCTCCTTCGCGCACCTGTGCTGGATCCTCGAGCAGGTGCGTGGGGTCGGCGCTCGGCAGTCGGCTCACCGCTACCGAGTTGCCCACCCGGAGCTTTTCTTCCTCAGCCGGCCCGAGGAAGCGCTCGAGTGCGGCCAGCTCCCGCACGAGCACATTGATCACTCCCGAGGGAGCGCGTTCCAGGCGCCCATGGGCAAGCAAGAGCGGCTCGGCCCGGGCCAGAGCACGACGACGCTCATATACCGCTCCGGGCACGATCAGGTTGATGGTGCCCCACTCATCCTCGAACAGCAGGAACATCGTCCCTTTGGCCGTCCCCGGTCGCTGGCGGGCGATCACCATGCCCGCCACGGCCACGGAGCAGCCGTGGGGCATGCGAGGCAGCTGAGCGCTGGTGGCCAGCACGACCGGGTCGGCGCCGCTATGGATGGACAGGCGTGAACGCAGGATCGCCATGACGTGGTCGTCCACCGTCACCCCACTGGTCGCATAGTCGGCAAGCGCTCGCTGCCAGCGGTCGAGTGGGCGCAATCGGGGGGTGTGAGGCAGTTCGACCGGCAACGCGAGCTGGACCCCCTCGGCGACGGACTCCGCGGGAGCGGCGATCCCCAGCTGCCATAGAGCCAGGCGTCTGCGTGCATGCAAACGCTCCTCATGCGCTCCAGAGCTGACCTTAGCTCCAGAGTCGACCTTGGCTCCGGAGACAGAGGCCAACGATCCGGTCTGCCCGAAGGCGGTGCCAGTCTCCACGAGACTGTCGCAGGCGCCCGCCCAAGCAAGCTGCTCGAGCGTGGCCCGGCGTGTGGGTGTGCGTGCCGCGAGATCGGCCAGGTCACGAAACGGTCCACCGCGCTCGCGCTCGGCGACGAGCTCTCGAACCTGCTCGGCAACCGCGCCTTTGACATAACCAAGCCCAAGGCGAACACCCAGTCTTGCGCCCCTCGCCGGCTCGAGTTCCACCGATCGCCGAGCGCCACCATGCTCGCTCTCACCGATCGCCTCGCCGCCAATTGCCTCGCCGCCAATTGCCTCGCCGCCAATTGCCTCGCCGCCGATCGCCTCGACCGTACACTCAGCTCCCGAAGCGTTGACATCGAGCCCCAAGACTTCTATCCCCCGCCGCTGTGCCTCGTGCACGAGGCTGTCGGGGGCATAGAAGCCCATCGGCTGCTCATTGAGCAAGGCGCAGAGGAACTCGGGCCCGTAGTGGACGCGCAGCCAGGTCGACTGGTAGGCGAGCAGGCCGAAAGCCGCGGCATGGGCCTTGGGAAAGCCGAAGCCGGCGAAGCCCTCCACCATCCCCCATACGCGCTCCGCCGTTTGCATATCGGCGCTCGCGTGGCGCATCGCGCCGTCGATGAAGCCCTTGCGATGACGCTGCATTTCCTCTTGGGAGCGCTTGCGGCTCATGGCCCGGCGCAATCCGTCGGCCTCGCCGGGCGAGAAGCCTGCGAAAGCCTCGGCTACCTGCATCACCTGGTCTTGGAAGATGATCGTGCCGAGCGTACTCTTGAGCACTGCCTCGAGCGTTGGGTGCTCGTAAGGAATCTCGTAGTCGGGGTTCTCATGCAGGCGCTGGCGCCGCTCGATGTAGGGGTTGATCGCCCCACCTTGGATCGGTCCGGGACGTACGATCGCCACCTGCACCGTCAGGTCGTCGAGGTCTCTTGGCAGGGTTCGCCTGAGCGATTGCATCTGGGCGCGGCTCTCGATCTGAAATACCCCGATCGTGTCGGCAGCTCGAATCGCCTCGAACGTCTTGGGCTCGTCGAACCGTATTCGCGACAGGTCGATGCGCTCACCACGAGCCTCCGCAATCGAATCGACGCAGCGTTCCACCGCCGAGAGCATTCCCAGTCCCAGCAGATCTATCTTCAAGAAGCCCGCGTCCGCGCAGGAGTCCTTGTCCCACTGCACCATCTGCCTGCCCTCCATCGCGGCGGGCACTACCGGACAGCAGTCGATCAAAGGTCTCGTGGACACCACCATCCCACCGGAGTGTTGGGAGAGATGGCGGGGCAGGCCGTATGCCTCACCCACCAGCCGCGCAAGCCAACGCCAGCGTGGCGATTGCGCATCCCGGCCATCATCGGAGGCGGCCGCGAGGATGTCGCGCTCCACATCGCCCTTATGGTCTGACATGCGCGCCACTCGCTCGATCTCCCCTGGCGGCAAGCCGAGGACCTTGCCCAACTCGCGGATCGCCCCGCGCGCACGGAATGTGGGGAAGGCTGCCACCAAGGCCGCCTTGTCGCCTCCGTAGCGCTCGTGTACGCGCGGGATCAGGACTTCGCGAATGTCGCGAGGGAAGTCGAGGTCGATGTCCGGGAGACCGCGCAAGTCCTCGTGCAGGAAACGCCCGAGCAGAAGCCCGTTGCAGACCGGGTCGATGTGGGAGAGCCCCGTGAGGTAGCACACGATCGAGGACACAGAGGAGCCACGCCCGCGTCCGGGCGCCAGTAATGCGCGCGCGGTGCCAGGTCCGCGCACTTGCACAGCCACCTCGCGCGCGAGCTCGAGCATGTCGTGGTGAAGCAGGAAGAAGCCTGCCAAGCCCAGGCGATCGATCACGTGCAGCTCCTCCTGCAGGCGTGCTTGTGCTTCGGCTCGAACGGCGCACCAATCCCGCCCCCCGGGTGGCCCCGTATGGCCTGTGGGGCCCGTCTCTGCACCGACAGGCCTATCGAGGCGCAAGGCGTCTTGCCCATAGCGATCCTCAAGGCGTGCCCAACAAAGCTCGGCCAGGTTTTGCAGCGCCTTCTCGTCCTCGGCTCCGGGATAGCTGTAGCCCAAGTTCTCTTTCAGGTCGAACGTGAGCTGCTCGGCCAAGCACAGGCTCTCGCGGACCGCCTCGGGATGGTCGGCGAAGCGAGCGGCCATCGCCCGCGGGGTACTCATGACGTGGGTGCTATTGCCACGCCTGAGCGGCTCGGAGGCGTCGAGCGTCGTGTGGCGACGCAAGGCCACGAAGGCATCCTGAAGCTCAGCCCGCGAGCGCGCGTGGGCATGGACGTTGCCAGTGGCCACGCACTCAACCCCCAGCTGCCGCGCAAGCGCCGCCAGCGCGCGGTTGCGGGCGCGATCGTGGCGGGCATAGGGACGTTGCAGCTCGACACGTAGCCCAGACGGCCCAAACGCGTCGAGCAGGCGCCGCACTGTGGGCTCGTCACGCACACCGCGCTCAGCGCACCCCGTCAGGCAAACGAGCCCCTCGGCATGGTCGAGCACCGTTTGAAAGGCCACGGCGGGCTCTGAGCGCTCACGTCCGCCGGCCTCGCGCGTGCCGGCATGGGCGTGCGTAAGGATCCGGCACAGGTTGCTCCACCCACATGCATCACGCACGAGCAGCGTCAGGTGCCGGCTAGGGGCCTTGCCGCCAGGGTCCAGGGCAACGTCGATCTCGGCTCCGTGGATTGCCCGCACTCCAGCATCCTTGGCGGCCTGGACGAGCTCCATCGACCCGGACACCGAGTTGTGGTCGGTGAGCGCCAGCACCTCGTGTCCAAGGTCGGCCGCGCTGTGCGCAAGCTCCTGTGGCAAAGACGCCCCATCCAGGAACGAGTAGGCCGAATGACAGTGCAGCTCCGCATATGGTGGCGTGCCGGACGAGGAAGCACTCACTGTGACCCTTGGGGATGAGGAGGCTCTCACTGGGATCCTTGGGGATGAGGAGGCTCTCACTGGGACCTTTAGGGGTGGAGAAGCTCTCACTGGGACCCTTGGGTGAACCAGCCACCGGCGCGCAGGTCATGAAAGACGACCAGGTTGCGCCCGCGCGCGCTCACGAGCTCCCAATAGCGACGGCGCAGAGGAGTGTCCGTCCACCAACGGTCTTCGACCAGCCACGACTCGCGCACAGCGTCGATCCGCTCGCCGTTGACCTCATCTGGAGCGCCACTCCTCGAGCGGACTCGCGCCGCGCGGGGTAGGTTCAGAGCATGGGGGCGCCCAGCCATCGATGCCCCTTACCCTGGAAGCGGCGTGAGCACGACCCTGCGCTCTGGCACGCGCGAGTCGGGGTCGATGCACACGGCCCGCAACGCTGCATCATGTCCCGCCACGGCGCGCACTTGATTGACGGCCTCCCCCAGGCGCCCGCGGCGTGCCTGCTTGCTCTGCTCCAACAATGTGTGCTGCTCGCCTCCTCCAGGACCGAAGCGCTCCACGCCAAGACGCAGCGACTCGGCGGGCGCCGGCAGCAAGGGCAAGCGCAGCGACAAGGCAAGGCCCACACGCTTTGCATCGCCGAGCGCCTGACGGAATACGACCCGCTCGCGCCATGTACCACCGCCCACGAGCCGCGCTGAGAGCACAACCGCCCGCACGGTCCTGCCGCGGCGCTCGGGACGCGCGAGCAAACGGTCGACGAGCACCCCGAGCACTCGTTCCAGCATCGGTCCACTGCCGGCGTCCCCCACCTCCAAGGACTCCTCCAAAGACTCCTCGACGCTGCGGGGCACAAGCGGCCCGTCATCGCCACCTGCCAGGCGATGAGCGAGCGCGCCCGGCTCGCCAAAGCGATCGGCCAAAGCATGGCGTCCGAGCGCCCGCAGCTCTCCCAGCGTGTTCACCCCGAGGCGCCCGAGCGGCTCCACCAAGGCTGCCGTGTCCTTGCGGAGGCCGAGCAGGTCCACCGGCCGGGACGCGAGATAGCGCGGCATCGCCTGCGCATCGACGATCTTCGCGCGGCGCCCATTCGCGCCATGCGCCGCGGCCAGCGCGCAAAAGCGCGTCGGTCCCGCCCCAATTCTTGCCGGCCTGGCGAGCGCACGACGCGCGGCCGCGATCGTGTGCGTATCCGAGCCGTGCATTCCCCGCAGCCCGTCCGCATCGAAGTAGGCAAGCCCTTCGCGCGCGGGCTCGACGGCAGCGCCGATGCTCTCCAGGGCACACACGGTCCTCTCCCATTCCTCGGCCACGGCGAGCGGATCGGCCGGGACCAGCTCGAGTTCAGGACAGCGCGCGAGCGCCTCCCCCAAGCTCATGCCGGCGCTCACCCCATATGCCTCTGAGGCACCCGACACTTCCCCTACACGCAACTGGGCCCCCGCCATCGGCGCGAGTGCGAGCGCCCTGCCCGCGAGAGCTTGGACCCCGCCTGCGGCGACCGTCAGCGCGAAGCGGGGAATGTGGATGCAGATGACCATGAGCGAACGTATGTTCGCATATGGTCGTCACCCCGCCACAGACAGTTGGGCGCAGTTTCGCGTAGAGCTATCGCGGACGCGGCCCATGAAGGCCAGAGCCAGCGAGCGCTCACACGAGCGGCAAAGCTCACATCGGGAGCTCGGAGTCTCAGTCCATGCCCAAGGGGCCACTGGCGGACCCGCTCAGGAACTGCCGCACGAAGGGGTTCTCCGAGGAGAACATCCGCTCGGCGTCACCGGCTTCCACGATTCGTCCCCGCCACAGCAGGGCGATGTACTCGCCGATGCGTCGCGCCGAGGCTATGTCGTGGGTCACGACGATGTAGGTGCCGCCGTGGGCCTCGTGCATCTCCTTGATCAATTCGCACAGGAGTGCCGTGCGCACAGGGTCGAGTCCCGAGTCCGGCTCGTCGAAGATCACGACGTCAGGCTCAGTCACGAGCGCACGCGCGAAGCCCGCGCGCTTGCGCATCCCACCGGACAGCTGGGATGGGGCATCGTCCATCGCGTCGGCCAAGCCCACATCCGTCAGGCGCTGACGTGTCACTTCCCCAATCTGGCCCTCGGACATGTCGGTGTGCTGACGCAGGGGAAAGGCCACGTTGTCAAATACAGACATAGACCCGAACAAAGCGCCGTCCTGGAAGAGCACGCCGATCCTGCGACGCAGCTCGAGCAGCTTGGGCATCGTGAGCTTGGGAACGGAGTTGCCCAGCACTTGAATGTCGCCGGAGTCGGGAAACATGAGGCCGATCAGGTGCTTGATGAGCACGCTCTTGCCCGTTCCCGAGGGGCCCAATACGACCGTGATCGTGTCGTCTGGGATCGCCACGTTGAGCCCGTTGAGCACGGGAATACCAGCCAAGCGCTTGACAACGTCCACGCAGCGGATCGACCAGTTGCGATCGGTAGCCTCCCCCGCCAGGTCGAGCTCGGCGCCGGCCGAGTGGTACTGGAAGTGGTCGTCGTGCTCCTCGACGCCCACGAGCGCGTCGGGCTCGAGCGCCCCCTCGCCCTGCAAATCCTCCCCGTGAGTCCCCTCAGCACTCTCCACGGCTCAGATACTAGTGCTCCGAGCAGACCCAATCAACCCGCGCGCCTTCCCCGGTCCGAAGACCAGTGTCCGCATTGGAGCCGGCCAGCGCTCTCTTGGAGCCGGCTAGCGCTCTCACCGGCGGCCGATCTTTGGTACCCCCTCATACACATCCCCTTGACATATCGGGGCGATTGGGTTTACGATCGTGCTCTGGGAGGTAGGAGATTGTTCGATTACAGGCGCTCCAGCGCCGAGGCAGGGTTGATACCGGAGGCGTCTGCGGCCACGGGGGCGGTAGTTGTGAGTACGCCCCGCCCCGATGCGCGCAAGCGTCTGCTGAGCGCGATCATCGAGACGGTGGCCTCGCGCGGATATGACCGCACCACCATCAGTCGTGTGCTCTCAAGCGCTGATGTCCAGGAGGCGGTGTTCAGCGAGCACTTCCGTGACAAGCATGACTGCTTCATGCAGGCCGTCGACGAGCTGATCGGCCGCGTTGAAAGCTCTGCCTTGGAGCGATTCTCGCAGAGCTTGCCTTGGCCTGAGCGAGTGAAGCTTGCTCTGGAGAAGCTGCTCTCAGAGCTTGTCCGCTATCCAGAGGGAGCGGATGTCGTGTTCGTGGAGATGCTCGGCGCCGGTCCTGCTGCTTGCGAGCGCTACCGCGAAGCGCAGACCCTGTTCACTTCGCTACTCGAGGAGGGTCGTTCGCTGTCCTCCGACAGCGAACACTTGCCGACGCAGACTTCGGAGGCGATCGTCGGCGGGATCGCCTCGATCGTGCACCGGCGCGTCTTGCAGGGAAATCTCGCCGAACTTCCTTCCTTGCATGCCGACCTCACCTACTTTGCGCTGCTCCCCTACCTCGATCACGAGCGCGCTTTGAGCATCGCCTACTAGGCGCCCTCACTTCGATGGAGTGGCGTGCGGGAACTGGCTCGTTTCGCCGTTGAACGTGAACGGACCTTGCTGCTTACAAGCGGGAGCGGGGATCACGTTGCCGGCCTTTTCGGGGTCATTGGCAACCGGCGGGTAGAGCGAGTGGTTTTCTACCGGCGCGCCCTTCTTCCTGCTGCCCGGTTCCAGCCCGATCAGCTGTTCAAGGATTTCTTCGGTGAGCCCTCCGGATTCTGGACCGGAAAGCGAGGGAGCGGAGTTCGCACAGGTAGCGCTGCTGAATACCGGCAGTCCACTCGCCAGCGAACTGAAGGCCCCGGGCTGCGGGTATGCGTTCGCACGGTTTGTGCCGATTCGCTGCTGGTAGACAGAGAGGCCTTCAGGTGTGAGCACCTGCATCGCCTTCAGGGCGTGCTGCTGTGGCCCACCAATAATATTTTTGTTTTTTTCGTGCGTCTCGGTAGCGGCAGTCCCGTTGGCAAACAGTGCCTGCAGCTCGGGCACATAGTCGCTCGTGTATTGGAAGAACGGGTTGAAGTTATGGAGCACCGGGCTGAAGGCGCCAAGCAGCGGCACGGTCAGGTCGAGCTCCTTTTTGACTTCCGGTAGGCCGGTCTTGGCGGCTTTGGTCAACGGCCCGAGCGAGGTCAAGAGCGCGTTGAACGGCGGCGTGAACGGCTTGACCGCCTTGAGCAGCGGGGTGAGTTTTTCCTCGAAGGGACGCAGTTGGTTGTACAGCGGCACGGTGTTGGTCGCAAAGGCGTCGAGGGTGCGCAGCGCCGTCTCGGAGTTGCGCTGGAACGCGGGTAGTTCGCGCCATGTTTCCGCAAAGGCCTGGCTCGATTCGGCAAGGGCGTGGGTGGCGCGCTCGCCGTTTGAGATCAAGCCGCGGAACTGGCCCTCACGGGCAGTCAGCGCGTCGAACACGACGCCAGTGTTGTGAATGCTCGCCGTGAGCGCCCCCTCTTGGGAGTTGGCGACAGTTACGAGCTTGTTGGAGTCTTCGATGAAGGGCTGCAGGGTGGCGAACGAGGAGTTGATCTCTTCGCCGCGGCCGCCCAAGCCTTCGGCCAGGGACTGCATCCAGATCTGGAAGGCATGGCGGGTTTCGGGTGTGAGCGCGGAGAGGATGTCATCGAGTGTCACCGCCGTTTCCACTTGGGCGTTGGGTAGCTGCCCGCCGTCGGGCAGTGTCGGGGCGCCCGCTGCCGCGGGCTTGAGCTGCACGTAGGTCTCGCCGAGCAGCGTCTTCTGGCGCAGGATGGCGTGCATGTTGGACGGGATCGGCGCATACTTGCTGGCGACTTCGATCATCACGTGAGCGCGTCCGTCCTTGTCGTACTTGAGGCTTATGACATGGCCTACGTTGACGCCGCTGATGCGCACGTCGGACTGTTCTGCCAGTGCGAGCGTGCGCGGGAAGGCGACCGTGAAGCGGTAGCCCTTTGGCTTGAGTGGCACAGCCCCACCGAAGGACTCCCATAGGAACAGCAGCAGGCCAAAGCAGCTCAGTGCGAACAGCACGATCACGAGGATGTTTGCCAGGGTGGGCGCACGCTTCTGCATCTCAGCGACCTCCCCTGTCCGCGCTCGACAGCCGTCCGAAGGCGCTGTGCTTCGAGCCGAGCAATTTCATCGTGAAGCCCTTGCCGGATGTCGGATTCGAGCGAGCGCTCGCGGCCGCAGCTGTGGTTGTGGCGGGGGTTGCCGCCTTGCCCAGACCTTGCGCGGTGCATTCTGCTTCTGTCGGGGGGTTGAAGAGACCGACCAGCAGCTTTACGGTCGCATTTACTTCTCCTGCGCCTTGGAGAAGTGCCAGGAGTTCGCAGTTCAAGTAGGCAACCGTACGTCCGAGAGGCCCATGCGCGTCAGACGTGCTGAGCACGCTGTTGAGATTGTGGTTGGCCCAGCCAAGGAAGAATAGGAAGCCACCCTGCTTGGGCCCTGGGTTGTAGGCGAGCTCGTTGAAGAATTCATTGAAGACCGCAAAGCTCTTTTCCAGACCTGGGAAAGCTTCACCGAGTTCCTTGAGCGAGGGCTGGAGCTGATTGACGACCGGCAGGATCTTGCGGGCGAATGGACGGACTTCGTTCTTGATGATCGGGGTGCTCGTCTTGAAGAGTGAGCGCGAGGCAACCTGTGCGGGAGCAAGCGCGTTTGCGAACGGCTCGAGCTTGGTCAAGGTCGGTCCCACCACAGCCGCGGACCTTGCGAGCTTGCCCAGTCCGCTCTTGGTCTTGGAGAGGGTGCTGGGCAACAATTTAAGCGTGCGCTGGAAGTTCTGATCCTGTTCGGCGAATGTCTTAAAGACGGCGTTGGAGGCATCTATGGCTTGTGAGATTTCGGTGTCCTTGTCCCCCAGGGTGGTGATTATCAGCTGGAAGTTGTGCACCGCACGTTCGATGTTCTTGTTGCGCAGTTGCAACTGCGCCGTGATCTTGCGTGCATATAGCGCGATCGGGTCGAAGCGCTTGAAGGTTGCCGATAGATTCGCGGAGTTGCCCTTGAGCCCTTGACCGGCTCCGGCGATCAGCTCTTGTAGGTAGGCGCGCGTTTCGCCATCCAGGCTCGCCAGGAATTCCTCGAAGTTCACGTCTGGCGCGGTTTGCGACTGAGGCACCGTGTATCCGCTGGGGACACGCCCGGCCTTGGGAGTGCCGGGGTCGACCTCGACCGTCATGTCCTTCAAGCCGGTCTTGGGACGCAGCAACATCGTCGCGTTGCGGTAGATGTAGCGCGCGTACTTGGGCGTGATATTCATCGTCACGAGCGCGTTGCCCCCGTTTGACTGAACGCTCGCGATTTCGCCGATCTTGGCGCCCGCGATCGTGACCGACTGACCCTGTCCAGGCGTGACGGCCTGGGCGGTGCGGAAGTCGGCCTTCAGCGTCACGTATTCCTTGCCCAGCACTGGGACCCATCCCGGTAGTGAGAGGCGCTCGTTGGAGAGGATGTAGCCGCCGACGAACAGCGCGATGACGACCATCGCGATGACGGAGATGAAGGCCGTGCGGTAGCGCGCAATCTGGTCGCCCAGGCCACGCTCGCCCTGATGCTCTTGATCGGGTGTCATGGTTCGCTCCCGTCAGCGGGGCCTTGCGATAGCGGTCCGTTGAAGTTCTGTAGCGTCTGTGTGTAGCAAGGCACCAGCGGCTTGTAGGGAGGCTCTGTCGCCGGGAACGCGGGGCTCGTACCAAGGGGTGGTTGGGAGGTGTGCGCCAGCAGTCGGAGTTTCTTTCCGCCGCCGGGCGCTCCAACCGCTGTCGCGGGCGCGGAACGCAGCGTCTGACCGCCGGTCTCGACCAGGAACCGGTCGGTCTGACCGTTGCCGTCGAAGCTCTGGCCGATGCCGGCCAGTCCTGCCATCGAATACCAGAATTCCTTGTTGATTTCGACGCCCGAAGTGCTCGCGCCGTCCTGCAGCTTGATGTCGCCGGCCGGGAAGAATATCTTGCTCAGGCACTTGGAGAACAGGTCGCCCTGTTTGAAGAAGGCCGGCTGCGGGGTGATCAGGCCGGCGATCGTGGGTGCGGCTTCGCGCAGGCCCTTGGCCACGCCGCCGAGCTCGGTCGGAGCGAATGAGGCCTGTGTCTGTTCGATCCACGGGAAGGCTGCTGCGTCGGTGGCGGGGATCTGTTCGACACCAGGGATCAAGTCGAGCGAGAACTTCCTGATCGCAGGCGCGGCTGCATTGAAGTTCCTGAATGCGCTCGAGGCATTGTGGAGTGTGCCCGGCAATAGGGCCACTGTGTGTACGAGGCTTGCTGACTGCGCGGCGAACGCGCCGAGGAAGGTGTTGAAGTTGCCAACCCATTCACCGAGCTGCTGCTCATGGACGTTGAGCGCGGCGGTCAGTTTCTCGCCACCGGCGATCAGCTTGGAGAGGTCGTGCTGTTCGACGCCGCCAAACGCCTGTTGGACAATCGTGCCGCCCTTCAGCGCTTCTGGGCCATCGTAGTAGGACTTTTTGAGCGCTTGAGCAGCATTCAGGCCCCGCACGACCGGATTCTGTTCGGCGTTCTCGGCCGCTGTCGGCTTGCGCGTCAGCGCTGAGCCGTATTCGGCGAGCAGCGTCTGCAGGTTGGAGCGCGTGTCGGTGTTCAGGGCGTCGAGGATCTGGTCAAGCTGGACCGGATCGGAGGTCTGGGTGATCGGAATCGTGTAGCCCGAGGGGACCGTCGGGGAGGTGGGAGTACCCGGTTGCAGGTCCACGAACCAGTTGCCTTCGAGCAGAATGCGTGCGCGGATCTTCAGCGTGGCGTCGCGATGTATCGGCAGGCCACCCTTCGTTATTTCCATCGTCACCACGCCGGCGTTGCCTTGGCGCTGGATGGAAGTGACCTTGCCGACGTTGACACCGGCGACGCGTACCGGCGATTTGGGACTGATGTTCACGACGGTTGAGAACGCCGCCTTCAGACGGTAGCCGTGCTTGAACGGGATGTGCTTGGTGAAGCCGAAGTAGACGACGAGCACTGTGATCACGACCACGACCAGCCCGATACGCACGGGGTTTGATTTCTGCAGCTCTACGACGGGCATCTCGTCGTAGCGTTTCCACCAGCGCACACCGCTCATTTCTTCGCCCCCTTCGAGCTTTTCAGACCGAGGGCTTCGAGCGTCGAGGCCGGGTACTTTTCGCTGTAGAGGTTTTCTTCGCGCGTGGTTTCTTCGTGTTTGGTCCCCACGTTCCCGGGCACGTTGCCGATCACGGCCTGACCCTTCAGGTAGGGCTCGTTGCCTGCTTCGCACTCGTGCGGCTGACCGGGACCGCCCACGTTCGGATACGGGTTGACATGCACGTGGTCGTCATCGACCGGATTGGGAGGGATCCCCCCGACCGTCGAGGTGTGGTCTACCGATGGGCCATTGGCCGGCACGGCGCTGGGGAAGCCCTCGTTGTTCGGTCCCTGAGGGGCGAGTACGGCCATGGCGCGACCGAGCGTGCCCACACCGACGCTCTCCGACACTACGCTCGCGAAGTTGCGGAAGAAGAGTGTCACGTAGTTGCAGTTCGTCTGTGCGGGGGCAAGCCCAGCGAGAAGTGGGTTGCCCAACCCGAGCGTGTGCGTAAGGTCTTCGACGCCCCCGGTAACGATCGGGTTCTGAGCGAATTCGGCGAACGCCTTTGTCGCTTCGGCGATCTCACCGTTCAAGGCAGTTGCGGCTCGCACGTTGACGGCACCCACTTCGAAGGCGTGACCGAGTGGCTTGGCCACCGTTGTGAGGATCTTCGCGCTTGGGCGGAGCAGACGCATGAAGTCCGCGCTCTTGTTGACGAATTCGGCCTCGAACGGGAGTGAGTGGGTCGCCTGGTGCAGCGCGGGCGGCCCGCCCACTATCGCCTGTTCGAGCGAGGGCGAGACGCTGGCAAAAGCCGTGAAGAAAGTGTCGAGATTGCTGTAGAGGGCCGCCTGTTCGCTTGCGACCGGTGACACTTCTTTGGCGATGCGATCGAACGCGACGAACAGCTGCCCGAAGCCTGTCTTGGGGTCGGCGAGATTGTGCAAGACGGGGATCGCGTTGATGACCAGGGGACGCAAGGTCGCGAGCGTTTCGTTGAGGCCGATCCCACGCCCGGCGAAGCCATTGCCGAAGCTCGTGAGGTTCACCTGGTTGGCGCGCCTGGTCTTTTCGTCGAACATGTCAAAGAACTGATCCAGGTCGACCGGTTCCTTGGTTTGCGAAACGGGGATCGTCGCGCCAGCCTTCAATGTCTGAACCGAGTCACCGCGTTCGAGCGACAAGTACTTCAACCCGATCGTGGAAACCGACTGCACGAGCGCTTTCGTATTGGCCGGTAGCGGTTCCACTTTCTTTTCGAGCTTGAGCGAGATGATCGCTGTTACGCGGCCCGTTTTCGGATCTTGATAGGGGCTGAGCGCACTGATCACGCCGACACGCTCGCCGCCGATGCGCACTTGGTTGCCCTTCTGCAAGCCTGAGGCCTCCGGCAGCTGCACCTTGATGTCGTAGGTGGGGGTGAACGGCAGCCCGTTGTTGGCGTTATAGGAGAGGAACACGGCAACGACCACGATCAAGGTCGTGATCGCGCCAATCAATAGGGGGCTGCCGGCGAGCGAATTGGAGCGGCGACGGTTCATCACGGCACCTGTGTGGGGTCGCAGCCAAGCTGGCCATTGTCGGTGAAGGGGGAGGATCCATCGGCGGCAGGCTGCGTGCCCGAGCCTGGGCAGCGGCGCAGCTGACCGGTCTTCAGGCCCGCTACGACCTGTGACGGGTTCGCTGGTTTGAGTGTGCCTTCCGAGCCGAGTTGGAAGTCAGGGAACAGGCCGCTGACGCGCGCGTAGTGACCATTTGCGTCGTAGTAGGCGGTGCCCTGTCCAAAGTCGCGAAGAATTCCCTGGAAGTCTGGGCTGTACGGTCCGAACAGGGACGTTATGGGCACTGATTCTTCTAGCGCTCGCACTCCATCGGGCGAGGCTGTGACCAGCGCCTGCGCGAGTCCAGGCAGCGTCAAGGCGACTTCGGTGAGATCGTTGCTCGAGCCGGGCTTGTTGATCGCTTCGCTGAAGTTGCCGACCACGGGCGTGGCGGCGATCACGAGCGGACGCAGCTTCGTCACGAACTCGGCAAGCGTCTTTGTGTCGGGCTTTGAGACATTGACCAGCTTTGTCAGGTCAGCAAGCGTGGCCGGCAGCTGTTCGAAAGTGCGGTTGCCTTCCTTGAAAGTGACCGGCAGCTCCTTGAGGCCGGCGGCAAGATTCGCCTGTTCGGAGCCGAGCGCCCCGAACGCGGTATCGGCGTGACTCACTAGTTCGGTGAGCTCTTGAGAGCGCCCGGCAAGCACGGTGGTCGCCTTGGCACTTTCAACCAAGAAGCTTGAGAAGACCGACTGATCGCTTCCCAGCTCTGAAACTACGTGGTCAAACGCGGAGAGCGCGGGCGGGAAGTAGTGAGCGTCGATCTGGAGCTGTGGCGCAACCCCCGAATACTGTTCGGCAGAGCCCCTGATCAACTGCTGCAAGCCCTTGCGCGTCTTCGCGTTGAAGATGCCGAACAGCTGGTCGAGATCGACCACGCCGTGGGTGGCGCTCGTGGGCAACGTCGAGCCGGATGGCAGCGAGGGACTGTTGTTGGGACCTGGAGAGAGTGCGATGTAGCGATTGGCGACGCTCGACAGCGAAGGCACTCTGATTTCAGCCGTCGTACCTTGATGCAAGGGCGCGAGCGAGGATTCGACGTTGATCGTGATGCGCACCTTGTAGTTGGAAAGCAGCGTGATGTCCTTGATCGAGCCCACCGGGACACCGCCGACCTGCACCTGATCGCCACGAACCAGCTGACCCGCTTCGGGGAATATCAGCTGGTAGGTGGCGCTTTTGTTGCCCGCGAACACCAGCACCAAAAGGATCACGACCACTGCCCCAAGCGCGCCCACGGTCGCGATGCGCACGTTGCGCGCGCGTCGTGGCGGGGGCCCAAGCGGCGGGGGCGACGCCGGTGGGGGCGTGGGTGCGGGGGGGCTGGGCGGGACGGTCGTGGCCATCGCGCTACTTGCCTTCCGCGGCCGGGGACGCCGCACTCGAGTTGTCGGGGATGGCAGCCGGTGAGGGCTTGGCGCTGACGGTTGGGTCGGGTACCTGCCCGAGGCGGGCCACCAGCCTGAGCCACTCCGCCGGGGTGAGACCGGAGCTCGAAGCGTCGGCGACGCGCGCGTCGCCACCACCGATCGGCGTGAAGGAGATGTGGATCACACCGACATATTCCGGTAGTACGACGGCGTGCTTGACACCGGTCAAATGCGTGGAGCTTGCGATCTGGAGAGGTTTCATGACGCCCTGCAGCCCAGCGAGCTTGCGTAGCGCAACCGTGGCAACCGGCGCCTCTCCACTCGGGCCAACGACTGGGATCCCGTTGATCGCCGAGATGTCGAGCGCGCCGCCCGCAAGGCTCCCCCGGGCAGAGCGGCGCTCCGCTGCTGAGGCTGGCGCACAGGTGCGCGAGGAGACGCTTGGCTTCAGCCCGGATGCGGATAGGAAAGCCAAAGTGGCAAGCACGCGCCGGTCCGCACGCCCATCGGCGATCAGACGGCGCTCACAAGCCGCCAGATGGATTGCGTGGTCGCGGGGAACCTGCTGCTCGAGCTGGGTCTTTGACTCGAGCAAGGCCTGTCCGGGGCTTGCCGAGATCTTGGCGAACGGGTCGCGTCCCTTGGCTTTCACGACCGAGGAGCTCTGCAGCTTGACCCAGCCGTCGAGGATCGGCTTGGGATCGACCAAAGGCGCGCCGATACCCGCGGGGCGTATCTGAAAGACGATGTGCGGTTCCGCGCCGGAGCCGACATGGCCGAGCACGGTACCCGCAATCACTTGGGCTCCAACGTGTAGAGGATGCAGGTAGACGTTCTCCGAGCCCGCCCGGAACACGCGCGTGGCACCGCTTGCCGCTGATGCGGAGACGGGGCGACGGGACGATTCGATGGCTTCGAGTACGGGATAGAGCGTTGCGGCGCTGCCGAGCTCCGCGTAGGTGTAGGTATTGCCGTAGGCGTCTCTGAGCGAGATGCTGCGCCCAAGCGGACCGTCTTGACTGATCTGCACGATGCGCCCGTCTTGCACCGCGATCACAGGTGCCCCGTCTTGGGAGTCGATCGTGGTGCCGGCAATCGTGTGTGGCGAGGGCCCTTCGGTTATTGGGAAGCCATCGCTGTAGTGCGAGGCGGCATATACGGGGAAGCGTGCTTCGGTCAGCCCCGTGATCGCGCCGAGCAACTCGGGAGGCGTGCCGGACAGCAGGCGCGCGCGGAGTAGCACTGAGTTGACGTAGGCCTGCGAGTGGTTATAGGCGAGTATCGCCCCGCGAATATCGGTGTCGCCACCGGCGGCCTTGAGATAGCGAGCAGCGCCGAAGACTGCGTCCGCAGGGTTGTAAGGGTCCTCGAAGCCGTCATTGTTGACGTCGACCCCATACTGGCCCCAAGTGCTCGGTAGGAACTGCATCCAACCCTCCGCACCGGCGCTTGAGACGTTCAGGTCGCGACCATAGTCGGTCTCGACTTCGTTGATCGCGGCCAATACCTGCCACGGAATCCCATACGCCGCTCCCGCGGCTTGATAAATCGGCAACAGGAATGGCGGGATCGAGAAGCTGTCGATGAAGAAGCTCGGCACGCCAGACAGCGATCCACCAAGCGTGGATGGCAGCGGCGGCGTGAGCGTCGAGGGCGAGACAGCCTTGGCATTTGACCCGGCTTCGCCATTCGTTTCTCCAGCGATCCCAGATTTGCTCGAGGACTTTGAACCTGCATGCCTGGGGACGTCCACCGTGGGGTGCTGTGAATGCTGCGCGCGCACTTCCGGTGCAGGGACCGTGGTCGTCTCGTTGGTCGTCGTCGAGGTGGGCGTCGTGGTTGCGCCCGTGCTGGTTGTTCCAGTGGTGGTGCTTTCCGTGGGGGTGCCTGTTGGCGCGGGCTGAGAGGGCGTCGGTGCGGGCACAGTTGTCACTTCGGAGGCGGGAGCCGAGGCTTGCGTGGAGGTACCTTCCGTCGCTGGACTGGTCGTGTCGGCCAGCGCCGCATTCGCCGGGAGCGATGCCGCCAGCGCCATGAGGAGCGGGAGCAGGATGAATGTCAGAGGTCGTCGGATCATCAGTTACCGAGCAGGTAGTTGAGCAGCATGCCGCTCGCTTCGGAGCTTTCTTCTGAAGGCGAGTAATAGGTAGTGCCAGCCGCGGCCCCGCCGACAGGTTGAGCGGCCGCCGTGGACCCAGACGTCGTGGAGGCACCGCCGGGTCCCGTGTTGGTCTCAGACGCGAGCGAGCCCGGATACTTGGCGGTCGCCTCGGCCGGGGTCATCCCTTTCAGCACGGCGAGCGTGCGCTCCATCACGAAGCTGGTGGACGCAGCGCTTGCCGTGGCGGATGCCTTCCCGCTGGGAGCGCCGATGAATTTCCCGGTCGTACACGTGGGGTTGGTTTGGATCGAATAGGTCAGGCAAGTGCTTGCAAAGATTTCAGCTCGCAGGAAGTGCCCGAGCGCGTCGTAGCCGTTGATACTGCCGCCGCCGAGATAGATGAAGTCGAGCAGACGCTCCAGGCCACCCGTGGAGCGCAGGCTGGTGAACAGGCCGGAGAGGTTGCCCGCGAACGGCTTGGCGTTCTTGCCGAGGTTCTTTGCCAAGGGCAGCAGCGGTTCGACTGCCTGAAGCGCCGAGGAGGTCGTCTTCGCGTTCTTTCCGAACGTCTTCAGGAAGCCTTCGAAGGATTTTGAGAAGGGACCGATGTTCTCGAACGTCTTGTTGATTCCGGGCGCCGCGATGCCGAGGTCTTCGAACGTGGGCGTCGTCTGCGCGGCGAAGCGTCCGAGCCGTTCCATCGCCGGCCCCAGCTGTTCTAGGAAGGCGGGGAAGGCGGCGAGGTTCTGGGCAAGGGCGCCGCTGTGGTTGGCGGTCGCCTCGGCGACCGTCTTGCCTTCTTTGATAAAGCCGGCGAGCCGCCCGCGATCGGCCGCCAAGGGCGCCGTGGCACGATCCCCTTCGACCGCCAGGTCGGTCAGCGTCTTGTTCTCCTTGGCGAGAATCGCCAAGACCTGTTCGAGCCCCTGTAGGGCCGGGTTGGAGCGGTGCAAGACTGCGTTGAGATCCGAGCCGCGACCAGCGAAGCCGGCGCCAAGCTCATTGAGGATGATCGTGAGGCGCTGGGCCTCGGGCAGGCGCGTGATGTCACCGAGCAGGTCGGGGTCCACCGGGCTGTGCGTGCCCGTGACCGGGAGCAGCACCTGACCGGCGCCTTCTTGGCCGGAGGGGATCGTCTTCAAGGGTGGCGGCAAGGGCGTGTCTTCCTCGCGGGGCTGCGTGGGCAGGCAGTCGACGAACTTCTCGCCGATCAAGGCCTGCGGACGGATCGTGCAGCTCGCGTCCTGGCGGAAGTCCTGGAAGCCGGGGTTATTGATTTCGAGCACCACCGCGGCCTTGGCATGTGGTGTGGGCGTGACCGAGCCGACGGTGCCAACCTTGACGCCGTCGATCTTGACGTCCTCGCCCACCGTCAGGTTGCCGGCGTCGTCGAAGATCGCGCGGACCTGGTAGCCGCCGCTAGAACCACCCGCCGAGGTGGCAAGCAGGACGATGACCACGAGCGCGGCCACGCAGGCTGCGCCCGCGATTGCGGCCTTACCCCTCCTGAACCCCTCGTTGTGCGTCCTCAACCCGACCTACCTCTGTCTTGACCGAGAAAGAGGGCGGTCCATCAATGGCCGCCCTTTCTTGGTTTATCCCTCAGACCATACGCTCACGCGGACAGATCTGAGGCATTTGGTTCCCTTAGTGTCCTCCGAGTCCTGCCGGTGGCCGCCCTCAGCGAGGACGGCCACCGCGATGCATAGCCGCTACCTCCGTGACCGCGCTATTTCTTCGGGCACGGCGGCTTTGCCGTGACTGAGGTGGTTTCCCCGCTGAAGAACGTCAGCGTAGCCTTGACCGGGAAGCCGCCCTTGGGGCACTTCTTGGGAATCGTGCCGTAGGAGACCAGCTTTTTGCCCTGCATGAAGGCAGCGCCGACCTTGACCTTGATGAATTCCACCGAGCCATATGGCGCGCCGGGCACGGTTTCGACGAGCGGGACCGTTCCTACGAACACCGGGCCAGATGCGGCAGAGGTGATTTTCCCGGGAGACAGGAGTTCGATCTCCGCGGGCGAGGTGCCTTCGGCGTAGAACGCGAGGCCACCCTTCTCGAAGAATGGCTGCACCGAGAGCGTCTCATGCACGCGTGTGCTGCCGAAGCTGACCACGCCGCGGGCTTCGCCCTTCGGACCGGCGACCGACTTCTTTGGGCACTTCTGCACTTCGTGGCTTTCTAGGATCCCAGCCGAGCAGGTCGTGAAGCCTTTTTCCGAGACCTTGGTCCCGGCAGGAAGGGTGACCGAGACGCCGACCAATGGCGAGGGAAAGCCGCCGTATTCGGTCCCAGTGATCGTGAATTCGGTTTCGAGGGCGGAGCCTGCGCCCAGGATGTTGCCGGTTCCGGGGTAAGTCGGACCGCTCTTCGCGCTTGGATTCTTCGGGATCGGCACGGCCTTCACCTTGAGCGTTACGCTCGGCGCCGCCCCCGCGACTGCCGGCAGGCCCAAGGTCGCTACGGCGAGGCCGAGCAAGGCCAAACGGGTAGATGCTTTGCGCATCAGCTTCTCTCCTCTGTTTTGTATAGGTACGCCCACGATCCGGGTAGCTCCGGATCGTTGACGGTCCGGCGACATCGAGTCTTCGGACGTCTCAGCCGTCCGAAGAGCATTGGCGATTTGCCTGCAAGGTTAGCTATATCGGGGGACGGGTTCAACTAGGTGGGTCCTCTGCAGCCGAGAGTCGGAGCTCCTCGTCTGCGTACTCGACGCCGATGGGCTCGACGATCACCCGGCGTGGCCCATCCTCTACGAAGCCCGCCACGATCGCATCCAAGCCCAGTCCCTGAGCCAAAGTGACGACCGCCTCGCCAGCACCTGGCGCGCAGTAAACGGCGTAGCCAGAGCCCATGTTGAACGTGGAGTACGCCTCGTGTGCATCGAGACCAGCCTTATCGACAAGGAACGTCAAAACCTCGGGCACGGGCGGCAGCGCCGAGACGCGGTAGGTGAGCGGCTTGGCGGGGCGCATCAGCTTCAGCAGGCCATGGCCGGTTATGTGGCTGAGGTAGGACACTCCGAGCCCAGACTCGAGCAAGGCCTGCACCAGCGGTACGTACATGACCGTGGGATCGAGCAAGGCCTCGCCCAAAGTGCGGCCGCTCGGCAGGGCGGTCATGTAGCCGTCGGGCAAGCGCTCGGCGAGCAGGCGCGCGAGCGAGGCGCCGTTGGCGTGCAGGCCGCTTGAGGCCACCAAGACGATCTCATCCCTGGCTCTCAGGTGCTCGCCGAGGATCGCTTTGTGTCCGGCGGGCATTGCGCCCACCGCCGCCCCGGCAAGCTCGATGTCCGGCTCGGCCACAAGCCCCGATAGGGAGGGCGACTCGCCCCCGCCCCACACACAGCCGGCGTCCAGGCACGCGCGCTGCCAGCCCTCGAGCAAGGCCGAGGCGCGCTCGCTCTGCCCGTACCACTCCGAGGCGCCGGTGGCAAAATAGGCGTTGACGACAAGCGGCAAGGCGCCCACGCAGCAGAGGTCGTTGAGGATCGCGGCGACCGTGTCATAGGCGACGTCGGCGAAACGGTTGATGCCGTGCCGTTCGAGCACGTGGCGCGCGACGATCGACTTTGTTCCGAGGCCCTCCATCACGAAGGCCAAGCTGCGACCGTCGAAGTCGAACACGAACGCGGGCTCACCGCGTGAGGCGTCGAGCGCCTCTCCCCCACGTGCACTAAGCAATGGCGAGGTGGCCAAAGCCCTGGCCATCGCCATGCGCTTACCCTCGTCGAGCGCGTCGTAGTCGACGCCCGCCGCCTTGTAGTCAGCCGTTGAGTCCGTCATCGGCGATGATCCTATTCCCCACTGCCGAGGAGGAAAGCGATGGACTTCCAAGCGAGCGAGCGCTGCATCGAATTTCAGGAGCGCCTGAAGGCGTTCATGGACGAGCACGTGTATCCCGCCGAGCCGGTATATGAGCGCCAGCTGGCCGAGTCTGGCGACCCACATCATCAGCCACAGGTGATGGAGGACTTGAAGGTGCGTGCTCGCGAGGCCGGCCTTTGGAACATGTTCCTGCCCGACGCCGACCACGGTGCCGGCCTGTCCAACAGCGACTATGCGCCGCTCGCGGAGATCCTCGGACGCAGTCACATCGCCTCGGAGGCATGCAACTGCTCAGCCCCGGACACAGGCAACATGGAGGTGCTGCACCAGTTCGCCACCGACGAGCAGAAGTCCCTCTGGCTTAACCCTCTACTAGAGGGAGAGATTCGTTCATCTTTTGCGATGACTGAGCCGGATGTAGCCTCCTCGGACGCCACGAACATCTCGCTGAGGATCGTGCGTGACGGCGATCAGTACGTGCTCAATGGGCGCAAGTGGTGGACATCGGGAGCCCTACACCCGCACTGCAAGATCATGATCGTGATGGGCAAGACCAGTCCGGACGGACCTCGCCACAGCCAGCAGAGCCAGATTCTCGTGCCGATCGAGACTCCGGGGGTCGAGATCGTGCGAGGACTACCAGTGTTCGGCTACCAGGACCAGGAGGGCCATGCCGAAATCAGCTTCACGGACGTGAAGGTGCCCGCCACCAACCTGATCGCCGGCGAGGGCGACGGCTTCATGATCGCCCAAGCACGGCTTGGACCAGGGCGCATCCACCACTGCATGCGCTCGATTGGGGCGGCCGAGCGCGCCTTGGAGTTGATGTGCAAGCGCGCCGTGTCGCGCACCACCTTCGGCCAAGCAATCGCCTCGCGAGCGAACATCCAAGACTGGATCGCGGAGTCGCGCATCGAGATCGAGATGGCACGCCTGCTCACCTTGAAGGCGGCCTGGCTGATGGACACCGTCGGCAACCGTCATGCACGCACCGAGATCGCCGCGATCAAGGTGGCCGCGCCCAACATCGCCTTGAAGGTGATCGATAGGGCAATCCAAGTCCACGGCGGCGGCGGCGTGTCAGACGACTTCCCGCTCGCCTGGACCTATGCCCACTTGCGCACCTTGCGCCTCGCCGACGGGCCGGATGAGGTCCACAAGCTCTCGATCGCCCGACGTGAGCTCGCGCCCTACATGCCCGCCGACGCAAGTTGAGTGCAGCGGAGAGCCTGCGTATGGCTGCCCGTTGTGTCGTGCCTTAGGCGCGCGCGTAAGCACCCTGAATGTGGGCATCACCGCCCGAGCGGCCTCTATGCACGCGAGAGGCGCAGGCTGTAGAGCACGGCTGCGACCGAGGTCGCGAGGTTTAGGCTTGAGACGCCGGCGCGCATGGGCAGGCGCAGGCGCGCATCGGCGCGCTCCAGGAGCTCTTGACTGAGCCCGTCGCGCTCAGTCCCGAACGCAAGCAGGGCGCGCGGGGGAACCGCCTCGGGGCACAGCTCCTCGCCATCTGGATCCAGCGCTAGCAAAGGCCTGTCGGTCTGCGGCAAGTGCTCTACGCGCGCAACGGGGAGCGCGAAGTGGAGACCCGCCGAGCCACGCACCGCGACCGGGTCCCAAGGGTCCTGGCGGCCGGTCGTGAGCACGCCGGCCGCCTCCACGGCAGCCGCCACACGGATCACGGCGCCGAGATTGCCGAAGTTGCGCGGGTCCTCAAGCAGAACAAGCGGCGCCCGTCCCTCAGCGGCGAGCAAGGCGAGCGGATCGGTGCTCACGCGACGCGCGATGCTGACTACCCCCGTATGCGGAACATATGGACCAAGCCGCTTGAAAGCCTCGACTGAGAGCACAACGGCCAGCCTCTGGACTTGCTCTGTCAAGTCGGGGGCGAGACCTTGAGCCAGGCGCTCGAGCTCGTCAGGATCGGTGCACGCCACCAGCTCCACCGAGGCGCCGAACCTGAGAGCGTGCTTGAGCGCGTGGAAGCCTTGCAACACGACCAGATCGTCGCTGCGGCGGGCCTCGTGAAAGCGCCGCACAATGGCAGGCGTATCGAAACTGGGCGCACCAATACTCACGAGCCTCAGTGTATGCCCGCATCGGCCCCAGACGAGCAGCAACCCCGGGTCCTGTTACCTCCCCCAGACGAACAGCAACCCGGCCCTGTTACCTCCCCCAAGCGCACGGCAACCCGGGCCTAGTACCGTTCGTCTAAGCGAATGTCGCGTGACCAAGGCGGAGTGGGTCCGCCCAAGGTACGCCCCGTCAATCCTTAAAAATGCCTTCAGCCGCACATCCAATCCCAGGCTCGGACGCCGAAGGCGCCGGCGAGCTAGGACGGCCAATAGACCTCGTCGAGTGCGCCGCGGCCCTAGCCGAGGGTCGCGTCAGCTCGAGCGATCTGGTCGAGCAAGCCCTCGCCCGCATCGAGGCGACTCAGCCCACGCTCAACGCCTTTCGCATCGTGCGCACCAAGGCAGCCCGCACCGAGGCCGCCGAAGCCGACCGGCGCCTCGCGGCCGGCGAGCGACTGCCTTTGCTCGGCGTGCCGATCGCAATCAAGGACGATGTGGACCTCGCCGAGCACCCCACCTCGTTCGGCTGCGCCGGCTCGTTCGCGGCCAAGAGCGAGGACTGTGAGATGGTGCGCCACTTGCGGGCCGCCGGAGCGGTGATCGTCGGCAAGACCAACACGCCCGAGATCGGGCTCTACCCATTCACCGAGGGCTCCGCCTTCGGCGCCACTCGCAATCCTTGGAGTCTTGACCACACTCCCGGCGGCTCGAGCGGTGGGTCCGCCGCGGCCGTCGCCGCTGGAATCGTGCCCGCCGCCGTCGGCTCTGACGGAGCTGGTTCGGTACGCATTCCCGCGGCCTGGTGCAACCTGGTCGGCGTGAAGCCTCAGCGCGGGCGCATCTCCACATGGCCCGATCGTGAGTCCTTCAACGGTCTCACTTGCATCGGCCCTCTCACCCGTACCGTCGCCGATGCCGCACTCATGCTGGACGTCCTGAGCGGCAACCATCGCGAAGACCTACACGCTCCGCCATCGCCGTCGGAGCCTTACGCGCAGGCGATCGAGCGTGAGCCACGCCCCCTGCGCATAGCGCTCTCGCTACGCCACGCCTTCAGCGGCGCCCCCGTGCGCCTTCACCATGAGATCGAGGCAGGCGCGCGACGGATCGGCAAGACGCTCACCGAACTGGGCCACACCGTCACCGAGCGCCACCCGCGCTACGGACTGATGGGGCTCAGCTTGATCGCACGTGGCGAGTCGGGCGTGCACGAGTGGGCGGGACGAGTACCCGACCGATCCTTACTGGATGCGCGCACGCGCTCGACGGCCCAGTTCGGTGGCGTGCTCTCGAGGACAGTCTTGCCTTTGGCCAGACGCTTGGAGCAACGCTTCCAGCGGCGGGTGGGCTCGATCTTTCACGAGCTCGACGTGCTGATCGCTCCCACCAGTGCAAGCGCGCCTTTGCCGATCGGCAAGACCGACGGTCTCTCGAGCTTGTCCACCCAGCAAGTCATCGCGGGTTCCTGTCCCTACGCCTGGCCTTGGAATGTGCTCGGCTGGCCGGGCGTGAGCGTGCCCGCAGGGCTGACCCACGACGGCCTTCCCTTCGGGGTGCAACTGCTCGGACCGGCCAACAGCGAGGCCACCTTGCTGTCGCTTGCCGCCCAGCTCGAGCGAGTGGAGCGCTGGCACGAGCGAATCGCGCCACTCGCTCTCGACGCGACCTAGGCCACTGGCTCTCCACGCGACCTAGGCCGCTCGCCCCTCAACGCGACCTAGGCCACCCGCCCTCAACGCGACCTAACGCCACTGCGTGCGGGGCGACCTAAACCCCAGCGTGCGGGGCGACCTAAACCCCAGCGTGCGAGTCGACCTAACGTCCCAGTGTGCGGGTCACCTCGCGCGCACGTGCGCGCAGGGAGCCGAGGAGCTCGCGCACCTCAGAGAGACCGGCGCGCAACTCAACATCGCCGACCTCGATCGGGAGCATCGAATCTTGCAACTCGCCGAGCACGCCGTCCGCTCTCGTGGTGGCATCCACGGCCGCGTCAATCAGGCCCTTGGTGCCACTGGAGGGAGCCACCGGCGAGGGCGTTGCGAAAGCCCGAACACCCAGGTTATAGCGCTCGGCAAAGCTCGCGTAGACCCGCTTGGCGCGACCATAGGCAGCCTGGACCGGCTGGAACAGTTGTTCTTCCAGGCGCTCGGCGGCCTGCTCATCGAGATGCTCGTATGCCTCGCTCAGAAGCGCAAGCGCCCCAGCGATCTCATCGGCGGCCGCGGCGAGCGCGTCGAGTATCTGCTGTCTGCCCTCGGCTGTGGTGTAGCTCATACGCTGGAGGTTAGTTCCTGCATAGGGTCCGACGAGGCACCAGTAGAACCGGGATCACAGCAAGCGGCGCTTTTAAAGACAGCGGAGGGGTGTATTACCACCCCTCCCCGTTCTTGGGTTACACTCGACCGTGAGATGCGTGGGCTCTTGGCGATCCTCTTCACAGCGCTCGCCTTGGGGCTGGTTCCCAGCAATGCGCTCGCCACATCCCAGAAAGACGCTGCAGCCACGCATACCGCCCTTGTGGCCGCGTACAAGACCTTGCACGCTGTTGTCAACAGCTGGCCCACCGTGGAAGCCAACCTGCGCAAGCTCGACCGGAAGTTCGCCGCGGAATGCCCCAATGTGGGCGCAGGCTCCCCCCAGAGCGAATCAGAGCAGAAGTTGAGCTACGAGGTGGCTGGAGCGCTGTGGGCGACCGGCTACGACGTCGACGCGAAAATTGCCCAACAGTTCATCAAAGCCGTGAGCCCGCTGCGATGGAGCAATCCCGCGCTCACCCGGCAAGCACATACGTTCATCAAAGGACTGCGCGAAATGATCGCCCTACAGGTGCCTGACCTGTGTGGGGACGTGCGCTCGTGGACCGCGACCGGCTACAAGACGATCCCAGCGAGCACGCTCAAGTTCGACCAGCACGTGGAATCGATCGACGTGGCAGTCCCATCCCCGAAAGTGCTTTCTGCCTTTATCCAACCGAGCGATAGAGGCCTTTTCGCGAAGGTGGAGCATCTCCTGACTAGGTTTGAAGAACTTGAATTCACGACCGGGCAGGATTCTTGGAACACGCTGCTTGAAACGCTCGGGTTGAACCAGTAGCCCCTGCCTCACGCTGTCCTAGGAGTCATCAGTCCTTGCCTCACGTTGTCGTAGGAATCACCGACCGCGCGCTGAAGACCGCAAGCCCGTCCTCGCGATCGACCGACACGTCGGTCAGACCACACTCCCGCAACCATCGCCTCAGATCCTCAGCGCTGCCCACGTGACCGAAGTCACCGCTGCGTAGCAACCGACGCTGGCGACGGCTGCCCTGCGCCAGGAAGGTGCTCCCCACCAAGCGCCCGCCCGGACGCAGACAGCGTGTCATCTCGGCAAGTGCCGCATCGGGGTTGGGGATACAGTGAAGACCGCCATAGCTGAGACACAACTCGGCAACGCCATCCTCCAGCGGCAGGGCCGCCATGTCACCTTCGATGAGTCTTGTCTCCACCGCCGGAAATCGCGCAGCACGTCTAGCCGTTCGGCGCAGCATCCCGGGCTCGACATCCACACCGATCCAGGAGGCATGCTGGCCGGGTCGCAGTCCTTGCAACGCGATCCCACCACCGCAAGGAACATCGAGGATCGTCGCTCCTTCTGGCATCTCACCGACGGCCGCAATGCTGCCATAGAAGGGTCGCGGGTCGACCCCCCACATCAATCCAAGCACTAGTCGCGCCAGGCGTGGACGCTCGATGTAGTAGTCATATACCGCCCCAAACGGACCGGCGCATACGTTGGGGCCCCCACTCGAGGGTCGATCTTGGTGCATTGATTCCTCCGAGGTTGCCTATGGGATTGGCACAGCGTCGAGCGTGTGCTTCGGGCCGGGAGGCCGGTCATCTTCGACTTGGAGACTGCGCAACCGCCTGAAGGTGCGGGAGTTGTCGCGCCGATAGGACCAGCTGCCAGGCTTCGCCCTGAATGCCGACCTTGCGAGGGACCTGAACACCTCTTGCGCCTCGAGCCGGGCCAGCCCGGCGCCGACGCAGAAGTGCGGTCCATTGCCGAACGCGAGATGACTCCCCTTGGCGCGGCTGAGGTCCAACCGATCCGGGTCTTGATATCGCGCGGGGTCGCGGTTCGCGGCGCCTAGCACTATTAGCGCCTGCTGTCCCGCGAGAACGGTTGTGTCCCCTAGTGCAAGGTCAGAGGATGCGACACGAGAGGCAACCTGAACGGGACTGTCATAGCGCAACAGCTCCTCGACGGCCCCAGAAGAAAGCTCCGGATTCCGCGCGAGCCAGTCGAGCTGGTCGGGATGCTCAAACAACGCCAGCGCGCCGTTGCCGATCAGGTTTGCGGTTGTCTCATGGCCGGTGGCGAGCAACAGCAGGCACATGGTGATGATCTCACTCGTCTCTAGGGCAACGCCGCCGTCGGGAGGATGGATCAGCGCGCTCAACAGATCCTCGCCCGGGTCAACCATTCGCTGCGCGACAATGGGTACAAGGAAAAGCATCGCGGTCATAGCCGCGGTACCGATCGCCTCGAGCTCTGCGGACGTCGCGTCGAGCTCTAGCATCCGTGCAAGCGTGGGAGTCTCGATGCTGAGCAGTTCCGCGCCCTCGAGGCCGACATCGAACAACTCGGCGATCACAGCGAGTGAGATCGGGTAGGCAAGTTCGCTCATCAGCTCGATCGACTCACCTTCGATCAGTGGAGCAAACGCGGTGTCGACGATCGCAAGGACACGCTCACGGATTCTCTGCACCGCACGTGGTGTGAAGAAGCGATTCACAGCGCTCCTCAGCCGCGTATGGGTAGGAGCGTCGCTCATCAGCAGCGACTCGCTCAACAACTCAGACGCGGGTCCCGCCTCGCCCAGAAAAGCGAGCAGTTGAGGACTGGTGCGCGGGTCAGAGCTCCACGTGGGGTCACGCAAAACAGCCGCCGCGTGATCGTAGGAAAGAATCAGGTAGGCGCCCAACTGCTCGCTCCATTGAATGGGAGCCTGCGCGCGCGCGGCATGGTAGGCGGGGTATGGATCCTCAGTTGGGAACGGCCAAGCCGCCCACTCAGGCATAGCTGCTCACCCTCCGGCGCCCTTCGCGATGAGCTCGATCGGCCTTACCCATGGGAGTGACCGGGTCGGCGCCCTCAAAATACTCAGCAGCGATGGCTGCCCAATCGTTCGTGCCGCGAAGCTTGGAGATCAATGACATCACCCCGATGTCGATTCGGCTCATGATGGTGTACTCAGGTGGAGAGGACAGATGGCGAAACGCGTTTGCCCTCGGCCCTGTCGATGAATAGCGGCTCTCGATCAAAGCGGCCACGTACTCCGGTGTAACAGTGAACGGCTGCTCACCCCAGTACATCCCAACTGGCTCGCGCCAGTACTCGAAGACTTCTTTGGGGGTAAGCGAGCCCGAGGGCTCAAAGAACCCGCCCTCCACGCTGACTCGCCAGGTCTCATCCACGTCGCCTCTCAGGCATTCCCGCATGACTGTGTTCAATGACTCGACCTGCCCGGGACGGAACCTCTTGACGCAACCGAAGTCGAGGAAACTCACGCTCCCATCGTCATGAAAAACGTAGTTACCGGGATGAGGATCGGCGTTGAACACATGGAAGTAGTGATAAGAGCCGTAGAGGAAGCGGTGGATCGCCTCCGCCCAGCTGTCACGCAGGCCCTGCTCCGCTACAAGCGCATCGCTCCAGCCCATGCCTTGCACAAGCTCTTGGGTAAGCACTCGATCGGTGCACAGCTCCCCGACAATTTCCGGAACGTGGATGAACTCGTGCCCGCGATAGAGCGCGGCGAACTCATTCTGGTTGGCGGCCTCGAGCCGATAGTCGAGCTCCTCGATGATACGAGCGCCAATCTCTTGTGCCGCACCCCGAAGATCGAGGCTAAGTCTCCATGGAGACAGACCGCCGATCAATCCCAAGAACGTCGTGAGCAGCTCGGTGTTCTTGAGGTCGGCACGAATCGCGGCGGCCACGCCAGGATATTGGATCTTTACCGCCACAGCGCGACCGTCGTGCAGCCGGGCGGCATGCACTTGGCCGATGGACGCCGCCGCCATTGGCCCCCAGTTGAATTGAGCGAACGCGCTCTCCGTCCGCTGCCCCAGCTCGCGCTCCAGCACCTCGCGCGCCAGCTCTGGCGCCATCGGCGGCGCATCGTCGCGTAGCCGGGTTAGCGCCACCTGATAAGTCGACTGGAACTCTCCGCCCACCACAGGACCGAGCGACACGAATGAGAGCATCTGTCCGGCCTTCATCAGCGCTCCCTTGGAGCGGCCGAGCAGCTCGGTGTAGCGCTCCGCCGTGCGGATGTGGAACTCGGTGCTGTCCGCACCCGTCAGCTTGCTGCGCAGGCCAACGACAATCGCCTCTCCCGCCGTGCGAGCAGTTAGCGCCGCAAATGGGACTGTGCGCTGCAAACGCCCTCGATTGATGCCATCGCCTTTCGGCCTCTCCTCATCTGTGCTTGGGGGAAGCTCGCCACTTGGCACCAATCAACATCTCCTTATCAGTCTTTACTGACTGAGACTAAATATATACTTAGTTTGGTTTATGTCAACCACGAGTAGCGACCGCACCGTCGACGGGACCCGTCAGAGTGCTGGTCATGATTTGCACCCAGATATCGACGAGTGCTTGGTCGTCGACTTGGGTTGGGATGTCGAGGACATCACGTAGTAGGCGGGAGGAGAGCAGTGATCCGAGTCCGAAAGCGGCAATCGCACTCGCTTCCTCGTCGGTTATCGTGCGCTCAGCGCGTTCGCCAACCCATGCGGCAAAGCCTGTGAATGTCGAGCTTACGAGCTCCTTGACGGCGCTGGCCAGTAGCTGCGGCCGGTTGCGTGCGTCAGACGCCAAGATGCGCAGCAGCTCTGACTCGCTGTCGAGCTCGGCGAGGACGTAGCGAGCCGTCAGCGTCAGTTCGGCGCGAATGTCTCCCAACGATCCGAGCACTTGCCGAATCTCGCGGAGCGCGCCGAGCCTTGAGAGCTGCCGCTCGATGCCCGCCGCGAGGACCGCTTCCTTGCTCTCGAAGTGGTGATAGAGCCCGCCCGCCCCCGGCGTGAGTCCTGCGGCCGCCTCGATCTTGGCGATGCTGGTGGCGGCATAGCCGTGCTGGCTGAACAGGCGCATCGCCTCATCGACAATGCGCTCGCTGGTGGGAGTCGTGCTTGACATGGATGGCCCCGAATAAGTATACACTTATCTGAAGCCAGTAGATCGAGAGGAGACGGTTTGGTGTCCGATGCCGGACTTCCCCCCAAGGATTTAGGTGACGCACATTCCAAGTGTGACGGCATCAATCGAGGGCGGTTGCGACGCACAGCTCCGCTGGCGACTCTGAGCGCCCGCACCGCCGGCGAGGCGGTAGTAGTTGGGTTGCGCAGCAAGCTGACGGGCGCGGACAGCACCGAGTTCCACATCCGTACGGCTGAGCGCTATACAGAGCTGCTCGGCCGCTCCAAGGGCGCTTTGATGAAGGCCGGACAGGCACTCTCGTTGATCTCAGCGATGCCCGCCGTGCCGGCTGAGTTCCAGTCGATTTACCAACAGGCCCTCACCCGTCTACGCGACGATGCGCCGCCGATGGCGCCCGAGCTTGCTCGATCCGTGCTCGAGCGCGAGCTCGGGCAGCGGATCGAGAGTGCATTTGCCGAGTTCGACTGGGAGCCGCTGGCCGCGGCCTCCATCGGCCAAGTGCACGCCGCCCGGCTGCACGACGGTCGGGCCGTGGCGGTGAAGATCCAATATCCCGGGGTGGCGGCTGCGATTCGTGCGGACCTGAAGAACACGGAGCTGCTGGCCACGTTCCTCGGATTGATGTTCGGTCTTTCCTCGATGAAAGTGAGCTTCGATCTTCGCGGCACGGCGCGCGAGATTGGGGTCCGCATCACCGAGGAGCTCGACTATCGGCTCGAGGCAGCCAACCAAAAGGAGTTCGCCGACATCTACCGCGGGCACCCGTTCATCCACGTCCCCGAGGTGATCGGGGAGCTGTGCACCGATCGTGTGCTTACCCAAGAGCTCGTGCAAGGCAAGCCCTGGAGCGAGGCCCTGACCAGCGACCAGGAGCTACGCGACAGCTGGGCGGAGGCGATCTACCGCTTCGTCTATGGCACCAATTTGCGCTTCTGCATGTTCAACGCCGATCCACACCCCGGCAACTACCTGTTTCACGACGACGGCAGCGTGAGCTTCCTCGACTTCGGCTGTGTGAAGCGGCTTAGGCGCGAGCAGCTCGATGCGATGATCGCGGTCGGACGCGCATGCTTGCGCGACGACGTGTTGGGGACCTGGCGGGCGTGCGTTGAGGGCGGGTTCTGCAGGTCCACGGACCCCGTGACTCCCGAGGAGGTCTATGAGTTCTGGCACGAGTCCTGGGAACTGTTCTGGGCTGAGCAGCCCTTTACGGTCACACCGGAGTGTGCGGCCAGGTGGATCGGGGACAAGTACTCGCCCACCGGCCCCTCGGCCAACGCCTTTCGATACTTCACCGTATCGCCGGAGTACACGACCATGGGTCGGATCGAGATGAGCGCGGCGTCTTTGATCGCTGAGCTGCATGCCACCAACTACTGGGGATCGATGGCGGCCGAGTTCTTCGAGGGCGCGGCTCCACTGACCGCGCTGGGCGAGCTCGAGCAGGCGTTCTTCGATGATCGCCAGACGGCAAGCAACCGTGTCTGACGGCGAGCTAGTTTGACCCGCTCACTCCTGCAGCGCGACACTTGCCGGGCGGGAAACGCCAGCTAAGGCAACAGCGTAAGCATCTGTTCGCCCTACCCCCCAACCGGGGCGTGTGGGTTGGTGCCCCAGAAGACCTGTGTCCCGAGCATGCCAATCAAGGTGACCAAGACCAGGTTCAAGACCATGGACTTCGCAGTGGCCGCTCCCACTCCAACGGGGCCGCCACTAGCGTTATAGCCGTAGTAGCAACCCACCAGCACGATCGCGGTGGCCATTGTCATCCCCTTAATCAAGCTGAACAGCAGGTCCGGTGGATTTTGGAACTCCCAGAATGGCAATAGATAACCCCCAGCGGACGTATAGCCGATTTGCAACACCACGGCGATATAGGAGGCCAAGTACGCGACGCCGATCGCGGAGATGTACATGAATGGCAACACGATCCAAGAAGCAAGTAGTCGTGTGCCACACAGGAACGTCACCGAGTCGAACCCCATCACCTCCAGGGCGTCTATCTCCTCGCTGATCCGCATGGCTCCGAGCTCGGCCACGATCCCAGTACCCACCTTCGCGGACATCATGTAGCCGAACGCATACGGCACGGCCTCGCGCAAATCACACAGGGCGGTGAACACGCCCGCGTACGCGGGAGCGCCCTGAGACTCGAGGAAATAGGCCCCCTCGATACCGCACGTGCCGAGACCAGTAACGAACACCAGTCCCCAAATGACAAGCGTCGAGCCGATGATCAGGGTGCCTGCCTGGCGCAGCGCCTCGCCGAAGAAACGCAGCACGCGTAGCCCCCACACATTGCGTAGGACCTCGCTGGTGAAGCTCGCGATCTCACCTACCGTAGCGACCAATTCACGAGGCAACGCCAGCAGCTCGTCCATCACTTGATCACCAAGATGTTCGGGTGAGTGGCAAGCAACGTTTGCGTGAACACGTAATTGAACGAGCCGACCCCCAGGAATGAGATAACGACTGCCTGATTGACCGCCCGACCCACACCCTCGGCGCCACCTGATGCGGTCATGCCCTTGTAGCAACAGACGATCGCGATGATCGCCCCGAACAGCATGGTCTTCAGCACAGAGCCCCACAGGTCGGTCGACGTTGCGTTCGCGAACAGCGTCGCCCAGAAGGGGCCGAGCGGCTGTCCGGTGACTGTCGCGGCGGCAATGCCGCCGAAAATGCCGAACAGCAGCGCATACAGATCGAACAAGCCCGTTATCAGCATCAACGCCAAGAACCGCGGCACGACCAGGTTCTTGACCGGGTCCACCCCCAGCACCTGAAGCGCATCAAGCTCCTCGCGAATCTTGCGCGCCCCCAGATCCGCCGTGATAGCGGTGCCGGCGATTCCAGCGAGCACCACCGAGGTGATCAAAGGACCGATTTCGCGGATCGCCGCGAGCACGAAGAATCCGCCCAACCGATCAGTCGCGCCGAAGATGCGCAGAAAGTTCGCCGCTTGCAGTCCCGGCGCTCCATAGTTGATCGCGAAAGTCGTGATCAACAGGGGAAACCACACCATGCGCAGCACAAACAGGAACTGCGACACGAACTCCTCGCCGTAGGGATATGGCGGGCGCAGAGCGGAGGAGATCGTCTTGCCAGTCAAGATCATCATGTCCCCCAC
Organism: uncultured Solirubrobacterales bacterium; assembly: GCA_963731565.1. Taxonomy (GTDB): domain Bacteria; phylum Actinomycetota; class Thermoleophilia; order Solirubrobacterales; family Solirubrobacteraceae; genus Palsa-744. Next base: position 2,918,557 of record CAVSWG010000001.1, read on the forward strand.
CTCCTCGAGCAGGTTCCTGCCCGGTAGCAACGTCCGCTCGGCCATCTGTCGCGCAGCGCTGCTCTCCATCGACCTCCCCGCCATCCTCGGGCCTCCTCGCGAGCCAGTGCCTGGACGATGTTCTTCCCAGGTGTCGCTCAGTATACACTTAGTTATAGTAAGTGAATCATTTGGAGGTGTTCGGTGTCCAACCCTGTGGACTTCCCCGGTGATTCAGGCCACGCGCGGACCGGCCCTTCGGCAAACGCTCTCGACACTTCACCGCGTTGCTTGAGTACGCAACCATGAGCCGGCCGACTCGTACGACCCAAGTTCCACAGATCCTCGAATGAGGTGGCCTTCGTCGTACGGGCGGTGAGCGACTAGCCTGGCCGACGGTCGCTACTCGATGAGCCCTAGCCGGTGTGGTCTGAAGGGCTACAGGCGATCTCGATGCGATGCCCGTCAGGATCGAACACGAACATCTCGTAGTAACCCTCGATGTCCTTGTCCTCCTCGGGCGGAAAGTGAACGCGAGCGCCGATCTCGCAACAGCGGCGGTACGCAGCGTCAACCTCAGCCCGAGTATCGACGTAGAAGGCGAGGTGCTCAAGGCCGACCTCGTAGTACCGGTGACTTCCGCCATCAGCGGGTCTCAGCCCCAGGTACTGCTCGCGCTCCCCAAGGCTGAGATAGACCACCTGCTCGGTGCCGCGGTACGTGGGGAACCGTTTCCACTCACGCAGTCCCAGCGGCCCGAGCACCGCCAAGTAGAAAGCCAGCGAGCGTTCCACGTCGCCAACCGCAAGGTCAACGTGATGAATCCGAAGTCCGCCTGACGCCTCCATCCCGAGCAACCAGATTACCCCGCTTCGTTCAGCGGCGCAAACCAAGGCGATTCTGGCTTCGGCGAGCCGAAATCCGGGTGGAGTGGAGAGGGCGGGATCGAACCCGCGCTTTGCTCCCGCCGTAGGCTATCCCTACGGTTTACTGCAGCTGGTGTGTCGGAAGTGGCTGGGTCGAAGTGCTGCTGGATTGTAGGAATGCTTCGACTGCGCTGACGTCGAGCGGGCGCGAGGAGGTGCGCGTGGTTTCCGCGGCGCGCCGGGATATCCGGCGACCGCGGATCCGCGACGAGCGTGTGCGACCTAGACGCCTGCGGCCACGGGCCGTCGAGCTCTGAGGTTCACCTGCCAGTTGGCCAGCGGCAGAAGGAGCAAGACGGCCCCCAACGCGACCAGGATGAAGCCGGCAAGCGTCGCGATCGTGCCCACCAACGACCAGCCCCAGGCATTCAGCAACAGGCCGCGCAGCGTCTCGCCCTGGAACAGGGTCGCCTTCTCTTCGGCCAGCTTCGCGTTCGTCGGCGCTGCCAGCGCTGCGGTACTGACCTGGGCGTAAGTCTGACCACCGGCGATCTTGGACAAGTGGACGTTGATGAAGTTGTTGGCGTATGCCTTAGCCTGAGCGCCGTTTACGAGCTGTTGGCCCGCGTACTGCTTGACGCCCGGCAGCAGCGCCGGGCTGCCGGCGGCCGGGAAGAAGATCTTCTGCGGGACGAGCTGGTCATGAACGACCTGCTTGTCATAGTTGCCTCCCACTACGGCGATGATGCCAACAACCATGATCCCCGCCGCCGCCACGGTGGCGATCGAGGTCAGGCTGGTCAGTTTCGCGAGCAGTTGGTTGCGTGGAGCCTGCTTGGGGTGGGGATCCTGCTGTCGTCCGTTGGATACGGACTCCATGACGTTGGGGGGCACTACCGCGTTGCCGATGGTTCCGGCGGGCGGATGGGACATAACTGAGCTGGGCATGGTGAGCCTCTTTTCGGTTGGTGTGCGCAGGAGCGCCAGCGACCGATGAAGCACCGCGGACTTGAACAACGTAGCATGAAAATAATGTCTAGGAAATAATATCTAGGAAAATAATGTCTAGATAGGCTAATCTTGTCTCTATGGTCGAGGAGACGACTCACCGCTGGAAGTTCCTTACCAACCATGCCCAAGTCCTCGCCTGCATCGCCCACGATCCAGGCGTGCTTCTCAGGGAGATCAGTGAGCGGGTCGGGATCACTGAACGCGCCGCCCACCGGATCGTCACCGAGCTCGCCGTCGGCGGCTACATCACGCGGGAGCGCAATGGACGGCGCAACCAGTACACGATTCAATCCGGCCTACCGCTTCCCGACCGCCTCGGCCGTGTGCAGCGGATCAGTGACCTGCTCACGATTCTCATCGGCACGCCTGACGAGTTTCCAGATACGCCGGTCCTGCCAGCAGCACCGAACGGGAAGACCGGTCGGTAATCGTGCCCAATAACCCTCGCCCCGAGGCAACAACCGCCTCGCGTTCAGGCAAGCTCCGCGTGGTCATCGCCGGCGGGGGCGTAGCCGCCCTCGAGACCGCACTGGCCTTGGCCGACCTGGCGTCTGATTGCACCGATGTGACAGTCATCGCGCCCAATACCGAGTTCATCTACCGACCGATGATCGTCCGCGAGCCATTCGCCTACGGTCGGGCTCGTCGCTATCCACTCGCCTCGATCGTCAGCGACGCCGGCGCAACACTGCTGCCAGACGAACTCGGTTGGATCGACCCTGCCGCGCAGACGATTCACACCAAAGGCGGCGAAGCGATCGAGTACGACGCGCTGATGCTGGCACTCGGGGCGAGCATCACCAAGCGCTACCCGCACGCCCTGACGATCGACGACCATGATCTGGACGAGACCATGCACGGGCTAATCCAGGACGTCGAGGGCGGCTACGTCCACAAACTGGCATTTGTCGCACCCGGGCGTATGGCCTGGCCGCTGCCCTTGTACGAGCTCGCGCTGATGACGGCCGGACGCGCCTACGACATGAACATCAAGCTGGTGGTGACGATCGTCACCCCCGAGGACAGTCCCCTGACGATCTTTGGATCATCGGCGAGCAGCGCCATCGCCGAGCTGCTCACCCGCGCGAAGGTCGAGACGATCACCTCCGCCTACGCAGAGGTGCCCAACTCCCGCGAAGTAGTGATCAATCCAGGCGACCAGCATCTCGACGTGGATCGGGTGATCGCATTGCCCGAGCTCTACGGTCCTGCCATACGCGGCATTCCACTCGGCGACAACGGCTTCGTCCGGGTGGACCCGCACTGCCGAGTACCCGGTGTCGAGCACATCTACGCAGCCGGCGACGCTACCGACTTCCCCATCAAGCAAGGCGGTATCGGCTCACAACAGGCCGACGTCGCAGCGCAATCGATCGCGGCCATGGCCGGTGCTCCCGTGACACCAGAGCGCTTCAACCCGACGATCCATGGTGTGTTGCTGACGAACGAAAAGCCGCGATATCTCACAGCTCACATCACGGGAGGACATGGGTTCAGCTCCAAGGTCACCGACACGCCCACATGGTCGCCGCCAAGCAAGATCGCCGCCAAGTACCTTGCGCCGTACCTGGATAAACGCGACCGCGAAAGCTCATTGACGTGATCTAAGCGGGTGCGATAGGCAAATAGTGGACCCTAGGGGAAGAAGGCCAAACCGTCGAGCGCGGGTTGAGGCTTTGCGACGCGCGCTCGTAGAAGGACGCTGATCGCCCGCGAACTTGATCTTTCGACATCGGGCCCTGCTCGCTACCGTGCCGTCCGCGTAGCAACCTGTGAAGAGCCTTGGCCAAGGTGCTCGATGGCGTGGAGCTTCAGCACAGTGCCAGCAGTGCGCAACGGGTAGGCGGTCCAGCCATGCGCCAGTGCCACCGGGATCACGGCATCGTCATAGAGGCGAGTGCCGATCCGATCGAGCAGCGCACAGATCGGCCGTAGCGTCGGGTAGTGCTCGAGCGCGTCCACGCCGCCGTCGCCGTAGGGCAGCTCGCCGACCATGCTGAGCGGCGGCACAGTAACCACCATTACGCGCTCGTCGGCGGTGCGGTAGATGAACTTCCTTGCGTAATAGGTCTCCTTGCCGTAGGAGCTATCGCGGAAGCGGATGAACTCGCGGATGTAGTCGAGCGGCAACCTCATCAGGTGCGCGGGGGGAAGCAGTTCCCCGAGATTCTTCGCGTGATCGACGAACTCCCCCGTCTTCTCGATGCCGAGCAGCATCGGCGCGGGTAGCCCCTTCGCGGCCAACTTTGCCGCCATCGTCTGCCAAAACGGAAGCAGGCCACTGCGGAGCTTTGCGGCCTCACCGAACATCGCGAGAGGACCGTCGTGGATCAGCGCAAGCTGACCGTAGATCGATGGCTGCTCCTCGAAGCACCACTTCCCGAATGCCGCAAGCGTCAGATGCTCACTGACGCCCATCGCACGGCCCGCCGCCTCCGCGTTCGATCCCCACGGGTCGAAGCTCTCATGCAGCCGAAGAACGTCGATCGGCAGTAGCGGCTCGCCGCACGAGCATGTCGCCCCTTCGCTCGGGATTGAGTCCGGCAGCGGCTGCTGGCAGCCCTCAGCCGGGCAGCGCGGCGCCCGGCCGCTGGCAGCCACCGGCGCGGCGGAGGCCGTGCGCACTGCCTCGACTTCTAGCAACATGTCCAGCAGCGTTCGGCCATGCACCGTGGTGTCGCGGAACAGCCCGTCCAGCTCGAAGCGGAATGCCCTAACAGGATCCGTGTGCTCATCCGAGGCGAGGTTCGAGGACGGGAGGAATCCGGCAAACACGCCGCCGTCCTGCGCAGCGGCGATGGCCGCAGGGTCGGCGAACCCATAGCGACGCTCGCGCATCCGCAGGAGATCGACGACAACACCACCGACCTGCAGAAACAGGAGCCGTGTAGAGGGGAACGCGGGGTCCACCTCTTGCTCGAACTGGGTGCCGTCCACTCCGAGCACCCAGCGCACGTCGCGATCCTCGCCTGGGATCTCGTTGACCGGGACGAGGAGCTCGCTCACGCGGTCGCGGTGCGGGCTACTGTCGGGTTTACCGGGACGTCGGTAGTGTCTGAGTCGCTCGGCGACCAGCTCATTCTTGACGGTCGGAACATGTCCAAGCGGACTAGCACGCTCGTAGCGATCGCCCGACTGGTAGGGCATCTCTACTCCTCGGTCGGCAGTCCGACGCTCGCTGCAGCCGATCCGCCATTAGAGCCGACGGTGGCCTCTGCGACGGCCGCTCGCGCCTCGTCGATCATCGCAGCATCGAACTTACGCACCTGGACAGGGACGACGAAGCGCGAGGAGAGCGTCTTCAGTCTGACGAATCCGCGATCCTCGGCCGTGAGGATCTGCTCGGCGAACCGCCCGAACTCGTAACGGCCCCGCAGCAGCTTTACCTCGCCCTCGCTGTTGAGGTGGGCGATGATCCAGTTGGCGGTGTTGTCGAGCACGTCTGTCTCCACCGAAGAGACCTGCTGAGTGGAGTAGATCATCCCGATCTTGTACTTTGCGGCCTCGCGGGCGAGCCGCACGTACGGGTCGGCAGTGCGTTTCGCGTCGCGGAAGCGCTCGCGATCAAAGAGACGGTGTGCCTCCTCGAGGAAGATTTGTATGACGTCGGCCTCTTGGCCGTGGCGGAACTTCTCAGCGGCACGGCCGAGAACGTGGTTGATGATCCGCTCGGACGCGAACTGTAGTACGCCCTCGCTGCCGCGGGAGAGATCGACGATCACGATACGTCCGGCGACGAGGTCGCGGTAGATCTGTGGAGCGTAGTCGTCCGTAGCCGCAGGAGAGTGGTAGCCCTCGCCGAGCGGGATCAGGATCTTGTAGCCGCCGCCGCTGGCGGCGAGGAGCACATTCGCGACGTGCCTGACGCGCTCATCGGGCACGTTGAACCAGTCAGCGACAACCTGATCAGGGTTGTCCTTGAGCCCCTCCGCCGCGATCGCTTCAGCGAGCATCAGCACCTGTTTTGCGTCGAGCGGGATGCTGCCGTCTTTGCCCACTTGAAGCGCCGAGATGAAGGAAAGATCCTCGCCGCGCGGACCTTGCATGCTGGCGAGCGTCGTGCGGAGGTCGCTATTCGTCGGCGCCCGATACTTCCACCCCTGAGGGGGCTCCAGCCCGGCCTTGATGAGTGTCGCGTAGAACATTAGCCGCGCACGACGTGCGTACTGGCGCTGTTTGCGATCGTCGCCATCGATCAGCTCGGCCGGACCAACGATGTCGGCGTGCGAAAACGCCGTTACGTACTGTGCGCTGTTCGTCGCGGTGGCAAAGTTGCCGACGAGGTCCCAGACCGGCCCGATCTCGTCCTCGTTGAAGAAGTTGAGCGCCAGCGGGCGCAGGCCGGGGTCTTCGTGGAGTTCAGCCTGGGTTGCTCCGAACCGGTAGCGCTGCACATACTCGGTGCCCAGCTTGGCGAGCGCGGTACCGTCCTGCGGGTTCTCTGACGCATACTCGGAGGCCGGGTCGAAGATCAGCTGGCCAATCTTCACTCCCTGCGTCTTCCCATAGCGAAAGACGGCCGTCGCGATCACCTTCATCGTGTTCGACTTGCCCAGGCGCGTCATGCCGAAGACGGCGGTCTTGTGCGCGACGAAGTCTGCGATGTTCACCTCCACGTCTACGTCCGTGGGCTTCGGCGTCGACGCCTTTGCGGCGATGCGCTCACGCCGTCGAGTCGAGGCATAGCGCAGCGTGCCTAGCGGCATTGTCATCGGCGGCTCGTCCGTCATCAGCTGTAGGAATGAAACGATCCGCTTCAGGCTCTCGCCGTAGGGCTTGTACACGAGGAGCCGTCTCGCCGCGTAGATGTTGTCCATGTCGCTGCCAAAGGCCAGCGCGCCGTCCTCCTCGTCGTAGAAGGTGCCGAGCACAGCGCATGAGAGGCCAAAGGTCTGGATCTCACTCTCCGTCAGCGCATCAATCAGCTGGTCGGGTGTCCGACGATTCTCGTCGGTGCGCCGGTTCTCGGTGACGAGGTCACGCCCAAGCCGGGCGCGGAGGCGCTCCATATCGCCATCGTCCGGAAGCGCACGCGTATCACATACGCGTAGGAGAATCACCTCGCGGTCCTCCTCGGGAACAGAGCCAGCGGTCTCTGTATCCGTCAAATCACGCAGGCACGCCAACAGAAATGCGTGCTGCGGCACCCCGTACGCGTCGGCGACGAAAAGGTCGTTCGTTACGATCAGCGCCTCACGGAAGCCGTCAAGCCGGTACACCGCCCCGATCTCGTCCGCCTGCTTCAAGAGGCCTCGGATGGGAGACGATGACGCGATCATCTCGCGACCGAGGACTAGGCCGCTTTCCGGCATGACGTTCTCCCTGTGCATCGGCTTTCCAATTGCTCGCCGAAAACGAGCCCGCAGTCAATCGTAGCTCGCGGCGCGGCGACGCAGCTCGCGACGAAACTCCGTCCACGCCTCTGACGGGCGCCATAGCGGCGCGTGCTCGGGGAGCGTCTCGACGTTAGAGATGATCAACTCGCGGCCGGCTGCGCGCACGCTACCGGTATACAGCAGCTCGATTTCCTTGATCGCTACGTCCTCGTGGTCGCGGTACATCTCCGCGATCTCGGGTGCCGGGTCGTAAGAGAGCAACCAGGGGTCTTCCTTCAGCCATGTAAGCGATTCGGCGAGTTCCCTGTGCTGCCACTCCTGGAAGGAATGGCGATAGAGCAGACTGCTCTTCGCCCAGAACGGCGGGTCGAGATAGAAGAACGCGCGCCAGCCCTTCTCACGCGCCCGCTTACGGGCGTACGAGATCACCCGGCCCGCGTCGTCACAGCGGACGAAGTCAACTCGATCCGAGAGTGCCTCGCAGGCGCGGATCCGCTTCACCAATCTCGGGCGGGGGAACCGGCAGTCGAGGGCGTAGTCGCCGGCCTGGGCGTGGCCACCGATAGGTCCGGCACGGCGGTGCAGCGCGCCGTTGAACGACGTCCGGTTCAGGAAAAGACAGGCAAGCGCGAGCTGTCGCCGCGCGCGCAATCGTCCACGCTTCAAGCGGATCCAGGTCTCGAGATCCACCGGCATGTTCTCGACCTTCCGACAGAGCCAGTCTGCGTCCTCGAAAACCGTCTCCCAGAACGCGGCGACCATCGGGTCGCTGTCGGCGAGGCCGATCCGCTCAACGAGCTTTGCGTACAGGAGTTCAAGCGACACGCTCGCCCCGCCCGCGAACGGTTCGACAAACAGGCCAGGCTTCAGGTCGTTGACAGCGAGCGCGACGGCTACATATGGAACCAAGCGGCGCTTCCCGCCGGGGTAGCGCAGCGGGCTCAGTACCGTGCGGTCACGCTGTAGGTGGTGCAGGATATCGGCGGAGCTCACTGCACGAACGTACCGGCATCCGCGGATCCTTGGCGGCTCGCCATTCACTGTGCCGACCAACTCGATCACGGCCGCCGATTGACATAGCTCAAGCTCAATAGGCCCTATCAACTAGACAAGCTATATTGTCTTGATGCGTATCGGTGAGCCAGCGCGAAAGCACGGCATCGTCGATGCGGACATATGGCACGCCGTTCGCAACGCTATGCGGCGCGTCCTTTTCGATGATGACTTGGTGATGCTCATCGGACCGGCATCCGACGGAGCGCTGCTCGAGATCGGCGTGCTCGATATCGAGGGCGATGATCCAGTCGTCATCCACGCCCAGTCCCTACGACCCAAGTTCCACAGATTCCTCGAATGAGGTGACCAATGACCCGACACACGGATAAGGAGATCGAGCAGGCCGCTCGACAGTTCGAGCGACTCGCCGACTCAATAGACCCGGCCGCCGCTGAGGTCGAAGGCACCAATGACCTCCGCGAGATCGCAACGGCAGCCGAGGCGGTAAGAGCAGACGACGCCCGCTTGCGGGAGGCGGTCGTCCTCGCCCGGGCACGCGGCAGATCCTGGAATCACATAGCGCTAGCTCTCGGTGTCTCCCGACAAGCAGCCCGACAGCGGTATGCCAACAAGGCAAGCGCTTGATCGACTGACCGCGCGCTGAGGTCCAAGCCGCGGCCTGCTGGCGACGCGGACATCGCGCTAGTCCGATCTACCTACCCTTGGCCCACCTGCTGGGCCAAGGTTTACACGTCGAACCTAGTCTTTGCCGAAATGGAGACGGCGGGAATCGAACCCGCGCTTTGTTCCCACCGTGAAGTCTGCTTGCGGTTGGGGGAAACATACGCGATAACCGGCCACTAACCGTTCGGGGCGAACGGTTCAGATCGGCCTGGTTATGCGGTTCGGGGCTCCTGCGGTCCCGCCAGATCCAAGAGCTGCTTGGGCATAAGCATCTGGATTCGACGCAGCGCTACACGCGCGTCAATGCCCATCAGCTCCGTGGCGCGGTGAAACGCCTGCCTGGGAGACCCATACAACAGTTTCTCCTACAAGCAGCGCGAGACGCTAATGCGCCCTAGTCCGACCACTCGTCAGATGCCGGGACACGAGCCGACGCCACACGCAATTCGGAGAGCGCCTTGTCTACCTCGTCAACTGCGACCAGTATCGAGCCCCCACCTCGGAAGGTGAACTCAAGACGCTGCCGTTCTCTGCCTGCGTCCGGGGTGGTAGGACCCTGATCCTCCAACTTGACGGATAGGAAATCCGAAAGGGGAAACCGCTGCACTTCGGCTGCGTTGATCATAATGGTGGCAATCCGGGCCGGGACGAACATCACTCTGCTCGATGTAACATAAAGCGTGCCTTCGAGCCACCCTCTTGGGCGAGAGATGTAGCCGATCCCGCTCCATAGCATTTGCTCACCGGGCCACAGCGCCGGCGGAGCGGGGAGACTCCAACTCATGAGCGTCATCGACTCTAGAGGCACTCTGCTAGCAGGCCCGTTGGCCCGCCCGTTGGGTGATCGAAGGCCACGCTTCTCACGCCAGGTATCGAAGCGCCCGACGCTCATGGGAGGCAACTGTCCTGCCTGAATTCTCACTCCATACCAGTAGGACATGGCCTTGGCGACCCTCCTCTGGCCGTTTATGAAGCCAACCAGGAAGCTGATACCCACCGCCCAACACATCACAGCGAGCAGATCGTCCAGCAGGCTACTCCTTGCAAACAATAGACCACCGGCGATTGCGAACACGGGTGCCACTATCGCGAGGCCACCGATCTTCCTGAAGCGACGTAGCTCGGCAGTAGCCTCCTCGCCTATTCGTGGAACCCACGTAGCCTGAAAGTCGGGCCTTGCCACTAACAACCTGAGCCGAGCGAAGCGCCGAAGCCGGACGATGAGCCGAAGCCGGAAGACGGGCCAAAGCCAGACGGCGCCCCTGAGCTGGACGACGGCGCTAGAGCGCCGGCCACATCGCCGAGGAAGCCCAGAAAGCCTGATGGGAGTCCGATCGCGGTAACCCCGCTTGCCGCCTCGCCGCCGACGATCCCTGCACCTACAGCGACGGCGCCTCCGCTGGCAATCGTACCCAGTCCGGCTCCGATACACCCGATTCCACTTCCGCCGGCGCACCCTACAGCGTCGAGTCCTGCTCCCGCAAAACCGGAGACTGCCGAGGCGGCCCCCAGTGCTGAGGCCGACTCGGCTCCAGCGGCCCCGGCAGCCGCGACCGCACCGGCACCGGTCCCTACGGCGACGCCTCCGAGGATGATTCCTCCGGCCGCAACTGGGTTCCGAGCAACGGATTCCCCCACGGAACCGATCGCGCCTGGTACTTCAGAAAAGCAGTTTTCTGAAGACCCGGGGACGATACTGCATAGGCCGGTCCGGTCCATGTAATTTATAGGGTTGTCGTTGGCGTAGTTGTATAGGGCACGAGTAGCAGGATAGATCGGGTCTACCGTAAGGAACTGGGCCGTAGTGGGATCATATACTCGTGCCCGTAGATAGATCAAGCCGGTATCATTGTTCATGTATTGCGCGTCGTAGCCGAGGGGCGTGGTCGCGGTGCCGGTATGCCCTTCGACGCCACCGTACGGCGTGTACGTGTACGTCCCTTCAATCGTGCCTGTGCTCCCGGTGATGAGCCTCGTTGAGCCGGCTTGGTCGTGGTGCAGATATTGGACGGTCCCCGTGGTGTTATTGATTTGCTCGATGGGTTGATTGTTAGCGCCGTAGATGTAGCTGTGGGTACTGTCGTTTAGCAGCACCGGAAGCGCACCCGAGCTGTAGCCCCACGCTAGATAGCTGACTGTCCCGCTGATTGTCTGTGAGGCGCGTAGGCGGTTGCCGTCGTAGGCGTAGGTGTCTTTGATTTCGGCTGTTTCGCCTTCTTTGGGTCGTTCGACGTTGGTCAGGTTCCCCGCCTCGTCATAACCATATGTGGTGGCTGGTCCGGCAGTGGGGGTGATTTTTGTGCGCTCGCCCAGTTCGTCGTAGGTGTAGGTGAGCCCGGTGCCGGTTTTGAGCTCGTCGGCGTTGTCATAGGTGTTCGTGCTGCTACCAGCCTTGGTCGGACTGTCGGCCAGGTCATATTCGTAGGGTATGGTTCCGGCTTTTGTGAGACGGTAGTTTTCGTCGTAGGCGTATTCAGTCGTTTCGCTGCCGGGGAGGCCTTTGGTCACGGTCTTCTTGACCTGACCGTCATTGTCGCCTGTGTAGTTGAGTGATGCGAGCACTTCTGTGCCCTTGGTCATCTTGGCTTCGTTGAGCTGGCCTGATTCGTTATAGGCGTATTTGTCCACGTTGCTAGTCCCACTGGGGAATGTAATCGTAGTCAGGTGAGAGTCTGGATCATAAGCGAATGTCGTCGTGTGTTCGAGCCAGTCGGTGACCTTTTCCAAGCGGCCCGCTTTATCGTAGGCGCGCGTCACAGCTTTGCTGTTGGGATAGGTGATCTTTGTCTGCTCGTTGGCGAGATCGTATTCGTAGCCCGTCGTGTCGCCGTGTCCGTCTTTGCTTTCGGTCAGCCGGTCTAGTTGGTCGTAGGTGTAGGTCGTTGTACCGGTGCCGTCGGTCATCTTGGTGCGGTACCCGTCGGTGTCGTATTCATATTTGACGGCATGGGTTTTGCCGTCTGAGTAGCTAATTTCAGTAAGACGGTTAGCGGGATCGTATGTGTAGGCGATAGTGCGTTTCGCTGGGTCGGTCAGAGCCTTAAGGTTTCCTGCACTATCGTGTTCCATTGTCGTTTTACGCCCGAGCGGGTCTACAACTTCGGTGACCTCGCCCAATATGTTGCGCACGTATTTTGTTTCATGTTTGTTGCCGTCCGTTTGGCTCGTGACATGCCCGGCACCATCGTATCCGGTTTCCGTGACGGTCCCGTTGGGCTCGGTGACCTTGATCGGCTGATTATCCGCGTTGTAGGTGTATCTCGTCTCATTGCCATTAGGCTCGGTCTGTGTTTCGAGGTTCCCGTTCGCATCATATGCGTATTCAGTGATACGACCACGTGTCAGCATTTCAGTAGTTGCCGAAATGCCTTCGGCATACCCAGCCGTGTTAGTCGCGGTGACAACAACTCGGAGAAAATGCCCGATGTCGCTGTGACCCAACACGTATGTGGAGCCCGTGGCGCCTGAAATAGGCGAGCAGCTTTCACCAGGGTTATTGCAGCGATCCCACTGATAGTTATAAGTTGGGGCTGGTGTAGCCGACCATGTGCCGGTGCTCGCGCTAAGCGTCTGGCCAAGCGCGAGCTCTCCCGAGATGCCTGGTAGTGTCGTGTTTGACGGGGCACCTGCGAGTCGCCATTGGTCGATTCGGTTATTTTCCTGGTCGGCCACGTAAACATTCCCTGAGCTACTAAAGGTAACGCTGTAGGGGCCACTGAACTGTCCGCTGCCCGAACCTTTAGCGCCGAAGGACGTAAGATACGCGCCAGAGGGGGTGAACTCTTGTATTCTGTTATTTTCCTCGTCGGCTATGTATAGGACCCCTGATGGGCCTTCCGCAATCCCAGCCGGCCCTTTGAACTGGCCGTTCCCGGTTCCGCCTGTGCCGAATTGTCTAAGATACGAGCCACCTGTAGACAACTCCTCAATACGATTGTTCCCGCTATCGGTGACATAGATATTCGCGTTTGCGTAGACGACGCCAGCGGGACTATTGAATTGACCACTGCCAGACCCAAGCGAGCCATATGTTGCGAGAAATGAACCGGACGACGAAAGCTCCTCGATTCGATTATTTGCCTTATCAACAACCCAAAGGCTACCCGTGGGATCAACCGTCAGTCCAGCTGGCCCGTTGAACTGGCCATTGCCCGTACCCGCGGTACCTGCACGGCAGCTACTTGTGCAGACCTCAGCTTCTCCTTTTCCGTCAGTTACACCAAAACCGAAAACAGCCACAAAGGTACCTTCTGCTGAGAGCTCCTCGATACGATTATTGGCCTGGTCGGCTATGTAGACGTTACCAGTGGACTGGTTGGTCGAGATGCCTGTTGGGTCAATAAACTGGTCACTTTTCGTACCGTATGATCCATAGCTGGCGAGGAATGACCCAGAGGATGAGAACTTCTCTATACGATTATTATTACTATCGGTAACCCACTGGTCACCGGAGCCGCCAAATGAGGTACCGCTAGGGAAGTGGAATTGACCATTTTCCGAACCATACATGCCGAAGCTCGAAACAAAGACAGGCGCCGAGGGTATCAACTCCCATGTATCTATTCGTGCATTGTACTCATCGGTAACATACACCTCACCTCCAGGGGTTACAGCAACATTGGCCGTTCCCGAGTCTTGTCCTTCACCGGTGCCGTGGGAGCCGAATTCAGCGAGGAAAGCTCCAGTCGGACTGAATTGCTCGACACGGTAATTACCTTGATCCGCTACATATAGATCTCCGCTGACGGGGTCTACAGTGATACCCCTCTCGATTATGAACTGCCCACTGCCTGTTCCGTTGCTTCCCCATTGGCCTACATATTCTCCAAGCAAAGAAAACTCCTCGACGCGTGAATTGCCCGCGTCTGCCACGTACAAAGTTTCGCCCGAAACCGCAATACCCTGAGGCCCAAGCAACTGACCGTTGCCAGAGCCTTTGGTGCCGAATCGCCGCAAATATTCCCCTTGTTCGCTGAACTCCTCGACATCGTTATATACAAGATTTGCGACCCACACATTGCCCTGGGCATCGACGGTGATCCCTGTAGGTGCGGCGATCTGACCATTACCCGATCCAGAGATGCCCCGGCCACAGCTGCTAGTACAAATCTGAAATTCTGATTTACCATTACTCACCCCGAAGCCAAACGTTCTCACGAACGCACCGGTAGAGCTGAACTCCTCAATGCGACTGTTGTCGTAATCGCCGACATATACGTTACCCGATACATCGTTAATCGCAATCGCCCAGGGGAGTTCAAACTGACCGCCAGCACTCCCTTTAGACCCATAAGCGCCGAGAAATGTGCCTGATGCTGAGAACTTCTGAATCCTATTATTACTTGAATCGGTTACCCATAGATTACCGTTGCCATCAATCGCCACACCGTAAGGATGGTTGAATTGTCCGTTCCCGGTCCCGCTCGAACCGAACTGGAAAGCAAAAGATACCGCTGCGGAGACAATCACAGTCGCCGCTGACGTGTTAGAGGCCGAGCCGGCTGAGTTGGTGGCTGTAACTACCACACGCAGGGTAGAGCCAACATCGCTATGAGTCGGAGAATATGTTTTGCTCGTAGTACCGGAGATGTTGGAACAACTTTCACCTGCAGCATTACAGCGCTCCCACTGATAGCTATAGGCAAGCGGTGCCGCGCCCTGCCACATACCAACGTTCGCCGAGAGCGCTATTCCTTCTCGCGCAACACCTGAAATCGATGCTGACAGGGTATTTATAGGTTTGCTGACGCCGGGCCGTTCGGGTTCTGTCACCAACACCGGCCTGCCTTGTGCGTCGCGTTCGATCGTCGTAGTATAAGCTGAGGGTTCTCCGCCCGTGACATTTCCACGTGGACTGACGGTCGAAGTCTCCTGCGAATCTTTGTTATAGGCCCAGGTGCGCTTGTCGCCTTCCGGGTCAATTTCGGCCGTGCGATCGCCGTAGGTATCGTATTCGTATTTCCAGACGCGGCCGAGAGGATTAGTCATGCTTTCCACATCACCATGTGAGTCATACGCGTATTTCGTGGCCTGCACCGTTTCTTTGGGTGCCGGACGCGAAACCGATTCCGCGTTGCCGTGACCGTCGCGTTTGATCGTCGTCGTCTCGCCCTTCGGCGTAGTCATGGAGATCACGTCATGAGTTGAGTTGTATTCCCATTTCGTTTCGTGTTCATCCGGGTCGATCATCTTCGTACGGTTGCCTTGCGCGTCATAACTGTATTTCGTGATGTGTTTGTTCGGATCGTTGACGGTCATCAACTCGTCGGCGCTGTTGTATTCGTAGGTCGTAGTAGCCGCCACCGACGTTCCTGCTGCATGCGTGACACTGGTCGGCGACCCTTGTTCGTTGAACCGCTCGACCGTGCTCGCTCCGCTGGGTTCAGTGATCGTCGTTTCGGTGCCCGGTTCGGCCGTAACATATTTCCACGTGCGTTTGCGCGACATAGCGTCCGTTTGGGAGGCGACCTGATGGCTTCCGCTGTATTCGGTAGTGACCGTATGTTCGCGCCCGTCCGTTTCGGATGTCAGCTCGTGTTCAGAATTGTATTTGTATTTCCAGTTAGCTTTTTCTTTACCGGGCAATGTGACGCTCACCAGATTCCCAGATTCATAAGTGTATTTGACGGTGTGACCCATAGGGTCTTTCGCGTTTTCAACCTCTCCTTCGGAGTTATAGACAAGCGTGAGTTTGCGCCCAGCGGCATCCCCGATCGATTCAAGCCGCCCTTTAGATTCGTAGCTCATCGTCAACGTATTGCCATTACGGTCCACCTCGCTCGTTAGCACGCCAGTACTGTTGAAATGCAACGCCGTCTGGTCCGGCAGCGTGTAGACATATCCGCCGCCTTCATTGGTGAGTGTCGCCTCTACCAGACCAGAGGGAGCGGTCCAAGCTTCCCCTGAGCGCGTGAACGTGACCGTACTCCCATTGTCCTGATGGACAATCGCTTCCCTGCCTTCGCTTTTGAGTTCCAAGTGCGCGCTATATGACCCAGTCCACCCGAACCCGAACGAGCCCGCCGTGGCCTGTTTAACCGCGAGAAGCGAATTGTACGTCAGCGTCAACTGCAACCTCGGTCCCTGGCCGCCAACCGACAGATCGGTCTGCGTCTGCACCTCGTTACCCGTAGCACAGTTGACGGGATAACCAAGTAGGCATCCTTTACGAGTCGGCTCACCTTCATTTTCTTCGCCAAGCTGTTCAGTTTTTCTTCCTTCCTGTCCTTCAAAGGGACGATACGCCCAACCAATTTCCCTTTTAATAACACTACCGAGCTCGTAAGAATCGTGAAGTTTATAACTAACAAAAGTAAACCCGGGCACTACCACGGGGGACCCTTTGCAGGTTTCTTTCCCCCTTCCTTCTTCTGTTATTTCACATTCATGATTATCAGCGATCGGGACGTTACCTTCAGTATAAACGTAATCATATTCACCCGCGGGGAGGGTGATTTCAGGTTCATAATGGCATTCTGTACCACTACACCACCTTAGCGCTTCCCCACTTTGAAACGATGTGCTATGCCGAACGATATGTATGCCAACTTCCGCGTATTTTTCTTCTTCAGCTAAAGAGATAGGTTCCCACGCGGAAGCCGACGCTACCCCAACAACCAAGAACGCCGCAATACCGCACACAAACAGAGCTAACAAACGGACAAAGCGCGCAGCGCGCCCCATCCGGCCTATCTCCAGGAGATCGACCGCTCGCTGCATAGAATTGACCCGCACTCTCACTGTGCCACGACCCCACATAAGACGGCGACCTTCCCCGCCCGAGCCAACGTCCGGTCGTCTCATACCGAGTCGCGTCCCGCCCATATTGCTATACCCCCTCGTAGCTCGCCTGAACTGCGGATCGCTGCACATTCAAGCACATGTTCCAAACAGATGCGTACAGAAGACCACGGATCGCTACTTCCAATCGTCCCACTGTCCGGTATATGACCGTGCCTCGACGGCGTCCGTCAAGATTGTCGCTCAAGGGCGTCTACTGCCAAGTTCGCGCGATTCAAGCCTGCCGCAACCGGGGGAACGGCCTCCCGACGCGATCTTTAGCGGTCGGTGCGAGCAAGCGTAAGCGCAGGGTCGATCGCCCGGACTTCTAGATCATCAGCGACGAGGGGTACGCTCAGCTTCGTGAAGGCGCGCGAGAGTGCCGCCCTGATGACTACGGGCTTGTGCTTGAGGGAGCAGTTCTCACGATCGGCGACGAGGCGCTACGCCCCGGTGAAATCTTCGCGCTGCACCGTGCCGAACTTCACTTGGACAAGAATCTGATTCACGTCAAGCGCCAGATCAACCTACGCATGAGCAAGATCACATGGCACTTCTACGACCTCGAGCACCGCGCGATTCAATGGATGGTCAATCCTGTCGAGGAGGGCGGGCTCGGCCTCGATCCGGCAACCGTCGCCGAAGTGGTCGGCCACGACGACGGCGGCTACCTCATCGCGACCGTCTACACGAAGCTAGGCCAACGCCGCGCCATCGCGCGAGCACAGCGCGCGATGGACGCCTATCAGCAGCGCCATGACGCTGCTGACGCCGACCCGCCGCGCCTCCAAGTCGTACGGGACGCCGCCTAAATGCAGCCATGCTCAGAGCCTGACGAAGCGCTGTTGCCCCCGCGCTCCCCGGCGATGGCACCGGGTCTGAACGGACCGCAAATCGGACGCAAGGCGCTCTCTGCGGTCCCTCTGCGTCCCAGAGTCCTCCGAGCATCCACGAAATGCCGCGAATACTGCTCTGCGAGCGGGAGCCCAACGTTTGTAAATGTTACTCCCGAAGGCTCATTCCGTTGGAAGATCCCCCTGGCCCAAGCCGGGAAATCATATTTAGCTACTCCGATCTTTTCGGCGAACGTCCTGCCGCATTGGCCACACTACAAGTGAACGTGATCCCCAGAATCCGACTACGCATCAGCCCCCGCCACACCCACAACCACGGCACTATCATTTGGAGAGGCAGAATCGAAGGCTGACCTTATCCCTCTCACGGAATCCCTCTACTCCCGGAAGCGCAGGAAGGCGAACACTGGCAGTCTTTCGGGAGCTGCTCGCAGAAGAAGATGGGACATTCAAGTACAAATACACGTTTCTGCGAACGCTACGGTCCACTACTTACAAGTTCCGGATAGCCACGCCGACCACCGGCGCAGTCGGCTACGAATACACCGCCGGCACAAGTAGACCGGTAGACGTGTACGTACGTTAATCAGCAAGCCCGAGCGGGAGACCCCGAGTCCGCTCAGCCGGTCCGAGCACCCCGTTCGTCGGGAGCCCGCACAACGTCCTTGACATAATTCCAGTCTTTTGTAAGATTCGCAGCCACCGGCAAAGCTACTACAGCCGGGTCGATTGAATCTGTGCCGGCGTTTATGGTAAGCAATGAATACCAACGAGGAGGTATGACGATGGTTGATCGCGTTTCCAGCCGCGTCGGGCGCATTGCGGCATTGGCAGGTGTCCTTGCCAGCGTGTGCACGTCGGTAGCAATATTTACCGCATCATCGGCATCTGCTGAACAATATTGTTGGGGGGTGACCCTTTCCAATGGAAATATATGTTTATCCACCCATATTCGCTTTGCGTCTGAAGTCAGAGGCATGGGTAATGAAAAATCCGTGTGTGTCGCCCTCGAACCGTGGGGACCCATCAAATGCGGCGGCGCCGGTGCATGGGTAACGACTAACTATGGAACAAACCTAGAAGGCAAAGGATGGATCGAAGATAACTCGGTAGGCACAACCAAAGTGTTTGGCGAAATCTTCTAGGCGGACCTCCTGCTCACGACATGAAGCAGGGCAAGATGATTTCGGTCAGCGGCTCGGCGCGCGTGCGCCGGGCCGCTCGTCCTTACGCTTCTCACGGTCACACTAGGTGGCCCCCGCCACGACCAAATTGGCGCCGCCAAACCGCCACACAGCCCACGCAACTTCCTTGACATTGAATCCTGATCTATTGTAAGATTCGAGCTTCTGGTAAGAGTGCCAGCTGAGCGAGCATCTTACAGCGAACTAGTTAATACTAATGAGGAGGTATGATGATGGTTGATCGCGTATCCGGCCGCATCGGGCGCACCGCGGCGCTCGCAGGTATCCTTGCTAGCGTGTGCGTGTGGATTGCACTCTTTACTCCACCATCCGCGCATGCTGAACAATATTGTTGGGGGACGGTCCTTTCCAACGAAAAATCATGCGAAGGGCATCTGCGCTTTGGGTCTGAAGTCAGAGGCATGGGTAAAGAAAAATCTGTGTGCATCGCCATCGCGCCGTTCGGTCCCATCAAATGCTCCAGCGGCCGAGAAGTATGGGTCACGACTAACTATGGAACAAACCTAGAAGGCAAAGGATGGATCGCGGACAACGCGGCAGGCGCGACCACAGTGTTTGGCGAAATCTTCTAGGCGGACCTCCTGCTCACGACATGAAGCAGGGCATGATGATTTCGGTCACAGCGGCTCGGCGCGCGTGCGCCGGGCCGCTCGTCCTTACGCTTCTCACGGTCACACTAGGTGGCTGCGGAGGATCGAGTGCCGGCGAGGTGGCGCCATCCGCCACAGCCAAATCGGTGCCCGCCGTCACCGCAACGCATCCTAGGCTGGATGCTGAAGATCCGTACGCCCTTCCAATCATCTCGCGCGCACAGTCCCGCCAGTCAGCCGTATTTGCGCTTCTGCGCACTCCCCCGGAGGGGCTTCCCGCTGCCACGCAACGGATCCTCCGCAGGCACATGTTCGGGATCAACTGGAAACTCGCGCAGCGAATCCCGATCAAATCTGAAGGCACCTACTGGCTAGTTCCGGGCAATGGGCACCTATGCGTGATATCTCAAGGAGTGATGCACGGCCCCGGCGTGGGCACTACCTGCGCGACGACGTCGCAGACGATCACGCATGGCATCGCGGACATCAGCATCACCCTCCCCGGCGCTGCGCACCGTGCCCGCCTGATCGTCGGCGTGGCGCCGGATAGCGTCCGCGAGGCACTCGTGCACACGCGCGGCGCGATCGCTGCCGCGCCGGTCCACCATGAGGTCTTCGTCCTACGCGACTCGACCCTCAATCCCCCAGACATGATCTCGCTGCGCTAGACGGGAAAGGCTGGACACACCAGTGGCCCGCTAGCCTCGATTTCTCACCAAGCGCCCGGTAGAACTCCTCCGGGCGGAAGGCACCGCTGTGCAGCGGGCCATTCCTCACGCGCCCTGTCCACACCACCTGCTGAGGTCGACTGGACCTAGGAAGTCCCCCTGCACGAGCGCGCTGAACTCGGCGTGGTCACTCGTAACGAGACGAGCGCGCGATCTCCCGAGAGTTAGGATTGGGGGCCGCGGCGTCTCTCTCGGTCTTGGCGCGTAGCAATGGCCTTAGCAATGATCGCGGCGAATGCTACAGCGTCGTTAATCCCGCCCGGGCGTCGCGCGAGCATCGACAACGCCTCGCCGATGGCTCGCTCGTTAAAGCCAGAGTCGATGATGTATTCGGTGAGTTCGTGCAGGTCGAGGTCGTCAAGAGTCGTACGAGCGCGCGTGATGCGGACCGGCGGCGCGTCATCGCGCATCGAGAGCTGTCCGGGGTCCAGCGGGGGCGGGGTAGCGGTCAAGTAGCTGGGCATCTGCTGCACACGATGAGACTCTGACAGCGTGCCAGGACGTGGCCTCCGTCGGATCAGAACCTGCTGGCCGAACCATAGCCTCAGCCACTCCCAGGTGCTGGGGGTCTTGCCGGTATCTCGGAAAACTTCTTCGACGATGCCAGCTGGTCCGAGGCCTGAGATGTGGAGTTGGTCGCCGTCCGCGACTACCGAATCAAGCTGCGCCTTGGGCGAGCTCCACGTCACGAGGCTCGGATAGGGGAAACTCGGCACCGTCTGCCCTTCGGCGATCGCCGCCATACGGTCAGCCTCCGCGGCTATCACGTCGCGATCGGCGATGGCGCCCCTTGGCTCGTCGCTTGCCATCACGCCGAGCAGAGCCCCGGCCATCGTCGCGATCGTGTCCGTGTCTGTCCACAACTCATTGACGCAGCAGATCAGGGCCTCTTCTGGCCGGCCCTGGAAGAGGTGCGCCGCTAGAAGCGCGAGCGCTGCCGACTTGATCGCCGAGCCACGTTCATCGCCACTTGCATCCAGGGCCTCGACAGCGCGAGCATAAGCGGTCTTCTCGTCCTCGGTCGGAGCAGCGCATAGCTTCAGCGCGTCTTCCAGTTCGCCGACCGTGTGCGAAGTTGCCTCGCCAAAGGCGTGGTCGCTGTGGTCCTCCCATGCACCGAGCCAGACTTCGGCGAGCCGGTGATCGTCGTGCGCAAGTTCGACCAAGCGGGCCCCCGTTTCGCCAGCGATCTTCGCCCACTGTCCCGGTGGCGGAACTGATCCGCTGCGCATCGTTGTATCCAGGCACGCGGCATGAAAGAGCGCGCCGACAATGCCGCGCGGATGGCCGTGTGTAACCACGGCGTTGACAAAGACATCTGCATCATGGTCGCCCGAGCTCGTGGCAGACCAGACATGGGGCTGGATTCGCATAGCCGCGCCGTTCCCGCCGCACTGCATGTAGTTGGATCGCTTTGTGTCGAAGAAGTTCGTGTCCCAGGTGGCGTCGCGGCGCTTGAGGTTGTTTGCGGCAGCGGTCGAGCCAAGGCCGGCGCCGAGCCCATATGCGGGCCAGGTCGCTAGCTCGATCTTCGCGAACGGCTCGACGTCGAAGTTCCCATCGCCTCGGATGGCGCGGCTGGTGCTGAGCCGTAGCTGGGTGTCATCGGATATGCAGCCAGCGGGCAGCGTGACGGTGGGGCCGGTCCGTCCGCCAATCTTGCGTTGCCAGGGCTTCGTCTGCTCCACGCGATCTTGGCCGGTTCGTTGCCGCACACGGGCGGCGTTGGCGCGCTCGGTCATAAAGCCGAGCGCGTCGCCCCAAGCGGCCCAGAGCGCCGAGCGGCGGATGGCCGCTCGGCGCTGCTGGCTTGTCTTAGAAGAGGTCTGGACGGACATGAACGGGTAGCTCGGTTCGTGGGTCGCTGGTGTCGCCCTGCGCGACAAGCATTTCGTATTGGGACGCGACGATATCGGCGTGCTCGTCGGTTGCGGTGTATACGTCGCGCAGGTAGCTGGTGGGCAGTTCTGCGGGGTATAGGACCTCGGCCTGGTCGTCGGTCGTCCAGTTCACTGGCATATCAGCGGTTCGTTTCAGAGCCCTTTCATAGAGGCCGGAGACTGTTTGGGCGAACATCGCTTCTAGCCCCTCGGCGCCGGATGCGCGGCGACAGCTAGGGTAGATGTTGTTTGTGGTCGTAAAGACGACGTCGTCGTGGGCGAGGATCACAGGGTCCAGAGCGACGATCGCCCACCACGTCTCGACCTCCCGCTCCCAGCCCCGGGAGTAGCCGAAGAATCTGGTGTTCACACGGCTGATCGACATGGAGATGTAGTCAACCCACACGGGGTCCTTGCGTACCGAGGCGTTTGGGCGGTAGACGTGCTCGAGGTACTTGTTCGTGGGCAGGCGCTGGCGGGAGAGCAGCCTGCCATCAGCGAACATCCCCAGCACCCCGTGATTGGTCGTGAAATGCACGATCTCTTGGATGTCGCGCTTCTGGATTATCTCGGTGATCGTGCTCATACTTCGACCTCCTCATAGGTGTCTGGGTCGAGCAGGTCGACTACGCGGGACTCCTTGCCGGGCTTGTAGGAGAGCACGACGCTCTTGCGCGCGCGGCCAATCGCCATCGCGACGAGCCTACGGTGCGTAAGCAGCTGGGTGTCGCCATCTTCGCTGCCATGCGGCATCAACTCTGCGTTGAGACCGAGCAGCACGACATGGTCGAACTCCAGCCCCTTGCAGGAGTGCATCGTGCATAGTGCCGTCTCCTCGGGTCCTTGCGGCCACTCCGAGCGGCGCGTGATCTCTACGAACGGGATGCGAGCGCTGCTGAGGACTTCCCGGACGTAGTCGAACCATCCCCCGCCCTTGGGGTGCAGTAGCGCTACCGACTCATTCACAGATAGCTGAGCGATGTGCTCGGCGATGTAGCGCATTTGCGCGGCGAAGCGACCGCGGACGACGAGCGGCAGCGGACCCTCGCGCTTGCTGTTCTCGAACTCGGGCAGCGTGCCATCGTCCTCCGGTGGCAATCCAGCAACTAGCGGGTAGGCAAAAGCAGCGATCTGCTTGGTGTTGCGGTGGTTCGTGCTCAGCCGATGGGAGTTGGCACCCGTGACCTGAACCCCGACCTCGCGCCAGCTCGTGAACCCACTTGGATAGATGCGCTGCACGGCATCCAACACGAAGGTCGTGTTCGCCTGCTCGCTCGCGTGGCGCACCACAGCCCGAACCTGATTGCCCGAGAAGTCCTGTGCCTCGTCAACCACGATGACCTCGTAGCGCGGGCCATCCTCGCGGGTGGCAAGCGCCACCGCGAGGTCGTTCCAGTCCCGGAGCCCTTCTGTGGTCTTCCACTCCTGATAAGGCAAAATCACCTGCTCAAGCAGAGCCTTTCGATCCACTCTCGGCGTGGTGCCGCGGCCGGTGCGCTCAGTGCGCTGCGGATCGCCGTAAAGCATCAGATCAGAAGGCAGAAACCGCCCAAGGACGTAATCCACCTCACCTAGCAGGAACTCGCGTGTGTAGCCAAGCTGCTGCCCTAGTCGCCAGATTTTCGCGCCGCGCTCGCGTTCACTGAGCACGCCCGGAAAGCCGAGCTGGCACATAGACCAGCGCCCGAAAGTGTCGAGCGTCAGCTCCGCCTGCACGATGTTGCGGACCTGGCGCTCTACAAGCTCCTCGACGTAGCCGCGCAGCGTGCGGTTGTAGGTCAGCACGAGCACCCGTAGGGGCTCAGCGACCCCAGCGCGTGCATGCTGGCGCAGCCACACACCAGCGACGAACTGCAAACGGCGAACCGCGGTCGTGGTCTTGCCGCTGCCAGCAGCACCACGAATCAGCATCGTTCCCGGCCGTGGGTCGCGGACGACCCTTAGCTGCTCGGGCGTTAGGCGTACGTCGGAGAGGACCCTCATCGACCACCGCCACGCCAAACGCTACAGACGCAGGCCACAACCCGCGGAGCCCTCTCGACGCGCGGGGATCGTTTGGTGGTATTCGGGGACGGCTCCTCGTCGCTCTCAGCACGCACGGGACCC
Source organism: uncultured Solirubrobacterales bacterium (assembly GCA_963731565.1). Lineage (GTDB taxonomy): Bacteria > Actinomycetota > Thermoleophilia > Solirubrobacterales > Solirubrobacteraceae > Palsa-744. The sequence goes on from CAVSWG010000001.1 coordinate 2,942,571, forward strand.
TGGAGACCCAGGGAGCTTTCGTGGTCATACCAGCGAAGAAGCGGGCCACCGAACGGCGTATGAAATGAAATAGGTCTGGTCATCGTGTCCTTTCGTTCGAGCCAAGGACCGCCGCCGGAGCCGTCGAGCCCACCTCACCCATCAAGAGTCTTCTCATGGGGTGTGGCGGCACCAACCGGAGGATGCTGCGGGGGCGAGACACACGATGTTTGGACGTGTACCGATCGCCGTGTCTGGGCTAACACTGCCGACACGCGCTCAATCCCAACCTAATCGAGAGAGCTGCGGGGACGACAGAAAAAAACTTGGTTCGACACTTGCTCCGCGGCGGTTCTATGTACTAGTCAGCTTCTCGGTTCTTGCTCCTCCGATAGTGGACTTGCAGGAGTATAGAACGACGCCCGGCAGATTGAACTCTCCGGCTGAGCAACACGTGGACAGACACATACGCTCGCACGCGGAAGATCGCTTGGAACTAATGCCGTACCGGCTAACGAGACTGGTTATTTGAGCACCCAGGTGCTTCTCTTCTACATGGGGAAGAAAGACGAAAGTACATGTCAATTCGACAGCTACAACTTTGCGCTCGCCGCGTCCGGCGGCGGCAGCCCAGACAGCAGCACCAGGTTCTCACGGTGGAGATGGCCCGGAACCCAAAAGTCAGGCGCGAACGGCTCCGCGGCTTGTAGCGTTGCCTGGTCGAGTGCGAAGGCTTCCATCAACTCGTTGACGGCTGCGTAAACGTTCGTGATCAGCGGCGATAGCACACGCGCAGGTAGCACTGAGACCACGCCGTCCGGCCACTCTCTGATCACAGCACCATCTACCCCAGGGAGGTTTGCCGCTGCCGCGTGCAAACGCTCCGCATCCTGACCGTCGAGCACGAGCTTGCCCATGAGGTAATCGGTGATCCCAGGCTCACGGTCATCGCTCAGCTGCTGGGTCAGCGCCTCACCGTGGATGTAGTTACGGAGCAAGCCGACAACTTCGTTGGTCGCCCGGAGTCGAGTATCCTCTCGTTGAATCACCGGCGCCAGCTCAGGTCTCGCTTTCAGCAGCCCCTTGTCAAGCCAGCCCTGCTTGCGCCAGCCGGCCGCCTCGCGGCTGCCTCCGAGCTCGGCCGCTACGTGGCAGTAGCGGGCGAGCGCGTCTAGCGCGCCGGCGGCAGACAACAGGAACATCTCGAAGAAGAACAGCGCCTCCTCCCAGCTGTCGTCTGGCCGTAGCGCCCGCGTGCGTACCACGAAGTAGTCTCTAGCGCGCAACGCCCGCGCGAGACGCAGCTCCAAACCCCGCAGCAAATCGTGGCCGGCCGCACCGCGAGCACTGCGCCAGCGACCAACCGCGAGGCGGAGCCAGTTCGGGTAGCAGCGCAGCGGTGCCACCGCAGCACCGGCGTAGAAGTTGTGCGGAGTAAGGAAAGTGCCGTGTTTACCTTCCCGGTGGACCGTGAAGTCGCCATGAGCGCGCAAGTAGAGGCCGAGCAACGCGGCAGCGTCTCGTGTGTCTTGCACTTGTGCCTTCTTTACGAACGAACCCAAGCCACGCTCGGCGAATGGGAATGAGGTTACGAACCCGTCAAGGTCGTGCATCCTGCATGCCTGAGCCAGCACCAGCGCGCGATAGGTCTCCTCCACATCGCCGCCGTACTCGGCCACCATCTGGCCCGCCTTCGGGCGCCAAGGTGGCGCCCAGACAGCGCAGTCGCGAACACCGCCGTTTGGCTCTACAAAGCTGACCGTTAGCACCTGGTTGCGGTTCGGCTGCGGCGAGATCTCCACGTGCCACGCATGCCGGACGTCGGTGCTGAAAAGCTGTGCATCCGAATGCCCAGTGAGCGCGTCAAGCAGCCGCAGTGCTGGGTCGTTCGGCAGGCTGGAGTGGTCAATGATCAACCGTAGCGGACGACCCCACTTGCCACCCATGAAGGCACCAGAATTGGAGGTAGTTCCAGCACGCCAGTGGCTCGGCCGGTTCAGCACCCCTCCACCGTAGGGGGACGGCAGGACGGAGAGAGTGCTGCCTATCCGCGACTGCAATTGATCGTCATGCCACGATCACGCTGATGGTCTGCTCTGACCATCCTCGGCATGAGCTCGACACAGAGCATCAGCCACAGGCCTGGCGGTTCGGCGCTGAGCGTTGCGAGAGTTAACTACTGACTCGTGAGCTGACATCAGCTGTTGTTGCGCCTTCCATACAGCCGATAGACGGACATGGGGACCGATCTCACTCAACTGTGGCAAATACCCAATACGCTCATCCCCAATTTGCGACTCTTTCGACTCCTAAAGACTAGTTGGAAGGTTCGAGGTGGCCCGTCGGCTCAAGCGATGACTTGACTAGTCACACACTCGCTCGCAGCAGACAAACACGGCTCCCGTGATGAGGCGAGCGTGAGCTTCAGGACAACGGCAGCGCCACCTCTTGAGATCTGGCGCGTGTTCTGCTCTGATCGCACCATCGACTAAGAACCCATCAACGTTTGAGGGCCGCGACGCTGTGGCGCCCGGCCCTCGTGGCTCCGAGAGTTGCAGCTCCCGGCGCGAGAGACAGGCTAGATGGTCTGGCTGCGGTTTCTTGCGCGCTTGAGCAGCTGCTTTCGGGGCCTCCGAGTTCAAGGAGGAACCGTATGTACATCTCAAGAACAATCCCCGAGGACACCCTGGGCCGTATGCGCGATGGTGCGCGCAGTGCACTACTAGAGCCGCTTGCGTCTCTTGGTGTGCTTGCTGAGCATGATCCTGAGCGTGCGTGTCGTCCGTATACCGATGAACTGCTCGGACAGATCTCGCGCTTGGTTCGCCTGCTAGATGCGGTCGGCTGGAGCGCGAGTGCTGGCATGCCTGAGATGACGATCGACACTGACGAGGACGGGCTGGCTTTGTGCGAAGCGCTTAGCGAAGCAATGCGGGTCGCGAGGGTCGAACTCAGGGAGGCGAAGCCGACAGCCCGGGCGCGGATCCGCGAGTCGGTGGTGGTGCCCCTCTCGACCCTTGCGAGGGTCGTTGAGTCTGCGTGCCTAGAGCGCACCACAAGCCATGCAGCTGTCTTCCTCTTTCGCGCCGACCTGGAAGTCCTTCTAGACGAGGTGGAGCGGGGACGTATCAACCGAGCTGAACGCAGTACAAGCAGGGCCTCGGGCCGGTCGCAGTGCGGCTGTTGGCGGGAGTGTGCAGAGTCAATCCCGATAGTGCCGTAGTTGGTCCCGGCGGCAGCTGTGAACTGCCCCGGGACCGTGGCACGGAAAGAAGGTGCTTTCCATGCAGGATCAGCGTATTGAAGAGGAGCAGGTCGAGGATCGCGTCAGCGACCGGGACCACGACAAATGGGTCCTTCATCTCCTGCTCGACTATTCGCCGTGGACGGTCGATGAGATCGTCCACGAACTCGACGGGAACCGTCTCGCGGCATGTGATGCGATTACGCGGCTCGCGGGCGCCGGGCTCGTGAATCGGCTTGGTGAGTTCGTTTTCGTCGCACGGGCAGCACGGCGTGCGGACGAGATCGAGAACTCGTAAGGCAGGTGTCCGCAATGGTAAAGCCTGAGATCGCAGTCTTTGCTCGCAATGTCTCGACGACGCGAAGTGAGGCTCGTCTTAGCCAGACAGAGGTGAGTGCGAGATCGGGCATCCATCCGACTGAGGTGTCTCGGATCGAGCGTGGTTTGCGCGATCCGAGACTGTCCACGCTCATCCGTCTCGCAAGCGCACTTGAGGTCGAGCCACGACAACTGCTCGACCACATAGAGCCTGACGAGTCCCACCTTCTTGGACTTTCTGTCTCCGAGGATCGGATGAGCACCGCCCAACTACGAGCGAGAAAGAGACCATGAACAGCAGGCACGTGGCGTATCCACCCGGCATGCCGTTGACGGGACTCTCTACGCGGGCGCGTACGGAGATGTGCGAAGTCGAAGTCGTGAAGCGACTACTCACCCGCGATGATTGTGGGGCTTGGACGCGTGCGGCACTTGAGTGCTCAGTCGCTGGTAATCCGCTCGATGTTTCAGATGCGTTGAGCAATCTCGCGGCGGCGAGTGTCATCCACCTCACCGAGGAGCGCGTGGTGCTCTCGCGCACGGCGCGCGACTTGATATGTCACTGCAATCTGCGGTGCTACCAGTGGACGCGCCGTGTGGGGCGAATCAGTCCCGGCGCAGGCTCGCCCCTGCGCCGGGACTGACTCTTCTCCACGAGGGGACCAAGAAACCAAGGACCTGGAGTTGCCAGTCCCCGCTGACACTCCAAGGTTGTTGAGCGCTTTCTCGGGCTTTGTGGAGCACACCGCAATTTATCTCCGCACAACGCAGCGTTAGCGCGACACCAGTCACTGCCTGTCCCGTTTTTCTGGCGAGGTCGGATTAGGCATTCGTACGGATTCCTTTAGCGGCATGGAGGTCGCCTCATGCGAAGCGTCACGGATGCAGAGATCGTCAGTTGGATCGGCCGGTTGGGCGCCAGCGGCGCGGAGCACGTCGCAGCACGGTTTGGGATCGAGCCGGATGTCGCGCACAAGCGCCTAGCCTGGCTTCGGCGGGATGGAGTGCTCGGGTGCGCGAAACGGCCTAGTGATAGTCAAGTTTTGTACTGGGCGAGCAAGACTGGTCTGAGCCAGTGTGGTCTTGAGCGTCTCGGCGTGTGGGAGTGCGGCGCGTTGGGGTTCGATGACGTATTGCAGGTCGCTCAGACGGCGGTGGAGTTGATGTGCGGCTTGCCCGAATGGCAAGTCCTCAGCTCGCGCGAGATATCCGCAATCGAGGCCGATAGCGGCGAGCCCTTTGCGTCCGTTCAGATATTGGAGGATGGGCGTTGGAAGGCCCATTCGCCAGCGTTGGCGTTGTGCTCTCCGCTGGCTCGCGTGGTCCCCGTCGAGGTGCAACCGCACCTTGGGACAACCTCTTCTCTGGCAGCGATTTGTCGGGGTTGGGTACAAGCAGGCCACATCAGTCGTGTCTACTGGTTGACGCAGCCGAGGCCTGCACTGGCGGTTCGCCGCGCCGTTCGTAGCGCGCGAGCGAGCGACCGGATAATGGTGCTCGATCTCCACGACATTTCACTGCTGGTCGCTAGCGAGTGCGCTCGCGAGGAGGCAAGTGATTTTATTGCCTAGCACCCGGTGCGCGTCAGTTTTCACGTCGCGTTCACGGTTGCGTTCGCTGGCGTGTTCACAGTCGCGTTCATTGTGCGACAGGCTTTTGTGTGATCGGGTGTATTTGGCTTGTTTGTGCGGCTTGCGTGCCCCGCGCTGGGACGACATCTCTATATCGGAGAGTGACTCATGAAAAGGGTTGGGCGTGACGCTATCGCTGTGTTCACCGCCGCCGCGATGGCAGGGCTTCTTTTCTTTTCCCTGGCTGGCTGGGCTCTCGTTCATTTGGCTGTCGGGATATTTCCTATCCCGTTGTTGTTTGTCCTATTGATCGTCTTTCTGTTTGTCATTCGTGTTCGTCGTACCCGACAGGCTCTCCGGTCTCGTGTGCGGGTGCTCGTGTTGGCGCCCGACTCGTTTGATCCGAATATGGATGGGGTGCTGAGGTTCGCTTCGCAGCTCTCGCGCGGGCCAGGTGGTTGGTTTGAGCGTCGAGCGAAAGCTGTACGAGTCACGCTTGATGCTTCACCGGATGGTCAGTTGCGCTATTCGCTGACGGTCCCGCGCTCGTCGCTGCCTGGGTTGCGCTCGGCACTGTCTGCGTACGATCGTGTGCAGGTCCGCCCAGTCGAGGAGAAGCCTACGACACCACGCGATCACGACGTGTGGAGTACGCGGTGTGAGCTTCGTCTCGCCCGGCCCGCGTATGAGCCGCTGGCGCATTTGGCGTTGGAGCCCGATCCGTTGCAGAGCTTTGCGAGCGTGATCGGCCAGGTAGAGAAACGACTTGGGGAGAGCGTCGAGGTCGCGATCGACTTGTTGCCTGCGACGCCTGGTGAGCGGCATCGGTTGCGTCGCCGCCTCTTCCGTCAAGCCCATCGCAACACCCGCGAGGACACGACCTTTCAGGAGGTCCTCACGGGCCGTAAGCCGCGCGGACGGGGTTCTGCTGCTGAGATGGTGGAAGGGCGGGCTGAGAGGGAGGAGGTCTTCTCAAAGCTCGGGCACTCAGACGCCGTATTCCGTGCGCAGGTCTTGTTGCGCTGCTCATCGCGCTCGCAAGGACGAGCTTGCAACCACATGGAGGGACTGCTGGCGTGCTTTGACTCGTTCTCGGCAGCCAACTATTTTCGTGTCGCAGGGTTCGGCTTCTTGTTCTGGTGGTTGTTGGGCTCTGACTCGCCGGGATTGCGTCAATTGTTTGACAGGCGGATGGAGAGCGGGCTGTTCTTCCCAGCGCGTCGAAACGTGCTGACAGTCAAGGAGGTCGCGGGACTGCTCAAGCCGCCGACAGTCAAGTGCAGCTCGCAGAACGTGCTGCGCCTCGGCGCCGCCGTGCATCCCGCGCCAAAGACGCTACCGACGTTCAAGGGTCAGCGTGATCTCTTGCCGCTCGGGATCGTGCGGGGAGCGAGTGGTGAGCGCATGGTTGGCGTGGACCTCGCAGACACGTTCTTCTCCTATGTCGCAGGCCGTTCAAGGTTCGGGAAGACCGAGCTTGCGATCGTGCAATTCCTGCACCTCGTACGAAGTGGGCACGGTGGCATGTTCATCGACCCTCACGAGGACGCCCTGGCTCGCATCAAGAGCTGTCTCACAGAGCACGAGCTCGCCGAGCGTGTCCTTGAGCTGGACCTGACCGGGCCACGCTCACACGAAGCCCAACCCGGTTGGAATCTCCTTGCGGTAAAAGGCTTCTCTGCTGAGCGGCGCGAGCAGCGCGTAGAGGCAGTCGTTGACGCGTTCGCGAGCGCCCTCGGCTGGAATGAGCGCAACAACCGAGCACTCACGATCACGACCCACGCGACCGCTGCACTCGCGGAACTCGCGAGCATTCTCCCCGACGAGCTAGCACCAACGATCTTCCAGCTCTCGACGCTCCTCTCAAACGACGAGTGGCGGGGAATGGTGTTGGCTCACCTCTCGCCGATCCGACGCGAGTTCTTCGCGGACCGTTTTGGGCGGATGAGTGATGAGGCGATCACGCCAGTGACGAACCTCATCGACCGCTTGCGAGCATCGACACCACTTACTGCCCTTCTCGGCGCGAGCGAGACGAGCTATGACATCGCGCGAGCGATGGATACGGGACGGATCGTCTTGGCCTGTCCAGGTGCGGGAGGGGCACGAGACAAGCTCGTCGCGAACCTCCTGCTCTACGACCTGTTGCATTCTGCGAAGGCTCGGGCTCACACCCCACCGGAGCGGCGGCGCGTGTTCTACGTGGTCGCAGATGAGATCCAGACTTACGACGGAGCGTCCGGGGGAACACTCGCCGCGACGCTTGAGCAGACAGCCAAGTACGCGATCAGAGCGATCCTCTGCAACCAGAACCCCGAGCGACTCACACAAGCCACCTTGAACGCGCTGACGACCAACCGCTCACACCTGCTCACGACAGCGTTGAACTCACACGCAGCGGGGCTCATAGCCAGAGAGTGGGGAGGAGACCCAGGACCGGACGCGATCACGCACCTGCCGCGCCACACGTTCCTTGCACAACTCACTCATCGCGGCGAGCTAACGAGCCCGTTCCTACTCAACACCCTCTCCGTCACAGACCTCTATCCCGACGCCTACGCACCAGAACACGCAGTCGAGGCTCAGCCCATTATCGACCGGGCGTCCGAGCGCAAGGACGCTCGCGAGACAATCGAGCGACTGGAAACCCTCGATGAGAAGATCAAGGAGTACCTCACCTCAACAAGCGCTCGCAGTAATGATGCGCAGGAGGAAGAGCCCGGTACGCGTGCGGTCGTGCGCGACCTTCCAGTCTCCCCCGCGCGCTCGTGAAGCCCGTCGCGCAGGCTCCTCTCGCGCTACCGCGAGTCGCGACCGAGGTGTTGGAGAGCCTCTATCAGCACCGGGTGCTCTCCACGAGCCAGATCCACGCTCTGCACACTCCCGGCGCGCACGCGAGCTACACCCGCCGTCTACTCGCAACGCTCACACGCGCGGGAGCCATCGAGTACGCGGTCGCGGCAGGCCGGTTGAAGCTCTGGTACTTGACACGGAGCGGCAACGACGCGGTCGAGACGATCCCCACCCGCGCAGAGCACCGACGCCGCCAAGTCTCACGCGAGCAAGCCGCAGGCCCTTTGCGTATGCACACCCTCGCCGTCAACGACACTGGCGTCACTTTCGTCAAGGCAGCACGACTGCGAGGCGACGAGGGCGGGCCGCTGGCATGGCGGCACGAGATCGCACACCCAATCAACCCAGGCAAAGGCAGACATCCCAGGGAACTCGTGATCGCCGACGCACTTCTCACCTACACACAACAACACGAGGACCGCACACTCACCGTACGCCAGTGCTTTATTGAGCTTGACCGCGCGACGATCCCAGCCCCGACGCTCACAGAGAAGTTCACGCGCTACGCACGCCTCCACGACTACACACCCACACAAACCGGGGCCGACAGCCAGCATGGATGGCGGGACTATTACAACGAGTTCCCCCGCGTGCTCGTGCTGCTCGCGCACAAGGACCGCGAGACGCTCAATCGGCGCCTACAAAACACGATTGCGCTCCACCAAACCGACAAACACGCTCGCAAAGTGAACGTGCTACTCGCCCTCTTTGAGGACCTGTGTGAACACGGACCGTTCGCACAAATCTTCATAGACCCACAAAAACCAGAGCATTACGTCAACTGGCTCGGAGCCCGCCACCCAGAAAGGTAAGGATGCCAACACACACCAAACCCACCCACACGAGACGGAACTCGCCTGGCACAGACTGCCAAGCCGCGAACACCAAAACAAAGTCGAACATCCCCCCGACGGGCCGTGTCGCGCGACGACGCGACACACACGAGGCACGCGAAACCTACAAGACAGCGGACCTACCGCTAGCTCTTTGGGCGTGCGCACAGACGACGAGCCAGTGGCAACGACACGGACGTTACCTCCCACAATCCAACCGGCATCCAGGCAAGATGTTGCCCGCGCTCGCACGCAACGCCATCGAGACATACAGCGAACCAGGCGATCTCATCGTTGACCCGTTCTGCGGAATAGGCACAACGCTAGTCGAGGCGATCCATCTCGGCCGCCGCGCAATCGGCGTCGAGCTCGAGGACCGCTGGGGAAAACTCGCTCGCGCGAACATTCGACACGCCCACAATCAAGGAGCAACCACAGGAGCCGAAGTTATCCAAGGCGACGCTCGATATCTACCCCAACTGCTCGTCACGCACGCTTCTAGATCTCCACGTCGCGGGGCGGGACGAGCACGTGCGCCACTCGGACAAGCAGACCTGATACTCACCTCGCCCCCATATGCGTGTCAGATTTCCGATGTCTCAACAGAGAACCTCAAGCGCGGGACCGGACCGATCTCAAGAGACGACACACGCAACTACAGTCCCGACAAGCGCAACCTCGGACACGCACGCGGCAATGCCTACCTCACGGCCGTTGGAGAGATCTACCAAGCGTGCGCAGAGACATTGAAGCCCGGTGGATTCCTCGTAGTCGTCACAAAGGACATGCGCTCCAAAGGAGCGCTACGCAACCTCAGCGGCGAAACAATCAACCTCTGCGAACACGCAGGCTTGCACTACTGGCAGCGCATCATCGGACTACTCGCCACGATCCGCGACAGCGAGATCATCATGAGACCCTCCTTCTGGCAAACCCTACAAACCCGGCGAGCCCATGCACGCGGCGAACAAACCCACGTCGTCGCCCACGAAGACATCCTTGTCTTCCGCAAGCCAACCTCGCGCCGGCCGGGACCGATGTCGGGACAGGAACCTCGGGAGTGCTGGTGAGCCTTATTGGACGCTCTAACGCCGGTGCGCAGGACGAGCCAGACGACTCGCCGACCTGTCCTTCGCGCCACTGTGCCGACCGCCACCGACAGGGCCTTGAGATCAGGCGCGAGATCTGGTCTGATCGAAGGCTCGTATGCAGCCTGCCCGTTCCATCGAAAGTCGCCAGATGCGCGGTGGCGGCAGGGCCTCCCACGAGCGACACGAGCGCACCGACTCCCGAAGCGTCACTGACGCTGGCCGAAGCGGCGCGGCTCATCCGTGAGTCCGTGCGCGACAAGAGCTACCAGCTAACGCCGATCGGGAGCGAGGCCGCAGGCTACCTCCGCGCCAAGCGCAAGCGCCTCACCGACTCCAGCTACCGCGACTATGAGTCATGTCTGGACAAGCTGGCTCGCCATTTCCTCGATTTGCGCGTCGAGGACTTCGAGCCACCCGCAGGCACCGAGCGTCTTGAGGAATTCTTGGATGCCCTGTGGGGCGACGGAGCGCCCCGGACGTACAACAAGAACCTCTCGATCATCAAGGACTTTTTCCGCTTCCAGATTCTCCGGGGCCGCTTGCGTGGCGACCCGACGCTCCCGATTGAGCGCGCGAGAAGCCGACAGGTGTACCGGACGACGTTTACAGCTGAGCAGCGCCGAGCAATCATCGCCGAGCAGCCGGAGCTTCGCAACAGGATCGCCCTACGCCTCCTGCTCGACTATGGGCTACGCAAGGGCGCACTCCAAGCCGTCCAGTTCAAGCATTTCGACCACCAGCGCAAGCGCCTCACGATCTTCACGAAGGGCCAGAAGGTCCGAGAGCTGCCTATCCCTGACACCCAATTCTGGCTCGATCTGGAGCGCCACATCCTTGACGCCGGAGCACAGCCCAACCACTATCTGATGCCCAGGATGAAGGGCAACGGCGCCATGACGACTGCCGACCCATCCAAGCCGATGGGAGTCCACGGATTGCATAGCTGGTGGTACAGGCGACTGGAGGACGCCGGGATTGTTCCCGCCGGAACGAGCAGTGGGGAGCGGATGCACAAGGCCCGCCATACCGCTGGCCAGCGCGTGCTCGACGCTACAGGGAACCTCAAGGCGGTTCAGAAGCTGCTCGGCCATTCCTCCATCCAAACGACCGGCGACATCTACGCCGATTGGGACGTAGATCAGCTCGCAGCGACAATGGCGCGCGTGCTCGCAGACGACGCAGAATGAGCCTCGCCGAAGTCACTCCCAACTGGCTCGCGGAGAGGCTGGAAATAGCCTCCGCGAATCGTTCCCGGCGCCCATCAGAAAACCCCTGCAAATGAGCACTTTATGGAGACGGCGGGAATCGAACCCGCGTCCGCAGTCGCGTATGAATGGCTTCTACGAGCGTAGCCGACGCTCTGATCTCATCCCCCACTAGCCTCGCCGGCCGGGTTGTGGGGGACCAGCCTCCTGAAGTGTTCCCGGGTCAGCGGAGGCGGGCCTCACCGGGTGAGCCTACTTTCTGATCCCGAGGACCCCCGTCATAGGCGAACAGGGCTCGAGACCTCGTGCCTTAGCTATTGACTAAGCAGCGAGGGCGTACTCGTGAGAGTCCGCACTTATGGTTTTCCCGGGTGTTTTACGAGGCCGCCCGGGACCTCGACTCGCGACCATCCACACGAGCCGACCGCGTCGAAGCCTGTCGTCCCCTTGGATGTCCTGCACGTCCAGTGTAGCTGGACCCTTGCAATTGGGCACTTAAACAAGTCGACGCGGTCCCGGGCCGCTTCGAGGAACCTTTCGCCGGTTGGCCCGAAAGCCTCCCGGTGATTGGTGGCGCGGCCTTACACCTCAGTGGCCTCGCTCTTTGCGGCTCGGGGTCCGCGTCTACATCCAACGTACGCCTCTCGGGGCTGTCCGTCAAGGGCATTTTCAGGACTTCCCCGCACATTCCGAAAAAAGCACCGAGGCGGCTCGCGAACGGTCGATTAGGCGTTGCTTATGGTGGCTGCGACAATGGTCGGATGGATGGTGAAGCGCCACTGGCGAGCGAGACTCCTTTCGGGGCTCCCCGGCGCCCTCTGCGCAGGCGCCTGGGTAGCGCCTTCGCCGGGATTGCCGCGCTCGCGGCGAAGTTCGGCGCCTACTTGAAGGCCGGCGTGTTGTTGCTTCCGAAACTGGCGCTGCTCAGTACCGCCGGCACCGCGCTTGTATCTATCGCCGCCTATAGCCTGCTCTGGGGCTGGCAGTTCGCGGCCGGGTTCGTGGCTTTGCTGTTCGTACACGAGATGGGCCACGTGATCCAGCTTAAGCGCGAGGGGATCAAGGCGAGCACGCCTATGTTCATCCCGTTCCTCGGCGCCGCGATCTTCTCGCGCTCGCTCGGCGACAACGCGCTCGCGGAGGCTCGTGTCGGCCTGGCGGGACCCGTGCTCGGCACGCTTGGCGCGGTGGCCGTGGCGGTCGCCGGAGAGCTCACGGGCAGCGATCTGCTGATCGCGCTCGCCTATATCGCCTTCTTCCTGAACCTGATCAACCTGATCCCGGTCGTTCCGTTCGACGGCGGCCGGGCGATGGCGGCCGTGGCGCCGTCGATGTGGTTCTTGGGGATCGGGGGCTTGGTGGCAATGATCTTGCTGCTCGGCAACCCGTTCCTGCTCATCTTCATCCTGTTGGCCATGCGCGAGATGCCGCGACGCTGGCGCCAGTTGCGCTCGCGTTCGATCGAGCAGGCCGCTTATTACCGTGTGCCGCGCCGCTCACGGATCGCGATCGGCGCTGTATACATCGGTTTGATCGTGGTACTCGCCTTCGGCATGTCCGAGACGCACATCCTGGTGAGCGCGGGACACAGCTTCCGCTCAATTTGAAGGCCCCGCAGCCTATACTCTGCTCCGCAGGGTGGGGCATTTCCAGTAATCGGCACGGGGATAGGGGAACGAATGGGACACATACGTGTGCTGGCCATCGCACTGACGGCCGCGATGCTCGCGACCTCGGGCTGCGGCTCGTCCTCGAAGCCGCTTACGCGGGCCGAACTCACAGCTAAGGCCGACGCGATCTGCAAGACCGTGGCCGCCAAGCTCTCTTCGAAGTCGGCCAACACCCGACAAGAGATCGCGCGCGTGGCCGGCGAACTTGCGTCCTTCGAGCAGACCGCACTCGCCAACTTGAGCAAACTCGTACCGCCAGCCGAACTGGAAAGCGACTGGAAACGATTCATCACGGAAGCCCAGACACTCGCCGAAAACACGGCAAAGCTCGGCGAATATGCAAAAACGAACAATCTCAAGGCCGCAAAGAGCCTCATCACCTCAAGCGAGGCCACGCAGAAGCGGATGGTGGCGATCGCAAAGCGCGACGGCCTTACCGCCTGCGAGCAAGTCGCCTGAGCAACAGTCGGGCCACGCAACCGTAGGCCAACGCTCCTCAGTGGCTTGGCGAAATGTTCAGCGCCGGGCTTCCCTGATCCCGCGTTCCATGTCGCGCTTGGAGTCGCGCTCGCGCAGTGTTTGACGCTTGTCGTACAGGTCCTTGCCACGCGCGAGCGCGATCTCAACCTTGGCGTGGGGGCCCTTGAAGTAGACGCGAGTAGGCACGAGCGTGAGGCCGCGCTCTGACACTCGTCCCGCGATGCGCTCGATCTCCGAGCGGTGCAGGAGGAGCTTGCGCGGGCGCTCGGGATCATGGTTCTCGCGCGACGCCGGCAAGTAGGGCGGGATGTGAACCGACTGCAGCCACAGCTCTCCCTCGCGGATAGATGCGTAGCCGTCCTTGAGCTGAGCGCCGGAGGCTCGCAAGGCCTTTACCTCGGTGCCCTGTAGGACCACTCCGCACTCGATCCGCTCGGTCAGCTCATAGCGATAGGAGGCGTAGCGGTTGCTCGCCACGTCTCCGGCGCCGATCTTGCGCTTGTTGCCCTTGGCTTTGGCCATCAGCCGAGACTAGCCGGACCCGCCGTCCGACGCGAGACGAGGGAGTCGAGCAGCACGTGCTAAGCGGCAGGCGCGAGATCGACCCGGCCAGCCTGGGCGTCCACGCGGACCACCCGTACATCGATCGGATCCCCCAGGCGCAAGGTGGCACCAGAGCGCTCGCCGCGGAGGATCGTGGACTGCTCGTTGAGGGTCCACCAGTCACGCTCCTCGCCGGTGCTGAGCAGGCGCACGGGAAGCATTCCCTCATAGATCGGACGCTTGGGCTCCTCCTCTTTTATATCCGGAGCTGTCTCTACAGTCTTCCCAAGGGCATTCTTCGCGCGCGCGCGCAGGGCACCACCAAACGCAATAAATGCACCCGCGCCGATCAAGCCGGTGACCTCCCCCCGAAACACCTGGTCGTAGCCCCCATCGAGTAGGACCTGCTCCAGTAGGAAGCAGGCAGCGATGTCATCGCCCTTGTGCTCGATCTTTGCCGCCTCGCGCTCGCGCTCAGACGTCCATTCGCCGAGCTCGGCCAGCTTGCCCCCACCGGAGCGCTTGCGACCGGCCTCGCTGGCGCCGATCGAAGCAAGTAGCGCACGATGGCACACGAGATCGGGGTAGCGGCGGATCGGCGAGGTGAAGTGGCAGTAGCAGGCGGAATGAAGGCCGGCATGGCCGACATTCGTCGGCGAGTAGCAGGCCTGCTTGAGCGAGCGCAGGACAAGCGAGGAGAGCGCGATCCGGCCTGTCCCAACGCGGCGCACATGTGCATCGACGCGACGGGAGATCTCACCGACAAAGTCCGCCGCTTGCGCTGGAAGCAGCGGGTCGGGTAGCGGCGGCGTGGACACTCCGAGCGAAGCGAGTTGCTCTACGAGCCTGCGAACGCGCTCTGGATCGGGGCGCTCATGGATGCGATAGAGGCACGGGATGGAAGCTTCGGCGAGCCGGCGCGCGACGGCTTCATTGGCGGCGATCATGAGGTGCTCGATCAGGCGATGTGACTCAGTCTGAGCGCGCGTCTGGATCGAGCTGACGTTGCCATGCTCGTCGAAGGAGAACTCGGGCTCCTCGGATTCGATCGTGAGCGCTCCGCTCGACTCGCGCGCAACCTGCAGCTGGGCGGCAGCGGTGCGTGCTGCGGCCAATGGGCCACCCCAGGGTTCCGGCGCCGAGAATTCGCCCACAAAGATCTGGTCGACCTGCTCGTAGTCAAGCCGTGTGTCCGAGCGGATCAAGGAGCGGTAGAAGCTCGCCGACTCGATATTGGCACCGCGCAGGACGAGCTCGGTCGTGACCGCCAGGCGCTCGGCTCCGGGAACCAAGGAGCAGGCATCGCTGGAGAGCGCATGCGGCAGCATAGGTTCGACGATGCCCGGCACGTAGACGCTCGTGGCACGCCGACGTGCCTCCTGATCGATCGCCGAGCCAGGGGGCACGTGGGCGGCGACGTCGGCGATGTGTACCCACACGCGCCCGGCGCCATCGGGAAGTTGCTCCGCTGAGATTGCGTCATCGAAGTCGCGTGCCGTGGCAGGATCGACCGTGAACGTAGCCAGATCGCGCAGGTCGCGGCGACGGCCCTCTCGCAATTCCGACTCGGCCTTGCTCCACGCGCGGGCACCTACTGCACGTGCCTCACGTTCTACCCCCGGCTCAAAGCGACCCGACAAGCCGGCCTCGTGCATCATCTGCTCGATCGCCTGGCGCGCGGTCTCGGTGCGCTCCTGAGGAGGCCAAACGACGCGCGCATTCGAGGATCTACCGGGGCGCGGCTTGCCGGAGCGCGGAGAGGAACTTCCAGGGCGCGCAGCGGGGCTCCCGGGACGCGCAGTGGGACTCTTACCACGCGAGTTGGTCCCCGGCGCGTGAGAGCCTGATTTTGGCCCGCTGGCACCACCCTTCTTCGCGCTCTTGCGCGGCGTGGGCGCGCTCGAGGACTTTGTCTTCTTGGCCGGTCCCTTGCGCGGGCGGCCGCCGCGCGGGGGACTCATCTGACCTTGGCGAGAAGCGTGTGGAGAGCTACCTGAAGGCCATGTTCGGTGTCAACACCGTGAGGGACCAGGATTTCGGGAGTGATGCCGGCGCCCTCGTGGACCCCTCCCCCACCGAGGTTGCGTCCATTGGGCGTGTAGTACTCACCGACTGTGATCTTGATGGCGCCACCGCTGGCAAGCGGCTCGAGCTCCTGGAAGACTCCCTTGCCGTAGGTGTGAGTGCCGACGACGGTGGCCCGATGATGGTCTTGGAGCGCCGCGGTCACGATCTCCGACGCGGAAGCGGTGTCATGGTCGACGAGCACGACAACGGGGACCTTGGTAGGGATCGCACCGCCGGCGGCTGTAAGCACGACCGTGGGCTGGGTACGTCCGCGCGTCGTGACGATAACGCCGGAGGGGACGAAGATCGAGGCTACGAGACGCGCTTCTGAGACCAGACCACCGCCGTCGGCGCGCAGGTCGAAGACGAGTCCGCGGGCACCCTGTTTGAGCAGGCCTTGCACCGCATCGTAGAGCTCACCGTGGGAGCCTTCGCTGAAGGTGGCGAGGTAGACCCAGCCGAGCTTGACGCCGTGGACGGTGCGCATGGCAGAGGCGACGACGGGCTCTGAGATGGTGGCGCGCGTGACATTGATCGTGTGAACGGATGCCCTCCCACGAGACTTGACCGTTAGCCGCACTTCAGTACCGGGAGGCCCCTTGATGAGCGCAACCGAGGTATCGGCGGGTAGCTTGTGGAGCGAGCGCCCGTTGACGCCGACGATCAGATCGCCGAGCTTCAAACCGGCCCGTTGGGCGGGGCTCGCATCGAACACACGCACTACTTCCAGCCCAGCCGGCTTGGGATCGATCGAGACGCCGATCCCCGCGAAGCTGGCAGGTTGGTCGAAGCTCTTGAATTCCTTCGGTGAGAGGTAGGTCGAGTAGGGATCTTTCAGGCTGGAGACCATCCCTCCGATCGAGGAGCTCGCAAGCGAGTCCTTTGAGACGGGCCGGTAATAGTCGTGGGAGACCCGTTCGATCGCTTCGCCCACGACCTGTGTCTCGTGGTTGGCAACGAAGGCGTTGCGCATGAAACCGGGCAGCTTGGAGGGATGACCGCCAAGCCAGATGCCGAGCACGAGCAAGAGCACCGGCAAGAGCACGGCAAGTACGGCGAAGATGGGCTGACGCTTCAGGGACTGCATCTCCCCCAGCCTATGCGGTGAGAGGACCCCATACGCCCATCACCCGCCAAGCCGCGACTACCCGCGATGCAGAGAGCCGTGTCAGACTCGCAGGAAGCGGCGCAGCGAGATACCCGAGCCCGCCGCCGACACGGCAATCGCGCAGCCCATCAAGATCACGATGAGCAGGCGGAAGTCGATCATCGCGGGCTGGGAGATGAGCTTGACGGTGGAGGCGAGCGGGTCGATCAAGGTGAGCTTGGCGAGCGCGAGCAGGCCGATCGCACAGACCCCTCCAAGCGCGCCGAGGAAGAGGCCCTCGAGCACGAATGGCCAGCGAATGAACCAGTCGGTGGCGCCGACCAGCTTCATCACCTCGACCTCGCGCCGGCGCGAGAACAAGGACAGGCGAATCGTGTTGGAGACGAGCAGCATCGAGGAGAAGATCAACAAGGCCGCAAGCAAGGCCATGGTGATCTTGACGATGCGGGTGGCCGAGAGGATCTTGTCGGTCTGAGCCTGGCGGTTCTGAACGTCGGCGATCGCGGGGTCGGTGACCAGGCGCGTGCCGATCGGGCTCGCCTGGTCGAGCTCTGCGCGCAGGGCATCGGCGTCGGAGGGATTGGACGGCGTGACGCGGAGGATGTCGGGCAAGGGGTTGTAGCCGATCAGCTGGAAAGCCTGCGGATCGATCTTGCGCTCCTGTTCATAGCCTGCCTGCTTGGAGACCATTTCGACGTGCCCCGCGAACCGGGCCCCTTCGACCTCGTGACGCACGCGCGCCGTTTCCGCGGGGGTGGCGGTCGTGTTGAGGTCGACGTCTACGACGACACGGCCGCGAATCGAGTTGGCCGCCCCGTTGGTGGCTTGGACCACCGGGATGAAGACACCGAGCACGAGGGTCGTTACCAAAACACAGGAAAGCGCGGCAAACGAAGGCGCCGGATTGCGGCGCATCGAGCGGACCGCCTCCTTGAGAAAGAAACCGAGTTTCATCGGCGGTGGCCACCAGCGGGACGCGGGTTGGCTTCGGCGGCGGTTTCCCGCTTGAGGCGCTCGGCCAAGTCCCCGGTGGTCTCATCCTGTGCGTAGAGGCCGGTTGCCTCGTCGCGGATGATGCGCCCACGCTTGAGCTCGATCACGCGGCGGCGCATCTTGTCGACCATCTCGTTGTCGTGGGTGGCGACGATCACGGTGGTGCCGGCGCGGTTGATGCGGTAGAGCAGCTGCATGATCCCGATCGAGGTGTCGGGGTCGAGGTTGCCGGTGGGCTCGTCCGCCAGGAGCAAAGGCGGGTGGGAGGCGAAGGCGCGCGCGACGGCCACACGCTGCTGCTCGCCGCCAGAGAGCTGGTGGGGATAGTTGTGCAGCTTGGTCGAGAGGCCTGTGAGGCGCAGGATGTCAGGCAAGGAGGCTCGAATCTGCTTGCGCGAGGCACCCGTGACTTGGAGGGCGTAGGCGATGTTGTCGTAGACAGTGCGCGTGGGCAGGAGCTTGAAGTCTTGGAAGACAACGCCGACGTTGCGGCGGTAGTAAGGGACCCGCTTGCGCTCGATCTCAGCCAGGGAGCGCCCGGCTACTCGGATGATGCCCCCGGTGGGCTCGATCTCCTTGATCAGGAGGCGCATGATCGTCGACTTGCCCGATCCGGTCGAGCCAACAAGGAAGACGAACTCTTGGCGGTCGACGGCAAACGTGGCCAGCTCGAGGCCGGTGTCGCCGGAGTCGTAGTTCTTCGTGACACGACGGAACTCGACGACCGTGTTGGCGTTGGGTGTGTTGGCCGGCCGAGGAGGTGCAGCGACAGGCTGAACAGGCGGCGCAAGGACGCGAGGACGCGTTGGGTTGATGTGTCGCGCGAGCGCCCTGCGCGGAATCGTCCTCGTCGGGCGAGCGCTTCTCTCTGGGTCGGCCATGGCCGGGCACAGTAGCGTCGCGCACCAAGGAAGCCCGCATTTTTCCCTGCATGCAATGGGATTTGCACGAATAGCCCTGCGTGCACTGAGGGCTTACTAGCGAGACGCGCCCTGCGCGCACAAGAACACTGCGAACCACGCACAGGGAACATGGCGGAGCAATCGCCTATCGTGGGCGCGTGGCCGAGATTGCAACGACGACCGTGGCGGCGAATGGCTTGCCGGTGTACACCGTGGGCCTGCCCGGCACGCGCGCGCTGACAGTGCTCGTGGCCTTCGACGCGGGCGCGCGGACTGAGAGGGTCGAGGAGAACGGGATGGCCCACTTCCTCGAGCACCTGGTGTTCAAGGGCGGTGAGAAGTTCTCCACCTACAAGGACGTCAATGAGACGGCCGAGCGGCTCGGGGGCGTGTTGAACGCGTACACGAGCCATGATCTGGTCGCCTTCCACATCACGGTGAGGGCGGAGTCGGCTGAGGCGGCAATCGACCTGCTGAGCGATTTCGTGGGCAGACCGAGGATCGACGCGGAGGAGCTCGACCGCGAGCGGGGGGTCGTGATCCAGGAGATCAACAGGGCCTATGACCAGCCTTCGACTGTGGCCGAGTATCTGATCGACAAAGCCGCGTTCGGCGATCATCCTCTCGGACGGACCGTGTTGGGCCCGGAGGAGAATCTGAGGGGGTTTACACGCGAGGCGATCGTGAGCTTCCGGGAGCGTCGCTGGGCCGGAGCTCACGGGGGCGCGTTCTTGGTAGGGAATACTGAGTTCGTTCCCGGGCAGGACAAGCTGGGCGATCTGTTCGCCCGCTTTCCAACGTTGCCGGCCCCGGAGCCATATGTGCCGGCCCCGAAGTTCGCCCCGGAGACGATGGTCGAGCAACGCGATACGAACCAATCGCACCTGCGCATGATCTATAGGCCAGGGGTGAGGGTGAGCGACGTCAAAGAACGCGCGGCGCTGGCGATCTATTCAACGCTACTGGGTGGCTCGATGGGCTCGAGGCTGTTCGAGGAGATCAGGGAGAAGCGGGGTCTGTGTTACTCGGTGTACGCGATGGCTCACGCATTCGCGGACGTGCCAATCCTGCAACTCGGCTCGGGACTTGACTCGGAAAAGTGCATCGAGGCCTATACGCGCATGAGGGAGATCGTGGACGAGCTGCGCAAGGACGGCCCGACCGAGGAGGAGGTGCACCGCGCGCGTGCGTATGCCGCTGGGCGACTGGTGCTGGCGTTTGAGAACACAAACGCGGTGGCACGTTATGGAGCGAGCCAGAAGATCGTGTATGGCGAGGACATCGACCCCGATTCGGCCATTGCGGCGCTCGACGCAGTCACGTTCGACGAGGTGCGCGAGGTCGCGGCAAACGTAGCCGAGGAGCTCGCGGTGGCCTGCGTGGGCCCACATACCGCCGAGGAGTTTTGAGCACCTAGGAGTTTAGAGCGTCCTGAGACGGTCGTGGACCAAGCCGGGCTAGGACGCAGCGAGCGAAGTGTGCTGTGCACATGAGCGAGCGAGGACACCGCCCGGCGCAGCGTCCACGACCGTCTCAGCCGAGGGCAACCATGCGGTCGATCGGCACACGTGCCCGCTCTGCGATCTCGGGCGCGACGCGCACCTCGTACTTGAAATCGCGCAACGCGTCGCGGAGCTTGGGGAGTGTGATCATCTTCATGAAGACACACGAGGCCTCGGGGTTGGCTGGGATGAAGTTGACGTCGGGCGCGGCCATTTCGAGGGGGTAGAGCATTCCCGTCTCGGTAGCGACGACCGCCTCACGTGGACGTCCAGTCGCGTCATCCCTCCGGCCCAAAGCACCCTTCTCGGCCTCGCCGGCGTAGCGCAGCATGCCGCCTGTGGAGAGCATGTGAACACCCTCGGAGGAGATGTCGCCAGCGGCCACATACTCCATGACGCTAGTGGTGCAGCCGCACTCCGGGTGGATGAGGAAGTCAGCGCCAGGGTGAGCGGCCCGCGTGGCGGCGATGTCTGAGGGGCGGATGCCAGCGTGTACGTGGCACTCGCCGTCCCATACGTGCATGGGGCGGCCCAGCTCCTTCTCTACGTAGGCGCCAAGCCACATGTCCGGCCCGAACAGGATCTCAGTGTTGGGCCCGTGGGTGTCGTAGATGTGTCGCACAACGTCAACGGCATTGGCGGAGGTGCAGCAGTAGTCGGTGAGCGCCTTGACCTCGGCGGTGGTGTTGACGTACATGACCACGACGCCCGTGGGATAGGTGGCCTTCCAATCAGCCAGCTGGTCAGCGTCGATCGAAGCGGCGAGCGAGCAGCCGGCATCGAGATCGGGGATCAGGACCGTCTTCTCAGGGCACAGGATCGAAGCGGTCTCAGCCATGAAGTGCACGCCACAGAACACGATCGTCTCGCCGTCGGCGGCGGCAGCCTTGCGCGAGAGCCCAAGCGAGTCGCCTACGTAGTCAGCGATCTGCTGGACCTCGGGCACCTGGTAGTTGTGCGCGAGGATCGTGGCGCGGCGCTCTGAGGCCAACTCGCGAATCTCCTCGTGTAGATTGGCGATCTGCGCCGGGGTGAGCTCGGCGAGCGGCTCCTGAGTGGGGATCATCGGCAAGGACTGCATTAAATCCAGTCTATCCCGGTGCTTGGGAACTCTCTCCTGGTGCCTGGCAACTTTCCTGATGCTCGCCCGCTCCCTCTCCGGTGCCTCCGAGGGCTTGCCAGCTCCCGCGGAGGACGGAACTAGCGTGGGCTGACCGCTGAGAGCACCTGCTCGCCATGGGACGTGAGCGTCCAATAGTTGGGGTAGCCGGGACCGTGGGGCTTGGAGTTGGCAATCAAATCGAGCTTTACCAAGCGCCCGAGCAGCTTGGAGGCCTGCCCCTCGTCTGCTATCTCGGCGCCCTTGGCGATCTCGCGGTTGCTGGCACCGGGATGCTCGGCGATGAAGGTGAGACAGCGCACTGTCCGGTAGGTGAGGCGCATGTCGAGCCTGTCCATCAAGCGCTTACCATGGCCACGGACACGAGTCGCTTGGGGCTGAGGCATCTGGGGCGGGGAGCGCGTGAGTTCCTCCCCCGCCGCGCGCGGTCCCAAATAAGGCAATGCGATCAAGGCCATGAGCTGTCCGTGCAGCTCGATCAGTGGACGCTGGGATCCGTCAGAGCCTTCGCCGGAGGTCCCCGGTCCGCCATCTTGGGCCATCTTGCTGCCGGCTTCGGCGAGACGCTCGAGTAGGCGCCCGTGGACCACCGAGAACGCGCCCCCGACAACGCCCTCGGCAGTCAGCAGCGGAGGACCGACGGCCCCGCGTGGTCGCGGGGCCGCTGAGTCGAGCGCAGCCATCAACTCCTCCAAGACGTGGGAGCGGTGTCGCAGCACGAGCTTGCCCGCGCCAAGCGCCTCGATCACACACGTCCGCGCTAGCTCCGGCTCGGAATCGAGCAGCAGGAGCAAGGCAGCCAAAGCGTGACGTACGCGCTCGCGCCAAGACCGCTGAGCGCCGTAGGCCTCGAGCATGACCTCTCGCATCTGCCCCACTCCCCACTCAAAAGCCGCAAGGAAGCAGTCCTCGCGGCCCTCGAACAGCTCGTAGAACGTGCGCCGTGACACCCCGGCACGTGCGACTACTGGAGCGACCGCGGCACCTAGATACCCGACCTCGGAGGCGACCTCGACCATCGCACTGATGATCCGAGCCCGCTGGAAATCCTCGACCTCGTCGCGCGGGAGCATGCCAGTCCCCTGGCCGAGGCCAGCGAAAATCACCGACTTGTCATTCCCCGTAGACATCTCTCCTTGCCCGCAACCCGAAGGCGCGGCTCGCTGAAGAGCTTACCGGCGAGCCGCACACCTGACGCCGTTATTTCCTCTTCCCGCTTTTGCCGCTGGGACGCTTGTGCTGAGACTTGCTCGCCTTCTTTGCCTTGTGCTTGGGACAGCCAGTCACGGCGATTGGAGTGGTTTGGTGTATTTCTGCTCCGTCTTGAGCTAGGAACGCCGTGGGCATTTTGAGCTTGCTTGTACAAAGGTTGCCGTTGGCCGCCAGTGCGCTGAACCGGCCTGTCGGCAACTTCAGCTCGAAGGTGCCGACAGGTACGTCGGGGACGCTCTTGAACGTGGTGCTCGTGATCCCCGCTTTGCTGATGAACGTGGTGCCGACCAGGTCTACCGTGACGCCGTATCCCTGGAGGACGATCACGAGGTCCGGGAACGCCTCTCCGCCATGAGAGACGAAGTAGACCGGTCCCGATAGCGGGACGGGCAGCACCGGTGTCGTGGCGACCGCGCTGCCAATGCGTGACGCTGAGGGGCACCCAGCCGGGTTCGCTTCAAAGACCTGCGCAAGACAAGCCTTCTGCAAGGTGGTGAGTCGCGAGGGCAACTGCTTGGGTAGCGCAACCTTGACCTTGGCAATGTTCGCCTGGCCGAGGTTCTTAGGATAAGAGAGCTTTGCGTCGAGGCTGGCGCCGTTGGCTCTACTGGTCTTCCCTGAAGTTGAGACCGAGAACTTCGGCTTGAAGCCGAGGGCGCCGCAGTTGGTGACCTGGAAGTGGTTGGACAGCGCCACGACCGCTCCTTCGCTACCCGTCATCGTCCCCGAGACGCTCGACGGGTCACAGCTTGTGGGGTTATATGTGAAGTTCGGACGGTTGATTGTGACGTTCACCAACCTCAGATTCACCGGCACGCCAAGTACGATCTGCGGGAATGGGTCGCTCACCACCGTCAACTGCGCCGTGTGCGCATCCACTTCGACCTTTGCCCGCACGACCACGGTGCCCAGGTTGAACGGCCCGGCCTTGCCAGGCACCACTATCGATAGTCCGAACGGTGCACCTCTATATGGTCCGGTCATGAAGACTTTGCCGCCAGTGACGTAGAACGGGGTCGGACCGGCGCCCGTTCCGGCGGTCAGGGTGCCGATTTCAGACGCCTGGGTACAGGTCCCTGCCTGAGCTTGCGCTTCGGCGCACAGCGGCAAGCCGACCAGCGATCCAAGCAGCCCCTGCGGCAGCTTCACAGACACGCCCTCCATAGCTTGGTCGGCGTCGGAGCGCTTGAACGTCGTCAGGAAAGGAGTGAACCCGCCGGCCTGCACACTCGCGACACCCGCTTCGAACACCGGGTTGAACGGCGACGGGGGAGGACAAGCTGTGCCGTCCGCGCCCGAGGTCAGGTTGAACGAAGTCGAGCGGACTACAGGCACATTCGGCTGCGACCACGAGTACAGATCGGCTTGGGTCGTCTCAGTCTGACACGACGCGGGCGTCACGAGCGGAGCGCGAGAGCCCGACTTGAAGCTCAGACTTATATCTTCAAATGGAAACTGTGGGTTGTCGTCGAACGTCGTGGTCAACCTGCCCGTGACCGGGTTCGCGCTGATATGACCGGTCAGCTTGAAGTCCAGACCGTGCGAATCGTCGCGCAGCTCGATCACGATTCTGAACATTTCACCCGAAGTCGGATCGTCCGAGTTCTGCGTCCGCAGGTAAATCGAGCCTTCGATCGGGTTCGGGATCAGCTGCGTGTGCAGCAGCACGGTCCCGATCTTCGACCCGTCAGGGCAGTTCGCCGGGGTGTTCGAATCCAAATGCAGATCTTCGTCGTCACACGCCTGCAGGCCATCGGCCGCGGAGGGATTTATCGCCATTCCTTCGGGCAACGTCACGACAGCCTTCTTCAGGTCGGCCTCGGCCAGGCCGTCAGGGTTCTGATTCTGGGGCAGTGACAGCTTCACCGACACCCCGGTCGGCGAAGCCGCGGAGGTGCCTGTCGGATCGACGGTGATAGTCGGTGAGAATGGCACCACCTCGCAACCAGTCATAGTCGGCCCGGTGAAACTCGTTTCCACGAAATGTTCAGGTTCCTCATATGTGTTGGAGCTGGCCCCGAACTGAAGAGGAGTGCCTGGACAGGATGTGGGCAAGCGCAGGAACGCTTTGCGCGGACCGCTCGCCGGGCACGTAAGGCCGTTAGCGCCTCCGTAGGTAGTATCGAGGCAAGCTGATTCCCTGTAGCGATCGTGACTCGGATCGGACGGAACGCCCCACACAGTGATGTCCACACCCGTCACAGGGGCCGATGTGCTCGTATCGTTGCTGACGATATCGACGCCGTGATCACCTGGGCGCACATACGCCTGCAAAAGGATGTTCGTCCCGTAGGTTTGAAAGCCAAGCTCAGTTGCCACGCCGTATGGAGCAACCATGTTGAATAGACCTACGAAAAGCGATTCGGGCGTCAACTCACGGGTCAAGTAGAGGTGAACTACGCCTATCTGACTTTCCTGGGGACAGTGGCTTCCGGCGAGCTCGTCAGGGGTACAGAGCGCCGCCGTCGCGGACGGGTTTCCGATCAAACCTGGGGGAAGGTGCGCCGTCACGTCCTTGAAGTGCCCGACAGATGTGACCACCGAGCGTTCGCCGTTCGAGCCGGCATAGATCTTTGACGAGAGCGAAGGCCAATGAAGGCTCGTCGTGAATTCCGACGGATCTGACCCAGCTTGCTGGTCTTGGAACCCGTCGGTGCTTAGCAACTGCGCCACGCCAGAGGTGAATTCGAATGGCCTCGGCAATCCCACGGTCATTTCGTGCTCAGCGGTGACGGTACCCACGGATCCACCACCCGATACGGAAATCGAGCTCGTAAGCGTCCCTGTAGCTTCGGTACCAATCACTAGTCGTAGCGTTATGTACATTTGAGCCCCAGGCGGCAGCGACTCTTCTGCCACACATTTAAATGTGGAGGCATTTGCTTCACAACTGGTGTTCCCAACTGGCACATTGTTCCTGGATGAGGTATATCCCTCAGACTCTAGGTATGGGTATTCTTCTGGATGAGCAGCCCCCGACGAAATTGCATATGTGACGTTGATAGGACCGGTCGTTGTTTCGTCGCCGACATTCTGAACCCCAACCTGGAGAATGACACTTTCGCCGGCTGACACGGTGTTGGGCTGAGACTCCGCATATATCCTGAGGGCCGGCGCGGACGCAAAACTAGCCGTTGCCAGCGCTCCGCCCGTCAGGCACGCTACGGCGGTCGTGGCAATAAGGCACAGGATTCTGACCATGTAGTACTTCATCTCTATCCCCCTACCTTCCTGCTCGACGGGACGCATGCTTGACCGACTTCTTCACGGGATATCGCCTTCGTGCCTTTGCGCGACACGCAGCCCGATTTCGCCTCGGCCTCTTAGAGCACGCCTTCAGCGCACTCTTCAGATGCTGTGCGTTGGTCAGCTTCTTCGGCTTGACGTGCGCGGCCTGCGGTGGGGGCTGGTTTCCCAGGCCACTAAAGCCAGATGCGGTGTTGAAGCTCGGCACGGCAGCAGGCGTGCCTTGACAGGCGTCGCCGGCACACGGCGCCGGGGTCGGCAATGGTTCGGGGAATCCACCGTCGATTCTTGCGTCGTACAAGTCGTCCAGCTTGTCTGGATCCGTGCGAGTGAGAGGTTGTTTGGTGACCAGGAAAGCATCTCTCCCGCTTGGGCTTGCGTCGACAAACCACGTCCCCGATTCGCCTCCACCGGACGAGAGAAGCGACAGCTTCCCCGTTTCAGTGTTGTACTCGTATGCGTCGGTCAGTTTGTTCGTGTCCTGAGGTAGCAGAGCTTCTACGGTGTTGAAGAACACAAAGCGGCCATCCCTGGAGAGGAAATGCGGCGGTGCCACCACATTGAAGCCCGGAGGATAAGCCGCCGTCGCCAATACGTTGACTTCGATGCCGTCGATCGCTGTCGCACCTCCCGGGGGGCAAGACACGCATTTCAGCGTATTTCTGTCCTCGTCATAGACATACATCTCGCTGTTGCCCTCCGCTCCTGGAGCCGGTAGGGTTCCGTCGGGCGCCACTTCTTGGCTGGTAAGAGCCAGTGGATTCATGAAGGCGATCTGACGGCCATCGTCGCTTACATGCGCTTCTTCTTCACCACTATCTATCTGAGTAAATTCGCGATCGTCCCTGGCATCCGGAGTTGGGGCAACCTGGCGTATCTGCCCGTCATCCCACAGAAAATCCCCCCCTCCGTCAGTGTCGAATGGCAACGCAGAGCTATGATCTGCAAAGAAATAGACATGACTGCCGTCCTGGCTGACACCCAGGACAGCCTTCCCTCGACCTGCTGCTTGTTCATCGACTCGCGCGATGAACGTCAGGTTAGATTCATTTTCAGGGTCGGGACCATCGGTGTACATGTACAAGCCGACTCCTCCGACGCCAGGATCGCTGTCAAGGAGCCGGTCGCTGCTGGTAAAAAAGACCTTCTTATCGTCAGGCGTGGCGGCCTGAAAATAGACTTCCTGCGGTTCTGGGTTGGGAGTCGTCGCCTCTGACTGTGAGACCCACGCCGTGGTCTGCTCATCCTTGCGCAGGTAGAGTTGCGGCGCTCCAGACCCATCCGGCCGAGACTTGAAGAGAATCCTCGAGCCGTCCTTGGATACGGTGTTTGGGACGAACGTGCTCGCTCCTTCGTGGAGAGCCGCTGCCGCTTCGGAGCCGGCCGACGGAACCGAACCGTCAGGCATTATGCCAACCAAATACAACTTGCCGTGATCCGAGGCGTAGAGCTTCTGACTATTTCCAGATGCCTGAGGCAACAGGTTAATGCTTGTTTGAAATGTGACGACACCGAGGTCGCTTGAGGCATTGCTGGCACGTTCCGGCAACGAAAACAGGTTTTCGACCACTTCTTCTGTGCCTTCAAACCGAGTGATCGGTTCTATGAGCTGCACGTCGGCCGTGTTCTCGAGATACAGGTTCCACCTGTCCGGAATTCCGCCCGTAGCGCCAGGCGGATCAAGTCCGATGACAACCACCGCTCTGTTCAGTTCGCTTGAGAAAAGCTCGACTCGGGTAGAGCCAAATCCGAGCATCCATGGGTTATCCTGCGCCGGCGTTGGGTCTATGCCTTTGGACACCCATCCATCAGCGCCACGGTCGGCGATGTACTGTGTATACCCGCCATGTCCAGAGCCATGAGTTTCCCCGAAGTCCGTGCGAGTGGGGAACATCACGTGGTTTCCGCTTTCGGCAACCGTAAACTCTTTGTACTGTTGTGCGTTTACGTCAGCGCCATCCTTGTTGGCTGGTGAGACCATCTCATATGCCCTGCAGTCGGGCAGGTGAGCAGATGAAGCCGCACGTAGTGCCGCGTTTGGACAAGTGTCGGACTGTTCGGCCGAGAGCTCGGTGGATGTCGTGAAGGCCTGGTCCGGCCCAACCGTTGTCCCGTTGGCGTTCTTGGCGACAAAGCGATAGTGATATGTCGTCCCAGGTTGCAACCCTGCCACCGCTTGATGGACGGCTTGTCCGCCTGGGCCAAAGGCGCCGAGTTCAGCGTCTGGGACCGGCACACTTGTCCCGTAGCTCGTGTCGGTGCCATATTCGACGTGATATGAGGTCGAGAAGCTCATCGGCCCTATCACTGCATCGAGGGTGGCCGCCGAGATGGCGACATTTTCGGACGACTCGCTGAAGATCGTTGGAGGTGAGAGCAGAGCGAATGTCGCATCTTCTGTTGCGGCTTCGCTTGCGCTCACACCATTGGCGTTTGTGACCGTGAGCCTGTAGTGGTACACAACCCCTGCTTCAAGACCCGCTGGTTCGGCACTCACGTTGACTGGGCTGGCGCCTGAGCCAGGCTCGACTGAGCATGGGATACTTCCACCGTATGACTTGCTTGTGCCGTATTCAAATTCGCAAGTTGCCGCCACACCATTTGGGTTAACAGCGCCGTTCAACTTCACGGTTTTACTCGTAGGTTCGGAGGAGCCGAGCGTGGCATCGGGCTTCACGACGGCTGGACCAAACACGTCGATCCGGTGACGTTCGCTGTCAGAGAGGTAAATGTTGCCGCTCGTGCCGTCCACTGCGATACCGGAGGATTCGTGGAGAGCGATTGCTTCGCTCGACGGGTCGAACGTTTCGAGCAGCGCTTCTTCGGGACCGTAGACGGCAATTCCCGACCCTGTGTCCACATAGAGGTGGTTGGTCGCAAGGTTGATGCTCAGCTTGCCGCCCGTGTTCGATATCGGTGTGCCACTGGCTTCCAGAAGGCCGAACTGCAACGCGCCGTACTTGGTTACCGGACCGCTGGGAAGCGAGTCGGTATAGATGTCTCCGGCCGAGTCGGCTGCGATGTTGCAGACGGAGTTCAGGCCAGACAGGGAGGAGACGTAATCGGCGTTCTTGACGGTGCTCGTATGGGGCGAATACTCGTTGACGTGCTGCGGCCAGAGACCGACGTAGACATTGCCGGTCGAGTCGACTGTCACGCCACATGGTTCACTCCATGTGCCCTGTGCAGCGGGCACTTCGGATTCGACTTTACTGTTCAGTTCGCCGAGCATGCTGCCGTCTGACGCGTAGGTCAAAAGATGACTGCCGGTGGCAACGTAGATGTCGCCTTTTGCGGGCCCGCTGGAGTTATCAACCGCAATCTCCCCTTTCCCTTCACCGAGGCTGCCGACGCCTGCGATCCCATCTGTTTTCGTCGCGGAGAATTCAGCCGGTTCTCCCGCAGCGTTGAACTTGAGGACAGACCACGTCGAGGTGTCGCCAAGGAACGCCTCATAGACATAGACATCTCCGGTCGACTCATCCACAGCCACCCCTTCGACCCCAGCGAGAGATCCGAATGAAGAGAGGAGGTTGTGGGTCGTAGAGGCCGAGGCCGGTGTGCCCACAAGCACAAGGAGGGCAACCACGGCCGCAGGGATGGTCAGTAGAACGCGTTTGACGACACCCAATCGGGTGATTGTCGGTACCCCAGCAGCGGGGTGGACCGCACGAGCGTACGACCGACTCCCAGGCCGCGCACGGCCAAGCCAAAACGAGCTTCTCATCAGGGCCTTCCCCTCCTCTGGATGCAACATGGACCCGCCGACACCCTCTCCCGCCGGCTCTGTAGAGAACCTTACTCGAAAGTGAGTCTAGTTGTCAATGGCAAAAGTAGACATGTGCTGAAGGTACGAGGCCAGTCATGTGACATCAGGTCGCACCCTGCCACTACAAGCTTTTCCGCAACCAGATGGGCACCAAGAGGCAGTCAAACCTTGCCTTCGCAATACTCTGGCCCCGTGAGCGCCCCACTTTCAGCAGAGCAACTGCAGGCCCTCGCTAAGCGCGCCTTGGACGAGGACGTGGGCGCGGGCGACGTCACGACAGACGCCACCGTCGAGTCAAATGCACGCGCCTGCGCCCTGATTACCCAAAAGGCGCCCGGGGCGATCTACGGCCTAGACGTAGCGGAGAGCTGCTTCTCCCTGCTCGACCCCAGCACACGCTTCGAGCGCCTGGCTCGGGAGGGGGATTGGCGCGAGCAGGGCGGGCCGGTGCTGTCCATCGAAGCCTCCGCACGCGCGCTGCTCACAGGCGAGCGCACAGTCCTGAACTTCCTTGCCCACCTTTCGGGAGTGGCAACGATGGCCGCGCAAGCAGCCCAAGCGGTGGAGGGAACCGACGCCACGGTGCTCGACACCCGCAAGACCACCCCCGGCCTGCGCGCGCTGGAGAAGGCAGCCATTGCCGCGGGTGGCGCCCGCAACCACCGCATAGGCTTGTACGACGCGATCCTGATCAAGGAGAACCACATCGCGGCCGCCGGCGGCATTGATCAGGCCATCACTCGCGCGCGCGAGGCCGCCCCCGAGTTGGCTGACACTCTGGAGATCGAGGTGCGCGACCACGAGGAGATCGAGCAAGCGCTCGCGGCTGGCGCACCGCGACTGTTGCTTGACAACATGAGCGTCGAGGAGCTGAGCGAGGCCGTGGCGCAGGTCGCTGGCCGCGCGAAGACCGAGGCCAGCGGCAACGTCACACTCGAGAACCTGCGCGAACGCGCGCTGACCGGTGTCGACTTCATCTCAATGGGCGCCTTGACCCACTCGGCGCCCGCGCTCGACTTGTCTCTGATCCTGCAAGCGCTTTGAGCACTCGCTGGCTCTGGTCCTGCATCTTTTTTCGGCACTCGCCGTCTCTGATCTTGCGGCTCTTTGCGAGCGCTCGGGCAAGCGTGACGTCAACGAGGAAGCGACTTCAGGCGGCTCACAGCTGAACCGTCTGAGCCAACGAGGCGCTCAACCCACGCTTCAGCAAGCGGGAAGTCAAGCGCGCCCGCCGTGGCCATCTCCTCGATGTCGGCCCAGTCCTTCGTACGGTCGAAAAGTGCCTTGAACACAGCCAAAGCGGTGCAATCGAGCACGGGAATGGTGCGACCTTCGAACTGGACCACCCGCACGCCTTGGGCAACCTCGTCGTGGAACTTGTGGATGTCGAGGAAGAGGTCGATGGGAGTGTCCTCCCACCAAACCCGCACTTGGCCTTCCCGTCCGAGTGCATCCCTGTTGGCATCGGTAACCGTCACGCTACTAGGCAAGGCGGCAAACACATCGCTCGCCCGTCCTGGATCGACGAAGACATTCACGTCCAAATCGCGCGTGCCGCGTGGCTCCTGCGTGCAGTAGGCAAGCGCGATCGCCCCTCCGAAGGCGTGCGGGAGCTTGGCGTTGGAGAGCGCATCGTGGACGTCGAGCAGGCGATGTCCCAGCAGGCTCATCGGGCAAACCGAGTGAGCGGTGGATAGGACAGCTCCCCACGCCGCCGGCTGGGAAGCGCCTCGGCCAAATCGAGAACCTGCTCCAGAATACGCCCCGCTCGCACCGTGTCGATCGGGCCCGTGGGCCGGCCGATTTGTAGCTCCAGGCCGGCGGCTGCGGCAAGACGGACCAGTGCGTCAACTCCCGGCTGGCGGTGACCGTGCTCGTATGCGCTCACAACAGACCTCGGCAACGCGGCTCGTCGGGCCAGCTCGGCCTGGCGCAATCCACTTTCGCGTCGGATCTCGCGAATCAAGTCACCGGCCACTCGGTTAGGGACATGCACAACCCTATGTTAGCGTATTCGCATACAAAATAGAGAGAACTTGATAGCTTATACGCTAACAATCCCCCTCCCTTGAGTCTAAGAAGCCCGTCGGCCCAGGCAACCGGTCGGCCCAGGAAGCCGCTCAACTCAAGAGGCCGAAGAAGCCGACTTCAGCAAATAGGCCCGCACGAACCCATCCAAGTCCCCATCCAAGACCCGCTGCACGTCGCCCATCTCGTGCCCAGTCCGATGGTCCTTGGCCATCGAATAAGGATGCATCACATACGAGCGGATCTGCGAGCCGAAGTTGACGTCCTGGGCCTCGCCCTTCTCGCGGGCGATCTCTTCCTGACGTTCGCGCTCCTGCTTCTCGACGAGCTTGGAGCGCAGCATTGCCATCGCGGTGGCCCTGTTGGAGGTCTGGGAGCGCTCGTTCTGGCACTGCACGACGATCCCGCTGGGGCGGTGGGTGATGCGCACAGCCGAGTCTGTCTTGTTGACGTGCTGGCCGCCCGCGCCTGAGGCTCTATAGGTGTCGACCTGAAGGTCGTCCTCGTCGATCTCGACCTCGCCGGTGTCTTCCACCACCGGGGCGACCTCGACGCCGGCGAAGCTCGTCTGACGGCGATGGGCGGAGTCGAACGGCGATAGGCGCACGAGCCGGTGCACTCCCCGCTCGGCGCCGAACAGTCCATAGGCGTTTTCCCCCGACACCTTGAATGTGGCCGACTTGATGCCTGCTTCCTCCCCTGCGCTCGCCTCCAGCAGCTCGACCTGAAAGCCCCGGCGCTCAGCCCAGCGCATCATCATCCGCAACACCATCTCCGCCCAGTCCTGGGCGTCGGTGCCGCCGGCTCCGGCATTGACGCTGACGAGCGCATCTCCTGCGTCGTAGTGACCGGAGAATAGGCGCTGCTCCTCGAGCTCGGCCAAGCGCTGCTCCACCGAGGCGAGATGCTCTTGCACCTCCTCCTCCAGGCTCGGTTCCTCAGCGGCCATCTCTACAAGGCCGTCAAGATCCTCAACGTCGGAGCGCAGCGCGGTGAACGTCTGCAAGCGCTTGGTGGCCTTCGCGTGCTCCGCTGAAACCTTGGCCGCCAGCTCCGCGTCGTCCCAGAAGCCGGGTGCCTGCATTTGATCTTCGAGCGCCTTCGAGCGCTCGCTCAGCTCAACTGGGTCAAAGATAGTCCGAGAGCAGCTCCAGCTGCTCGCGGACGGTTGCTACACGTTGCGGGGTGGGCTCGCTGGGCGTGGTGGTAGCCATCGGGCGCAACACTATCAGCGGTCTCCGGCCAACCTCTTGCCTGGCGGCAGCCTGTCCTGGATAGCCAGAGCGCCGTGCACATGACGATGGGTTGTCGCCACCCAGCTGGCAGGTCACTACCTGAAAGTCCAGTACTTCCGTCTAAATCCATACTCAGGTGTGGCGACGTGGTGTACGCTCTCGTCATAGCTGTCATGCGTCACGCCGCAAGAATCCGCGAGGCTCCTAGACGCTTCGTCGTCCACAACACCTACGAGCAGATCCAGCTCGCAGCTGTGAGAGTGGTCGCCGCGAAGGGCTACCACGACACCGGCGTACGTGATATCTGCGCGGAGGCGAACATCTCCGCCCGCTCGTTTCACGAGCATTTCTCCAGCAAGGAAGAAGCCGTCTTCTCCGGCGTGGAAGCGGGCGTCGATCACATCATGGGGTTCTGCCAGGAAATCTACAAGAACTCCCCGAGCTGGCCGGATGCCATATGGGATGGCATGCACGCCTACGCCGAGTGGATCACACACGAGCCGGCGTTCGCGCGTACCGGCATAGTCGAGCTACTCACTGTGGGGCCCACGGCGTATGAGCTCACCCAGTCGTTGATGGATGCTTTCTCGATCTTCCTGCAGCCCGGCTATGACCTGCTCGACCCGTCGGCTGCCGGCAGCCTCGACCAGCCGGTCACGCAGCGCTTCTTCGAACTGCTCTACATCGAGATCACCCAGCGCTCGACCGAGAGCGTTCCAACGATCCTGCCCGACCTGGTGCGAACGATCCTCACCCCTTTCATGGGTCCCAAGGCAACTGAGGAATTCATCGCCAAGCGCGAAGCTAGGCGCCGTGGCAGCGCTTGAACTTCTTACCTGAGCCGCACCAGCAGGGATCGTTGCGACCTACCTCGTGCTCTGAGTCGGTTACACGCTGCTCGACGACCGGTAGCGCCTCAGCGGGTTCGCCTTCGTAGGCCGCGCCTTCGGGCCCAGCCGCCGCGGCGGCAGCCGCGAGCGCACCTGCGCCCATCGCTGAGGAGCCACCGGAGTAGGACACGCGTCCAGCCCTGGTCGAGCTTCCGGCGGCCGCAAACGTGGGACTGGGAATTCCACCTGCCCCTGCGCCAGCTCCACCGTTCTGTCCGTCCACGGAGACCTGAACGTTGAAGATCATGCGCGTGAAGTCCACCCAGACGCTGTTCATCAGGTCGCCGAACAGCTCGAACGCCTCGTTCTTGTAGGCCACGAGCGGATCGATCTGAGCGAAGCCGCGCAAGTGGATACCCTCGCGCAGGTAGTCCATGTCATAGAGGTGCTCGCGCCAGCGTTCGTCGATGATCTGCAGGATCAGGAAGCGCTCCAAGGCACCCATCAGCTCGTCGCCGAGCTCTTGCTGGCGCGCCTCGTATTGCTCGCTTGCGCTCTGCACGATCCGGTCGGTCAGGTAGCCACTGTCCACGGTCTCGGGATTGAGATCCTCCTCACCCAGCTCCACCGGGAAGAACTGGCCAAGCGCGGTGAACAGCCCGTCCAGATCCCAGTCCTCCATATAGTCGCCGGGCGTGTACTGGTCGATCGTGCGCTCGATCGTGGCGGTCACCTGCTGGCGTGCCTCCTCGCCCATCTCCTTGCCTTCGAGTACCTCGTCGCGATAGGCGTAGATGATGCGTCGCTGCTCGTTCATGACGTCGTCGTACTCGAGCACGCGCTTTCTGATCAGGAAGTTCTGTTCCTCGACCTTCTTCTGAGCCTTCTCGATCTGCTTGGAGAGCATTCCCGCCTCGATCGGCTCCTCGTTGCCCTCCTCATCGACGCTGCCGAGACGGTCGAGGATCTTGTAGATGCGATCGCCCGCGAACAGCCTCACCAGATCATCCTCGGCTGATAGGAAAAAGCGGCTCTCCCCTGGGTCTCCCTGACGACCGGCGCGACCGCGCAACTGGTTGTCGATACGCCGTGACTCGTGGCGCTCGGTGCCGCAGATGAACAGGCCACCGGCCGCCACCACACGCTCGCGATTGGCCTCGACCTGGCTCTCGATGCTTGGCAAGAGCTCCTTCAAACGCTCGTCATGAGCAGGATCCTTGGGATCGATGTCCTGCTTGGTCAATTGCAGCCGCGCGAGATGCTCAGCGTTGCCTCCGAGCTTGATGTCCACCCCGCGACCGGCCATGTTCGTAGCGATCGTCACGGCTCCCGGCTGGCCCGCCTCCGCCACGATCTCCGCCTCACGGGCAGCGTGCTCAGGCTTTGCGTTCAGAACCGTGTGAGCGACTCCGCGCTTCTTCAGGCGCTCCCCGAGCAGCTCGGATACCTCGACAGAGATGGTCCCCACAAGTACGGGCTGGCCGTTCTCATGGCGAGCGGCGATCTCTTTGACGACCGCCTCCCACTTGCCCTCCTTGGTCTTATAGACCTGATCGTTGCGATCGTCGCGGACCATCGGCATGTTCGTGGGGATCTGAACCACCGGTAGCTCGTAGATCTTCATGAACTCGGTCGCCTCGGTCAGCGCCGTGCCCGTCATTCCAGAGAGCTTGCCGTAGAGGCGGAAGTAGTTCTGGTAGGTGATCGTGGCGAGCGTCTGGTTCTCCTCTTGGACACGGACGCCCTCCTTGGCCTCGACCGCTTGGTGTAGCCCTTCCGACCAGCGCCGCCCGTCGAGGATTCGGCCGGTGAACTCGTCGATGATCTTGACCTCGCCGTCGATCACCGCATAGTCCACGTCGCGCTTGTACAGCGACTCAGCCCGCAGCGACTGGATCAGGTGATTGACGAGATGTCCGTTCTCTGCCCTGTAGAGGTGGTCGATGCCTAGGAACCGCTCGGACTTGGCAACGCCTTGCTCGGTTATCGCGACGGTCTTCTGCTTCTCGTCGACCTCGTAGTCGAAGTCCGCCACAAAATCCTTCTTGGAGCGCGGATCCAACCCTAGAGGGGTCTCACCGGAGGTAAGGCGCGGAGCCAGGCGCGCGAACTTGGCGTACAGGTCGGCGGCCTGTTCGGGCGCACCGGAGATGATCAAGGGCGTACGAGCCTCGTCGATCAAGATGTTGTCGACCTCGTCCACCACAGCGAATGGATGGCCACGCTGAACCTTTTCTGCGAGGTCCTTGGCCATGTTGTCGCGCAGATAATCGAAGCCGAACTCCGAATTGGTGCCGTAGACGACGTCACATGAGTAGGCCAGCTGCTTCTCCTCGTAGGCCTGCTGGTTCTGCAGGACCCCGACGCTGACATCGAGCGCGTTGTAGAGCGGACTCATCCAGGCCGCGTCGCGCCGGGCCAAGTAGTCGTTGACGGTCACCACGTGGACGCCCTTGCGTTCCGGTGGGGCTTGCTCGGAGCCGTTCTCGCTCGCAACAGAGCTAGGGCCCTCGCGCACAGCGAGCGAGTTGAGCACGACCGCGAGCGTCGCCGTGAGCGTCTTGCCCTCGCCGGTCTTCATCTCCGCGATGCACCCCTCGTGCAAGGCCATCGCTCCAATCAGCTGTACGTCGAAGTGGCGCATGCCCATTGTGCGCTTGCCGGCCTCGCGCACGATCGCGAAGCACTCCGGCATTAGATCTTCGAGCGACTCACCTTCGGCGGCTCGCTCGCGCAACACGTTCATACGCTCGCGCAGCTCATCGTCTGTCTCGAGCTCGAGCTCGGCCTCGTATGCACCGATCAGCGCTACGCGCTTCTCGTACTGCTTGAACTTCTTGGCCTCGCCGATGTTGAGCGCACGATCGAGAAGTGACATGCGCTCAGGGTACCGACTCCACGGCCCACGGTAACCCGACCGGAGGCCCCAGAGTGCGTCCGACTGCCCAGTGACGACCCTAGGCCGCCCGTAGGGCGGCTATCCGGCTGCCGGGAGTGTCCCCTGCGAGGCAGCGGGAGAGATGCGTGCGGGAGACGCGGCATGGGCCTCACGGCGACGACGGCGCTTGTCGCGATGACGCTTGACCTGGCGCGCGAGCTCGTCGACGACGAGGTTGAGCGAGTGGAGCATCTGCGGCGAGGAGTCCCGCGCCCTGAGCGTGATCCCCTTCAAGTAGAGCGTCGCCTCAGCCACGTCGTGGTCGGCCACGCGCGGGTTGGGCTCCTTGAATATCTCAAGCTCCAAGCGGGCGAACTCGGACACCTGGCGGGAGATCTTCTCCAGCCGGCGTTCCACGTGCTCGCGCATGTCGCTGGTGACTGGGACGTTACGGCCCTTGATGTCTATTTGCATCACGGGACTCCCTTCACTCGGAGACGCTTGTCCACCCATGCTACGCCTCCCCACGGCGACTGTCCACCGGTCTACACGGATGTTCGACGCCAGCCATCCAAGCGCTTAATAGCCTCAGCTGCTTCTCCCTCGGCAGAGGGTTGCCTGAGCGCTTAACGAGGACGCATACTCTCGAGGATTCCGGTGTGCCCGGCGATCGCGCCGATCAGGATCGCTCCCGTCTCGATGGCGGTTCCAGGAAGAACGATGCAGTCACGTAGTTGGGCGCCTTCGCCCACGCGCGCGCCGTCGCCCAGCACAAGCGGACCGGTTAGACGCACGTTCTCACCGATCTCGACGTCGTGACCGATCCAAACGGACCCGTCAATCTCGGCGCTCTGGGGCACGATGGTCTCCCCCGCAACGATCACCCCCGGTGCGACCTCACGGCCCTCGACCTGCAGGCGCAACTCGCCCCGCAAGGCATCGAAAGTCCCCTGGCGTAGCTCCGAGAGAGAGCCCACGTCGTTCCAATACTCCCGGACCTCATGTATGTGGAACGGAATGTCGTTCTCGAGCAGAGTCGGGAACACATCCTGAGCCCAGTCCACGAACGGTCGCTCAGGAAAGTAGTCGAAGATTGTGGGCTCGAAGATGTAGATGCCACAGTTGCCAAGGTCTGAGAGCGCCTCCTCGGGGCTGGGCTTCTCCTGGAAGCCGGTGATACGCCCGTCGCGATCGTGCAAGACGACCCCGTACTCGCGCGTGTCGGAGACCTTCTTGACCGCTAGCGTGGCGACTCCGCCCGCTTCACGATGACGGGCGACGAAAGCGCTGAGATCAATGTCGGTGAGGGCATCGCCGGAGATCACCAGGAAGGCTTCATCCGCGAAGAAGTCCGCGCACGCTCTCACACCACCCGCGGTGCCCAATAGTTCAGGCTCGAAACGGTAGGTCAAGCGCTCGCCGAAGTACTGCTTGATCGAGTCCGGGAAGTAGTGCAAGTTGGCGATCACCTGCTCGAACCCATGCCCATCCAAGAGGTCAAGGATGTGTGCCATGACCGGCCTGTCGAGCACGGGCACCATCGGCTTGGTGATCTCGTTTGTGAGGGGACGTAGGCGCGTACCGAGACCCGCCGCGAGGACCATTGCTCTCATGCCCGGGCAAGCTATAGGAAACTATGCGGGCGGAGGGGTGCCCCATTCCCAGGAGCTGCGATACACGCGCTGATCCTCGCGCAATTCATCGATCTGAACGCCGAGTGACTCGAGCTTTAGGCGTGCCACCTCCTCGTCGATTCGCTCAGGCACCGGCAGTACGCCGGACGCCAGCCGACCAGCGCACGTCACCAAATACTCGACACACAAAGCCTGGGCGGCGAAGGACATGTCCATCACCGCGGCCGGATGGCCCTCGCCGGCCGCGAGGTTGACGACGCGGCCTTGCGCGAGCAGGTTCAGGCGCCGACCGTCGGCGAGTGTGTGCTCCTCGACCAAAGGCAATGCCTCGCGCCGGCCACCGAGTGCGAGCGCACGCAGGTCCTCTAGCTTGAGCTCAACGTCGAAGTGACCGGCATTGGCGAGCAGAGCGCCGTCCTTCATGCGTTCAAAATGCTCCCCTCGCAGCACGTCGCGCCCACCGGTAACGGTGATGAATACATCACCGCGCTCTGCGGCCGCCAAAGCCCCCATCACTTCATAGCCCTCCATGCGGGCCTCCAAAGCGCGCAGGGGATCTACCTCGCACACGATTACCGAGGCTCCCGCGCCGCGTGCACGTAGGGCCACCCCACGTCCAGTCCAGCCATAACCGAGCACCACCACCGTACGTCCGGCGAGCAACAGGTTCGTGGCGCGCAAGATGCCATCAATCGTAGATTGGCCGGTGCCGAAACGGTCGTTGAAAGCCCGCTCGGTGCGCGACTCGTTGACCGCAAGCACCGGGCAGGCGAGTGCACCCTGCTCGGCGAGCGAGCGTACGCGCAAGAGCCCAGCGGTAGTCTCCTCGGTCCCTCCGAGCATCTTGGCCGCATGGTCGGGGTAAGACTCGTGGATCGCCCCGATCAGGTCGGCCCCGTCGTCAATCGTCACTTGCGGAGATCCTTCGACCAGCTTCTGGACGTGCTCTGCGTAGCGCCCGGCACTCTCGCCCCGCTCGGCCAGCACAACGGCGCCATGGCGCTCGGTGAGTGCCATGGCCACATCGTCCTGCGTGGAGAGTGGGTTGGCCGCGCACAAGCCAACCTGCGCGCCTCCGGCGATCAAGGCGCGCACGAGATTGGCTGTCTCAGCCGTCACATGCAGGCACGCAGCCACGCTCACGCCCTCGAGCGGATGCTCGCGGCGCAATCGCTCGCGCACCTGAGCCAGGACTGGCATCTGCGAGTCGGCCCACTCGATGCGGGCCTGACCGTTATCGGCGCCGGCTGAGATCTTTGGCTCCCGCGCCGGTGGGCGTTCCGAGCGCCTAGTAGCGGTAGTGGTCTGGCTTGTACGGCCCGCCGACGGGCACGCCGATATAAGCGGCCTGCTCCTCGCTGAGCTTTGTCAATTTCACGCCGAGCGCGTCCAGGTGCAGGCGTGCGACCTTCTCGTCGAGGTGCTTGGGCAGCACGTACACGCGCTTCTCATAGTCGTCGTTCTTGGAGAACAGCTCGATCTGGGCGATCGTTTGATTGGTGAACGAGTTGCTCATCACGAAGCTCGGATGACCGGTGGCGTTGCCGAGGTTCAAGAGGCGTCCCTCGGAGAGCATGATGATCGCGTGGCCGTCTGAGAACACCCACTCGTCGACCTGGGGCTTGATGTTGATGCGCTCGATCCCCGGGGTCTTGGTGAGCCCGGCGATGTCGATCTCGTTGTCGAAGTGGCCGATGTTGCCGACGATCGCCTGGTGCTTCATGCGCGCCATGTGGGCGGCGGTGATGATGTCCTTGTTGCCCGTCGTCGTGATGAAGATGTCGCCCGTCTCGATGACATCCTCGAGCGTGTTGACCTCATAGCCCTGCATCGCTGCCTGTAGTGCGC
Organism: uncultured Solirubrobacterales bacterium; assembly: GCA_963731565.1. Lineage (GTDB taxonomy): Bacteria > Actinomycetota > Thermoleophilia > Solirubrobacterales > Solirubrobacteraceae > Palsa-744. The sequence continues at coordinate 2,982,730 of CAVSWG010000001.1, forward strand.
AGATCGGGTCGATCTCGGTGATGACCACGCGGGCGCCCTGACCACGTAGCGATTCGGCGCAGCCCTTGCCCACGTCGCCGAAGCCGCACACGACGGCCACCTTGCCGCCAATCATCACGTCTGTCGCGCGGTTGATGCCGTCGATCAAGGAGTGGCGGCAACCGTAAAGATTGTCGAACTTGGACTTCGTGACCGAGTCGTTGACGTTGATCGCGGGGAACAGGAGCTCGCCGCTCTCGACCATCTGGTAGAGCCGGTGCACACCAGTGGTGGTCTCCTCGGTGACGCCCTTGATGCCCTGACCGATCTTCGTCCAGCGCTGTGGGTCTTCGGCAAGCGAGCGCGTCAGCAAGGAGAGCACCACTTGGAACTCCTCTGAATAGGAAGCCCCACCCACCCCGGCCGGATCGGGTACGGCTCCGGCGGCCTCGTACTCGGTGCCCTTGTGCACGAACAGTGTCGCGTCGCCGCCATCGTCGAGGATCATGTTCGGCCCCGAGGCACCTGGAGTGCCGTCCTCCCCGGGCCAGCGCAAGGCGCGGTCGGTGCACCACCAGTACTCCTCCAAAGTCTCGCCCTTCCATGCGAACACAGGCACTCCGCGTGGGTCCTCGGGCGTGCCGTCAGGTCCAACCGCGATGGCCGCCGCGGCGTGGTCCTGGGTGGAGAAGATGTTGCAGCTGCACCAGCGCACCTCAGCCCCCAGCGAGGTGAGCGTCTCGATCAAGACAGCAGTCTGGATCGTCATGTGCAGGGAGCCGGTAATGCGCGCTCCAGCAAGCGGCTGAGCCTCGGCGTACTCGCGTCGGATCGACATCAGGCCCGGCATCTCATGCTCTGCGAGTGTGATCTCCTTGCGCCCGAACTCGGCTAGTGAGAGGTCGGCGACCTTGAAGTCTGTGTCAGTGAGCGTAGCGGTGGGGGTCATGCGATCTCCATGGTCGTGGTCTGGAAATTGGGGTGGCCGGAGACCGCCGCGGCCTCCAACGGGGATTGCTTGGCGGCCGCTGCTGCCAGCAGGCGCTGGTGCTTCTCCTGCTCGAAGCGCAGCCAGTCCTTGTCGCTGACATGCCGGGGACGGGCCGGCTCAGCGGCGAGCCAGTGCTCGATCGCCTTGCGTACCGGTGGTTCGCGTTCGAGTCTCAACGCGAAGCCCACCTCACCGAGGTCGAGTCCTTGCTCGTCGAGCAGCTCGCGCAAGGTGCTCAGCCTCTGCAACTCGGCCGGCCCATACAGCCTGTAGCCGGAGCCTGAGCGGCCGGGCTCGACCAAGCCGATGCTCTCGATGTAACGCAACATCCGTGCCGACCAACCGGTCGTCTCGGCTGCCTCGTTGATCGTTAGCGCATCGACGGTCCCAGTCTGCATTGCGCAGACCTTATCACGACCGTGTCAAGGTTGAGACGGGCTGTGGAACAAGATTTCTAGCGCTTGGTGAGATCCGTCTTGAGCTGCTCGATCAGCTTGACTGGTCCTGGGTCCACACCACGTAGTGTGGCCAGGTAGATCGAGACCAGGTCGCCCAACAGCACCAGGGAGATGATCCGCTCGATCGTGGTCTGCCCACGGGTCTCCAAGCGCAGGCTTGCACTGGCATTGCCGGCGATCAGCTTCTCCGTCAAGTCCATGCGCTCCTTCACCCGCGGGTGGGCATCGGAGTCATCGAGGAACACCGCCGAGAACCGGCCGACATCCTGTGCGCCCTCCCACCCCTCCAGCTCATTGTGGTCGAGCTCGGGCAACTCGTGGGCGAAAGCGGGCTGCTTCGAGTTCTCGTTGATCTGCGTCTTCCACCGGTAGGCGATCGGCACCGTGAGCCCAGCTCCTGCGATCACCGGCGCTGTGCCTAGCAAGGCACGGGCCGTCTGCTTGGCGAGCGAGTCCTCAGGGGCGTCTGGACCCCACTCGGCGACGAGCTGCTCGGTATGCGAGGCGGCGACGTCGATCTCGGAAGTCAAGCGTGGACCGGCCCCGCACAATGCCGCCACCTCCAAGGCCGCCACCGTCATGTAGGCCACCGCCGCGCGCGGCTGGAAACCACCTGGGAGGGGGATCACGGGCACACTGTCCGCACGCGCCATCTCGGCGAGCCTGCCGCCGGTTGTCACCGCCACCCGCTGGGCGCCGAGCGCTCCAGCAGACTCGTAGCAGGCAAGCGTCTCCTCGGTGTTGCCGGAGTAGCTGGCACACAACACCGTCGTGTCAGGGGTTGTCCAAGGTGGCAGCCCGTAGGCGCGCGTCACAAAGATCGGGCGCGAGGCGTGATCGCCAAGCGCGGCGCGAGCGAGTGCGCCACCGATCGCCGAGCCACCCATCCCCGCGACCACCAGCCCGGCGGGAGTGTCCCACTCGGCCATGATCGCCGACTCCACACGCCACAGGCCGTCGCGCAAGTGCTCAGGCAAGGAGAGCACATCGCCCAACTGCCCGGAGGTGTCGACCCGGGAGATTGCCTCACGCGTGAGCGCATCGGTGGTTGGGGTGGCAGCGCCGCCGCCTTGGCTCATCTACTCGTCTCCTGTCGAAGGTGTACCCCAGGATCAGCCGGATCCCTGGAGGCTCGCGCCAGGATACCTGGCGCAGTGGACCGGTCTAGAACCGGATCGCTCCGTCGGGCAAGGTGACACCGGGGAAGATACGTGCGCCACCGGCAATCGTATTGTCGGCGCCGATCGTGACGCCCTCGCCGAGCACAGCTCCTTCTTGGATGTGAGTACCGGAGCCGACCCTGCACCCAGCCGCCACAATGCAGTCGCGCAAGATGCAGTTCTCCCCGATATGAGTCCCGTTCAGAATCACCGCGCGCTCGATCGTGCTGCCCGCGCCGATGTGCACATCGTGGCCGAGCACCACCAGGCTGCCCACATGCGCCCCCTCGGCGACCTGGGCGCCCGCCTCGATCACGGCAGGTGGGATCGCGCGTCCGCGAACCTCCGCGGCAGGCGAGATTGCCATGTAGTTGTTACCCAGACGCTCGCCGACGGCAGTACGAACGTTGCCCTCGAGGATGTCGAAAGTGCCCTGCAAGTAGCGTGCGGGCGTGCCGATGTCGAGCCAGTAGCTCTCTGACGGAAAGCCGTATAGACCCTGCCCGATGAGCCGCGGCCAGACTTCTCGCTCGATCGAGACGTTGCGATCGGCGGGCACGAGCTCGAGCGCCTTGCGCTCCAGGATGTAGGCGCCGGCGCTGATCAGGTTGGTGTCGATGCGATCGGGGCTCGGCTTCTCCACGAAGTCGCGCACCGAATGGTCGCCATTCAGATGGACGAGGCCGTAGGCACTTGGATCGTCCACCGGGACGAGCGCAAGCGTTGCGGTGGCGCCTGTGCGCTCGTGCAGGGCAATCTGCTCGGTGAGGTCGATGTCGGTGAGGACGTCCCCGTTGAGCATCAGGAAGCGTTCGTCAAGCATCGACTCGGCGAACTTCAGAGCGCCGGCGGTGCCCCGCGGGTCGGGCTCCTCGACGAAGCGAAGCCTAATGCCATAGGCCGAGCCGTCACCAAGTACGTTGCGCACGCTGGTGGCGAGAAAGCCACACGACATGATCACGTCGTCGATGCCGTGAGAGCAGAGCCACTCGAGCATGTAGGAGATGAACGGCCGGTCCACTAGCGGGACTACCGGCTTGGGGACGGTCGAGGTGAGTGGGCGCAAGCGCGTCCCCTCACCGCCGACGAGGATTACGGCCTGCATGAGTGTCCTCTGTATTGCATGCCCCGCGCGTACGGCATGCCCCGCGCGTACGCGCACGTGTGCATGCCCCGCGCGTACGCGTACGTGCGCGTAGGGCACCCTCTCCGGGAACACACAACCCCACGTCCCACAACCCAATGCCCCATAGGCCCGCGTCCCACTTTCCCGCCTCCTACAGCTCCGCTCCCCGCAACTTCGCTCCCGGTAACCCAACTCCCAAAGACGCGATGGCTCGCGGTCATCAGCTCCTACCAATCCCCTCATAGACAAGCTCAGCGGCACGCACCGCAGCTGGATCGAGTGCGTTGCGCCCGTCGATCACGAGATCGCCGCTCATCGATGCCGCGACCTCTCGCCAGTCGAGCTTCAAGAACTCTGGCCACTCCGTGACAAGTACGAGAGCATCGGCATCAGTGAGGGCATCCATAGCCGATTCGGCGAAGCGAAGACCGCTGATCAAGGTGCGCGCCTCACGCTCGGCGACAGGATCGTAGGCGCTCACGAGCGCACCGTCGGCGTTCAGGCGAGCGGAGAGCACGAGCGAGGATGCCTCGCGCATGTCGTCGGTGTTCGGCTTGAAGGCCAGCCCAAGCAAAGCTATGCGCTTGCCCACCAAGCCGCCGAGATGCTTTTGGAGCTTTGCGATCACGCGGCGCTTCTGCAGCTCGTTGACCTCGATCACGGACGTGAGCAGCTGAAAGTGATAGCCGGAGTTGCCCGCGAGCTGCTTGAGCGCGTTGACGTCCTTGGGGAAGCAGCTGCCGCCGAAGCCGATCCCGGCCTGCAGGAACTTCGGTCCGATGCGCTCGTCGAGCCCCATGCCACGGGCGACCTCGACAACGTCGGCGTGTGTCTCCTCGCAGACGTTGGCGATCTCGTTGATAAAGGAGATCTTTGTCGCGAGGAATGCGTTGGAGGCGAGCTTGACCATCTCGGCGCTGGCGATGTCGGTGCGTACGAGCGGCGCTTGTAGAGGCGAGTAGAGCTCGACGACGGCATCCCCTGCCCAGTCTCCGTTGTCGCCAACGACGACTCGGTCTGGATTCATGAAGTCCTTGACCGCCGAGCCCTCCTTCAGAAACTCGGGGCATGACACATAGCGCAGACCGTCCTTGCCACGCTCCCCGAGGACGCGCTGGATGGAGGCGCCGGTGCCGCAGGGCACAGTGGACTTCATCACCAAAGCATGGGTGTCGGAGGCGGGGATCGCGTCGACTACGGCGTGTACTGCGGAGAGATCGGCATCGCCAGAGTACGTAGGGGGCGTGCCGACCGCCACGAACAGCAGACGAACATGCTCGAGTGCCTGGCTGAGATCGGTGGAGAAGTGAAGGCGCCCCGAGTGCTTTGCCAAGAGCTCCTCGAGGCCCGGCTCGTAGATCGGCACCTCACCGCGCTGTAGACGCGCGATCTTGGCGGCGTCGATGTCCACACACCAAACCTCGTTGCCAAGCTCGGCAAAGCCGGCAGCCGTGACGAGCCCGACATAGCCGGTGCCGATTACCCCGATCGGTTCGCGCTCAGCTGTCATGAGCGACGGAGCCTAGCTTGCGACCGAGAGAAACGCCTCGTAGCGCTTGGCGTCGCGCAGCGCGCGGGCCTTCTCCTCGCTGCCGTCCTCGGCGCGCTCAGCCGCCGCGCGTGCCTCCGAGAGCCGTGTCTCGAATGTCCCGCGGTCGATCGCCTCGGGGGCGATCGCCTCCTCGACGAGCACGAGTGCGTGGTTCTCGGCGAACTGAAGGTAGCCCTCCGCCTGAGCGAAGCGCACGATCTCAGACTCCGAGCGGTACAAGCGCAGCTCGGTGGGTTCGAGTTGGGCGAGCAAGGGCGCGTGGTTGGCGAGAACACCGATGGAGCCCACGGAGGTGCGCGTGGAGAGCATCTCGACTTCCTCCTTGAAGACCTCGCCCTCCGGGGTGAGCACTTCGACTGGGAACTTAGTGCGAGCCACCGCGATCAGCCTTTGTCGGCGTCCTCGAGCACCTGCTCGATCGTGCCCTTCAGGAAGAACGCGCGCTCGGGCACGTCGTCGTGCTTGCCCTCGATGATCTCCTCGAAGCCGCGGATCGTCTCGGCGATCGGCACGTAGGCGCCAGGGGTGCCGGTGAACTGTTCGGCGACGAAGAACGGCTGGGAGAGGAAGCGCTCGATCTTGCGAGCGCGCTGGACCGTGAGCTTGTCCTCGTCGGAGAGCTCGTCGATGCCGAGGATCGCGATGATGTCCTGTAGCTCCTTGTAGCGCTGGAGGATCTCCTTGACACGGTTGGCAACCCGGAAGTGATCGTCCCCGACGATGTCCGCCTTGAGAATCGTGGAGGTCGAATCGAGCGGATCGACCGCCGGATAGATCCCCTTTTCGGAGATCGCCCGGGACAGGGCCGTGGTGGCGTTGAGGTGGGCGAACACCGATGCCGGGGCGGGATCGGTGTAGTCGTCGGCCGGCACGTAGATCGCCTGCACCGAGGTGACCGAGCCACGCGTGGTGGAGGTGATGCGCTCCTGCAACTGGCCCATCTCGGTCTCCAAGGTGGGCTGATAGCCGACCTGGGATGGCATACGCCCGAGCAGGGCCGAGACCTCGGAGCCGGCCTGGACGAAGCGGAAGATGTTGTCTACGAACAGGAGCACGTCCTGGCCCTCGTCACGGAAGTGTTCGGCCATCGTCAAGCCGGACAGGGCCACGCGCATACGCGCCCCGGGCGGCTCGTTCATCTGGCCGAAGACGAGCATCGTCTTGTCGATGACGCCCGACTCCTTCATCTCCAGCCACAGGTCGTTGCCCTCGCGCGAGCGCTCGCCCACGCCGCAGAACGCGGACAGCCCGCCGTGCTCCTTGGCGAGGTTGTGGATGAGCTCCTGGATCAAGACCGTCTTGCCGACGCCGGCGCCGCCGAACAGGCCAACCTTGCCGCCCTTGGCGTAAGGCGCGAGCAGGTCGATCACCTTGATGCCCGTCTCGAACATCTCGGTCGTGGGGGTCAAGTCCTCCACCTTCGGAGCGGGCTGGTGGATCTGGCGGCGAGGAGTGTTAGTGGGAATCGGCTCACCGAGATCGATTGGTTCGCCCAGCAGGTTGAAGATGCGTCCGAGCGTGGCCTCGCCTACGGGCACGGTGATCGGACCGCCCGTGTCGATTACCTCCACACCGCGCGCCAAGCCATCGGTAGTGTCCATCGCGACCACGCGCACGCGATCGTCGCCGAGGTGCTGCTGTACCTCGCACACGAGCACGTCTCCGCCCGCCTCGGCGCTGATGCCCTCGGCCTCCTCGGCCGCCGCGGCCTTAGGACGAGCGATCGTGACCGCGTGGTTGATCTCGGGCAGCTTGTCGGGGAACACGACGTCGAGCACGACGCCCTGGATCTCCTCGATGCGCCCAACGTTGCGCTCACCGGTGCTTACGGCGGAGCTCTCTTGAGTTGTCGGCTTGGTGGCGATGCTGGCGTCCATTTATCTTCAGTTCTCCTAGTGGTCTATCAAGTCGTGGGTTGTGACCCGGCTCAGTTCAATCCCTCTGCGCCCGCCACGACCTCCATGATCTCCTGGGTGATCTCGGCCTGGCGGACTCGGTTCATCTGCAAGGTGTATTCCTCGATCAAGGTTCCGGCGTTCTCGGAGGCATTGCGCATCGCCGTCATCTGGGCGCCGAAGAAGCCGGCAGCCGACTCGATCAGGGCACGGTAGATCGAGATCTCGACATAGTCGGGCACGAGCCGCTTGAGGATCTCCTCTGGGCCGGGCTCGTATTCAACGAGCGGATGCGGGACGCTCGCCTGCTCATCCGCGGGGCTCTCCGTGGAGTCTGAGTCGCCTTCGCCGGTTAGCCTGGACTGCGAGAGTGGCAGCAGCGTCTCACGGGTCACGTGCTGAGTGAGCGGTGAGACGTATGAGTTGTAGAGAATGTCGACGCGGTCAAGCCGGCCATCCACATAGGCGGTGATCAAGTCGTCAGCGATCGTGCGAGCGTCGGCGTAGGCTGGGCGGTCGGCGAAGCCGGTGTAGCTTCCGCTCAGGTCGCGTCCCCGGAAAGTGAGTGAGGAGACCCCGCGTCGCCCGGTCGCATACCAGACGGTCTGTAGCCCTTGATCGGCAAGCTCCGCGCCGCCGCGCACACCCGCGCGGATGATCTGCGAGTTGAATGCACCGGCCAGCCCACGGTCCCCGGTCACCAGAAGCAGACCGACGTTCTCGACTTGCTCGTGCTCACTGAGCAGCGGCAACCTTGTCGCCTCCGCGCCCGCGGCCTGCGCGGCTTGATAGGTCATCCGGCGGATCGCCTCGGCGTAGGGCCGCAGCCGGGCAATGCGCTGCTCGGCGCGGCGCAGCCGCGCGGCCGCAACCATCTCCATCGCCCGTGTGATCTTCTGGATGTTCTTGACCGAAGCGATCCGGTTCTTGACGTCGCGTTGTGAGGCCATGATGTGGGAGGGTGGCCGCTAGGCCGCCTTGGCCCCCTCCAGCGGTCGGTCGTCCTCCAGAGCTTGGCCCTCCTCGTCGAGGTCGTAGCCGAAGTCGCTTGCGAACGCCTCGATCGCCGCGCGGGCCTCGTTCTGGACCTCCTCCGACCAGCCACCGTCGGCGATCTTGGAGCGCAGCTCCTTGTGTTCGGCGTGGCAACGTTCGGTCAGCTCGGTCAGGAACTCGGGCACGCGATCGGAGTTGATGCGATCGAGGTAGCCGCTTGTGGCGGCGAAGATCTGGATCACCTGGTCCTCGACCGGCAGGGGCGCGCGCTCGCCCTGGTTGAGCGTCTTCACGATCCGCTCGCCGCGCGCGAGCGTGCGCTGCGTGTCGGCGTCGAGATCGGAGCCGAACTGAGCGAAGGCCTCGAGATCGCGGTACTGGGAGAGCTCGAGCTTGATCCGGCCGGCAACCTTCTTCATCGGCGAGATCTGTGCGTTGCCACCCACCCTCGACACGGAGATGCCGACGTTGATCGCGGGCCGCACGCCCGAGTTGAACAGCTTCGGCTCGAGGAAAATCTGCCCGTCGGTGATCGAGATCACGTTCGTGGGGATGTAGGCCGACACGTCACCGGCCTGGGTCTCGATCACCGGTAGCGCCGTCAATGAACCGCCGCCGAGATCGTCGCTCAGCTTGACCGCGCGCTCCAAGAGGCGCGAGTGCAGGTAGAAGACGTCGCCGGGATAGGCCTCGCGTCCGGGTGGGCGGCGCAAGAGCAAGGACATCTGCCGGTAGGCATAGGCGTGCTTGGTGAGGTCGTCGTATACGCACAAAGCGTGCTTGCCGTTGTATAGGAAGTACTCGCCCATCGCGCAACCCGCATAGGGCGCCATGAACTTGATCGGCGCGGCCTCATCGGCCGAGGCGGCAACGATGATCGTGTTCTCCAAGGCTCCCGCTTCGTCGAGCGTCTTCGCCAAGGCGACCACGGTGGACATGCGCTGGCCGATCGCCACGTACACGGAGACCACACCGGTGTCCTTGTTGTTGATGATCGTGTCGACCGCAATCGCCGTCTTGCCGGTCTGGCGATCACCGATGATCAGCTCTCGCTGGCCGCGGCCGATCGGGATCATGGCGTCGATCGCCTTCAGGCCGGTCTGCATGGGCTCTGTGACGGGCTGGCGCTGCACCACGCCGGGCGCCTTGAACTCGGCTGGGCGCAACTCGGTCGTATTGACCTCGCCCTTGCCGTCCAAAGGCCGTCCAAGCGGATCGACGATGCGTCCGAGCATAGCCTCGCCGACGGGGATCTCCAGGAGACGACCGGTGCGCTTGACCGTATCGCCCTCGGAGATCCGCTCCCAGTCGCCGAACAGGACCGCGCCGACGTTGTCGGACTCGAGGTTCAGCGCGAGTCCTGTGACACCGTGGGGCAGCTCGAGCATCTCGAAGGACATGCAGTTCTCCAGGCCGTGCAGACGTGCGATGCCGTCGGCTACGGATAGGACTGTGCCGACCTCGGTGAGCTGCGCCTCTCCGGCGCCGAGGCCCTCGATGCGGCTCTTGAGGATGCTTGTGATCTCGTCTGGGTTGATCTGCATGTGGTTTCCTAAGGTTCGTTGTGAGAGAGCGCCTAAGCGGCGGCTCCTCGAGCGACCTGCGTACGCAGTTGCTCGAGTCGATTGCGGATAGAAGCGTCGAGGATCGAGTTGCCCACCTGGACGACGATCCCGCCCAGGATGTCGGGCTCGACGCGAGTGGTGAGCGTGACCGTGTTGCCGGTGCGCTCGCCGATGCGCTCACCGAGATCTTTGACCGTCTGCTCGTCGAGCTCCACGGCACTGGTGAGCACCACCGGAAGTAGTCGGTTCTCGCGCTCCCAAAGACGCTCGTACTCACGACGAATGCGGAAGATCACCGGCATGCGATGGTTCTCGATCAGCAGATTAAGGAAGCTGAGCAGCCGCTCGTCGGCGCCGTCAAGCACCTTTGCGAGCGCTTCTTGCTTCTCCGTGCTCGAGAAGTAGGGTGAGAAGAAGAAGATCTCGAGGTCTCGGTTCTGTTGCAAGGCATCCGCAAACTGGCCGAGCTGCTCGCGCAGCACCTCGAGCTTGTTCTGCTCGCGGGCTACCTCGAACAGAGAACGGCCGTATACCTGGGCAAGCTCCTCCACTAGCGGATCACCCCCGGGAAGCAGGTGTATGGGATCGGACAGGTCATTGCTCTAGTTGTCGCTCGCCCCGGAGGAGATGCCGGAGAAGTCCAGCTCGCTGAGTGCCTCCTCGACCAGGCGCTTTTGGTCGGAGCTGTCGAGCACCTTGCGTGTCACCTTCTCGGTGGCCAAGACCGTGAGGTTGGCCACCTCGCTGCGCAGTTCACCGAGAGCGCGCGCGGTGGCGGCCTCGATCTCACGTGCCGCACGGGCCGAGGCTTCGGCCGCGACCTCGCGGCTGTGCTCCTTGACCTCGCGCTCATGAGCCTCGGCCGTCTGTCGCGCGCGTTGCACGATCTCATCTGACTGCGAGCGAGCCTCGTGCAAGCGCTCGCGGTATTCCGCGAGCAGCTTCTCGGCTTCCTCGCGGGTGCGCTGAGCGCTGTCGATCGACTCCTCGATCGCTTTCTGGCGCTTCTCGAGTGCTTCCGAGATGCGTGGGAACACCAGTCGCGCGAGCAGCACGACGGTGATCCCGAACGCGACAAGCGTCCATAGCATCACACCCACATTGGGGGATACGAGGAAGTTGCCGCTGCTGGAGTCGGCGAGGATCGTGGGAGCCATTGGCTTAGCCCAGGAAGAACGCGATCAGGCCGAAGATGAACGCGTAGAACACGATCGCCTCGGTGAGGGCGAAACCAAGCCATTGAATCGAGGTGATCTCGTCGCGCATCTCCGGCTGACGGGTGATCGCCTCGATCACCTTTCCGAAGATGTAGCCGACGCCCACGCCCGGGCCGATCGTGCCGAGGCCGGCGCCCACACCTAGGGCGATGGCCTTGATCGACTTGGCCAGTTCGGCGCTGCCTTCTGTCGCTGCGATTAGGGAATGCACGAACGCTCCTTGTTGGATCAGTGAGACTCGGCGACCGCGCCGCCGAGGTAGATGGCTGTGAGGGTGGCAAAGATGAAAGCTTGCAGTCCCGCGATCAGGACAACCTCAAAGATGAAGAACAGCGTTGCCACGATCAGGGTGAGGGGGCCAAGGGCCGCAACCCCGACTAGCACGACCAAGCCGCCACCCATGAACAGAATCAAGAGGTGCCCGGCGAGCATGTTGGCAAAAAGCCTGACCGACAAAGAGATGATGCGCACGAACTGTGAGATCACCTCGATCGAGAACACGAACGGCACCATGAATGCACGCGCCGGAACCTTGTCCATGCCCGCCGGCAGCCAGCTTTTCAGGTAGTTGACGGGACCCTTGCTGCGGATGCCGACTATGTGGTAGCTGACCCAGACCATCAGTGCCAGTACCAGCGTCACTGAGATGTTGGCCGTGGCGGCATAGATCTGGAAAGCAGGAATGTGGGCGCCGAAGAGGTTGAAGGTCTCTCCACTGTTCACCGGCAAGGGTAGGTAGCCGATGATGTTCGAGTAGAGGATGAACAGGAACAAGGCGCCGATGAAGGGAAACCACTTCAAGGCCATCTGACGGTCGATGTTGTTGGGACCGGCAATGTTGTCGCGCATCACACCCCAGATGACCTCTACGGCCGTCTGCACCTTGTTGGGTCGCTCCTGCATGCGACGCGCGATGTAGATCATCGTGCTGGCGGTGAGCCCGCAGGCGAGCAACAGGTACAGCACGGCCTTGTTCACCGACAGGTTCAAGCCTCCAACGTGGATCGCGATCCAGTCTTCGAGCTTGAACTCGTTCTGGGGTTGATACTCGGTGTTCATCCCGTGCGAGCCGGTCAGCGCGAACAGGCCGATCATCACGGCTGCGAGCAGTGCGAAGGCAAGCAAGATCGTCGTGCGTCTACTCACGACTGCTCACCACCTGTACGCCTGGAGGAGGCTGGTCGAGCGCTGGCAGATGCTGCGGGCGCGGACCCACTCGTTCCAATCGCGCCAGTGGCGGCCCCTGCCCCAGGGACATCCGTTTCAAACGGACGCAGGATCATCCGCGTTGTGAAATAGACAGTGAACAGTGCGATCACGAACACCGCGGCGGCAAGTCCCGCTTCGTTGTCACTCAAGCCGACCAGGAAGACTGCGATCGCAACGAACCAGCCGCGCGCGATCATCGAGCCGGCGAGCAGCCCTACAACTGTGCGTGGATCTTTGGAGGCGCTCGCACGACGGTCCAGATACTCCTGCAAGGCGCGTTGGGCAACCCAGGCACCACCGCCAACCGCCCAGCCGGCCAGGGGCAATCCGGCTGCCAAAAAGATGGGCAGCGCGAGCGCGACCAAGAGCAGGTCAAGATAACGAGCAGATGTAAGCATGGTGTGTTGGGCCACCCTACAGACGCAAAAGCCCGCTCGTCTTTCGCGGCGGACTCATGACTCCCCTCAGAGTGCGTCTTCAGAAGCCGCGGCCAGTCTACCTGTTCTGCGACTTAGTAACAACTTTGTGACATGCGCCACGGACATTAGTCGCACAAGCGCCACAGCCAGGGCGAACGTCACCAGTCCGCCCACCAGGTCGAGCAGGTAGTGGTTGCCTGTAGCCAGCACCGCAAATGCCGTGAGGCATGGGTAGATCAGCGCAATGACGCGCACCCAAGGGCGCGAGGAGAGCCGCCACAGCACGAGTGTGCACCACGCCGCCCAGGCGATGTGCAGCGAGGGCATCGCCCCGAACTGGTTGGCGTCGGCGGCCAGACTGCCGGTGTGCCAGGAGCCGAAGGTGTGCGAGGAGGCGATCACGTCGGTGAAGCCGCTCAGCATCCGCGGCGGGGCCACGGGATAGAGCCAGAACACGAGTAGCCCGATCAGGCTGATGGCCACCAGGGAGCTGCGCAGCGGACGGTAGATGTCGGCGCGCTTCCACCACAGCCAGCCGAGCAAGCCCAGCGTTACGACGAAATGGGCATTGTCGTAGTAATAGGACAGCAGCGTTCCGAGTGTGTCGTGGGCAACGAGCCAGCGATTCAAGGCCGCCTCGGGGGCCACGTGCAAGGAATGCTCCAGGTTGAGGATGTCGCTCCCGTGCGCGAGCGCCAGCTTTTCGCGCACCGGCGCGAGGTTGGCAACCGAGTCGTACACCCAAGCCAGGAACCCGATCACGAGCAGCTCGCCCCACCAGCGCGGGCGCGTCACCGCGCGCGCCTCATCGCCAGCGGGCGTCTCGACCGATCCACCTGCCTCGACCGGTGGCACGCCCGGGCCGACAGCTTTGCCTGGGTCGGCCGTATCGCCGACTGTCGATGGGAGCGTCTTGGCAGGCGAAGCCTGCCGCTCAGATGTACTTGGAGCCACCAAGCAAGCGATGTTATCCAGCGGTGAAGCGGTAGACCAGGCCTGATTTGCTTCGCCGGCGCGCCCCGTTCCTGCTCGCGGGCCGCACGCCGAACCAATCCGATTCAGGGCATGACGAATTCAAAACCCTGCTCACCAAGCCTGTCGAGTACGCGCGGAAGGGCCAAGGCCGTGCGCTCCCACGAACCCGTGGCGCTGTAGTCGTCGGCATCGTGCAACAGCAGGACTGACCCCTCCCCCACTCCGCCAGTCACCCGCGCGGAGATCGACTCGGGCGTGGCGTGGGCCTGCCAGTCACGTCCCCAGTGACTCCAAAGCAGCGTGCGCTGGCCCGCCCGGCGCGCAAACCGCAACGCCGTGGCATTCAAGATCCCGTAGGGGGGGCGGTACAGCGCGGGCGAGACGCCCGTGGCGTCCTCGATCGTGGCTTGCGCGCGGGCGAGGTCCTCGCGTACCTGCCAAGGAGCGAGGCGCAAGAGGTTGCGGTGGCGGTAGCAGTGCAAGCCGATCCCGTGACCCGCCGCCGCGATCTCTGCGGCGATCGAGGGGTTGCGAGAGACCTGCTCGCCGACGAGGAAGAACGTCGCCCGGGCATCGTGCTCGGCAAGTACCTTCAACACCGCGGGCGTTCCCTGTGCGTGGGGACCGTCGTCGAAAGTGATCGCTGCACCGGCGCCCGAGGCGGTGCGATCCTCGACTCCCAAAGCCTCACGCAGGGCGCGCGAATAGAAAGCGAGCGCCGGCAATAGATAGCCGGCCATCGCTAGACCTGCCAAAGCGCCTGCGAATTGACTACGCGGGCTGCGATGATCGTTGGCTGATATGGAGCTCATCCTAGGAATCGTGGCGGCGATCGCCGCGTCGGCGCTCTACAGCCTAGGGGTCGCGCTGCAGGCGATGGACGCCAAGCGCACCCCACACACCGAGCACCTGCACCCCGCGCTCGCGCTGAACCTGCTCAGGCGGGCACGCTGGCTGGCTGGGACGGGCCTGTCGCTGCTCGGCTGGCCGCTACAAGTCGTGGCCTTGCTGCTGGCGCCGCTGGTGGTGGTCCAGCCGACGATGGCCGTGGGCCTGCTCGTACTGCTTTTCTTCGGCCAGCGCCTACTGAACGAGCGCGCCGGGCGACATGAGCACCTCGCGATGTGCGCGATCGTGCTCGGCGTGGCCGGCACGGCTTTGTGCGCACCGGAGCGGTCCAGCACCCACACCAACAACCTGACGGTCACGCTCGTGCTCGTGGCCCTTGGCTTGCTGACTTTGGCGCCTTACATCGTCAACCGTGTACGCCGTCCGGCGGCATCGCTGACGATGATCGCGGCTGGGTTGGGATTCGCGTGGAGCGGTGTGGCGACAAAGCTGTTCTCTGACGATCTCTCCCAAGGTCGCCTCTGGTTTGCGGCTGCCTGGGGGCTCTCAACGGCCGCGGCCTCTGCTGTGGCGGCACTTAGCGAGATGAGCGCTCTGCAGATGCGCCCGGCGATCCAAGTGGCGCCGGTCGTGTTCGTGACTCAGACGATCGTCCCGGTGATGCTCGCACCGCTGTTGCTGGGCGAATCCTTCAGCTCGACTCCGCTCGGCGGTATACCACTGACGATCTCCTTGGCGGTGCTCGTCGCGGGCGCGGCCGCATTGGCGCGCTCGCCGCTTTTGCTGGCCTTGATGGAAGGCGAGGCTGTGAGCGAGCCGAGCGGCTCGACCGAGAGTCCGTCGGAGCGCAGCCTGGAGACGATGCGCTCAAGCCCCACCACCGAGGAGGGCGTGCCGTCGACCGAGACCACCAGAACGTCGCCCGCGCGCAGCTGATGGGAGATTGATCCTGTCGCGTTGATGCGCTCCGCGCCGGCAACGGGTAGCGCGCCTGCGGTGCGTGCGAGCACGAGCTGGCCCACGGTGAGCCCGTTGGGCGGCTGCAGGAAATAGAAGCGGTGGTGCAGGCCGAGCGCACGGGCTTGTGAGCGCAAGGTTCCGCGCGTGCGTATCCAGCGCAGCGGTGAGCCCGAATGAGGCACTTCGGGGACGAGCTCGTCGTGCAGTAGGCGCAATCCCGCGATCGTGGTTCTCGTATCGACGCCGTTGTCGGTGAAGGAAGCGTGGATGCCCGCGTTGGCTAGCTCCCTGGCGAGCACGGTGACATCGCCCGCGGGAGATCGCACGACCAAGCCCACGTCGGGCTGGGTTGTTTCAACGCGCTTGAGGGGATGTACGCCCAAGAATAGGCCCGCAAAAGCGGTCACCTCGTCGGTACTCATCAACCAGGTGCTGACGGCAACCAAGAGCACTAGCTGAGTTACGAAAGCCACAAGGCGCAAGCGCCACAGAGGGATCGGCCGCACCCGGTGGGGGGCATCGAGCACGAGCTCCACTGCACTCGGATCGAGCTGTAGCTCGGCCGTCTCCCTACCGGACACTGGCGGGACGCTGATCTCGCCGGCCAGCTCATCGGCCAGCTCGGGGGCGGCAACTGTGTTCTGTCCGGCCACAGCGAGCAGGCCTTCGCGGGGATGCTCGGTACGTCCCCTCAAAGCGTGATGTTCGGCGAAGCTCGACTGGACCTGCTCGCGTAGCTCGCGCGTGTCGTTGGCGAGGCGAAGCAAGCCGAGGTCCGCCATCGCACGCGTGTTCAAGCGGGCATGACCGACGGGTAGGCCGTATGACACGACTGGCGTGCCCGTGGCCTTGGCCTCAAGGCAAGTGACGCCGCCGGTGGAGTGCACCAAGGTGTCGGCGGCCGCGAGGATCTCGGGCATCCTTTCGGTGAACCCGTATATGTGGACGCGCGGCTCCGTGGCGAAGTCCTCGCTGAGACGCTCGTATAGCTGCTCGTTGCGTCCGGCCAGGCATACGATTGCGCTCACGTCGGGGATGCTCGCGATCTCGCGCACGGCCCCCTCGACGTCTCCCACGCCCCAGCCACCCCCGCTGACAACCACCATGTGGCCGTCTTGTGGAAGCTCCAAGGCGCGGCGTGCCTCTATCTGGGGGCGCTCGTCGAGGAACTCGGAGGAGATCAAAGGACGCACCAAGCGGGCGCTTCCCTCGCCGGCGATGCGCTCGACCGAAGCCATCGACTCGCCGTACATGACGAGATGCGTGTCGATGCCCGGCTGTGCCCAGAAGAAGAGGCCGGTGAGGTCGGTGATCGTGGCCACTGTGGGGCAATTCACCACCTGGGTGCGGCGCAGGCGCGCGAGTACGACCGTGACCGCGGGGTAGGTGGAGACCACGACGTCGGGCTCGTGCGCGGCGATGCGCTTGGCAAGCGGGCGCGAGCCGAGTAGGCAGAGCAGCTTGCGCGCGAAGACCCGTATCGGCGCGACACGCTCGAGCAGCAGGTAGATCACCGTGTAGGTCCACGGGAAGAAGCGCAGCTGGACGCGATAGCCGTCCTCGACCACCGGCTGGAGCAAGGGGCCCATCGCGGCGAGCCCGTCGATTACTGTGACCTCGGTGGGTTCCGGGGAGGCGTCCAGTTGGCGCGCAAGAGCACGTGCGGCAGCAGCGTGGCCCTCACCGACGTCGGCGGAGAGAATCAGCACGCGCTTGGGCCCGGGGCGCCGGTGCGATGTCGGTGTGCGGTGGCGGCGTGGCATACAGTTCAAGCCTTGCCCGCCCGGTGGACGGAACGGCCCGGTCGCGCGCATGGTGTGGGGATGCTCTCAGAGCACGGCGACACGGAAAGCGTAGCGGCCGCGGCGAACGGTCGTACGTCGACGAGCCTCGTCGAGCGGTTCCCCATGGCGTTGCGCGTGCTTGGAGTGGCAGGGCTGGTGATCGTGCCGACAAGCGTACTTGGCGTAAGCGCGGGCGCCGCCGGAGCACCCAGCTCTTATGTGCCGTCTCGAAGTGGCGGCTGGCCAAGTTGGCTGTCGGGACCGTTGCACCTACTTGGGCTGGGGATCGGGTCCTCGAGCTTTCAGGTGCTGACGCTGGCGATGTGCGCGGGCTATGCCGTCGTGTTGCTTGCCGCGCGGGTGCTCCCAGGCAAGGCCATTGCCCTGTCGATCGCGGCCGCCTACGGGCTGCTGCTGGTGGGACCGCCGCTCATCTCCCAGGATGTGTTCGGCTATCTCGCGTTTGCGCGCTTGGGGATCTTGCATGGTCTTGATCCCTATACCCATGTGGCCGCGGAAGCCCCTAATGACGCTGTGTTCCCGTTCATTGGCTGGCCCTTTCAGCATTCGCCCTATGGGCCCTTGTTCACGCTTGGCACTTATGCCTTGGCCCCGCTTGGGTTGGCCGGCGGACTGTGGGCATTGAAGGCAGTCGCGGTGGCAGCGAGCCTGGGCGCGATCGCGCTGACCGCGCAGGCGGCGCACAAGATGGGTCGCTCAGGGCGGGCAGCGGCCGTGTTCGTTGGCTTGAATCCGGTCCTGTTGGAGCTGGCCGCGGGGGGTGCGCATAACGACACGCTCGTGTTGCTCGTGCTGGCGGGAGCGCTGGCGCTCGCGGCAGGCCGAGGGTCAAATCTCCGCGCGGCAGCGGCCATGCTCGTGGTAGGCATTGGCGTGAAGGCATCGGCCGGGCTTGTGCTTCCGTTCGTGGTGCTGGCGCCGTCGCGCTGGCGCGAGCGCGTGGGGGTGGCCGCGAGCGCGGTAGGTGCGCTAGTGCTGCTGGCAATCGTGGCGGTGGTGGGCTTCGGCGCGCACGCGCTTGGCTTCTTGGACGCCCTGGGCGAGCAGCAGCAGCTGATCGCGACCCACAGCCTGCCAGCGGAGACGGCGCGCTGGGTGGGTCTCAGCGGGCTTCCGGTGTGGTGGCGTGACCTGTTCGTGGTTGGCTTTCTGCTTGTCTTGGCACTCACCCTGTGGCGCACAGCGCGAGGAGCCGATTGGCGAGCGATGGCCGGCTGGGCGACGCTCGCGCTGTTGCTATCGACCGCCTGGCTGTTGCCCTGGTACGCGATATGGGTGCTCCCCTTGGCCGCTCTCGCCGACAGCCGCCGCTTGCGCGCCGCCACGCTCGTCTTCTGTGCCTACGCGATCTTGATCCATCTGCCGCTCGCCAATCCGGTGCTCAGTCCCGCGCGGCACATCCCCCGTCACAGAACCGTCCCCGATCGCCGGGTCTCCGACCGTGACGGCGTCGTATTCGCCGGTCTCAAGGTGAAGCGCCACGCTGCGTTCGATCTCGGCGGGTGAGGCGTCGGGGCGCAAGCGGCGCACACGCAAAGCATCGAGGCGACGGAACTTGAGTATCTCCAAGACGTACACGAGATAGACGCTGGCGGCCCCAACCAAGACGGCAAGCCCGATCATCACCAGCAACCAGCCGGTATGGAGGTGGCCTTTGTGGTCTGAGTAGGGAACGAAGCGCAGGGCGAGCGCGAGGCCGGCGAGCATCAAAGTCCAGGCGTACAGGTAGGCGATCGTGCGGCGATTGGAGAAGCCGATGCGGGCCATGCGGTGGTGGAAGTGCTCACTGTCGGCGGCATAGATCGGGCGCTTGTACTTGAGGCGCTTGAGCACAACGAAAGTGGTGTCCAAGAAGGGGACGGTGAGCAGGATCAGAGGCAGCACGAAGGAGACGACCACGGGCGTCTTGACGGCCGCCTCGACGGCCACCACGCCCATCAGGAGGCCGAGCAGATTGGCGCCGCAATCGCCCATGAAGCTGGAGGCGGGCGGGAAGTTGTGCACGAGGAAGCCGAGCGCGGCGCCGGCCGTGATCGCTGCCAAGACTCCGGGTTCGGCGCGATCGAGGTCGAAGGCGATGATCGCGAGTGTGCCGGCGATGATCACACACACCCCGGCCGCGAGACCGTCCACTCCGTCGGAGAGGTTGACGATGTTCATCATCACGACGAGACCCACCACGGTCAAGGCAGGCCCAGCGTTGGTGGCGCCCGCGTTGGGGAAGTGAAGGGTGCCCACGAACGGCAAAGTGACCGCCTTGACCGCGACACCGAAGTGGACCACGACAACGGCCGCCGCGATCTGACCGGCCAGCTTCACGACCGGCGGCAGGTCGAAGCGGTCGTCGAGCGCGCCGACGATCGTGATGAGCATCGCCGCCAGTAGAACGCCGTGCCACATCTGGGTGCTCGACCCGTAGCCCGCCGGCAGGAACGCCAGCACAGCAACGACTACTCCGGCGAAGATCGCGAGGCCCCCGAGCAGAGGCGTGGCGCGATCGGAGAGACCGCGCTCGCGCGGCTCGTCCACGGCGCCCACCATCCGGGCCAAGCGCATCGTGAGCGGCGTCAGCAAGGCGGTCACGACCGCCGCGGCGAGAAATGCGTAAAGCGCGTCGAGCTCGTTGAGTTTGGCCATCGACTCGCGCACAGCATCGCAGGCGCGGACGTCGATGCGCTCCTAGGCGACGGCCGAGGCGCGGAGCTGCTCGTACAGCGGATAGCGCTCCACGATCGCTTGCACCCGCTCTGCAAGCTCCTCCCGGCGGGGCTCGAAGCCGGGCGTGAGTGCGACCGCGACGATCTGGCCAATCTCGGTGAAGTCCTCGACCTGCAGCCCTCGGGTGGCAAGTGCGGGCGTGCCGATCCGCAGCCCAGAGGCCTCCATCGGCGGGCGCGGGTCGAATGGGACGGCGTTGCGGTTGACGGTGACGCCGATCTCGTGCAATCGGTCCTCTGCCTGACGGCCACTGAGCTCGGGCTCGCAGGCCCGCAGGTCGACGAGCGCGAGATGCACATCGGTGCCCCCCGTAAGCACATTCACTCCGTGACCCGCGTTCAAGAGCTGCTCGGCAAACGCCTTGGCGCCGTCCACGGTGCGCTGCTGGCGCTCGGCGAACAGTTCGCTCGCGGCGATCTTCAGCGCGACCGCCTTGCCGGCGATTACATGCTCCAATGGGCCACCCTGCTGACCGGGAAACACGGCCGAATCGATCTTCTTGGCGTACTCCTCCTTGCACAAGATGATTCCCGCACGCGGGCCCCCGAGCGTCTTGTGGGTAGTGGTGGTGACCACATCTGCGCCATATGCCACCGGGTTGGGGTGCAGACCAGCGGCGACGAGGCCGGCGAAGTGAGCCATGTCCACCATCAGGAGCGCACCCACCTCGTCGGCGATCTCACGAAAGCGGGCAAAGTCGAGCTGGCGCGGATAGGCCGACCAGCCAGCAAGCAGAAGCTTGGGACGGTGCTCGCGGGCAATGCGCGCGACCTCATCCATGTCGATTCTGCTTGTCTCGCGATCCACCTCATAGGCCGCGATGTCATAAAGACGGCCAGAGACATTGATTTTCATGCCGTGCGTGAGGTGACCGCCGTGGGCAAGCGATAGCCCCATGATCGTGTCACCCGGCGTGAGCAAAGCGTGGTAGACGGCAGTATTGGCCTGCGCGCCCGAATGGGGCTGCACGTTGGCGTGCTCGGCACCGAACAGGTCCTTTGCGCGATCGATCGCAAGCTGCTCGGAGACATCGACCCACTCACAGCCGCCGTAATAGCGCCGTCCCGGGTAGCCCTCGGCGTACTTGTTTGTTAGGACCGATCCCTGGCATTCGAGCACCGCCTGGGGCACGAAGTTCTCTGAGGCAATCATCTCCAAAGTGCTCTGTTGGCGCTCGAGCTCACCGCGCAAAGCGGCGGCGACCTCCGGGTCCACCTCGGCGAGTGGGCGGTTGAAGTAGTCGGGGCTGAGGTCGGACATGGGCGCGCTCCTAGAGCTTGTGATCGCTGTGAGTGCCCAGGCGCGCGGCAATAATCTTCGAGCCGCTTCCCGGTGGTTATGTCCACCTCATGCGCCAGTCGCGGCTGCGCTTTTACGAGGCTAGCAGGAGCAAGCGCGCCGAGTTTCGTCCCAAGCGGCGCGTAGCTTGGGACAGGTGTCAAGCAACCCACGTGAGACGGCCGACCCTGACGGACGGCGAGTGGTGTTCGATGAGCGCACCGAACGCCATCTCGCCCGACGCAGGCCTCAGATGCTCGAGCACATGTCGGCGATCCTCGACACCGTAACGCGCCCGGACATGCGAGAAGCGGATCCAGCGCCTGGTCGCGAACGCTTCTTCCGTCGCGATCTCGACCCTTTGCGCTCCCTGCGGGTAGTCGTAGACTTCAACGAGTCTCCAGCTTTCGTAGTGACCGCATTTGTTCAAGACCAAGGGCTGGAGCGGAGCTCATGAGCATCACAATCGCCGACACCACATTCGACCGACATGAGTACGACATACGCGGCGATGTTCTCTACCTCAGCGTCGGGACGCCGCAAACGCCATCCAAGACGATCGCTACGCCCGAGGGACACGCTGTTGACTATGACGAGTCCGGCGCTGTCAGCGGGATGGTGCTGGTGAACGTTAAGTTCTTGCTTGACCGTGACGGCGCGCTGACTGTCACGCTTCCACCCGATCGGGTGTTTGCGGCGAAAATCGAGTCGGCACTGGTCGCAGCCTGAGCACCATAGGACACTCTGTGCCCGAACCGGCCTCACAAGGCCACCTAGACTCCCAGACATGATTGAAGACTTGATCGAGCAGATCGAGGCTCGCTTTGCCGAGCTTGGCGAGCAGATGACCGAACCCGAGGTGATCGGCGACCGTGAACGCTATGCAGAGGTAGGTCGTGCCTACCGCCAACTGGAGCCCGCGGCCAAGCTTGCGAAGGAGTGGCGCCGGGCGAGTGACGATGCGGCCGGTGCTCAAGAGCTGATCTCCGAAGACGGCGACGATCCAGAGTTGCGCGAAATGCTGGACGGAGCCCGGGAGCGCATCGAGCAGCTCGAAGAGGAGATCCGCTTCGCGATGGTCGAGCGCGACCCCAACGACGAGAAGAACGTGATCGTCGAAATCCAAGGCGGCGCGGGTGGTGATGAGGCGGGGTTGTGGGCAGGTGACGTCTACCGCATGCTCACCCGCTACGCCGAGCGCGCGAGCTTGAAGCCGGAGCCGCTGGAGATAGGCGAGGGCAAGTACACGTTTGCCGTCAAGGGCGAGAACGCCTATTCGATCTTCAAGTTCGAGGGCGGCACGCACCGCGTTCAGCGTGTCCCCCAAACAGAGTCCCAAGGTCGGATTCACACCTCGACCGCCACAGTGGCGGTATTGCCCGAAGCCGAGGACGTGGACGTGGAGATCAACCAAGGCGACCTGCAGATCGACGTCTACCGCTCCTCAGGCCCGGGCGGCCAGTCTGTCAACACAACCGACTCGGCCGTGCGTATCACCCACAAGCCCTCGGGGATTGTCGTCTCGATGCAGGATGAGAAGTCTCAATTGCAAAATCGGGAGAAGGCCTTGCGCGTGCTGCGCGCCCGCCTGTATGAGCGCGCCTTGGCCGAGCAACAGTCTGAGCTCGCCGCCGACCGCCGCTCACAGGTCGGCACCGGCGACCGGGCGGAGAAGATCCGCACCTACAACTACAACGAGCGACGTGTCACCGACCACCGCATCAAGCTCACCGTCCATAACCTCGATCAGATCCTGGAAGGCGAGCTCCAGGAGATCACCGCCGCCTTGCAGGCCGATGAGAAGCGTCGTCGCCTGGAGGCGCAAACGGCCGTCTGACCCCGCGTGACTCCCTTGCCCGCCCGACCGCTCGCCGGCGGAACATCTGTGCGTGACGCGCTGGACGGTGCCGTCACCGCAATAGCGGCAGCCGGCTGTGAGACGCCGCGGCTTGATGCCGAACTCTTGCTGGCTCGAGCGCTTGGGGTCTCGCGTGAGCAACTGTTCATCGACGCGGATCTCACAGTCACAGGTCCAGCCGTACGCACGTTCCAGGACTTCGTGCGGCGCCGCTCTGTGAGCCGGGAGCCGGTCGCCTACATCCTCGGTGCCCGCCACTTCCGAAATCTGGAGCTGATGGTCGACCATCGGGCTTTGATCCCCAGGCCCGAGACCGAGCTCTTGGTCGAAGTTGCCCTCGCCCTCCCGGACGGCTCACGCGTGCTTGACGTAGGTGCCGGCAGTGGCGCGGTTGCACTCGCGCTCAAGGATGAGCGGCCCGACCTGCAAGTCACCGGCAGCGATCTCAGTGAGGATGCATTGGCGCTTGCGCGTGCAAACGGAGAGCATCTCGAACTAGACGTACGCTGGCTTCAAGCCGACCTGCTCGCAGGCGTGGAGGACGAATTCGATGCTGTGCTGTCAAACCCGCCCTACGTCTCGGATGGCGATCGGTCCTCTCTCGCTCCCGAGATTCTTCGTCATGAGCCCCCCTCGGCGCTGTTTGCGGGAGCCGACGGACTCGACGCGATCCGCCCACTTGTCAGTCAAGCCTCGGCTCGTCAGTCCGTGCGCTTGCTGGCTTTGGAGGTCGGCGCCGGCCAGTCCCGTGCGGTCGAGGAGTTGATGCGGGCGGCGGGCTTCTCCGAGGTCGACTCCAAGCTCGATCTGGCGGGCGTCGCCCGGGTCGTGACCGGCACGCGCCGATGAGCCTCGAGCCCCAAGACGCCGCCATGCTGCAGGAATGCCTGGCAGGAGATGGAGTGGCCGTGATCCCTACCGACACCGTCTACGGGCTCGCCTGCAACCCCGAGAGCGCTAAGGCCATGCGCCGTGTGTACGAGCTCAAGCAACGTCCCTCCGTCATGCCCGCCGCCGTGATGCACTTCGCACTGGAGCCCGCACTTAAGTCATTCACCGAGCTGGGGCCTCACACGCAAGCAGCGCTTAGTGCCTTGCTGCCGGGCCCGGTCACGTTGCTGCTGGCCAACCCGAATCGCCGCTTCCCGCTCGCTTCCGATCCGGCAAGCACCGGCTCGGGGCTGCTCGGGCTTCGCGTCCCGGCATTCTCCGGCCCGCTGGAAGTGCTCGGCACAGTACGCCTACCGGCCGCACAATCGAGCGCCAACCTGTCTGGAAGCCCAGCTCCACGGCATCTGCGGGATGTGCCGATCGAGTTGCGTCAAGGCGCGGACCTGGTACTCGATGGTGGCGAGCTTCCGGGTGTGGCCTCGACAGTCATCGACCTCTCTCAGTATGAGCAGCAGGGAACCTGGCGAGTAGTGAGAGAGGGACCGCTCGATGGCTCCGCCGTTGAGCGTCTGCTCGGCCGAGCGTCCCCTTAAGCGTCGCGGCTCGTCGAGCGTTGCGGCTCGCCGGCAACTGGTCAGCACGTTCAGTTGACCAGCCGACATCAGGCCAGCAGCAAACCCACCGACGCCAGTCTGTCGAGCGAATCGGCGACCTCTTTACGCTGAGCGCCCAGCGCATCTGCAAGCTCGGGCAACGTGCACGAGCCGTTGAGCAGCGGTAGCAACCCCGCTTCCAACTCGCTCTCCAGGCGAACGCTGCCGTGCAGCAGCGAGGCGACCGTCGGCAGCCCGACTGCGTGCTGAGCGCGAGCGAGCGGGCTCGCTGCCGGACGCTCGCCCACCTCAGCAGCCAGTGGCGGCGGACAGCCTTGGAGGGCCACGATGCGCGCCAAATGAGCTTGCAAAAGGACACCGCAAAGTCGCGTGGACACCAGCTCGCGCGGCGCCTCAGGACCAGCCGCTTCACAGGCGAGGGCCAGCAGTGTGGCGAAGTCGACCGATTCCGGCCACGCGCTTGCGAGCGCCCGCATCGCAGCAAGCACGAGCGGCTCACTCGTCGTCATCGAGAAGCCCTCCGGCGTCACGAACGTATCGCCGTCGGGGTGCGCCTCGGGCGCGGCGCCATCCGGCACGGCGCGGGTCCCGCCAAAGGAACGCCCATCCTCTCCCTCCCCATCTGACCCGCCCTCTAACACACGGACCCTCGAAGACACCCACAAGCCTTCGATCACGGTCTCGTCGAGCGCGCGACTCACCGGAGCCGCCTCATGGCAAAGTAGCGTCTGGCGGAACATGCGGTTCTTGAAGAAGTCCATGTACTGCTCGCGTACGACCACATCGTTTGGCAGGCCTGCCATTAGGCGCCCCGCGCTTTCGGGCACATCGCGCATCTGGCTCTCGAACAGGTCGGCCTCGGCGAGGAAGCCGAGCTTGTGGTGGGCGGCGTGCTCGACGAACTCGTGGAAGTAGAACGGCGTCGAGATATCGGCCAGGTCGTCATGGAATAGCAAGGCGTCGGAATAGCCGAGCATGCGCTCCATGTGCTCACGCAAGACCTCCGCGTAGGGCGAGGGCTCCTCGATCGCCACGATCGTCTGCATCAGCTCCTGGGCCGCTGCCAGCTTGTCCTCCGGCCCCTCGATCTCGCGCACGTGATAGCTGAGGATGTCTCGCGCCATATCCCTCAGGTAGCTACCGGGATAAGCGTTGTAGCTAACATACGCCACCCCCATCGGTGTGAGCAACCTGCGTATGCTCGCCAGCAAGGCCACTCGCACACGTGGCGGGATCCATGAGTAGACGCCATGGGCCACGATGTAATCGAAGCTACCGCTCGGGACCTCGCTCTCGGGCAGCTCTTCAATGTCCATGCAGCGCAATTCCGCGTTCTCAAGGCACGCTGCCCGCGCCAATTCGTTGCCGCGCTCAACGGCCGTCGCAGCAACATCCAGGCCCACCAGAGTCGCTCCCGGCAAGACCTGCGCCAGCGAAAGCAGGTTGCCGCCATCGCCACAGCCCAGCTCGAGCACGCGACTGCGCGCCGCGGGAGTCGGGCGCAACCCGAACAGGCGCGCAATCGCCTCCAAACGCGCCGGATGCGTGGCCGGGTAGGCGTAGCCGGGATAGGCCAGCCTGTCGTAGGCCTCGCCTTCCGTCGAGGCAGGCTTCACCGACACGCGACTCTCCTTAGCTCGGGGGAGCTCGCGGGCGTCCGGCTTGCCGGCGCTAGGACTTGATCTTCAGCGTATTGCCCACGTTCACGCTGATCGTGGGACCGGCCTTGCCCTTGGAGTCGTAATAGGTCTCGTCGCACTTCTGGAAGGCGAACGTGACCTGCTCGCTGGGGGTGGCCTTGTCCGACGCGCCGTCCTGAACGCTCGAGATCAAAACGTTCTGGAAGTCGAACTTGAGATAGGTCTGCTCCCCGCGGCCAGCCTTGCGCGTGAAGGAGAGGACTGCGTCCTTGAAGTGTTTGCCGGTTGCCACAGCCTGGAAGAGAGCAGGCGAGGACTTGTCGAGCGTCTTTGTGATCGTGAAGCTCTGAATAGCCACCTTGCCGGCACCGGCGCCACTGCCCGAGGCCTGCGCCGCGCCCTGGGCGCTGAGCGCGAAACCGTCGACCTGGATCTCGCCCTTGTGGACCTTGTCGGTCGAGCCGCCGATGATGCCGTCCAGCTTCAGGAACGTGCTGCCAGTGCCGGCCAAGCCAAAGGTGGTGTCGCCGATGAGTGGGGCGCCCGGCGCGCCCTGGGCACCACCGGCACCCTGGCCACCTGCCGGTCCCGCCTTGCCTTCTTCACCCTGTGGCCCGGGCGGGCCTTTTTCGTTCCAGGTGATTGTGGACTCGCCCGGCACACATTCGCGCGCGGGGTTGGGACCACCAGTAGGGAGTCTTGCGCCCTGCGGGTTGATGACCCTCAATGCTCCAGGCGGCTCGACGGCGTCTTCCCAGACGGGAACGTTCTGGGGCAGGTCTTCGTTGAACTTGTTGGCATAGCAACCGGTGATCGTGCCATCGCTTCCCGGGATCGCCCCAGCCGCGATCGCCGCTCCAGCTCCGAGTGCCGCCGCGGTGGGCAGCGCGATCTGGAACGCCCGTTTGGAGCGCTTCATTCGTTGTACCGCTTGCGCTATCCGGCTTGCCTCTTCCGCGCTCATACCAATCCTCGCTCTCGTACGCCTTTCGGCGATCACAATCGCCACGCTCGCCCGGCGCACACCCAAGCAGAGCGTCCAGACGCTGTCAAGCGAACTCGACGAACCTTGCGGGCTTAGGGCAAGCCCTGTAGCCGACCGACAAGAGGCGCTCAGTCAGAGCAGTCGCCGTAGCCCGACACCCCTCCTAAGCCACGACCTCCACGCCCACGAGATCCGCGGCGTCCATGCTGCCGGGCGTCTCCAGCGCCAGGACCGCCTCGAGCGCCGCAATCGCGACCGCGAGCTGGTCGAGGCTCGGCTCCTGCGTTGTGAGCAATTGCAGCTTCAAACCGGGCCACATGATCGCTTTGACCCAGCGCCGGTTGCGGTTGCGCCCGGCGAACTTGATGATCTCGAAGGAGATGCCGGCGATGATCGGCACGCCGACGATCCTCGAGGCTACGAGCAGGTACCAGGCAGGCAAGCCGACGGCGCCGAACACGAAGATCGATACGACCATCACGATCAAGAGAAAACTGGTCCCGCAGCGGGGATGCAAGCGTGAGAAGCGCTGGGCGTTCTGCGGAGTGAGCGGCAAACCGGCCTCGAAGCAGGAGATCGTCTTGTGCTCCGCGCCGTGGTACTCGAACACCCTGCGCAGGTCTTTGATCCGCGAGAGCAGGACCATGTAGCCCAGGAAGATCGCGGTCCGCACACAACCCTCGACGATCCAAAACAAGGCCGATGAGTGAAGTTGGCCCTTGACCAGGCTTGTCAGGCCGAGCGGCAAGAGGAAGAACAGCCCGATCGCGAAGATCAGGGCAACGACTATGGTCCCGGCCCACACGCCAGCCCCGATTTCCTGAGCGTCTTCGTCGGCCTCGCCCTCGGGGAGCTGCGCGTTTGCCGAGATCCCAAGCGCCTTGAAGCCGATCGCAAGCGACCCGCCGAGTGCCACGATCCCACGCAGGACGGGTATCCGCAGCGAGCGATGGCGGGCAAGCGCGGAGGTGAGCGAGAAGGTGGTGACCTCGATCTCGCCGAGCTCCTCGAGCTGCCCTTGCTCCTCCTCTCGACCGAGCTCTCCCTCACGCGCGAGCGCTACATCGAACGAGTGAGAGACATCGCGAGCGCTGGCGGGGGAGCTGTCGCGCGATCCACCATCACTCTGCGCGTCCGGCCCATCCTCACTCTGCGTGTCCGATCCACCGTCGCTGTGCGTGTCAGTAGTGGCACGCAGCGGCTTGCGCACGGCCACTGCCCAGTGACGCACGCCACGCATCATCACGCCCTCGAGTACCGCCTGGCCGCCGAGCGGAGCGTCGCGCTGTGCGGTCAGCTCGCCGTCGGGGAGCTGAGCTATGGCACTCTCTTGGTCGGTATGCGCGGCGTGGGCGCTCGTGGTCGCCTGGAGACTGCTCACTTGCACCCTCCCACCGGCGGCCGGTCGAGAGGACATCGGACTACTGGGGGCGTGCCTGCGCCTGAGTGCCGCCTGTCTGCGCGCTGCGCTGACGTCCCTTGGCGACCCGGCGCTGGAAGCGCTCGACACGTCCACCTGTGTCCACCAGCTTCTGGCGACCCGTGTAGAACGGATGGCAGTTGGAGCACACCTCAACGTGGATCTCGTCCTGTGTGGCCCGCGTGGTGAATTCGTTGCCGCACATGCAGCGCACATGCGCCTCGACGTAGTTGGGGTGGATCGAAGCCTTCATCGTCCAGGCATTCTAGCGACCTTAGGCGCCGGCGGCGGGCGGGGTCTGTGTGACCTGCCCAGACAAGGTCGGCTGGATGCAGCGGGGGGTATGCAGTTCCTCGTGCTTAAGCACGCGCCCTCGTTCGCCGATCCAGCGGAAACGCACGATCGCCCGGTAGGCAGCGGGAGCGTCGAGGTTGGTGACCTGCTTGACGTACTTGTAGATCTTCACGCCGGGTTCAGAGGCACGCCACACCCCGAAGCCCGGAGCTGGGAGCGTGTGGAATTCGCTTTCGCCGTGCAGACGTTGCTGCAATTCGATCCTCATCCCCATCTTCTGTGTGGCAGTTGTCGCGGTCATCTGAGCGGTGAAGGTAGTAGAGCGTTCGAGTTGCACCGTCGAGGTCTCGCACTGTTCGATTCCGACAGACGCAGTCCCGTCGCTCGGCGCAGTAGCCAAAGCGCTGCGCACGCCCTCCCGGGCGAGCGCGATCTGCGCGCACGCAAGCAGCGCAAGCGCGCATCCAAGGATGAGCGCCGCCCTAGCGACCCGCATGAGATGAAACTTCCTTGCCATTCACAAGCCTCTAACACCGGGGAATAGCAGGTGTTTCGGATCGACTCTCAGGTTATTTGGTACAGAGGGCCATCGCCACCCTCTGGTGTCGTCAGGCGCCCGCCCTTGGCGGTGATCGCTCCACACTGCACGCAGTTGGTGTAGTTGACGATCACGTCTACATCCCCCGTCTCGGGAGCATCATCTGGGATCTCGTACACACCAGCAGGGCACATCCAGCGCCAGGTCTCCGCAACCTCGCGCGGGACGTGCTTCTGCACCCGTATGTGATTGGGCGCATCGTCGCGCGTGGCGTTGCCGGTGATGAACACCGAGGAGAGCTTGTCGAAGGTGTACTTGCCGTCGGGCTTGACGTAGACGTCCTTGGTCTTGCCCACGAACATCGGGATCGAGTCGTTGCGGTGCCAGTCAGCACGCCCCGGCAGCTTGCCCTTGGTGATCTGCTGGACTCCCGACAGTGGTCCGCCGACGAGCAGGCCCTTCTGCAGAGGCTGACGCGCGTTGCGGACCTCCCACAGCTCTTTGCCGACCGAAGAGTTCTCGATCGCTTGCTCGTAGTCGGAGAAATCGCTGCTACCGCGCTTGAGTGCCGCGTAGATCGACTCGGCAGCGAGCATGCCCGACTTGATGCAGTGGTGCACGCCCTTGAGCGCCATCGTGTCGACCATGCCGCCGGCGTCGCCGACGAGCACAGCGCCCGGCATCGAGAGCTTGGGCATCGACCAGTAGCCACCACCCGGCAGGGCCTTCGCACCCCAGGCGACGCGCTCGCCGCCCTCGAGGATTTTGCGTACGAGTGGATGGGTCTTGAAGGTTTGCAGCAGGTCGTGCGCGGAGGTCGTGGCATCGGCGTAGTCGAGCTCGACCACGAAGCCGATCGAGACCATGTCCTCACCGGTCTTCTCGTTCTTCATCGGGTAGATCCAAGTTCCACCGATCTGGCCGTATTTCGAGGAGATTTTTAGCGGCCAGGGACCCATTGTGTGGATCAGGCGGTCAAGCGGCTTGGTGACCTTCCAGACCTCCTTGACCCCGAGCTCCCACACTTGCGGCTCGCGACCTTTGGCGAGGTCAAACTCGCGGATCGCGGCGCCGGTGATGTGACCCCAACAGCCCTCGGCAAGCACGGTCGCCTGAGCCTTGATGTCGGTCCCGGGCTCAAAGTTGCCAAGCGGCTCACCCTCCTTGCCGCGACCCTTGTCGCCTGAGCGCACGCCGACCACACGGCCATCCTCGACAACGAGTTGGGTGGCGGCCGTCTCGGTGAGGATGTAGGCACCGGCCTCCTCCGCCTGCTGCTGTTGGTAGCGGGCTAGCGCGGAGACTGACATGACCTCGTTGCCGTGGTTCTTGAACGGCGGCGGCGTGGGAATGCGCAAGGACATTTTGGAGGTTGGGGTCAGGTAGACCGCCTCCTTCTTGACTTCCCCGAAAGCAAAGCCCTCTTCGCGCCATTGCTCTCGGGTCATGTCCGGGAACAGTTCTTCAAGGGCCTGCGGACGCACGACCGCACCGGAGAGGTTGTGCCCGCCGCAGGTCTTGGCCTTCTCGACTACCGCCACCGGCACTTCGCCGAGACGCTCCATCATCTCGGGATCGTCGCCGAGCAACTGGAGCAGGCGGTTGGCGCAGGCCAGACCGGCGGTGCCGCCGCCGACGATCGCGACGCCCACCTCGATCAGCTCGTCCTCGGGGTCGAGCCCGTGCTTGACGAACTCTTTCTGGGGATCGACGGGCGGTGGGAAGGCCGCGGGCACGACCTTCCCGTTGTGAGAGCCGTTATGAGATGACATAGCTTGCCGCTCCTTTTCGCTCACGCATCCGCCCAAACCCCATCGCTAACTGGCCTTCTTAGCCTTCACGGCCTCGGTGAGCTTGGGCAGGATCTTGTTGAGATCGCCCACGATCCCGAGGTCTGAGAATTCGAAGATCGGCGCGTTTGAGTCCTTGTTGATCGCGACGATGTTCTCCGAGGACTGCATGCCGACCTTGTGCTGGATCGCGCCGGAGATGCCCGCCGCGAGGTACAACTTCGGTGAGACGGTCTTGCCTGTCTGGCCGATCTGGGCCGCGTAGGGGTACCAGCCGGCGTCCACGACCGCGCGGGTGGCGGCTACCGCCGCGTTGTTACCGAACGCGCCGGCGAGTTCTTCGCAAAGCTCGAAGCCCTCCGCCTTGCCGAGACCGCGACCGCCTGCGATCAGGATCGAAGCGCCCTCGATGTCAACGTCTGCACCGCGCTGTTCGCCGCGCGTGACCATCGTGGCTTGCTTGGCGTGCTCTGACAGCTCGAAGCTGACCGACTCGACCGGAGCGGCACCAGCGCCTGTCTCTTTGATCTCAAACGCGTTGAGGCGCCCGATCACGATGCCGACGTCGGAGCGGTACTTGATCTCCGAGATCGCGGAGTCACCGAGGATCGGACGCTCGGCGATCAATTCGCCGCCCTCCGCACGCACCGCGGTGACCTCCATCGCGACGCCCGCGCCGAGGCGCGCGGCCAAGCCGGCGCCGATCTCGAAGCCGAGCAGACCGCCGCCGAAGAGGGCGTACTTGTAGTCGCCACTTGAGATCGCCGCGCCCATCGCATCGACGACCGGCTGAGCGAGCCCTTCGGGACCCTCGGCGATGAGCACCTTCTTGGCGCCGTAGTTGCCGAGCGACGCCGCGAGGTCCTGCGGGACACCTTCGCCTACGAGGATCGCGTGCGCCTCGCCGCCGAGCTCGGCGGCCAGCTTGGCGCCCTCAGAGACGGCACCCAATGAGTTCTTGTTGATCGCGCCTTCGTAGTGGAGCGCGTAGACAAGGATGTTTGCCATCTAGATCAGCTTCCTCTCGTCGAGCCACGACACGATCTTCTCAACGGTCTCGTTGGTGTCCTCGTCCTCGATGATCTCGCCCGCGGCCTTGGCCGGAGGAGCCTTCGCGGCGACCCATTGGGCGGCGGAGTTATCGCCGCCGACCTTCGAGGGGTCAACGCCGACATCGGCCGCGGTGACCGTGTCGAGCGGCTTCTTCTTGGCACCCATGATCGCCTTCAGCGACGGGTAGCGCGGCTCGTTGATGGCGTCACCGACGGAGATGACCGCGGGCAGCTTGATCTGAACCGTGTCGTAGCCGTACTCGGCCTGACGCTCACAGCGCAGGGAGTCGGTGGCGACATCCATCTTGATGACCTGGGTCAGCGAGGGCATGCCGAGGTGCTCGGCGACGACCGCGCCGATCGTGTAGCACTCACCGTCGTCTGACTGCTGGCCGAGCAGTACGAGATCTGGTTTCTCGCGGTCCAAGGTCTGCGCCAAGGCGTAGCCGGTGGCGGCGACGTCCGAGCCGGCGACCGCGGGGTCGGAGAGGTGCACGGAGCGGTCCGCCCCGAGCGAGACGGCCTTGTGTAGAGCGCGCACGGCGCTCTCCGGGCCCATGGTCACGGCCACGATCTCCTCCACGGGGGCAACGCCGCCCTCGCGAACCTGCATCGCCGCCTCAATGGCGTGCGTGTCATACGGGTTGAGATTCTTCTCTCCACCTCGGTCCATGCGCCCCGTCGAGCTATTGATGCGCTTCTCGACGGCGGCGTCCGGGACCTCCTTCACCAGGACGCAAATCTTCATTCAGCTACTCCTTCAGGGATGTCGATGGGGCAATCCTACCTGAGTTGACTGACGAGTCAATCAGGACTGCGAGCAGTCGTTGCATTGCGGATGAAATCAACGATCGCTTGGGTGGGTGCACCCGGGGTGAATACCTCAGCCACGCCCAGGCTCTTCAGCTCGGGAATGTCTTCGGCGGGGATCGTGCCGCCGACCGTGACGATCACGTCGTCGATCGACTGCTCGTGCAGGAGTTGGACCACGCGCGGCACCAACGTCATGTGGGCTCCGGAGAGGATCGACAGGCCAACGGCGTCGGCGTCCTCTTGGATCACGGTCTCCACGATCTGCTCAGGCGTCTGGTGCAAGCCCGTGTAGATGACCTCCATGCCCGCATCACGCAGAGCGCGCGCGATGATCTTGGCGCCACGATCGTGGCCATCGAGGCCGGGCTTGGCCACGACCACACGGATCTTGCCTTGCGTGGGTGTCTCGGCAGACATCGCCTCAGACCTTGAGGATGACCGCATCGCCCTGCCCGCCGCCGGAGCAGATCGCGGCGCAACCGAGCCCGCCGCCGCGGCGGCGCAGCTCGTAGACGAGGCTGCCGAGCAGACGCGCGCCGGACGCGCCGATGGGGTGGCCGAGCGCGACGGCACCGCCGTTGACGTTGACCTTGTCCTCGTCGATGCCAAGCATGCGAATCGAGTTGAGCGCGACCGAGGCGAAAGCCTCGTTGATCTCCCACACGTCGATGTCCTCGGCTTTCAGGCCAGCCTTCTCCAAAGCCTTCTTGGCGGCCGTAGCGGGCGTGCGGGCTAGGTAGGCGAATTCGTCGGCCGACTGAGCGTGGACGACGATCTCTGCCAGAGCCTCCCGGCCGTTGGCGGACGCCCAGTCCTCGGAGGCGACAACGAGTGCGCCGGCTCCGTCGTTGACGCCGGGGGAGTTGCCGGCAGTGTGGGAGCCATCCTTGCCGACGAGACCGGGCAACGCTGCGAGCTTCTCCAGGGAAGTGTCACGACGCGGGCCCTCGTCGATCTCGACGACGGTGTCCCCCTTGCGGCCTTTGATCGTGACCGACACAATCTCCTCAGGCAGGCGACCCTCGTCGGTTGCCTTCAAGGCCAGCTCGTGCGAGCGCAAAGCCCAGCGGTCGAGGTCGGCGCGGGTGATCTTCGAGCTCGTCGCCGACCTCAGTGGCCTCGACGAACATCTGCTTGCCCGAGAACGGATTGGTGAGACCGTCGTGGACCATCGCGTCGAGCGCCTTCACATCGCCCATGCGAAAACCGAAGCGTGCTCCTGGCAGGAGGTAGGGAGCTTGAGACATGGACTCCATGCCGCCGGCCACGCCGACGTTGACGTCGCCCGCGCGGATCGCCTGGTCGAGGATCACGGTGGCGCGGATACCCGAGGCGCACACCTTGTTGATCGTCTCGGAGGAGACCTCCTTGGGAATGCCGGCCTTGATCTGGGCCTGGCGTGAGGGGATCTGACCTTGGCCGGCCTGAAGGACCTGTCCCATGACGACATGCTCGACCTGGCCTGGCTCTACGCCGGAGCGCTCCAGGGCCGCCTCAATCGCGACGGCACCTAGCTCAGTGGCCGGCAGCGTGGACAGGCCTCCGCCCATCTTGCCGATGGGTGTGCGCGCGGAGCCGAGGATCACGGTCTTGGGCATCGAGGCGATTCTCCTAAGTTGGATTTGTCCACCGCCCGGCCGGGGATGGCAGGCAGAGGACGAGAATCCTAGCGGGGCCGATATCGTGCGCGAATCGTGAACGTGTCGTGGAGCAGCCAAGCAGCCGGGCAGACCGACGCCGACACGGTCGTCGTAGGGACGTTTGCGGGATCTGAGACACCCATGGGAGCGCCCCAGGAGGTCGCAGAGCTACTGGCAAGTGGCGAGGCCGGCCGTTCGCTGAAGTCACTGGCACTGACGCATTCCGGCGGTAAGCGCTGGCTGATCGTGGGCCTCGGGGAGCGCGAGGACTTCACACCCGAGCGTGCCCGCGTTGCGGCGGCAGTGGCGCGCGAGCGCACACGGGAGCTCTCGAGCAAGGTGCTCTGCTGGCAGGTGCCCACAAACGACGGTGAGGTCGCGGGCGCGCTCGTGCACGGGACCATGCTCGCCGACTACAGCTTCGAGAGCCACAAGTCCGCGGCAAAGGACACAAGCGGGCAGGGTGCGGAAGCCAAGCCCAAGCACCTAGAGGGCTTGCTCTTGACCGGCGAGGGTGATCACGCGACGGCCGTCGCGCAGGCGCGGGTCGTGGCAGAGGCCGTGAACGAAGCGCGCGATCTCCAGAACCGGCCCGCGAACGACCTGACGCCGACAGCGCTTGCTGAGCACGCGCGCAAGCTAGGACAGGAAATCGAGCATCTGTCGGTCGAGACGGAGGGTCGCGCGGGCATTGTGGGACGCTCGATGGGGGCTTTTGCGGCTGTGGCTCAAGGCTCAGACGAGGAGCCGGCCTTGATCACGTTGCGCTACGAGCCTCCGAATCTGACCGGACCCGGGGCGGGACAGCCGATCCTCGGAATGGTGGGCAAGGCAGTCACATTTGACAGTGGCGGCATCTCGCTGAAGCCCGGGCCGAAGATGAGCGAGATGAAGTTCGATATGTCCGGCGGAGCGGCGGTCATATCGGCGATCGCGGCGATCGCCAGAATCGGCCTGCCGGTGAGGATCG
The DNA here is from genome assembly GCA_963731565.1 of uncultured Solirubrobacterales bacterium. Lineage (GTDB taxonomy): Bacteria > Actinomycetota > Thermoleophilia > Solirubrobacterales > Solirubrobacteraceae > Palsa-744. The sequence goes on from CAVSWG010000001.1 coordinate 3,018,387, forward strand.
TGGGCGTGGTGGGCGCGACGGAGAACCTGCCAAGCGGGCGCTCGGTCAAGCCAGGGGACATCGTGACGGCCGCCAATGGGACGACGATCGAGGTCAACAACACGGACGCCGAGGGCCGGCTCGTGCTCGCGGATTGCCTGCACCACGCGATCTCACTGGGAGCCGAGCGGGTTGTGGACCTGGCTACCTTGACGGGCGCCGTGATCATCGCGCTTGGCTCGACCTACTCGGGCTTGCTCTCAAGCGACGATGCATTTGCCGCGCAGGTCACCGAGGCCGGTGAGCGCAGCGGCGAGATCGTGTGGCGGCTGCCACTGCACGCCGAGTACGACGAGCTGATCAAAGGCAAGTACGGCGATCTGGACAATGCGCCGGAGGGTCGCAAGGCGGGCACGATCGTGGGCGCCACTTTCCTGTCGCACTTCGTGGGCGAGACACCGTGGGTACACCTGGACATCGCCGGCTCGGCCTGGGACTTGGGACGCACGTACGTTGGTAAAGGCGCCTCGGGCTATGGAGTCCGTTTGCTGGTGGAGTTGGCGCGCTCCTACTGCTAGGCGAGCTGCACCGACGCACTGTCGGCGTGCCTGTAGCCATCCAGCCGGGAAGCAACTGCAGCCCAAGCCTCCCCACGGGGGTCGATGTGAGCGCGGTGGCGGCCGGCCTCGCCCTCGATCTCGACCAATTCGACCGTGCCTCCGGCAGCGCGCTCGGCGCGCTCGTAGTTGCGACTGAGATCGATGGACACGGTTTCGTCTTGGGTCCCGTGCACGAGTAGCACCGGTATGCCCAAGGGCACGTGGGCCATGGGATCGGCGATCGCGTAGCGCTCGGGCAACTGCTCAGGACCGCCACCCATGAGGCTCTTGACGGCGCCCTCGGGCACCCTGTGGTAGCCCTCGGTGAGATCGCAAACGCCGGCTTGGGAGATCACTCGCCTCACAGGTATGGGAGAAGGCATGCCGGGCGCTCCCGGGGGAAGCTTTGAGCGACCGGCGGCCCAAAGCGCCAGATGCCCGCCCGCGGAGTGGCCGAGGATGCTCACACGCTCGAGATCCACCGGGGCTTCGATCGTCGCCAGATGATCGATCGCGGCGGCAACGTCCTCGAAGGTCGCGGGCCAACCGCCGCCATCGCCGACACGGCGGTACTCGATGTTCCACACGGCCCAGCCGCGCCGCATCAGGTCACCGGCTAGCCCACGCATGACGATCTTGCCGTAGCGCACCTGCCAGGAGCCACCGTGGATGAGGATCATCACCGGATGGGGACCGGCGGCTCTACGGGGCAAATAAAGATCGGCGCGTTGCGAGCGGTGCGAACCGTAGCGATGGCGCTGGCGGGGCGCCAAGACGTCGAGGATGAGACGCATGCGAGCCATGACGGGCAATCCTAGAGCGATGCTGTGAGAATGACGACAATGGACTTCGACCTCTCACCAGACCACGAGCTGATTCGGCGCACTGTGCGCGAGTTCGCCGAAGGCGAGGTGGCGCCGGTTGCCGAGGAGCTCGACCGCACGAAGTCGTTTCCGTATGAGATCGTCGCCCAGCTGGGGAAGCTGGGGCTTATGGGGATCCCGTTCCCCGAGGAGTACGGTGGGGGCGGCGGGGACACGCTCGCCTATGCGCTAGCGGTGGAGGAGCTGACACGCGTGGACTCCTCGGTGGCGATCACCTTGTGCGCGCACACCTCGCTCGGGACCCAGCCGATCTACCTGTTCGGCTCAGAGGAGCAGAAGCGCGAGTGGATGCCGCGGCTGTGCTCCGGGGAAAGACTGGGCGCATTCGGGTTGACCGAGCCGGAGGCGGGAAGCGATGCCGGCAACACCCGCACACGCGCGCGCCTGGAGGACGGCGAATGGGTGATCGATGGAGCCAAGCAGTTCATCACGAACGCGGGCACAAGCATCTCGGGCGTGGTGTGCATCACAGCAGTCACGGGCGATAGCTCCACCGGCGATGCCTCCTCCGGCACGCAGACCGGCGCGGGCGGCGCCAAGGAGATCTCGAACATCATCGTCGCCAACGGCACACCCGGCTATGAGCAAGGCGAGCCGTACCGCAAGATGGGCTGGAACGCCTCGGACACGCGCCCGCTCACGTTCAGCGAATGCAGGGTGCCGCAGGAGAACTTGCTCGGCCCGAGAGGCCAAGGCTTCAAGCAGTTCCTGCACATCCTCGACATCGGCCGCATCGGCGTGGCCGCGATGGGCGTGGGCCTCGCCCAAGGCGCCCTTGACGAGGCGCTTGCCTACGCAAAGGAGCGCAAGGCATTCGGCAAGCCGATCTCCAAGTTTCAGGCGATCCAAGCCAAGCTCGCCGACATGTCAACGGAGATCGAGGCGGCGCGGCTGCTCGTGTACAAGGCCGCCAGGGAGAAGGACGCGGGGCGGAACTTCACGCTGACGGCCGCTCAAGCGAAGCTCAAGACTGGCCGCCTCGCCGTGCGTTGCAGCGAGGAGGCTGTGCAGATTCACGGCGGATATGGCTACATCGAGGAGTACCCGGTGTGCAGGTTCTACAGGGACGCGAAGATCCTCACGATCGGCGAGGGCACCGACGAGGTGCAGCAGATGGTGATCGCTCGGGCTCTAGGCGCCTAGCGAGCCGCTAGGAGGCTGGTTCGAGAACAACGAGCGGTATCTGGCGCTCGGCGCGGCGCCGATATTCTTCATAGCCGCCGTAGACTTCGACAGCGCGCTTCCACAGGCGGTCGTACTCCTCTGGCGTGGCCACACGCGCGCGCACGGGCATCCGTTTGGAGCCGATCTGGATAGTCGTGTCAGGATTAGCCTTGAGGTTGTAGAACCAGGCCGGGTTCTTTGGATAACCGCCCTTGGAGGCGATCAGGATGACGTTCTGGCCGTCGCGGGCGAACACGAGCGGCGTGTAACGGTGCGTGCCGCTCTTGGCGCCGACGTGATCGAGTAGGAGCATCTCGGGGGCGCCCGGTACGCGATGACCGATCAGACCGTTGGTGGCGCGGTAGACCTTGGCGTGCCCGCCCATCAAGCGAATCAAAGTCGGCCAAGTACGGTCGGCCAAGCGGAGGTAGTCAAATGCCATGACCGGTGGGACTCTACACGCGAGGCGCCGGTGTCCGTTACGCAATCTTGCGTTACGCAAGGTTGCGTAGTCAGCCCCGGTGGCGCTCCAGAAGCGTCGTGGCCGCGCTAGCCGGATCGAGCCGCCGCTCGACGACCTCGTCGAGCAAGCGCTTGAAGTCGGTGTCCTCGCGCAACTCGTCCTCCAGGCGCCGGCGCATACGGGCGGTGGCAATCGCCAAGACCTCGTTGCGCAGGTTGCGCCCGCGCCGTTCCTGCAAGGTCCCCTCCCCAAGGATGTGCGTACGGTGGGCGTCGAGCTGAGCGATCAACTCCTCCACGCCCTTGCCGTGGGCAGCCTCAGTCTTGAGGATCGGCACGCGCCAACGTCTTCTCTCCGAATCCCCATTGACGTTGGCGAGCGACAGGACCCCACGGATCTCGCGCACCATCGTGTCCGTCAAGGGATGGTCCGCCTTATTGATGACGATGATGTCGGGAATCTCCATGACACCTGCCTTCAAGGCCTGGATCGAGTCGCCGGAGCCGGGCATCAGGACGAGCACGATCGTGTCGGCGTGGTCGATGATGTCGATCTCGGCCTGGCCGACGCCGACGGTCTCCACGAACACGTCCTCGCGCCCGGCCGCGTCGAGCAGCAAGGCCGCTTGCAACGCAGCCTCGGAGAGTCCACCGAGCGCGCCGCGGTTGGCCATCGAGCGAATGAAGACGCCCTGGTCGAGGAAGTGCTCGGTGAGGCGAATGCGATCGCCGAGCAGGGCACCCTGGGTGAAAGGCGAGGAGGGGTCTATCGAGAGCACGCCGACCGTACGACCCGCCTCGCGACGAGCCTTTGTGAGAGCGCCGATCAATGTGGACTTGCCGACGCCGGGCGGGCCCGTGAAGCCATAGACCGCCGCTTTACCTGTGTGTGGATAGACCTCGCGCACCAAGTCCCAGCCCTCGGGGCGGTCGTCCTCGACAAGCGTTATGGCGCGCGCGAGGGCGCGGCGGTCGCCGTCGAGCAGGCGCTGGGCAAGCGTGGGTGGCACGCGAGAAGTATCTCGGGTTGCGCGGTGCATAGGATGCCCGCTCGTGAGACGCCTAGAAGAAGCGTTGCGCACATGGCGGTGGATGCGCGAGAAGAACATGGTCAACCGCCATTTCGCGTTGTTGGGAGCGCGCTGGCTATGGCTGAAGCTACGCTATGGAAAGCGCTTTCAGACTGACGGCATGTGCTTCATCTGCCCCCGCGTGAAGTTCGAGATCGGCAAGCACGCGACGCTGCGCATCGGCCGATGGTCGTGGGTAGGGCACGACTCGAAGATCAGGGTGCACGAGGGCGAAGTGTCGATCGGAGCGAAGACGGTGATGGGCCAGGAGTGCACGATCTCCGCCTATCAGCACGTGTCGATCGGCAGGGAGTGCATCATCGCCGACAGGGTGATGCTGATCGACTTCGACCACGGCGTGGTGGAGGTGGAGCGTCCGATCAGGCTGCAGGGGATCTATAAGCGCGATGTGAGGGTCGGGAGCAATGTTTGGATGGGATATGGGGCGTGCGTATTGAGAGGAGTGAGCGTGGGGCACAACAGCATCGTGGGCACGAACGCGGTGGTGACCAAGGACGTGCCCGAGAACGCGGTCGTGGGCGGCGTGCCGGCGAAGGTATTGAGGATGCGCGAGGCTCCGCAGGAACTGCGCTGGGAGTAGCGCTCAGCGCCCGGCCAGCGCCGTGTGGACCGCCGCCCCGTGCTCTGTGAGCGCCCAAGCATTCGCCTCCCCCTTGAACCGGCCGCCAGATCGGTTCTCGATCAGGCCCGCGCGGAGCAAGCGCGTCAGAAGGCGTGAGATCTGGCCGTCGTCGGTGATGCCTGCATTATCGGCGACAAGGCGGTTTGACGCCCCGGCGTTGTCGGCAATCGTGGCCAGCACTCGAGCGGTCCGGTAGGTGAAGCGGATCGAGAGATCCTTGAAGGGGTCCTTGAGCGTGCCGTTACTCGTCCCCTCCGCCTTGGGTGCGGGCCGCTCCAGCTCGCGGCGCGCGGCCGCAGAGCCGAGGTAGGGGTGAACGATCATCGCCATCAGTGGACCCGTGAGATCCGTCAAGCGCGGATTGTGCTCCGGTGAGCGCTCGACTCCGTTTGGGACAGACGCCCGCTCCTTGCGACGACCGTCCGGTACGGGAGGACGCTCCAACAGGCGCGCGTGGATTACCGACAGGGCGCCCCCCACGACTCCCTGCCCCGCCAGTGGCGGTGGCTCGCCACCGCGCCGCGCCTCGGCCCTGCCTTGCTCAACCGCAGTGACAAGCGCGCCGATGACCGCCGCGCGGCGTTCGGCCACTGCCGGACCTGCTTTGAGTGTCTCCACGAAGCACATGCGGGCAACGTCGAGCTCGGCGTCCAACTCTTCCAGGAGGACCGTGAGGGCCGCACGTGTGCGCTCACGCCAGTCGTGTCTCCCTCGAGCGTTGCCCGCCGGCGCATAGGCAGCTATGACTGGCTGGGAGAGTCGCTCGGTCGCCGCATCGAACGCCGCTAGGAGGCACTCGTCACGGTCCTCGAAGAGCTCATAGAAGGTGCGACGCGAGACGCCGGCGCGCTTGCACACGCGCCCGACGCTCGCGTTCTCCAAGCCATGCTCGGCCAGGACTTCCACAAATGCCAATAGCAAGCGCCGGCGTTGCATCTCGGCGACGTGCCCGCCCTGGCGCAACACAGCACCCGAGGTGGCTTGCTCATACGAGCTCACATTCCACCTCAAATCGATGCGGTGCTTGACATATCACCGGTCCTACTTGCCTTTCTTCCCGTTCTTGCGGCCGGTGCTCTTGTGGCTGGCTCTACTCGCCTTTTTCGTCTTGGTCTTGTGCTTGGCGCAGCCGGTGACGCCGATTGGGGTGGATTGGTGTATTTCTGCTCCGTCTTGAGCGACGAAGGCTGTGGGCATCTTTAGTTTGCTCGCGCAGAGGTTCCCGTTGGCGGCGAGTGCGCTGAACTTGCCTTGTGGGAGCTTCAGCTCGAATGTGCCGACGGGTACGTCGGGTACTTGCTTGAACGTGGTGCTCGTGATGCCCGCTTTGTTGATGAACGTTGTTCCAACCAGGTCGACTGTGACGCCGTAGCCTTGGAGGACGACGACGAGGTCTGGGAACGCCTCGCCACCATGCGACACGAAATACACAGGCCCCGACAGGGAGACCGGTAGTACTGGTGTGGTTGCTGTCGCTGTCCCGATCCTTGAAGCGGCGGGACAGGCTGCAGCGTTCGCTTCGAATGTTTGCGCGGTACACGCCTTCTGCAACGTCGTCAGTCGCGACGGGAGTTGCTTAGGCAACGAAACCTTCACCTTGGCGATGTTCACTTGGGTGCCCCGCACGGCCTTCGGATAGATGAGCTTTGCGTCGAGGCTCGCACCGTTCGCTCTCGAGGTCTTACCCGAGACCGAAACCCCGAATTTGGGCTGGAACTTCAACGCTGCACAATTCGTGACCTGAAACGGCTCTGACACGTGCGCGATCGTGCCTTGGACCCCTGTGATGTTCCCGGCCACGTTCGCCTGGGCGCAATCTGTTGGGTTGAACACGAAGTTCGGCCTGTCGATCGTGACGTTCACAAGCCGCAGGTCGACCGGGACACCACCCACGACTTGCGGGAGGGGATCGCTCGTGACTGATAGTTGTGCGGTGTGCGGATCCACTTCGACCTTTGCGCGCACCACCACAGTGCCGAGGTCGAACGGGCCGGCCTTCGTAGGCACAGCGATACTCAACCCGTACGGGGCACCCTTGTACGAGCCGGTCATATAAACCTTGCCGCCCGTCACATAGAACGGTGTCGGACCCGTCCCCGCACCAGCCGTGACTGTCCCAATCTGCGAATCAGAGGAGCACGTGCCGCTGTTGGCCTGCGCTTCAGGACACAATGGCAGCCCGACGAGCGAACCGAGCAAACCCTTGGGCATAGTCACAGACACGCCCTGCATATGCTGATCGGCATCACTGCGGCTGAACGTTGTGAGGAACGATGTGAACGCACCAGCTTCCACATCGCTCACACCCGCATTCAAGCCCGGATTGAACGGCAGAACCGCACCAGGACAAGGAGTCCCATTCGGGCCGGAGTTCAGCTGGAAGCTATCCGAGGGTCCTGTCGCTTCCTCCGGACGCGCCCACGGGTAAAGCGCTGCTTCGGTCGTCTGCGTCACACACGTCGCCGGGGTCGACAGCGGTGCACGTGCCCCGGACTTGAACTGCAGACTTATGTCTTCGAATGGGTATTGCGGATTGTCATCGAACGTCGTCGTCAAACGACCCGTCACAGGATTAGCCCGAATCTGCCCCGGGATCTTGAAATCGAGACCGTGTGCGTCATCGCGTAGCTCGATGACCATCCTGAACATTTCCCCAGACTCCGGATCACTGGAGTTCTGGGTGCGAATGTAGACCGACCCTTCGATCGGGTTCGGTATCAACTGTGTGTGCAATAGCACCGTCCCGATCTTCGACCCTTCAGGGCATTCCGCAGGCGTACTGGAACCCAAATGCAAGTGTGCGTCATCGCAAGCCTGCAATCCATCAGCCGCCGACGGATTGATCGACATCCCTTCAGGCAACGTCACCACAGCCTTCTTCAGGTCGGCCTCAGCCAAACCATCAGGGTTCCGGGTCTGCGGCAAAGACAGCTTCACGTCCACGCCGGTGGGGCTACTCGTGGCTGTACTAGTCGGGGTGACCGTGATGCTCGGCGCGAACGGCACCATGTCACAACCAGCCACCACCGGCCCCTGAAAATCGATCTTCTGCATCACCGACGGGTCTTCATAACTATTCGATTCAGCACCGAACACAAGCGGCGCGCCGGTACACGAGGTCGGCATCCGCAGGAACGGCTGACGGCGAGCATTCGTCGAACACGACAAGCCGCTCGGACCGTAACCATCGGTGCCAACGCAACTCCAGCGATAGATGTCGTGACTGTGATCGGCTGGTACGCCCCACACGGTGATTTCGGTCGAACTCACAGCAACCGAAGTACTCGTGTCACGACTGATCACATCGATCCCATGATCGCCCGCACGCACGTACGCGTCAAGCAAGATCACGGTGCCCTGGACATCGAAGCCGAGCTCCGCCGAAGCGCCATACGGTGGAACCATGTTGAACAAGCCCGTCGTGTAATACCTGCCACCAACACCTACACGCGCAAGACCTATCTGACTGTCCTGCGGACAACTGGGCAATTCCTGCACCCCACCAACTTGCGACGGGTCCTCAAGTGTCCCCAGTTCGTCTGTCGTGCACAGAGTGCTCGCGGAGGGATTACCGATCATACCCGGAGGAAGATGGGCGACCACATCCTTGAAGAACTCGTCAGAGTCGATCGCCGGAGCCGCGGCGTTCGTAAACGAGAAGAACGACTTCCAGTCAAGCTTCGTTGTGTATTCGTCGGGAACGGACCCCGCCAACACGTCAGGCGAATCATTCGCGTTCACGAATTCGACAGCGCCGCTATTGAACCCGAACGCACCGGGAGACCCGATATCTATCGAGCGTTCTTCTTCTATAGCACGGGTCGCACCGCCACCGGACACGGCGATCCGATCGGAGATCGACCCGGTTGCTTCATCGGGGACGGTAGCGACCGCCTGGATCACTACCTGAACACCAGGCTCCAACGTCCCCGTGATTTCACACGATACCGACGTTGTTCTGCTCTGGCATTCCACGCTGATCGGCGTTGCAGACGATGTGGTGCCAGTCTCACTGGGTCCGATTTCGGGCGCGGATTTGACGCTCGTTACCTGCGAGCCAAACGTATCGACAACAGTGATCGGACCCTGCGTGGCAGTGTCTCCAGTGTTCTGTACCCAGAACGGCAGGGCGACTTCTTCCCCGGCCCGCACCGTATTCGGGGTAATATTGCGCAACACCAACTTCGGAGCCGCGAACGCTGACGCAGCCGCCGCCGCACACACCAACACGCATGCCAGCACTGTTGCGGCCGCCGCGCGAAACACGATCCTCGGATTCCTTGACATTCTCATTCTCCCCCTCTAGCGCCCGGATCGACTGTTGTGCGCCGAGGACACTCGTGCCCCATAACGCTTTCGTGCCACGCGTTCACAACCCACTCGCTTGCGCTTCGGCTTCTTACGACACACAGCCAGCGCATGGCGCAACCTGCCGTTGGGCTTAGCCCGTGTCTTGGCCTTCACCGCCGTTGCAAAGCTCGGATTGCCAAGCCCGCTGAAACCCGACGCCGTATTGAACGAAGGCGCCGCCGTTGGCGTGCCCTGACACGCATCCCCAGCACACGGCACACCAGGCGCCGGCGGTTCCGCCAACCCCCCGTCCACGCGCACGTCATACACATCGACAAGCTTGTCCGGATCCCAACCCGTCAATTTCTGGCGTGTCACAAGGAACGCGTCACGACCATCCGCGCTCGCTTCCACGAACCACGCCGGGTCTTCACCCGTACCGGTCGACAACAACGACAACCGGTTTGTGACGGTGTCGTACTCATATGCATCAGTCACCCCATTAGTGTCCTGGGGCACCAAAGCTTCAGACGTATTGAAGAACACGTAACGTCCTTCGCTGCTCATAAACCGCGGTCGATACGGCTCAGACAATTCCGTACCACCACTATTCGCATGCACACCATCTTCCACGCCAACCGTCGACGTGGCATGGGTCGCAAGACACGACACACACTTCAACGTGCTCGTCGCCGCCTTATACACATACAACACTCCGCCACTCAACGAACGAGGAATGACCTTCGCGTCGGCCGTCAGATTGGTCCTTGCCATGAAAGCCACTGTTTGCCCGTCGGGACTAACACGTGCGTTACCTATCTTGACCGCCCTTTCAAGTTCTTCGTTAACAACCACACCCGGTTCTGGGGCGACCTGACGCGTCTGACCGGCGTCCCACAAGTGGACTACGTAAGTGTCGGTGTAGTAGATATGTGTACCGTCTTCGCTCATGCCAAGCACGGGGTCTTCATTTCCTACATAGGTATTCCCAATAAACGTGAGGTTGCTTTCCGATTCCGGGCTGGGGCTGTCCGTGTACATGTAAAGCCCACCGCCTTCCGGTGCGCTGTCCAGCAAACGGGTTGAAGTACGGAACACGATGTGCTTGAGATCAGGCGTCGCCGCCTCGAGTTCGATGTTTGCCGCCGCCACCGGTTCGCTTGTCTCCGATTCGGTCACCATTACGCTCGTCGTACCGTTCTTACGCATGAACAGCTGATGCGGGAATTCGGGCACTTCAAACAGGATACGAGACCCATCGGTAGACACCGTGTCTTTTGCGGCGATCGCAGGTTCATCCCGGCCTCGTTCGTCTTCGCTGCCAAAGACCAACTTTGATCCGCTAGGCGGGATGCTTCCATCGGGAAGCACGCCGAGCAGTTTCAAGGAGCCGTGTTCATATACGTACGCCTTATCGTTGAAGATTTCGCTAGCTTCCGGAAGGAAGTTGAGGTGACTTGCGAAAGTCACCACGCTGAGTGAAGGAGTTGCGCCGCCAAGTTCCGGTTTTCCGAAGATCTGGAGGAAGAACGACGGCAGGTACGACGGAAATGGTTCACTGCTGTAACTCGTGTCAGTGAGCGCTACCGGCAGTTTGCCAGTGATAGTGTCCTCCAAATAAAGGTTTTCGCTGTTTGGCATCGCGGTAGCTGGACCCTCGGGCAAGCTGTAGCCAAGCAGCCCGGCGATACTCAGGTCAGAAGAGAACTCCATCACCTCCGTTTTGTAATAAAAGATTTGTGCGCCGTTTGCTGCATTCGGAGTTGGCGTAATGCCTTTGCTCACCCAGCCGTCGGGACTCCGTTCGGCGACATACTGCGTGTACCCTGCGTTACCCGACCCGACTACTTCACCGAACCCAGTTTTCGACATGAACTCGACACGTTCGCCGGTTTCGGAGGCCAGCGTCTGGCCAAACGATTCGCCGCTTACATCCCCGCCGTTCTTGATGACAGGGCTGACCATCTCATACGTACGACAGTCGGGCAGGCCGGTGGAGGAGCCGACCCGGTACGCCGCGTTTGGGCACGTATCGGCAGGTTCGGGCGAGGGCGCGGAAAACGTGGTGAACGTCCCATCTCCGCTGAGCGTCGTACCGGAGGAGTTGATTGCCACGACCCGATAGTGGTACGTGCCACCAGCCTGCAAGCCCGTCAAGAACTCACTGACTTCCACGCCTTCGCTCCCAGAGCCAAGATCGCCATCGGGCACGGGCAGACTGGATCCATAGGAGGTTTCGGGACCGTATTCGAAGCGGTAGGTCGTGTCCGCTTCAGACGGGTTGATTTGCGCGTTGATCCGCGCGGTACTTCTGTTCACTTCAGAGCCCCACACACGTTCCACCACAGGCGCCGACGCCGCCGCAAACGCCGAACCTGCGAACACAAGCCCTGCCAACAACACGCACAACACCCCTGCGAACCTCACAGACCCGCGAACACTCATCACACCCATCCCCTCCTAGAAAGCGATCCACACGAAAACGACCCGCGGGACCGCGGGCACGACAGAGCCGCCACAAGCCCAGGGCTTGTGGCAGTGGAAGAACATGAAGCGCCGCGCATGCGACGCGAGTAGTCAAGCCGGCCACTTGGACCGGCCGGCCGCCGAGCTACACGGCGGCGATGGGAGCTAGCGGCTAGACGCCGGCTCGGCCAGAGAGAGAGAGAGAGAGAGAGAGAGAGACGCGTCAGCGACGCTGACGCGTCCTATTACGGACCCATCAGAGACACACAGACTCTCAACAACGCTATTCCCCAAAGAAAACACGCGAAAAACAACTCCCTCTCAGGATTGCGACCCGGTCCCTCTCCCAAGGTCCCCGTCAAAACAAGTTGGTGTCGACCACGAAGACCGACCCAAAACCCGACCTTATGTCCGCTCGCAACCAACCGGCAACAAGCTACTGGGTGTTTATACACGACCCTTGCACTCGTGTCAACCCTCATCGGGAGGAGGCCTTCAGAGGCGCTGGGCAACCGCGAGGAGCAAACGCCGGAGCCGCATCACCCTGACGTCCAGCTTTGGCCTGGTGATCTTCTTGGTAGCTCTGCCAGCTGGCGCCACTTGCGGCCTGGTCTGAGCTCTAGCTACCGTTACCGTCGAGTGTCGTATGAATCGCTTGACCTCGTGGTGTAAGAGCCCAGGCGTTGGGTTCGCCCTTGGATTGCCCTTCGCTGCGGTTCTCGATCAGGCCTGCGTGCTGTAGGCGGTTGAGCAAGCGTGACATCTGACCCTCGTCGGCGATGCCCGAGCTGTCGGCGATCAGGCGGTTGCTTGCGCCAGGATCGGCTGCGATCGTGGCCAGCACACGAGCGGTGCGGTAAGTGAAGCGGATCGAGAGATCCTTGAAGGGGTCCTTGAGCGGTCCGCTGTCGCTTGGCGCGACCGGAACTTGCCGTTCCAGCTCACGGCGAGCGGCGACAGGGCCAAGGTAGGGATGCACGATCATCGCCATCAACGCACCCGCCAGCTCACTCAAGGGGAGCCGGTCATCGTCCTTGGTCACTTCAAGCAGGCGCGCATGAATGACCGACAGGGCCCCGCCGACCACGCCTTGACCAGTGAGTGGCGGAGGCTGGATGCCACGACGCGATTCTCCTCGACCTTCCTCGGCCGCAGCCACCAACACTCCAATCACTTGGGCACGTCGCTCAGCGATCATGGGTCCCGCCTTCGGCGTCTCGATCAGTAGTGCTCGGGCAAGATGGGGTTCGGCATCGAGGATCTCGAGCAGCGCAACTAGAGCGTTCCTAACCCGCTCGCACCAGCTCGAGCCTTCTTCATAGCCGGCTACGACTCGGTGGGCGATCCGCTTGATCGTTGAGTCGAAAGCCAGGAGCAGACACTCTTCTCGCTCCTCGAACAGCTCGTAGAACGTCCTGCGAGAGACTCCCGCGCGCTTACAGATGCGTCCAATGCTCGCGTTTTCGAATCCCTCCTCGGCAAGGACTTCGACGGTCGCCAAAAGCAGGCGCCGACGCTGCATCTCCTCCACGTGGGCGCCCTGACGCCCGGCTCCTGGCGTGAAACCACCGTTGGTTGAGGGGTCATGCGGGTGAACTCTGAGTGGCAACGGCACTATGCACCTCCCCTCCGCGCTGGGTGAGCTTCCATTCGTTGGGTTCGCCGCGCGCGGGCACCACACCACGATTCTCGATCAGTCCAAGCCTCTCCAACCGCGCTAGCAGCTTGGAAATCTGTCCTTGGTCACCGATGCCAGACGCTTCCGCTATGACGCGGTTGGAAGAGGCAGGGTGGGAGGCGACCGCGCCCAGGACCCGCACCGTCCTGTAGGTGAGGCGCATTTCAAGACCCTTGAGCGGATTGCGAGGTCTGGTCGTATCACGCGTGACAGCCTTGACCACGGGCCTCTTGAGCTCTCTGCGCGCAGCGGCGGGTCCGGCATAAGGCAGAACGATCATGCTCATCAGCGGGTTGACAAGCTCGAGGAGTGGTTTTGAGCTCCGCTCGAGCAGACGACCGTGGATCACGGAGAAGACCGCACCCACTGTAGCTTCGGCTACCAAAGATGTTGCCTCAGCGCCCACTCTTGCTTCGCTACGCCGTGCGTCTACAGCCATGACTAGCCGTGCAAGCACGCGAGAACGGAGCTCAAGCGAATTGCGCCCAGCTCCAAGCGACTCAACGACAAGGACCCGGCCCAGGAACGGCTCCTCATCGAAGAACCGCAGCAGTGCGATGAGCGACGCCCTGATCCGCTCACGCCACTCACCGGCCGTCTGATAGGCAGGCAACACACACTCGGAGGCACGAGCCACACCCTCCTCGAGCGTCGAGAGAAAGCAATCCTCGCAGTCGTCGAAGACCTCGTAGAACGTGCGGCGCGACACACCCGCGCGTGCCACTACCCGGGCGACCGTCGCACTTACCGCGCCCTGCTCTGACGCCACTTCCGCCATCGCGGCGAGTATTCGCCTGCGTTGGATCTCGGTTACGCGTTCTTGCCCGAGCCCATCGCTATTTGAATTCAGCCTCCTGGGCACCGTCTCACGGGACGGCGCCCTTCCATTACCGGACATGTCATTTCTTCTTCCCGCTGTCGCCTTTCCCACCGGGTGTGTGCCTTCCACGCTTACTCGCCTTTTTCGCTTTCTTAGCCTTGTGCTTGGCGCAGCCGGTGGTGCTGATCGGTGTCGACTGGTGTATTTCTGCGCCGTCTTGGGCGACGAACGCGGTGGGCATTGTGATTTTGGTGTTACAGAGGTTGCCGTTGGCCGCGAGCGCGCTGTATTTGCCTTGGGGTAGCTTCAGCTCGAAGCTGCCTACTGGTACGTCGGGGACGGTCTTGAATGTGGTGCTGGTGATCCCGGCTTTGCTGATGAAAGTGGTCCCGACAAGGTCGACCGTCACGCCGTAACCTTGGAGGACGACCACGAGGTCTGGGAACGCCTCGCCACCATGGGAAACAAAGTACACAGGCCCCGTTAGTGGGACCGGGAGCACCGGTGTGGTCGCTGTCGCTGTCCCGATCCGGGATGCGGCTGGACACGCGGCTGGGTCAGCGTCGAACGTTTGCGCCGTGCAGGCCTTCTGCAACGTAGTTAGCCTTGAGGGCAACTGCTTAGGCAGGGAGACCTTCACCCTCGCTATGTTTGCTTGTCCCAGGTTCGTGGGATAGGACAGCTTTGCGTCCAGGCTGGCCCCGTTGGCTCGACTTGTCTTCCCCGAAGCTGAGATCGAGAACTTGGGTTTGAAGCCGAGCGCACCACAGTTGGTGACCTGGAAGGGAGAGGAGACATTAGTGCTTGATCCTTCCTGGCTTGCGAGCGTTGCCGCAACCTCCTTCTTGTCGCAACTGGTTGGATTGAACGTGAACCTCGGCTTGTCGATCGTGACGTTTACTACCCGCAGCTGAAGCGGAATGCCGTTGAGCATTGTCGGCAGCCGATCACTTGTCACGGTCAGCGCCGCAGTGTGGGGATCCACGTCTATCGCAGCCCGTACCACCACGTCTCCGTGACCGGTGGTACCCGACAGCGTGTAGGGGCCGGCCTTGGCGGGGACCACGATGGACAAACCAAACGGTGCGCCCTTGTAGCCATCCGTCAAGAAGACTTGACCGCCGGATACGAGAAAGGGATCGGCGCCCGGGCCCGTCAATGCCTGCACGTGCCCAATCAGGCTGTCTTGTCCGCACACTCCTTGCGCAGCCTGCGGTTCTTTGCATAGAGGCACACCTGACAACGATCCCAGCAATCCCAGGGGCATCCGCAGTTGCAGACTGCTCAGGAACTCGTCCGCATCGTTACGACCAAACGAGAGAGTGAAGGGACTGTATTCGCCGGCCTGGATATTCGTGGTGCCGGACACGAGCGAAGGGGCAAACTGTGAGCCTATGCACCCTTTATTTATGGCAAAGGTGAATGAAGGCGTCACATCGGAGGTAAACGGCGCGCTCCACGGCGTCAAGTCCATACTGGTTGTCGCCGGACCGCACACCCGCGGATTGGCGAGCACAGCTCTTGGGCCCCCGCCCAGTTTTAGCTGGAACTCGTCAAAGGGCAGCTGCGGGTTTTCATCGAAGGTCGCAGTTACCTGTCCAGTCTGTTGATCTATCGATGCATGACCTTCGAGCTTGACAACTATACCTCCCAGACCTTCGGAATACGCCTGGACGAACAGGCGCACCATGCTGCCGGTTTCGGCGTCAACGGGCGTGCACACTTCGCATGACGGGGCGCCTAGATATACCTGGCCTTCCAGCCCTTCGGAGAGCGCCGGGGTCTTTATCCGGACAGTGCCCACCTGCGCTTCTCGTGGACATTCCGCTCGCCGTCCGGAGTGTAGACCGAACAACTCGTCCGAGCACGCCTGTAGGCCCCACGCCGCCGATGGAGACACAACGGCGCCCATGGGTAGGGTCGTCACAACGCGCTTGACGTCGGGCTGGGCCAGAGCGTCGGCATTGTGGCTTTGCGGGACTCGCAGATCAAGCGAATAGCCTGCCGGCGCACCCGCCTCAAGCGTGTCTGGAAGCATCGAGATTGAGGCGGAAGGCTTCAGTTGCAGGCATCCGGTAAGGCTGCCCACGGAGGCAGCCTGAGAGCTGAACACTTCGGGGGCACCCCATTCGTCCGCGGAGGCCGTAGCGACAAGTGGCGCAGTGCACTGCGTGGGATTGGAAAGCAGCGGCACCCTTGTCGATTCGCTGTGACCACCTATGCCGCCCGGGAACGGATATATCCCCGTTCCGTTACCGAAGTAATGTGGATGCAAGGCACCGGGGCCCTGGTGGTCGGCCGGTATACCCCAGAACGTCACCTCGCTCCCCAAAACCGGGACCGCCTCGCTGATGTCTGCCGCAGTCACACGAACACCGTAGTTGCCATCAGACAGCACGCTCGTATCGAGCCTAACCGGAAGGACGAGCGCTACAAACTCGAACGCCGCGGGCTCACCGGGGCTAGGTTCTATGTTGTAGACCGGCGTCGCGATTTCCAGCCCGTAGGCAAGTGAGACAGTCGCTGTGCCGACCACTGTGTCAGCTGGACAGCCGATGGATATTGCCTGCGCGGCTGGGCAGCTTGGCATGCCAACCGTGTTTCCAACCAGTCCTGGCGGCAGGTCGAACCTTATGTCCTTCGCATTCCCCGCTGGCGGTGCTGAAACGCCGTATATGCCCATACCAGCCGTGACCAAATCGAAATTAGCCGACACATCTGGGTGAGATCCCGCGCTGGAGTCGGAAACCGCAACAAAGACGCTGCCGGGCGCAAAGCCGAACCTCATCGGCGTGGAGCTGATCGTGAAGGATTCATCGGCGACAACAGGTTCTGCACCACCGCCGGCTACCGAGACGTGATTGACCGCAGGAGTCTGAGCGCCTTCTTCTACTTCCAGGGAGATCCGCACCACCAGCGTGTCACCGGTTTCCACCGGTTCTTCATATGTACATTCAAGGCTGGGCGCGGATGGGCTGCAAGCTAGGGATTCGCCGGCAGATTCGCGCCTGAAGTTGTCAACGCCGATAACACCTGTGGCGGTGATTCCGGCTGGTAGCGTGTCAGTGATCGTGATCGGGCCTTGTGTCGGGCTATCGCCCACATTCGTTGCCCTCACAACCAGTTGCGCTTTTCCGCCAGGAGGCAGGTTTGTGGGCATTGGTATAGCGACTACCTTCCAAATGGGCCCACCCCCGTCTGCGGCCGCGCGCGGGGCGCCCGCAGACAACCAAAGACCGAGCGCCGCCAGGCAAGCCAGCACTACGAGGCGCGCCGTCGAGAGACTGCTGCTGTGGGTAGAAAACCATGATTTGATCATTTAGCCCTCCTATTGCCAACAGCGCGCTTGGTCTTTTTTTGCTTTTTTCGCTTCTTATGTCGGATCTTTTTCTTCTTGACATGCTTGACATGCTTCGCCACCGGTCGCGCACCTGAATGTGCACCATTGGAAAGCCCATCGAACGTAGCGCTCGCGGGCTCACCCAAGAGCGACGGCACGCTCGGCGGCCCCTGGCAGACCTCACCCTCACAGGGAACAGCAGATGGAGCGAGCGTGTCTCCGGGACGCGGCACGCGGGCGTCATAGACGTCGTAGTTACCGTCGTTATCGCCCGTTACCCGTTCGTCCGTAGTTGTGAAAAAGGCATCGCCCCCGGATTCACTGCTATCCAGGAAGACACTGTCATTCGCGCTCGTGCCTTGAGACAGGAGAAACACGGTGCCGTCCTCCCACTCGTAGACATCAAGCTTGCCATTGGTATCCTGCGGCACGAGCGGGTCGGGTGTGGCGAACAGAATGCGGTTACCATCAGCTGTTACACCGTGGTCGGGCCCGACATATCCCTTCGCGAAGGAATCCTTTTTGTCGTTCCCGTACTCGTCTACAGACGAGAAGTACGCGTCTCCGCTCGGCGTAACGCCCGACGGCGGACACGAGATGCAGGTCAGTTCGTTGGTTGAGGTTACGTAGCGATATATCTGCTGAAAGCCGGGTCCCCGCACGGCGAATTCTTCTGGTGGATAGCCAGGACCGATATTGTTGAAGCCGGCTATCGGCGCTTCAGTAGTAAAGATGACGACTTCTCCCCCGTCAGACATACGAGCCGGCCCAACACATACCGTGCCGTCACAGGGACTAAGTCCGTTTTCGTTGAGCTGGGCGATAGGTGTGACCCGGGCACCACTAGCGTTGCTCTGCCACAGGTCCAACTCAAACGGCGAGGTCGAGGTATTCTCGAATAGCAAAGAAGACCCGCTCTTAGTGGAGGCAACGATCCCGCCTGTGACTTCGGACAGATAAGCAGTCGTTTCGGTGTCCACATTGAAGTCGTACATCTTCACGGTCGAGTTTTCGGGTGCATCTGTAGTCAGGCGGTCCACACTTGCGAAGATGACATGCGAACCATCAGGCGAGGCATATCCGTAGGCGAAATCGTTATGAGCCTTTGATGCTTCCCGCTCCGGATTTGGGAAGTACGTAGTTCCGTGTATAGCTGGTTGCCCGACCTGGCCCGGTACCTGCGAACGAGAGACCAGCACCGTACGCCGCGTGCCGTCCGAGAGAACCTCACGGACATATAGCTGTGAAACGCTGGACAGGCCTGGATCAGGACTGACAAAGAACGCTCGCTTGCCATCGGAGGAGACTTGGTTGTCGGAGGACCCAGGACTGTAGAGTGCCCCGCCACTATCCAAGCCAGTCACATGAGAAGACGCGATTGCGATCGGTACTGCCCCGAGAGGACTGATCGATCCATCGGGCAGTACGCCGGCGTAACTCGGTGAGCCCTGGGCGAATTCGTAAAATCCCCAACCCGACCGGCCCGCATCGCTCGGAAGCAGTGTCCCTTCAAAAGCGAAATAGACAGTACTGAGGTCCGGAGCAGATCCCGCGACACTCAGATTTCCTCCCAATTCTGGAGTTCCTATCGTAGGACGCGCCAGCCACACCGGTTCCTGTAGGGGATCAGACCCCTCCATGTAGAGGTTTGCAGATGATTCACTGGGAGCTCCCTCCGTGTCCGGCCCAGGCACACCGAAGACAAGCTTGCTGAGGTCTGAGGAGAAATCGAGCCACTTAGGGATCTGCACATAGACGCCTATCGTTTCATTCAGAGCCAACCCCCTTGGTGTTGCCGCCCTGCTCGTCCAGCCCCCCACGCCTCTGTTTGCGACGAAGACTTGGTCCAAACCGCTGGAGTTCAGGTCAGCGGCCGGTCCCTGAGACTCGAAGGCCACCGCATTCCCGTCAGGAGATGCTATCGAGTAGAGAACTTTTGCCTGACCCGCCTGCAAGACCGCGCCTGCCGGATAGCCGTGCTTGTTAAACGGCGATACGAGCTCGTACACTCTGCCATCAGGAAGCCCTGAAATAGAGGAAGCGTTTGGCGCCGCTCCAGGAGTTGCGTATGCGTTCACACGCCCCGGACAGGCGAGCAGCACACCGATGAATAGCAGTACCACGGTGAGCGTCGGTTGTAGGCTCAGTCTGCCGACAGTCATTAGCGCAACCCCCTTGTAGAGCGACCTGTGTGATACCCGCCTCTGCAGGGGCAGCACAAGGCCGTGGAGGGCGATACGCCCTCCACGGCCAGAGAACATGGATCCGAGAACGCGACTTGCGCTCGCGAGAAGTCAAGCCGGCCTTTGTGGCCGGTGAACCGCGCTGTACTGCCGCGGCGAGGAGAGCTAGCGGCTAGATGCCGGCTCGGCCAGAGAGAGAGAGAGAGAGAGAGACGCGTCAGCGACGCTGACGCGTCCTATTAGGGACCCATCAATGACGCACGGACTCTCTACGACGCTATTCCCCAAAGAAAACACGCAAAAACAACTCCCTCTCAGGATTGCGACCCGGTCCCTCTCCCAAGGTCCCCGTCAAAACAAGTTGGTGTCGACCACGAAGACCGACCCAAAACCCGACCTTATGTACGTCCACCCTGCCGCATGGCAAGGGGACTAATAGGTGTTTATACACGAGCCCTGTACTCTTGTCAAGGGGTCCGAGCAGTCGCCTCTCATCGAGCCGCGCAAGCCTCGAGTCATGCGAACGCTGCTTGTCCTCCCGGGCGAGCGCTAAGCGGTGGTCATGCCAAGCGCGGCATGGATGGCCTCGCCGCGCCCCGTGAGTCTCCAAGCGTTGGCTTCTCCCTTGGGCTGCCCTTCGACCTCGTTCTCGATCAAGCCTGAGCTTTGCAGGCGCGAGAGCAGACGCGACATTTGACCCTCGTCTGAAATGCCCGAGCTGTCGGCGATCAGCCGGTTGGAGGTGCCCGGACGGGTCGCGATCGCCGACAGCACACGCGCGGTGCGGTAGGTGAAGCGAATCGAGAGTCCCTTGAAGGGATCCTTGACACCGCTGGCCGCAATAGAGAACGCACCAGGGGTCGGCGCGCCGAGCTCGCGCTTGGCAGCCTGAGCACCGAGATAGGGTTGGACGATCATGCCCATCAGCGGGTTAGCGAGCTCGACCAGTGGAGGATGGTCAGGCTCCATCAGGCTTGCCTGGATGACGGCAAGGCACCCGCCGACGACGCCTTGAGCTGCAACCGGCGAGAGCGCCCCACCTTGCTTGGATTCAGAGCAGCCCTCGTCGATCGCCGCGATAAGGACATCCAGCACTCGCTTGCGACTCTCGGCGACCTTCAATCCCGCCCGCGGCGTCTCTACCACACACAGCCAAGCCATGCTCGGGCTCGAGTCGAGCATCCGAAGCAGTACGCTCAGGCTGGCGCGGATGCGAGCGCTCCACTTGCTCTCCCTTTCGTATACCGGGAGGACACCCTCGGCAATGGCCGCGATTGCCTGCTCGAAGGCCTCCAGAAGACATACTTCGCGATCCTCGAACAGGTCGTAGAACGTACGACGCGATACACCCGCACGTTTGCAGATACGCGCGACGCTCGCTTTCTCCAGGCCTTCGTCGGCTACGACTTCACAGATCGCGAGCAACAGGCGATGGCGCTGCATCTCAACGACATGCGCCCCTTGACGGCCTCCTCCGGGCGCATGCCCCAGCTCAATCGGTGTCATGCCCGGCATCCGTTCAGCTCCTTACTTTCCCTTCTTCATGCGCTTGCCCACCTTCTTCTTGGTCTTGTGCTTTGTGCAGCCGGTCACACCGATCGGGGTGGACTGGTGTATTTCCGCTCCGTCTTGGGCGACGAAGGCTGTCGGCATCTTCAACTTGCTTGCGCACAGACTCCCGTTCGCCGCGAGCGCGCTATAGGGGCCCTGTGGGAGCTTCAACTCGAACGTGCCAACCGATACGTCGGGCACTGTCTTGAACGTGGTGCTGGTGATCCCGCTTTTACTGATGAACGTGCTACCCACAAGATCCACCGTCACGCCGTAGCCTTGGAGCACGACCACCAGGTCAGGGAAAGCCTCCCCTCCGTGGCTGACGAAGTAGACGGGCCCCGATAGTGGAACCGGCAGGACCGGTGTCGTGGCTGTCGCCGTACCGATCTTTGACGGAGCGGGGCACGCTGCGGGGTTCGCTTCGAATGTTTGCGCGGTGCACGCCTTCTGCAGCGTCGTCAACCTGGACGGCAGTCGCTTCGGCAGGCTGACCTTGACCTTCGCGATGTTCACCTGCGTTCCGAATGGCGCTTTGGGGTAGACGAGCTTCGCGTCGAGGCTCGCGCCGCTCTTGCGGCTCGTCCTCCCCGAGGTGGACACCGCGAACTTGGGTTGGAACTTCAACGCTGCACAGTTCGTGACCTGGAACGGCTCTGACACGTGCGCCGTGGTGCCTTGAACACCCGTGATGTCGCCCGTCACAGCCGCTTGGGCGCAATCTGTTGGGTTGAACACGAAGTTAGGCCTGTCGATCGTGACGTTCACGAGCCGCAGATCGACCGGTACACCACCCACGACTTGCGGGAGAGGATCACTCGTGACCGATAGCTGTGCGGTGTGCGGGTCCACTTCGACCTTCGCGCGCACAACGACCGTGCCGAGATCGAAGGGGCCGGCCTTCGTCGGCACCGCGATACTCAAACCGTAAGGGGCGCCCTTATATGAGCTGGTCATGAAGACCTTGCCGCCCGTTACATAGAAGGGTGTCGGACCCGTCCCCGCACCAGCCGTGACAGTCCCAATCTGCGAAGCAGACGAGCACGTGCCAGCGTTTGCCTGCGCTTCCCCACACAACGGCAATCCGACGAGCGAGCCGAGCAGGCCCTTGGGCATCGTCACAGACACACCCTGCATGTGCTGATCGGCATCTGAACGGCTGAACGTCGTGAGGAACGATGTGAAAGCACCCGCTTCCACATCGCCGACACCCGCATTCAACGATGGATTGAACGGCAAGATCGCACCAGGACACGAAGTCCCATTCGGACCGGAGTTCAGCTGGAAGCTATCCGAGCGCCCTGTCGCTTCATCCGGACGCGCCCACGGATACAAAGACGCTTCAGTGGTCTGCGTCACGCACGTCGCCGGAGTCGACAGCGGTGCTCGTGCCCCCGACTTGAACTGCAAACTGATGTCTTCGAACGGATATTGCGGATTATTATCGAACGTCGTCGTCAAGCGACCCGTCACGGGATTCGCCTGAATTTGCCCTGGGATCTTGAAGTCCAGGCCGTGTGCGTCGTCGCGCAACTCGATCGCCATCCTGAACATTTCCCCAGACTCCGGATCGCTCGAATTCTGGGTGCGAATGTAGACAGACCCTTCGATCGGATTGGAAATCAACTGGGTATGCAATAGCACGGTGCCGATCTTCGACCCTTCAGGGCATTCCGCAGGCGTACTGGAATCAAGGTGCAAGTGCGTGTCATCACATGCTTGCAACCCATCAGCAGCCGAAGGATTGATCGACATTCCTTCCGGTAGCGTCACAACAGCCTTCTTCAAATCCGCCTCAGCAAGCGCCTCGGGATTCCTCGCCTGCGGCAAGGAGAGCTTTACGTTCACACCTGTCGGACTGCTCGTGGCGGTGGTCGTGGGGGTGACCGTGATACTCGGCGCGAACGGCACCATGTCACAACCAGCCACCGTCGGACCATGAAAGTCGATCTTCTGCATCACCGACGGGTGTTCGTAACTGTTTGATTCCGCACCGAACGCCAACGGTTGGCCGGTGCATGATGTTGGCATGCGCAGGAACGGTTGGCGGTGGGCGTTGGTCGGGCACGACAAGCCGCTCGGACCGTCACCAGAGGTGCCGACGCAGCTCCAACGGTAGAGATCATGACTGGAGTCCGCCGGCACGCCCCACACGGTGATTTCGGTCGCGCTCACAGCGATCGAAGTGCTCGTGTCACGGCTTATGATGTCGATCCCGTGATCCCCAGGACGCACATACGCATCCAGCAAGATCACAGTACCGAGAACATTGAAGCCTAGCTCTGCTGAGGCGCCATACGGGGGAACCATGTTGAACAGGCCAGTCGTGTAATACCTACCATCAAAGCTCACGCGCGCGAGACCTATCTGACTGTCCTGCGGACAACTCGGCAAAAACTGCACTTCGACTTGTTCGGCCGTTGTACCTAGTTCGTCTGTCGTGCACAACGCGCTCGCGGAGGGATTGCCGATCAGACCAGCTGGCAAATGCGCCACGACATCCTTGAAGAACTCATCCGAGGCGACCGACGGACCAAAGCGGTTCGTGTACGTGAAGAACGATTTCCAGTCGAGCTTCGTCGTGAATTCAGCGGGAACCGATCCCGCCAACACGTCAGGCGACCCGTTGCCGTTCGACAATTCGACCGCGCCTCTATCGAACCCGAATGCGCCCGGAGACCCGATCTGTATCGAGCGTTCTTCTTCAGTCGGAACGGTCGTGCCGCCGCCGGATACGATGATCTTATCCGAGATCGACCCGGTCGCTTCATTGGGGATCGTAGCGACCGCTGGGAGCGCTACCTGAACACCAGGAGCCAAACTCCCGGTGATTTCACACGACACCGACGTGGTCCCGCCCTGGCATTCCACACCGATCGGTGTCGCAGAAGACGTATCGCCAACCGACACTCCTACATTGCCTTCTGGCTGTGGTTCAACCTTTGTGACTTGTGAGCCGAACGTATCGACGACGGTGATCGGGCCCTGCGTCGCGGTATCCCCTACATTCTGCACCCAGTACTGCAATACCATTTCTTGCCCTGACTGCACGGTGTCCGGAGTGATGTTGCGCAATATCAGCTTCGGAGCAGCAAACGCCGAACCAGCCGCCACGCACACCAACACGCACGCCAACACGCATGCCAACGCTGTTGCACTCACCGCGCGAAACACGATCATCGGATTCCTAAACATTTCCTATTCCCCCTCTAGCGCCCAGATCGACTGTTGTGCGCCGAGGACCCTCGCGCCCCGTAACGCTTACGTGCCACGCGTTCACAACCCGCCCGCTTACGCTTCGGCCTCCTATGACACATAGCCAGCGCACGACGCAACCGCAAGCTCGGCTTAGCCTTGCTCTTCACCTTCACCGTCCTAGAGAAAATCGGATTGCCGAGCCCGCTGAAACCCGACGCCGTATTGAACGACGGCGAGGCCGAAGGCGTGCCCTGACACGCATCCCCAGCACACGGCACACCAGGCAACGGCGGTTCAGGCAAACCCCCGTCGACACGCACGTCATACACATCGACAAGCTTGTCCGGGTCCCAACGCGTCAATTTCTGGCCAGTCACAAGGAAAGCATCATGACCATCCGCGCTCGCTTCCACAAACCACGCACCATCTTCACCTGTACCGGTCGACAACAACGACAACTGGTTCGTGACCGTGTCGTACTCATACGCATCAACCACACCATTAGTGTCCTGCGGCACCAAAGCTTCAGCCGTATTGAAAAACACAAACCGACCATCGCTACTCATGAACCGCGGACGATACAAGTCACTGAGACGCGTACCACCATTATTAGCATGCACAAAGACTTCGACCCCAGCCGTCGTGGCCGCCCCCGTCGGCGAACACGACACGCACTTCAACGTGCTCGTATCAGCCCTATACACATATATGCTTCCTATGTGTCCTGGGACCAGAGGGTCCGCTAGGGCAGTAGGGTTCGCAGTGGCAAACGTCAGCTCTCCACCGTCCGCCGTAACACCCATTGAACGGGCATAGGATACACCGATATGACGCGTCTGCCCCGCTTCCCACAAGATTACTTCGTAAGCTGCCGTGTGATAGTAGACGCGCGATCCATCATTGCTGACACCAAGCACGACATCGCCGTAAAAAGGTTCAATCTCTCCGCGCGACTCGCCGGCAAACCCCAGACCTCCGATATAAGTGAGATTGGATTCCGTTTGGGGAACTGGCCCATCCGTATACATGTAGAGCCCTTCACCTTCAGGGAGACCATCCAGCAGGCGTGTAGTCGTGCGAAACAGTATGTGCTTCAGATCCGGCGTCGCCGCCTTGAGATACACATTTTCAGCAGTGACCGGTACACTTGTCTCCGATTCGCTCACCATCACGCTTGTCGTGCCGTTCTTGCGCATAAAGATCTGTCCGGGAAGTTCGTTTACTTCAAAGAGGATTCGCGAACCGTCGGTGGAAACGGTGTCTTTGGCTTCGATCGCCCGTTCATCCCGGCCCTTGTCTTCACCGTAGACCAACTTCGATCCACCGGCAGGTATGTTCCCATCGGGAAGCACACCAAGCATTTTCAACGCCCCGTGTTCATACACGTACGCCTTGGTTTTCAAGGCACCGTGGGCTTCCGGCAGGAAGTTGACGCGACTCGCGAAAGTCACCACATCAAGCGAAGGCGTCGCACCACCAATTTCCGGTTGCCCAAACCTCTGCCGCAAATAGGACGGGAAGCTTGACGGGAACGGTTCCCCTTCATTACTGGCATCGGTGAGCACCACAGGCAACCTACCCGACGAAGTTTCCTCCAAATACAAGTTTTCGCTGTCCGGCCTTGCAGTAGACGGCCCTTCCGGCAAGCTGTAGCCGATCAACCCGGCGATACTCAAATCAGGAGAGAACTCCATCACGAGCGTGTTGTGACCAAGGATCTGTGAACCATTCGCCGCGTTCGGAGCGGGCGTAATACTTTTGCTCACCCAACCGTCCGTGCCACGTTCGGCGACATACTGTGTGTACCCGGCGCTGCCAGACCCGGACACTTCACCGAACCCCACTTTCGACATGAAAGCGGCGCGATCGCCCGATTCCGAGGCCAGCGTCTGACCGAATTCTTCGCCGCTCACGTCCCCGCCGTTCTTGACGACAGGACTGACCATCTCATACGCACGACAATCAGGAAGACCGGTCGAGGAGCCGACCCGGTACGCCGCGTTCGGACACGTATCGGCAGGTTCAGGCGAGGGCGCGGGAAACGTGGTGAACGTCCCATCTTCCCCGGGCGTGGTACCCGAGGAATTGATCGCCACCACCCGAT
Organism: uncultured Solirubrobacterales bacterium; assembly: GCA_963731565.1. Taxonomy (GTDB): domain Bacteria; phylum Actinomycetota; class Thermoleophilia; order Solirubrobacterales; family Solirubrobacteraceae; genus Palsa-744. The sequence goes on from CAVSWG010000001.1 coordinate 3,044,818, forward strand.
AGTGGTACATGACGCCGGCCTGCAGGCCGATCAAGAACTCGCTGACTTCCACTCCTTCGCTCCCGGAACCCATATCCCCGTCGGGCGCAGGCACGCTCGAACCATAAGAGGTGTCGGGACCGTATTCGAACCTGTACGTCGTGTCCGCTTCAGACGGGTTGACCTTCGCGTCGATACGCGCGGTGCTCCTGTTCACTTCAGAAGCCCACACACGTTCCACCACCGGCGCCGACGCCGCAAACGCCGAACCAGCGAACACAAGCCCCGCTGCCAGCACACACAACACCCCGGCAACCCTCAATACGACCGACCCGCGAGCAACCATCACACCCATCCCCTCCTAGAAAGCGATCCACACGAAAACGACCCGCGGGACCGCGGGCACAACAAAACCGCCACAAGCCCACGGCTCACAGCGGCAGAAGAACATGAAGCGCCGCGCATGCGACGCGAGAAACCAAACCGGTCGCTTGGACCGGTCGGCCGCCGAACTACACGGCGGCGATGGGAACTAGCGCTTAGGCGCTGGCTCGACCAGAGAGAGAGAGAGAGAGAGAGACGCGTCAGCGACGCTGACGCGTCCTATTACGCTCGTGTCAACAGCACACGGACTCTCAACAACGCTATTCCCCAAAGAAACCACGCGAAAAACAACTCCCTCTCAGGATTGCGACCCGGTCCCTCTCCCAAGGTCCCCGTCAAAACAAGTTGGTGTCGACCACGAAGACCGACCCAAAACCCGACCTTATGTCCGCTCGCAGCCAACCGGCAACAAGCTACTGGGTGTTTATACACGAGCCTTGAACTCATGTCAACCCTTACTTGTCTAAAAGATCTTTTGGGAGGTCAAAATGACCTCCCCCCCGGGGATCTGCCCCACCGAGTTCCTGCTGGACAGTTGTTCAGGGTCCGAGCAGGGCGCCTGCGCCGGCATGTGGAGCAAGGTTGCGCAGCGCCTGCGTGCTCGCCTCCGGGCCGTCCGCGAGCGCACGCTCCAGGGCGGCTCGATGGCCCTCGAAGCGCTCGCGGGCATAGGGGCCTGCCAGCTCCCGCGAGACCATGAAAGACCAGTCGCTTGCTTGCAGCGCAAGCAGCTCCCGCACGGCCGCCTCGCCCGCGTCCTCACCGGCGGCCAGTGCCTTCAGCTCCGACGCCCGCGCCTCAAAGGCCATGTCCGCCACTGCCGGCCCAGACCAGGTCGAGAGGTCGCCGCCAGTTCCCCAGGTGCTCGCCTCCCATTGCCCCTCATCCATGGGCTCGGGATCTGCCAAAGCCCCCGCTTCCTCGACACGTACGAGCTTCAATCCCTTCTCTGAGCACTCCTCCACGACTGCTCTGAGCCACGCCACACCCTCATACCACCAGTGCCCGAGCAGCTCGGTGTCGAGCGCGCACACGACCAGTCCGCCGCCCGGCAGCGCCGGCCCAGGGTTCCCAGTCTCGTTGGCCATCCGCAGCCGCTCGATCGTGCTGGCCACGAACTCCTTGGCGTGCTCCTTGGCAAGGCCAAGCGCGAGCTCATGATCGTAAGCTGCGCCATCGTTGGCCCAAGGGTTATGGTGATGGATTGTGTGGTGGTGGTAGTCCCGATAGCTGCCGTGCGCGGGGTAGCCCTGATCGCTCCAGACCTCGGCGATCGTGGCCCTATCGATCGGTGCAAGCACCACTCCGCTCTCACTGACGAGCGGACGCAGGTGCTCGCGCGCGCCGAGACCGTAGCGACCGGTCAGCTCCACGCAGGTGAGCTTCGCGCCGGCCTCCTCCAAGAGCGGCTCCAAGTAGGGGGCATGGGCGCACTCGGGGAGCCAGAAGCCGCCTCCCCAGCCTTCGCCGAAGCGCGCCCGGTGGGAATCCACGCCGCCTTGGACCTGCGCGCGCACGCCCGCGTCGGTGGCAAGCAGTGGCAACACCGCATGGGTCGCCGAGGAGGTCCACGTCGCATGCGAGCCGAGCGCGCCGAGCAGGTCGCCTCCGATCGCGCGAAAGCGCTCCAGCGCGTGCTCGTACTCCCCCCAGGAGCGCTCCAGCTCGCGGGCAAGCCGCTCGAAGCCGTTCTCGCGCAGACCCTCTATGTCTTCGAAGTGCGTGCGCCGCCTTACCTCACCCACGAAAGCTTCAAAGCGCTCCCCCACGCCCGGCGCTTCGAGCTGGTCACAAAGCACCGGCGTCAGCGACAAGGTCACAGGCGCGCCCTCGTCGAGCAGGTCGAGCAGCGGCAGGTAGCTACCCGCGATCGCCTCCCACAGCCACTCCTCACCGAACGGCCACGTACCGAAGCCCTCCACGTAGGGCATATGAGTGTGCAAGACGATCGCCAGCTCGCCCTGCACGCGACGCCGGCTGGCCTCAGCCACTGATGAGAAATTTGGGCGAGCCCGCTCCGGGGTCACATCTGTGCCTGGCGAGCACACGAGCAGTCTCCTACGCGCCGCTTGCGCGGCGTCCCTGCGCGATCCAGCGCGCATAGAGGGGGTCTGTGAAGCGGGCGCTCCCCCCGCCCGGTTCGGTCAGCTCACCCGCGGCGACCAGACTGTCGCGCGAGGAGAGCGCTGAGGCCTTGCCGATCTGGTGGGTTCGCAGCGTCGCCTGGGCCGTGAGTGGAGCTCCCGTGGCAATAATCTCGAGCACGCGGCGCTCATTCGGAGTGAGTGCATCCCAACCCCTTTGAAACGCCTCGTGAAGCTCGCTCAACGTCGCAGCGATGGCAACCAGCCACGTCTGCTCATCCGCAGGTCTCTCGCGCGTGGTCACCTGCCAAAGATGGTGGGCAAGCAACATCGCTCGCTGGGGATGTCCGGCACATGCATCGAGCAACAACTCGAGCGCGGCGCCGGGATCCCGAGCGCTAGCCGAAAAGCGGCTGGCGATGAACTCTCCAAGCGCCTCCGCGGGCAAGGGACGCAACGTGAGCGGTCGCGCAAAGCCATACAGAGGACGTGCACTGTCGTCGAACAGGGCAGCCATCATCGAAGGGTGCGATCCAGCGAAGACGTAGCTGGCGCACTCGCCGTGATGCTGCACTCGAGAGCGGATCAGAGCGTCAGCGCCGGCGCCGGCACTGAGCACATCCTGAAACTCATCGAAGACGATCGCCGTACGCACGCCATCGCGCTCGAAGGTGCGTGCAGGCAGTTCGAGCATCGTCAGCAGTCGGCGCTCGGCATCAGTCTCGCCCGGCGCGGAGGAGACCTGTAGGCCAGCAACTCCTGGAGCGCCCACACTGGCGCTGGGGCGCATAGTTCGCAGAATGCTGCGCACTCGGCGCTGAACCTCGCCCCGCAGACAGCGGTCATAGGCGTCCTCGATACGCAGCGACACCTGCTCCAGCGTGACCACTCCGTAGAGATCGACATAGACGGTGTGCAGCCCGGCTTGATGTTCGAGCAGGTCGAGCGTGCGCTTGGCAAGCGTCGTCTTGCCGTAGCGGCGCGGCGCGGTCAACCTAACCGCATGGCCGCCTTCGGCATAGCTCACAAGCTGCTCCAACTCGGCATCGCGGTCGACAATGTCCTCCGTGCCGACGGGCCGCTCGGTGATGAACGGATTTATCTCAAGGCTCATGAGGTATAGCTTGATTATACCAAGTCAGTTGATCAAAGATATACCTATTCGATATATATTGAATATACTCAACCGCGCGCTTGGACTACAGACGACGACCAATCGGCCTATGCCAAGGGCAGCTCACGGTCGACAGAGGGCGATGAAGTCCAACGCCTTGTCCAGATCCGCCTCGGCAGCTGACCTCAATACGAAGTCGCTTGCCGCGATCGCCGGCGTGAACCAGTCATAGAAAGGCTTCGTCAACCCCAGCCGTAGGTGCACGGCGTCCCAGCCCAGTTTTAGAGCAAGCCCATGCACGCGCAGCTTGCGTGCGTGGAACAGGCCATACATCTCGACCTTGGCAAAGGTGCCCCGGCAGAGCTCTTCGAACTCACCCGAGCGGTACTCGTGCACGTGCCACGGATTGTCCGAGCGCTCGGCGCCCTTGGGGGCCAGCGTGAGCACATTGGGCGTGGATACGAAAGCGACACCACCCTCCCCCACCAGCGACTTGAAATGGGCGAGCACCGCGCCCGGGTCTTGCAGGTGCTCGATCGTCTGCAGGAACACGACCGCGTCGGCGGGCTCTGAGAAGGTCTCGACCAGGTCACGCGCGAAGCGCAGGTTCTCGCGTCTGTAGCGCAGCCGCGCGTGCTCGTGTGCCTCTGGGTTGGCGTCCACTCCCACCACGCTCGCCGCGCTCCCGGCAAGCACGTCCGACCCATAGCCCTCGCCGCAGGCCATGTCGATCGCGCGCAAGCCCACCAGCTTCGCCGCGATCCACTCATAGACCGCCAGGTGGCGCCTGAACCAATAGTTCTCCTCGGGCACATCCGGCAGGGTGCGCTCGCCCGTGAGCGCGAGCGGCGGCACGCCCTCGGGTTGGTCGCGCTGCTCGTACAGGGTTACGGACAAGATGCGCAAGTATAGTTTTGAACGACCGCGCCAGGCAGGGTGACGATGTTTCTGGCACGAAGTCTGGAGGTCGGACGTCAGGCGTGTGAGATTCGAGCCGCGATGACGTCGTGCAGCTCTTCGCCGCGCGTCGTGAGCCTCCAGGCGTTGGGCTCTCCTCGGGCCGGTTCTCCCCCAGTCGTCTCGATCAAGCCAAGCTTGGTGAGACGTCTCAAGAGCTTGGAGGTCTGACCCTGGTCTGAGATGCCTGAGGCCTCGCCCACGATGCGGTTGGAAGAACCCGGGTTCGTCGCGACTACGCCCAGGACTCTCACCGTGCGGTAGGTCAAGCGCATCTCCAGATCCCTCAACGGGTTAGCCGGCGGGTTCCCCACCTGCACGATCTCCATCGGTACCGCGCGTCCCCTTTCCTTGCGTGCCGCGGTAGGCCCCAAGTAGGGCAAGACGATCATGCCCATCAGTTGATTCGCGAGCTCGACGAGCGGTCTACGATCGCCTTCGAACAGGCGAGCATGGAGCACCGAGAGGACCGCGCCGACGACTCCTTCGGCTGTCATCCGGGAAGCCTCGGTGCCCGCCTTCCCCTCCTCGCGTCCCTCGTCGATCACATCCACGATCTGACCGATCACACGCGAACGGCACTCCAACACCCCCGGTCCCGCGGCGAGTGTCTCAAGGACCAACAGACGACTCACGGCGGGCTCTTCATCGAAGAGCCCTAGCAACGCTATGAGCCCGGCCCGGACGCGCTCGGACCACTTCGTGCGTGGATCAAGAGCACTGCGGATGCGTTGGGTTGCGCGCTCGACCGCGTGCTCCACCCCCGCCAACAAGCAGCTCTCGCAATCGACGAAGATCTCATAGAAAGTGCGCCGCGAAACGCCCGCCCGATCCACCACACTGGCCACCGTCAGGGCGCCCGCGCCGCGCTCCGCACAGACCTCCGTCAGTGCCAGGAGCAGACGAACGCGTTGAATCTCCTCGACGCCGTCCCCGGCGCCAGCACCCCGCCAGCTACTTACTCTCCGGGGTACCACGCCGTTGGACGGGATCCTGCCTCCAGCAGCCATCTCATCTCTTCCCGTGCAGGCTCCCCTTGTGGTGCCTGCCGGCCTGACGAGCCCTCTTCGCCTTGTGCCTCGGGCATCCCGTCGGCACGATTGGCGTAGAGGTGTGTATTTCAGCGCCGTCTTGGGCGACGAATGCGGTGGGCATCGCAAGCTTGCCCTTGCACAGGTTTCCTAGGGCGGCGAGGGCGCTGTTGGGGCCCTGCGGGAGCGTGAGTTCAAACGTTCCCACCGGGACGTCAGGAACTGTCTTGAAGGTGGTGCTGGTTACGTTCGTGGTGGCGTCGATGAACGTGCTGCCGACCAGGTCGAACGTGATGCCATAGCCCTGCAGGGCGATAACCAGATCCGGAAACGCCTCGCCTCCGTGACTCACGAAGAACACCGGTCCGCTCAGCGGGACTGGTACTACAGGAGTGTTGGCAACCGCCGTTCCGATCCTTGACGCCGCTGGGCAGTTCGCCGGGTTGGCGTCGAACGTCGCCGCGGTGCACGCCTTCTGCAGTGTCGTCAGGCGCGAGGGTAGCCGCTTCGGCAGGCTGACCTTGACCTTGGCGATGTTCGCTTGCGCTCCCCGCGGGTAGGAGAGCTTGACGTGCAAGCCCGCGCCCCTCGCACGACTCGTTTTAGAGGGCGACGTGGCAGCCAACTTCGGTGCGAATCCGAGCCTGCCGCAGTTGGTCACCTGGAAGGGGTTCACCGCGTTCTCGGTCGTGCCCAATCCCCCCGTCAGGAAGGCCGACAGCGATAGTGGGTTGCAGTTAGTAGGGTTGAATATGAACCCGGGCTTGTCGATCTGCACGTTCACGGTGCGCAGGTCCAGTGGTATCCCGTCGAGGATCGTCGGCAGCGGGTCTGTCGTGACCGTAAGCGCGGTGGTGATCGGATCGACCTTGACCGATCCCCTGACGACCACGGTGCCAAGGTCGAATGGTCCGGCCTTGGCCGGCACCACGACAGACAAGCCGAATTCGCCGCCGTTGTAGGCCGTGGTCAGAAACACTTTGCCGCCCGTCACATAGAACGGATTCGCGCCAGCACCAGCGTCTACGCTCACCGACCCTATTTCAGAAGACGCCGGACAGGTACCAGCCGATGCTTGTGGTTCGCCACACAGGCTCACCGCCGAAAGCATCCCCAATAGTCCTGGCGGGGTCTTGACGGTCACCCCACCGAGCTCTTGTTCACCATCCGCGCGCGTGAACGTCACTGTCATCGGGGTAAAGGCTCCAGCCTGATTGTTGGGCGTACCCGCCACGAACGACGGTTTGAATGGTTGAGCCGTCGCCGTGGGACACGGCTGACCTTCGGGACCGCTCGTGATCTGGAAAGAGCTCCCAAGCGTGACAGGCGGGTTACCCGACCACGGCCAGAATTCAGCCTTCGTTTCGAACGTCCCACACGTGTGCGGATTGACGATCGGAGAGCGTGGACCAGCCCTGAAGTTGATGTGCAGATGACTGAACGGCAGCTGCGGATTGTTTTCGAACGTCGTCTTCACCTGGCCCGTGACGGGGTCCAATTCGACATGACCGTCGAGCTTGATCCGCACACCGTTGCCTTCACCGACGATATACAGTTTGATCATCCGGCCGGCCAACTCATCCGTCACAGAGCACGGCCCACAGTTCGGCTTGCCCAAGTAGATCGAGCCGGTCAAGGGTTTTTCGAGCAAAGGCGTTTCGATCGACACCGATCCCAGCTTCGATGAGTCGGGACAATGCACGGGTTCCCCGGTGTCTAGGCCGATCTCTTCATCCGTGCAAGCACCCAAGCCATCGGCCGCCGACGGCGACACTGACTCGCCCTCGGGCAACGTGACAACAGCCTTCTTCACATCGGAAGTGCCGATACCCGTCGGGTTCAACAATCCTTCCTGAGGCACCGAGACTTCGACTTCCAAGCCCGTCGGGGTGTCGGCCGCGTGGTTTGTCGGCTGCACATTGATCGTCGGATTGAAAGGCACATGATCACAGCCCGTCGGACCCTGCGGCACACCAGGAGCACCAGCTTCGCCAAAAAACGGTGCCAAATGGGTGACATACGAATCTTCAGCCCAAACACCCGGTTCTTCCCACGAATCGACCTTTATCTGCGATTCATCACCCACACCGGCCGGCGAACAACTAGTCGGCATTCTCAAAAACGCACGCGGAGGAATACCAGCCGGACTACCATTCCCACCACACGTTTCGGGACCGCCGGTGATCGGGCCTAGAAGACAGCGTTGTTCATCGTGACTGGGGTCAGCGGGCACGCCCCACAGCGTCAGCTTGATCCCCCAGATGTGCAGCTGCTCACTGATGTCATTCGAACCGACGATCACACCGAAGTCCCCGCCGTTCTGCACGCTCGCGTCGAGCGTGTAGACGCCGCCCAGAACCTGAAACCCGAAGCGAGCTGGCGCATTCGGCGGAGGAACCATGTTATACACCGGAAACCACGCGTACCCGAATATGCCGAACGAGGTCCCAAGTCCTATCACACCTACTTGCGAGTCGATCGGGCATGTAGGCGCGGTACCAAACCCCAAATCGTTGCCTCTCCCCCCGCCCTGCAATTGAGCGGCGGTACAATGTGGGATGATCGCCGGGTTGCCGATCAGACCGGGGGGACTGTGCACGATGATGTCCTTGGGCATTCCACCGTCGTCTATTTCACCACCACCCAATTCTCTGATGGGGTCTTCCGGATTGGGATCGGGATGATGATTCAAAATAATCGTGGTCGAGAAAGAGTAAGGATGACCACCCGCGCTTGTGAACGCACCACCACCAGGACCAGCAGCGAGCTGACCATCGAAGGCCTGCACACCAAAACCTGCCTGAGCCGCGGATGAAGCAATCAACGCCGCCGCCATCACCACCGCTGCGACGAGGAGCGAAAGGCTCTTCGTTGAGGCGTATATACGAAACACGCGCATTCTCCCTCTCCCTTTAGCGCCCGCGGGCGGCCGTGGCGGCCGCCCGTACGCTTGACTTGACCGTTCGGAACCGCTTGCGTACGGATCGTTCGCAGGCGCGCCGCCGCTTACCGTGCTTCTTGTGGCATGCACGCAACGCGCGCTTGAGCCTCTCTGCCTTGGTCGGACTCTTGGCGCGAGCGCTGACCACCCGCTTCGCCGCAGGATTGCCCTGACCCTGGAACGTCACCGACGACGGCAACGAGAACGTAACAACCGCTTTGGCGGGACCTTGACAATCGTCACTTTCACATTGAGCCGGAGGCCCGACATTCTGGCTTGCTATGCCGCCATTTTCGCGCGCATCGTACAGATCGAAATTACCATCAACGTCAGCCTTCACCAACTGCTCGCTGGTCGTGAAGAACACATCGCTGCCGTCCGGTGTCGCTTCCACGAAAAATGAATCGTCTGACGAGCGACCACTAGATACCAGGCTCACCGTCCCCGTCCGAGCGTCGTACTCGTACACGTCACGTTTCCCGTTCGTGTCCTGCCTGACCAATGGATCGGGTGTATCGAAGAACACCCTGTCGCCGTTTTCTGTGAGTGCATTGTTCAAACGCTGCGTCTTGGCCAGGCCAATAATCGTTATGTCAACGCTGTTTGTCATAAAACTCGCGTTGCCGACCGGGCGTTCGCCACTCGGATCACAGGACACGCACGTCAACTTGCCGGTTTCGTAGTCGTACAGGTAAAGCTCCTTGCCCAAGTTTGAGCCATATTCACAAGATTGCTGTGCCAGGCAATTGTCGTATCCCGCGCTTTCGGCGGTGCTGCGGCTATTTGACTCAAATACAACGTGCTTACCATCCGGCGACACTCGGAACAGGTCTTCGTTGCCATAAAGCTGAATCGACTCTTCGCCCCAGTCTGGTTCGCTGCCGCCTTCCGCAATCAGCCGGGTCGTGCCTTCATGCCATACATACAGCGTCTTGCCCCTACCCGGCGCAGGCATGGAGAAATACACATAGCTGCCGTCGTCGCTAACGCCCGACACCCACAGTTCTCCGGCCTGCCCACCTTCCGTGGATTGCCGCGCTATCAAGGTGAGGTGATGATGTTCCGGGGCATTCACGTCGTACATGTACAGGTTCAAGCCAGGGTGAGTAGTTTCATCATTCAATGCCTCATTAGTCACGAAGAAGATCTTTGAGTCGTCCTTGGACGCGTTCATGTACAACGCCGGCTGTTCCGGTTCGGCGGTCGAGCGCTCACTCGCATTCAACTTGACTGATGTCGCGCCGTTTTCACGCAGGTATAGGTTGCCGGCGTAAGCTTCGGAGCTGCTACCGCTCGCGAGACCAGCCGAGCTTGCGCTCACGAGCGGGCCGGCTGTGAACACTATCCGCGACCCATCCGCCGAGATCGTGTGCGGCGTGTGCATGGAAAGACGTCCGAAGCCCCCCATCGCCGGAACGATCGCGCCCTGTCCGGCCACCGATTCTTCTGCAACGGCTCCCCCGGGGAGGATGCCGACCAGACGTACCACGCCGTTGACGGACTCGTACAGCTTCGGCTGTTCGCCGAGACCAAGCGTATTACCGGTCAGATCCCCTGTGGTCTCGAAGATCACGTGACTGAGGTCTTCGGAGGCCCCAGCCACCGCAGGATCGATTTCACCAAATACGAGGACTTTTCGAGCGGGCAGCGGCTCGGTGCATTCCGGACAACCCGACAGCAGCTGATAGGTGCCACGACCTGCCTTCAAAAGATCCGTGCGCAAGTACACATTGGGGACATTGACCACGTTGGGTTCCATCGCCTGGAATGGAGATATTGATAGGTACACACCTGTATTCAGATCCGGAGAGAAGTAACCCGTGTAACTGGCAACACGCGCTATAGGGAAGATCGGGGGGCTTTGTGACGGCGTGATCGCATGCGTCATCCACCCCTCGCCAGTGCCGCGCTCCGCGATGTATGCGGTGCCAAAAGCATTCGATCCTTGGGCGTCCGCAAACCCGGTGATCGACACGTACTGCACGGCGTTGCCGTCCACCGCCGCCGCGATGGCGGTCTGATCCGCGGAGATGTTCCCACCGTCCTTTTCGGGCGGAGAGACCATCTCATATGCACGACAGTCGGGCAGATACTGCGCAGCCTGCAGGCCACGAACCTGAGCGTTGGGGCACGAGTCAGTGACGGCCGCCGGCGTCGGGGACGTCTTGAACGTCATATCGCGCCCATCCGTCGTGCCGTTGGCGTTCGTCGCGACAAATCGGTAGTGGTAGGTAGTTCCGCCTTCAAGGCCCGCCAAGCTCTGGCTGACTGCAACGTCTTCGTTGCCCGCTCCGATCGCCGCAGGGGACGCAGGAATCCTGCTTCCATAGGAGGTGTCCTGCCCGTATTCAAGGAAGTAGACTGTCGCATATTCCTTGGGGTTGATCTTGGCGTCTACGGTGACGGTTGCATTGCTGACGCTTTCGAGCCACTGTTCGTCGATCAACGGCGCGCTGAGCGTCGTGAATGTCAACGCTTCGCCATCGATCGTGCCGTTTGTGTTTGACGCGATCAGTCGATAGGAATAGGGCGTATTAGGCGTGAGGCCCGTTGCATTCGCGCTGACTGCAACCGCACTTGAGCCTGAGCCGGGGCTCGACGCACATGGGACACTGTTGACTTCATAGCCGATGAAGTATCGCGAGTATTCGAAAGTGCATGACGTTATCGGTACGCCGTCCGGGTTAACGGTGCCAGCCAGTGTCGCATTGGTCGTCGTTATGCCGGTCGCCGGGCCCGTGGTGACATCGGGTATGACGACGGCCAGGCCGAAGATGTCCGCGGCCGAGCCCCCGAGGTTGCTCGCATACACCTTGCCGAGCGCACCGTTGACAGCAACGCCGTACGTGCCACTCAGGTGACCTTCGCCGAAACTATCGATGAAGACGCCGGAGGAGTCGTACTCGCGAATGGAGCCATTGTCGGCCGAATAGATGTGCCCGCTGACCGGGTCGATCCCGACACCGAGCGATCCGCTCTGATCGACCGGGGTACACGAGTTCACACAGTTGCCCGAAGCGTCAAGCTCGATCAGCTGGTAGGAGTTCGCTGTCGCGTAAACATCACCGCTCGAGTCGACCGCCACGCCGTTGGTGCTCGAAAGCACCCCCGCTCCGAACGTCGCGAGGTATTTGCCGGTGGAGTCGAACTTGTCGATGACGCCGTTGGCGATGTCCGCGACATAGACGTTGCCGGCGGAGTCCGTGGCGAGGCCTGTCGGAGTGAACGAGCCAGCGGGCGTTGCGGAGCCGGTGAACGAGAGCACGAACGCGCCGCTGGAGTCGAACTTGTCGACGGTCCCGTTGTTGTAGTCGGCGATGTAGAGATCGCCGGTCGCCTGATCCACGGCCGCCCCGTACGGGAAGTTGAGCCCGCCCGCCGAAGGACCCGTCATCGCCCCCAGCGACCAGCCCGCCACGGGATTGCCAGCCGAGTCGAACTTCTTGACCGTGTTCGCGTTGGAATCGACCACGTATACGTCGCCCGAGAACTGTTCGACCGCGACCCCGATCGAGCCGGAGAACGACCCGAATTCGCCTTCCAATTTGTGCGTAAAGCCGCCCCACGCCGCGCCCGCCAGCGCCAACGTAGACACCCATACACACAGAGCGGCAATGACCTTCAAACCCAGCCGACGAGCAAGCATCAAGCTATCCCCTCCCAGGAGCGCGATCCACACGAAAACGACCCGCGGGACCGCGGGCACGACAGAGCCGCCACAAGCGCACGGCTTACGACGGCAGAAGAACATGAAGCGCCGCACGTGCGACGCGAGTAGTCAAGCCGGCCGTTTGGGCCGGCTAGCCGCCGAGCTACATGGCGGCGATGGGAGCTAGCGCTTAGGCGCCGGCTCGGCCGAGAGAGAGAGAGAGAGAGAGACGCGTCAGCGACGCTGACGCGTCCTATTACAGACCCATCAGAGACACACGGACTCTCAAGAACGCTATTCCCCAAAGAAAACACGCGAACAACAACTCCCTCTCTAAAAAAACGACCCGGTCCCTCTCCCAAGGGCCCCGTCAAAACAAGTTGGTAGTCGACCACAGAGCCAACCCCAAAAACCTGACCTTATGTACGCTCGGCGCCTTCCAGCCGAGCTATTAGGGCTTTATACACGCGGCTTGCATTTTTGTCAAGTCCTCGGTCGCGAGATGTCAAGCTCCTGCAGAGACGGGAGACGTCCTCCGACTGGTTTGCCTGCTGGATGCGCGGCGCAGAAGGTAGGCACGCGCGGCGAGTATGCGAGCTGTGGGTTTGCCCGCCGCGAGCACACAAACCGTGCCGGTGCCTTATTGTGCCCGCCGTGACACCCACCCTCAACGCGGAGGAGATCCGCGACGTCAACACCCGCTACCACGACGTGGCGGCCAACCATTACGACGCCAAGTGGGGCATCGACTTCGGCGATGTCGGCCAAGCCCAGGTCACCTCAAAGGTGCGCAAGGCCCTCGGACATGAGCCCGGCCGCTTCGAGCGCTCCTTGGAGATCGGCTCGGGCACCGGCTACTTCACGCTCAATCTGATGCTCGCGGGCGTGATCGGGGAGGCGACCTGCACCGACATCTCCCCCGGCATGCTCTCCGCGCTCAGCACTAATGCCGAGCGGCTCGGGCTCGAAGTCACGACCGTCCCAACCGACGCCGAGCGCCTGCCCTTCGAGGATGAGAGCTTCGACCTCGTAATCGGCCATGCGATCCTGCATCACATCCCCGACCTGGCCCAGGCCTTCCGCGAGTTCGCGCGCGTGCTCGCCCCGGGCGGCACGGTCCTGTTCGCAGGCGAGCCTTCCCGCTACGGCGACCGCCTTGCGAAAGTGCCCAAGCGCGCTGCCGGCACGGTCGCACCGCTGTGGCGGCGCGCGATCGGAGCCCGTCCCGCGCCCCCCGCCGACGGTGGCGCGCCGGAGGCCTCCTTGGAGGGGTTCGTGGACGTGCACGCCTTCTCTCCCGGCGAACTGTCGGGCTTCGCGCGACAGGCCGGTTTCAAGGACATTCGCGTCACCGGCGAGGAGCTATTGGCCAACTGGTTTGGCTGGACCAATCGCACCCTGGAGGCAACCGCGCATCCCGAAGACGTGCCTTGGGGGTGGCGCAACTATGCCTATCGGGGGTATCTAACGCTGCAGGGCGTGGACCGGCGCCTGCTGGAGTCCCGGCTGCCGGCGGCGATGTTCTACAACCTGATCATTACCGCACGCAAGCCCTAACTTCAAGACTTGTGATGTCCCACCTATCGAGGTCCGTCGGATAGGAAAAGGTGGACAATACGGTCAGAGATCCAGTAAGTGGTGTACCACTAGTGCGGTACACTGCCTCTGTGCCGTCGACGAAACCACGCATACAGGTCACGCTCGATGGCGAGCTGGCGGCTGCTGTAGCGGAGTTTGGTGGCAGGGAGTCGCGCTCGCGCGTCGTACGCGATCTAGCTTTGCGTGGCGCGGAGGCATTCCGGGCCGAGCGAGACGCGCGACGCGAAGCCCACGAGCACCTGCGGCGGATCGCCACCGGCGAGGACGACCGTTACGACTTCGCTGTCTCCGAGCAATTGCATGCCTCGCGCTGAGCCCTACGGCTCAGGCCAACCGCTCGTATTCGACACCTCCGCCTGGAACCGCCAGAGCAACCCAAGCGTGCTTGCTCGCTGGCTCGCCACAGCGGAGGCTGACCTGCTAGCCGTGTGCCCGGTGGTCGCACTCGAGCTGTTCGCGACCGCTCCGGACCAGGAGGCATTCGCCGATCTCGATCGCACTCTCGCCGCTTTGCCTGCCGCTCACGTAACGCGAGCGGCAGGCACAGCGGCCATCGGCGCCTCACGAGAGTTGCGTGGGGAGCGGCGTCTCCCCGCAGCCGACTACCTGATCGCTGCGGCAGCCGCCGAGCGCGGCGCGGGCGTGCTGCACTACGACCGTCACTTCGACATCCTTTGCAAAGCGCTCGGAACCGAAAGCGTATGGATCGCCGAGCCCGGTTCAATCGATTGAGCGAGACGGCATCGAACCGCATGCGGCTGTTCCACGGCACTCGCCCGCTCAAGCGCTGGCGCTACGTGGGGGTGTTCGGCGAGCAGTTCATGCTCTGCGCGGCCGCTGTCCAGGTTGGGCCTGTGCATCAAACGTTCTGGGCCGTGCTCGAGCGCACGAGCGGTGCGATGACTGAGCGTACCCGCCTGATCCCGCGCCGTGGAGCCCTCGACTTGGCGCCCGGGCGGCTTGGCATCCGCGACAACGCAATCCTGCTTGACCTTGCGCTCGACGAAGACTGCGGTATCGAGGCGAAATGTCCAAATGGCAAGTCATATGTATGGACACGCAAGCAGGCCGGCGTACGCGCGCATGGAACGCTCACCCTCGGCGCGCATCCGCCGATCTCGATCGACGCGCTTGCAGTGATCGACGACACGGCCGGCTACCACTCGCGCGTCACCGAGTGGTGGTGGGCGGCGGGGGTCGGCTCCAGCCTGGACGGCACACCGCTGGCGTTCAATCTCGTGCAAGGCGTCAACGACCCGCCCTCTGGCAGCGAGCGCGCCGTGTGGGTCGCGGGCGTGCCCCACGAGACGCCGCCGGTACGTTTCTCGGGCGATCTGCGCTCGATCGTCTCAGAGGACGGCTCGGAGCTTCGCTTCGCTCCCGAGGCCCGGCGTAGCCGCCGCGACAACTTGGTGCTCGTCCGAAGCTACTACCAGGCGCCCTTCGGTTCGTTCAGCGGCACCCTCCCTGGCGGCATCGGCGTGGCGCACGCCCACGGCGTTGTTGAGCACCACCGCGCACGCTGGTAGACCTCAGGCGCACAAGCGGCCATGCCTTGGCTCGTCGTTCCTGGTCGAGCCTCGCCGCGGCCGGAGAAAGCTAAGCGACAGACGGTCCCGGCGAGTACTCAAGACCACCGCAGACGGTCTCCACGACCATCTGCTTAGCGCGCTCGAGCTCCTCGTCTCCCTGCGGCAGCAAGCCGAAGATCCAGCCGGTGAGCACCTGCTCGATCGCCCCATAGAAGGTCATCGCAGCAAACTCCGCGTCGATCTCGGCCTTGAAGACGCCTTCCTGCTGGGCCTTGGTGACAATCTCGCCAATCAGACGGTAGGCCTCACGGATCTGACCCAGGTGGGTCTGGCCGAAGGAGTTGGCAGCGCGCGTGACCTCAACGATGATCACCTTCATCAGGTCAGGGTCGTGGCGGTAGCTGTCAACGATGAACGAGGCGATTGCACCAAGCTTCTCGCGTACCGGAATCCGCTCGGCGTCAACGGCGCGGATCATCTCGAGCATCACCCCCCAACGCTCAAGGAACAGCGTGTTGAGGACCTCCTCCTTGGAGGGGAAGTAGTGGTAGAGCAACCCATAGGCAACACCTGCCTCATCGGCGATGTCGGACACGCGGCAGGCGTGGAAGCCTTGGCGCGCGAACACCTTGACCGCGGCGTCGAGGATCGCGCGGCGGCGGTCGGACACGGCCTTGGAGCGAGTGGAGCTCAACCCTGAATCTCCTCGGACCGGACGTGAGCACCCTCGCCCACATCCCGCGTGGGAGCAGAGCCGGGGGCTTGGGCGTCCGGGCGGTGGTAAAGGTGAGGACGCCGATGGGATAGCAAAGGCACACGCTTGCGCACGTCGTCCTGGCGATCGAAGTCGAGCTCCACAACTACATGCCCTGGGCTCTCGCGATCCGCCCTGGCAAGCACCGTCCCCCACGGATCCGCGATCAGCGAATCTCCGCCGGAATGGTGACCACCAGGATGCTTGCCGACCTGGTTGGCTGCCACCACGAACACCTGGTTCTCGATCGCTCGTGCACGCACAAGCGACTCCCAATGATCGCGTGTCGTGGGCAGCGTGAAGGCCGCCGGCAACGCGACGACACGCGCGCGCCGCAGGGCAAGCACCCGGAACAGCTCGGGAAAGCGCAGGTCGTAGCAAATCGACATGCCCAGCTTCGCGCCATCCGCCAACTCGCTGAGCACGATCTCCTCGCCCGCTTCGTCGGTGTCGGACTCGCGGTACTGCTTGCCCTCGATCTCCACGTCGAACATGTGCAGCTTGCGGTACACGGCCCGTATCTCGCCGTCGGGGCCCACGTGCACAGAGGCGTTTGAAAGCTTCTCGCGCCCCTGCACGCGCTCGGCGATTGACCCTGCCACGAGGTCCAGCTTCAACTCGCGAGCCGTCTCGCGTGCCCAGGTGATCGCGCTTTCCTCGAGCGTCTGAGCCCCCGCACGCAGGTCAGCCGGGCTGCCCATGACGGTCCACTTCTCCGGCAGCACGACCAAGGTCGCCCCGTCGGCCGCCGCCGCGCGCACGTGCAGATCCGCGGCTGCGATGTTCGCATCCACGTCCGCACCGGAGCTCAGCTGAACAGCGGCAGCCTTCAAAGGCCCTCCCAGATCCCGCACATATTCACGGCGCCCCAAGGCATCGTCGCGTAGCTCGCGGAGATGCCGATATATGGATGGATTGACTGGTCAGTCAATCAATGAAGAATAGCGCCACCGGAAGCCCTCAGTGCCCTCGCTCGCGCTGGGTTTCCAGCTCGGCCAGCAGAAGCTTCGAGTGAATCGCCCCGATCAGCTCGCGCAAGGGCTCGGCCCCGGCTGCGATCATCTCAACCGCGCGCTCGACCTCGACCTCGCCGACGAGCCTGTCGAGCAAGGCCCGCACCTCCTCCTCCACGAGTGGTCCCAGAGCCTCGCGATAGCGCAAGGTGTCATACACGGTGAAGCCGAGCGCCTCTTCGTAGCCGCCCGCCCTGAAGCGTGAGATCGCCTCGATGATCTTGACGTCGTCTTGGTCATACCCGTCACGTCCCGGAGTGAGTACACCGATTTGCTTCAGACGCTCGAGCACGTTCGCAGGGATGTCGTAGTGCTCGCTCACCTCTTTGGCCGACACCTTGCGCTGCTCGGCCTTCGCGAGCGCTCGCTCAAGAATGCTGTCCTCGATCTCCAAGAGAGCATTGACGCGCTCGGGATTGTTCTCGAGCACCTCCTTGATCACGCGCAACGGCATGAAGCGCTCTTCCTGCAAGCGCTTGATCAACTGGATGCGCTCCACAAGCTCGGGCGGGTAGTAGGCCATGTTGCGGCTCGTGCGTCTGATGTCCTCCCCATCGCCCAATAGCCCCTCGCGGATGTAGTGACGGATGGTGGGCGCACTCACACCCGAGCGCTCCGCCAACTCGCTCATCTTCAGGTGACCTTCGGGAGTGGACATCTACACATTCCTTCCGAAGGAAGGGAGGCGGAGAGAGCCACCCACGCCCACGTTCATGCCAAGAATGCGTCTTGCTTGGCGGCGTCCGCCTGCCCCGCCACCGCGCCACTCTCCAGCAGCTGCGCGATCTGCTCCTCGCCGTAGCCGGCGGCGCGCAAAACCTCCTTGGTATGCTCGCCGAGCCCCGGCCCGGGCAGGCGGTTGTGCTCGCCTGGAGTGCGGTCGAGCTTCACCGGCACGCCGAGCTGGCGCACGCCGCCATCCACGCCCGGCTGGTCGAGCCTCACCACCATCTCACGCTCGCGCACCAGCTCCGATGCGAGCGCCTCGTCCAAGTCGAGCAACGGCTCAAGGCAACAGTCGTACTCGCTCGCGAACGCCTCCCATTCGGCGCGTGTGCGCGACTTGAAGACCTCCACCACCTGGGCATGCGCATCTGAGCCTGGTTTCTCAAACTGCTTCTCGATCAAGTCCTCGCGCCCCACGCCGCGACACCATGCTTGCCAGAACTTCGGCTCCAGCGCTCCAAGCGTCACCCAGCCATTGGAGCACTCATACGGGCGGTAGCAGATGACAGAGCCAGCGAGCATTTGCTCGCCGCGACGCGGGACAACGCCGTCTGCGAAGTACTGGCCCGCGACCATCGCAAGCCAGGACAGTGCGCCGTCGGCCATCGAGACATCCACGAACTGGCCCTCGCCCGAGCCGGGGTGCCCAGGCGAGCCGTCGCGCTCGCGCAAGGCCGCCATGATCCCGAAAGCCGCCATCAAGGCGCCGCCGCCGAGGTCGGCGATCTGGCCGGCGGCTTGGATGGGATGGCCACCCACTACATCGCCTTCCCCTGTGAGCCCGAGAAGCCCGATCAGGCCGAGGTAATTCATGTCGTGGCCGGAGGCGTCGCGCTTTGGGCCCGTTTGGCCGTAACCGCTGATGGCGCAGTACACGAGCCCGGGGTTCTCCTCGCGCATACGCCCGTATCCCACGCCCAAGCGGTCGAGCACGCCGGGCCGGAACGACTCGAGCACCACGTCGTAATCGCGCACAAGCCGCAGCAGCACCTCGCGCCCGGCCTCGCTCTTGAGGTCAATTCGGATCGAGCGCTTGTTGCGATTCAAGGACAGGAACAGAGAGGACTTCGCGCTGTCCTCCGCACCCTCGTAGTAGGGAGGCGCCCAGCGGATGTAGTCGCCAGCGCCCGTGTCCTCAACCTTCAAGACCTCTGCACCGAAGTCGGCAAGCAGCAAGGAGCAGAAACCGCCCGGCAAGAGCCGGGAGAGGTCCAGCATTCGGACTCCCTCAAGCGGTAGGCCCATCAGGTGATCCTCCGTGCCAGGGTGTAGTTGTCGAGCCTCACGCGATCCCCAGCGCCTTGCGCGGCCCGGGCCGCCAGTCGGCTTGCCCGCCAGTCAAGGCCGCGAAGCATAGCGACGCGACGCCTCCCCGGGTCTTGTGAGACCTCCGGCTGGCGCGCCCCACCGCCCGCGCTTACTTCGCCCCCTCGCGGCCACGCTTGCGATGACTGCTCGCCTGCGCCTTCTTCTTCGGGCACCCCGTCACAGCGATCGGCGTGTTCTGTTTGATCACAGCGCCGTTCTGGGCCGTGAAGGTCGTCGGCATCGCAAGGCCACCAGCAACCACCTTACGTACCTCGCGCGTAACTGTCCTAGCACGCTCTTCACTCTTGACGGTCACCTTGCGCTTGACGAGAACAGTCTTGGTAAGGGTGCACAGATCCCCGTTCGCAGCGAGGGCACTGAACGGGCCTTGAGGGAGTTTCAACTCAAACGTACCAACGGGGACGTCAGGGACGGTCTTGAACGTGGTGCTCGTGATCCCGGCTTTGCTGATAAACGTAGTGCCCACCAAGTCCACCGTCACGCCATAGCCTTGGAGAACAACGACGAGGTCCGGGAATGCCGCCCCACCGTGGCTAACGAAATACGTGGGACCTGAGAGAGGGACAGGGATTACCGGGGTCGTCGCCGTCGCTATCCCGATCCGTGACGCGGCTGGACATGCCGCAGGGTTCGCCTCGAACGTCGCGGCTGTACACGCCTTCTGGAGCGTCGTCAGTCTTGATGGGAGCTGCTTCGGCAACGACACCTTGACCGTCGCGATGTTCGCCTGAGTGCCCTGTTCCGTCCTGGGATAGGAAAGCTTCGCATCCAAGCTCGCACCATTGGCCCTCGATGTTTTCCCTGAGGCGGAGACGCTGAACTTCGGTTGGAACTTCAGCGCGCCGCAGTTGGTGACCTGGAAATGGTTTGACACGGTCGTCGTCGCACCCTGGGCGCCGGTCATGCGGCCGGTGACGGTGAGTGGGTCGCAGTTGGTCGGATTGAACACGAATTTCGGTCGGTTGACGGTTACGTTGACGAGCCGCACGTTGACGGGCACGCCCCCGACGATCACGGGAATCGGATCGCTCGTGACGGTCAGTTGCGTGGTGTGCGGATCTACTTCGACCTTCGCGCGGACGTTGACGTTGCCGAGGTCGAACGGCCCGGCCTTGGCCGGTACGACGATCGACAGGCCGAACGGCGCACCCTCGTAGGAACCGGTCATGAACGCTTTGCCACCGGTCACATAGAGAGGAGTGGGGCCGGCGCCGGCGCCAGCGGTGACCGTCCCGATTTCGCTGGCCGCTTCGCATTTGCCCGCGGCGGCGAGCGACTGCGGGCACAGCGGCAGGCCGACGAGCGAGCCGGACAGGCCGAGCGGCAGCGTCACCGAGACGCCGTTGAGGCCCTGGTCTGAGTCCTTGCGCGTGAAGGTACTCAGAAACGGCGTGAACCCGCCCGCCTGCACGCTCTGCACGCCAGCGTCAAAGCCGGGCGTGAAACCCTGCTGGGATGTGCACCCGGTGCCTTCCGGTCCCGAGCTCAGCGCAAAGGACTTGTCGATCCGCACCGGCTTTTCCGGCTCCGCGTAGGAGTACAGCGCCGCTTCCGTCGGTCCAGGCGTGCACGACGGCGGCGTCACAAGCGGAGCACGCGCGCCCGCCTTGAACTTTAGGCTGATGTCTTCGAATGGAAACTGCGGGTTTTCGTCGAAGGTCGTCGTCAGGCGACCCGTTACCGGGTTGGCCTGAATCTGCCCGGGAACCTTGATGTCCAGCCCGTGCGAGTCGTCGCGCAACTCGATCGCGATCCGGAACATTTCCCCCGACATCGGGTCCGAGGAAGCCTGCGGGCGGATGTAGATGGAGCCTTCGATCGGGTTGGCAATCAACTGGGTGTGCAGTAGCACGGTGCCGACCTTCGAGCCGTTCGGGCAGTCCGCGGGCGTGTTCGACTCCAAGCGCAGATGCGCGTCATCGCACGCCGCCAGGCCGTCGGCCGCAGAGGGGTTGATCGTCATGCCTTCCGGCAGCGTCACCACGGCCTTCTTCAGGTCCGCCTCCTGCAGGCCGTCGGGCGAGTTACTCTGCGGCAAAGACAGCTTCACGTCCACACCCGTGGGAGACGCGGTTGCGGTGCTCGTGGGGGTGAGCGTGATCGATGGATTGAATGGAACTGCGTCGCAGCCGGTCACCACCGGGCCGTCAAAGGCGATGCTCGCGTATTCGTTCGTGTGTTCGTAAGTGTTCGCTTCTGCACCGAAGTCCAGCGGCTTGCCCGAACAGCCAGTCGGCAAGCGCAGGAATGCCTTGCGTGGCGCCGACGTCCCGCAGACTTCACCCGTCGACCCATTGAACACGGTGTTCAAACATGCACCTCGGACCGGGTCGTGACTCGGATCCGACGGCACGCCCCACACTTCGACTTCGACGCGCGTCACCGGCGCCGACGTAGACGTGTCATTGCTGACGATGTCGATGCCGTGGTCCCCTGGTCGGACGTGCGCTTGCAAAAGAACGTCGGTCTGATAGATCTCGAATCCGAGCTCGGTCGCCACGCCTCGGGGCGGCACAATGTTGTACAGCGGCGTCGGCCGAGGATTTGTCAATCCGAACGTCAAGTACACGCGTACCACGCCGATCTGGCTGTCTCTCGGACAATCCGGCACATTTGCTCCTTCCGCTCCGACTTCCGCCAGCTGCTGGGTGGTGCACACGGCAGGAGTGGCCGACGGGTTGCCGATCATCCCCGGAGGTAGGTGAGCGGTCACGTCCTTGAAGTGCCCCACACCGCTTATTACCGTTTCCTTCTTGCCGAAAAACGACGCGAACGAACGCCACTGCAGCGTCGTCGTGAAGGTGGATGGGTCCGACGCAGCCTGAGTGGACTGCGCCCCGCTCGCGTCCAACAGTTCGGCGGCGCCGAACGTGAACGCAAATGGGCCGGGCAAGACGGTGACAGTGGTTTCCTCGTGGGCGCGCACAACCGCTCCTTCACTCGACACAGTGACATCGCCCGTAAGTTTTTCCCCTGCGACTTTAGCTTCAACCTTGGTTTTCGCATACATACGAAGCATCGTGCCGGGCAAGAGCGGGCCCGGATAGGTGCACGTTATCGTCATGGCCGCGGTCTGGCAGGTGGTCGCCGCGGTCGGCGCGCCTCCCCCGGATACTTGTCCTGAGCGTGGGTCGGCTGTGGGCGCGGCCCAGCCGGGGCTGAGCGTCTCGGTGAATGTGATCGCGCCGGAAATGACGCTGCGTCCGGTGTTTTCGATCACCGCCGAGAGCGTCGGTTCGACGCCGGAGGGAGCTTCTTCGGGCGCGACCGTGTACACCTTCAGCTGCGGCGGGGCGGCGGCGAACGCCGGGCCACTCGCCGCCGCCCCGATGCACGCAAACGCAGGTATCGCCGTCGCCAGGATGAGCGCAATCTTGTTGTGTCGCATGTGAAGTCCTCCTATCGCCCGGCTCGGCGGGCGGTGCGCTTGACGGTACTTTGGGACGCGAATCGCTTGTGTGCCACAACCCTGCAGCGCGCCCGCTTTCGCTTCGGCTCTCGTCGGCATTCAGCGAGCGCACGAACCAACTTCTGCGCCCTGGTGAGCTTCTTGACACGAGTAGAACTCGACTTGGGCGCTGGCGCCTGGTTGCCCAGACCGGTAAAACCCGAGGCCGTCGTGAAACTGGGCACCGCGGCTGGGACGCCTTGACATTCATCGCCTTCGCATGGCACCGGCGGTGGCGGCGGACCGGGAAGGCCACCGTCGACTCGCACATCGTAGAGATCGTTGAGGGTGTCTTCGTCCCAGCCCGTCAGTCTCTGCTTCGTCGTAATGAAGACGTTTTCGCCACTGGGATCGGCTTCGACAAACCACGATTCGCTTTCACCCGTGCCGGTAGAGAGCAGTGAAAGCGTATTTGTGTACGTGTCGTACTCGTAGGCATCCGCAACACCATTGGTGTCCTGCGGCAGCAACGCTTCGGGCGTGTCGAAGAACACATAGTGCCCGTCCGCGGACAGGAACCGTCGCAAGCCGGGCACGTCGAACCCGGGATTAGTACCGTACACAGGATGCGGTTCGATGCCCACCGTGGCTGTGGCGCCGCTAGGCGGGCAACTGACGCAGCTTAGCGTTCCGCCGCTTGCGTCATACACGTACATCTCCGTTTTGTTGAGATAGGAGGCCAGCCTCACTTCGCGACTTGTAACCGGATCAGGCGACATGAACGCGAAGGTCGTACCGTCTTTGCTCACGCGCGCTTCTTCGCCTCTATCTCCGGACGAAATAAGTCTGACGCCGCCGTCATTCCACAGGTAATACGACCCAAGCGACTGGTAGTACACGTAGGTGCCATCGTCGCTGAGCCCAACCACGATCGCGCTGCTATTGGCGACCCGCGCTATGAAGCTCAGGTTAGGTTCGGACTGGGGTTCGGGACTATCGGTGTACATGTAGAGCCCCACGCCCCCTCCACCGGGGTCTGCATCCAGCAACGGCTCTTCACTCGTGAACACGACCTTGCGGCCATCGGGTGTGGCACCCTGGAAGCTGACGCCGTGCGGCTGGAATTTGACGCCTGGGATCTCCGGTTCGGACACCCAAGCGGTCTTGCCTTCACGGCGCAGATAGAGCTGTGCCGCCGGCGGGGCAGGAGACAAGAAATAGATACGCGCTCCGTCGCGCGAAACCGTGTCGTCGTAGGGCAGGCTAGTGTAGAAGGGAAAGCTGCCGGGCGTATAGCGTGGGTTTACCACATCCTTTGGCGCGATCGTCTCGTCCGGCAGGACACCGACGAGTTCGATCTTGCCTTTGTCCATGGCATAGAGCTTTTTGGTCACGCCCTTCGCACCCGGGACGAGGTTCAGCACCGATTCGAACACGACTACGCCGAGATCGGCCGATATCCCCGACTCGTACGATTCCGTTAGTGGGTTGACGAAAGTTTCGCCCGGTATCGTCGGCGTCGTAAGAGCGCTCAGTCCGCCGTCCAGAGTATCCTCCAGATAGAGGTTTTCGCCTTTGGGAATCGCCCCTTCAACGCCGGGCAGGGCATACGCCCTCACAACCGCTCGATCCAGTTCTTCGGAGAACACATCGGCCTCGGTCTGCGCGCCTTCGAACTGCAGAGGGCTGTTGAACGCCGGCGTTGGCAGGATGCCCTTGCTCGTCCAGCCTCCCACCGTCCTGCTTGCGATGTATTGGCTAAAGCCGGCCGCGCCCGACCCCGTGGTTTCGCCCATCGGGGTGCGCGTGACGTACTCCACTCTGTCACCGCTAGCAGAAGCCGCAAACGACCGTTTGTCGACCGACAGCACATCGCCGCCGTTCTTGTCGACGGGCGAAACGAGCTCGTAGGCGCGGCAATCCGGAAGGCTGGCAGACAAGGCCACGCGATACGCAGCATTTGGACAACTTTCGGGTCCCGATTCCTGTTGGTAGGGATATGTCGTAAATACGTTGTCGGCGCCGTATTGCGTTCCGCCCGCGCTAGTCGCGACAACCCGGTAGTGATACTGGCGACCGGCGCGAAGACCCGAAAGCGAAACACTTACGGGGGCTGGCGTTTCGCCCCACCCGGAGGCGATCGTCCCGTCGGGTACTGGCTCGCTCGTACCGTAGCCGCTGTCGAGCCCGTATTCGAACCGGTAGGTAGTGTCGAGACCGCGCGGAGCGATTTCGGCGTTCAGCTTCGCGGTGGTGTAGCTGACACTGGAAACCGACTCGCGCGCGATCCGCGGCGAGGGTTCGCTCGCCGCCGCGGATGCGCACGCAAGCGCCCCAGTCGACCAGAACGCCGCAACGACCATACACAGCTTGGAAATTCTCATATGACCGCTTTCTCCTCGGCGTCCTGGTCGACTTTGGTTAACTATTTCTTGGTGCTCTTGCGCTTCGGCGCATACTTCTTGTTGGCCTTCTTGATGCACGCCGCTCGCTTGTGCTTCGGCAGCTTCTTGCACTTCTTGATTGCCTTCGCCAAGAGCTGAGCGCGAGTTGGGGCTTTTTTCACAACAGGTTTTGTGGCTGGTTTTTCAACAGGCTTTTCAGCCGGTTTTTCGACCGATTTTTCAGCTGGTTTTTCGACTGGTTTTTCGGCTGGCGGACTTTCAGTCCTGAACGTCCTGTCGATGCCTTCGGCGGTCCCGCCAAGGTTGACGGCGACGACGACGTAGTGATATTCGGTGCCCGGTAGCAGGTCGCTTAGGGTGGCGCCGATCGATACGGCTCCTTCGCCGGAACCGGGGCTCGGGCTGCAAGGCGCGCTTTGGCCATACAGCGATGAGGTCCCATATTCGATTACACACGAAGTCACTTCGAACCCTTTGGGATCGACTTCCGCACCCAGAGTGGCACTGGAGGTAGTGACAGCTGACGCTCCTCCGGTGGTAACGGCCGGCTTTGGCGCCGCAGGCGTGCTGAACGTGACGTCGCCCCCTGCGGTTGTGCCGCCGACCGTCGTGACGAGCAGACGCGAGTGATACTTGGTGTTCGGCGCGAGCCCAGCTATCGAGGCGCTTACAGCAACTTCACTGCCCGCCGCGATCGGAGCCGGCGGAGTGCAGGGGGCCAGACTGGCGCCCGTGAATTGTTCTCCCTGGGCCTGGTAGGCGGATTCAGTGATGTACTGGAAATGACAGTCGGTGACTTCCGACCCGTTCGGGTTCACGCTCGCATTCAACGCAGCAGATAGAGGGGTTATTCCGCTTGTCGCGGCGGGCGCGATCAGCGCTGGTTCGGCGGATATTTCGTAAACAAGGACCTTTTGGGTGTAAGGCGAGGAGACATAAACACGATCGCGAACCCCGTCCACTGCAACTCCGTAGGGCGCAACTCCCGCCGGCAATTTCAGGCTGGCGAGGCTTGCACCGTTCTTGCTCCAATCGCTCAAGTCAAAACCCACGCCGATTGTCAAACCAACAGTGAAGACATCGTTGCGGTGGAAGCTCGATGCTACGTCGAAGGCTTCGCTTGGCCCAGGGAAGATCAGGAGGCTGGTTTCCGTAGATGGTTCGAACTTTTCAAAGCCGCCGTTGTAGTTTTCCGAAAGATACAGCGAGTTTTCGTTATCGAACACGATCGAGCAGTTGTCTTCTTTGCCCGCATTGATCGTGGTCGCCGTTTCTTTGCCAGTCGCTGGTTCGAACTCAACGGACGAAGTCATCGTGTAATCGCGGACCCACACGTTGCCATCCGTGTCCACCGCCAGGCCGCACAGAAATTCGCCCGCTGCTGGACCGTGTGATTCCCATATCTGTTTCCCGCTGGGATCGAACGCCCAGAATTTCCCCGATGCGTCAGATATGACGTACAGGTCTCCCTGACGCGAGCCACCACTGTTGTCGACCGCAATGCGATCCAGACCGGACCCGAAGTTGAATGTGCCTGCCGTCGTCGCCGAACCTTCGATGATCGATAGGTATTTGCCTGACGCGTCGAAGCGATCGATCACACCGTGCGACGCGTCGAGCACATAGACGTCGCCCGACGACTCGTCTACCGCGACTCGCAGCGAAAGACTTTCGCCGAACGAGCCCGCCGGCGTTTCCCCGCCGGCGATTTCGCCGACCAGTTTTGGTTCGCCCGCCAAGGCCGGCACAGCCAACGCGAATAGGAACATTGTGGCCGCAGCGAGCACCGCAAACGCGCCCACTCCGCGAACTAGCACTTTCATCCCGTCCCCCCTCTTTTCATTTTGGCCATCGATGGCGACGACCCCATATCGGTAAGACATTTCTTTCCTCATCGCGTATCGCGGCCACCTTCAACGATGACCGTATGTGTAGCCCTGACGCTGTTCACCACATTCCAACCCTTCTCACTCAACCTCCACGCGTTAGGCGCACCCTGTCCTGGACCGAGTCCCTCATTCGAGATGAGCCCGATCCGTTGCAGGCGGCTAAGCAGCTTCGAGATCTGCCCCTGGTCGTCGATCCCGGCGCTCTGGCCGATCAGACGGTTCGACGCACCGGGGTTATCGACTATCGCCATCAGGGCTCTCACAGTCCTATATGTGAGACGCATGCCCGCCGCTTTGAACGGGTCCGCCGCGAGCTGGCTGCTCTCGTGGCTGCGACTGTCAAGTTTTGGCGCGGGACGATCGAGCTCCCTGCGCGCTACCGCGGCACCTAGGTATGGCAGCACGATCATGCTCATCAGCGAATTGAGCAATGCGACGAGCGGCTCGCCGTCTTTCTCCACGAGGCGCGTGTGGATAAGGCTGAGCACAGCGCCGACGGCTCCCTCGGCGGTAAGCGGCGGAGGGGAGGCGGCTTTCGCTTCACCACGCCCTCCGTCGATGGCGTCCGTGATCTGAGCGACCACGCGTCTGCGAACATCGAGAGTGCGTGAGCCCGCCGACAGCGACTCAACGATCAGTAGCTTGCCGATCGCAGGCTCCTCCTCGAGGAACACGAGCAGCGCGCCCAACCCTGCGGCTATCCGCTCACGCCAAGCGTCCTGCGACTCGTAGGCCGGCAGCACTCTCCTCGCGGCAAGGTGAAGCGCCTGCTCAAAGGCCGCCAGGAAGCAATCGTCACGATCGCGGAAGAGTTCGTAGAAGGTACGGCGCGACGTGCCCGAGCGCTCAACGACGTGAGCGACGGTCACGTTGCCGACTCCCCGCTCCATGGCGACATCGAACATCGCGGAGAGCAGCCGAGCGCGCTGCAGATCCGCGAGCTGTGCGCGAACAGCGCCGCTGTAGGCCTGCGGCGCCCGAGCGCGACCGTCGCGAGCCTGCTTGATCGAGGCCACGCTCACCACGCCTCCCGGGGCGCATTTGAACGAGAAAAGACTTCTCCCCTATGTGGGGAGGCCGACAGCCCGAGGGCTGTCGAAAGCGGCCGCCTAGGGGCTAGAAGCCGGCTCGACCAGAGAGAGAGAGAGAGAGAGAGACGCGTCAGCGACGCTGACGCGTCCTATTACGGACCCACCAGAAGCACACCGACTCTCAAGCACGTTATTCCCCAAAGAAAACACGCAACAACAACCCTCTCTCAAAATTCGACCCGGTCCCTCTCCCAAGGTCCCCGTCAAAAGCGCTTGAGATCAACCACGAAGATCGGCCCCAAACCAGTCTTATGTTTCACACACACGGCAGTCGTATGAATGCCGATATGGGCACGACTGTACACCACTGCTGCCCAGCTGTCAAGTCAGGCGATGCCCAACAACCCGCGTGCCTCAGCTACCGTGGCGGGCCGGCGGCCGACGTCTTCGGTCATGCGCCGCGCTTGGGCGATGAGGTCGCCGTTGGAGCGCGCCATCTCGCCACTTGGCAGGTACAGGTTGTCCTCGACGCCAGCCCTGATCGAGCCGCCGAGTGTGAGCGCGGTGGCAATCAGCATCCATTGGTCGCGAGAGATGCCGATCACCCCCCAGTGGTGTTTGACATGGCCACCCCCAGGGACCTCGCCGATGTTGTCCACCATCGCCGCGAGGTTGCGTGGGGTCGGCGGTATCCCTCCTACGACCCCCATCACACAGTCCACATGCAAAGGCGCCTTCAAGACGCCCATGTCGACCAGCGGTGTCAGCGAGCCAACATGCCCGATGTCGAAGCACTCGTGCTCGGGCTTGATGCCAAGCTCGTTCATCGCCGTAAGCAGCTCGATGATCTCATCGAAGGGATTCTGAAAGACCATCTTGAAGACGAAGTCTTTGCGCGAGCGCGAGTACTTGGCGTAATTCATCGAGCCCATGTTGAGCGCGGCCACTTCGGGACGGCACGCGCGCAAGTACTCGACACGCTTTGAGACGGGCACACCGACCGTACCGGTGGAGTAGTTGATGATGACGTCGTCCACTGCACCCCTGATCGCCTCGGTGATCGCAGAGAAGTCCTCGATCTCATAGGAGGGCGTGCCGTCGGGCTTGCGTGCATGGATGTGAATCATCGAAGCGCCCTCGTCCACAGCGCGCTTGGCCTCGGCGCCGTACTCCTCGGGCGTGTAGGGGATCGCTGGGCACTGCTCGCGGTTGGCGATCACGCCGGAGATGGAGCAGGTAATGACTACGGGATCCTCAAAGCTCATACAGCCCTCCGGGGGTGGGTTGACAGCAGTGCGCCGGGGACAGAGATGGTCGGAACGCTCATACCGGCACCACTCCTGACTTCTTGTAGGGACGCTCGATCTTCTTGCCCTCGGCCAGCTCCAGGCCACGGCAGATCGTGAGGCGCGTCTCGCGCGGGTCGATCACGTCGTCGACGAGATCGTTGCCGGCGGCGATGTAGACGTCGAACATCTTTTTGAAGTTCTCGATCAGCTCGGCCTTCTTGGCGGCGGGATCCTCGGCGGCGTCGACGGCCTTGCGGAAGGCGATCTCAACAACCCCCTCGGCGCCCATCACACTGATCTCGGCGGACGGCCAGGCCACGATCAAGTCAGGCTCATAGGCACGCCCGCACATCACGTAGTAGCCGGCGCCGTAGGCCTTGCGCGTGATGACCGTGATCTTGGGCACGGTCGCGTTGGCGACCGCGTAGAGCATCTTGGCACCGTGCCTGATGATGCCGGCCGCCTCGACCTTGGTGCCGACCATGAAGCCAGGTACATCCTGGATGAACACCAAAGGGATTCCGAACGCGTTGCAGAGGTTGACGAAGCGAGCGGCCTTGTCGGCGGAGTCGTTGTCGAGGATGCCACCGAGCTGCTTGGGCTGATTGGCGACGATCCCCGCCGGGCGCCCACCGAAGCGGGCGAAACAGGTGATGATCGTCTTGGCCCACTGACCCTTCATGTCGAAGATCTCGCCGTCGTCGACGATGCGCTTGATGACCTCGTACATGTCATAAGGCTTGCGGTTGGACTCGGGCAAGACGTCGAGCAGCTCATCGTCACCACGATCGATGGGATCGGAAACCGGCCGGATCGGCACCGGTGACTCGCAGTTCTGGGGCATGAACGAGAGGTAGGCCTTGATCCGCTCGATGCACTCCTCATCAGAGGCGACCTCCAAGTCGCCGACGCCCGACTTGCGGCAGTGCACGCGCGAGCCGCCCAATTCCTCCTGGGTGACGTCCTCCCCCACCGCTGCCCTCACCAGGTGAGGTCCGGCCAAGGCCATCGAGCCACGACCCTTGACCATCGGCACGAAGTCGGCCAGGCCGGGGATGTAGGCGGTGCCTGCCGCGCACGGCCCCAAGAGCGCCGCGACCTGCGGAATCACACCGCTCATGATCACCTCCTCGCGGAACAGGTGCCCCGAGCCGGCAAACATCGCGCCGGCGGCCTCCTGCACGCGCGCGCCGGCCGAGTCGAGCAGCCACACGAAGGGGATGCGCTTCGTCAAGGCCAGCTCGCGCAGGCGCGTGACCTTGAACTCGCCGGTCATGCCCATCGAGCCAGCCATCACTGTGAAGTCATAGGCACAGACAGCAGTGAGACGGCCGTCGACCTTGCCGTAGCCGGTGATGACCCCGTCGGCGGGCGCCTCGACGCCGTCCATGGCGCGCTGGGAAGTGTGCGGCTTACCGTGGATGCCAAGCTCGACGAAAGTGCCCTCATCGACGAGCAGAGCGATTCGCTCGCGCGCGGTCAAGGCACCCTTCTCGTGTTGCTTGTCGATCTTCTCCTGTCCCCCGCCGAGACGAATCTGGGCACGGCGCGCAGCCAAGTCCTCGACGAGCGGACGCAACAAAGAGGTGGTCTGCTCGGTGCTCATGTGCTCCCCCGATGGGCGCCCCACGCGTGCGCGCGCGCCCGCGCATAGGGCATCTGTTTCGCCGAACACACACCCCGAGCCCCTCGCGCGCGCACGCGAGTCGGGTGGGCGGGCCATCGATCGAAATACACCCTCATCGTCCCTTCCATTCGGGCTCGCGCTTCTGGAAGAAGGCGGTGACGCCCTCGACGATGTCCTCCGTGGACACGGCCAAAGTCAGCTGGGAGCGCAAGTAGTCCAAGGCGTCGTCCAAAGGCATGTCGAGCTGGCGGCGCATCGCTTCCTTGCCGAGACGCATGATCAGTGGCGACTTGGAGGCAAGCTTTGCCGCCCACTCATCAACAGCCGCGTCGAACTCGGCGGCGGGCACGACCTTGTTGACGAGCCCGGCTGCCAAGGCCTCCTCGGCCGACCAGCGCTCACCGAGCAAGAGCAGCTCGTTGGCCTTCTTGCGCGGGACGTTGCGGTAGATGAAGGCCATGATCATGAAAGGGAAGGCGCCGACGTTGATCTCCGGCGTGCCGAAGGTGGCGGCGTCAGAGGCCACAATCAAGTCGCAGGCGAGCGCGATCCCCAAGGCCCCGGCGAGCACGTGCCCACGCGCAGCACAGAGGGTGGGCTTGCCGAGCGTGCCGATCAGCTTGAACAAGGACACGAAGCGCTCGGAACCGAAATGCTTGTGCACCAGCGGAACGTCGCCGGCGAAGCCGCCGAGATTGGCACCCGAGGAAAAGACCGTCTGGTGCGAGGAGGCGAGCACTACGACGCGTACGGCCTCGTCGTCGCGGGCGCGCACGAAGCCGGCGATCAGCCCGTCCAGCACCTCCGCAGAGAGCGCGTTGCGCGTGGAAGGCTCGTTGAGCGTGATCGTCGCAACACCGCCAGAGACCTCGTAGAGGACTTTTTCCTCATCGTGGGTCATGCTGGAGGAGACGGCTCGGACGGAGACTGGTCGCTGCTCACGAGCGCATCCTAACCCGATCGTGGCCGGCAGTGAGAAGTGAGAAGTCCTACTGTTTACTTTCGGGCGAGCGTGCGTTAGCGTCCAGCGCAGCGAGAGAGCCCAGAAAGAGCCCACGAAAACGAGCGTCCGAGGGGCGCCGAGCACACGAGGAGACCGACCTGATGGCAACCGCCGAGAGCGTCCTGAAGCCCGACCACCAGTCAAAGCGCAAGCACTTCATCTTCACCGACGAGCACGAACAGCTGCGCGAGTCGATCCGCAGCTTCGTGACGAAAGAGCTGACGCCGCACGCGGAGGAATGGGAGGAGACGACCTTCCCGGACTCGGTGTTTCATCGCATGGGCGAGCTGGACCTGCTCGGCCTGGACAAGCCCGAGGCGTACGGCGGCCAAGGCGGCGACTACTTCACGAGCTTGGTGCTAGGTGAGGAGATGACCGGCGCCAACTCGGGCGGACTGGCAATGGGCGTGGCGGTGCACACCGACATGGCGATGCCGCCGATCTTGGCATTCGGCACCGAGGAGCAGAAGCAGGAATGGGTCGTGCCGGCGATCAAAGGCGAAAAGATCCTGTGCATCGGCATTACCGAGCCCGATGCCGGCTCGGACGTGAAAGGCATCAAGACGCGCGCGGTGAAGGACGGCGATGAGTACGTGATCAACGGCTCGAAGACCTACATCACAAACGGCCACCGCGCCGATGTGATCGTGCTCGTGACGAAGACTGACGCGGACGCGGGCTATGGCGGCTTCACGCTCTTCCTGGTGCCGATGGACGCACCCGGCGTGATCAGGGAGAAGAAGCTCGAGAAGCTCGGCATGCACGCCTCCGACACGGCGCTCTTGGCCTTCCAGGACGTGAGGGTGCCCGCGAGTGCCGTGCTCGGCGAGGTGGGCAAGGGCTTCTACCACATCATGTGGGAGCTCCAAGGCGAGCGCTTGATCGGCGCCGCGGGCTCGGTGGCGGGCGCGCAGAAATGCTTCGATCGCACCCTCCAATACGCCAAAGAGCGCAAAGCTTTCGGCCGCGAAATCGGCAAATTCCAAGTGATCAGGCACAAGTTCGCCGAGATGGCCACGAAGATCGAAACGGCGCGCCAGATGGTGTACGTGACCGCGTGGCGCTTTGCCAATGGCGAGTACCCCGTGCGGGAGATCTCGATGGCCAAGCTGCACGCCTCGCGCATCGCGGTGGAAGTGGCCGATGAGTGCATCCAGATCCACGGCGGCGCCGGCTACATGAAGGAGTACGGCGTGGAGCGGGCATGGAGGGACTCACGCTTGAACCGCATCGGCGCGGGGACCGACGAGATCATGCTTGATGTCATCGGCCGCTCATACGGTCTTTGATCCAGCCGCCGTTCACCGAGGAGCACGAAGAGCTGCGGGAGTCCGTTCGCGGCTTCCTCGACCGCGAGCTGGCCCCGCACGCACAGCAGTGGGAGGCCGAGCGCTGGTTCCCAGACGAGGTTTTTCCAAAGCTCGCCGCGCAAGGCTTGCTCGGGTTGAAGTACCCAACCGAGCTGGGCGGCCAAGGCGGCGACTATCTGCACGAGGCGGTGCTCGTCGAGGAGATGTCCCGGATCGGATCGGGCGGGACGGCTGCGGGCATCGGCGCACACATCAACATCGCCACGCCCCCGATCTGGAAGTTCGGGACCGAGGAGCACAAGCAGCGCTACCTGGTGCCCGCCATCAAAGGCGAGAAGATCGGCGCGCTCGCGATTACCGAGCCCGACGCCGGCTCCGATGTGGCCGCGCTTCGCACGAAGGCCGAGAGGGTCGACGGCGGCTGGGTGGTGAACGGTGAGAAGACCTACATCACCAATGGCGTGCGCGCACACTTCATGGTGACGGCGGTGAAGACCACCCAGGAGGGCGGCCACCACGGCATTTCCTTCCTGATCATCGACCGTGGCGAGGGCGTGAGCTCCGCCAAGCTCAAGAAGCTCGGTTGGCACGCCTCCGACACAGCCACGATCTCCTTCGAAGACGTGTTCGTGCCCGAGCAGAACTTGCTCGGTGAGCTGCACGAGGGCTTCAAGCTGATCATGGCCAACTTCCAGTGGGAGCGCCTGGCAATGGCGCTCGGGACGGTTGGCGCGATGCAGCTCGCCTACGAGCGCACCGCCGAGTACGCGCGCGAGCGCACCACTTTTGGCAAGCCCCTCTCAAAGCACCAGGCGATCAAACACAAGCTGGCCGACCTCGCCACCCAGGCGTACACCGCGCGTTGTGTCACCTATGACGCCCTGCGCCGCTTCGTCGCCGGTGAGGAACCGATCAAGGAGGTCACGATGGCCAAGCTGCTCACCCAGCGGGCCTCCTTCGAAGTGATGGACGAGTGCCTGCAGATCCATGGCGGCATGGGCTACATGGGCGAGCACTGGGCCCAGCGCGCCGCCCGCGACGCCCGCCTCGGGCCGATCGGCGGGGGCTCGGACGAGATCATGCGCGAGATCTTGGGGCGGTTGCTGGGGCTGTAGGCACGGCGCAGACTTGTTGTGCAACTACGTTTCCCCGGACTCTCACCCTTGCCTGGGCTCTCTCAC
This sequence comes from uncultured Solirubrobacterales bacterium, assembly GCA_963731565.1. Taxonomy (GTDB): domain Bacteria; phylum Actinomycetota; class Thermoleophilia; order Solirubrobacterales; family Solirubrobacteraceae; genus Palsa-744. The sequence continues at coordinate 3,079,033 of CAVSWG010000001.1, forward strand.
CCTCGCCGGTGAGCCTCACGCGCTGGCTGTCTCGTGCACGATGGCACTGTGTACTTCCATACCTCTGCGTGTGAGCCTCCACGAGTTCGGGGCGCCCCTCACCCCGTCGGCTCCCACGTTTTCGACTAGCCCGAGCCCGCTCAACCGCGCGAGCAACTTCGAGATCTGTCCCTGGTCGGAGATCTCCGCGCCGGTCCCCACCACGCGATTGGAGGACCCCGGGTTGGCACCGACCGCAGCCAACACCCTCACGGTTCTGTAAGTGAGACGCATCTCCAGCTTGCGCAGCGGATCCTCACAGCTCGCACGGGACTGAGTGGGACTCTTGGGCTTGGGAGAGGCTCGCAACGACTCCCTCCGTGCAGCCGCCGGCCCGAGATAAGGCAGCACGATCATTGCCATCAAAGGATTCGTGAGTCCGATCAGCTGCCTCCGGTCCCCAGCTCTCAGGCGATCGTGCAATACCGCAAGCACGGCGCCTACCACTCCCTCGGCGGTCAGCGGTGTCGGTTCAAGACCTCTCCTGGCTTGGCCACGACCTGCGTCGACGACGATAGTCAGCTGTGCCAGCACATCGGAGCGCCGCTCGAGCGCGGTCGGCCCGCCGCCGAGCGACTCGACGATCAGTAGACGCGCCAAGCTCGTGTCCCTGTCCAGCACAGACAGCAGTGCCACCAACCCGGCCCTGATCCGCTCGTGCCAGCCCTCGGCGCCTTCATACGCCGGGAGGACCTCCCGCGCGACGCGGGCGATCCCATCTTCGAGCGCGGCCAGAAAGCAGTCTTCGCAGTCCTCGAAGACTTCGTAGAAGGTCCGGCGCGACACGCCGGCGCGTGCGACGACGTGCGCGACAGTCACATTTCCCGCTCCGCACTCAGAGGCAATCTCCCGCATCGCGCTGAGCATGCGCGAGCGTTGGATATCGGATACCTGCTTACGCCCGAGACCGCCGTTGTTGCGGATCAAAGCATCAGATGCCTCAGACTGCTCGAGCGACACCTTTTCTCTGCCGGCCATCTCACTTCTTCTTCTTGGACGTCGTCTTGTGCTTGCCTTTCGCCGGCTTCTTCTTGTGCTTGGCTTTCTTTGACTTCTTCTTGACCGCCTTTTTGCTCACCACCGGTACGGTGCCCGCTTCAGTCGGGAAAGAGACCGCCGGGACCGCGACGAACGGCAAGGGTGCAGGTGGGGTGACGAACGCGTTGGCGAATGCAAACGTCGTGAATGTCATGTCGGCGCCATAGGAGGTGCCGTCCACGTTGGTCGCGACGATCCGGTAGTGGTAGGTGGTGTTCGGCTGCAAACCGGAGAGGCTCAGCGAGACGACTGCTTCGTTTGCTCCCGCGCCCACCGCCCCCAGGCCCGTCGGCGGGCCGTAGTTGGTGTCTGTGCCGATTTCAAACCCGTAGTTGGTCGCCAGCCCCTGGGTGTTGATCGTCGCGCCGATGCTCGCCGTGTTCTGGGCCACACCACTCGCGCCACCCGTCGCCACGATCGGGAGCGCCGGGACCGTTGTCGTGAATGTCGCGTCGTGGCCGATCGTGACACCCAGCGCATTGTTCGCCACAAGCGCGTAGTGGTAGGTGACACCCGGCAGCAGCCCCCCGATCTGTTCAGGACCGATAGCCAGCGTTTCGTATCCTGAGCCGGCGTTCACAGGAACGGTGCTTTCACCCAGTGCATAGGGGTTCTCGGCGGACTGTGCAAGCGCTGCCTGATAGCCCACTTCGCTTATGTACTCGAAGCGATAAGTCGTTTCGAGCCCAAGCGGGACGACAGCGCCGAAGAGCAGCACGGTGTTGCGAGTCGCACTCTGGGCGGCTCCGGTGGTGAGGAGCGGGGATCCTTGGGTCGTGAAGCTCTGCACTGGCCCTTCGACGTGACCCGTCGCGTTGTCCGCGAGCACGCGGTAGTAATAGGTTGCGCGCGACTGCAAACCGGATAGGACCGCATTCACACTGGTACCGTTGCCACCGTTTCCCAGGTGTTCGGGTGAGCATGGCACCGTGGTGCTCGTGCCAAGCGACGCATCCGATCCGTATTGGAGCTCGCACGAGGCTTCCTGATACTCCGGATTGACCTGCGCTTCCAAGGTCGCTTCCGACGGCGTGATGGCAGAGACGCTCTCGCCTTCGACCACTGGAGCCTCCAGGGTCAACGTCGAGAATTGCTGGTCTGTGCTTTCGGTGGCTCCCGTGGCGTTTTTCGCAACAACCTTGAAGTGGTAGGTGGTTGCATGTTCCAGCCCCGTCAGATGCACGTTGCCGCCCTGGTCACCGAACCCTTCGAACGGCGGTTGCTCACACGAGACAGTCGTGCCATATGCGACCGTCTTTCCGTACTGGAACTCGCATTCGGTCGTCTGATTGTTGGCGTTGACCGCCGCTTCCACGGTCGCTTCGAACGGCGTGACTCCCGAGGAGTTCTCCGCATCGATCGACGGCTTGGAGGCAAGCGTCGTGAACGTCGCCGGAGAGCTGAGCACCGGTCCAGCGGGATTCGCGGCGACCACGCAGAACGCGTACTGTGCGTTCGGCTGCAGACCCTTCAAATCGACAGACACGCTTTGGTGGTTACCGGCTATCCGCACCGGCGATGCGGGAGCAACCAACCCTCCAGCGCATCCCACGCCAACGTTATAGGCAAAGTCGTATTCGACTTCTTCGCTACTGCTACCGGGGTTTAGCTCACCGTTCAACGTCGCGGTCGTGCTTGTCACTCCGGTAGCTGCTTTCGTCGTAGGCGTTTCCGGCAAGCCCACTGCAAGTGCGGGGGAAACCGATAGCGCGAGCCCCCCAGCCAGCACGCTGAGCGCAACCAGTCCAGCCAGTACCGCTCTCGACATCCGCTCGTGACCTGTTCGTGTGACTTGTGTAGAGATGCTCATCAGTTACCTCCCCCATGTCCGGCCCTTGCACTCTTGGTGACCACACCACCAAGCCTGCGCTTATCGCGACTAGCCTTAGCTCTCTTGGCCTTCGCCTTTGTCGCCTTCTTGGCCTTGGTCGCCTTCTTCGCCTTCGCACAGCCTGTGACGGCGATCTTTGTTGACTGGCGTAGTTCTGCCCCGTTCTGACCGATGAACGAGGTGGGCATCACGAGTTTGCTCTTGCAGAGGTTCGCGGTCGCCGCCAAGGCCGAGTACTTGCCCTCAGGCAGGTAGAGCTCGAAGCTCGAGATGGGGACATCCGGGACGTTCTTGAACGTGGAGCTCGTAACCCCAGCTTTGCTGATGAATGTGGAGCCGATCAGATCGAACCTCACGCCGTAGCCTTGGAGCACCACGATCAGATTCGGGAATTCTTCCCCAGCGTGACTGACGAAATACACCGGTCCACTCAATCCCACCGGCAAGATCGGCGTCGATGCCCGAGCCACACCCACCACCGACGCTGCAGGACACGCTCCCGGATCAGCAGCGAACGTCGCCGCCGGACAGGCCTTTTGCAGTGTCGTCAGACGAGACGGCAGCTGCTTGGGCAGATCGACCTTTACCTTGGCTACGTTCGCTAGCTTCGGTCCGAGCGGGTAGATCACCTTCGCATCCAGGCTCGCACCCAGTGCTCGCGAAGTACGCCCGCTCGTCGAGACGGTGAATCTCGGCTTGAAGCCCAAGCCTGCGCAGTTGGTGACCTGGAACGGTGAGGACACTGGAGCTCCCGCGCTTTCCTTGCTCGTCAAGACCGCTTTGATCGCGAGCTTGCTGCAGTTCGTCGGATTGAACGTGAAGTCAGGGCGATCGATCGTCACATTCACCACCTTCAACTGCAACGGAATGCCATCCAGCGCAGTGGGCAACGGATCGGCCGTCACCGTCAACGCGGCCGTATGAGGATCGATATTGATCGCAGCCCGGACAACCACCGTTCCCTTACCGGTCGTTCCGGCAAGCGTGTACGGTCCCGCCACAGCCGGAACCACGATCGACAAGCCAAACGGCGCGCCCTTGTACCCTTCGGTCAAGAACACTTTCCCACCGGTCACCAAGAACGGCGTCTCGCCCGGCCCTGTCAGCACCTGCGTATGCCCGATCAGGCTACCTTCGCCGCATGCGCCTTCGGCCGCCTGTGGTTCTTTGCACAGTGGGACGTGAGCCAGCGATCCCAGCAAGCCGGCAGGCATCTGCATCTGTAGCCCGTTCAAGAACTCATCAGCATCGGTACGACCGAACGAGAGCGTGAACGGCGTGTATTCGCCTGCTTGGATACTGGTGGTTCCCGCCACGAACGAGGGATTGAACTGCGGTGCATAACAGCCCGTCGGTTCAAAATCGCTGATGGGAGTGAAGTCCGGAGTGAACGGTGAGCTCCACGGCGTCAAATCGACCGTCGTGCTTGCAAGACCACAGGTCCTGGGGTTGGCCAGCGTTGCACGTGACCCGCCGCCCAGCGTGAGCTTCAGGTCGCTGAACGGCAGCTGCGGGTTTTCATCGAACGTCGTGGTGACCTGACCGGTCTGCTGGTTGATCGACGCCTTGCCTTCGAGCTTGACGATGATCCCCGATTCGCCTTCAGCCTGCGCCTGCACGAACAGTCGCACCATCTTCCCGTTCTGCGCATCTTCGGGACTGCACGGACCACAGTCCGGAGACGCCAGATATACGGCACCCGAGAACGGTTCTGGCAACGCGGGAGCCGTGATCTGCAACGTCCCCACTTGAGCTTCGCGCGGACATTCGGCAGGCAGACCGGAGTGCAGGCCAAACTGCTCGTCCGAGCACGCTTTCAAACCCTGCGCCGCGGACGGGGAGATGACGGTGCCCATCGGCAGCGTCGTCACGACACGCTTCACATCCGGTGTTGCCAGCTGATCGGGTCCGTTGTTCTGTTGGACTTTAAGATCGAAGTCGTAGCCGGCGGGTGCCCCGGCCTGCAAGGTATCCGGCAACATCGACGCGGACGCCACGAACGGCAACAGACCACAACCGGTGATACCCGGCAACGAAGCCGACACCGAGCTGAACACCCCGGGCTCGTCCCACGAGTCACTCGACAGGGTCGCCGACAACGGTTCGGCGCACTGGGTCGGATTTGTCAGCAACGGCACGCGCGTGCTGGAGCCACTGGGACCACCGATGCTTTCAATGCCGTCAAGGCCATAGCCCGAGAAGCCGAGTTTGATTGGACCAGGACCCTGATGGTCGGCGGGGACACCCCAAATCGTGACCGACGCCGCCTTGACCGGTTCCCCCTCGCTCAGGTGCGAAGCCGTGACACGAACGCCGTAATTCCCGTCAGAGAGCACGCTGGTGTCCAACCGCACGTTGACGACAAGCACGGCGAAAGCGAACGCGGCCGGCTCCCCCGGGCTCGGCACGATGTTGTAGACGGGCTCTATGCGCCCGGCCCCGGTGGTCTCTACGTACGCGATCCCGACAATGGTGTCGGCCGGACATTCGCCTGTGCCAACCGGTTTGAAGAGACCTATGATCTTGCTCATCTGGCACCTGGGCATGCCCACCGTGTTGCCGACCAGGCCACGCGGAAGATCGAACCGAACGTCCTTTGCGTTGGCGACCGGGTGCCCTTCATTCGTGTTGAGACGGTAGGAGGTCGTCAAGTCTGGGTGAGCCCCTGCCTGCCTGGTCGACTCAGCCACCACCAGGCTGCTGGGATCGACACCGAACGGTGCCGGTTTGGAGTCAATCGTCACACCGCTGTCCGCTGTCGCCCCGGCTTCGGCACCCCCGCCTGAGACCGTCGCATGATTGACGACGCTCGACGGTGTACCTGACTGCACTTCCACAGAGATACTGACGATCAGCGGATCACCGGCTGGGACGGGTCCTGACCCTACGCAATTCACCGTCGCGCCGGACGAGCAGGTCATGGGCGGCGTGCCTTCATACGGATCCTTGGCCGAGACAGAGGTCGCCACCAAGCCGGCCGGCAGCACGTCATTGATCGTGATCGTGCTGCCATTCGTCGATCCCGCCCCCACGTTGGTCGCCGTTACCAGGAGAGTCCCATTCGTGGAGAGGTGCGTGGGAGACGCCACAGACGTGATATCCCATACGGGACCTTCACCAACAGCAGCCGACGCGGACACGCTGAACATCGCGCTCTGCAAAACCATCAGCCCGAGCACGACCAGGCCGGCAGAGACGATTCGCTTTGAAGATCTGCCGATACGCACCCGCATCACTTGCCCCTCCTGTTGTACGTTTTCCTGGCCCGCGATTCACAAGCGGCACGCTTGCCCTTCGGCTTCTTCCTACAGGCCTTCAGAGCCTTGGAGAGCTTCAGCGCCGCCGGGGACACCTTCGGCTTGGCCTTCGTCTTTACCGACGGTTTGACTTCCGGCGCGATATTCCCCAGGCCGTTGAATGTCTCGCTGCTTGGTTCGCCCAGCAGGGCGGGCACACTCGGTGGGCCCTGACAGACATCGCCCTGGCACGGCACCGCCGACGGCGGCGGGTTGTCGCCGGGATGCGGGATCCTCGCGTCATAGACGTCGTAGCCACCTTCGGTGTCTCCGGGTACCAGCCCGTCGACCGTCGCGAGGAACACATCGCTGCCGTTCGAGCTGTTGTCCAAGAAGAACGATTCGTTAGAGCTGGTGCCCGAGGAGACCAGGAATACGTTTCCGCTCTCCCACTCATAGACATCGGTCCTGCCGTCGGTGTCCTGCGGGACCAACGGCGTGGCGGTATCGAAGAAGACCCGGTCGCCATCGGCGGATATCCCGCGATTGTCGACCTGGCCGATGCTGTTACACGTCCCATTGGCTTCCCCCACGCAGGATTCGGCGGTATTCGAGAGAACAGCCCGCTGCGGCGTAACGCCTGCAGGCGCGCACGACACGCAGTTGAGCTCATTGCTCGTCGCGTCATAACGGAATATCTGCTGCACGCCACCATCGTTGAAACCAGCGATCGGCGCGCTCGTCACAAACAGGTCAACAGAGCCATCATCTGAGGTTCGCGCCTGTCCCACCCCAGGCGATCCCGGCAACTGAGCGACCGGTGTCACTGTCCCACCATCGGGACCGGCGGACCACCGCTCCATTTCAGCCGGAGAGCTTTCCCGGTTCTCGAACAGGAAGGACGAGCCATCGGGAGCGGCCGCCACAATCGACCCCGACACGTTCGGGAGATAAGTGAGCGATTCGGAGTTGAGGTTGAAGTCGTAGTACTTGACAGGCGTCGCGGCGCTCGTGCGCACGTTGAGCCCTTCGAGACCAACACGGCTAGCTTTGAAGCTCAGTCCCTTGTCGGCCACACCAGTGGCGAATGAGACCTTTCTCTCGCCAGGCGTTTCCGTGACGGTCACGTTCCCGGAGCCGACATTGCTGAGAGCCTCAAGCGCTGCTTGCAGCTGAGCGGCAGAGGCACTGTAGGCGATCGGCGAGGTGCTCCTGCTGACGCCTGCGCTTTCCACCGTCAGCGTGTACGACGGCAAGTATTCAAAACTCTGGTATTCCACATTCGAGCCTTCGCTTCCTTTTACGGAAGCGCCCTGGTTCGCCACGCTTGCGGAGAAGACGATCTTGCCGCCACCTGTTATAGGCGTGACGGTGACGTTGCCAGGACCAACGTTCCCGAGCGCTTCGAGCGCCGCCTGCACCTCCGCCGGGGAGGCTCCGTCAGCGATCTGCGCGGTGGTCCTGCTGACACCCGCCACTTCAACGGTCAGCTCGAACGTAGTCGTGTCTTTCGGAAGCGCGAATCCAAAGGTCTGCGCATCGGCGTTCAACTTGACAGGTGCTGGTTCAAGACCATTGAACCTGACCTGTCCGTTACCCACAGTGACATGCCCCGGACCAACGTTGTCGAGCGCTTCCAGCGCGGACTGGACTTCTGCCGGCGATGCTCCGTAAGGCAGCGAGGGTGTCGACTCCTCGACCCCGTTCACGTTTGCCGTCAATGTGAAGATCCCTCCTGCACTACCTTCGTCAGATAGGTTCACCACAGTGGTCGAAGGCGCCTGGCTGGTCAACTGGTCAGTGCTCGCAAAGAAAGCGTGCGACCCGTCTGGCGAGCCAAACGTGTAGGAAGATCCTTCTCCGCCAGCCGATAGCGGAACCGGGCCGTTCGGCGCTGTCTTCCCGAGGTGCCCGGGGAACTGCGACTGCGATACGAGCGCCGTGCTCTGCGATCCATCGGAGGCCGTCTTACGCACATACAACTGTGGGACCCCCACCCCGGCCCGGGGATCGGGGCTGACGAAGAACGCCTTCAATCCGTCGCGCGAGACCTCGTTGTCGAGTTGGTCGGGATCGGCATAGCGAGCCGGGTCTGTTAGTCCAGCAAGCGCAGCGGGCACCGCGCCGTACTCGCTGACTGAGCCGTCGGGCAGCACGCCCGCCTCACCGAGCACCCCATTGCGGTACTGGTAGAAGCCCCACGTATTTTTACCCTGAGCAACATGGGGCGCACGCGAGGCATCTTCGGGCAAGCCGACGGTCCCCGCCTCGGTGAAGTAAACCGTGCTGAAGTCGGAGGTACCTCCGACGGGCACTGCTTCATATGACGAAGCTGGCTGCACAAGGCCAGCCTCGACGGGCCTTGTAAGCCAAGCAGGTTCCAACAGCGGATTCGGCCCACTGAGATACACCCAACCATATTGGCCGCCCCCTTCACCAATGCCGTAAGGAGCAGCACCCTTCGCATAGGCGGTTTCCGCAGTGAATATTGTGTGGGTGAGGTCGGCCGAGGGCGCCAGCAATTTGGGCGGGTCGGTAAAGAGGGGAATACCGGGTGCACCCGGTCCTCCGCTGAGCAACGGCGCCCGTGGCAGCGCCGACCTCGTGGACCATCCGGAGGGTGACCGCTGTGCCACGAAGAAGTCATCGATGCCGCTGACTGCTTCGCCCAGCCCACCGTAGCCTCCGAAGAACACGCTGTTGCCATCCGCGTTCGCCACGGCTATTTTCGCAAAATTGCCGTGGCCTTCCTGCGCGCGAGCCCCGGCTTCGTTTGAGTACTTGTTGGGTGGCGAGACCTCTTCGTAGACGCGGCCATCGGGAAGTCCCGGAGCGGCCGAGTACTGAGGCTGAGGCGCAACCGTGGCATACGCTCCCGCGACCGCCGGTAGCGTGCCGGCGAAGAGCGCGATAGCCGATACGAACGTAGCTGACGCAAATACGACCGTCGCGATGCGGTTGAGCATCGTCTGCCTGCGAGCACTCATCGACACATTCCCTCCTCAAGAGAACCAGGGCGATACCCACCCGCATCCGGGCAGCACAAAACCACCGACGACACACGTGCCGCAGCGGAAGAAGAACGAAAAGCTGAAAGCACGCCTACAGCGCGCGAATACCCTCTAAGGCACGAGCAACCAAACCGGTCGTTAGGACCGGCTTGCCGCGCAATCCTGCCGCGGCGAGAAGACCTAGCGGCTAGGCGCCGGCTCGGCCAGAGAGAGAGAGAGAGAGAGAGAGAGAGACGCGTCAGCGACGCTGACGCGTCCTATTACAGACCCGCCAGAAGCACATGGACTCTCAAGAACGCTATTCCCCAAAGAAAACACGCGAACAACAACTCCCTCTTAGTAAACGACCCGGTCCCTCTCCCAAGGTCCCTGTCAAACCCAGCTGAAGTCGACCAAAAGGCCAACCCAAACCCGACTTATTTCGCCCCATACCCTCAACAGAGGAAGGGACATGGCTCTGTTATACCCTGCCTCGACACTGTTGTCAAGCCCCCGGCACATGGGCGTGTTGAACGAGCGCGTCGAACGAGCGTCTCGAACCACCCAGGTTCGATCCCCACGCAAGAGACACCGAGGGTTGGGAAAACCCTTGCAGCGGATGTACTAAACAACGCGCCATTACTCATGCACGCGGCCTGAGATGCCGATTCAAGGAGCGTGAAACGCTGTCTTGCCTTGCCTATAGCGCTCGTCGCAGCGCTGCTGCTGGCCTTGCCCGCAGCCAACGCTGCCAGCGCAAATCACCGTCGTGTAAGTGTCCACGTCCGCCATCAGACGATTCATCACGCTGCTCCTGAAGGGCCTAAGCACACACGCCACCGTAAGAAGCACAAGCACAAGCATCACCACAAGGGCCTGCGTCGCGCGCACAAGCGCGCCATTCCTCGCGCGAGCCGCCAGAGGCCTGCAACCGCCTCACGCGACTGCCCGAACGCCAACCTGACCCCCAAGCCTGGCAACATCGAAAACGTGGTCGCGGCCACGCTCTGCTTGATCAACGACGAACGCGCCCGCTTCGGCGAGCCGGCCCTGATCGAAGACGCACGCCTTGCGAGCGCCGCGACCGGCCACTCGCGCGACATGGATGCGCGCAACTATTTCGAACACGTGAGCCCCGGCGGCCAGACACTGCTGATGCGAATCCGTGCGAGTGGGTTCATCCCGAGTGGGAATGTGGGCTACACCCTCGGCGAGAACATCGCCTGGGGCACGCTGTGGCTCGCCAGCCCGCACTCGATTGTGAAGGCCTGGATGGAATCGCCGGGCCACCGCGCCAACATCCTCAACCGCTCTTACCGCTATACGGGCATCGGGGTCGACCCCGACCTGCCGCACTCCATGTCTGGCGGCCAGGCCGGCGGGATGTATACGCAGGACTTCGGCACGATCCTCGGCTGAGCACCGCCACACCGTCTCGTCGTTGAGACATTCGAATCGACGCCCCTACGCGCGCGCGTGTGCGCGCGTAGGGGCACCACCAGAGCAACCATCGCTACTCAGGACGGATAACCTCCCGCGACACACCACTACAAGGAGAATCCAGAGCTATGGGAGTACTCGACGGCAAGACCGCGATCGTGACCGGCTCGGCGCGCGGCATCGGACGCGCGACGGCTGAGCTGCTCGCCTCACAGGGCGCACAGGTCCTCATCAACGACCTCGACGGCGACATCGCCGAGCAGGCATCGAAAGAGATCGCGGGCGAAACGGCGGTCTTCTCCGGCGACCTCACCAAGGGCGACGCGGCGGACCAGCTCGTGGCGAAGGCGATCGACTCGTTCGGGAAGATCGACATCATCGTCAACAACGCCGGCTACACAGTCGACGCGCCGATCCACAAGATGTCAGACGAGCAGTTCCAGGCAATGCTCGACATCCACTTGATCGTGCCCTTCAAGGTGATCAGGGCCGCCGCCCCGCACCTGCGCGAGCCCGCCAAGAAGGAGCGCGAGGAAGGCAAGGAAGTATTCCGCAAGATCGTCAACGTGTCCTCGATCTCGGGCACGATGGGCAACGCGGGCCAGGCCAACTACTCATCCGCGAAGGCCGGCGTCACCGGTCTCACCAAGACGCTCGCGAAGGAGTGGGGCCAGTTCAAGGTCAACTGCAACGCTGTTGCGTTCGGCTTCATCGAGACGCGCCTTACGGCCGCCAAGGTCGAGGACAACACAATGGAGATCGGTGGCGAGAAGGTGCAGCTCGGCATCCCCGAGCAGCTGCGCCAGATGGCCTCGATGCTGATCCCGCTGGGCCGCCCCGGCACGCCCGAGGAGGCCGCCGGCGGCGTGTTCTTCCTGTGCTCGCCCTGGTCCAACTACGTACACGGGCAGATCCTCAACATTACCGGTGGCCAGTTCACCGGGATGACCTCTTAGGATGCTTCAGTCCGGGAGTCGGGTTATTCGCCCGGCTCCCGGAGTTTCACTCGCCTAATCCGGAGTTGGCGCTTCACTCGCCTCCGGTGGATGTATTCGCGATCTTGGCGGGCTCGCGCGCGCGTGCGCACGCGCGCGTAGGGCGGCCATATCGGGCCATCCCCCGCCCGCCGTGCTCAGGCGGTTGCGGTGCCCTTGGTCTTCACGCGGGCGCGGCGTTGCTCACGAGCCTTGCGCAAAGCACCCTTGCGGCCGTGCTCCTCCAGGCCGTTGTAGAGACCCTTGATCTCGGTGAGCACCTCTTCGGCGACAGCCTGCTGCTGCTCGCGCGTGGCGCCCTCGATCGCCTCGAAGCGAATTGGGTCGCCGTACTGGATCGTGACCTTGGGGAACTGAAGGCGCTTCCAGTTGCGGATGCGTGAGGAGCCGTGGATCGCGATCGGCACGATCGGGGCACCCGTTTCCAAGGCGATGCGCCCGATACCGGCCTTGGCGTGCTCGGCCAGTTTGCCGTCGCGTGAGCGGCCACCCTCGCAGTACATGGTGATCGCCCCGCCGCGCGCGAGGATCGCTTTCGCCGTCACGAACATCTCCTCGTCGCGGGCTCCCCGGCGCACCGGGAACACCCCGCCGTGGGTGTAGACGAACTGCATCGGCCCACTGAACAGCTGCGACTTGGCCATAAACCTGACCTTGCGCCTGATGTAGCAGCCCATCAGGAAGTGGTCCATGAAGGAGAAGTGGTTGGGCGCGAGGATCACGGCACCGGAGCCAGGGACCTTCTCGGTCGAGATCGGGCGAGCCCTAAAGAACGTGTAGGCGTACAGGGAGGTCAGCAGACGCGTGGCCTCGTACGCCCAGTCCGGTTCGCGCGTACGCGCACGCTCGTGGAAACGGTCGAAGTACTCCTTGGGGCGCGGGTCGGCATAGACCTGTTCGCGCATCGGGGCCAAGTCGGTCATCTAATGGCTCTACATCGCAGCGGCAGCAAAGTTACGCGTCATTGTTTCCCAACCTATCCGGGAAGACATCGCCGCATGCGGCGATGGTCCCTGACGGCGCATGCGCCGTCAGGCCGGTCGGTACATGTACCGACCGGAACAGCTCATAGGTCGCATGCCCGATCCGCCGGTCCCACACATGTGCCGGCCGGAACAGCATCATCGGGACCGCGCACGCCCAAGCGCATCGGCCCACCCCGCAAGCAACGTCTCGCGCTCGTCCTCCCCCATCCTCGGCTCATAGCGTGCACCTGCGCGCCAGCCCTCGCGCACGTCGGACACCGTCCACGCGCCGACACCGATACCCGCCAAATACGCCGCTCCCATCGCGGTCGTCTCCGCAACCTCGGGCACCACTACCGGCGCGCCGAGCACATCGGCCTGGAACTGCATCAGCCACGCGTTGGCGGTCGCTCCACCGTCGGCGCGCAACTCGCCCAGCGGCTCCGTTGCCGCGTCGTGCATCGCACGCAATGCATCCACCGTCTGGTAGGCGATCGCCTCCAAGGTCGCCCGCGCCAGATGAGCCTTGCCCGTCCCCCGAGTGAGCCCGACGATCGTCCCGCGCGCGTAGGGGTCCCAATGCGGCGACCCGAGCCCGGTGAGCGCGGGCACGAAGTACACGCCGTCGTTGCCTTCCAGCGAGGCCGCGAGCGCTTCGGTATCGCTTGCCCGCTCGATCACGCCCAGGCCGTCGCGCAACCATTGAACCGCGGCCCCCGTCACGAAGATCGATGCCTCCAAGGCATAGCTGGTCGAGCCGCCGATTCCCCATGCAACCGTGCTCAGCAATCCCGGCGGCGGCGACGGCGCCGTGAAGCCCGTGTTGAGCAGCGCGAACGAGCCCGTCCCATACGTGTTCTTGCCCATGCCCGGATCCACACAGGCCTGGCCGAACAGGGCCGCCTGCTGATCGCCCGCCACCCCCGCCACCGGCACGGCGTGTCCGTGTAGCGCAGCGGGTCGCGTCCTCCCGAACATGCCGGCGCTCGCACACACGCGCGGCAGGGCCCGCTCGGGGATGTCGAGCAGCGCCAAGAGGTCTGGATCCCAACGTCCCTGGGCGATGTCATAGAGCATCGTGCGCGAGGCGTTCGAGGGGTCGGTCACATGCTCGCCGCACAGCTTGAAGATCAACCAGGCATCGATCGTCCCGAACACGGCGCGTCCCTCGCGCGCGCGCTCGCGCAGGCCCTCAACATTGCGCAACAACCACTCGATCTTCGTAGCCGAGAAGTAGGGGTCGAGCACGAGGCCCGTGCGCTCGCGCACAAGCGGCTCATGGCCTGCGGCGCGCAACTCCTCACAACGCGCGGCTGTACGGCGGTCCTGCCACACGATTGCCTTGTGCAAAGGCTCACCCGTGGCGGGATCCCACACGCACACGGTCTCGCGTTGGTTGGTGATCCCCACAGCCGCGAGCTCTCCCGCCCCCACTTCGGCGTCCTTGAGCGCCTCGCCCGCCACCGCCTGCGTGACCTCCCAGATCTCGGCCGCATCGTGCTCCACCCAGCCTGGCTTTGGAAAGTGCTCGGCGAACTCACGATAGGCGCGTCCCACCGGCTCGGCCTGCTCGTCGAACACGATGCAAGTCGTGCCGGTGGTGCCTTGATCGATGGCGAGGATCATCTGGCGCCCGAGCCTACCGCCGCGCGAGGTAGACGCGCACGAAGTCGAGCAGCTGACGCCCGCGATGGACAAAGCCACCGAAAGTGCGGCCAGTGGCTCGGTGTGACAAGTCCAGATCGAGCTCCCCTACGCGCGCGCCCGCGCGCGCAGCATCGATCGTCATGCCGATCTCCATGCCAAACCCCGGCGCAAACGGCAGCACCTGCTCGAGCGTCTGTGCTTGCAGAGCACGCTGGCCGGAAATGGGCGCTCTCAAGGAAAGTCCACAGCGCCGACGAATCGCCCAGGCGGCGAACCCCACCGCTACCCCGAAGCCACCGCCGATGCGCTTGGAGAAGGCCGCCACAGCAAGGTCGGCTTCCCCCGCTCGCACGCTCTCCACAAGCGGTCCCAGGCGCGCCGCGGACTCCCCCAGGTCACCGTCGCAGAGCACAGCAACGAGGCCACCCCAACCGTCCCCTTCCGTCTCCCCGTTGCCCGGGAGGGCACCTTGAGCGGTCGCCAGCTGCCTGGCTTCCGCCAGCGCGGAGCGCGCGGCCAGCGTGACGGCGCCGCCCTTGCCGATGACGCGTGCGCTGCACACCACCCGTGCGCCTTGGGCTTCGGCGATCGCCGCCGTGCCGTCGTCGGAGCCGTCGTCGGCAACCCACAATGGAGCACCGGGAAAGGTCCCGCCAAGCGCCGCAAGGGTCGCCGCGATGCAATCGGCCTCGTTGTAGGCGGCGACGATCACGAACACGTCGGAACCCGCGCTTATGGGTTGGGAATCGGAGGCCATCACATGGGACGCCCGCGAGCGTCATCGATCGGGAGCGACGGCTATTGTCCCCCACCGTTATCCAACGGCGGCTCCACCTGCTCGACAGGGGACGCCGTTGTCCCAACGGCGTCCCCTGGAGGTCATGAGCGTGGCTGAGGTAGAGGCACACATCACCGGCACGGTTTGGAAGATCGAGTGCGCCGTGGGCGACCGCATCGAGGAGGGCGACACGGTCGCGATCCTCGAGTCGATGAAGATGGAGATGCCCGTCGAGGCCGAGGACGAGGGCACGGTCACCGAGATCCTCTGCGAGGAGGGCCAGGCGGTCAATGAGGGCGACACGCTGGTCGTCTTGGAGTAGTACGCCGTTTCGCTCGCAGCGCCCGTAATGACGCCATCCGACTTCCGGCAGCCTTAGTCGGCTAGCGTTCGGCGCCCATGTCCTCCGATTCTCCTCTCCGCGAGCTGGCCGACGGCAAGCTGTTGATCGACGAGCCGGCCGACGGCGTCGTGCGGCTCACGATCTCAAACCCCGCCAAGCGCAACGCGCTCGACCACCCAATCCTCGACGCGATCACGGCCACTCTCTCCGAGCTGTCCAGCGATGGCGCAACGGCCGGCGGGGTGACGAGCCGCTGCGTGATTGTCACCGGCGCCCACGGCATGTTCTCCGCCGGCTATGACATCGGCGAGATTCCCGACGAGGAGTTTGAAGAGCGCGCCGAGGCGCTCGTGGCGCACCCCTTCACCGAAGCGATCGATGCGCTGGAGGCCTTCCCATATCCGACGCTCGCGGCCCTGCCCGGCCATACGATCGGCGGCGGCCTGGAGCTCGCGCTGGCCTGCGACCTGCGCGTGGCCAAGGACGACATCAAGCTCGGCATGCCTCCCGCCAAGCTCGGACTCGTCTACTCGCACACGGGTATACGTCGCTTCATCGACGCGATCGGCGCGGCCCGCACGCGCGAGCTGTTCCTGCTCGGACGCTACATCAGTGCGCCAACAGCACAGCAGTGGGGGCTGGTCAACCGGGCCGTGCCGGCGGAGGAGCTTGACGCCATAACGCTTGAGCTCGCCACCGAGCTCGCGGGCAACGCGCCGCTTTCCCAGACGGGCAACAAGCGCGTGATCGCCGCCGTGCTCGACGGCCGCGACGGTCTGGCCGAGGATGTCGAGGCCGAGCTGATCGAGTTGCGTCGCGCTTCGTTCGCCTCCGAGGACATGCGCGAGGGCATGAGGGCCTTTGCCGAGAAACGTCCTGCGCGCTGGCGTGGGCTCTAGCTGTAGTTCCTAGCCAGAGCGGTCAGTTCATCTAGCCGACAACGGCGGTAAGGACCAGCCCCTCGCGGACCGTCCAGCCTCCGGAGAGCTCGCGCAGTGGCCCGTCGGGCACCGGCCTTGGCAGCATCAGCCGGACGGCAAAGGTGCGCGCGAGCGGATCGAATGCGATTGAGATGTCCTTCAATCCCAACCCGCGCCCGGAGAGTGGGAACCACGCCTTGTAGACGGACTCCTTGGCGCTGAACAGCAGCTTGTCCCAGTGCACTTGAGGCCACTCGGACCCGAGCCGGCCAAGCGCCACCTGCTCCTCCGCCCGGGCGACGCGGCCGAGCAAGCCCTCGGGCAAGGCCCAGTGGGGCTCAGCGTCGATTCCGATCGTCGCGATCTGAGCCGAGCGCGCGACGGCGGCCGCGCGGTAACCCTCGCAGTGAGCGATGCTTCCCACCACGCCCCTCGG
This sequence comes from uncultured Solirubrobacterales bacterium, assembly GCA_963731565.1. Taxonomy (GTDB): domain Bacteria; phylum Actinomycetota; class Thermoleophilia; order Solirubrobacterales; family Solirubrobacteraceae; genus Palsa-744. The sequence goes on from CAVSWG010000001.1 coordinate 3,095,691, forward strand.
CCACAAAGGCTCTCCGTGAGAGCCGCTGAGAATCGAGACGGCGGGATATCCGAGTTGCTCGAGCGCCGCGCGGGCGCACATACGTCCCGTGGCGAACTCGCGCCGGCGCTTCTCGACGGCCCCAGCAAGGAATGCCTGCTCATCGGGGAGCAGCAGCGCTTCCTCCGGATCGTGCCATGCCTCGGAGGCAGCCACGCACGTGGGCAGAATCTGCTCGATCATGAGTCGAGCCTATTCGGATACTGTGCCTCCACGTCCCTGCTGTCCAATGCCTGAGAACGACCGGAGGTCGCCGCATATGCCGCCGCTGATAACTCGCGAGGAAGCCCTGAAGCTCGGCGAAGTCGAGGATCACGCAGCGATCGAAGCGCTCGTCGAGCGGGCTTGGGCCGCGCGCCAGGAGCGCTTCTCGGACTCGACCGACATGTGCTCCTTGGTGAACGCCAAGTCTGGCGGCTGCGCCGAGGACTGCGGCTTCTGCGCCCAGTCGCGCTTTGCAGAGGCGGAGACGCCCTTGCACGCGATGATGGACCCCGAGCAGATCCTCGAGCACGCGCGTGCCGCGGAGGCCGCGGGGGCACACCGATTCTGCATGGTCACCCAAGGCCAAGGCCTGTCCAAGCGCGACTTCGAGAAGATCCTCGAAGGGGCGCGCTTGGTCGCCGAGAAGACCAACTTGAAGCGCTGTGCCTCTGTAGGGCACATGTCCCCGGCGCGCGCCAAGGCGCTCAAGGACGCCGGTATCCAGCGCGTGCATCACAACGTGGAGACCGCGGAGAGCTACTACGACGAAGTCTCCAGCACCGTGCGCTATGAGGGTCGCTTGCGCACGATCCAAGCGGTGCGCGAGGCGGGCCTAGAGACATGCGTGGGGGGCATCCTCAACCTCGGTGAGAGCCGCGAGCAGCGCGTAGAGATGGCTTTCGAGCTCGCCGCGATCGATCCCACAAGCGTGCCGATCAACCTGCTCAACCCACGCCCGGGCACGAAGTTCGGCGACCGCGAGTACATCGACCCGTGGGAGGCCGTCAAGTGGGTGGCGATCTTCCGCCTGATCCTGCCCGAGGCCCTGTTCCGCCTGTGCGGGGGGCGTGTGGAGAATCTCGGCGACTTGCAACCGCTCGCCGTCAAGGCTGGCCTCAATGGGGTGATGATGGGCAACTTCCTGACCACGCTCGGTTCGAGTCCCGAGGAAGACCGCGCGATGTTCGAAGAGCTTGGCTTGAACGTGGCGCGCCAAGCCGACAACGGGGCCAACCCACGACCCGACAACCGCTCGGGCTGGCTAGACGGAGAGACGCCTGATGTCGTCGAGGAGCTGCTCGACGACGCGAGCGAAGGAGGATCCGCCCAGGAGGGACTTGAGATCCGCATGTGGGACCCGTCGACCCAGTTGCGCTTCAAGGCCAAGCGGGCCGTGCCGCCACGTCCCGACGGCGCCCGCAACGCGGTTCCCGCCGGCTGGGGCGATTGACCGAAGCCTCGGTAGAACGGATGCGGCGACGGCCATGAGTGGGGATCCGACGAGGGGCAGACGATGAGCACGACCACGCGGCGGCCATGAACGAGATCGAGGAGCGACTGGCCGAGATCGAGCGGCTGGGACTGGAGCGCCGCCTGCGTGTCGTCTCGGGGCCGCAAGGGCCGCGGGTGGTGCTCGACGGAGAGCCGGTCCTGCTGTTGTGTTCGAATAATTACCTCGGCCTAGCAGACCATCCGAAGGTGCGCGAAGCCGCGGCTGAGGCGGCAATGCAGTGGGGCGCCGGAGCCGGAGCCTCGCGGCTGGTATCGGGCACGATGACGATTCACGCTCGCTTGGAGCAGCGCCTCGCGGCGTTCGAGGGCGGCGAGGCATGCGTCTTGTTCGGCTCTGGCTATCTCGCCAACCTTGGCGTGATCGGTGCGCTCGCGGGTCCTGGCGATGTGATCTTCTCCGATGAGCTCAACCACGCCTCGATCATCGACGGGTGCAGGGCCTCGCGTGCGGAGGTGATCGTCTATCGCCATCTCGACAGCGATCATCTGGAGCGCTGCCTGCAAGCCCACCAAGACAAAGGCCGCCGCCTGATCGTGACCGACTCCGTGTTCTCGATGGATGGAGACGTGGCACCGCTCGCGGAGATCGTGGAGCTGGCACGTACGCATGGGGCGCGAGTCGTCGTGGATGAGGCACACGCAACCGGTGCCCTGGGAGAGGGTGGGCGAGGCGCTCTTGCTCAAGCGGGATTGCAAGGTAAGGCCGACGTGCTGATCGGAACACTGGGCAAGGCGCTCGGCTCCTATGGGGCATATGCATGTGCGAGCGAGGAGATGGTCCGCTACCTGGTCAACACGTCGCGGCCCTTGATCTTCTCGACTGCCCTCTCCCCGCCCTCGGCGGCCGGCGCCTTGGCCGCACTCGAGCTACTCGAAGATGAGCCGGGCCGGGTGGCTCGCCTGCACGAGGCCGCCCACACGCTTCGCGAGGCGCTCGCCGAGCAGGGCTTCGCGGTCGCACGCAGCAACATGCACATCGTGCCTCTCGTCGTTGGCGAGAGCGAGGCCGCGATGCGTGTCTGCCAAGCAGCGCTCGAGCGGGGTGTGTTCGCCCAGGCGATCCGTCCGCCGACCGTGGCGGACGGCACATCGAGGTTGAGATTGGCGACGATGGCCTCCCATAACGCCGACGAGTTGCGCCAAGCAGCGCAAACCTTGGCCGATGCCGCGCGCGAGGTGGGACTCGACCCGACCGCACTTGGTGCGCCATCCGCGTCAGGCGCACAATCCGAGGGGCCTGATTCGCGCTCGGGATTCAAGCCGCGGCTCGCCCGCGTCGCATAGCAAAACGCGCATGCGAGGGCTGTTCGTAACAGGCACCGGCACGGGTGTCGGCAAGACGCTGGTGAGCGCCGCGCTGCTTGCGGCGATGAGGGCCGCCGGCGAGCCGGTGCGTGCCCACAAGCCGGTGGTCACCGGACTCGCCGAGCCGCCAGGGCAATGGCCGCCCGACCACGAGTTGCTGGCCCTCGCCGCCGGGATGACGCCAGAGGAGGTTGCCCCGCTGCGCTTCGACCCGCCCGTCTCCCCCCACCTGGCGGCCACCCTTGCCGGTCAGAACATTGATCCAGCCGCCATAGTCGCCGGTGCGCGTGCCGGATCGCAAGGCACACTCGTGGTCGAGGGCGTGGGCGGCCTGCTCGTGCCGCTAGCCGAGCGATTCAGCGTGCGTGACCTGGCAGTAGAGCTCGGACTTCCGCTTGTGATCGCTGCAGCGCCGGGACTAGGCACGATCAACCACACGCTGCTCACGATCGAAGCCGCGAAGGCAGTTGGACTGAAGGTGGCGGCCGTCGTGCTGACACCGTGGCCAAGTGAGCCGTCGCAAATGGAGCAGTCCAACCGCGAGACAATCGCCCGATTGGGCGGCGTCGAGGTCGCGGTGCTAGAGGAGATATCGAGCGCCGATATCTCCGAGTTGACGCGTGCTGGCGCTCGCTTGCCCTGGCGCGATTGGCTGTCGCGAACGAATTTCGTCCCAAGCCGTCCCTAACCGGAGGGGGCCCGGTTCACCCGGGCCCCTCAGGAGGCAACTGAGCTCAGCGATCAGTGCACTAGCCGCCAGCCAGTCTAATACGCCGTCCGACGGGACTCAACCGCGACCCTCAGCCGACGCCCCAGCTGTGATCGCATCCGTCACCTGGGCGAGATCGTGGTCTTCGATCAAGTACGGGGGCATCGCATAGATCAGGTCGCGGAATGGTCGCAACCAGACACCCCGTTCGACAGCAGTAGCTGTCGCAGCGGCAAGATCGACTTCGTGATCCAACTGCACGACACCGATCGCCCCAAGCACACGAACATCGACCACACCCGGCAAGGCACGAGCGGGAGCCAGTCCTTTCCGCAACCCGCGTTCGATTCGCACCACGTTCTCGCGCCAACCGCCATCAGCCAGCAAGTCCAGCGAAGCCAGACGCAACCGAGCAAGCGAGCGGGTTGGCCATGAAGGTGGGTCCGTGCATGAGCGCCCCACCCTCGCCAGCGGATATTGCGCTGGCTACCTCCGCTGAGCAGAGCGTGGCGGCAAGCGTGAGATAGCCGCCCGTGAGCGCCTTGCCGACACACATGATGTCTGGTGCGACTCCCGCGTGCTCGCATGCGAACAGGGCCCCGGTGCGCCCGAAGCCGGTGGCGATCTCGTCAAGGATGAGAAGCTGCTCGTGCTGATCGCACAATCCACGCAGCAGCGATACGCATGAGGGCGAGTGGAAGCGCATCCCGCCCGCGCCTTGGACGACGGGCTCGATGACCACCGCGGCGAGCTCATGAGCGTGACGAGCGAACAAGGCAGTGACTTGCTCTGCCCATGCCTGGTCGAGCTGAGCGGTGAAGCCGTCTGGAGGTCGCTCTGCAAACACGTGGTCGGCAAGCACACCGGTGAACATGGAGTGCATCCCTCCGACCGGGTCGCACACTGCCATCGCCCCGAAAGTGTCGCCGTGATAGCCGCCACGGATCGTGAGCAGGCGTGTGCGCTCGGGACGCCCAACGGCACGCTGGTATTGGAGGGCCATCTTGATCGCCACCTCCACTGAGACCGAGCCGGAGTCAGCGAAGAACACGTGCTCCAGACCCAGTGGCGTGATCTCCACGAGACGCTCGGCGAGCCGGACGGCCGGCTCATGTGTGAGTCCGCCGAACATCACGTGGGCCATGCGCTCCAGTTGCTCGCGCACCGCTCGATCGAGCGTCGGATGACGGTAGCCGTGGATGGCACACCACCACGAGGACATCCCGTCGATCAACTCGCGCCCATCGGCGAGGCGCAGACGGACACCCTCGGCGGAGACCACCGGGAGCGGCGCCGGTGATCCGGGCAAGGCCGAGTATGGGTGCCAGACGTGCCGCCTGTCGAGCTCCTGAAGCTCAGCCCAGTCCGGCTGTGAGGTCAAAGCCGGTGGGACGCCCGCCGGCGTCCTAGTCCTCGTACAGGGTGAAGTCCCGCTTACGCGCTCCGCAGACTGGGCAGAACCACGTATCGGGGATGTCCTCGAAGGCGGTGCCGGCGGGGATGCCTCCGTCGGGGTCGCCATCCTCGGGGTCATAGATGTAGCCGCAGGACTCGCAGATCCAGCGTTGCAGGGTTTGGGTCGCGCTCATGCACGGAAGATTACCTGCCGGTAGGGTCCTTGGCATGAGCACCTCGACCCCCAGCGGCCACGAGGAGCCTGGACAGGAGCTCAACCTCGGCGGCAATGTGGAGCCTGGACAGCAACTCAACAGTGGCAAAGCCACGCCTCCGCGCCAGGCCGCCACGGTGATTCTGCTGCGTGGCGGCGAGGAGGCGCTCGAGGTCCTGCTCGTCAAGCGCACCGAAAAAGCCCGCTTCATGGGGGGCGTATGGGTGTTCCCGGGGGGCGCGGTGGACGAGGAGGATGGCGAGAGCGCCCACCGGACGGCCGCCGCGCGAGAGCTCTCAGAGGAGGCCGGTGTCGCGCTCGCCGACCCGCAAGCGCTTGTGGAATTCTCGCGTTGGATAACTCCGGAAGAGGTGAGCATACGTTTCGATACGCGCTTCTTCCTGGCAGAGCTTCCCGCGGGACAGGAGCCCAAGGTGGACGGTGAGGAGTGCGTGGACCAGGGCTGGTTCACACCGCAAGGCGCTTTGGATGCGTTCGCTCGTGAGGAGATCGTGCTCGTCTTCCCCACGATCAAGCACCTCGAGCAGCTCGGTGCTTTCGCGAGCGTGGCGGAGCTGCTCGACTATGCAAGTGGGCGCGAGGTCGTGCCGGTGCAGCCGAAGGTGTGGTTCGACGGCGAGGTGGCGCGCGTGCTGCTCCCAGGCGAGCCGGGCTACGAGTAGCGCCGGGCCTGCCGCACGATCGCGGGAGCCGGATCCACGGCTGCGGGTTGAGGCGCTAAGAGCCCTTGATCCCGTCCATCACATGGGTGACGGCGTTGATCAAGGCAAGATGGGTGAAAGCCTGGGGATAGTTGCCGAGATGCCGCCCGCTGGATGCCTCGAGCTCCTCTGCGTATAGCCCCAGCTCAGAGGAGTATCCGAGCAGACGCTCGCATAGCCTCCGCGCCTCGACATGCTCGCCGATCTCGCACAGGGCCGAGACAAGCCAGAAAGAGCAGATCAGGAACGTGCCCTCCTCCCCGCTCTGACCATCATCGGTCTCATCGGTGCGGTAGCGCAACACCAAGCCGTTCTCGGTCAGCTCGTCGCGGATCGCCATCACGGTCGCTCTGACGCGCTCGTCGTCGTGCGGTAGGAAGCGCATCAAGACGATCAACAGGTTGGACGCGTCGAGCGCATCTGTTTCGTAGTGCTGGCGGAACACACCCCGCTCGTCTAGACCCTCCTCGAGGATGTCAGCCTTGATCTCATCCGCCTCCGCCTGCCAGCTTTCGGCCTGCTGCTCCTCCCCGCGCCGTTCGGCCAGGCGGGCACCGCGATCCATCGCGACCCAGCACATCAGCTTCGAGGAGACGTAGTGGCGCGGCTCCCCGCGTGTCTCCCAGATTCCCTGATCCGGTTCCCTCCAGGCCTTTGACGCACACTGCACCTGATCGGAGAGCACGGGCCACAGGCGCTCAGGGATGTGGTCGCGTTGCTTGGAGTGCAGGTAGACCGAGTCGAGCACGGCCCCGTAGAGATCGTTCTGGCGCTGGTTGTAAGCGCCATTGCCGATTCTCACCGGGCGCGCTCCCTCATACCCCTTGAGGTGATCGAGCGTGGACTCGCTCAGATCCTTCTGGCCCTTGATCCCGTACATGATCTGCAAGGACCCGTCCTCGTTGCGCTCCATGTCGGCGACGTACTGAATGAAGTCATCGGCCTCCCAGTCAAGCCCGAGCGCGTGCAAAGCCCACAAGGTGAACGAGGCGTCGCGCATCCAGCAGTAGCGGTAGTCCCAGTTGCGCGAGCCCTTTGGCGTCTCTGGAAGAGAGGTTGTGGGTGCGGCCACAAGCGCGCCCGTGGGCATGAACGTGAGGCCCTTAAGTGTCAGTGCCGAGCGCTGCAGGTGAGCGCGCCAAGGATGGTCGGGGTAGTTGCCTTCGGCCAGCCATGTGCGCCAGAAGTGGTTGGTGCGCTCCAGCCGCGCCAGGGCCTGCTCGACGGTGCGCGGCCCACGTAGCTCTTCTGTCCAAGAGAGCGCGCAGAAGCGCTGCTCGCCCTCGCTCATCGTGTGGCGTGAGTGAGCGCGATTGCCCTCGATGCCCATACGCGTATCGCTGAATAGGCGAAAGGCGGTGATCCCGTCGGTCGCGTCCAGACCATGACCGTGCTCGTCCTCGACTTCGCTCCACTTGGCCACGGTGGCGCCGAAGTCGAGCATCGGCTCGCACACCATCTCGACCTGGACCTGGCCTTGGATGCACTCCACGACCCGCACGAGCAGATGGTCGGCGTCGAAGTCGGTGGGTGGGCGAGTGTGGCTGGTGTTGCGATCCTCGTCGTGCCAGTCACTGATCGTGAGCGCATCGATGACCCGCAACCACCCCTGAGGAGTCATCCACGTGGTCTCGATCACATTCGTGCCGGGAAGGTAGCGCCGCCCAACCGGCACATAGGTCCCGTATGGGCCGACCCGGAAGCTGCCCGCCCCGCGGTCGAGCATGGCGGCGAACACGGATGGCGAATCGAAGTGAGGCAGGCACATCCACTCGATCGAGCCGTCGGAGGCGAGTAGGGCACCCGTGTGGCAGTCCGAGAGGAAGCCATAGTCGGCGATTGGAGGGAACGGCGAATCGGAGGGCGGAAGAGCCGAGTTGAGGCCGCCGGGCTGTACCCCAGGGACCCCTACCGAGCGCCTCCCAAGCTTCCGAGGGGGAGCGCTCATCGCGCGAATAGGGAAGCGCTCATCGCGCAAACGGTAGCGGGAGACGTCCTTCCTCCGCGAGCTTGTCCAGATGGGCCGCCAAGGTGACCGCTGCCAAGGGTCGCAGCGCGGCGGGCACATCCGACCATGCGCCGTCAAGCAGCTCCTCGGTCGAGCGACGCCCTTCGGCAAGCGCCGCGACGAGCCGGTGCTCGCGATCGAGGCGGTGCTCGATGTACTCGGCGAGGCGCTCCCGCGGGGTCCAAATCGGAGGGCCATGACCCGGGCAGAGAACTTCGAGCTCGCGCTCCCGCAAGCGTTCCAGTGCGTCGAGATAGCCGACGAGCGCTCCTGGATCGGGGGCGATGAAGACACTGCCCTCGCCGAGTACCGCGTCGCCGGCAAAGCAAGCTCCGTCCATGATGAAGGCAAAATGATCGGGAGCGTGGCCGGGCGCATAGATTGCCTCGAACGGGCCCACACGGACTCCGTCGCTGAGCTCGATGTCGGCTGGACCCCGCCCGGCGGCAAGCGGAGCGGGAAAGCGCTCGCGCAATGCTTGGACCCCCTCGGAGTGATCGATGTGATCGTGAGTGAGGACCACCCCCCCGAGGCCTCCGCGCTGGATGAGTGCGTCCGTGAGGGCCTGCTGGTGCTCGGGCAAGGCCGGCCCAGGATCGACGACCCAAGCCGGATCGCGACCCACCACCCAGCTGTTGGTACCCGACATCGTGAGCAGGCCGGGATTGTCGGCGCGCAAGCGCAGTACGCCCATGCCCCGCAATCGCTCGGCCTCAGCCGTGGAGGAGCCCATACCGCGACGTTAGCCGCTTACACCGCTACTTGCAGAAGTAGCAGCTGTTACTAGGAGTACGCAAGCAAGGAGGATCACCATGAATACGTCGAAACATGCAGGTGGCCACGTAGGTGTTGTGAGAGCGAACGCGCAAGACCATCGGCATAGGCTGTGTGTCGCCTCGATTCTGACTTGCTTGGCAATGGCCGCAATCGTGCTGCCGGCTATGGCGGGCGCGGCACCGAAGGTTTCGGTCAAGGCGAAGGTACTTCCTGTTCCGATCAACCCGTCGTCCTCTAAAAGCAAGAACTACCCGAAAACGGGCAACATTCTCGGAGCCGGCGCATCGGTGGAAACACAGTTCACCATCAGTGGCACCGAATATGGAGGCTATCCCTCGCCGCTGACTGGCGTCGTGGTCTACCTGCCGGCGGGCACGAAGCTGCACCCGCAGGGGTTCGCGACATGCTCCAGCGCGATCCTCGAAACCCATGAAGTACAGAAGTGCCCACGAAAGTCCATCGCCAGCCCCAAGGGGGAAGTGCTCGGCGTAGTCAGCTTCGGTAGCACGCGGGTTCAAGAGAAAGCGACCGTGCAAGCCTTTTTCACCTCAGGGGGAGGATTGGCGTTCTTCACCGAAGGGACCTCGCCGACATTGATTGAAATTCTCTCCACAGGACGCTTTTCCGGCGCCTCGGGTGCGTTTGGCCAGAAGCTGACGGCCGTGGTGCCCCTGGTAGAAACGGTCCCCGGTGCACCATATGCCTCGGTCGAGTCGATCAAGATCAAGGTCGGCGCCGCCTATATAAAGGGCAAAAAACTGATCTCCTATGGCACAGTGCCCAAGAAGTGCCCCAAGGGTGGCTTTCCTGCAAAGACCGAACTTAAGTTCCTGGGCGGGGAAACCTCGACTGCGAGCATCAAGGTTCCGTGCCCCAAGAAATAAGTGGGGCAAGCCTAATAGGCGGGGGTAAGTAAGCCTAATAGGCAGGGATAAGGCCTAGGTGGGAATAGGGACTCCCTGAGGGGACAGCAGGGAGCCACCTAGGTCGCGGAGGATTACAGGTGTGCGGATGAGGACGAGCGCATAGTTGCCTCCCGGGCACGGGCTGCCCGGGAGGCGTCTACTAGAGGAGGCGCTCTCTAGTAGATGTTCCGGTCGCGGACTTCGCGTTCGACGGGCGACGCTTCTCGACTGCGGCGGCCGGCCCATACGCCGAACCAGAGCAGCGAGAACACCAACCCGACGATACCCACGATCATCAGTATGAGCCCGACGCCTTGGAGGTCGACGCCACTGACCGTCGCCGTCACTGCATACCTAAGGATCGCTCCCGCCGCGATCAGCACAAGTGAGCTTCCAAAGGTCATCGTGGCTGTCTATGCCCCCAACCGGCACGCTTCAACCTAGGATCTCGCCAGAGTTCGCTTTAGGAGAGCGACCAGGAGAACATAGGTACCCTCGCAACGTAGGACCACGCCCGCGCGTATACACGTCCATCGTCACCGAGGGAGACCCGCATGAGCGAACTAGAACTGCCACAGGGCACCATCCGCTATCAAGAATTCGGTTCAGGCAAGCCGATCCTGCTCGTGCATGGCCTGCTCGTCAACGGAGGCTTGTGGCGCGAGGTCGCCCCAAAGCTGGCCCAGAACTTCCGTGTGATCGTGCCCGACTGGCCACTTGGCTCGCACCAGCTTCCGCTCAAGCCTGGTGCTGACCTCTCACCGCCGGGCCTCGCGAAGATCATCGCCGACTTTATGGACGTCCTTGATCTAGAGGACGTGACGCTCGTGGGCAACGACACCGGCGGTGCCCTCTCCCAGCTCGTCGCCGTCCACTATCCCGAGCGTCTCGGTCGGCTGGTGCTGACCCCGTGCGACGCCTATGAGAACTTCCTGCCTGCCATGTTCCGTCCGCTGGAATTGATGGCCCGCATCCCTGGCGCTCCGTTCCTGGTCGCTCAGTCGTTGCGCCCCCGGGCCGCGCGCCGGTTGCCGTTCGCTTACGGCTGGCTTTCCAAGCGTCCCATCCCTGACGATCTCAGCGATGCGTGGATGGCTCCTGTGCTTTCCAGCAGCGCGATTCGCCGTGAGCTGACCTCGATACTCAAGGGCATCTCCAAGCGCTACACGCTGGATGCGGCGAACCGCTTCGACCAGTTCGACAAGCCGGTGCTGCTTGCCTGGGCGCCCGAGGACCGCTTCTTTAAGCTGCGCTACGCCGAACGCATGCTGGGCTCATTCCCAAATGCCCGCCTCGAGCGCATTGAGGACAGTCTTACGTTCGTCCCGCTCGACCAACCGGAGCGCACCGCGGAATTGGTAGGGACGTTCGCGAGCGAGACGTCCGGCTAGACCCAGACCAGCGTCCGCCTGATATGCGAACATACGTTCGTGCGATGGTCCAACCTCAGCGAGCAAGCTGACGAGCAGCGACAACTACCGGGGTACCGAGATGACGCGGTTGTGCGGCACTTCGATGCACCCGAGGCGCTTGACATGCGCTTCTATGAGGTTCGTGCGCGCTCGGTGCTCAACCGCGTACCTGGGCGCTCACGAATGCCTTTCAGTTGGACGATCAATCCCTACAGGGGATGCGGTCATGCGTGTGTTTACTGCATGGGTGGAGAAACCCAGATCCTGATGGCAGACGGGCGCACCAGACCGCTCGCCGATCTTGCCATTGGCGATGCGATCTACGGCACTGTGCGCGTCGGTGCCTACAGACGCTTTATCAAGACCCAAGTGCTTGCAAAGTGGTCAAGCATCAAGCCGGCCTACGCGGTGGAGCTTGAAGATGGGACTCGGCTTATTGCCAGCGAGGATCATCGGTTTCTCACCCGCCGCGGATGGAAGCATGTGATCGGTGCCGAATCGGGGGCGCTGCAGCGCCCCCATCTGACACTCGGCAGCAGGTTGCTCGGCCCCGGCGGCTGTGTGCAGTTGCCGGAGGTGGATGAGGATTACCGCCGTGGATACCTTACCGGCCTGATTCGCGGCGATGGGACCATCGGCTCCTACACATACGAGCGGCCGAACAGAGGTCGCTCAACAGTGCACCGCTTTCGCCTGGCTCTGGCAGACACCGAGGCACTTGACAGGGCCCAGGAGTACCTCGCCTATCTTGGCACTGAGGTAGATCGATTCGGGTTTGCCGAGGGAACGGGAACACACAGACCAATCACCGCGATTCGGACTTCGGCCCGACTCGACGTCGCGCGAGTCAAAGAGCTAATCGATTGGCCGACGTGGCCCAGCCTGTCGTGGATCAAGGGCTTCCTCGCGGGCATCTTCGACGCAGAGGGTTCATGCAGCGGGCACATCTGGCGAGTCTCGAACACTGACCCCGAGATAGTGGGGTGGATCAAAGCTTCTCTTGGGCGCCTGGGCTTCAATTACGCTACCGAGCCACTTCCCAAACACAACGGACTCCTCAGCATCCGGCTTCTTGGCGGGCTGCCTGAGCGGATGCGCTTCTTTCTAGGTACGGATCCCGCGATTACAAGAAAGCGCTCTATTGAGAGCATCGCCCTCAAGACGAACGCCAAGCTGGGAGTGACCGCGATCCGCCCCCTGGGACTGGTGACGCGAATGTACGACATCACCACAGGCACAGGCGACTTCGTTGCGAACGGCGTGATCAGCCACAACTGCTTCGCCCGGCCCACCCATCGCTACCTGGGCTTCGACGCGGGCCGCGATTTCGAGCGAGAGATCGTGGTCAAGGTCAACGCGCCCGAGATCCTGCGCGTGGAGCTCGCCCGTCGCTCCTGGAAGCGCGAGCACGTGGCGCTCGGCACCAATACGGATCCTTACCAGTGGGTGGAGGGCCGCTATCGCCTGATGGAGGGCATCTGGGAAGCGCTGCGCGACGCCGCGGGCGGCCTGGGGAATCCTTGCTCTGTGCTCACGAAGTCGCCACTCTTGCTGCGCGACCTGCCGCTGATGCTGCAGATCGCACAGCGCACCACGATCAGTGCAAGCATGTCCATCCCCACGCTCGACGAGCGTGCGTGGCGAGCCACCGAGCCGCACACCCCGCACCCTCGCGCCCGCTTGGAGGCAGTTGCCGAGCTTAACCGTGCCGGTATCCCAACAGGTGTCTTGATCGCGCCCTTGATACCAGGCGTCAACGATGCTCCCCACCAGCTAGAGCCCCTGCTGCAGGGAGCTGTCGACGCCGGCGCTACACACATCAGTGGAGTTGCGCTGCACTTGCGTCGCGACGTCAAGGAGATCTTCATGGATTGGCTGCGTAGGCATCGCCCTGATCTCCTCGAGCGCTATGAGCAGCTGTACAGAAACGGCGCATATGCTCCGGCGCAGGAACGCGAGCGTTTGTCGAAGCTCGTGCAAGGGCGTGCTCCGCAGAGCAGCTTTCGGCGATGGTCCAGAGCTGTAGTCGAGCCAGAGAGCAGAACGGTCACGCAGCCTTCACAACAACAGAGCCTCTTCTGAGGACCAGCACGGAGGCCGTCGTCCACTAGGCTCGCGCCTATGCAAATGGGAGGCGAATCACCCGCCTCGGACGCGGTCGCCACGCGATCCTCGGCGTATACAGACCGTACAGCCTGGGCGCGCAACCTCGCCGCGCCAGTTCGCGACTTCCTGACCACCGAGACTGGCGGCGCGGCCGTGCTTCTGGGCGCCGTGCTCGCGGCATTGGTGTGGGCCAACTCGCCTTGGTCGAGCTCGTATGAGTCACTGTGGACCACCAAGCTGTCAATCCAAATTGGCAGCAGCGGACTTTCCCAGGATCTGCGCCACTGGGTCAACGACGGCTTGATGACCTTCTTCTTCTTGGTCACGGGCTTGGAGGCACGGCGCGAGATCGACATGGGACAGTTGCGCGAGCGAAGACGCATCGCGCTGCCTGCGATCTCAGCGCTTGGCGGGGTGTCCGCCGCGATTCTCATCTATTTGGCCTTCAACGCGGGCGGTCCGGGGAGCCACGGCTGGGGCGCAGTCATGTCCACCGACACCGCATTCGCTCTTGGTGTGCTCGCACTCGTCGCGCCTGGTGGCACTCGCTTGCGGATTTATTTGCTGACGCTTGCGATCGCGGACGACCTCGTCGCACTGGTGGTGATCGCCGTCGCATACACCGCCCACCTGTCAATGGTCGCACTGGTGATCGCGATCGGACTCTTCTTGGCCCTGCTTGCGCTGCGCTATCTCCCGCGCCTCTGGCGCAGGCGACTACGTCCCGTGCTCGGAGTGGCCATCTGGGTGGCGCTGTACGAATCGGGCATCGACCCCGTCATCTCCGGACTAGCGCTCGGCCTTGCGACAAGCGCCTATCCGCCTGTGCGTGGCGAGCTCGAGCAGGTGAGTGAGCTCACGCGCTCATTTCGCGAGCAGCCCACGCCCGAGCTCGCGCGCACAGCTCAGCTCGGCCTGTCCTCGGCAATCTCACCAAACGAGCGCCTCCAGCACCTTTTCCATCCATGGACGAGCTACATGATCGTGCCGTTGTTCGCGCTCGCCAATGCCGGGGTTCACGTCAGCGGCAAACTCCTCTCAGAAGCACTCACTTCACCCGTGACACTTGGGATTGTGTTCGGCTATGTGCTGGGTAAGCCGCTCGGCATCCTCAGTGCGTCATGGCTGGCCTCGCGCCCACGACTGGGCGGACTCCCACGCGTGCTTAGCTGGCCGGGAATCGCCGGAGACGGAGCCGTGGCCGGCGTTGGCTTCACCGTGGCGCTATTGATCTCCAGCCTCGCATTCCACGGACGCCAGCTCGAGGAGGCCACGCTCGGCGTGCTAGCGGCAGGCGTATTGGCTTCCCTCACCGGCTGGACAGTGTTCCGCGTGATGGCACGACTACCCACGTCGGTTCGTGCCCGCCAACTGATCCACACCGAGGAGGAGATTCTGGATCTGGCCGACGACATTGATCCCACTCGCGATCACATCCGTGGGGCAAAGGACGCGCTCGTCACGCTGCTCGAGTACGGCGATTACGAGTGCCCCTACTGCGGCCAAGCCGAGCTCGTCGTACGCGAGCTGCTCGACTCCTTCGGCGATGAGCTGCGCTACGTGTGGCGCCACCTACCGCTGAATGATGTCCACCCCCACGCTCAGATGGCCGCCGAGGCGGCAGAGGCAGCCGCCGCGCAGGGGGAGTTCTGGGCGATGCACGACACGCTCCTCGGTCATCAGGACGAGCTCACCCTGTCCGCCCTGAGAGGCGACGCTGAGCGGCTTGGTCTCGACGTGGAGCGTTTCTGGGAGGAGTTGCGCCACCGTGAGCACGCCCCGCGAATCGACGAGGACGTGGCCACAGCCGATTCGAGCGAAGTCGCCGGAACGCCCACCTTCTTCATCAATGGGCGTCGCCATCATGGCGCCTACGACGTGGCAAGCCTCACCGCGGCCGTCTCGGCCTCGCGAGCGCGCGCTCAGCTAAGGCTTCATGCGAAAGAGCTTGACGCGAATAAGTCTCGCGCTGCAAAAGACTGACGCCTTCAAACGGCTACGGTAAGACTCGCACCCTGACCACGTTGCTCGACCCGAAGGCGTACGGGTATTCACCCGATCCAGTCGCTGGCAGAGCGACGCGGAAAGTGTAGGTCGTCGGCGTCGTTGTCCTGAGAAATCTGTAGGAGTACCCAAAGTCTCCTTCCCCTAGCACGATCAGTTGGTCGAACGGCATCCAGCGCTTGCCGATTTTGACCTCGGTATCCAGCGTCACGCCCTGTTCCGGGAAGGGACCGCCGAGAATCCTTCCACTCCACCTGATGACGTGACGATTGTGGACAGTCCGAGGCAGGATTTGGAGTTCGATCTTCGGACGCACCTTGACGGTTGCCTGCGCTGTGACTGACGGATAAGGATCGTCGCTGTACGACGTGTAGCTCGCGTTCAAAATACGGTTCGGGCCTGCCGGAAGCATGTAGGAGAATGAGCCATCGAGCGTCGTCTGCAGCCATGCGCTCGTCGACACTTCGGGTGAGCTTCCCGTTGTGGTGATCAGCACCTGGGCGTTGCGTATCGGCACGGTGCCGCAATGCAAGACGCCGCGCACCGAGATCGGACCGTAGGCGACGACTGCCGAGCCTTCTTTGCCGTCGATCTTCAGCGTCAGTTCCTGGCCTGCGCATGGGTTTCCATTCGGAATGCCAGCGGGCGCGCCCACCTGCGACCCACCTGCGACATCGGCGCCAGCAGAACCCGCGATCGCAAAGCATGCAAGCACCGACGCGAAAAGAGCACCCGAGGACGTCCACTCGACTCGCATCGCCTGAGCTTAGGCGCCCGATTGAGCTCAGGTCTAGGTGCGTCTCCCACTACGCCAAACCTGGATAGCGCCAAGCACGACGAAGACTTTCCGCAAGAGTGGCGCTGAAATTCGCTTTGGGGGAAGCGAGGGTCAGCCGGCGACGGACAAACGATAGGGAAGCGCGTTCGGCGCTACCCGCGCAACTACTACGGAGTGCAGAGATATGCCCGAGCGATTCGCCCATCGCGCGACGCCTTCATCGCTCCGCCGCAATTGACGCTACCGACGACTAGCTATCGGCTAGCGCTCAGCGACAAACCCGGACGGTGGCAAGCTGAGAGGACTCCCTCAGGCAGAGATGTCGGCCGGCAAGTCGACCAACTGCGCGCTGCGTTCCCACAAGCCCTCGGCAAGGACGTCGTCCTGAGCCTGAGCCGAGGGTGCCAGGACCTTCTCGTCCTGCACATACTCGCCCGTGAGCGAGGCCGCCTCCTCGGACAGCGAAAGCCACACCAGGGAGCGGGCGCCACGCTCGGGCGAGCGAAAGAATGGCCCGGCAAGTGTCGTGAGGATCTTCCAGATCCCGTTCTCGTTCTTGCCGAAACCGGTGCGCACCACGCCCGGGTGAAAGCAATTGGCGTGCAGCTCCGGCGCCCGCTTGGCGAGCTCGCGCGTGAAGAGGATGTTGCACAGCTTGGATGTGCCATACACGCGCATCGCCGCATAGGACTTCTCCGACTGCAAATCCTCCAAGTCCAGGCGTCCGGACTCGTGGGCATCCGAGGCAGTCGTCACGACACGGCCCCCACCGAGACGATCGCGCAACAGGTTGGTAAGCAAGAAAGGGGCGAGATGGTTGAGCGCAAAGGTCCGCTCGAGCCCCTCTGAGGTCAGTTTGCGCGAGGCGAACAAAGCTCCGGCGTTGTTCGCCAGAACGTCGATGTGCTCGTAGCTTGCGCAGACCTCCTCAGCCAGCCCCCGCACCTCGACCATCAGCGTGAGATCGGCGACGTGCTCATGCACCGGCGCCCCGCCGCCGGCTGCCCGTGCCTCGCGTGCGACCGCCTGCACACGCTCTGGCTCGCGCCCGACGAGTGCAACCTCGGCGCCCTGGCTAGCGAGCTCGATCGCGGCGGCACGACCGATTCCGCGCGTGGCTCCTGTGAGCAGAACAAGCGTCATGTCGGAGACTCTACCGGCGCTCCGGGGCCGAATCCTTCAGCGCCTGCATTGGCCCCATCCACAGTTTCGTCAACCTCACCGGTCTCCTGTTGGAGCCCTGCCCGCAAGCCAATGAAAGCCACAACCGCGGCCACCGCCATGATCGCTGCCATCACGTAGAGCACCGAGCGTGTGGCATAAGCAAAGTCAAGCCTCACGAAGTGGGGAATCAAGCCAACGCCTCCGCTCCCACCCCGAGCCTGAGAGGGAAGACGCCTCGGCGTGTGCCCGCCCGCCAGGCACACCTTGGGCGATCAGCGAAGTGGCGATCCGCGAGCGCATCTGCGAGACGAGGATCGTGCCGAGGATTGCGAGCCCCAGGCTGGCGGCGTAGTTGCGGACGGTCTGAGTGATGCCGGTCGCCTCGCCGTAGGAGAGCCGTGAGGCACGGTTGACGGCGTCCGTGCTGGCGGGACCAAGCATCATTCCCATGCCCGCCCCAGCGAGGATGATGTACCACTCCTGCGTGCCGAAGTCCAAGCCCGTCACCTTGCCGGCCCAGAGCCAGAAGCCGACGGCGCTCAGAGCACAACCGAGCACCACGGGGCGCTTTCCTCCTACCCGGTCAAGCATCCGCCCGCCGATCTGCGCGGCGATCACGAACCCGATGAAGAAGTAGAGGATGTAGAGGCCAGCCTCTGAGGGAGACTTGTCGAGCGCCACCTGGGCGTACTCGCTGGCGAAGAAGAACACGGGGACGAACACGAGCATCGTGATCGCGAGCACCATGTTCTGGACCAAGAATGACCTGATGCGAAAGATGCTCACCTCGATCAGAGGCGAGGGCGTGCGCATCTCCACGAAGTAGAACACCACTAGGAGTAGCCCGCCGACAGCGATGAAAGCGCCCGTGGCGGGATTGCTCCACCCCCAGACCGAGGACTGCTGGAAGCCGAAGACGCTCAAGGCAACACCCGAGGCGATCAGGACCAAGCCGCGATAGTCCATGCGGGCCGGGCGGTGCACCGTGATGGGTTTGGAAGCGATGATCAGAATCAAGGCAATGATCGCCACAGGGATGTTCACCCAGAAGATCGCCCGCCAGGTCCACTGTGTGAGATAGCCGCCAAGAATCGGTCCCACGGCCGCGAACAGGACCACACCGAACGTGACCATCTTGCGGTGCCCTACCGTGTCCGCCAGCCTGCCGCCGAAAGCGAACAGCGCAGCGAGCGAGAGCAGGTATGCGTTGATCGCCCACTGCACACCCGTATTGGTCAGGCCGAGCTGCTTTTGGATTTCCGGCCCCGCAATCGACACGATCGTCTGATCGATAAAGGTCATGCAACGGCGAAGATCATCGCCGCAAGAATCAGATTTCTCGGCTGAGAGCTTGGGAAACCAGGGGCTGAGATGCTCACGAGACTAGCGCGCGACAGGAGATGAGCCCTCCTCGAGTGCGTCTCTGTGCTACACGATCCGGGCGCGCTGAACACGCGCCGGACCATGTAGCACCGGACTCAAACGTGACCCTCAGCGCCTGCCGTGCCGTCCGCGGAGAGGAAGTCTGTGGCCTCCGTGCCCTCCTCGACGGAAGCCTTTTCGGCCTCCGTGGCCGGACGAGCCTGAGCCTCCATGACCTGGACCTGAGCCTCCTTGGCCCGGCGAGCCGGAGCCTCCACCGACACCAGCGCTCCATGGCAACCGGTAAGCCCGATAGGTATTCACACCCGCCGGAAACTCGGCGTTGAATACGAGGTCGCCGAAGCGGTCGAACTCCGAGAAGTACGGAAGAGCTCCCCAACCAACGAATAGACCGCCCTCGGGTGTCTCCTGGGCGTTGCCCTGCGATGGTGCCGATAGTCCCTCGGGCTGGTTGTCGGAAGCCACAAGCGTGGCGACTCGACGGCGCTCATCCAACTTCACAGTGATCGCACGGCTGTAGGGGAGATTTGGCGTGCCGGACGACTCGTTGTCGAAGAAGGTGTACTCGTCATTACCCACTGCCTCCGGATCGTGCTGCCAGGAGAAGATCTCATTCGCATTGTCGAGCACCTGCCCTGGGGCGGCCTGGAGGGTGAAGCTGCTGGCCTTGCCACCGAGTTGCCAGATGATGTTGCCGCTGAACCGGTTCACCTTGTAGGTAGTCCAGGTATCGCGAGCGTCGATCAGCAGGTTGCCGTCTGTGTCGAGGTGGACGGCGTTGATGTGGAACCAGTCCCACGGGGTGCTCGGCGCGGCCGGCAAAGGTTGCTCGCTCTGGTTGAACGGGACGTGATCCTCACTGTTCCACTGGAACAGCACTTTGCCAGAGGGGATGTCGATCTCTTGCACGACCCCATTGATCACGGTCTGGTTCGGCGGACCGCCGATCGAAGTGAGGTCCGCTGTCGCGGTCGTGTAGGAGAGGATCAGCGCCGTGTTCTGAGGTGTGATCAGGAACTCGTGGCCGTCCGCGCTGAGCCCGTTGCCGGCGTTGACGGTTGCGATCTGTTGGAAGTGGTCGTTGTAGATGTAGTCGGTGCCGCTGGCGAGACCTCCGAGGCCTGTCCCCTGCCACCATGTGAGCACCGGCTGACCGCGATAGGTCTGGGTCCTGAAGTCGGCGGCTGTCTGACCCTGCGGGGCTGCCTGGAACCAAACGACGTTGCCGTGACTGTCGAGGATCTCGGGACCGTTGGCATATGTGCCCGTGTCGCCAGTGGGAGTGATGAAGATATCGCCCTGACTTGCGCCTCCCCCCGCCGTGAGGACTGTGACGGGTGGCGGCAACACGGGTGCAGCGGCTGCTGAGCTGGTGAGGACTAGTCCGGGCGCTACTCCGAAGACCATCGCGGCAACACCAACGAGCATCTGGCGCCATCGCTGCATCCAGCTTCTGGGAGTGGCCGGGGAGAGGAATCGAGTCATGGTTCGTAGTCCTTTCGATGGATCGTGCTTGTGATGGGGATTTGTGTGGTAGGTCCCCCGACGGAGCGGGAGATCCTAAATCCTATATTACTGATCAAATTAGTGAGATTTAGGAGGGCCCTCGGCTTGGAGAGCCAGTCCTCACCCCCCTCGACGGGCATTACGATGAGACGGTGACTCTCTCCACATCCGCCCCACCGGCCCAGTTCCTCGATCTGGAGGGAGCTATCTCGGCCTTGCGTGCTCAGGGCCTGCGCATCTCGTTTGCACGGCGACGGATCCTGCACGCGCTGTTCGCTGCGCCCGGGCCGCTGTCGGCCGAGGCGATCGTCGAGTCGGACGCAAGCACCCTCACCAAAGAGGGTCGCGGGGACACATTGCTGGATGCGGCTTCGGTCTACCGCAACCTCGAGGCCTTCGAGCGCGCGGGCATCGTGCGCCACGTCCACCTCGGCCATGGCCCAGGCCTCTACGCTCTAGTCGGCGAGGGCGAGCGCGAGTATCTCTACTGCGAACGTTGTCAGACCGCAATAGAGGTTGCCCCTGCCGAGCTGGACGACCTGCGCGAGCTGATTCATGAGCGCTTCGGCTACAAGGCTCGGTTCACTCACTTCCCGATCGTCGGTGTTTGCGAGCGTTGTGGGGCTGGCTGATTGCGACCCTCGGCATGCGAGCGCTGGCGGAACTTTCTGATCGCCGTCACGCAGGCGCCGTGCGCATAGCTAATCGCGAATGACTTGCAATAAAGTCGGGTAGGTCGGCTCAATGGGTGCACTGACCTCATCGCAATGGCGCACTGTTGCGATGATGGCAACGGTCGTGATCGGGCTGCATGCGATCGGCTTCTTTCTTTTGATTGCCGTAGTCGCGCCACATCACTACGAGCTTGGCGCCTCGGGAGCGTTCGCGGTGGGAACGGGCGTCACCGCCTACACGCTCGGCTTGCGCCACGCCTTCGACGCCGACCACATCTCTGCGATCGACAACACCACGCGCAAGCTGATGGCCGAAGGCAAGCGGCCGATGAGCGTCGGCTTCTTCTTCTCGCTCGGACATTCGACGATTGTCTTCATGCTCGCTTTCCTATTCGCGATCGGCGTCAGGACTCTGAATGGTCAGGTGCAGAACGACGATTCCCAGTTGCACAACCTCGCCGGCTGGATCGGCACCGGCGTCTCGGGCACCTTCCTGTACGTAATCGCCGCGCTGAATGTGGTGATCCTGTGTGGAATCGTCAAGGTGTTCCGCGAGATGCGCGACGGCCGCTTCGACGAGGCACAGCTCGAGCATCAGCTCCAGACGCGGGGGCTGATGAATCGCTTCTTCGGGCGCTTCACCAAGACGATCCGGGAGCCCTGGCAGATGTACCCGATCGGCGTTCTCTTCGGCCTCGGCTTCGACACGGCAACGGAGATTGCATTGCTGTTCCTCGCCGCCGGCGCGGCTGGCGCGGGCCTGCCCTTCTACGCGATTCTGTGCCTACCGATCCTGTTCGCCGCCGGGATGTCGCTGCTGGACACGATCGACGGCTCGTTCATGAACTTCGCCTATGGCTGGGCGTTTTCAAAGCCAGTGCGGAAGGTCTTCTACAACATCACGATCACCGGACTGTCGGTAGTTCTCGCCCTGGCGATCGGCACGATCGAGCTCGGTGGCCTGCTCGCCTCGAAGCTGGAAGCACAGGGACCATTCTGGAGTTGGGTCGAGGCCATCGACATCAACGAGCTGGGCTTCATAATCGCCGGCTTGTTTGTCATGACTTGGGCGGTAGCGCTCGCGATCTGGCATTTCGGGCACATCGAGGAGCGCTGGAGCGCGCAGATCAGGACAGCCGCGCCGCTGCCACAGCGGCCTGGCCGTAGCTGATCCCACCATCTCCAGCGGGCAGCCGCTCGGGGACGAGCACAGACAATCCGACATCCTCGAGCTCAGCGACAGTCAGCTCGAGCAGCACCCGGTTCTGGAACACACCCCCCGACAGGATCACGGTGCTCAAGCCTCGCTCGCCAGCAATGCGCGCACACGCGCGCGCCGTTGCTCGTGCCATACCTGTATGAAAACGGGCGGCCATCACCCCGACCGGCACGCCTTGCGCTCGCTCGCGCACTACCGTGGTCACCGCTGCACTTGGATCAAGCTCGAGCGCACCGCCCCTGCTTTGAAGTGAGATCGTGTATTCACCGTGCTCGGACCGGTCTACGGCGGACTCCAGCTCGATCGCCGCCTGGCCCTCATAGGTGACGCTCGCACGCACCCCGCACAGAGCGGCGATCGCATCGAACAGGCGTCCCACGCTGGTCGTGACCGGCGCCAGCTCGCTGCAGGCGAGCCTCGCGATCGCCTCCCAACGCTCCTGCGCCACCTCGCCCTCCAACGAGCCCGGAAGCAAGGGAGCTTTTCCCTCTCTCTCCATCCCGGCAAGCCACGCGCAGGCCATCCGCCACGGTTCACGCACGGCTCGGTCTCCACCCGGTAGCCGCACCGCGCGCAGATGACCCACTCGTTCGAAGTCACACAGATCGCCGACCAGTAGCTCTCCGCCCCAAACCGTTCCGTCGGCGCCGTAGCCACTCCCATCGAACACGGCGCCAACGGCGGGACCAAGCTCGCCGTGCTCGGCAAGACAGGCGGCCAGATGGGCGTGGTGGTGCTGCACGGCGACGCGCTCCATCCCGTCGCACTCGCAGGCAAATCGAGTCGAGAGGTAATCGGGGTGCAGATCGTGAGCGACCACCTCCGGGGCGACGGCGAACAGTCTCTGAAAATGCTCCACTCCCTCACCGAAGGATTGAAGCGTCTCGTAGTTCTTTAGGTCGCCGATGTGATGGCTTACCCACGCCCGCTCACTCCGGGCCACGCAAAACGTGCTCTTCAGCTCGGCTCCGCACGCGAGCACCGGCCGCCGCGCCGGGAGCGGCAGACCGATCGGCGCGGGCACGTAACCGCGCGAGCGGCGCATCAGCATCGGAGCGCCCACCGACTTGGCTCGCACCACGGAATCGTCGGTACGAGTGTGGATTGTGCGGTCGTGCACCAGGAACACGTCGGCGACGCCCACCAGACGTGTGATCGCATCCTCGTCGGCGTAGGCGATCGGCTCGTCCGAGACGTTGCCGCTGGTCATGACGAGCGCTACGGCACAGGTGGAAGCAGCTGAGTCGAAGCCCCCACGGGCATCTTTACGCAAGCCGGCCGCGAAGTCGGCAAGGAGCAGATGATGAAGCGGTGTATAGGGCAGCATCACCCCGAGCTCATCGCTGCACGGAGCCACTGCGTCGGCTACCCCCGCGTGCGCGTGTCTGGGCGCAACCACGATCGGTCGGGCACGATCTTCCAGCATCTCTCGTGCAGAGGGATTCAGCTCCACCAGCGCTTCCACGGCCGCGAGGTTGGAGGTCATGAGCGCGAACGGCCGGTCCTCTCGGTGCTTGCGCTCGCGCAGTGCCTCAACTACCTCCGGACGGTCGGCACGACAAGCAAGGTGGTAGCCGCCCAGCCCCTTCACAGCGATTATCAGACCCTCCAAGAGGGCTCCTGCCGCCACGCAAATGGCATCGGGGATCGGGCTGGCTAGGCGTTCCCCGCCGCCCCTGCCGCCCCCTCCGCGCACTCCCGCGCACTCTGTGCCATCTGGCCAGAGCAATCGCGCCCGCGGGCCGCATACAGGACAGGCGTTGGGTTGAGCGTGAAAGCGCCGATTACCTGGGTCCTCATACTCCGTCCGGCATAGCTCGCACATCGAGAAGCCCGCCATCGTCGTCAGAGGACGGTCGTAGGGGACATCCGTGACGATCGTGAAGCGCGGCCCACAGTCGGTGCAGTTGATAAATGGGTATCGGTAACGACGATCGCCTGGGTCGTTCAGCTCGGCCAGACATTCCGTGCACGTCGCCGTGTCCGGCGAGACAAGCGCGTCAGGCGTGCCGGAGTTGGCACTGGGAAGGATCTCGAAGGCGCTCTCCCCCGTCGCGGAGATCGTTTCCCGCAGAACACGCTCGATGCCCGCCAGCGGCGGCTGCTCGGCTACAAGACGCTCCAGGAAGCGCTCAGCGGCGGCCGGGGGGCCCTCGATCTCGAGCAGCACTCCGCGCTCGTCGTTGAGTACGTATCCGCCCAGGCGAAGCTCGCGTGCAAGCCGGTAGACGTGTGGGCGAAAGCCGACGCCCTGCACGACGCCCTCCACTCGCACGCGCAACCGTAGGCTGGAGTCTGCAGAGATAGCGTCGGTGCTGCTCATAGAGCCATCGCCCTGAGCGCGTTCACGCTTGGGGACGCTGTCGGATCTCCGACAACACCAAGCCGTAGAGCAGGTGGTCGGCAGCGAGCACGGCTCGTTCGGTAGGCCGCCACTTGCCTGCCTGCTCAAGCCCGAGCGCCGGCGCGAGCCCGGCTTCGAAGCCCAACCACAAAGCGAGTCCGTAGACAGGACCAGCCCATGGCTGCCTGCGCATTGGCTCTGGCAACAGCGCAAACGCCATTCCGCCGACGGCGCCATAGCCCCAATGGGCAAGCTCAATCGCCGAGCGGCGACGCCTGCGTGGGACGCGCCGCAGCAAGCTGGCCGCCTTCTGCCTGATGATCGCGTGTGGCGGGGGCCGCTCGACCAGGCCAAGGTTTCCCGTGAGCGTACGCATCCCCGTCATTGCCATCGCGGCGATCGCTCCCCGCGCACCGGCGTGGGCGACCTCACGGGGGCTGCTGGCTTCGCCAACGATCCTCACACGCGCTCCCCCGCCGTCTCCACGAGCTCGCACAACACGTGATAGGCAGATGCCTGCGCCTCCTGGATACGTGGGATGTGCTCTGAGCGGACGATCACCACATGGTCTGCCAGCCCTTCCTCGGAGATACGTCCTCCGTCGTAGCCGACCAACGCAATCGTGAGCAAACCACATCGCCGTGCCTCTGCGAGGGCGTGGATGACATTGGCGGAGCCTCCGCTCGTGGACATGGCGAGCAGAGCGTCGCCGGAGCGCCCGTGGGCGATCACTTGCCGCGAGAAGATCGCCTCGACGCCGATGTCGTTGGCAAGCGCCGTAAGAATGCCCGCGTCCTCAGTGAGATCAATCGCCGGCCACGGGCGTCGTCCCCCTGAGGGTGCGTGCAGGTCGGCTACGACATCCATCGCATCTGTGGCAGACCCACCGTTGCCCAACGCCAGCAACCGTCCCCCCGCTTCGAAGCAGGACCGCAACTTCAGCGCAGCCATCACCAATGCCGGCGCAGCCTCGGCAAGCGTCTGGGCGCGCAGCTCTGAGGCCTCGGCGGCCTTGGCCAGCACCGAAGCGCGTACGTCTGCGACCACCGCCTCCAGATCGTGCTCCTGCTCCGCGAGGAACGGATAGAGAAAGCTCGACGCGCCTGTGTCATGAACCGGGCCTTCCGTGCGCCCGCCGAGCAGACCACGGTGCTCGAAGAACACATGCACCAACTCCCACAGCACGTGGTAAAGCGTCTCGGCCAGCTCCTGATCGATGCTCGCGTCCTCACCCGGCAAACGAAACTCCCAGTCCGCCTTAGCGCCAGCGAAGCAGATCGTAAGCGCGCCCCGCCTGCGCGCCAGTTCCAGTGCCCGCTGCGTGGGCGTGTCACGCTCGGCGCCAAATGCGATCACCATGTCCTCTGTCTCCATGAGCAGCTCCAACTGGGAGTCAATTGGCCCTCCCTCGGCCGTGAATGCAAGCGCTGGGAGCGCACGCTTGCCGACGATCACCGGATGCACGAACTCGACAGCCACGTGGCGCGCGTCTGAGCGCGCGGCCGGGTCGGCCCCCAGCGCGAACAGGCGTCCACCGCGGGCGAAGCGCTCGGCCATGTGATGGCACAGACGGGCGATTCGCTCGGCATTGTGCTCGAAGAGCTTCGTTCCCACTGCCAGGCGTCGTTCTCGCTGATCCTCGACGTACGCTCCGAGGAGGTCTGTGGTAGTTGCTTGACTCACGCCGGCCTTGCCTTCTCGCTCTGGCGAAGGCTGATGCAGACAGAAGCCGTCCTCGCCATCACGCTGTCACGCGCTCCTTCACACGACTCACCAGCCAGTCGCGAAAGGCATCGACCCCCTCCCCGGTACGCGCGCTGGTGAGCAGGTGATCCATCCCGGGATGCACGACCTGAAGGTTGTAGAGCAGCCTGTCCAGCGCGACGTCCACGTACGGGAGCAGGTCGATCTTGTTGACCACGGCCAGCTCACAGGCACGAAACATGAGCGGGTACTTCAGCGGCTTGTCCTCGCCCTCGGCCACCGAGCAGACCATCGCCCGCACGTCCTCACCCACGCGAAACTCTGCAGGGCAGACGAGGTTGCCGACGTTCTCGATGATCAGCAGATCGATGTCCTGTAGTGGCAGCGAGGGCAGCGCGGAGCGGACCATGTTTGCGTCTAGGTGACACTCACCACCGAAGCCACCGCTCGTGTTCAGCTGGACCACCGGGACGTGCATGCAGGCAAGCCGCTGGGCATCGAGCGAGCCCTCGACATCGCCCTCGAGCACTGCCACGCGAACGTCACCCGTGTCGGCCAGAACGCGCTCCAGCAGCGCCGTCTTGCCGGCGCCGGGAGCACTCATCAGGTTGATGACCGTCACACCGGCGCGGTCGAAATCCTCGCGGTTGGCCCGCGCGATCGTGTTGTTCGCGTCGAGTGCGTCCTCGACGACTCGAACTCTGACTTTGTGCACGGCTACATCGACCTGATCTTCAGGTATCGCTGGATCTCTGGCAGTTGCTTGCCCACGATGACTCCGATTGCTCCCAGTAGGCCCAGCAGCAGCCCTGTCTGGGCCGGTCGGCTGATAGTGATGTCACTCATGAGTCTGGGCCCTTCCTTTCCTTTGGTCTTGTGAGGTCTTGCAAGAGTTGCTCGACTAGGCTCACGGCCTCCTCGAGCGACGCTCGTACCGGCTCGGTCAGCTCGGCGACGATCCGCTCGTCCTCGGCGCTCATGTGCGTCTGGGGCTCACAGCCGACTACCAGGGTGCGCGGGAGCGCCTCCGCACCAAGGGTGCGTGCGAGCGCCAGTACCTTGACGGGATCCATTCCGTGGGCATCGATCGTCATCTCGATGTCATCAAGATCAGGCTCGATCACGTACAGAGTTCCTGGCGGTTGGCCACGGGGAGTGGCGTCGAGGAAGAGGATCGCGTCGTAGCCATCCTGCATCGCATAGGCGAGGTCCATCCCCCGGATACCGAAGTCCGCCACGTCCACGCCAAGCGGCAGCGCGCGGGCGGCCAGAAGTCCAGCCAAGGCCACGCCCCAGCCGTCGTCCCCCAAGAACACGTTGCCGACCCCAGCCACGAGCACCCGCTGGACCTGCTTCTCCTCCGCGACGTCGGCAAGGCCGAGTGGCTCGACCTCGTCCGAATCGAAGAAAAAGCGATGTCCAGGACGGCGCAGCGCCCCCAGATCCTGTCCAGGGTCGCCGACCACCGTGACCGCGAGCTGAACACGACCCTCGTAGTCCTCGAGTACCTCGTGCACAAGCGCCGTGCGTCCCTGAAGCGCCACCTCGAAGATGTCGCTGCCGGTCCGACGCGGGGCCAGGCGCACGACACTGCCGGCGCGGATGACCACGCCATCCACCTCCACAGCGTCCGCTCCGCGACGCTCGAGCTCCTCCCATGGTGGGCGGTCGTGAATCATCGCGCCCGCACCAACCCGAACTCGCGAACCGCGCCGTGCAGACGCATGATCTCCTCGTTCGTCAGAGCCTCGGTACGCTCCAGAATCTCTCGCGCACGCGGATCGGAGTCGCGCATGTTGCGACGCTCCTCATCGGTCATCGCCAGGATGTTCAGCACGAGCATCTGGTCGATCTCCCCAGAGTCGAACAGGTTTCCAGGGCTCTCGGGGGCGATCCGTGGGTGGTCGGAGAGGATGATCGGCGAGGCGAGCATCGTGCGGCGATCGTTCTCCTCACCCACGAGCACAGGCCACACACCGAAGTTCTCACAGGCCTCTGCCTCCAGGCGCAGCGCCTCGGTGGGGTCGGTCAGCGAGACCCACGCACCGGCATGTGTGCGCAGCACGATGTGCGTGGAGCAGAACGTGCTGCGCAGAGCGTCCTGACGATCCCGGCCGCTCCACGGAGTCGCGTTGGCAACGCGGATCGTTAGGCGCAAAAGCCCCGGACGCACGACCTCTCGAGCCACTGCCATCTCTCCCTCCAGTGCCTGCCACGAGCGACGGATCGCACCACCCGATATCTCCTCCAACTCCTCACCGGCGCGCACAAGGATTGGGCCTGGCTCTATCTCCCGCTCGACGGCCTCATCCCACGTCACCCAGCGCTCTCCGTCCACCTCGAGCTCCTCCACGGGCTCAAGAGCGAGATGCAGTCCACCCGCCTTGAGCTCCTCAACGGGCCCAGGCGAGCCGGAAGACGATCCCTCTCTGAGCACCTGCCGTCGAACCATGTGAAGGAAGCGCGCCTGGACCTCTACATTGGCGTCCTCGCGTCCTTCCAGCAACACCTGAGCCTGTATCGCCGAACGGTCCTGCCACCCCGGCGGATACACCCCCCCGAACGTAAAACGCTGCTGGTTCTTCAGCGCCGACTTGCGGTAGGGCCACAGCAAATAGCCCTCGTATAGGACGGCATCGGCGATCCGGCGCACAATGTCAGCTTCCATACGGTTCCTCCTCGAGCAGTCAGCTTCCATGCGGCTCCTCCTCGAGCAGGCGCTCGACGGCATCCTCAAGCGTGCGCAAGCCGTGCTCTGCCTTGTATGTGCGCAGACGATCGTAGGCAGGACGCCCGAGCCGCAACCACGCGGCGCCCGGAAAGTGACGGTCCATCGCCTCGCGCCACACTGACACCGGCAGGCGATACTCCGCCTCCTGCTCCCAGGAGATGCGAGCGGTCTGGAGCATCCCACCCGGACCCGCATAGAACACCGACCCCGAGAACAGGAACTCGAGCGGCACCTTCCCATCCTGCAGACCAGACAAGTAGTTGGATGCGTTGGCCTCGAGATCGTAGGAGCAGGCCACCGGCAGCGTGACCTCCGCCTTGTCCTCGAAGGGCGGAACGATGAGCGTCGTTCGCGTCCACAGAAGCGTTCGTAGTGTGGTGCCCCAGCGCTCGGGTGTGCCGAACAGCTCCACGAGCGACGCCTGCTCGTCTGCTCCATATGGCCGCCGTCGCGCGGCGATTTGGATCTGGGTGTCGAGCATGACCGACCGCACGAACCCACCCCCGGAGCGTTCGATGCTCACACCAAAGTTCACGACGGGGGTGGCCGAATAGCGCTCAGCCACAGCGTGTGTGACCCGAAAGGAGAGCTGTGGTATAGCTCCCGCGGAACCGTCGATCGGTTGTGCGATCGTTGACATCCAGTCTTACGCCGGAGAGAGGTTCGGCATGCTCGGGTCGATCGGTTCGGTCCCGGTGACGCCGGTGGAACGCACGGCGGTGGAGGTTCCATCGGGATTGTGACCGGCCATCTGCTCATATTTGCCCAGAGCGTTTCCCTCCGGGATGCCCTTGATGTGAGTAGGTCTGTCGATGCCGGTGTGCTGGGCCCCGGTCTTCACTTCAGCCATGGGTTATCTCCTTCCCGTCGCGCTGCGCGCACGACGATCTAGCTCCTCGAAGAAGCTGTCGATCTCCTGCCAAACCTTGCTGCCACCGGTCAAGCCCCGCCAGCGTGTTCTGATCACGCCGACGAGCGCGTAGCACTCGTCGAGAGGCACGAGCCAGTGCCGGCGCGCCCCACGCACGCGGTTGACCAAAAGCGCCTCCACGTCCGGCTCCATATCCACTAGGACCGGGTTTGCCCGCTCGAGCTCTTGCCAGGAGCTCAACTCGAGCTGGGACTCGGTGGGACCCATCGGCCCCGGGTAGTAGGCAACTACCTTCCCCTCCGCGCTGGAATAGAAGAGGAAAGCCATATCGACCGGGATGCGCAGTTCCTCCCACTCGAGGTCGCTCATCGCGAAGTCCTCCAGGCGCAGCCGGCGCTCGGGGACCAGCTTGTAGCGGCCATTGCCGGCACCGCCACGATCGAACAGCAACGAGCAAGGCCGACAGGCGCACATCAGCTCCCGCGAGGACAGTTCCAGCAAGTGGCGATGGACGCTAGGGATCGGGGCGTTGCAGAGCTCGCAATGCTCCTCAGACTGCTCCCCTACGGGGTCTGTCGTGCGCTGAGCTAGCCGCGCCAGTCGCGAGCTCGCGAGACTGCCTGCGGTCGTAGACATGGCTTCAAGCGCTCCGCTCTCGCACCGTCACAGGAGCACACCCGGGCCTGATCATCTCGAGCTGCAATAGACCTGACGGAGCAGCCGGAGGACTCACAGCACCGTCGGCCAGCACCTCCTCGACATCAGGCGCCGCATCGAAGATGGCCTTCTCGATCGCGAGCTTGAGGGTTATCGAGGAGGAAGGACAGCCCGAGCAGCTTCCCTCCAGACGCAGGTGCGCCACACCGTCCTTCACTCCCAACAACTCCGCGCTGCCCCCGTGGGACTCCATGTAAGGCCGCACACTCTCCAGAGCGCCGCGCACGCGCTCCTCGACCGGAACTGGGTGCAGGCCATGCAGCAGCAGCAGGTGTGCGACAAGCTCATCGTCGGCCAGCGCTTGGGCGAGCGTGCCGTCATCGTGTGCGGCGAGCACATCCACGATCCGTCCGAGACCCTCACCGTAGAGCTCGAGCAGCGCCCGCATTGTCTCGGTAGCCGTATCTCGTACCGCCTCGTCGGGCAGAGCTTCCAACTGTCCGAGCAGACTCTCTACGCGCGCCACCCGCTCCGTTGTGGTGTCCCCTGTCGTGGTGTTTCCCATCGGATGCTCCCTAGCCGTGCTGCTCGCCGAACATCGGGGAGTGCACCTGGCGCAAGGTCTTGCCTTTACCCAGGTACATGTGCACGCCGCAGGGCAAGCACGGGTCGAACGAGCGGACGGCGCGCATGATGTCGATCCCGCGGAAGTCCTCCTGGGAGCTTTCCTCGAAGATCGGCTGAGCCGTCACCGCGTCCTCGTAAGGTCCCGGCGTCCCGTAGGAGTCGGTCGGCGAACCATTCCACGGCGTCGGCGGGTAAGGGTGGTAGTTGGCGATCTTTCCCTCGCGAATCACCATATGATGTGAGAGCACCCCGCGCACCGCCTCGTGGAATCCGCAGCCGATCGCCTCATCCGGGACCTCGAAGTCCTCGAACACCTTCGTACGGCCAGAACGTAGCTCGGTCATCGCCCGATCGAGGAAATGCATCGCCATCGCAGCGGAGTAGGCGACGAAGTAGATACGCGCGCGGTCACGCTCGATCGCGTTGGACCACTTGGGGATCTTCCACTCGAGCGTCTGCTCGGGAGTGTTGGGCGTCTTAGGCAGATTGATCAGCACACTGCTGCCCGTGGCCTTCACATAGGGCGTATCCACCTTGCCGGCGAGTGCCGTCACCCACAGCCGCGCCAGCGCACCACCACCAGTATCGAGGGCGAGATGATCGCCCGTGCGCTTGTCGAACCAGCGGGGGCTCATCACCCACGAGTAGTTGCCGCCTTCGAGATCGCGTTTCTGGGGCTTTGGGATCGTGGTCTGGTTCCAAGGATGCCGCCTATCGACTGGATTGCCAAGTGGGTCCGTAGGAACGAACATCTCCTCTCCATCCCAGTCCTGGTAATAGGAGGAGCCGAGCAGTATCCGTATCCCGAGATTGATGTCCACCAGGTTGGTGGTGAGCAGCTCGCCGTCCACCACCACGCCAGGAGTCACGAACATCTCGTTACCCCAGCTCTCCATATTGCGGTAGTCGTAGTCGACATAATCAGGGTTGTTCCAGGCGCCCCAACAGCCGAGCAGGATGCGCCTGCGCCCGACTTCCTCATAACCTGGCAAGGCCTCGTAGAAAAAGTTGAACACGTCGTCGTTCATGGCAACCGCCGACTTGATGAAGTCAAAGCAGCGCAGCAGCCGCGACATGTAATCGGTGAACAAGGTGGGCGTGGCGACGGTGCCCACGCCGCCTGGATAGATGGTCGAGGGGTGCACGTGACGCCCCTCCATCAGGCAGATCATCTCCCGCCCGACACGGCTCATATGCAGCGCCTCCTTGTAAGTGGCGCCCGTGAAGGGGTTATAGGACTGCATGATCTCGCCGATCGTGCGATAGCCGTGGACGCTTGCTCCCGGCGCCTCCGTCTTCTCCGCCTTGGCCCACACCTTGGGGTTGGTGTCGCGCACCATCTGCTCACAGAAGTCCACGAACACGAGGTTGTCCTGGAAGATGATGTGGTCGAAGATGTACTCCGCGGCCTCACCGAGGTTGACGATCCACTCCCCCAGCGGGGGCGGCTTCACCCCATAGGCCATCTGCTGGGCGTAGCAGGAGCAGACGGCGTGGTTGTCACCACAGATGCCACAGATGCGGCTGGTGATGAAATGCGCGTCGCGCGGATCCTTGCCCTTCATGAACACTGAGTAGCCGCGGAACATCGAGGAGGTCGACTTGCAAGTGGCGACCTGGCGGTTCTCGAAATCGATCTTCGTGTAGATCCCGAGGTTCCCCACGATGCGGGTAATGGGGTCCCACGACATGTCGACGAGCTTGCCCGCCTCCTGCTTTACTGGCTCGCGCGTGGTGGCCATCTCGGCCTCCTCTCTTTCCTAGTTGCCCCAACGGGGTTGGTAGCCGGTGGTCAGCTCACGCTCGTTGTGCCGCCACTTCGTCTCCTTGTTCATGGTCTTGTTGGTGATGCCGCGCAGCTTGCGCATCACAGGGCCGTAGACGGTGGTAACACCCGAGGAGATACCTCCGCCGGGGGGCGCGTCCATGAACGGCATGAACTTGTCGGGGAAGCCGGGCATCGTGCAGCCGATGCAAATGCCGCCCACGTTCGGACAGCCTCCGATCCCTGCCATCCAGCCGCGCTTGGGCACGTTGCAATTGACGACCGGCCCCCAGCAGCCGATCTTCACCTGGCACTTTGGCGAGTTGTAATCCTTGGCGAAATCGCCCTGCTCGTAGTAGCCGGCACGGTCGCAGCCCTCGTGCACGGTCTTGCCAAAGATCCATTGGGGGCGCAGCGCGTCGTCCAGGGGGATAGTGGGTGCAAGCCCCGCAGCCTGGTAAAGCAGCCACACAAGCGTCTCCATGAAGTTCTCCGGCTGCACCGGGCAGCCGGGCACGTTTACGATCGGCAGGCCGCCCGCGGAGCGAAAGTCCCAGCCGAGGTAGTCGGCAAGACCCATACAGCCCGTGGGGTTACCGGCCATCGCGTGAATGCC
Source organism: uncultured Solirubrobacterales bacterium (assembly GCA_963731565.1). Taxonomy (GTDB): domain Bacteria; phylum Actinomycetota; class Thermoleophilia; order Solirubrobacterales; family Solirubrobacteraceae; genus Palsa-744. Next base: position 3,128,823 of record CAVSWG010000001.1, read on the forward strand.
ACCGTAAGCGGCACAGGTACCGATCGCAACCACTCCCCAAGCCTTGGGCGCGAGGCGGTCGAGCCAGTAGTTGAGATTCAAAGGCTCCCCGGTCGCCTCGTCGTTGCCGAATGAGGTCCAGTAGCCGTCACCGTTGATGTTCTCATTGGGGATCGAGCCCTCGATCACAAGCACGAACGGGGCGTCGAGCTCGTCGCGCACCGCTTGGCGGAAGGGAAGCAAGAACTCCTCCCCGCCCAAGGTCGGTGAGAGGACCTTGTTATACAGATTTACCTTCGGTAGCCCAGGGATCGCGCCCAGCAGCACGTCCTCGATGCCCGGCTGGCCGGCCGCGGTGATCGACACCGAGTCCCCGTCGCAGCTCATGCCCTCGGATATCCACAGGATGTGGACCTCCTCGACGCCGGATGGCTTTGCTTCAAACGTGGCTGCCATGACAACCCATCCTCTCGTTCGTCTGCGATTCCTCATCTAGCTCAAGCGCATCGACCAGCAACTCCTCACCTGCGAGCACTTCCACGTCAAGGCCTCCACAGCGCATGCAGCACAGCGGGAAGTCCTCCATCACGCTCTCCGCACCGCACTCGCGACAACGGCCAGCCGCCGGCACATCTGTGATGGCAAGCTCCGTGCCGTCCAGCGCCGTGCCTTGCGTCACGAGCCCGAAGGCGAAGTCGAGCGAATCGGGAACCACCTGGCGCAGATGACCCACCCGGATCTCCACCTTCACCACACGACGCCCTGCAGCGTGACGTGCGGCCACATCCGCGACTGCCTGCGCGATCGAGAGCTCGTGCATCAGCAGATCCTCGGTAGGGGATCGCCCACAAGCTGGTCCATTACACGCCTGCCACCGAATGCCGTCTCCACAAGCACCATCCCGGGTGGATCGGTCTTCACTTCCCCGATCTCAGCGGCGGCCTCGCCGCCCGGAATTGCCCGCAGCGATGCAAGCGCCTGCTCTGCGCGCTCGGGCGCGACGAAGGCGACGAGCTTGCCCTCGTTGGCCACGTACATCGGGTCGATCCCGAGGATCTCTGCCGCGCCGGCGACGACCGGCTGGACCGGCACGGCGGCCTCGCGCACGACCATTGCCACCCTTGAGGCCCGCGCAAGCTCGTTGAGCACGGAGGCAACGCCACCACGGGTTGCGTCGCGCATGCAGTGCAGGCTCTCACCGGCGGAGTCGAGCAAGCCGTCGACGGCGGGCCACAGCGAGCGGGTGTCCGACTCGATATCGGCGTCCAGCCCAAGCTCGCCGCGGGCGAGCATGATCGCGGTGCCGTGCTCGCCGATTGTTCCCGAGAGGAGGATCCGGTCACCCGGCCGCAGGAGACTGGGAGCGAGAGTCGCGCGCTGGTCACGGTGGCCGAGGCCGGTGGTGCAGATGTACATGCCATCGGCGTGCCCGCGTTCAACCACCTTCGTGTCTCCAGCCACGATCCGAACCTCTGCCTCCCGCGCGGCACCGGCAATCGCTTCCACCTCCAAGCGCAATGTCTCGGCGGGTAGACCCTCCTCGAGCACCAGTGAGAGCGTCAATGCGAGCGGACGGGCACCCGCCATCGCCAGATCGTTGACCGTCCCGTTCACCGCGAGCTCGCCGATCGAGCCCCCAGGGAAGCGCAGCGGCTTGACGACGAACGAGTCTGTGGTGAGCGCGAGGTCGATCCCGTCGACTTGGACGGCCCCGGCATCGGCGAGCGCTTCAAGCACCGGGGATTCGAAGGCGGGCACGAGCAATCCCTCAATGAGTGAAGACGTCGCCTTGCCCCCGGCTCCGTGGGACATCGTGATGTGCGAGTCGCGAAACTTTGCGCGCTTGCCCCGCGCGGTCTCGATGATCCCGAGGATCTTGGACTCGCGGTCTGAGACCATCTCGGCCATCACGCGACCTCGCGCTCGCGGGCGAAGCGCCCATAGTTGTAGTAGGCGGCGCAAGCGCCCTCGGGGGAGACCATGCAGGTGCCGATTGGCCGCTCAGGTGTGCAGGCGGTGCCGAACACCTTGCACTCCCACGGCTTGATGACGCCCTTGAGCACCTCCCCGCACTGACATGCCTTGGGGTCCGCGACGCGAATACCGGGAACCGAGAAACGCTCCTCTGTGTCCCAATCCGCATAGGCATCGGAGATCCTGAGCGCACTTTGGGAGATGAAGCCGAGACCACGCCACTCGAAGTGAGGACGTAGCGAGAAGACCTCGCTCATGATCTCAAGTGCCCGCAGGTTTCCCTCCCAAGGGACGACCCGCGCGTACTGGTTCTCGACCTCCGCACGGCCCTGCGCCAGTTGTCGGAGCACCATCAATACTGACTGGAGCAAGTCAAGCGGCTCGAACCCAGAGATCGCCACCGGCTTGCCGTACTGGTCGGGAAGAAACTGGAACGGCCGCGCTCCGACAATCGTGGCGACGTGACCAGGACCGATGAAGCCGTCCAAGCGCAGATCGGGCGAACTCGAGCAACGCGCGCAAGGGCGGGACGATCGTCACGTGCGAGCACATGACCGAGAAGTTCCCTACACCCTCTGTCTTGGCACGACGCAATGTCAGCGCCGTCGAGGGCGCAGTGGTCTCGAAGCCGATCGCGAAGAACACCACTTCGCGGTCGGGGTTTTGCTTGGCGATACGCAGCGCATCGAGGGGGGAGTAGACGATCCGCACATCGGCGCCCTCCGCCTTGGCGTCGAGCAGGGTTTGGCTGGATCCCGGCACCCTCAGCATGTCGCCAAAGCAGGTGAAGATCACTCCCGGTTCGTGCGCCAAGGAGATTCCGTCGTCGACCCTTCCCATCGGAATCACGCACACGGGACATCCCGGGCCGTGTACGAGCTCTACGTTCGGGGGCAAGAGATCGTCGACGCCGTACTTGTAGATCGAGTGCGTGTGCCCTCCGCACACCTCCATGATCTTGTAATGCCTGCCGGGATCCACGGCGGCGAGGATCTCCCCGGCTACCACTCGGCCGAGCTCCGCGTCTCGGAACTCGTCCACGAACTTCAAGCCGGCGCCCCTCGCCTACCGATTTCGGAGGCCCTTGGCGTTGCATCCTCACCGACGCGCCCAAGCGCAGTGCCCGCGTGAACGAGTAGCAATTCACCCGGCATAACTGGATCCACGAGCGCGATCTCCACGCTCGAGCGTCGTCCTATCGCATCTGAGCAGAGGGCCAGATCTCGCTTGCGGTCGACATCGACGACCGTCATCGGTAGTGCCTCGTCACCACAGGTAATGCACCCGGGAGTGGCGAGGCATTCGGTCATTCGATCACGCTCGCCTTGAGCTCCGCGAGCTCCTGCTCGTACTCGGCTCCCAGCTCCTGCAGAAGCGTGAGCGTTGCATGCGCCTCCTCCTCGTCGATCTTGGAAAGCGCAAAGCCCACGTGGATGAGCACCCAATCGTTGGGACCGGCGGATGCCCCCTCCACATCCAGGAGCCCGATGTTCACAGTGCGTTTCACACCGGCGACATCAACCAGTGCGAGACGGTTCTTTACGTCTACGACTTCGACCACTCGGCCCGGGATAGCCAGGCACATTTGATCTCCTAAGCGTCGTGTCCCTAGTCGGCCCGAGAGCCCCGGCTGACCGACTAAAAGCCTTGAGTTAGTCGTTCCCATGAACCGACGAAAGCAAACGTTCGGTCGGATGCGGACGACAGACTGGCGACCTGCTCGCGAAGAGCTCTTCGGCGAGATCCATGCACACGCCGATGTGTAGGAGCAGACACCATGAGCAGGCACGTTTCGAGCCTCCACAAATGGGTATTGATTGCGTATCGGAAACCCAATGAAGTCACGGATGAGGCCCAATGAAGTCATGGCTGAGGTCGGCACCGCCTCCACTGGATCGAAGCCGGCGAGGTCGTGACGCGATGCACGCCGAGGTTCTAGAGCACGTCGAGGCTCTAGAAGATGTCTGTCCTCCCCAGCCTTCCGTTTTCCATACTTGGGCGGAGGATTATCAACGCGCTGTCAAGAGCTCAGTGCGCAAGTTCGTGCTCGCCGCCGAGTTCGATGCTGGGCTCGATGCTCCTGGCCAAGCTCGCCGCATGGTCGTTGCCACTCTAGGACGAGCGGGTTATAGGGGCGGACTCGTGCAGGACGCCGCGCTCATCATGACTGAGCTGGCGGCCAATGCGGTATGTCATGCCGGCTCATCTTTCGCGGTCTCGGTCAGCTCGGAAGGCTCGACCCTGCGTATCGCGGTGTGCGACAGAGGTCCCGTCGCAGGGGCCCTCACCGGCCCCGGATTGATCCCCCGTCAAGGACGCGGGTTGGGCTTGATCGACGCGATCTCCACCGGCTGGGGAACGACAGCCGTCTCAGGCGGATTGGTTGTATGGGCGGAGCTACGCGCATGAAGGTCTCGAGACCAGTTGGGGCCTTCCTGGCTCAAGGACCAGCCGAGCAACTTCTAGGTGGGCAGCCCAAGGTCCAGTGCTTTAGACGGTTCGCCCATGAAGGTGAGCAGCCGGTGAAGCCATAGTGATTTACCTGTCGAGCGAGGGAAGCGGCTGGTGCAGGGAGATGATCCCAGTGAAGAGGTCTCCGCGCTCCCCGACACGCTCGAGCGTGTTCGCAACATCGAACTCCAGTAGAGCAGGATCGCCCTCATCCAGACAACTCCTCACCTCCTCCCAGCTCACAGGAATCGAGACCTTGGGGGAAGCGGTGGCGCGAAGCGAATAAACCGAGATTGTCGTCTTGTGCTCATCGTTTTGACTCCAGTCGACGAGCACCTTGCCGGAGCGCTTCGCCTTGACCATCCGCGATACGACGAGCGCCGGGTGCTGGCGCTGGAGGAGATCCGCCACGGCGTGAGCAAATGGCTTCGTCTGCTCATAAGTCACCTGATCGTCGTTGAGTGGCACATACACCTGTAGGCCCTTCAACCCGGATGTCTTTGCAAAAGCTCGCATCTCGAGCTGCGCGAACATCTCACACAGCTCGAGTGCCACCTCACAGCACTCAAGGATTCCCGCGGGCGCACCAGGGTCCAGATCGAAGACCAGGGACCTCGGGCGCTCGATCGCCTCGGCCCGCGAAAGCGAGGGATGGAGCTCAATGCCAGCGAGATTCGCCAGCCACAAGAGCGTCGGCAAGTCCTGACACAAGCAGAACTCGACCTCCCGTTGGCTGCTCTCGCTCCAAATACTCGTTGTCTGCACCCACTCCGGGCGGTGCTTGGGGCACTGCTTCTCATAGAAATACTCACTCTCGACCCCGTCCGGATAGCGCTTCAGCGTTAGCGGGTGGCAACGCAAGTGCGCCAGCAGGATCGGTGAGATCGCCGCGTAGTACTCGATCAACTCCACCTTGGTGAAACCTATCTTCGGGTAGAGCACCTTGTCCAAATTCGTGAGCTTGAGAGTGAGCCCCTCCAACACAACCTCCATGCCGTCCCGCACACGGCGCCCTTCAGCGATCAGCTCTCGAATGTCGGGAGGGCCCACGTGACCGTTTGTCACGGTCGGCGGTGGCGGCTGCACGCGCTCACGGACGACCATCGTGGCAAGCTTGTCCTCCCGCAAGCCCTTGTAGACCGGATGACGCAGCAGACCATCCTTCGTCCATTGCGTGAACTCCACCTCACAGACCAATACGGGATTCACGAAGTGGGCGCCACGCCCCGGCTGACGTCCCACGAACGGCGAGTCCTGCCGGGACAGCGAAGCCAGCCGGTCCTTGAGCTGCGCGAGTTCCTTCTCGTCGAAGCCAGTTCCCACCCGTCCGGCGTAGCGCAGCACTCCTTCCTGGTAGACCCCGAGATGCAGAGCACCAATCCCAGCCGAACGTGAGCCCTTCCCCTCCGCCCAGCCACCGATCAAGAGCTCCTGGCGTTGGTTGTGCTTGATCTTCAGCCAACTGCCACCTCGGCGCCCAGGCGTGTAGCGCGAATCGAGTCGCTTGGCGATCACTCCCTCAAGACCCTGCTCTCGGGTGGCAGCCAAGAGCGCTGTTCCCTCACCAACGTGGAACTCAGGTGTGCACCAGTGCTCCGTGTCGAGCGCCAGATCCTCGAGGCGGGCTCGACGGTCGATGTAAGGAAGCTCCAAAAGACTGTGTCCGTCGAGCCAAAGCAGGTCGAAGAGGACATACGTCACCGGGCTGGTCTGCGCCAGGCGCTGCATGGCGGCCTCGCCGCGCAAGTGCATACGTGGCTGCAATGCAGCGAAGCTCGGGCGACCGGCTTCGTCGAAAGCGACTATCTCACCGTCGAGGATCGCCGTATGGGGACCAAGCGCACGGTTCAGCGCGCTTAGCTCCGGATAGGCGCCTGTGACCTCATTGCCATTACGACTCAGCAGCTGCAGCCGGCCAGGCCGAGAGTACCCGACCGCTCGTACCCCGTCCCACTTGACCTCGAAGGACCACGTGGACTCATCCGCAGGCATCGTCGAGAGCCTTGCCAGCATCGGCTCCAGGCGCTCGGGCATTTCCTGGGCAGTGGGATCCACCGTGGGCTGGGATGGCCCCATCTGCTCGTTCTAGCCCATTTGCCGTTCAATACCCAGAGTCGAGCGCAGTCACGCCCAAACCCTGGCTAGCGCTGAAACCAACTGGCGCGGCGGCTCGAGCCGAAGTGCTCCTTCTCGGTGACGAGGGCCACCGATGGCTCGTGGTAGGTGCCAGTCGGTTTGGGTCCCGACAGAAAGTCGACGTCAACACGTCCTACGCGACCGGCTCCGAACTCGATGTAGCAAGAGCCCATTCCCTCATAGGCATTCGGGTCTTGGCCTCCCTGCAGCTTTGCGATAAGTCCCGCGGCGACCACCCGCGCCGCTCCCTCGGCGAACACTCCGGCCTTTGGCACCCCAATCGTGGCCACATCGCCGACCGCGTAGACACCCAGATAGCGCGTCTGAAGAGTTTTGGAGTCCACCGGGATGTAGCCATCCTCGGCCATGCCGCTGGCCTGAACCACATCGGGAGCGCGGTGCTTGGGTACCCCGAGGAACAGGTCGTAGGGCATCTCGCTGCCGTCATCGAGCACTGCCACACGGCGTCCAGGGTCCAAAGAGCTGACACGGCGAGAAGGCACGAAGGTGATGTCACGTTCCGCAAAGGCTTCCACCAGCGCGCGAGAGGTCTCAGGCGAGGGAGGAACCGGGCTCCCGAACGGGATTACGAATGAGATCTCGCAATGCTCGCGAACACCACGTACGGACAGATAGTCATGCAGCAGCAACGCGGCCTCGCTGGGCGCAGGGGGACACTTAAACGGCGCGCCACACACGCCCACGATCGCGCGACCCTGAGAGAATTCGGGCAGCAATTCTCCCAATCGAGCCGCCCCGGCCACGGAGTAGAACTCGTTGCCTGCCTCCAAAAGCCCCGGCGTGGCCTGGAAATCGTAGTCGGCCCCCAACGCCACAACTAGGAAATCGGCCTCGTGAACTCCTGCGTCTGTCGTAACACGACGCGTATGTGGGTCGATCGCCGTAATCGTCTCTTGCGCGAAGTGAACTCCGGCCTTGGCAATGTCGCGGTATGCGAGTCGAACCTCATCGAGTGTCGCCCGGCCGAACATCACATCGAGCTTTGAGTACCCGAAGACAAACGCATCGTTCTTGTCGATCAAAGTCACATCGACGTTGTCACCGAGCGCAGCCGAGAGGACCGTCGCAAGCTCAAGACCCCCAAATCCGGCTCCCAGGACGACTACGCGGGTCTGCACGGGGCAAGTGTATACGGGCTCGGAGCGCCCCGCCGTTGGCTACTCCGGCAGCAGCCTGTAGCGGCGCGTGTCCGGATCGCGCTCCAGTAGTCCAGCTGCGACGAGCGTCAAGACATAACGATGAACGGTGCTCGTATTCAGGTCGAGCTGCTGGGAGATGTCCTTGATCCCCATATCCATGCCTTCCGGTGGAAAGCAGGACAGGACAAGCAAGCCCGCGAGCAGCGAACGTGACAATCGGCGGTTTGCCTGCAGGTCGCGATATCTGACGCTGAGCATGTCTCGCGCATGGGAACGGTGAAAACCCGCCCCGGCAACAAGGCCGGACACGCTTGGCGCGGCGTACTCGCCAAGCGCTGCGCGCATCACATGATCGACCTGGTTGCGCGACAACGTGATCGAGACGGGCGGCTGACCGGAGGGCTTATGCCCGTCCTCGACAGCCGGCGAGCGCTCGGCATGGGTCCCCGGCATGCGCGGCCCCGAGATCCCAGACTGGTTGTCTTCGGGTTGAGGCTCTGACTCGATCGGCGATTCGCTGTTCATGAGCTTATCCCGGCGCCGCCCGGCCGCGTATGGGGAACTCGACAACGTTGTCGCGCTCTGGCGAAGCGCCGGCAGGTACCAGCAAACGACCATCGCTAAGCGATCCAATCCGGTGAGCATGCACCATCGAAGGCATGTCAGGCACTGTGATCAGCACTCCGAGCCAGTCCTGCTCCGCTGTGGTTCGCAGCAGACCCATGACCTCCTCGCGTTGCAGCACATCGAGATTGGCGGTGGGATCGTCAACGACGAGCAAGCTGGGTTGGCGCACCATGGCATGAGCGATCGACACGAGCGTGCGCTCTCCGTCGGTCAAATCCTCCCAGCGGCCTTTCGAGCATTCAGCCACCCCCACACGCGCAAGCGCCGCTGCCGACCGGCGTCGGGCGCGGCGCAAGTTCTGCTGTTTGAGCAGGGGCAAAGCGACATAGTCGAGCATCTCAAGCTCATCGCTCTCCGGACCCGTGCGCCTGGCCCAGCCGATCTCCTCGCGCAGGAGACGCGCAAGGCCAGCGCGCGACATCTGTCGCAGGTCATGATCCTTGAATCTGATGACCCCGCTTTCGGGCGCCTCCAAGCCAGCCGCAACCTTCAACAGGGTGGTCTTGCCCGAGCCGCGCTGACCCCACACGGCGACACACTCGCCCGCATAGACCGACAGCGATATCTCCTTCAGCACGGCAGTCTCGTGCGGCCCACGCCAGTAGCTCTTGCTGACCCGTTCCAGCAGGAGCCGCGCCTGCGAGCTCAAGCGACCCTGCCTCCCCGCGCGGAGCCAAGTGCCTGAGCGCCGTTGAGCTTCTCCATGATGACCCGAGCCTTCTGCAACCACTCGACTCGGGCCTGCAGCTGCTTGATCTCAGCGTCGCGCACCAGCAAGACCGCCACCTCTGACCAGGCCCTCAGATCTCCCCGGGAGCTCGCCGGCTGCTTGAGGTGCTGCAGACGGGAAAGGCAATCCTCCTCTTGGGATCGCGCCAGCTCGATCAACCGAGTCAGGTTGTGGGGTTTGGACAACGCGATCTTCATGTAGAGCTCGTCGCGCACGGGCGCCAGTGAGGAACAACCCAGCATCCACTCCTCGAAGTGGTCGACGCCCTTCGGGGTCGCTTCGTAGATCGTGCGCGGCGCCGCGCGCTCGTTGATGGCATCGGAGCGCGATCCAGCGCTGCGCACAAGCTCATCGGCACTGAGCTGATCGAGGGCGGAATAGACGCCCGTTGGGGCAAAGCCCGAAGATCCGAATCTTTCCCGAAGACGTCGTGCGAGGTCATAGCCATAGCCCGGTCGCTCGATCACAAGTCCCAGTACCGCGTTCTTGGCCGACATCCCCGAATCCGCCCCTAGCTCAAAACGTCCGCTGACATCACCAACACAGTATGCAAGATCTCGCGCACATGTGTCCTTGTGCCGAACAATTTCAATGAGCAGGTAGCTGGCGGTCGAACGAGGGACCACGCTCGCCACGTTCGGCCCCAGCCCGGCAAGGAAGCCGGGAAGCTCGATCGGCTCCGAGCAGAAACTCCCTCGAGCGTTGATTGCGGCTTAGATCGCACCGGCGTGCATGGCCGCCAAGCCTTGCCAACGCCCGTAGTGCGCAAAGAACGAGCGAACGTCCTCTTCCCCCGCGCGTGCACGGGGATCGCCGCCGCTGAGGCGCCGCCCGACGTACTTGAGCAGACCGACATCGCCCGCTGGCAATTGGTCGTGTCGACCCTGCCCACACAAGGCAAGCATCTCCACCGTCCATGGCCCAATGCCCGGGATCGCGAGCAGCATGCGCCAAGAGCGCGAATGATCGGCCTCGTGCAGGTCTACGCGTCCAGCGGCCACCTCACGGGCCACGCGCACCAATAGCCTCGCCCGCGAGCCGGCCAGGTCGAAGGACTCCAGACGAGCCGGTGCAGCGCCCGCGAGCGCACCCGCCGAGGGTACGTCGCGCAGAGGTGGATCACATCCCTCCCAGGCCGCCCAGCGCGGGCCCATCGACGCAACGATGCGCCGCTGGATCGCGGCGGCCCGCTCATACTCGATCAGTTGCTCGCATATCGCCCAAGCGAGTGCCTCAAATGGCTCGGGTCGCCGCCTGGGCCGTAGCCAAGGTCGCTCTCTGATCGAGCGCCCGATCAGAGGGTCGTGGGCAAACTCCCGCTGAAATGTACTCAGGTCCTCGTCCACGCCAAGCGCAAACCGCATCCGCTCGATCCCGTAGCGCGCCGCATCGTCGCTATGCGAGCGAGCTCCAAACAGCACGGCGTCTCGGGCCGTCTGCGCGACACGCACGTGGACCGGCTGTTGGCCCTGGTGAAGCAACCGTTCGAGCACCCCCCCGCGGCTACGCAGCACTCCGTCCATGCCGCTAGTGAGCGGTAGGCGAAATGGCCCGGCCGGCGTGACCTCGACACGCAGCTCCAGCGGTGAGCTCAACGGCTTCTGAGTGGAGCCCCGAGTAGATGAACATCCACGAGCAGCGAGCGCGACCCGACAATCGCAATCTCCGCGGCCGACTTCGAGCGCTTGCCGCCATCGCGGCCGATCCGTCGTGGCGCACGCCCCCTTGCCAATGCCGCGCGCTTGCTGTGACGCCTATGCACAAGTCCCAGCAGCGCGGCGCCAGCGACAAACCCCCCGGCGGCTGCCGCCGCCGTCTGGACCGGGCCGCTGAAGGCCACCGGCAATGAGCGCGACTCAGACGCTGGGAACATGCCAACGCCGGACAGCTCGCCCGGGAGCACGGGAACCCCGTCGAGAACCTCGTCGTGGAGAGGCTCGTTCACGTCAAGCAGTGTAGCCCCGGGTGCGGACTGCTCGCCGCGCTTGGCATCCGCTAGGGAGCCTCATACCGCTAGGGAAGCTCATACCGATTGAACCGCTCGATCGGCGGACCGGCGGGCGAGCCGGCTTAGAGCTCGCGCTCGTAAACCCGGTAGCGACGCACGATCTTGCCGCCCATACCTTCCATGGCACGGTTCATGGGCTTGTTGGTCTCGAGGATCCAGCCCATCTCACCGCCCTTTTGAGGGGTGCTTTCGGCCGCGTCGAAGTGCATCTGATAGAAGCGCGCCGCGACTCCCGTGTGCTGATACTCGGGCTTGACCCCCAAAGCGAACACACGCACCGCGTCGATCTTCTTGCGCTCGCGCAAAGCCGTGATCCAGCCGAAAGGCAACAGGCGCCCATTCAACTTGGCGAGCACCTGGTTGAAGTCAGGCAAGGTCAAGGCGGCCCCCACAACCTCACCCGTGTCCTTCTTTTCGGCGACCATCGCCCAGTTCTCATCCAAGACGGGCTTGAGGTCCTTGGCCATGTGGCGGACCTCCTCCTCGTTGAGTGGCACCGAGGCCCAGTTGTTCTCCCAGGCTGCGTTGTAGACATCTAGGAAGCGCGTTATCTCGGCGTGAAGATCCTTCTTACGGAAGTTGCGACACACGATCCCGTGCTCTGCCTCGAGCTTGTCGGCCGTCTCCCAGATCGCCGGGTGCACGTTCTCGCGGCCGGTCACGTGCAGGCTCCACATATAGAGGTCCATCGCCTTCTCGATGCCAATGTCCTGCTCGAAGAGACGCTGGTAGTAAGGGTGGTGCCAAGGACACAAGATGATTGGCGGCCGCTCGTGACCCTCGACGAGCAGGCCGCACTCGTCGTTGGTGGTGAAGTCCATGGGGCCCACCATGCGGTCGCGTCCGCGCTCGCGTAGCCACTGCTCGGCGGTAGCCAGCAAAGCGCGTGCGGCCTCAGGGTCGTCCTCGCACTCAAACCATCCGAACAGGCCCCAATCGTTGCCTTGGAACTCGTTGAAGTTGCGATCGATATGCGCGCTGATGCGTCCTACCGGCTGGGAGCCCCGGTAAGCCAGGAAATACTGGGCCTCGGTGTGCTTGAAGAACGGGTTCTTCTTCTGATCGAGCCTTTTCTTGACGTCCATCAGAAGCGGCGCGACCCAGTTGCGCTCGTTACGATAGAGCCGCCACGGCAGCTTGATGAAGGTGTTCAAGTCGCTCCGGCTCGTGACCGGGCGGACCTCGACGCGCATCGTCTTCCCCGACGTCTCGACAGCCATCGCCGCGCACCCTATAGGAGAGAGCCGATGCCCACCTCAACAGACGTCTTCGCCAAGGTCCGAGGTCACGAGCGCGAGGAGCTCCTGCGGGCAGCACGCGAAGCGGACCTGATGCCCTACTTCCGCACCGTGGAGTCGCCCGCGATGCCGGTCGTGGAGATGGAGGGCGCTCCGAGGATCATGCTCGCCTCCAACAACTACCTGGGGCTGACGGCGGACGAGCGCGTGATGGGAGGAGCGCGCGATGCCTTGGCCCGCTATGGCACAGGGCTGACTGGATCGCGGCTATTGAACGGCACCACCCCCCTGCACCTGGAGCTCGAGCGCGAGCTCGCCGAGTGGATGGGCGCGGACGATGCGATCGTGTTCACCACGGGTCATCAAGCCAACGTGGGCACGCTCGGCACGCTCCTGGACGCCAAGGACACAGTGATCGTTGACTCCGCAGACCATGCCTCCATTCTCGACGGAGTGCTGTTGTCGAAGGCCAAGATGAGGCCCTTCAGACACAACCGCATGGACAAGCTCGAGCGTGCTTTGCAACGCGCCGAGCAAGACGGCGGCGGGGTGCTCGTGGTGGTGGACGGGGTGTTCTCGATGGAGGGCGACGTGGCGCCGCTCGTGGACATCGTGGAGCTGTGCGAGCGTTATGGAGCGCGGCTGATGGTGGACGAGGCACACGGCGCCGGAGTGCTCGGCGCGCGCGGTGCGGGCGCAGCGGAGCTGCTCGGGGTCGAGGATCGCGTGGACCTGCGCATGGGCACCTTCTCTAAGTCACTCGCCGCCTGCGGCGGCTTCGTAGTGGGGCCCGCCGAGGTGATCGACTATCTGCGCATCTCAAGCCGAGCATTCCTATTCACGGCCTCGGCGGTACCGGCCGCACTCGGTGCGGCGCTCGCGGCACTGCGCATCATCCGCTCAGAGGAAGGACCGCCGCTACTCGCGCAAGTGCTCGAGAACGCGCGCTATCTGGCGGATGGCCTGCAAGCGCTCGGCTACCGGACACTCACGGGCGAGCCGGTGCGACTGGGAGCGGCTCCCGAGAGTCCCACGGCGAGCGTTCCCACCCCAATCGTTCCTGTGCTCGTGGGTGACGATTGGAAGGCGGCTCTACTGTGGCGCGCTCTATATGACGCGGGCGTGTTCACCAACTGCGCGTTGCATCCGGCTGTCCCGCCCGGGGGGGCGCTGCTGCGCACGAGCGTGATGGCCACCCATGATCGCCCCACGCTCGACCGGGCGCTTGAGGTGTTCGCGACGGTCAAGCTGGAGTTCGAGGGCGAGCATGGTCAACTGCCTGGACCGAACGATCCCTGAGGACTCGCGGAGCCGACCTCCCGTCGATCGCATAATCTCAATAGCTCAGACACGAGCGCTTCGAGTAGCCGGAACGGTGTAAAGACCCTTAACTGCTTGTACACATCTTCACAAGTCTCGGCGGCGACAAAAAAGCCCGCTTCTAGCGAACGTTTGAGCAGAACACTGTTGACCCAGCGGCCCTGGCTGGCTAGCTTCTCAGAACGCAAAGCACGACCGTCCCACGCTCACCTGCAAGCCGTCGGTAGAGGGGTGCCGAAGGTTTTCGCGGCAAGCCTCGCGAGGGGAAGTCACGGACGATCGCGCGGACGCGCTACTCGACAACCAGCCAAGCTTGTTGCGCGCCATGGGGGCCATCCATGGCGGCGACGGGGAGTGAGCACACATGAACGCAACAGCGACTATTGCCCCTGCCGGTCCTCAGCACATGCGCGCGCTCGAACGCGCCAACAAGGTGCGTCTTGCCCGCGCCGAACTCAAGCGACGCGTCGCCAGCGGTGAGATCGGCGTCGCCGAGGTGATCCTCGACTGCCCCTGGGAGGCAGACAGCATGGCCATCGCCGACCTGCTGATGAGCCAGCGCCGCTGGGGCCAGACGCGCTGCCGCAAGTTCCTCGCCCAGATCCCGATGTCCGAGCAGAAGACGGTCGGCTCGATGACAGAGCGCCAGCGCCGCACGCTCGCCGCGATGCTCACAGCCACGACACCGGCGACGATGTCCAGCCCATGGGTCACCGCCCGCCGGATGCGCCCAGAAGAGCAGCACGCAGCGATCTTCGGGTCACCGAACATCTGATCGAGCGCCCAACCGGCGTGGCACGTAGACAGAACTCGCTGGGGCGTCGTGGTGGCGCAGCAGCCAGCGTGGCGACAGACGAAGCTGGGTTGGGCGTCGCGCTAACGCAGCTACGGGCAGCCAGATGAAAGCTTGACGTGCCACCAGCCGGCGAGCATGCCGATCAAGCCGAGTCGCGGCCGCACCTCCCACACGCCACAGTGACCGTCACCCAAGTCCGCGACCGGTACGCGCACGAACTTGTAGTGCCCCGGTTCGAGCTTCATCCGTCTCAGCAAGTCGCGGGAGCGACGCTCAAGCTCGGCCCGCTCGAGTACCTGGCCCTGCACTTCGCCAAGGCGCAATGCGAGACGGTCACGCACGCGCTCGAGCTCACCCAAGCTGAGTAGACGCGGGCCGCTGAACGCCTCGCCTTGATCGTCCCGCGGCGAGATGTGCGGGAAGGTATGGGCCACAAGCCCCGAGAGCTCTCGCTCGAGCTTTGCGACCTGTCCTCGGAGCGCCTCGCGCGCGGCGCGCTCATCGCCGACGATGCCATCGTGCAAGCCGCGATCGTGCCTAGGCAGATCGACGGTTAGCTGCTCGGTTTGGGCCATCCTCTGCTCCTCCCGCTTGACCACCACGATCTTAGCTGGCCATCGCGTCGCGGTAAAGAGCCTCTCAAGTATCCGTCCCCGTGAGCGCCGAGCGACAGGCCCAGAGAGTCTCTTCGGCGTGCAGCGCTGGCACACCAGCCACCTGCACCGCGAACAGGGCCAGGCGGCGCGTAGCGGCCGTAGGCTCGTGACCGGGCGCAAGCGCTCCGAAAAGGATCGCAAGGGGAGTGTCGGCGTCGGCGACCACCAGCCTGCCTGCACCGAGACTTGGTCCTTCATGACTTCGGCCGAGGCGCTCTTTGGCACGGCTCACACGAATACCCAGCGGGCCGTTGACGTGGTCGGCATCGAGCGCCCAAACGGGCACGGAGGTATCGATCAAAGCGATCGTGAGAATGTCTGAGAGCAGTCCTTCGGAGAGAAATCCACCATCGAGCATCCGCTCGAGCACGGCCGCCTCGATCGGAGTGCGGGTAACGTCCGGGTCCAATCCGATCTGACGGAAGAAGACCCGGTAGGCGGCGGGAATGTGCTCCTGGCGAACATTCACCGCGCGAGCACCTCGCCAGCGATTGGACAGTTCGCGCAGGCGGCCGAGGACCGGCTGCGGCGAGGTACCTGTGATCGAGCCAGCGGCCGCGAGCTCGACGGTGGCGGACATCAAGCCTAGCCCCGGAAGCTCCTGCTGAACCTCGCGCTCGCACCATCCGCGCACCGGCTGCCTGTCGGCGCCTGCCGACGAAGTGCCTCTGGTGCGAGCGATCTCCGCTGGATCCGTGCTCATGTGCACCCACCCACTTGGGAGAGTCGCAGCTGCCCCTTTCTCATGCGCTCCCCGGCCTCCAGCCGCGGGCGCGCGCAGCCGCCAAGAGCTCGGCCACACGCGCGCGCAAGGTGACAGGCGTTGGCGTGCTCAGAATCGTTGGGCTCTGCACCGTGCCTCCGGGATAGACGAACGTGATCTGTGGACAGCTGACCATCCCGTAGAGTTGCCCAAGGCGTCCTTCCGCATCCACGCCAACCGGAAACGTGAGTTGCTTGGAGCGCACAAGCCTTGCGGTCGGAGATGCTTGTTCTTTGACTGCAACCGCGGCGAAGCTGACCTGGGGAAACGAGGGAGCGAGCCGCTGCATCTCCCCCAGGACTTTCGTGCATGAGCCCGCGTCGAAGAACAGGGCGAGCACGAGCGGGCCATGTTCGTAGAGCTGGCAAATGTTGAGGATCCCGGGCCCGCGCTCAGAGCACGCCGGCACCTTGCCCGCCGGTCCGTCGTTGGCATGGGTCGCGATGTCGACTTCCCCTGGCGGTCCACCGATGGCATATGGGGCGGCGAACGGAGGGATGCGAGTGCCCGGCCGAATGCCGCTGGTGCCTTTGTGCGAGCTCAGCGCAACATGCACGGTGAATGCAATCAGCAAGATAGCCGCGAGGATGACCACGTAGATGCCGTAGCGAGCACCGGCAACTCCACGCGACGGACCGCCGCTCGGTGGCGTCCTCTGCCGCGAGCCACGAGGAGACCGAGCATCGTCCAAGCTACCGTCGGTCGAGGGTTCCGACGGGCCAGAGCGGCTCATGGAGCGGTGAGCCCGCGCCGCCTAAGACGCCGGCGGGGCACGATCGCCACGAGCGAGCGCAGACCACCACGGACGCGCTCGCCCAAAGGCTGCTCGCCTTCGGCTATCACTACGGCCGCCGGCAACGCTACGAGCACTCCGACGAGCGACACGGACAAGTCCACGAGCGTGACGAGCCCGAAGTCGCGAAGCATCGTGATGTCCGACAAGGTGAGCACCCCAAAACCGGCGATCGCTGTGACCCCCGAAGCCGCGACCGCGGCACCCGTGTGACGGTAGGCGCGGCGCAAGGCCTGCACCGTGGAGTGACCCGCGGCACGCTCCTGACGCTGGCGCTCGGAGAGCAAGACGCTGAACTCGGTGGATATCGCGATCACGAGCGCACCGAGCGTCACCGACATCGGGTTGAGCGGGATGCGCAAGGCGAACAGCACAAGCGCCGACCAGCCAGTGGCGAGCACGATCGGTGCGAGCGGCACGAGCGCACGGCGCCGATTGCCTCTGAAGGCGATCAATAGGACGATCGCGACGGCGGCCAAGGCCGCGAGCAAGGTGAGCACACGCCGCCAAGGGGAGGCGATCTGGGCCCCGGCTTGAGCCGCCAAGACCGACAGACCGACGAGTCGCGCGTTCACGCCGGCGGGCGGATGCAGGCCGGCGCGCATCCCTTCAATCACCTGCTGTTGCTGCTGGAGCGGCATCGAGCGGATGCCAAAGGCGAGCGTGGCGGAGCGATGGTCGGCGCTGATCACGTCCTGAGAGAAGTAGGGCGGGATCGCGGCGAGCAACCCGTGAACTTGCTTTTCGCTCAGCTTGGCCGACGTGCCTTCACCGGTCTGGAACAGGTCGGGCAGCGAGAAGGCTGGGCAAAGCCGTGCCTGTCCGCATCCTTTGGTGGAGCTGTAGCCGAAGCGCTTGAGGATTGCGCTCTCATACTTGCTCATCCATTCGATCGTGGCCGGCTTGGTAAGCGCACCTGAGCTCACCATCAGATCGATCTCGCCACCTACGCCAGTCGCGCGTTCCAGCGCGTTCAAGTTGTGCAAAGAGGAGAGGTTCTGAGGAGCAAGCTTGGCGATATCCGTCTGGACCTGGGTCTGTGTGTCGAGGCCCCAGCCGAGCACTGCCAAGGCGAGGCCAACGCCGAGCACGCGCCCAGGCCGCTGCACGGCATAGACCAGCGCCGAGCGCGAGACGAGGCGGGTGAGGGGGTTGTCGGTGAGGAGCTCCCGGGCCCCTTGCCATGCCGGACCTAGCTGATGTGCGGCTCCCGCAAAGGCCTGCCCTACGCGCGCGCGTAGGGCAGCACCCCGAGCTTTGTAACCGGGACCCACCCCATCGCCTACGGGACCCACCTCATCGCCTACGGGGCCTACCTCATCGTCTACGCTCCTCGCGCGCACGCGCGGGGCACCCCTATTTTTGGACACAACACTCCCTCCCCGACCGGCAAGCACCAAGACGGCCGAGCCGGCCGTGAGGGCGCAAAGGAAGGCAAGCGCCACCCCGAGCACGAGCAGGAGACCGAAGCCCCGCACCATGGGCACGGGTGAGAGCATCAAGACCAACAGGCCGGCGATGCTCGCGAGCGCCGCGGTGGCGATCGTGGGGGCGCCGCGAAGGGCCGCCCGGCGGACCGCGTCGAGCGTGTCAATAGCACCCGCTTCGAGGGCCTCCTCGACACGCGACTGGAACTGGATCGCATAGTCGACCGAAAGGCCCACAAGCACCGGCAGGACAGCCACGGAGGCCATCGTGAGCGAAGCACCCGAGAGCGCCAAGGCGCCGAACGTGAGCGAAGCGGTCAGCAGGGCGATCCCGAGCGGGAGCAGTCGCGGGCGCCCCTTGAAGATCAGGCTCAAGACCAAGCCCATGACGAGTAGAACGGCGACGAGCAAGAGCTCTATCGAGCTTGTGATCGACTTCGTGACGTCGCTGACGATCACCGGCTCACCCGTCACCAAATAGCTCTCCCCATTGGCGAGGCGCCACTGGCTCATGACGACCGCTCCACGGATTAGAGAGATCGCGTGCGAGCGCTGCGCTTCTGATAGCCCGGCCTTCAGGCGCACCGATACGAGCGCCGAGTCGCGGCTCGGGAAGAGGTAGGCGAAGCGCTGCTTGGGCGTACCGGCTGGCTTGCTCGAGTCGAACACGATCTTCGAGACGAATTCATGGTCGTCCAGGCTGGGAGCGCTATTCAGGCCATAGCGGATCGCGAGCGCACTGACTTCCGCGGCAAAGCCCGCCATCGTGGCCTTGTGCGCTTGTTCCCCGAGTGAGGTGGCTTCCTGCGTGCTGAGCCCGCGCTCGAGCGCCTTGCGATGGACAGTGCTCTGAGCTTGCTTAGCCTCCGCTTCGGCCTGCTGACCGCGTGCGCTGAGGGCTTCGACGACCTGGAGCGCCGCCTCGTTGAGGAACGTGCCGGGGCCGAACACGACCTTGACCGCTTTGCTTCGCGTGAGCTGACCGCAGGGCCCATTCGGCCCCCCCTCCTGCGCAAGCGCCGCCTTGGGCAGATTGCCGGACAGGCATCCCTCAAGGCCCACGAGGCGATTGATATCGGGGCTCAGCACGAGCTTGCGCAAGTCACCCTTGACGAGCACCTCCACAGGCTCTTCGCCGAAGCGGGCGTAAAAGCTTTGGGTGTCCTTGTAGGTGGCGCTCGACTTCCCTACGAGCGTGTCGGTAGAGGCGGTGGGCCGCAGCCCGAGCGCAACGACGGCGCAACCGATGCCAAGCACACCGAGCAACCCGAGCGTCAATAGCGGCCGGCGCGCCGCACGCCCAGCCAATCCCGAAAACAGCCTCCCCAGAGTCACATCAGAAGGCTAGTGGATGCGGACGTCACATCAGCCGGTAGCGAGCGCGCACACACCAGCCGGAGGACGCTTTACTCCATGCCGAGAGGACCCTGAGATTCGCCTGAGAGGAACTGACGGACGAACGGGTTTTCAGAGTCAAACAGCTCGGCGGCGGGGCCAGACTCGACGATGCGCCCGCGCCAGAGGACCGAGATGTGCTCGGCGACACGACGTGCGGACATGATGTCGTGGGTGATAACGACGTAGGTGCCACCGTTCTCCTCGTGGACCTCTTTGATCAGTTCGCAGAGCAAGGCGGTGCGGACAGGATCGAGGCCGGAGTCGGGCTCGTCGAAGAGGACGATCTCGGGATCGAGCACGAGCGAGCGAGCGAAGCCGGCCCGCTTGCGCATGCCACCGGAGAGCTCGTTGGGCATCTTCTCGCCGGCGTCGCCGAGCCCGACCTCACGCATGCGGCCATGAACGATCTCGGCAATCTCCTCTTCCCCCTTCTCTGTGTGCTGACGCAGGGGGAAAGCGATGTTGTCGTAGAGGTTCATCGAGCCGAACAAAGCCCCATCCTGGAAGAGCACGCCGAACTTCTTGCGGATCTCGAACAACTCGGCGTCGGGCAGGCTAGGGATCGACCGGCCCTGGACGATCACGTCGCCCTCATCGGGGTAGAGCAAGCCGACGATGTGCTTGATGCAGACCGACTTGCCGGTACCGGAAGGCCCGAGGATCATCGAGATCTGGCCCTCGGGCAAGCCCATGTTGAGGCCCTGCAAGACGTGGTTGGAGCCGAAGGACTTGTGGACACCGACGAACTCGATCGCGTCGGGTAGGTCGGTGGCGCGGTTGGCGCCGGTGTGAAACTCGAACTCGCCGCTCTCGTCGCGGCGGTCCTCTCCAGTGGACTCGTCTCTGCCTCCGGGCGGCTTGTCCCCCTCGGGCGCCCCTTGCTCGCGCGTGGCCACCGTCAGCCTCCGATCGGGGCTTTCGGGTTGGCGCCCCAGAAGATCTGGGTGCCGAGCATCCCGATCAAGTGCACCAAGATTATGTTCAAAACCATCGACTTGGCCGTGGCAGTGCCCACGCCTACGGGCCCACCACTGGCGTTGTAGCCGTAGTAACAGCCCACGAGCACGATCGCGGTCGCCATGAACATGGCCTTGATCAGGCTATAGAGGAAATCCGGTGGATTCTGGAATTGCCAGAAGATCAGAAAGTAGCCGCCGGCGGAGACCGTGGCGACCTGCTGGACGACTGCGATGTAGGAGGCAAGGAAAGCCGCACCCACACCGGCCAAGTACATGAACGGGAGCACTACCCAAGCGGCGAGCAGGCGGGTCGCGCACAGGAAGGTCATCGAGTTGATGCCCATGACCTCGAGCGCGTCGATCTCGTCAGAGATGCGCATGGCACCAAGCTCGGCGACGATTCCGGTGCCGACCTTGGCCGCCATCATGTAGCCGAAGGCGTAGGGAATAATCTCGCGCAAGTCGCACCATGCCGTGAACACGCCCGCATAGGCGGGCGCACCCTGGGCCTCAAGGAAGTAAGCACCCTCGATGCCGCACTCCAGCCCGAGCACGAACATGAGCGCCCAGATGATCAAGGTCGAGGAGACGATCAGGATGCCCGCCTGGCGCAAGGACTCGCCGAAGAAGCGGAAGACGCGCAGGCCCCAGACGTCCCGGATCATGTTGCCGGCGAAACGACCGAACTCGCCGGTCGAAGCCAGGAGTTCGCGCGGCGTGACGAGCAGTTCGTTCACGAGGCGCTCACCAGGCCTTCGACCATGACGCTTCGAATCGCTTAATCACCAAGATGTTCGGGTGCGTCGCCAGGAGCAACTGGGTGTAGGCATAGTCGAACGCGAAGATCGCAAGGAAGGTGACGACGACGGCCTGGTTGACCGCGCGGCCGACGCCCTCGGCGCCGCCGGAGGCGGTCATGCCCTTGTAGCAGCAGACGATCGCGATGATGGCGCCGAAGATGGTGGTCTTCAGGGCCGAGCCCCACAGGTCGGTGGTGGAGGCATTGGCGAACAAGGTGTCCCAGAACGGTCCGAGCGGCTGGCCGTTGACGAGCTCGGCGAGCACGCCGCCGAACAGGCCGAAGAGGATCGCGTAGACGTTGAACAGGCCCGTCACGAGCATCAAGGCGAGAAAGCGGGGGACGACAAGATTCTTGACGGGGTCCACGCCGAGTACCTGCAAGGCGTCGAGCTCCTCGCGAATCTTGCGCGCACCGAGGTCGGCGGTGATCGCGGTGCCGGCAACACCGGCCAAGACAATCGCCGTCACGTTGGGGCCGATCTCGCGGATCGCGGCAAGCACGAAGATCCCGCCGAGACGATCCAAGGCGCCGAATATCGTGAGGAAGTTGGCTGCCTGCAGGCCGGGCGCGGCGTAGCAGATCGCGACTGTGGAGATCAACAGCGGGAACCAGCACAGGCGCAAGGCAAACAGGAACTGGGAAACGAACTCGCCACCGTAGGGATAGGGCGGGCGCAAGGCAGAGGAGATCGTCCTGCCCGTCAGGATCATCATGTCCCCTATTTCCTCGAGCAGGTTCCTTGTTGGTAGGAAAGCCCGCTCGGCTGCACTGCGCACCATCTAAGACCCCTCCTCGGGGGACGACCGTAACCGCGCCCCCAACTGTACTGCTCCGGCCTTCAACTTCCACCCAAACGTCCACCGGCGCGTTTCCCACTCTATGCGATCGGCAGGCAGGACGCCACCCGTCGCCCGCCTCAGGCGATGACGGCGCGGGGCCGGAGCGCCACCGGCACTGGTATCGTGGCGCTCGCTGTGGGGACGGGAAAGTTGTTTCCGATCGGGTTGCTCGCCATGTGCGGTGTGCTGCTTGGCGCGCTCGCGAGCGGATGCGGTGAGTCGGAGCGCAATGCGCGCGAAGTGAAAGGCGTCTACAGCGTAGAAGTGCTGAGGGCGCACTTCCCGGCCAGGCAACAGGTCGCGCATGACACACGACTCGCGCTGATCGTACGCAATGCGGGCGCGAAGACGATCCCCAACGTGGCGGTGACGCTCGACTCCTTTTACTACACGAGCACTTACCCCAAACTGTCCTCGAAGAAGCGGCCGGTGTGGATCGTCAACACGGGCCCAGGCGCGACAGCCACGGCCCCACCAGTACAGACGCAGGAAGTCAATCCTCCGGGCGGCGGTGAAACGGCCTATGTGAACACATGGGCGCTGGGGCCATTGGCACCCGGCCGGAGCAAGCGCTTCACCTGGAAGGTGACGCCGGTGAAGGCCGGCTTGCACACGGTCCACTATGTGGTAGCGGCCGGCCTCGACGGCAAGGCGGTGACACGACTGGCCCGCGGCGGGCGACCCCTAGGACGCTTCGTGGCCTTGATCGCCCCGAAGCCGAGAGCTACGCACGTGAATCCGGAAACGGGCCAGATCGCGGCCGGTCCCAATCCGGCTCCGGTAGCACCCCAGCCAGCGGCACCGTAGATCCCGCGAAGACGCGCATGCGCGTCTTCGTCTTGGAGGAAGACAGTGGCGCATGCGCCACTGTCCGGGACGGTGCATGCACCGTCCCGCCGGGGCGCGCATGCGCGCCCCGGACAGCCAGGCCATTACGCATCATGCACAGACCGCCAGGGTCATGTGCGGCCTCTGCTCCTCTGATTTGGACGGATGTCGAAAGATCGCCGACGACCTTTCGCCAAGTGAGCGCTACTCGCGCGCACGTGGGGGGCTACGATGCGAATCCGCCCTACGCCTAGAACAAAACAGGAGGAGTCGAGCCCACTCATGCCAAAGAGCCGCCAGCAGAATGTGACAGCCGCGCAGTGGAGCGCCAACGGGAGTGCGCTCGGCGCGATGGACCTGACCCTTCCCGCTAACCAGATCTTCGCCTCGGATGTGTTCAGCGTGGCGGTGCAGCGCCGCCGCCTGCCCAAGCACGTGTTCAAGGCGCTGCAGCGCACGCTCGAGCGCGGGGAGGCGCTGGACACGACGCTCGCCGATGCGGTCGCGCAGGCGATGAAGGAATGGGCGATGGAGAAGGGCGCCACCCATTACACCCACTGGTTCCAGCCCCTGACCGGATCGACCGCAGAGAAGCACGACTCCTTCTATGGCCCCGCTGGCGATGGCACGGCTATTGCCGAGTTCTCCGGCAAGGAGCTGATCCAGGGCGAGCCGGACGCGTCGAGCTTCCCCACGGGCGGCATCCGCGCCACATTCGAGGCCAGGGGCTACACCGCCTGGGATCCAACCTCTCCGGCGTTCATCCTCGAGAACCCCAACGGGGCGCTGCTGTGCATCCCGACGGCGTTTACCTCCTGGACGGGCGAGGCGCTGGACAACAAGATCCCGCTGTTGCGCTCAATGGACGCACTCTCCGGAGCGGCAGTCGGAGCGCTGGAGCTGCTCGGCGTGGAGGACGCAGCCCGCGTGTTCACGACCATCGGCTGCGAGCAGGAGTACTTCCTGATCGACGAGCAGTACTACTTCGAGCGCCCTGACCTGCTGACCACCGGCAGGACACTGTTCGGCGCCAAGCCGCCCAAGGGGCACGAGCTCGACGACCACTACTTCGGCTCGATCCCCGAGCGCATCCTGGCTTACATGCTCGAGTGCGAGGTCGAGCTGGCAAAGCTGGGCGTGCCGATCAAGACCAGGCACAACGAGGTCGCGCCGAACCAGTACGAGGTGGCGCCGATCTTCGAGAACTCAAACGTGGGCGCCGACCATCAGATGCTGACGATGCAGATCCTGCAGAACACGGCACGTAGGTATGGCCTGGTGTGCCTCCTGCACGAGAAGCCCTTCGCGGGCGTGAACGGTTCGGGCAAGCACAACAACTGGTCGATGGGCACAGACACCGGTCTGAACCTGCTCGACCCCGGCGATACACCCGAGCAGAACCTGAAGTTCCTGTTCTTCTGTGCAGCGGTGATCCAGGCCGTGAACAAGCACCAGGCGCTCTTGCGCGCGTCGATCGCCAACGCCGGCCAGGACCACAGGCTCGGAGCCAACGAGGCGCCCCCGGCGATCATCTCGATCTTCTTGGGCGCCGATCTCGAGAAGGTGTTCACAGCGATCGAGGCAGGCAAGGTGCAGGCGTCAAAGCCCGGCTCGTTCCTGGGTCTGGGAACGCCCGTGCTTCCGCCGCTGCCAATGCACGGAGGCGACCGCAACCGGACCAGCCCGTTCGCGTTCACCGGCAACAAGTTCGAGTTCAGGGCGCTCGGCTCCAGCCAGTCGCCGGCGTTGCCCAACACGGTCCTTAACACGATCGTGGCGGAGTCGATCGACGAGCTGGCCGACAAGCTCAAGACGGCGCTCAAAGCCTCCGGCGCGACACTCGAGAAGGCCGTGACGAAGGTCGTCAAGGAGGTCTGGTCTCAGAACAAGCAGGTTGTGTTCGACGGCGACGGCTACTCGGAGGAGTGGCACGCGGAGGCCGCGAAGCGAGGCCTCGAGAACCTGCGCACAACTCCTGACGCCTTGCCTTGGCTGGTGGACAAGCAGACGGTGGCGGCCTTCAAGAAGTACAAGGTGCTCACCAAGCGCGAGCTGGAGTCGCGCCTGGAGGTGTTCACCGAGCAGTACGCGGTCAAGATCAACATCGAGGCCGAGACGGCCGCACAGATCGCGCGCACGATGCTGTTGCCGGCGGCCGTGAGATACCTAAACGAGCTGAAGGCCACTGGCCTTGAGGAGCTCGTCGAGGAGGTTGAGCCGCTCGTGAAGGAGTTCCAGTTCGCGATCGTCAAGCTGGAGGACGCCAACCTGAGCGACAACCAGCCGGACAGCTCAGCGATGAAGTGGGCCACCTACATGCGGGACACCACAATCCCCGCGATGGACGACGTACGCAACGTGGCCGACCGCTTGGAGAAGCTGGTGGCCGACGACCTTTGGCC
The DNA here is from genome assembly GCA_963731565.1 of uncultured Solirubrobacterales bacterium. Lineage (GTDB taxonomy): Bacteria > Actinomycetota > Thermoleophilia > Solirubrobacterales > Solirubrobacteraceae > Palsa-744. Next base: position 3,154,109 of record CAVSWG010000001.1, read on the forward strand.
TTTGCCGAAGTACTCGGAGATGCTGTTCATCAAGTGATTCCGCTGGACTTGGCAACCCTGACACAGTCATGTCAGGGTTGCTTCCGGCGCTGCTAGCATCCGTGCCGATGGCACGTGATTATTTGAAGGCGGTGCGCGAGCACGTGGTCGTCTACGACGGCGGCATGGGCGCCACGCTCGAGCAGTTCGAGCTGACCGCCGAGGACTATGGCGGCCTGCAAGGCAAGTGCCACGAGGCGCTTGTGCTCAACCGCCCGGACGTGATCGAAGGCGTGCACGCCTCGATGCTGGAGGCAGGTGCGGAAGTGGTCGAGACCGACACCTTCCAGGCCTCGCGCCTGAAGCTCGACGAGTGGGGTCTTGCCGACTACACCGTCGAGGTCAACACCAAGGCAGCTGAAATCGCGCGCAAGGCCGCCGGCGAGCAGCGTTTCGTAGCGGGCTCGATCGGACCGACCGGCTTCCTGCCCGCATCCGAAGATCCCACCCTTGGGCAGATCCAGTTCAGGGAGCTCGTCGAGGTCTTCGCCGAGCAGGCCGCGGGCTTGATCGACGGGGGCGCCGACCTGATCATCATCGAGACCGCCCAGGACATCCTCGAGGTCAAGGCCGCCATCTTCGGTGCACGCGAGGCTTTCAAGAGCACCGGCAAGACCTTGCCGATCCACACCTCTGTGTCACTCCTGCCAAACGGCGGCAAGATGCTGCTCGGTACCGACATCTCCGCCGTCCTGTGCACTTTGGAAGCCTTGAAGGTCGACGTGATCGGGCTCAACTGCTCGACCGGCCCGCAGGACATGCGCGACGCGATCCGCTTCCTTGGCGAGCTCTGCCCGGTGCCGGTGGCCTGCATTCCCAATGCGGGCCTGCCCTTGCAGGGACCCGACGGCGAGACGATCTTCCCGGAGAAGCCCGAGCCGCTCGCGGAGGCGCTCGGGGAGTTCGTGGAGCGCTACAGCGTGGGCGTGGTGGGCGGCTGCTGCGGCACCACTCCTGAGCACATCAAGGCAATCGCTGAGCGCGTGGCCGGCAAGACCGTGGCCCCTCGTCCAGCGCCTCGCCCGCCGCACCTCTCCTCGATGATCGCGGCAACCACGCTCGTGCAGGAGCCGCGCCCGACGATGGTCGGCGAGCGCGTCAACAGTCAAGGCTCGCGCAAGGCCAAGGAGCTGCTCCTGGCCGACGACTACGACGGGCTTGTGCAGATCGCCGAGGACCAGGTTACTGGCGGTGCGCACGTGCTCGACCTGTGCGTGGCCTTGACCGAGCGCTCAGACGAGGACGAGCAGATGAGGCAACTGGCCAAGCGCATCTCCTTGACCCAGGAGCCACCGATTCAGATCGACTCGACTGAGCCCGAGGTGATCGAACGGGCTTTGGAGCAGATCCCGGGCAGGGCGATCGTCAACTCGGTCAACTTGGAGGCCGGCAGGGACAAGCTCGACCGCGTGGTGCCAACCGCGCTCGCGCATGGTGCCGCATTGATCGCGCTCACGATCGACGAGGTCGGCATGGCCAAGACTGCCCAGCGCAAGGTGGAGATCGCCCAGCGCATCAAGGAATTGTGCTGCGAAGAGCACGGGCTCGACCCGGAGGTCTTGATCTTCGACTGCCTCACCTTCACGCTCACGACTGGCGATGAGGAGTGGCGGCCCTCGGCCGTGGAGACGATCGAGGGCATCAGACGGATCAAGGCCGAGATCCCCCACGTGAAGACTTCGCTTGGCGTCTCCAATGTCTCCTTCGGCGTGTCCCCTGGCGCGCGTGCGGTGCTCAACTCAGTCTTCCTACACCACTGCGTTGAGGCCGGCCTTGACCTGGCGATGGTCAACCCCAATCACATCACGCCCTACTCGGAGATCTCAGATGAGGAGCGCGGGCTGGCAGACGATCTCGTGTTCAACCGCCGCGAAGATGCCTTGGAGCAGTTCATCGCCCACTTCGAGTCCAAGGGCGAGCAGGAGACGCAGACGAGCGCCAATCCCACCGAAGGGATGGGGCCCGAGGAGGCATTGCACTTCCACATCCTGCGCCGCCGCAAGGAGGGCGTCGAGGATTGGATCGACGCGTCGGTCGAGAAGATCGGCGCGGTACCGACGCTCAACGAGGTGCTCTTGCCGGCGATGAAGGAGGTCGGCGACAAGTTCGGCGCCGGTGAACTGATCTTGCCGTTCGTGCTGCAGTCCGCCGAGGTAATGAAGAAGGCGGTCGCGCGCCTTGAGAACTACTTGGACAAGATTGAGGGCTACACCAAGGGCACGGTGGTCTTGGCGACTGTGTTCGGCGACGTGCATGACATCGGCAAGTCGCTCGTGAACACGATCCTCACCAATAACGGCTACACGGTCGTCGATCTCGGCAAGCAAGTACCGATCCAGACGATCCTCGACGCCGCCGAGGAGCACAATGCGACGGCGATCGGCTTGAGTGCCTTGCTCGTGTCTACTTCCAAGCAGATGCCTGCCTGCATCCAGGAGCTTCACTCCAAGGGAATGCAATACCCAGTCTTGATTGGCGGTGCCGCGATCAACAGGGCCTTCTCCTACCGAACCCTGTATCCGGGTGGCAAGGAATCCGACGAGCAGTATGGGCCGGGCGTGTTCTACTGCAAGGACGCTTTCGAGGGCCTGTCGGTGATGGATCAGCTGATCGACGAGGAGGCCCACGCGGCGCTGCTCGAGAAGCTCCGTGCGGGCGCCACCGCCTTCCGCGAGAAGGGCGAGGAGCCAGAGGAGGTGCTCAATTTCGCCGATGACAGCGTGCGCTCCAGCGTGAGCACCGACCAGCCGATTCCAACGCCTCCTTGGTGGGGCGTGCAAGAGGTGCCGGTGGACATGGACGAGGTCTACTCCCATCTCGACACCCACGTCCTGTTCAAGCTTCACTGGGGCGGCAAGGGTGTGAAGGGCGAGGCTTGGCGAGAGCTCGTGGACGAGAACTTCCGCCCGCGCCTGGAGCGCATGTGGGCAGAGCAGGACTACCTGCACCCGCGGGCACTGCTCGGCTTCTTCCCGTGCTACTCGCAGGGCAACGACATCGTCGTGCTCGATCCCCGCGTGGCCGGCGGCGAGCTTGACCCGGCCGATCCCGCGAGCGAGCTGACACGCTTCGTGTGCCCGCGCCAGCCAAAGGGCGATCGCATCTGCCTCGCCGACTTCTTCAGGCCCGCGGTCGGTCCAGGCGGCGAGCCGTCACGTGAGGGTAAGCCGCCGGCCGAGCTCGATGTGATCGCAGTGCAGGCCGTGACGGTTGGCTCTGAGGTGACGGAGCTGATGGCCAAGCTCGAGACCGACGGAGAGTTCGCCGAGCAGCTGTTCGTGCACGGCCTCGGCGTGCAGACCGCCGAGGGCCTGGCCGAGTGGGTGCACTGGAAGGTGCGCGAGATGCTCTCCATCCCATCCACCCAAGGCAGGCGCTACTCGTGGGGCTACCCTGCCGTGCCCGAGCAGTCTGAGCACCTCAAGGTAGAGAAGCTGCTCGGCCTGGAGCAGATCGGCATGGAGATCTCAGACGGCTACGCCCCGATCCCCGAGCAGTCCACACTCGCGCTTGTCGCCCATCACCCTCAGGCGATCTACTTCGGCACACGCCAAGGCAGGCTCCTGCCCGACGGCTCGCCCGACGACGTGATCAAGGGCTCCTATCGCGACCCGTCACTGTTCGGCGAGCTCGAGGACGTGGACCCACCCGAAGGGGCGGTCGAGCAAGAGAATCAGCCGGCGCCTGCCGGCAGCTCCTGAGCGCCTCTCCGCTCCACAAGCGCGAGCTTCTCCGTACGCGGCAGCCGCTTGATGCGCAGCTCCTCGCGCATGGCAGCTCTGCGGTCGACCATCCGCACGGCGAATGCAAGCTCGACCGGTAGCCGGCTAGCGGTGTAGCGACTAGCCTTCCCAGCCGAATGCTTGGCGATACGGCGGTCCAAGTCGTTGGTCCATCCCGTGTAGAGCGAGCCATCGCGACAGCGCAGCATGTAAACCCAAGCGTCGCTCACGGCTGGATGCGTGAGGGTGCCCGGCGTGCCGCCCCCGGCAGCGGCGGAAGCTTGACCGGCGAGGCATGCATAGTACGCAAGCGCACGTCCTTCCAGGAGAGCCCCTCGTTGACCAGCGCGGGTGTACCCATGATGACCGCCGTTGCAACCTCGACAGCCTGCAAGACAATCCCATAGGCGAGCGCGTCGGCCGTTGGCACATGGTAGGCCCCGGCCAATACTGCCACGCATGCCGCCTGGAAGACGCCGACATTGGCCGGTGTGGCGGGAATGACGGCGGTGATGTTGACCGCGAACAGCACTGCCGCGGCCGCACTGAAGCCAGCCCGGCCGTCCAGCCCCAAGGCCATCAGCAGGAGCCAGCAAGACAGCCACTGAAGCCCCCACGCCGAGAGCTGCAAGAGCGTCGCCAAACCTGCCTGACGTGGCTTACGGAACACCATCAATCCCGCTCGCACGCGCAACAGCGCTGCTCGCACATTGGTAAGCAGCCGCCCTAGCCGCTCTGAGCGCGAGACCGCCGCACGCGGCACCAACACAGGCGAGAGCAGCAAGGCCACCAACACGGCCAAAGGCGCCAGCGCCACCGCGAGCAGCGCGCTGGTGTGATTGCCGGCGAAGCTTACGCTCGACAGCGTGACGCCGCCAAGGACAACCAGCGCGAGCAGGTTCAGCAAGGTCTGGGAGACCATCGTGCCAAGCACCACCGGCAGGGTCTCGCGTGCACGACCGATGCGTCGCGCCACGATCAAGGCACGCGAAGGCTCCCCCAGGCGCGCAGGCAGCGTTGCGGACATGAGGACGCCGATGAAAGTCCCTTGCAAGGCGTCTCGCCTTCGCGCCACGCGCCATGTGGGTGCGGCCTTGAGGATCGCGTGCCAAGCGATACCGCGCACGAACATCGACGCGCACATCACCCCCACCCCTGCCGCAACGAGGCCGGGGCTGGACGCCACCAGACTGGTGGCCACGTTCGTGACGCCGATCTTCCGCAGCGCAAGAAAGGCAAGCGCCATGCCGAGGAGCGAAGTGGCGAGCAGCGCCACTCGCGAGAGCACTCGCACGGCCCGCCGCCTGGCTCGCGGCGCCGGCTCGAGGCTTGGCAGCCGGCGCGCGCGCACTCGCGGGCGCAGGTCGGCTGGAGCAAAGCCATGACGCACGGCGATGCGCGCCATACGTGTGGTTGGGTGCCCGACAGCTATCGCCTGCTCGTAGACGTCGGCGACTTCCTCGGCAACATGGGCCCAGGAGAAGCGCTCGGCGTGCTCGCGCGCGGCAGCGGCCATCGCGGCACGACGGGCCGGCTCGAGCGCCAAGGCACGCAGAGCCTCAGCCAAGGCAAGCGCGTCGCCGGGCGGAACGAGCAGACTGTCGACTCCGTCACGCGCAACGTCGCGATAGCCAGGTATGTCAGAGGCAACCACAGGCGTGCAGGCGGCAAACGCCTCGGTGAGGACCATGCCGAAGCTCTCGCCGCGCAGGGATGGAGCGCACAGGACCTCGGCTCGTGCCAGCTCGGCATGCTTTTGCTCCTCGGAGACCTTCCCCAGCGCGTGCACACCGCGATCGTCGAGCAGCATCGGAGCGATCTCCTCTGCTGAGGCCCCAACGAGCGTGAGCGTGGCTGGGATGTGCTCGCGTAGAGCCTCGAATGCGCGCAAGAGCACCGGTAGGCCCTTGCGCTCGACGGCTTGGCCGATGAACAGGATGCGTAGGGGATGCTGCGCATCGCTGTGCGTGCCGTCGGAGCGTTGCGCGTCGTTGTATATGCGCTCGAAGGCATGATTCGCGCGCGCGTGTAGGGCACCCGATTGCGTGTCAAGCGCACTCAGCCCCCCCGAGGCCACACCGGCCCCATCCCACGTCGTGCCATCCCCCGGTAGGGGGTCGAGTCGCACACCGTTGGGCACGATCCTGTAGTGCCCGCCATAGAAGCGTCGGGCCGTCCAGGCCGCCGCCTCAGACACGGCGATACGCGCGTGCAGGCGGTTCATGCGCCGTCGCCCACCCATCAGGACAGCGCCGATGCCGTTGGAGATGGGGTTCTCAGAGTAGGTGTGAAACGTCCCCACGAGCGGCAGCTCCCCCGCGGACATGAGCGCGTCAAAGCCGATCAAGGGCACAATCGGCTCATGGATATGTGCCACGTCATAGCCACCCGTGCGAAGCGCGTGACGGATGGCAAAGACCGAGTGTGGTGTGCCCGTCAGGTTGGAGACGGCGCCATTGGCTGGGATCCCGATCGTGCGCCCGAGCGGGACGAAGTTCTCCGGCGGGTCCAAGCGTTGCGGCTTTGCCCCACGGTGCAGGCGCGCGGAGAGCGCATCGTCGGGATCATAAGGCGCGAGGATGTCAGGCTCGTGCCCTTGCGCCACCAGCTCAGCCGCGAGCGCCTCGATATGGCGTGTGACACCGCCCGGATAAGTCCAGGAGTACGGCGAAACCAGAGCAATCCGCACGGGTGAACTGTAACGGGCCGCGCGACGGCGTCCGGGTAGGGCAGCTGCGAGGTACTGCCAGGTCCGTCTGCGATCATGACGGTCGCCCATGAGCGAGCGCCACTTCGTCAAGTACACCTTCCTCAAGCTCGACCCGGCCTGGCGCCGGCTGGATACCGAGACGCGCGCGGAGCACAAGCGCGAGTTCATGGCCGCATGTGAGGACTTCGCCGACGGCCACCTCCTCCAGTCCTTCTCGCTCATGGGAACACGCGGAGACGTGGACTTGCTGTTGATCTCAGAGGCCGAGAACCTCGACCGCATCCATGAGTTCCACGTCGTCCTGGCCCAGAGCGGACTCATGAAGTGGGCCAAGCAGCCTTACTCGTTCCTGGGCATGCGCAAGAGCTCGGAATACTCCGAAGACGAGCGCGTCAACCCGCGCGGCTTCAAAGGCAAGTACGTGTTCGTGTATCCGTTCGTGAAGTCGCGCGAGTGGTATGCCTTGCCCGCTGAGGAGCGCTGGCGAATCATGCAAGGCCACATCACCGTGGGGCGGGAATATCCGGGCGTCGACAACCACACCACTTACTCGTTCGGCCTGGACGACCAGGAGTTCGTGGTGGCGTTCGACACGGATGACGTAGGCACGTTCCTGGACCTCGTCCAGCGCCTGCGTACGACCGAGGCCTCGCGCTTCACAGTGCGCGACACTCCCAGCTTTACCTGCATCGCCTGCTCCTTGGAGCGGGCCTTGAACGCCCTCGACGGCGAGCCGATCGCACTCGATAACCAGGCCTTTCAGGCGAGCTGATGATTGCCACCACACCTCCCGCGAACGGACCGAGCCGATGAGCCCGACGGCGAGCAGTACGGGATCAGCCGCGCGTAAGCCTTCAGCAAAGCGCAAGGCAACCTCACAGAAGGCAGCCGTTGAGGAGCTGCGCGCCGCCGACCCGATCATGGCCGAACTGATCGACATGTGCGGAGTCATCTTCGAGCCCACCGCGCAAGAAGGCCGACCCGCAGGAGCACTACGGCGCCTTGCTGCACGCTGTCGTCAACCAGCAGCTCTCAGTCAAGGCCGGGGCGGCAATTTATGGCAGGCTGACCGAGCGCTTCGGTGGCCACACCCCATCACCGGAGCAGCTCTTGGCGGACGACCCTGAAGAGCTGCGTCTCGCCGTTGGGCTGTCGCGCTCGAAGGTCGGCTTCATGCGCTCGCTGGCCGAGCACATCCTCTCTGGGGAACTCGAGCTCGACCGCTTGGACTCGCTATCGGACGAGGACGTGATGGCCGAGCTGGTGGCCGTCAAGGGCATCGGCGAGTGGACCGCGCACATGTTCCTGATGAGTCACCTACACCGCCCCGATGTGATGGCGCCGGGGGACCTGGGCATCCACAGGGCAATCGAACGCGCCTACTCATTGGAAGAGCCCGACCGCGAGACGATTGAACGACTCGCCGAGCGCTGGCGCCCGCACCGGACCCTCGCTTGCCGCTATCTGTGGCGCTCCCTAAACAACGAACCGATAGTCCCTCCAACGGGACATCCCGGCAAGGCGAGCGTCAGACGGCGGAAACCTGCTCTTCCTCAGCAACCCTGAACGAGGAGCCGCAGCCACAGGCCGCGACCACGTTGGGGTTCTCGACCTTGAAGCCGGCGCCCTGCAGGCTTTCCTGGTAGTCGATGATCGAGCCGCTCACGAATTGCAAGCTCTCGTTGTCCACGAGGAGCTTGAGCCCGTGGTCTTCGAACACGATGTCTTTGTCACGCTGCTCGTCGAAGGCCAGCTGGTACTGGAAGCCGGAGCACCCGCCTCCGCGTACGCCTACGCGCAACCCGGCGAGTGTCACATCCGCTTGCTGGGCGTCCAAGAACTCGCGAACCTTCTCCGCACCCTTGTCTGTGATCGAGATCATCGCTTTCCAAAGTATAGCGGTGCCGTTTTATGTTCTAACCTTGACCGCAGTGCCCACCGCCGAGGAGATCAAGCAGCGCATCGAGGCTTCCATTCCCGGGGCCCAAGCCGACGTGGAGGACTACACGGGCGGCGGCGACCACTTCCGCGCAACGGTCATCTCGCCCACCTTCGCGGGGCGCAGCCGCATCGAGCAGCACAAGCTCGTCTATGGCGTGTTCGGCGATGAGATCGGCGGTCCGATCCATGCGCTCTCGCTGAAAACCCTGAGTCAGGAGTAGCCGATGTCCGACAGCGATTCCAACCCCATTCGCGACGCGATCGCTGAGGCGATCGCCGAGCACGACACGATCCTCTTCATGAAGGGGACCCCCGATGCCCCCGCTTGCGGCTTCTCGGCGCGGACGGTCGCGATGCTCCAGTCTTTGCAGGCGCCCTTTGCGGCTGTGGACATCCTGCCCGATCCACGCATACGTCAAGAGCTCTCGGCGATCTCCAATTGGCCCACGATCCCCCAGCTGTTCGCGGGCGGTGAGCTGATCGGCGGCTGCGACATCGTCACCGAGATGTACGAGTCGGGCGAGTTGGCAGAAGCGCTCGGACTGCCCGAGCCTGAGGGCGCTCCTGCCGAGCCCTCCGCGGTTGAGCCTCAACCGGCCGGGTTCACCCAGATCGAGAACCGGCTCGGATAACCCCGAGGCTGGCCGGCTGGCCTGTGCGGTAGGGTCCCGCGCGCTGTATGACTCCAGTCGCGGTCGTCACCGACACCACCAATTACCTGCCGCGCGAGCTAGCGGACCGCGAAGGCATCCATCAGGTCAGCCTCTACGTCGGCTGGCAGGACAACCCGCAGCGCGAGATTGAGCTGGACAGCTTCGACGCTTTCTATGAGCGCCTGCGCACCGATCCCGACCTGCCCACCACCTCCCAACCATCGATCGGCGACTTCCTCGCCGTGTGGGAGCCTTTGCTCGAGGCGGGCCAGGACATCGTCTCGGTGCACCTGGCAGGAGGGATCTCGGGCACGTGCGAGTCGGCGCGCCAAGCTCATGGGCTATTGGCCGAGCGCGGCCTGGGCGAGCGCGTCGAGGTCATCGACGGGGAAACCGCTTGCGGTGGGCTGGGGCTCGTGTTGCTTGCCGCCGCTGCCGCAGCGCACAATGGCGCAGGCAAGGACGCCGTCGCTCAACGTGCGCGAGAGGCACGCGAGGCATTGAAAATCTGGTTCTGCGTCGACACGCTCGAGTACCTGCGCCGTGGCGGTCGTATCGGCAAGGCCCAAGCGTGGATTGGCGGCACGCTCAAGATCAAGCCGATCCTCTCGCTCGAGTACGAGATCACTCCCGTGGAGAGAGTGCGCACGTCAAAGCGTGCGTTCGAGCGCATGGTCCAGTACGCTCACGAGCTGCACGACAACGGCGCTGACCGCTGGGTTGTGCAGCACATTCAGGCTCACGAGCAGGCTGAGCGGCTGATGGACCGCTGCCGCGAGATCTTTGGCTCGGAGCCGATCTTCACCTCAGAGGTGGGCCCGGTGATCGGCACCTACACCGGGCCAGGCCTGCTCGGAGTGGGCGCACTTCCGAACGCCCTGGTCTCCTAGCCGCGGCGGCGTTTGCGCCGGCGGCGGCGGCCGAGCAACAGGACGCTGACAACGCCCACGCCGATCATGACCTCGCGCTGATGGCGCTGGAGCTGCCCGCGCCAATCTGTGATGCGGGCCACTTCGCCGTGCAGGTTGTCCAAGGAGACTGCCAACTCGGCGCGGTTGGACTCGATCGAGTCGCGAATCTCAGCTGCTGTGCGTTGTGCCATCGACTGTCCCCCTTCCAAGATCTGTGTCCGATGCCGTCCCGGCCACAGGCGCGGTCGTGAAGCTCGCAGAGGAAGGCGTGACTCCCGACGAGGGGACGGGGATCGGCGCCGTTGAAGTAGGGGTCGCCGAAGCGGGCTCGGAGGGCGTCGCCTCAGAGGAGGAGCTCACCGTCTCGCGAATCTTGCGTGCCTCCTCGATCGCCATGGTCGGCGTCGGCGGCGCTCCCGATTTGACGGCCTTGAATGCGAGCAAGCCGGCGATCACTCCGAGCACCACAAGGATCAAGGCCATCGCGAAGAAGCCCCAGAAGTAGGTGAACTCGTTGCCGATCGGCAACTCGTAGTAGAGCAGCCAAGCACAGCCGATCAAAACGAAGAACAGGGCGGTGAGGAAGAACACGCCGGCCACGATCCCCACCACTGCGCCCTTTGCCAAGCGGGTCGCCTTCTCGGTGATCTCGGTCTTGGCGAGCTCGATCTCCTCTCGGACCAGGACACTCGCCCGCTCTGTCACCTCGGTGATCGCGGCGGCTATGCCCGGCTGGCCTGCACCCCGACCTGGGGGTCGCCCGTCCCCGCCGGGACCGGGGCCCTCGCTGCTCACTCCGGAGGCTCCTCGTCGAACACGCGCCTCCACACATACGCGGCTGTGCGCTGCGTGACGATGCTCGCCAATGCTCCCACCGCGGTCAGCAGGCCCGACCACACGACTCTCTTCACTAGGTCATTCTCCATTCGCGGAAGTGTAGTGCCCACCCGGGACGCCGCCTGCTTCGACCTAGACTAGGTGCATGGCCGAAGTTCCCGTCCAGGACTTTCCCCTGTTTCCGCTTGGGATAGTCGCCCTTCCCACAGAGAGCGTCCCCTTGCACGTGTTCGAGGATCGCTTCCGCACCATGATCGAGGAGTGCCTCACGGGCGAGAGCGAATTCGGGATCGTGTGGCTATCAGAGGAGGAGCTCAAGCCAGTCGGCTGCGCGTGCGAGATAGAGCGCGTGCTCGACCGTGAGGACGATGGCCGCTTCACCATCCTGGTACGCGGCACACGCGTATTTCGCCTGCTCCAGCGCCAGGACGACCTGCCCTATCCGGCCGGGATAGTCGAGTTCCTGCCCGAACCCGACGAGCCGCTCGATGACGAGGTCGCTGAAGAGGCCCGCGAGCTCTACGCCGAGCTCGTGGAGACCGCCACCGACCGCACACTCTCGCCGGAAGACTTGGCGGCACTGAGCGCCTACAGCATGGCCGCCACCGTGGACTTCGGCACGGATGCCAAGCAGGAGCTGTTGGAGCTGCGCTCGGAGAACGCTCGGCTGCGGCTGCTCGCAATGTTGTTCCGAGCCGCCATCAAGCAACTGGAGCTCAGCGAGCGTGCACAGGTAAGGGCACACTCCAACGGCAAGGTCCACTTCGGCTGACGAGCTTTGAGGCGCGTATCAGCCAGGATCGCGGGCTCAAGCCCCCTGTTGCGGTAGATGGCAAACGCCCTGTGCCACGCTGAGCACGAACCCCGCGAGCTTGCGCATCGCCTTCGGCTGATGGAGCGAGTTGTCGCTGAAGCGGACATTTCCGTTCGCGTCGCGCAGGTAATAGCTGAGCACTGAGCCGGGCTGCGCCGGCAACGACTCGTGTTGCGATGCGGCTCCTTCGAGGTCTTCCTGGATAGTGCGCGCTTCGATTATTTGCGCATCGTCCAGGCGCCTTGGCGGTCCGTTGTTGCAATGCACGACGCCTTCTTCGTTGACGAGCATCGTAAGCTTCGCGCCCGCGGAGCTACCGGTTCGATAGACGATGAACAGGTCAGGCGAGACCACTCCGCCACAACCACTCACGAGCATCGCCGCCCATACGAGCAGCCCCACTATGAGAGCGCTCAAAGTGCGCCCTACGCGCGCGCGTAGGGCAGACCTTCTCGGTATCACGCCGCCACCGCCATCACGCCACCACCGCCACGCCACCGCGACGCGGATCGCCCGCGCCGATCAGCTGACCCTCGCGACACTCCACAGCTTGCACGCCGCCGAAGAACAGGTTCAGATCGTGGAAGCGCACTACCTCGCGCTCTGACCCGTTGTCGGGGAGGGGGACACCCGCCAACTCGATGCCCGGCTCGTGGTAGACGATCCCGCCCTCGAAGTGCGCGCGCGGAGCATTGACCGCCTCAGGCGCGCTCAACCCGCGATCGACAACCCCCACGATCGTCTGCAACAAGGCCGAGCGGATCCTGTTGGAGCCGGCGCTGCCGAGCACCAGCTCCACGTTCCCCTCGCGCATCACGATCGAAGGAGCCATCATGCTCGGCATGCGCCTCCCCGCCGGATGACTGTGAAACCCGAGCGGGCTGAGGTCCTCCTCGCCCATCACGTTGTTCAGGTGGATCCCCGTGCCGGGTACCACCACGCCCGAGCCCTCCCCGTTCGTGCACGTCACAGAGCAGGCCCGCCCACGCGAGTCGAGCACAGAGATATGGGTCGTGGATCCAAGCCTTGAAGACATGAAGCGCGCCAAGAATCCCTCTTCTGAGAGCCCCTGTGTGAACTCGGCAGTGCGCTCGCCTTGGGCCGCTTCCATCGCAAGGATCACGTCCTTTAGCGACGGCGGAGACGGCTGTGCGTCGAGCAGCCCCAGGGAGTAGGCAAGCAGCGTGCCTCCTGCCGAGGGTGGCGGATTGGTCAAGACCTGCCGGTCGCGATAGCGCATCTCAAGCGGCTCTCGCTCGACTGCCTCATAGCCGCCGAGCTCCTCGCGGCTGAGCGACCCGCCACGCTCGCCCACCCAAGCACACACAGCAGCAGCGATATCACCGCTGTAGAACGGCCTCGCCCCCTCCTCGCCAAGGCGCACGAGCGCGTCGCCCAGCTCGGGGTTGAGCAGCAGCTCGCCCTCGCGTAGCACTCGCCCTTGAGGGGCCCAAAGCGCGGAGCACTCGGGTGTCGAGCGCAGCAGGTCAGCCAGGATCTCCACGATGTACGCCTGCCCGGCGTTGATCCTCACCCCCTCCTTCGCCTGCTTCGCCGCCGGTGCTGCCAGCTCGGCGAGCCCAATCGTTCCCCAGCGCCTGGCCGCCTCGCACACTCCGGCCGGCGTCCCATACACGCCGCACGAAGCCGGACCGATGTAGAAGACCTGCATGGCATCACCGAAGGACACATCCACCGCCTCGAGCTCCGCGGCGCTTCCATCCTGCGCGCGTGTGGGGGCCTCCACGAAGAAGTCGAGCAGCGTCGGCTCCTCACCACCACCAGCCACCATCATGTATCCGCCCGCTCCCAGTCCGGTGAGTAGTGGCTCGGCGGCGAACGACATCAGCATCGCCCCCACGGCCGCATCGACGGCGTTTCCACCTTCACGCAACACCCGCGCTCCCGCCTCAGCGGTAAGCGGATGCCCCGCTGCCACAACCCCCTTTTCAGCTGCCTTCATAGGTGAGCGATAGCACAGCACCCCGTGCGGCGGGGGGCGACGCCCTTAGAAGTTCGGAATGAACTCTGGCACGTCCATGTCGGAGACAGCTAGGCCGCCACGACGTGACTGCCTCGTGTCGCGCGCTGTGGGGCTTGCGCGCTTCACGCGCGGCTCCCCATCCGGCTCGCGCATCAGCGGACGCGGGTTCTTGGCGCCGTAGCCGGTGGCCACAACCGTTACCCATACCTGGTCGTCGAGCTTCTCGTCGACCATCGCGCCGAAGATGATGTTCGCGTCGGGGTGAGCCGCCTCCGATACCGCCTTGGCGGCCTCGTTGACCTCCCATAGCGACAGGTCTCTCCCGCCAGTGATCGACAGCAGGATCGAGCGTGCGCCATCCATCGAGGTCTCAAGCAGCGGTGAGGAGACCGCCTGGGCGGCAGCCTCCGGAGCTCGGTTCTCGCCTACGCCCATGCCGATCCCGAGCAGCGCATTGCCCGCGTCGGACATGATCGTGCGCACGTCGGCGAAGTCGAGGTTGATCAGCCCGGGCAGCGTCACGAGATCGGATATGCCTTGCACGCCCTGGCGTAGCACGTCGTCGGCGACCCGGAATGCCTCGACCATCGCGGTCGCCTTGTCCAAGACAGTAAGCAGGCGGTTGTTGGGGACCACGATCAGCGTGTCCACCTCCTCCGCCAAGGCCTCCACGCCACGGTCGGCCTGCTCCGCCCGTCTTGAGCCCTCGAAGCCGAACGGCTTCGTCACAATCGCCACGGTCAAGGCCCCCACTTCCCGTGCGATGCGAGCCACGATCGGGGCCGCGCCGGTGCCCGTGCCGCCACCAGCGCCGGCGGTGATGAAGATCATGTCCGAGCCCTTTAGCAAGGCCTTCACGCGGTCGTAGTCGTCCATTGCGGCCTGCCTACCTACATTCGCGTCCGAGCCGGAGCCAAGCCCACGCGTCAGCTCGGCACCGATGTGCAATGTGATGTCGGCCGTCGACTGCTGCAAGGACTGCAGGTCGGTGTTGATCGCCAGGAACTCCACACCCTCGACCTCGGCCTCCACCATCCTGTTGACGGCATTGGTGCCTGCGCCACCCACACCCACTACGCGAATCACGGGCTGGGCCACTGGCATCGCTTCACCGAATGGGCGCGGCTCTTCGCGGTTGTATGTCTCACGCATGGGAGGCGCGGGCGTGGGCGCGCTCACGCCAGGTCTGTCCATCAAGTTCTCGGGAATCTCCGAGGAGAAAGCGTGGCGCAGGCGCTCTTGCGGGCTTGGCACGCGCGTGGCCTGTTCCTCGTCGAGACTCGGACGCAGTGAAGGGTGCGGCACGCCGCTGTCGCGAGGATGCTCCGATTGACTGGGGATGGGCTCTACATACTCACCCCGTGCGCTCTGCGAGCGTGACTGCTCGCTCTGTGCGGCCGGCGGCGCGCTCACCTCGGCCGTGGGCTCAGCTGCTCCCGCGACGGTGGCCGCATCGAGTGAAGACTCCTGCTCAGCAGGCGAGTCCTTCTCGAGCTCCTCGGTCTTGCGAAACAGGGCCGCAAGCGGCCCTTCGCGCATCGATGCCCGCTTAGGGTTTGCCATGAGCCAGAACCTCCTGTGCCAGCTGGCGATAGGACTGCGCAGCGACACCATCCGGCTCGTACTTGAGCACCGACATCCCCTTCACGGGAGCCTCAGCGAAGCGCACCGTCTTACGGATACGCGAAGCGAATACGCGGTCGCCGAAGTTCTCCTCAAGGATCTCGATCGCCTCCTTGGCGTGAATCGTGCGCGAGTCAACCAGCGTCGGGAGGATACCCTCGATATCGACGTCCGGGTTTAGGTTCTCGCGAATCATTGCCAAGGTGTTCTGCAACTGGATGAGCCCACGCATAGACAGATACTCACACTGCACCGGGACAATAACCTTGTCAGCGGCGGTAAGAGCATTGATCGTCAAGAGGCCCAGACTCGGCGGCGTATCGATACAGATGAAGTCATAGTCCTCCCTGATCGGCTCGAACGCCTTTTGCAAGGAGCGCTCCCGTCCGATCATCGTGGACATCGCGATCTCGGCGCCCGCAAGGTCGATCGAGGCACACGCCACGTCGATCTCCCGCTTGCGAATCACCTCTCTGATTGTCGCCCTTTGAGTGAGCACGTCATACATCGACAGCTCGAGCGTGTCGGGATCGATGCCTTGGGACATCGTTAGGTTGCCCTGCGGGTCCATGTCGACGCACAGGACACGATGACCCTCCTCCGCAAATGCGGCGGCCAGGTTGAGTGTCGTTGTTGTCTTGGCCACCCCGCCCTTCTGATTGGCGAACGCGATGACCTTGGCCCGTGTGCTCACGGCAGGCTCCGATGGTCGAATTTGGCAAGCCTTCGAGCTTCGGTATTCGCACGGCGTGGGGCTATTCCTGCATGCAGCCATACGATCCACGCATGCCTCCACGCCGCGTGCCGCTCGAGAAGCGCCTGAAGGGAAAGAAGGTGTGCGTGTGCGTGGGCGCAGGCGGTGTCGGTAAGACGACCGTGTCGGCCGCGCTCGGGCTCGGACTGGCCGCACGCGGAGGCAAGGTTGCAGTCGTAAGCATCGACCCGGCGAAGCGCTTGGCGAGCGCGCTCGGGCTGCGTGAGCTCACGGGTGAGCCGCACAGGATCGACGATGCCAAGCTTGCCGAGCAAGGCATCGAGCTGGAGGGCGAGCTGTGGGCGATGATGCTCGACTCCAAGGGCACTTTCGACGACTTGATCGCGCACCTGTCCCCTGACGAGCGCACACGCGAGGAGATCCTCGCCAACCGCATCTACCGCGAGCTGTCCTCGGCGGTGGCGGGCTCGCAGGAGTTCACCGCGGTTGCGAAGCTGTACGAGCTTCATCGCAGCGGCGAGTGGGACACGATCGTGCTCGACACACCCCCCTCGCGCGACGCGCTCGACTTTCTCGACGCGCCTGACCGGCTCACGCGCTTCCTGGAGGGAAGAGCCTTGAAGGTGTTGCTCGCCCCCGGCGGGGTCACGCGTGGGCTGTTCGGACGCAGCGCGAGCCTGATGCTCTCTGTCTTTGCGCGTGTCACGGGCGTGAACCTGATCGAGGAGCTATCGACTTTCTTCGGCTCGCTTGCCGGACTCACCGATGGCTTTCGTGAACGTGCGCGAGGTGTAGAGCAGCTACTACGCGATCCCGTCACGAGCTTCTTGATCGTCACCTCACCCGAGCACGAGCCCGTGCGCGAGGCATCGTTTCTGCACGCTCAGCTGACCCGCGAGCAGATGGACTTCTCCGGGCTGATCGTCAATCGCTTTCACGACCAAGGACTTGGCGGGCGCACACCTGAGGAGGTGGCGCTTTTGCTCACCCCCCAACTCGATTCAGCACTTGCCACTCGCGTAGCGGCCAACCTGGCCGACTTCGACATGCTCGCCCAGCGCGACCGCGAGAGCGTGAGAGCCCTCTCGAAGGATCTGAGTGAACCAAGCCCTCTACTGGTACCTCAGCTAGACGGCGACGTGCAGGACCTCAGGGGCCTGTTCGCCATCGCCGAGCAGATCTTCTCCTGAGAGCAGCAATTCGTCGGCGAGCGAGACGAGGTCGGACGGTAGGTGTCCGCACACCACATCGCGCAGCAGCGCGCGCAAGTGATCAGAGAGGTCGCGGGCCAAGGCCAGGCCGCTCGCGCGCTCGATGGCGGTACCCGCGATCGCCTCGCGCTCGAGCGCTATCGCCCCCAGAGTGCGCTCGGCCAGTGCGCCGCGCCGCTCGGGCGTTGCGCACAGCGCCGCCAGGCGCCCGGCGAGCAGCCCGTCGGGCGAGCCATCCGGCTCGAGCTCCGATGGTCCTGCCAAGAGCGCACGCAGCGCCATCAGGTGATCGCTGATCGCTTCGTACTCCGAGGCCCGCTCGCAGCCCAACTCGAATCGCCGCAACGCCCATGCGATCTCGTTGTCGTGCGGCGCACGGCGCGAGACCATGTTGCAGAAGGCACGCAGCTCGTCCTCCTGCTCGGTGCTGACGAGAAGCATCCCGTGTGGCCGGCCGCCCGTTCCAAGTGCAACGGTGCCCCATGGGGCCGAGCCGATTCGCGTCCAGGCGAGCGGTCCAAGCGCGATGCGCCCGTCACCGAACAGGCGCAGGGCACGCAACAGCTCACGTACCACCCCAGTTCCCTGCTCAATCGCTGCACGCGGGTCTGGGTTCTCGACCCTGAACACCACAAGCAGGTGGTCCTGTTGCCCATCCGCCATGCTGAGAGCCTGCTCAGGCGCTCCCTGTAGGGCGTCGGGCTGCGCGATCAGCAGCCCCCGTGTCAGCTGGATCTCGGGCGAGGCGATTGTGAGTCCGTGCAGCGTCGCCACAAGCGTCAGTTCCCCAGCGGCCGCGAACGTGGAGTCCTCCAGGCGCTCGAGGGCACGCTCGAGTCGCTCTGGGTGCTGTTCGAGCGAGCGGTCGAAGTCGGTCTGCTCTGCGAAGGCTTCTTGTAGCAAGGCCAACAGAGCCGCGTCGCAGCGAGCTCGAGCCGGGCCTGCCCCGTTCCCACCGCGAGCTCGACGCGGGATGTCAGTCAAGCCTGCTGAGACCAAGTAGCGGTCGAGTCCATCGAAATCCTCGAGCAACGAGGACGCCCGGCCGTAGGCCTCCAGTCGACGCAGCTTGGGGAAACGCTCGGCAATGTAGGCCCCGGTTAGCGGCTGGTAGCAGTAGAGAGGAGAAGCCCCCCGTCCGCGTCCTGCCTGGGAGGCGAGCTCGAACTGGACCTCCTGTCCGGCAAGCACATCGGCGTGCAGGCCCGCGGCTGCCTGAGCGACGAACTCGGTTAGCGCGGCTTGCAACTGGATGGAACGCACATCTGGCTGTTCGCCACAAGCACCACTGCTCCTGCTGAAGCAGCAACTATTGCGCTCGGTGAGCTGGCTCTAAGCTGCGGCCACGACAAGCGCGGCGGTTACTGCGTCTTCGCAACCAGCCCCGAGCCAGCGCTCCCCATATGAGCGCATGTCCTCGATGATCGGAAGCAAAGCCAAGCCCTTCTCGGTGAGCGCATACTCCACGCGCGGGGGCACCTCCGGGAAAGTGTGGCGCTCGACGATCCCCTCGTCCTCTAGGGCACGCAGCCTTAGCGAGAGCGTGCGCGGACTGATCCCTGCAAGCGAGCGCTCCAGCTCACAGAAGCGGGAATGCCCCTCGGCGAGGTCACGCACAAGCAGGAGCGTCCACTTACCACACACCACTTCGGCGGTTCGGCACACCGGGCAGGTCTCATCAACGGCCATTTCAACCGTTACTTTACCAAGTGAAGTAACGGTAGGTCGAGCGCGGGCGGGCTCAGCCAACTACCGCGGGCGCGTTGGGACGCGGCGCGACCGGCACGGGCTGGGGCCCTGGAGGGGAGCCAGCGGCCGGTGCGGCCGGCTCAGAGGGCGCAGCCGCCCCCGAGGGCGGCGCGGCGTCCTCACGTCGTGCCTGAGCTTGGGCGACGTCCTCCATCGTGGTGCCCACGCGGCCGTCCGCCTGCAGCAGCAACTTGAAGTCGTGTGGGCTCGAGGCCACCTTCAAGGCTTCCTCGGTAGTCACACGTCCAGCCTTCACATGGTGGAAGAGGGCCTGGTCGAAAGTCTGCATCCCGTAGTAGGCACCTGAAGAGATCGCCTCCCCGAGCTGGCCGGTTTGGTCGGGGTCGACGATCATGTCGCGCACACGTCCGGTCATGCGCAGGATCTCGCACACCGCCACGCGCCCGCCCTGGGCGCCCGGGACGAGCCGCTGGGAGATGACGCCTCTGATCGTGCCCGCGATCATCGAGCGAGCCTGGTTGTGCTGGTGCGGCGGGAAGAAGTCGAGCAGTCGGTTGATCGACTCGGAGGCATCGACCGTGTGAACCGTGGAGAGCACGAGGTGGCCGGTCTCCGCGGCGGAGAGAGCTGTGCGTACCGTCTCCTCGTCGCGCATCTCTCCCACCAGGATCACGTCGGGGTCTTGGCGCAGCACACGACGAAGCGCGCGCTCGAAGGACTTCGTGTCCATGCCCACCTCGCGCTGGTTGATGACCGAGCTCTTGTCCTGGTGCACGAACTCGATCGGGTCCTCGATCGTGACGATGTGCTTGTTCATCGTCACATTGATGTGATCGATCATCGCGGCAAGCGTCGTGGACTTGCCTGAGCCAGTGGTGCCGGTGAGCAGCACGATCCCACGCTCTTCCTCGGCTAGGTCCCGTACCACAGTTGGCAACGCGAGCTCGTCGATCGTCGAGATCTTGGCGGGGATCGCACGGCAGGCAAGCGAGATGAGCCCGCGCTGGCGAAACGCGTTCACGCGAAAGCGCGCAACCCCGGCGATTTCAAATGAGAAGTCCACCTCATGGTCGTCGGCGAACTCCTTCAGCTTGACCTGGTCGTGGAGCAGCTCGTGCAGAGCGTTTTCGGTGTCCTCAGCGCTCAGCGGGGCTGCCGTCCGGTCGGGCCCGAGCGAGCCCTGGATGCGATAGAGCGGTGGCGAGTCGACCTTCAGGTGCAGGTCGGAGCCGCTGCCGGCCACAAGCTGGCGCAGGGCTGCATGCACGTCGAACATGCATGCTGCATCGGCTCCCAGTCCTGCCTACTTGAATCGCGAATGGTCACCTGGACCGGCGGCCCGATTTCAGCTAGGCGACGTCCCTCAGCTTCTGTGCCTCGGCCAAGGACTGAAGCTTCTTCAAGGACTGATTCTCGATCTGGCGGATGCGCTCGCGCGTGACGTTGAACGTGCGGCCGACCTCATCGAGCGTGCGTGGATGCTCGCCACCTAGCCCATAGCGCAGCTCGAGCACGCGACGCTCGCGATAAGAGAGGTTCTCAAGCGCCTCGCGCAAGGCCTCCTTGGTGAGGATCTCAGCGGCGCGCTCGTATGGCGACTCGGCGCGCTCGTCGGCGATGAACTGGCCGAACTCCGACTCCTCCTCGTCGCCCACAGGCTTCTCCAGCGAAACAGGCGCCTGGGCAGAGCGCTTGATCGAGTCGACCTCTTCGGGATCGATCCCTGTGACGTCGGCAATCTCCTCAGCGGTGGGCTCGCGACCAAGCTCGGTGACGAGCTTGCGCTCGGCCCGGCCAATCTTGTTGAGCTTCTCGACCACGTGCACGGGGATGCGGATCGTGCGCGCCTTGTCGGCCAAGGCCCGGGCGATCGCCTGGCGGATCCACCAAGTGGCGTAAGTGGAGAACTTGAAGCCCTTGCGGTAGTCGAACTTCTCCGCGGCACGCACGAGCCCGAGCGTGCCCTCCTGGATCAGATCGAGGAAAGGAAGGCCTTGGTTGCGGTAGTTCTTGGCGATCGACACGACCAGGCGCAGGTTGGACTCGACCATCTTCTGCTTAGCGTCGAGGTCGCCGCGCTCGATGCGCTTGGCGAGATCGACCTCCTCCTGAGCGGTGAGCAGGCGCACCTTGCCGATGTCCTTGAGGAACAGCTGCAGCGAGTCGGTGGTCATGTCCGGCTTGAGGTCCAAGGCAGTCTTGGCCTTGCGCCGGCCACGCTTGTCGGGGGCGCGTTCGACCTGGGTGCCGGCCGCCGTGGCAGGGTCGATGTCCTCTACGAGCTCAATCTCCGATTTCTCGAGGTAGCCGTGCAGCTCCTCGACGTCGGACTCGTCCAGATCCAGGTCTGAGGTCGCCGTGGAGATCTCAGCGAACGTGAGCACTCCTACCTGCTGACCCTTGGTAAGCAGGTTCTTGACCTCTTCCAGCTCTTGCAGTTCCACCACTGACATGCGTTTTCCGTTTCCGTCGGGAGGCTCCCCGAGAGCGTTGGACCCGCCGGCGGGACCCCTCAGGGTGCTGTTCGAGGACTACCTTAGCCGGGAATGTGGCCGAAACCCTCCCGACAGTACAACTCAGATGTACGTACCTATCCTAACGCTTCCGGGCCCGTGGCAGACGAAAAATCACGCACGGTGCACGATCGAGGCGGGTGCGCGATGATTGCGAGACCGTGAGCCCAAGCGAGACCAACAGCTCCGACGGTCCTGCCGAGACTCCGGTCCTTGAAGGAGGGGTCCTTGCCGCGCTTCCCCGCGCCAGGCCACAGCGCAGCAGTCCGCGCAGAGATGCTGCTCGGGCGAAGGCAGGCAAGCGGGATACGGCCGCATCGGCCGGCCAGCTGAAGACGACACGCACCAAGAGCACGAAACAGTCCACCCAAAGCGCTGCCCCAGGCGCGCGCGTAGGGCAGGCCAAAGCGAAGACAGCGTCCTCACCCGCCAAGCCGCGGGTCACGCCCACACCCGCAAAGACACCTATAACCACGCTCGCAGAGACTCCGTTCTCAACCAAGAAGGCCAAGGCTTCGCCAGTCAGGGCTAAGGCCAAGCCGGCGTCCGCCAAGCCCGCCGAGCCACCGGCTCCGAAGCAGGGATATGAGCCGGAGGAGGAGTTTGAGCTGGGCAACACCGTGGACCCTCCGAGCGGCGTAGAGGTGGTCGAGTCGGTGGCCGACATCGTGGGCGAGCTGGCCAACTCCGGGCTCGCGGCCGGTGGGCGCATCCTCAAGGACGCCTTCGCACTGTTGCGCCGCCCCTGAACCGCAGCTTTCGGCTTCTGGTTACCGGGACCGGACATGTATACTCCCGCCGACGCCGAGTTCTCGCGATCCAGGTCGTGAGAAACGGGGGACCCAATGCAGGCCGGAAACACGGCCTGCGGGGGCGAATCGGCCTGAGGTCAGGCCGTAGCGCAGATGTAGAGCGCGAGCCCGTCAGCTCACCCCGTAGGCGCAAGCGAAGAGATGAACCGAATGTTTGCGAAAAGAACGCTGCTTGCCGTGGCCATCGCGCTTTTGAGCGCGGGCGCACAGGTCCCCGTCGCGCTTGGTGCGACGGGCGGTGCTTCGGCGCCCGGCGCCAGCCCGGCCGTGACACCCGCAAAGCCCAATCCCAAGGCCCAGATCGCCACTTGGTTCGGACCGGGCTTCTACGGACAGAAGACGGCCTGCGGACAGACGATGAGCCCGGTAATCGTGGGCGTGGCCTCGCGTACGCTGCCATGCGGAACGCTGGTGCTCGTCAACTACAAGGGCCACCGCCTGACAGTCCCGGTGATCGACCGCGGACCGTACGCGCACAATGGCGCCACTTGGGATCTGACGTGGGGAGCAGCGAGCGCGCTGACGATCACCGAAACCGTGCGCGTCAAGACGAAGGTGGTCGGTCAGGCCTCCAACAACCCTTTGCTGGGAGTCCCTGCCGAAGTGCAGCCCACCCCAGAAGCGGTGGCCAGCGGGGGAACAGCCGCGAGCTAGCTCGGCGCTCCGTCGATTCCGGCCGCGCCCAACATGCCTTCGCCCTTCTCGGTCAGCATCCAGGCTCTCGCTTCGCCACTGGCGGGATGGCCACCTGTGTTGTGCACAAGCTCATAGCGCTCCAAGCGCGTGAGCAGGCGTGACATCTGGCCTTGGTCGGCCACCCCGGACGCAGTCGCTATCTGCTTGTTGGACGCTCCTGGAGAGGCCGCAATTGAAGCCAGCACACGTGCGGTGCGGTAGGTGAGGCGCAAGGGGATGTCTTTGAACGCGTCCTTCGCGGCACTACGTTGGCCACGGCCGTTGGACGGTGCTGCAGGTATGAGCGTTTTGACCTCCTCCCGGGCTACAGACGGGCCAAGATAGGGATAGACGATCACGCCGACCAGCTCGCTTGTCAGCTCGACTAGCGGCCGCGACACGCCCCCAAGCTCGGCATCGAGCAGCCGCGCGTGAATAACGGCAAAGACCGCGCCCACGACCGCCTCGGCAGTCAGAGAAGACGGAACCTCCTCCAGCGCCACCTCGCCGCGCCCCTGATCGACAGCAGCTGTCAGGGCACAGACGATCTCCGCCCGCCGCTCGATCACGCGCGGACCGGCCGATAGAGCCTCAACCACCAGGAGCTTTGCCAGCGCCGGCTCCTCATCCATGAAGCAGAGCAGGGCAAGCAGCCCGCCCCTCATCCGTGCGCGCCAGCATCCTTCAGCCTCGAACGCGGGCCGAACCGCCTGCGCTGCCCGCGCCACAGCCTCCTCGAACGTGGACAACAGACACGACTCGCGATCGGCGAAAAGGTCATAGAAAGTCTTTCGAGACACCCCCGCACGCTGAGAGACGCTTGCCACAGTCATCGCTTGGACGCCCTTCTCGGAGGCTAGTTCGATGGCCGCCGTGAGCAACCGGCGCCGCTGCATCTCCACGACGTATCCGCCTTGGCGGACGGCGCCATTAACAGCGGGGGGCCTGAGCCGCGACGGCACGCTCGATCTCCTTCCCTTTCTTCGTCAGGCGCCAAGCGTTCGGTGCCCCACGCACAGACTCGATCTCCGCGTTCTCGATCAGCCCGAGGTAGCGCAAACGCGCCAGCAACTTCGACATCTGCCCGGGATCGCCCACATCGGCGATGTCGGCGATCCCACGATTCGAAGATCCAGGATGCGAGCCGATCGCCCGCAGGACACGCGCGGTGCGGTAGGTCAAGCGCATGTCCAGCATCGACCAAGGATCCAGCGGTGCGGGCTTGACCCGCTCTCGGCCGCTCGGTGCCGTCCGAGCCAGCTCCCGGCGCGACGCGCCTGCCCCAAGATAGGGGAGCACGATCATCGCCATCAACGGGTTGACCAAGCCCACGAAAGGCTCGCACCGGAGCTCGAGCATCCGTGAGTGAATCACCAAGAAAACCGCTCCGACGACACCTTCAGCAGCAAACGGAGGCGGCTCAGCGCTCCGTCTCGCTTCATCGCGGCCGCGATCGACAAAGGCGGTCAGGTCCGCAAGAACATACGATCGTCTCCTCAGAGCCGCCGGACCGCCGGCCAGCGACTCGACGACGGCGAGCTGGCCAAAAGCCGGCTCGTCGTCCAGGAACTGGAGCAGCGCGACGAGCGACGCTCTCACCCTGTCCACCCATTTCTCATGTGGACCACCGGTCTCGATCAAGTATCGCGAAGCTCGCGCGACTGCCTCGTCGAGCGCGGCGAGCAGGCAGTCCTCTCGATCTTCGAAGATCTCATAGAACGTGCGACGGGAGACCCCAGAGCGCGCGACCACGTGAGCGACCGTGACGTCACCTACACCCTTCTCGCAGGCCAGCTGGGTCATCGCCGCGAGCATCCTCGCGCGCTGGATCTGCGCGATCTGCTCGCGCGCTAGATCTCTCCGCCATTGAGTTGTGCCTCTGGGCGCTGCCCTCTCGGACAGCGCCCCATCGGTAACAGGCATGTCATCTCTTCTTGCTGTGCTTACTCTTCTTCTTCGCATGCTTCCCGCCGGGCTTTACCTTGTGCTTGGCGCAGCCACTGACCGCGATCGGCGTCGACTGGTGTATTTCCGCACCGTCCTGGGCGACGAACGAGGTCGGCATTGCCAATTTGGCGGCACACAGGTTTCCGTTGGCAGCAAGTGCGCTGTACTTGCCCTGCGGCAACTTCAACTCGAACGAGCCAACAGCGACATCGGGAACCGTCTTGAACGTCGTGCTCGTGATCCCGGCTTTGTTGATGAACGTCGTGCCTACCAGGTCTACCGTCACGCCATACCCCTGCAGCACGACCACCAGATCGGGGAACGCCTCACCCCCGTGGGACACGAAGTACACGGGTCCTGAGAGCGGTACCGGCAGTATCGGCGTTGTCGCTTTGGCCGTCCCGATGCGTGATGCTGCTGGACACGCCGCCGGGCTGGCCCGGAATGTCTCGGCGGGGCACGCCTTCTGAAGCGTGGTGAGCCTTGACGGAAGCTGCCTCGGCAGGTCGACCTTCACCTTCGCGATGTTCGATTCTGCTCCCATCGACCTGGCGGGGTAGGAAAGCTTTACGTCGAGGCTCGCTCCATTCGCTCGGCTCGTCTTCCCTGACGTCGAGACGTGGAACGCCGGCTTGAAGCCCAGGGCGCCGCAATTGGTGACCTGGAAGCTGTTCGTGAATGTATCGACAGTGCCCAACCCTCCCGTCAACACTCCGGACAAACTCAACCGGTTGCAGTTGGTCGGGTTAAAGATGAACCCGCTCTTGCCGATATCGACGTTCACGGTCCGCAGATCGAGCGGGATGCCGTCGAGAATCGTCGGCAGCTTGTCCATCGTGACGGTAAGCGCGGCTGTCGTCGGGTCAACTGAGACGGCACCCCTGACAACCACCGTCCCCAAGTTGAATGGGCCTGCCTTCGCGGGTACGACGACACTCAACCCGAATGGGGCGCCGTTATAGCCCGTCGTGAGGAACATTTTGCCGCCAGTCACATAGAACGGGTTTGCGCCGGCGCCGGCAGCCACGGTCAACGACCCGATTTCAGACGACGCCAGACACGAGCCTTCAGACGCCGCCGGTTCTGGGCACAGGGATACGGCGGAGAGCGATCCAAGCAGACCAGGCGGGGTTTTCACGACCAGAGCGCCCAGTTGCTGTTCCCCATCTGACCTGCTGAATGCCACGGTCATCGGACTGAACGCACCGGCTTGATTATTTGTCGTGCCCGCTACGAACGACGCGTTGAATCCCTGCTGTGTGTTCGTCGGGCAAGGCTTGCCTTCAGGGCCGCTCGTGATCTGGAAGGCACTGGCGACGTGTGCCGGTGGATTGCCCGACCATGGCGTCAGTTCCGCTGTCGTTTCAAACGTGCCGCACGTGTGCGGGTTGACAAGCGGTGAGCGCGGGCCGGCCTTGAAGTTCAACTTCAAATGATCGAACGGCAGCTGTGGATTGTTGTCGAACGTTGTCTGGATACGACCTGTCGAAGGATCGAGTTCGACCTGGCCCGGCAGCTTCAAGATCACGCCATGGCCTTCCACGACTACATACAGCTTCACCAAGCGGCCCGCGAGATCGTCCGCCACGTTGCACGGGTCGCATTCGGGCTCGCCGAGATAGATGGCCCCTGACAACGGTTCGTTTAGCAGCGGCGTGTCCAGCTCCACCGTCCCGAGCTTTGAGGAGTCGGGACATGCCGCCGGGAGACCTGTGTGCAGGCCAATCTGCTCCAAGCTGCACCCGCCCAAGCCGTCCGCCGCCGACGGCGAGACCGACTCGCCGGCCGGCAATGTCACAACAGCCTTCTTGACATCGGCGGTTGCTATACCAACCGGATTGATCGTGCCTTCCTGGGGCAGCGAGATTTCGACGTTCAACCCACTGGGCGTATCCGCCTGATGATTGGTGGGTTCGACCGAGATGCTTGGTTTGAACGGTACGACCTCACAGCCGGTTGTACCCACCTGCGCACCCCATTCTCCAGGGGCCGACGGGTAGGCGGGAGGCTGGTGGTTGAACAGATCGCGTTCCACCCACACCCCAGGGTTCTGCCAGGAGTTGATCTGCATGTTCGTCTTCAAACCAACATCCGCCGGACCACAGGACGCCGGCATCGTAAGAAAGGCCTTCGGCGCTTCAGAATCAGCATGAGGACTTTCTTCCGCTTCATACCCACTGCCATTGGGTTCACACACCAGCGGAGCGAGTTTCGCGCCCCTTATGTTGCACCGTTGACTGTCGTGACTCGGGTCGGCCGGGACACCCCAAAAGGTCACTTTGAAGCCGTTGACGGCCAGTGCGATGGGAATGTTTTCCGAGGCTACGGTCACGCCAAAATCACCCCCGCTGCGCACGTTGCCAGACAGATGGATCATGACCCCCAGCACCTTGAACCCGAACTGTGCCGGTGCTCCCACAGGGGGGACCATGTTGTAGAGAGGCACTTCCATTTCGAATGTCCTAGAGAAATAGTTGAGACTCAACTCGATCGTGCCGATCTGCGACGATGTCGGGCATTCCGGTGGCGGAGAGTCGACCAGGCCCCTGCTGGCGGCCGCAAGCTGTGCGTCCGTGCATTGCGAGACCGCGGCCGGGTTGCCAAATAGGCCCGGGGGTAGATTCGCGATCACGTTTCTGACGTCGGCATCGGGTCGCCGCAATCCTTCGGTTTCGTGATACCCATTGAAATTGACCGTTGTCACGATCTCATACGGGTGACCGCCTGCCTGCGTGAATGCTCCGCCTTCGGCGTTCGCCAGTATCTGCTGATCGACCGCTTCGAAGCCAAATTCCGCGTGTGCCGCACGCGCGGAGAACGCCATCATCAAGACCAGCACCGCGCCCATCAGCACAAAAGCACGTCGCGCGCCGCCGTTTAGGCAGCCCACCCGCTCTATCTTCTCAAATGTCATTTTGCCCTCTCGTTAGCGCGCAGTTGGACTGGATGTGTGCCTGTGTGACGCTCCTGCCTTTGCTTTGCCGCGCTTCTTCCTCTGTTTGCGCTTGTGCTTCTTACGATGCTTCTTAGCGTGCGTGCCCTTTGCCTTCACGGCCGGCTTCGCGGCCGGGGGCGACTGGTTACCGGCACCCGCAAACGTCGAGGACGTCGGGAGCGAGAACGCCGGCGGCGCTTTGGCTGGACCTTGACAGTCATCGCTTTCGCACGGCGCGGGTGGCGCAACATTCTGACTCATGATGCCGCCGCTGAGACGAGCGTCATAGACATCGCTATTGGTGTCATAATCGGCCCGCACCAACTCTTGAGGAGTCACGAAGAACACATCCGAGCCATCGGGAGTCGCGTCGATAAATGTTGAGACGCAGTTGCAGGCTCCGCCTGAGATCAAATGAAGCTGACCTGTCTCCGTGTCGTACTGATACACATCGCGTTGCCCGTTCGTGTCCTGCGGCAAAAGCGCATCGGCTGTATCGAAGAACACATAATGACCGTCTTCGGTCAGAGCGCGAGTCTTGTAGTTCGTGTACTCGAGTTCCGTCGCGGTGTAGGCGGAGATACCGTCGACGTATCCGTTGGCGGTGAAGCCTGCCATGCTTTGCGGCAGCGCTCCGCTGGGATTGCATGAAGCGCACGTGAGCTTTCCCGTGTCGTACTTGTAGACGTAAACCTCCGCAGAATACTTTTGCGCGTATTCCCCAGCGGCATTATAAGGATCGTCATATCCCGCTTGTTCCGCCGTCGTGGGATCCTGGCTGGCGAACACGATCGTCTTGCCGTCAGCGCTGACATGGAAATTCGGTGGGACAGACTTCCCACCATCACTAGCCCAAGTGTCACCCCCAGCTGGGTAATGATTCAGTTCGTGGTGGGTGATGTAGCGAAGCACGCCATTGTGCCACACAAAGAGGGCTCTATGCGCTTCGGGGCCTACGTTATTGCCTTTCGGAGCACCCACAAATTGCGGCTGATCGGGCGTCAGTAGTTGTTCTGTTTCGAAGTACACGTATTCGCCATCGGGGCCGATGCCGTCTACGTCCGCTCCAACAGGATGACCAGAGAGATCGTCGCTTGGTTCGCTGTCGACCGAGATCAAGGTGAGGTGTTTACCCGCTGGTGCATTGACGTCATACATGTAGAGCTTTGTCACATTCGGATTGACAAGCGTATTGTCTGTCAAGGCCTCGGTGGTCGTGAAGAAAACCTTTAAGTCGTCTGCGGTAGCTGTTTCAAGCGTCACGGGCTGCGGCCCGTTGGGGTCCGCTTCTGTCCGCTCGCTGATGCTCAGCTTGATCGTTTCTTTTCTATCAATCCGCATGTAAAGTCCGCTGCCTGTAGTCGGACCACCCCCAAAGGATCCTAGGAGTAGGGAAAACGGCCCGGTCTCGAAGAGAACGCGTGAGCCATCAGATGACACAGCTTCCTGAGTGAATGTGCCTTTGAATTGCGTTTCGTTGCCTCCGGCCCCGGCACCGACAACCGCGTTCGTCGCTTCCCCGTTAGGCAGGATGCTGACGAGACGCACGACGCCGTCAAACCATTCATAGACTCGCGGTTCACAACCGCCTGACGCTTCCGTTCTTTGTTCTGTGCAGACTTCAGGCTGGAGCGGCGCGTCAAGGGTGAGGTTGTTCACGCTTTCGAAGAAGATGTGCTTCCAATCCGCCGACGCGCCCGCAAAGGAGATGAACTGTCCCTGAGACGAAAGCTCTTTAGGTAGCGGGTTGACCGAATCGCTCAGCAGTTCGTAGGAGCCGGTCCCAGCCGAGAGCAGGTCGGTGCGAAGGTATAGGTTGGAGACGTGTTCGACGTTTGGATGCCCAGGCTCCACGGGTGTACGCGCGTAATAGACACCCTCGGTCAAATCAGGGGACAACGCCTGATACTCAGCTGGCGCGAAGAGCGAGAATGCGGTTGAGCCCTGCTCGGGATTGATGGCATGGGTAGTCCATCCTTCTTCCCCCCGCTGGCTCACGTATTCGGCGCCGCGGGTGCTGATGCCGACGGCGTCGCCAAAAGCGGTCGTCGAGTAGTACTTGATCGCATTTCCGTTGACGGCGCTCTGTGCCGTGTCGCCGTCAGCGGCGATGTTCGCGCCTTTCTTGTCCATCGGCGAAACCAGCTCGTACGCACGGCAATCAGGCAAGTACGAGGAGAACTGTGCGTTGCGGACGATCGCATTGGAGCACGGGTCTGACGCCGAGGATGGTTCGGAATACGTCCTTAGAACGTGGTCTTCGCCATGAGCGCTACCTTCGGCATTGGTCGCCACGACGCGATAGTGATAAGTGGCACCAGCCTGCAACCCTTCGAGGAACTCGGTGACATTCACACTCGCTGGGCCCGCGAGGATCTTTGCGTCGGGCACCGGCACACTCGCGCCATAAGACCCCGTGGGACCGTATTCAAAGCGATAGCTCGTTTCGGCTTCGCCCGGGTTGATGCGGGCCTGGAGCGTGGCAATCGTGTATGCAACGCCACTAACAGACTCGCCTTCGATGACCGGTGCGGTTGCAGCCAGAGCAGGCATACACCAGACCAGCAACGACGCACATGCCAAACACAAACAACCAACGAGCACCGACCTCAATCCACGAGCACCCATCAACTCAACCCCTCCCTGTAAGTGCGATCCACACGAAATGACCCGCGGGACCGCGGGCACGGCAAAGCCGACGCAAGCCGAGGACTTACGACGACGGAAACACAGCGAGCGTCACATTCCGGCGAGGGCTTTTCCAAGCACGGACAGCACGACCGATCAGACCGGGTGTTCGACCCGGCCGGCCGCGGGCTTACACCGCAGCGAAGAAAGCTAGCGCCTAGACGCCGGCTCGGCCAGAGAGAGAGAGAGAGAGAGAGAGAGACGCGTCAGCGACGCTGACGCGTCCTATTACAGACCCATCAGAGACACACGGACTCTCAAGAACGCTATTCCCCAAAGAAAACACGCGAACAACAACTCCCTCTCTAAAAAACGACCCGGTCCCTCTCCCAAGGGCCCTGTCAAAACAAGTTGGTGTCGACCACAGAGCCAACCCAAAACCTGACCTTATGTTCGTCCACACCCCCAGGGGGATGTCAGGACTAGTCGTCTTTATACCCTACGCATAAGTAGTTGTCAAGCCCCCCTTGGCGAAAAAGCGCAGGTAAAGGCTAAACGGACAAGCCCAGAGTGGGCATGCCCACGAGCGGCTGATCGGGATCAGCGCTGGGACTGGGGCGGATCTGGGTGAGAGATGGAGCGCCCTGTAGCGCGCGCCGAATAAACACCCAAGTCCGCGCGCGCCGCCAAAGCCGGCGCCTCGGTGCCATCGTCGGGACAGACAGCGATGCCGATCGCGACCTCCATCGGCACCCCGCGATGGGAAGCAGAAGTGCGCACTAGCCGCGCCAAGCGCTCGGCAAGCATGCGCGCGCCGGTGCCATTGGTCTCGGGCGCCACCAGCCAGTAGCGGCCAAGCGTCTCGCGAGAGAGGTGGTCACTCGCACGCATGCCTTGGCCGAGCGCGCTCTCGACCTTCGCCACCAGGCCGTGCAGGTCGTGCGGGGTCTCTGAGCGCTCGAGCTGGGCAACGTCGACGATCTCCACGAGCAGTACTGCGAACGGGAGGCCGTCCTCGGCGTGGCGTGCGAGCAGACGACCGACGGAGGAGACCCACGCCGAAGGGCCCTCTTCGCGGCGCACGTCCCTGATCTCGATCTCCGGCTGAATCGGCTGGACGCTTGCCAAAGGCTCCGCCGTCGCGGCCGCCTGCTCGTCCACGAGCTTGGTGGGGGTGTAGTCGCCCGCGGCTGTCGCGGCCGGCTGGTGGGCGACCGGCGAGCCCGGCGGGGAGAGCGGGGGTCGCGAGGGAGCCGGCGGGGTGCGGCGCTCCCCCGCGGGGCGCCCCAGTGTGGGATCGGACACGGGAGCGTTGAAAACAGGCGAGCTCGAACCGGAAGCACCGGCGCTCGGGGCCTCACGCGTAGCGGCAGGCGCCCGCGGTGGGACCGGCGCCTCGCCAGGCACGGGCGGTGTGAGCATCGCCACCGTCGAGGACACCTCGGCGAGCCGCTCGGAGAGCTGCGCGAGGCGTGTGGCGTCAGGGTTGAGGAGCTCCTCGTGCAGGGCTTCCCAGAGCGCGTCGCACAGTTGCTGGGCGGCCCGCGCGGCACGCCGCAGACGATCGATCGCGTCCGCGTCGGTGGAGGAGTGGGGAAGGTCTCTCACAGGAGGTTGATATCAGCAGAGATGGACACGACGGAGCCTCATCGACAGCGGCGGTCGCGGTCTTTACGCAAAGAGCGCACATCCAATCAACGGCCGAGAAGAGGCTCAGTGTGCACAACGATTCCCAGGCTCGCGAGGGTTGTGGCAGACAACAGGCGCCATCCGCACGTATAGCCTTGAGGGGTGGGGCGCAAGCCGAAGATCGCGAGGGTGTCAGAGCTCGTGGACCACACGACCGAAGACCCGGCGAGCGGAGCCATGCGCTCGGTACAGGCGGCGGACGTGACGATGCCCAAGGCAGAGCTCGATGCACTGTGGACACCGATGCACCTGGAGCGGCTCGCACGCACCTATTGGCGCTTCCTCGCCCGCGTGACGCTCGGGCTGGTGAGAGTGCTCTACAGCGAGTCCGAGCGCTCGGTGGTGCTGCTCGCACGCCCCCTGAAGCTGCTGACGTTCGATGCGCCCGAATACGAACTGGACGGCGAGCGCGGGGTGGTGCGCTGGCGGATCAAGCGGGGCCTGCTCGTCGCGCGCAGCGGGCGCGGTGGCCATGGTCACCTACAGATCGACGTGCGCAGGCTCTCAGATGCCCGGCCCGACGAGGCAAAGCTGCACGTGGAGGTCGAGGTGGCGAACTTCCATCCAGCGATCGCGTCGGGGTTCGGCCGGCGGGTGTACAACGTAACGCAGTCCAAGATCCACGTGTTCATCACCAACGGCTTCCTGCGCTCGCTGGCGCGCTTGGATCTGGCCGAGTCCAAGGTGGGCCGGCTTGCGGGCGACGACTCCGGCTGATTCACCTCCCTACGCGCGCGCGTAGGCGCCCCAAATCGCGAAGCACAACCGCAACTCCTACCCGAAGCGGCTGTCCCCGCTGAGCGCGCGCAGCTTGGCGCGATCGTGAGTGGCGCGTATCCGGCGCACCGTGCCCGAGCGTGAGCGCGTGACCAGGGATTCGGTGGTGGCGCCACCGGCACTCGGATAGCGCACACCCTGCAAGACATCCCCATCGGTGATGCCCGTGGCCGAGAAGAAGACGTCGTCGCCGGCGACCAAGTCGTCGCGGGTGAGCACACGCTCGAGGTCATAGCCTGCCTCCAGTGCAGCGGAGCGCTCCTGATCGTTGCGCGGCCACAACCGCCCGAGCAGCTGTCCGTCGAGGCACTTGATGGCGGCCGCGGAGATGACCCCCTCGGGCGTCCCCCCTATGCCCCACAGAAGATCGACCGGGGAGCGCTCGGTGACGGCCAACAATGAAGCGGAGACGTCGCCATGAGGAATCAGGCGCACGCGCGCGCCGGCCTCGCGGATCTCACGGATGCCCTCTTCGTGGCGGGGACGGTCCAGCACGACGACGATCACATCCCCCACGGGACGACCCTTGCGCTCGGCGATCAGCTTGACGGTCTCCGCAAGCGGGCGGTCGAGATCGAGCAGATCGGCGATCTCAGGACGACCGGCCATCTTTTCCATGTAGACGCAGGGACCCGGATCGAACATGGTGCCCTTGCTCGACAGGGCAATCACCGCCAAGGCCGAAGGCATCCCGTGGGCTGCCAAGGTGGTGCCCTCGAGGGGATCGACCGCGATGTCCACCTCGGGCGGCGAGCCGTCGCCGATGCGCTCGCCGTTGTAGAGCATCGGCGCCTCGTCCTTCTCGCCCTCGCCGATCACGACAGTGCCGTCCATCGCGACCGAGTGCAAGGCGTAGCGCATGCCGTCGACGGCGGCCTGGTCGGCGGCCTCCTTGTCGCCCATGCCGACGAGCGGAGCCGCCGCCAAGGCGGCGAACTCGGTAACCCGGACCAGCTCGAGCGCGAGGTTGCGGTCGGGAATCGTGGAGGACGGGGATGGTGCGGAGGATGAATCGAGGCTCATCGAGACGAAAACCTACACGAGCAGGCTAGGATCTCCCGCGATGAGCGAAATCGGATTCGTCGGGCTGGGCAAGATGGGTGGCAACATGGTGCACCGCATCCGGCGCGACTCCGAGCATGAGGTGGTCGCGTTCGACTTCGACAAGGCGGCCGTTGCCCAAGCTGTGAAGAACGGGGCTCGAGGGGCAAACTCGCTGGCGGACATGGTGAAGAAGCTGACGGCGCCGCGGATGGTGTGGATCATGGTGCCCGCCGGCGATCCCACCCAGCAGACGGTCGACAAGCTGGCGAAGCTGCTGGAGAAGGGCGACACGATCGTCGACGGTGGCAACTCCAAGTGGACCGACGACAAGCGCCGCTCAAAGGAACTGGCAAAGCAAGGCATCCGCTACGTGGACGTGGGAGTGTCCGGCGGGGTGTGGGGCATCGACGTGGGCTACTGCATGATGGTCGGCGGACCGCCGACGGCAGTGAAGGGGCTGGCGCCGATTCTCGACGTGCTGGCTCCCGAGACGAGCGCCGACAGCGTGGCCGCCATCGGCGAGCGCGGCTGGATGCGCTTTGGCGGAGCCGGCGCAGGGCATTACGTGAAGATGGTGCACAACGGCGTGGAGTACGGGCTGATGCAAGCGTATGCCGAGGGCTTTGACGTGTTCGACAAGTCCGAGTATGAGCTCGACAATGCCAAGATCGCCCACCTGTGGAACCAAGGCTCGGTGGTGAGGTCTTGGCTGTGCGAACTGGCGGCGCGGGCCTTTGAAGCGGACGGCAATGAGCTTGAGAAGATCGAGGGTTGGACCGAGGACTCGGGCGAGGGTCGCTGGACGATCGAGGACGCCACGGCAAAAGACGTGCCGACACCCGTGATCACAGCTTCGCTCTACGAGCGCCTGTCCTCGCGTGGAAACGGCGATTTCGCCCACAGAGTGTTGGCCGCTCTTCGCAACCAGTTCGGTGGCCACGCGGTGAAGCAGGCTCCGAAGCAGTGACGGCTGTAGCCGTCGAGTCGGAGAATCCGCTCACGGCTGGCCTGGAGCGCCTACCGGTGGCGCCCACCACGCTCGTGATCTTCGGTGCAACCGGTGACCTGGCACGCAGGAAGCTATTGCCGGCGCTGTACAACCTCGCGCACGATGGGGCGCTGCCCGAGCGCTTTCACCTTGTGGGAGTCGCACGCAAGGAAAAGGAGCACGCGGACTACCGTGATGAGTGCGAGCAGGCGATCAGGCAGTTCTCGCGCAGGGCACCCAACCCGGACGTGCTGAAGCGACTGCTCGAAGATGTGAAGTACGTGCAAGGAACCTTCGACGACGAGAAGGTCTATTCGAAGCTTGAGAAGACGCTCGAGCACTTCGAGGAGCACGCAGGCGAGAAGCTGAGCAGGGCTTTCTACCTCTCAACCGCGCCGTCGTTCTTCCCCGTGATCGTGGAGGCGCTCGGCAGGCAAGGGCTCGACTGCCACGAGGGGGCGGACGTAAGAGTGGTGATCGAGAAGCCGTTTGGAACCTCCTTGGAGGAGGCACGCGAACTCAACTGGCGCGTGCTCGGGGTGTTCGACGAGGCGCAGGTCTTCAGGATCGACCACTACCTGGGCAAGGAGACGGTCCAGAACATGATGGCGTTCAGGTTCGCCAATGGCATGTTCGAGCCACTGTGGAATCGCAATTACATCGACCAGGTGCAGATCACCGCCGCCGAGGACATCGGGATCGGGACACGGGCGGGCTACTACGACGACGCGGGCGCACTGAGGGACCTGATCCAGAACCACATGCTGCAGTTGTTGTGCCACGTGGCGATGGAGCCACCGGTGAGCTTCACCGCGGATGAGGTGCGCAACGAGAAGGTGAAGGTCCTGCAATCGATCGCCGAACCGGTCGAGGCTGAGATCGAGGCAATGGCAGTGAGAGCGCAATACGCGAAGGGTCATGCGGGCGGAGAGGATGTGGCGGGCTACCTGGAAGAGCCCGGCATCCCGCCGGATTCAACGACTGAGACATTCGCGGCGATGCGCTTGGAAGTAGACAATTGGCGCTGGGCCGGGGTCCCGTTCTATCTGCGCACCGGTAAGCGACTGGCGCGCAAAGTGACTGAGATCGCAGTGACGCTGAAGCCAGTACCGCATCTGGCGTTCAGCCAGGACGGCTCACTGGGGGTGCTGCCCAACCAGTTGATCCTCACGCTGCAACCGAACGAGGGTGTATCGCTCAGGCTGGGCGCGAAGATCCCGGGATCGAGGATGGTGATCAGACCTGTGCACATGGAGTTCCTGTACGGGACGGCGTTCTTGTCGCAGTCACCGGAGGCCTATGAGCGCTTGATCACTGACGCGATGCGAGGCGACGCGACGCTGTTCACAAGAGACGATGAGGTGGAGGCGCAGTGGCGCATCTGCGACCCGATCTTGCAGGCTTGGGAGGATGCACCGGGGCCATTGCCCCAGTATGAGGCTGGCTCACAGGGACCAGCCGAGGCTGGAGCAATCCTCCTCCCGGAGCAGTCGTGGCGCTCGATCTGAGGGCTCCTTGAGCCCCGCCCCTCGCTCGCTGCCCGACGCGGTGTGGAGCGCGGAGGGCACGACACCCGACGCGATCGAAGCGGCACTGCGCGAGCTGGTGAAGCAGCGACACGGAGAAAACGGCGGCCTTGCACCGGCACGGGCGCTGAACATGATCGTGTTCGTGGAGAGCCGCTATAGCGGTGAGATCGCAAACCGCTTGGCGAGCGTGGGTCGCTATCACGCCTCGCGATTGGTGGTGCTCTCCTACGACAAGGACCGCATGCGATTGGACGCAAGAGCAGTGGTGGCAACCGACGCCGAACCGGAAGAGGGAGAGCTGGGCCTGTTGCGTGAGACGGTGACGGTGGAGATCGGGGAGCGCCACATAGACGACCTGGTGACGATCGTGGACCCGCTCGTGGTGACGGACCTGGCAACCCTGGTGTGGTCTCCGCATGGCCACCCCGAGGCGGTCGACGAGTTGCTCGAGCTGGCCCAAACGGTGCTGGTGGACTCGCTGGATGAGCCCTCCTGGCGAGATGCCTTGGAAAGGGCGTGTGCGCTGCGCAAGCGCGCGTATGTGGTCGATTTGGCTTGGCTACGCAGCACTCCGTGGCGTGAGCGGGTGGCATCGGCGTTCGATTCCCCCGTGATGAGGGCGGAGTTGGCGCGAATAGAGACAGTGGAAGTGCGCCATCACCCTGACTCGACGGTCGCCGCGATGCTGCTCGTTGGCTGGCTGGGGTCGCGTCTGGGGTGGGAGGTGAGCCCGCTGACCGCCAAAGGTGGAGCGTTGAGCGGAACCGCGACGGCGAGCGAGCAGGAGGGACGGACGATCTCGATTCGGCTGGAGCAGTCGCCCGAGCAGGAGGTCAGAGGGCTTGAGAGCGTCGCTCTCTGCACCACGAGCGGACGACGCCTGGGCTTGCGGCGTGGCACTGGGGGCCTGAGGGCACGTAGTCGTGACGCGGATGGGCGGGAACGCGAATGGACGATCGTGGGCGCCTCGCGCGGAGAGAGCGGAATCCTGGGCGAGGGCATCCGCCAGTCGCTGCTGCGAGATCCGACATATGGGCCCGCCTTGGCGGCCGCTGAGACAATGACGCCGTAACCTTCTACAGTGGCGAGGCGAAGCTATGGCCACGATCGCGCACCGCGACCCCATCGCTCCACCACACCCAGTCCGGGCCGACCCGGGAGAGGCGCTGGCGGCGCTTGAAACCGTCAGGGAGCAAACGCTCGCACTGGTCGGACATTTGAGCGAGGGCGAGCTCACCGAGGTGCTCTCTCCGATCATGAGCCCGCTCGTGTGGGACCTAGCGCATATCGCCGCTTATGAGGATCTGTGGCTGGGACACCGCCACGGCGGCATGGACCTGTTGAGACCTGAGCTCGCCGAGCTGTACGACGCGTTCGAGACACCGCGGTCTGTAAGGGGGGAGGTGCAGCTGCTCGTACCCTCGCAGGCACGCGACTATCTTCGAGACGTGCGCACTCGCGCCGCAGAGGTGCTCACAACGAGGGGAGTCGGAGACGGGACTGTGTATGAGATGGTCTTGCGTCACGAGCTGCAGCACACAGAGACGATGCGCCAGACGATGGCCTTGGCGGGACTGCTCCCAACCGGTGAGCCACCCGTGGGCCCGGCTTGCGAAAGCGGCTGGCTGGAGGTCCCTGGAGGAACCTTCGAGATTGGTGCACCGGATGAGGGCTTTGCCTATGACAACGAGCGCCCACGCCATACGGTGAACGTGGCCGCTTTCGAGATCGCCTGCAGCCCTGTGAGCAACGCAAGCTGGATGGACTTCGTGGGAGACGGCGGGTATGAGCGAAGCGAGTGGTGGTCTCCCGAGGGCTGGGATTGGAAGTGCGAGAACGAGATTGGGGCGGACGCCGGCGTGCCTGCGGGCGAGCCCGATGCGCCAGCGTGTCATGTGAGCTGGTTCGAGGCCGACGCTTACGCGCGCGCACAGGGCGCACGACTGCCGAGCGAGAGTGAGTGGGAGAAGGCTGCCGCCGGGAGCAGCCTTTCTGGCGTAGGGCAGGTTTGGGAGTGGACCGGCAGTCGCTTCAATGGGTATGAGGGATTCGTGGCGCACCCTTATCGCGAGTACTCAGAGGTGTTCTTCGGTGGCGACTACCGAGTCTTGAGGGGCGGTTCGTGGGCGACGAGCCCCCGCGTGAAGACGACCACTTTTCGCAATTGGGACCATCCGATTCGTCGCCAGATATTCAGCGGCGTGCGCCTGGCGCGGGAGGTGAGCTGATGGAGCCAGTCGTCGATCCAGAGGCAACGATCACGATCGACTCATACCTGCACGAGGGCCAAGAACGCTCATTGGCCGACGACGTGCTCGACGGGCTAACGCGGCCCTTCAAGGAGCTGCCACCGAAGCACTTCTACGATGCACGTGGAGCGGAGCTGTTCGACCAGATCTGCGAGCTGCCCGAGTATTACCCGACGCGCACTGAGCGTTCGATCTTGCAAGAGGCCGCTGAGCAGCTTGCGCAGACAACGGGCGCACAGGAGCTTGTGGAGCTCGGGTCGGGAACGGCCGCCAAGACGCGGGTCCTGCTAGATGCGCTGCACCGCGCGGGAACCTTGAAGCTGTACATCCCTGTGGACGTGACCGAGAGCATGGTGCGCGACTGCGCCCAGGAACTGACCGCCGAGTTCCCCGGTCTACGCGTACACGGGGTGATCGGTGACTTCGAACGCCACCTCGACCGGGTGCCCGCCGCGGAGGGTCCCCGCGTGGTGGTGTTCTTGGGTGGCACGATCGGCAACTTCCCGCCCGGCTCACGCAGGCGCTTCCTGCGCGAGATCGCGAGGCTGCTTGGCCCAGAGGACCACCTCCTGATGGGCACCGACCTTGTGAAGGACCCGCAGGTGCTCACGCAGGCCTACGACGACGCACAAGGGGTGACGGCCGAGTTCAATCGCAACCTTTTGACGGTCCTCAACCGCGAGCTGCAGGCCGACTTCGACCCTGACGATTTTGAGCACGTGGCCCTGTTCAACGGGGAGCACGAGTGGATCGAGATGCGCTTGAGGGCTCGCCGCGCTCACACCAACACGGTGCGCGACCTGGGGCTTTCGGTGCACTTCGAGCAAGGCGAGGAGATGAGGACCGAGATCAGCGCCAAGTTCACCCATGAGCGCGTCGAGGACGACCTCTCCGCGGCCGGCCTCGAGATAGTGAGCTGGCTGACAGATCCAGAGGAGCTGTTCGCCATCACGCTGTCGCGTCCGGTCTCCTTATAAAGTTCGGCCCATGCGGATCGAGGGAAGCTCGGCGCTCGTGGTCGGCGGCGCGTCGGGACTGGGCGAGGCCACGGCGCGAGCTTTGCACGAGCAGGGAGCGCTCGTGACGATCGCCGATGTCAACGCCGAGAAGGGCGCGACGCTCGCAGCCGAGCTTGACATTGAGCTCGTCACATGCGACGTGCGCGAGGAGAGCCAGGTGCAGGCAGCCGTAGAGCACGCCGCGGCCGCACGCGGCGGACTGCGCATTGCGGTGTGCTGCGCAGGCATCGGTTGGGCCCAGAAGGTAGCCGGCTCCAAGGGTCCGCATGCGCTGATGCCTTTCGAGACCACGATCCAGATCAACCTGATCGGAACGTTCAATGTGCTGCGCCTGGCCGCCACCGCGATGATCGCGGCCGAGCCACTGGAGGACGGAGAACGAGGAGTGTGTGTCAACACGGCCTCGATCGCCGCCTACGACGGGCAGATCGGCCAGATCGCCTATTCGGCCTCCAAGGGCGGCATTGTGGGGATGACCTTGCCGGCCGCCCGCGATCTCGCCGGGCAAGGCATCCGCGTGAACACAATCGCCCCCGGCCTGTTTGACACGCCCTTGCTCGCGGCCCTACCCGAGGAAGCCCGCCAGAAGCTCGGCGCGGGCGTACCTTTCCCCCACCGGCTCGGCGCTCCGGCCGAGTACGCCCAGTTGGCCTGTCACATCGTCGAGAACCGTATGCTCAACGGCGAGGTCATCCGCCTCGACGGGGCATTGCGGATGCCGCCGCGCTGAGCAACGACTGACTCAGGCTTCCCAGAGCGGCCTTGGAGCAGAGCGAACGCGTTACTGCTCGACCGCCCCGCAGAGCCACCCTGGGCGCCTTTGAACTCTTCTAGGACAGGCGTTCCACGAGCATCGCCATGCCCATGCCGCCAGCGGCGCACATCGACTCGATGCCGTAGGTGCCATCGAGCGTCTCGAGGTCGTTGAGCAAGGTCGTCATGATGCGCGCGCCGGTCATCCCGAAGGGGTGGCCGAGCGCGATCGCGCCGCCGAACGGGTTGAGCTGCTCCTCGGTGATGCCGAGCTCCTGCATGCAGGGCACGATCTGGGCAGCGAATGCCTCGTTGATCTCGACCACGTCGATGTCTTTGATCGACATGCCGGTGTTCTCCAGGAGCTGTTTGATCGCGGGGATCGGACCGAGGCCCATGACCTCTGGCCGGATGCCGGCGACGGTGGAGGCGATGATGCGAGCCTTGGGTTTGAGACCCAGTGCCGCGGCCTTCTCGGCGGACATGACGAGCACTGCGGCTGCGCCGTCGTTGAGGGGACAGGCGTTGCCGGCTGTGACCGTGCCGCCCTCCTTGAATACCGGCTTCAAGGCGGCTAGCTTCTCGAGCGTCGTGCCGGCACGCGGGCCGTCGTCCTTGGTGACGACCGTCTCGGGCACGTCGATCTCGTTGCCTTCCTTGTCCACGTCTTTGTGGGCGGGCACCGTGACAGGGATGATTTCCTTGTCGAAGTGTCCTGATTCCTGAGCCGCGACGGCCCTGGTCTGGGAGATCAAGGCCCACTCGTCTTGGGACTCGCGGCTGATGTTGCGTTCCTCCGCCACGTTCTCGGCGGTCATGCCCATGGGGATGTACACGTTGTAGTAAGAGCCCTCAGAGCCGTCCACAAGCGGATGGAACTCGAACTGGGCGCTGCCCCTGCCTGCCCTTGAGACAGCCTCGACGCCGGCCGAGATGTAGGTGTCGCCCTCGCCTGTTTTGATCGCGTGGAAAGCCATCCTGATCGTCTGCAGCGAGGAGGCACAGAAGCGGTTGACGGTGGTTCCCGGCACGTGATAGTCAATACCGGCGATCAAGGAGGCGATGCGTCCGATGTTGTAGCCCTGCTCACCCTCCCCGTATCCGCATCCCATCATCACGTCGCCAATCGAGGTCTGCTCGACCTGCGGGTTGCGCTCGATAAGCGCCTTCAGCGGGAGCGAGGCAAGGTCATCGGCGCGAACGGACTTCAGCGACCCCTTCACGGCTCGCCCGATGGGCGTTCTCACGGCGTCGACGATCACAGCTTCAGGCATTTGGTGCAATCTCCTTGGTTGGGGGAACCGGGAGACTATAGGTCGAGTCTGCTCACGCCCAGCTCGTCGAAGCCCACGTGGTGCGCGAGCTCGTGGCGCACGGTCTTGGTGACCTGTTCGCGCAGTAAGTCAGGGTCGTGGCCGAAGTCACGCCTGATCGTGTCCCTGAAGATCACGATGCGATCGTGGGCAGTGTCCCGCGCCACGGTGGCGCCCTGATAGAGCCCATAGGCGCCACGAGCTCGG
Source organism: uncultured Solirubrobacterales bacterium (assembly GCA_963731565.1). Taxonomy (GTDB): domain Bacteria; phylum Actinomycetota; class Thermoleophilia; order Solirubrobacterales; family Solirubrobacteraceae; genus Palsa-744. The sequence goes on from CAVSWG010000001.1 coordinate 3,196,057, forward strand.
CCGCCGTCAGAGATCACTACAGCGACGTGAGCAAGCGCGTTGCGCAGCAGATCGGGCAGGTCGTCGAGCGCATCACGCACGAGCTCTTCGAAGTCCTCGTCGTTGAGCGGGTCGAGCTGCATGAACTCCGCTTCGTCGGGGTCGACGACGAGCCCTTCGCGGGCCAGCCCCTCGGAGTGGCGCACGAGCTCTTCGAACTCGTCCTCGGACTCGGGGTCGCGCCAGCCGGCGAGGTGCACCGCCACGAACGCGACCGCGCCCGCGAGCACCGCCACGACGATCACCCCGAGCGCCACCTCCTCGACCGCTCTGACGAGGCCGATGGTGCTGAGTCCCTGCCCGATGACAAGCGTTACGAGGCCGAGCGAGAGCGCCACGAGCGCCGCCACCGCGACGCGACGGGTGTGACCGAAGGCGCTTGGCGACCTCGACACGCGCATCCCAAACCTACCTGGGCGCTCGCGATGTCAACAAATGCGCGGCCGACTTAGCCATCCTTCGGATAGTAGAGCCAAAGCCGATGCGCCGGGTTCGAGGCGGATGTGCCCAGACATGGCCGTAACCACAACCGCGGAGAGATGCAGCAAAGTCCTCGCTTTTCCTCTAGAAAAACCCGCAATTTGCGAACAATTCATGCCGCCCAAACGATCTTTGAGGGTGTGGTTTCGAATGCGGTCGGGTAAAGCTGCTCAAACCTCTACATATGTCATTCAAATTCCCCAAACATGCGGCGACGCCAACATAGACGCGACGCCAACAGAGATCGGCACGAGCGAGGCGTCTCTCCCAGAGGCATCTGCTTGGGTGCTGCTCTTGCCGTACTGCTCAATCTACTTGTCTTGACCGGCCCGGCCCACGCGAGCGTTAGCTCGGTTCTTCCGATCGGAGCCACATCAGGGATCGGCAGCGGGGCTGCGCAATCCGGTAGCTCCGCGGTCCAGCCTGTGGTCGCACCCGTGACGAAGGCCATCGCACAAACCGTCGAAAAGACCACCACGCCCGTGACAGAAGCCGACTCCAAGGTCGTGTCCACGGTGCCAGCGCCCGCGTCCGGCGCGGTCACGCAGAGCGTCAGCAGGGTGGCGACACCAGTGCTCGACGCGACCGCGCAGAGCGTCAGCAAGACAGCCGCGCCAGTGCTCCAGACCGCTGCAAAGGCCATCGGCCAGACGGCGGCGCCCGTAGTCGGGACCGCCATGCAGAGCGTTGGCAAGACGGTGTCCCCGGTGCTCAAAACGGCAGTCCCAGTGCTCGATGCGACTAAGCAGGCCCTCGCCAAGACAGCCACACCGGTGCTCCAGACAGCCACACATGTCATCGGCGGTGTGTCAGCCCCGCTAGCCAAGGTGACCACCTTGACCGTCGCCGGTGTCGTCCAGGGCGTAGGCACCACCACAACCCTCGTAAGCAAAGTTGCCTCACAGGGAACCGGCCAAGTCACCGCTCTGACGGACTCAACTGTGACACAGGCCGCGCCACCTACGATCACAGGCACCGGGCACCTCCCCACGCCGCCACCTCCCACCACGCCGGCGCCCACCGGCAAGGCGCCTTCGAACCCCATCGCGACAACCACAGATGGCCTCTCAGGCGCGGGCTCCGCGGTCGTGACGAACACCATTCCGTCCACCGCGATGCCTTCATCGAGCGTGCTCCCCTCCCATCTCACCCACGCGTCTCAGGTGCCGCTGGGCATCTCGTCGAATGGCGAGCGTCAGCCGTCCTCCATGCCCGCCCCGCTTACCCACGTTGGGACCGCCATACTCGTCCTGGTTGAGACCGCCACAGAACCGCTAGCGGCCTTCGAGCCTGCCCAGGCGGGCAGCGGGCGACGCCACGTTGGTTACCCACCACCACCCTCCGGCATTCCAGCGTCGCCTGCGCCCAGCCCCATTCCCGGCGGCTCCTCGGGCGCGATGGCGTCTGCTGCGAGCTCAGCCTTCTCGATCTTCCTCACCCTTGCGGGCCTCCTGCTAATGGGAGGCCTGGCGACGATGCGCCGATTGCGGCTTGCGAGCGAGCTGTTGCGAGCGGCGCCATTCGTCCTGATTCCAGAGCGCCCGGGCTAACCGCTCCGCCCGGATCGCAACTCGGTGCTGGATCACTCGATCCGGCGCCCTTGGAAATCAATTCAGCTCTTTGAAAGGAGCGGTATCTAATGAAACGCCATTGCATGGCGATGGCTGTGAGCGTGCTCGCGCTAGCAGCGGCCCCGAGCACTGCGCTCGCGGGTGGCGGCGGTCTCCTGGGTGGACTCGTGCAGCAAACCCAGACTGCCACCAACAGCAACGAAACCAACCAGACGGCCACCAGCACGGCCACCAGCGAACAGACCAACGTGAACGCTCCCATCTCGATCCTGAGCTGGGGCGCAAACGATGGGAACGTCAACCAATCGAACAACGCCAACACAAGCTCCTCGGCACAGAACAACAACGGCACCGAACAGGGCAACTCGCAAAACCAGAAAGGCTCCGCTAGCGGTTCGGGCGGCGACAAAGGCGGCTCGAAGGTCGAGCAGAGTCAGACTGGTGAAAACAGCAATACCACCAATCAAACGGCCGAAAGCTCGGCAACGAACAAGCAGACCAACATCAACGCTCCCATATCGATTCTCAGCGAGAACTCGAACAACGGGAACGTGAACCAGTCGAACAAAGGCAACACGAGCTCCTCGGCGCAGAACAACAACGGCACCGAACAGAGCAACCACCAGAACCAGCAAGGCTCGGCCAGCGGCAAAGGCTCTGGCGGAGGCAAAGGCTCCGGCGGAGACAAAGGCGGTGGCGGAGACAAAGGCAAACATGGCCACCAGCCCTGCCCGCCCAAGGGCGGATCCGGCGGTCCTGATAGATCAAGCGGTCCTGGCGGCGACTCGCGCGGTCAGAGTGGAGGCTCGCAGGTCGATCAGACTCAGACGGCCAGCAACAGCAACGAAACCAATCAGACCGCCACAAGCTCTGCTCCCAACGAACAGAGCAACGTAAACGCCCCTGACTCGAGCCACAGCAAAGGCGAGAACGGCGGCAAAGTAAGCCAGTCGAACGGAGGCGACACCGGCTCCTCCGCGCAGAACAACAACAGCACCGAACAGGGCAACTCGCAGAGCCAGAAAGGCTCAGCTGGCGGCAAAGGCGGTCATGGCCGCCACGACAGTGGCTCCAAAGGCGGTCAAGTAGACCAGTCCCAGACCGGCGATAACAGCAACACCACAAATCAAACGGCCGAAAGCTCGGCCACCAATCAGCAGGAAAATGTCAACGCGCCCTACTCCAAGGGTGGCAAAGGCTCCAAAGGCGGTAACGGTGACTGCGGCTGCTCTGGCCACGGTCACGATGGAGTCAACCAGTCGAACAAAGCCGACACGAGCTCCTCGGCGCAGAACAACAACAGCACCGAACAGGGCAACTGGCAGAACCAGGAAGGTTCGGCCAGCTAGTCCTCGGTAGATAATGACAGCACGGCGAAAGGGCGCCCCGGGCTCGCACGGGGCGCCCCAACGCCACGCTGGGCACGAGCAACCACCTACGGCCGTAGCCGGCCAGAGCGGAGTCGGCACATGCACCTGGCCCCGCGTGCTCCAGCGATCGGAGTCGATCTGTAGGCGACTACTTCAGCGTGCGGGCGATAACGAGCCGCTGGATCTCGTTCGTGCCCTCGTAGATCTGGGTGATCTTTGCGTCTCGCATCATGCGCTCCACTGGATACTCCTTGACATAACCGTAGCCGCCCAGGACTTGAACGGCCTCCACGGTCACCGCCATCGCCGTGTCCGAGCAGAAGACCTTCGCCATCGAGGAGTACTTCGCGCGCTGGGGATGGCCTTGGTCTGCCATCGCACAGGCCTTGTAGAGCAGCTCGCGGGCAGCGGCTGTTTTGATTTCCATGTCGGCGAGCTTGAACTGGATCCCTTGGAACTCGTTGATTGCCTGGCCGAACTGCTTGCGCTCGCGCGCGTAGGCCACTGCGTAATCGGTGGCTCCTTGCGCGATCCCAACCGCCTGGGCGGCAGCGCCGAGGCGCGTGCGCTCCAAGGTGCCGAGCGCCACGCGCAGGCCCCTGCCCACCTCGCCGATCACGTTCTCGTGCGGCACCCTCACGTCCTCGAAGATCGGCTGACCGGTCGGCGAGGCCCTGATGCCGAGCTTGTGCTCGAGCTTGCCCACGCTGAAGCCCGGACGATCGGCCTCTACGACAAACGCGGTGATGCGCTTGCTCTCGCGGTCGGTCACGGCGAAGGTGATGTAGAAGTCGGCAACGCCTAGATTGGAGATCCAGTTCTTGGTGCCGTTGATCACCCATTCGTCGCCGTCCTTGACAGCGGTCGTTTGCATCCCCGCCGGGTCCGATCCAGCTTCGGGCTCTGAGAGGGCAAAGGCCGGCGACCACTCGCCACTCGCGCACTTGGGCAGGAAGCGCGCCTTCAACTCATCCGAGCCGAACAGCTGAATCGGCAAGGTTCCAAGCTCTTGCACCATCAGGATCAAGGCACACGCCGCGTCTACCTTGGCGATCTCCTCAACGCCCATGTTGAGCATCAAGGTGCCGGTTCCGGTGCCGCCGTACTCAATCGGAAACGGTAGGCCCAAAATGTCCTGCTCGGCGAGCACCTTGCGGATGTCCCATGGGTACTCGGCCTGCTCGTCGATCTCCGCGGAGCGCGGCGCGATCTTCTCCTGGGCGATTTGTTTGATCGTGGCGCAGAAGTCGATGTGCTCCTGCGGGATCGTGTAGGTGTCGGTGAGGGTCTCTTGCATAGATCCTGATCCTAGTCGCCCCGCTAGGCTCATGCTGCGATGAGCACTCCACAGACGGACATCGACCCGGCAGAGCTAGTTGAGTGGATGGAGCGCGACGGGAATCTGCAGGTCGTAGATGTGCGCGAGCCCTACGAGCGCGAAGCCGGCCATATCGCCGACACGCGGCACATCCCAGTCGTGGAGCTCACCGCGCGCGCGCAAGAGATCGACAGGGAGCGCCCAGTGGTGTTCTACTGCCGGGTAGGGGCTCGTTCAGACATGGCCGCGCAAGCGTTCCGCGCCTCTGGCTACATGGCGCTGTCGATGCGTGGCGGGCTGGTGCGCTGGGTCGACGAGGACAGGCCGCTCTCTCCCGAGGACGGCATCGTGGCTGACCACTGACTAAAGGAGATTCACATGGAGGCATCCGAGTACCCCAAGGTGACCAGTGGCGACGGATATGCCGTCGCACCGGATCTCGACGCGCTCGGGGAGGGCTACGGCTTTCGTAAGCTGCGCAAGGGCTTGGGGGTCACCGCGTTCGGCGTCAACATGATCGCGATGCCGCCCAGCTATGAAACTGGAAGCCACTATCACGACGAGCAGGAGGAGCTCTACTTCGTACACAAGGGCACGATCGAGATGGAGTTCGGCGACGGCACATCGCACCGCATCTCAGAGGGCGGCTCCGCACGCGTGGACGCGGCAACCTTGCGCAAGGTCCGCAATGTGGGAGACGGCGACGCCGTCTACCTGTGTGCGGGAGGCAAGGACGGATATGTCGGGCGCGACGGGCGCATGCCCGACGGAGAGAACCGGGTAAGCGGCCCTCCCGGGGCGGCTTAGCCGCGACCCTGACGGGCGGCGGCGCGCTCGACGATCGCCACCGCGTGCGCCGGATCGTCTGCGATCTGGATCAGGTCGATGTCCTCGGGTGAGATATTGCCTTCGGCGAGCATTGCTGTGCGCAACCAGTCGATTAGGCCATTCCAGTAACGACTACCGAGCAAGACGACGGGAAAGTGCCTGATCTTGTCGGTCTGGATCAGGGTGAGCGCCTCGAACAGCTCGTCCATCGTGCCGAAGCCGCCCGGCATCACGACGAAGGCGCACGAGTAACGCACGAACATGACCTTGCCTGTGAAGAAGTAATGGAAGCGCAAGGCTATGTCCACATAGGGGTTGAAGTGCTGCTCGAATGGCAGCTGGATGTTCAACCCGACCGACGTGGCGCCAACATCACGCGCCCCTTGATTGGCGGCCTGCATCATTCCCGGCCCACCGCCGGTGATGATCGAGAAGCCGGCCGTGCCGAGCATCCGAGCCACCTCACGTGCCTGCTCGTAGCCCGGGTCCTCAGGCGCGGTGCGTGCGGAGCCGAACAAGGCCACACCGCGCGTGATACCGGCAAGCGCTGCAAACCCCTCCCCCATCTCCCGGCGCATCCAGTCGATGCGTTCCTCGTCGGTGTGGACACTCTTCGAGCAGAGGTTGCTCTGCGCCCAGAAGCTCCTCGTCTGAGGTGCGGGGCGCGCGCACCTCCGCGGGCGCCGCCGACCCAGTGGTTCCGGTCTCCTGCCTGCCGCTCATGTACTCGCCGGCGACCGGCTCGCCACCCGCATCAGTAGAGCAATTCCTTGACGTAGCGCTCGTGCAGGCGCCCGAGCGATGTCTTTTCGGGATGGAAGCCGATCGCATTGAACGCATAGCCGGTGACTGGCGCCCAGGCGACGATGAAGTAGACACCCAAGAGCAGCGCTGTGGTACGCAGCCTGCGTGAGCTCGACAGGGCGGCAAGCGGCAGGATCCAGAGCACATACCAGGGCAGGACCCAGCTGAGCGTGACGAGTAGAGCCACCGACGCCCATCCGGCCGCCGTCAGGGATTCGCGCCGGCGCCACGCGAGCGCCGAGCAGGCGGCCACGCATGCCACGAGCACACCGCTGAGCAACAGTCGCATCGTGTTTGTCTCCCCTCCTTGGCCGAGCGCGAGTCCGAGCAAGTTGGGCATGCTCACCATCGTCACGAGGCGACCCTGTGTGGCGAGGTCGGGAAAATGGGGGCCGAATGCAGCCACACTGCACGCCCCGAGCACAATCCCGGTTAGAGCCAAACCGAGCACGAACTGCATGAGATCTCGGCGGCGGTGAAGCAGGGCCGCGAGCACCACCGGCAAGAGGATCCCGGCCGAGGCCTTGATCGCGACGGCGGCCACGAACGCGCCGCCCGCGCCGATCAGAGCCGGCGACCACAAGGCGGCTTCGGTGTCGGGGGACTCCCTGTCAGCCGAGTCCTCGCCGGACCCAGCGGAGTCGGCGCCTGTCACGCACTGCCGGGCAGCCGCGGGACTGCCGCGCTGGAGCGCCCCCGGCATGGAGCCAGCGCGCAAGAGCAGGTAGAAGCCGAGCACCACGAAGAACATCATCAGGAAGTCGTTGTGGTCGCCGCCCAAGCCCCAGATGAGGACGATCGGATTCAAGCCGACGAGCACGATCGCGGCAACCGGGTCGCGACCGAGCAGGCGCGCGGAGCGCCATACGAGCAGGACCGTAGCGAGACTCGCGAGCATCAGGAGCCCCTTGAGCGTCCAGAAGGTTGCGGCGACGCCGAGCGGGACGACAGCGAAAGTAATGAGTGTGAACAGCGGCCCGTAGGGGCTCAGGAGCTGGTGCCAGTTGCTGACCGCGTAGCTAGGATCGTTATGAGGCTCGAGCACCGGGACAGTCGTATAGGGGTTTAGATGGTGAACAATCTCCATGCGCCCATAGTTGACGTAATTGAAGATGTCGGTGAGCGCCAGAGGAGGCGCCAAGAACATGATCGCGTGGGCCAGCACCACCGCCGTTATCGCCCAACGCGCTGGCACGCGCGGCACGTATCTGAGTCCCACCAGGTAGCTCACGTACATCGCCACAATCGCGCCACTGAACAGGTACCTAAGGCCCTTGGTGCTGCGCGTCAAGGACGGCCACAGGCCACCGAGCGGGCCGGCCATCCAGTGCGGGAAGAAATGCGGTGTGGTGGTTGCCGCGAGAATGCTGGGGCGATCCGCTGCGGAAATGACCACCAGCAGAGCGCATGCCAGGATCGCAAGCAGGGCTCCTCCGCCGATCCATAGGTCGACGCGGCTGCGCGTGGCGTCGCGCTTGAGAACGTCGGCGGGGCCCCGCAGGGCCCCGAAGACATGCTCGCTACTACTTTGGGCGTATCCCGTCATGGACGCGTGCCCGTGACGGGATCAGCCCTCAATTCTGTCAGCAGCTCAGATGGTCGTGACGTTTACGGCCTTCGGGCCCTTGTCGCCCTGCTCCGCGTCGTAGGACACCTTGGTGCCCTCCTGGAGCGAGCGATAGCCTTCGCCGTTGATCCCTGTGTGGTGCACGAACAGGTCCTTGTCGCCATCATCGGGGGTGATGAAGCCGAACCCCTTGTCGTCGCTGAACCACTTCACTGTGCCAGTAGGCATGTGATTTCCTCCACGATATGTGCGTGCTGCTACGCGGAGGATGCTTCTAGAGCTTCGACCTGCGAGCGCTTGCACTACTTTTCGCCGGGTTTTTTAGCCGGCCAGACTGCACGAAGGTAGCAGGTCGATATGGCGATGTGTTAGCAAGTGGTATATGCCCATTAGCCCCATGCAGCCCAGCCAGATGCCGCTCACCGGGCCGACGACCTCGACCGAGACACCGGCACCGAGCTTGCGGTGCCTGCTTCCACCCGGCGGGCCCACCTCCGTGGAGCAGTTCGTCGAGGGTCTCGACCTGGCCGAGCGCGCCGCCGGCGGACCCTCCTCGCGCCCCTATTTGCTCCTCAACATGGTCAGTACCGCCGATGGCCGGGTCACCCTCAACGGGCGTTCGGGAGCGATCGGCGGGCGGGCCGATAAAGCACTGTTCCTCGGCCTACGCACAGTGGTCGATGGCGTGATGGCGGGTGCGGGCACCGTGCGCGCCGAGCGCTACGGGCGACTCGTGCGCGCCCCGCATCGCCGCGAGATCCGGCGCGAGCATGGGCTGGTCGAGGAACCGCTTGCGTGCATTGTGTCCGGCCGCCTAGCCCTTAGCGGCGAGATCCCGCTGTTGGCAGACCCTGGAGCGCGCGTGGCGATCCTCACGACTTCCCAGGCGAGCCTGCCTCAGGATTGCCGCGCCGACATCCAATACATAAGGGCTGCGCACGACGGGCTGCTCGACCTGCCAAGCGCGATGCGCCAACTGCGCGAGGACTGTGGCGTTCGCACCCTGCTCTGTGAGGGTGGCCCCCACCTCAATGCCCAGCTTCTCTCAGAAGGACTCGTGGACGAGTTGTTCCTCTCGCTCTCCCCACTGCTCGCAGCCGGTGATGCGACGAGCGAGACACTCAGGATCCTTAGTGGTCCAGAGCTCGACCCGCCGGTCGCGCTGGAGCTCATGAGCGCGCTCGAGCACGATTCGCACCTGTTCCTGCGCTACCGGGTGGGTCGCACATAATGGATGGAACCGGGCCGCACATGTGCGGCCCGGCCGGCCGGCGCATGCGCCGGCCGGGACAGTGGCGCATGCGCCACTGTCAACTACTCGGTGCGCGTGCCCTAAGGACCGTCGCCGAGCGGTTTTGCCCTGGCGAGCACCGCCACATTGAGCACCACGCTGTTGGGGACCATGATCAGGCCGTCGTCGGTGAGCAGGTTGGTGTAGAGCAGGCCGAGTGAGCTGACGGTGCCTTCGATCTGACCGGCGAGCTGGCCTCCCTGCAAGCGAATGCGGTCACCCACGCGAAACGGCCGCGCGCTGAGCAGGACCGTCCCCGCGATCACGTTGCCAAGCGTCTGCTGGGCGGCGAGACCGACGATCACGGCGGTGAACGCGCCGCCGAGGGCGAGCGTGCGCGGTTCCACGCCCGCGAGGCTCAACGCGACCACGAGCGCCACCGCGATCGTCGCAAGCCGGATCACGAAACCGACGGTGCCGGCCGCCGCGGGCTCAAGGCGCCTAAAGAGCGCCGGGCCAAACGCACGGCCGATCGCGCGAGCTATCGTCCAACCGAGGATCAGCAGCACGACGACCGTCACGAGATCGATTGGCGTTTCGAGCCACGAAAGTTCGCCGTGACCGTGCTTGTCGAGCCCGAGCAGGGAGCGGCGATGTTCGTAGAGCACCACAATTCCGACGAACAGCGGCACGAGCAGGAACACCTCCCCGCGGGCGCGCCGGACCGCGCCCGGGCTCACCTCATGGAGTAGACCGGCGTCACTCCAGGCCTGGCTGCGGGTCTCAAACATCCTGGGTGGGGTCTTGGGACGGGGAACCATCAGGCAAATGATCTACTCTTCTGCGGCGATGAGCGCCACGACCCTACGCAAGTTGATCATTCCCGCGGTGGTGCTGGGCGTCCTCTTGGTGATCATCGCGATCATCTACTTCGTCGAGCCGGCGCATTCGCTGCCCTCGTTCTTCCCGGGGCACGTGTCGGCGTCAGACAGCGAAGCAAACCACCATCACTCAAAGCACGGCATCGCCGCGATCGTGGTGGCGCTCGCGTGCTTCGCGTTCGCCTGGTTTCAGAGCGGACCGAAGACCCGCGCCGCCTGAGCGGCGGCTCCCTGAGATCGGTCGAGCGCGAACCGCTCAGTTGATCGCGAACGCCAGCGTGCTGGCGACGCCCAGCACAATGCAGTAGATGCCAAACGGGCTGAGCCGGTTGGTCTCGAAGTAGCGCAGCAGGAACTTGACCGCGAAGAAGGTGGTGAGCGCGGCGCAGAGACCCGCCACGAGCGCCTGCCCTCGCACACCGTCTCCTTGGGAGCCGAGCAGTTCGGGGAGCTTGAGGACCGCCGCGGCGAAGATCACCGGCGTGGCGAGCAGGAAGCTGTAGCGCGCGGCGTCCTCGTTTGAGAGCCCGACCAGCAGACCGCCACCCATCGAGAAGCCCGAGCGCGAGATGCCCGGGATCAAGGCCGCGGCCTGCGATACGCCGACCGCGCCCGCCTGGCGCCAGCTCAGCTTGGCGATTCGTCCGTCGCCGTCCCCCAGGTAGTCGCCGGGACGCGGCGGGCGCTTGCGCAAGCGCTCGAAGGCCAGCAGCGCGATCCCGTTGACGATCAGGAAAGCCGCGGCCACCGATGGCGAGGCGAACAGTTTGCGCAGCGGTTCCTGCAGCAGCAGGCCGATGATTCCCACAGGGATCGTGCCGACGACGAGCAGCCAGCCGAGGCGTGCGTCGGCGTCGTCCTCGCGGATCTCGCGCATCTGCAGCGAGCGCAGGATGCCCTTGACGATCCTGACCCAGTCTTTGAGAAAGAACAGCAGCAGCACGATCGCCGTGGCGAGATGTGTAGCTATCAGGAACGTCAGGAAGTAGGGCGCGTCCTGGTGAATGTTCCAGCCAGCCAGCCCGGGCAGCACGACGGCGTGGCCGAGGCTCGAGATCGGGAAGGGCTCCGCGATACCTTGGGTCAAGCCGAGGATGATCGCTTGGAGGTAGGAGATGGGATCGTGCATTTGCGGCGACAGCTTATGGGGTGCGGTCGTCTATCGGCGCCGTGATGGTCCCGGTCGGCTTCGGCAGTGCAAGCGGTCGAGCTCACGCTCAATTAATCGGCGACTCCTCGCGCAGAGTTCACCGACCGTTCACACAATAGTCCCCGCCTGGTCACAAAGTTAGCCATTTGCAGGGAGAACCTCTTGGTATACGAGAAAAGACCGAGAGGAAGAGAAATGACCGGTTCGACCACACGGGTCGACATGCAAGGCTCCGCACGAGCCGACGAGCAGACTCCCGCCATAGAAGTGAACGTGCAGGATTCACCCGTCCCACCGGAAGCGCGCATCACACGGGTCGACATGCACTGTCACTCAACCGCCTCCGAGGTGTCCAAGCTCGGCGTTCAACGCGCCCTCGGCCTGCCGGAGTGCGCGACGCCCCCCGAGGAGGTCTACGAGCTGGCCAAGCGCAGGGGCATGGACTTCGTGACGATCACCGATCACGACACGATCGACGGTGTGCTCGCGATCGCCGACCGGCCCGACGTGTTCGTCTCAGAGGAGCTCACCGCCCACTTCAGGGGCGAGCCCCAGGCCGTGCACGTGCTCTGCTACGGGATCACGCCTGAGGACCACGAATGGCTACAGGCCAACAGCGGCGACGTGGAGCTGTGCGCGATGTACCTGTACGACCGGGAGATCGCGTGCGCCTTGGCTCACCCCTACTACGCGGTGGGGGCACCCTTGACCGCCCGCCACCGCCGTCGCCTGGCCGAGCTGTTCGGGATCTGGGAGACGCGCAACGGCGCACGCGCCCGCGAGCTGAACAGGCCGGCCGCGATGTACGTCGCGACGCTCGACGGCATCGGCATCGGCGGCAGCGACGATCACGCCGGGGTTGACATCGGTCGCACATGGACGGAGAGCCCGGAGGCAGCTACGCCGGAGGAGTTCCTCGCACACTTGCGCGCTGGCAGGGTGAGCGCGAAAGGCAAACAGGGCAGCGCAGCGAAGTGGGCGCACGCGGCAATCGCTCTGGCCGCGCGCTCGCTTGGCCACAGCGATCAAGACGGCGATCGCTCAGTCCCAGATCCACGCCGTGTGATGACGATGGTCCAGCGTCTGCTGAGCGAGGGTAACGCGCGTGAAGGCGCCACCAGCACAGACCTCTCGCCACAGGACGCACGCTGCCTGTTGCGCGCTTGGCTCTCGGCGGTGGAGCTCGACCATCTCGACGAGCGCGGTCTGATCGCCTACATGCAGGAAGAGGGCTTCAGCCACTCCGATCTCTACCGTCGTGCCTGCCGTATGCATGAGCGCAAGCTGCGCCAGGCGGTCGAGCGGGCCGTGAGCTCCCCCACGATCGACGAGCGCGAGGTCGGCGACGCGGCGGCCGGTCTCTTTGAAAGCTGTATCGCGGCCATTCCCTACGCTCCCGCCACGGCGTTCCTCTCCAAAGAGCAGGCCAAGCTCGCACGCTATGCGACGACTTCCGAGGGCGAGCCTCCACGTGTGGCGATCCTGGCTGACGGGATCGGCTCGACGCATGGCGTGAGCCGCACGATCGAGGAGATCCGCGAGCGCGGTGTGCCGGGCTTTGAGATCGAGGTCGTCGCGACCGACCCCGACGTGGACCGGCGCCTGTCCGCGGTGACGGAGTTCGACGTGCCCTTCTACCCGGGCCTTCGAATCGGCGTGCCGAGCCTCTCTGCGGCGGTGCAGAGCCTGGCCGAAGGGGACTTCGATGCCTTGCACGTGTGCTCGCCAGGTCCGGTGGGCGTAGCCGGGGCGCTGCTTGCCCGCGCGCTGGGACTACCGCTGGTTGGCAGCTATCACACCGAGCTCACTGCCTATGCGAGGCTGCGCTCCCAGAGCCAAGGGGTGGCCGATGCGATGAGCATGGCGGTAGGCGCCTTCTATAAGGCGTGCGACCTGGTGCTCTCCCCCAGCACGGCCTCCGACGAGGCGCTTGCCTCGATCGGGATGGCCCCGGAGAAGGTGATGCGCTGGGACCGCGGGGTGGACACTTCGCGCTTTGATCCGGCGCTTCGCGACGAGTCGCTCGCAGCGAGCTGGGCGGGTGACGGGAGCGGGGATGCGATCAATGTGCTCTATGCCGGGCGCATCACCCGCGAGAAGGGCGCCGAGCTGCTCGTCGAGGCTTTCCTGATCGCACGCGAGCGCAACCCACGGCTGCGACTGGTGCTCGCCGGCGGCGGCCCCGAGCAGGAGCTGGTGCGTGAGCGCCTGCGCGAGCACGCAACGTTCCTGGGTTGGCTGCACGGAGCGGAGCTGGCGAGAGCGTATGCCTCGGCCGACATGTTCCTGTTTCCGAGCTCCACCGACACGTTCGGCCAGGTGATCCTCGAGGCGCAGGCCTCAGGCCTTCCCGTGGTGGCGGTGGCCGAGGGTGGGCCGCTGACGCTCGTGCGCGACCGCGTGAACGGGCTGCTCTGCCAAGCCGGCGCCGAGCCGCTGGCCGGCGCATTGGTGGAGCTCTCAGGCTCCCCCCTGCTACGCGAGCGCCTTGCCCAGGCCGGCCTGGGCTCGGTGCAGGAGCGCACATGGGAGCGCGCACTGGAGCGCCTGGCTGCCGGATACCGTGGCGCGCTTGCCGGTGAGACCCAGCATTCCCTTGACGGCGATCGCCTGGTCGCATGAGCAACTCGCGTCGCACGCTCGCCGTGGCCCTCCACGACATCGAGCCGGCGACGTTTGAGCGCTGTGCCCTGATCCGTGACTGGTTGGACGACCATGGCGTGAACCAAGTAACGCTGCTGGTGATCCCCGCGCGCGATCTGCATCCCTTGGCTGAGCGTTCGCCAGAGATGGTGAGCTGGCTGATCGAGCGTGAGCGTGGTGGCGATGCGATCGCCCAGCACGGTTTTCAGCACCTGCGCTCCCAGCGGGCACGTGGACGCACAGGCGGTGTGAGCGGGCCTTACCAATACCTGCGCACCATCGGCGCCCACCATGAAACGGAGTTCGTGGGACTCGACGCACAGGAGACCCAACGCGCGGTGGACGCAGGCCGGCGTGTGCTGAAGCTTGCCGGACTCGAGCCACGTGGCTTTGTGGCGCCAGGCTATGCCTACACGCCGGCTTTGCGCCAGACCTTGAGTGAGCGCTTCCATTGGTGGACGGGGCTCTTGGGCCTGCATCGCGCCCGTCCCGGTCGCACACAATCCGCCGACGCACAGGAGGCGAAGCGCGCACGTCGTGACCTGCTCGCACCCCCGGTCGCGCTATTGAGCTCTGGTCGAATACGCCGGGCGCTCTCCCCCATGTTGTTGCGTGCGGGCGTATTCATATCGGGAGCCACGCTGCGCCTGGACCTGCATCCCTCGGATCTGGACGATCCGAGTCACATGCTTGCGCTGGAGTGGGTCCTGAAGCATTCGGCGTCAAGCCGCGAGGCAGTGACCTATGAGGAGCTGGCGGACTCGGCGCTGACCGGCTCGACGACGCTCGCGCCTTCCAACACGCCCTCTTCGATGGCCTCCTCCGCCGCACGCGCCCGTTGGGCGGGGCGCCCGTAAAGCAGCCAAGCCGAGGCGCCGAGCAGGAGCATCCCGCACAAGAGCCAGCCCAAAGTGGTGGTCCCCACTCCCACATACTTGAGGCCCGAGGCAGCCACCACAAAAGTGATCATAGGTCTGACGTAGCGGTCGGGAGCGCTCGAAGAGACGAGCGAGCCAACGAACACCGCCGGCACGCTCCCGAGGATCAAGGACGCCGTGACACCAAACTCGACATGGCCGAACGTGAGTGCCCCGAGGGCGGCCGCAAGCGTCAAAGGCACCGCCTGGGTGAGGTCGGTGCCGACCAGCTGGTTCGCTCCTATCAGTGGATAGAGGAACAGCAGCATGATGATCATCAAGGAGCCCGAGCCAACCGAGGTCATACCGACGATGATCCCGCCGATCATCCCGATCGCGACGGTGGGGAGCGGCCGGGGGACGATCTCGTGGACCATTGCCGTGCGGCGCGTGCCACCTCGCCGGTCGAGTACGTAGCGCAACACCATGGCGCTCGCGCCGACCAGGAGCGCCACGCCAAGTGCCACCTCGATGTTCTGTTGAGCCGCTTTGGCATTGCCCATCAAGTGCAAGAGATAGGCCCCCAAGAACGCCATAGGCGCCGAGCCGAGCACCATCCAGCCCACCAGGCGCAGGTTGACCGTGCCGCGCCGCAGATGCACCGCCGCGCCGATCGGGCGCATCACGACAGCAGCCACAAGATCACTCGATATCGCGGCTGCGGGCTGCACGCCGAACAAGAGGATCAGCATTGGCGTCATCAAAGCTCCGCCCCCGGCTCCGGTCATGCCCACCAGGAGACCGATGATCGCGCTGCCAAGAACGATGTATGGATCGATGTGGATGGCTATCTCTTTCTCTCATCGCAGTTGAGCTGACCCAGACTGTTCGGCGACCGGCCGAGCGAGAAAGCGTAGAGGCATTGCCCGCCTTGCGTAGACGCATTGCTCAGTACGCAAACTTGGGCCTCGCCAACCCCGTGAACCGCGGGCCGTCTGAAGCGATCGGCGCTCTCGATCGGACGTAAAATGTCTCTCACGCACGATGCCTTCGCCGACGGGGGCTGGGCCAGCAGGGCCGGCGCCCCTCGCTCCGGCCCGGAGCGACATCGACCGCTAGCATTCCGCGGGCAACGCCGACGTAGCTCAGATGGTAGAGCACCTCCATGGTAAGGAGGGGGTCCGGGGTTCGAGTCCCCGCGTCGGCTTGGCCAGCCAAGCCACACGATGGCGCCAACACAATCACACGAGCCGACCCATGAGCCGCGGGCTCATAGTTCTCGTGCCCGCGTAGAGGAGCGACCCAAGCGAATCCACCGTATCGCCGGCTGGATCTCGCCGGAGCGCTACCCCGAGGGAGTCATCTACGGATTGCTCACCGTAGGAGCGCTTTTGGCGGCCGAGAGCGGCTTGAAGGAGACCTATCCCGAGACGGTCGGCTCAATCGCGATCGCGGTGACGCTGTACTGGTTCGCGCACTCCTATGCGGACGTGCTTGGCCTGCGTTTGTCCAAGCAGGAGCGCCTTGGATGGGGCGAGCTGCGAGATACGTTCATCCAAGACTTCTCGATTGTCAGGGGGGCTGGCATGCCCCTAGCGGCCGTGCTCGTTGCGTGGGCGGTTGGAGCAAGCCAAACGACGGCGGTTACGGCTGGAGTGTGGACGGTAATCGGAAGCCTGATCGCTTTCGAGCTGGCAGCGGGGGTGCGCTCGCAAGCCAAGCCAATCGAGCTGGTCTTCGATGTATCGATGGGGACGACACTGGGCCTGGGGATCTTGGCCTTGAGGGTGCTCCTTCATTGACTGCTTCCGGCACGAACCGCGGTCCGCGCTGCCGCGTGAAGGCCTCGTGTCGTAGCCTGGGCGCTCACACGTACGTAGACAATAAATCTCTGACAGGGAATGATATTGTTTTCAAGACTCCTTGATAGTCGAGGGGATATAAGTATTCGAGGAGATGGAACGCGTTGAAGGAGGGCGGGAACAACCTCGGCGGCGGTGCTCTGGCACGTCGGCAACCCTCGCCCGCGCAAGCGACGAATGGCGAAGGCTCACCGCCCCGCGAGGCGACGCGTACCAGGCAAGGAGTTGCCGAGGCCGCTAGCTCGATCGCGCAGCAGGCAACCAGGTCCGCGCGCGAAAGCTCCGTGGCGCCTCTATATGAGCGTCTGCCTAGGGGACCCCATCAGATGGGGCCCGACGAGGTCGCCGAGAACCAACGACGGCGTATGTATGGCGCGATGATCGAGGCGGTAGCCACAAACGGCTACGGGCGTACGAGCGTCAAGCAAGTGGTCACCTTGGCAGGCGTGTCCAGGAGGGCGTTTTATGAGCAGTTCGCCAACAAGCAGGAATGCTTCCTGGCGACGCTCGATCTGATTGCAAGCCAAGCGATGGACGGCATCGTAATGATCTATCGCTTAACCGAAGGCTCGCTCGAAGATCGTCTGGAGGCCGTTCTGCAGCAGTTCGCCGAGGTGGTCCAGCACAACCCCAAGGGCGCTCGCCTGATGCTGGTCGACGCTCCGTCCGCGGGACCCGCGGGATGGGAGCGATTGACCGATACGCTCAGCGTCTTCGAGGAAAGCTTGGCTGCAAGCTTCGCCAACGCACCCGACGCGGAGGCCTTGCCCGAACCGGTCGCCAGAGCGATCGTGGGCGGGCTGAGGCGGGCCACGTTCGTGCGCCTGATCGAGGAGCGCACCGAGGAGATGCCGGGGCTCGTGCAGGCCATGCTGAGATGGACGCTCGTGTTCAAGTCCAGCGGGCCGAGTCCGCTCGGAGTGCGCCTGCGCGCGGTCTCGACGGATGTTCGTCTAGACAGCGAGGACGACCGCGCGCGGGTTCTGCGCAGCGCCTTGGAGCTGGCCGCGCTGGAAGGTTATGGCAACCTCACACCGATGCGAATAGCCGACGAGGCAGGGGTCTCGATCGACACCTTCTTCGGCCTGTTCGAGGACATGGAGGCCTGCTTCTTGGCCGCGATCGAGAAGCTCAGCGAAGAGGTTCGCGAGATTGTGTCGGACCCTGCGCTCGCTTCCCGCGAATGGCCGGCGGCAGTGCGCCGTGCCTTGGACGCTTTGATGCGCTACTTCGCGGCGCGGCCCGCATACACACAGACCATCGCCACCGGGGTATTTGCGATGGGCCGGCGTGCCGTGGACCTGAATGCGGATCTCGCCTGTGAGGTGGCAGCGAGGCTGACCGCGGGCGCTCCTGGACCGCCGCTGACGAGCCTCGCCCAGGAGGGCATCGAGGGAGCCATCTGGCACACGATCTACTGCCAGACTGCCAAGGGCGGAACGGGCGCTCTGCCCGAGCTCTCCGACTACCTTGCCTATGTGGTCTTGGCGCCCTTCCTCGGAGCTGAGGAGGCCGCGCGCATCGTCGCCCAGGGCAGCGCTTAGCGCTTGCGCCGGTAGCGCATCTCGGCGAAGTGGGTGAGCAGGATCCCCACGAGCAAGGACACCACGATCACGATGATTAGCGGCGTGGAGCTCTTGCCGAAGATCCAGTTGACTTGGACGTCTTTGACGTTGAGCACGGCAAACAAGGTCATCAGGACGGCAAGCGCCACGAAGGCCCCCGTGCGGGCCAGCTCGCGGCGATTGCGCTTCTTGACCGGTGCCTTCGTTGAGTCGGGCGTCCCCACAGCCCTGATGCTACCCGCTGATTGGGATGGCGCAACCGGCTGCCCCTAATGGAGTGGGCAGCGAAAGCAGCGGCTACTCAACAGTCGGGGCGCCCTCACCCGCGACCGCGAGGCTCGCGAGCTCGGCCTGCACCCAGGAGCAGTCGGCTGACAGCTCTGGGACGCCCATGGCGGCGGCCACGTTGAGGGCCATGCCGTGACGGAAGAAGTCATCGAGACGTTCGGGGTCGGCGGATGAGAGCTCGGCCACGAACGCAACGAGCTCGGCATAGCGACGGCGCACGCGCGCACGCACGATCTCATCGTCACAGGCGGCATAGGCCTGGTGCTGGAGCATGAGGTAAGCGCGGTCGGTGGAGAGCAGCTCCTTGTAGGCGCCGCCCATCGCCATCAGGACGTCCTCACAGTCCTCAGGGGCGCGTCCGGCGCGGTACTCAGCCGCGGCATGGGTGAACGTGTCGGCGAAACGATCGAAGCAATGATCGACCGCCGCGAGGAACAGGTCGCGCTTACCCGCGAACAGGCTGAAGACATAGGGCTGAGCGACACCGACGCGGCGCGCGATGCGATCCACGGGCGTGCCATGGAGCCCACTGACAGCGAACTCGTGAACCGCGGCCGCGATCAGTGCCTGGCGACGCTCGGCGGCAGGGACACGTCGACGGTGCCCTGCGCGCGCGCGTAGGGCACCCTCTTCCGCGACATCCGTCCCCTCCACGACACTCTCCCCCTCGCGCGCGCGTAGGGCATCCTCGCCAGCAACATCCACACCTCGTGCAGCATCCGCCCTTGCGCGCGCGCGCAGGGCACCCTCACCAGCGACATCCGCACCTCGCACATCGTCCTCCCCCCCACGCGCGCGCGTAGGATCATTTTCACGCGGAGAATCAACGCTCACGCCGAGTCTCCCGCAAAGATGGGAAGCGGCGCCTCGGCGATCGACGGCTCCCGCGCAGGCAGGGCACTTTGCTGCTCGGCCGCAGCCAGGGCGACGTCTGCCGCACGGGGTGTGCGGAACGGCAAGAGCAAGGCCACCAGGGCACCTGCCCCGAGCACCGCGACCCCAACCCACATGGCGGGGATCAGTCCGTCGACGAAGGCCTGCGGCGAGGAGTAGCCACCTGCGCTTGTAAAGACAGATGCCAAGACCGCCACGCCGAGCACACCACCGACCTCGCGGATCGCGTTGTTGGCGCCCGAGGCCTGACCTGCCTGGTCGACACGCACAGAGGCGAGCACCGCGTTGGCTGAAGGGGCGAAGACGAGCGACATGCCTGCACCGGCCATGATGAACGGTATGACCATGTGTGTATAGGGCACGTGGGTCGCGGTCATCGTGGCGAGCCAGCCGAGCGCGATCGCCTGCAAGGTGAGCCCGGCCACCATGAATGGGCGCGAGCCGAAGCGCTCGGAGAAGACGCCCGCAAAGGGCGCTACGACCATCGAGGCGCCGGTCCACACAAGCAGCTTCAAGCCCGCCTGCAAGGGCGTGTTTCCAAGCACGTTCTGCATGTATTGGGAGAGAAAGAAGATCGAGCCGAACATACCGAAGTACATGGAGAGGGAGACTACGTTGGTGACCGCGAAAGAGCGCTTGGCGAAGAAGCTCATTGGCAGCATGGGCTCTGAGGCGCGCAGCTCCCAGGCCACGAACGCCGCGAGCAGCGCGGCACCACCGATCAAGGAGACGAGAATCGCCGGGGCGCCCCAGCCGAGCGATTGGGAGCGCACGAGCCCGAACACGATCCCGAAAGCACCGGCGCCGGCGAGCACGAGCCCAGGCAGGTCGAGTGTGCCGTAGGGGCCGCGGCTCTCTGAGAGACGACGCAGCGCCACAGGCAGTAGGACGAGACCGATCGGGACGTTCAGCCAGAAGATCCAGTGCCAGGAGATGCCCTGTACGACTGCGCCTCCCACGAGCGGCCCGATCGCAACGGCCGTGCCGGAGATACCGGACCACACCCCGAGCGCGATCCCGCGGCGTTCGGCGGGAAAGGCATCGGCGAGCAAGGTGAGCGTGAGCGGCGTGACGATCGCGGCGCCGGCACCCTGGATCGCACGGGCAGCGACGAGCAGGTCGCTCGTGGGAGCGAGCGCGGCCGCTGCCGAGGCGGCCGTGAACACCGAGAGACCGATCAAGAACATGCGCTTGCGCCCGAAGCGGTCGCCGAGCGCCGCCCCGGTGAGCAGGAGCACGGCGTAGGCGAGCACATAGGCGTTGACCGTCCACTCCAAGGACTGGATGGAGGCGCCGAGGTCGCGTCTGATGCTCGGTAGGGCGACCGACACCACGAGGTTGTCGAGCACCGTCATGAAGAGCGCTACCGAGACGATTCCCAAGGTCCAATTCCTGCGTGTGGCTGTCATGTGGGTCTCCCTGCTCGTGGCCGGTCCGTTTCCCATTAGATTAGCAGTCACTAATAATTTTGGGGAGGGGTTCGTTCGTCGCGCCCCGAACAACTCCCATGCTGGCGAGGCGAGCCGTCGCCGACGACCCGCCTTCCCTCCGTGAAGGCCGGCGCGCAACTCGAAGACCGATGCGAGGATGAGGGCTCGTGACAGCGAATAGGGTGGGGAGATGGGCAAATCAGAGATGAGCGGAGCTGCGATGGAGGAGCGAGGACGGGCCATGAAGAAGCGACCTCGAATCGTGCTTGCGGGAGCGATGGCTCTCGTGCTGGCACTGGCCGGATGCGGGTCGAGTAAGACTGAGACCGTTTCCGTGTCGAGCGCTGCGCCACCCGGGACTACGACTCAGCCCACGACCACGACGGGCACGAACAGCTCCTCCCCCAAGACCACAACGTCCACGGATACCGGCACGAGCACGAACGGAGGGACGAGCGTGGAAACGACGCGCACGAGCAGCGCGCCGGCGTTCACCAAGGAATCCGCGAGCAGCGAAGGCCTGAACGGAGCTGTGGCCGTGGTCAAAGCCCATGGGTACGCCGCAAGCGAAACATCCGACTATCGCCCGAACCAGACCCTGCGCGTGCTTGTGGGCACACGCAGCGGCTCGAGTGATGGGTACGGCCAGCAGGCTTTCTTCTTCGTCGACGGTCACTACCTGGGAACCGACACCAGCCAACCGAGCGCCACCGTGAAAGTGGTTAGCCAAAGCGACACCGAAGTGACGCTCGCCTACCCCCTCTACAAAGCGGGCGATCCGCTCGGGCATCCGAGCGGTGGCGAACGGACGGTTCGCTTCCAGCTCAACAATGGGCGCCTAGTTCCGCTCGGCCAGATCCCCTCAGCCGCCGCACGCACCAGCGGGGAATAACCGGGCGATCGAATCCGCTTCACGCCTCGTTGACAAATAGCGCGAGTGAAGCCCTGCTTGTGGGTAGATTCTCCTTACCACTCTCAAAACGCAAGGGGAATCAGATGAGCCAGACGATCGAAGGCCGTGCCGAGGAGCTGTTGAAGGGGAAGAACTTCGTGACCGTGTCCACCCTGCGCCCGGACGGATCGGTGCACGCGGCGCCGGCCTGGGTTGACGTGCAGGACGGCCGACCGGTCCTGAACACCGCCGAGGGGCGTGCCTGGCCGCGCAACCTTGAGCGCGACCCGCGTGTGACTTTGACGGTGCAAAACCTGGAGAACCCCTACGAGTATGTGACGATCCGCGGACGCGTGGCCGAGAGCACCAAAGAGGGCGCCGACGAGCACATCGATTCGCTGGCGATGAAGTACATGGGTCAGGAGACCTATCCCCTGCGCCAGCCAGGCGAACAGAGGTTGATCGTGCGCGTGGACCCCGAAGACGTGCACGTCTACCCCAGCTGAGCCGGCCACCCGACACGCGTCGGGAGACTCATTACACCACCATTCGTATGGCCCTACGCGCGCGCGTAGGGCACGTGAATTTCAGTTGACGCGTCCCAGCAGCCGCCGCCACAGCGAGGGAGGCCGCGGCTGGGTGCGCAACCAGTCCTCGCGTAGCATCAACTGGCCTCGCTGGCGCGCCGCCAACACGCACTTTGTGTGGGCGTGCCGGCGACGACTTTTGTCGTCTTCGGGGAACATCAGCATGTGCTCGCTCAAGGCCGGTAGCTGACGGCCACAGAACGGACAGCGGTAGGTTGCGGGCTTGCGGTTCTGAGCGCGGCGCACCGTCCACCAGCGCGCATCCGGCAACTTTGACATGAGTGCATTGTCGCGGCGATAGCCTCCACTGTGGGCGGTAGGTGCGTAATGGCTATTGGAAGCGATCCAATTGAGGGCAGCAAGACCGGTTCACTCCGGATGAACGGGGCTGACCGCGTGCGCTCCACCGCCCTAAGCGATCCAGACCCCGCCGAGCTGGTGCACGAGGCGCGCAAGGCGATCAAGCGCATGCGTGCACTGGCGCGCCTGATGCGTGGCGAGCTCGGCGAGCAGGAGTTCAAGCGCGTAAACGACTCCTTGCGCGACGCCGGTAGGCGCCTGGCGGGGGCGCGCGACGCGGAGGTCCGGCTTGAGACGCTCGACGGACTCACCAAGCGCCATCCGAAAGCGCTCGCGCTCGAGGGGATCGAGCGATTGAGGGAGCATCTGGAGCATGAGCGTGCACAGATGGGCGAGCCGGCAGATCGCGAGCAGGTGCTCGAGGACATCGCGACGATGCGCCGCCAGCTGACCCGATGGAACCTTGTCGATCACGACTTCCAGGCGCTCGCCCCCGGGTTGAGGCGCATATACGACGAAGGCCGCCGACACCACGCCCACGTCAAGCACGAGCAGGCAGGCAACGCTCAGGCCCTGCACAACTGGCGCAAGCGCGTGAAGAGCCTCTACTACGCGCTCGACATGCTTGGCGGCAAGAAGGCCCCAGGCGCACGTCGCGCCACGCGCCGAGCTGACCAGCTCGGAGACCTGCTCGGCGAAGACCATGACCTGTGGATGTTGAGCGTCTACCTCGAGGAGCATCCCGACGCGCTTGCTGGGGAGAGCCCGGCGCGCGAGACATTGTCGAAGCGAATCGAGCGACGACGCAAACGTTTGCGCAAACAGTCGCTCAAGCTTGGGGCGCGCCTATATAGACGCAAACCGGGGGCATTCACGCGGCGCATCGGCCACGCACTCGGCGACTGAGAGGACCCGCTTCGCGGTTCAGGGTTTTGCTCGGTTTGGTCGATGTAGTTGGCGACCCGCACAGCCATGGGCGCACGACTACGACTCCATCTCCCGACCTTGTTCCTTGCCTCCCTGATAGGGGGGCTTGGCGTGTTTGCGCTGCACGCCATCCTCGGCTTTGGCGGCGCCGGGGGCGAGGGTCTTTTCCAGGACGGCATCTACAACGTGCTGATGCTCGGCGCGGGGTTGATGGTCTTGGCCCGCGGCGCATTTGTGCGCGAGGAGCGCGCGGCATGGCTCACAATGGGTGCCGGGCTGCTGTCCTGGGGCTTGGGCGAACTGTATTACTCGCTGCTCATCGAAGGCACGGGCGCGGTAGCCGGCGGAAGTGTGTCGGGCGCCGACGTGCTCTACCTGACGATGTACCCCTGCTTTTACGTGGCACTAGGGCTGCTCGCACGCCGTCACCTACGCGAGCTGCGCACCAGCATGTGGCTGGACGGACTGATCGCCGGGCTCGGGGCTGCGTGTGTGGCGGCCGCTTTGGTCCTCCCACCGGTTCTGCGCAGCGCCACGGGCGCACACAGCTCGATCATCGTGTCGCTCGCCTATCCGATCGGCGATCTGCTCTTGATGATGTTCGCGGTCGGGGCGCTCAGCATCAGCGGCTGGCGGAGATGGAACGTGTGGCTGCCGATCGCGGCAAGCATGTTCGTAAGCGCAGTCGCTGACTCCATCTACCTCTACCAGACGGCCACCAACTCATACCAGGCGGGCACATGGCTTGAATGCCTGTGGCCGCTCGCCGCAATCCTGCTCGCGGTCGCGGCCTGGACTCCCTCGGTACGCATGCGACCGCGCCAGATGACGAGCTGGCAGATGATGTCGGTGCCCACCTTGGCTTTGCTCGCCGCATTGGGAGTGCTCGTATACGGCAACCTCGGACCGCGCCTCACGGCGCCGGCGCTGATCCTTGCGGCGGCGACTGTGCTGGCTGTGGGAGCACACCTGCTTGTCACCCTGCGCGAGAACCTTGCCTTGCTCGCCCACTCGCGACGCCTGTCGCTCACCGATCCATTGACCGGTCTCGGCAACCGGCGTCTGCTGATGAACGATCTGCGACTCGCCTGTAAGACAGCCGGCTCAGGTGAGCCTTGGGAGCTGGTGCTGTACGACCTCGACGGCTTCAAGCTGTTCAACGACACGTTCGGCCACCCTGCCGGCGACACGCTGCTGGTGCGCTTGAGCGAGCGTCTGCGCAGTGCGGTCGCTCCGTGTGGGACGGCTTATCGCATGGGTGGGGACGAGTTCTGCGTGCTGTTTGACCTCTCCGCCCAGGAGAACGAGAGCTTCGTGCATTCGAGCGTGGCAGCACTCTGTGAGCACAGCCCGAGCTTCTCGATCACGGCCTCCCACGGGGTGGTTCAGATCCCGGTGGAGGTGAGCGATCCCGCATCGATCATGCAGCTTGCCGACCAGCGTCTGTACCGACGCAAGGAGGAAGTGGCTGCTCGACGCGCGAATGGGCTCTTGAATATCGAGGCCGCGGGCAGCCTGCTCGCGGCCGAAATCACACCGTCGGACGTCGCCGAGCCCGGCGCGCCGGAGCCTTCAGGAGACGCTTACGACGGTGAGGACGCTCTCCCCCTTGGGCAGAACGACGGAGGTCCGCTCGCCGGCACGGCGCCCGAGCAGCGCGCGGGCAACCGGAGAATCCGCCGACAGCCGCCCATCTGAGGGGGAGGCGTCGTGCGAGCTGACGATCTGCCAGCTGCGCTCTTTGCCCGCCTCGTCCCGTACCACCACGGTCGAGCCGAATCCAACAGCTCCGTTGGTGGCCTCAGAAGCCTCGACTATCTCGGCGGTTGAGATCCGTTCGCGCAGTTTCGCGATCTTCGTCTCCAGGTGCGCCTGATCGTTCTTGGCGTCGTGATACTCACTGTTCTCCTTCAGATCCCCCCACTCGCGCGCCGTTTTGATCCGCTCGGCGATCTCACGCCGGCCCTCTCCCTCGAGGATCGCAAGCTCTGCTTCAAGCTCCTTGAGCCCCTCGGCGGTGATCATGTTGGCTGCGTCCGCGCTCATCCGAAACGAAGCCTACTCGGCGGAGCGCTCGAGCATGTATTGGCATGTTCGCGTGGGGTGCCGTTGGCATGCTCCGCATGTGGTGCCCTACGCGCGCGCGTAGGGGGGATCTTGCTCAGAAGTACGTGCTGGCCGGCGTGGAGAGCAAGGCGTAGATCTGCACGACCGCTCCCTGATAGAGCAATTGCGTGGAAGGCGGCGAGCCGAAGGCGAACAAGCCATCGGTCAAACGCTGGTGAACCCACACGCTGTCTATGTAGGTCTGTGCCAGCTTGGGCCCGGGCGGGTCGTGGGTTACCGCGTCGAGGTACATCAGGTTCCTGAAGTACACGGCCGGGAAGAAGGGGTTTTCGCTGAGTAGGCGCGGGATCGTGAAGTAGGCCAATGCCGCGTTGGCGGTTTGGCGCGCCTGATAGAGGAATTCGCTGTTGCCGGTGGCTTGGTAGAGCAGTACGCCCGCACCGATCATCGAGCCTTGGTTGTAGCTCCAAAGCGAAGGATCGATCACGCCGTGCAGGCGAATGTGATCGGCGTAAAGACCACCCGGCTCGGTCAGGCAGCGGCGCACCCACTGGTAGGCCTCCTGGGCGAACCCGAGGTACACGAGGTTGCCGGTAATGCGAAACAGCTGCGCGCCGAGCTCGGCTGCGGGGCCGTCGGTGACCGTGTTGCGATCGGTGTTGCTGGGAGAGTCGGAGAAGGGCACTCCGCCCGGGCAGGCGAGCTTGGGGTTGTTCTCCCAGCCGGCCATCACGAACGCCATGATCTGCTCGGCCTTTTCCAAGGAGGCGGCTTCGTGGCGGAGTTTGTAGAGCCGCAGCAACTCGATCCCGACCCACTCGTTGTCGTCGTAGTAGCTGGCGCCGCCGGGAGGTACGACCTCGCCGTTGAAGGAGGGCAGTTCGGGAGGCGCGATGCCGGGCGCTTCGACCGGTTCGGAGCCTTCGCCGGGTTCTTCGCCTTCGGGTTGTTCACCGGTGGGGGCCCTGCCGGCAACCGGCGAAGGGGTGGCCCAGTACTTCCCGAGGCCGACCAGGCGAGCTTGCACTTCGCGCGAGTGGGTGCTGGCCTGGCTTGCTGCTTGCCCGGAGATGCTCGCCACGCTGATTGTTGCGGCAAGCGCCTGGGAGAAGGGCCATAGATAGGAATAGGGTTCACCCTCGTACAGGCCGGTGCCGGGTATGTAGAAGTTCTGCTGCATGGCTGCATACCCGACGAGCGCACGGGCAGGGTTGCCGTGCAGGCCGCGCTTGGGCTTCTTGGCTGGCTTCTTCGGCTTCTTGCCAGGGACCTTCGCGCTCGAGGTGCTTGGGGACGTGGCGGACGTGCTTGGTCCCGCTGAGGCCCCTCCCGTGCTCGACGAAGAATGGGCGAATTCGCTTGGTCGCGCGACCCGCCGGGGATATTGAGCCTGCGCTGGGTAACGCGATCCCGCTCCCTCGGCCGACCGTTTGCGTTGGGCCGCGCGAGCGGGTGTGCTCGAAAGCGCGCAGGCGTAGAGAAGCCCTATAAGGACAAGCAAGAGTCCAATGCGGACTGGCGGCACGCGTGCGCTGCATCTCATCTAGATCGGGCCTCCACGACAAAGTACAAGCGCTATGACGCGTGCTCGGCGTGTGCAACGAGACTCCCAGGACCTCTACACGCGACACCTTCAGAACAAACGAGCGCCGCCAACGATGCGCTGGGGGTATTGTGCGCCGCCGAAGAAGCTTCTTCATCAGAGTGAAGACACCGATCATCGAGGAGACGCACGTGAGAACTGTTAGAGAGGCCGTGTTCGAGCTACTGCGCGAACGCTCGATGACGAAGGTGTTCGGCAACCCTGGCTCCACCGAGCTGCCGATGCTGACCGAGTTCCCGGCTGACTTCAGCTACGTGCTTGGCCTGCAGGAGGCAACGGTGGTGGGCATGGCCGATGGGTACGCCCAGGCGAGTGGGCGTCCGACGCTCGTGAACTTGCACACCGCACCTGGTGTAGGCAACGCCATGGGGGCGATCTTCAACGCACAGGCCAACAAGAGCCCGCTTGTGGTCACCGCTGGCCAGCAGTACCGCTCGTTGATGACTTTGCAGGCCAATTTGACCAACCGCGATGCCACGCGCATGGTGCACCCGCTTGTGAAGTGGAGTTATGAGCCCCCGCGCGCCGAGGACGTGCCACACGCGCTGGCGCGGGCGATTCACGTGGCTGGGCTGCCTCCGCGCGGGCCTTCGTTTCTATCTATCCCGATGGACGATTGGGGCGTGGAGGTTGACGAGGGCGCTGTCGCTTACCAGAGCGCCCGCAGGGTTACGGGAGCCGGTCAGCCGGGCCCCGACGCTCTGGCCGCTCTAGCCCAGCGCCTGCAAAGCGCGGAGCGTCCAGCACTCGTGGCTGGCCCTGAGATCGATGCTTCTGGTGGCTGGGATGCGGCGATCCGGCTGGCGGAGCTACAGCACCTGCCGGTGTACGCGACGCCGGCTCCCGGCGGCGGACGGATCGGCTTTCCCGAGAACCACCCGCTCTTCCAGGGCATCCTCCCGCCTGCCGTGCTGCCCGTCGGCGAAATGCTCGCCGCACACGACTTTGTGTTGACGGTGGGTACCTCTGTCTTTCCCTATTACCCCAACGTGCCAGGCCCGCTCCTGGCCGAGAGTACGAGCCTTGTGGCGATCACAAGCGATCCTGATGAGGCGGCGCGCGCGCCGATGGGCGATGCGATCGTCGCCGATCCTGCGCTCACCCTTGCAGCGTTGGCCGACATGCTCGAGGAGTCTGAGCGCGAGGCTCCTGCCGCACGACCCGCACCAGAGCCGGTGCCCCTGAGCGACCCGATGAGCCCGTCCACGGCGGTGCGCGCGCTCGCCGAGGTCTTCCCACAGGACGGGATCGTGGTGCTCGAGTCGCCGTCAGCCACAGTCGCCTTGCGCAACCAGCTGCGCCTGTCGGCGCCGGGTAGCTACTACTTCTCCTCTGGCGGCGGGCTTGGCTTCGGGATGCCGGCCGCGATCGGTGTGCAGCTGGCCCAGCCGAGTCGCCCGGTGGTGTGCGTGATCGGCGAGGGCTCAGCCCAGTATGCGATCCAGAGCCTTTGGAGCGCCGCCGCCTACGACGTGCCGGTGACGTTCCTGGTCTTGCGCAACGACGAGTACGCGATCCTCAAGTGGTTCGGGATGCTCGAGGACATCGTGGACGCACCTGGCCTCGACCTGCCTGCCCTCGATGTCGCCGCCGTGGCGAGCGGCTACGGAGTCAAATCGTGCGTCGTCGGCAACGTGGAGGAGCTTTCCGATGGGCTGAGCGCGGCGCTGGCCTCGGGCAAGCCCGAGCTCGTCGAAGTGAGGGTGGCACCGGGGATGGCGCTCACATGAGGGCTCCGTTGACACCACCGGTCACCACCCTGGGGCTTGCTCTGTGAGCGAGGCGAACCCAGATGTGATCGTCGTCGGCGCCGGGCTCGCCGGCCTGGTGAGCACGCTCGAGCTGCTGCGCAGCGGACACAGTGTGCTGTTGCTCGACCGCTGCCGCCCACAGGAGATCGGCGGGCTTGCGCGTGAGGCATTCGGCGGCATGTTCATGGTCGACTCGCCTGAGCAGCGCCGCTCCCGAATTCCCGACAACGAGCGGCTCGCGCTCGAGGACTGGCTGCGAATCGCCGAGTTCGACCCGGAGGACGTGTGGCCGAGGCGCTGGGCTGAGCAGTACGTGACACGCGCGCGCGATGACGTGGGTGGGTGGCTGCGCGAGATCGGCGTGAAGTTCTTCCCCGTGGTCAACTGGGCCGAGCGTGGCAACTTCGGCGACGGCAACTCGGTGCCGCGCTTCCACTTGACCTGGGGCACAGGCAAGGCACTGGTGCAGGCAGTGTGGGGAGCGATTGAGACTCATCCGCGCCGCTCGGCCTTGGATCTGCGCCTGCACTCACGGGTGACCAGCTTGATCGTCGAGGAAGGGCAAGCGGTTGGCTGTCGTGTGACCGGAGAGCACCCCCCCTCACACGCGCGCGCGGGCACCCCCCAAACGGAGCACACCACCCTCAAGGACGTATCGGACAAGGGCGATGGAGCATCCGAGCCGGGTGGATATGAGCTGCGCGCCGGCAAGGCGGTCGTGATTGCCGCCGGGGGGATCGGGGGGAATCTGGACTTGGTCCGCCGTGAATGGCCAAGCTCGAGACTCGGACCGGCGCCGGAGAAACTCTTGATGGGCTCTCACTATTACGCCGACGGAGCAATGCACGAAGAGGTGAGACAACTGGGCGGCAACGTCACCCACCTGTCGCGCATGTGGAACTACGCCGATGCGGTGCGCCATCCGAAACCCCAGCGCGAGCACCATGGCTTGAAGCTGATCCCGCCGCGCTCGGGGGTGATGCTCGATCCAGACGGTCGTCGCTATGGACCGGTGCCAGTAATGCCCACGTTCGATGCCTATGCCGCGCTCGAGCGCATGTGCGAGGACGAGCGCAAGTACTCCTGGCTCGTGTGCAACTTCAAGATCGCAAAGCGCGAGCTGGATGTATCCGGCTCACAGCACAACCCACACCTACGCGAGCGGCGCATTGTGCCGTTCCTGCTCGGCGTGCTGCTTGGCAAACCGGGCCTGGTGAACCATTTTCTGCAGGGTTCGCCCGACTTCGTGTCAGCCGCTTCGCTCGTGGAGCTGGCAGACAAGATGAACGAAGTCACTGGCGAAGGGGCGATCGAGACTTCGGTGCTGGAGCGCGAGATCGGCCGCTATGACGAGACCATCGCGCGTGGGAAGGGCTTGTTCAACGACGATCAGCTGCGCCGTATCGGACAGTTGCGCAACTGGCGTGGCGACCGGCTGCGCACCGCTCGCTTCCAGCGCATCGTGGACGCCAAGGCGATGCCTTTGATCGCGATCCGCCTACAGCCGATGGCGCGCAAGAGCCTTGGTGGCATCCAGACCGACCTTGGCTGTCGCGTGTTGCGCGGGGGAGGGGAACCGATCCCTGGCCTTTACGCGGTTGGCGAGGCCGCCGGCTTCGGTGGCGGCGGAGTGCACGGCAAGCGCTCGCTGGAGGGCACATTCCTTGGGGGATGCGTCTTTACGGGAAGGCTGGCCGCGGCGAGCATTGCGGGAGCGGAGCTGCCGTTGCGTATTCCTCCGCAAGTCGACTAGAGCCTTTGCCGAGCGCCGCCCGTCTGTCGGACACCCGCTTTGACTACGTCACGGTGGGCCACGTGACGCGCGACGCGATCGAGCACCCAGAGCACGGCACTCTCTATCGCGCTGGTGGCAGCGCCTTCTACAGCGCTTTGCAGGCCGCGCGCCTGGGACTGCGCACGCTGATCCTCACGCAAGGTGTGCCAGAGGAGATCGAAGAGCTGCTAGCGCCGTATCGAGATGAGCTCGAGCTGCACGTGATCCCCGCCGAGCACACCACGACACTGAGCACGCGCGGAGCCGGCGCCGAGCGCAGCCAGCGCCTACTCGCCTGGGCCGGGCCGATCGTAGAGCCGATGACGCCCGACACCGCGATATTGCACATCGCCCCCGTGGCGCGCGAGACGCCCGTCTCCTGGAACGGCAAGGCCGGGTTTGTGGGCGTCACGCCACAGGGCTTGGTGCGGCAGTGGCAAGAGGACGAAGGTCTCCCACTTGTCCAGTTGGACGCGGGATCCCTGCTGGGGGACATACCGCTGGTCTCGGGTGACAGCGAGGCGCTGCCTGGCCGCATCACAGCCGTGGCGCTCGAGCAGGCGCGACTCCCGGGCCGCTTCGACGCGGCCGTAATTTCCGAGCAGGAGTTTCCCAGTTGTCACGCTCTGTTCTCGGCGGCACGCCACCAAGAGGCGATCGTCGCCGTCACGGCCGGCTCACGGCCCACCACGATCCACCTATCCGGGGGCAAGTCGGTGGCGCAGACTCCACTCCCCCCGGTCGTCCCGATGTGCGATGACATCGGCGCGGGCGACGTGTTCGCGGCTGCCTTCTTCGTGGCCCTGAGGGAGGGTAAGGAAGCCCTCGAGGCCGCCGTATTCGCAAATGCCGCGGCCGCCATCCGCATCGCGGGTGAGGGACCTGATGCGATCGGCAGGCGCGAGAGGATCACTCTCTGAACACACCCTCGCGCGCAAGGGCCGCGTCGAGCGAGGACTTGAGTTCGGTGGGCTCAACAGCCTGCTCGCGACCGGCGACGCGCGCGGCGAGCAAGACACAGCCACCGACGGGTGCCATCTCCACGACCGCCACCGTGGCCAGCGGGGCGATCTCATGGATGACAGTGGTGAGGGGCTTGACGAACAAGGCGCCCGCCTTGAAGGCGCTGCCGATCAACCCGACCGGGAAGTCGCCGGAAAGACCGGTCTGCTCGATCACGGCCACAACCTGCCGGCCGAGCTCGGCCGCTGCGCGCTCGTAGAGCCCGCGCGCGACCGTGTCCCCGGCGTGAGCTACGCGCGCGGCCTCGATCGTAAACGCGGCGATCTCGCCCTTGGCCAGTGGCCTGGAATAGACGAGCGCGGCGAGCGCCTCGACACTGGGCACGTCGAAGAAGTCCATCGCGGCGGCACTCAAAGCGGTCTCCGGGCCCGAGCGCTCACGGTCGCACAAGGCCGCCTTGATCGATTGCACCGCCAGCCAGTAGCCGGAGCCCTCGTCGCCGAGGACATGACCCCAGCCGCCCGCGCGCCAGGCGCGCCCGTCGGCGCCCACTCCGAATACATTGCTGCCCGTCCCCGAGATCGTCCCTACGCCGGGGCGTGCACCGGTGGCCGCCGCCCAAGCTCCGACCACATCGTTGACGACCACCCAGGTACTGGGACGGTTTGAGCGCACCTCGGCTGCAACTGCGTCGGTGTCGGTCCCCGCGATCGCCAAGACGGCAGCGTCGAGCTGCCCGTGTTCGATCCCGGCGCGACCGATGGCTTCGTCGGTTGCCTCCAGAAGTGAGTCGGTCGCGGTGCGAGTGCCTACGGCGTCCGGGTTGCTGGACGCGCCGTGACCGAGGTGCAGGACGCGCTCCTGCAGGTCGAGCACAGCGGCGAGCGTCTTGGTTGCGCCACCGTCCACTCCCATCACGTAGCGGGCACCCGTTGCGAGGGCAGGCACGGTCAAAGCCGGAGGCAAGGTTACGAGTGGCTCGTGCTCCATGGCGTGATCCTTACAGGAGCGCTTCCGGCAGGGGTTACGATCGCGGGTATGGCTGGCATTTCGGCCTTCCGGTTACGATCACGGACATGGCGGGCACCCCGATCTTTGCGAAGGCCAAGCTTCAGACGGGCATGTATGAGTCCTTCTACCTGCGTGCCGTGTCCCCAGATGAGCCGGTGGGAGCTTGGATCCGCTACACGGTCCACAAGCGCCCGGGCCAAGCCCCGAGCGGCTCGCTGTGGTGCACGGTGTTCGATGCGTCGGCGGGGGCACCATTCATGCACAAGCTCACCACCACCGAGCTGACGGTGCCCACAGGCGGGTGGATCGAGATCGGTGGGGACTCACGCCTGGGCCCAGGTCTTGCGCAGGGAAATTGTGGCCCGGCGCGCTGGTCGCTGCGTTTCGCCTCGGAGGAGCCTGAACTGCGCCATCTCAAGCAAGGCTGGCTGTACAAGGCGCCCTTGCCACGCACCAAGCTCACGAGTCCCGCCCCGGCGGCGAGCTTCGAAGGCACGATCGAATTGCCCGACCACACGCTGCGGTTGGACGGATGGAAGGGCATGGTCGGCCACAACTGGGGCTCTGAGCACGCGGAGCGCTGGATCTGGCTGCATGGGATCGGCTTCGAGGAGGATCCCCTTGCGTGGGTGGACGTGGCGCTTGGACGGGTGCTGGTCGCGGGCCGGCTCACTCCGTGGGTGGCAAGCGGGGCGATCTCGCTGGACGGTCGCATGTTGCGACTGGGCGGGCTCGGCGCACGCGGGCTGAAGGTGACGGAGAGCGCCGCGCGCTGCTCGCTTGCGATCCCAGGAGAGGATGGCCTGAGCGTCGAAGCTCACGTCGACACACCCGCGGGGTCAAGCGCGGGATGGCGTTATGCCGACCCTGACGGGGGCGAGCACGATGTCGTCAACTGCTCGGTGGCGGCGCTTGCGCTCAATGTGCGTCCACGCGGACAGGCGGCCAGCACGCTGCACACCGCCCATGGCGGGGTCTACGAGCTGGGGATGCGTGAGCGAGATCACGGTGTGCCGCTCGCGCCGTTCGCTGACGGGTGAGCAGCGCCGGGGCATAGCG
Organism: uncultured Solirubrobacterales bacterium; assembly: GCA_963731565.1. Classification (GTDB taxonomy): domain Bacteria; phylum Actinomycetota; class Thermoleophilia; order Solirubrobacterales; family Solirubrobacteraceae; genus Palsa-744. The sequence continues at coordinate 3,229,769 of CAVSWG010000001.1, forward strand.
CGGACTCAAACCTCACCCGCGGACACCACCGCGTTTGGCGGCCGCCAAGCCTGACTGGCCGTACAGCCAAAGTCTCCCATTTCACTGATACGGTGACCGGGCCATGCCGGCCGCCTCATCATCGCGCGAAGCACTCGAGGAGTTCATCTCCAGCGCCCCAGGACCCCAGAGGGCAGGTATGCGCGTGCTCGTTGCGCTCGCGCGCAGGCCGCGTGGGGCAGCGCTGCTCGCGCATGCCCCGACCGTCAATCAGCTGGCACAGATCGTGCTTGCGCTCGGCCGCTACGACGACCCAGAGGTCAGCCGGGCACTTGGATGGGACGGAGCCGAGGTCGTGGCTCGCGGAATGGCGCTGCGACAAGCCGAGGGGCGACCGTGACAGTCCGGGAATGGGCCGCTGCAATCGAATGGGCGACTGAGACAGTCCGCGACCAATCGACGCCAGGACGTGACCGGCGCGATGCGTGACTCGGTAGGGATGAAGGCGGACGTGTGCGTGATCGGCGCGGGCGCGGGCGGCGCCGTGGCGGCCGCCGAGCTGGCCGAGGGTGGCATGGATGTGGTCGTGATCGAGGAGGGCCATTGGCACAACCCCGATGACTTCACGGCGCGACCGCCGCAGATGCTCGCACGCTTGTACCGCGACGGTGGACAGACGACGACGCTTGGAGCTCCCCCGATCCTGCTTCCGCTGGGCAGCGGATTGGGTGGCACCACGCTCGTCAATTCGGGCACCTGCTTTCGCACACCCGCACGAGTACTCGACCGCTGGGCGAGCGAGTTCGGCCTGGACTTGGACGAGCGCTCGCTAAGCCCCTGCTTCGAGCGCGTTGAAGAGGCGCTGTCGGTGAGCGAGGTGACCCCAGAGTTGGCTGGCGGGAACGCGGCCGTGGCACGGCGTGGGGCCGAGCGGCTTGGCTGGTCACACGGTTATCTACGTCGTAACGCGCGCGGGTGCGTGGGCTCGGGCGTGTGCGCGTTTGGTTGCCCAACCTCGGCCAAGCAGCACACCGGTATCACCTATATCCCCCGAGCCCAGAGCGCGGGCGCGCGAATCGTGACGGGCGCCCGGGTGGAGCAGGTGCTCGTCGAAGAGAGGGGCAATGCGCGGGTCGCAACCGGCGTGCGTGCGCGGATGGCAAGCGGCGCGCACATCGAGGTATGCGCGCCGGTCGTGATCGTGGCCGCCGGCACGATCCATACTCCCCTGTTGCTTGCCCGCAGCGGGCTTGGCGGAGCATCGGGCCAACTCGGACGCAACCTCTCGCTACACCCGGCGACGGCAGTGTTCGCGCGCATGAACGAGCGGGTGGACATGGCCAAAGGCGTGCCCCAGAGTTTCTATGTGGACGAGTTCGCCGGGGAGGGCATCATCTTCGAGGGTGTGGCGGGACCACCCGCGTATGCCGCGATGTCGCTGCCCTTGACCGGCGCCAGGCATGCGGAGGCGATGGCTGATTACCCCCGTTTGGCGCAGTTCGGCGTGATGGTGTCTGACAGCTCGCGAGGCAGCGTGCGGACTGTGGCTGGGAATACCCTGATCCGCTATGACCTGATCGAGGCGGACCTGAAGCGTTTTCGCAAGGGTCTGGCGCACATGCACGAGCTGTTCGAGGCCGCCGGGGCACGCGAGGTCTACCTGCCGCTGCCTGATGGGGTCAGCCCGGAGAGAGCACGCCTGCGCGACCTCAAGCTGATGGCGTTCCACCCGCTTGGCACGGCCCGCGCCGATGCGCGGACCACGCACGGGGTGATCGACGGCGACCTGCAAGTACACGGCGTGCACGGCGTGTACGTGGCGGACGGCTCGGCGGTACCAAGCTCGCTGGGCGTCAATCCACAGATGACGATCATGGCGCTGGCCACGCGACTGGCCTTCGCACTGCTCGGCCGGGACGTCGACGGTGCTCAAACCAAGCGGGAGGCTGCATGAAAAGGTCGAGCGGCGTGGATGGTGCCCAAGTCAAGCGGGAGGCCGCATGAAGGGATCGACGTACGTTCGATTCGACCAACACTCAAGCGAGGAGAAACACGCATGTCGTTCCTGATCGATCCCCCCCTGTTGTATAGCGGCGGCCAAACCTATGCCCGCGCTACTCGCGGGCTGGAGCCCAGCGCCAAGCGCGATCGAGTCTTCGGGGTGGCCTATATGGCCGTGTTCTGGGGCGTGAGCGTAGGCCTGTATCTCGACCAGGGCTGGACCAAGCCCGTGTGGAAGATGTGCCGCGCCGCCTCGGGCCGCGACTGGATGCTCAACTCGGGTGTGTTCCGCTTTGACTGGCGCAAGGCCGGTCCGCGCACGCACAAGCTGTCCGCGGCGATCTTCGCCACGTACCCCTTGTGGCTGTGGCTGGGAATGCGGCGAGGGCAACGCGAGAGCTGAGCCCGCGACCCTCTCGCGATTGTGAGCACCGACCGTCGCTCAACCGCGCGGCGTCATCGATTAGGGGCTCAGCCGAGTAGCTGCTGGTAGATCAAGAACATATTTAGCGAGGTGATGAGCGTCGCGATCACGAACGCCGCGACGGTCGTGAGGCGGCGGTTGACGTGCACACCCATGACGCTGCGATTGCTGGTCAGCATCACGAGCGGCACAAGTGCGAAGGGAATCCCGAACGAGAGCACCACCTGGCTGAGAACGAGCGCCGCGGTGGGGTTCATGCCGGCCGCCAAGACCGCGATGGCCGGCAGCATCGTGACCGCGCGGCGGGCAACCAAGGGAATCCTGACTTTGATGAATCCCTGCATCACCACCTGGCCCGCGTAGGTGCCCACGCTTGAGGAAGAGGCGCCGGAGGCAAACAGGGCAACGGCGAATGCGAGCGCGGCGCCACCGCCGACGAGATTTCCGAGCTGGGCGTGAGCTATACCGATCGAGTCGAGCCCGGAGAAAGCAGGCGTGTGAAACAGCTTCGCGAACATCGCGAGCATCGCCATGTTGATGATCCCGGCACAGCCCAAGGCGATAATCACGTCGAGCTTCTCGAAGCGTAGAACGCGCCGGCGCTCGGAATCGTTGCGACACGCCATGCGCCCGTTCGTGAGAGCAGAGTGCAGATAGATCGCGTGGGGCATGACGGTGGCGCCGATGATGCCCACCGCCAAGTACAGATAGCTCGTGCCGTGCAGACCGGGGAGCAGGCCGTGCAAGGAGCCGCTCGCCGAAGGCCCGATGCGCAGGGCCTCGTAGAGGAACCCGAGGAAGACGATGCCGAGCAAGGCGCTGATCGCGAGCTCGAAGCGGCGGAAGCCGCGCGTCTGCAGCTCCAGGATCGCGAAGGCGATCGCGCCGGTGATAAGGCCTGCGGGCAGCAGAGGCACGCCGAACAGCAGGTTCAAGCCGAGCGCGGCGCCGAGGAACTCGGCGATGTCGGTCGACATCGCCATGATCTCCGCCTGCGCCCACAGTCCCCAGGTGACCGCGCGCGGGAAGCGCTCGCGGCACAGTTCGGGCAGGTCGCGGTCGGTGGCGATCCCGAGCTTGGCCGACAGGTACTGGATCAACATCGCCATCAGGTTCGCCACCAGCACCACCCACAGCAACAGGTAGCCGAATTGTGCTCCACCCTGCAGGTTGGTGGCGAAGTTGCCGGGGTCCACATAGGCGATCGCCGCGACGAAAGCAGGGCCGAGCATCGCGAGCGTTGCGCGCAGCCTCCCTCTTGCCAAGAGCTCCTCGAGCGCGCTCGGTACGACAGCGCCATCGGGCAGCGCAACGGAGGCCCCCTCGAGCGCCGCGACCGGACGCAGCGCGGTCTCGCTCACCGGACCGGCCCTCCGGGAGCGGGGACGTGGGACTCGACACTGACGCGCATCGCATGCAGGAGCCCACCCCCAAGCGTGTGCTCGCGACCGTCGACGCTCAGAAGCAAGGGGCCACCGAAGGGCTGGCGCTCGAGCACATGGATGCGCCCACCGGGCATGATCCCCTGCTCGGCCAAATAGCGCAGCATCTCGGGGTCGGCGTCGGATACGCGCACGAAGGTCCCCTCGTCACCGGGCACCAAGGACTCCAGACTGCGCGTGGGATGCTCCTCAAGCTCCAGATCGACGCTCGGGATCGGGTCGCCGTGCGGGTCGATCGTGGGATTGCCGAGCTTCGCCGCGATCAAGGCCTCCAGCTCCTCGGAGAGGACGTGCTCCAACACCTCCGCCTCGTCGTGCACACGATCCCAAGGCATGTGCAAAGCCTCCGCCAGGTAGAGCTCGAGTAGGCGATGGTGGCGGATCACCTCAAGCGCCACCCGGCGTCCCTCGGGGGTCAGGCGCACGCCACGGTAGGGCACGTGTGAGATGAGGCCAAGCTCGTCGAGCTTCCTGAGCATGCCCGAGACCGAGCCGGTCGTGAGATCCAGGCGCTCGGCGAGCGCGTTCGTCGAGACGGGCTCGTCGCTCCGCGTTTCCAAGGTGTAGATCGCCTTGCTGTAGTCCTCAATCGCCGGTGAGCGAACACTTTCCTTGGCGGCCATGCAGTTCAGAATAAGGCATGCCAAGACTTTCTTCAAGCCCGTCCGCGAGAGGGCTGCTTGGACCGGTCACGCAGGCGATGCCCGCGGCCCAACTGGCTGCGTAGCCAAACAAGCCCGCGGACGAGTAACATCGACGGTCACCACGCCCCGTGCCGCATCCCCCGGCAGTCCGAATGGAGGCTTCGATGACAGCGACCGACACCAACCTTGAGGAGCAGCGCGTGCTCGAGCGCGAGCACTGGGTGGACGGTCCACCCCACGCCCTGTTCAAAGAACTGAGGCAGGGCTGCCCCGTCCACTGGACCCGCGAGATCAGCGAATTCCCGGAGGAAGGCGGCTTCTGGTCGGTGACCACCGCCGAGGACGTCCACACAGTGAGCCGCGACTGGGAGACCTACTCCTCAGAACTGGGCGGGGTGACAGTCGTCTCCTCCGTCTTCCCTGTGGAGCTCGCGCGAGCCATGTTCATCGGCATGGACCCGCCCAAGCACGACCGTGTCAAGGCACTTTTCCAGGCGGGCTTCACCCCTAAGCGGATCGCCGCCCACGAGGAGGCGATCAGGGAGATCGTGAAGAGCACACTCGACGGTCTCGCCGGACGCGAGACGTGCGACCTGGTGGGCGACGTGGCCCAGCCGGTCGTCTCGCGCGTGATCGGGAGCTTTATGGGCATTCCACCCGAGGACGACGCGATCTGGGCGCGCTTGATGAACTCGACGCTCGGAGCCGGCGACCCCGACCTCAACCCCGACGGGATCGAGGCGGTCATGGACAAAGAGATCCCCGAGATCTTCGAGCGTTGCGGACGGATGATCGCCGAGCGCCGCGAGCGCCCGACCGACGACCTAACCAGCGTGCTCGTGCACGCCGAAGTCGATGGCGAGCAGCTCGCCGAGCACGAGATCGTGATGGGCTTCTTCCTGCTCGTGGCCGCCGGCAACGACAGCACGAAGGCAACCTATTGCAGCGGTATGCGCGCCCTACTTGAAGACCCGGAACAGCGAAGGCTCGTACTCGAGGACCCGGAGCTCGTGCCTCGCACCGTCGAGGAGTCACTGCGCATGTTCCCGGCGTTTGCTCACTTCAGGCGCACCGCCACCAAAGATGCTGAACTGGGCGGCCAGCAGATCAAAGAGGGCGACCGGGTGGTCATGTGGTACGCCTCCTCCAACCGCGACGAGACGAGGCACGAAGACCCCGATCACTTCGACGTGCGTCGCACAACCGAGCACCAGGCCTTCGGCGCGGGCGGCCGTCACTTCTGTCTCGGTACCGCGCTCGCGCGACTGGAGTTGCGCATCCTGTTCGAGGAGACGCTCAAGCGCTTCCCCAAGATGGAGCTCGACGGCAGGGGACTGATGGTCGAGTCGGGTTTCATCAATCAGCTCAAGACGCTCCCGGTGCGATTGAACGCATAACGCGGTCCGATCTCCGGTCCGGTTGACTTACGGTGTGTCACGATCCCTAGCCCTGTAACTCGTGGTGCGGCACGCTCACTGGAGCCGCTCACCCTGGCGAGGCAATGAAGATGGAGATACCGCCCTCAAAGAGCACCCAGACCGAGCTGAGAGAGCCGGTCAGCGACGAAGCCGCGACCATAAGAAGGATCACGACGATCGACGAGATCGCCATCGCCGACGAGCCCAGCAACTGGGAGGCGCTTGGCTTCGCCGTGTCCTCAGGCATGGTGCAACTCGGCACGGTGCGCATCGCACTCCTAGGACAGCCAGCCGGTCAAGGGATCCTTGGATGGTCGCTACGCGGAGTCTCGAGCACCGAGCTCGACGGCCTGCCCACAACCATCTCTAAGCGACCCCCGCACCCCAGTGCGCCAGAGCACCCCAACGGATTGGGCGCGATCGACCATGTAGTGGCGATGTCGCCGGACCTCGACCGCAGCATGCGCGTACTGGAGTCGGCCGGCCTGGACCTGCGCCGCATCCGCGAGCGACCGACCCCGGCGAGAGCCCCCCGTCAGGCGTTCTTTCGTCTCGGCGAGACGATCTTCGAGGTGATTCAGGAACCTGACGAGATACTCGAGCGCTCCGGTATGCGGCACGGACCGGCGCACTTCTGGGGTCTCGCGCTCCTGGCTGAGGATCTGGATGAGACCGTAAGACAGCTTGCCGGCCAGGTGAGCGAGATCAGGCCCGCGGTCCAATACGGCCGGCGAATAGCCACGCTCAAACGTTCAGCCGGACTGGCCGTACCCGTGGCGGTGATGAGCCCCGCCGTCGAGTAGGCCACAATCCCCTCACGTGATGGCCTCCGCAGAGGACAGACAGGCGGGATTCCGCTATGGCGCAGTCTTCCTGTTGACGCTGACGCTGCTGGTGTTCGTGATCGTCGCGCCGAGCGCGAACTGGTCACGGGCCGTTGTATGCGCGCTGCAATGGCTGGCGCTGCTCGCGGTGGTGGCCACCTCACGCGCGAGCCGCGATGTGCGCTGGCCCGTGGCGATCGTGCTGCTTGGTCTCACAAGCTTCACCGTCGTCGGCGAGGCCGCTGGCGCGCTCTCCGACGCCGAGCTGTTCGCAATCAGCGGGGTGCTCTCCGCGGCGATCCCGCTGGCCCTGATCGGAGGCTTGATGCGCCTGGTGCGCGCCCACGGCGTTACCCCTCAGGCGGTATCTGGAGCACTGACGTTGTACCTGCTGGTGGGTCTCATGTTCGCCTGGGTTATCGGCTTTGTCGGAAAAGTCGATAACGCCCAGTACTTCGCCGAGCAGGCACACGTCTCCACTAGCCAGATCGTGTATTTCAGCTTTACGGCCTTGACCACAACGGGCTTCGGCGATCTCACGGCGGCGAGCCACATCGGCCGCGCGCTCGCGGTCTTGGAGATGCTGCTCGGCCAGCTCTACTTGGTGACGGTGATCGGGGTGCTCGTGGGCAACTTTGCCGGGCGCTCGCGACGGGCACCTCAAGTGTCTGGGCAAGAGGGACTGGAAAACGCCGACCCTTGACTCTCCACATCCTGAACACTCGCTTCGGGCTCCGCATCTCGAACACTCGCAACGAGCGCCCGTACAGCCGGAGCTACGGATGGGTCGGCCAGATTGGCATAACCCACTACTAGCCCAGGCGAGGGACCTCCAACTCCCTCGAGCGCAATGCCCCGCGAACGCGCGGCAGTGAGCACGGCCCGCTCGCCAATGCCATCGGGCAGGCCGACAACGACGTACAGGCCGGCGGCGGCGCCGGATATCTTCGCCTCTGGCAACTGGCGGGAAAGCGCATCGAGCAACGCCTCGCGCCGGCGCGCGTAGCGGCGGCGCTGGCGGCGCAGGTGCCGATCAAGCTCACCACGCTCGATCAAGTCCGATAGCGCCAGCTGGTTAAGCGGCGATGGCATGCTGCCGCGCCGGCGCTGGCGAGTGGCGAGCTGCTCGGCGAGCGGCCCGGGGAGCACGAGCCAGCCGAGACGTATAGCCGGCGCGAGCGTCTTGCTGGCCGAGCCACAGTAGGCGACGTGCTCGGGCGCAAGGCCCTGCAGGGAGCCGACCGGCTGGCGGTCATAGCGGTACTCGGCGTCGTAGTCGTCCTCCACGATCAAGGCATCCCGCTTGCGCACCCACTCAACGAGCGCGAGGCGACGAGCGGGCGAGAGGACAGCGCCCGTCGGATATTGGTGTGCGGGGGCGAGCGCAACGGCATCCACCTGCTCGCGCTGTAGGCGCTCCACAACTAGACCGTGCTCGTCGACCGGCAGCGGGACGGGGATTAGCCCCGCGTCGGCTGCTGTCTCGTGCATACCCCGCCAGCCGGGACACTCGACCGCCACGCGGCGCGCTCCCTTGGCCACAAGCACGCTCCACAGCAGCTCAACACCGTGGCGCGTGCCGCAGGTGATCACGACCTGCTCGGGCATTGTGCGCACGCCGCGTGCTCTGCCCAGATAGCTCGCGAGCGAGGCGCGCAGCTCCGGCGTGCCGGCCGGGTCGGGATAGGCAAGCCGCTCGTCGGGAACGCTGCGCAGCACACGCGTCAACGCGGACAGCCACGCCGCTCTGGGGAAGCCATCCAGCGCCGGGCGATAAGGATTGAGATCGTGGCGAACCACATCGGCGGGCGCCACGCTTGCGACCCGCTGTCCATTTGACACCGCCGCGCTCGCAACAGTTGTGCCTCCGCCGCGGCGTGTTTGCAGGTAACCCTCGGCGGCAAGCTGGGAGTAGGCGTCCACCACCACTCCGCGCGAGAGGCCGAGCTGAGCGCAGAGAGCGCGCGTCGAAGGCAACCGGCTTCCCGGAGCAAGTCGTCCGCTGCGCACCGCCTCGCGGAGTGCGCTCTCGACGCGAGCCCGCATCGAGCCACCCGAGGCCCCCGACAGGTCGAGATGCAAATCCATTGGCCCTATATTCTCACATGAAATTGGCCCTTTTCAGAGAGCCAAAGAGCACGTAGGGTAACTCACCATGGCCTCACATCCACCAAATGCACACCGGACCCAAGCGCCCTCCCCTCGCACGCGTGTACGGCGGATGCCCGCTCGCGCCGGTTACGAGCGTGAGACGATCGAGGCGATCCTCGACGAGGCCCTGGTGGCGCATGTCGGCTTCTCGGTAGAGGAGGTGCCATATGTAATTCCCACGCTTCACGCCCGGGTCGGCGACAACGTGTACTTCCATGGCTCGAGCGCCAGTCGCACCGTGCGCGCCTTGGCCGCCGGCGCGCGGATGTGCCTGACGGTCACCTTGCTCGACGGGCTCGTGCTCGCGCGCTCGGCCGTGCACCATTCGGTCAACTACCGCTCGGTGGTAGTCCTCGGCCAGGCCAGAGCGATCGAAGAGCCGGTTGAGAAGATGGCCGCGATCGAGGCGTTCACCGAGCGCCTGATCCCGGGGCGCTGGGACGAGGTGCGCCTGCCCACGGCGAAAGAGCTGAAGGCGATCCAAGTACTTGCTCTGCCGCTCGGCGAGGCATCGGCCAAGCTGCGCGCGGGCCCACCGGTCGATGACGAGGAGGACTACGCCTTGGACACCTGGGCGGGTGTCGTTCCGCTGCACACCGTCGCCGGCGCGCCGATCCCCGACGCGCGATTGACCGAGGGCATTGCCGTGTCAACTGCCGCCCATGCATGGACCGAGGGTCGCAACACCCAATCGGCGACATGACGGGCAACCTGCCGGGACCGCGGCGTCCGCGAGCGGCGCGGCTTCGCTAGGCCGGCCGTAAGCCGTATAAGACGAACGTAGGAGCTCTCCGCAAGTAGGTCCCAGCACGTCAGAATCGGGGCATGAGGATTCTTGTCGTCGAGGACGACCGTGCCGTACGCGAAGCCCTGCGTCGCGCTTTGACGCTCGCCGGCTATGAGGTCCAAACCGCCGAGGACGGTGAACAGGCGATCGAGATGGTCGTGCAAAACGTGCCCGATGCCGTCGTGCTGGACATCGGCCTACCCGGGATCAACGGTTTGGAGGTGTGCCGCCGTCTGCGCCTACTCGGCAACCGGGTGGCGATCCTGATCCTCACCGCCCGCGACGTGGTCAGTGACCGTATCGACGGCCTCGACGCCGGCGCTGATGACTACTTGGTCAAGCCCTTCGACGTGGATGAGCTCAAGGCGCGCCTACGTGCTTTGCTTCGCCGCACCAACTCCTCCGGCGATCCTGACTCGCTCTCATTTGCAGAGATCCGGCTCGACAGCGCGCGTCATGGTGCGGAGGTCGATGGACGCCTGGCCGAGCTCACTCGCACCGAGTACCAGCTCTTGGAGCTGCTGATGCTCAACCCGCGTCGCGTCCTGCCCCACAGCCTCATCTACGATCGCGTCTGGGGCTATGACTTCGGGCCGGCCTCCAACGCGCTACGGGTATACGTGGGCTACTTGCGCCGCAAGCTGGAGCAGATCGGGGCGCGGCCGCTGATCCACACTGTCAGGGGCGTGGGCTATGTCTTGCGTGAGCCATGACCTTGCGCTCGTGTAGTTGCGCAAACGGTGGACTTACATGCGCGCGGACGAGGCCGATGCCCTTCTCAGCGCGATGACCTTGCGCGCGCGCATTGCTGCCGTGGCCGGACTCGCTGTGGCGATCGCGGTGCTCGTCGCGGCCATCGGCCTCTATGTGGCGGTGCGCTCGGACTTGCGCGACGAAGTCGACAAGTCCCTCGCTCAGCGCGCCCAGGCGTTCGTCCCCGGTCTCTCCGCGGGTGCACCGGAATCGCCCGGTAGCTCATCTGGGCCTGGCGGCCTCTCCCCGAACGGCGGCTCATCCCCCGCCGAAGGCCCATCCCCCACCGAAGGTCCATCCTCGGATGACGGTGGACCGCCGCCGGGCGCCGGTGAGGGCGGCGGATTTCCCAGTAGCGTCGAGCCCGCGCCGCTGGGCGGCCCCTCCGGCTACGTGCAGTTCCTCTCACCCAATGGCACAGCCCATGTGCCTGGAGGCCAAGGCCCTTCGACGAAGATCCCCGTGAGTGCCGCGGACAGAGCCATCGCCCGTAGCGGGAAGGGTCGCCTGCTCAGCGATCGCACCGTCAAAGGGACGCGGGTGCGTGTGCTCACGCTCGGCACCGGCGCTCATGGTGCTGTCCTGATCGCGCGGCCGCTCACCGAGGTGAACAATGAGCTGAATCGCCTGCTCTTGATCCTCGCGATAGTTGGCATCGTTGGCATCGCGATCGCGGCCGCCTTGGGTGCCTTGGTCGCCCGCGCAGCGCTCGCCCCGATCGCGCGCTTCACACGACGCACCGAGTCGCTCGCCGGCAGCCTTGACCTCTCACAACGCCTGCCGGATGGTGGCCGCGACGAGCTGGCACGTTTGGCCGTCAGCTTCAATGCCACCCTCGACGCACTCGAGCACTCAGTCGAGGCTCAGCGCAACCTCGTAGCCGACGCGAGCCACGAGCTGCGCACCCCGATCGCCAGCCTTCGCGCCAACATCCAGACGTTGGCTGAGGCCGAGCGCCTGCCGCTCGAGGATCAGGTGAGCCTGCGCGCGGACATAGTCAGCGAGCTCGATGAGCTCACGCGCCTCGTCGGCGACGTGGTCGAGCTGGCGCGCGGCACCGAGAGCAAGGGCGCCCTCCAGGACGTCTCCTTGGATGAGATCGTCCGCGTTGCCGTGCAGCGTGCTCAACGACGCTCGGAGCTGTCCTTCCAAGTCGAGCTCGAGCCGACGATCGTTACGGGCGAAGCGGAGCGCATCGACCGTGCCGTTTCCAACCTGCTCGACAACGCGCTCAAGTGGAGTCCTCCCGGTAAGCCAGTCGAGGTCGGTTTGCACAATGGACTACTCACGATCCGCGACCACGGCCCGGGCTTCGCGGAGGCCGACCTTCCCCACGTGTTCGAGCGCTTTTACCGCGCCGACGGCGCCCGCAAGCTGCCTGGCTCGGGGCTTGGCCTTGCGATCGTGCGCCAAGCAGCCGAGGCGCACGGGGGGGCAGTCGTGGTCGAGAACGCGCCCGGCGGCGGGGCGCAAGTACGGATCAGCTTTGGCGCGGTAGTCCCAGCAGCTCCGGCAGCTGCTCGAGCGAGTTGAAGGTACTCGCACCCGCATCCCGCAGCGCCGACTCGTCGCTGTCGGCGGCATAGCCGAATACGCGCATGCCGGCCGACACGCCGGCCGTGACTCCCGACGGCGTGTCCTCCACGACAACGCACTGGGCCGGCTCGGCACCCATCTCAGACGCCGCCTGCAAGAACAGATCGGGATGAGGCTTACCTCGAGGGACGTTCCACGCAGAGAACAAAGTCCGGTCCGGGAACAGCTTGCGCAGTCCGGTCAAGTCGAGCGACAGCCTCGTCTTCTCGAGCTTGCCTTGTGAGGCCACACACACGGTAACGCCGGCGGCGATTACTCGGTCGACCGCCTCGGCCGCACCTGCCACAGGCTCAAGCTCTCGTCTGAATACCTCGGCGCGCTCGCTCTCGAATCGGCTCGATAGGTCCTCGGGTAGCGCCCGGCCGAGCTTCTCTTGGGCTCGCTCAAACACTTCGCCCAGCAACAGGCCTTGGTAGTCGCGCCGCGCCTCGACCAATGTGGTCGGCAAGCCCTCCGCCGTGAGTAGCCGCGCGAGCACATTGTTGGAGATCGTCTCGCTGTCGACCAGGACACCATCGCAGTCGAAGATGACCAACCGCAAATCTTCCATGTGGGAGGGATCTGCCGAGAGCGGCTAGGCCCGCGCGGCGGGGCCTTGCTTGTCGTCCTCGCCAGCGCCGCGACGAGAACTCCACCAGCTCCAGCCACCGACGGCCGCGACCGGGACGACGAACATCGCCGACGTGTACCAGTGCGTGAGGCAGGCGAGCACGGTCATAGCCACTCAAAAGCTACCACGCTCGCCTGCCATCCATTCTGGATGGAGCTCACGCCGCGCTGCGCGCGCGCCGAGCCGCAACCAGGCCGCCGATCCCCGCAAGCAAACCAAGCGCGCCTAGGACCAAGGCTGTGATCGCAAGCCCCTTGCTCGCGCCCCCGGATGAGCTCGTGCTCACCGGAGCGGCGACCTCACTTGACGCGGCCGGCGACTCCCCTGGCGTGGGTCCTGCCTCGCCCCCCGCCACGTCCTCGATCACGCCGCCCTTGGCGGTGATGTTGACCGTGGGCGCCGGGAATTCGGCGCTAGGCGAGCCAATCCAGTGGATGACCTTGCCGTTGGAGTAGTACTGGATCGTCTTGAACGCCAAGGACTGCCCGGCGATGTCGCTGGGCATCGCGATCGATAGGGGGAACTGGACGAAGGTCCCGTTTTCAAGGCGCCCCAGCTTGGAGCGGTCGCCCGTCCACACGATCTGGGAGACCTCTTCGTCGACGGGGCCTTCATCGGTCTGGATCGGGGTCGCCGGTTTGGTGAGGATCTCCTTGACGCTCCAGCCGGGCACGTTCTGGGTGTCGATCTCAGTGAAGCCCGGCGGCACGAGCATGTCGATCTTGTAGGCATCGGCGCCTTCCTGCTCGCCGGGCACACGCACATTGAGCGTCACGAAAGCGCCAGCAGGGATCGTGTTGGGGTGCAGGCTGATGTGTGCCTGCGCGGCCGCCGGGGCGGCCAAGCTCGCCGTCGCAATCAGAGCGACGATGGTCTTGGGCGTCATGTGTCCTCCTGGGGTAGATCGTCCGGAGTGGGTCGTCGATAAATGGTCTGGCTCAAGTCCTGCATCTGGCTCGAATCCCCCGCGCGTCGGCCCGATTGGAGCGGGTCATTTGATGGGCACCGCGATCGTGCGCGAGTACTCTTCGAATTCGGACACGCGATCGGTGATGAGTAGCTGCCACGTCCCGCCCGGGCTCAATACAGCCGAGCTGATCACGTAGTGGCCGGGACCGGCAAGGTTGGCTTTCAGCGGTAGTGGACCGATCCCCTTGGCGGGAAGCCTCGCGGTTACGATGAGTTCCTTGGTGGCGGCGAACTGCGAGCCCGTCTTGGCGTCGATCAAGTACAAGTGGGCCGTATTAATCCCGACGCGTGCGGGTTCGACGGTCATCTCAAGCTCAGCGGGTCCGAGTGTGGTGGTGGTCGAGAACGGCCCGCTTGCGGCGTCGATCGGAGGTGCATAGCTGACAAGCGCGGCCGTCACACCGAATACGGTCAGCATCAGGGCAAACTCGCCGCGCATTGTGCGCCGGGCCGCCACCCCCACGCCGCCAGGGGAGCCTGCGGCACCCGCAAGCCGCTTCAAGGCCGGGAGAACGCGCTCGCGATTGACCCAGCCGAAGCCGATCAAGCTCATGAGCAAGACCACCTTCACGATCACGAGCAGGCCGTAGGTCGTGTGCAACAACCCATGGAAGCTGCGCACGTCGATGTATGCCTGAACGACTCCGGTGATCGCGATCGCGATCACACATGCGAGCGCCAGGGGGGAGAAACGCGCGAGCGTGGCTACCAGCAGGCGCGTACGCTGCGGGCCTTCAAGCCGGCGCGTGGCCGCAGGCAAGGCGATCAACAGGCATGCGATCCCACCGACCCACACGCTTGCACCGAGTACGTGGAGAACGTCGGCCGGGAAGAACACGCCCCGCGGACCTTGTGTGCTTGGGTGGCCGCTGAGCGCAGGCGTGATCGCGAGAAAGGCAACACCGAGCGCAGCTGGCCATATCCACACTCCACGGCGAGTCATGCGTGCCACCACCAAGAGGCTCCCCAACGCCAACCACACGAGCGCGCGTAGACCCCACACCTCGCCGAAGCGGCTTTTCAAGGTGTCGCTTACGATCGGGCCCTTCAAGGATGCCCACAAAGACACGCCGGCGGCGCTCGCACCTTGCAGGAGGATGCCGAGCACGCCAACCAAGACGCCAAGCACGATCGCCACGAGGAAGAGCAGCTCCATGCGCCGCGCGAACGCCCGCGAAGCCTCTCTCCAATCCTCCTCGGCGCCAGCACTCCTGGCAAAGGCAGGCAGCCATGCAAACACGAGGAAGGCCAGGCCGCCGATCCCCAGGGCCAGCGACAGATAGTCGAGCGCGTGCACGAGCCCGAACGCGAGCTTGGTGACCTTGCCGCTCTCGTTGCGTCCGATCAAGCCCGCCACGGTGAACTTGGGCGCGACGCCCGCGTGGCCGATGTTGAAAACCAGTCCGCCATAGACGATGTGCGTGTCGGCGGAGATAACGCGGTAAGTGGCCGTATACGTCCCGTCCGGCAAGCCTGGCTTGAGCCCCACGCCCATCCAGTGCTGGTGGCCGGCCGGATGAGTGACGTTGAGGTCGTCCACCTCGTTGCCTTGGGCGTCGTACACACGCACCGCCCCAAGCGTGCCGCCAATAGCCTGGTTGAACTCGAAGATCACCTCAGCGGGCTGCTTGGCAATCGTGGAGCCAGATTGCGGTGTGGTACCGAGCAGCTGCGCATGGGCGAAGGCGGAGGGCGCGCTACCAAGCAGCAGCACACCAGTGAGCGCAAGAATCCTCTTCACCGCGTTTCCCTTCACCACGCTTCCCCGGTCTTGTTGGCGCGGTCACTCCCGCTTCCTCTTGGACCGCCTGAGCGAGCCCTGCGCCGGCGCACCCACATGACGAAGCCGAGCGCAAGCAAGACGATCACGACCAACGCGACGATCGCGGCGACGGGCGCTTTCGAGCCCTCGGGCACCCAGAACAGCTGCCCCGCTACCACTCCCTTCTGGGCCCCCACCGAGATGGGAACACTCCAGTGAAAGATCAATGTGCGCTTACCTTGGTCCTTCACCTGGGGTGGGGTGACAGGGCTCATCCAATGGATTCGATGGTCGTGCCATTCGAAGGTCCCGGTGCGATCCACCACGACCCACGCGGGCGGCAGTGACGCGCTCGCGGATGAGGGCACGGTCACGTTGCCATAGAAGTTCGTGTTGAGGTAGACGGCGGGTGAGCGTTTGTTTTGTTCGGTCGTACCGTTGGGTTGCACGCGTGCGTACGGCTCGCCCGAATACCCATAGACCGTGACCGTCTTGCCAGTGTGATTGGTGAGCACGAGCCGGTCGGCGAACTCGAGCACTTCGATGTTCAGGCCTTTGACGGGCGGTGTGATCGAGGTTATTTCCGAGCGGTAGTGAAAGCTCGAGCCTTGATCGGCGATCGGGCTGGCGCTCTCGGAGGTGGAAGTGCTCTGTGTGGCCGCGTCTGCGGGCGCGCTGGCCACCGGCGCCAGTGTAAGCGCGCAGGCGAAGGCCAGGATCGGACGGCGTGACATGGACGCTCCTCGGAGCTCGAAGGGACTTGTGCAGTGGTGCTTTAGCTAACTGCAAGCGCCACTGGCGGCGGGCGCACAGCAAGCGAGCGAGCGATCAAGAGGCCTCCATGTGCGGCCACCGCGAAAGAGCGCACTGCGTGCGGCACGCTGGGGCGGGGACGGGCCCAGCGCAAGCGACGGCGAGGAGTAGCAAAACGAGCCAAGGTGCGCTCACCCGGGTAACCGCGTAGGAGCAGCACCGCTGCCAGCAGGAGCGCAGGCAGGAGAAACAGGATTCCGGTCAACACCTCGGAGAACTCTACTCCCACACTCACGTGCCGACGGCAGACAACAACCACAGGCCGAAGCTCGTGAAGGCGACCATTACCGCGAGCATCCAATATTGCGAGCGGATCGCCTGCTGGCCGTCTGGGTATGTGGCCAAGGCACGGTCGTGGGCAAGCGCGAGCCCAGCGACGTGCCCTGCGACAAGGGCAGCGACCTGGACGTACCAGATGGCCGCGTAGGAAATGATTTTGTAATCGATCTCATAGGCGCTCGTGCCGAAGATGTTGGCTCCGTTGCCGAGCGGGTCCGAGGCTAGGTAACCGATCGCCTGCCCCTGCCAGATCAAGAGCGAGAAGTAGTGGGCAAGCACGTAGGCAAAGCCGATCGGCACAAGCGTGTGCGCGAAGGAGTGGCTGAGCTGAGTCGAGCTGTAGCGGTGGTTGACGCTGCGCACGCCCACGATCCCGAGCCGGTAGACGCCGGCAATGAGCGCCACGCACAAGATCAAGCCCAAGGAGTAGGCCAGCTCGATCGCGGGGGTAAGGCTGAAGCCGATGTCCGCGAACAGGCTCTGCAGGTGCGGCTCATTGGTGCGCCACACGCCGCCGTTTGAGAGGCCGTCGAAGGTCGTCGTGCCGATGATCGTGCACACGAGCGCGATCGTGCCCGCACGGACCGGCATGTCTGGCAGACCGCTCAAGAGCCGGCGCCGGTAGACGACCCCACGCGCGTCCTGGCAGAGCACCGATATGCGCGAGAGCAGATTGAAGTAGACGCCGAACCCGTCGGCGCGCTCATCCCACTCCTCCACGCCAAACATGGCCATCCCCGCCAGCATCGCCAGGAAGTAGGCCAAGGACAGAGCAGCGAGCGTGGCGGGATGGTCGCGGTCCGCGGGCACGTACACGAGCTCCAGCCACGCGAAGCCGATCAATACCGCCACCGCGGGCCACACGCCGAGCCATTGCGGATAGCGCAAGGGGGCACGCGCGAATGCGCGCGGAGCCACGCGCCGCCCGGCCCAGCGGATCAGCCTGGCGCATGAGCGCCACGGACTGAGCGCCTTGAAGATGTCGCCGAACAGCACGCTCGCCACCGGCATCCCGACCCAGAACACCACGTAGATAAAAGTCACGGAGAGGTTCGCGTTGGGCACCTGGGCTCCAGCAAAGCCCGCGTACACGACCAGTACGAACATCCCTATCCCAAAAAAACTTGCCAGCCTCGCCACGATCGCCGGCATGACGAACAGTCGCTGCCGATACTCACCCTGAAGCTGCGGGGTCGTCCATAGCGTGGAGAGCGCCACGAACGAGACGACCAGCACGATCGCAGCAGTCCAACTGAACAGCCATACGGGGATCGGCAGGTCGGCCCTGCCCACGATCCCGTGCGCGGAGGCCGCCACGGGAAAGAGAAGTGCCGCGAAGCCGAAGCCGCCGAGCGCGGACGGCAGCAGGCGACGCGGGGAGAGCATGAGCGCGCCAGTGTATGCCACGAGCGGCCCCCGAACGCCGGATCGGCTCACGGCTGCTCGCACGCGTCTCACGTCGTAGGCTTGCAAGCCTGGTGACAGTGCCGCCCCTCGCCACATCCGCGACCTTCGAGGCCTTCCTGCAGCTCGGGCCGCTCGCTGTGTTCGGCCTCGCCTACGCCAAGCGCGTGAACACGCTTGGGCGCCAAAAACGCCCCGTGCCCGGCTGGCGCCAAGCTTGCTTCTACGCCGGCTTCATCACAATCGGTGCGGCGCTCAGCTCGCTTGGCGGCGACAGCCAAGAGCTCTTGAGCGCGCACATGGTCGAGCACCTGCTGCTTGGCGACATCGCTGCCCTGTTGATCGTGCTCGGTCTGACGGGGCCTTTGATCGCACCGATCCTGAGGGTCAAGCTGTTCGACCGCCTGCGCATCCTCGCGCACCCCCTGATTGCGTTTCCGCTGTGGGCGATTGACCTATATGTGTGGCATCTGCCCGTCTTCTACGAAGCTGCATTGCGCCATACGGGCATCCATGCGCTCGAGCATGCGATGTTCCTGGGCTTCGGCATCAACATGTGGATGTGCTTGTTCGGGCCCCTGCCGATGCCTTCATGGTTCGGCAACGGCGCCAAGCTCGGCTACATCGTGGCAGTGCGCCTTACCGCCACGGTGCTCGGCAACGTGTTCCTGTGGTCGGGCACGGTCTTCTACCCCTTTTACATCCACGGCGACACAATCTGGAAAATCTCTCCGCTTGCCGACCAGAACCTCGCGGGAGCGATCATGATGGTCGAGGAGAGCATCCTTACCTTGGCTTTGTTCTGCTGGCTGTTCCTGCGCACAGCCCGCCAGAGCGAGGAACGCCAGGACCTGCTCGACTTCGCCCAAGCACATGGTGTGCAACTGACCGATGAGCGCGCCACGCGCGCCGTCGGTGCCGGTCGCGGACCGGAGCTGCGCCGGCGCCTGGAGGGCTCAGCTGGAGGCGAGTAGTGGCACGTCGTGCACGATTTCCTGAGGCGTGAAGCTGGCTGCGTACACGGTCGTGACCTTCCCTTTGCCAGTAATCCCATACACCAGGCCCGAGTGGTTGACCAGCTGGGGCTGTTCGGCGTCCGCTTCGGCGCCCACACCCCATGCCTTCCACACGCTCCCCAGTTCGTGGGCGGAGCCGATCAAGTACTGCATCCGTCCCGCCACGCCGTGGCGCTGCAGGAAGCTGGCCACCGCCTTGGGGGTATCGCCGCGGGGATCTACCGACACTGCGATCACTTGCACCTTGGATGCATTCGCGGGGCCCATCTTGTTGAGCGCCACGCCGAGATTTGCCGCGATCAAAGGACACACGTCCGGACATTTGGTGTACAGGAATGTGACCAGCACTGCCTTGCCCTTGTACTGGTCGATGTTGACGCGTTCGCCCTTGTAGTTGCGCAATTGCAAGGGTGGCTCGAGCGAGATGGGCTCGATCTGCGAGCCGCTGTACTTCGAGGACGCGGCACTGTGTATGTCCCCTGTGCTCGGGTGACTGCTACCGCCACCGCTTGCCAATAGGGCGACGCCCCCAGCGATCACCACGATCACGACCAGGGCGAGCAGGATGCGCGGGCTCAGGCCGCCGCCCGAGGGAGGCTGCGAGGGCTCAGCTGGAGGCGAGGGTTGCACGGACACAGCAGCTCGAAACTAGCACCACAGCCGGGCGGCAAGGGCCGATTGGAGGGGCGGAAGGTCCGCTGGCGCTGCGGCCAAAGCCGTTGCCCAGGTGGTGGACCTGGCGCACGCACGGGGAGCATTCGATATTGATCTCACCCCATTCAGACGCGTGTTTCGGCCGATCCCTTCCCGTGCGCGACGCGTGGCTAGAGTCATTGGTTTGCGGCTTTCCCCCACCCCATCCCCTCAGATAGGCGCCTCCCACGCGAGCCGCTACAAGTGGATCGCGCTGTCGAACACGACTTTGGCAGTGCTCTTGGCGACGCTCGACGCCTCGATCACGCTGATCGCGATGCCCGACATTTTCAGGGGCATCAAACTCGACCCGCTGGTGCCGGCCAACAGCTTCTACTTGCTGTGGATGATCCTCGGCTACCTGGTCGTCTCCAGCGTGTTGATCGTGAGCTTGGGCCGCCTCGGCGACATGTTCGGGCGCGTGCGCATCTACAACCTGGGCTTCGTCATCTACACGATCGCCTCGCTGCTGCTGGCGATCGACTGGATGGAGGGCCGAGCGGGCGCGGACTACCTGATCGTGTTCCGCATCGTCC
This sequence comes from uncultured Solirubrobacterales bacterium, assembly GCA_963731565.1. Classification (GTDB taxonomy): domain Bacteria; phylum Actinomycetota; class Thermoleophilia; order Solirubrobacterales; family Solirubrobacteraceae; genus Palsa-744. The sequence goes on from CAVSWG010000001.1 coordinate 3,249,870, forward strand.
AAGGCGTGGGCGGAGCATGCCTTCTGGCCAACGCCGCCGCGATCATCACCGACGCCTTCCCCGTCAACCAGCGGGGCATGGCGCTCGGCATCAACAACATCGTCGGCGTTAGCGGGCTGTTCGTAGGCTTGATCCTCGGCGGCCTGCTGGCCCCGATCGACTGGCGGCTGGTCTTTCTGATCTCGGTGCCGGTGGGCCTGTTCGGGACTGTTTGGGGCTACCTGAAGCTTGAGGAGCGCAGCAAGCCCAAACGGGCCTCAATGGACTGGTGGGGAAACTTGACGTTCGCGCTTGGCCTCGTGCTGGTGATGGTGGCGGTCACCTACGGAATCCGCCCCTACGGCGGCCACGCCACCGGCTGGACCTCGCCGCGCGTGCTCGCCCTCATGGGCGCCGCGATCGTGTCTTTGACAGCCTTCGTGGCGATCGAGCGGCGCGTGGCCGAGCCGATGTTCAATCTCGCCCTGTTTCGTATCAGGGCCTTCACCTTCGGAACCCTCTCGACCTTCCTCTCGGCGGTCGCGCGAGGCGGCCTGATGTTCATGCTGATCATCTGGCTGCAAGGCATTTGGCTGCCCTTGCACGGCTACTCGTTTACCGAAACGCCCTTGTGGGCCGGCATCTACATGCTGCCGCTGACCTTGGGGATGCTGATCGCGGGTCCCACGTCGGGCTTTCTCTCAGATCGCTTTGGCGCGCGCCCGTTCGCAACCGGGGGAATGCTCGGGGCGGCGCTCAGCTTCGGCTTGATGATGCTGTTGCCGACTGACTTCGACTATGGCGTGTTCGCCTTTGTCCTGTTCCTCACGGGGGTGTCGATGGGCATGTTCGCCTCGCCCAACCGGGCGGCCGTCATGAACAGCCTGCCTCCGGGGGAGCGTGGTGCGGGCGGAGGCATGAACCAGACCTTCCAGAACTCGGCACAAGTGCTCTCGGTCGGGATCTTCTTCACGCTTTTGATCATCGGACTCGCCTCCAGCCTGCCGGCGGCAGCCCAATCTGGGCTAGAAGCCCATGGCCTGTCGGCCGACGTAGCCGGGCGCGTCGCCCACGCCCCCCCGATCTCGATCTTGTTCGCGGCCTTCCTCGGCTACAACCCGATCCAGAGCCTTGTCGGAACACATGCTTTGAGCTCGGTGGGCGCGCACGCCCGGGCGGTCTTGACCGGGCCCAAGTTCTTTCCCCACCTGATCTCGGGCCCGTTCCGCGAAGGCCTGCACACGGCCTTCGCGTTCGCGATTGTGGCCTGCTTGATCGCCGCGGCCGCCTCGCTGATGAGGGGTGGGCGCTATGAGCACGTCGAGGCGTCGGCCTCGGACGTGGCCCTCACCGCGAGCGTGGCCGAGACAGCAATCCCCGAGCAAACCCCAGAACTGGAGGAGCAGCATGCACGTTGAGTGGTTCGGACAGTCCGCCTTCGCCCTGACGGCACCCGAGGCGAAGGTGTTCATCGACCCCTTCGCCGACCTCTCGCCAATGGCTAGCCGTGGGATGAAATTCGACTACCCCGCGATCTCCGCCGAGGGCGTAGACCTGTTGCTCGTCACTCACGAGCACATGGATCACAACGGCGTGGAGGCGATTGCCGGCGAGCCCGCGACCCTGCGCTCCACCGCGGGTCGCCTGGAGTCGCCGATCGGCGAGGTCGTGGCAGTCGCCTCAGAGCACGACGAAGCTGCCGGCACCCAGCGCGGACCGAACACGATCTTCGTGTTCACGCTCGACGGGGTCAGAGTCGCCCACTTCGGCGATTTCGGCCAGAGCGAGCTACGCCCAGAGCAGGCCGAGGCGATCGGCGCGGTGGACATGGTCATCCTGCCGGTCGGTGGCGGACCGACAATCGGGGCCGTCGGGGCGAAGGCAATCGTCGAGCGGCTGGCGCCGAAGTGGGTCGTGCCGATGCACTACCGCACGCCGCGGATCAGCTTCCTGGACGACGCCGAGGAGTTCCTAAAGCTGATGCCACGGGTCGAGCGGCTTGATGGGCCAGGGTTTGAGACGGGCGAGCTGGCCGCGGCCGATGGGCCGGTCGTGGTGGTGCCGGCGGCGCCGTAGGAGCAAGATTCGACGAGGTCGGCCGTAGCGGCCACGGAAAGCTACGCCCGATAACGCACGATCACCTTGTTGCTGCAACCAACTAGCTTCCAAGGCCGGTTCTGAGGCAGATAGCGCATAACAAAGGTCTTCAACCCCGGCCCATCGCAGTCCACGATCCCGTGGCCATAGACCAGCGCAATATGGTCATTGCCGGCGCCGGTCCAAATGTGGTTGTAGCCGTGGCTCGCGTAGATCCAGTCATTGCCCGCGCCGCCGTGTAGCTCATCCGTCTGGGAAGTGGGATTGAGCTCGGCATGAGAGTCGCCCCAAATCACATCGCCATCGTTGCCGCCCCAGATCGTGTCGTTGCCGTCACCGCCGAGCAGCTCGTTGTGGACGCCTTCAAGACCGCGCATCGTGCCGCTTTCATTGTTCGGATGGCCCTGATGGTGGCCAATCGAAGGCCAGCCGGCGTGGCTTGCCTCCCCAAAAGCCGGCACAGCTATCGCGAGCATGAGCGCAAGCGATGCGAGCCACGGCCAGGCTTGGGTTAGGCGGATGCTGGAAATTCCAACCATTGCTCAAGCGACCCTAGAAGATCACCCGGCGTGAACCGGACACTCTCGACATATGTTTGGCGAGATCAGGGAGCGCGCTGGCGTCCTGCCGCTCCTGCTTCCTAGCCCGGACAACAGGTAGCGGTTTCAGATGCCAACTATCGTCCTTTGGATGTCAAGCTCGCCGCGTCCGCCTGCACCCGGTTCGACCCATGCCGTGGACGGGCCTGGGCCAAGCCCAGAAAAGCACCAGTTGGGCTCGAGCCCGGGAAAGGTCAGCGACGAACTGCAGCGTTGGCTCTCAAGCGACGGTGAGAAGACTTTGGGGAGCCTGATCGAGCTGTTCGAGCAGAAGAGCTTCGCGGTCCTCTTCGTGGTCTTGCTTGGCGTGCCGGCGTTGCCGCTGCCAACCGGTGGCGCCACTCACGTATTCGAGATCATCGCGATGCTGCTCGCGCTCGAGTTGATAACCGGGCGCGAGGAGATCTGGCTACCCCAGCGCTGGCGGCGACTCGAACTGGCCGGGGAGAAGCAGCAGCGCTTCATCGCGGCATTGATGAAGGCGATCCGCTGGCTCGAGCGCTTCTCGAGGCCCCGTCTGCGCTTTCTGTTCGACCACCGCCTGAGCAACATCGTCTTCGGCTTGCTCGTGATCGGAGGATCCTTGGCTGCGTTCGTTGCTCCGCCCTTCACAGGCCTCGACACGCTGCCGGCTCTTGGTGTCGTGCTGCTCTCTTTGGGCGTGCTACTCGAGGACTTCCTAGTTGTCCTTGTGGCGCTCATCGTCGCCGCCGCGGGCATCTTGCTCGAGGTGATTCTGGGCAGCGCCGCGCTGGGCGGCATCGAAAAACTGATCTAGACCGGAGCTCCATCGCCACTGTGTCTTGGGCGATCAGGACGCCGCGCGAATCGCAGTTAGGGTAGCCTAAGTTAGGTCACCCTAACTACTGCTGAAAGGGCTCAGTGCTACCTACATTCGTGATCGGCCTGCGCGAGGGCGTGGAGGCATCGTTGATCGTCGGCATCGTCGCCGCCTTCCTGCGCCAACAGGGGCGCGGCGACACGCTGCGCTGGATGTGGGTGGGAGTCGTCGCGGCAGTGATCTTCTGCATAGGCGTCGCGATCGCCTTGCAAGTGCTTGATCAGGATCTGCCACAGCGCCAGCAGGAGGGCCTTGAGACAGTCGTGGCGCTTGTGGCGGTGAGCATGGTCACCTTCATGATCGTCTGGATGCGCCGCCACGCGGGCGATCTTGCGGGGGAGTTGCGTGCCAATGCCGCCGGCGCGCTGGCCGAGGGCTCGGTTTGGGGGCTCGTGGCGATGGCTTTTGTCGCAGTGATCCGTGAGGGCATCGAGACCGCCGTGTTCCTGCTGGCCGCGTTTCAAGCCTCGGGCGATGCCACCTCCGCGGGCATCGGCGCGCTGCTGGGGATCCTGCTGGCCAGCGCGATCGGCTGGGGCATCTATCGGGGTGGGGTGCGCCTGAACCTGAACCGCTTCTTCCGTATCACCTCGGCAGTGCTTGTGCTCGTCGCAGCCGGCCTAGTGGCCAGCGCGATTCACACAGCACACGAGGCTGCCTGGATGAATCAGCTGCAAGAGCCCGCGCTGAACTTGAGCTGGCTCGTGCATCCAGGCTCGGTGACCAGCTCGCTCTTGACGGGAATGCTCGGCCTTCAGCCGCGTCCAACGATCGGCGAGACAGCCGGCTGGCTGATCTATGCGGTGCCGATGCTCGCCTACGTACTTGTGCCTCGCGGTCTTCCTCTGAGGCGGCGCCCCGAGCCCACTGCGGCCGCGCGCTCTGTGAACTGACGCCAGGCCTCTTCGAGGCCTGGCGTTTCCCCGCGTGCGGTTTCGTCCAGGATCGTGCGCTCGTCTAAGCCATGTCGGGCCCGATGCCGACTGAGGTGGAGCGCCAGACCCTCGGCGGCCAAGGAATCAGGCAAGGCCCGCCGAAAGCTGAACAGCTAGATAACCGACCACACGGGGGATCACGTGCTCGCTGCCAAGAAGACTCTGCTTACCCGCCTGCGCCGGATCGCGCCGCTGCTCGCTTTGACGTGCGCGATGGTGGCGCTCGCTACGACCCAGGCCAGTGCCGCGACATGGACGCAGTTGAGCACGGGAACGACCGCCACGATCACCTCGATCGACTACTCGACCGGGACGGTCATCTTTACGACCTCCAATGGCGAAATCTTCAGGCAGTCGGGCGCCGGCTTCACCCGAGTGGCGGACGAACCGGGCGTGGTGTTCAACCAGGTGCGCATGAATGGGTCGCTCGGCCTCGCGGTGGGCAACGCCGGCGCCGTCTTCCGAACGACCGACGGCGGGGAAAAATGGACGCAGGAGAGCGCGATCATGGCGGATGACTCCGGCTGCGCGAGCGCCGTGCCACTGGGAAGCGTCTATGCGATCGGTTGGGCAAGCTCGAGTGAGGTGTTCATCGCCGCCGCCAACCATCAGATCGACCGTTCGACCAATGGTGGGGAAACCTGGAGCCGTGTCAACAACGGGACCAGCGGATGCGTGATCGACGACGACATCACCGACATGTTCTTCGTGCCGGGCGCAGCCCACGCCAAGGGGTATTTCCTCAGCAATGATTTCGGCAAGGTCTTCCTGCTCCAGGAAGGCTCGACCTTCGAATTCTCGAGTGACGTCTCGCAGCTCTCGGATAGCCTGAACGACTACACCGAACTCTCGCGTCTGGCCGCCGACCCGACCGACCCGGCGCGCCAGTGGGACGTGAACCCCCAGGGAGGCTCAAGCGGGGACTCGCTCGCATTTGGCCTGACCTCCGACGGCTGGGGCTCCACGGCCGGGAACTGGACGTTCGTGAACAGCGAAAACAGCTCCCCCTCACAGAACGCCTATGACGTCGCCTATGCAGGAGGCACGGTGCTGGCCGACGGCAACAACGGCGAGCTGCTCGGCTCCATCGACGGCACGAACTTCTACCAGTGGAACGCGGGCGGATCGATTGCCAGCGAGAACTGGCGCTCGGTGGCGCTAGCTGACAGGACGCATGCGGCCATCGGCGGAGTCAACGGCGTATTGGCGGTTACCGCGGATGCCCAGGATGTGGCGCCGGCGCCCAGCACACCGATCACCACGCCAATCTCTACGCCGATAGCGCAGCCCACGTTCGTCAACCCGGGTCCAATCGGCACACCCGCCGGCACGGTCGAAGTGGTTCGCGAAGGCGTGCGCTACCTGTTGAGCACCACCGCCTCGACCGGCTGCCTGAGCAAGAACGCGAAGCTGCCCGCGGCATTCACCACACACGGGCTGAAAGTAAAGCTCGTCAAGGTCCAGTTCTTCTTCGACGGCCATCGCGTGGCCCAACGCAAACGCCATCCCTACAGCGAGCGCCTGTCGCTGAAGAAACTGCACTCGGGCAAACACCGTCTCACGGTTACCGCCTATGTGGATCGTGGGCGCCATCGCAAAGTCGCGAAAGTGAGCCTCAGCGAGAGCTTCTCTGTCTGCTAGCCGTGTAACTGGCTAGCAGAGTGATCGGACTCAGAGTGATCGGACTACCGGACAGCTACAAGTTGTCCGGATAGTTCGATTCACTGAATCTCTTGCCAAAATCTTGATAAGCTGCCCGCGCCGTCGGAAGACTGATACTTGGCCGCCTGCCCGTCGAGACGAGGTGTGAAATGAGCAAGTTCATTGAAGCGTGGGAATTTCCGCCGAACATGAGCAAGGCGCGTGCCGACCTGGGCGGGCTCTCGCTTCAAAAGCTGGGCGCCCTCTCCTTCGATGAACTCGGGCGTTTCAAGCAGGCGGGCCGCTTCCCGGACGGATACAGCACAACCGACCTGACCTTCTATGCCCCGCGCGACCCAGGGGTGCATGCGGTCATCGTGTGGGCCTTGCTGCAAGCCACGCATACGGTGGCAGTGAACATGTACGGATTCGATGATCCTCATGCCGCGGCGATCATCCAGGGCTACACCGAACGACCGGACATCGTGGTGACCTTGAGCCTCGACAAGAGCCAAGCCGCAGGCGCGGCCGAGAAAGAACTGCTCAACCGCTTCAACCACGACCTAATCGGCAACAGCATCGCGATCGGGCACTCCTCGCGCGGCGCAATCAGCCACGACAAGCTCTTGGTGGTGGATGGCTTGTACGTGATCACTGGCTCCACGAATTGGTCGCAGGGCGGCGAGCAACTACAGGACAACCAGTTGACGATCAGCCGCGTACCCCTCGCGGCGGCCGAGGCACGAGCGATCATCGACCTCGACCACGACGAGATGCTCAAGCAGATGGTCAAGGCAAGCCAGGAAGGGCCCAAGACAAGCCGGGAAGCGACCAAGCCGAGTTCGGCTAGCAGCGCCACGGGCCAGGCAAGCGGCACCCCCAAACGCAGCAGGAAGACACCTGCCAAGACCTAGCGAACGTGTGAGACCCGTCAGGATGGGCGGATGGCCACCCCGCGCAACCTGTTGAACCTGAAGGACGTCGAGAAGGGCTACGGCAGCCGCTCGGTGCTGCGCGACATCACGCTCGGAGTGTCAGCCGGAGAGCGCATCGGTGTGGTCGGGGAAAACGGCGGCGGCAAGTCGACGCTGTTGCGATTGATCGCGGGTGCCGAGCAGCCCGACGGCGGCACTCTTACACGCACAAGCGACGCGGGCGTGGCGCTGCTGGGCCAGCAGGACGATCTCGACGCCACCGCAACGATCCGCTCGACGCTCGTAGGTGAGCGCGCGGATCACGAATGGGCAGGCGACAAGGCATTTAGAAATGTGCTCGACGGTCTCCTGGGCGGGGTAACCCTCGAGCGCTTCGCTGCGGGCATGGACACTCAGGTAGCTGGGCTCTCGGGAGGGGAGCGTAGGCGCATCGTCTTGGCTCGCCTGCTGCTCGATCCTCCTGAGCTTTTGTTGCTGGATGAGCCCACCAACCATCTGGACGTGGAAGGTGTGGATTGGCTGGCCCGCCATTTGGCCGCCCGTAGAGGCTCGATGCTCGTTGTGACGCATGATCGCTGGTTCTTGGATGCGGTGTGTACCGCTACCTGGGAGGTGGCCAATGGGGCGGTCCACCAATACGAGGGTGGATATGCCGCGTACGTCCTTGCGCGCACCGAGCGAGACCGCCAGGAGGCGGCGCGCGAGGACCGTCGCCAGCAGCTCTTGCGCAAGGAGCTCGCGTGGCTAAGGCGCGGGCCGCCGGCACGCACAACCAAGCCGAAGTTCCGCATCGAGGCAGCGAACGAATTGATCGCCGATGAGCCCGAGGCCCGCGATCGCGTGGAGCTAGCGCGCTTTGCGAGTGCGCGCCTGGGCAACAAGGTGTTGGACGCGCTCGACGTATCTTTGACGCTCGGCGAACGAGAGGTTTTGCGCGGTGTGACGTGGCAGCTCGGCCCGGGCGATCGCATGGCTTTGGTGGGAGTCAACGGGTCGGGCAAGACCTCGCTCGTGAAGCTGCTCGCCGGTGAGCTCGCTCCAACGAAGGGCGAGGTAGAGCGCGGCACGACGGTGCGTCTCGCGCACCTCTCCCAGGACACAGTGGAGATCCCGGAGAACTTGCGCGTGCTGGAGTCCTTGGAGGAGGTGCGCAGCCATGCCGTGCTCAGCGATGGCCGCGAGATAACTGCGTCGCTGTTGTGCGACCGCTTCGGCTTCCGCGGCGAGAAGGCGCGCACATTCGTGCGGGACCTCTCCGGTGGTGAGCGAAGGCGACTTGGGCTGATGCGACTGCTGATGGGCGGACCGAATGTGCTCCTGCTTGACGAGCCCACCAACGATCTCGACATCGACACGCTGACAGGGTTCGAGGACCTGCTCGACGGCTGGCCGGGCACGCTTGTGGTGGTGAGCCACGATCGTTATTTCGTGGAGCGCGTGTGCGACAACGTGTACGCGATCACGGCCACAGGCGGCGTGAGACACGTACCGGGTGGGATCGACCAATACCTGCGAGAGCGTGGCTCGCCCGAGGAAGGCGATGCGGAACGCTCGCCGCGGAAGCAGGGCGAATCCACTGGCCCGCCACCTAAACAAGACCCACGACTGGGCTCACCCGACAGAGAAGGCGTCTCCCCGGGGGCGACGGCACGGGCAGCACGCAAGGACGCTCGCCGCGACGAGCTGGAGATCAAGCGACTGGAACGTGCCATCGAGAAGCTCACCGCAAGCGAGGCCACGCTGCAAGAGCAGATGGCGGCGAGCGCCACCGACCATGCCCGCCTCGGCGAGCTCCAGATCGAGTTGGAGGGTCTGGCCGCAGAGCGCGAGCGGTTGGAGGTGTCGTGGCTCGAGCTGAGTGAGACTTTGGAAGCAATATGACCCCCCCTACGCGCGCGCGTAGGGGCCCCCGAACGGGAACAAGTGTCCTGGCTCCAGATACCACCGCGATGCGACTTGCCGGTCGACGCCGCAAGGATGCCCGTCGGCCCACACCGTAAAGATGTCTGTCGACCCAATCACTAAGGTCGAGCCCGCAATGCCCGTGCCCCGCTTGACATAGGAGCAGTTCATGACATACACCCCACCCCAAGAGATCCTCGAGCGCTACGCGTCCGTCCTAGTCAACTTTGCCCTTGGTGGCGGTAAGGGCGTGCAGGCGGGAGAGGTCGTGCGGATCGCGGCGCCCGAAAGTGCGAAGCCCCTGTACGCCGAGTTGCGCAAGGCCGTGTGGCGCGCGGGCGGACATGTGATCGGCGCCTATGAGCCAGACGACGACGAGCGGATGAACCTCTCGCGTGACTTCTTCCAGACCACCAGCGACGCCCAGCTCGACTACTTCCCAGCCAAGTACATGCGGGGCCTGGTCGACGAGATGGACCACCAGGTATCGGTCCTCGCCGAAAGCGATCCGCACGCGCTCGAGGCTGTCGACCCGGCCCGCATCATGCGTCGTGGGGAGTCGATGCGGACACTGCTTGATTGGCGTACAGAGAAGGAGAACGCGGGCGACTTCAGCTGGACACTCGGCCTGTACGGAACCGCCGCGATGGCAGCCGAGGCGAAACTCAGCGAAGAGGAGTACTGGGAGCAGATCGTGCACGCGTGCTTCCTGGACGTGGATGATCCGATCGCGCGCTGGCAGGAAATTGGACAGCGTCTGGATGAGACCAGGGAGCGCCTCGACGCACTTGACATCGAGCGCGTGCACGTGCAGGGCGAGGACGTGGATCTGTGGGTGGGCATCGGCGAGCAGCGCCGCTGGCTGGGCGGCAGGGGCCGCAACATCCCGAGCTTTGAGATCTTCACCAGCCCCGACTGGCGCGGGACGGAGGGTTGGATCAAGTTCAACCAGCCCTTGTACCGCTATGGGAACCTCGTGAAGGGCATCCGCCTCGCCTTCACCAACGGCCGCGTCAGTGAGGCGAGCGCGGAGGAGAACGAGAGCGTGCTCACCGAGATGATCGCCACCGAGGGGGCCGACAAGGTTGGCGAGTTCTCACTGACCGACAAACGCTTCTCACGGATCACGCGCTTCATGGCCCACACGCTCTACGACGAGAACGTGGGCGGCCCATTCGGCAACACCCACATAGCTTTGGGGCGCTCCTACCAAGACGCCTATACAGGCAACCCAGCCGAGGTCAAGCCCGAGGGATGGGAGCAGCTGGGCTTCAATAACTCAAGCGTGCACACCGACATCGTCTCCACAACCGACCGCACCGTCACCGCCAAGCTACGCGGCGGCGAGGAGCGCGTGATCTACGAAAACGGCGAGTTTCAGCTCGACTAGCGAGACCCGCGGGCAGGCTGTCCTGCTGAAGCATCAGCCGGAGTGCTCACTGGCAGTTGTCGCAGGATGCTGCCTGCAGTACTAGGGGATTCCCTACCTGGTGATGCGGTAGATCGTGCCCGTGCTCCAGTCACCTACGAGCAAGGAGCCGTCCGGGGCAAAAGCCAAGGCCAGCGGATTTTTGACACCTTCAAGCAAGGGCGTCGCGGCACCTGTGTAGGTAGAGTCTGAGCGCGTGAGTGCGACCTGAAGGACCCTGGCCGACTGCCACTCGGCCACCAGGGCCGCGGTTCCAATGCGGGCACCAAGCTGACCGTCGGCAACCACAACGGCACCAGATGCGGCGTGCTTGTCGAGCACCACGACGGGCGCCGGGACGCCGGCACAGGCCGATCCTCCTTGGCCATAGCAACCGGGGAAACCCCAGTCCTCGCCTTCCCTCACCAGGCCAAGCCAGTCGCCCGGTGTGTTGGCACCGAGGTCGTCGCGCTGGTTCATGCTGACGAGCAGATCGCTCGTGCCGGGAACGTAGGCCAGGCCGAAGGGCGCGCGAATGCCCTTGGCGTACAGACGCAAATCGCTGCCATCTGGGCGGAAGGACACGACCGACCCCGAGAAGGGCGAGCTCGGGGTGCAGTGATCGCAGGTGGCGGTGACCCCCATCAGCAAGCGACCGTCTGGAGCCGGCACGAGCAGATTGTTCTCACCTTTCGCAACCGGCCCATCGACGATTCGCGTGCGCTTGGCGAAGTGGGTCCCGTGCAGGCCACTGAAGACGTCCACGCGTCCCAGTGAGGCGACGTAGAGCTTACCTTCGCGCCATAGGATCCCGAGTGGATTCCTCAAGCCAGAGACGACCTTCACAGCCTGGGAGCCGGCTTTGGCGATCATGTAGACACCGTCGTGGGTGTAACTGTTCAAGCCCGCCGCGGTCAGCCACAGTCGTCCTTGCGAGTCAAATGCGAAGCCCGCAACGGTCGGTGGCCCCTGGGCGTAGACACTGGCCCGCAGCCCGGCCGGGCCCTTCAGGCCTGCCCCGATCGAGACGAGTGGCTCGGCCGAGGTGGTCGCCTGCCCACCAACCGAGGAGCCGCACCCGCAAAGAGCGAGCACGGTGCCAATGGCCCCCACCAGGGCCAGCCTGTTGTTCATCGAGTGGCTCTCACCCAGCGTCGCCGGTGAGCTCGAACTGCTCGCGCCGCGCGGCTGGCACGAGATCGACATAGCCAGGATGCTTGCGGATGAAGTCCTGGACGAAGGGGCACACCGGTAGCACCTCGAGGCCCTGCTCGCGGGCCGTGTCCAACGCCGAGCCGATCAGCTGGGAGGCAAGTCCACGGCCCTGGAAGGATGGGAAGATCTCCGTGTGCACAAGTGTGATCACGGCGGGGTGGCGCCGGTAAAGGAGAAAGCCCGCCAGCTCCCCGTCGAGCCGCAGCTCGAAGCGCGTCTGATCCTCGTTGTCGCTGATCGTGGTCGCCATTTTCGAAGGACTAGCTTGACAGCCGCCCATTGAAAGGCTTGCAGGTCACCGAGAAAATGGGCTTCGGCGATGATTGTGGCCGTGCCGAGCGGTCTTAGGAGCAGTCGATTGGACCCGCCCCAATCCATCCATCCAATGGAGGCACCATGGCAAAGCTGAGATTTCAGATTTCGATGTCCTTGGACGGCTTCATCGCCGGACCCAATCCAAGCGAGAAGGACCCGTTGGGCGAAGGCGGCATGCAGTTGCACGAGTGGGTCTTCGCGCTCGCCGCCTGGCGCGCGCCACACGGTCGGGAGGGTGGCGAGGTCAATGCCAGCACACCCATCGTCGAAGAGGCAATGACGAACGTTGGCGCCACCGTGATGGGACGCAAGATGTTCGGCGGCGGTCCAGGTCCTTGGGGTGAGGATCCTTGGGATGGCTGGTGGGGAGATGATCCGCCCTTCCATACACCCGTGTTCGTGCTCACCCACCACCCGCGTGAGCCCTTGAAGAAGCAGGGCGGTACCACCTTCTTCTTCGTGAGCGATGGCATCGAGGCGGCGCTCGAGCAGGCAAAGCAGGCAGCGGACGGCAAGGACGTCTCACTTGGTGGCGGCGCCGATGTGGCACAGCAATACCTTGCGGCGGGCTTGATCGACGAGTTGCAACTCAACGTTGTGCCAGTCCTGCTCGGCGATGGTACCCGGCTGTTCGAGGGCTCACCGGCCGATGCCAAGCTCGAGATCGCCCAGACAGTCGAGGCCCCCGGTGTAGTGCATCTGAAGTACCGCGTGGTGAGCTGAAGCCAAGTCCGCAGACAAGGTGCAACGTCAGACCCGCAGGATATGGGCATATCCGTAACGCCAGACCCGCGGGCTATGGCGCGACTTTCCCCAATAAAATGACCGCCATGGGGGACGTGCTCGACCGGCTCAAGCACTTCGCGGTCGGCGCGTGATAGCCAACGGCGGTCAGACGGTCGGTTACGAAGAGGTGGGCTTGCTGCTCGTCGAGGACGACGACGGCGACGCCCGCCTGGTCGAAGACGAGTTGGCAGATGTGCTCCCGCGCGCCCGCATCGTGCGCAGCAGGCTGTTGAGTGAAGCCCTCTCCGCACTCGGACCAGCGATCGACTGCGTGCTACTCGACCTCGGGCTCCCGGATGCATCTGGTCTTGACGCGGTCGCGAAGCTTCGCTCGCGTATGCCGGCGATCCCTTTGATCGTATTGACTGGTCTCGCTGACGAGGCCGCCGGCGTGGCCGCTGTCCAAGCGGGCGCTCAGGACTACCTGATCAAGGGCAGTGTGGACGGCAAGCAGCTGGTGCGCTCGATCCGCTATTCGATCGGTCGTCGCCAGGCGGACGAGACTGAGCGCGAGCTGCTGCTCGCGGACATGCAGGCGCGCGAGGTGAGACGGCTCGAACGAGGCCTCGCACCGAAGCCTCTGATCGAGAGCTCCTCGGTGTGGGTCGCCTCCCGCTATCGCGCCGGTCGCAGCAGGGCCCTGCTTGGCGGCGACTTCATCGACCTCGTGCAAACGCCCGACAGCAGCCTCCACGTAGTGGTGGGCGACGTCTGCGGTCACGGCCCCGACGAAGCGGCGATCGGCGTCAGCCTGCGCGCCGCCTGGCGAGCTCTCGTGTTGGCGGGCGAGCGCCCCGCTGCGGTGCTCGACACGTTGCAGCACGTATTCGAGCATGAGCGACACATACCCGGCCTGTTCGCGACGCTCTGCACGCTGGAGATCCAAGCGGATCACAGATCCGCTTCAGTCATCTGCGCCGGTCATCCCCGTCCGGTGCTGATCGATGGAAGCTCGATCTCGGCTCTATCTAGCGGCCCCGGCGGTGCGGGGATTGGCATCACGAATGGGCAGTGGCACTCGGAGCAGATGTCCCTCCCGACGGCATGGGCGATCCTGCTCTACACCGACGGCATCATCGAGGGGCGAATCGGCGACGGACCCCAGCGCCTGGGCGAAGCGGGCCTGCACCGGCTACTTGCCGAGTTAGTCGCACGGCGACCGGACTGGCGCGAGCAGCCCCGTGCGCTGCTCGACGAACTGATCGAGGGCGCTGAGCGAATGAACGGCGAAGCGCTCAGCGACGACGTGGCAATGCTGCTTGTCGGCTTAAGCCCGGACGCCGAGTCCTCGTGAGCGCCTGGAGTCGACCACGCGCGCGCATCGCGCGCCGCATCGACGGCATGAGCGTCGGGAGCCTGCTCGCGGCAACCATCGACGTACTGCTCGTGCTCGCCGTGCTCGGGATCGGCCTCGCACTGCTCGCCAACGCGCAGCTGGACCGCAATCGCAACCTTCTGCTCAACCAGGTCGGCCCCGCCCGGCGCACATCGCTCACGCTCGAAAACGCGCTCATCAACGAGGAGACGGGTTTGCGCGGCTACGTGATCACGCACGATTCAAGCTTCCTGCAGCCGTACCGCGACGGGCTGGCACGTGAAGCCAGCGCCTTGGCCACGCTCCGCGCAAGCAAGCCGGCGACCGGCTCGCTCGTGGCTGCCGAAGTGGAGACGGTCAGTGCCCGCACACGGGCGTGGCAGCGCGGATACGTAGCCTCAGCGCTGGCCCAGCCATCGACTGAGCGCTCAGCGGTCGCGACGGACGTACAGGGTAAGCAGCTGTTTGACGCGGTGCGCGCATCCCTGAGCCGCTTGCAATCGGTTCTGCAAGCCAAGGACTCCCAGACACGCGACCAGCTTGACGATGCCGCGTCCAACTTGCAGCTCCTGTTGATCCTGGCCGCCGTGCTGATCCTCGGTGGAGTGCTCGCGGCCGGCTACCTGCTGCGCCAAACGATCACCCGACCGCTCGCGCGGCTTGGCTCGGAAGCACGTCGCGTCACGGGCGGTGAGTTCTCCACACCATTTCAGATCGCGAGCGGCCCACGCGAGATCACGGCCGTCGGAGTCGAGATCGACGCGATGCGTGAGCGCATCGTGGAGGAGCTCGCGACGGCCGAAGCCGCCCGCACGCGAGTCGAGGAGCAGGCGCGCGAGCTTGGTCGCTCAAATGCGGAGCTTGAGCAGTTCGCCTATGTCGCCTCCCACGACCTGCAAGAGCCGTTGCGCAAGATCACGAGCTTTTGCCAGGCACTGCAGACCCGCTACCACGGCCAGCTCGACGAGCGCGCCAACCAGTACATCGACTTCGCCGTCGATGGCGCCAAGCGGATGCAAACTCTCATCAACGACCTGCTCGCCTTCTCCAGGGCCGGACACAGCGATCGTGAGCCCGAGCTCGTCGAGTTGAACGAAGCTCTGTCCACAGCCCAGTCCGCGCTTGCGAGCGCCCTGGAGAGTGCCGATGCGAGCGTGCTGGCCACTGACCTGCCGGCGGTGCGCGGCAATCGTGCCCAGCTTGCTTCGCTCTTTCAAAACCTGATCGCCAACGCCGTGAAGTTCCGTGGCGCCGAGGCTCCGATCGTGCGCATCGAGGCACAGCAAGAGAACGGGGAGTGGCAGCTCAGCTGCTCGGACAACGGGATCGGCATCGATCCGGAGTACGCCGAGAGGATCTTCCTCATCTTCCAGCGACTGCATTCGAGAGACACCTATGAGGGAACGGGCATCGGACTCGCGTTGTGTCGCAAGATCGTGGAGTATCACGGCGGCCACATCTGGCTCGACACCGACTACTCCGGCGGAACCCGCTTCCGCTTTACCCTGCCAATCGTCAAGGAGACCTGACCAATGAACGCCGACCTCATCTCGGTCCTGCTCGTGGAGGACGACCCCGGGGACGTCCTGTTGATCCGCGAGGCGTTCGCCGAACACAAGGTCGGCAACATCCTGTCCGTCGTCAGCGACGGCGTGGAGGCAATGAGGTTCGTGCGTGGCGAAGGCGAGTACGCCGATTGCGAGCGCCCCAGTCTTGTCCTGCTGGACCTCAACCTGCCGCGCAAGAGCGGCGCTGAGGTGCTCGCCGAGATCAAGGGCGACCCGGAGCTCTCGATGATCCCGGTGATCGTGCTCACCACCTCAGAGGCCGGGGAGGACGTGCTGCGCTCCTACAAGATGCACGCCAACGCCTACATCACCAAGCCGGTCGACTTCGACCGCTTCAAGCAGATCGTGCACCAGATCGACGATTTCTTCATCGGCATCGTCAAGCTGCCGCCACGCCCCGAGCGTTCCTGACGGAGCCCTCAGCGCAACACGAGTACCAGGACGGAGACCTCGTAAGCCAAGGCGAGGCGAGATCCCAGTGGGTAGGAATTCTGAGGTTTGAGCACCCCTTTAGCGGGGCACCTAGCGCGTGTGCCGCACGTGTTGAGCCGCACATTCGCCGGTGGGTCCAGCCGATCCACCCCGCTTGCCGACCCGGCGGCCGTCGGGTCCTATGCAGACTGGGCACGCCCCGACGGGAGCATGCCGCGCGGTCGCGCGCTCGACCTTGCGCACGCTGCCTGGCGTGCCCGGCGCTCCTACCATGCCGAGCAGTTCGCCCTGGAGGAGCTGTTGGAGCTCAAGCAGTGCACGATCGCTCTGATATTGCCGACGCGCGAAGTCGCGGCCACGATTGGTCCAATCGCCGAAGAAGCGACGCGTCTATTGGACGTCGGCCTGCTGGACAAGGCACTTGTCGTCGACGCGGCCTCCAGCGACGGAACTGCACAGGTCGTCGAAGCGGCCGGGCTCGCAGTCGTACAGGAGGACCGGCTCTCGATCGAGCTGGGGCCCACGCACGGGAAGGGGGATGCGATGTGGCGAGCAGCGAAGGTGCTTCAGAGCGACATCGTGGTTTTCCTAGACACCAGCACTGAGGAATTCGGCGAGCACGTCCTTACGGGACTGGCGGGACCGCTGATCCGCGATCCCGGCGTGCAGCTCGTCAAGGGCTTCTTCCACCGTCGCTCGAGCATCGAGAGCATGCGTGTCTCACACGGCGATGAGCAAGTCACAGAGCTGATGGCCCGTCCTCTGCTGAACCTGCACGCCCCCGAGCTGGCGGTCTTCGAGCAGCCGCTGGCAGGCGAGACCGCTGTCCGGCGGGAGCTGCTGGAGCAGATCCCGTTTGATGCGGGCGACGGGGTGGAGATAGCAATGCTGATCGACGCGTGGCGCAAGGTCGGACTCGAGGGGCTTGCGCAAGTCGACCTGGGCTTCTGCCGGAGCCACCATCCACCTTTGCACGAGCTATCCGCGATGGCCTATGCGGTGCTCGTCGCTACCGAGGCACGGTTCCTGGGCAACGACCGCGGCGATTCGCCCGCAAGCACGCGGACCGCGGCTAGGCTTGCGTGAGCTGCAAGCGGGGGAGTATCTCGCGCGAGTAGACCTCGAAGAAAGCCTCGTGCCCTCCGCCTACCTGCTGGATGTAGAGCTCGTCAAAGCCGGCGTCGGCATAGGCGCGAATAGCCTTCAGGTGAGCATCGATGTTCGCCCCGCATGGGATCGCCCCGGCCACCATCTCCTCGCTGACCAACTCGCTTGCCTGTTCGAAGTGCGCGGGTGTGGGGAGCACTTGGGCGAGCTCGCCGGGTAGTTGCTCACAAGGCCAAAGCCTGTGAGCCCTCGCGCGGGCCGCCTTCTCATCCTCGTCCCAGCACACCTTCAAGCCTCCAGCGGCCAACTTGTCGCCGCCGCCGTTTGAGCGAAACCTCTCGACGGCCTCCCTATCCGGAGAGACGGCGCAGAACCCGTCGCCGATGCGGGCGGCCAAGCGGGTGGCCTTGGGCCCAAAGCCGGATATCAGGATCGGGGGAAGCTCATCCGGCAAGTCGTAGATGCGTGCTTTCTCGACACGGTAGTGGCGCCCGCGATGGCTCCGCATGCCGCCCTGCCAGAGGGTCCGGATCACTTCCACTGCCTCCTCGAGCATCTCAAGCCGCTCGCCTGCCTCAGGCCAGCGACTGCCGAGGATGTGCTCGTTGAGCGCCTCCCCGCTGCCAAGGCCGAGCGCGAAGCGGCCCTCGAGCAGCACGGCGCATGTCGCGGCCGCTTGGGCCACGATCGCCGGATGAACGCGAACCGTGGGACAAGTCACCGCCGTGGTGACCTTTGCCGTGTCCGTTACTTCGGCGAGCGCGCCGATTACTGACCAAACGAATGAGCTGTGACCCTGCTCATCGTTCCAGGGATGAAAGTGATCGGAGATCCACAGCCGGTCGAACCCGGCCTGCTCGGCCAAACGAGCCTGCTCGAGGAGATTGCGGGGACCGAACTCCTCGCTTGACAGGAAATAGCCGATCTTCATGTCGCCTCCTCCTATTCTGCCCCCTCCTCCGCCCCCTTACACGCTGTTACGACGACGCCTGCGACCCAATCGTTGCGCCGCAGGCCATACTCCGCGGGCAAGCAACCCAAGGCACCCACCTGTGCCGACTGTCCTCAGCGAACCGGGTAGGGCGGGGGTGGGTTATCGATGATTCCATGCTGCAGGCCGCTGCGATCCATGTAGATCGCGTAGCCGAGGATCAGGACGCCGAAGGCGACCAGCGCCGGGACGCGCCAGCGCGGATACCGGGTCAAGGTGTAAGCGCCGGCGGGATAGAAGACAGGCGCCGAGAGGAAGATCATGCGTCCCCAGTCAAGCGCGAAGGTCATCGAAGCCAAGGAACAGGCCACCAGCACCAAGCCACGCCGGGCGAAGCGGCTACTGGCGAGAGCGAGAGGTGCCGCCAGCCAGAGCGGACCGTAAATGGAGAACATGCGCCGCGCCTCGGTGAACAGGCTATGAAAACCGGATTCGATGACACTCACGCGTCCCCCGATGAGCGAGCTCCCGTATCCCGGCACGGCAGCCCGTCCCACGCTCGGAATCGCAAGGTGCAGGGCAAGGAACGCCAGGACGGCGGGCCCACCGGCGATGATGGCGCGCTTGGCGGTTGGCATATCCCACACTCGTGTCGCCCACAAGGCATAGGCGAGCGGGATCACGAACAGCACGGCTTCTCTGAAGAGGACACCGATCAAGAGGGTGAGCGTGAGCGCTCGCAGTCTGCGTTCGACCACAAACAGGGTCGCGGCCATCATGAACGCGATCGTGATCGCGTCGGTGTTGCGACCCTCGCGCAGCGCCACAATGAGCATTGGCGGAGACAAGGCCAAGGCCAAAGCCAATCCCCCCGCCAGGCCTCTGGGTGCACCGAGGCGACACATCAAAGCAAACGCGAAGCCGGCGGCGACACCCGCGGCAGCCCACGCCAACAGCTCAAAGGACAGCGTATGGCCGAAGGGAAGCACATGAACGAGCCATGGCAGTCCTATGCGATAGGCGAAAGGAAAGGTGTGCGTCGCAAACGGGTGCTGGGCCATCCGCTCATAGATCAAGTCATCGCCGCGAGGTACCGTCTCTCGGCGACTCAGCTCGCTCAGAAGTGCAAGCCCAAGGGCACCAAGCAGCCCTACCGACAGCGCGGCCCGCGAGACAAGCGCCGGACGGTCGACTGGTGGCGTCGCTTGGGCGGCGCGTGGGTCAGTGGAGGAGAAGCTCACGGGATGTTGGCCGACTGTGAATGCAGCGGAGGCGAG
Source organism: uncultured Solirubrobacterales bacterium (assembly GCA_963731565.1). Taxonomy (GTDB): domain Bacteria; phylum Actinomycetota; class Thermoleophilia; order Solirubrobacterales; family Solirubrobacteraceae; genus Palsa-744. Next base: position 3,269,153 of record CAVSWG010000001.1, read on the forward strand.
GGCCAGGGTACTTGCCGCCTAGGGACAAACCGCCCGTGAATGCCTACTACGACTAGGCGCGGGGAGCCTCGTCCGGCCAGTGGCCATGGGTGTCGAGGTAGGTCCGTGCATCTTCCTCTTCCGCGCGCACGCGGTCGTCGGCAAACGAGGCGCGGTATAGCCAGCTCATGGCAAAGACAGCCAGTCCGGCACTTACGATGCCGGCGCCGCCCTCGGCGTCCGTTTCGCCCCCAAGCACCATCACGATCACCCCGGCGAGCACTATCGCGCCAGGCAGCACATAGCGCAAGCCGATCGTGAGCGGCGTCATGTCATCCGGCCGGTCGGTCCGATTGTGGTCCTGCTCGATTGGCGATTGCTCATCGGTCATCTTTCACCTCGTGTCGCTGAGTCGATCACGTCGTTTGAGGATCGCCGGCCAACAGCAAATGGCTGCGATGAAGTCGTGCCCTGAAATCTAGTGGAGGCCCCTTCGGGTTCCTACCCGTCTCACTCACCCACCTAGCGGCGAAGGCGGGATGCGCGTCTCCCCTCCTACCTCTGGGATGAGCATCGCGATCTCGTCCACGAAGCACCAGGACCATGTCTCGCCGGGCTCGAGCGAATGGATGATCGGATGGCCACTTGACTGGCCGTGGGCGGTGGCGTGGCGGTTGGGCGAGCTGTCACAACAACCGACGTGGCCGCACTCCAGGCAGATGCGCAGATGCAACCAGGCGCCGCCCATCTGCAGACAGTCCTCGCAGCCCTCGACGGACTCCGGCAGCTGGGTGATCTGGACTTGTTCTAGGTGTGTGCAATTGGCCATCTGGGTCACTCCGTTCCGGTTTGAGTGAAAGGGATACGCACACTGAAGACGGTACGCCCTGGTTGGACGTCGAGCGTGAGCGAGCCTTCGTGGCGATCCACCACGATGCGACGCGCGGTAGCCAGGCCGAGGCCCGTGCCTTGGCCGACATCCTTGGTTGTGAAGAATGGGTCGAACACGCGTCCGGCCAAGTCCTCGGGGATGCCCGGCCCGTCGTCGGCGATCTCCACCACGACGCAGTCGCCGTCTGAGCGGGTGGCGATCGAGATCGTCCCCTGCTCGCCGAGGGCGTCGATCGCGTTGTCGAGCAGGTTCGTCCACACCTGGTTGAGCTCCGAGCCGCGCACAGTCAGCTTGGGCAAGCTGCGGTCGTAGTCACGCTCGATGACGATGGAAGTGTGCTTGAGCTTGTAGCCAAGCACCGTCAAGGTGGTCTCCAAGCCCTCGTGGATGTCCACCTCGACGAGGCCGCCGCGATCCATGTAGGCGTAGGACTTCACGGCGCCCACCAAAGCCGACATGCGCTCGGTGGACTCACACAGCTCGGCGGACAGACGCCCGGCCGTGAGCGTGGCCGCGACCCAGCGCAAGGCGGCGCCGGTAGCGGGACCCGCCAGCTCGGCGACGCGATCGAGCCACGCCTGATCGACGCCCGCCGAGGCCAGGGGCTCGGCCAAGCGCCAGGGCTCATCCACCTGCAGGGCCTCCATGCGCGCGAGCAAGTCCTCCTCGGCATCGGAGGCATCCAGGACGTCGAGCGCCGTGGCAGAGGCGGCTTGGGCCACGGCCTGCTGTTGCAGGCCCAGGAGCCGCTCGGCGTCCTCGCGCTCGACGCCCGCCTCGACGAACGAGGCCAGGGCAGAGTTGATCGCCTCCAAAGCTTCGGTCATCTGAGCGGCGGCGCGGCGCGCGGCGGCGGCGGGATTGTTGAGCTCGTGCGCGAGCCCCGCCGCCATCGTGCCGAGCGAGGCGAGTCGCTCCTGGTTCTGTTCGCGCTCGGTGATGCGGCTCATGACAGGCGCGACTTGACGCATCACACGTTGGTGGATCTCCGGCTGGGCAAAGGCCATGCGCTTGAAGTCCTCGGGGGTGACAGTCGCTACACGGCAGTCAGTTTCGGCCTGCATGCGCACGCCGAGCGTACCGCCGGTCAGGACGGCGATCGCCCCCATCCAGGTCGGCGCAGTGTGATGGCCGACCGGCTCGCTCTGACCTTGGGCGAGGATGAAGGCCTGGGCGCGACCCTCCAGGAGCAACTGCAGGCCAGGCGGCTCCTCCCCCTGCTCGGCGATGACCCCGCCTACTAGGACACTGCGAGGGTGAGCCAAAGGGACCCACTCGGCCAGCTCAGAGTCGTCGAGGCTGTCGAACAGGTCGACACCACGCAACTCCTCGAGCGTGACGGGTCGCTCGCTTACGAGAGGGCCTTCGTCCGGAGAACCGGATTGTGCGCTCACTCAGAGCCACCTCCGTATCGCGCGCTCCTGGAGCGACCCTATTTCGCGGGACGCGTTGAGGTTCATGCGTCCACCAAGTATTCGTGGATCAAGGAGACGGCCATCGAGCCCTCCCCCACGGCGCTGGCGACACGCTTGATCGAGCGTGCGCGTACGTCGCCCGCGACGAACACGCCGGGCACCGTGGTCTCCAAGACATAAGGCTCACGCTGCAAAGGCCAACCATTGGCCTGGGCGTCGCGGCCAGCGAGGATGAAGCCGCGCTCGTCGCGCGCCAAGACGCCGTCGAGCCAGTCGGTGCGGGGAGCGGCTCCGATGAATACGAAGCAGGCGTCGGCTGCCAATTCCTGCTCTCCATCCGGACCCTTCACGGACAGGCCCGTCAGCCGCCCGTTCTCGCTCTTGGCCGTGAGTGCCGAGGTGCCGGTGCGGACCTCGATATTAGGCTGGGCAGCGATCTGCTCGATCAGGTAGTGGGACATCGACTTCTCAAGTGAGGATCCCCTCACGAGCATCGTGACTTGGGCGGCATAGCCGCTGAAGTAGACGGCTGCCTGACCGGCGGAGTTGGCCCCACCGATCACGACCACGTGCTGTTCTGCGCATCCACGCGCCTCAGTCATGGCCGCGCCGTAGTAGATGCCGGCACCGGTCAACTCGGGAAAGCCAGGCGTCGCAAGCTGGCGGTAGGAGACGCCCGAGGCGACGATTACGCAGCTCGCGCTCAGAACACCGCCGCCGCTCAAGTCCACCAAGCGCGCGGAGCCCTCAGCGCGCAGGCCGACAGCCTCTTGGACGGTCAATAGCTCGGCCCCCAAGCGCCTGGCCTGGTCGGTCGCGCGGCGTGCCAGGTCCGAGCCGCTGAGGCCGGCGGGGAAGCCGAGGTAGTTCTCGATGCGACTTGACTGGCCGGCTTGGCCACCGGGTGCCTCGCGCTCGACCATGACCGTCCTCAAGCCCTCCGAGGCGCCGTAGACCGCGGCGGCGAGGCCGGCGGGACCGCCGCCGACGACGACCAGGTCGTAGTGATCTTGGGCCGGGGCGGCGCTGACGCCCAAGCGCTCAGCCAGCTCGAGGATGGTGGGGCGCTCGAGCACGCTGCCGTCCTCCAGCAAGGCCACGGGCAGGCGCTCGGGATCCACGCCGGCGACGCGCAAGAGCTCGCGCGCCTCGCCGTCGCGCTCGACGTCCAGCCAACGCGCGGGCACGCGGTTGCGCACAAGGAAGTCGCGCAGGTCGTGGGACTCGCGCGAGAAGCGATGACCAATGACACGCACACCGCCTGACTCCAAGGCCGCACCCGCCTCCCAGGTCGTGAGCAAGTCCTCGACGACGGGGAACAGCTGCTCCTCGGGGGGATCCCAAGGCTTGAGCAGGTAGTAGTCCAAAGCCACCTCGTTGATCGCGGCGATCGCCGCCTCGGTGTCGGCGTAGGCGGTCAACAGGACACGCTTGGCGTCGGGCACGATCTGGCGAGCCTGCACGAGATAGTCGGTGCCGGCCATCCCGGGCATGCGCTGGTCGGCGATCAGCATCGCCACCTGGTCGCCACGGGCGCGCAGCTCGCGCAAGACCTCCAAGGCCTCTGGTCCCGACGCGGCTCGCAACACACGGAAGCGCTCACCGAAGCCGCGACGCAGATCGCGCGCGACAGCGGCCAGCACGGCGGGCTCGTCGTCGACGGCGAGAATCGCGGGACGGCGCCCCGGCGAGGCAGGCTCCTGACCGGCGGTCGCCTCCGCATGCTCGACTTGGGCAGGCATCGCCATGAGGTTAGTCACCTTGCGAACTTGGGTCGCTTACATGTTGTTCCGACCGGCACATGTGCCGGTCGGCCTGACGGTGCATGCACCGTCAGGGACAGTGCCGCATGCGGCACTGTCATCCCGATTTGAACCTAGTTTTTGGACCTGGTTTCCAAGTCCCCGCGAATCTACGAAGCGGGCGCGAACTGAGCTTCCGCATGTTGCTGAGACTCAACCAGCCAAGCGCGCAAGGTCTCGTGCATAGCCTCCACGCCGATGATCGGGGCGGAGGTCTCACTCCAGTCAGCTGGCACAACGGCAAACGGCTTAGTCTGGGGCCCACCGAGACCGCCATGGGAGCCCATGAACTCCTCAAACGGAGCCACCTCTTCGCTGTCTGGGTCGTACATGCAATTGACGAGAATGTCCGGGCAGTGAGGAAAACCATCGTGGCGGCGCAGGTGATCGGCCGCCGTGGTGTCGAAGTGAGCGAGTGGGTCCTTGCCCTCGATCGCGTCGTCGGCGAGGCGCCTCTGTCCTGCTGCGCCGATCACGAGTGTACCTTCAGCTTGCGATCGCACCATCACATAGCCGATTCCTGGATGGGACGCGAGAGCCTTCAGCAAGCGCGGATGCGCCGCGGTGATCTGCTCGGCCGTGAGCCGCTCCGGGCTGGAAGGAAGGTAGACGAGCCCGAGGCCGCCGGAGGCCATCACGATCGCCTCCTTCTCCCCTGCTTCGCCCGCCGGCTTGACGCCCACACCATCGGTCGCCTCCCACGCATCTTCCTGCTCGGTGTCCCTCCCCTTCCCATCCGCCGGTCCCGCCGCACTGCGCTCCGCGAGTGCCTCCCGGTTCGGTCCCAGCGCAACTGTGCCCTCGACGGTGCGGCTGCGCGTGGCCCGCGCCAGCATGCGCCCTCCCACGCTCGGCTCCTGGCGCGCGTCGGCCAACACGGCGCCTACGTCGCCCCAAGCCTCGTCGATCGCGGCCGGGGCGTACACATCGCCCTGGGCCAAGGCCTCGCGCACGACGTCCTCGAGCGTCTCCCCATAGCGCTGGCGGAACGGCGCACCTTGCGTTTGCCCGTGGTCGGACAGCACCACGAGGTGATATGGACGAGGCGATTGCGCGATCGCACGCTCGAGCCGAGCCAATTGCCGGTCGTGTCGCGCCAGCACCGCCAAGGCATCGGGCTCGCGAATCCCCGAGTGGTGGGCCACCTCGTCATAGCCCACGAAGGTGGCATAGCTGACGGGTACGCCCTCGACGATGTCCGCCAAGAGCAAGGCTGTCACGAGGTCGCGCATGACGACCGCGATCGCCGCCCGGATCAAGGGATAGGCGCCTTTCCTGTTGACGTGGGCGGCTCCAGAGCGGCGCTGGCGGGAGGCCGCACGGCGCTCATAGGCGATGTCCGCGAGCGACAGGACGATCGTGCGAATGAACCCATAGGGATCGGAGAAGTAGGCAAACAGGTCTCCTGCCTTCGAGCGGGAGCGGTCGCGGATCACGCTCATAGTTGCCGTGCAGCGGGGGGCGTCACCCGAGAACATGTTGCCGCGGCTCGTCCCCGTGGCCAGCAAGCCGGCGCCTGTGGAGCGGCGTCGCTCGATCTCGGCGGCATCGGCGGGATGGTTGGAGACCATTGTGCGTCCCGACTCCTTCTCATACCAGCGAAAGGCGGGCATGTCCCAGTTGCTGCCAAGCAGCAGGCCGGCCTGGCTGGCTCCCGTTTGCGAGGACAGGTCACACTCCCAGCCGAACATGCGGTGAGAACCGTCAGACAGCCAGCGCGCGATCGTGGGGACGTGGCCGTCGCGGATCGCCTCGCGCAAGACCTCCTCCCCCAAGCCGTCAATCTCGAACAGGATCACACCGGGAACATCCGTCTGGTTGTCCTTGCGCGTGCGTTTCACCCGCCTGCGCACCACCCGCAGATGGCGGGCGTCACCGTCAACGTCGAGCAAGGGGGCCACGATCATCGAGACGAGCGCCAGGCCGAAGGCGATCGCCACGTCCGTCCAGAACGAAGGCGTCTTACCGTCCACGGCATAGAAAGCAAGCGCAACCATGCCGGCAGAAAGGGCGAGCGAGCCGAGCCCAAAGGTGACGATCGTGAGTGGCAAGGCAACACGTATGACCAAAGGCCACAAAACCGCGTTAATGATCGCCATCACTGCGGCAACCAGTATCGCCGCATCAAAAGAGAGTGAGTCGCGACCCGAGAGCAGCGCGGTCATAGCAACAAGCACGAGTGCCTGGACCACGAGCATCGCCACAGTCCGAATGCCGAACCCAAATAGGGCGCGCAGGTTGCTCAGACGCCTTTGCGTGTTGTGCTCATCGATTGCTGAATGCATCTCGTTGCTACCTTCTCGTCCATGGTCGATGGCGCGGTAGTCGCCGCTCAGGCAGGCACGGCCACAGACCGTATCGTTTTCCTGGGCCACGCCACCGTGCTGATCGAACTGGAAGGCGTGCGCTTGCTGACTGACCCAGTGCTGCGCGGTCGCGTGGCGCATCTGCGTCGCCAAGTCCCGCCGGTGGACGAGAGTGTGCTCGGCGACCTCGATGCGGTGTTGATCTCACACCCACACCACGATCATCTCGACCTACCCTCGCTGCGACGCTTGGGTACCGATACGCCTCTGATCGTGCCGGCTGGGGCCGGAGCTTGGCTGCGCAAGCGGGGGTTTTCCAAAGTGACCGAGCTGAGCGTGGGCGAGACGACGAAGGTTGGTGAGGTCGTGCCGGGCACAGGCCAGGCCGCGGGGACCGCTGTGGTCAAGTCGAGCGCCGGCAGCCCTGCGAAAGCCGCTGCCGTCGAGCCGCACGCCGTCAACCCCACGGGTCTCGCGGCGTTGACGGTGGCCGCGGTGCACGCCGAGCACGACGGGCGCCGCCCCGGCGGCCCGCGAGCCGAGGCACTTGGCTATTTGGTGAGCGGCCGACCCACGGTCTACTTCGCCGGAGACACAGCGCTGTATGAGGAGATGTCGAGCATCGCGCCAGCGCTCGACGTCGCGCTGGTGCCGGTCGCGGGATGGGGACCGAAGCTGGGCCCGGGGCACATGGACCCGCTCGATGCGGCCCGGGCGGTCAGCTTGTTGCAGCCGCGCTTGGCCATACCTGTGCACTGGGGAACCCTGTCGCCGATCGGCCTGGCCAACCGTCACAAGGAAAGACTGGGAGAGCCGCCACGCCTGTTTGCCGAACACGTCGCGCGCCTGGCGCCAGCGGTCGAGGTGCGAATTTTGACACCCGGGGAGCAAACTGCGCTATAGATACCTTCTTGGTGCGCAGACTTCCCAGCCTGTCCCTTGCCGTGGTCGCTTCGCTGCTCAGCGTGCTGGTGCTTGCCTCCTGCGGTGAATCCTCCCAGGAAAAAGCAAAGGCACAAGTGTGCGAAGCGCGCTCTGACATCTCAAAGCAGGTCAAGGCGCTTAGTGAATTGACGCTTTCGCTGAATGTCCTTAGCGAAGCCAAGACCGGTGTGGAAGCGATCGGCAAAGACCTCACGAAGATCAAGGACGCTCAGCCGAATCTTGAACCGGCACGCAAGGAACAGGTGCAGGCGGCAACCCACACCTTTGAAGCCCAAATCAACTCGATCCTCTCCGAATTGACCTCCAAACCTTCGCTGAGCAAACTCGAAACGCAGCTCAAATCGTCCTTGACGCAACTCGCCTCCGGCTACGAAAAAGCACTCGCTCCGCTCAACTGCTCCTAGCTCTCCCGGAATGTGACACGTGGCCGAGGGCCTCTCAGCGAGCGAGGTGGGCAAAGAGATCGGCGAGCACAAGCACGCCGCTGAGGCTCACGAGAAGGATCGCCGGGACAGGATATTGACGGTGTTGGAGGCGCTGTTGCTGTCGCTGGTGGCGGTGCTTGCCGCATACTCGGGCTACGCGGCAGCCAAGTGGAGCACCGAGTCCTCGGTCTCCTTGGCCAAAGCCTCGGCAGCGCGCACCAAGGCCAACAGGGCTGACCTCGAAGCCCTTCAGCTGCGCACCTTGGACTCGGTGTCCTTCAACGCGTGGTTCAGCGCTTTCACTGCAGGCAACTCAGGCGCGGAGCGCCTGGCTGAAAAGCGTCTACGTCCGGGCTATCGTCCTGCCTTCCATGCCTGGTTGGCGACCGATCCGGCGCACAACCCGAAGGCTCCGCCCGGGCCCTCCTACATGCCGCAGTACGTGATTCCCCAGGAAGCCAAGGCGAGCACAGAAGACGCGCAGGCCGATGCCAGCTTCGCAAGGGGTTCCGCGGCGGGGGCTACCGGAGATAAGTATGTGCGGGACACGGTGTTCCTTGCCACGGTGCTATTCCTGGTCGGGATCAGCGGTCACTTCCCTCTGCGCCAAGCCCGCTACGCATTGATCGGGGTGGGCTCCCTGATACTCGTATTCGCCGTCGTTCAGCTGCTCGGCTTGCCGGGCCCTCCCTGAGTCATCGAGCCGGCCGACACAATCCAAGCAGGTAATAGACGGAGCAAAGAAACGGCGTTACACTCGGCAATAGTCCCTCAAATCGGGGACGCCCGGTGCCACCGGCCAGTGGCCGATCCCAGGCAGAGCGCAGGGATACAGAGGAGGAACCGTGAACAACGAGGAGCTCGAGCTCGGTCCTGTTGACATTGTTGTGATCGGCTATCCACCGGATGCACCCCGAACAGGTGAGGCGATCCCACTTTTCGTGGATCTCGTGGACCGCGGGATCATCAGGGTGCTTGACGTGCTCATGGTCCAGAAGGACACGGAGGGCAACGTGTCAGGACTCGAGATCGCCGATCTCGACGGCGATGGGATCGACGATCTGGTGGTCTTCGCGGGGGCACGCACGGGCATGCTCGGCGAGGAGGACACAAGCACCGCCGGCGGGGCGCTCGAGCCTGGCGAAGCGGCTTTGATGATCTGCTTTGAGAACACGTGGGCCGCTCCCTTCGCGACCGCCGTGCGTCGCAACGGCGGCCGGGTGCTCGCCTTCGAGCGGGTCGCTGCACAAGACGTTCTGGACACGCTTGACGCGCTCGACGCCTAAATCCTGAACCGGAAAGGGGTATTCAAAATGCCACTACTTCGCACCATGGCCCGTACCGCCGCCATAGCCGGCACCGCAACCACCGTATCCAATCGTGTGAGCCGCCGCCAGCAGGGGCGTTGGGCCAGCCAAGAACAGCAACAGGCGGCGGCACAACCTCAGCCACAGGCAGCCGCTCCGCCTCCGGCCCCGGAAGCCGACCCGATCGAGCGCCTGAAGGAGCTCGGGCAATTGCACGAGTCGGGTGTGCTCACCGACCAGGAGTTTGCCGACGCCAAGGCCAAGATCCTGGGCTGAAGCGTTCACAGCCGGCGCGGACCACGCGCCGACCTGAGGCCAAGCGCGCCGGTTCAGACAAGCGCCAGCACGAGGAGGCAGTGCTCCGGCTGGATGCGATTACCCCGCGGGCGAGGGACTGGCGGCTTGCGAGGGAGCGTCCTGCGCCTCGTACTCGGCGAGCAAGCGCGTCTCGTCGTCCTTGCCGGGGAACAGGAAAAAGATCAAGGCTGCGCCGATCACAATCGCGATGATGCCCGCCACGTAGGACCAGTCCGAGCCAGACACGAACGAGGAGCGAGCGGCAGCTGTGATGACGCTCGCATAGTGGGGGTACTGGTTGGCCACCGATTCGGCGCTCGAGAAGGACTTGGTCAGCTCGTTCTGAATGTTGTTGGTGATCAAGGACTTGTTGGGTGCCGAGGCGATCGCCTGCGAAACGGCCGTCGCGAAACCCGCCGTGAGCAAGGCCCCCATGATCGATTGGATGATCGCGCCACCGAGATCGCGCTGCAGATCGGCGGTGCCCGAGGCCATACCCGCGCGTTTGACTGGGACCGAGCCGGTCAAGGAGTGCGAGGCTGGCGTGCCGGCAAAGCCGACGCCAATACCGATGAAGCAGTAGGCGAGCGCCACCTTCCAATAGGGGATGCCCGTCTTCCACAAAGCCAGCATGGTGATGAAGCCGAGCAGGCAGAAGATGTAGCCGACGAGCAAGGTGAACCTGGCCCCGCGCGTGTCCACCAGTTTGGCCGAATGCGGAGCGACCGCCACCATCAGGAAGGCCGCCGGCAGGATCGAGGCCCCGGCGCCGAGCGTGGAGTAGCCAAGCACGTTCTGCAGGAACTGCTGGCCCACGAAGATCGCGCCCATCAGGCTGCCGAACACGACTATGCCCCCCAAAGCCGCGACCCAGAAGATGCGGCGCCCAGCAACGTGTAGGTCGAACAGGGGAAACTTGGTTCGCTTCTGGCGGAGATAGAAGACCGCCAAGGCGACGAGCGCGAGCGCTGCCAAGGCAAGCGCCACGGTGCCCTTGTTGGGGACGGGCGCGAAGTTGATCGCGAGCACGATCGCCGCGATCGCCACGATCGAGAGAACCCCACCGGGGTTGTCGACCGGGTCCGTGGTCTCGTTGACGTGGCTCGGCACCAGCACGATCGCCATCACCGCCGCCACGGCCGCGAAGGGCACGGTGATCAGGAAGACCGAGCCCCACTCATGATGCTCGAGCAGAGCACCAGACAACAGCGGGCCGAGCGCCGACATCGAGGCGCCCAAGCCGGACCACAATGCGATCGACTTGGTGCGTGCCGGCCCGGACCAGAGCGCTGTGATCAAGGCAAGCGTCGTGGGATAGGCCATGCCGGCCGCCAAGCCGCCCAAGATGCGAGCGCCGATCAGGATCCCCACGCTCGAGGCGGTTGCGGCAAGGATCGATGCGGGTATCGCCACTAGCGTGCCCAAGACGAGCATCAGCTTGCGCCCGTAGCGGTCGCCGAGCGCGCCAAGGTAGAGCACCGAGCAGGCCAAGCCAAGTGAATAGCCCACCGCAACGAGATCCAAAGCGGTCTGTGAAGCGTTGAAAGCCTTGCCGATATCTGGCAAGGCCGTATTCGCGACGGCAAGGTTGAGGTTGGCGACCGAAGCCACCAAGATCAATGCGGTCAAGACCAGTCCCTGGCGGCCGGGTGCGCTCGAAGGCTCGGCTGCCTGTTCCCCTGTGGCGATGCCTGCCGGGGGCTGAGAAGACGGGATCGCGGCGGTGTCAGCAGGATCCGTCATGGGTCTCCTTCGTCGACGCGCATCGAACGCAGCCGGTTTGACAGGCACTAAGACTACCCCGAGGACGTAGTCGACTTCGTGACATGGTCGACTACGTCGCGAAGTCCGAGTCGCCGGCGAGCACATCGCCTGGTCGAGAACCCGTAATCGTGTCGTCCGGGCGCCGACCCGTAAGATCCGGCATATGGCGACTGAGCAGGCGCTTGTTCCTGCGCACCGGCGGGTTCACTTGAGACGAATCCTGATCGGCGCACTGGTCATCGTCGTGATCGGCGCGGCCGCGACGCTTGCCGGCTGGGACATCGCCGGCTGGTTCAAAGACATCTGGAACACGCTCACGAGCGTCTCGCTCGGCTACTTGATCGCCGGCATCGCGCTCATGACGGTGCAAACAACAGCCACCGCATTTGCCTGGTATTCGATCCTGCGCTACGGATATCCCGACTCTGAAGTGCGCTGGATACAAGTTCTTGCCTGCTATGCCGCGGCTGTGGCACTTAACTCTGTGTTGCCCGCGAACATCGGCACCTTGGCGATGCTGCTGATGTTCACCACGATCATCGTGGCCGCCACGTTTGCCGGCGTGCTTGCCGGTATGGCCGTACAGAAGATCTTCTTCACGTTGATCGGGACCTTTTGTTACCTGTACCTGTTCCTCACGGTAGGGGGCTCTTTCTCGATCCAACTGGGGTTCCTGGCCGAACACCCGTGGGCCACCGCGATCCTACTCATAGGCGTGGCGATGCTTCTGTTCCTCGTAGGCCGGGTGTTGCGCCAAAGGGTCAAGCAGTGGTGGGAGCAGGCAAAGGTCGGTGCCCAGATCCTCGCTCAGCCGCGCGCCTTCCTCGGCCGGGTGGTGCTCCCGGAGGCAATCAGCTGGGTTGCGATGCTCGGCATCATCGCGGTGTTCTTGGCCGCTTACAACATTCCCGTCAGCTTCCACACGCTCATGCGGGTGGTTGCAGGAAACTCGATCGCCAACGTGAGCTCTGTGACACCGGGCGGAGCGGGTGTTGTGCAGGGTTTCAACGTACTCTCGCTGAAGGGCATCACGAGCACTTCCAATGCAACCGCCTATTCGGTCTCCCAGCAGCTCGTGACCACGGCGTGGGGCATTCTCTTCGCGATCCTGTTGCTCATCAGAGCCTTCGGCTGGACCGACGGCAAGACGCTCGTCGCGCAGTCCTATAGCCAGGCGCGCGAGAAGAACGCGGAGCGCTCAGCAAAACGCAAGGCACGCCTGGGCAAGGCTACGTAAGGCACGTACATGGATATGCGACCGGGCGATGAACCATGCCGTCTGCGAATCGAGCTATCTGGAGGATGTTGGCTGGGCCCGCTCGAGGAGTCCGATGCGCAAGAGTTGCAGGCGGTCGTAGAAGCCAACCGCGATCACCTGGCGCGCTGGATGCCGTGGGCCGGCGGTCAAACGCTCGCGGACACCCTGGCCTTCATCCGGCGCACGCGCGAGCAACTGGCTAACAACGAAGGCTTTCAGGCAGCCGTCCTCGAGGACGGTCGCATTGTCGGAGTGACGGGGTTCCATGGCGTCTCGTGGGAGCATCGCCGGACCAGCATCGGCTACTGGCTGGCGGAGTCAGCACAAGGTCGCGGGATCATGACCGAGGCCGTCAGAGCCCTTGTCGATCACGCCTTCGGGACCTGGCAGCTTTATCGGGTGGAGATTCGCGCAGGCGTAGAGAATGTTCGTAGCCGTGCGATTCCCGAGCGCCTCGGATTCACCCAGGAGGGTGTTGCGCGCGGAGCAGAGCGGATAGGTGACCTATACGTCGACCAGGCCGTTTACGCGATGCTCGCCGGAGAGATGTTGCCATCCGACCGCCGCAGAGCAGCAGCCGAGGATCTCGCGCGAGCCGGCGCTCGAGACGAACCTGTGGAGATCGTTGACTACGATCCCGCCTGGCCGGGCTCCTACGAATCCGAGCGGACACGACTCGCGCCACTGCTCGAAGGGACAGAGCTTCACCACTTCGGCTCCACCGCCGTGCCGGGCCTGGCAGCAAAGCCCGTGATCGACATGATCGCTCTCGTCCCTGACTTGGACGCCCCGATCGCCGCCCTCGTCTCGAGCGGCGGCTATCAGTTCCCACATGCGTTTAACGCAACCCTCGAGCACAGACGCTTCTTGTGCTACCCCACGGCCACGCACCGCACTCACCACCTACACCTCGTGGACGATCGCGAGGAGCTTGACTGTCGCTTGCGCTTCCGCGACCGCCTGCGCGCAAACCCCGCGCTCGCGGAGGAATACGCAATGTTGAAGCGCGAGCTCGCGGAGCACTACAGAGACGACCGCGAGGCTTACACGGACGCCAAGGCAGGGTTCGTCAAGCGCTGGAGCGAGCTGGTTGGCCCAAGTTGAGGCGGTTGCCGTCAACGTGCATGACAGCCATCTAAGTCCTCAGAGCCGCGCTCCAGCGGTCAGGGTCGCGCTCTGCCTGCTCCCGGGCCCAGCGGAAATGATGGTTGGCGGAGCGACGCAGCGGCTCACCGAGCAGCAAGCCCAAACAAGCCCACCTTCGCGCGTGGGGCGGAGTCTCCAGGGCCACGGCCAACAAGCCGGCGAGTATCCATAGGTGAAGCACCCTGTTGTAGGGGACGAGCTGCTCGCGCGTCATGCCCTCTGCCTCGGTGAGATATGGGATCCCGTGTCGCAGCTCCCATGGCCACTCAAGGAAGTGCACGATGCCACCCGCCAGTCCGGCGGCATTGTTGAGGGCGATCCACTTCTCGATTTGCTCGCTTTCGGCCGTCCAGCCCGCAAGCGTCCACGCTGGTAGCCCGCCGGCCCACATGACGAGCGCGCCACGCCTACCGATGAATGGCTCGAAGACCAAGCCGACGCCCGCGCGAACCTCGAAGGCGTGGTGGGCGGCAGTGCCCAGCGCAGTGAGAACAGTGAAAGGGCGGCGTGGACGCGAGGCCACCGAACGCAAGCTCACTGGGTCATCCAGGTGGTGGCATCGAGCTGAGGTGGACGACCTAGCTCCCCGGGTATCTCAAGCATCCGTGCGGCAGCCTCGTCCATGCGCAGGACGGTGAAAGCTCCTGTCTCCGCGAGACGGACTGTCTCGCGGAGCACAGAGTCGAGTGCCTCCCAGCCAGGATCGCCGGTGAAGGCAGTTGAGAAGGGATGGAAGAGCAGTGTCAAGTGACCCTCTTCCTCCTGCCCCACGTGGCCCTCTTGCTCCTGCCCCACGTGGCCCTCTTGCTCCTGCCCAGCGTGATTCTTGAGCGCGGCGACCATCTCCGCTCGCATCTCCTGCGGCGCGTGAGGATCGGGACCCTGGCCATAACGTTCGCGCAGGCCAGCAAACTGGGGCAGGTAGGAGTAGGCATCCACCAAGGGCCAGCGAAACGGCAGCACTGCCAAACCCTCGAGCAGGCCAGCTCGCTCGCCCGCAGGCGACACATAGCTGTAGCCGTGGTCCCGGAGCAATCCCAGCGTATGCTCGGTCAAGCCGCCCCCGGGCGGGCGAAAGCCACGCGGCTGGATACCGATCGAGCGCATAGCGTCCGTGGCGCGCTCGAGCAGGGCGAGCTCGGCTTCGGTGTCGAGCGCCGCCCATTCCTCATGGCGCCACGCATGAACCGCGACCTCGTGTCCGGCCGCCACGATCTCGTGCAACGCCTGCGGGTACATCTCGGCGTTCAAACCCTCAACAAAGAACGTCGCCTCGACTCTTCGGGTGGCGAGCAGGTCGAGCAACCGCGGGAGCACATCCACGACGGTGAAGTGCTGCCCTTCGGGAACCTCCGGCGGCCACATGCCCAGCTCGAGCTGGGCGGCCTCTCCGAGATTGTCAAAGGTCACCGACACGACCGACTCAGGCACGGGCCGATGATAGTTCAGGGCCTCGTGAGCTGTGAGGCCCTGCGCAAAAGAGCCGCTCAAACCGTAGGTAAGCAGTAGTCTCGAAGGCTAAGCGATGCGTCTCGTGAGCTTCCAAGCAGAGAATGGGCCCACCGCCGCGGTTCAGCTGGGGGAGAACCTGGTCCCCGTCTCCGCACTAGAGGCGCCCTCCAGGACCGTGCGAGGCCTCTTGGCGACGCTTGATGGCGAGGGACTGCGCGAGATGCAAGAACAGGCTGAGCAGAAGGACGAGCGCATCCCGATCACCGACGTCATCTTGGACGCCCCGATCGTCGACCCCCAGAAGATCATCTGCCTCGGCCTGAACTACCGCGATCACGCCGAAGAGACCGGCCAGGATATCCCCGCCGCTCCCATGTGGTTCGCAAAGTTCGCCAACTCGCTGATCGGCAGCGGCCAGGACATCGTGATCCCCGCAGCACACCCCGAATACGTGGACTATGAGGCCGAGCTCGCGCTTGTCATAGGACGACCTGCGAGGAATGTGGAGGCCAAGGACGCCCTTTCCCACATAGCTGGAGCGATGCCCTTCAATGACGTGAGCGCCCGCGACCTGCAGGTACAGAATCCTCTGTGGACGAGCGGGAAGGCGATCGATACGTTCGCGCCCTGCGGGCCTGCACTGGTGACACTCGACGAGATCGACGATCTCGGCGCGCTCGGGCTGTGCACGCGAATCAATGGCGAGCTGCTGCAGCAGGGAACCACCGCCAACCTGATCTTCGGCCCGGCCGAGGTCGTGGCGTGGCTCTCGCGCACTATGACGCTACTTCCGGGCGACATCATCGCCACTGGGACACCGGCGGGCGTCGGCGCCGCCCAAGGACGTTTCCTGCGCGACGGGGATACCGTCGAGGTTGAGATCGATGGTCTCGGGTCGCTGCGCAACACGGTACGCGCGGCGTGAGAACTCAAACCGACGGGTCGCTTCGCACGGCGCTTGCGCTGGCGTGCCGACTCCTCCTCGTCCTCGGGGGACTGATCGCAACGATCGGGTTCCTTACCGCCTGCGGTAGCAGTAGCCATCCCCCGGCCACTGCCGCCACGACCGGCGCACATACTCCATCCAAAACCGGCTCACATGCCCCACCAGGAACAACCGCACCCAAAGGCACGGCCGGAGCGCCCAGCAGGGCGCAGGCGCTCGCGTTCGCTCACGCAGTCAATCTGACTGCCGCGGACGTACCTGGCTTCAAGCCAACCGTAGAAAGCGAAAGTAAACCCGAAACCGCAGTGGAAAAGCAACTCGCACGTAAGCTCTTGCACTGCATAGGAGGACAGACATCGAGCTCACCAACTGAGCTCGCCAGTGCCAGCTCAGCGGACTTCAAGCTCGAACACGATGTAATCCACCTAAGTGTGAAATCCGAAGTCAGCGTCGCACAAACAGCGGCACTGGTCGCCAAGGAACTCGGGGTGATCCACAACAACCACGCCAAGGTGTGCCTCTCGCACTACTTCGATCTACTCCTCAAGAACCGGATACTCAAGGAACAGAGATCCAGATCGTCCATCAGCCCAAACTCGATCTCGACCTCCATCTCACAAGGCACTCCCCCAGCTCCCGGTGCAACGGGGAGCTACTGGTGGAGAATCACAGCGACAATTACCGTACACAAGATCAAGTTGCCTTTTTACATCGACATACTTGGCTTTACCTACGGTCCAGCCAAAGTCTCTCTTTTCAGCTCAGGTGCACTTAGGCCATTCCCGGCAGCGGCACAGGAACACCTGTACCGGCTGCTCCTCGAACGGGCCGAGGCTCACAAGGTGTGACTCGCTCACAATGTGCAAGCTTGGCCACCAACTAGACATCAAAGCGAAAGAGGTTCTATGAGCCAGGAGCAATGGACCGCAGTCGATAACTACATAACTGACCTACTGGTACCACGCGACCCCGCTTTGGACGAGGCACTTGAAGCCAGCAGCCAGGCCGGCCTGCCGCCGATCGCCGTCTCACCGAACCAAGGCAAGCTGCTCCAGCTCATTGCCCGTGTTCAAGGGGCACGCACCATCCTGGAGCTAGGCACGCTCGGTGGCTACAGCACGATATGGCTCGCACGTGCACTTCCAGCCGAAGGCCGTCTGGTCACGTTGGAGGCCAACCCGCAGTACGCGGAGATCGCCCTTGCCAACATCGCCAAAGCAGGGTTGACTGACGTAGTCGAGTTGCGCGAGGGGCCGGCGCTCGAGACGCTGCCACAACTCGTCAGCGAAGACCAAGGTCCATTTGACCTGATCTTCATAGATGCCGACAAGCAGAACAATCCGGGTTATTTTGAATGGGCTTTGAAGCTCTCCCGCCGTGGCGGCCTGATAATCACCGACAACGTCGTAAGAGATGGAGCAATCATCGACCCCACCATCGGTGATCCGCACCATGGCACGGCCGGCATCGAAGGGATCCGTCATTTCTACGAAATGCTTGCCGCCGAGCCGAGGGTGAGTGCCACGGCGATCCAGACAGTCGGCAGCAAGGGATACGACGGTTTTGCCGTGGCGCTCGTCACCGCCGATCAGTAGCGCTGATCGATAGCGCCGCTCACTGCTTCGCCCGCGCTATAGGTCACCAGCAACCGGCCGACCCTATGGTGACGAGGCAAGCCGATGGGCGAAGAAGGACAGGATCTCGTCACGCGCGGCAATCGTGGGTTGGCCCGCTTCGTCAATTAGATGGGCGGTCACCACACTGTGCGGGCTCGCCACCACGTGCTCGAAGAACGGGGCAGTGTCCTGGCTGGCGGCGCTGTCGGGGAGCACTCGTGGAACGAAGCGCTTGCCGAGTGCCTGTGAGTAGGCCGCGAAACGCTCGGCCTTGCAGAACCGGTCTCCCTTGAAGCGGTAGGCCATGACGGTGAGGTCCTCTCGCTCGAGCCGTTCGCGAACCGCGAGCAGCTCCTCGGGAGCCATCTCGATGCCCGCGGGATCGTCAAGCGGGAGCGAGGGTTGGGATAGGACTGGCGCAAGCATCGATGGCTCGAGCATCATCGTGAGCGCGAAGTTGCCTGTGAAGCACATTCCGATCGCGCCGACGCCTGGACCGCCGCACTCCACGTGCGCCAGCCTTGCAAGCGATCGCAACCAGAGGGTCACGGAGCTTGACTTGTTGGCAGCCAAAGCGCGGAACTCGGCACTGACGCAGGCGTGCTGAAAGACGGCGGCACCCTCTTCGACACCCGGCACCGCGCCATCGCGGCCAAACAGGGAAGGCATGTAAACGGTGAATCCGGCGTCCCTGACCCAGCGGCTGAAGCGAGCGACATGCGGGCTGATGCCGGGCATCTCTGTCATCACAATCACACCCGGTCCGGTGCCGGCCACGTGCACCACCTTCGTGACACCCTCGAGGGTGGCCGAGCGTGAAACAAAGTCCTCGAGCGGATCGTCCTCGTGCAAACTCCGTTTGACCGTGCGGGCCTCTGACTGCTCTGACATTGAAGCTCCTTGAAAGCCGTCGGACGCAAGGCTCGAGCCGACCCAGCGTTCCGACTCAGCGTTGAGACAACAATCTCCCGACACAACCTCCGAAGAATATAGACGATCGTACATATATGTGCTTGTAGACTATGTCTATGCGTGTAGAGGACCCATCAGCGCACGCACCAACCGACGGACGCCGCGCCAGAGGCATGCGCAGCCGTGCGGCGGTGCTCGAGCGCTCAGTGCAGATGGCCTCGCGGGAGGGTCTTGAAGGACTCACGATTGGCAAGCTGGCCGCCGAGCTGGAAGTGCACAAGAGCACTGTGTTCGCGCTGTTTGGGTCCAAGGAGGAGCTGCAGTTGGCCACGCTTGCCGCAGCGCGGAGGATCCTCATCGACCAGGTGGTGGCGCCGGCGCTTTCAAGCAAAGAGGGCGTGCCCAGGCTCCTGGCAATGGGTGAGGCCTGGTGGAACTACCTTGCATCAGAAGTGTTCGTGGGCGGCTGCTTCCTCTGCGCCGCCTCCACAGAGATGGACGGTCGCCCGGGACCCGTCCGCGACGCGGTCGCAAACGTGATGCGCGAATGGATTGCCGTACTCAAAGCCAACATCGAGGCAGCCATGGTCGCCGGTGAGATGCAACCGGAGGTTGACTCCCAGGCGATGGCGTTTCGATTGAACGCACTGGGCATGGCCGCCAACTGGCAGCGACAACTGCTCGATGACCCTTCCGGCCTTGAGCATGCACGCATGGGCTGGCTGATGGAGATCGACAGGCACAGGCTCGATAATCCCCATATGGCTTACGACGAGGATCTTGCCAACCGCATCCGCGAACTGGTGGCGATAGAGACCGGGATCACTGAGAAGCGCATGTTCGGCGGCCTGGCCTTCTTGGTCGGCGGCAACATGGCCGTGAGCGTGAGCGGACGGGGCGGCCTGATGCTGCGTTGCGAGCCGGAGGAAACCGAGAAGCTGCGCCACAAGCCCCACGCCGGCCCATTCGAGATGCGCGGTCGGGTGATGGACGGATGGCTGCGGGTCGACCCTGAGGGCCTGCGCACCAAGCCCCAGCTCGAGCGCTGGGTTGCTCGCGGCGTGAGCTACGCACGATCGCTGCCGCCCAAGGGATAGCCCTTCCCGCTGGGATCCTTGGCAGGCTGACCTACACGCACGTAGAATGGCTGCCTATGGCCATGGACTACGAGCAGATCCTCACCGAGACCAGCGATGGCGTGCTTACGATCACGCTCAACCGCCCCGAGCGGCTGAACGCCTGGACCGCACAGATGGGCCAGGAGCTGCGGACGGCCTTTGATCGCGCCGACGCCGACGACGAGGTGCGCGCGATCATTCTCACCGGCGCCGGGCGCGGCTTCTGCGCAGGGGCAGACCTTGCTAGCGGCGCTGACACCTTCGACTACCGCAAGCACGAGAGCGTGGGCCCGGCGCGCGACAACGGCGGCGAGTTCACCTTGCGGGTCTTCGAATCGACCAAGCCTGTGATCGCCGCGATCAACGGGCCTGCCGTCGGCGTCGGCGCAACGATGACGCTGCCGATGGATGTGCGCCTCGCCGCCGACGATGCTCGCATCGGCTTCGTGTTCGCGCGGCGCGGGATCATCCCGGAGGCGTGCTCGAGCTGGTTCCTGCCGCGCGTCGTGGGAATCAGCCGGGCGATGGAATGGGTCTCAACGGGGCGGGTCTTCTCGGCCCAAGAGGCACTCGACGGCGGGCTCGTCCGCAGCCTGCACCCCAAAGACGAGCTGCTCGACGCCGCCCGCGCGCTCGCGCGCGAGATCGCCGAGAATGCCGCTCCCGTCTCCGTCGCGCTCGCCCGCCAACTGATGTGGAGGATGCTCGGCGCCGAGCACCCCATGTTCGCCCACCGCGCCGACTCGCGCGGGATGGTCGCGCGAGGCCAGTCCGCGGATGCTGTCGAGGGCATCACCGCCTTCCTGGAGAAGCGCCCTGCAAGCTTCCCCGACCGCGTTAGCGAGGGGTTGCCCGACGTTATGCCCGGCTGGAGCGCCCCAGAGTTCGAGTAGCCCAGGGGTGCAGGAGCCGGCCTCCTCGCCCTCACCGCCGACGCAACGATCTTGTAGCGTCCCACCAATCTAGCCCACAATGATGAAGCGATGCTGCATGTAACCGCGACCGGCTGGGCCGCGACGATCGGCCTGATCGCGGCGCTACTGGCACTCGATCTGGTCGTCTCCGCTCACCGTCCCCCAGTTGTTGGCTTTCGCGAGGCGGCCGCCTGGTCGGGGTTCTACATCGGCGTGGCGCTCTTGTTTGGCGTCGTGTTCGGGGCTCTCGCAGGATGGGGGCTTGCCGGACAGTACTTCGCCGGCTATGTCGTAGAGAAGAGCCTGTCGGTAGACAATCTCTTCGTATTCGTCCTGATCCTGACGAGCCTCGCCGTGCCGATCGAGCAGCGACGTCGAGCTCTCACGATTGGCATATCCCTAGCGCTCGTGCTTCGCGCCATCTTCATCGCGCTAGGGGCTGCCCTACTCGAATCGTTCTCGTTCATGTTTCTCGTATTCGGGATGGCCCTGCTCATCACAGCAATTCAACTATTCCGTCACCGTGCGGAGGATCCTTCGATCGAGGACAACGTCCTCGTCAGAACTGTACGTCGAGCGCTACCCATATCCGAGGACTACCACGGTGCCCGACTCGTGATTCGCGAAGGTACCCGCCGCATGGCTACGCCTTTGTTGGTCGTACTGATAGCGCTCGCGAGCACAGATCTGCTGTTCGCGTTTGATTCGATCCCGGCGGTATTTGGCATCACAGAGCATGCCTACATCGTGTTCTGCGCCAACGCGTTTGCGCTGATCGGCTTGCGCTCTCTCTACTTCCTGGTCTCTGGCGTGCTCGACCGGTTGATCTACCTATCGACGGGCCTCGCCTTGATTCTCGCTTTCATCGGTGTGAAGCTCATCCTGCATTTCGCTCATTCACACAATCACAGCATCCCCGAGATATCCACGGGCGCCTCACTCGCCGTGATCGTGCTCATCCTTCTCGTGACTGCGCTCGCAAGTGCCGCGGCACTTAAGCGCGATCCCAACAGACGTGCCTATGCCGGCTCGGTCGTACGCTCGCACGGCTCTCCCCGGCAGTTGGAGGATGGGCCATGAATAGTGCAGTGATCCCGGCGACTCGGATCGCGCGCTCATTTTGGGACTGGGAAATCCTCACCCGCGTCAGGTTCCTCAAGGGTACTTAAGGCGTGCTGACCGGCCGGTCGATCGCGAACAGGTCGTGGACCAAGCGCACCGCGATCGAGCCCTCGCCGACCGCAGAGGCGACACGATTCATCGATCCGTTCCGGACATCCCCGACGGCCAAGACCCCCGGCATGCTGGTCTCAAGCGAGAGCGCCGTGCGCTCAATGGGCCAGGCGGGCGTGTCTGCCAACTTGACGCCGGTGCGGATGAAGCCACGGTCGTCACACAGAATCTCGGCGGGAAGCCAATCAGTGTTGGGACGCGCGCCGATCATCAGAAAGAGCGCATGAGCTCGAACCGTCTCCACCTCGCCATCGCCGCGCACGCGCAAATCCAGCCGCTCCAGCCAGCCGTCGCCGCCTCCGCCGACAACCTCGGTTTCCAATCGAACCGTGATGTTCGGCGAGGCTTCGAGCTGCTGCACCAGGTAGTGCGACATGCCGGCCGCAAGTGAGGACGCACGAACCACGACCGTGACCTGTCGCGCATATTCGGCCAGGTGTAGGGCGGCCTGCCCCGCTGAGTTGGCGCCACCGACGACGAAGACATCCCGGTCCGCCATCGCCGGCGCCTCCGTTGCGGGGCCGCCGTAGAAGACCCCGGCGCCGCTGAAGGCCAGGGACTCGATCTCCTCGACCTCGAGTCGACGATATGCAGCGCCGGTTGCGAGGATCACCGCGCGGGCACTGACGTCGGGAAAGTCGGAGAGGCCAACGACGATGCGCTCGCCTTCCCGCTTCAAGTCAGTTGCCCGCTGCATAAAGGCAAAGTGCGCCCCGAATACCCACGCCTGCTCGTAGGCTTCCTCGGCCAGCCGTCGTCCGCTGATGCCGCGCGGGAACCCTAGGTAGTTGCGGATCAACGAACTCAGGGTTGCTTGTCCGCCGATACCACCGCTGTCGATCACCAGGGTGCGGAAACCTTCGGAGGCGCCGTAGACCGCAGCCGAGAGCCCGGCCGGCCCGGCGCCAACGATGACGAGGTCGAAGTCGCGGCCCTCCGGGTTCACCGGGCCGCCCGCAGCGATCGTCAGTTCGGTGTTGCTCGGATCGGCGAGGACTTCCCCATTAGGGAATACAACCAGCGGCAGCGGCTTACCGTCGCCGGCCTCGGCAACCAGCGTGCGCCCCTCGGGCGAGTCGGCGAGGCAGAAGGCATGGGGAAGCGCGCATCGACCAAGAACCTCCCGCAACTCGTGCGCCCGTCCCGCCCAAGACTCACCGACGATGTGCACCGTGTGCGAGGAGAGCCGTCGCGCGTGCGCCCACTCCAGCAGGAAGGTCGAGATCGCCTGATGGAACATCTCGTCTGGGGCACGCGTGGGG
>CAVSWG010000002.1:0-62157 GCA_963731565.1 uncultured Solirubrobacterales bacterium
GCGCGCATGCCGGCGGCGCCGCCGATCACGCAATCAAGCCGTGTGTGGCCGACCATCTCGATGATCGTGGGAACGCCGCGACCCGGCTCTCCCACCATGCGCGCCCAAGTGTCGTGGAATTCGACCTCGCTGGAGGCATTGGAGTGGTTGCCGAGCTTGTCCTTCAAGCGCTGGATGTGAAACGCGTTGCGCGTCCCATCCGGCAGGATGCGCGGCATCAGAAAGCAGGAGATGCCTTCGGGCTCGCCGCTCGGGGACTCGGCCTGGGCCAAGACCAGGAACAGGTCTGACATCGGTGCCGAGCAAAACCACTTGTGGCCGGTCAGCGAATACTCCGCCCCCGGGCCGCCGCCGTTCAGCGGGCGGGCCATGGTCGTATTGGCTTTCACATCCGAGCCGCCCTGCTTCTCGGTCATCGCCATGCCGGCGATCGCCGAGCCCTTCTCGCTCGCAGGAATCAGGCGGGGGTCATAGGTGGTGGAGGTCACGAGTGGTCCCCACTCGGCCAAGAGCTCCGGCTGGGCTCGCAGGGCCGGCAGGACAGCGAAGGTCATCGTGATCGGGCACGCGAAGCCCGCCTCGGCTTGCATCGCTGTCATATACAGAGCCGCGCGCGCCGCGTGTGCGGCCGGCTGCTCGCTGCGCCATGGCAAGGCGTGCAGTTCGTGCTCGACTCCCATCTTCATCAACTTGTGCCAGGCGGGATGGAACTCGACTTCGTCGATGCGGTTGCCATAGCGGTCGTGCGAACGCAGCACCGGCTTGTTCTCGTTTGCCTGCCGACCCCACAATTGCTGCGGCTCGCCGCCCACGACCTTGCCGAGCTCGGAGGCACGCTCCGTCACCCAGCTGGCGCCCTCGCGCCGCGTGGCCTCCACGAGCGGAAGGTTGCTGGCGAACACGTCCACCCCTTCAAGGGGAGGTGCTTGGTTAGTGACTGTGTGGGTCTGCCACTGACCTGTGTGCGCCTTGTCGGATACCGCAGCCATCGCTCACAGGTTACCCCTCATCGCTGCGGCCGCGAACTCTCGCCGCTGCGCGATAGCATCGCCCGCCGGGTGAGTGGATCCCGTCCGTCAGCTAATCCGAGGACCAACACATGGCAAAGATCAAGGTGCAAAACCCCGTCGTGGAGCTTGACGGGGACGAGATGACGCGGATCATCTGGTCGTTCATCAAGGAGCAGCTGATCCTGCCCTACCTGGATGTCGACCTGAAGTACTACGACCTCTCGATCCAGTCGCGCGATGCGACCGAGGATGCGATCACCGTGGAAGCGGCTGAGGCGATCAAGCGACACGGAGTGGGAGTGAAGTGCGCCACGATCACGCCCGACGAGGCTCGCGTGGAGGAGTTCGGCCTGAAGGAGATGTACCGCTCGCCCAATGGCACCGTACGCAACATCCTCGGCGGGGTGATCTTCAGGGAGCCGATCGTCATCTCAAACATCCCGCGCCTGGTGCCCGGCTGGACCAAGCCGATCGTGATCGGCCGTCACGCCTTCGGCGACCAATACCGCGCCACGGACCTGGTTGTGCCTGGCAAGGGCAAGCTGATGCTCAGCTTCACACCCGCGGATGGCGGCGAGCCGATCGAGCTGGATGTGTTCGACTTCCCCGGGCCGGGTATTGCGATGGCGATGTACAACCTCGACAAGTCGATCCGCGATTTCGCCCAAGCATCGTTGCGCTACGGCCTCGATCGCGGCTATCCGGTGTACCTGTCCACCAAGAACACGATCCTCAAGCGCTATGACGGCCGCTTCAAGGACATCTTCGCCGAGGTGTACGAGAGCGAATTCAAGAGTGATTTCGAGGCTGCCGGGATCACCTACGAACACCGTCTCATCGATGACATGGTGGCCGCTTCGCTGAAGTGGGAAGGCGGTTATGTGTGGGCTTGCAAGAACTATGACGGCGATGTGCAGTCCGACACCGTCGCCCAAGGCTTCGGCTCGCTCGGATTGATGACGAGCGTCTTGATGAGCGCCGACGGGAAGACCGTCGAGGCCGAGGCGGCGCATGGCACCGTAACTCGCCACTTCCGTATGCACGAGCAAGGCAAGCCGACTTCCACCAACCCGATCGCTTCCATCTTCGCGTGGACACGTGCCCTGTCGGCGCGTGGACGAATGGACGGCACGCCCGCCGTCAGCGAGTTCGCCGAGACGCTTGAGCGCGTGTGCATAGAGACGGTGGAGAGCGGCAAGATGACTAAGGATCTCGCCTTGCTGGTTGGCCCCGGCCAAGAGTGGCAGACCACGCAAGAGTTCCTTGGCTCGATAGACGAAAACCTGCGGCATGCGATGGCCTGAGCGAGAGCAGGCACGCCCCCTGGGGCTGCGCTACTAAATCGACCTACTTTTCATGGCAGTGAGAACACCCACCCCCGATCGCCCCGACCTAGGAGCTGAGAATCAGTGAGCAATCCAGTACGAGTCACCGTCACAGGCGCAGCCGGCCAAATCGGCTACAGCCTCGTGTTCCGCATCGCAAGCGGCCAGTTGCTGGGCCCCGACCAGCCGGTCGACTTGCGGCTGCTCGAGATCCCGCCGGCGATGGGGGCGCTCGAGGGTGTGGCGATGGAGATCGTCGACTGCGCCTTTCCTTTGCTTGCCGGCCTGGACCTGCACGACAACCCCGAGGAAGCCTTCGACGGTGTGAACATCGCACTGCTCGTCGGCTCACGCCCTCGCACGAAGGGCATGGAGCGCGCCGAGCTGCTCTCGGAGAACGGCAAGATCTTCACGGGCCAGGGCAAAGCTTTGAACGAGCGCGCCGCTTCTGATGTGAAGGTGCTCGTCGTGGGCAACCCGGCCAACACGAACTGTTTGATCGCGATGAACAACGCGCCTGACATCCCCCGTGAGCGCTTCACCTCGATGATGCGCCTCGATCACAATCGTGCGGTCGCGCAACTGGCGGCCAAGGTGGGTGCATCGGTGAGCGACGTCACCCAGATGGGTGTGTGGGGCAACCATTCCCCAACGATGTACCCCGACCTGTTTCATGCCGAGGTCAAGGGTGAGCAGGCGGCAAAGGTAGTCGACGACCAGGCGTGGATCGAAGACGACTTCCTCCCGAACGTGGGCAAGCGCGGCGCGGCGATTATCGAGGCACGCGGCGCCTCAAGTGCTGCCTCCGCTGCCAGCGCGGCGATCGACCACGTGCGCGATTGGGTTAGTGGCACGAGTGACTGGGTATCGATGGGGGTTGCCTCAGACGGCTCCTACAGCGTGCCGGAGGGCTTGATCAGCGGCTTCCCCTGCACCTGTACCGGTGGTAAGTGGTCGATCGTGCAAGGCCTCGAGCTCGACGACTTCTCCCGCTCGAAGATCGACGCCTCAGTGGCAGAGCTCAGCGATGAGCGTTCCACTGTCGAGAGCCAAGGGCTTATTTAGGACACAGCGCTCCACCCGCCTCGCAGGATGTACAAGCGAGGCGGGCGGAGGGTGCAACGAGGCGGGCGGACGGAGAGCGCTTAAACGAAAACGGCCGGGGTTACCCGGCCGTTTTTATACAACTGGGTCCTCGGAAGAGGCTAGGACGCAGGATGCCAACCACGGCCCTGCTTCTTGATCTTCTTTTCCTGCTCCAGGCCAGGCAGGACGCGGTAGAGGTAGTTCTGCTTGATGCCCATCTTCGCGGCCAGCTCGGGGATTGTGATACCGGGCTGTCCCGTGACGAACGACAGTGCCTGTGCAGCACGGGTACCGCTGCCCTTGCGGCGTCCCGCGCGGCGACGGGGTGTCGCTGCGGCGGTTGTCGTGGCCGCAGCAGTAGTCGTGGTCGCCTCGGCCTTCTTGGTCCCGGACCCGGGGGGGCGTCCGCGGCGCTTGCCGGTGCTCGTGCGACTCTTGGACCCACGCGGGCGACCCGGTCCACGCTTGGCGGGTGCGGCAGCTGTAGCAGCGGGTGCACTCTGCCTTGTGGCAGCCGGTGCGGACCCACGGACACCTGCCAGCGCCGTCGCGGCCGCCTCCAGCCGGTTGTACTCGTCGATCAGCGGCTTGAGCTCCGCCAGTCGGTCGTTGATCTCTCGGCGCTTCTCGTCAAGGAAGTCAGTCACGATTGTGTCCTGTTCACTGGAGTGAATGCAACCCGAAGGTCGAGTTGCACGGTCTATTGAGCTTAACTCTACACAAGTTGCCGCTTTGGCCGTCCGCTTGGCGCCGGCTTGCAACCGATTTACCAGGTATGGGTTCCCGCTTTGCGCGGCAATCAATCCCAATCGAGCCCAAAGAGAGATCTGGGACTGTGACTCATTGCTCTATCAAGTCGCGCAGGCGCTCGAGCGTGCGAGCCGCCTCCCGCTCGGGCATTCCGCCGACGAGCGCACGGCTTGCAAGCGCACCAAGCGGACCCAAGGGTGCATGGAACTCGTTGCGGTAGTCAAAGCGCGTGTAGCCATTTGAAGACGGGTGCAGCACATACTCGGTGCGTGCCTTGGAGCGAGCGGGACCACGTCCCTCCCACACCGCGTGCTCGCCGGGCTCGCACTGCACCAGAGTCCAATGAACATCGACGCTGACTCCTCTCAGGTGTATTTGCTGGTCCATGCGGTAGCCCACGCGTGCCGCGCCATCGTCGCTGTGGCGCAACTTGCGGTGAATCGTGACCCAATCTCCCAATTGTGCAGGGTCCATCACGGTGTCCCACACGTCGGTGGGTGACGCTGCGATCTCGATCGAGGCGCTGACGGCGCTCATATGGGCAACGTAGCTTGCTTTGCCCGAGGAGGCCCAGCGGGCTCGCCACGGTTGTCAACGGGCGGCAAGCTCTTCCACCTTTTCCCACTCTCCGAGCGCGTGTTCGACGGCCGCGTCGAATGAGTGCAACTCCACGCCCAACAGTTCGGCCGCGTCCTGGCCAGTGGGTAGCAGGTCTCCCGTAAGGCTTTCCATTAGCGGCAAGACCAGCTCGGGGCGCTCGTCGGCGATCGCCGCCGCCACGCGAGCGGCGATCGGGGTCACTGTTAGACCTATCCCCACGCTCGGGCGGCTCAGCATCATCAGCTCCGCGATTCGCCTAACCACCTCACCATATGTGAGCACCTCGGGTCCACCAACTTCAAAGGAGTGTCCGGCAACGGCATTCACCGATGCGCAGCAGGCAAGCATCTCGACGATGTCGCGCTCGTCGATCGGCCGGCTGCGAAAGCGCCGCCACGCGGGCAAGGCCAACACGGGCATACGCTCCACGAGACGTACCAAGAAGCGAAAAGAGCGTGAGCGCGCACCGATCACGATCGAGGCACGCAGAGCAACCGAATCGGGGACGGCCTCGAGCAGGATACGCTCGACCGCGTTGCGGCTCGACAGGTGAGACGATATCTGTGGATGTCCTGCGCCAGTCCGAGGGGAGCCGGTATTACTGGAGCGTGTGTCCGCAAAAGAGTTCCCCAAGGAGGCGCTGCGGATGGGCGGCAGCGGGCCGCCCAGGTAAACGATGCGCTTGACGCCGGCTGCACGTGCCGCTTGCGCAAATGTCTCTGCCGAGGCGCGCTCGCGCGCCGGAAACGAGGTCCCACCCACCCCGCCCGCGGCGGGCTCCATTGAGTGGATTAGGTAATAGGCGACCTCCACGCCACGCATGGCGCCGAGCACACCCGCTCCGGTAAGCGTATCCCCGATCGTGAGCTCGAAATCGTCGAGGCTCACCGGGGTGGAATGAAGTGAGGTCGAGCGGAGCGCCAGCTCGACTCGAGTACGGTCGCGCCCCAGTGCACGCACCTCGTGCCCCTCTTCGAGTAGGCGCGGCAAGAGCGCCGAGCCGGCGAAGCCGCTGATGCCAGTAAGGAGCACGCGCATACATCCATGATGACGTTCTTGGTGCAGACCGCCGGCCATGGCGTTCTTTGCCAGTACTGTCCGCCCGCGGGACTTCACCCGAAAAACCACGCAAATTGCACGATGGGGTCGGAGATGATCACAACATTCGGGTTCGAATCTGGCTATTTGCGGATAGCAAGCGGTTTTCCCTGCGATTTGCGGAGAAGGCTTCTCGGTGGCCCTTGAGGGAGGACGCTCGCGGTGCTTTGATCCTCCCTTCGTCCAGTCGAGCCGCCAAACCAAAGGGGAGTCAGTGCCGAAGCAGAGCAAGCGAGCCACACGCAAGGTCACATGCGATGAGTGCTACTTCCGTTGCAACCTACTTTGCGCCCTCGAGCTCGCCGAGCCCTGTGCCACTTTCCGCCCCGTCGAGGCTAAGCTCGCCCCGCCACGCCAGCTGCGCTTCGAGTTCCGCCAGGAGCGCCGCTCGCGCGCCGCATGGGCATTTCCCTCAGCCCAGGAACAGGCCGCGCTCCACGCTTAGGTTCGTTTTGACTGCTCGGCGTGCCGGGCGATCCAGCGTGCGCCTGGCGTGTCGGTGAGACCATGCGCCACGATCGAGCAGAACACCACGAGCGCCGCCAAGTCGAAGATCTGCTGTCCCTTGGCTATGTGCTGGTCGAGCACCAGTAGCGAGAAGGTCATCGTCGCCACCCCCTTGGGGCCGAACCAGCCCATGAACAGCCTCGTTTGACGATCGGTGTCGGTTCCGATCAAAGCGATCCACACGGCCACGGGACGCGCGATCAGGAAAGTCACAGCGACGAGGCCCAAGGCGACCCAGCCGCTGCTCTCCAAGGCATCCAAGGTCAGCAAGGAGCCGAACACCACGAAGATCCCCAGCTTCACGATCTCCACGATCTCATCCGCCCGCTGCTCGAAGTGGCGGCGCAGGTCGGGCCGGCGCAGGCCAAGCACGATCGCCGCGACGAACACTGCGATGAAACCGTTCCCGCGCGGCGAGAGCACGGTTATCCCGTAGGTCGCAAACGCGACGCCCAGGGCATACAAGGACTTCTGATGGGAGGGAATCGGGTGCTCGAGCGGGCGCTTACTCTCACGCGGCATCAGCCACGAGGCACACCAGCCGAGCACCAGGCCGTAGAGGAAGCCGAGTCCCACGTCCTGGAGCACGAAGCGCCACCACACGAAGTTCTGCGACTGCGTGCTCAAGGCCGCCAGGAACGTGAGCACGGCCGGCAGGGCGAGCCCGTCGTTCAGGCCCGACTCCAAGTTCAGCGAGTGGCGTACGAGCCGTGGCACACGCGGGTTGGTCACGATGTTCGAGGTGAGCACCGGGTCGGTCGGCGAGAGCAAGGCGCCGAGCAGCAGCGACTCGGTCCACGACAGCCCAATCAACAAGTGCGTGGCGAGCGCCACGATCGCCGCCGTGATCGGCATTGCGATTGCGAGCTTGCGCAGAGGTAGGTGCCACGCCTTCTGCAGCATCTCGCCCTCCACCTCAAGGCCATCCCTGAATAGGATCACGATCAGGGCGACGAACGCGAGGTCCTCCACGAAGCCCGACTGAGCGCGAAAGCTGACCCATTCAAAGCCGCCGTCTCCGACTATGAAGCCCGCGATCACGAACAGCGCTGCTAGAGACAGAAACGAGCGCTGGGCCAGCCCGGAGGCGAGCGCGCCAATGATCAACAGCGCACCCAGGAAGGCGGCGGTCGCCTGAAAGCTCGCCACTCTAGGACACGTCCCCACCGGGGCATGCGGTCCCACGCAGATAGGTCGCTCTGCCTCTCACACGATCGTTGCGGCCATCGCCTGCGCCCGAAGCGCTCCTTGTAAGAGGTGTGGGGCCGATCATGGAGGGTATATTGGACAGCATCGGCAAAGCTTTCAGTAGAGGCGGTGGCTCAATGGCAGCAAAAGACAGGATCGGCAAGGCAAGCGACGCTGTGCGCAACAGCGACTACATCAAACGTCTCATAGAGGACGAGCAGCTGCGGGCAAACCTGCTCTCCGCGTACGGCTCCGCGCGCAGCGCCTACGGGCGCGTCAGCAACGGCAAGCCTGCGGGCAAGGCGCTCTTGGAAGACCACAAGCTCCAGAAAGAGCTCGCCGAAGCGGCGAGCGCGCTCCGGGACGCTTCGTTTGCGATCCGCGAACCGGCGCCCAAGCCCAAACGCAAAGGCGGCCTCGGACGCGCCGTGCTACTTATCGTCGTGGGCGCTGGTCTGGCGCTTGCCTTGAGCGAGGATTTGCGCTCTAAGGTGCTCGACCTTCTGTTCGGCGCCGAGGAGGAGTTCGACTACAGCTCCACCACGATGCCGGCCCAGGGGACACCAAGCGCCGCGGGCGCCTCGGCCGCCTGACACGGAACGCTCACACCTACTGCCTATGAGCCCAGCCGTCCGACCTCTGCCTCCCAACGCATGACCCCCGCTGCGACCGCAAATTCGCAGCAGGGTCTTGCCGGGAGCGAGGTTGCGGGCTCGGCAGGGCGCTCGCTCTCAGGCGAGAAGGCCCA
This sequence comes from uncultured Solirubrobacterales bacterium, assembly GCA_963731565.1. Lineage (GTDB taxonomy): Bacteria > Actinomycetota > Thermoleophilia > Solirubrobacterales > Solirubrobacteraceae > Palsa-744. The sequence goes on from CAVSWG010000002.1 coordinate 8,313, forward strand.
GCGCATCGTCGAGGCGATGCGCCACAGCGTCGCTCGTCGCGGCGCGGCAGGCTCCACCTTCGATCACGTCTCGCGCGAGGCGGGCGTCTCGCGCGGTCTGTTGCACTATTACTTCGGCACCAAGGAGCAATTGCTCGTCGAGGCCGCCCGGCGCGATTGCGACCAGCGCATCGAAGTGCTCGAGCAGCGCCTCGCAGGCGCGCAGACAGCCGACGATTTCGTTGCGCTCCTAGCCCAGAACCTGCAGGAGACCATCCGTGAGGACCCGGACTTCGTGACGCTCGTGTTCGAGATGTTCACGCTCTCGCGTCGCAACGCCGATATCGCGGTCGAGTACGCGCGGCTCATGAGCCTCACCCGAGCCCGCCTTGCGAGCATGCTGGCCGCCGCCCAGCAGGAGGGAGTCCTGCGCTTGCACGCCGATCCCGAGGCGGTCGCCGACATCCTGTTCTCGCTCGGCGACGGCTTCGCCTTGCGCATGATCGCCGAGCCCGAGCGCGATTTCACTGCCTCGATCCAAGCGGGCATCGAGTGCGCCCGCTCGCTCGTCGCCGACTGACAACTCGGCCGCGCTCTTATAATCCTGGCTCATGCCCATCTATGAGTACAAGCGGCCCGACGGCACCACCTTCGAGCTGCACCAGGCATTCAGCGAGAATCCTTTGACCGAGGACCCCGAGAGCGGGGTGCCGGTCGAGCGCGTCCTCCACGCGCCTGCGGTGCATTTCAAGGGCAAAGGCTTCTACAACACCGACTACGGAACCCGCAAGCGCCAGCGCGAGAACGCGGCCTCCTCGGATAGCTCCTCCTCGAACTCGTCGAGCGACTCCTCATCGAGCGAGAGCGCGTCCTCCGATTCCTCCTCGGCCTCCACGGGCGACTCTGGTTCCAAAGGCGAGACCAAGAAGAGCGAGTCGAGCGGCAAGACAGAGAAAAAGACCGGCGAGTCCAAGCCGGTTGCCGCCGCGAAGTAGCTCAGCCTGCGAGGAAGCGGGCCGCGGCGGCGCGGCGCTCGCTTTCTGAGACGCTCAGGCCGACCTCGCCGTCGGGCAAAGTGACGCTCCCTGAGGGCTTGAGCACATGGGTGGGCGGAGTGCCGCCGATCGCGAGCGCTCCGAACAGGCCAAGCAGAGAGGGACCGCTCATGTCGGAGATGATCGCCGGTGGTGCGTTCCATGCGATCAAGGGCATCCGCACGAAGCTCGACAGCGACGCCAAGCGCGCCTTCATGTCGTTGAACAAGGCCTGCTGGTGTTCCTCGCGCTGGATGTCCGTCTCATTGGGAGCACACAGGTTCTCGCGCGTGCGGGCCAAGGCCAAGGCCTGCTTGCCGTCGAGTCGGTGTGTGCCTTTGCTCAAGCGCAATGTGAAGCCTCCATTGCGCGACCCCCCGTCCAAGTTCGACACGATGCAGCCGCCGCTGTAATCCACGCCGCCCATCGCGTCGATCAACTGGGGGAAGTTTTCGAAGTTGACTTCCACAAGATGGTTGATCGGGATGTGCAGCAGTTCTTCGACGACCTTGATCGACAGCGCGGGGCCGCCAAAGGCATAAGCGGCGTTGATCTTCTGCAGGCCGTGCCCCGGGATTTCGACGACCGTGTCCCTGGGGATCGACAACCGCGCCGAGTGTCCCCCGCCGGTCCTGATCAGCATGATCGTGTCCGAGCGGCTCGGGCCAGACGTGTTGGCGCCAGGTTCCTTGCTGCCCTTCGGTCGCCGATCGGAGCCGAGTACGAGGATGTTGTTGGGCGAGGTCAGGGGGTAGCCGGCCGACTTGAGCACATGGGCCACGTCGGACGGAGGAGGAGTGCGCTCGAAGTGGGCGCTGATCAGGAACAGCACGAGCGAGAGCGCCAACCAGGCGAGGACCAGTGTGCCTAGGTAGAGCAGGATGCGCTTGGGTTTGGTGTGCTTGCGCCAATCATGGCCGCCCATGTCGCCCGTGCCTGGCTCTTCGCCGGGCTTACGCGGCCGGCGGGGATAGCGCAGCGCGACGCCTTGCTCTGTCGCGTCGCTCTCGCGCTTCCCCGGCAGGCGTCTGCCGGCCCGGTAGCGCGTGTACTGCGGCTTGTCGTTTGGGTCGGGGGTCACTGAATTGGTATCGGGCTACTGAGTTGGCGCCGGGTCACTGAATTGGTGTTGGCCTACTGAGCTGCTGGGTCGGGGTGACAGAACTGTGGTCTCTAAACGGAGCCCGCGCACTCGCGGGGGCTGGACAGCCACTCGTGCCGAGGCCGATATCGGAGTTCGCCGGCGACAGGCAGGACCCTATATTCCCCTGATGAGCACCCCAGATGAGGCAGTTGGGCGGCTTGTCGTTTGTCCCACGCCGATCGGCAACCTGGGGGATATCACCCTACGCGTGCTCGACGCCTTGCGCGACGCGCACGTGATCGCGTGCGAGGACACACGCCGTACGCGCGTCCTGCTCGACCGCTATGAGATCACGGGCACGCTGCTCAGCTACCACGAGCACAATGAGCGTGAGCGCGCCCGGGAGCTCGTAGGACGCATCCGGAAAGGGGACGTCGTGGCGCTCGTCTCAGATGCCGGTATGCCGCTCGTGTCCGATCCCGGCTGGACGCTCTTGCGGGAATGCCTGGCCGCGGACGTGCCGGTCGATGTGCTGCCGGGACCATCCAGCGTGCTCACGGCGCTCGTGGCCTCCGGCTTGCCGGCTGAGAGCTGGCGCTTCATCGGCTTCCTGCCGCGCAAGCGCGGAGATTTGGAGCGGGTATTGGGGGAATGCTCAGAGACCGTTGTCGCGTTCGAGTCACCTGGGCGCCTTGCCGCCACCCTCCAGGTCCTCGCTGTGCTCGACCCCGAGCGACCTATCGCCGTCTGCCGCGAGCTGACCAAGCTGCACGAGGAAGTCCGGCGCGGGCCTGTCGCCGAGCTGGCCGCCCATTACGCACAAAGTCCCCCGCGTGGAGAGATCGTGCTTGTCTTCGGAGCGGCGGTGCCAGCGAACGCTGATCGTGAGGAAGCGCTCATTGCGCTGCGCGCGCTGCTAGAGGCCGGGGCTCGCGCCCGACCAGCCGCGGGGGCCGTGGCGAAGCTGACGGGCCTGAGCGCAAACGACCTTTACCGCTCACTCCTTGCAAAGGAAAGCTGACACCTGAGGGTCGCGCCGTTCTTCGTTGCGGTCCGTCAGTAGCCTGACATGACCGTGTCCTTCTATGTGACCACTCCGATCTACTACGTCAACGCGGCTCCCCACCTGGGGCATGCCTACACGACGATCGCCGCCGACGTCTTGGCCCGCCATCACCGCCAGCGCGGTGAGGGTGTGTTCTTCCTGACCGGCACCGACGAGCACGGCGAGCCAGTCGCCGACGCGGCGCACGCGCTCGGCGTGGAGCCACAGGAGCTCGCCGACCGCAACTCCGAGCGCTTCCGGGCCTTGGCGCCGCGGATCGAGGCCACCAACGACTTCTTCATCCGTACGACCGATCCCGAGCATATGGCCGTCGTGCAGGAAGTCCTCGGGCGCGTACGAGAGAACGGGCATGTGTACATGGGCACCTACGAGGGCTGGTACTGCCCCAAGTGCGCCGACTTCAAGGCCGAGAACGAAGTCGACGAGGGCGAGCTGTGCCCAATCCACCACGTCAAGCTCACGCGCGAGCAAGAGGACAACTACTTCTTCGCACTTTCCTCCTTCCAAGAGCCACTCGAACGTCTCTACGCCGAGCACGAGGACTTCGTGGCGCCAAAGACTCGTTACAACGAGGCGCTCTCGTTCATCAAGTCCGGCTTGCGCGACGTCCCGCTCTCGCGCCACAAGTTGACTTGGGGAGTGCCGGTTCCATGGGACCCCGAGCACGTGTTCTACGTGTGGTTCGACGCCCTCTTGAACTACTACTCAGCGCTCGCCTACGCACCCAGCCCTGCGCCAGTCGATGGCTCGCTCCTAGAGACGTTCTGGCCCGCGAATGTGCACTTGATCGCCAAGGACATCTTGCGCTTCCACGCCGTCTATTGGCCCGCTTTGTTGATCGCCGCCGGGCTCGAATTGCCAAAGAAGCTGTTCGTCCACGGCTATCTGCTCATGGACGGTGAGAAGATGAGCAAGTCCTTGGGCAACGTGCTCGACCCGTTCGAAGCGATCGACAGCTTCGGGGCGGATGCTCTGCGTTTCTACCTCTTGCGCGACGTGCCCTTCGGCCAGGACGGCTCCGTGTCCACCGCCTCGTTCGAGCAACGCTATGAGTCAGAACTTGCCAACGACTACGGCAACTTGGCGAGTCGCACTATCGCGATGATCGTGCGCTACCGCGATGGCATCGTGAGCGGCGCCTTCGACGGCACCTTGGCCAAGGATTTCGACGGTCTAGGCGAGCGTGTGAGTGGCTTGATCGACAGGGTTGAGCTGACGAATGCGCTTGATGAGATCTGGCAGCGGGTGCGCAGGCTCAACCGCTATGTCGAGGAGCAGGCACCTTGGCAGCTAGCCAAGGACCCCGCGCGCGCTGAGGACCTCGACCGCGTGCTTGCCACGCTCGCCGAGGGCCTGCGGGTGGTGTCGGTGCTCTTGTATCCCTACTTGCCTGAGGCCACGACAAAGCTGCTTGCTGCGCTTGGCGCGCCCAATACTTCCTTCGCAAGCGCCGGTTTTGGTACCGCCCACGGAGGGGAACAGGCGGGCTCGATACACCAAGTGCAAAAGCTTGAGCCCTTGTTCCCCAAGAAGGACGAGCCAGCTTGATCGACAGTCACACCCACCTCAATCTGTGTGAAGAGCCCGACGCCGAGCTGGTCGAGCGGGCCGTTGCGGCGGGTGTGGTGAAGATGCTCACCGTCGGTACAAACGGAGCCTCTTGCCGCGCGGCGCTTGCCGCCGCCGAAGCGTTTCCCCAGGTGTACGCAGCCATCGGTCGCCACCCCAACGAAGCGCAAGGCTTCGATGACGCGGATCTTGCCGAGCTCACAGCCTTGGCCGAACATCCCCGCTGTGTGGCGATCGGCGAGACCGGGCTCGACTATTACCGTGAGGACGCACCGAGGGAGCACCAAAAGCGAGCTTTCTCTGCCCAGATTGCCTTGGCACGGACCCAAGGTACGCCACTCACGATCCACACCAGAAACGCTGACGAGGACACGCTCGCGATGCTCGCCGCCGAGGCTGATGGCTTGCCGGTCGTGATCCACTGTTTCTCGATGCCCGACCGCTTGCAGGAGTGCCTCGATCGTGGTTATGCGATCTCATTCGCGGGCAACGTCACCTACAAAAGCGCCGCCGACTTGGCCGAGGCGGCACGCGTCACGCCGGCAGAGCGGCTCCTGATCGAGACCGACGCGCCCTACCTCACGCCGCAGGTGGTGCGCAAAGAGCGCAACCAACCGGCCTACGTCGCCCACACCGCAGCGTTCATCGCCGAGTTGCGCGGCGTGTCAGTGCAGGAGCTGGGCGCCACAGTGCAGCGCAACGCCGCCCGCGTCTTCGGATGGTGAGCGCCACACGGCGCACCCGAGACTTGGGCCAGAACTTCCTGCGCGACCCCAACATCCTCGCGGTGATTGGGCGCGAGAGTGAGTTGTCCACCCAGGACGTGGTCTTGGAGGTCGGGGGAGGCGAGGGGGTCTTGTCTGTTTACCTGGCTCCCCTTGTGAGCTGGGTGCACGTCCTGGAGATCGACGAGCGCTTGCGCCCCACCCTCGAGCGGGGGGTGACGGATTTTGAGAACGTCACACTCTGGTGGGGGGACGCGATGCGCCTTGACCTACACGCGATGCAGCCCAGCCCGACCAAGATGGTGGCCAATCTGCCATATGGGATCGCGGCCGGCGTGATCTTGCGCACGATCGAGGAGCTAGATGGCATTCAGATGTGGCTCGTCATGGTGCAGCGCGAGGTTGGAGAACGGTTGGCCGCCGCACCGGGCAGCGGTACCTACGGTGTGAGCTCTGTCTTGGCGCAGCTGGCGGGCGATGTCAGGGTGGTCAGGGCAATCCCACGCACAGTGTTCCGGCCCGTGCCCAATGTGGACTCTGTGCTTGTGAAGATCGTTCGCCACAAAGTCGCACCTTCGCCGCGTGTGCGCAAACTCGTGGGCGGCGCATTCGCGCACCGGCGCAAGGCGCTTGCGCGCTCGCTGGTGCTCTCAGGGATCGAGCGCACCCGTGAGCAGATAAGAGCCGCCTTGGTGGAGCTCGGCCACCCCGCCGATGTACGTGCCGAGCGGCTACCGCCTGAGGACTTCGTCGCCTTGGCCGAGGTGCTTTCGCTGTGATGACATTGCCCTTGTGCGCCTTGGCTCCCGCCAAGATCAACCTCGGCCTGTTCATGGGTCCCAAGCGCGCCGACGCACGTCACGAGATCGTGAGCGTCATGCAGTCGATCTCGCTCGCCGACGAGCTCACCTTGGAAGCGGCCCCGGGTGCCCAGCGCGACGAGGTCGTCTGCTCCGGAGTGTCAGGCGAGAACCTCGCGTCGCGTGCTTTGGACCTGTTCCGCAAGGCCACGGCTTGGGACGCGGCGCCCGTGCGCATGAGAATCGACAAGCGCATCCCAGTGGCCGCGGGCCTGGGCGGCGGCTCTGCCGACGCGGCCGCCACCTTGCGCCTCGCCCATGCGGCGTCCGGTCTGGGAGACGAGGGACTGCTGCTTGCCTTGGCTCAGGAGTTGGGCGCCGACGTACCCGCCCAGGTCGTACCCGGACGCCACCTCGCGACCGGCGCCGGGGAGTCACTCGAGGCATTGCCCGATCCCGTCTCTTCATTCGGTGTCTTGGTCTTGGCTCAGGCCAGTCCTCTATCCACCGCCGATGTCTATGCGGCCGCCGACCGGCTCGACTTGGCCCGAGATACGCGCGTCCTGCGGGAACGTCATGGCGCGCTCAAATCAGCGCTCGAGCTTGGGGCGGCGCTTCCAGGTGACCTGTCCTTGTTGCACAACGACCTCCAGGCCGCATCCATCGAGCTGTGCCCGGCGATAGAGCCGACACTCGCCCGGGCTCGCGAAGTGGGGGCCGAAGTTGTGTTCGTAAGCGGTTCCGGGCCCACAGTGGTGGGCCTGTTTGCGCGCGCCAACGGCCTCGCACGCGCGGAACGCGCCGCCGCCGGCCTGGTGGGGCTCGAGCCCGCTCCCATAACAGCTGAGCCGGTCGACGCGAGCTTCGGACAGGTGCGTACGCAACAATAAGGCCGATGAGCACCACGACTATCACCGACCTCGTAGCCGTATGCGCCGGCGTGTTCGGCTTGGCTTTGTACGTCGGCTTGATTCTGGTGCCCGCCTGGGGCTCTTACTCGCGTGTCTGGGAGCGCTTGGCGGCGACCTTCCTGTCCCTGTACGTGCTCGCGGTGCTCGTCGGCGCCGGCGTACTCGGCGCTCTGCTCGCCGTCTATCTGTGGGGCTGAGCCAGATGCCCCTCCACCTTGTCTGAGCTCGGCGGCCTGGACGCCGTCACCGAGGCCGTCGAGTCGGGGGCCGGCCTGCCTGAGGTGGTGCGCGCCGCCTCCCGCGCTCTCGACGCCAGCCTCGCGGTGACCGATGCCGCCGGTGCCACGATCGCCGTAGCCGCCCGCTCCAGCGCCGACGAGCGCTCGCTCCTCTCGGGCGCCGACGGCGTCACCAGCCTGCCCTTGCGTGTGGCCGACGCGGTCGTCGGCTCCCTGCACATGCGCTCCCGAACCGAGCCGAGTCCGCTCATACGCAGACTGCTCATCACCATGATCGCCTCCGAGGTCGAGCGCGTCCGCGCCCCCGACGTCGCCTCGGAGACCGCCGCCGCCGACTTCCTGCGCATGGCGCTTGGACGCAAGCCAGTTGTGCGCGAGGACTTGCTCGCGCGCGCCGCCGATCTCTCCTTGGACCTCCAAGACGGCGCTTCGGTGATCGTCGCGCGCGCCCATCCCCAGGTGCCGACCGAGGAGGGCTGGCGAGCGCGTACGCGCGCCGTCGCTGAGCGCGGCGCCCGCGCGGTCGTTGGCAAATCCTTGGCCGCCCTCTCAGAGCGCGACGGGGCCGCCGGAGTAGAGATCCTCTTGCTCGTGCCCGGCGGCGATGAGCCCGCGGCCGCGCGTGCCGCCGAAGGGGTCTTGCGCGAGATGGAGAGTGCCTTGGCCGGCTACACCTTCGCGCTCGGGCGCTCCCGCATCGCCGAGGACCCAAGCGAGCTTCCACGAGCGGCTGGCGAGGCCTTGCTCGCCGCCAACGTCGCCGAGGGTAGCGCCCCGGAGGGAGTGTCCTTGGCCTTCGAGCAGACCGGCGCCTACCGCCTGCTCCTGAGCGCCATGACTGACAATCCCGGCGAGCTGCAGCGCTTCTACGCCGAGACGGTCGAGCCTTTGGTTGCCTATGACGAGCAGTACGAGACCGAGCTGCTCGGCACCTTGGAGACATTTCTCGAAGCCGACGGTAACGTCGCCGGCACAGCCCAGCGACTGTTCACCCACCGCCACACGATCTACTACCGCTTGGAGCGCGTGCGTGAGCTCACAGGCTTGGATGTCAGCTCAAGCGACGGCCGTGAGAAGCTCAGCCTCGGCCTCAAGGCGATGCGCGTCCTAGGAATCTCCTCCGCACGCGGCCCAGCCTCCGAGGATGGCGCCCGTGGCGGGCGTGTCCCGCGGCGCTCCTAACCGCGAGCAGCGAACTCGACCGTATAGGTCGCTCCCCGCGCTCCCTTTGTCAGAACCGTCGGCGCGGCAGGGGCCACGCCGACGCCGATGTCACGGTAGCCACCCGTCAGAACGATCTGGCGATGTGGGGCGGAGTGCATCCAGATGCTCACCATCCCCGCCGGTGTCGCCATCCTGCTCGTCCCCCAGCCAATGTTCTGGGCGGCTGTCAGGTTGTGCGCACCCGACGCGTACGGGGAAGCAGTGATGCGCTCCCACGGGGTCGCCCCCGTGGGAGAGTCATCGCCGAAGTAGTTGCCCACCACCATCGCCCGTGCCTGACTGGCCGCGATCGCTCGCAAGGAACTGTTGCTGTGTAGCGCCCCCAAATGATAGGCCGAGCGTTCGCGCTCGATCAGGCACAACGTGGCTGCTTGCACACGCGCGATGTCCGTGCTTGTAGGACGCAGGTTGGCGTCCTTGCACGAGCTGTGTGCCGTCGTGGCGGTTGCGCCCGTCGCCACAAGCAGACCGGCCAACGACGCAAGCGCGACGACCACAGCCGGGCGCCCCTCGCGCCTCATTGCGAAACCCCATCCCCTTCGCACCGCAAGCATTCTTGCAGGCGCCCGCGATGCAATGTCGCTGTCTTGTTACTACGTCTCCCCGCTCACCGGTAAAGTCCGTCACGAAGCCTTGCCCCTTTGGGGGGTCGTCCAATGGCAGGACATCAGGTTTTGGTCCTGAGAATCGGGGTTCGAATCCCTGCTCCCCAGTTCGGCGCGAAGCGCCAACCCGCTGTAGGCACCGCCTGCCTTGCGGGTTTCTCGCAGGCCAGACATGAGGGCCCGCGATGACTGGCCCGCCCCGTCTCGCGGACGCCATTAGAGTCTTGACGATGACCGCTCCCACCGTCCTGATCCTCGCCGCCGGGCAGGGCACGCGTATGCGCTCCACCACGCCTAAGGTCTTGCACGAGCTATGTGGCATCCCGATGGTCCTCTGGCCCGTGCGCGCCGCCTTGGCAGCCGGCGCCACGCGTGTCGTCGTGGTGGATTCGCCCGCACGTGCGCTCGAAGGCGTCCTGCCCGAGGAGGTGGAGCTTGCCGTGCAGCCGCAATCCGATGGCACGGGCGGCGCCGTCCGAGCCGCGGCCACTCACATCGATCCCGACAGGCCCGTCGTAGTCCTCAGCGGTGACGTTCCGCTCGTCGACGCCCAAGCGATCGGCGAGCTCGTCGAGGCGCACGCTGCCAGCGGCGCCGCGGCCACCATGGCCACGGCCCTACTCGACGATCCCAGCGGCTATGGCCGCGTGGTGCGCGATCAGGATGACACGGTCGCGCGGGTGGTCGAGACCAAGAAGCCAGGCGACGCCACCGAGGCCGAGCTTCAGATCCGCGAGGTCAACTCCGGGATATACGTATTCAGCGGTTCCGCCTTGCTCAGCGTCCTCCCGCGGCTCACCTCCGAGAACGCCCAGCGCGAGTACTACTTGCCGCAGGCCTTTGACTTGTTGCGAGCCGACGGCGCCCTCCTCGCCGCGCACGTGGTGGGCGATGAGCGTCTCATGCTTGGCGTCAACGATCGCATCGCGCTAGCCCACGTTCGGGCCAACGCCCAGCGCGCCATCCTCGAACACCACATGCTTGCCGGTGTCACGATCCTCGACCCATCCTCCGTTCAAATCGACGTCGACGTACAGATCGGCCAGGACACCACGATCGAGCCATTCACCACGATCCGCGGCAACACCAGCATCGGCAGCGACTGCACCGTGCGCTGCTCCTACCTCGTGGACTGCACGCTCGAGGACGGGGTCAGCGTTGGGCCGTTCGCCTATCTGCGTCCCGGCACCGTCTTGCGCGCGGGCGCCAAGGCGGGCACGTTCGTGGAGATCAAGAACTCCGACATCGGACCAGGCGCGAAGATCCCCCACCTCTCCTACATCGGCGACGCCGACGTTGGAGCCCGCACCAACCTAGGGGCCGGCACGATCACAGCCAACTACGACGGTCGCGAAAAGCACCGCACCACGATCGGCAGCGGGGTGCGTGGGGGAGTCGACACCTCGTTCGTCGCACCCGTCACTATCGGCGACGATGCCTACACCGCCGCCGGTTCGGTCGTCACCGAGGACGTGCCCCCCCGCGCACTCGCCATGGCCCGTGCGCACCAGAAGAACATCGAGGGATACGCCGAGCGCCCCACTCACAAGGGCGCCCCCAAAGGTGACGGAGACACCAAGCAGCACGAGCAGGCAACCGATGGGGAGTCCTAGCCTGTTCCACATGTCCGCCACGCGTTGCTCCAGCAGCGCGGTTGCATTGAGATACGCCCTACACTCCGGGAGATGAGCGTGATCGACGCGCGCGCGCAGCCGTCGCCGGCGACGAGCTTGCCGATTGACTACAACAAGCGCCTGATGCTCTTCTCAGGGCGTGCGAACCCGCAGCTAGCGGTCGACATCGCGGACAAGCTGAGCGTCGACATCGGACCGGTCACGCTCAAAACGTTCTCCAACGGCGAGGTCTACTGCCGCTACGAGGAGTCCATCCGCGGCGCCGATGTCTTCATCGTCCAGTCCACCTGTGGCAACCCCGCTACCGGAGTAACCGCCAACGACTCCTTGATGGAGCTCCTGTTCATGATCGACGCCGCCGTCGGCGCCTCCGCACACCGCGTGATCGCAGTCACGCCTTGGTTCGGCTACTCCCGCCAGGACAAGAAGTCTGCTCCCCGCGAGCCGATCTCCGCGCGCCTGGTGGCTCGCATGATCGAGGCCGCCGGCGCCGACAGGGTGCTCACGATGGACCTGCACGCCGGCCAGATCCAGGGCTTCTTCCAGAAGCCGGTCGATCACATGACCGCCCTATTCATGCTCACCCAATACTTCGGGGACCTCGGGCTCTCAGATTTGGTCGTGGTCGCCCCAGACGCCGGCCGCGTAAAGCTCAACAAGAAGTTCGCTTCTAAGATCGGCGCCGAGCTCGCGATCCTCGACAAGGAGCGCCCCGCCCAGCAGGTCGCCGAGATCGGCTACGTGATCGGTGACGTCAAGGGCAAGACCGCCGTGATCGTCGATGACATGATTGACACCGCCGGCACGCTCAAGGCCGCCGCACGCACCGTGCTCGACGCGGGCGCCAAGAGCGTCTACGCCGCCGCCACCCACGCCGTGCTCTCTGGTGATGCGTTCGAGAACCTCGAGGCCTCCGGGCTCAAGGAGATCGTCGTCACAGACACGATCCCAGCGCGCCCGGGCCTGCCCAAGAACATACGAGTGCTCCCCTGTGCTGAGCTACTCACCGACTCGATCCGCCGCATCTTCACCGATGACTCCGTCAGCGAGGTATTCGGCGGCGAGAACCAGTTGTTTTGAATCTCCAGCCGGAGGTGGGCGCCGCGCGCCCGATTCGCGGTCTTCTGGGCGCCTTGCGCCCGATCCATTGGGTCTTGATCGTGCTCGCAGTCGTTTTGTTTCTCGTCATCAGTGCCCTATTGGCGCGCTTCTTCGCGACTGAAAACGTCGAACGCGACGACATCCTCGATGTACTCCATGCCGAGGTGGTCGGGGATGAGCGCGGCATGCTCGCCCACCTCTCCGGCTGTGCGCAGGCGCTTGAGTGCGTGGCCGCCGTCAGGGCCGATGCGGCCTCTTTGCACCGCAGCGGCCCCGTGAAGATCCTCGATCTGACCTCTGAAACCAGCCATTCACTCACCGGCGCCACGGGGCCCACGCGCGTAGCCTGGACGGTGATCGGGCATCTGCCGACCGTCCAATGCGTGACCGTCAAGCGCACCGGAAACTTCCTCACGGGCATATCGGTTGCCCTGCTCTCGATCGGCAAGCCGATCAATAGCGAAGCGGATTGCTAAAGTCCACGGCCTTCTCATGGCAACGGCAACCACCAAGCTCGATGTCGCAAGCCGCGACCCCGACGGCTCCCGCTCCGCGCGGCGCCTGCGTCGTGGCGGGCGCATCCCGGGAGTCCTCTACGGAGGCGGCTCTGACCCGGTCAGCTTCAGCGTCGATGCTCGCGAACTGCGCCTCGCCTTGGCGGGCTCGGGTGCCGTCGTGGACCTCAGCATCGATGGTGCGAAGGCGACCCCCGTGGTCCTCAAGGAAGCCCAGCGCGACCCCGTGCGCGGCGAGACCACCCACGTGGATCTGCTGCGTGTTCGACTTGACAAGCCGATCCACGCGGTCGTCCCGCTCGAGCTCTCGGGTGTTGATGACACCCCGGGCGTCAAGGAAGGCGGAATCCTCGAGCAGCTCACGCGCGAGCTCAACATCGAAGCGCTCCCAACCGCGATCCCCGAGTCGATCCTGCATGAGCTCGGCGAGCTGAACATCGGAGACACGCTCGCTCTTGAGGCTATCGCCGTCCCCGAGGGCGTCATCTTGCTCGACGACCTCGCCACCACGGTGGCTTCGATCTCAGCGCCTCGCTTGCAGACCGAGGAGGAATCGGAGATCGAATCTGAGACGGAGCTCGTCGGTGAGTCCGCCGGCGATGCCGCCGAGGCCGCCGACGGCGGCTCTGCCGAGGAGTAGCTCCTGAAGCTCTTTGGTGGCGGCGCGGCCATCGACTGGCTGATCGTCGGCTTGGGCAATCCCGGCCGCGAGCACGCGCAGACTCCTCACAACGTTGGCTTCATGGTCGCCGACGAGCTTGCTTCGCGCTGGGGCTTTCCCAGACCCAAGGACCGCTTTCGTGGACGCATCACGGAAGGGTCAGTCCAGTTGAGTCTGGCTGCAGAGGGTTTGTCCGAGGGGGTGGCCGGTGGCTTGCCCGAACTGGCGGCTGGGGGTGGTGTATCGGCAAAAACGGGTGCCCTACGCGCGCGCGCGCGTGCGCGCGTAGGGCTGCTCTGGCCGCAGACCTATATGAACGAGGCGGGACGCTCAGTGGGTCCGGCGCGTGGCTCATTCAAGCTTCCGCTGGAGCGCGTGCTCGTGGTGCACGACGAGATCGACCTGCCGTTCGGCGATGTGCGCGCCCGCCTCGGCGGTGGCCTGGCCGGTCACAACGGCCTGAAGTCGATCAAGCGCGAGCTCGGTGGCGCCGACTTCATGCGGGTTCGGGTCGGCGTGGGACGGCCCAAATCGACAGATCCGGAGGTCGTCTCCGCCTATGTCTTGGGTCGCTTCCGCCAGTCTCCGGAAGAGGTCGGTGATCTGGTCGATCGTGCCTGCCAGGCGGTCGAGCAAGTGCTGCTAAGTGAAGAGCAGTAAACGATGATCGCCCATTTTCGTATAGCCGGCGCCCGGCGGCGCACGGCACGTCCAAGGGGGCGCTGAGGGGTGGCACTGCGCCCGCTGCTCGGAGCCATCGACCAAGATGTCGGTGCCGCTCGGCTTGCCCGCGAGGGCGGCCATGCCTTCGTGTCCTCCTCGCTACGCCCCTACACGATCGCGGCGCTTGCGGACCGAGATGCCGCGCGCCCGACACTCGTGGTGGTTGGCGACGATCGCGCCGCTCGCGACCTTGCCGGCGACTTGCGTGCCTGGCTAGCCCCCCGGCGTGTGCGCTTCTACCCGTCTCGTGGGGTGGCCTACGAGTCCCACCTCACTCCGCCTCCCCATCTCGTGGGGCTGCGCGTGGCAGCGCTCGACGCCTTGCTCGCTCCTGCTGTCGATGGTGTCGAGGCGCCCGTGGTCGTGGTCTCGGCCGTGGCCTTGTCGGAGAAGGTGCCCGATCCTCAGTTGCGCCCCCACTCGTTCACGTTGCGCGTTGGCGAGCTGCTCGACCTCGACGAATGTGCCGCCGACCTGGTGGGCGCGGGCTATGAGCGCGTCGACCAAGTTCAGGAGCGCGGGCAGTTCGCGATGCGAGGGGGCTTGCTCGATGTGTTTCCCGCCACCGAGGATCACGCGGTGCGAGTGGACATGTTCGACATCGAGATCGAATCGTTGCGCTGGTTCTCGACGTTCACGCAGCGCTCGCTTGGCGACATCGCGGAGGTGGAGATCGCGCCTGCCGCAGAGCTTGCTCCAGAGCACCGCGAGCTAGCCGAGATCGCCGCCGCCACAGGCGCTTTCAGCACAGGCGAGGGCGACGAGAGCGACGGACGACCAGATATCGCCGAGCTCCTGCCGGTGGAGCGCTTTGGTGCTCTCTTGGAGTTGATCGGTGCGGGCACTGAGCTGATCGTGGCCGCCGAGGAGGAGTTGGCACCAGCCCTCGGAGACCATTGGACCGACGTATGCGCCGCGTTCGCCGACGAGGATGCCCACCACCTGTATGTGAGCCCCGAGGAGGTGCAGTCAAGCGTCGCGGCCCGCACCCGAATCTGGCTCTCTTCGATGTCGAGCGGCCAGGAGATCGAGCTGCGCGCCTCCGCCGCCGATACCGCCGCCCGCTCGCTCGCCGAGGCTGAGCCGGAGCTCGAGAAGCTGGTGCGCTCTGGCTATCGCACAGTCGTGGCTTTCCCCCGGCGCGGAGAAGGCGAGCGCGCCGCCTACAACCTGGGCCGCCTCAAGGCGGATTGGCTCGACGGGGAGGTGGACGTCGCAAAGGCCCCTTTGGAGGCCTCTCTGCGTTTTGCCGCGGCTTCCCTGCGCGAGGGCTTCGTCGCGCCGTCCCTGAAGCTGGCCGTATTCCCAGAGCATCGTCTCTTGCGACGCCGTCGCGCCGAGCGGCCCGGTGGCGCCGGCGCGGAAGGCCTCGGTGGGGGGCCCGCGCGGCGGGGTGCTTTGCGCTCCTTCACCGAGCTTCGCACCGGCGACATCGTCGTGCACGAGGATCACGGTGTCGCCCGCTTCGCGGGCTTCGAGACGCGCACGGTGGCCGACGTGACCCGCGACTACCTCTACCTCGAATACCAAGGCGACGACAAGGTGTTCGTTCCCACAGACCAGCTCGCCAAGATCTCCCGCTACGTGGGAGGGGGCGGTGAGCACCCGCCGCTCTCGAAGTTGGGCGGCACGCGCTGGGAGGCGATGAAGGCGCGGGCGCGCCGCGCCGCCCAGGAGCTTGCCGGCGAGCTACTCAGCCTGTACGCGGAGCGCCGCCGTCGCGCCGGACACGCGTTCGAGCCGGACTCCGACTGGCAGCGCGAGTTCGAGGAGCGCTTCCCCTACACCGAGACCGCCGACCAGCTGGAGGCGATCGAGCTCGTCAAGTCCGACATGGAAGCGCCTCGCCCGATGGACAGGCTCGTATGCGGAGACGTTGGCTACGGGAAGACCGAGGTCGCCCTACGGGCAGCCTTCAAGGCAGCCAGCCAAGGCAAGCAGGTATTGATGCTCGTGCCCACCACAATCCTCGCCCAGCAGCACTACGGCACTTTCTCCGAGCGCCTCGCCGACTATCCGATCACGATCGAGCACGTCTCGCGCTTTCGCTCCGCGGCTGAACAAAAGGTCGCGCTTGCCGCTTTCTCAGGCGGAGCTGCGGACATTCTGATCGGCACCCACAGGGTGCTCTCGCGCGATGTGCGCGCCAAGGACCTCGGCCTGTTGATTGTCGATGAGGAGCAGCGCTTCGGGGTCAAGCAGAAGGAGCTCCTGCGCCAGCTCAAGCTCAAGGTGGATGTGATCTCGATGTCCGCCACACCGATCCCCCGCACCCTGCAGATGTCGCTCGCCGGCTTGCGCGAGATCTCTGTGATCGAGACGCCCCCGGAGGGTCGTCGCCCGGTCAAGACGTATGTGGGCGAGTACGAGGAGGAGCTCGTCAAGCGGGCGATCCTGCGCGAGCACGAGCGCAAAGGGCAGGCGTTCTTCATGCACAACAGGGTCGACTCGATCGAGGAGACCGCCGAGCGCCTGCGTGCCATGTGCCCTGGTGTGCGCTTCGCGGTGGCCCACGGCCAGATGGGCGAGGGCGAGCTAGAGGCCGTGATGATGGACTACCTCCAGGGCGGTGCGGATGTGCTCGTGTGCACCTCGATCATCGAGTCGGGCATCGACATCCCTCAGGCCAACACCTTGATCGTCGAGCACGCCGATGCATTCGGTCTGGCTCAGCTCTACCAGATCCGTGGGCGCGTGGGACGCAGCCGCGAGCGTGCCTATGCCTACCTCCTATACGACTCCGCGGCCGCGCTCACGCCCGAGGCAGCCCAGCGACTGTCGGCGCTCTCGGACTACACCGAGTTGGGCGCCGGCTTCAAGGTCGCCATGCGCGATCTCGAGATCAGGGGCGCGGGCAATCTGCTCGGTGACGAGCAGTCCGGGCATGTCGCCGCGCTCGGCTTCGAGCTCTACATGCAGATGCTCGACGAGGCGGTCCGCCACGCCGGCCCGGCCGAGGGTGAGCTGGGCGGCGAGGAGCTACCCGAGCCGGTGCGTTTGGACGTCAACGTGAACGCCTATGTGCCCACCGACTATGTGCCTTACGAGCAGGCCAAGATCGAGGTCCATCGCCGTGTCGCCTCCGCCGTAGAGGTCGCCGATGTGGAACGCCTGCGCGAGGAGCTCGAGGATCGCTTCGGTCCCGTCCCAGAGCCCCTGAGCAACCTGCTGGCTTTGCAACGGGCTCGCATCAAGTTCGGTCAAGCAGGCGCCCAGGCCGTGAGCTTCCGTGGAGACCGGCTCGCTGTAACGCCGATCGAGCTCGACTCGGTGCGCGCCAAGCGTTTGCGCGAGGAGCTGCCCGAGGCCTTGTACGAGTCCGGTCGCTCGCAGGTATCGGTGCGCGTTCCCAAGGAGGGCGACCAGCGCTTCCCGACTGTGGTTCGCGCCGCCGACGTGCTCTTGGCGATCACGCGTGAGGCTGCTTAGGCAGCAATCGTCTGCACCTGGGCGCGCCAATCCTCAACGCCTGTGCACAGAATCGCCCGAGGGGTCGATCGACCAGAAGGGTGCTTAGGCATCCTTAAGGAAGTCGTTAAGCACGGCTTGGGATGTTTCCGCTAGAGTGCCCGCGTCGTGTCCAAACTAAAGGGTCAAATCGGGGCGCTCGGCGCCGTTCTGCTTACAGGGGTGACGCTTACCGCATGTGGTAGCAGCGGCATTCCTGGCAACGCCGTGGTGAGTGTCAATGGCACACCGATCACCACCGCCACGTTCAATCACTGGATGGCGGTTGCCGCAAGCTCGAGCGCTGCCTCGGCTACCGCAGCAGGCAAGGCTGCTCCCAAGGCGGTCGTTCCAGACCCCCCCACTTACAAAGCCTGCATCGCACACTTGGAAGCGACCGCGCCGAAGCCGGCCAAGGGGCAGCCCAAGCCGACGGCCGCGACACTCAAGACACAGTGCGAACAGCAGTACACGGCCCTCAAGCAGCAGGTGCTCGCCTATCTGATCTCCGCCAATTGGGTGATCAAGGAGGCTGAAGAACGAGGCATCAAAGTCTCCGACGCCGAAGTGAAGAAGCAGTTCAACCAGATCAAGGCCCAGCAGTTCCCCAAGGAAGCCGACTTCCAGAAATTCCTCGCCAGCACGGGCTACACCGTCTCCGACCTGTTGCTTCGCGTGAAGCTCAACACGCTCTCCTCGAAGATTCAGCAGAAGGTGAGCAAGGAAGCCGGCAAGAAGCCCAGCCAGAAGGAAGTCGCGGCCTACTACGAACAGCACAAGTCACAGTACGGCCAGCCCGAAAAGCGCAACATCCTGATCATCCTCACCAAGACCTTGGCGCAAGCCGAAAAGGCCAAGAAGGAAATCGAAGGCGGCAAGAGCTTCGCCAGCGTTGCCAAGAGCGTGTCGATCGACCCTGTCAGCAAGGCTGCTGGTGGCTCACTCCCGGGCGTAGTCAAGGGCCAGGAGGAGAAGGCACTCGACGAAGCTGTATTCAAAGCTCAGGTGAACGTGCTCGGTGGTCCCATCAAGACCCCCTTCGGTTATTACATTTACGAAGTGAAGAAGACGATCCCGGGTAGCCAGCAAGCGCTCTCCAAGGTTCAGTCGACGATCACTCAGCAGATCACAGCTGAAAAGCAGCAGAAGTCCTTGTCTGAATTCATCAAGAACTTCCGCAAGAAGTGGGAAGGCCGCACTGAATGTCGCGCCGAATACTCGGTCAAGGACTGCAAGGGCTACAAGGCTCCCACCACCTCGTTGCCTTCTACGGGAACGCCCACGACGGCTACCCCGCAAACCGGCACTCCCACCACCGGCTCGTCCGGCACCACCACACCCGCCAAATAAGGCGCGGGGTTCGCCGCGGGGTCGGGCCCGGGTGAGGTCGATGGTAAGTGCTCATGCCTGATCCGTCGTTGTCACTGCTCGCTCTAGACGAGCTGACGCACCGCTTGCGCGAGGAGTGCCCTTGGGACCGAGAGCAGGATGAGCGCTCGATCGTGCCTCACACTGTCGAGGAGGCCTACGAGCTTGCCGACGCCGCCAATCGAGGCGATGACGCGAAGCTGCTCGATGAGCTGGGTGACGTGCTCTTCCAAGTGCTGTTCCTATCGCTATTGCTAGAGGAGCGCGGCGCCGGCGATCTGGCTCAGGTAGCCGAGCACTGCCGCCAGAAGCTGATTCGTCGCCATCCGCACGTGTTCGGCGAGGCTGAAGTGGACGATGCGGCCGCGGTGCTGCGCAACTGGGACGCCATCAAGGCAACCGAGCCTGGGCGCGAGCGCGGCGTGTTTGGCGAGGTCCCCGAGAACCTGCCGGCGCTGCTCTACGCGCGCAAGCTGCAACGCAGGGCGGCTTCAGCGGGGCTCCACCCCTCGGCGCAAGGCACCGAGCGCGAAGATGAGGAATCCTTTCGCGCGATAGGCGAGCGCCTGTTCATGCTCGTGGACGAGGCACGTATGGCACACGTCGACCCCGAGTTGGCCTTGCGCGCGGCCGCACAACGATTTCGCGAGAAGATCGGACCCAAAGGAGAGCAATGAGTCAGATCGAGAGAGTCCATGCCCGCCAGATCCTCGACAGTCGTGGCAACCCCACGGTCGAGGCCGAGGTCTCACTGCGCTCCGGCGCGCACGGTCGCGCGGCGGTCCCCTCTGGAGCTTCGACCGGCGAGTTCGAGGCAACCGAGCTGCGCGACGGTGGCGAGCAGTGGTCCGGCAAGGGCGTCACACGGGCCGTGGCAAGCGTAAACGGCGAGATCGCAACCGCCGTGGTCGGCATGGACGCGAGTGACCAGCAGGGCCTTGACGAGGCCTTGATCGCCCTCGACGGGACCCCCAACAAGTCGCGCCTGGGAGCCAACGCGATCTTGGGTGTGTCCTTGGCGGCCGCCCACGCACAGGCGTCCGAGGAGGGCGTGCCCCTGTGGCGCTACCTCGGCGGCGAGGCAGCCCGCGTTCTTCCTGTACCGATGATGAATGTTTTGAACGGCGGTGCTCATGCCGACAACAAGGTTGATTTTCAAGAGTTCATGATCGTCCCCTGTGGCGCCTCCAGTTTCTCCGAGTGCGTGCGCATGGGCGTCGAGGTGTTCCACTCGCTCAAGCGCACATTGCACGAGCGTGGCCTGTCCACTGCCGGCGGCGACGAGGGTGGCTTTGCGCCCGACCTGTCCTCCAACGAGGAGGCGCTGGAGATGCTCGTGGCCGGCATCCAGGCAGCCGGCTATGAGCCAGGCACGGACGTGGCGATCGCGCTCGATCCCGCCACCAGTGAGCTATACGAGGACGGCGCCTACGTCTTGGAGCACGAGGGTCGCACCCTCAGTGCAGCCGACTTGGCCGACTACTGGGCGACGCTCGCCTCGCGCTATCCGATCGTGTCGATCGAGGACGGCATGGACGAGCAGGACTGGGATGGCTGGAAGACGCTCACCGAGCGGATCGGAACAAGCATGCAGCTCGTGGGCGACGACTTGTTTGTCACCAACACCGAGCGCTTGGCGCGCGGTATCGAGCTGGGAGTGGCCAATTCAATCCTGATCAAGGTCAACCAGATCGGCACGCTCACAGAGACGCTCGCGGCGATCGCGATGGCGCGCGCGGCAGGCTACACAGCCGTGATGAGTCACCGCTCCGGTGAGACCGAAGACGTCACGATCGCCGACCTCGCGGTGGCAACCGGGTGCGGGCAGATCAAGACCGGGGCGCCCTCGCGCTCTGACAGGGTTGCCAAGTACAACCAACTCTTGCGCATCGAGGAGCAATTGGGGGCCGACGCAGAGTTCCCGGGTCGCTCGGTGTTCCGCGGCTAGCGGAGCACCGAGTTGCAGGAGGTTGGTGCGCGGGGGCGAATGCGACTGTATGCCCTCCGCATCCGCCTCCGCACGAGCCGCCGGCTCGCGGCGATCCACATCTGCCAGCCGGGGATCCGCGTCAGCTCCACGATCCGTAGCTCGGCGGCCCACGTCCATTGGTCCGATTGCGCGCGTGCGCTGGGACCGCCTGGGACGAATGGCGATGGTGTGTGTGATGGTGGCGATCGTATATCTCTACCTCAGCGCCGGATTGCGCCTGTTCTCCGCATGGGGAGAGTCAAAGCGCGACAGTGCACAGGCGCGTGTGCTCCAAGCGCAGAACGACGAGCTGCACCAGCAGCACGCCACGCTCGCGAGTCCAGGCACCGTGCAGGCGGATGCGCGCCGGCTCGGGATGATCCACCCGGGCGAGCAGGCCTACATAGTGAGCGGCCTCCCAGCCAACTGATAGTAGGCCTAGCGTGAAGGCTCGCCTTGGCATGGCATGCTCGCTCACATAGGCACGCGGCAGCGATGGTTTGGGCGGACGGTGGAGGCTCGCTGCTAGCCTCGCCACTCGTGCAAGGATTCGACAACGCCTTCTATCAATGGCAGCAGGGCGAGAGGCGCCTCTCGCGGGCGCCTTCCGAGCGACGTCCGCTGTTGCAGCGGATCGTCGACACTCTGGTTGTGGAGCTGCGCAAACGTCTCGGAGGGCGCTTCTCCGCCGAGGAACTGGCGGAGCTCTATGGGCACGGCACCTCGTGGTGCCTGCAGCTCGCGATGGACATAGCCCCAGAGGACCCTTGGGCGTGGGATTCGAGCATCGTGATCGACGCCGCTTTCGCGCGTTACCTGCGTGAGGCCACCGACTACGCCGGCGGCCGATTGATTCCAGCTGAGAGCTGATGCTTTAGCCAAGAGCCACTAGCAGGCTGCCAAGCAAGCAAGACTTTGATTGAAGTGCCCACCCACCCCGCTCAGTGTGCTCTGCACAAGCGGCCGAAGACGCAGTATTGCGCCGCTTAGAAGTCCCTAGTCGTCTGAGCCCGTGCGGCGGATCACTATCTGATCCTCCTCGACGGTGACCTCGACCGGCCGGTGGCCCGCCCAATGCTCCGCGTAGACAGGGTTGTCCTGGATGGCGGGGTCCAGCCACAGGCCATAGCCCTCTTCGCCATGGTCGAATGTGCCCTCCAAAGGTCCGGTGTCGCGTGCGGAAGACTTGCGTCCGCGGCGGCTGCGCCTGCGGCGGGGAGTCGCCGGAGCGTCCTCCTCCTCGCTCTTGCCTTCGGCTTCTGCGGCCTCGGCCTTTGCGCGTTCGGCCTCCATTGCCGCCTCGAGTTCGGCGGCAATCAGCTCGTCGTCCTCGGCCCGCAAGTCGATCTCGTCGGGATATGCCACGGCCGCACCAGCGCCCTCAGCGGGAGCATCCTCGCCGGAGAGATCGTTCTGGCGCTTGAACTGCTCGATCTCCTGCACGGTGACCTCGAGCTGATGGGCCACCCAAGCGTCGGTACGACCTTGTCGTACCCAGCTTCGGATCTGGTTTAGGTGCGGGCGCAGTGATCTACGAGCCATGGACGGCCCGGGAGACTAGCGCATGCTTCGCCTGCTCGCGTCCAACCACCTCGCATCGGACCGCGCGCCGCTTCTGAGCGGCCCTATTGCCGCATCGCGATGGACCGCTCGCTGCACACTGCGCAAATCTACGGGAACACGAATCGAGTATTTGGGAGCTGGTGGTCGCGTTCGGGGGGGCGGGACACTATGCTTGCCTTAGGACGGGGCCGGGGGCGATCTCGCCCTAAGTCCATGGCCAACGAGAAGGGTGCAATCGATGCTGGTTCTGACGCGCAAGCCCAACCAGAGCATCATGATCGGCGACGACATCGAGGTGTCGGTGCTTTCCGTGGTGGGTGAGAAGGTGCGTATCGGCATCCACGCTCCTCACGACATCCCGGTCTTTCGTACAGAGATCTACGTCGAGATCCAGCGTGATCAGCGTGATCAGGGCGAACAAGCGAGTGTCCCGAGCGAGACGGTCCGCGCTGAGGTGGACGACGCACTGGGGAAGCTGGGCGAGTCTTCCTGACTTGCTTTCTTGGCTTGCTTGTCTGAGTCGCTGGCCTGTCGGTGTGACTCAGCAGACAAGGCTTGGCGGAGGATGAGCCAGGGCGCTAGCTGAGCAGCAAGTACAGCGTGCGGAACATCACGACCGTCACGATTGCGGCGGTCAAGATGAGCGTGAGCACCAACAGGACGAAGCGGACTGAGCCGCGTTTGTGACGACGATCTACCTCACGCTTGATCGCGCGCTGCTCGGCGGTGCGCCTCAGCGACGCCCGCCGGTGACGCTCCATCGAGATCTCGCGGGCAAATGCCCGCTCAATCTCGGTAAGACTCTGTCGCATCCTCATGACGCTATCCGACAGGGGCCTTGCCCTCGGCGCGCTCGTAGACCTTGACGAAGCGCAGGTAGTTATCGGCGATCTGGCGCGCTCCGGTCGAGCGTTCGATCTTGCCGTCCACGTATTCCTTCAGGGGGTTCCACCAGATCGAGCGACCGATCGCAAAGCCGATGAAGCCGTCCACGGGAGCGGCCTGCTCGAGCCAATGGTCGACCTTGGCGTCATCGGCGCCGCGACCGAGCACCACGCACACGACGCCTTCGCGGCCGCCTGTGCGGGCCTGAGCTGCGAGCATCTCGCAGTCCGAGCGCTCGTCCACGCCCTCGATCTTCCAGATGTCCACCTCGATGCCCGCGTCCTGGATCTCGGCGATCGCGCGGCGCATCAGCTCGGGGCGCAGCTCCGTGTCATAGCGCTCGGTGCTGCCTTCGACCGCTTGCAGTTGAGACTCCTCGGCGGGCACGAGCAGCTCGAACAGGAACTTGCGCTCCTTCGAATGCAGCCAGTCCGAGAGGCGCTTCAGCTTGCCCAGCTGCTCGCGGTTTTCCTGCATATCGCCGTCGGGGTTGTAACGAACCAAGACCTTCGTGAAGTCCGGGTCGAAGCGCTCGATGTGCTCCCCGAAATCCTCGCCGTACTGAAAGTCGAACATGTTTTGGCCCGAGCGCTCGGCCGGCATCGCCAGCTTGAGGCCTTGGGCGTGGGCTTCCTCGGGCACGCTCCCGCCAAACTGCTCGTCGACGAGCACGCCGGTGACAGAGGGGTCTGCTCCCTCGGCCACCGCACGCTGCAGTCCCTCGAAGATGAGGTGCTTGGCGTCGGCGATCATCGCGGTCTGTTCAGGGTCTGGTTCGCCCTCGATCCCGAAGAACTTCTTCTGGAAGGAGCCTCGGTGGTCGAAGGCAAGGATGTAGAGCTTCTTCTCGTAGCCGAGTTGCATCGATCGGTTTCCTTTGGCAGTCGCTGGTATCGACTCGCCGGGGCATCCCACAAGAAGCCGCAGGTCACCGGCGAGGACACTGGCACTCTATCGCCGCCCTCGCCCTCGCGGGGTTAGACAGGGAGCCCCCAAGATCGGAGCGGATGCCAGACATTGCGGGCGCGATGGTGCCAGAAGGCGCAATCGGCCTTGGCGGGGCCCCCTAGAATGACATGATGCCCTCAGGCGCCGATCTGTTCGTGGTCTGTAAGAAGTGCGGATCTGAGGTCAGCCCATACATAACCGAGTGTCCCTACTGCGGTCACAGGCTGCGCAGGAGAGCACCGAAGCTGCCGCGCGACCGTCTCGGCAAACCTCGAACTGGGATCTTCCGGCGCAGGTCGCTCGGTCGTTTGCGCAGCGGCGAGATCGCAGGCTTGCGCTCAGACACGCCTCCCTACGCCGCGGTTGCGCTTGTGGTCGCGAGCTGTGGAGTGTGGATTGCCGCACAGGGCGCCTACCTGAGCCTCGGCAAGCTCGTGATCGCCGGACCCTTGAACGGCGATTGGTGGCGCTTGCTCAGCAGCCAGTTCGTGTACGGGCGCGGGTTCTCAAGCGGCCTGTTCATGTTCGCCACGTTGCTGGCCATCGCAGTGTTCGGCGGTCTACTCGAGCGCCGCCACGGCCCATTTGTCGTGCTCGCCTTGTTCTTCGCCGCCGGCGTCACGGGCGGGCTGGCCGCCGAGGCTGTCTATGCGTTTCCGGTCGTAAGTGGCGCAAACGCGGGCGCCTTGGCCTTGCTCGCGGCATGGGTCGCGCCGAGTGTGCTGGCGGCACGCGCCGGCGACTACTACGAGGGTGATCTCTTGGGTGCAGGCGCAATCGCCGCGGTCTTGCTGGCGATGCCCTATGCACGCCCTGAAGTGAGTTGGCTGGCCGGGGTCATCGGCGGCCTGCTCGGACTTACCGTTGGTCTTGGCTTGAGCCGCATGAGGTCTGTTTAGACACTCCTCGGCAGGGCGTCGCCAGGCGATTCCCAGCTGCCTATGATGGGGTGACTTTGCCTGATCGTTCCTACACCGCCGCCGAGGTCGATGCGGCTCTCGCGACCTTGGTAGAGCCGGGGCGCCTGGCCCACGCTCAGGATGTAGTGACACACGCCGCCCCGGCGCTCCAGCGAATGCTCGTCGAAGCTCTTGCTGAGGGAGGCTGGTTCGGGGAGGCCCACGATGCCGAGATCAACCGGGTCGCCGGTGAGCAGGACGAGCGCGAGCGTGCCGAAGCGGTCGGCACGCTAGTGGCCGATCAGACTCGTCTCGGCATGTTCGTGGGTGTGGCGGTGGGCTTCGAGCTCGCCCATGAGCTGGCGAAAAACCAACCATCGACGGAGGAGCAGTGAACATGCAGATTCGCTTTCTCGGCCACGCGGCCTTCGAGCTCTCAGACGGAGACACTTCGGTGTTGATCGATCCCTTCCTGACAGGCAATCCCAAGGCGGCCGTGTCCGCGGAGGACTTGAGCCCCGATGCGATCCTGCTCACCCATGGCCATGCTGACCACATCGGCGATACCGTGACGATCGCCAAGCGCACTGACGCGCACGTGGTAGCGATCGTCGAGATTGCCAACGAGCTCGGCGAGGAAGGACTCTCCAACGTGCACGACCCGAACATCGGCGGCACCGTAGAGCTTCAGTGGGGATCGGCCAAGCTCGTGCCCGCATGGCACACCTCCACAACCCCGAAGGGCACCGTCAACGTTCCCGCGGGCTTGATCGTGAAGTTCGGGGGCAAGACGATCTACCACCTTGGCGACACCGCCCTGTTCTCCGATCTCGCGCTCAATGCCAAGCAGGTGGGGCCCATCGATGTCGCCTTGATCTGTATCGGCGGTCACTACACGATGGATCGCCATGACGCGGTCGAGGCTGCGCGGATGATCGGCGCCAAGCAAGTGATCCCGTGCCACTACGACACGTTCCCGCCGATCGAGACAGACGCGCAGGCGTTCAAGGCCGATGTCGAGGCCCAAGGCTCATCTGAGGTGATCGTGCTGGCGCCCGGCGGTACGCATTCGCCATGAGCAGGATTGTGCGCCGAGGTGCTTCGAGTGACGTGCTAGCCGATAGACGTGCGCTTTCTCGGATGCAACCAGGCAGAATGCAGTTATGACGATGACTCATGCCGTCGTCCTGATCGAAGCTGAGCGCGATGCGCTCTCCACGCTCGGCGGCGAGCTTGCCGACATCGAGGGTGTCGCCGAGGCCTATTCGGTTACTGGCCAGTGGGACTTCATCGCGATCGTCAGGGTTCCCGACCACGAGCAATTGGCCGATGTAGTCACCGACAGGATCGGCCAGCTCTCCGGGGTGGGGCGTACGCAGACGATGGTGGCGTTCGCCGCGTTCTCCAGGCACGACCTGGAGTCCTTGTTCTCGATCGGCGAGTAACGGCCGGAACCCGTGAGGAGACGCTGCAGATGGCCTCCGTGCCGCTGAAGCCGCAGTACGGCCCCACGCTCGGTACCTTGCTCGCGCCACGCTGGCACGCGGCGAGGCCGGCCTGGCGAGTGCTCGCGATCGGAGCCGCCCTGGCGGTGCTCGCGCTCGCGGTTGGCCTTGCCTTGAACTTGCTCGACGCCACCTATTCTCATGGGCAGCCGGTCCCGTTCGGCTTCAAGTACAAAGGCCTCTACCGCACAACCCCCGATCCGGGCGGCTATGTGAAGGTTGCGCACAGCTCCCATGGTCGGCTAGAGGACTCCTATGCGGTTGCGCCCTTGCACCTGGGCGCCTATGAGCGGCAATGTCACCGGAGAGCTGCCGGTGTTCGCGGCGGCTTACACACACATGCTGGCAGGGCGTTTTGCCCATTTTCGCCCTGAAGGAGAGGGCAAGACGCGCATCAGCTCCACGCTCGGTGGCTATGAGGTGCTCTATAGCGCCCTCATCGATGGACGCACCATGCATGGGCGCGATGTGATGCTCCTGCCTGAACGCTCTGGCGCGCGCCAAGGCGTGATCGTAGAGATGCTCACAAGTCAGCCCGTCACTGTGTCAGAGCCAGTGGCCAGCTCGGGTGTGCTCGAAGTGCCCTTGAAGAGCTTCTCGTTCGGGTAGCTACTGCACAGGAACTACTGTGCGGGAGGCGTTTGGACCGGCGTCCCTGCTTGTCCCCCGTTACGGGAGGTGCCGGCATTGGGGTCCCCACCGTCGCCCGAGCCGGTGGTCGGCTGCGTCACCGTCCCAACTACGCCCGGTGCACCACTGCCTTCGGGAGTCGTCGGGGTCGGAGTCGTGGGCGGTGGCGTCGTCACCGTAGCTTCGGTTGGCGCCGTTTCAGTCGTCGGCGCCGGTGGGGTGGTGGTGGCGGGGCTCGTTGTTTCCGCGGGAGTGCTCGGCGCGGCCGCTGCTTGCGTGCTCGGCAACTGCGTCGACTCGGTCGTGACCTCGGTCACGGGCGGCGCAGGGGGCTTGGGAGCGACGGGAATCGGAGTCGTCTCGGTGGCGGTCGAGGTCGTATCCGCGAGGCTCATGGGAGCCTTCGGAGGAACAGCGAGCTTGGCCTTCTTGGCGGCTCGCCGCCTCAGCTTCGTGGCCAGTTGATCGCCGGCGGCAACTTGTGCGGAGGCGCTCAAGGGCTGGGACACCGAGTGGGTGACCACCGGCGCGCTGCTCTCGCCGCTACCGGCGATCGACGCGACCCTCGCGGAATGATGGTGGTGGCGAGCGGGGTTCACCGCGTGGTCTGCCTCGACCGTGCTGGCGGTCACGATCGCGGCGACGGCCAGTCCGGCGACTGCCTTTGTGGCCAGGGCGCTCACGCCTGCCGTGACGAAGCCACCGCCGGCGCCGGCGCCTCCCACCGCTCCAGCGCCGGCTGCGGCCCCTGCTCCACCGGCGCCTGCCACATGCCCGGCACCGGCGGTTGACCCCAGCTTGGTAAGGATGAGCTTCTTGAACAGCAACAGAGGACCGACGGGAAGCATGGCTGCGAGCGCCACGTTGTTGTCCTTGAGCTGCTTGCGAAATGTGCGGCAGCGCTCGCAGTCGCGCACGTGGCGGCGTACCGCAGGGCTTGTCTTGAGAAGACCCTCGGCCACTTCCCCGAGCTCGAGGCGAGCTTCGTCGCAGGTCAGCTTGCGCGCCTCGGCCGCCTCGGCCAAGGAGATCCGGGCGCGGACCAGGAGCGACTTGACCGCGGGCACCGTGGTCTCCATGGACTCTGAGATCTGCTCGTAAGAGAGCGCGTCGATCTCGCGCAGGAGCAAGGCGGTGCGCTGGGTCTCGGGCAGTTGCTGCACGTCGCCGATCAGCTGGCGGAAGCTCTCGCGGCGCATCACCTTCTCGGCGGTCGACACGCCGCCCTCGGCGTAGTGCACGTCCATCGAGTCCACACCGATCGCTGAGGCCTTGCGCAGATGGTTGAGCGAGCGATTGCGCGCAATCCGGTACAGCCACGGGCGCACGTTGATCTCGCGATCGTCGGCCAGGATCGCGTTGAAGGCAGCCGCGAACACCTCCTGGAGCACATCTTCGGCGTCCTCCTTGGAGCCGAGCATGTGCCTGCAGAAGGCAAGCAGGCGCGACTGATAGCGCGAGAAGAGCGTCTCGAACGCCGCATGCTGGCCCGCGCCGGATGAGCGTGATCAGCCGCTCGTCGGACTGTAGGCGCAGCAAAGCTGAGGGGCTTCTCAGGCCGGGCGCTGCTGGGGCTTTTAGTGCGGAGACCTCCACGGCGGTCCTTTCGCTGCTCTTGCTCCTAAATACACCGTAGCGAGGGTGTAGTTGCGGTCTATTACGAAGTATCGCTGCCCCCACACAAGGCCAGATAAACGCCCGTGGCGCCTGAGCCGGTGTGGCGTGGTTGTTGGCTCGCTCACCAGGAGGATCGTGCGGCGATGCGACAAGATGGAACTCCAGGAGTCAGAGCGTCTGTTTGTAGTCCAGGCTAGACATTCTCGATAGTGACTGGACTAGAGTGCCAATGCTGCGCCCGGGTGGCGGAATTGGAAGACGCCGTCGACTTAAAATCGATAGTCCGCAAGGGCGTGTGGGTTCGAGTCCCACCCCGGGCATGCCGCTCTTGTAGAGTCGCCGGGCCATGTCCACGCAGAGCACGCCGGAGAGCACCGATCAGGCCCAAGAGCTGCACGGAGGGCGCCTGATCGCGCGCCGCCTGAAGGCGCACGGCGTGAGCAAGCTGTTCACGCTCTCGGGCGGCCACCTGTTCTCGATCTACGACGGCTGCCGCGAGGAGGGCATCGAGATCGTGGACGTCCGCCACGAGCAGACTGCCGCGTTCGCCGCTGAGGGCTGGGCCAAGGTGACGCGCGAGCCGGGCGTATGTGCCCTGACAGCCGGGCCTGGTGTGACGAACGGGATGAGCGCGATCGCCTCAGCCCAGGCCAACCACACGCCGATGCTCGTGCTCGGCGGGCGGGCGCCCACGCTGCGCTGGGGGCAAGGCTCGCTCCAGGAGATCGACCACGTGCCATTCGTGAGGCCTCTGTGCAAGACGGCCACGACCGCTCAGTCCACCGCGGAGATCCCCGGCTTGGTGGACGAGGCCTTGGCAGCGGCGATGGCGCCCCATGGAGGCCCAACGTTCGTGGACTTCCCGCTCGACTACGTGTTCATGAGCGCTCCTGAAGACGATGCTCCGCGCGCGCGCGAAGGGCAAGGCTTGCGGGGAGCCGACACCCAGACGATCGAGGCAGCCGCACGGCTGCTCGCCGAGGCTGAGCGGCCTGTGGTGATGGCCGGCACCGACCTCTATTGGGGTCACGGCGAGGAGGCTTTGCTTGAGCTGGCCGAGACTTTGCGCATTCCGGTCTTTCTGAACGGCTTGGCGCGTGGATGCATACCGGCCGACCACGACCTTTTCTTCTCGAGGACCCGCTCCCAGGCGTTGCAAGGGGCCGATGTGGCGCTCGTGATCGGCGTGCCCATGGACTTCCGGCTCGGCTTCGGCGGCTCCTTCGGCGAGGACACCACGATCATCGCGATCGACGTTGCCGAGCCCGAGCGCAGGCACCCGCGCGAGCCGGCGGTCGAGCTGTACGGCGCGCTTGATCCCACTTTGGCTGATTTGCGCGTGGCGGCCAGTGGCAAGCCGCTGGCGAGCGAAGCTTGGATAGCCGGCCTGAGGGCCGCCGAGACAGAGCGGCGCGAGGCCGAGCGCGCGGAGCTCCAGGACGAGCGCGCTCCGCTTCACCCGATGCGCTTGTACGCAGAGCTGGCCAAGGTGCTCGACCGCGACGCGATCGTGATCGGCGATGGAGGCGATTTCGTGTCCTATGCGGGGCGCGTGATCGACAGTTACCAGGCGGGCTCTTGGCTCGATCCGGGGCCTTTCGGATGCCTGGGCACGGGACCGGGATATGCGCTCGCCGCGAAGCTCGCCCACCCTGAGCGCCAGGTCGTGCTGCTGCTCGGCGACGGCGCATTTGGGTTCTCCGGGATGGAGTTCGACACGCTCGCCCGCCACGGCGTGAACGTGGTGGGAGTGATGGGCAACAACGGGATCTGGGCGCTCGAGAAGCACCCGATGGAGTTCCTGTACGGGTATTCGGTGGCGGCCGACCTACGTCCCGCCACGCGCTATGACCAAGTAGTGGAAGCCCTCGGTGGGTATGGTGAGCTTGTGGGGCGGCCAGAGGACGTGGCACCCGCGATCGAGCGCGCGTTCGCGTCCGACAAGCCGGCGCTCGTGAATGTGCTCACGGATGCCACCATCGCCTACCCGCGCAAATCCAACCTGGCCTAGGCTTTACATAAGGAAGCCGCCCGGGCGGACGGCTTCCTTAGGGGCTTGACCTCGAGACGTAGGCAGGGGTGCAAGTCTCGACGTCGGGGGTAGGTTGGCCCGCAACGCAAGCGCCGATTGCTCGGCGCCGGCCGGGCCTATGGATCGGGGAGTTGAGTTTGCGCGGCTGAGCCTCGCCCTCCACTGCCGATAAGGGTGGTGTCGGCGTGAGGGCAGGCCTGATTGAAGGGATTGCCGTTCGTTCGTATGGACGTCCATACGCCTGTGGTTCAGCCGAGCCCGGCCAGGCGCAAGGTGCCGCCGCGCAAGATGTCGTGCTCGGAGACTTCCACCTGGTTGAGGTCGAACGCTCGCATGGCCTCCTCCAAAAGGATCATGCCGGCAACGATCGTGGGAGCCCGGTCGGGATGCAAGCCCACCACCTCCCGGCGCTGGGTTTCGCTGAGATCGGCCAAGCGCGCGATCAAGAGCTCGACCGTGGCGAGCAGCAAGGGATAGCCGTGCACACGCTCGGGGTCATAAGGGTCCAGCTCCTGGTCGATCGAAGCAGCGGAGGTGGCGGTTCCGGCAACCGCGATCGCCCGTCTCACGGCGGAGCGCTGCTCGGAGGGCAGGCCGTCGAGGAAGATCGCGCGCGTGTCGGCCGCCAGCTCCTGGAGCTCCTTGGGGGAGGGAGGGTCACTGTGGATGTGGCGCTCGCTCATGCGCAGCACCCCGGCCTGGACCGATACGTGAAAGGAGGCCTCATGGTCTGTGCCCACGATGAACTCGGTCGAGCCGCCACCGATGTCGATCACCACCGTTAGCTCGGTGGAGGAACCGTCGCGGTCGCTCATCGCGCCGAGGAACGTGAGCTGGGCCTCTTCATCACCTGAGAGCACACGCGCATCGAGGCCGAACTCGGAGCGCACCAGCTCGGTAAACTCGGCGCCGTTGGAGGCATCGCGCACAGCCGAGGTGAGCACTGCCATGTTCGTCTCGCACTCGAAGCGGTCCATCGTGGCGCGATAGGCGCTCAGCGTGCTCATGACACGGGCGATCGCCTCCACGGAGAGCTTGCCGCCGGCGTCGACCTTGTCGCCCAGGCGAGTCACTTGGGACTCGCGATGAAGGTCGCTTACGAGGCTCCTCGCCTGGTCTACGTCTGCGACGAGCAGGCGGGTCGAGTTGGTGCCGATGTCTACGACGGCTGTACGCATGAGGCGAGGATCGTAGAGGCCCAGGAGGTTGGGTGGTGTTGTGGGGGCTTGGTGTGGCCTGAGCGTGCGGGTGAGGGAGGCTCTTGGTGGTGTTTGTTCGATTTGGCCTGCCCTACGCGCGCGCGTGTGTGAGCGCGCGTAAGCGCTCGCGTGGGCGCGCGCGAGGTGGCGAGCAGGGCACGCAACAAGATGCCCGGCTTGACGTTTCTTATCAGCGGTCCAGCTCGGAGATTTCGCTGGGATCGGGTGCCCAGGGCTTCTGGTGGAGCGTGCTTTTTGCTAGAACATGGGGTGCGACGCGGGGTGGAGCAGTCTGGTAGCTCGTCGGGCTCATAACCCGAAGGTCGCAGGTTCGAATCCTGCCCCCGCTATCCAGGAAAGCCCTGCAAATGCGGGGTTTTCTTGTATCTGGGGAGGTGGCCGGTTTTGACCGTCGTTCCAATTTTTGTTCCAATCTGACGTTCGAGTCGGAAACCCGAAGGTTGCCAGGCAACTGTTCTGTTGTGCTAATTGAGCGTGCCTCACGTGCGAGATAGGCTTAGCCGGCTATGGGCGTGAAGGCTGTCGCGGACGCTGAAACGATCGAGCGTGCCGGTCGTGCGCTCATAGAGGCGACAACCGCGCCGACGAAGGTGATCGTGTTCGGATCGCGCGCTCGTGGTGATGCCGATGATCGAAGCGACTTCGACTTCCTGGTGATCGAGCAGGAGGTTGACGACCCTTCGAGGAGATGGTGCGCCTAGGATGGCTTCTCGGCCGGCTTTTGATCCCCGCCGACGTGGTGGTAGTTAGCGAACAGCACGCGCGGAGGTGGGCGGCAGTCAAGGGCACGATGATCCATAGCGCGATAACTGAGGGGCGGGTAGTTGCCGAATCCTGAGGAGCGCGAGTTGACGTTGTTGCTGTGCGCAAGGCCGAGGGCGCCTCGGGCACAACAGAACTCGGGCACAACAGAAGGTCAGAGAACCGTCAAGCGGGACAGCTAGATCAGGGCTCCGAGCGCTTCGAGGCGGAGGTCTTGAATGACTTCTGCGGGGGGCCAGTGCGCCGTGCGGATCGAGGCCGGCCACAGGCGCAACACGGCCCTGCCCTCGCTGTGAGCATCGAAGCTCAAGGGCTCGGCGGACGGATTGCACCTGCCCGAGCAAAGGATCACAAGATGCCCGACCGTCAGCACCGAGAAGTAGCCCGGATGCTTCGAGGAGGGTGTGCTCAGACGCGCGCCCATCGTCGCCTCATGCACGACCAAGCTGTCAACGGGGGTCGAGCCAAGCCAAAGGCGAACGTCGCTCGGAGGCCGGCCGTCACGGCGGAGTTGCGAGTATCGCTCGCGCGGGATGAATCGGAACTTGCCCGGCCGGACAAGCTGCATCAGAAGAGCGGTCTTGTAGCACCACGTCGCCATCGCAGGCTGATCGTCTGAGAGCACGTCGGCCGGCTCGCCACGGACGATCTTTTCGAGCGTCGGCTTCACGCGCCCCTCAAGCTCGGCGAGCCAGCCGTTATTGCACTGGCCGCAGACCTCGGTGGTGACGAGATCGGGGCCGGCCATCGACCACTCGCGCGCCTCAGCCTCCCGGCCAGCGGGCGGCGTGTAGCGATGCGTCAGGCCGATCCGGCGCTTCCCAGGAGCGACGGGGTGCGAGTCCTTAAGCGGCTCTCCGAGCCATTGCGGGATTACGTGCTCGCGGCTCTTGGGCTCCCGATCGCAGAAAACGCAGCGCGTCATTGGCGGACCTAGCCTTGCGTCACGTCGTCACGTCGAGTCCGTTCGGCCGGTTCCCGATCTTCCCAAGAGGAGCCACGCCGCCTCGGACCGAACAGGCGCTCGAACTCTTCGCACCATTGGCTGTGAGCGGACCTCTCTTGTGCGCTCCGGCGCTACAAGGTCGTAGACGAACGCCATCGACAGCATCCGCAGTTCGTGGCTGTTCTGTTCATTTGCGGCAGCTTCAACGCTTCGCGCCAGCTCCAACCATCCAGGTCGGTCAGCCAGCGCTTCGGTCAATACCTCGATCTCGCTGTCGGTAAGTTGCTTGGGGAGGGCCATTGGAATCGAGCGTAGATCGTCCGTTGCAGGCCGGATGCGTCGCCGCTGGGCCGTGGAGGTCAATCCGCTGCTTCGGGCACGATGACTCTGTGCTGAAGCATTGTCATTGGCACCGCATCATCCTGCCGCTCCACGAACTCTCCGACCGACCCATGCGCGACTTGTATGCGGAGACATCCGCAATCAAAGGCATCCTCTGAGGCAGCTGCCCTGAACGACGGAGCCCCAGGGGGATCACCGCCGAAGCGGGAGAGCCTTACCTGGGGCATACACCAGCAAGTTTAGCGCGTACCCGATCTGAACTCTCGACTACTCGATGAAGCCATCACAAGCGACGAAATGGATCACCGAGGCTCGCTTCGAGCTGTACCTGGCCGAGGCCGGCGGCGACCACGAGCGGGCCATCGCGCTATACGTTTGGAACGCCCGGGTCTCGGCGGCGATGTTCGAGACGCTTCACCACGTCGATGGTGCATGCACCATCCGGCCGGGCCTTGCATGCAAGGCCCGGGGGCCGCACATGTGCGGCCCTCATCCGGCGCATGCGCCGGATGAACAGAAGAGACTGACAATCCGGCCATAATCTGGCCAGCCTGTCTCCCCAGAGTTCTTCACTCGGATTGTGTCTAAAGTCAAGGAGCTGGTCTAGATGAACCGAGTCGCAGTTCAATCGTCAAACGTCGCTAGCGTCGGGTACGACGCATCGTCTTCTACTCTTGAGGTTGCGTTTCACGGTGGCGGGGTGTATCAGTACTTCGGTGTTCCGGACATCACTATGTCGCTCTTACAAGTGGCGTGGGCTCGATCGGCCAATATTTGGCCCGCTACGTAAAGGGTGTATATAGATATCGGCAAGTTGAATAAGCAGGCTTTTCTGCGCTTTGGGCCCGCCCGGTCGAACGCTGGTATGCAAATCTACGCGGCGCTGCTGTACGTGATCGTCTCGTGGATCTGTACGCCGAGCGCGTCGGCAATGCTCTGTAGCCGGTCGAGCCCTACGCCGCTGTAGTCATTGGCCTCCCAGCGCTGGATCTGCTGCTCGGCGACGCCGATGCGTTCGGCGAGTTGGCGCTGGGTAAGCCTGGCTGCGATGCGGGCTTCGATCAGTGCAATCGGCAACTCGTGCAGGGACGTGATCTCGCGGCTGGTGATGTGTCCGTCACGCAGCTTCTCGTAGTGGTCGATCTCGTGACGGAACGTCTCGATCTGGCTGGCAATGGCATCGTGCATCAGCTGCTTCATACCCGGATCGAGGTTTGGGGGGAACTCCCGCTCGTCGTTGGCGGTCAGGCCGCCCTCGAAGCCAGCTAGGTGCGCCTTGGTGATGCGGAATTCGCGCTCGTTCTTGATCATGGCAGTCCTGTCAGGTCGAGGGCGATGATGCCCTTCTGCTGCTTCAACCGATCACGCTGGAAGAAGTCCGAGGTAGGTCGTGCCGTCTGCATCTGCGGGCCACTCGGCGGGGTAGAGCTCGCCTCCGTAGCGCGCCTTCTGTGCAGCGGATCCAGGAGCCCGTCGAGAAGCTCTCGACGCCGAACGCTTGTCGCGTAGCGAGTCACGATCTCGGTCCAGGTCGCGTGGTGGATGCCAGGCGGGAGGTTCCCGTGCTCATTTGAACTCCGATATCATAACACAACAATAGAGTTGGGTTGGGACGGAATCTGCGCTAGCTCCGCAGCCACGGAGCGACCCGTTCCACCGCCACCGGGAGGTCGCCCATAAGGACGAATCGCTCCCCCGCTATCCGCCGTATCGCCGGATCTACGGGCAAGGAAGAGCCTCGGACATCCGGGGCTCTCGTGGTTTCGGACGATGTCAAACGTGCATCAATGGACTCGGCCGCACCATGGATCATTGCGGCGACCTGAGAGGCGGCCTAGGCCTGCATGCCGGGGAGCACGTGGGCGTACTGTTTCAGCGTGAACGTCGGCGATTCGCGGCCGAGCCGCTCGCTGGCCACCTTGACCAGAACATCTGTCGAGTCACTGTTGTCTCGTCGTGTGTGCGGGTTATGCTGCGCCGCGCGTGACTCGCAAGATCTCCGGGATCCTAGTGTTGCTTTTCCTCCTGAGCGCCTCGCCCGCGCTGGCGTCGACGCACACCTGGACAGGCGCGGTCAATCACAACTGGTCGGTCGCCGGCAACTGGACTGGCGGCGTGCCGAGCACCGGAGAGTCGGGCGGCACGATCGTCAGCTTTCCGGCTGGGAGCGCGTCGACGATGGACATCAGCGGGCTCGTCGTCGACCAGATCAACTTCACCGGCAGCGGCAGCACGATCAGTGGCAGTATGCCGCTCGGCATCAACGGCGCCCAGTTCACCACGGCCATTAACGACGCGAACGGCGGCAATGCGATCACGGAGCCGCTCGCGCTGTCGGGAGCCACGTCCGTGCAGGTGAGCGTTAGTGCGGGCGAACTCACGATCACGGGTGTGATCAGCGGATCGCCGGGGCTGACCAAGACCGGGGCCGGCACGCTGTCTTTGTTCACGTCGACCAATACCTACGCAGGTGTCACGGACGTGCAGCAGGGCGTGCTCGGGATCAAGGCGTCTAACACATTCGCGATCCCCGGAGCGCTCATTATCGGCACCGGAGCCGGAGCCCCTGGGAGCGCGACCGTGCGTGATGTCACCTTCGGGAACGACATTGCTCCCACGTCGAACGTGACGGTCAACGCCGACGGCGTCTTGGATATCTCCGGCGGGTCCGTTGCCGAGCAAGTAGGAGGGCTGACCGTCAATGGCGGCTCGGTGACGCTCGGCGCACTCACCCTGACGCTTAAAGGTTCGCTGGCGATGACCGGAGGCACCATCTCCGCCACCACCGGGTTGCTCAACCTCGGCGGTGATGTGATGGCGACATCGTCCGCTGCCGGGCCGGCGACGATCAGCGCACGAGTCGCGCTCGACGGCCCACGTACGTTCACTGTGACTCAAGGTGTGCAGACGCCCGATTTCGCCATCTCGAACGTCATCAGCGACGGGACACCCGCCCCGGCCTCGCTGACGAAGGCCGGGACCGGGACGCTGGCGCTCAGCGGACTGACCAGCAACACCTACACCGGCGGCACGACCGTGCAGGCGGGCGCGGTCACGCTTAACCAGGC
The DNA here is from genome assembly GCA_963731565.1 of uncultured Solirubrobacterales bacterium. GTDB lineage: Bacteria > Actinomycetota > Thermoleophilia > Solirubrobacterales > Solirubrobacteraceae > Palsa-744. The sequence goes on from CAVSWG010000002.1 coordinate 45,384, forward strand.
GATCGGTGTGTCCATCCCGGGCGCCATCACGATCGGCACCGGTGCCAGCGCGCCCGGCAGCGCAGCGCTGCGCGAGCTGCAGTCCTCTGACCTCCCCACCACTGCGAACGTGACCGTCAACTCCGACGGTGTATTCGACCTCAATGGTCATGTCGACGTGATCGCGGGGCTGACCGTCCACGGTGGCTCGGTGCTGCTTGGGGCGGTGGGAAGTCAGATCTCGATCCCTCCGACCGGCAGCGTCACTATGACCGGCGGTACGATCGCCGGGCCCGGGGGGAAACTCCTTCTACAGAACGGTGGCCTCACCGCCAGCTCCTCCGCTCAGGGGCCGGCCACGATCTCGGTCCCGACCGTCCTGGGCGGAACTGGGACCGGCGACTTCAACCCGACGTTCACCGTGACCCCAGGCACTGCACCGGAGTTGGTCCTGAGCGGCGTGGTCTCCGAGGCCAACGGCGTGCACGGGCTGATCAAGGCCGGCGCCGGGACGCTGCAGTCGACCGGTGCCGACACCTACGGCGGGACCACCGCGATCACCGCGGGCACCTTCGTCGCAGACGGCCAAGTGCCGGGGCCGGTCACCGTCGCGCCGCAGACAACGCTCACCGGTAACGGCGTCCTCGGTCCCGTGACCGTAGCGGGCACGCTGACTCCTCAGGTCGGCCTACGAACCGGCCCACTGTCCTTCAGCGCGGGAGGCAGCTTCAACTTCGCCATCCCCTCGACCGATCCGTCGAATACGCCGACGGTCACCAGCACCGGACCGGTCGTGATCGATCCCGCGGCCGTGCTCACGTTCACGGCCGCCTCGGGGCTCACCGTTCCGGGTGGTGCCATCTTCCCGATGATCACGAATACCGGCAACGGCACCACTACCGGTACGTTCGCCGGCGCCCCGTTCATGACACCCGACGGGGTGCCGCTGACTCCGAACGACGCTGGCGGCGACGGCAACGACCTCGTGCTGACCGCGGCCAATGTGGCGCCCGTCGTCGGATCGATCAGCGCGATACCGACCTCGGCCCGCACCGGGCAGGCGGTGACATTCAGCGCCAGCCAGTCCGACGCCAACCGCGACAAGTTGACCACGACGTGGAACTTCGGCGACGGGACCAGCGGTACCGGTTCGTCGGCGTCCCATGCCTACTCGATCGCTGGTACGTACCAGGTGACGGCGACGGTCTCCGATGGCGCCGCGCAGGCGCAGGCGAGTACACAGATCACGATCACGGCCACCGGTTCAACTGGAGGCACGACTGGCCCCCCGGGCACCGGCGGTGCGGCTCCGAGCGTGAGTTCGACCGCCTTCGGTGCGCGCTTCGGGCTGGTCGGCAAGGGTGCGTGCGTTCGACCCGGCGCGCGTTTCACTGTCCTCCTAACTGTCGCGAAGGTGAAGGGTCGGCGGTCTCAGATCGCCCGGATCATGGACGTCGCGTTCACGCTCGGGAAGCGACTTGCCGGACGCGACCACCGCGCCCCGTACACCGCGGCGCTCACGGCGCCGAAGTCGGCCAAACCCGGGACGAGACTCAAGGTGAAGGCGACGGCGCATCTGCGGCTCCTCGGTGGTGCGCGCCGGTCCAAGTCGCTGACGCTCGGCGTCCTGATGTGCGCGTCAGCGCGGTAACAGGCGACGAAGCGCTTGTCTTGGGGCGGCGTTGCGATCCATAGGCGAGCCTAAGAGGGCCTTGCTGCTCGTGCCTCAGTCTTTGGATGTCAGCTCGCGGAGGAAGCCAGGGAAGCGGCCGGCGCCGAAGTCGAAATAACGCGCCCAGTCGGGGACGATGCTGATCCGCGCCATCTGGTCATAAGTTTCGCGGCAGGCCTCTTCGAAGGCGGCGAGCTCCTCGCCCTCCATCGACTTCGCCGCTGCCTCGAGGTACTCCGGCACCGGGCCGTCGACGACCTCGATCTCGGCCTCGCCGCGCAGCAGCAGAGAGCGCGCCGGGCTCGGGGTGTCGATCGTCAGCGCCACCCGTGGCCGGGCGCGGAGCGCCGCGAACTTCGGCGCGGTCGGGTGCGTGGCGAGGACCACCGCTTGGCCGGTCCAGAGGAAGCCGATCGGGATCACGCGCGGCGTGCCGTCGACTCCGTTGTAGGCGAGGCGGGCGAGCGTTGCCGTACGCAGGATCTCCTCCCCAGCGTCGAGTTCGGATTTCAGTTGGGCGGCATTTGCCTGGGTCACTTCGGTCCTCCTTGTCAGTCATCAGGGCTTGGGTTCTGCTCGAAATTCGCGGCAAAGGGCCGGTTCGCGGTGCGACGCAATATTTCTACCGCTCGCCAAGCACGCGTGACGCGCTGCTCCGTCTGACCGACGGTCCACTCGGCGTCAAGTCACCTACGCGTTGCGCCGATACACAGGACCCAGGCATGCGTCCGTCATTGAGGTTTCCCATCGCAGCAAAGTTCGCGGTCATGCTGGCCGTGCTGGTCGTCGCGCTGTTCGCCGTCGGCGTAGCGGGTCTCAGCGGTCTCTCCAATCTGAACGGAGAGGTCAAGCGGTTGTACGGCGATCACATTCTGACGCTCGGACGAACCACGGCGCTTGCGACAGACACAGGCACCGCTGAGAGGGTGGCGTTGCAGATCGTCGTCTCCAACAATGCGTTGGGGATCGCACACCTGGAAGATGAACTGGGCGCGGTGATCGTGCCGCGGGTCAATGCCGATATTCAGGCCCTGCGAGCCGCACACGCGCGAGACGATCCGGCGGAGCGAGCCGAGATCGAGCAGCTCGCGCGGTCATGGCAGCGCTTTCTCGCACTACGCGATGCCAGACCACTCGACACTGTGGTGGCGGCTGGCTCCTCGCTGCGCCACGACAACGCGCTTGCCGCTCGGGTGCGCGCGATCTTCGATCCGCTCGAACGAGGGGCCGCACGACAGACTCAGCTTGAGGCAGCACAGTCGGCGCACCTGGCAAAGCACGCCCAAGCGACATTCGACAACAGTCGCACCCTGGTCGTGCTCATCGCGATCATCGCGATCATCGTGGGCGGCGCAGTCGTTGCGTTGCTGACACGAGCCGTTGTCTCGCGCGTGCGTAGCTACTCTAACTTCGCCGCGCGCGTCGCAGCCGGGGAGGCAGAGACGAGCGTGGTGGTAGCGGGCCGCGACGAGCTTGCCGATCTGGGCATCGCGCTGAACGAGATGGTCGAGCGAAGGGTCGTGGAACGCACGCGGGAGGATCTGCAGAGCGAGTTCGCGGAGGTGATGCAGCTGACGGAGACCGAGGAGGAAGCCCACGGCCTGCTCAAGCACCAGATCGAGCGTCTCATCCCGAGCAGCCACGTGGTGATGCTCAACCGCAACAACAGTGCAGACCGTCTTCAGGCAACCACGGAGGTTGGCGCTGACTCCTTGTTGCAAAGCACACTGGAGAATGCAAAGCCACGCTCTTGTCTCGCCGTGCGCTTTGCACGCACCCATGCAGAGCGACGCGATGGTGAGCCGTTGATCTCCTGTGAGGTTTGCGGGAAGGCAGCGGAGTTCTCGACTTGTGAGCCGCTGCTGGTGGGGGGTGAGGTAATCGGCTCTGTGCTGGCGACTCATCCACAGCCGCTCACCGACACGGATGCCCAGTCAATCAAGCAGTCCGTCGTTCAAGCGGCTCCGGTGCTCGCCAATCTGAGAAACCTCGCGATTGCCGAACGCCGCGCTGAGACCGATGCGCTCACGGGATTGCCCAACAACCGCAACGTCATGGACACCGTCCGACGGCTGGTCGCGCACGCCTCACGAAGCGTCTCACCACTGACCGCGCTCGCTCTCGACCTCGATCACTTCAAGCAGATCAACGACACCTACGGGCACGGGAGCGGCGACGAGGTACTTGCCGCTGTGGGCTCGACGCTCAAGTCGTCCTGTCGCGAGAGCGATTTCGTCGGTCGCGCGGGAGGCGAGGAGTTCTTGATCCTGTTGCCGGATACAGACCTGGTCGCCGGCCGCCTCGTGGCCGAGAACATTCGCGCCGCAGTCGCGGCGATCACGGTCGGCTCGGTCGCCAGGCCGATCACAGCGAGCATCGGTATCGCGGTGCTACCCGATCATGCAGGCGATGCGACGAGCTTGCTGCGCCACGCTGACCGCGCCTTGTACTCGGCCAAGAAGAACGGTCGCAACCGGATCGAGACGTTCGCCCGTGACATGCTCACTTCCGAGGCGCCGGACGCCGCCATCGGCGCCCCGCTATGACACGAGTGCGCGGCGCATTTGAAGCTCTCATGTCCGCAGCTACGCTTCCGCGGTAGTTGAGCTCCACGCTCTGATTCGTTGTTGCGCCGCCGCTTGCGCTGCCGGAAGGGTGAAGTGGTCCATCTGCCAGGTCACCGAGTTGAGGGTGCCGAGAGCGCGATACTTACGCATGATCGCTAGGTGTGCCGGCAACGCGACGAAGCGGCGCAGATCCGTCTCGCTGTGCCACACCGAAACTGAACCACCTCTGCCTCTGTTGAGCGGCTGGCCCCAGAGCCACAGGCCGATCGCGCCTGGCATCGCATACCAGCCCTCGCGGAGGCGCAGGCCGCTCCAGTAGATCCCAGGGAGATCGCGCAGGCGGTGGGCTCTGAAGTCCGTCAGGCTGACCACCACCTCGCCTTCCGCCTTGCCCTCCGGGCCAGGCCGCCAGGGCAGCCAAACAGCGTTTTCGGTCAATGCCGTCGAGGTGTCACTCACAGGTTCGTCTCGCCTCTCGCTCGGGCCGCCAAACCGTCATAGAGAAGTCCGAGGATCTCGCCAAAGAGCTCGTCGGGTGTTGCGGCGGGCTCGACCAACGCTTCCATCGCGATCCCCGCGGCGAGACACAGGATCCCGGTCGCCAGGCGTTCCGCGGGATAGGTGAGAGGAACCCCTGTGGTCGCGTGGCGTGCCTCAAGCGCGTGAGCCATCGCGCCACGCAGCTCTGACTGGCGGTCGTTGAAGCTGCCACGCAGCTTCGGGTCGCGCGTTGCGAGCGACCAGTGCTCGAACATCAACAACACCAAAGCGGGCTGCTCACGAATGAGCTCAGCCATCCCCTGGCTGACAAGTGGGGCGGTCTCCACCTCCGAGGGCGCATCCTCGGTTATCCGCATCAGCTCCTGTGCCGGCACGTCCAAGCGTTCGTGGACGAGGGCGAGGAAGAGATCCTGCTTGTCTCGGAAGCTCCAATAGATCGCTCCCTTAGTCAAGCCCGCGCGCTTGGCGACAGCCTGCAAAGAGGTGCCCGCATAACCGTGATCGTGAAACTCGGCCAGGGCGGCATCGAGGATGCGCTCGCGAGCAGTGCCCCGCAGCTGAGCGCTGCGGCCATCGTGGCGGGGATGCGCCGGGCTGGGATGAGCGGGCATCGTGTCACCTAGTTTACATGCTGCACGGTATGTAGTACATTCCGTGCGGTATGTCGATCTGGTGGCGATGAAAGGGAGAACCTGTGAGCAAGTCGGTATGCGTCGTAGGCGCCGGGCTCTCGGGCTTGGCGGCGATTCGTGAGTTGAGGTCGGCTGGCCACCACATCACCTGTTTCGAGGCGAGTTCGGCGATCGGTGGAAGCTGGCGCTACGGCAACGACAATGGCGTGTCGGCTACCTATGCCTCGCTGCACACGAACGTCTCGCGCCGCAACATGCAATACCCAAGCCTGCCCTTCGCGGGAGCAATTGAAGAGCGCCCCCACCACTCACAGCTCCTCACATACCTGGAGAGTTACGCCGAGGTCAACGATTTGCGTGGGAGCATCAGCCTTGGCACGCGTGTGAAACGGGCATGGGCGGATGATCACGGGGGGTGGCTAGTGGACGTTGACGGGCACCCGACACAACGCTTCGACGTGCTAGTTGTCGCCACAGGCCAGTTCTGGGATCCGCAGATACCGGTGCTTGCGGGCGAGTTCAGTGGTGAGACGATGCATGTGCGCGATTACCGCACCCCCGAGTCGTTTGAGGGTCGGCGCGTGCTCGTCCTCGGCGCGGGCCAATCGGCCCTCGATATCGCGGCGGAGATCTCCTTCGTGGCGCAGCGCACGCTGCTCTCTTGCCGGCGGGGACACCACTTGATCCCAGCGCGCATACTGGGGCGCTCTCTCGACCGCCTCGACAACGCGACCCTCAATCGCCTTCCCTGGCCGGTGGTCCGCGGCCTGTTTGAGGCTTTGATCAGGGTCACAGGTGCGAAGCCCGATCACGGCGATCTGCCGGTCCCCGACTTCCCGATGATGGAGTACCGCTGGCCAGCCCTCGTAACGCCGAACATCAAGCGCGCCCTTGCCGAGAAGACGTTCGTGGTGAGACCTGACGTAACCCGCCTGGAGGGCGAGCATGCGATCTTCGCTGACGGCAGCTGTGAGGAGGTCGACGTCATCGTCTTTGCCACGGGCTACCGGGTCAACTTCCCGTTCCTACCCGACCCCCTCGGTCGCGGCGATGGGCAACAGTTCCCGCTCTACCGGCGCATCCTCTCGCCCCACGCTGACAATCTCGCCTTCATCGGCATCCTCGACGCCGGGCCAGGACGCCTCGAAATAGTCGAGCGTCAAGCCCAATGGCTGACAGAGGTCATCTCAGGGCGCCTGGTAGCTCCCTCTCGCGCCGAGATGTGGGCATCGATCGACGCTGGAAACGAGCCACGCTCCCACCACCGCTTCGGTGGCGCTGGCGCCCACACCACCCTATGTGACCGCTATGCATATCTACGCGCTCTCAATAGAGACATGCGATCCGCGCCCTCGACCGTGTCCGAGGCTAGTCATGGGCTGTGCAGCACGAGCGTTGAGATGCGGCGGCCAACCGGCCCGTCAGTCACAAGATAGGTCACGGTGAGCCGGCTGATCTCATCGCCGTCAGTGCGCAGGCGCGAAAACTCCCCTCGGTAAAGAGCGGACTTTCGCCTTGGCCGAGGTCTGCTGCTTAGTTGGAGACGCGCGATCGTAGAATCACCCGCGCGCCGCGGCCCGGGATCATGGTGACGTTTCGATGGTGCGCGTGCTCGGGCTCGGGCCGGTCGGGATCCAAGTCCAGGCGGCGGACCATGGCCTCGAGCACCACACGCTGCTCGGCCATCGCGAGCGCTGCACCGAGGCAGCGACGGGTGCCGCCGCCGAAAGGCAGCCACTCATATGTGCCAGGTGCCCGCCCACCCCTGTGATCCAGCCAGCGCTCGGGGCGATAGGAAAATGGGTCCGGGTAGAGGTCCTCGCGATGGTGAACGAGCAGGATGCTGATGCTGACGCCCTGTCCCGCCGGTACCACGTACTCCCCGAGTCGCCAAGGCACGGCGACTCGGCGCCCGACGATCGGAATCACCGGACGCGAGCGCATACCCTCGATGATGGCCGCCTCGACGTGCTCCGCAGCTTGAGTTTCTGAGCGCACCGCGTCGCGCAAGCGCTCATACGCTGCCGGGTTGCGGACCAAGCGCTCCCAGGTCCAGGCCAGCGAGTTGGCGGTCGTCTCAAAGCCTGCCAGCACGAGCGTGAGCAGCTCGTCGCGCAGCTCGTGGTCGGTCATATGCTCGCCGTCCTCGTCCGTGGCGCGCAACAGTAGCGAGAGGATGTCTCCCCGCTCATCAAGGTCGGCGGCGCGACGACGCTCTTCGATCACGGGATAGGTAGCGCGGTCCAACAGGGCCACCGCGGCCCGCGTGAGGCCGACGGGCCGCTCGCGTCCCAGGTTCGAGAGTTCGCCAAACAAGGCCATCGGAGAGGTCGAAGCCGCCGCCAGCTGCTTGATCCTGCTCCTGAGTCGATGCTCGGCGGTTCCCTTTGCGGGAGCGCCCTCGATGCCGAAGATGCCCGACATGATCACGTCGAGCGTGATGGCTTGCATCCGCGGGGCAAGAGCGAACGGGCGGCCAATGGGCCAGCGGTCCAGTTCTCGTTCGGTGACGTCGCGAATCATTTGCGCGTAACCCTCGATCGCCTCGCCGTGGAATGCAGGCAGCAGCAGCTTGCGCTGGCGCAGATGACTTGGCCCGTTTGCGGTCAACACCGAGTTTGGTCCCACGATCGGGCGCAGCGGAGACTCAGCGGTCAGCGAAGGCACCAGCTCGGGCTTGGCGGTGAACAGGGAGCGGACATGGTCGGGGTGACTGGTCACGACGACCCCGCCGGGGATCACCACGAAGCGAACTCCAAACACGTCACCTAGCTCGCGTCGCGCAGCGAACACGAACTGGATCTGGCGCTTGGTGAAGCGCAGAGTCTGCAAGGTGCGAGGTAGTCGAACGTCCGGCGGTGCGCGCAGCGGCTCCGTGTCGTCTACGGGGCCGGCGGGTGAGGCTGCTGTCTGGCCGGTATAGGGGGAGCGGCCGGGCGCCGCGTCGACCGGACGATCGATCACTGAAGAGGGCTCCATCGCGGAATACGCTAGCGCACCGATGCTCCAGGCTCCCGGCGAGTATTCTCGGGGCCGTGGCCAGCGTCTGGTGGCGCTCGATCCGAGGAAGCCAGCGCCACATGCGGCGCTGGCCCGACCGGTACATGTACCGGTCGGCCGGGTCGTGCATGCACGACCCGGAACGGGGCCGCACATGTGCGGCCCCGCCACCCGGCGCATGCGCCGGGTGGAACAGAATCAATTGGAAGGTAGTGCTCCCCGCCGGTTAGGAAACAGGCGTTACCGCCGCGCTTCCTCGTGACTGCGTAGATCGATCCGGGGCAGCGCGCACACCGCGGCTGAGCTCGAGACAGCTCCCACCTCGTCGGGTACGGACGCGAGCTTGACGTTGCGCACGAACTCCAACTCGCGCCCGAGCGGGCGAAAGAAGTTGTCGTAGTGAGTCGGTACCACCACGCGCGGGTCGAGCTTAGGCAGCACGCGCTCCCAGTAGCGCGGTGTAACACTCCGTCCTGCCACGCCGGCTAGGAACACATCCACCGGCTCTACGCCCAATGCTTCATCGTCGAGGTCGGCGCTGCCCTGGTGGTAGAGGCTTGTGCCCGCCACTTCGATGCGGATGCCCCACACTTGCCCGCAGCGATATGCACCAGGCCAGAGACCGTCCAGGTGATCGCATGTGAACTCCCCGTCGAACGGCACGCGGCGCCCAAGGATCAGCTTCGAGTGACGACTCGGCACGAAGCGCACCCTGAATGGACCCAGCTCGTACGTGCGTCGCGGCTCGACCTCGACCGCCTGCGCGCCCAGGCCGTGCAAACGCATCAGATGTGTCAACGATGCCGACCCATAGGCGTCGCAGCCGAAGCGGCGTGCCAGTGCCGGCGCGTCCACTGCGTGGTCGAAGTGGGTGTGACCCACGAGCACGCCCACGACCGGCTCGTCGATCGCGCTGTAGCGGTCGAGCATCGCCGTGTCTCCTCGCGCGGTGCGCCTTAGTAGCAGTGTGCGTAACCCCACCCGCGAGAAGTAGGGATCGATCAGCAGCGAAACATTCTCATAGGAGAGCCGGTAGCCAGAGACACCCAGCCACTCGATCCGTAGGTCCCGCGGTAGTCCCAGCTCTGCTGCTTCCAGCGCTTGCAGCGCCTGCATGTCGGCGATCGCGTGTCCCATCCTCAGAGCTTTACACGGGAATCCGCGGTGCGCTCGATCGGCTTTCCAGCTCCAGCAATCTGGGGGCGGTATTGGGATACTGAGCACCGATGCCTCACTCGCTTGCCCTCGACTCAACTGTCGCGGTCGTCACGGGCGCCTCCAGTGGCATCGGTGAGGCGACCGCGCTCGCGCTTGCCGAACAGGGCGCGACTGTCGCTCTCGTCGCTCGCCGGGCGCAGCGACTGGAGCGCATCGCTGAGCGGATCGCCTCAGTAGGACCGACGCCGCTTGTCATCGCCGCTGACCTGACCGACGCGACCCAACCGCCGCGTGTGATGAGCGAGGTGGTGGCCAAGGCGGGCCGGATCGACGTGCTCGTCAACAACGCCGGCGTGATGCTGCTCGGTCCGATCGTGGGTGCGCCGGTCGAAGAGTGGGAGCGGATGATCGACATCAACGTGCGCGCCCTCTTGCACTGTGCGCATGCCGCATTGCCGCACCTGCTCGAGGCCGCTGAGCAAGGGCCACGCAACGTGGCCGATCTGGTCAACGTCTCCTCGGTTGCGGGGCGCAAAATCAACAATGGTTCCGGGGTCTACAACCTGACCAAGCACGGTGTCGGTGCGTTCAGCGAGTCGCTGCGCCAGGAGGTCACTCGCCGGCATGTGCGCGTCGGTCTGATCGAGCCCGGTGCCGTTGCTACAGAGTTGGTGGGTCATAACCGGCCTGAGGTCCTGGAAGCCCTGGCTTCCCGGCCCGGCCTTGGGTCGCCGATGCAGGCCAGCGATATCTCCGATGCGATCCTCTACATGGTGACTCGTCCACCTCACGTCGCGATCAACGAGATCTTGATTCGGCCGATAGATCAAGAGCGCTAGAGCTGCTGTTAGGGTCTGCGCTGTGAAGGGGCTTCCCAAAGTCGTTGCGAGGTACCCGCGAGCAATTGCTGTTGTAGCGGCGTCAGCCGCATTGACGGTGCCGGGAGTGGCGCTGGCCCTCTCCCATTCGGGAGTGCGCAACGGCTACTATGCCAGCCTCGTGGGAGTCCCATCCGCCGACGTGGAGTTTCACGTTCGCGGGCACAAGAAGATCCCCGACCTTTCGCTCGGCTGCGAACCGGTGATACGCAACGCGTCGGCTACCACTGTCGGAGTCGCGGTGCACGCCCCGGTCTTGGCATTGAGTGGCGCTGGCCGCTTCTCCTACAGCGGGACTGCCGAAGTGACCGAAGATTATGCCGGTGCCCCAAAGATCGGCACGACGACATTGACGATCAGCGGATATCACGTCAACGGCCCCGTGCGCCACTACACCTTTGAGGGACGTCATCTACAGCAAACGACCGCCTTCAAGGGCACGGCCAGCAGCCCAGCCTGCGCGCCGTCGAGTGCCCCGAAGTTCACTCTGTTTGGCCCGATCCCGGGCGAGTAGCGACGGTATCGTCGAAGCTGACGTGTCGACCGTTCGGTTCTCGCAAGAGCTCCTCCCCGTTTGCTTGAGCACGCGGTCGTAGTCCTTGCAGGAGGCTCGTGAGCACGTTGCCGACGTCCTCTCGTGCTTGATCCGGGTCGCTGGCGTGGGCGATGGCCATGCAGCCTTCGAGGATCGCGCCGGTGAGCATGAGTGCGAGAGCCTTCAAAGGGAGGGGTTGGATGACTCCGGCGCGGATCGAGCGTCGTAGTGCTCCGCGTAGCACGACTGCGCCGTAGCGGTTTTCGACGCGACGGATCGTGTCTGCGTCAAGCACTGCCTGCGCGTCGTGGAGCAGGATGCGACGAACTAGCGGGTCGAGGTGGGCGTCGAGCATCGCCTGGCATCCAGCGCATAGGTCCTCCCATGGGTCGGGCTCAAGGAACGCCGTGGCAGCACGCTCTGAGACCTCGCGCTTGACCTGTTCGTAGACGGCGGCAAACAGCTCTTGCTTGCCGCCGAAGTGGTGGTAGAGGGCACCCTTGGTGACTTTCGCAGCGCTTGTGATCTCCTCGAGAGAGGTCGCGGCGTAGCCGCGCTCACCAAACAACGTGCGTGCGGCCTCGAGGAGCTCTTGGCGAGTCATCTCGCCCTGTTGCACCTTCTTGCTCTTGACATTCGTACTCTGGGTATGCATGATGGGTACCGTCAGTATGTATGTTAGCTGAAAAAACGCATAGGAGAAGAAAATGCCCAAGTATGTGATCGAGCGCGAGCTTCCTGGAGCAGGGAGCCTCAGTGCGGAGGAGCTGCAGGGAATCGCAGCGAAGTCAAACCACGTGATCGGCGAGCTCGGTCCGGAGATCCGTTGGCTCACGAGCTACGTCACGGACGACAAGATCTACTGCGTCTACGTCGCCCCAGACGAGGACATCTTGCTGGAGCACGCCCGCTGTGGCGCCTTTCCCGCGGACCGCATATCCAAGGTCTCAACCGTCATCGACCCGTCAACCGAGGACGCCGCCGTCACGGCCAAGGCCTGAGAGCGCATTTGAGCGAAGCCCAGCTCCTCGCCGGCCGCGACATCAAAAATACAAGGAGGCAACATGCGATCCATTCCACGTGAGGATGTCCCGGTAGTCATCGCAGACAATGGCGTCGAGGTCCGCTTGCGCGACGAGGACGGTCTCTCTGTCGGCTTCGTGCGGCTGCCGGCCGGCGCGGACCTTCGTCCCGCGACCAAGGGCCTGGCCAACGATCTCTGTCCGTGTCCGCATTGGGGGTACATGATCAAGGGCCTCGTGCGAATGCACACACTGGATGGGCATCAGGACTTCGCCGCCGGCGAAGCGTTCTACTGGGCGGCAGGACACGCGCCCGAGGCGCTCGAGGACTCCGAATACGTCGACTTCTCACCGACCCACGAATTCCGGCCAGTCATCGACCACATCACCTCAGGCGCCGGCGCGTCGGCGTGAGGTCACGCGGGCGACACCGAGCCAGGGAGAGATACTCGAGATGAGCACCCAACCTTCATATGACTCATCGACCTCGCCTGCGGATGAGCGTCATGCGCCCGCAGAGGCGATCGTGCTCGGTGCAGGCACGGCCGGGCTCGCGGCGGCAGCCGCGCTCGGACGCTTTGGACTCGAGGCGATTGTGCTCGAGCAGACCGACAAGGTTGGTGCGAGCTGGCGGACCCGCTACGACGGGCTGCGACTCAACACGCCGGGATGGATGTCCACACAGCCTGGTTACCGCGCCAGCTCCCGACGCTACGGCCAGTACCCGTCGCGGGACGCGTGGATTCAATACCTAGAAGATTACGCTGCGCACCATCGCATCGACGTTCGCTTCGGCACCCAGGTCCGGCGAGTAGAGCTATCGGACGAGGGGTGGCGCGTCGATACGAATGGCGGGGTCCTGGGTGCGCGCTTCGTGGTTGTCGCTACAGGCTATGACCGCGAGCCCAACCTCCCCGACTGGCCGGGGCGCGAGGACTTCGCTGGCGAGCTCATCCACTCCAGCGCCTACCGAAATCCGGATCCCTACCATGGCCGCGACGTGCTTGTTGTAGGGCCGAACATCACCGGCTCAGAGGTCGCGCACTTTCTCTCCGAGGGCGGCGCAGGGCGTGTGCGCGTGTCCTGCCGTACGTCCCCGAATGTGATGCGCCGCAAGTATCTGGGCGTTCCGGTGCAGCTCAACGGGGTGGCGCTCCAGCATGCTCCTCTGCCAGTCGCCGATGAGATCATCTGGCAAGGCCAGCGGTTGTTCTTCGGCAAGCTCGAGCGGTATGGCCTTCCGCGCGCGCCCCTCGGGGTCGCCACGACGCTACGCCGCCGGCAGCAGGCGCCGGTGTTCGATGACGGATTCGTAGCCGCCGTCAAGGCCGGACGGATCGAGATCGTCGCTGCCACGGAGGGCTTTGACGGCCCGGACGTGCTGCTCGCCGACGGAGCACGCATCCAACCAGACGCCGTGATCGCCGCGACGGGCTACCGGAGGGGCCTCGAGGGCCTGGTCGGCCATCTCGGCGTGCTCGACGAGAATGGCATCCCACTCGTCAGCGGTGGCAGCCAGCACTCCTCGGCGCCGGGACTGTTCTTCAACGGCTACAGGACCGAGCTCAGCGGCCAGCTGCGGCTCATGCGCCCCGACGCCCGGGCGATCGCACGCGCAGCAAAGAGACAGAGGGCTTAGCCACGGCTCGTCGTCGTTTTTGGCATTTCGCCGGCGGGACCCGAGGCGTTGGTTTGAGCTTGTGCAGTGGAGTACGATCGGCGTGTTCATAAAAGAGAGGTGTCGTCTTGTCGACTGTGCCGGATTCTGAGCTGAAGGCGCGCCATCGCGCTATGTGGGCCTCGGGCGATTACCCGTCGATGGTCGAGACGTTTCTGCTGCCTTTGGGCCCAAGACTCGTGCAGGCGTGCGGGATCGGCCCCGGGATGAGAGTGCTCGACGTCGCCGCCGGAACCGGTAACGCCGCGATACCTGCGGCGCAGACGGGCGCAGAGGTAACCGCCAGCGATCTCACACCCGAGATCATGGATGCGGGACGTCACCGCGCCGAGGCCGACGGGCTCGCGCTCGAGTGGGTCGAGGCCGACGCTGAGCACCTACCGTTCGGGGACGCGTCGTTTGACGTTGTGATGTCGTCGATCGGCGCGATGTTCGCGCCCCACCATCAGGAGGTCGCCGACGAGCTCGTGCGCGTGTGCCGGCCGGGCGGCACGATTGGGTTGCTGAGCTGGACCCCCGAGGGGATGATCGGCTCGCTGTTCCGGACGATGGGGCCATTCGCCCCGCCGCCTCCGCCCGGAGCACAGTCTCCACCGCTGTGGGGCAGCGAGGAGCACGTCGGCGACCTGTTTGGCACTCGCGTCGACTTCCACACGCTGGAGCGCGACATGCTGGAGATCACGGCCTTCGAGCATCCACGCGACTACGGTGAGCACTTCAAGGCGCGGTACGGTCCAACCATCGCCGCCCAAGCGAACGCGCGCCGGACTGAACGCGAGGCGGAGTTCAACGAGGCGCTCGACCAGTTCTGCGACGAGTGGAACCTCGGCACACCCGATAACGCTCGCTTTGAGAAGGAGTACCTGCTCGCGGTGGGCACCCGGGCGTAGCTCACCCGCCTACGACGCGAGCGCAGGATTTCCGAGGCGGTTGGTCAGCCTCGGAGGAGTGCTTTCCGTGGCCATGTAACGATCGGCCCTCATCTGGCCATTACATATATATGGAGAGGAGAGTCAGGTTCGAGCTGCTGTACGCACGGCACGCTCCCGCCGTCAAGGCCTATGTGCTGAGACGATCCGATAGCTCCAGTGCGGATGACGTAGTCGCGGAGGTATTCGTCGTGTGCTGGCGGCGCTTTCACGAGCTCCCGCCCGACCCGCTCCCTTGGTTGTAGCACGGCGCGTGCTCAGCACCCAGCGGCGCTCGGAGCACCGGCGCGTGGCTGTCGCGGATCGTCTGGCTGAGACGGTGTCCGAATCCGCGGACACGACGAGCGGCGAAGATTGTGTGCTGGCCGCGGCACTTGCCCGCTTGAGCGATGCCGACCGCGAGCTGTTGTTGCTCGTCGCCTGGGACGGGCTCCTGCCCGTCCAAGCCGCCGAAGTACTGGGCGTGAAGCCGACCACTGCGCGTGTGCGCTTGATGCGCGCCCGGCGGCGCCTCTCCCATGCTCTTGCGCGCGAAGACCTCTCTGCCCGCGCGTGCGTTCCCATCTCAGTGGAGGTGTCCTCGTGACCATCGATCCCATGGAGCGCCTCGCCCGCGCCAATCCCATCCCCGAGCCGCCCACCGTGGCCTCCCCCGAGGGGCTGCGCCGCTTGATCGAGGACGACAGCCCATCTTCAAGCCCAGAAGAGCGACCGCGCAAACGCGCCTATGTACGCAGTCGCGCGCTTGTGGGGGGACGCACGCTTGTGGGTAGAGGTGCGCTTGTGGGTGGCGCATCGGTCGTGTGCGCGACCGTCGTGACAGTGCTGCTTCTTGCCGGCTCATCTGATCCAGACCGGCTGCGCGGCGACGCGTCTGAGGTTCGCCGGCAGATCGAGACGCTTGGGCTGCCGATGCAAGCAGTTCACGGCGACGCGCACCTGGACAACGCGATCAACACGGCGGCGGGACCGCTTTGGAACGACTGGGAGGACACCTGCTTGGCGCCACTGTCTCTGGATCTCGGCTGCATGCAGGCAGCAGCGTCCGTCTTGGGTGATGCTCCTGAGCCTGTCGCCACCGCGCTCGCCGCCTACGGCGAGATCGACCCCGAAGCGCTTGAGGTCTTCGTTGCGGCGCGTCGTTTTCAGGGCACGCTGTGGTCGGAACTACTCGACCCTGCTTAGTCTGTCTTTCTGCCAACGTTGTGGGACCGGGTGCCCGAAGGAGGATCGTGATGCGGAAGTTGATCTACTCGATGACTGTGTCACTGGACGGCTTCATCACCGGACCCGATGGCGCGATCGACTGGTCGGTGCCCGACGAGGAGCTGTTTCTCCTCCACCACCAGCAGGTGCAGGAAATTGGTGTGCATCTCTGCGGACGGCGCCTCTACGAAACGATGGTCTACTGGGAGACCGCTGAGGAGAGTCCGCTGGCTGCGGAGCACGTCAAGTTCGCCCAGACCTGGAAGGCCCTGCCGAAGATCGTGTTCTCCACGACGCTTCAGAGCGTGGTGGGCAACACCAGGCTGGCCAGGGACGGTGTTGGCGAGGAGGTCTCAAGGCTCAAGGAACAGCCCGGAAAGGACATCGCCGTGGGCGGCGCGGGCCTCGCCCGCGCGTGTATGAAGCTCGGGCTGATCGACGAGTGGCAGCTGTTCGTCAACCCGGTTCTACTCGGCGGCGGCACGCCCTACTTCCCTCCTCTGGAGAAAGGGATCAACCTTGAGCTGATCGAGACACGCACATTTGGCTCGCGCGTCGTTTACCTTCGCTACAAGCGCGTGTCAACCAGCTACTAGGTGTTCCTCCCATTTGCGCACCTTGGTGGGATGGCGCGCCGGCCCGAGAGGCTACGGTTGGATACATGTCCCGTCACGTGATTTTGGCCGTTGACGAAGACGAGAAATCACTTCGCGACATCGAGCGCGAATTGAGCGATCGCTACGAGCGGAGCTATCGCATCCTCTGTCTCGGCTCAGCACCAGAGGCGGAGACTGAGATCGCGCGGCTCGCGGACGCGGGTGAAGAGGTCGCGCTGATACTCGCCAGCGAGCGGCTCGGTGGCGCACCCGGAAGCGAGTTCCTCGGCGGGGTGCGTAAGCGCCACCCACAAGCGCAGCGCGGCCTCCTCATCGACTACGCCACTTGGGGTGACGGCCCAACCGGGGAGGTCATCTTCGCGGCGATGGCGCTGCGTCAGATCGACTACTACTTGATCCG